>NZ_JAAXOX010000002.1 GCF_012396125.1 Cellulomonas denverensis | reverse complement strand
AAGCTAAGCCCTTCAGCGCCGATGGTACTGCACTCGCCAGGGTGTGGGAGAGTAGGACGCCGCCGGACACCTTTCACGAAAGGCCACCCCTGATGGGGTGGCCTTTCGTCGTTTCCGGACTTGTGTGTCACGGCACATGGTGAGCAAGGTGAGTGTCCCAGCGCGCGCCCCGTGGATGCCCCGGTGGGGGTGTCGGGTCCGCGGATGAGACGATGACGCGCAGGTGTCTGACGAGGAGATGGACCAACGATGAGTGACGCACGCGACCGAATCGGTGACTCCGCCGGCGGTGGGTTCGACGGCGAGCGGAGCGGCGGACCTCGCCGGACCCGGGTCGGACGACCGAATGCCGGGGGCGGCGCACGGGTTCCGCGCGTTGCCGGTGCACGAGGCCGTACCCGCGGTGATGACGGGCGTGCTTCCGGATCGGCCTCCGGGTTCACCGGCCGGCCGGCCCGGGACGGTTCGCGCGACGCGGCCGGTGGGCGTGCGGCGGATCGTGGGTCCCGCTTCGGCGGCGGACCGGGTGCGGGATCGTCCTCCGGCCGGGACGACCGTGGCGGCGCCGGGCGCGCGGGCGGTCGCTCGTTCGGTGCCGACGGCGGACGGGGTGCGGGTGACGGACGCGGTGTCCGGTCCACCGGTGACGGTGGCCGCCGGGGCGACGTCGGCGGTGGACGCTCGGCGAGGGGCGAGGGCCCGTCGCGGGGTGGCTACGGGTCTGCTCGCAATGGCGACCGGTCGGGTCGGAGCGAGGGCTACCGCGGGCGTGACGAGCGTGGCGGTGCCGGCCGGTCCGAGGAGCGGCGCGGCGGCGGTCGGCCCCAGGGTGGCGTCGGCAGCTTTGGTGGCCGGGACGAGCGCGGTGGCCGTGGCTTTGGTGGCTCGGGCGGTCGTGAGGACCGGAGCGGCGGGCGTTTCGGCGACCGCGACGTGCGTGGCGAGGGCGGGGGCACGGGGCGCGGTTTCGGTGGTGCCCGCGACGGTGGCGGTCGTGGCTTTGGCGACCGCGAGGAGCGCGGCGGCCAGGGTGGTTTCCGGGGCCGGGATGGGCGTGCTGGCCGTGGCGGGTTCGCCGGCGGTCAGGACCGGGATCGGCGTGGCGGTGCCCGCGGGTCCGACGACCGGGGCGCGCGGCCGTTCCAGGCGCGCGACGACCGCGGCGGATTCGGCGGGCGCGCGGGTGGCGGCGATCGGCCGTACCAGTCTCGTGACGGCCGGGGTGCTGGGGCGTCGGGCGGGCGTGACGACCGCGGTGGGCGACCGGGCGGTGGCTTCGGTGGCCGTGAGGGCGGTGCTGCTTCCTTCAGGGGCCGCGATGCTCGTGGCGCGGGTTCGTTCGGCGACCGCGACGCGCGGCGTGGTGGGACCGGTGGCCGGTTCGATGAGCGTGGCGGGCGGGACTCCGGGCCCCGGGGCGCCGGGTTCCAGGGCCGGTCGTTCCGTGACGGTGGCGACCGGGAGTTCCGCGGGCGCGAGGGCGGCGCGGGCGGTCAGCGCCGGGACGAGCGGTCCGGCGGGTTTCAGCGTGGCGGCGGTCGGCCCGACGGTGCCGGTGGTGCGCCGCGGCGCGAGTTCGGAAGCGGAGGACGACCGGGGTCCGGCGGTGATCGTGAGGCGCGCTTCGAGCGTGGCGGCGACCGTCCCGGTGGCCGTCCGGGTGCCGGTGAGCGGCGCGGGTACGGCGATCGGCGCGGTGACGGCGCACGGACCGGTGGACCACGCGGTGAGGGTCAGGGTCGTTCCGGCCAGGGGTTCGGGCCGCGCGGCGCGGGCCAGGGCGGCGTCCAAGGCTTCGGTCGCGGGGAGGGTCGGGGCTTTGGCTCGGATCGTGGGCCGCGTCGCGAGGGCTTCGGCGGCGAGCGGCGGGGCTTCGGTGGTGACGATCGGCGGGGGTCGCGCAGTTTCTCCGACGACCGTCGTGGTCCCCGGGACGACCGGCGCGGGTACGGCGACGACGAGCGGCGCCCGAGCCGGCCGCCGCAGTCGGTCCGGGTGCCGGGGCCCGAGCTCCCCGAGGACATCACGTTCAGCATGCTCGACCGGGAGGTCCGCTCCCGGCTGCGCACGCTGAGCAAGGACAACGCCGAGATCGTCGGTCTGCACCTGGTGATGACCGGCCGGCTGATCGACGAGGACCCCGAACTGGCCTACCAGCACGCCCAGGCCGCGGTGCGCCGTGGCGGTCGGGTCGACGTGGTGCGCGAGGCAGCCGGGCTGACCGCGTACCGGACCGGGCGGTTCGCCGAGGCGCTGCGCGAACTGCGCACGGTGCGGAGGCTGAACGGGTCCTCGGAGCACCTCGCCGTGATGGCCGACTGTGAGCGCGGGCTCGGCCGCCCGGAGCGGGCGATCACCCTGGCCCAGTCGCCGGAGGCGGAGCAGCTGGACCCGACCGCGAAGGTCGAGCTCGCCATGGTGGTCTCCGGGGCGCGCCTGGACCTGGGCGACGTCGACGGGGCGCTGGCCGCGCTGACCGGCTTCCGGGTCGGGGGTCAGACGCTGCTGGCGGCGCGGGTGGCCCAGGCCAAGGCGGAGGCGCTGCGCGCGGCCGGCCGGGAGCAGGAGGCCGAGGAGGCGACGGCCGGGTTCTCGGCGGCGCTGCTCGCGCAGGCTTCCGGCGAGGTCGACGACGAGGACGACGTCCTGCTCTACGACCTGGAGGAGGACGAGGAGGGCGACGGCGCGGGTGAGTTCGGCGGCGCGGACGAGCATGACGCAGCCGACGACAGCCATCGTGCCGACACAGGGGGCGGCGACGGGCCGGAGCTGGACACCGCTGACCCGGATGAGGCGGAGGCGGTTCCGGTCGACAGAGCCGGGGTGGATGACGCTCCGGCCGATGCCGATGCCGATGCCGATGCCGACTTCGGGGGCGAGGCGTCCGGCGAGGACGAGGCGAGCGCCGAGTCGGATGGCGACGAGGTGTCCGCGGCGGAGCCGGTGGCCGATGCCGCGGACGACGACTTCTACGACCCGGCTCGGGACGCGGACGAGGCCCCGGCCGAGTCGCGGCACGGCGGGGACGACGAGAGCACCGGGGCGGCGGCCCCGGCCGGGAACACGGAGGACGAGTGAGCGACGCGCGACTGATCGGCAGCGACATCCCGCTGGCGGAGCGGTACGACCTGGCACTGGTCGACCTGGACGGTGTGGCCTACAAGGGTCACGAGCCGATCGCGGGCGCCGCGGCAGGTCTGAGCGGGGCGCGCGCGGCCGGGATGCGGCTGGTGTTCGTCACGAACAATGCCTCCCGTGAGCCGGGGTCGGTGGCCGAGCAACTGACCGGGCTGGACATCCCGGCGCAGGCCGGTGACGTGATGACGGCGGCGCAGGCGTGCGCGCAGCTGCTGGCCTCCCGGTTGTCGCCGGGGGCGAAGGTGCTGGTGGTCGGCGGCGCGGGGATGTTCACCGCGGTGCGGGAGGCCGGGTTCACCATCGTGGAGTCGGCGGACGACCGGCCGGATGCCGTGGCGCAGGGCTTCGCACCCGAGCTCGGCTGGACCCAGCTCGCGGAGGCCGCCTATGCGGTGGCCGGCGGGGCGTGGTTCGTGGCGAGCAACCTGGATCTGAGCCTGCCGACCGCGCGGGGCTTCGCACCCGGGAACGGCGCGCTGGTCGGCACCGTGACCGCGGCGACCGGGGTGCGGCCGGACAGCGCGGGCAAGCCGGCGTCGACCATGTACGAGCTGGCGGTGCAGCGTGCCGGTGCGGCGAACCCGCTGGTGGTGGGGGACCGCCTGGACACCGACCTGGCCGGTGCCCGCACCGGGGGCTACGCCGGGCTGCACGTGCTCACCGGGGTGTCGACCGGGCGGGACGACGTGCTCGCCGACGCCGGGTTCCGGCCGCACTACATCGCCGCGGATCTGGGCGAGCTGCTGACGCCCCACCCGGAGCCGGAGCAGTCCGCCGAGGGCTGGTGGCGGGTGCGCGGCGCGGCGGCCCGGGTGGTCGACCGCCGGTTGGAGCTGCACGCTGCCGAGGGTGGGTCAGATCGCGGGGTGGACCTGATCCGGGCGGCCTGTGCGGCGGCCTGGGACGCGGTGGACAGCGGTGCCGGGCTGGACGCGGACAGCGTGCCGGACCTGCCTGTGGACAACTGATCCGCCGCGCGCACCCGCCGGTAGCGTGGGGTGCGGGAAGGAGCCGTGATGGAGTCGACGGGTGACGAGCGGGTGGACGCACTGGTGCACCGGCTGGCCGAGGTGAGCGAGTTGGCGCCGCGTGATCAGCTCGAGGTGTTCGAGGCCGTGCACGCGGGGCTGCAGGAGCGGCTCGCGGAGGCGGAGGACTGACGGGATGCGGGTGGATGCCGTGCTGGTGCGGGACGGGCTCGCCCGCTCGCGTCGGCATGCCACCGAGCTGATCGAGTCCGGCCGGGTCGCCGTGGACGGCCGGCCGGTGCGGCGCCCCTCCGCGACGTGGTCGCCGGGCCAGGTGCTGACGGTGGCCGACGACGCCGCGGACGACGGTTACGCCTCCCGGGGGGCCTACAAGCTGGTCGGGGCGCTGGACACGTTCGGGGTGGACCCCGCTGGGCTGCGCTGCCTGGACGCGGGGGCGAGCACCGGCGGGTTCACCGATGTGCTGCTGCGCCGGGGTGCGGCGTCGGTGGTGGCCGTCGACGTGGGCCACGATCAACTGGTGGACCGGCTGCGCCAGGACCCGCGGGTCGAGGTGCACGAGGGCGTCAACCTGCGCGAGGCGGTGCCGGGGCAGTTCGGGCCGCCGCCGGAGCTGGTGGTCGCGGACCTGTCGTTCATCTCGCTGACCCTGGTGCTGCCCGCACTGGCCGCGGTGGTCGCCCCGGCGGCGGCGCTGCTGGTGATGGTCAAGCCGCAGTTCGAGGTCGGCCGGGAGAGACTGGGTTCCGGCGGCGTGGTGCGCAGCCCCGACCTGCGGTGTGAGGCGGTCGAGGCGGTCGGTCGCCGGGCGGAGGAGTTGGGCCTGGGCGTCCGGGACGCGGTGGCCAGTCCACTGCCCGGGCCGAGCGGCAACGTCGAGTACTTCCTGCGGCTGCACGCCGGGGAACGGTCGGTCGGAGGATGGGAGCAGCGGGTGGCGGACGTGGTGCACGGCGACGGGGTCCGGACATGACCGGGCGCCGGGTCCTGGTGGTGACGCACAGCGGCCGTCCGGAGGCGGTCACCGCGGAGGAGGAGGCGGTCGCCGCACTGGAGGCGGCCGGGTTCGAGCCGGTGCTGGCCGGGGACGACATGCCCGGGATGTCCTTCCACGACATCGAGCTGGCGATCATCCTCGGCGGCGACGGCACGATCCTGCGCGCCGCGGAACTCGCCCGGGCGGCGGGGGTGCCGCTGCTCGGGATCAACCTCGGTCACGTCGGCTTCCTGGCCGAGAGCGAGCGGGACGACATCGGCGACGCGGTGCGCCGGGTGGCCGCCGGGGACTACGCGGTCGAGGAGCGCACCACCCTGCAGGTGCAGGTGCAGTTGCCCGGCGCGCGGGATCCGATCGTGGGCTGGGCGCTGAACGAGGCGGCGCTGGAGAAGGCCGAGCCGGCCAAGATGGTCGAGGTGGTGATCGAGGTCGACGACCGGCCGCTGTCCTCCTTCGGCTGCGACGGCGTGGTGCTGGCCACCTCCACCGGGTCGACCGCGCACGCGTTCTCCGCCGGAGGCCCGGTGGTCTGGCCGGAGGTCGACTCGATGATCGTGGTCCCGCTGTCCGCGCATGCGCTGTTCGCCCGGCCGCTGGTGGTCGGGCCGCGCAGCGTGGTCGCCGTGGAGGTGCTGACCCGGTCGCCGTCGCCCGCCGTACTGGTCTGCGACGGTCGGCGACGGATCGAGGTGCCCGCCGGGTCGCGGGTGGAGGTGCGCCGCTCGCCGGTGCCGGTGCGGCTGGCTCGGCTGACCCCGGCGCCGTTCACCGACCGGCTGGTGAAGAAGTTCGACCTGCCGGTGGTGGGCTGGCGCGGCCGGTCGCCGGAACTCGACGGGATGCGCAGCCGGCGCGGGTCGGCGACCACACCGGAGTAGCGCACCGATGGCCGGGGGGAGGCCAGCCCGCCGGGGGGAGGCCAGCCCGCCGGGGGGAGGCCAGCCCGACGGGGGGAGGCACAGCCCGCCGGGGGGAGGTCAGCCCGACGGGGGCAGACACAGCCCGCCGGAGGCACAGCCCGCCCGGGGGAGGCGCCGACGGCCGGTGAGAGGCACCCACCTCCCGGGGAGGCGCCGGCGCCGGTGCGGGGTGACGCCCGACGGCCACCAGGTCCACCGAGGCCGTACTCCGGGCCCGCAGACCACGGCGCGACATGCCCGGGCGGCCCGGAAAGCGCGCGATCGAACGTATGTACACGGCAGAATCGACCTGGCCGCGGCCCGGCTGCACCGGGCCGGCGACCGGCGGAACGGCATCGACGAGACGACGAGGGCGAGAGTGTTCGACGAGATCACGATCAGCGACCTGGGTGTGATCGGCGAGGCCCGGATCCAGCTGCACCCGGGCCTCACCGTGCTCACCGGCGAGACCGGCGCGGGCAAGACGATGGTGCTGACCGCGCTGAACCTGCTGCTCGGTGGCAAGGCCGACCCGGCGACGGTGCGGATCGGCGCGGAGTCGGCGGTGGTCGAGGGCCGGATCGTGGTGCCGCCGGACTCCGCCGTGGCGCAGCGGGCGATCGAGGCCGGGGGAGCGCTGGACGACGACGGCAGCCTGCTGCTGGTCCGCACGGTGGGGGCGGGCACCGACGGGGCGCCGGGCCGGTCGCGGGCCCATCTGGGCGGTCGCTCGGTGCCGCAATCGGTGCTGGCCGAGCTGGCGGACAGCCTGGTGACCGTGCACGGCCAGATGGACCAGACCCGGCTGCGCTCGGCCGCGCACCAGCGGGATGCGCTGGACGCCTATGCCGGGCAGGCGCACGGCGGGCTGCTGGACGACTACCGCGCCGCGTGGGCGGAGCGGTCGCAGGTGCAGGCCCGGATCGACGACCTGACCTCCCGCGCCCAGGAGCTGGCCCGGGAGGCCGAGCTGTTGCGGCTCGGGCTGGCCGAGGTGGAGCGGGTGGACCCGCAGCCCGGCGAGGACGTGGCGCTGGCGGCCGAGATCGAGCGGCTGTCGCATGCCGAGGACCTGCGCCAGGCGGCGGCCGGGGCGCACCTGGTGCTGATGGGCGAGGAGGATGCGGGCACCGACCTGTCGGCGACCGCCGCGGTGGAGCACGCCCGGCGGCAGTTGGAGGCGGCCGGTGACCACGACCCGGCGCTGATCGAGCTGCGGGACCGGGTGGCCGAGGCGGGCTATCTGCTGGCGGATGCCGCCACCGAGTTGTCCTCCTATCTGCAGGATTTGCAGGCCGACCCCGCGCGGCTGGAGCAGGCACTGAACCGCCGGGCCGCCCTGGTGGGCCTGACTCGCAGCTACGGCGAGGACATCGAGGCGGTGTTGCGCTGGTCGCAGGAGAGCGCGCAGCGGCTGCTGGAGATCGACGGCGGCGAGGACCGGCTGACCGCCCTGCGCGAGCAGCGGGACGGCCTGGACCGGCGGTTGGCCGACCTGGCGGAGCGGATCGGGGCGGCCCGCCGGGAGGCCGCGGTGCGGTTGGCGGACACCGTCTCCGCGGAGCTGACCGGGCTGGCGATGGCCGACGCGCGGCTGGAGGTCCGGGTCACCGACGCGGGTGAGCTGGGCCCACACGGTGGAGATTCGGTGGAGATGCTCCTGGTCCCGCACGCCGGTGCGCCGGCCCGTCCGCTGGGCAAGGGGGCCTCGGGCGGTGAGCTGTCCCGGGTGATGCTGGCGCTGGAGGTGGCGCTGGCGACCTCCCCGGATCAGGGCGACGACCGGCCCGGGACGTTCGTCTTCGACGAGGTGGATGCGGGGGTCGGTGGCCGGGCCGCCACCGAGGTCGGACGGCGGTTGTCCGCGCTGGCCACCGGGGCACAGGTGTTGGTGGTCACCCATCTCGCCCAGGTCGCCGCGTTCGCCGATCGGCACCTGGTGGTGACCAAGTCCCGCGGTGGTTCGGACGGTTCGGGTGACGTCGTCACCGCCTCGGACGTGCGGGCGGTCGAGGGCGAGGAACGGGTGAACGAGCTCGCCCGGATGCTGTCCGGCGACGACTCGCCCGCGGCACGCGCACACGCAGCAGAGCTGATGGTGCAACGAAACATGGCACGATGAACACCGATGAAACTCCTGCCCTCGCGCCGACGCTCCGCTGCGGCCCGCGCGGGTGAGATCGTCGGACCCGCACGGGTCGATCCGCGGACCAAGGCGCTGACCAAGCGCCTGCGTCCGGGCGATATCGCCGTGATCGACCACGTGGACATCGACCGGGTGGCCGCCGACTCGCTCGTAGCGGCCGCACCCGCCGCCGTGCTCAATGCCGCACGATCCACCTCCGGTCGCTACCCGAACCTGGGCCCGGGCATCCTGGTCGAGGCCGGGATCCCGCTGATCGACGACCTCGGCTCCGACGTGATGACCGCCCGCGAGGGCCGTGACCTGCGCGTGGTCGACGGCAAGGTCTACCAGGGCGACGCGCTGCTCGCGGAGGGTGTGGTCCAGACCGCGGAGACGGTGGCCGCCGACCAGGAGACCGCACGGGCCGGCCTGTCCACCCAGCTGGAGTCCTTCGCGGCGAACACGATGGACTACCTGCGCCGGGAGCGCGACCTGCTGCTGGACGGCGTGGGCGTGCCGGACATCACCACCGAGATCGAGGGCCGTCAGGTCCTGATCGTGGTGCGCGGGTACCACTACAAGGAAGACCTGGTCACGCTGCGCCCGTACATCCGGGAGTACCGCCCGGTGCTGATCGGGGTGGACGGCGGCGCGGACGCGATCCTGGACGCCGGGTGGACGCCGGACATGATCGTCGGCGACATGGACTCGGTCTCGGACCGGGCGCTGAAGTGCGGCGCCGAGATCGTGGTGCACGCCTACCGGGACGGCCGCGCGCCGGGCCTGAGCCGGGTGGACCAGCTCGGCGTGCCGCACATCGTGTTCCCGGCGACCGGCACCAGCGAGGACATCGCGATGCTGCTCTCGGACGACAAGGGTGCGGAGCTGATCGTCGCGGTCGGCACCCACGCCACCCTGGTCGAGTTCCTGGACAAGGGCCGCGCGGGCATGGCCAGCACCTTCCTGACCCGGCTGCGGGTGGGCGGCAAGCTGGTCGACGCCAAGGGCGTGTCCCGGCTCTACCGCAACCGGATCTCCAACGTGCAGCTCACCCTGCTGGTGCTGGCGGGCCTGCTCGCACTGGGGGTCGCACTGGCGTCCACCACCGCCGGCCAGACCCTGATCGGCCTGCTCGGCGCCCGCTGGGACGACATCGCGCGCTGGTTCGGCTCGCTGTTCGGCGGACCGTCGTGAGCGGCCGCGCCCCGCACCTGATCGACTCCTGCTACCGAGAGCCCTCGCTGTGATCGACTTCCGCTACCACCTCGTCTCGCTGATCTCGGTGTTCCTCGCGCTCGCCGTGGGGATCGCGCTGGGCGCCGGCCCGCTCAAGGAGAGCATCGGCAACACGCTGACCGGGCAGGTCGACCAGCTGCGCGAGGAGAAGGACTCGCTGCGCACCGAGCTCGACCAGGCGAACGCCGCCACCACCGCGGCGGAGAACTACATCGCCGCGGCCGGTCCGGCGCTGGTGAAGAACACGCTGACCGACCGGAACGTCGCGGTGATCGCGATGGGCGACGTGGACGCCGAGGCGCAGGAGGCGATCGAGGAGCAGCTCTCCGCCGCCGGTGCGACCGTGACCGCCCAGGTCACGCTGACCCCGGCCTGGTCCTCCACCGACCTGCGCAGCTTCCGCCAGGCGCTGGTCGCGAACCTGACCGCCTACCTCGACCCGCAGCCCGAGTCGGGTACCGGTGCGGACACCGCGATGGCCGAGGCGCTGGTGCAGGGCCTGACCGGCGCGGACCCGGCGGATCCGGCGAAGGTGAGCGCGGACGCCTCCACCCTGATCAAGCTGCTGAGCACCGGCGACGACCCGCTGATCGAGCTCGCCGCCGAGGTGACCGCTCCCGCGGACGACGTGCTGCTGCTCACCGACGACATCACCGCCGTGGGCACCAGCACGCAGGACGCCGCCACCGACCAGGACGAGGCGACCCAGGACTCGCTGGCCGCGCTGGTCCGGGTCGCCGGTGAGCGGGCCGCGGGCGCGGTGGTCGCCGGTGGTCCGGTGGCCGAGGACACCCTGATCGCCGCGATCGTGGCGGACGGCGAGCTCGCGGACTCGGTGAGCACGGTGAACGCCGCCGGGACCGCCGCCGGGCAGGTGTCGGTGCCGCTGGCGCTGAACGCCGACGCCGGTGGCAAGGTCGGGCACTACGGCAGCGGCGACGGCCTGACCGTCATCCCGACCGCGACCGCGCTGACCCCGGTGGACCGCAGCCCGGTGGCCGACCCGAATGCCGGCGACCAGGCCGCGGACGGTGACCAGCCGGCGGACGGGGACCAGGGGTGACCAGCGCGCTGCGGCGCACGGTCGCCGCCGTCACCGCCCGGATCGCCACCACCGTGGTGCGCGGGATGCTGGACGACGAGCCGCCCGGTGGCCCGCGACGGTGGGAGCGGACGAACCACCGCGGTGAGCCGGTGAGCCTGCTCGGCGGGCCCTCGGTGGCCGCCGGGGTGCTGGCCGGGGGACTGGTCGGCGCCGGGAGCGGCCGGGACGCGGCGGCACTGACCGTCGCCACGGTCAGCGGCACCGGCTTCGGCCTGGTGGACGACCTGACCGAGGACCGCTCCGGCGAGGTCGCCAAGGGCCTGCGCGGACACCTGGGCGCGCTGGCCCGGGGTGAGCTGACCACCGGCGGACTCAAGGTGCTGGGCATCGGCGCGGGTGCGCTGGTGGCCGCCACGCTGAGCCGCCCGCACGGTCCACGCCCGGCGGGCCGTGGCGCCCGGGCCGGGTTGCGGCTGGCCGAGATCGGGATGGACGGCGCGCTGATCGCCGCCAGCGCGAATCTGGTGAACCTGCTGGACCTGCGGCCGGGCCGGGCGTTGAAGGCGACCGGGATCGCCGCCGCCCCGAGCGCGGTGCTGGGCGGACCGGGATCCGGCACCTCCGCCGCGGTGCTGGGCGCGGTGATCGCCGAGCTGCCGGACGACCTGGCCGAGCGGGACATGCTCGGCGACTCCGGCGCGAACGGGCTGGGGGCCGCCCTGGGCACCGTCGCGGTGCAGCGGCTGCCCCGGGGTGCCCGGCTGGCGCTGCTGGCCGGGGTGGTCGGCCTGACCGTCGCCTCGGAGAAGGTGTCCTTCACCCGGGTGATCGCCCGGACCCCGGTGCTGCGCGAGATCGACGGTTGGGGCCGGCGGCCGGCCGCGCCGCAGCCCGCCGACGGGTCGCCGCTGACGTGAACCGCCGCCGGCTGATGTCGGGGCTGGCCGGGGCCGCCGCGTTGATCGCGGCGGTCACCGTGGTCAGCCGGCTGCTGGGCTTCGTGCGGAGCCTGGTGTTCAGCTCCGCGGTGGGCCTGACCGGGATCGGCGGCGCCTACAACGCGGCGAACACGATCCCGAACGTGCTGTTCGAGGTCGCGGCCGGTGGTGCGCTGGCCGGGGCGCTGATCCCGGTGATCGCCGCCCCGCTGGCCCGGGGGATGCGCGAGGACGTGTCCCGGATCTCCTCGGCGATGCTGACCTGGACCCTGTCCGGGCTGGTGCTGATCGGTGGGCTGCTGGCGGTGTTCGCCGAGCCGGTGGCCGCGCTGACCGCCTCGAACAGCGACCCGGAGCTGGTGGTCTACTTCCTGCGGGTGTTCGCGGTCCAGATCCCGCTGTACGGCCTGGCGGTGGTGCTGGCCGGGGTGCTGCAGGCGCAGAAGCGGTTCTTCTGGCCGGCCTTCGTGCCGGTGCTGTCCAGCCTGGTGGTGATCGCGACCTACGCCGGCTACGGCTGGTTCCTGCGCCGGGACGGGCTGCCGGTGACCGCGGACCCGGGCCAGTTGCCGTCGGGGGCGATCGAGCTGCTGGCGTGGGGGACCACCGCCGGGGTGCTGGCGATGGGGGTGCCGCTGCTGGTGCCGGTGCTGCGCTCCGGGGTGCGGCTGCGGGCGTCCTACCGGTTCCCGGCCGGGGTCGGAACGCGGGCGCTGAACCTGGCACTGGCCGGGCTGGGTGGTCTGGTGGCGCAGCAGGTGTCCGTGCTGGCGGTGCTGAAGCTGGTGGACGTCTACGGCACCGGCCCGACGCTGGTCGCCTGGCAGACCCTGATCCAGCCGGTGTACCTGCTGCCCTATGCGGTGCTGGCGGTGCCGCTGGCGACCAGCACCTTCCCCCGATTGGCGGAGCGTGCCAGCCGTCCGGGCCGGGAGGGCTTCGCCCGGTTGACCGCGGTGACCACCCGGGGCGTGCTCACCGCCAGCACGGTCGGGGTGGTGGCGCTGGTGGCCGCCGCGCCGGCGGTGACGACGGTGTTCGGCCGGATCGGCAACGGCGACGCCGAACTGCTGGCCGCGCTCAGCCTGCCGCTGTCGCTGACCGCGCCGGGGCTGCTCGGCTTCGGGCTGGTGTTCCACGTGTCCCGGGCGCTGTACGCGCTGGAGCGCGGACGACTGGCGGTGATCGGGGCCAGCACCGGCTGGGCGGTGGTGATCGCGGCGTCCTGGATCGGCTGCGTGCTGCTGGTCGGCGGCGGGCACACCGACGGCCCGGCCACCCTGCGGGCGCTGGCGATCGGCAACAGCATCGGCATGTTGACCGCCGGGGTGCTGCTGCTGGTGCTGCTGCGCCGGGCGGCCGGGGCCGAGGCGGTGCACGGGCTGGCGCGCTCGGCGGTGGTGCTGGTGCTCGGCGGCGCGGCCGGTGCGCTGCTCGGCCGGCTGGTGGTGGACGCCCTCGCCACGCCGGGGGTGGCCGGGGCGGTGCTGGCGGCGGTGGCCGGTGCGGTCGCCGGGACCGTGGTGCTGCTGGCGGCGGTGTGGCTGGCCGACCGGTCGGCGATCACCGGCCTGCTGCGGCGCGGACGAACGGTGGAGGGATGACCATGCGGGTGGTGCAGGTACTGGGGTCGAGTGCGGGCGGGGTGGCCCGGCACGTGGCCCAGGTGGTGACCGAGCTCACCGCGGCGGGCGACCGGGTGCTGGTCGCCGGGCCGGAGGCGGTCCGGCCGACCGTGCTGCCGGACGGTGGGCACTTCGCCCCGGTGGAGATCACCGACCGACCCCAGCCCGGCGACCTGGCGGCGATCCGGCGGCTCGCCGCGGTGTGCCGGGGCGCCGACGTGGTGCACGCCCACGGGCTGCGGGCCGGGGCGTTGACCGTGCTGGCGGTGCGGGGCCGTCCGGGTCGTGGCCGGCCGCGGGTGGTGGTGACGCTGCACAACCTGCCGGTGGGCGGCCGGGCGGTCCGGGGGGTGTCCGCCGTGCTCGGCCGGGTGGTGGCCCGCGGGGCGGATGTCGTGCTCGGCGTCTCCGGTGACTTGGTGGCGCTCAGCCGGTCCCAGGGTGCCCGGCAGGCGGAGCGGGCGCTGGTGCCCGCCCCGGCACGCCGTACCCCGTCCGGGACCGCCGAGCAGACCCGTGCGGCCCTGGACCTGGCGCCCGGACAGCCGGTGGCGGTCACCGTGGCGCGCCTGGCCCCGCAGAAGGGCCTGGACACCCTGGTGCGGGCCGCCGCGGCGGTCGATGTGCCTGGGCTGGTCTGGCTGCTGGCCGGGGACGGTCCGCTGGAGCAGGACGTGCGGGCGCAGGCCGAGCAGGCCGGTGCGCCGGTGCGGGTGCTCGGCCGGCGCGAGGACGTGCCCGAGCTGATCGCGGCGGCGGATGTCGTGGTCTCCACCGCGGTCTGGGAGGGCCAGCCGCTGGCGATGCAGGAGGCGCTCGGCCTCGGTGCGGCGGTGGTGGCCACCGATGCCGGTGGCACCCGGGAGGTGACGGACACCGCGGCGGTGCTGGTCCCGGTGGGTGACGCGCAGGCCCTCGCGGCGGCGGTCCGCGAGGTGCTGACCGACCCCCCGCGGCGCGACGGACTGCGTGCGGCCGCCCTCGCCCGGGCCGCACAGTTGCCGACACCCGCGGATGTCCGCGATCAGCTGCACCGGATCTACCGCGGCTGACCTGCCCTTCCGTCCGGCTGCCCGAATCCACGGCGGGGCGGGCGTGGGCCAACGCCTCCGGGTGAGGTAGGGTTGAAGCCCGTGGCAGAGCGCGCAAATCGACTCTCCGGGCGGTCGGAATCCGGGACCCGGCACATCTTCGTCACGGGAGGCGTTGCCTCCTCACTCGGCAAGGGCCTGACGGCCAGCAGTCTGGGCCGGCTGCTGCGGTCGCGGGGACTGCGGGTCACCATGCAGAAGCTCGACCCCTACCTCAATGTCGACCCCGGCACGATGAACCCGTTCCAGCACGGCGAGGTCTTCGTCACCGAGGACGGCGCCGAGACCGACCTGGACGTCGGTCACTACGAGCGCTTCCTGGACGTCAACCTGGTCGGCTCGGCCAACGTCACCACCGGGCAGGTCTACTCGCACGTGATCGCCAAGGAGCGGCGCGGGGAGTACCTCGGCGACACCGTGCAGGTCATCCCGCACATCACCGACGAGATCAAGTCCCGGATGCGGTCCCAGGCGGCCGACGACGTCGACGTGATCATCACCGAGATCGGTGGCACGGTCGGCGACATCGAGTCCCAGCCGTTCCTGGAGGCCGCCCGCCAGGTGCGCCACGAGCTGGGCCGGGACAACGTGTTCTTCCTGCACGTGTCCCTGGTGCCCTACATCGGTCCGTCCGGCGAGCTCAAGACCAAGCCCACCCAGCACTCGGTGGCCGCACTGCGCAGCATCGGCATCCAGCCGGACGCGATCGTGCTGCGCTCCGACCGCGACCTGCCCGCCTCGATCAAGTCGAAGATCGCGCTGATGTGCGACGTCGACACCCAGGGCGTCATCTCCTGCAAGGACGCGCCGAGCATCTACGACATCCCGAAGGTGCTGCACGCCGAGGGCCTGGACGCCTACGTGGTGCAGCGGCTCGGCCTGCCGTTCCGGGATGTGCAGTGGGCCGGCTGGGAGGACCTGCTGGGCCGGGTGCACGGTTCCACCGACGTGGTGGAGATCGGCCTGGTCGGCAAGTACATCGACCTGCCGGACGCCTACCTGTCGGTGACCGAGGCGCTGCGGGCCGGCGGCTTCCACCACCGGGTCAAGGTCAAGATCCGCTGGGTGCCCTCCGACGAGTGCCAGACCCCGGAGGGCGCGCAGGCCGCGCTCGGCGGGGTGGACGCGGTGCTGGTGCCCGGCGGGTTCGGCGTGCGCGGCATCGAGGGCAAGCTCGGCGCGCTGCGCTGGTCGCGGGAGAACGGGGTGCCGACGCTCGGCATCTGCCTGGGCCTGCAGTGCATGGTGATCGAGTACGCCCGCAACGTGCTCGGCCTGCCCGGCGCGTCCAGCTCCGAGTTCGACGACAACCCGGCCGACCCGGTGGTCGCCACCATGGCCGAGCAGCTGGCGATCGTCGGCGGCGACGGCGACCTGGGCGGCACCATGCGGCTGGGCGCCTACGACGCGGTGCTGAACGACGACTCGGTGGTCGCCGAGGCCTACGGCAGCACCCAGGTCTCCGAGCGGCACCGGCACCGGTACGAGGTGAACAACGCCTACCGCGACCGCCTGGAGGCGGCCGGCCTGGTGATCTCCGGGACCTCGCCGGACTCCTCGCTGGTGGAGTTCGTCGAACTCCCGCGCGAGACGCACCCGTACTACGTGTCCACCCAGGCCCACCCGGAGTTCAAGTCCCGCCCGACCAGTGCGCACCCGCTGTTCGCCGGTCTGGTCGGTGCGGCGCTGCGGGTCCGGTCCGGTGCGGTCGAGGCCGGAGCCTGAGATGACCGACGACGGCGTGGGGCCGGATCAGCGGCCGGACCCGACCGACCGCCCGGCCCCGCGCCCGGTGCTGGACCACCAGCTGCTGCACCACGGCAAGATCTGGGACCTGGTCTCCGAGCAGGCCGACCTCGGCGACAGCCAGGTGACCCGCGAGTTCCTGGACCACCCCGGCGCGGTGGCGATCATCGCGCTGGACGCCCAGGAACGGGTGCTGCTGCTCCGCCAGTACCGGCACCCGGTCCGGTACGAGCTCTGGGAGCCGCCGGCCGGGCTGCGCGACGTGCCGGGGGAACCGCCGGTGGAGACCGCGGCCCGGGAACTGGCCGAGGAGGCCGACCTGCGGGCCGGTCGCTGGGACCTGCTCACCGAGTTCTTCAGCAGCCCCGGCGGCTCGAACGAGCGGATCGGCGTCTACCTGGCCCGGGAGCTGTCCCCGGTGCCGGAGGCCGACCGCTTCACCCGCGAGGAGGAGGAGGCCGGGATGGTGCCGGTCTGGGTCCCGCTCGACGACGCGGTGGATGCGGTGCTCACCGGACGGGTGCTCAGCCCCTCGGCGACCGTCGGGATCCTGGCGGCGGCCGCTGCCCGCGACCGCGGATGGATGACCCTGCGCGACGCCTGACCCGCCACGACGGGCCCCGGGACACCCCGGGGCCCGTCGTGCTGTCCGGCCCCGGACCGCCGTCCTGTCTCCCGTGCGCCGTCAGCCGACCGCCCACCCGCGCGCCGTAGCCCCGACCGCGCCACGGGGCCGAGTTCGGTACATCGGCGCCGACGTCGGTAGCCCGGTGGCCGCACTCGCCGCGGATGTGCCGATCTCGCGGGCGCGGGCGCGGGCGAGGCGCGGGGCCCGGCGAGCGCCGGCGGGGGAGGCTCGGCGGCCCCGGCAAGGGGGGCGAGCCTGGGCGCGCGGGCGTCGGGAGCATCAGGCCCGCCAGATCGCGAGCGTCTCGGACGAGCCCGGGCGGGCGCGGGGGTCAGTCCCGGACGCGGAAGCTCATCAGGTACCGGGTCGACCCGGCGGTGAGCATCCCGGCGGCGGCCATGTGCAGCACCACCAGCAGGATCGGCAGGTCGGTGGCGACCTGGACGTAGCCGATCACGCCCTGCAGCACCACCAGCACAGCCACCGTCATCCCGAGCCGGGGGACCGGGCGGGGGGCGCGCCGGTTCAGCACCAGCAGGGTGACCAGCACGGCGGTGAACAGCCAGACCGCTGCGGCGTGCACCCGGGCCATCAGCAGCGGGTCGATCGCGAACCGGTAGGCGATCTCGTCATCGCCGGAGTGCGGGCCGGCGCCGGTGGTGATCGCCCCGAGCACCAGCACCACGCCGAGCAGCACGGCGAACACCGGGGCCAGCCGCCGGGACCAGGTGCCGACCACCGGCCGCGGGGCGCCGTCGCCCTCGGCGGAGCGGTCCAGCAGGATCGCGGAGGTGACGATCAGCAGCATCGACACCAGGAAGTGCGTGCTGACCCAGCCCGGGTGCAGGTCGACCCGGACCGTGATCCCGCCGATCACGGCCTGTGCCAGCACGCCGATCAGCGGGGCGAAGCCGAGCCAGCGGTAGGAGGCGACGCGGTCGCGCCGGGTCCAGACCACGATTGCGACCAGCAGGGCGATCACGCCGAGCACGCCGGTCAGGGTGCGGTTCCCGAACTCGATGTACGGGTGGATGGTCAGCGCCTCGTGGAACTTCGGGGTGAAGTGCCCGGGCTCGCACTGCGGCCAGGTCGAGCAGCCCAGTCCGGAGCCGGTCAGCCGGACCGCACCGCCGGTGACCACGATGGCGATCTGTGCGATCAGGTTGGCGATCAGCACCGGGCGCGTCCAGCGGTCGCGCCAGCGGGCGAAGGTGCGGGGGGCGTCGGCGGCGGTGTCGACCTCGGTGCGGCTCACCCGTCCAGGGTACGAGCCGGGCACGGTGGCGCGGGCCGGTTCGGGCGAGGGCTTGGTCACGTCCGGCCGGTTAGGACCCCGTGGTGTGCCGCGGTGGGGACGGCGCGACGGGCCGCGGTGGGGACGGTGCGGCAGGCCGCGGTAGGGACGGTGCCGCGGGCCGCGGTCAGGACCAGCGGAACCAGCGCCGCACCGCCGCGCCGAGCAGCACGGTCCACCCGGCCAGCACCAGCAGGTGCACCCCGGGGAAGCCACCGTCGACCAGCGCCGTGCGCAGCGCCTCGCCCAGGGCACCCGGCGGCAGCCAGACCGCGATGTCCGCCCACCAGCCCGGCAGGTCGGCGACCGGCAGCACGATCCCGCCGACCACCGCGAGCAGCACCAGCAGCAGGTTCGCCGCGGCCAGCACCGCCTCCGCGCGCAGCGTGCCGGCCAGCAGCAGAGCCAGCGCGGTGAACGCCGCCACGCCGAGCAGCAGCGCGAGCAGGGCGGGGGCGATCCCGGCCGGGGCCGGTCGCCAGCCGAGCACCAGGCCGGTGATCCCGACCACCAGCACCTGCACGGCCGCCACCGCCAGCACCGCCACCGCCTTGCCGGCCAGCAGCCCGCCCGGGCCCAGCGGCGTGGTGGCCAGCAGCCGCAGCACGCCGTTGCGCCGGTCGAAGGCGGTGGCGATCGCCTGGGAGGTCATCGAGCCGGCCATCACGGCCAGGCCGAGCACACCGGGGGTGACCACGTCGATCCGGGCCGCCCCACCGGTGCCGATGTCCAGGAACTCCGCCCGGCTCAGCGCGATCAGGGCGACCACCGGGATGATCAGGGTGACCAGCAGCTGTTCGCCGTTGCGCAGCACCGCCAGGGTCTCGAACCGGCCCTGGGCGAGCACCCGGCGGGCGGGCGGGGCGGCGGCGGACACGGGGGCGCTCATCGCAGATTCCGTCCGGTCAGGTCGAGGAACACGTCCTCGAGGGTGCGGCGCCCGGCGTCCAGCCGGGTGAGCAGCAGGTCGCGCTCGGCGCACCAGGCGGTCAGGGTGGCCAGCAGTGCGGGGGAGGCGGGCAGGTCCACGGCGTACCGGCCGGGCGCGGTCTCCCGGACGGCGGCGGTCCGGGTCGGCGGCAGGCCGGGCATCGCCCACAGCACCGAGTCCAGGGCGGCGACGTCCACGCCGGGGTCGGTGCAGAAGGTCACGGTCGGGGTGGCGGCGGTGCCGGTGGTGAGCTCGTCGACGGTGCCCTCGGCGATCACCCGGCCGTGGTCGACCACCACCACCCGGTCCGCCAGCTCCTCGGCCTCGTCCATCAGGTGGGTGGTCAGCACCACCGCCACGCCGTCGGCGCGCAGCTCGGCGACCAGGTCCCAGACCGCCCGGCGGGCCTGCGGGTCCATCCCGGCGGAGGGTTCGTCCAGGAACACCAGCTCCGGTCGGCCGACCACCGCGGTCGCCAGGGCCAGGCGCTGGCGCTGCCCGCCGGACAGCCGGCGCACGGTGGTCCGGGCGAAGGGGGCGATGCCCAGCCGCTCGACCAGCTCGGCGACCGGGCGCGGCTCGGCGTACATCGACGCGACGTGCCGGAGCACCGCCAGTGCGGGCGCGCCGGTGGGCAGTCCGGCGTCCTGCAGCATCACCCCGACCCGGGGGCGGAGCGCCGCGGCGTCGGCCAGCGGGTCCAGGCCCAGCACCTCGATCCGGCCACCGTCCGGGGTGCGCAGACCTTCGCAGCACTCGATGGTGGTGGTCTTGCCCGCGCCGTTGGGGCCGAGCACCGCGGTCACCTGTCCGGGTCGTGCGGTGAGGTCCAGTCCGTCGACGACGGGGCGGCCGTCATAGCGTTTGACGAGACCCCGGACGGACAGGGCGGCTGAGCGTGGCACCCGGCGAGTGTACGAGCCGCACCGATGTGAGGTAGTCCTTCCTTGCCAGGAACGAATTCGGCAACAAGGATGTTGCCGATATCGGGCGCAGCGAACGGAGGGGTGGCATGTCATCGTCGTCTCCCGTCCTCGGGCACCGGCTGGAGCTGGATGCCGAGGAGGCCGGGACCCGTCGCCGGGTGCTCGACCTGATCGCCGGCGACGGACCGGTGTCCGCCGCCGAGCTGGCCAACCACCTCGATCTGACCGCCGCCGCCGTGCGCCGCCACCTGGCGGCGCTGGAGGGCGACGGGCAGATCGCCGTGCACGACGGCAGCACCCCCGGGCCCGCCCGGCGCGGCCGGCCGGCCAAGCGCTACGTGGTCACCGCCGCGGGGCAGGCCGCCCTGAGCCAGCAGTACTCCGAGCTGGCCAGTCAGGCACTGCGGTTCCTGGCCGAGGTCGGCGGGGCGGAGGCCGTGCGCGACTTCGCCACCCGCCGGGTGCAGGAACTGGAGCAGCGGCACGCCGGTGCGATGGCCGAGGCCGGGGCCGATCTGGCCCGCCGCGCCGAGGTCCTGGCCGAGGGGCTGTCCGACGACGGCTTCGCGGCCAGTGCCCGGCCGGTGCCCGGCGCCGCGGCGATCCAGCTCTGCCAGGGGCACTGCCCGGTGCAGGCGGTGGCCACCGAGTTCCCCGAACTGTGCGAGGCCGAGGCCCGGGCGTTCTCCCGGATGCTCGGCGTCCACGTGCAGCGCCTGGCCACCCTGGCGCATGGTGGACATGTCTGCACCACCAACATCCCGATTCTTCCGGCGCGCCGGACCGATCACGGCGACGCCGTGAGCTGAGCACCACCGGGGCCGCGCGCCCCCGTCGCACCACACCCCCCGAACGCCCCCATCCCGTGCCCACACGGAAGGACGATCACCATGACCACACAGGCCGAGGGTCGCAGCGAGCCGATGACCCAGGACGAGGCCATCGCCTCGATCGGCAACTACGAGTACGGCTGGCACGACGCCGACACCGCCGGGGCCACCGCGCGCCGCGGGCTGAGCGAGGACGTCGTCCGGGAGATCTCCGCGCTGAAGAACGAGCCGGAGTGGATGCTCAAGACCCGCCTGAAGGCGCTGCGTCTGTTCGACAAGAAGCCGATGCCCTGGTGGGGCGCGGACCTGTCGGGCATCGACTTCGACAACATCAAGTACTTCGTGCGGTCCACCGAGAAGCAGGCCACCTCCTGGGAGGAACTGCCCGAGGACATCAAGAACACCTACGACCGGCTCGGCATCCCGGAGGCGGAGAAGCAGCGCCTGGTCGCCGGCGTCGCCGCCCAGTACGAGTCCGAGGTGGTCTACCACCAGATCCGTGAGGACCTGGAGGCGCAGGGCGTCATCTTCGTCGACACCGACACCGGTCTGCGGGAGTACCCGGAGCTGTTCGAGCAGTACTTCGGCTCGGTCATCCCGCCGGGGGACAACAAGTTCGCCTCGCTGAACACCGCGGTCTGGTCCGGTGGCTCGTTCGTGTACGTCCCGCCGGGCGTGCACGTGGAGATCCCGCTGCAGGCCTACTTCCGGATCAACACCGAGAACATGGGCCAGTTCGAGCGGACGCTGATCATCGCGGACGAGGGCTCCTACGTGCACTACGTCGAGGGCTGTACCGCGCCGATCTACCAGTCCGACTCGCTGCACTCCGCGGTGGTCGAGATCGTGGTGAAGAAGAACGCCCGGGTGCGCTACACGACGATCCAGAACTGGTCGAACAACGTGTACAACCTGGTCACCAAGCGGGCGACCGCGGCCGAGGGCGCCACCATGGAGTGGGTCGACGGCAACATCGGCTCCAAGGTCACCATGAAGTACCCGGCGATCTATCTGCTGGGCGAGCACGCCCGTGGCGAGACGCTGTCCATCGCCTTCGCCGGTGAGGGCCAGCACCAGGACGCCGGCTGCAAGATGGTGCACGCGGCGCCCCGGACCTCGTCCTCGATCGTGTCGAAGTCGGTCGCCCGCGGTGGTGGCCGGACCTCCTACCGCGGTCTGGTGCAGGTGCTGGAGGGCGCCAGCCACTCGGCGTCCAACGTGCTCTGCGACGCGCTGCTGGTCGACCAGATCTCCCGCTCGGACACCTACCCCTATGTGGACGTGCGCGAGGACGACGTGTCGATGGGCCACGAGGCCACCGTCTCCCGGGTGTCCGAGGACCAGCTGTTCTACCTGATGTCCCGCGGCATGACCGAGACCGAGGCCATGGCGATGATCGTGCGCGGGTTCGTCGAGCCCATCGCGCGCGAGCTCCCCATGGAGTACGCCCTCGAGCTGAACCGCCTGATCGAGCTGCAGATGGAAGGGGCCGTCGGCTGATGTCGACCACCACACAGAACCTGTCGACCGACCATTCCCGCGCGACCGCCGACGAGGCGCACTCGCACGGGGTCGCCGCCGCCCCCGAGTCCTCCCGCGCGGCCCGGCTGACCTCCTTCGAGGTGACCGACTTCCCGGTGCCGAACGGGCGCGAGGAGGAGTGGCGGTTCAGCCCGGTCGACCGGCTGGCACCGCTGTTCGCCGCGGACACCGGCAAGCTCACCGGCCACGGGGTGCTCACCACCGTGGTGGACGCCCCGGAGGTCGAGGTCGAGATCGTCGACCGCGACGACAGCCGGCTGGGCCTGGCGGGCAAGCCGGGCGACCGGGCCGCCGCCGTGGCCTGGGCCTCCGCGCCGCGCGCCACCGTCGTCACCGTGCCCACCGAGGCGGTCGCCTCCCAGGTGACCTCGGTCCGGGTCGAGGGCGTCGAGGGCAACGGCGAGCCGACCGCGGCGCACATCCTGGTGCACGCCAAGCCGCTGTCCCAGGCCACCGTGGTGATCGACCACGTCGGCAGCGCCCAGCTCACCGAGACGGTGGAGGTGGTGGCCGAGGAGGGCGCGCACCTGACCGTGGTCACCGTGCAGGACTGGGCCGAGGGTGCGGTGCACAACGCCGCGCACCGGGTCCGGATCGGCCGGGACGCGACGGTCAAGCACATCGTGGTCACCCTGGGCGGCGACGTGGTCCGGCTGACCCCGGACACCGAGTTCGTCGGCGAGGGCGGCTCGGTCGAGATGCTCGGGGTGTACTTCGCGGATGCGGGGCAGCACCAGGAGCAGCGGCTGTTCGTCGACCACGCGGTGCCGAACTGCAAGTCCCGGGTCACCTACAAGGGCGCGCTGCAGGGCGAGGGCGCGCACACCGTCTGGGTCGGCGACGTGCTGATCCGCGCGGCGGCCGAGGGCACCGACACCTACGAGCTGAACCGGAACCTGGTGCTCACCGACGGTGCGCGCTCGGACTCGGTGCCGAACCTGGAGATCGAGACCGGCCTGATCGAGGGTGCCGGTCACGCCAGCGCCACCGGCCGGTTCGACGACGAGCAGCTGTTCTACCTGCAGGCCCGCGGCATCCCGGAGACCGACGCCCGCCGGCTGGTGGTGCGGGGCTTCTTCGCCGAGCTGATCAACGAGATCGGTGTCCCGGAGGTCGAGGAGCGGCTGATCGCGGCGATCGAGCGCGAGCTGGCCCAGTCGATGTCGGAGTTCGCCGATGCGCTGGAGGCACCGGCGGGCGGCGACTTCGCCTCCGACGTCACCGAGCAGACCGACGGCGAGCGGGCGATCCTGTCCGAGCCGGCCAGCGTCACCAGCGCGGACGAGCGACTGTGAGCGCTCAGCTGGCCTGCTACACCGCCGACGTCCCCGAGGCCGGCGCACTGCGCGTCGAGCTGGAGGGGCCGTCCGGCGTGGTCGAGGTGGCCGTGGTTCGTGCCGAGGACGGCGGCCTGTACGCGATCAGCGACATCTGCTCGCACGGCGCAGTCTCGCTGTCCGACGGCGAGGTCGAGGACTGCACCGTGGAGTGCTGGTTGCACGGCTCCCGCTTCGACCTCAAGACCGGCGAACCGCTCGGCCCGCCCGCCGTCCGCCCCGTCCCCGTGTACCCCCTGACCGTCGACGGCGAGCGCGTGCTCGTCGACGTCGGCTGATGTATTGAGCTTCCGAGGAGATCGAATGTCCACCCTGGAGATCCGCGACCTGCACGTCAGCGTCGAGACCAAGGAGGGCCCCAAGCCCATCCTGCGCGGCGTCGACCTGACCATCCGCTCCGGCGAGACCCACGCCATCATGGGCCCGAACGGCTCCGGCAAGTCGACCCTGGCCTACTCCCTGGCCGGTCACCCCAAGTACCAGATCACCTCCGGCACCGTCACCCTGGACGGGGAGGACGTGCTGGAGATGACCGTGGACGAGCGCGCCCGGGCCGGCATGTTCCTGGCCATGCAGTACCCGGTCGAGGTGCCGGGCGTGTCGGTGTCCAACTTCCTGCGGACCGCCAAGACCGCGATCGACGGCGAGGCCCCGGCGCTGCGCAGCTGGATCAAGGACGTCAACGGCGCGATGGAGAAGCTCCGGATGGGCCCGGAGTTCGCCGAGCGCTCGGTGAACGAGGGCTTCTCCGGTGGGGAGAAGAAGCGGCACGAGATCCTCCAGATGGAGCTGCTCAAGCCGAAGATCGCCATCCTGGACGAGACCGACTCCGGCCTGGACGTCGACGCGCTGCGGATCGTGTCCGAGGGCGTCAACCGGGTCCGGGAGACCACCGATGTCGGCGTGCTGCTGATCACGCACTACACCCGGATCCTGCGCTACATCAAGCCCGACTTCGTGCACGTGTTCGTGGACGGCCGGGTCGCCGAGGAGGGCGGTCCGGAGCTGGCCGAGCGCCTGGAGAACGAGGGCTACGACCGGTTCCTGGTCCCCTCCGCCTGATCAGGCCCACCGATCAAGCCGACGGCCGCCGCCCGGATCACGCCGGGTGGCGGCCTCCTGGAACGAGGACTGACGTGACGACAACCCTGGGGGCGGCCGAGCTGGCCGCCGTGCGCGCGGACTTCCCGCTGCTCACCCGGACCGTGCGCGGTGGCAAGCCGCTGGTCTACCTCGACTCCGGCGCCACCTCGCAGAAGCCCGAGGTGGTGCTGGACGCCGAGCAGGACTTCTACGCCCAGCGCAACGCCGCGGTGCACCGGGGCGCGCACCAGCTCGCCGAGGAGGCCACCGAGGCCTTCGAGGCGGCCCGGACCCAGGTGGCGTCCTTCGTCGGCGCCGACACCGAGGAGATCGTCTGGACCTCGAATGCCACCGCCGCGATCAACCTGGTGGCCTACGCGATGTCGAATGCCAGCGCCGGCCGCGGGGGAGCGGCCGCCCGGCAGTTCGCCCTGGGCCCAGGTGACGAGATCGTCACCACCGAGCTGGAGCATCACGCGAACCTGGTGCCGTGGCAGGAGCTGGCCGCCCGCACCGGCGCCACCCTGCGCTGGCTCGGGGTGACCGACGACGGCCGGATCGACCTGTCGGACCTGGGCACCGTGGTGAACGAGCGCACCCGGGTGCTGGCGTTCACGCACGCCTCCAACGTCACCGGTGCGATCACCGATGTCGCCCCGCTGGTCGCCCGCGCCCGGGAGGTCGGCGCGCTGACCGTGCTGGACGCCTGCCAGTCGGTGCCGCACCTGCCGGTCGACCTGCACCAGCTCGGGGTGGACTTCGCCGCGTTCTCCGGGCACAAGATGCTCGGCCCGACCGGTGTCGGTGCGCTCTACGGTCGCCGCGAGCTGCTGGAGGCGATGCCCCCGGTGACCACCGGCGGCTCGATGGTCGAGGTGGTCACCATGGAGTCGACCACCTTCGCCCCGCCGCCGCGCCGGTTCGAGGCCGGCACCCAGATGGTGTCCCAGGCGGTGGCGATGGGCGCCGCCGCGACCTACCTGGCCGAGCTGGGCATGGACGCGGTCGCCGCGCACGAGGCCGAGCTCACCGTCGCGCTGCTGGACGCGGTGTCCTCGGTGCCCGGGGTCCGGATCATCGGCCCCACGGTTCCGGAGCAGCGACTGGCCGCGGTGTCCTTCGTCGTCGACGGGGTGCACGCCCACGACGTCGGCCAGGTGCTGGACGACGCCGGGGTCGCCGTGCGGGTCGGTCACCACTGCGCGCAGCCGCTGCACCGCCGGTTCGGGATCGCCGCCACCGCGCGCGCCTCGGCGGCGGTCTACACCACCCGGGAGGAGATCGAGGTCTTCCGGGAAGCTCTGGCGGGGGTCCGGGCGTTCTTCGGTCTGGAGGACTGACATGAGCACCGGAATGGAACAGCTGTACCAGCAGCTCATCCTCGACCACGCCAAGCACCCGGCCCACCGCGGTGAGCAGGAGGCGTACGACGTCGAGGTGCACCACGTGAACCCCACCTGCGGGGACGAGGTCACCCTGCGGGTCCGGGTCGACGGCGGCAGCATCGCCGAACTGACCTGGACCGGCCAGGGCTGCTCGATCTCGCAGGCATCCGCGTCGGTGATGGCCCAGGCGGTCACCGGCCGACCGGTCGACCAGGCCCTCGGGCTGTCCGGCGAGTTCCGCGAGTTGATGGACTCCCGCGGCGAGCTGCCCGACCGTTGGGCCGACCGCGCCGACGACGAGGACGACCCGCTGGGCGACGCGGTCGCCTTCGTCGGGGTCGCCCGCTACCCGGCCCGGATCAAGTGCGCCCTGCTGGGCTGGTCGGCGATGAAGGACGCGGTCTCCCAGGCCGCCGCAACCGAGGAGACACGATGACCGAGTCCACGCAGGCCGCACCCGCGAACGCGGCCGACATCGAGGAAGCCCTGCGCGACGTCATCGACCCCGAGCTCGGGGTCAACATCGTCGACCTGGGCCTGATCTACGGGATCGCGCTGGAACCCAACCGGCACGTGACCATCGACATGACGCTCACCTCGGCGGCCTGCCCGCTGACCGATGTGATCGAGGACCAGGCCGGGCAGTCCCTGGAGGGGCTGGTCGACAGCTTCCGGATCAACTGGGTGTGGATGCCGCCGTGGGGGCCGGAGCGGATCACCGAGGACGGCCGGGCGATGATGCGGGCGCTTGGGTTCAACATCTGAGCGGGTCCGGACCCTCCGGGCTCCGGTTCAGTGACTCATCGAAGTTGCGCGCCCGGGTGCCTCCACGACAACCGACTACACGAATGGCCCGCGGTAGCGACGATCTGCCCGGAAGGCCGGGGTCCTCGGCTGTCCACACCTGTCGAGTACGTACGTTTTCCACAGCTGGCAGCGCTGAGGACTGGTCGCGAGCCGCAGTCGTGTACACGATGACGCCCAAACCCCCGCGCCGGGATCTGTGTCGGTGGCGGGTGCCAGCATCGCCGTGGACTAGCCTCGGTGGGACCCAAGAGGAGTTGATTGTGAGCGGTCTGACGGTGGTTGAGATCTGCGCGGGAGCGGGGGGCCAAGCCCTCGGCCTCGAACTCGCCGGGTTCGAGCACAGGCTTGCAGTCGAGCTCGATGTCAACGCCGCGGCCACACTGAAGGCGAACCGTCCTTGGGACGTCAAGGTCGGCGACGTCGCTGACGAGGGGACCTGGAACCCGGAGGAGTACAGCGAAGACCTGGCGCTTCTCGCCGGTGGCGTTCCCTGCCCTCCGTTCTCAATCGCAGGCAAGCAGCTGGGAACCAGCGACGAGCGCGACCTGTTCGCCTGGGCGATCGAACTCGCCGGGCGTATGCAGCCGCGAGCGGTTCTCCTGGAGAACGTCCGGGGCCTGTCTATGCCCCGGTTCTCGGGCTACCGGCAGCACGTCAAGGACCGCCTTGCCGAACTGGGTTACTGGTCGGACTGGAAGCTCCTCGAGGCCCGCGACTTCGGTGTCCCACAACTGCGCCCCCGGTTCATCCTCGTTGCTTTGCGAGAGGAAGATGCGCGGTACTTCAGCTGGCCCGAACCCACTCCCTTCATCGGCACTGTCGGATCTGCTTTGCGCGACCTCATGGCCGCCGGCGGGTGGCCCGGCGCCGCTGCGTGGGCGGCGCGCGCGAACGGTATCGCCCCCACGATTGTCGGAGGTTCCAAGAAGCACGGTGGAGCAGACCTCGGACCTACTCGTGCCAAGCGGGCGTGGGCGGCGCTCGGAGTCGACGGCCTCGGTGTGAGCGACGCACCGCCCTCTTCCGAACATCCCGTCAACTTCGTCCCGAAGTTGACGACGGAAATGGTTGCGCGCATCCAAGGATGGGGGCCGGAGCCGGAGTATCGCTGGGAGTTCACGGGGCGCAAGACCAGCCGCTACCGGCAGATCGGCAACGCCTTCCCGCCGCCGGTGGCACGGGCGGTTGGCGGCGCGATCGCCGCGGCGCTGACACACCAGGGGATGCCGAGGGACATCGTCCAGGCTGAGGCCGAGGCGATGCACGACCCGATCTACGTGGCACTGAAGCACGCGGATCGTCCGCTCACTGCCCGCCAGATCGTCAAGGCTGCCGGCGGAGCGGCCGAGGCGCGGGACTTCGAGCAGCGCTTGGGTATGCTCTCGCGCGACTTCGAGATCACCTATGGCGGGTCTGGTGAGGAACGAACCTACGTGCTCGGTCCGTTCAAGGGCTTCATTGGTCAGGAAGACCACGCACGCCATCTTGCGTTCGAGACTGCGAGATCGAAGATCAGCTGATGTAGCTCGCCGCCCGCATTGGGGTGCGTCGCGGCATTAGGGGCGCCGACGCGTCTCGGGCAGCTTGGGCGCCGATTCGACGGCCGCTTCACCCGAGCGAGCTGCGCGCCACATGCGGCCGTCAATCTCGGCGACAGGAGTATCACCGTCCCCGGCGGGGACCACCCGGACCGAGACGACCTCGCCCGGGCCGGGGACGGGGATGCCCAAATCGCGTGCGACCCGCTTGTGGGCTTCGTACTCGCCGGGGATCAGGTAACCCTCCTTCCGCAGGATCGTCCGGGCGCCAGATCCGTTGTCCCGCAGACGGGCCATGTAGTCGGCCTGCCGGGCGAGCGTCGCAATCGTATTGCGGCCGATGCGCACGTTCGTGACCCTGCGCAGCAACTCGTTGACGCGGCCCTGCCCGCTGCTCGGCTTGAGAACGGCCTGGAGGGTCTCGTCGTCCAGCCCGAGCAGAACATTGGGCGGAAGCTCAGCCTCATAGTGGAGCCAGACGACTTGCTGGCGGCCGCGGGTATTGAGGCTGGTCTTGCCGTCGCGGTTCTCGCTCCGTCGGCGGTTCTCTTCGCTGGCTCGAACGACGCCGAGGCTCCATGTGCCCCCGGCGTCGTCGGCGTGGGCGACGAGCAGGAGCTGCCCAAAGCTCTCCGGAGGGAGCATCCACCCGCCCATCTTCTGCGAGTACTTGCAGTCGATGTCATGACCACAGATCCGGTAGTCGAGCAGTTTGCCGTCGCCGACCACATCGTCGAACGCACGGCGCAGGTTGATCTCCAGCAGCGTCCCGTAGTGGGTCTTCTCGGTCTTGTTCAGCTGATCCCAACGGAAACGGCCGGTGTGCTGCCCGTCATAGAGCTGATCGAACGTGGCGCGGAAGACCGCTGCAGCGCGCGAACCATCAGGATCGTCGATGCGGAAGGCATCAACCACCGCGTCTCTCGCCTCATCAGCGTCGTACTGTGGTCCCGACACGCCAGGAACGAGATCGTTTATCACAAGCGCGAGCGTAGCGGCAGATCAGCGGCGGCACGACGAGTCTCGGGAGCCCCGCGCTCGATGGCCTGCTCGATGCGTGCGACGACGTCGTCGGGCGTCTCGTGCTCCCAGAAGCGCAGAACGGTCCATCCAGCCTCGGTCAGGCGCGAGTTGGTGTCGGAATCGCGGGCAATGTTCCCCGCGATCTTGCCGGGCCAGTACTCGGGGTTGTGAGCGAAGTTCGACCGCCCATGGTCGGGGCAGCCGTGCCAGAAGCAGCCGTCGATGAAGACGGAGATCCGGGACCGGGTGAACACGATGTCCGCCCGGCGCCGTAGACCGGGCATCGGCGCGAAGTCCACTCGGTAGCGGTACCCGCGGGCGTGTAGAAGCCGGCGCACGGCCAGTTCCGGCACCGTGTCGCGGCGCCTGTTGGCCTGCATGTTCCGCCGACGGCCGGGCGAGGACGCCCAAGACACCTGTTCCGCCATCCTTCGAGCGTCTCACTCGCCGAGGGCAGCGTCGAACTCAGCATGGTCACGAGCGTGCTTGTTCGATCCGGTCACGTTCGTGACAAGTGCGGAGACCGTCCGATCCCCTCCCGACTGCTCGGCACGATCGCTTCGGCCACGTAGTGCCAAGAGAACTGGTCACAACGAAGATGCAAGCACGCGTGCCTGGCCTGAACTATGGAGACGAAGAAGGGGTGCTGGATCGGCACCTGCGCACATGCCTAGTGCCGCGCTGCCAGGCCTGTCGAACGCCAGGACGGCGACCTCGTTCACCGCGTGGGTGTTGTAGGGCAGAGAAGATGCTACGACCTGGCAGCCCTGGGTCAGCGAGCCGTAGCCTCGCACCATGCCCAAGCATGACTGGACGCGCGACGAGCTGGTCCTCATCTGTGAGGCGGTTGCCGCGAGGGGCTGGAAGGCGTTCCACGCGAGCTCGAAAGAGGCGTCGGAGTTGTCAACACTCATACGGGAGCTGTCCAGCGTCCCGGAGGCCGATCGCGATGCGGCATTCCGCTCTCCAGAGAGCATCCAGCGCAAGTCATACGACATCGTCACGGCAGCGTCGTGGTACCAGGGGACACCGACGAAAGGCGGATCCCTCACCAGGAAGGTCGTCGTCGAGTACGAGGCCAATCCCGAACTCTTTGACGTTGAGGCCAGGGCTCTCCGGTTGGCCGCTGCACCTGTGGCAGAGGGGCCGGTCATGGACCTAGACGACGACCTCGCCGAGGCTGAGGCGCGTGAGGGCCGGGCCATGCTCGTTGCGCACTACCGCCGCGAGCGCAACCGCCCGCTACGGCAGGCGAAGCTGCAGTTTGTGCTCGCAAGCGGTGGGCAGATCCGGTGCGAGGTGTGCGGGTTTAGCTTCGGTGCACGATACGGAGAGCTCGGCGAGGGCTTCGTTGAGGTCCATCATGTGCTTCCCCTGCACACTTCGGGGGAGACAATCACGCGGCTCCGGGACCTCGCACTCCTGTGCTCTAACTGCCACCGCATGATCCACCGCGCGCGACCATGGCTCACCCCGGCTGAACTTCGCTCTCGATTGCAGCCCATCTGACTTCGCGACCCGCTACCGCAACAGGTGTGCGGCTCCCGTCTCCCCGCGCGTCGTAGTGTTCCGAAATCTCTGTCGGGTTCCGACGGAGCCGAGTGGGCAGGCGAGGGTACTCAGAGAGTTCGCGACCTCCGACGCGTATGGCCGGACCGACTCAGAGCGTGGCGGCCCCGAACGTGTCGCAGGCGTCCAGCGTGCCGCGCTGGTAGCCGGTGGTGAACCAGCGCCGGCGCTGCTCGCTGGACCCGTGTGTCCAGGAGTCCGGGTCCACGCCGCCGCCGGACTGCTGCTGGATGTGGTCGTCGCCGACCGCCGCCGCCGCGGACAGGGCGTCGGCGAGCTCGGACTCGCGGATCGGTTCCAGGTAGGTCACGCCGGTCTCCGGGTCCTGCGTGCTCGCCGCGTGCCCGGCCCACAGTCCGGCGTAGCAGTCCGCCTGCAGCTCCACCCGGACCGAGTCGGAGTCGTCGCCGGTGCCGGAGCGGTCCGTGCGGTCGAACACCCCGGTGAGCTGCTGGATGTGGTGCCCGTACTCGTGCGCGACTACGTACATCTCGGCGAGGCTGCCGCCGGAGGCGCCGTACTGGCTGGACAGCAGGTCGTAGAACCCCAGGTCCAGATAGATCGTGCGGTCGGGCGGGCAGTAGAACGGTCCGGTGCTGGCCGACGCCTGCCCGCACCCGGTGGTGGTCGCCTGCTCGAAGGACACCACACCGGGCTGGATCTGCTCCGCCGTGGCGCCGACCCCGGCCGCGGGCAGCGCCTCGACCCAGTAGCTGTCCAGCGCCTCGACGGTCGCGCTCAGCCGGCAGTCGCGCCGGCTGTTGGCCTGCTCGGCATCGCAGGCGGCGATCACCCCGTGCTGCTCGCCGCCGCCGGCGCCGGACCCGCCGGACAGCAACGAGGTCGGGTCGCCGCCGAGCAGCGCCACCAGCACGACCACCACCAGCCCGCCGAGCCCGCCGCCGATCGCGATGCCACGACCGCGGCCGCCACCGCGCCGGGTCTGGACCCGCCCACCCTCGAACTGCCCGCCGTGCTGGAACGTCATGCCGGGGACCGTAACGCCGCCGATCGCCCCGCGCGCGGCGGGCCGGCCGTCCGGCCCTCGGGGGTCAGGACCGGGCCTGGGCCCAGCTCAATGCCTGCGCCACCCGCGCCGACTCCGCCGGGCTGTACGGAACCCGGGTGGTGTGCGCCAGACCGGGCGCCCGGACCGTGATGTCGATCCAGCCCTGCCACTGGGTCTCCTTGGCCAGCAGGAACAGCAGCCCGATCGGGAACAGGACGATGGCCAGCACGATCGCCCACACCGGGATCCGCTGCGCCGGGTAGGCCTGGTCGGTGGCGGTCCACTGCGCACCGGCCAGCGGCGCGGAGCCCCACGGCGTGGTGACCCAGTGCTCGGACAACACCATGTCGCCGAGCCGGGCGAGGACGGGTTCGGGGGTTGCGGGGGATGTGGGGAAGGACACGCCCCGATCTTGGCGTGCCGGCCGATCCTCAGTCCAGCACGCCTCGCGCCGCCAACGCCTCGCCCTGGTCCCGCGCCCGGCCGACCACCCGCAGCACCGCCGGGGTCAGCCACACCCGGGGGTCGCGCTCCAGTCCGCGGGCCCGGGCGGCGTCGCGCACCTCGGACACCAGGCGGGCGATCTCCGGGACGGTGCGCAGCAGCAGGGTGACCGCGAAGCCGACCGCCTCCGGATTGACCCCCACCCGGCGCAGCGGGCGGACGGCGCGGACCAGGACGTCCAGCAGCCGGTCGGTGGGGGTGGTCGCGGTGACCAGCGTGGCGGCCAGCACCAGGGTGAGCAGGTCGGCGGCGACCTCGACGGCGGGTCCGGGGCCGCGGGTGAACCACTGGTAGCCGGCCGCCACCACCGCGGTGGCCAGCACCGGGAACAGGCCGCGCAGGGTGGAGCGCAGCGGGAGCCGGACGGCGAGGGCCAGGGCGACGACCGCGGCGAGCAGCAGCAGGGCGCCGACCGGGCCGCGCAGGACCACGACGGTCACCCCGAGGGCGGCCAGGGCGAGCAGCTTGGCGCCGGTCACGGCAGGGCGGCCATCAGCGTGCGGTAGTGGTCGAGGGTGGTGGCGGGCGGGCCGTCGGCGACGATCCGGCCGTCGTCGACCACCAGTACCCGGTCGGCGTGGGCGGCGGCGTCCAGGTCGTGGGTGACCAGGACGACCTGCTGGGGGAGACCGGCGATCAGGTCGGTGACCACCCGGCGCCAGCGCAGGTCGAGCAGGGTGGTGGGCTCGTCGCAGACCAGCACCTCCGGCTCGGTGGCCAGCACGGCGGCCAGGGCGAGCAGTTGGCGCTGGCCGCCGGACAGGGCACGCACCGGCAGGTCGGCGCGCTCGGCCAGGCCGACCCGGGCCAGGGCGGCACGGGCACGGGCGTCCCGGTCGGCGGGCGGTACGGCGGTCCGGCGCAGCGACAGGGCAACGTCCTCCACCGGGGTCGGCATCACGATCTGGGCGTCCGGGTCGGTGAACAGGAAGCCGACCCGGCGCCGGACCGCCCGGCCGTCCTTGGCGGTGTCCAGCCCGTCCACCAGCACCTGTCCGGCCGCGGGCAGCGCCAGGCCGTTCAGCAGCCGGGCCAGGGTCGACTTGCCGGAGCCGTTGGCACCGACCACCGCGATCCGGCGTTCGGCCAGGGTGAGGTCGACCGGGCCGAGCAACCGGACCGCCTCCCGGCCGTGCGGGCCGGTGGCGGTGACCAGCGCGCCGTGGAGCTCGATCACCGGCGGCGCAGCTCCGGGAACGCCCGCAGCACCGCGGCGGCGACCACGGCGGCCAGCACGTTCTTCAGCACGTCGCCGGGCAGGAACACCGCGCCGGCGGTCAGCGCCTCGGTGGCGGACAGCCCCAGCCGCCAGCCCATCACCGCGATGCCCAGCGGGTGCACGACCAGCAGGCTGCCCGCGGTGGCGGCGGCGAACAGGGCCGGCACCTGCCAGCGCCCGGCGGCGCGACGGGCCAGCACCGACCCGGCACCGGCGACCGCGGCGGCCAGCGGGAAGGCCAGCAGGTACCCGGCGGACGCCCCGGCCAGCACCCCCAGACCGCCGGTGGCCCCGGACAGCACGGGCAGGCCGGCCAGCCCGACCGCCACGTACAACAGCATCGCCAGGAACCCGCGCCGCGGGCCGAGCACCAGGCCGGTCAGCGCCACCCCGAAGGTCTGCAGGGTGATCGGCACCGCGCCGCCGACCGGGATCGCCGGCAGCACCGCACACACCGCGACCAGGGCGGCGAAGGACGCGATCAGGGCCAGGTCGGTGGCGGCGGAGCGCCGGACCGCCGGGGCGGGCAGGACGGTCGCGGGCTGCGGCTGCGGGTCGGTCACGGGTCTCCCATCGTCGGTGCAACTCACCGAGCCGCCACGCTAGTTCGCCCGCGGTCGCCGGGGCATTGACCACCGCGGCCAGTTCCGCCACCCCGGTCTTGGAGGAAGTCGCCAGCAGCGAAATCCGGGTGCTGCCCCGTGCGGGGCGACCGTAGAATGATCGGCGTTTGTGCCGAGCGGCCGTGCTGCCGCGCGGCACCTGGAGGATTCCGCACAGTCGCCGAGCCCGTCCGGACGGCGCACGCCACCCGGGGGCCGGTGCCGCGATCGGGCCGGTGGGCCCGTCTGGAGTGACACGGTGATCACAGCGCAGGGCGTCGAGCTGCGGATCGGGGCACGCACGTTGCTGTCCCCGACCACCTTCCGGGTGGCCGCCGGCGACCGGATCGGGCTGGTCGGCCGCAACGGTGCCGGCAAGACCACCCTGACCAAGACGCTCTCCGGCGAGACCCAGCCCACCGGCGGGACGATCAGCGTCTCCGGCGATGTCGGCTACCTGCCGCAGGACTCCAAGGCCGGCGACCCGGACACCCTCGCCCTGCACCGGGTGCTGTCCGCCCGCGGCCTGGACGCGATCACCGCCAAGATGCGCGCCACCGAGGCGGAGATGGCCGCCGAGGACGACGCCGTCCGCGCCAAGGCGATGGACCGGTACGAGAAGCTGGAGGCCCGGTTCACCGCCGCCGGTGGCTACGCCGCCGAGTCCGAGGCGCACCGGATCACCGCGAACCTCGGCCTGGACGACCGGGTGCTCGGCCAGACCCTCGGCACGCTCTCCGGTGGTCAGCGCCGCCGGGTCGAGCTCGCCCGGATCCTGTTCTCCGGCGCGGACACCCTGCTGCTGGACGAGCCGACCAACCACCTGGACGCCGACTCGATCGTCTGGCTGCGCGAGTACCTCAAGGTGTACCCCGGCGGGTTCATCGTGATCAGCCACGACGTCGAGCTGCTGCGCGCCACCGTGAACAAGGTCTTCCACCTGGACGCCAACCGCGGCGAGCTGGACCAGTACAACCTCGGCTGGGACGCCTACCTCAAGCAGCGGGAGACGGACGAGAAGCGCCGTCGCCGGGAACGTGCCAACGCAGAGAAGAAGGCCTCCGCGCTGATGGCCCAGGCGGACAAGATGCGGGCCAAGGCCACCAAGACGGTCGCCGCCCAGAACATGGCCCGCCGTGCCGAGCGCCTGCTGTCCGGCCTGGACGAGGTCCGCGCGCAGGACAAGGTCGCCAAGCTGCGGTTCCCCGAGCCGGCGCCCTGCGGCAAGACCCCGCTCACCGCGACCGACCTGTCCAAGTCCTACGGGTCGCAGGAGGTCTTCGCCGGGGTGGACCTGGCGATCGACAAGGGCAGCCGGGTGGTGGTGCTCGGGCTGAACGGTGCGGGCAAGACCACCCTGCTGCGGATGCTCGGCGGGATCATGCAGCCGGACACCGGTGAGGTCGTCCCGGGCCACGGGCTCAAGCTCGGCTACTACGCCCAGGAGCACGAGACCCTGGACCTGGACCGGACGGTGGTGGAGAACCTGCGCTCGCAGGCGCCCGACCTCACCGACACCCAGGTGCGGTCGGTGCTCGGGTCGTTCCTGTTCTCCGGCGACGATGCGGACAAGCCGGCCGGGGTGCTCTCCGGTGGCGAGAAGACCCGGCTGGCGCTCGCGGCGCTGGTGGTCTCCAGCGCGAACGTGCTGCTGCTGGACGAGCCGACCAACAACCTCGACCCGGCGTCCCGGGAGGAGATCCTGGCGGCGCTGCGCGGGTACACCGGCGCGGTGGTCCTGGTCTCGCACGACGAGGGCGCGGTCGAGGCGCTGCAGCCGGAGCGGGTCGTGCTGCTGCCGGACGGCGACGAGGACCTGTGGAACGCGGACTACCTGGACCTGGTGACGCTGGCCTGAGCGTCATCGGGCCCGGGCCGCGGGTCCTCGGCGTCATCCGGCTCAGTCGCGAGCCGGCGCTCGTCGCGGCGGCAGCGGAGTGCGACCAGGATCAGGACCAGCCCGCCGATGGCCTGGGCGCCGATCCCGGGCAGGTCGGTGCCGCGCAGCGGGGCTGAGGCCCAGATCAGTTGCCGGAACGGCCACGCCGCCAGGGCCAGCGCGCCCGCGGCGATCAGCAGCACCACGTCCCGGCCCCGCAGCGCCACCACCAGCAGCCCGAAGGCGACCGGCGCCACCGGCCCGGCGTACAGGATGGTCAGCGGGAACAGCAGGCAGGCCAGCGCGGTGAACACGGCCAGCCCGGCGTAGCCCTCACCCGGCGACCCGGCCGGGACCGGTGGCCGGCGCACCGACACCACCCACTGCACCACCGCGGCCGCCGGCGGGATCACCATCTGCACGATCAGCCGCTGGGAGAACGGCACCGCCACCTGGGCCAGGCTCAGCGCGAGCAGCGCCGACCCGGCGACCGCCAGCGGCAGCGACCGCGCACCCCGTCGCGCCCGCCACGGCGCCATCCACGTCCGACCCCAGTCCATCCGGACACTCTGCCAGCCCACGGGCGCGGTCAGTGCAGTTGGGCGTCGATCAGTGCGTCCTCGGTGTCCTCGTCGGACACCCGGCGGCGGCGGGGGGTCCGGACCCGGCCGTCCTCGTCGGGGAGCAGGTCGCCGAGCGCCACCGACGGTCCGCGCGGGATGCCGCGCTCGTCGCGCAGTTCACGGCGGGCCATCCAGCCGAAGCCGAACAGCGCCATGATGCCGAACGCCCACCACTGGAAGGCGTAGGACAGGTGCGAGCCGGGGTCGGTGGACGGGGTGGGCAGCGCGCCCAGTGCGGTGCCGGCGGCCGGGTTCTCGGTGACCAGCGCGCCGTAGACCGGGTAGGCCTGGGCATCGGACAGCCCGGCGGCGTCCAGCACCTGGCCGACGTTGATCGCCTGCACCTGGCCGTCCGGGGCGCCGCGGGTGCTGGCGGTCTCCTGGGGGCGCAGCCGCACGGTGACGGTGACCTCGCCGGTGGGTGGCTCGGGCACGGTGACCTCGGCGGAGGCGTCGGAGTCCCAGGCGACCCAGCCGCGGTCGACCACCAGCACGGTGCCGTCGTCCTGGACCAGCGGGACCAGCACGTGGAAGCCGGGTTGGCTGTTCACCGGCCGGTTGCGCAGCAGCACGGTGCCGTCCGGGTCGTAGTGGCCCGTGACGGTGACCGGGTGCCAGACCAGGCCGGGATCGAGCTGGTCGTCGACGGTCGGGACCAGCTCGGCCAGCGGCACCGGGTCGGCGTGGTAGTTGTCCTGCACCAGCTGGATCGCGGCATCCCGGGCCACGTGCCGGTTCCACTGCCAGCGTCCGAGGAACGCGCACGCCGTGGCCAGCACCACGGACAGCAGCACCAGGCCGATCGCCCGGCGGGTGGCGGGGGACAGGGTCATCGCCCGAACGGTCCCGGCCGGGTGCCCAGCTCGACCCGGTCCAGGTCGGCGGCGGGAACGGTCTCCTTGAAGAACGCGCGCACCCGCAGGTACTCCTCCAGGTGCTCCCGGTGCTCGTCGCAGGCCAGCCAGACCTTGCGCCGGTCCGGGGTGTGCAGCTTCGGGTTGTTCCACAGCACGCCCCAGGTGGCCTCCTGCCGGCAGCCGCGCGCGGAGCAGATCAGCTCGTCAACGGCGTCGGTCATCGGGCTCCTCCGGGGTCTGGTCGTCGTCCTGGTGCCGGGTCATCGCCGGTCCGGTGGTCAGCTCCGGCCCCGCCATCATCGCCCCGGACGACTCCACCCGTTCCCGGCCGGCGTTGGCGAACAGCACCGCGGTGTACGGCAGCACCACCGCCCCGACGATGAACAGGATGCTCACCCACAGCGGCACGTGCTTCCACAGCAGCACCGCCAGCAGGAAGCAGGCCACCCGGATGCCCATCTGGATCAGGTAGCGCGAGGCACGGCGGGACTGGTCGGCGGCCAGTGACTGCGGGGCACTGGTGACGCTGACTGCGGGAGGGGTCCGCCTGGGCACATCTGATCGTAGGCGCGCCACGACCGCCCTGACGGGTCGAGGATCGTGGTGCTGGTCACCGGATTGTGCGATTCGGACAACGACCGGCCCGCAACCTGTGCCGCCGTGTTGCACGGTGTGCCCGCCCCGGCTCGGTTAGCGTCGGTGAACGTGACTGAGACCCCAGGCCCCCAGCCCCGCAGTGTGCTCGTGACCGGTGCGACCCGTGGCATCGGCCGCGCGATCGCCGAGCGGTTCGTCGCCCAGGGGGACCGGGTGGCCACGCTGGTCCGTTCCGGCGGCGACGTGCCCGCGGGGGTGCTGGCGGTGCCCGGCGACGTGTCGGACACCGCGTCGGTCGAGTCGGCCTTCGCCGCGATCGAGGCCGAGCAGGGGCCGGTCGAGGTCCTGGTCGCCAATGCCGGCGTCACCCGCGACGGACTACTGATGCGGATGACCGACGAGGACTTCGAGGCGGTACTCGACGTCAACCTCACCGGGGTGTTCCGCTGTGTCCGCCAGGCCTCCAAGGGCATGATCCGGCTGCGCCGCGGCCGGATCGTCATGATCGGTTCGGTGGTCGGGCTCTACGGCAACGCCGGGCAGATCAACTACACCGCGAGCAAGGCCGGCCTGGTCGGGATGGCCCGGTCGATCACCCGCGAGCTGGGTGCGCGCGGCATCACGGCGAACGTCGTCGCGCCGGGCTTCATCGAGACCGCGATGACCGAGTCGCTGCCCGAGGACCGGCAGGCCGCGTACCTGTCCTCCATCCCTGCCGGGCGCTTCGGCTCGGCCGACGACATCGCCGCGACGGTGGAGTTCCTCGCCTCGCCGGCCGCCGGGTACATCTCCGGTGCGGTGCTGCCGGTCGACGGCGGCCTCGGCATGGGCCACTGACCTCTCTCCACCACGACACGACAGGACGACGACTCATGGGTCTGCTCGAAGGCAAGAAGCTGCTGGTCACCGGTGTGCTCACCGACGGCTCGATCGCATTTCACGTGGCACGGCTGGCGCAGGAGGAGGGCGCGCAGGTGGTGCTGAGCTCCTTCGGCCGCCAGTTCCGCCTCACCCAGGCGATCGCGCGCCGGCTGCCGCAGGAGGCCCCGGTGATCCAGCTGGACGTGACCAGCGCCGAGGACCTGGACCAGCTGGCCGCCCGGGTCGGCGAGCACGTCGACCATCTGGACGGCGTGGTGCACTCGATCGGCTTCGCGCCGCAGTCGGTGATGGGCGGCAACTTCCTGGCCGGTGAGTGGGCGGATGTCGCCACCGCGCTGGAGATCTCCGCGTTCTCCTTCAAGTCGCTGGCCGTGGCCGCCAAGCCGCTGATGACCGGTGGCGGGTCGCTGGTCGGGCTGACCTTCGACGCGCGCTTCGCCTGGCCGGTGTACGACTGGATGGGGGTGGCCAAGGCCGCGCTGGAGAACACCTCCCGCTACCTGGCCCGCGACCTGGGCCCCGACGACATCCGGGTGAACCTGGTCTCGGCCGGCCCGATCCGCACCACCGCCGCCAAGTCGATCCCCGGCTTCGCGTCGATGGAGGAGAACTGGGACGGTCGCGCGCCCCTGGGCTGGGACGTCTCCGACCCGGAGCCGACCGCCCGCGCCGTGGCCGCCCTGCTGTCCGACTGGTTCCCCAAGACCACCGGGGAGATGGTGCACGTCGACGGCGGCGTGCACGCAATGGGGCAGTGACGTGCGACCCTGGTGGGCGTGACCCACGCCTATCAGCTCGTCCTGCTCCGGCACGCCAAGGCCGAGCACGCTGACTCGCTGGCCGACCACCTGCGTCCGCTGGCGCTCGCCGGGCGTCGCCAGGCCGGTGCGGTCGGCACCGGGCTGCGTGGTGCCGGGCTGATCCCGGACGCGGCCCTGGTGTCCTCGGCGCTACGCACCCGGCAGACCTGGGACCTGGTGCGCACCGGGCTGGAGGTGCCGTCGGAGATCGCCACGCTCAGCGACGCGGTCTACAACGCCGGGGTGCGCTCACTGCTGGAACTGGTCCGGGCCACACCGGGGGAGGTCCGCCGCCTGCTGGTGGTCGGCCACGAGCCCACGGTGTCCCAGACCGCTGCGACCCTCGCCGACCCGGAGCGGTCCGACGACGCCGCGCTGGCCCGGGTCCGCACCGGCGTGCCCACCGCCACGTACAGCGTCCTGGAGTCGGACGCCCCCTTCGCCGACTGGACGGTCGGCGGCGTCCGGCTCGCCACGGTCGTCTCGCCCGACCCGGCGTAGCCGCCGGTCCGCCCGGCCCGGCGCGATCCCGCCCGGCCCGGTGCGACCCCGCCCGGCCCGCGCGCCGAGGGCGCAGTTCGCGTCGGTGGCCCGAGCGCCTGGCCACCGTCAACTGCGCCCTCGGTGCACGAGTGCGGAGAAGGTGCTGCGATTCGGGCGATCCGGGCGGCAGTTTCTCCGCATTCGTCGCGGCAGGCCGGGCGTGGGCGGGTCCGCGCGGAGCTGTGCGGGCACGGGAGGGTCCCGCGCGACCCTGCCCGGCCCGCGCGCCGAGGGCGCAGTTCGCGTCGGCCAACCGGGGCCCCGGCCACCGTTAACTGCGCCCTCGGTGCACGAGTGCGGAGAAGGTGCTGCGATTCGGGCGATCCGGGCGGCAGTTTCTCCGCACTCGTCGCGGCAGGGCCGGGTCCGGGAGGGGGTCGCGGGGTCGCGTGCGGCAGGGCCGGGTCCAGGAGGGGTCCGCGTGGCCGGACCGGGCTCGGAAGGGGTCGTTCGCGGGGCGTGGCCGGGTCCGGATTGGGTCGCGCGCAGGGCGTGGCCGGGTCCGGAATGGGTCGCGAGCAGGGCGTGGCCGTACCCGCGTGGGCCCGCGTGCTGCGGGGTCGGGCGCCGGCGCGCGGTGGGTCAGCCCGCGAAGGGCGGGAGGGTCAGCACGCCGTCGAGTCGCCCGGTCACTGCCGCGTCCGCCTGGGCTGCGACCACCGGCTTGGCGTTGAACGCCACCCCGTAGCCCGCGGTGGCCAGCATGTCCAGGTCGTTCGCCCCGTCGCCGATCGCCACCGTGTCGGCCAGGTCGATGCCCTCGGCGGCGGCCCACTCGCGCAGGGTGCGGGCCTTGACCGCCCGGTCGATCACCTGCCCGGCGACCCGCCCGGTGAGGTGCCCGGCGGCGACCTCCAGCGCATTGGCCCGGGCCCGGGTGATGCCGAGCCGGGCGGCCAGCGGCGCCACCACCTCGATGAACCCGCCGGACACCAGCCCGACCGCGCAGCCGCGGCGATCGAGCTCCTCGATCAGCTCGACCGCGCCGGGGGTGAGCTCGACCTCGGCCAGTACGTCGGCGAACACGCTCTCCGGCAGCCCGGCCAGCGTGGCCACCCGGGACCGCAGCGACTCGGTGAAGTCGATCTCTCCGCGCATGGCCCGGGCGGTGACCTCGGCGACCACCGGCAGCGATCCGGCGCGGGCGGCCAGCAGCTCGATCACCTCGGCGGTGATGAGCGTGGAGTCGACGTCCATCACGACCAGGCGCGGGAAGGTGTTCACGCGGGCAGGGTAGTCGCCGGGGTGTCCGCGCCGGTCGGGGCGTCTAGTCCGTGATCACCGTGTTCTTGGGCACGACCGTGATGCCGGACTCGGTGACCGTGAAGCCGCGGGCCAGGTCGAGCTCCCGGTCGATGCCGACCCGGGCCCGTTCCTCGACGATCACGTTCTTGTCCAGGATCGCCCGGTGCACCTGGGCGTACCGGTTGACGATGCAGCCGTCCATCAGCACCGAGTCGGTGACCTGCGACCAGGAGTGCAGGTACACCCCGGGCGACAGCACGGACCCGGAGACGGTGGCTCCGGAGACGATCACGCCGGGGGAGACGATCGAGTCCGCGGCGTGGCCGAGCCGTCCGGCGCCGGCGTGCACGAACTTGGCCGGCGGCAGCCCGGTGTACCCGGTGTAGACCGGCCACTGGTTGTTGTAGAGGTTGAACACCGGCTCGATCGAGATCAGGTCCTGGTTCGCCTCGTAGTACGAGTCCAGCGTCCCGACGTCGCGCCAGTACTGCCGGTCGCGGTCGGTGGAGCCGGGCACGTCGTTGTGGATGAAGTCGTAGACCGCCGCGGTGCCGCGCTCGACGAAGGCCGGGACCAGGTCGCCGCCCATGTCGTGCCGGGAGGTGGGGTTCTCGGCGTCCTCGGTGACGGCGCGGATCAGGGCGTCGGTGTTGACCACGTAGTTGCCCATCGACGCCAGAATCTCGCCGGGGGAGTCCGGCAGGCCGACCGGGTCGGTGGGCTTCTCCCGGAACGCCGCGATCTTGACCGGGTTCTCCGGGTCGGTCTCGATCACGCCGAACTGGTCGGCCATCTCGATCGGCTGCCGGATGCCGGCCACCGTGATCTCGGCGCCGGAGGCGACGTGCTGGTCCACCATCTGGGAGAAGTCCATCCGGTAGACGTGGTCGGCGCCGACCACGACCACGATGTCCGGCTTCTCGTCCTCCAGGATGTTCAGGCACTGGTAGATGGCGTCCGCGCTACCCAGGTACCAGTGCTTGCCGACCCGCTGCTGGGCGGGCACCGGGGACACGTAGTTCCCGAGCAGGGTGGACATCCGCCAGGTCTTGGACACGTGCCGGTCCAGACTGTGGGACTTGTACTGGGTGAGCACCACGATGTGCAGGTACCGGGAATTCACCAGATTCGACAGGGCGAAATCGACCAGACGGTATATACCGCCAAAAGGCACCGCGGGCTTGGCCCGACTCTCGGTCAGCGGCATCAGCCGCTTGCCTTCCCCACCAGCGAGGACGATTGCCAGGATGCGCGGCGCTGCCATGGCCCCGACCTTAGAGGTGCACCACCCATTCGTGCGAGGGGTGCGGTGAGTTTCGCGCTAGCGTGTCGCGCCATAGGCACGTGACGAACGGAGACGCTGTGCGAGTCGATCTGCTGACCCGGGAGTACCCGCCCCACATCTACGGCGGTGCCGGGGTGCATGTGGCGGAGCTGGCGGCGGTGCTCCGCGAACGGATGGACGTGCGGGTGCACTGCTTCGACGGCCCGCGCACCGAGCCGGGCGTCACCGGCCACGACGTGCCGGCCGAGCTGCGAGACGCCAACCCCGCGCTGGGCACCTTCGGGGTGGACCTGAGCATGGTCGCCGGGATCGAGCCGGGTGCCGAGCTGGTGCACTCGCACACCTGGTACGCCAACCTCGCCGGGCATCTGGCGAGCCTGCTGCACGGGGTCCCGCACGTGGTGTCGGCGCACAGCCTGGAGCCGCTGCGACCGTGGAAGGCCGAGCAACTCGGCGGCGGGTACGCGCTGTCGTCCTGGGCCGAGCGCACCGCGTTCGAGGCGGCCGCGGCGGTGATCGCGGTCAGCGCCGGGATGCGGGCCGACATCCTGCGCTGCTACCCGGCGCTGGACCCGGAGAAGGTGCACGTGGTGCACAACGGGATCGACCTGGCCGGCTGGCAGCGGCCGACCGACCGGACCGCGACCGAGCGGGTCGCCCGGTCGTTCGGGATCGACCCGGACCGGCCGGCGGTGGTGTTCGTCGGCCGGATCACCCGGCAGAAGGGCCTGCCGTACCTGCTGCGCGCCGCCGAGCTGCTGCCGCCGGAGGTGCAGCTGGTGCTGTGCGCCGGGGCACCGGACACCCCGGAGATCATGGCCGAGGTCACCGGCCTGGTGGACGGGCTGCGCGCGCGCCGGGACGGGGTGGTCTGGATCGAGCAGATGCTGCCGCGCGAGGAGCTGATCGCGGCGCTGGCCTCCTCGACCGTGTTCGTCTGCCCGTCGGTGTACGAGCCGCTGGGGATCGTGAACCTGGAGGCGATGGCGGTCGGGCTGCCGGTGGTGGGTAGCGCGACCGGCGGCATCCCGGAGGTGGTCGACGACGGCGTGACCGGCTGGCTGGTGCCGATCGACCAGGTCGACGACGGGACCGGCACCCCGGTGGACCCGGAGCGGTTCGTGGCAGATCTGGCCGCGGCGCTGACCGAGGCGGTCGGCGACCCGGACCGGGCACGCGAGTGGGGCCGTGCGGCCCGGACCCGGGTGGAGGACCACTTCTCCTGGGAGGCGATCGGGGACCGGACGCAGGAGGTCTACCGCCGTGTCCTGGCGGGGGACTGAGGCCTTCACCCCGGACCGTCCGGCGCCCGGGTGCTGCTGAGCCGGCGGCGTTCCCGCGGCCGGGCACCCAGGATCAGCGGGCGAGCGGTGGCCCCGGATGGGTCGCCGCCGCCAGCGCCCGCCGGGCGGCGCGGTCCACGTCCCGCAGCGCGGTGCTGCGCTGGTCGACCTGCCACAGGTTGACCGCCGCACCGTCGTCGCCGGTGGCCAGCTCGATGATCGCGCGCAACCGGGCCGCCTGGGTCAGCACCCGGACCCGGCGCTGGTCCAGCCCGGGCGGCAGCGGCCAGCGCGGGTCGGCGCCGGCGGCGAGCAGGGCGATCTCCTCCGCGGCGTCCTCCCGCCAGCGCGCGACGTCCAGCGAGGTGAGCGCGTCGGTGGCCCGGGTCAGCGCGCCGGTCAGCTCGCGCTCGGCCTCCCGGAGCGTGCCGACCTGACCGATCAGGGCGTTCTGCCAGGCGGAGACCGGGGTGATCCGCCAGGTGACCAGGTGCCCGGGTTCGTAGACCGACCCGAAGGTCTCGACCTGCGGCACCGCGGCCCAGTCGCCCTCCGGGGTGTGCACCAGCACCGCCTCACCGGCGTCCTGGGCGGGGCCGGCCACCGGGGCCGGGGCACCCGCCGGGTCACCGGGTGCGGGCAGCACAGCGGCGACGCTGCGCGGTCCGGCGGCCCAGCGGGCGACCAGGTCGGCCAGGGTGCCGCCGTCGTCGGTGCGATGGGGTTCGTCCTCGCCCTGCACGGCGGACAGCAGACGGTCCACCGGCCCGGACCCGGGGGAGGGTTCGGCCAGCCAGAGGGCGAGCAGGACGGAGCGCGGCAGGGTGAGCGAGTCCACGCTCCCAACGTACGTCCCGCCGGTTAGGGTCGTGACCATGACCGACGTGCTCGACCTGCAGGACGTGTCCATCCGCCGCGGCACCACCACGATCCTGGACGGGTTGTCCTGGCGGGTGCGCGAGGGGGAGCGCTGGGTGGTGCTGGGCCGCAACGGTGCGGGCAAGACCACGATGCTGCAGATCGCCGCGGGGCGGATGCACCCCACGTCGGGCACCGCCGAACTGCTGGGCAGCCGGCTCGGCCGGGTGGACGTCTTCGAGCTGCGCCCGCGGATCGGCCTGGCCTCGGCCGCGCTGGCCGAGCGGATCCCGGGCGGAGAGCAGGTGCGCGACGTGGTGATCACCGCCGCCTACGGCGTGACCGGCCGCTGGCGGGAGACCTACGAGGAGGTGGACGAGGCCCGGGCCGCCGATCTGATGGCCGCCTTCGGCGTCACCCATCTCGCCCAGCGGTTCTACGGCACGCTCAGCGAGGGCGAGCGCAAGCGGGTGCAGATCGCCCGGGCGCTGATGTCCGACCCGGAGCTGTTGCTGCTGGACGAGCCCGCCGCCGGCCTGGACCTGGGCGGCCGGGAGGAACTGATCGGCGCGCTCGCCGAGCTGGCCGCCGACCGCAAGTCGCCGGCGTTGGTGCTGGTCACCCACCACGTGGAGGAGATCCCGCCGGGGTTCACCCACCTGATGCTGATGAAGGACGGCCACGTGCACGCCGCCGGCCCGATCGCCGAGGTGCTCACCGACGAGCAGCTGTCCGCGGCCTTCGATCTCCCGCTGCAGGTCGAGCGGCGTGGCCGGCGCTGGACCGCCCGGGCCGCCGAGCGGGATTGATTCCGCCGTCAGTCACCCAATCGCAAAGACATCGCCTAGGATTGGTGGCGACAGCGGCATGACCGCCGCAGGACGACGGTGCCCTGACCGTCGCCGGGTGGTCGGCGAAGGGGAGTGACGTGATGGCCTGGCTTCTGTGGCTCGGAGGGGCGCTGCTGCTCGCGGTGCTCGAGATCTTCACCCTCGATCTGCTGTTCATCATGCTCGCCGCCGGTGCCGCGGCCGGGGCGATCGGTGCCGCCGCGGGACTGCCGCTGGTCTGGCAGATCGTGCTGGCCGCCGTGGTCGCCCTGGCGATGCTGCTGGTGCTGCGGCCGTTCCTGCTGCGCCACCTGCGCAACCGGGTCGACCTGGTGGAGACGAACGTCGCCGCGCTGGTCGGCAAGCCGGGCACCGTGCTGCAGCCGACCGACGGCGCCGGTGGCCGGGTCAAGATCGGCGGCGAGGTGTGGTCCGCGCGGACCGAGGACGGCGGGGTGCTGAGCTCCGGCGCGACGGTCCGGGTGGAGCGAATCGACGGTGCGACCGCGGTGGTGAGCGCCGACGGTCCGCCCCAGGCCGCGAGCAGCGCGCCGGAGGAGTCCGAGCGCCCCTGACGTACGTGCACGACCACGGTGCCGACCTGCGGACGCCGTGACCGAGACGGTGGCCGGTGACGGCGCCGGGAGGGAGATGCCGTGGAGGATGTCAACGTCGGATCGGTGATCGGCTGGGTGGCCCTGGCCGCGCTGGTCATCTTCGTGATCGTGACGCTGAGCAAGGCGGTCCGGGTGGTGCCGCAGTCCCGCTCGCTGGTGGTGGAGCGGCTGGGCCGTTACTCGCGCACCATGCAGGCCGGGCTGCACTTCCTGGTGCCGTTCATCGACCGGGTACGGGCGATGGTGGACCTGCGCGAGCAGGTGGTCTCCTTCCCGCCGCAGCCGGTGATCACCTCGGACAACCTGGTGGTCAGCATCGACACGGTGATCTACTTCCAGGTCACCGAGCCGAAGTCCGCGGTCTACGAGATCGCCAACTACATCACCGGTATCGAGCAGCTGACCGTGACCACGCTGCGTAACGTGATCGGTTCGATGGACCTGGAGCAGACCCTGACCAGCCGTGACCAGATCAACGGTCAGCTGCGCGGGGTGCTGGACGAGGCGACCGGTCGCTGGGGGATCCGGGTGAACCGGGTCGAGCTGAAGAGCATCGACCCGCCGCAGTCGGTGCAGGGCGCGATGGAGCAGCAGATGCGCGCCGAGCGTGACCGCCGCGCCGCGATCCTCACCGCCGAGGGTGTCAAGCAGTCCCAGATCCTCACCGCCGAGGGTGAGAAGCAGGCCGCGATCCTGCGGGCCGAGGGTTCCGCCCAGGCGGCGATCCTGGAGGCCGAGGGTGAGTCGCGGGCGATCCTGCAGGTCTTCGACGCGGTGCACCGGGGTGACGCGGACCCGAAGCTGCTGGCGTACCAGTACCTGCAGGCGCTGCCGAAGCTCGCCGCGACCCCCGCGAACAAGGTGTGGATCGTGCCGTCCGAGCTGACCGGGGCGCTCGGCCAGCTCACCCAGGGCTTCACCGGGGCGTTCACCGGTGCGACCGCCGGCGAGGGCGGTGAGCGTCCGGCCGGTGCCTCGCCGGTGCGGCCGGAGGATCTGCCGGCCTCGGCGCTGACCGACCCGGCCCAGGCGCTGGCCGAGGCCCGCCGGGAGTCGCAGGCGGCGACCGCCGACGCCACCCGGGCCGGCACGTTCAGCGGCCGGCCCGCCGACCCGGGTGCGGAGGCGGGCCAGCGTCCGCACCGTGCCGAGCCGGAGATCGACCCGGAGAACCCGCTGGGCTGATCCGCACGCCCCGGCGCCCGTCACACCCCGGTGTGGCGGGCGCCGTCGTGTCCGGGCCCGTTCGCCCGGAGTGAACCCGATTTGGCGAGTGAGTGCTCACTCACTTACGCTCGTGCCCATGGCCGAGACCCGCCGAGCGCGCCCGATGAGCCGGGAGGACCGCCGCGCCGCCATCGCGGAGGCGACCGTCCCCCTGCTCGAACAGCACGGCGCCACCGTCACCACCCGCCAGATCGCCGAGGCCGCCGGGGTCGCCGAGGGCACCCTGTTCAAGGCCTTCGCGGACAAGCGCGAGCTGATGATGGCGGCCGCCTCCCGGGTGTTCGACGCCCGGGCCGCGGTGCGGGAGATCGACGCCATGCCGCGACAGGACGACCTGGCCGGTGAGCTCACCGCCGTGGTGCAGTTGCTGAACTCCACCGCCCAGCGGATCCGCCGGATCATGCTCGCCGTGCACGCCCTCGCCGTGGCCGAGTCGAGGGGTGGTGTCCCGCCGCCGCCGCACGATCCCTCGGCGGGGGACGCCCGTTCCCGTGCCTTCCAGGAGCTGAACGACGCCCTCGCGCGCCGGTTCGACCCCTTCCGCGAGCACCTCCGGATCGCACCGGAGGTCCTCGCCCGGCTGCTGCTGGCCACCGTGATGGGCCGGATTCCTCCGGGCGTACCCGAGGACGACCTGACCGTGGACCTGCTGGTGGACGTGCTGTTGCACGGCGCCGCGGCCTGACCCTGTTCCAACCCGCCCCCACGGGAGCTCCCTTGCTCTATCGACTCATCAAGGAGTACCTGAGGCCGTACTGGCGTCAGGCGGCCTACGTGATGGTGCTGCAACTCGCCCAGACCATCGCCACCCTCTACCTGCCCACCCTGAACGCCGACATCATCGACAAGGGCGTGGCCACCGGCGACACCGGCTACATCATGCGGATCGGCGGCCTGATGCTGGCGATCAGCCTGCTGCAGGTCGCCTGCTCGATCGCCGCGGTGTACTTCGGTGCCCATGTCGCGATGGCCTTCGGCCGGGACGTGCGCGCCGGGCTGTTCCGCACCGTGCAGGACTTCTCCGCCCAGGAGGTCGGCGGCTTCGGCGCACCCTCGCTGATCACCCGCACCACCAACGACGTGCAGCAGGTCCAGATGGTGGTGCTGATGTCACTGACCATCCTGGTGATGGCGCCGATCATGCTGGTCGGCGGCGTGATCCTGGCGCTGCGGCAGGACACCACACTGTCGGCGCTGCTGCTGGTGGTGGTGCCGCTGCTGGCGATCGTGGTCGGGCTGATCGTGCGCAAGATGGTGCCGTACTTCCGGGCGATGCAGCAGCGGATCGACGCGATCAACCGGGTGCTGCGCGAGCAGTTGGCCGGGCTGCGGGTGATCCGGGCGTTCGTCCGCGAGCGCCGCGAGTCCGAGCGGTTCAAGGTCGCCAACGACGCGCTGTTCGACACCTCGCTGCGGGCCGGCCGCCTGATGGCGCTGATCTTCCCGGCCGTGATGCTGATCATGAACCTGACCAGCGTCGGGGTGATCTGGTTCGGTGCGGAGCGGATCGACTCCGGCCACATGCAGGTCGGGGCGCTGACCGCGTTCATCAGCTACATCATGTACATCCTGTCCGCGGTGATGATGTCCGCGATGATCTTCGTGATGCTGCCGCGCGCGGTGGTGTCCTCCGAGCGGATCACCGCGGTGCTGGACACGGTCAGCACGGTGGCCGAGCCGGTCACGCCGACCCCGCTGCCGGGCCGGGCGGCCGGACGCCTGGAGTTCCGGGACGTGGAGTTCCGCTACCCCGGTGCCGAGCGGCCGGTGCTGGAGCGGATCGACCTGGTCGCCGAACCCGGGACCACCACCGCGATCATCGGCTCCACCGGTGCGGGCAAGACCACGCTGCTGAACCTGGTGCCGCGGCTGTTCGACGTCACCGGCGGGCGGGTGCTGCTGGACGGCACCGACGTGCGTGACGTCGCGCTGGACGACCTGTGGCGGCAGGTGGGCCTGGTCCCGCAGAAGCCGTACCTGTTCAGCGGGACGGTCGCGAGCAACCTGCGCTACGGCAACCCGGAGGCCACCGACGACGAGCTCTGGCACGCGCTGGAGGTCGCCCAGGCCGCCGACTTCGTGCGGGAGATGACCGAGGGCCTGGACGCCCCGATCGCCCAGGGCGGCACCAACGTCTCCGGCGGTCAGCGCCAGCGGCTGTCGATCGCCCGGGCGCTGGTCCGCAAACCGGCGGTCTACCTGTTCGACGACAGCTTCTCCGCCCTGGACTTCGCCACCGACGCCGCCCTGCGCGCCGCCCTGGTGCCGGAGACCCGGGACGCCGCGGTGGTGGTGGTCGCCCAGCGGGTCGCCACCATCCGCACCGCCGACCGGATCGTGGTGCTGGAGGCCGGTCAGGTGGTCGGCACCGGCACCCACGACGAGCTGCTGGCGTCCTGCGAGACGTACCAGGAGATCGTGTACTCCCAGCTCAGCGCGGAGGAGGCGGCATGAGCGAGACCAGGAACTCCGCACCCGTGCGGCGGGGACCCGGGCGTGGCCCGGTCGGCCCCGGAATGGGGCTGGGCATGCCCGGCCAGAAGTCGATGGACTTCACCGGGTCGGCCCGCCGGCTGCTCGGCGTGCTCCGGCCGGAGCGGGCGAAGCTGCTGGTGGTGCTGCTGCTCGGGGTGCTGTCGGTGGCGGCCTCGGTCGCCGGCCCGAAGCTGCTGGGCAACGCCACCAACGTGATCTTCAACGGCGTGATCGGCTCGATGCTGCCGGAGGGGGTCACTCAGCAGCAGGCGGTCGAGGGGCTGCGCGCCCAGGGGCAGGACCAGCTGGCCGACATGCTGGCCGGGATGACCGGGGTGACACCCGGGGTCGGGATCGTGTTCGCCGACCTCAGTGCGGTGCTGATCTGGGTGGTGGCGGTGTACGTCGCCTCCGCGCTGCTCAGTTACCTGCAGGGGCTGATCCTGACCGGGATCGTGCAGCGCACGGTGTACGACCTGCGCCGCCGGGTGGAGGCCAAGCTGTCCCGGCTGCCGTTGAAGTACTTCGACTCCCAGCCGCGCGGTGAGGTGCTCAGCCGGGTCACCAACGACATCGACAACCTGTCCCAGACCCTGCAGCAGACCTTCTCCCAGCTGATCACCGCGGTGCTGACCGTGGTCGGCGTGCTCGGGATGATGTTCTGGATCTCCCCGCTGCTGGCGCTGGTCGCGCTGATCACCATCCCGCTGTCGATCGTGGTGACGATGCTGATCGCCAAGCGGTCCCAGCCGCAGTTCGTCAAGCAGTGGACGGCCACCGGCGGGCTGAACGCGCACATCGAGGAGATGTACACCGGGCACACCCTGGTCACCGTGTTCGGCCGGAAGAACCAGGCGATCGCCGAGTTCGAGCGGCAGAACGAGGAGCTGTACACCGCGTCGTTCAAGGCGCAGTTCATCTCCGGGATCATCCAGCCGGCGATGGGCTTCATCGCGAACCTGAACTACGTGATCGTGGCGGTGGTCGGCGGGCTGCGGGTGGCGTCCGGGACGATGAGCCTGGGCGACGTGCAGGCGTTCATCCAGTACTCGCGCCAGTTCAGCCAGCCGATCACCCAGATCGCGTCGATGATGAACCTGATGCAGTCCGGGGTGGCCTCGGCGGAGCGGGTGTTCGAGCTGCTGGACGCCGAGGAGCAGGAGCCAGACCCGGCCGAGCCGCTGGCGTTGCCGGCCAAGGTTGCCGGCCGGGTGGTCTTCGAGGACGTGTCCTTCCGGTATCGCGAGGACACCCCGCTGATCGAGCACCTGGACCTGGTCGCCGAACCCGGCCAGACCGTGGCGATCGTCGGTCCCACCGGCGCGGGCAAGACCACCCTGGTCAACCTGCTGATGCGGTTCTACGAGATCGACTCCGGCCGGATCACCCTGGACGGCGTCGACACCCGTGCGCTCACCCGCGACGACCTGCGTTCCCGGGTCGGGATGGTGCTGCAGGACACCTGGCTGTTCGGCGGCACGATCGCGGAGAACCTGGCCTACGGGGCGGAGGGGGTCGGTCACGAGGAGATGGTCCGGGCCGCCGAGGCCACCCACGTCGACCAGATCGTCCGGGCGCTGCCCGAGGGCTACGACACGGTGATCGACGACGAGGCGTCCTCGCTGTCGGCGGGGGAGAAGCAGTTGCTCACCATCGCCCGGGCGTTCCTCACCGATCCGGCGATCCTGGTGCTGGACGAGGCGACCAGCTCGGTGGACACCCGCACCGAGGTGCTGGTGCAGCAGGCGATGAACGCCCTACGGGCCAACCGGACGTCCTTCGTGATCGCACACCGGCTGTCCACCATCCGCGACGCGGACCTGATCCTGGTGATGGAGCACGGTTCGATCGTGGAGCAGGGCACGCACGACGAGCTGCTGGCCGCCGGGGGTGCGTACGCCCGGTTGTACAGCAGCCAGTTCGCCGCGGCGGTCGACGCGGGCTGACCGGCAGCGACGGCGCCGTCCCACCTCCGGGGCGGCGCCGTTCGCGTGCCCGGACCCAGGACCCAATCCCGACCGGTCGGTATGCGTTACCGTGCCAGGTGTCCGGGTGAGGAGCGATCCGCCCGAGGACTCGCCGCCGCGGCGACCCGCGGCATGAGCCTGCCCGGACGCGCCCTCCGCCCGCCCGGGTCCGTCGAGGGAGACACCATGAAGCTCGTCATCGAGGACGACTACGCCGCACTGAGCCGCACCACCGCCGCCGTGCTGGCCGGAGCCATGCTGCAGGACCGCCGGGTCAACCTGTCGATCACCGCCGGAGCCACCCCCGCCGGGACCTACCGGCTGCTCGCCCCGCTGCTGGCCGCCCGGCCGGCCGACCTGGACAACGTGCACTTCTACAGCTTCGACGAGATCCCGAACGGCACCGATCGCGGCGTCACCCGCACCAGCCTGGACCAGCAGATCTTCGGGCCCGCCGGCATCGACGAGACCCGGATCCACGCCCTCACGCTGGACAACGCCGACCGGATCCGCGCCGACCTGCGCGACCACGGCGGCCTGGACCTGATGCTGATGGGCCTGGGCGCCGACTGCCACTTCTGCGGCAACATGCCCGGCACCACCCGCTACGACGCGGACATCTACCTCTACGAGGTGCACCCGGGGCTGCCCTGGTACCACCTGATCGAGGACATCGACCCGGCGCCGACCCGGGTGGTGACCTTCGGCTTCCCGATGGTGCTGCGCGCCCGGCAGGCGGTGCTGATCGTCAGCGGGGCGGCCAAGGCGGAGGCCCTGGCGGAGATCCTCACCGGCCCGATCGGCGCTGACCGGCCCGGCACCATCCTGCGCACCCACCCGAACCTGCTGCTGATCGCCGACCGGGACGCGGCCGCGCTGATCGAGCCGGACGGCGCCGGGTCCTGGCGGCGGCGCTGACCCCCTGATCCGGCGGGCCGGGCGCCACCCGCACCCGGGCCCGGGCCGCCGCCGCGGGCACACGGGTGGTGCGTCGCCTCGCCCGGCTTTGGCCGAGCACGGTTCCTGCGCGTGGCAGCCGCGCCGAGGGCGCAGTTCGCGGTGGTGCCACGGCGATTCGGGCGACCGGAGCTGCGCCCTCGGCGCGCGCGGGTGCGGGTTCGGCGGGCTCGGGTGCGGGTTCGGCCCGCGCACGGTCCTGAGTCTGCGTTCACTGGACGGTCGTGGACGCGGGTCACGGCGCTCGGTTTCTCCTGCCGAGGGCGCAGTTCGCGGTGGTCGCTCGGCGACTTGGGCAACCGGAACTGCGCCCTCGATGGGTGCGGGCGAGGCGGGGCTGCGGTCGACTTGTCCGGAGGTCGCCGGCGGCCGGGGCGCGGGTGGTCGTGGGGGAGTCCCGATGGCGCGGGGAAGTGCAGGCGGAGGCGCGACTCGGCGGGACAGCGTGGCGAATCGGGCGAGATTGGCCGTTCGCCCTGGTCAGGCGCGGGGTGGACGCCTAGGGTGCCAGCGTGACGATGCCGCCGCTCCAGCCGCCCCGTCTGCGCCGCGACCGGTTCACCTGGACGCTCACCGGCTGGTTCATCGCCTGGGGCTGGCTGCTGTACTCGTTCAACCCGGCGGTGCCGCTGCTGGCGGAGGAGTTCGGGGTCAGCCGGGCGGCGGCCGGGCTGCACGGGACCGCGATGGCGGCCGGTGCGGTGCTGGCGGCCGGGCTCACCCCGGCGCTGGTACGGCGGATCGGTCGCCGGGCGACGCTGGTGGTGGCCGGGGTCGTCCTGGTCGCCGGGGTGCTGCTGCTGATCGCCGGGCACGGGCTGCCGATGACGCTGTCCGGGATGGCGGTCACCGCGACCGGCGGGAACCTGGCGATCAGTGCCGCGCAGGCCGGGCTGGTGATCCACCAGGGGCCGGCCGCCAGTGCGGCGATGAGCCTGGTGAACGGGGTCGGCGCCGGGATCGGGCTGATCGGGCCGTTGGCACTGGGCGGGTCGGTCGCACTGGGCTGGGGGTGGCGGCCGGCCGTGGCGGTGACCGCGGTGTTCGCGGCGGTGACCGCGGTGCTGACCGCCCGGTTGCCCCGGACCGAGGCCTTCGCCCGCCCTGCCGCTCCGGGCCGTGGTGCCGACGCGCGCCGGGCCGGCACCGGCGCGACCCACGACGGCGACGCCCCGCCACCCCTCCGACCGGAGCTGGTCCGGGCGTCGCGCTGGTTCCTGGTCGTGGTGCTCGCCGCCCTGGCCACCGAGAACGCCACCACCTACTGGGCGACCGACCTGGTGCTGCAACGCACCGGGGCGGGCGCCGGGATCGCCACCGCCACCACCGCGGGGCTGCTGGCCGGGATGACGGTGATCCGGTTCGTGGTCGGACCGTTGTCGCTGCGGGTGCCGCCGACCCGGCTGCTGATGGTGTCCTTCGGGGTGTCGGTGCTGGGCTGGGCGGTGCTGTGGACGGCGACCGTGCCCTGGGTTGCGGTGGCCGGGCTGGTGGTCACCGGGCTGGGCTACGGCGCGCTGTACCCGCTGGGGGTGGCGCTGCTGCTGGCGGCGGCGCAGGGCCGGACCGACCGGGCGCAGGCGCAGTCCACCCTGGCCGGCGGGCTGGCGATCGGGGTGGCGCCGTTCCTGCTCGGCTTCCTGGCCGACCGGGTCGGGCCGCACCAGGCGTTCATCCTGGTGCCCATCCTGGCGGTGGCCGGCGGGATCGCCGCCTGGCGTGGCGGGCTGGCAGCGCGGGCAGGATCCTCGACCTCATGAGCGATGACCTGCGCGCGGTGGCGGTGGTGGCGCGCTGTGGGCTGATCGACCTGGACACCTGGCCCACGGTGGCGGCCCACCTGCTGGCCCTCGGGCACGGCGGCCCGGTGCTCGGCGAGCTGGCCGCGGTGGAACGGGGCACCGGCTGGTCCGAGCTGGAGGCCCTGGTGCCGCAGGCGCTGGCCGAGCTCGGGCTGCCGGAGCCGGCCCCGGTGGAGGCGGTCGGGGTGGCGCTCGGCCTGGTGCAGGACCCGGTCGACCGCTGGGAGGTGCTGGCGCGGGTGGCCGAGGCGCTGCCGGTCGGGCTCGGCCGGATCGAGGTGGAGAACAGCGCGCACGCCCAGCAGTGCCCGGTCTGCCGCGACCTGGACCACCCGCTGGTCCGGGAGCTGCTGGACGCGCCGGCGGAGCTGGACCTGGACCCCGGGTTGCGGGCGGCGCTGCGCGACGGGCTGTGACCTCCCCGCTGTCGTGACCTACTCGCCCACCTGCCCGTCCGCCTGCTCGCGCAGCAGGTCCGCGTGCCCGTTGTGCCGGGCGTACTCCTCGACCAGGTGCACCAGCACCCAGCGCAGCGTCGGCGCCCGGCCGTCGGACCACGGTCGCCGCACCGGCGCGTCCAGCCCGTCCTCGGCCAGGGCGAGCTCGACCGCGGCCCGCGAGCGCTGCACCGAGGTGTCCCACAGCTCACGCAGCTGGGCCGGGCGCAGCGTGCGCGACAGGTGCCAGTCGTAGTCGATGTCCGCCTCCCAGTCCACGTCCGTCCACGGCTCCGGCGCCGGTTCGCCGCGCAGCCGCCAGGTGATCCAGGAGTCCTCGACGTAGGCCAGGTGGGCCAGCAGGCCGCCCAGGGTCATGGTGGACCGCCCGACGGTGGTGGCCAGCCCGGCCGGGTCCAGCCCGCGGGTCTTCCAGTCCAGGGTGGCCCGGTGGTAGTCGAGGTAGGCCAGCAGCATGGTCGCCTCGTCGGCGGCGAGCGGGGGTTCGGGGCGGCCGTGCGGATCGAGTGTCATGTCCGCAGTGTCCCGCACACCAGGGAGAATGGCCGGGTGCCCGCGTTCGAGATCCTGCCGCTGACCGACCCCGGCGACGAGCGGCTCGCCGACTATGTCCGGCTGACCGACGTCGCCCTGCGCTCCAAGCACGAACCGGCCAAGGGCTTGTACATCGCGGAGAGCTCCACCGTGCTGGCCCGGGCGCTGGAGGCGGGTCACCGGCCCCGGTCGGTGCTGGTCTCGCCGCGTTGGCTACCGGATCTGGAGGCGATGCTGGCCGGGTACGGCGACGGTGGCGACCCGGTGCCGGTGTACGTCGCCGAACCGGCGGTGCTGGAGGCGATCACCGGCTTCCACGTGCACCGCGGCGCCCTGGCATCGATGCACCGCCCGGTGCTGCCGCCGGTCGACCAGGTGCTGGCGGGGGCGCGCCGGGTGGTGGTGCTGGAGGACATTGTCGATCACACCAACGTCGGGGCGGCGATGCGGGCCTGCGCGGCGATGGGCGTCGATGCGGTGCTGGTCACCCCGTCCTGCGCCGATCCGCTGTACCGCCGGGCGATCCGGGTGTCGATGGGCACCGTGTTCCAGGTGCCGTGGACCCGGCTGGACAGCTGGCCCGGCGGGATCGAGCAGCTGCACGCGGCCGGGTTCACCGTGGCGGCGCTGGCACTGGACGACGACTCGATCAGCCTGGACGACCTGGCCGCGGACCCGCCGGAGCAACTGGCGACCGTCTTCGGCACCGAGGGCGACGGGCTCAAGCGGCAGACCATCGCGGCCTGTGACGCGACGGTGCGGATCCCGATGGCCGGTGGGGTGGATTCGCTGAACGTGGCCTCCGCGGTGGCCGTGGCGACCTGGGCGACCCGGGTGGCTCAGCCGGCCTCCTGATTCGCCGGGCTGACCGCGAGCACCACACAGCTCGCCACCGCCAGCACCCCCGCCACGGCGGCCGGGATCGCCCAGCCGGCCCGGACCGCGTCGCCGAGCACCGCCAGCCCGACCACCCCCGGCACCACCACCTCCAGCACCGAGCTGGTCGCCGCCGCCCCGCCGACCGGGCCGCGCTCCAGCGCCCGCAGGTAGCCGAGGGTGCCGATCACCCCGCCGACCACGATCACCGCTGCCAGCGGTTGCAGCACCGTGTCCAGCAGGTCGCCGGAGGCATGGGCGCCGCGGGCGGCGATCGCGGCCAGCGAGTAGCCGAGCCCACCGATCGCGGCCAGCAGCAGCGGGTGGCCGCGCCGGTACCCGGCGAGCAGGAGCACCACCAGCACCCCGGCCGCCACGAAGCAGCCGGTGACGAAGCCCGCCGGCGGGGTGACCGCGGGTTGCTCCCCGGACCCGGCGGCCAGCACCACCAGCGCCGCGATGGTCACCACCACCGCCACCCGGTCCACCCGGCGCAGCCGGACCCCGAGCAGCCGGCCGGCCAGCAGCACGACCACCACCAGCTGCGCCGCCAGGATCGCCTGCACCACGAACAGCGGCAGCCGGTCCAGCGCGAGCAGCGACAGCAGCCAGGCCACGCCGTCCACCACGAACCCGCCCAGCACCAGCGGTTGACGGATCACCGCCAGCCCGTGGGCGCGCCGGGTGGCGACCGCCTGCATCAGCGTCGACGCCCCGTAGCCGATCGCGGCCAGCACCGCCGCGCCCAGGGCGATCACCATGGCGGTTCCTCCTGATCCGGGTGGTCCTGCTCCGGACGCTACCGGCTGCGGCACGATGGAGGCTCGGGTTCGGCAGGAGGTCGGGGGATGGGTCGCAGTCCGGTGGCCTCGTGGTGGACGGTGGCGGGCCTGTGCGGGGGTGCGGTGCTGACCCGGCGGCGGCCCGTGCTGGCCGGGGGTGCGGCGCTGCTGGCCACCGGGATCGGGGCGAACCGGTTGACCGGCTATCTGCCCGACGCCGGGGCGGTGCGGCTGCGGCTCGGGCTGGGCACCGGGCGGCCGCCGCTGGGTGCCGCCGACCCGGCGCGCGGTGGGCTGGCGCGGGTGCGGATCCCGGTCGATCGCGGGCTGCGGATCCCGGCGCCGGTGGCCTGGGTCTACACCCCGCCCGGCTTCGACGACTCGGGCGCCGTGCGCTACCCGGTGGTCACCGTGCTGCACGGCTCACCCGGCACCGGGGCGGACTGGTTCGTGGCCGGCCTCGGCGGGCTGCTGGACGAGCTGATCGCGGCCGGCGAGCTGCGTCCGGTGGTGGTGGTCACCCCGGACCTGAACGCCTGGGGCACCTACGAGTCGTCCTGCCTGAACTCCTCGCGGGGCGGCTCGCAGGTGGAGACCTTCCTGACCGGGCCGGTGCAGGACTGGGTGAACGACCACCTGCCGGTCGACCGCCGTCCCGAGGGCCGGGTGCTGGCCGGGATGTCCGCCGGTGGCTTCGGCACGCTGGACCAGGGGCTGCGGCACCCGCAGCTGTGGTCGACATTGCTGTCGTTGCTGCCGTACGGGCACCCAGGGCTGGGCGGACGCCATCAGCTCGGCGACCCGGCACTCATCGCGGCGCACACCCCGAGCACCTACGCCGACACCATCCCGCTCCCGGACCGCACGGGGGTGTTCCTCGGCTACGGCACCCGCGAATTCCGTCGCGAGGTCGGCCGCACCGCCCATGACCTGGGCGTACGCCTGGCCGCCCGGGGGGTGGACACCCGGGTGTGCGCACTACCCGGGTACGGGCACAGTTGGTGGGCGGCGATCGCGCTGATGCGGGAGGCTCTGCGGTACGCGGAGCAGCGGCTCGCTCTGCTGCTCGACGAGGGGGGCCGGGAATGACCGACGACCGCAGACCAGCACCCGCCTGGGCGGAGACCGTCGCCCGGTGGGGTGGGCGGGTGTTGCAGTTCTACGCGGTCTGGTTGCTGGTCGGCCTGGTGGTCCGGCCGGTCGGGCGGGAGGTGGAACGACCGCTGGCCGACGTGCTGTCGGTGCTGAACATCCCGGCGATGCCGACCCTGTTCTCCGCCGTGGTGGTCGGTCTGGTCGCCAGCGGGTTCCTGCGCCGTCGCCGGCTCGCACTGTGGTTCGTGATCCTGGTCTGGCAGGTGCCGTCCGCGGCCGTGATGCTGCTCGCGTTGGCGCTCGACCTGGCCGACCCCGCAGCGGGGGTGCTGGACGGGGTGCGCTGGACCGCCTGGGCGGGTGCGGTCGCCGGGGTGGTGCTCACCGTGCTGCTGATCGCGGCCCGCCGGGCGTTCCCGGCCCGGATCGCCCCCGGTGCCTGGTGGCGGGCCACGGCGGTGCTGGCCGGGGGAGTGCTGACCGCGACCGGCGTGGTCTGGGCGCTGCTCCAGGTGGTGCCGACCACGCTGGAGGCACAGTGGCAGCGACTGGGCTGGGGGCTGAGCCTCGCGCTCGGGCTGTCCCCGCACGAGGAGCCGTTCGCCATCGACGGCAACGCCCCGGTCTGGCTGGGCTGGGTCGGCGGGGTGATCAGCGGCCTGGGGCTGCTCGCGGCGGCGGTGGTCTTCCTGCGCACCGGGCCGCGGGACCGGGTGCGCGACCCGGCCGAGGAGCTGGCGGTCCGGCGGCTGCTGCTGGAGTTCCCGGGCGGGGACTCGCTGGAGTACTTCGCCACCCGGGACGACCGCTCCGCGGTGTTCTCCGCCGACGGCCGGGCCGCGGTGTCCTACCGGGTGGTCAGCGGGGTGCTGCTGGCGGCCGGCGACCCGCTCGGCGACCCCGGCTCCTGGCCGGACGCGATCGAGCGCACCCTGGCGCACGCCCGCCGGCACGGCTGGGCGCCCGGGGTGCTGTCCGCGGGCGAACGCGGCGCCCGGGCGTACCGGGACGCCGGGCTGGCGGTGCTCACCATGGGGGACGAGGCCATCCTGGAGGCCCGGGACTTCGATCTGTCCCGACCGGCGATGCGCCCGGTCCGTCACGCGGTCGCCCGCCCGCAGCGCGAGGGCTACACGGTCCGGATCCGCCGGCAGGGCGACATCCCGGCCGAGGAACTGGCCGAGCTGGCCCGGGATGCTGAGACCTGGCGGCACGGCGAGGACGAACGCGGCTTCTCGATGGCCTCCGAACGCCTGGGCAGCCCGCGCGACCCCCGGGTGCTGGTGGTGACCGCCCACGACCGGGACGGGCACCCCCGGGGACTGCTCACCTTCGTGCCGTGGGGCCGGCGCGGGGCATCGCTGGACTACATGCGCCGCGCCCCGGAGGCGGTGCCGGGCGTCACCGAGCTGATGATCACCACCCTCGCCACCGAGGGCCCGTCCATCGCCGTGGACCGGGTGTCGCTGAACTTCGCGATGTTCCGCGGGATCATCGAACAGGGCGAGTCGGTGGCCGCCGGCCCGCTGCAACGACTGGGCCGGCGGGCGATCCTGTTCGCCTCCCGCTGGTGGCAGCTGGACCAGCTCTACCGCTCGAACCAGAAGTACGGTCCGCGCTGGCAGACCCGGTACCTGTGCTACGCCGCCCCGGCCCAGTTCACCTCGGTCACCCTGGCCGCCGGGCAGGCGGAGGGGTTCGTCCCGGCCTGGTTCGGTGGCTCCGGCGGATCGGCGCCCACCCCGGAGCAGGAGCGGGCGCTGGGCGAGGCGGTCCGGGAGCAGGAGGCCCGGCTGCTCGCGCTGGAGGTGCCCGCCCCGCGGCTCACCGACCAGGAACGCGCCCGCCGGGCCAAGCTCGACCGGCTGGCCGACGCAGGGATGCCCGCCTACCCGGTCCAGGTCCCGCGCACCCACCCGCTGGCCGAGGTTGGTCCGGAGCTGGCCGGCCGGACGGTGTCGGTGTCCGGCCGGATCGTCCGGATGCGCAACCTGGGCGGGGTCTGCTTCGCCGTGCTCCGGGAGGAGAACACCGAGCGCCAGGTGGTGCTGGCCGCGGACGGGGGCGCGGACCTGGCGCTCTGGCGCCGGACGGTCGACCTGGCCGACCACGTGAGCGTCACCGGCACCGTCGGTCACAGCCACACCGGCGAGCTCAGCGTCCTGGCCCACGCCTGGACCATGGCCGCCAAGTCGCTCAAGGCGCCGCCGGACAAGCGGCGCGGCCTGGCCGACCCGGAGACCCGGCTGCGGCTGCGGCACATCGACCTGGCGCTGGACACCGCCGCCAGCACCACCCTGCGCGGCCGCTCCCGGGCGGTGCACGCCCTGCGGACCGCGCTGGTCGACCGCGGGTTCGCCGAGGTGGAGACCCCGATCCTGCAGCGGGTGCACGGCGGCGCCAACGCCCGGCCGTTCCGCACCCACATCAACGCCTACGACATGGACCTGTACCTGCGGATCGCACCGGAGCTGTTCCTCAAGCAGCTCGCGATCGGCGGGGTGGAGCGGGTGTTCGAGCTGGGCCGCAACTTCCGCAACGAGGGCGCCGACTCCACCCACAACCCGGAGTTCACCTCGCTGGAGGCGTACCAGGCCTTCGGCGACTACACCACGATGCGGCACCTGACCCAGGAGCTGATCGTGGCGGCGGCGCTCGCGGTGCACGGCGAGCCGGTCTCCCGGCGGCAGGACGGCACGGTGGTGCGGCTGGACGGGCAGTGGCCGGTGGTGACCGTGCACGAGGCGGTGTCCCGGGCGGTCGGCGCCGAGGTCACCCCGGACACCCCGCTGCCCGCACTGTGGCGGCTGTGCGCGGGCGCCGGGATCGAGGTCGGGCCGGAGGAGAGCCACGGCGCGGTGGTCAATGAGCTGTACGACCGGCTGGTCGAGGGCAGCACCGTCGCCCCCACCTTCTACACCGACTTCCCGGTCGAGACCTCACCGCTGACCCGGGTGCACCGGCGCGACCCCCGGCTGGCCGAACGCTGGGACCTGGTCGCCTTCGGCGCCGAACTGGGCACCGCCTACTCCGAGCTGATCGACCCGGTCGACCAGCGCGAACGCCTGACCCAGCAGTCGTTGCTGGCCGCCGCCGGTGACCCGGAGGCGATGGAGGTGGACGAGGACTTCCTGTCCGCGCTGGAGTTCGGCATGCCGCCCACCGGTGGGCTCGGCATCGGGGTGGACCGGGTCTACATGATGCTGATCGGGGCGTCGATCCGCGAGACCCTGGCCTTCCCGTTCCTCAAGCCGCACCGGCGGGGGTGACCGGCGTCAGTCGTCGGCGGTGGCCCGGTCCGGCTTGCGCAGCTCCGCCAGGAACCGCCGCACCCGCTCGGCATCGGCGCCGAGTTCGGGCAGCGCCTCCACGATCGCGGTGGCCAGTGCCCGGATCGGGATGTTCGCGTCCATCGACGCGGCCCGGAGCAGAGCGAAGGCGGCCGGCGGGTCGGTCTGCTGGCTGAAGGCGACGGCGCCGACGGCCTGCTCGATCACCGACCGGGAGGTGGCGGCCGCGGCGATCGCGGAGGTCGCCACCGCCTGGCCGTACCGGTCCACCAGATCGGTGAGGTCGACCAGGTAGCCGTGCAGTTCGCCGGACCGGCGCTCGCCGACCAGCACGCACAGGCGCTCCCGGTCGGTGGCGTCGATCATCCGGTAGGCGACGCTGAGCGCAGGCGGGGGGTCGGCCAGCAGCGTGGCGAGCTCGGGGCGATCGCCGGGGTGGGCGTGGGCGAGCAGGAGATCGGTGGTGGGGACGACGTCACCGGCGGTGAAGCCGTGGATGGTGTACACCGGCTCCGACCACCACCAGGCGCCGGTGTGCGGGTCGAGTCGGTAGGCACCCGTCGGGGTGCCAATCCCGGGTGTCTGGGGTGGGTGGTTCAGCTCCGACAATGGTGGCGGCCCTCGTGCTGGTGCGATCCCGAGGGGCCTTGGCCCGACCCCCTGGTACCGCGCTGGTCAGAGGGTAGGTGGCCGGTGACCTGTCACAGAAATCGACGCACCGTGTGTCGCCGGACCCGGGTGGTCGAGCCTCAGGAGTGAGTGGCGCCGGGGTCGGCGGCATCGGGTCTGGGTGACTGCCGGCGGAAGGCTAGGTGGCCACCCAGGAAGCCCGCCGCGCCCAGCGCTCCGGCCGCCAGCAGCGAGGTGACCACGCCCGCCGTCCGGTGCCCGCGGCGGCGCAGCAGCCAGGAGGTGGCGAAGCCGGTGGTGGCCACCGAGTTCAGCCCGGCGTGCACCACCCCGACCCGTCGCACCCGCTGGTCGCCCAGCGCCCAGTCGGCCAACCCGGTCAGGGTCACTGGCAGCACGCTCAGCACGCCGAGCCCGAGCAGCCGGTCCGCGGCGGCGCGGGTGTCGCGGCCGCCGGTCAGGTCGAGGGTGACGCTGCTCAGCCACAGCCCGAGCGGCAGGTCGGTGAGCAGCGGATGGGCCGCGTGGCCGAGCGGGCGGCCCTGCAACAGCTCGGCCACGCCCCGGTGGGCGAGCAGCGGACGGCTGACCGCCGCCAGCCGCTCGACGCCCGGGTCGAGGGCTTCGGCGTGCTCCAGGGTCTCGGCCAGGCGGCCGGGGAGCGGGGTGGCGGTGTCGTGCTGGGGCATCGGGACCTCCGGGGGCTGGCGAGGTCTCGAGCGTCGCCGAACCGCCGGATCTGCGCATCTCGACACACCTACCATCTGGTAGGGTTTGGGGTACGGAGCGCACGAGGGAGTGACGATGGACGCACAGCAGCGGTACCCGGAGGGCGAGGTGGCCGCGGTGCTCTGGGACCTGGACGGGGTCCTGGTCGACAGCGAGGGCCTGCTGTTCGAGGCCGAGCGCCGGCTGCTGGCCGAACACGGTGCCGAGCTCACCGCGGAGGTGAAGGCCGGATTCATCGGGCTGGGCGGCACCGAGGTGCTGGCCGCCCTGGCCGATCACTTCGGCATCGACGCCGACCTGCCGGCCTGGACCGCCCGCAAGATGGAGCTGGTGGCCGAACTGCTGCCCGGTCTGCGACCCTTCGCCCCGACCACCGCCCTGGTCCGCGCCCTGGCCGAGGCCGGGATGCCGATGGCTGTCGCCTCCGGGTCGCCGGCCGACGCCATCGACAACGCCCTGCGCACGGTGGGCCTGGCCGACCTGCTGCCGGTCCGGGTCTCCGTGGACCAGGTCGCCGCCGGCAAACCCGCCCCGGACGTGTTCCTGGCCGCCGCCGACCGGCTCGGGGTGCCGCCGGAGCGCTGCGTGGTGATCGAGGACGCGGTGCCCGGGGTGCTGGCCGCCAGGGCCGCCGGGATGAGCTGCCTCGCGATCCCCTCGGTGACCGACCCGCTGGACCCCCGGTTCGAGGACGCCGACCTGCTGATCCGCGGCGGGATGTCCGCCGCCGATCCCACCGCACTGCTCGACTGGCTGGGCGTGCGCCGGGGCTGACCCGCGCACCCCGGTCCGCCGGGTCCACCGGAGGTTCGCGCCGCCGGGGCCGAGCCGCCGGGACGGCGGGGCCGACCGCAGCGACGACTGCGGGGCCGACCGCCGCCCCGGTGTGCCCGGGTATGCCCGAAGTGGCGGGTGACGACTCGCCGGTGGCACCCTGGACCGTCTTTTCCCTGCGTCCACCCGAGGTCCCGATGCCGTCGTCCCGCCCGTTCCCGGCCGGCCGGTGGGGGATCGCCCCCGCTGTCTTCTGGCCCTCCGCCGCCATCGTCGCGGTGGTGGCGGGCCTCACCATCGCCTTCCCCGGGCCCGCCGAGCGGTTCATCGGCGCGGTCCAGTCCAACGTGGTCAGCGGCTTCGGCTGGTACTACGTGCTGCTGGTTGCCGGCTTCGTCGCCTTTTCGCTCTGGGTGGGCATCGGGCGCTGGGGCGACATCACCCTCGGCCAGGACGACGACGAGCCCCGGTACAAGCTGGGCACCTGGTTCTCCATGCTGTTCGCCGCGGGCATGGGCATCGGCCTGGTGTTCTGGGGCGTGGCCGAACCGCTCAGCCACTACGCCGACCCCAAGCCCGGGGTCGAGGGCTCCCCGGCGCAGCTCGCCCAGGCGGCGATGTCCCAGACCTACCTGCACTGGGGGGTGCACGCCTGGGCGATCTACGTGGTCGTCGGTCTCGGCCTGGCCTACACCATCCACCGCAAGGGCCGTCCGGTCTCGATCCGGTGGGCGCTCGAACCCCTGCTCGGCGACCGGGTCCGCGGCCGGCTGGGCGACGTGGTCGACGTGACCGCCGTGGTCGGCACCGTGTTCGGGGTGGCGACCTCCCTCGGCCTCGGCGTGATGCAGATCGCCGCCGGGCTGGAACATGCCGGGGTGGTCGAGTCCGCCAGCACCGGCCTGGAGATCGTCCTGATCATCGTGGTCACCGCGGCCGCCACCCTGTCGGTGGTCTCCGGGCTGGACAAGGGCCTGAAGTGGCTGTCGAACATCAACGTCAGCCTGGCCGGGGTGCTGATGCTGCTGGTGATGGTGCTCGGCCCGACCCTGTTCCTGCTGCGCGAGTTCGTCCAGTCGCTGGGCAACTACCTGTCCAGCTTCCTGTCCCTGACCTTCAACGTCAGCGCCTACACCGGGGCCGAGGGCGAGGCGTGGCAGGCGGCCTGGACCACGTTCTACTGGGGCTGGTGGATCAGCTGGGCACCCTTCGTCGGGGTGTTCATCGCCCGGATCTCCCGCGGGCGCACCGTCCGGGAGTTCGTCGGCGGCGTGCTGCTGGTGCCGACCCTGGTCACCTTCCTGTGGTTCTCCGTGCTCGGCGGTTCGGCGCTGTTCCAGGAGCTGTTCGGCGGCGGCGGCCTGATCGGCCCGGACGGCGAGGTGGTGCCGGAGAACGCGCTGTTCGACCTGCTCGCCGGTCTGCCCGGCGGTGCGGCGCTCACCATCGGCGCGATCATCCTGATCGCCCTGTTCTTCGTCACCTCCGCCGACTCCGGCGCGCTGGTGGTCGCGATGCTGTCGGCCGGCGGCAACCCGAACCCCGGCACCCGGCTGGGGGTGGTCTGGGCGGCGCTGGTCGGGGTGCTGGCGATCGCGCTGATGCTCGCCGGGGGACTGACCGCGTTGCAGACCGCCGCGATCCTGATCGCCCTGCCGTTCTCGGTGGTGATGATCGGGATGGTCTTCGCCACGTCCAAGGCGCTGCACCTGGAACACATGGCGGTGCTGCGCGCCGAGCGGCGGCGGGCCCGCGCCACCCTGACCGCCCACGTCACGGCCACGGTGGAGGCCCAGCTCGCCGAACGTGGCGAGGGCCCGGCCACCCCCGATCCGGACGACGGCGGCGCCCGGTGGTGGCGGAAGGTGCGCGGACCCCGCGACTGATCCGGGTACGGTGTCCCCGCTCCGCTCAGCCGACCCGGGACCCCGATGACCAGCGACTCCACCCCGTCCGCCGACCACCTGCGCGCCGGACTCCAGACCCGCCACCTCACGATGATGGGGCTCGGCTCGGCCATCGGCGCCGGCCTGTTCCTGGGCAGCGGCGCCGGTATCGCCACCGCCGGGCCCGCGGTGCTGGTCTCCTACGCGATCGCCGGGCTGCTGGTGATCCTGATCATGCGGATGCTGGCCGAGATGGCCTCCGCGCTCCCGGCCAGCGGGTCGTTCTCGGTCTACGCCGAGAAGGCGCTCGGCCGCTGGGCCGGGTTCACCCTGGGCTGGCTGTACTGGTTCACCCTGATCATGGTGCTCGGCGCGGAGATCACCGGCGTCGCCCAGATCGTCACCGGCTGGCTGCCCGGCCTGCCGCAGTGGGTGGTCGCCGCGGTCTTCGTCACCCTGTTCGCCGTGATCAACCTGTCCGGGGTGCGGCAGTTCGGCGAACTCGAGTTCTGGTTCGCCTTCATCAAGGTCGCCGCCATCGTGGGCTTCCTGATCGTCGGGGTGCTGCTGGTGTTCGGCCTGTTGCCCGGCACCGATCCGGTGGGCACCAGCCACCTGCTCGGCGACGGCGGCTTCGCCCCGGCCGGGATCGGTGGCGTGGCCGCCGGGCTGCTGGTGGTGGTCTTCGCCTTCGGTGGGATCGAGATCGTCACCATCGCCGCCGCGGAGGCCCGCGAACCGCAGCGCGCCGTGGCCCGGGCCACCCGGACCATCGTCTGGCGGATCCTGCTGTTCTACGTGGGCTCGGTCGCGATCATGGTGCTGGTGCTGCCCTGGGACGCCCCCGCGCTGCTCACCGGACCGTTCGTGGCGGTCCTGGAGCTGGCCGGGCTGCCCGGCGCCGCCCAGCTGATGGAGGTGGTGGTGGTGATCGCGCTGCTGTCCGCCTTCAACGCCAACGTCTACGGCACCTCCCGGATGGCCTACTCGCTGGCCGGCCGCGGCGACGGACCCACCGTGTTGCGCCGGGTGTCCCGACGCGAGGTGCCCTGGGTGTCGGTGCTGGTGTCGGTGTTCTTCGCGGTGATCGCCGTCGCGCTGAACTGGCTGCTGCCGGATGACCTGCTCGGTCTGCTGCTGAACGCGGTCGGTTCCGCGCTGCTGGTGATCTGGGTGCTGATCGCCGTCGCCCAACTCAAGCTGCGACCGGTGCTGGAACGCGAGGCGGCCGAACGCGGCGAGCCGATGACGCTGCGGATGTGGGGCTACCCCTGGCTGACCTGGGCCACCCTGGCCGGGCTGGCCGGACTCGTCGGGCTGATGATCGCCGACTCCACCGCCCGCGACCAGCTTGCCGCGACCGCCGGGCTGGTGGCGGTGATCGTCGTGGTCTACGCGATCAGCGCGGTGGTGCGGCGCCGCCGGGTCACGGACTGAGCGGGGCGAACCCGCCCCGCCGGACGGTCGGCGATGCCACCATGTCCCGGTGAGCATCGACCGCTGGCTCGCCCAGGAGGCCGCCTGCCGCCCACCCGACGCGGGGTTCTACCCGGTGGGCTGGGAGGTCGAGCCGCCCCGGCTGCCCGAGCCGGCCCGGCTGCCCGAGCCGGCTCGGGCAGGTGTTCGACGGGGAGTGGTCGGCGTGGGGGAGCCGGCCCACGGAGCCGATCGAGCCGGCGCCCCCGCCGCGGCCGAACACCGGTTTCCGCTGGTCCGAGGATTGGCCGGTGGTGGCCGGGATGGCGGTGGCCGTCTTCGGGATCGTGCTGGCCCTGCTGTTCGGCGGCGGAGATCCGATCGTCGCCCGGCCGTGGCGGGGATGAGCTCCTCACCCTGGTGCGCCGGCAGAAACCGGCCGTCGCCCGCCCTCGTGGTGGAGTGGGCCTCCCTCACCCCCGCAGCCCGAGCAGCAGCCCGGCCGCGATCGCCAGCATCACCGCGGCGATCACCCCGTCCAGCACCCGCCAGGCCCGCGGCCGGGCGAACAGCGGCGTCAGCAGCCGCGCCCCGTAGCCCAGCGCGGTGAACCACAGCAGCGACCCCAACATCGCCCCCGCCCCGAACCACCAGCGCAGCTCACCGTACCCGGCCGCCACCGAGCCGAGCAGCACCACGGTGTCCAGGTACACATGCGGGTTCAGCCAGGTCAGCGCCAGGGCGGTTCCCACCGTGCCGGCCAGCCGCGGCGGCCGCGCCACGCCGGTGTCCTCGACGCTCAGCGCCGCCGGGCGCACCGCGCGGCGGATCGCCAGCACCGCGTACCCGGTGAGGAAGGCCGCCCCGGCGATCCGAGCCACCGTGAGCACCGCCGGATGCCGGTCCACCAGCACGCCGAGCCCGGCCACCCCCGCCCCGATCAGCGCCAGATCGCTGATCGCGCACACCGCCACCACCGGCAGCACCTGCCGCCGCGTCAGCCCCACCCGCAGCACGAAGGCGTTCTGCGCCCCGATGGCCACGATCAGCGACAGCCCGAACGCGAGCCCGGCGAGCAGAGAGGTCATGGCCGCGACGCTAGGGTGCGTCCCGCATATCAGTCCAATGACTGATGCTGCCCGAGCATAAGCTGTTCTGATGGAAGCCGATCTGCCCCAGCTGCGCGCCCTGCTGGCCGTGATCGACCACGGCTCCTTCGAGGCCGCCGCCGACCACCTGCACCTCACCCAGTCCGCCGTCTCGCAGCGGATCCGCGCCCTCGAGTCCGCCGTCGGCCAGGTGCTGGTCCGCCGCACCCGCCCCGCCGGAGTCACCGAGGCCGGCCGGATCTACCTCCGCCTGGCCCGTCAGGTGATCGCCCTCGGCGACCAAGCCCGCCAGGACGCCACCGGCCACACCGACCGGCACACCCGGCTGCCGATCGCGGTCAACAGCGACTCCCTCGGCAGTTGGGTGCTGCCTGCACTCGCCCCGTTCGCAGACGACATCGCCTTCGACCTGCACCGCGAGGACGAGGCCCACTCGGTCGCTCTGCTGCGCGAGGGCACCGTGATGGCCGCCATCACCACCAGCGGCCGGCCGGTCCAGGGCTGCACCGCCCATCGGCTCGGCTCCCTGCGCTACCTGCCGGCCACCGCCCGCCCCGAACTGTTCCCGGACGGCGCCACCCCCGAGGCCCTGCGCCGCGCCCCGGTCGTGGTCTTCGACCGCAAGGACGACCTGCAGGACGCCTTCCTCCGCGACCACGGCGTCGACCCCGCCGCCCCACCCCGGCACCACGTGCCCGCCTCCGCCGACTTCGCCACCGCCGTCCGGCTCGGCATGGGCTGGGGCATGCTCCCCGAGACCGAGATCCACGGTCTCACCGTCCTCGACCAGCACCCCACCGACGTCACCCTGCACTGGCAGCAGTGGTCGCTCGCCACCCGCGCTCTGGAACAGGTCGGCGCCGCCGTTCGAGCGGCGGCCGCCGCCCACCTGCGGTGATACTGGCCCGATGAGCTTCGCCGCCTGGACCGCCCGCACCGAGGACCGGATCAACACCCGCCTCGCCCGTCGGCTGGCCCGGCACGGGTTCGTCCCCCGAATCGTCGCCTACCCGTCCTACGGCTCGACCGAGTGGGCCCGGATCCGCGCCCGCGTTCTGCTCAGCGACCCCCTCGCGCCCACCCCCGGCTCCACCGCCCGCCGCGGCTGGCGCAACCTGCTCACCGCCGAACTCGCCGGCGCCGAGGTCGAGATCCGCCGCCCCGACGGCGCCCTGCTCGACCTGGTCCGCACCGACCGCGGCGGCTACGTCGACACCACCATACCGGTCACCCTCGACACCGGCCCGCAGACCCTCCTGCTCACCGTCCCCGGCGGCGACCAGGCCATCCCCGCCCCGATCCACATCGTCGACCCCACCGCCCGGCGCGCCCTGGTCTCCGACATCGACGACACCGTCCTGGTCACCCTGGTTCCCCGCCCGCACATCGCCGCCTGGAACTTCCTGGTCCGCAGCGAATCCGGCCGCAGCCCCGTCCCCGGCATGCCCGACCTCTACCGCGCACTCACCGCCGACGGCCCCACCCCGGTCTTCTACCTGTCCAACGGCGCCTGGAACACCGCCGGCGCACTCGGCCGCTTCCTCACCCGCGTCGGCCTGCCCTCCGGCGCGCTCCTGCTCACCGACTTCGGCCCCACCGGAACCGCCCTGTTCCGCTCCGGCCGCGCCCACAAGGCCGACACCCTGATCCGGCTCTCCGACGAGTTCCCCCACCTGCGCTGGGTCCTGATCGGCGACAACGGCCAGCACGACCCCGAGATCTACCGTGCCTTCGACGCCGCCCGCCCCGGCCGGGTCGAGGCGGTTGCCATCCGCGAGCTCACCCCGGTCGAGCAGGTGGTGGCCAGCGGGACGCCGGTGCCGCTGCCGTCCGCGCGGGAGGGGATGGCGGAGTTGGAGCGGGTGGAGACGGTGTTCGTGACCGGGGCGGACGGGGCGGAGCTGGCGGCGGGGCTGCGTGAGGCGGGGGTGTTGACGGGGGACGAGGACGTCGCCTGAACCGCGCCGCGGGGGGCTGTCGAGTCCGGGCCTAGTTCGTGGCCTCAGAACTGGGGTCGGGGCGCCAGGTGACGACGTGATCCTCCCAGTTGGTGAAGACCTGCTGGACGTTGTCGACGCCAGAACAGTCGACATCGGCAGCCTGCTGACTGGCCATCCGCATGCGGAGATCGCCCGGGTGGACGTCGTAGTTGGATAGCTGCACGAGCTCTCTGTCCGAGAGGGGATAGACCTCGAACGCGGCTCTGGTCGCTTTTCGATCATCGGAGGCGTCGACACGGTCCTGCCGCGGGTGATAGATGACCGGGCTGCGGGTCATGCACACGGTGACGATCTGTGTGCCTTGTCCAGAGCTCCGGATGTCAACGGGCGTGAATGGCACGGGTCCGAGCTGGAACGAGAGATACCAGAATCTCTCCTCTCGAAGCATGCTGGTGAACTGTCGATTGTCCGTCGAGATATACCGCGAGAACTGGGCAAACTCCTCGCTGTTGGCGAGTCCCGACCATGCGATGGCGGCATAGGTGGCGCGGATGGTGCGCACGGCGTCGGTGTCTTCGAGAGGGTTGGTCGCATCGAGGGCCGGGGCGAGACTATCCAGCGGGGCTGCGGGGTACCGCGGGATGATAGGCGTGGGAGACGGATCGATACCCAATGCGGCCTCGCGACTTGCGTCTGCGTTCGAATACAACGCCGCGAACGCGAGAGCCAATAACAGGACCAGAGCAGCGGCGACGGCGGCCGGGCGGTGATTCTTGATCCATGTGGTCATGGCATGTCTCCGCGGGGGATGGGAACGACGGTCGGATCTGATGCGCCCCCAGGTGGCACGATCGAGTAGCTGCCCGTGGAGTCCAATTGAGTAAATGCATTAGACGCCGTGTCGTAACTCGTGTACACCTCAGACTCGGGGCTATTCCCCAGCTGCGCAGTCAATTCGTCCGACAGGTCGAAGGCTGTCGCAAGGCTATCCCTGAGTGCCGCGCCAGCGGTGGTTCTGGGATGCGTACTGAGCTGACGAACCTGGTCCGGGCCAAGGATTTGCGGATCTAGGGACTCTAGTACGCCCTGCATGTTTCCAGACACAACCCCTGAAACATAATCCGCAATCTTGTACCCGGTATCAACCGAGGGGACCAGCGACAGCAGGGCGAAAGCAAGGTCGAGTTGCTGCCGGTGGGCCTCGCTGACGGCGCTGGCGTGACTAGCAATCTCGGCGCCGTAGGCACTGGCCAACCCCTGAGCTGATCCTATCATCGACAGCGCCTCCGAAAGTGAATCGACCGGGATTCTCCCTTCGTTAATCGCCGCAATTACGTCACTCTGCCAGATGTTCAGGGCTGTGCCGTATGTGCGCAGCGCGCCAGGGTCTGTCAATGCGACACCCAAGACCCTCGCAAGATTGCCCTGATTAGTGCTGAGCGTGATGGTCGCGAGTTTTCCGTCTGCAGTGAATATCCATCTAGTGACTTCCGAAGTTGTCCCATTGGCCTGAGCCGCAATTTCGGCCATGTAAGGTGTCAAAGCGTTGACGATGTTGAGCTTGGCAGTTGCTGACGTAGTGGTCATCGTGTAACTCGGGTTCGCTCCGAGGCCTTCTAGTGCGCGACTGACGAACGAGGTTAGAGATGCCCACGAACTGGTGCTGTCTGCGCTATAGCGCCCAGCCTGGAGAGCGGGGGAATTGGTCATGCTGCTGAGGAGGCCTGTTGGGGCTTCAAACCCTGTCACCGACCAGTCGCGCTCATAGAACCAATAGTCAGTGCGCGCGGCGGATTGCGCCGAATCTGGATTGCCAAAGAATGCGAGTGCCTCGGTCGGAATCAACGACAGGTTCGTGAAGATGCTTGTCGCCAGGTCTGCAACGGCACCGGTGCCGAGAATCCAGGCAGCCTGCCCGGCGTCACCGGACAGGGTCAGTGGATCGCGTTCGAGCCCGATCTTCTCAAACAGGACCGGGTCGTGGGTCCGGATGTGCTCGAGTCGTTCCATTGAGCCCAACCCGACATAAGGGTTCAGTCCGCTGGTGGCCAAAACGCCCGGCACGGTGACCATCGCCGACGAATCGGCGTCCTCGATCGCATCGATCAGGTCGGATCCGTACTGCTCGCAGGTTGCGGGCGACCATTGCTGGCTCGCGAGGGCAAGGCCGTTGTTGAGTGCGCTGATCAAGTCTCGGGCGCGCTGAAAGTCCTCGTCGTCGACGGGAGTGACCGCCAACACGGCCTCTTGCAGCTCGACGAACCCCTCCGCGCCCAGGGCTGTGAAGAACTTGTCGCACATGTCGGGATTGCTGCCGTACTGGAGGAGGAACTGTCGCAGCAGGTCCAGGTCCTCGGTGGTGACGGTCCCGTCGTTCAGGATCTCAAGGATATTGTCGATGATCTGCTGATCAGTCAGTCGCCGGCCATCAGCGCTGGTCGTGAGCGCGCGCCATTGAGATGTGCTCCCGCCCGGGGCCTCCAGCAGCAACGTCGCGATCTGATCGTCGAGTGCGGTTCGCCGCGACTCGATCTCCGTCATCTCAGTCTCGACCTGGGCGCGGGCCAGGCGGGCAGAAGTCAGTTCGCCGGTGAGACCAGTTGCACCGGTCCCGCTGCTTTCGGCCCTGGTCAGGTTTCGCTGGGCGGTGGCGACGCGCTCGTCGCAGGTCCGGTATCGCTCGAGCGTCGCGTCGGCCTCTTCTTGAAGGTTCTCGAGCTGGGTCGCGTAGGAGTCCAATGCACTGGCGAGTCTGTCCCACCCGTCGACCACTCCTGCGGCCATTGTCGACAGGCCGCTCATCGTTGCGCTGAATGAGTCGGCGGCCAGCCCTGTCCATGAGCCACTGTCCACCACGGCGGTCTGATTGTTCGCGGTGCGCCGGTCATTGACCAGTCCTTGTGAGTATCCGCGGATTCGGGTCGCGGCGCCCCTGACTTGGAGTGTATCCCCCTGTGCGGGATCGAGATTGACCACGTGTCATCCTCCCATTGCGGCGACGTTACGATCTGCGGCGTTGTAGCTCTGCACGGATTGCTTGAGTTGCTGCCCCACGTTCCCCCAGCTTTGTCGCATGGTTCGATCTTGCCCGAACATCAGGGCGAGAGCCTGTTGAAACGCGCCGCTGACGCGGTCCGATCCGCACGAATCGAGCGATGGCCAGAACGGCTCGAAGATCACGCTGTTGTGGAAATTTCCCAAAGCGGTCGCGGCGCTGTCGATCGCCGCATCATTCGTTCTGAGATCGCTCATGTATCCGTCCTATGTTGTTGGCTGATCGGCAGTTGGACCAGGCGTGTTCGGCCTGCTTCCGCGTACAGTCCCCGCCCCGGAGGGTTGTCGGCCCGTCGGACACGTGGGAACTGGGTGCGAACGATGCTGTCCCCGTCCGACTGTTCTGGTTGAAGGATGATGCCGCGGCGTTCGCTCTTGATTTCGCTCGCCAATGTCCATGACGAGTTCCATGTTGAACTCTCAGATTCCGCGATAATTAGGTGGCCATTGGATCGGGCGGCCCTGATCAGCGCGATGAGAGCCGAGTCTGCCTCGCCGTTGATGTGGGCCGTGACTCCTTCGATTAGGAAGGTCGCGCCCCGGCCCTCCTCTGCTGGCTGTTCGAATACCGGCAAGAGAGACGTCGCAAGTTCCGCGATGTCGGTGGGACCGATAGCACACCGGTCCCACAATTGAGTCGCCGCGACGACGGAGTTCCGGGGCCCGCCATAGTACAAGGGCGCCTCTTCTCGGTGCCGCCGCAGAGAACGCGCGAGAGTGATCAACGCGGTGCTCCGTCCCGTGCCTGAAAGTCCCGCCACGATCATGACTCCGGAACGCTGGAATCCGACCGGTTCAAGGTCGTCGTCGGCGACACCCAGGAGCGGGTCTCCGTCAACGTCGGTTGGAAGAGTATTCAGTTCGATCAGGTCGGGAAGTCGGCGAATCTCCGCAGCCACCGAGGCGCCTTCACGGGCCAGGGTCTCGGCGAGTGCCTCGATCGCCTCACTTTGGGCTTTCGGAGAGGGGGTGGCGTCAATGACGCCAATCTGGATCGCGTCCGTCGATCCTGACATGACACCACGCCCCGGTTCGGTGGTGGGATTGAGAATGTCTCTCGCTACGCCGAGAGTGAGGTATGAGTTCTCGTCGGACTGTCGCAACACGAGTCGCCGGGAGATCGCACTGAACATAGAACTCGGAAATGCCTGCGGGCGATCCGCGGAGACGACTACATGGATCCCGACGGCACGGCCCTCGGCGATTAGTTGGGCAAAGGCCGCAAAGACGACGGAGCGTCCGAGCTGGCCCTCGTAGTTCTCCCGGAACGCCGCAAACCCGTCGAGTAGTAGGAAGATCCGCGGTTCGTCCCGACCAGTAAGGGATCGATACTCCGCGATCGAGGCGGCTCTGCTTGCGGAGAACGCCTCAGCACGGGACTCCAGGGTGGCCACCAGGTCGCGGGTCAGCCGCAGCACCCGCTCGGTGTCCGTCCCGCTGATGATCGACCCGACCTGGGGCAGCGCCTCGAGCATGGCGAGGCCGCCCCCGGCGAAGTCGAGGCCGTAGATCTCCACTCGGCCGCGGGCGGTGGCCGCCGAGACCGCGACCGACCGCAGGACGGTGGACTTACCCGCGCCGGAGTTGCCGTAGACGGCGAACGCGCCCTCCTCGTCGGGCCGGTAGCGGAAGGGGACCTGGGCCTGGTCGGCGGGGACGTCGATCATGCCCAACGGCAGGTCGTCGTCGGTGTGGCCGGAGTCGAGGTCGAGGGCGATGATGCCGGGCAGTTCGTCCAGCCAGGGCCGGCGCGGGACCGGGATGTCGGCCTGTTCGGCGGCGCGGCAGAGGGTGTCGACGATCCGGGCGGCGTCGGTGGGGCCGTCCTTGGGGCGGGGGATGAGTGCTTCGGGCGGGGGTGGGACGGTCCACTCCTCGCCGGGGCCGAAGGTGAGGGACTCGATGCCGATCGACACCGGGGGCGGGGCGCTGTCGGAGCGGCCGCCGACGTAGCCGGTCTGGAACATGGCGAGCCGTCCGGGGCCGGTGCGGACGGCGCCGCGGCCGGGGATGCGCGGGTCGAAGTGCGCGGCCATCGGGCTGCCGAGGACGTCGCTGGAGTCGGATTCGTCGGCCATGCGCAGGGCGATCCGCAGGTTGGTGTTGGCGCGCAGGTTGTCCTTGATCACGCCGGCCGGTCGCTGGGTGGCGAGCACCAGGTGCAGGCCGAGCGAGCGGCCGCGCTGGGCGACGTCGACCACGCCGTCGACGAACTCCGGGATCTCCTGGACCAGGGCGGCGAACTCGTCGACCACGATCACCAGGGCCGGTGGCGTGCGGGGGTCACCGGTGCGCTCCAGGGAGAGCAGGTCCTTGGCCTGGGCCTGGGACAGCAGGTGCTCGCGGTAGCGCAGTTCGGCGCGCAGTGAGGTCAGCGCGCGGCGGACCAGGTGACCGGCGAGGTCGGTGACCAGGCCGACGCAGTGCGGGAGTTTGACGCAGTCGGCGAAGGCGGCGCCGCCCTTGTAGTCGACGAACAGGAAGGTCACGCGGTCGGGGGAGTGCGCGGCGGCCATGCCCATCACCCAGGCCTGCAGGAACTCGGACTTGCCGGCGCCGGTGGTGCCACCGACCAGGGCGTGCGGGCCCTGGGAGCGCAGATCGAGCACGAACTCGCCGTCGGTGCCCTGGCCGATCACCCCGCGCAGGTGCGCGTCGGAACCGCGGCGGACGGGTTCGCCCTGCCGGTTGAGGATCGAGCCGGTCTCGTGCCAGCGCTCGACCACGGCGCCGGGGTCGGCAGCGATCTCGGCACCGGCGACCCCGAGGTAGCCCACGGCCCGTGGCAGGTCGGACTCGTCCAGGGTGAGCGCGCCGGCGTCGGTGACCCCGGCCAGGTGGCGGCCGAGGGTCATCGCGGTGACCTCGTCCAGGGTCTCGGGGACGACGTCGTACCAGATGCCGTCCTCGGTCCGGCCGGTGCGGGCGCCGGCCTCGTCGGCGATCAGCACCGCGCGGCAGGAGGCGGGCAACCGGCGCTGGGTGTCCGCCCGCCAGATCACGATCACCCCGGCCGCCAGGCCTTCCTCGGCGATCCGGACCAGGCGGCCGCGCTCGGCGGGTGCGTCGTCCTCGACCAGGAGCACGACCCAGGGCAGTGGCGGCCCGTTGCGCGAGCTGTTGCCGCCGGTGCGCTGGGCGATCAGCTCCTCGACCTGGGTGATCACGGTGGCACAGGCCGCGGGGCTGGTGGCCAGATGGGCGCCCAGCGGGGAGTGCGGTGAGTCGACGTGCGGCAGCCAGGACAGCCAGTCCCAGCGGGCGGCGCTCGCGTGGGAGGCGACACCGGCGATCACCAGCTCGGCGGGGGAATGCAGGCACGCGATCTGGGCCAGCAGTGCCCGGGCGACCGGCTCGGCGGCGGCGATCTCCCCGGCCACCCCGAGCACCCCGAGGTCGGTGAGGTCGGCGACGTGCGGAACCCCCGGGACATCGGTGAGCTCCGCCAGGGTCTGGCGCAGGCGTTCCCACATCTGCGGGTCCGACGTGCCGCGGTTCGGCGGCTCGATGACGGTCCGCGAGGGGGCGGTGCCGGTCCCCAGCCGCAGGGTCAGGAACCCGGGTTCGCGCGGGCGGGCGGACCAGAGCACCGGTGCCAGCCCGAGCGCCGCACCGACGGTCTCCCGGGTCGCGGGCGATTCGGCGAGCCGGGCTTCGCGTTCGAGGGTGTGGTCGACCTCGATCTGGCGGCGCAGCAGGTCGAGGGCCTCATCGAAGGCGACCGACTCGGTGCCGAACTTCTTCTTGCCCGAGGATCGCGAGTTCCACCAGTTGCCGAGCATCATCATCGGGCTGAGCGCGACGAACATCAGCGACATCGGGTTCCGGGTGAAAGTGAACATGGCCGCGCCCATCACCATCGGGGCGATCAGCGCGAGGATCGGGAACTTCGTCGGGTTCGGCGGGGTGGGCACGTCGGGTGCGGGCACGGTGCGCTCGGGGTAGCGCTGCACCAGCCGGGGCGACCGGTTGTACGCCACCACCGCTCCGGTGGCGCCGGTGGTGTGGTCGGTGGCGTCCGGGTCGATCACCAGCACCTGGAGTTGGGTGTTGCCGAGGACCAGGATGTCGTCGGGGCGCACGACACTGCGGCTGACCGGGCCGTCACCGATCAGAACGCCGTTGGCGGATCCGGCATCGACGACCTCGATCTGGTCGCCGACCAGGAGCCGGGCGTGCAGGCGGGAGACCTGGCTGTCGGTCAGGCGCAGGTCGCAGTCCGGGCCGCGGCCGATGGTGGCGACACCGGCCCCGAGTTCGATCTCCTGCCCGGAGTCCGGGCCGGCCACCACGACCAGCCGGGCCACCGCCGCCGATCCCGAGGTGATCTCGGAGGCGTCCCGCGGGGTGACGGCGATGGTCGAGCCGGCGCGGAATCCGGCCTCGCTGAGACTGGTGTCGCGGCGGATCCGCCGGAAGTCGACATCGTCGGGCCGGTGGATGCTGAGTTCCGGCTCGCCGGGCACGGCGGAGGCCGGATCGGCCCGCACCAGGGCGTCGGCGAGATCACCGACCGTGGCGGTGGCCTCGGTGGTGATGGTGACCGGGGTGGCCGCTCGGGGGCGACGCAGGACGACTCGAGTGCGCATGGCTCCTCACCGGGGCTGCTGGTTGCCGGGACGCGCACGACCGTCGCCCCACCCGTGGGGGCGGGACGACGGTCGCGAGGGCCCGCCGGGTCGGCGGCGGGCGGTCGGACGGGTCAGCTGCGCAGCTGGGACGCGATCTGGGTGTCGGTGTCCTTGAGGATCTGCGCGGTCTGCCGCAGGTTCTGGGCGAGGATGTCCAGGTTCGAGATGGTGGACTTCGCCGCCGTGTCGAAGTTCCCGTAGGTCTCGTTGAAGGCCCCCGAGGCCTGGTCGGTGACGAAGCCGGAGGAGACCAGGGTCGAGATGAAGGTCCGCAGCTGCATGAGCTGGTCCTCCAACTGGCCCTTGCCGGTGATGAGCTGGTTCGCGGCGCTCTCGATCTCGTCGTAGCTGACATTCATGTTGGCCATAGGAGTTCCCCTGTGTGTCGGTCGGTGCGGGCAGAACGCCCGAGCCCGGCAGGCTAGGCGCAAACGTGCCGCGACGGACGGGAAATTGGTAGCGCGATTCGGACCTGAGTGGTGGCCGAGGCGAAGAAAAGCCCTCACGGGGCGTTGACTGAGTGCTGTGACCGGTCTGACAGGGTGCTGTGACCGACCCCACTAGGGGGTGGGGTGCCAGAACGCGCAGCGCCGGCCCCGATGACGTCGTGCGGCCCTGACCTGCGGGTGAGCTACGCTTCCGCCGTCATCGTGGCTGATGTGCGACCACCGTCGTGCGTGAGCAGTCGTCGTCCTGTGGGGGAAGCATGCCCGGCATCCGCCTGTCCGGCCCGGTCCACTGGGGCCGCCGGAGAATCGCGCTCAGTATTGCCCTGATCGCCATAATCGCCATCGCGAGCACGGTGTTCCTCAGTCGCCCGGTCGCCGCTTCCGAACAGTACGGTTTACAGACGATCAATGTCCGTATGAGTACGGACACCTCCGTGCGTGGAATCACCACCGCGAGCGTGACCAAGGACGACGACGGCCGGGTCAGCGAGACCGTCACCGAGCTCGACCCGGCCGAGTCGCTGTCCGCGCTCCCGGTCCGGGTCCAGACCGCCTGGTGGCATGACGGAGCCACCGGCACCGACCTGGCCGACCTCGACGGGGCGTCCGGCCGGATCGTGCTGCGGGTGAGCGTGCAGGACCTCACCGCCGAACCCACCGAGCTCAGCTTCGAGACCGGCGGCGCCCGGTACCGGCAGCAGGCGCTGGTCGGTGTGCCGCTCACCGTCGTGGCCAGCGCCCGGATCGGATCGGGCGACCGGGTGGTGCAGGTCGACGACGGCGCGTCCGAGGAGAGCCGGGTCACCGACGGGATGCTGGTCGAGACGACCGATGACGGGCGTTCGGTGCAGTGGGCGGCCTACCTCGCGCCACCGATGCTGTCCCCGACCGCCGACTTCACGCTGGTGATCGACTCGGCACGCTTCACCGTGCCGGCCTTCGACCTGACGATCCAGCCCGGGCTGGTCACGGACCCGTCGGTGTCGGCGCTGGTGGACCGGGCGTTCGGCGCGGACGGGTACTCGGCGAACCTGGAGTCGTCGACGATCGAGCTGGTGCAGAACGTCAACGGCCGGCTGACCGAGGCGCTGGACTTCGTCGACCAGGTGCACCTGGCGCTGGAACAGGACGTGGCGCAGCTCGGAGAGCAGAGCTACCGCGAGCTGTCCCAGAGCTCGCAGACCGTGCTCGGGCACCTGGCGTCGACGGCATCGGTGCTGGAATCGATCCGCGCCACCGGGGAGAGTGGGATCGCCGGCGTCGGCTCGCAGACCCACTCCGGCGTCTCGGCGCTCGCCCGGTCGCTGGACGCGGTGCTCGGCTCGACCTCGTTCAGTCCTCGCCTGACCTCGACGACGATCGAGGGCTGCACCGCGACGATGCCGGTGCTCGCCGAGGGCCAGGCCCGGACCGTCGCCGCCACGGTGTACCTGGCCGATGCCCAGCTGCAGGCGATCGCCGGCCTGTTCGACGACGGCGTGACCGACAACTGCCGGACCGCGCTGCACGATCTGGTGCGCGGGACGATCGGCGAGCAGGTGGACACCACCGACCCCGCCGCGGTCGAGGCCTGCCGGACCACGCCCGAGGGCGAGCGGACCGTGGCCTGCGTCCTCGCTCTGGCCCGGGTCGTGCTGAGCTCCGACTTCGCCGCGCTGAGCCGGGCCGCCGATGAGGTGCACGACGCCCACCGACAGCTCCAGGTGTCGGACCTCACCGGCGCGCTGGGCGGGACCGACGGACTGGCCGCCACCCTCACCGACCTGCGCGACCGGCTGGACACCGCCCATGCGGATGCCGGCAGTGTCAGCAGCAACCTCTCCGACTGGACCCAGGACACCGCAGCGGAGATCGACCGGGCGCAGCAGCAGGTCGCCACCCTGCGCGCGGAGCTCGGCGAGCTCCGGACCGCACTGACCGCCCTGCGCGCCGCCCGCGACTCCGCGCACGCGGCACTCTTCGACCAGGACGGGGTCTCGGTCCGTAGCCGGTTGACCGCGATCACCGCCGCCACGGATGGCCCGCCGAGCGTCGGCGCGTGGTTCGTCGACTCGCAGTACGCCCAGGCGATCACCACGGTGCTCACCTCCGTGTCCGGGGTCTGCCCGGCCACCTGGGCCGACGGCCTGGACCAGAACTCCTCGGCGCAGCAGATCGTCGCCGCGCTGGATCAGCTGGACGTCGCCGGGTGCCCGGTGCAGCAACTCGCGGTGGCCAGCCGGGACCTGGTGCTCGGCTACGACGAGACGGTGCAGGCCGTCGGCGTCGCGAGTGGGGAGGCCGCGGCGGCCGGAACCACCCTGGACGCGGTCGAGCAGTCCTTCGCCGACCTGGATGCCGCGATCGCCGACCTCGACCAGATCGTGACGGCCTCCGGCACCCTGGAGACGGCGTTGTCCGCGCTGGACGACCCGGCGACCGGGGCGCTGAGCACCCTGGCGGCCCTGGTGGAGGACCTCGCTCCGCACCCGTCCTCCGGCCTCGGGCTGGCGCAGCTCATCGACGACCTCGACGACATGCGCTCCTTGGTCAGCGACGTGTGGCCGGATGACAGCGTGCAACCGCTCACCGGCACGACGGGCTGCCCGCAGCAGGGCGGACGGCCCACGGCCACGGCGCAGGAGGTGGTCTGGCTCGGCAACCGGCTGCTCTGCACCGAGGCGGAGCTGGGCACCCGGATCGTCACCCTCGGGGCGCAGCTGTCCGGGACGCAGTCCACCGCGGATGCCCGGCTCGAGGACGCGGCGACCCGGACCCAGGACGCGATGGATCGGGCCGGGCAGGAGATCGACCGGCTCTCGGCCGGACTGGTGACCGACCTGAACACCCAGCGGGAGGCCGGCACCGAGGCGGCCCTGGCGCTGATCGACCAGTCCCGGACCGAGATGCAGGCGCAGGTTGACCAGATCCTCGCCACCTACGACCTGATGTCCAGCCAGGTGCTGGAGGAGCTCAGCGGCTCGATGCGGCAGTCCGCGACCGAGTCCACCGCGGTGGCGCAGTCGCTGACCCAGGACTTCGCGGTGCTGCTCGCCAACCTCGGTTCGCCGGATCCGACCAGCCGCGGCGGCATGTTGGGCAAGCTGCACGGCATCACCGCCCAGGTCGGGGAGACCGGCACTGTCCTGGATTCGGTCGGCAGCACCACCACGGCCTACGGCAACATCCGTTCGGGTGAGCTGCGGGACATCGACCTGCGCTCCGCCCAGTTCGCCGCAGCCGAGGAGCGCCGGGCCCAGTACCGGCCGTTCGCCGAGGTGGACGAGGACCTGGAGACCGTGTTCGTGTTCCAGATCAGGGGCGAGCAGTGAGGGCCCGCGGCTGGGTTGCGGCCGCAGTGGCCGCCCTGACGCTCGCCGGGTGTTCGACCCAGGAGGTGCCCGAGGCGGTTCCCGCCCTGCAGCCCCAGCTGGAGCTGTCCGCCCCCGACGAGGCGGTGCGGATCGGCGTGCTGGTGCCGCCGATCGAGGGTGCGGGCTCGGAGTTCCGTCCGCTGATCGAGGGCGCGCGGGTGGCGGCCTACCGGTTCGAGTGGAACGGCGCCGAGATCGAGTTCCAGGTCGCCCTGGACGACGGCACCGCGGACGGCGCCCGGTCGGCGATGGCGGACCTGGTGCAGGCCGAGGTCGCGGGAGTGATCGCCGCGACGACCGGCGCGCACACCGACCAGGCGCTGGAGCTCGCGGCACAGAACGGGACCGCAGTGCTGTCGCCCTACGCCACGGCCGGATCCGGAGCCTGGTCGCTGGCACCGAGCCGCTCGGCGGTGACCGCCGGGATCGGCTCCGCCCTGGACGAGGCACAGGCGAGCCGGCCGTATCTCGCGGTGGCCGAGGGCCGTGACCCGCTGCTCGCCGACGCCAGGACCGCCGTCCTCGGTGACCCGGCGCCGATGGCGGACGAGATCGTCGCGCTGGTGGAGTCCCGGGAGATCGACTCGGTGGTGATCGACGGGCCCGCGGGCCAGCAGGCCGCGCTGGTGGTGGAGATCCACGGCCGGCTCGGCGCCCGGCAGTTGCCGATCGTGCTCACGCCGGAGGCCCTGACCCCGCAGTTCGGCGACCGGCTCGACGAATCCGGCACCACGGCCGGATGGCTGTTCAGCGTCGGTACCGACACCGGTGACCATGTCGCCCTCGACGACGGCGAGGCGGCCGACTACGCCGCGTTGTTCTTCGCCGCGCTGAGCCTGGCCGCCGGGGACTCCGGGTGCCAGAACGTCTACTCCGACGACACCTGCGCGGCCGGCCTGCCCCGGGCGGACGTCGCGAGCCATGACGCCACGGTGGCGCTGCTGCGCGCGGTGGAGGCGGCCGGGTCGGTCGATCCTCAGCAGGTGCGTACGGCACTCGGTGGCCTCGCCCTGGATCACGCGGACGGACTGGTCGGCCCGGCGCTCGACTTCGGCAGCACCCAGGCGCTGTCCGACGACGACGTGGTGGTGCTGCACGCCTCCACCTCGGATCCGGGACTGCGTCCCACCGACCCGGCCGGCGACCCGGCGGCGATGCTGTTCTGGTTCGCCGGGACCGAGCGGTGACCCAGACTGCCGGCCGCGCGCTCGGCAGTCGCTACCTCCTGCTCGAGGCGATCGGGCAGGGCGCCTCCGGTGCGGTGTGGCGCGCCGAGGACCGGCAGACCGGCGGCTCGGTCGCGGCCAAGCTGCTGTGGCCGCAGCACACCTCGGACCCGGAGGTGCTGACCCGGTTCATCAACGAGCGCGCGGTGCTGCTCGGGCTGGACCACCCGCACATCGTCCGGGTGCACGACTTCGTCGTGGAGGGCCAGGACCTCGCGATCGTGATGGACCTGATCGAGGGTCCGAGCCTGGCGGCGGTGGTCGCCGAACACGGTCCGTTGCCCGCCGCGGTCGCGGTGCCGCTGGTGGTCGCGGTGCTGGACGCCCTGGACAGCGCGCACGGGCACGGGGTGGTGCACCGGGACGTGAAACCGGACAACATCCTGCTCGCCCGGCCGGGTGTGCCGCAGGCCGAGGACGTGCGGCTGGCCGACTTCGGGATCGCCGGCATCGTGGCCGAGGAGGGGGCACCGGCCACCGAGCTGATCGGCACGCCGCACTACATGCCGCCGGAACTGGTGTCCTACGGCAAGTTCGGGCCGGCCTCGGACGTGTACGCCGCCGGGGTGGTGCTGTATCACCTGCTGGCGGGCCGGAGCCCGTTCGCCGGACCGGGTGCGGCGATGACGGTCGCGATGCGGCAGGTGAACAGCGCCCCGCCGCGGCTGCCGCTGGACGACGCGCTGTGGCGGGTGATCGACCTGATGCTGGCGAAGGACCCGGCGCAGCGGGCGTCGGCCTCGTCCGCGGCCGGGATGCTGCGCCGATTGCCGGCGGACGCGCTGGCGGGTCCGGCCCTGCCCGCGCAACCGGTGCCGCAGGGGTGGGAACCGGCGACGACCGCACTGCCGGCCAAGGCCGAGGTCGAACGGGCGCTGGGTGGTGCCGCCACCCGGGCCGAGCCAGTCGATCACGACCCCGCGGCCGAGGAGACGTCGCTGCGGTCCACCGCGCCGCTGGGACGTCCGGCTCCGGCCCCGGTGGCCGAGACCGCACCCGACGACGCCGACGCCACGATGATGAAGGCGGCGGCCGGACCCCTGGCGGTCGCCGTCCCGGTGGAACCGGAACCGATGTCGGCCCGGCGCAAGATCCTGATTGGGGCCGGCGCGACCGTGCTGCTCGGCGCGACCGCCGCCGTGCTGTGGACCACCGGGGTCTTCGAGTCGGACGACACGGTGCAGGCGGTGGAGATCACCACCGCTCCGTCCCACCTCAGCGGCACCAGCCGGCCGACCGGGCTGCGGATGGACCTGGACGCCGCCTACGACTCCGCCGAGCAGGTGACCGATCTGACCATCACGCTGTCCACCGCTCCGCAGGCACCGCTGCGGGGTGACGTGCTGGTCGTGCTGCCCGGGATCGAGAGCGGCACCTGTGCGCAGGTGCAGGAGGACGAGGTGATCAGCCGGGTGCGAGCCTCCTCGGACGGCATCGACCTGGACTGCGGCTACCGGCTGTCGGCGGTGGAACTGGCGGCGGGGGCGTCGGTGGCCGTGCAGGTGCCGGTCGACCTCGACCTGGTGGCGGAGGACGGCACGGTGCCCGACGACTTCCGGGACTGGCTCACCGCGGTGCAGCAGGCCACCGAGTCCGGGCTGGGCGCGGTCACCGGCACCGACTTCCCGTTGCAGCGGGTGGCCGGGATCCGGGCCGAGGCGACGGGCGTGACCCTGGACGGCTCCACCGCGGTGCCCTACCGGGTGGTGGCGACCTGGTCCTCGGGCGCGGAGGGCAGCGAGACCGAGCTGTTCACCCAGGACACCATCGACGGCATGGAGGTCGACCTGCTCGACCAGCTCTCCGGTGGTGCCGGGCTGGACGGGGTCACGGTGAGCACCTGCAACGCCGCACAGGTGATCGGGATCCGGGTGTTCGCCGACCAGCCCGAGACGAGCTGCTCGGTGCGGGTGGTGGTCGGCGCCCTGGACTCCGGGGAAGGCCGGTTCTCGATCAGGATGCGCTGAGCGGGTCGCCCAGGCCCCACACCTCGCGCAGGGCGAGGCGGGCGGCCCGGTACCCGGCCATGCCGTGCACGCCCGGGCCCGGCGGTTCCGACGCCGAGCACAGGTACACCCCGCCGATGCCCACCCGGTAGGGACCCGAACGCCACAGCGGGCCGGCCAGCAGCCGGCGCAGGGTGAGCGTCCCGCCGGCGATGTCGCCACCGTGCAGTGCGCGGTCGTGCTCGGACAGGCGGGCGGCCGGGATGCCGTGCGCCGCCACCACGGTGTCCCGGAACCCGGGGGCGACCCGCTCGATCCGGCGCAGCACCATCGGCACCGGGTCCAGCGTCGACCCCCACGGCACGTGCGCGTACGCCCACACCGGGCGGAGGTCGCCGCGGCGGCGACCGGGGTCGGCGACCGCGGGATCGGCGAGCAGCACGTAGGGCTCGTCGGGGTGCCGGCCCGCGGCCACCGTGCGCTCGGCCCGATCGATCTGCGCCCGGCTGCCGCCCAGGTGCACGGTGGCGGAGGCACCGACCCGTGGGTCCGCCCACGGGATCGGTCCGCGGACCACCAGGTCGACCTTCGCGGCGGCCCCCGGACCGAATCGGTGCCGCCGGAGCCGGGCGGCGGCCGACTCCGCCAGCGTGCCGCCCAGAGCCTCGGCCAGACTTGGCGGCGCAGTGGCGAACAGGGTCGCCCGTGCCGGAGGCAGATCGGCGGGGGAGTGCACCGGGTGGCCGGTCAGGACACGGCCGCCGTGTGCGGTCAGATCCGCGAGCAGGGCGTCGGTGATCGCCTGGGATCCGCCGCGCGGGATCGCCCAGCCCGCCCCGCCGTGGGCCAGCGCGCTGAGCAGCACGGCCGTGCCCACGGCGGTGGGGGTGCGTAGCGCCGTGATCGCATGTGCCGCGACCCCGGCGCTCAGGGCTGACGCGGCCGGTGCGGTGGGCGGGCGCAGGGTCAGGTCGAGAGCGGCGCGGGCGACCGCGGGCAGGCCCCGCCAATACCGGCCCGGCGTCTCCAGCACCGCGCGGGCCACCGCCTCGCCCGCCGCGCTCAGCGGGCCGATCACCCGGCGCCACCACGCGCCGCCGTCTGGTCCGAGCTCCTGGACGGTCCGGTCCAGGTCGTGCCAGGCGATCGCCGCCCGGCCGCCGTCGAGCGGATGGGCGAAGGAGGCCTCCGGCGTGAGCAGGTCCACCCGGTCCGGGATGCCGAGCGCCCGCAGTGCCGGGGAGGCCCAGGACATCGGGTGCACCGCCGAGCACAGGTCGTGCACGATGCCCTCGGCCAGGCCCAGATCCACGGTCCGGCTGCCGCCACCCGGGGTGGACTGTTCCTCCAGGACGACGACCTCGAGCCCGGCGCGGGCCAGTGTCGCGGCCGCGGTCAGTCCGTTCGGGCCGGAGCCGACCACCACCGCGTCCAGGATCATGACCTCGACGGTAGGCCGGTCGGCGCACTCGCGCAGGTCAGCGCGGCGCCCACCCCGCCGCCGTCCGCTCGATCGTCTCCGCCCACGCCGACCCCTGGACCCCGAACGTCCGGGTGGTGTCCTCGGCGTCCAGCACGAACGGCCGCTCGAACTGCCACAGCACCTCGCGCAGCTCCCGGATGATCGGCACCACCGGCGACATCAGGGTCAGGGCGGCCCCGGGGACACGGCGCAGCCGGGGTGCGGGGGTGCCGGTCGCCGCGGCGAGGTCGGTCAGGGTCTGCCGGATCGTGCGCGGCGCGGCTGCGGGCACGTGCCAGGCCCGGCCCCAGGCGCGGTCGTCGTCGGCGACCAGGGCGAGCAGCCGGGCGACGTCCTCGGTGTCGCTGAAGGTGTGCGGGACGTCGGGGTCGCCGAACACCCAGGCGGTGCGGCCGCGCAGGGTGGCGTCGGCGTAGCGGCGCAGCATGCCACCGGCGGCGGTGACCTCGGGGCCGATGTAGTCGGCGGCGCGGACCTCGGTGGCGCGGATCCGGCCGGCGCGGTGCCGGTCGAGGGCGTCGCGCCACATCCGGTTGCGCAGCCGGCCCTTGTGCCCGGTGGCGGCGAGCGGGAGGTCGCGGCTGATCGGCACGTCGACCGGGCCGTAACCGTAGAGGTTGCCCAGGGTCACCAGGGTGGCGCCGCTGCGTTCGGCGGCGGTGAGCAGGGCGTCGGCCAGGGGCGGCCACTCGCGTTCCCACTGGGGGTAACTGCCGGGGTTGGCGCAGTTGAAGACGGTGGTGGTGCCCTCGGCGAGCGCGGTGAGGCGGTCCGGATCGGCGGCATTCGCGGCGACCCGGGTGATCCCCGGCAGGTCGGGGCCGCGGCCGGAACGGGTCACCACGGTGACGGTGTCCCCGGCGGTGGCGAGCCGGCGGGCCAGGGCGCTGCCGATCGGACCGGCGCCGACGACGAGGCGGTGTGACATGCTGACTCCTGACGAAGCGTGAACAGTGCTCTCGAATGTGAACACTGTTCACGGTGTCTCGCCGGAATGCAAGCGGTGTCGTCGGAGATGAAAGGCTGGGCAGGTGGAACGACCCGAGGGAGTGCGCGCCCGTGCCCGGCGCGAGCTGGTGCAACGGATCACGGACACCGCCCGGCGCCAGCTGGCCGAGGTCGGCGCGGCGGGGCTGTCCGTCCGCGCGGTCACCCGGGAGCTCGGGATGGCGCCCTCGGCGGTGTACCGGTACTTCCCCAGCCGGGACGCGCTGCTGACCACGCTGATCGTGGAGGCGTTCCAGGGGGTGGCCGACGCGGCTCTCGGTGCGGAGCGCGCGGTGGCCCGTGACGATCTGGCCGGCCGGTGGACGGCGGTGTATCGGGCGGTGCGGGACTGGGGGCTGGCGCGGCCGCACGAGTACGCGCTGATCTACGGCTCGCCGGTGCCCGGGTATGTGGCACCCGAGGAGACCGCCGAGCCTGCCGCCCGGGTGCCGCTGTTGCTGGCGGGGATCGCCTGCGAGGCCTGGGTGGCGTCGATGGGGGCCGGGGAGCGTCAGGAGGTTCCGGTTGGCCGGGGCGCGGGCGGTTCCGGGCTCGACGCGGGTGGTTCGGGTGCGGATGGTTCGACGGTGGATCGCCCGGGTGCGAGGGGTTCGATGGCGGGCGTGCCGGGTGCGAGTGCTTCGACCCCTGGTGGCCCGGGGCAGCGGGAGGCCGCCGCGGCGCAGGTCGATGACGCCCGTCGCGCCGAGCTCGCCGCCGCCTTCGCCGCGGAGTCCGCGCAGCACACCACCGGAGGACTGGCCGATGATGCCCGGCGCCTGACCGACTTCCTGCGGGTGGCCCGGCCGGATCTCACGTTGGACGGCATCCCGGCGGAGGTCGCCCTGGCGGTGGTCGATGGGTGGGCCGAGCTGGTCGGCTGCGTCAGCTTCGAACTGTTCGGTCACTACCGCCGGGTGATCGACGCGCGTTCCGAGCACCTGGACGCGGTGGCCCGCCGGACCGGTGAGCGCGCGGGGGTGCGGTTCGCGCGATCCTGAGCTTCTGGCGCCCGAGGCCGCTGGTGTCCCGAGGCCTGAGATCGGGGTCGTGCAGTCGGGGTGAGGTCTCGGCTCAGCCGATCGCCAGGCCGTCGATCACCTCCGCTCCGGGCAGCCGGGCCAGGAGCTCGCCCGGCAGCGCCAGCTTGGAGCGGCGCAGCCCCGAGCCGATGATCACCAGACCGTCGGTCTCCGGGTTCGCTGCGACCACCCGGGAGTCGATCAGGACGCGGTACTCCGGCGGCAGTCCGACCGGGGTGATGCCGCCGTACTCCATCCCCGACTCGGTGACGGCACGGTCCATCGGCAGGAACGAGGCCTTGCGCACGTCCAGCAGGCGCTTGACCGCGTTGTTCACGTCGGCGCGGGTGGTGGCGCGCACGACGGCGGCCGCGATCCGTTCCTGCCCTTCCCGGCGGCCGGCGACCAGGACGCAGTTGCCGGAACCGGACAGCGGCAGGTCGTAGGCCTCGGTCAGTGCGGCGGTGTCGGCCAGCTCCGGGTCGATCGCGGTGACCATCAGGCGGGCGGCCACGTCCGGGTCGGTGGCGGCCCAGGCGGTCACCACGGCGGCGGTGGGGTCGGCCAGCAGGTCGAGGTGGTCGACGGCGGGTTGCCAGGTGAGGGTTCCGAGGGGCATGGCGGCAGGCTAACCGGCGGGCCGCGGGTCGTGGTGGCCGGGTCCGTCCGTGGGGGACCACGGGGCGGCCCGCCCGGCTGTGGACAGCTGGGCGGGCCGCGTTTCCGGGCTCAGCGGGCGTAGAGCGGGGTGAGGATCGCCCGGCCCACGGTGTGGAACACGGCGTTGAAGGCGGCGACGGTCGGGGTGGTGTCCGCGTCCAGGTCGAGCCGTTCCACGTCCAGGGCGTGCACCGCGAAGACGTAGCGGTGCGGCCGGTCGCCCTCCGGGGGTGCGGCGCCCAGGTAGCCGGCCCCGCCGCCGTCGTGGCGCAGCTGCACGGCGCCGGGCGGCAGGAGGGCACCGTCGGCATGGCCGGCGCCCCGGGGGAGGGAGACGGTGCTGGTCGGGATGTTCAGCACCGACCAGTGCCAGAAGCCGGCCGGGGTGGGCGCGTCCGGGTCGAAGCAGTTGACCAGGAACGACCGGGTGCTCGCCGGGAACCCGGACCACTCCAGGGCGGGCGACAGGCCCTCGCCGTCGCAGGTGAACCGCGGGTCCATCGGGGTCCGATGGAGAACATCGGTACTGCTCAGGGCGAATTCCGGCACCGCGGGCAGCAGCGGATAGGGCTCCGGGGCCTCCGGGCGGTCGAGCGAGAACGACATGGTGCTCCTCCTGGTGGACAGGCGCGTCCGGCCATCATGCCGCGCCCGGGCCGGAGGTTGTCCACAGGTCTCCCGGGGCCGGATTGACACTCCGGCCGTGTCGGCATGTACTGGCAGAATCGAACATGTGTTCGAACAGGATGCCGGAGGGAGGCGCGGGATGTCGACGGTCACGGAACGGGACGAGCGGATCGCCCTCGCCCGCGCTGCCCTGGCCTCGGCCGAGCTGCGGACCGGTGCACGCCGGGTGCCGGACCGTGGTCGAGCAGAGCCGAGGATGCCACGCGGCGGCGACACCACGGAGCGCCCTGGCCCGGGGCTGACGCTCGCCGGCACCACGGCCGTCGGCGACCACTCGCGCGCCGACACCACCGACCGCACCCAGCCCCGCGTCGGCGCCCCGGCCCACCCGCGGGCCGACGTCCTCGCCCACCCGCGGGCCGGTGTCACTGCCGAGCCGATCACCCCCGCCCAGCACCTCGCCGGTGCCACGGCCACCGCTCATCCGCCGGCCTCCCACGGCTCGGTGCTGCTGACCGATCGCCCACCACTGCCGGTGCCCCCGGCGATCACGTCGCTGCTGCCCGACGGCCTGCGCCGGGGTGGCACCACCGCCGTGCTGGGCTCGACCTCCCTGGTCTTGGCCATGATCGCCGCCGCCTGCACCGCCCGGGAGGCCTGGGCCGCGGTGGTGGGCCAGCCCAGCATCGGCCTGGTCGCCGCGGCGGAGGCCGGGGTCGGGCTCGACCGGCTCGCCCTGGTGCCCCGGCCGGGTCCGGACGCGCCGAGTGTGCTGGCCGCGCTGCTGGACGGCCTCGATCTGGTGGTGGTCGGCCCGGGTGCCGCGCTGCAGGACTCCGACCGGCGGCGGCTGATGGCCCGGGCCAGGGACCGGGGGTCGGTGCTGCTCGCCACCACTCCTTGGCCGGGGGCCGGGTGTGTGCTCACCGTGACCGGCGGACGGTGGACCGGCCCGGGGGAGGGCGACGGGCGGTTGCGTGCCCGGGAACTGCACCTGACCAGGACCGGACGGGGGGCAGCCGGTGGCCGGCCGGAGGAACTCGATCTGGTGCTGCCCTACGACGGGCGGACCGACCCCTACGGCCTGCCCGCGCCGGAGCAGGTCCCCGCCGTGCGGCCCGCGGCCGGGCTGAGGTTGGTCGGATGAGCGCCCGGGGGACCCGGACCACGGTGGTCTGGGCGCCGGACTGGCCGGTGGTCGCCGCGCTCGAGGCCACCGGGACGCCGCTGCACCAACCCGCCGCCGTGCTAACCGGTTCCCGGGTGCACACCGTCTCCGCCCTGGCCCGCCGGGAGGGGGTGCGCCGCGGGATGCGCCGGCGCCAGGCCCAGTCGGTGTGCCCGGAACTGGTGCTGCTGCCCACCGACCAGGACCGGGACGCCCGCCTGTTCGAGCCGGTGGCGGTGGCGGTGGAGACCGTGGTGCCGGGGATCGAGGTGCTCCGGCCCGGGCTGTTGCTGCTCCCGGCCGGGGGCGCCGCCCGGTTCCACGGCACCGAGGACCTGCTGGCCGAACGCCTGGTCTCCGCGGTGGCCGAGCGCACCGGTCACGAGTGCCAGGTGGGCACCGCCGACGGGCTGCTCGCCGCACTGGTCGCCGCCCGTGCCGAACAGCGGGTGCCCGCCGGGGGATCGGCGGCCTTCCTGGCCCCGCGGCCGGTGGACGACCTGCTGGCGGCCGCGATCCAGGACGAGCGGCCGGTGGCGGGGCTGATCGACCTGCTGCGCCGCCTCGGCCTGCGCACCCTGGGCGACCTGGCGGCGCTGGACGGGGCGGAGGTGCACGCCCGCTTCGGCACCTGGGGGAGTTGGGCCTGGACCCTGGCCCGCGGCGACGACCTGCGCCCGCCCGCCCGGCGACGGCCCGAGGCCGACCTGGAGGTGGACACCGCACTGGACCCGCCCGCCTACCGGGTGGACACCGCCACCTTCATCGGCCGCCGGCTGGCCGAGGAACTGCACACCCTGCTCACCTCGCACTCGGTGAGCTGTGGTCGGCTCCGGATCACCGCGCGCACCGACGCCGGGGAGGACCTGGTCCGGACCTGGCGCACCGACACCGGTGGGCTGGGCGGGCTCACCGCGGCCCGGATCACCGACCGGATCCGGTGGCAACTCGACGGCTGGCTGACCACCGGGGCGCTGAGCCGGCCCGTCGACGCCGATGACGACCAGCGCGATCCGGTGGGCATCGTCCGGCTGACCGTGACCGCCGAGGACGTCGCCCCGGCCGGCGCCGAACAGGGCCGGCTGTGGGGCGGGTCCTCCGGCGGCGATCTGCGGGCCCACCGTGCCCTGGACCGGGTGCAGGGCCTGCTCGGCGGCGACGGGGTGCTCACCGCGGTGGTGCAGGGCGGCCGGGACGTGCGCGACCAGGTGCATCTGCGGCCCTGGGGTGCCCAGAACGAACCGGCCCGGCCACCGGATCGCCCCTGGCCCGGACGACTGCCCGCACCCGCCCCGGCCACCGTGCCCGAGCAGCCCACCCCGGTGGAGGTGATCGACGGCACGGGCCTGCCGGTGAGCTTCGACACCCGGCTGACCATGAGTGCCGCCCCGGTGGTGGTCCGCACCCGTACCCGCGACCACCGGATCGTCGGCTGGGCCGGGCCGTGGCCCCTGGCGGAGGGCTGGTGGCGCGAGACCGGTCCCCGGCTGCGGGTGCACCTGCAGGTGACGCTGGCCGACGGTCGTGCGCTGTTGCTCGCCGCCCACCCCGACGGCTGGACCTGTGAGGCGATCTATGACTGACACCCCGCGCTACGCCGAACTGCACGCGCACTCCGCGTTCAGCTTCCTGGACGGCGCCAGCCAGCCCGAGGAACTCGCCGCCGAGGCGCACCGGCTCGGCCTGACCGCCCTGGGGGTCACCGACCACGACGGGCTCTACGGGGTGGTCCGCTTCTCCGAGGCCGCCCGGCGGGTGGGACTGCCCACGGTCTTCGGCGCCGAACTGCACCTGCCGGTGCCCGACCCGGTCGGCCCGGAGATCCTGGACCCGCCCACCGGCATCCCGGACCCCCGGGCGATCCACCTGCCGGTGCTGGCCCGGGGCGCCGCCGGGTACCGGGCACTGTCGCGCACCATCGCCGAGGCGCACCTGGCCGCGGGGGTGAAGGGCGCCGCCCACTACAGCTGGGAGGACCTGGCGGCCGCCGCGGACGGGCAGTGGGTGCTGCTCTCCGGTTGCCGCAAGGGACCGGTGCGACAGGCACTGTGCGGTGGCCCGCAGCCGGGCCCGGTCACCGCGGAGGGCGTCGACCGGGCCCGGGCCGAGTTGCACCGGCTGATCGGCCTGTTCGGGGCGCAGCACGTCGTGGTCGAGATCACCGAGTCCGGTGGCCCCTACGACGGGGAGATCGCCGACGCCCTCGCCGACCTGGCCCGGGAGTGCGGGCTGCGGCTGATCGCCACCGGCAACGTGCACTACGCCGGCCCCGCCGACGCCGACCTGGCCGCGGCGCTCGCGGCGGTGCGGGCCCGCTCCGGGATGGAGGACCTGGACGGCTGGCTGCCCGGCGCGCCCACCGCCCACCTGATGTCCGCCGCCGAGATGCTGCACCGGCACCGCCGCCACCCCGAGGCGGTCACCGCGGCCGCGGACCTGGCGGAGGAGTTGGCCTTCGACCTGCACCTGGTGGCCCCCCAACTGCCGCCGTACCCGGTGCCGGAGGGGCACACCGAGGCGAGCTGGCTGCGTGAGCTGGTCCGGCGCGGTGCGCTGGAGAGCTACGGCCCGCCGGAGGCCGAGCGGGTCACCGGCGCCTACGCCCAGCTCGAACACGAGCTGCGGGTGATCGAGGACCTGGGGTTCCCCGGCTACTTCCTGGTGGTCTTCGACCTGGTCGACTTCTGCCGCCGGCAGGGCATCCTGGCGCAGGGCCGGGGCTCGGCGGCGAACTCCGCGGTCTGCTACGCCCTGCGAATCACCGCCGTCGACCCGGTCAGCCACCACCTGTTGTTCGAGCGCTTCCTGGCACCGGAGCGCGACGGGCCGCCGGACATCGACGTCGACATCGAGTCCGCCCGGCGCGAGGAGGTGATCCAGTACGTCTACGCCACCCACGGCCGCACCCACGCCGCCCAGGTGGCGAACGTCATCTCCTACCGGGCGCGGTCGGCGATCCGGGACGCCGCCCGGGCGCTGGGCTACGACACCGGGCAGCAGGACGCCTGGAGCAAGTCGATCGAACGCTGGGGCACCCTGCGCGGTCCGCAGCCGAAGCATCCGTGGTGGTCGGGCGCCGCGAAGGAGGACAAGCAGCAGCAGTACGCCGACCAGCCGCGCGACCCGGACGGGGTGGTGTGGGGCTGGAACCACGAACCGGACCTCGACGAGCACCGGCCGGCGGGCGCCCGCACTGCCGACGGCCACGACGTGGTGCCCGCGCACCGGCCGCCCCCGGCCGGCGACCTGGACGAGATCCCGGCCCAGGTGATCGACCTGGCCGACCGGTTCCTGCGACTGCCCCGGCACCTGGGCATCCACTCCGGCGGGATGGTGATGTGCGACCGGCCGGTGATCGAGGTCTGCCCGGTGGAGTGGGCCCGGATGGAGGGCCGCACCGTCCTGCAGTGGGACAAGGACGACTGCGCCGACGCCGGCCTGGTGAAGTTCGACCTGCTCGGGCTCGGGATGCTCACCGCGTTGCGACTGGCCTTCACCCAGGTGGCCGACAGCGGCGGGCCCCGGCTCGACCTGCACGACCTGCCGAGCGAGGACCCGCTGGTGTACGACCTGTTGTGTGCCGCCGACAGCGTCGGGGTGTTCCAGGTGGAGTCCCGGGCCCAGATGGGCACGCTGCCCCGGCTCCAGCCGCGCAACTTCTACGGCATCGTGGTGGAGGTCGCCCTGATCCGGCCCGGCCCGATCCAGGGCGGGTCCGTGCACCCCTACATCGAGCGGCACCAGGGCCGGGAACCAGTGACCTACCTGCACCCCAAGCTGGAGAAGTCGCTGGAACGGACCCTCGGCATCCCGCTGTTCCAGGAACAGTTGATGCAGATGGCCATCGACGTCGCCGACTTCACCCCGGCCGAGGCCGACCAGCTCCGCCGGGCGATGGGTTCCAAGCGCAGCCTGGACAAGATGGAGGCGCTGCGTGACCGGTTGATGAGCGGCATGGAGCGCAACGGGATGGACGCCCAGGTGCGCGAGGAGGTCTACGACAAGCTCAAGGCCTTCGCCGACTTCGGCTTCCCGGAGTCGCACGCTTACTCCTTCGCCTTCCTGGTCTACGCCAGCGCCTGGCTCAAGGTGCATCACCCGGCCGCGTTCTACGCCGGGCTGCTCGCCGCCCAGCCGATGGGGTTCTACTCGCCGCAGACCCTGGTGGCGGACGCCCGGCGGCACGGGATCGAGGTGCTGCGCGCCGACGTCCAGCACTCCGCCGCCCTCGCCTCGGTCGAACAGACCGGCCCGACACCACCGGGCGGCGAACCCCCGCTCACCCCGTTGCGCTCCGGGACGCGGGACACCAGGACCGGCGACACGCCTCCCGCCCGCTCCCTGGCGGTCCGGATCGGCCTGGCCTCCGTGCGCGGGGTGGGGGAGACCGTCGCCGACCTCCTGGTCGCCGAGCGCACCGCCCACGGCCCGTTCGCCGACCTGCGCGACCTGGTCCGGCGGGTCGACCTCAGCACCGCTCAGCTCGAGGCACTGGCCACCGGCGGGGCGCTGGAGTCGCTGGGTGTCACCCGGCGCGAGGCGCTCTGGGCGGCCGGGGCCCTGGCACAGGAGGGGCCGGACACCCTGCCCGGCGTCTCGGTGGGGGTGGCCGCGCCGACCCTGCCGGGGATGAGCCCGGTCGAGCTGGCCGCCGCGGACGTCTGGGCCACCGGGGTGAGCGTGGACTCCTATCCGACCGAGTACGTGCGGGACGGGCTGGACGCCGCCGGGGTGCTCCGGGTGGCGCAGGTCTTCGACCACGAACCGGGCCGGCGGATCGCGGTGGCCGGGGTGATCACCCACCGGCAACGGCCCGGCACCGCAGGCGGGGTGACCTTCCTGTCCCTGGAGGACGAGACCGGACTGCTGAACATCGTGTGCAGCACCGGGCTGTGGCAGCGGTTCCGGCACACCGCCCGGACCGCCCGGGCGATGGTGGTCCGCGGCCGGGTCGAACAGGCGGACGGCGCGACCAACCTGGTGGCCGAGCACCTGGCGCCGATGTCGCTGCGGGTGGCCAGCACCTCCCGGGACTTCCAGTGAGCAGCCCGCCGGCCCCCGGCCCTGGGCGGACCCAGACCAGGGCGCCGCCACCGACGGACTTGGCCGTGGACCCGCCCTCGACGGACCCGCCCGGCGGTGCGATGCTGCCGGACATGCGCCTCGACGACATCCCGGTCCGGACCCTGCGCGGCGAGGAGACCACCTTCGGCGCGATCACGGCCGGCCGGCTCGCCCTGGTGGTCAACGTCGCATCCCGCTGCGGCCTGGCACCCCAGTACGAGCAGCTGGAGGCGATGCACCGGGAGTACGGCCCGCGCGGGTTCACCGTGGTCGGGGTGCCGAGCAACCAGTTCCTGCAGGAGCTCGGCGACGCCGACGCGATCGCGGAGTACTGCTCGACGACCTGGGGCGCCACCTTCCCGATGCTGGCGAAGACCCCGGTGAACGGCCGGCACGCGCACCCGCTGTACCGCGAGCTGACCCGGGCGCCGGACGACTCGGGCAAGGCGGGCCGGATCACCTGGAACTTCGAGAAGTTCCTGGTCGCCCCGGACGGCAGAGTGCGACGGTTCCGGCCGCGGACCCGGCCGGACGCGCCCGAGGTGCTGGCCGCGGTGGAGGAATTGCTGGTGCCGTCCGGCCGCTGACCGAGCATCCTGACCCGATGGACGCACCGACGGACGCCAAGCAGACCCTGCACGACTACCTGCGCCGCCAGCGTGCCGCGCTGCTCACCAAACTGGACGGGGCCGGGGAGTACGACGCACGCCGCCCGCTGACCGACAGTGCCACCAACCTGGCCGGGCTGGTCAAGCACACCGCCAGCGTCCAGCTCGGTTACCTCGGCGAGGTCTTCGACCGGCCGTCCGACGTGCCGCTGCCCTGGTTCGCCGACGACGCACCGCCCAACGCGGACATGTGGGTCCCGGCCGACGAGACGCTGGACTCGGTGCGTGCGCTGCACCACGCCTCGGCGGCCCACGCCGACGCGACGATCGAGGCGTTGCCGCTGGACGCCCGGGGCCGGGTGCCGTGGTGGGGCCCGGACCGCGCGGACGTGACGCTGCACCAGATCCTGGTGCACCTGATCGCCGAGTTCGCCCGGCACGCCGGGCACGCGGACATCCTGCGGGAGTCGATCGACGGGCAACTGGGCAACCGCCCGGACGACCCGAACCTGCCCTTCCACGGTGACGCGCAGTGGCGGGCATACCGCGACCAGGTGGAACGGGAGGCCCGCCGAGCTGCCGGCCTGCCGGAGTGACCGCGGTTCCCGGCCGGGCGTGACCCAGGCGCACGACCCGGCCTGGCGTGCCCCGGCGCGGGACCCGGAGCGGGGCGCATCACCGCGGCCTGGGATCACCCGGCGGGGCTCCCGGCCGGGCGTGAGCGCACCAGGCCGGTCCGCGCTCCGCTCACCCGGAGTCGCTCACCCGGAACCGCTCACCCGGAGTCGCACACCCGGAACCGCTCACCCGGAGTCGCTCACCCGGAGTCGCTCACCTCGCCGGGATCTCCCCGGCCCGGTACCGCGGCAACCGGCTGGCCGGCACGATCGCCGTCGCACTGATCCCCGCCAGGATCAGCAGCCCCAGCCGCAACGTGTCCAGCCGCGCGGTCTCGTTCAGCGCGACCGCCGCGTCGACCTGCGCCGGGCTCGCATCCGTCCGGGCCAGCACGGCGCGCAGGTCGTCGTTGCTGACGAAGTCGATGCTGTCCAGGTCCACCTGCGCGACCAGCCGGGCGGGCAGTTCGGGGTGCTCGATCACGGCCCGGCCGACGGTGGCGCTGAGCAGGGTGACCAGCACCGCCCCGATGATCGCGGTGCCGACCGCCGAGGCGAGGTTCTGGGTGGTGCCGCGGATCGCCCCGACGTCGCCGGCGAGCCGGGCGGGTGCCGCGGTGACCAGGACGTTGAACACCAGGGTGACCAGCGCGCCCTGGCCGAGCCCGAACACGATCAGCCCGGCGATGGTGGGCAGCGTCTCCCAGTTGTTGGTGACCACGAACGCCAGCCAGGTCAGCGCCACCGTGGTGAGGATGAAGCCGGTCATGCCGATGGTGCGCGGCGGGTAGCGGCGGTAGAACCGCACCACCAGGGTGGCGGTGAGGAAGACCGTGAGGTTGAAGGGCATCATCGCCAGCGCGGTGTCGAACGGGCTGCGGCCCTGGACGATCTGGATGTAGAGCGGGACGGTGAAGTTCAGCGCGGCTTCCAGGGCGACGACGATGAACATGGCGTAGACAGCGGCGCGTTCGTTGGGCGAGGCGAGCACGTCCAGGTCGACCAGGGCGGGCCGTCCGGCGGCGGCGCGGCGGCGGGTGCGGCGGAAGAACAACTGGCCGAGCACGATCCCGGCCAGGATGAGCGCCAGGGCGGGGGACAGGCCGAGGGCGGTGAACGGCGCGCCGGGTGCGGCCAGCACCACGCCCCAGGTGCCGAGGTTGTTGAAGCCAAGAGTGAGCAGGGTGACCGCGGAGCCGATCAGGGCGGCGGCGACCGGGTCGATCCGGATGCCGGGGTCGCCGGGGGCAGCCCGCAGGTGGCGGCTGAGCAGCAACACGACGACGGCCAGGGTCAGCACGATGCCGAACACCGGCCGCCAGCCGACCAGCGTGCCGAGCACCCCGCCGAAGAAGAAGGCACTGATCCCGGAGGCGGCCCGCGCGGACCCGAGCGAACCGACCGCGGTGGCCTGCTGGGCGCCGTGGTAGTTCTCGGCGATCAGGGCGACCAGTGACGGCACGATCACCGCGGCGGAGGCCCCGGCGAGGGCCTGCGCGGCGATCGCCCACTCCACGCCGGGGGACAGGATCATCAGCACGGCGGAGAGCGCGAACACGACGACGGCGCAGCGGAACATCCGGACCCAGCCCAGCCGCTGCCCGACCTTGGCGCCGGTGAGGACCAGGGACGCGACGGCCAGGCCGTAGACCACGATGGTGGTGCTCACGGCGGTGGGCGGGGCGCCGAAGTCGTCGACCATGCCGCCGATCGACACCGGGAGGGCGGCCAGGTTGAAGGCCATCAGGACCTGGGCGAGGAACAGGCAGCTCAACGGCCGCCAGGAGGCTCGAGCCGCGTGGCCGGCGGTGCGCAGGTCGGTGTCGGGCATCGCGTCTCACTCCCGGTCCGGGTGGCGGAGCATGGCCTGCACACTGTGGCCCCGCGCGGCCCGGGCGGCAACGGCTCGCCGCGCCCGGCCTCGCGCAACTGCCTGGACGCGCCGGCCGTCCGCGTGGTCGGGTGTGGGCCATGACCGACATCTGGCGTCTCGAGGACCGGTTGCCGTCACCCGCCGAGCACCGCCGGCTGGCCGAGTCGGTGGGCTGGCACGCCGCCTTCGACTGGGCGTCGCAGCCGGCATCGCTGGCCGGGTCGACGCTGGGCGTGGTCGCGGTCGACCGGGACGGCACGGCGATCGGGATGGCCCGGGTGGTCGGTGACGGCGTGAAGTACTTCTACGTCCAGGACGTGGTGGTGGACCCGGCGGAGCAGGGCCGGGGGATCGGCCGGGCGATCCTGGACCGGGTGCTGTTGCGGGTGCGCGAGCTGGCGCCGGCCCCGCCGTTCGTGGCGCTGTTCGCCACCACCGACGGGATGCCGCTCTACCGGTCGCTGGGCTTCGAGGCGGGGGACATGGTCGGCATGTTCCAGGTGATCGACCGGGGCTGACCGGTCAGCGCGCGGTCGAGCCCCGGACCACCAGGTGGGCGGGCAGCATGTCCGGCGCGGCCGGCGCCCGACCCTCGATCAGGGCGCGCAGGTGTCCGGCGGCGGCCAGGCCGAGCTGGTGTGAGGGCAGTTCGACGCTGGTCAGGCCGGGCTGGGTGAGCGCCGAGTAGGGCAGGTTGTCGAAGCCGGCCAGCGCGAGTTCGCCGGGGATCGGCACTCCGAGGCCCTGCATGGCGTGCAGCACGCCGTAGGCCTGGGTGTCCGAGGCGGCGACCACCGCGGTGACCCCGGCATCCCGCCAGCCGGGCCAGGCGTCGACAGCGGCCCGGGAGGCGGCGGCGCTGTCCACCACGGAGGCGGGGGTCGGCCCGGCCAGGACCCCGCCGCCGGCGGCCAGTTCCTCGCGCAGGGCCTCGCGGCGCAGCACGAAGGTCTCGGTGCCGGTGACCGCGTCCAGGTAACCGATCCGCCGGTGGCCGCGGTGCAGCAGGTGCCGGGCGAGCTGCCGTGCCCCGGAGGCGACGTCCAGGTCGACCGACGGGGCGACGCCCTCGGTGGAGGGCGCGTCGATCAGCACCAGTGGGGCGTGCACGTCCAGGTCGCGCAGGAAGCGCACGTTCGGGGCGTCCACCAGCAGGCCGGCGGGGCGCAGGGCGAACAGGGCGCGCACGTCCTCGGGCCGGGGGACGCAGCCGACGTCGGTGGCGGACAGCAGCAGCTGGTAGATGGAGCCCAGCGCCTCCTGCGCCCCGGCGATCACCCCGGCGAAGAACGGGTTGGCGATGTCGGGGGCGACCAGGATCACCACGTCGCCGGAGCCGCGGGACAGCGAGCTCGCGGCGCGGTCGACCACGTAGCCGAGTTCGGCGATCGCCGCCTCGACCCGGGCGGCGATCTGGGGGGAGACCCGGCCGGCGGTCTTGCCGTTGACGACCAGGGAGACGGTGGCGGTGGAGACCCCCGCGTGCCGGGCCACCTGGACCGCGGTGACGGGCCGGCGGCGCTCGATGGTCTCGTCCCCCGTACCCGGTGCCGCGCTGCTCACCCCTGGATCGTAGCGTGTGACGTTAAGCGCTTGACGTCGCATGCTGAGCCGGGCCATGATCGGCGCGCACACCGGGTCGACCGCACCCCCGAGCGCCGCACCGCGCGGTAGGGGGATCCCGGAGTCGCACCCTGTGCCGGTCGCCGACCGGCTCCCCGATGACGTGGAGGCACCCCCTGATGGCAGAACGGATCATTCTCGACTGCGACCCCGGTCATGACGACGCGATCGCCCTGCTGCTGGCGCACGGCAGCCCGGCGATCGACCTGCTCGCCGTGACGACGGTCGCCGGGAACCAGACCCTGGAGAAGGTCACCCGCAACGCGCGAGCGGTCGCGCGGATCGCGGACATCACCGGCATCCCGTTCGCGGCCGGGGCGGACCGCCCGCTGGTGCGCGAGGTGGAGACCGCCCCGGACATCCACGGCGAATCCGGGATGGACGGCCCGGAGCTGCCGGCCCCGTCGCTGGCACTCGACCCGCGGCACGCAGTGGACCTGATCATCGACACCGTGATGAGCCACGACCCGGGCACCATCACCCTGGTGCCGACCGGCGCGCTGACCAACATCGCCCTGGCCGCCCGCAAGGAACCGCGGATCATCGAGCGGGTCCGCCGGGTGGTGCTGATGGGCGGCGGCTACCACGTGGGCAACTGGAGCCCGGTCGCCGAGTTCAACATCAAGATCGACCCCGAGGCCGCGCACATCGTGTTCAACGCCGGCTGGGAGGTGGTGATGGTCGGCCTCGACCTGACCCACCAGGCGCTGGCCACCCCGGAGGTGGTGGAGCAGATCGCCCAGATCGGCACCGGCCCGGCCCGGTTCGTGGTCGAACTGCTGGAGTTCTTCGGCGAGATGTACCAGGAGGCGCAGGGCTTCGAGCACCCGCCGGTGCACGACCCGTGTGCGGTCGCCTACGTGATCGACCCGGAGGTGATGACCACCCGCACCGTGCCGGTCGACATCGAGCTGACCGGCACCCTGACCCTCGGCATGACCGTCGCCGACTTCCGTTCGCCCGCGCCGGAGGACTGCCGTACCTCGGTGGCGGTGGACCTGGACCATCAGCGGTTCTGGGATCTGGTCACCGACGCGCTGGTCCGGATCGGGGAGGTCCGGCCGTGACCGTCACCGCCCCGCGGGTGCGCCTGGCGCCCCTGATGACGGCGCTGCTCGCCGCCTGCGTCGCCTTCCAGCTGAACGCCTCGATGCTCAGCCCGGTGCTGGTCACCATGGCGGACGAACTCGGCACCGACGACGCCTCGATCGGGCTGTCGCAGACCATGTTCTTCACCGGTGCCGCACTGTTCTCCCTGTTCCTGCCCCGGCTGTCGGACATCGTCGGCCGCAAGCGGGTGCTGACCTGGATGCTGGCGGTGATGACGGTCGGCACCGTGCTGGCCGCACTCGCCCCCACCGTGGAGGTGTTGTACGTCGCCCGGATCATCCAGGGCGTGTCCGGACCGGTGGTGCCGCTGTGCCTGATCATGCTCCGGCACGAGATCGCCGACCCGAAGACCTACGGCACGCTGATGGGCGTGGTCACCGCGGTGAACGGGGGCATCGCGGGCGTCGACGCGCTGGCCGGTGGGTTCCTGGCCGCGAACTACGGCTTCCGCTCGGTGTTCTGGACCATCGCGGTGGTCGCGGTGATCGGCACCGTGCTGGTCGCCCGCTGGGCGCCGGAGTCCCGGCCGTCGGCGGGCACCCGGATGGACTGGATCGGGGTGGCGCCGCTGGTGCTGGCGATCGCGCTGCTGCTGACCGGGCTGAACGAGGCCGGCAAGACCACGGACGCGAACTGGTTGCTGGTCGGCGGCCTGCTGGTCGGGGCGCTGGTCGCCCTGATCGTGTTCTGGCTGGTCGAGAAGCGGCAGGCCGAGCCGATGATCGCCCCGGCGCACCTGCGCCGCCGGTCCACCTGGGCGGTGCTGCTGACCACCCTGCTGACCATGACCGGGGTGTTCGCCACCGTGAACGGGCTGGTGATGTCGCTGGCGCAGAACGGCGACATCGGCTTCGGGCTCGGCGCGGACACCGCCTCGCTGCTGTTCCTGACCCCGTACGCGCTGGTCGGCTGGGCGGTCGGGCCGTTCGCCGGGCGGTTGGCGCCGACCTGGGGCTATCGCACGGTGCTCCGGATCGGGTTGGCCGGCACCGCGGTCGGCATGCTGGTGATGGCGCTGCTCGGCCTGCACTCGCTGCCGGTGCTGATCGCCACCACGGTGTTCCTCGGCATGACCTACGCCGGGATCAGCAACATCATGCTGAACGGCCTCGGGGTGGTGCTGGCCCCGGCGGACAACCCCGGGGTGCTGCCCGGCCTGAACGCCGGGGCGTTCAACCTCGGCGCCGGGGTGAGCTTCGCGGTGCTGCCCGCGGTCCAGCTCCTGGTCAGCCCGGACGGCGACTCCACCTCCGGGTACCTGGCCGGGATCGTGGTCGGGCTGGTGTTCGTCGCCCTGGCCCTGGCGACCTCCTTCCTGATCCCGCGCCCGGCGGACGGGGAACTGACCCGGGCCTGAGCGAGGGCGGCGCCCCGGGCCCCCCGGGGCGCCGCCACCGCTCAGTGCTGGGCCCGGGCAGCCAGCAGCCGCCGCTCGTCGGTGTCCACCAGCGCCAGGAACCCGGCGGTGACCAGGCAGCAGGCGATCAGCAACCCGAAGGTCCAGTTCCAGCCGAAGTGCTCCACCACCAGGCCGATCCCGGAGGAGGCCAGCGTGGCGCCCAGCACGTAGCCGAACAGCCCGGTGAAGCCGGCCGCGGTCCCGGCGACGTGCCGCGGCGACAGGTCGAGCGCCTGCAGCCCGATCAGCATCACCGGGCCGTAGATCAGGCCGCCGATCACCGCCACCGTCACCAGCGACACCCACAGCGGGGTGCTGGTCGGGGTGAGCCAGTAGACCGCGGTGGCACCGGCCACCGCGAGCATGAACGCGATGCCGGTGTGTGAGCGGTTGCCGCGGAACACCCGGTCCGAGACCACCCCGCACAGGATGGTGCCGACGATCCCGGCCAGCTCGAACACGGAGAACCCGGCGATCCCACCGGACAGCGAGGCGCCGCGCTGGGTGGCCAGGTACACCGGCGTCCAGCTCAGGATCCCGTAGCGCAGCGCATAGACGAACACGTTGGCCAGCGCGAGCAGCACCATCGTCCGGTTGGTGATCACGTGCTTGACCACGATCCGCCAGTAGCTCATCCCGGCCTCGGACTCGTGGTCGGGGGCGACCTTCGGCGGGTCGTCGCGGTACTCCTCGATCGGCGGCAGGCCCTGCGACTCCGGGGTGTCCCGGATGGTGAGGAACGCGATCACCGCGACCGCCAGGGCGGCCAGGGCGGGCAGCCAGAATGCCGCGGTCCAGTCGTCGCCGGTCAGGTGCAGCCCGGCGGCGGCCAGCACCCCGACGAAGAACCCGCCGACGTTGTGCGCGACATTCCAGATCGCGGTCTTCAGCCCGCGCTCGCTGGTGGAGAACCAGTGCACCAGCACCCGCCCGCTGGGCGGCCAGCCCATGCCCTGCACCCAGCCGTTGATGAACATGGTCACCGCGAAGGCGGCCAGCGTCGCGGACAGCACCGGGATGAACGCCAGCGCCAGGTTCGCCACCGCGGACAGCGCCAGGCCGATCGGCAGGAAGTACCGGGCGTTCGACCGGTCGGAGAGCATCGCGCTGAAGAATTTGGACAGCCCGTAGGCGATCAACACCGCATTGGTCACGAAGCCGACGCCGACCGTGCTGAGTCGGCCCTCGTCGATCAGCAGGGTGGCGACCAGCGGGATGTTGTTCCGGATCAGGTAGAAGCCGGCGTAGCCCAGGAAGATCCCGGTGAAGACCTGGACCCGCAGCCGGGGGTAGCGCCGGTGCACCTCGGTCTCCGGCAACCGGGGCGCCGGTGGTGGCGCCGCGAGCCAGGACCGTCGGCGGCTGGTCGGGTGGGCGGCGGAGTTCGTCATCGAATCCCTTGTCGTCGCGGATGGAACGGATGGTGCGCGGCTGAGACGGCTGATTCCGGGCGACCCGGAGCCTCACGGACGGTAGGTGGGTGACGAAAGTCCTGGCCAGGGGCCTGAACGCATGTGCACGAACGACTGCCGCCCGCCTCGCCCGAAACCGGATGAACCGTCTGGGTAGCGCGGCCGGGATGCGACAGGTGTGCGGTGCTCGGTGAGTGCTGCGGCACCCAGACCCCCTTGCCGCCGGGTCCCGGTACTGGCTACCGTGTGCCCCGACGAAGCCATCAGGCCGTAACCGAGACATCGGGCGAGACCTGGGATCCGAGTCGTGCTGAGCGATCGCACGACGCGGGACCCGGGTCTTTTTTGTTGCCTCGACACGATCAGGCTCGACACGATCAAGGAGGATCGGATGAGCACGCGGAACGGATCCGGGACCGAGCGCGCGGAGGCCGTGCTGGCCGCCGTGGGCGGACCGGAGAACGTCGTCCAGGCATGGCACTGCATCACCCGGCTGCGGTTCACGGTCCGGGACCGGGCCCGGGTCGACCTGGACCGGTTGCGCGACACCGCCGGGGTGGCCGGCGCCCAGTTCAGCGGCGACCAGCTCCAGGTGATCATCGGCACCGACGTCGAACGCGAGTACCGGGCGCTGGCGGCACGGCTGGGGGAGTCGGCGGCCACCGCGGACGCCCCGGCGACCGCCCGCCGGGGCTGGGCCCGGTTCGGGCCACGCCGGATCGCCGACCTGTTGCTGGAGACGCTGTCCGGGATCTTCACCCCGATCCTGCCGGCGATCGTCGGTGCCGGGCTGCTCAAGGGGGTGCTGGCGCTGCTGGTGCAGCTCGGCTGGCTGACCGAGGGCGGCGAGGTCGCCGCGGTGTGGGACATCGTCGCGGACGGCACGTTCTACTTCCTGCCGTTCCTGGTCGCCGCCTCCGCCGCCAAGCGGTTCGGCACCGACCTGTCGCTGTCGATGGCGGTGCCGGCCGCCCTGCTGTACCCGACCCTGGTCGAGGGCGCGGCCCTGATCGGCGAGGGCGGGGCGGAGGGTCTGGCCTTCGGGCCGTGGCAGGTGCCATTCGTCACCTACTCCAGCGCGGTGATCCCGCCGATCCTCGGGGTGTACCTGCTCAGCTGGGTGCACCGCGGCCTGACCCGGGTGATCCCGCCCGCACTGCGGATCGTGGTGGTGCCGCTGGTCAGCCTGGTGGTGACCATCCCGGTGGTGCTGGTGGTCCTGGCACCGCTCGGGCACTACGCCGGCGGCTACCTCAGCGAGGGCAGTCTGTGGCTGTTCGACCACGGCGGGGTGCTCGCCGGGGCGCTGCTGGGCGGGCTGATGCCGCTGATCGTGCTCACCGGCATGCACTACGCCTTCTTCCCGGCGACCTTCCAGACCCTGGCCAGCCGCGGCTACGACGTGATCCTGCTGCCGTTCAACCTGGTCGCGAACCTGGCGACCGCCGGGGCGACCATGGCGGTGGCGATCCGGCACCGGCGGCTGCGGTCGCTGGCGATCTCCACCGGGCTGCCGGCCTTCCTCGGCATCACCGAGCCGGCGATCTACGGCGTCACCCTGCGGCTGAAGCGGCCGTTCTACTTCACCCTCGCCGGTGGCGCGGTCGGTGGCGGGTACGCGGCGCTGTTCGGGCTGAAGTGCTTCGGCTTCGCGGTCCCCGGGTTGGCCTCACTGCCGCTGTACGTCAACGCCGACCACCCGGCCAACATCCTGCACGCGGTGGTCGCCGTCGCGCTGTCGTTCTCGATCGCCTTCGGCCTGACCCTCGCCTTCTGCCGTCCGGAGCCGGAACCGGCCGGTGACGAGCCGGACCAGCCGGTCGGGACGCTGGCCGCCCCCCTGGCCGGCCGGGTGCTGCCGCTGGCCCAGGTGCCCGACCCGACCTTCGCCGACGGGCTGCTCGGACCCGGCGTGGCCGTCGACCCGACCGGTGACGTGGTGGTCGCGCCCTTCGACGGGACGGTCGAGGTGCTGCCCGGCACCGCCCACGCCCTCGCGCTGCGCAGCACCGGCGGCACCGAGGTGCTGATCCACATCGGCCTGGACACCGTCGGACTGGAGGGTGCGCCGTTCCGGGCGCTGGTCGCCCAGGGCGACCGGATCACCCGCGGCCAGGAGCTGATCCGCTTCGACCGGGCCCGGATCGAGGCCGCGGGGTTGAGCCCGGTCACCCCGGTCGTGATCACCAACGCCGCCCTGATCGGCGAGGTCCGGCCCGCCACCGGGGCCACCGAGGTCGCCACCGGCAACCCGCTGCTCACCCTGCCCGCCATCGACGGACATCCCGCCATCGACACCACCCGAGGAGCTCACTGACATGACCGACATCACCCGCACCTTCCCGGAGTCCTTTCTGTGGGGCGGTGCGACCGCGGCCAACCAGATCGAGGGCGCCTTCGACGCCGACGGCAAGGGGCTGTCCACCTCGGACCTCGCCTTCCACCGGGCCGACGTGCCCAATGGTGCGGACAACTTCACCTTCGACGTCACCGCCGAGGAGTTCGACCGGGCGCTGGCCGGCCAGGACACCGGGCCGCACCCCAAGCGGTGGGGGATCGACTTCTACCACCGGTACGCCGAGGACATCGCACTGTTCGCCGAGATGGGCTTCACCACGTTGCGGATCTCGATCTCCTGGCCGCGGATCTTCCCGACCGGGCTGGAGGAGGAGCCGAACGAGGCCGGGCTGGCGTTCTACGACCGGGTGTTCGACGAGTTGGCCCGGCACGGCATCACCCCGGTGGTCACCCTGTCCCACTACGAGATGCCGGTGGAACTGGTCCGCCGGTACAACGGCTGGATCTCCCGCGACCTGATCGACCCGTTCGTCCGGTTCGCCACCACGGTGTTCCGCCGGTACCGGGACACGGTGCCGTACTGGATCACCTTCAACGAGATGAACATGAACCTGGTCAGCGTCTACACCGGCGCCGGGGTGCTGGCCGAGCGCTGCAACCGGCCGGTGCGCGAGGTGGCGTTCCAGGCCTCGCACCACCAGTTCCTGGCCAGCGCGCTCGCGGTCCGGGCCGGCCGGGAGATCCTGCCGCCGGAGGCCCGGATCGGCTGCATGATCAACCGGCACGAGTACTACGCCGCCTCCACCCGCCCGGCCGATGCGCTCCGGGCGCTCAAGGACGACCAGATCAACCTGTTCTACAGCGACGTGCAGGTGCGCGGGGAGTACCCGGGCTACCTCCGGCGCTACCTGGCCGACCAGGGCATCCGGCTGGACGTGGCAGAGGGCGACGACCAGGTGCTGCGGGACGGCACCGTCGACTTCGTGGCGTTCAGCTACTACATGTCGCACCTGTCCCAGGACCGGCCGGGTGCGGATGCCGAGGTCGGGCACTTCGTCGGCGGGGCCAAGAACCCGCACCTGGAGCTGACCGAGTGGGGTTGGCCGATCGACCCGGTGGCGCTGCGGATCTCGCTGAACCGGATGTGGGACCGCTACCGGGTGCCGCTGTTCCTGGTCGAGAACGGGCTGGGCGCCCAGGATGTGCTGGAGCCGGACGGCCGGGTGCACGATGACTACCGGATCGACTACCTGCGCCGGCACCTGCTGCAGGTCCGGGAGGCGATCGCGGACGGGGTCGAGGTGATCGGCTACACCTCCTGGGGGCCGATCGACCTGATCTCCTGCGGCACCTCGCAGATGTCCAAGCGCTACGGCTTCATCTACGTCGACCAGGACGACCGGGGCGAGGGCACCCTGGACAGGATCCGCAAGGACTCGTTCCACTGGTACCGCGAGGTGATCGCCTCGCGGGGCGCCAGCCTCGACCAGGATCGGTGATCGGTGCGCAGATGCTCGTCGTCCGGAAGGTCCTGAACAACAGCGTCGTGCTCTGCACCGACGACCAGGGACGGGACTGCGTGGCCACCGGCCGGGGGATCGCCTTCCTGGTGCCGGTCGGTGGCACGGTCGACCCTGCCCTGGTGCAGCGGCTGTTCGTCGCCGCGGACCCGGACAGCGCGGACCGGCTCGCCGCCCGGATCGCGACCCTGCCCGCCGAGGTGGTCGCGCTGGCCACCGCGATCGGGGACACCGCCGGGCAGGAGTTCGGCGACCAGCTCGCCGAGCGCCTGGTGGTCCCGCTGGCCGACCACCTGGACGGCGCACTGGAGCGGGCCCGGGCCGGGGTGACCATCGACTACCCGCTGCGCTGGGAGACCGAGGCGTTCTACCCCGGGCAGGTCCGGTTCGCCCGGTCGGCACTCGGGCTGATCGAGCGGGAGACCGGGGTCCTGCTGCCCGAGGTGGAGGCGATCCCGATCGCGCTGCACCTGGTCAACGCAGAGCTCGGCACCACCTCGGTCGGCGCCACCCTGGACCTGACCCGGGTGGTCGCCGAGTCGCTGGCCCTGATCGAGGACCGGCTGGGCACCGGCGTGCCGGCCGGGCACCCGGCGGTCGCCCGGTTCGCCGCGCACATGCACCACCTGGTCGGCCGGCACCGGGCGACGGGGCCCGATCCGACCCTGACCGCCTTCCTCCGACCGCTGGCCGACCGCCGGCCGGAGGTGGCCCGGTGCGCCCACCGGATCGCCGTCCTGCTGCGCGACCGGCTGGGCGAGGAGCTGGACGAGCAGGACGAGCTGCTGCTGGTCCTGCACATCACCCGGCTGATCGCCGACAGCGGTGGCCCCACGAACCCGGGTGGGCACCCCGCGACTGAGGTTGATAACCCCGCGAATGGCCACTGAGCAGCACGTATACCGCAAAGGATCGGCACAGGCCGGTCCCGGTGACCCCTACCGTCGACCCGCCCACGGCTCTGGCTGGTCCGGCCCGGACCAGCCGGGACGCGGGCGGCGACGGGGACGCCCTTGATCCCCGTCCGTCCCGGAACCATGCCCGGCCGCCGGGCCGACGGAGGACTGAGTGATGAAGGTTCGTACCGCACGCGCTGGGGGTGCGCTGATCGCGACGATGCTGGTCGCGCCCCTGGGCGCCGGTGTCGCCGCGGCCGAGGCCGCCCCGGAGCCGACCCCCGCGGAGGTGAGTGACACCCAGGCGGTGGAGCCCGACGCCGAGGCCACCACCGAGGCGGCCGAGTCCCCGGCGGAGGTGGCGGCCGAGCAGGAGGAGGCCGCCGATCCGGCCGCGGAGTCCGGCGACCAGGTGCAGGTGGCCGAGAGCCCGGCCGCCACCCCGGCGGCCGAGGCGACGACGCCGACCGGCCCGGCGGCCCGGGTCGCCCCGGTGGGGGTGGAGCTGAACGGTCTCACGGTGGACGCGGTGATCAACCCGATGTCCCAGCCCTGGCACTCCTCCGGGGTGTACTCCGCGGTGCTGACCATCAACGACGTGATCGGGCTGGACAGCTCCGGCACCGAGTACCCGGGCATGGCCGCGGACGTGACCTACACCTACAACCTCAATGGTGGCGCCCAGGCCTCCTTCGTTCCGGCCGCGGACGGGACGTTCCTGGTGGACGGGCTCACCGAGGGCACCAACGTGGTCGGCCTGCGCGTCGCCTACCAGAACACCGTGGGCGCCATGATGGAGGCGGCCGCCACTCTGTCGGTCAGCCCGGTGGTGCTGACCCAGGCCGAGACGGTGACCCAGGTCTGGCAGGACACCGTCACCCCGGCCGGCACCTACGAGCAGACCCTGTACCAGGGTGAGACCGTCACCACCCTGGCTCCGGCCGGTGCCTACCAGGCGGGCGAGCAGATCACCCTGTTCGTCTTCGACGCGGCCGGGGTCGCGGTGGACACCCTCACCCTGACCGCCGCCGCGGACGGCAGCCTGAGCTACGCCTACCAGGTGCCGGCGGACATGGTCCCGGCGGACTACCTGCTGTACTTCGAGGGCGCGGTCAGCGGCGAGGTGTACTCGCTGCTGCTGCACGTGCTCGAGCTGCCCGCGGGTGCCGCGGTGCCGGACCCGGCCGCCCCGGTCACGGTCACCCCGGTCGACGTGGCCGCCGGGACCGGTTCGCTCAGCCCGACCAGCACGCTGGCCGCCACCGGTGCCGACCCGTCGATGGGCCTGCTGATCGGTGGCCTGGCCACGGTCGCGGGTGCCGGGATGGCGGTCGGCGCCCGGGTGCTGCTCCGTCGCCGGTCGCAGGCCTGAGTCCTCGCACCGGGACCCGGACACCCCAGGGGTGTCCGGGTCCCGTCGTCTCCTGTCCCGCTCAGCGCGGCCGCTGGTCGTCCACCGTGAAGCCCGGCCGCTCCTGCCGCTCCGCCAGCGTCTCCAACTCCTGGAAGAAGGTCACCTGCCACCCGGCCGGCCCCTGCACCCGGGCGTTCAGCGACCGGAACGGTGTCCGGACCGGCGGCGCGAGCACCTCGGCCCCGGCGGACTCGGCGGCGGCCACCGCCTGGGCAGTGTCCTCGACCTCCAGCGCCAGCCGGAGCGTGGGCCCGGTGGCCGGCGGCATCCCCTCCACCTGGTCGATGGCGCGGGCGTGCGCGGGACTGGCCAGCTCGATGGTGGCGATCCCGGCGTGCAGGATCGCCACCCGGTCGTCGCCGGAGGTGGCGAAGGCCGCCTGTTCGGGCATGCCGAGGGTGTCGCGGTAGAAGGTCAGCGCCTGATCGACGTCGTCGGTCTCGATGATCAGGCGGAGCTGGCGCGGGGCGGGTGTCGTCGACATGCGGACCAGGGTGCACGCCGCCCCGGGAGTCAGCGAGCCGCGAGCCGCCGCTCCAGTGCGTCGAGTTCCCGGGTCAGCTCCGGCGGCACCCGGTCCCCGAGCCCGGCGAAGAACTCCCGGACCGCCGCGACCTCCTGCTGCCAGGCTTCCAGGTCCACGTCGAGCAGCCGGTCCAGGGTGCCGGGCGGCAGGTCGAGGCCGGTGATGTCGAGGGCGCCGGGCGCCGGGACCAGTCCGACCGGGGTCTCGACCGCCTCGGCCCGGTCCAGCACCCGGTCCGCGATCCAGGCGAGCACCCGGCTGTTCTCCCCGAAGCCGGGCCACAGGAACCGGCCGGCGGCGCCGCGCCGGAACCAGTTGACCTGGAACACCCGCGGGCGGCGGGGGCCGAGCCGGGCGCCGAGGGCGAGCCAGTGCGTCCAGTGGTCGGCCAGGTGGTAGCCGGAGAACGGCAGCATCGCGAACGGGTCGCGGCGCACCTGACCGAGCGTGCCCTCGGCGGCGGCGGTCCGCTCGGAGGCCATGGTCGCCCCGGCGAACACCGCGCGCTCCCAGGTCGGCGCCTCGGCGACCAGCGGCACGGTGGTGGCCCGGCGGCCGCCGAACAGCACGATGTCCACCGGCACCCCCGCCGGGTCGTCCCAGGCGGAGTCCAGGGTGGGGCAGCGCTGGACCGAGACGGTGAACCGGCTGTTCGGGTGCGCGGCCGGCCGGTCGCAGTCCGGGGTCCACTCCTGGCCGCGCCAGTCGATCAGGTGGGCCGGCGGCTGGTCGGTCAGGCCCTCCCACCACACGTCGCCGTCGTCGGTCAGCGCGACGTTGGTGAAGATGGTGTCCCGGGCGATCATCTCGACCGCCACCGGGTTGCTGTCCGGCCCGGTGCCCGGTGCCACGCCGAAGAACCCGGCCTCCGGGTTGATCGCCCGCAGCCGCCCGTCGGTGCCGGGGCCGCCCGGCCGCATCCACACGATGTCGTCGCCCAGGGTGCGGATGGTCCAGCCGGGCAGAGTGGGCCGGATCATCGCCAGGTTGGTCTTGCCGCAGGCGGACGGGAAAGCGCCGGCCAGGTGCAGGTCGTGGCCGTCCGGGGTGGTCATCCGCAGCAGCAGCATGTGCTCGGCCAGCCAGCCCTCGTCCCGGCCCATCGCGGAGGCGATCCGCAGCGCGAAGCACTTCTTGCCGAGCAGCGCGTTGCCGCCGTACCCGGAGCCGAAGGACCAGATCTCCCGGTCCTGCGGGAAGTGCACGATGTACTTGTCCGGGTGGGACGGCCAGGGCACATCCGGGCGGCAGCTGCCGTCGGGGGCGATCAGCGGCCGGCCGACCGAGTGCATCGCCCGGACGAACTCCCCGTCGGTGCCCAGGCTGTCCAGCGCCTCCCGGCCGACCCGGGCCATCAGGTGCATGCTGACCACCACGTAGGGCGAGTCGGTGATCTCCACCCCGATCTGGGTCAGCGGGGAGCCGATCGGCCCCATGGCGAACGGCACCACGTACAGCGTGCGCCCGGTCATCGCCCCGCGGAACCGGTCGTCCAGTTCCGCCCGCATCGCCGCCGGCTCGCGCCAGTTGTTGGACGGCCCGGCGTCCTCCTCGCGCTCCGGGCAGACGAAGGTGCGGCCCTCGACCCGGGCCACGTCGTCCGGGGTGGAGCGGGCCAGGAAGCTGTTCGGGCGGCTGAGCCGGATGAACGTGCCCTGGTCGACCAACTGGTCGCAGAGCCGGTGGTACTCCGCCGACGAGCCCTCGCACCAGACCACCGCGTCCGGCTGGGTCAGGGCGGTCATCTCCTCGACCCAGGCGGCCAGGCCGGGGTGCCGCAGGGTGGGCGCGGGTCCGCCGAACACGTCGGTGACCGGGACGGGGGGCAGGGGGGAGGTGGGAGTCATGGCCTCTCTCTCGCTCGGGGGGGGGGGGGTGCCGGTTCAGCGGCGGGGGGTGGTGGTGGCGAGGACCGCGGGCACCGGGTCGTCGTAGCGGGCCCGGAACCGGGTGGCGATCACGATCAGCACCAGGCAGGCGACCAGTGCGCAGCCGCCGAACAGCAGGAAGTTGGAGTTGACGCCGAGTCCGGCGGCCAGCAGCCAGCCGCCCACCTGGGGTGCGGCGACCGCGCCGATCCGGCCGATGCCCAGCCCCCAGCCGAGGGCGGTGCCGCGCAGGTTGTCCGGGAAGTAGGTGGAGATCGCGGCGATGATCAGGCACTGGGTGCCGTGGGTGCCGATCCCGGCCAGCACCAGGATCAGGTAGACCATCCCCACCGACGGGCCGGTCAGCAGGAGCAGCAGGGCACCACCGGCCAGTCCGGCGGCGACCGCCGCGGTCCGCACGGTGCCGAACCGGTCGCCCGCCCAAGCGGTGACCACCGAGCCGACGATCGCGCCCAGATTGAGCGCCAGGGCGAACAGCAGCGCCGAGCCCAGGTCGTAGCCGGCCTCCTGCATCAGGTTCGGCAGCCAGGTGCCCAGGCCGTACCAGGCGGTCAGGGTGACCACGGTGGCCACCGCGAACAGCACCGAGATGGCCAGGAAGGGTGGCCGGAGCAGGGTGAGGAACCCGGCGGCGTGCTCCCGGTGCACCACCGGCCGGCTGCGGGGCCGGTCGTCGGGCAGCACCCGGATCGCGACCGGCACCAGGACCAGCAGCGGGATCAGGGCGAAGGCGAACATCGGCCGCCAGCCCCACCGGTCGATCACGCCCAGGCCGATCAACGCCGCCGCGGAGCCACCGAGCGGGACGCCGGACATCATCAGGGTCGCCACCGCGCCGCGCCAGCGCCGGGGGATCAGGTCCGCGGCCAGCGCGTTCGCACTCGGCACCAACCCGCCGAGCCCGAGACCGGCCAGGAACCGCAGCAGGCCGAACAGCCAGGGTGCGTGCACCAGGGCGCAGGCGGTGGTGAAGACCGACAGCACGATCGCCGAGGCCAGGATCGCCCGCTTGCGGCCGATCGAGTCCGAGATCCGGCCGACCACCAGCGCGCCGACCATCATGCCGAGGAAGGCGAGCGAGCCGATGGTGCCGGCCTCGGCGGCACCCATCGACCACTCGGCGCGCAGCGTGGCCTGCACGGTTCCGTAGACGATCAGGTCGTACCCGTCGAAGACCACGAACAGCCAGGCGATCAGCACCGGCGCCAGCGCGGACCGGCGGGGGAGAGTGACGGAGGACATCGATGTCCTTTCGGTGGGGTCAGAACCAGCGCGGGAGGGCGGGCAGGTCGGCCCGGTCCAGCACCTCGGTGCCACCGGCCAGGGTGAGCCGCCGGGCACCGCGCCCGGTCAGCCAGCGGACCAGGTCGGCGGTGCGGCCGCGGATCACCGGGCCACCCGCGTCGCCGACGGTGACCCGGTGCACCCGGTCGGTGGGGTCGAGTACCAGGGACACCGCCTCCTCCCGGCGGTCCCAGGCGGCGATCACGTCCCCGAGCAGGGCGTCCAGCACCTCGGGTGGGAAGTCGAGGTAGGAGCCGCCGGCGTCCAGGTCGACCGCGTGCACCCAGACCTCCCGGGTGCGCATCCAGGCGGTCTCCTGCACCGGCACCGCACGGCCCTGGACGGTCCGCACCTCCTGTTCCCACTCCGCGCCGCGCAGGTCGCGCCACTCCACGTTGAGGTGCACCTCGGAGTGCAGGAACAGGAATCGCAGCGCCCGGCTCGGCAACGTCGACCCGAAGGCGATCTCCCGGTCCCGCTGCTGCCTGCCGGTGTACATCGGGTGCTCGATCCCGGTGCGGGCCCACTCGGCCAGCCGGGCCAGCGCCCGGGCGTTGTAGCCGACGTGGGCGATCAGGTGCCGCCGGCTCCAGCCGGGCAGCAGGCTCGGCTGGTCCAGCTCGGCGTCGGTCAGCGTGTTCAGCTGCCGGGCGAAGTAGGCGGTGCCGCGCCGGGCCCAGGACAGCGTGGTCGCCGGCGCCGCCGGGTCGTCGTACCGGGCGCCCGTGCCCTGTCGCTGCCGGAGTTCCTCGGCCGCCTCGTGCTCGGTCATCGCGGTCATGTCGCACTCCCGTAGCCCGGGGTGACCGGCTCGGCGATCACCCGGTTCACCTGGCCGCCCAGTCCGGTGATCGACGTGCGCAGCACCTGCCCGGGCCGCAGGTACTCGGCGGGCCGCCGGGCGTGGCCGACCCCACCGGGGGTGCCGGAGGCGATCACGTCGCCGGGGTTGAGGGTGACGATGGTGGAGATGTCCGCGATCAGCGCCGCCGGGTCGAAGACCAGGTCGTCGATCCGGATCCGCTGCACCTCGCGGTCGTCCACCGTGGTGACCAGTTCGGCCTCCGGGCGCAGTTCGTCCGGTGTGGCCAGCAGCGGTCCGATCGGCGTGCTGTTCTCCCAGGTCTTGCCGGCCAGCCACATCGGGCTGCGGTACTGCCAGTCCCGCATCGTGACGTCGTTCAGCACCGCGAAGCCGGCGATCGCGGCCCGGGCCTGGTCCGGGGAGGCCCGGCGCACCCGGCTGCCGACCACCACGGCGAGTTCACCCTCCCAGTCGACCTGGGCGGACTCCGGCGGCAGGGCGATCGGGTCGTGCGCGCCGATCAGGGCCTCGGGGTACTTGGCGAACAGGGTGGGGTGGTCCGGGATCGGCCGGCCCATCTCGGTGATGTGGCTACGGTAGTTCAGCCCGACGCAGACGATCTTGCCCGGGCGGCCGATCACCGGTGCCAGGTCGGCGCCGCCCAGGTCGATCCGCTCGCCGGTGGTGGCGGCGGTGGTCAGCCGGCCCTCCCGGATCAGGCCGTCCAGGTCGGGGGCGTCCAGCAGCTCGCCGGCCCAGCCGTCCAGCGGGTGGCCGGTGCCGCGGCTGAGGGTGGGGTCGGGGATCGCCCGGACCGCGCGGGTGCCGCCCTCGGGCAGCCGGATCGTGCTGAACCTCACCGGTCACCGCCCTCGATCAGCACCCGGTCCAGGTGCAGCTTCTCGATCAGCGGGTGGTCGCTGAAGTGGAACAGGTCGAACTGGGTGTCGGCCTGCAACGACCAGCTGCACCAGGACGGCACGCAGAACATGTCGCCGGTGGCCAGCTGGTGCTCGGTGCCGTCCAGCACCACCGACCCGTCGCCCTCGAACACCTGGAACACCGAGGAGCCGACCTCCCGGCGCGGCGGGGTGACCGTCCCGGCGCGCAGCCGGTGGAACTGGGCGCGCAGGGTCGGCATCACGTCGCCGCCGGTGGTGGGGTTCACGAACCGGACCCCGGCGTGGCCCTGCTCGACGGTGGCGGGCTTGCCCTCGGCCTCCAGCAGCAGCTGTTCGGTCAGCGCCCGGTCGGTGTGCTCCCAGCGGTAGGCGGCGATTGGGGAGTTCACGGTGTCCTGCAGCCCGGACAGCGGGCGCAGGCCGGGGTGCGCCCACAGCCGCTCGGCCCGGGAGAAGTTCGGGGTGGCGTAGTCGGTGACCCGTTCCGAACCGAACTCGAAGAACCCGGTGTCGATGGAGTGCGCCAGCGGGATGTCCAGCCCGTCGATCCAGGCCATCGGCTCGTCGGTCTCGTTGTGGTGGCCGTGGAAGTTCCAGCCCGGGGTCAGCAGGAAGTCGCCGCGGCTCATCCGCACCGGGTCGCCGTTCACCACGGTCCACACCCCCTCGCCCTCGACCACGAACCGGAAGGCGTTCTGCGAGTGCCGGTGCTCGGGGGCGGTCTCCTTCGGGCCGAGCCACTGGATCGCGGCCCACATGGTCGGGGTGGCGTAGGCGGCCCCGCCGAGCCCGGGATTGGCCAGACCGATCGCGCGGCGCTCGCCACCCCGGCCGACCGGGACCAGCTCGGCGGAGCGGGCCGCCAGCGGGTGCAGCACCGACCAGCGCCAGACGTGCGGCACGGCCCGGGGGCTGGGCACCTCCGGCATCAGGTCGCCGAGCTGGGTCCACAGCGGGTTCAGGTGCGCGGCCGCGAAGCCGGCGTACATCGCGTCCAGCTCGGGCGAGGTCTCGCCCATCATCACGTTCGTTCCGGTGTCGCCGGTGTCCTCGACGATGCTCATGATCAACCTCCAGCCGGGTGGGCTCAGCTGCCCAGGGATGCGGGGACCGGGTCCGGGATGCGCCCGGCCGCGGTGGGCTGCACGGGGCCGTACAGCCAGTCGATGTGCCGGTAGTCGTCGGGGCGGCGCAGCCGGAACGCCTCGTTGCGCAGCGAGGCGGCCGGGCCGTCGACGTGCCACATCTCGCCCCAGGCGCGGGCGGCGGTCTGCACCGCCGAGGCGACCGGCAGCCGGGCGGACTCGTAGTCGGCCAGCGTCCGGGTGACCTGCTCGGTCCCCGGGGTGGCGGGCAGTCCGGGCAGCCGGCCGGCCAGGTCGTCGGCGTCCAGGATCGCCTGGCCGGCGCCCTGGGCCAGGTACTGCAGCATCGCGTGGGCGGCGTCGCCGAGCAGGGCCACCCGGCCGGCGGTCCAGCGCGGCGCCGGGTCGCGGTCGGCCATCGGCCAGCGGCGGTTGCGGTGCAGGGACGGGATGGCGGAGGTGACCTGGTCGCAGCAGCCCGCGTAGGCGGCGTCCAGCTCCTCCGGCGTGCCCCAGTCCTCGGCGCCCGCGGCGTAGCTGTCCGAGCGGAAGACGGCGACCTGGTTGTAGAGCTCGCCGGCGCGGACCGGGTACTGCACCAGGTGGGCACCGGGGGCGAAGAACACCCGGACCTCGTCCATCGGGGTGCCGGGCAGCATGTCCTCGGCGGCGAGCGTGCCGCGGTAGGCGACGTACCCGGAGTTCACCGGCTCGTCGGTCACCAGGGCGGGCCGGACCACCGAGCGCAGGCCGTCGGCGCCGATCAGCACGGGTGTGGTCAGCTCGCGGCCGTCGGCCAGCCGGATCAGCACCCGCTCGCCCTGGTCCTGCACCCCGGCCACCGGGCTGCCGGGCAGCAGCTCGATGTCGGGTTCGCGTTCGCAGGCCCGCAGCAGGGTGGTCAGCAGGTCGGAGCGGTGCAGCACGATGTAGGGACCGCCGTACCGGCGCTCGGCGTCGGCCAGGTCCAGCTCGGTGAGTTCCTCGCCGCTGACCCCGTCGAAGGCGACCAGTCGCCGGGGGTGGACCACGTACGGCTCCAGCTCGTCCAGCAGTCCCCAGCGGGCCAGCACCCGGGTGACATTGGGTGCCAGCTGGAGCCCGGCGCCGACCTCGCCGAATTCCGCGGCGCGTTCCAGGACGCGGACCCGCATTCCCCGGCGGGCGAGCATCAAAGCGGTGGTGAGTCCGCCGATTCCGCCGCCGATGAGGGTGGCCTCTTTCATCACATGTCTCCCTTGACTTGTGTGATACAAATCACGGGTGGGACGTTAGTCCTAGGCGTCATGGCGGAGCGAGGACGAGGAGGTGGTTTTCCGTGGTGCGGAAAGCCGAGGTGGAGGAGCGGCGTGGCACACCGGTGATCGAGGCGGTGGACCGGGCGTTGCTCGCCCTGACCATGCTGGGTGAGCGGGACAGTGTCGGGGTCAGCGATGTGGCTCAGGAGCTGGGTGTCTCGGTGTCGACGGCGCACCGATTGTTGACCACCCTGAGTCGGCGGGGCTTCGCCGAACAGGACGAGCGTCGACGGTATCGGGGTCCGCGCGCCCCGGTCGCACCCCGGCCGGCGCCCGAGCCACGCAGCCTGGGCGAGGTGATTCGTGCGATTCGGCCGTTTTTGGCGGATATTCACGAGGTGACCGGTGAGACGGTGCACCTGAGCCTGCTCCGGCGTAACCGGACCACCTTCGTGGACGGAATCGAGAGCGACCGGCCGGGAAGGGTCGCGCTGCGGGTCGGTGCGACATTGCCTGCGCACGTCACCTCCGGCGGCAAGGCGATTTTGGCGAAAATGTCGCTTGAGGAGCTGAATACGCTCTACCCGCACGGCGTCGAACCGTGGGGGCAGTCGGGTGCCGGGACGCTGGACGGTCTGTGGCACGAACTCGGCCGGGTGCGCCGGCGCGGCTACGCGGTGAACACCGAGGAGTCCGAGGAAGGGGTGGCGGCGGTCGGCGCCGCGCTGGGCCCGGTCGGCGGCGGGGCGTTCGCGATCAGCCTGGCGCTGCCCAGTCCACGGTCCTCCCGGGAACGGATGGAACGCGACGGCCTGCTGCTGCGCACCAGCGCGGCCCGGGCACGGCGGGCCGTGACCCTGAGGCGCGTACGGCGGTAGCGTGCCCGCATGTCGCGGATCGAGAACGCCAAGCTGGCCGTCATCGGCGCGGGGAGCGTGGGCACCAGCCTCGCGTATGCCGCCCTGATCCGCGGATCGGCGCGCACCGTCGCCCTCTACGACCTCAACGGCCCCAAGGTCGACGCCGAGGTGCTCGACCTGGCGCACGGCACCCAGTTCACCGGGGCCGCCCAGGTGATCGGCGGCGCCGACCCGGAGGTGGTCGCCGGGGCGCACATCGTGGTGGTGACCGCCGGCGCCAAGCAGCACCCGGGGCAGAGCCGGCTCGACCTGGCGGGCACCAATGTCCGGATGCTGGAGACCCTGCTGCCGCAGCTGATGGAGCACGCGCCGCACGCGGTCTACTGCATCGTCACCAACCCGTGTGACGTCCTGACCGTGGCCGCCCAGCAGATCACCGGGCTGCCCAGCTCCCGGGTGTTCTCCTCCGGCACCACCCTGGACACCTCGCGGCTACGCCGGCTGGTCGCCGACCGCGCCCAGGTCTCCACCGAGAGCGTGCACGCCGACATCGTGGGCGAGCACGGCGACACCGGCTTCGCGCTCTGGTCGCAGGCCCGGATCGGACCGGTGCCGATCCTGGACTGGGTCTCCCCGGACGGGCACCACTTCACCCACCAGGAGTTGGACGAGATCACCGAGAGCGTGCGCCAGGCCGCGTACCGGGTGATCGAGGGCAAGGGCGCGACCAACTACGCGATCGGGCTGGCCGGGGCGCGGATCGTCGAGGCGGTGCTGAACGACCAGCAGACCGTGCTGCCGGTCGGCACCGTGCACGAGGAGTACCGCGGCACCCGCGGGGTGGCGTTCTCGGTGCCCAGCGTGGTCGGCCGGCACGGGGTGCAGCAGGTGCTCGACCTGACCATGACCGCCGCCGAGGAGCGGCAGTTGCGGGCCTCGGCGGACGCGCTGCACCAGAGCATGCGGTCGCTCGGCCTGGAGTGACCCCGAGCCCGCCGAGCAGGCGGCGGTCGGGCGTGTGACGCTGGTCGGTGCTGTTCAGTCGTGACCGTGGGGGCGGGTGCCTGCGCGGTCACCCGCGGGCGTGGTCGCGATGGGCGTGCACGACAACAGCCTGGTCTCCGGCTGCGCAGCCGACGCCTGCCAGGGCAACGGCTGACCGACCCGTCCAGACTGCGCCGGCCGTCCCCACCCGCCCTGCGTCGCCGAGATGGCACGTTTGCAGCCTTCAATCGCCTGAGTCGCCTTGGAGACTGCAATCTCGGCGTGGACCGGCTGTGCGTGGGCGGGCTACGCGCGGGCCAGGCCGGCCCGGAGCGCGTCGGGATCGGTGACCGGGCGGTCGCAGACGAACCCGCGGCAGACGTAGGCCGCCGCGCGTCCGTCCACCAGCGGCCGGTCCCGGAGCAGCCCGATCGCGTCGTCCGCCACGTCCGCGGGGTCGCCCTGGGCGAGCACCAGGCCGGGGGCGGTGCAGCGGATCGCGGTGCGCACCAGGCCGGCCCGGTCCGGGTCACCGTCCGGGCCGACCACGGCGACTTCGCGCGGTCCGTCCAGTACGGCCTCCGCGGTCGCCAATGCCCAGGCGACCGCCCGCGGGTGCCGGTGCGCGATCGACAGTGGCCCGGCCAGGGTGAGTTCCGCGGCCTGCCGGTCGGTGGCCGATCCGGTCAGCGCCGCCCGGGTGAGCAGGGCGGCGGCGACCGCGGACTGCCCGGCGGGCGAGGGGCCGTCGGCGACGTCGGGCCGACCGGCCAGCCGCGCGACCACCGGGTCGGTCCGGTCGTCGGCGGTGTCCCGGAACGCGTGCCCGGGTGCCCGGAACCGCGCCAGCACGGTGTCCAGCAGGGCCGATCCGCGCCGGGTCCAGTGCGGGTCGCCGGTCAGGCCGCCGAGGGTGAGGAAGCCCTCGGCCACCGCGGCGTAGTCGGTGAGCACACCGGGTGCGGTGCCGGGTGCGCCGTCCCGGGAACTGCGGATCACCCGGAGCAGCCCGTCGTCGTCGGTCACCAGGTGCACGGTGTCCAGCAACCGCGCCGCGTCCACGGCCGCCTGCTGCCACTCCGGCCGGTCCAGGGCGGTGCCGGCCTCGGCGAGGGCGGCGATCGCCAGGCCGTTCCAGGCGGCCACCACCTTGTCGTCCCGGGCCGGTTGCGGCCGGGCGTCCCGGGCCGCCAGCAGGGTCGCCCGCACCCGGGCGAACCGGTCGGCGTCCTCCGGTGCGGGGTCGGTGCGCAGTTGCAGCACGGAGGTGCCGGCCTCGAAGCTGCCCTGGTCGGTCACTCCGAACAGCTCGGCCGCCCAGGCGCCGTCCTCGGGTCCGAGCACCCGGTCCAGGGTGGCCGGGGTCCAGACGTAGGTCGCGCCCTCGATTCCCTCGGTGTCTGCGTCCAGGGAGGAGGCGAAGGCGCCCTCCGGGGTGCGCAGTTCGCGGATCAGCCAGTCCGCGGTGCCGGTGACCACCCGCCGGGCCAGGTCCGAGCCGGTGCTGCGCCACCAGTGCAGGGCGATCCGGAGCAGCATCGCGTTGTCCTCGAGCATCTTCTCGAAGTGCGGCACGGTCCAGGTGTCGTCCACCGCGTACCGGGCGAAGCCGCCGGCCAGTTGATCGGCCATCCCGCCCCGGGCCATCGCCGCCAGCGTGCCGGTCGCCATCGCCAGGGCGCGCTCGTCCCCGGTGCGGGCGTGCCGGCGCAGCAGCCACTCTAGGGTGGTGGACGGCGGGAACTTGGGCGCGCCGCCGAAGCCACCGTGCTCGGCGTCGTAGCCGGTGGCCAAGGCCTCGACGGCGAGATCCGACACCCGGGCCACGGCCTCCTGGTCCAGCGCGGCCCCGTCGTCCCCGGCACCCGGGGTCCCGTCCGGCTGGGCACCGGCTGCCCCGGTCCCGCCGGCCCGGGTTCGATCAGCCCCGCTCCCGCCCGCCGGGCCCCCGCCGCCCAGGTGCGCCAGCAGCTCCGCCGCCCCGGCCCGCACGTCCTCCCGCCGTTCCCGCCAGGCCCGGGACAGCGTCTCCAGCACCTGCCCGAAGGACGGCCGCCCGCCCACCGGCACCGGCGGGAAGTAGGTGCCGCAGAAGAACGGGTCGCCCTCCGGGGTGGCGAAGACCGTCATCGGCCAGCCGCCCTGCCCGGTCATCGCCTGGGTGGCCGCCATGTATGCGGCGTCCAGGTCCGGGCGCTCCTCCCGGTCGACCTTCACGTTCACGAACCGGCTGTTCATCACCGCGGCGACCGCCTCGTCCTCGAAGGACTCGTGCGCCATCACGTGGCACCAGTGGCAGGAGGCGTAGCCCACCGACACCAGCAGCGGGACGTCCCGGCGCCGGGCCTCGGCGAACGCCTCCTCGCCCCACTCGTACCAGTCGACCGGGTTCCCGGCGTGCTGGCGCAGGTACGGGCTGGTGCTGCGGGCGAGGCGGTTGGGCATGGCACCCACTGTCACCGCCTGGTGCCGGTGCCGCGACCCGGGTGGCCGACCGGCGCGGAGTCCGTCAGAGTCGGGGGCGTCCCGACCCGGAAGGAGTCTCCTGCGTGCCGCCCTCGCTCTCTCGTCCCACCGGACGGCACCCGGGACGGTTCCTGGCCCGGACCCTGGGCGGCGGTCGCCCGCGCGGCGCCGATCCGCACACCGGGGTGGTGGTCACCGACCGCGGTGACCCGGCCGACCCGGTGGTGGTGCTGGTGCACGGGATCGGCGTCTCCGAGCGGTACTACCGGGCGCTGACCCGCGAGCTGGCCACCGATCGGCGGGTGCTGGTCCCCGATCTGCCAGGCTTCGGGCGCAGTCCCCGGCCGCGACGGGTGCCGGCGGTCGGGGATCTGGCCGAGGTGGTGCTGTCCGTGCTCCGGAACCGGCGGATCGAGGGTGCCACGCTGGTCGGGCACTCGATGGGCGCCCAGGTGGTGGCCGAGGCGATGCTGCGCGCTCCAGAGGTGATCGAGCGGGTGGTGCTGATCGGCCCGGTGGTGGACCCGGCGGCACCGTCGGTGCTGCGCCAGGGGCTGCGGCTGCTGCGGGACGGGCTGCACGAACCGCCCGGGGTGAACGCCGTCGTCGCCACCGACTACCTGCGCACCGGACCGGTCTGGTACTCGGCGATGCTGCCGCAGATGTTCGGCTACGACACCGCCGTCGCGGTCGCCCGGCTGCCTGGCCCCGCCCTGATCGCCCGCGGTGAGCACGATCCTGTGTGTTCCCGGGACTGGGTGTGCCGGCTGGGCGAGCTCGCGCCGCGGTCCGTGGTGCGGGAGGTGCCGCGTGCCGGTCACGTCGCGATGGCCAGCCACGCCCCGTTGGTCGCCCGGTGGGTCCGGGAGCAGCCGTGCTGACCGGGCGGCAGCTGCTCTGGTGGGCCGAGGACTACGCCTACGCCGGCTGGCGGCAGCTGCGCGGGCTGACCTCCCGGACCTCGCCGGAGGCCTACACCCACCCCGATCCGGCCCGCCGCCCGCCGGTGCTGCTGCTGCCCGGGGTCTGGGAGACCTGGCGGTTCCTGGAGCCGGTCGCCCGGGCGCTGTTCGCCGCGGGTCACCCGGTGCACGTGGTCGCCCCGTTCGGGCTGAACCGGGGCAGCGTGCCGGAGATGGCCGACCTGGCCGCCGCCCAGCTGATCGAGGCCGACCTGCGCGGGGTGGTGATCGTCGCGCACTCCAAGGGCGGGTTGATCGGCAAGAGCGTGATGGGGCGCGCGGACACCGGCGACCGGGTGCTCGCCATGATCGCGATCAACACCCCCTTCGCCGGGTCGCCCTATGCCCGGTGGCTGCCGTTCCGGTCGATCCGCGCGTTCCTGCCCGGCGACGAGGTGCTGGCGGCGCTCGCGGCCCAGCGCGCCGACCACGGCCGGATCGTCTCGGTGGCGACCTGCTTCGACCCGCACATCCCCGGCGGGAGCGAGCTGCGCGGTGCCCGGAACGTGCGGCTGGGGACGCCGGGGCACTTCCGGTCGCTGACCGACCCGGCGCTGGTGCCGCTGCTGCGACGGGAGCTGGCGGCGTTTGCGGACTGACCGGCGTGATCAACCGGCTCGCTGGTCGCCTTTCCTGACCCCGGTCCTCGGCTGCATGATCAGCTGAGCAGGAAGGAGCACGATGCGCATCGCCCTGTTCGCCACCTGCATCGCCGACGCGATGTTCCCGCAGGCCCCGGTGGCGACCACCCGGCTGCTGGAACGGCTCGGTCACCAGGTGGTCTTCCCGCCGGGCCAGGCCTGCTGCGGCCAGATGCAGGTCAACACCGGGTACTACCGGGAGGCGCTGCCGGTGATCCGCAATCATGTGCAGACCTTCGCGCCGGTGCTGGACGGGGAGTGGGACGCCATCGTGGTGCCCTCCGGGTCGTGCGCCGGGTCGGCCCGGCACCAGCAGGCCATGGTCGCCGACCGGCAGGGCGACCGCCGCCTGGCCCGGGACGCGGCGGCGGTCGCCTCGCACACCTACGAGCTGAGCGAGCTGCTGGTCGACGTGCTCGGGCTGACCGAGGTCGGCGCCTGGTTCCCGCACCCGGTCACGTACCACCCGACCTGTCACTCGCTGCGGATCGTGGGCGTCGGCGACCGGCCGCTGCGCCTGCTGCGGGCGGTGGACGGCATCGACCTGCGCGAGCTGCCGGAGGCGACCGCGTGCTGCGGCTTCGGCGGGACGTTCGCGCTGAAGAACGCCGAGACCTCCGCCGCGATGACCCAGGCCAAGGTGGACCATGTGGTCGGCACCGGGGCCGAGGTGCTCACCGCCGGCGACTACTCCTGCCTGATGAGCCTGGCCGGCGCGCTGTCCCGCCAGGGCACCGGCGTGCACGTGGCGCACCTGGCCGAGATCCTCGCCGCCACCCGGGACCGGCCCTGGGTACCGGCGGTGCTGCCGATCGACCGCACCGAGGTCCGGGGGAGGGCCCGCCGATGACCACCTTCCTGGGCATGCCCGCCCCGCTGCCGGCGCACACCCCGGACGACCCGCTGCGCTGGGGGCCGTCCTTCCCGCAGGCCGCACACCAGACCCTGCGCAACGAGCAGATGCGGGCCAACCTGCACCACGCCACCCACACCATCCGGGACAAGCGGCTGCGGGTCACCGCCGAGCTGCCGGACTGGGAGGAGTTGCGTGAGGCCGGTGCCGCGATCAAGCGGGAGGCGATGGCCCGGCTGCCCGAACTCCTGGTCCAGCTCGAACAGCAGGTCACCGCGCGTGGGGGAGTCGTGCACTGGGCCCGGGACGCCGCCGAGGCCAACCGGATCGTCACCGCCCTGGTCCGGGACACCGGTACCGACCGGGTGGTCAAGGTCAAGTCGATGGCCACCCAGGAGATCGGCCTGAACGAGTACCTGGCCGAGGCCGGGATCACCGCCACCGAGACCGACCTGGCCGAGCTGATCGTCCAGCTCGCAGGGGACATGCCCTCGCACATCCTGGTCCCGGCGATCCACCGCAACCGCACCGAGATCCGGGCGATCTTCCGCAACCGGATGGACCAGGTCCCCGAGGGCATGACCGACGAGCCGCGCGACCTGGCGATGGCCGCCCGCGCCCACCTGCGCCGGCTGTTCCTCACCACCCCGGTCGCGATCTCCGGCGCGAACATGGCCATCGCCGAGACCGGCACCGTCGCGGTCTACGAGTCGGAGGGCAACGGCCGGATGTGCCTGACTCTGCCGGACACCCTGATCACCGTGATGGGCATCGAGAAGGTCCTGCCCCGCTACCGCGACCTGGAGGTGTTCGCCCAGTTGCTGCCCCGGTCCTCCACCGGCGAGCGGATGAACCCGTACACCTCGATGTGGACCGGGATCACCCCCGGCGACGGGCCGCAGCAGTTCCACCTGGTCCTGCTGGACAACGGCCGCACCCGGGCGCTCGCGGACGACGTGGGGCGCCAGGCACTGCACTGCATCCGCTGCTCCGCCTGCCTGAACGTCTGCCCGGTCTACGAGCACACCTCCGGTCACGCCTACGGCTCGGTGTACCCCGGCCCGATCGGCGCCATCCTCACCCCGCAGTTGCTCGGCACCGGGCAGACCGGACCCACCGACCCGCACGATCCCACCGCGACGCTGCCGTTCGCCTCCTCGCTGTGCGGCGCGTGCTACGAGGCGTGCCCGGTCAAGATCGATATCCCGACTGCCCTGGTGCACCTGCGCGAGCGGGTCAACCGGTCCCATCCGCACCGCACCGGCTGGGACGCCGGGATGCGGCTGGCCTCCCGGGTGCTGAAGGACGGTGACCGGTTCGGTGCGGTCGCCCGTGGTGGCCGGCTCGGGCGGGTGATCGCCCACCATCAGCGGATCGGTCACCTGCCGTTGCCCGTGCTGTCGAACTGGACCCGGACCCGGGACGTGCCCCGGCCGCCGTCGACGACCTTCCGCGACTGGTGGGCCGAGCACCGGGGGGAGGACTGATGGACGCCCGTACCGACATCCTGGCCCGGATCCGGCTCGCCCAGACCCGGGCCGGGGTCACCGAGGACGATGCCGCCGCACCGGAGCGCCGCTACCGCACCGGCTCCGAGCTGGACCCCGGCGCCCCGGCCCTGATCGACCTGCTCCGCGACCGGCTGCTGGACTACCGCGCCCACGTGCACCGCGCCGGACCGGACCCGGCGACCACCCTGGCCGGGCTGCTCCCCGCCGACGGCACCGTGGTCGTCCCCGCCGGACTACCCGAGGCGTGGGACCGGGCGGTCCGCGCCGCCACCGACCGGGTCGTGGTCGACGCACCCACGCTGAGCCACGACGACCTGGACCGGGCGGCCGCCGTGGTCACCGGCGCCCGGCTCGCGATCGCCGAGACCGGTGTCCTGGTCCTGGACGGCTCGGCGGACCAGGGCCGGCGCGCGATCACCCTGGTGCCGGACCACCACGTCTGCCTGCTGCGGCGGGACCAGGTGGTCGGCACGGTGCCGGAGGCGGTGGCGATCCTCGGCGAGCACCCGGAGCGGCCGACCACCTGGATCGCCGGGCCGAGCGCGACCAGTGACATCGAGCTGGTCCGGGTGGAGGGCGTGCACGGTCCGCGCCGGCTGGACGTGGTGCTGATCGGCTGAGGCGGTGCGTCCGGGCACGCAGTCTCTGGCGCCGAAGTCCCAGGCGACCGGGCGCCGGTTTCCGCCTGGCGCAGACGGCCTGCTCGCCCGCCGGTGGCGGGCCCGCCACGGGGGACTGCTGTCCTGGGCCCGCGGTCCTAGGGGCCGGCACCCCACGATGCGATCCTTGTCAGGTCAGGGGGTGTCCCCACCGGTCGCAGGCCGGTGGTGGGTGCGTCGTTCCGGCCGGCCGAGCCGCCGGCCCGGGTGGACCGGCCATCGCCGGTGCCCGCCCGACGGCCGGATCGCGGCCCCCGTGGTCGACGAGGGCGGGGAGCGTGCACCATGCCGGACACCGGGTAGTGGGGAACAGACCGGCGGGAGGCGGTCCGCTACCTGCGGGCCGACCGCGGGCGGATCAGCGCGGCGCGGCGACTGCTCGCCGCCGTGGGGGCGACGCCGCTGCAGCGGGTGGCGCACCTGGCCGTGGAGGTGCTGGGCGCCGAGGCCGCCCAGGTCTCCCTGCTGGCGGAGGTCGAGACGATCGCCGCGGTCGACGGCACCCCCTACGCCCCGGTGGGGTCGTCCTGCTCACTCGAGGACGCCCTGTGCACCGCGACCGCCGCGGGCGCCGGTCCGGTCATCGTCACCGACGCCCGGCAGGACGACGCGCTGCGGCAGTTGCCCGCGGTGGCGGCCGGGCACGTCCGCTCCTACCTGGGGGCCCCACTGGTCGACGACTGCGGCCGGCACCTGGGCGCGCTGTGCGTCTACGGTGCCGAGCCGCGGGACTGGCAGGACGCCGACGTCCGGGTGCTGCGCGCGATGGCCGACACCGCCACCGCCACCCTGGAGGCCGCCGCGGTCGCCGCCCAGCGGTTTGCCCTGTTCGCCTCGGTCAGCGAGGACCTGGCGTCGGCCGCCGACGTCCGGCAGGCGGTCGGCCGGCTGACCCGGCGGCTGGTCCCGGCGCTCGGCTCCTGGTGCCTCATCACCCTCGCCGACCAGCAGGAGAACCTCCAGGACCTGGCGAGCTGGCATGCCGACCCGGCGCGGCGCGAGACGGTCGCCCAGTACGCCCGGCTGCGCCAGGCGGGGCTCGGCCGCGAGTCGATCCTGCACCGTGCGCTGCGCAGCGGCCGACCGGTGATCGTGCGCGACGGCCTCGACTCCGTGATCGCCACCGTCACCGGGGAGGCCCGCACCGTGCTGAACCAGCTCGCGCCCCGCGCCGCGTACGCCCTGCCGATGCGGGCCGGCGAGCTCACCGTCGGCGCCATCTCCCTGTTCCTCGAAGCCGGCGAACCCGACCTGACCGACGACGACGTCCCCACCCTCGCCGAGCTGGCCGACCGCGCCGGCGTGCTGCTGGAGAGCACCCGGATCCACGACCGCCAGCGGGAGATCGCCGAGACCCTGCAGCGCTCGCTGCTGTCCGAGCCCGTCCAACCGCCCGGCACCCGGGTCGCCGCCCGCTACGTCGCCGCCGCGGAGGCCGCCCAGGTCGGCGGCGACTGGTACGACGTCTTCGTCCAGGACGGCGAGCGGTGCATGTTCGTGATCGGCGACGTGATGGGCCACGACACCCTGGCCGCCGCCGGGATGAGCCAGGTCCGCACCCTGCTGCGCGGGATCGCCCACACCACCGGCCTGCCACCGGCGCGGTTGCTGGACCAACTCGACACCACGATGGCCGCCCTGGACACCCGCACGATCGCCACCGCCGTCGTGATGTGCCTGGACCCCAGCCCGACCCCGAGCGGCCGGGTCACCGTCCGCTGGGCCAATGCCGGACACCTGCCCCCGATGCTGATCGAGCCCGACTCGCGGGTGCACGAGCTGCACTGCGCCAGCCCCGAACTCGTCCTCGGTCTGGCCCCCGGCGACGACCGGTGCGAGGGCGTCGCCGAGGTCCCGCGCGGTTCCACCCTGATCCTGTACACCGACGGCCTGGTCGAACGCCGCGACCGCGATCTGCCGCACGGACTCGCGGCGCTGCGCGCGCTGCTCGCGGACCTCGCCGAGCGGGCCGGGGGACCGGCGCACCTGGACCCGCGGCGGCTGCTGGACGACGTGCTGGCGGGGATGGTGCCGGAGGGCAGCGGCCAGGACGACATCGCGGTGCTGGCGGTGACGCTGCACGACGACCCGGGACCGCGCTAACGCGAACTCGGCCCTGCCACTCCCGGGGACGGAATGCGTGCGGTCTCAGATCGGAGCGCAGCGTTCACATGGCGAGACATCCGTGGATCGGGTCCACCCACACAGGCGACTTGTCGACGACGCACGAGTGGCCCTGACCGGCACCTACGTCCGGGCATCGACTCTCCTAGGTCTGGCCGTCGACGCACCCAGCAGTGTCCGAAAATGCCTCCCAATCGGGCGCTGGTCGTTGTGGGTGGCGCTCGTATAACGGTTCAATAAAGGCAGTCGAAATCGACACATAGGCCCCAGTGACGCCAGTAGTGTTCCCATCTCACGCACCAGCGAGAGGGGAATGTTCGATGAAGAAACGTCTTGCCGCCGTCGTCGGCGTGATAGGAGTGGCCGTCGCGGTGGTCGTCCTGCCCACCGGGGCCGCGACCTCGGCAGTTCCGTGCTCCTACAGCTCGATGATCATCAACTCGAATCCGCGAGCCGAGGGCCCGACCCGGGCGAGTGGGCACGCACATGTGACCGGCAACCACTATGTGCGGAGTATGACCAACAAGGTGTGGTACTACACCGCCGACAACAATGGTGGATCGGATGGAGACACGTGGGACACCGCCTACGGGGTGGCAGCATGCAACTGACTCGCATTGAGGCAGTCTCCCTGTCTCGCACCAGGCGTCGCTTGATCGCACTCGCAGCGGTTGTCGCATTGTCGGGCGTGATTGTGGCGGCTGATCCGACGCCATCGAGTGCGAACACGTCGTGCCACGCGCTGAGCCTCACCATCAACTCGAACCCGAGAGCAGAGGCGCCAAGCACCGCAATGGGCCACGGGCATGTGACCGGAAACCACTACAACAGCTCACGCACCAATGGCACCTGGGTGTGGCGGGCGGACAACAACGGTGGCTCCGACGGGGACACCGCCGACACCGCGTACGGAACTCGGCGGTGCTGATCCGATACCGGGTGGGCGTGGCAGCGGCGGCAGTCGCCCTCGCTGCCACGCTCGGCGCGTGCGCCGATGATCCCGGATCCGATGAAGGCGCTCACTTCGGCACCGCGGATCGGTCGGTGTTCGAGCCGACGCCGTTCGAGGAGACGACCACCGACCACTGCCTGGGCGACTCGGTACCGATCGACGGAATGGTGCCCGTGATCTCCTGCACGGAGTCCGGCTCCGTGCCGATCGAGGCAGTGGTGACAGTCGGGCCGGATGCGCCTGTGGAGCAGCCCGCTGAGGCCGTGGTCATCGGCTATGCCACAGCCGCGTGTGAAGCCGCAGTGGAGGCGTACGCCGCCGAGCGGAACATCCCGGTGACCGGGCTCCTGCAGATCGCGGTCGTGCCCGATGATCGATGGAATGGTCCGGACACTCCGGTGGTCTGTGCGGTCTCGCAATCCTGATGGGCGCTGCCGTCGAGTTCTGCGCGGTGACCGTGCGCCGCACCGGCCGGGACCTGGTCCGGGACGTCAGCTTCCGGGTGCCGGCCGGGACGGTGCACGCCGTGCTCGGACACAACGGGGCCGGCAAGACCACCCTGATGCGTGCGCTCGCCGACCAGATCCCGTTGCGCCGCGGGTCCATCACATCGACGGGCACCGCCACGGTGCTGTTCGCCAGCTCGGCCATGCCACCCGAGCTCGCGGTCCACGACATCCTGGAACACCGACGCAGGTGCGAGGGCGCCACGCGGGACACCGTCGCGGTTGCCGTCACCACCTGCGCGATCGGGGGATTCCTCGACCGCCGGTTCGGGCGGCTGTCCACCGGGATGGCGCAGCGGGTGGCAATTGCCTGCGCACTGATCGCCGATTCCCCGATCATCGTGCTGGATGAACCCACCACCGGCCTCGATCCCCAGGGAGTGGACGCGCTGATGCAGGTGTTGACCACGCTGCGGGCCGGCGGCCGCACGGTGATGATCTGCTCCCACGACCTGGCCCGACTGGAGTACGTCTGCAACGGTGTCACCTGCCTGCGCGACGGCCGGGTCACCGCCGACGGGCCTGTCGCCCAGGTCGCCAGCGCCGTCGAGGTGCCCGGGCACCTGCTGCGCACCGGCGACGACCAACTCGCCTGCCGCCTCCTGGGCGAGGCCGGCCTCACGGCCACCAGCACCGAACGCGGCGTCCACGTGGCCGCGTCCGCGCGGCTGCCTGCGGTCGTCCGGACCCTGGCCGGGCACGTCGAGTTGATGGAGTCGACCGTGGACACCTCGTTGTTCGAACGGATCTACCGGCGGTACGCCGCCGCCCCCGAGCACCGCTCCACCCGGCGGCGGCGCCGATGAACACGTTGTGTGCGGAGATCCACCTGCAACGCCACCGGCGCGTCAGTCGCGGGACGGTGCAGTCCATGGCCGCCCTGGCACTCGCCCTCGCGATCTTCCGGTTCGTCACGACCTCGGCCGACACCGCGGGCGCGGTCCGGGCGGCGGAACAGGAAGCGGCCGAGCTGTCTGCCATGTTCGGCGACCTCACCACCCCGGCGCAGACCTTCGTCGAACCGCGCTACGTCTTCGCCGGTCAGTTCCCCCACGACCTGGCCGGGTTCCTGGTCGGTTGCGCGGTCCTGGCCCTCGTCGGCGGGGCCCTGCTCGCGGGTGGCGACTGGCGCAACCGCATGGTCGGAACCGCCCGCGCCACCCGGGACGCCCGTTCCGCCACGGCCCTTGCCCGGGTCGCCGTCTGGTCCGCCGGCTCGCTGGTCGTCGCCCTGCTGGCCGCCTTGCTCGTCATCGTGCTGGCGGTGATCGTCGCCGGGCTGCACGGCACGCTCTCTGGTGTGGACTACCTCGGCACCGCCCTGATGGTGGCCCGCGGTGTTCTGCTGGTCGCGGCGGGCGCCGCCGCGGGGGTGGCCCTGGGCACCCTGCTGCGCTCCGATGTCGCGGTCGTCGTCCTCCTGCTGGGCTATGTGCTGATCGTCGAGACCCTCATGCCGGTCCTGTCCCTCGGCTTCCGGACCCCGGCGGCGCTGCTGCACGGGTTCCTCCGCTCCGAGGATCACGGGCGTGCCGGCAGCTTTGTCTGTGACGTGCCGCGGTGCGCCGAGCCGGTGCTCGCGGGTGCGGGTGCGCCCGGGGGGTATGCCCTGCTGGTCGGGGTGCTGGTCCTCGCGTGCGGGGTGGCCTGGTGGGGGGCACGACGACCGGTCTGGCGGTGATCCCGCAGGCCGGCCCGAGACCGCGGTGGGGCCGCGGTTCAGCGCCCCCAGCCACGCACGGCACGGATCCCGGCGGTCAGCGGGTACTCGCCCGGCTCGGCGACCGGCGCCACCTCGAACAGGCTGACCATCAGCTGCACCGGGTAGTCCAGCACCTGGTCGACGGTGCGCAGCAGCATCCCGTCCACGTCGACCCGCACCCCGTCGGCGTCCCAGGTCACGCCCCAGGTGCGGGGCACGGTCGCATCACCCGGGACGTCGACCTCCGCCATGTCGGTGCGCAGCCGCGGATCGTGATGGGCCTTCACCCCGATCCGGGCCCGGCAGCCATCGGTGGACACGGTCTCCGCGTCGATCTCGCACACGCAGATCTCACCGCTGTCCTCCGGCCGGCCGGCCTCCACCCCGACCAGCCACACCGCCAGCATCGCCCCGGGAGCGGTCGCGGCCAGCGCGTCCACCTCGACCCGGCCGGCGGCCGGTGCCCACAGCGACCGCGCGGGCACCACGGTGCGCACCCGCAACCCGTCCGGACGGTGCAGGTGCGTGCCCCGCTGCGAACCCAGCGGCCCGGAGAAGGTCGCCGTCTGCAGGTTCGACACCCGCATCGGCGCGTCCTCGTCCCGCCAGTGCGGCTGGTCGGCGTCGATCCGCAGCCGCAGTCCGTCGGGCGTGAGGTCGTAGCGCGCGGCGGAGCGGTCGGGGGTGGTCCACTGCGGGAGGTAGTGCGGGACCCAGAGCGCCGGGTCGAGCTCCGGTCCACCGAAGTCGTCGGCGACGTCGGGCTGTCGGTCCGGGACGGGGTTCACGGTGCCTCCGGGGGTGGGGGTTGCGAGGGCTGTGAGCCTAGGCGGATCGCGCCGGGGAGCCGCCGGGCCGGAGGTCCCGGCTCCGGCAAATCCCTCGCCGACCGTACGGCGCCGCGCCTACCGTGCGGTCCGGGCGAACCATCACGGCGAGACGAGGACCACCATGACCACGATGCGCCCGTACGGCCCCGAGACCGGGTTCGGCGACGACTTCCACCGGGTGCGCGACCTCCTGCTGCGGATCAACCAGGGGACCGTGCGCCTGCCCGGGTTCCTCTGGGCGCGCTGGGAGTGGATGATCTCGCAGCGCAACGCCGCGTTCTCGATGCTGCGCGACCCGGCGGCCCAGTCCCGGATCGGCCTGTGGGAGCGCGGCGGCCGGGTGGTGGCGGTGGCGACGTTCGAGGACGCGCCCGGGCATGCCTACCTGCTGTGCGATCCCGGCCACCAGGACCTCGCGCCCGAACTGGTCCGGCACGCGATCGAACACCTGGGGCACGACGGCCGGGTCTCGGTGATCGTGCCGGACGCCGACCGCGCGTGGCAGCGGGTCGTCGCCGCGAACGGGTTCCGGGCCGGCCAGGACGGCGAGGCCACCGCGGTGCTCGACCTCGACACCGGCCTCGATGCCGACCTGCCGCCCGGCTACCGCCTGGTCGACCTCCGATCCGATCCCGGTCTCACCCAGTTCCACCGGGTGCTCGCGCTCGGCTTCGGCGGGCCGGAGGAGGCGCAGACCGCCGACACCCCCAGCGCTCACCAGCTCGACCTGCGGCGGCAGTCGGTCTCCGGCCCGCACCTGGACCCCGCCCTGCACGTCGCGGTGGCCGACCCGGACGGTCGATGGGCCGCCTACTGCGGCACCTGGTACGCACCCGGCACGCACTACGCCCTGGTCGAACCGGTGTGCACCGTCCCCGGCGAGCGGCGCCGGGGGCTCGGCCGGGCCGCGGTGCTCGGGGCGCTGCGCCGGTGCCGGGAGCGCGGTGCCCGGGAGGCCTACGTCGGCTCCGGGCTGGCGTTCTACCGCTCCTTCGGCTTCGCGCCGGTGCCCGCGGCGACCTGGTGGACCCTCGATCTGCGCTGATCACGGCGTGCCTCCGGCGCCCGGAGCGCCCGCCGTGATACTGAATTGAAGTGAACGCTCCTGTCGCTGCCAGCATGTCCGCACTGATGTCCGCCGCCGCCCGCGCGGCCCACGGACTGGTCGACCACCCACCCCACCTGATCGACGACGACGTCGCCCGCGCCCTGTGCGACGCCCTGCCCGGGCCGTCCCCGCTCGACTACCAGCGCGCCCACCCCGATCAGCCCTTGCTCGCCGCCGCCCGGCTCAGCGCGGTCACCCGCAGCGCCTTCGCCGAGCAGCGCCTGACCCGGTCCGGCCTCGACCAGTACGTCGTGCTCGGCGCCGGCCTGGACACCTCCGCGCACCGTCACGCGGCCGACACCTGGCTCGTCGACCGCGGACCGGTGCTCGACTGGCGCGCCCAGCTGTTCGCCGCGGCCGCCCGCCCCGATCGCGGCCGGCCCGTGCCCTGCGACCTGGCCGAGGCGAGCGCGGTCGACGCCCTGCTCCGGCACGGCCTGGACCCCGACCGCCCCGTGTTCGTCGCCTGGCTCGGCGTCAGCATGTACCTCGACCGCGACGCCATCCAGGCGCAGCTCGCCGACCTCGCCCGGCTCGCCCCCGGGTCGATGCTGGTCTTCGACTACGTCCTGCCGCCCGCGCTCCGCGATGGACCGGGCGCCGCGTACGCCGAGGCCGTGTCCGCCGCGACCGGGGCGACCGGTGAGCCGTGGCGGTACACCCCGGCCCCGGACGAGGTGTCGGCAGCGCTGGCCGGTGCCGGGTGGCGCACCGTCGAGGACGCCACCGAGGGCGAGGCGGCCGGGCCGGGGTTCTGGCCCCGGACGGACGCGCTGTCGCCGATGGGGCTGATCCGGCTGCGGCATGCGGTGCTCGGCTCCCAGGAGTGTTCGCCCGCAGCCGTCAGCCGGAGCTGCTAGCTCGCCGCCCGGACCCCCACGGCCAGCAGGTGCCCCGACAGGTCGCGGATCATCGGCACCGCGTCCGCCGCCTCGGCCAGCGCGCAGCCGGCGTCGACCAGTGCGTCGTCGGGCGGCAGCACCTCCATGCCGAGGGAGGCTGGCCCCTCCACGCCGGTGACGGTGACCTGGGTGAAGCCGGCGGATTGCACCTCGGCGCGGAGTTCGGCGGCGTCGTGGAAGTGTCCGACCGGGAAGACGCCCGCGGCGGGGTCGTAGGGGCTGGCGCCGTCGTCCAGCAGGGTGGCGAGGACGTCGGCGGAGGGGCGTTCGTCGTGGGCGAGCAGCAGATCGAGCAGGGCCGCGATCCGGGAGATGCCGGCGGCGACCAGGGTGCCGCCGGGGCGCAGGACGCGGTGCGCCTCGGTCAGGGCGAGGTGCCGGTCGTCGGCCGAGCGCAGGTGGTAGAGCGGTCCGAGCAGGAGGACGGCGTCCACGGAGGCGTCGTCGACGTGCAGGTCCCGGGCATCGCCGACCTGGGCGTCGAAGGTGCCGATCCGGGCCGCGGCGGCGACCTGTTCGGGGACGGGGTCGATCAGGGTGACCCGGTGGCCGTCGGCGGCGAGCCAGCCGGCGTGCGCGCCGGTGGCTCCGCCGACGTCCAGCACCCGGGAGCCGGGCGCGAGCAGGCCGGCGACCAGGGAGCGGGTGCGCCGGTGCTCGACCCGGCCGGCGGCGGAGCGGGTGACCAGGCGACCGGCCTCGTCGAAGTGGTCGGCGTAGTAGGTCCGGATGTGCGCGTCCAGGTCGTGCTGTGCCATCCCCGGACGCTAGGGCCTGGGGTCGGGGGCGTGTCCAGGGGAAATCAGGCGGATCGCGCGGTAGCAGTCCGTGCGGTACGGCATCGGCACGGTGTCGCGGCCGCGCAGCGCGGGGTGGGTGGCCGCGAGCCGGTCGATCGCGGCGAGCAGGGCCTCCCGGCGGTCCGGTGCCAGCGTGAGCAGGTGGGAGCGCGACGCGGCCAGGTCCCGCAGCGCCGCCGGCCGGATGGTGTCGGCCCAGGCGAAGGAGCGGTGCTGCACCGGTCCGAACTCGGGTCCGAGCGCGGGGGTGGTGCGCTCCGGCTCGAACGGGTCGCCGCGGTGCACGATCTCCTCGTACTCCGCCAGCCAGGTGGCGTTGGGGGAGTCGACGTCGCGGATGTTCCACAGCACGGCGAGCGTGCCGCCCGGTCGTAGCACCCGGGCCAGCTCGGTGGAGGCCCGCTCGGCGTCGAACCAGTGCCAGGCCTGCGCGGCGGTCACGGCGTCGGCCGACGCGGGCGGCAGTCCGGTGGTCTCGGCGGACCCGTCCAGCGCGGTCACCTCCGGCAGCGCTGCCATCAGGGCCGCGCGCATGCCGTCGGAGGGTTCGACGGCCGTCACCCGCCGACCGGGGACGCCCTGTGCCAGGATCCGCTCGGTCAGCTTGCCGGTGCCGGCGGCCAGGTCTACGACGTCGAGGGCCTCGGTGGGGACACACCAGGCGACCGCCTGGTCCGGGTAGGTCGGGCGGTGGGCGTGGTAGGCGCCGGCCGCCGTCCCGAAGGAGGTGGCGCGATCCGGGGTGCTGTCGTTGTCCACCCGCCGAGGATGTCACGCCGGGGCAGGACACACAACGGCCCGTGCCCCGCGTTGCCGCAGGTCACGGGCCGTGATGCTCGCTGTCTCAACGAGTGTCCGGAGGGGGTGTCACCGGTGACACCCAGTACCCTAAGAGAACACCTCAGGTAACCCGCAGGGGGCCCTAAAGGTGAGCTCGCGCGCAACCCGCGCTCGCTTCCGGACGTGCTGCGCACGCCGGCAGCGGTGCTGGCGTGAGGCGCAACGACGGCCGCAGCGGCTCGGGGTGGCGCAGCCGTGGGAGCAGGACACCGCCGGGGGAGGGCGCCGCTCGGGCGCCGCATGGGTGCCATGATCCCGCCATGGCGTACGCAGACGAGCAAGTGGCGCCGACAGTTGAGCGCTGTCACGAGGTCATCAAGGAACTTGCCGGGACGTGGAACGTCGCCAGGGACAACGCGCGGTTCGCAACGACGCTCGACCTGGCCTTCGCGCCGGTGCTGTTCGCTCACGTCGCTCACTCGGTACAGCTCGCGACCGCGGTCTCCGAACTCCACCAGACAGGCCACGGGCTCGTCATGATGCCTATGGTGCGTCAGGTGATCGAGTGCTCGATTCGTGCTGTGTGGCTCGAGCTGTACCGAGGCAATCTGCGAGCAGTACTCCGGGAGGGCCATCGCCAGCGGAAGAACCTGCTAGCCAGCGCGGTGAAGGCGACCTGGCTCGACGCGTCCGACAGCGTGGTGCGGAACGCTGACCAGCGTCTCGAAGACGACGAGGCGACGTCCGGCAGGAACTTCGAACGAATCTGTGCCGAGATCGAAGGAGGCGATCGCGAGTACGTGCTGTACCGGTTCGCGTCCGCGCTGACGCACCCTGGGAACGACCTCGTTGAGCATTGCCTCGAGTCGACTGATGCTGCGGGCAGCGGGATCGGCTTCGTGACGGATCCGGAACTGGGTGCTGCAGACGCGTGGCTGGGGATCACTGCGCAGCACGCTCTCATGGCGGTGTGCGCATGGGATCGCGCGGAGCTCGGACATCCGTACCGCACTGAACTGCGGTCGTGGGCGGTGGAGTTCGGCGTGGATCGGGATCGACCGGGCATGACGGGGATTGGGTTCCAAGCCGCGAACCGTGCCGAGACGCGGCGACGGCGCGCGAGCAAGCGTCAACGCAGGTCCTAGGTGAGCGCGCCGCCCGGCGTGCCTGAGCGTGTCAGTTTCTCGCGTAGGTGATCGGCTGCCTGGGTCTCGCCAGCGAGGGCGAGGCTGACCCAGACTCGCCACGGGTGCGCAACGTGTAGCTCGCCTCGATCTAGACCCCGCAGCGCTCGTGGATCGTCCACTACGGCGAGAGTCACCGTTGCCTGATCCGCGGGCGCCGGCACGCAACCTGCGGCAGTGAGGTCGACAAGCCGATCCGTCCAGACGACGGTGTGCTGAGGAGATTCCCAGGGGGCGAGCAGGTCCGCGGCGACCGGACCGACCACGGCGTATCGAGCTCCATCGCGCTCGAGTGCACGAGCTACCGCGAGAGTCGCGGGTACAGGTGGTTCGAGAGTGAGCCACGAACTCGCGAGGGCTGGCGCGCGGTACGCGTCCGTCAGCCATGTGAGAGCATCGTCTACCTAGACGGGTACATCAAGATGAGCGGAGCGAACTCGAGTGCTGCAGCGCTCGTCGACGACCTCATCTCGAACTGGCGCGCCGCGAACATCCCTGTCGTCCGGGGCCGCGCGCTCGCCGATGCTCGTGTCCCGGATGACGTCGTGGCCCAAGCGCTCCCGGCGATTGTCGCTGCGCACCTGGGAGCGACGACGCTCGCGATCGCCACGACGGAAGTCAGCCCGGACCTCCCCACGGGGGAATCCGTGGCTTTCTGGGGCGAGTCGACCCCGGAACCGCCCGAGGAGGTCGCCGTTCGCGAAGCGACGACCGAGGCGCTGGCAGCCTACTGGGCCGCGCGCGGTGTGGTGCAATCACGAGTCACCGCACGCAAGATCGTTGCCGCGCTCCTTTATGCCGGTCTTCACGTCGGTGCGATCGCCCGAGCGCTTGATGCCGGGTGCTTCGAAGCGGTCGACATCAGACGTCCGTCCGACGTCACCAGCGCTGCTCTCGCGCCTGTGCTTGATCCCGTGGCGGCGGCCGAGGCTCGCGCCGAGGCCACTCAGAGTGGGCGCCGTGAAGCAGCTCGCGAAGTTCGCTCGGCCAGGCGCGCGTTCGCACGAGCCGTGGACACTGGCGCCTATCACGCCGCGATTGACGCAGCGACGGTCCGGGTCGCAGAAGCAGAGGCGCGGCTCGACTGGCGTTCGACGCCCGCAGCGCGTCCGGCGGGGCAGCGAGAGCACATCGCACTGGTCGTTGCGCCTGCGCTCACCGCGATCGAGGTGCCAGTCGCAGTGCCTGGCCGACAGCGCGAAGGTGGTCGCGCGATGGACGCCGCTCTCCCAGCGCCAGTCGCCTAGTACGGCCAGAGCCGGCCGGTGTGAACTCATTGTCGTTCCTGGTGGGATCTCTGACGGGGGAGTCGGCGGCACCACGTGTCGTGATGGCGTGCTCGGAGTTGCGGGCTCGCTCCAGGGATCGACTCGCGAGACGGCGGCGGTGGAGGCCCTGGGCCTTGGCGATCGACCCGCTCGGGTAGTGGCACACACGTTCACCGCTGCGCGTGGTAAAGGACCTCAGTCCGGCAGCCGATACATGGCGCATGAGCGGGACCGGTTCTAACGGTGGATGGCGCGAGAGAGCCCTCTTCGCGGCGTTGGCGTTTGCACTCGTGGGCGGCGGGGTCTTCGTGGCGTTGTGGGGCGCAGCCTGGTTCCTCCTCAGCATGGGCCAGGGCACTTGCTCGAGTGGCTGCTACACCCCAGTGGTCCCGGATAAACTGACGACCGTCATCTTCCGGATCTCATTGGTCGTCGCTGTTGTCTCGGGCTTCGCGGGCGCTCGACCAGCGCGTAAGCAGTCACTCGGGGATGCAGAAGAGCCAGGCGAGCCCTGAAAACCGGGTACTAGTGCCGAGCGGCGCCGCGACTACTCGTCAAACCACGAGCTTTCAGGTGCGGACTGGGTGCTCTGCGCAGCACGCTCGACGTCGTTCCCGCACGTCACGAGGCCGGTTCCCCTACTTCCGCCACCGACTGGGCACTTTGCGCGGAGTCCGGGCTCGGGTCGGGTCGGGACCACGTGCTAAGCGCGAGCCGGGTAAGCCAGAACGTTCGGACCTGGATCCGAGACTCGTCCCAGTCTTGTTCCCAGGCGGACGATGTCCAGTCCTTGACGCCCTCGGGCACGGTGAGGATCGACGCCGTTGTTAGCCGTAGCAACGAGTGCTTCTGGATCGTCGGTCTCTTCGCGCTCCATGGTGCGTTGCTCAGCGCTGAGTTGAGTCGCCGGACAGTTAGCGTCAGGTTCCCGAGCTGGTGAACGTGGCCCGCTCTGACCGCGTGCTCGACGTCCGCGTCCCGTTCGCCCGGCAGTGGCCAGTGCTCCTCCCAATGCTGCGGGAGGATGTGCTCAACCGTTAACGCCTGATTCGTTGCGGTGAGCGCCTCGCGGTGCTCCTGGTGATCGTTGTGCAGCGCGGTATCAAGTCCGACGAGAAGCGAGCGCAACCTCGCCCGCGGGATGGTGTTGTAGATGTCATCCGCGACCAACGCTTGGATAAACTCGGAGTCTGTCGGCCACGACCGCGCGTCTGCCGTCTGCGCCGCGAGCTCGTCGACGACGGTGTGCCCGGCGACTTCAGGAGCGGCGGAGCGCACCTTGCCCAGGACGGAGCCGAACAGGCGGTTGTAGTCCTTTGCGGTCATGCCGCAGACCGCGCGCCGCATCAAGAACGAGTCGAGCGCACGCGCGCCAAGCGTCGCCTGCTCCGGCGGAACGTCTCCGGTTGCGTGGAGAAACAGCAGCATCGGCCACGGCGTCGTCGTGTTGGTCGCTTCGAGTCGGTCGACGACCTGCCTAACCGGGTCGGTCGTCGGTCGGGCGATTAGCTCGTCCATCGTGTCGGCCCATCGGCGGATGTCGATGACCACGTCAGCCGCTCGTGGGGTGGGCTCGCTCGCGAGCAGCCATGTCTTGAACGTCGCGTACAGGTGCTCAACCGATACGACGTCGCCGAGCTGCGCGGACAACCAGTAAGCCAAGAGGGTGTCGGCACGCACACGGCTGATGCGTCCGGTCGTCACCTTGCGCCGCCACGAGCTGTCGTCGAGTAGCCGCCAGTGCTGCTCGTGCAGAGAGTGCGCAACCGAGTGGTCACCCTGCGCGTCGATCCGCTGGAACAGCAGGTTCTTCACCAGGTCGGTGGGGTCGAGCGGTTCGCCCTTGTAGTTGAGAGCCTCGAAGATGACCTGTGGGTCGTCCCGCGCGTCGAGGTAGACCGAGACGACCTTGATCTGCTCGGTGACCGCGAAGTGCAGCATGTCGAGACGATCGACCGGATCGATCGCTTCCTGTGCCCAGGTCCTTACGGTGTCCTCGAACCACGCCGCGGCGCGGACGAGTTTGTGGTCCGAGTCGGGGCACGAAGCGTCGTCGCCTGCGAGTCGGACCGACCACCTGAATGCCGGGGCGTCGTCGGGCAGCGGGGTGAGCTTGTATGCGTCACCGGGGTAGTCGCTCTCGGAGGAGACCGGGTTGCGGATCAGAGTGCGGAACGAGTCGGCCGCGTCGGTCGCCCCGAGCTCGTGAGCGACGCGGTGCGCGGACGCGAAGAAGACCTGCAGAGTTGTCATGCGCTGCTGCCCGTCGATCACCTGTTTCGTCGGAACTCGCTTCGGTACCGGCGGGCGATGCTGCGTGACCAGCGCCCCGAGGAACAGCTCCTGCTGTTCGTCGGGGCCCGCTTCGGTGGCGGCGACGGCCTCCGCCCGCTCTGCGGCTTGGCGCAGGTCATCCCAGAGCGGCAGCCAGTTCTTGTCCTCGTCCCAGGTGTAGGGACGCTGGAAGATCGGGATCTCGTAGCGGACCTTCGTGGTGAAGACCTCGGTTAGCTTCTCGTCTCCAGCCTTCACCTGCGACCCCTTCGACTCTGCAACTCGGCTTGCAGCCTAACGACGCAACCGCTTCCACGGGCGGCTTTGGCGTCTCTTCTCGAGAGCCTAGTTGACGGCCTGGACGAGGGTGCGACCGAGCATGCGCGCGGTGCGTCGGGAGCGGTAGGCGGGCAGCGGTACCCATACGGCAACTCCCTAGAACACCCCATACCTACGAGAGGGGTCCGCTCTGGGGTCCAAATGCCCCAACACCGGGGCTCGTCCGCACACCAGACGTACACCAACCCCCTTGGGTGGTGGGTGTGTTTCGTGGAGGGGTGTTCGGCATCAGGGGCAAGCCCCGACCCACTTTGGTCGCTGCGCTCCCTCACTGGGCGCGGGGCAAGCCCTTCGCCTAGTGGGTGGTGGGGTCGGTCGCAAGCGAACGACCCACTTCGCTCGCTGCGCTCGCTCTCTGGGCGCGTTCGCAAGCTCCCTTGCTTGGGGTGGCTGGGGGAGCCGTTGAAGCGGCCGGTGGTCGGTGGGTGCGCTGCCGGGCTGGTCGGGTAGGCGGCGTCCGCCGGCGTGCGCCTGCGGTGTCCCGCACACGCTGCGCTCGCTGCGCTCGCTTGCTGCGGGCCACCTCCGGCTGGCCGGCTCGTACGTGTGCGCTCGGGGGCGGGGCGTGCACCGGCGGGGTGCTGGTGCGGTAGCGGGGTACTGGTTCAGTGTTCGGTGCTGCTGGCTCCTGGCTGCTGGCTGCCGCGGGCCGGGCGGCGGACTGTGGGCGGCTCGGGTGGCCGTTCTCGTGCGGCGTCCTCGGGTCACCGATGCGGCTGAGCGCGGTGTGCCGTCACGACGGCGGTACGGCGTGCCGTCACTACGGCGCCCGTCTCACGTTGGATCGATGTCCCGTCGGCGATGACGTGAAGAGCGAGACGGGTGTATCAGTGGGCCGCTCCGGTCCGTACCCGGTCCAACGCGCCGGCGTGGGCCGGCGCGTTGGACCGGGTACGGACCGGCCCGCCGCGTCCCGCCTCGGATCGCCCTGGACCGGTCGGACCGGGGTGCGTGTGGTGATGCGGGGCGGGGCGGGGCGCTGCGGTGTGGGACCAGCCTCGCGACGGAACCCAGACTGGGGTGGCCCGCCGAGTTGCCGCCACCAGGTCGCTCTTCCGATGGGCTGTGCCGCACATCGGCACCTCATGTCTTCATCGCTCGCCCGGTCCGGCCGCTACGCCCACCGCGAGGCACCGCGCCGCAGATCCGTGGTGGCCGAGAACCACCCGGTGTGTGGGGCGCGTTGTCGGCTGGGCGTTCACGCTGCTCGGTGCGTTTGCAAACGTCGTGCAGGTGATGGGGTGGTTCGACGGGTGAGACGACCCTGGCAGCCCGAATCAAGGAGTTGTTTCGTCCCATCACCCGGTCGGGTTGTCAGGTCGCGCAAGCGGGTCGTCCGATGGATCCGCCGGCGTCGGGCGGGGCGCATGCGGGCCAGGCGGTCGGCGGTTGAGCTCGATGTCCACGAGGTCGGCGGTTCTCCACACGTGCGAGCGACCGATGCAGCCAGCCGGACGCGGCAGCCAGTCGGACGCGGTCCCGGCGCCTCGTCCGCTACGGCCAGAGGAGCGACGTCGCCGTCCGGAAACCGGATTGGCACAAACCAGGGGGTCACGGCCGATTGATGCGCACCACCGGATGAGCGTCAGCACGTCGTTCGGCGTGCGCGCCGTGGCCACGGGGTGGACGGCGCTACCGAAGGAGCGAGGGACGTAGATCGCGGCGACCGGTGCTGTGGGCATCGCAAGGTCGCGACCCACGGACAAACTGTAGGACGACCCGACCGTGACCATGTCCGTCCTTCCGTCATCCCGTCTTATCCCTCGCAGGCTCAACCACTCGAAGAGCTCGTGGGCAGCGACGACAGGGGATTCGCCGGAACATGACGACCCCGTGCTCCAGGTGTAGCAGAACTCGCACGCCGTCGACGATTTCGACTTCCCAGATGCCGGGGGCTGTGCTGGCGTCGAGTTGACGAACGCTGTAGAGCATGGCGCAACGATCGCACCCTGAGCGCATTCCTGGCAAGCCTCCAGAGCGTGCTCGGCGTGCATTGGAGTGATGTCTATAAGGAATGCTGTGATATCGCCACGGCCGAAGCGGTGTCGTCTTCTGTCCGCCCTAGCCGTCGAGGAAGCGGCCCGTGCGGGTGGGGTATGCCGTCGTCTCCAACGCCGATGTCAGCTCGGCGACGCGAGGAAGCGGCCGATCCGCGTCAGGTCGATCTCCTGAGCCCGATCCGGGCGTCGGGGGCAAGCAGGAACTGTCGGAACGACCACTCGTGCTCGCACGCCGCACGAACGCTCGCGTCTAGGTCGTCGTCGGTCCAGACGAGTGCCGTTGGCGTCTCGGTCGCGACGAAGCGACGCGCGAGCTCATGCTTCCACCAGGGGCTCGACTCGCCTGGACGCCGCGCCAGACTTCCCATCTCCGGCTGCGGAAGCACCTCGGCGCGAGGGTCGAGAGAGAGACGCGGGGCCAGCTCGTCAACGGCGTCCCATGACCAGGTCGTCAACCAGACGAGCCGAACGTCGTACTGATCAACGAGCTCGTCGATACGGCGGGGAACGTCGGGATCAACCCAGACGTCTACTGGCCAGCCGCCGGCTCGAAGCCGGTGCCGGGCATGGACGCGAGGGTCCGGATCCTCGACTCCAAGGACGCCGTCGACGTCCAAGAACCAAGTCGACCGGGCAGCGTGTTTCACGTCGAGAGAATCGCATCGATGAGGGCCGGCTGCAAGTAGCGCACCCCGCTGACGCGAACAATTGGCACGCTTGCGTGCTAATTCCAGTCGTGTTCCGCGTTGGTGAGCGAGATGGCGTTCTTCGGGACGTGAGTTCGATGCTCTAGGCGCACTGACCAAGAGCGTTGTTGACGTGAAGCGAGACCTCCGGGTCGAGTTGGAGCCGTTTACGAGCCGACTCCGACCAACGGAGGTCTCTCATGCCCCACGCTAACGGCCGGCTGACCCCTGCCGGCAGTCTCACCGTGGTCCAGCGCATCGCCGCTGGCCGTCCGATCGCGCACGTCGCCGCCGAGATGGGGGTCTCACGACAGTCCGCGTCGCGATGGTGGCGGCGGTTCCGCGTCGAGGGAGCGGATGGACTGGTCGACCGGTCGAGCGCGGTCCGCAGCCACCCGCGCCACACCCGGGCCTGCGTGGAGACCCGGGTGCGGATCGTGCGGATGCTGACCCGTCGCGGGGTTGGTCACGATCAGTCAGCAGGTCGGGGTGCGGGCTCTACCGTTGGGAGGGTCCTCGCCCGGCACGCAGTCCCACGGCTGGCGGACTCCGATCCCCGCCTGGCTTGAGCTGAACGGACCCCACGTTGGCATCGGCGGACTCACACCCGTCGACCGCGTCAACAACGCACCGGGTTAGTACAGCTAGTGGCTCCGTCGCTCTGTGGAAGACCCCGCCGCTCGGCACAATGAAGCGCCGTCAGACCCGTGCAGCGTGTTCGTACCAGCACCTCTATCGCGTGAGCTCACGGCGTCGAACCAGCTTGCCTCAGTGCGATCCGCTTCCGGTCTACACACCCGCACAAGGGCACTTGCCACGAGGCGGGTGTCCTGGGCTCGGGCCGCGCCGGGCGCGCGCCTCTCCCCGTCGTGCTCAGGTCGGGCCCGGGCGGAAGGTCATGCGCGGCGGAGCAGGGCGCCGGCTCGTGTCGCCCGCGCGGTGAGTTCCTACTGGCTCGTGGCCTACATACGCCAGGCGGTGGGTGCGTTGCTCGCCGGGGTCTCGCGTTCCCCGGTAGCCAAGTTGATGGCGAACCTGTGTCGGCTCCTGGCCTCGTTCGTCACGGGATCGGCGAGCAACGCGCGGCTCTGCGCGACGTCGAGGTGTACCCCGAGATGGGTGATCCCGGCGCCGAGGAGCGGCTGGACGAGCCCGGGACGATCCTTTAGCGGGAACTCCCGCAGCTTGTCGTTGAGTCTCGGTTGAAAGTAGCGGATAAGCATGGCTTCGGCAGCGTCGATCGTCAGTCCCTCATTCTCGAGGGGCCCGAAGGACATCGTCATGAAGTCCACGGTGGCCTGTGCGAATTCGTCGGCGTTCCCTGGGCCGAGTGTCAAGTTCAGCTCCCTGCCGTGGACGCGTGCGTCGGTGACGATGACGCCTACGTCAGAGGTGCGATACAGGTCGTTGATCTCCGAGAGGACGCGCTGCAACTTCTCGTGTCCGTCGGCCAGTCGCTTCACGGCGGAACGGCGCTTCTTCCGACCGAATGCCTGGCCTATGTAGACAACCCGGTAGGTGAAGAACTTCCTGATCGTGTACTGCTGCCAGGACCGCAAGTGCTCAGAGTCGCAGGCAGCGGCGTGCGCGAGAACCCGGCGAGTGACGTCAATGGCCGAAAGTGGCTGATCACTTTGGGCCGTGACGTGGAAGAGAACCGAGTCGGTGACACGCAGGTCGCCGTCGGGAAACAGAACTTGAGGAACTGGCACGGTCCTCGGCCTGTACCCGCGGTCGTAGAACCTGGTCCTGAGCTTCCATCCGTCGTGTGGTGGGATGACGGACACGGGCTCGATTCGCGGGCCGACCGCAATCAGGTACAGGTGGTTCCCCGCCTCGAGGGCAGCTTCTTCAAACCCTTCGACGTAGAGATCCGACGGGATCAGCGCTGCGCTCATCTCGTTGGTGACGGCGATCAGACTCGTCGGGTGGGCACTCGGGCGGGCGTCGTGGGGACCTGGCACGTCCGCGATCGTGCCAGAACGTGGCTACGTCGTGATAGCGGCGAGACGCGTGCGGCTTTCCAGGATGGTGAGGTGACGAGTGAGCACGAGCCGGAGCCCGACGCGCGGAGCGAGCGCGTTCCGACCGCAGATCTCGAAGCCCCCTAGACAGGACAGGACGACGATGAACTGGTCGATGACGTCCCCTCGTTCAGTGGTGGCGGTCAGGATTCGACGCCGACTGTAGCCGCGTTCGCCTTCGCCTCCTTCAGCTCAGTGTCTGCCGAGCTGTCTCGTAGCGTGTTCGAGGCACTCGCCCCAACGTGGGAACGCCATGACGGGCACGAACTGCCCTGCGCCGCGTTCGACGGGCGGCTCAACTCGCAACTCGACCCCACAGCTAGAGATCCGCGAGGTCCGGCGGCAGCGGATTCTTGTCGCGGATCGCCCACTGAGGCATCGCGAGCAAGGTGCTGGGTTCCCGACGCCGCGAGGACCTGGTCGTCGAGGCGGAGCGCCGCGCGCGGTACCGGGGGGGCTCTGGCAGGGCCGGCGCTGACCCCGGTCGCGGTGACGGTGGCGTCCGGGCCGGTGGACTCGAGAGACCTCGCCGGAGTCACCGTCGCACGGGCGAGAGATGCAGCTCTGCGGGTCGGTTCTCGAACTTCGCGTAAGCCGTGAACAACGCCTTCAGGCGTGCGTTGTCGTCGACACCACCCCGGAGGCCGAGCGCCCGATCTACCGCGGTGTCGAGGGTTCGGTGCGCCCGGAGGAGTTCGGGGCTCATGGCCAGCGGGTTGTAGTGCTCGGCTAGCGACCGATGAGGGTGGAGTCCTCGGGCCTCAACCACCGCTGATCCTCCCTCGATGATTGATGTCCGCAGGCTCTCCGACACGGACGGTATCGGCAGGGTGTTCCACACGATCGTGTTCGAGAAGCTCGGGTCTGACTTCAGACGCCCGCCGACGGTCTTCTGCCAGAGGATGAACGCCGAAGAGGAGAACACCGCGAACGCAAACCCGTCAGGGTCCTTGCACGTGTAGACCTTGTCGCCAGCAACGACCTCTGGGCCCAACCGCTCGCACGTCGCCCATCGTCGCGACTCCGCGAAGACCTTCGGAACTCCCACGTACGGGACGTCGGGCTGTGACCGCTGCCCGAACAGGTGGGGTGTCTCGGCCATCTGGCGGGTAGAAGCGGCTCGACTCGCTAGCCGGAAGCCACGCACTGCGTCGAGGCGCGTTCTGAGGACGGGGGAGTGCTGGACGTCGGACGGCTCGAGGTCGACGAGCCAGAGGCACCATCGAGGGAGATTGTTGATGAGCTCCTTGCCCATGATGAAGCGGCGCAGGTACTTCGCCGCATACGGATCGGCGGCAACCTCGGCGTACTCGTCTGGGCCGATGATCAGGTGCCCACCGTCTCGCGGCATGCTGCCCATGGTCACGGCGGGCATATGAGGTGAAAGCGGCTCACGACGCTGCTCAATGAGCACGTTCGGGCCGTCGACGAGGTATGGGTTGATTCGCTCGGCCACCGCGTGCCGCTCGGGCTCACCCCGGAGCGTCTTGTAGTCGAAGAGCCACGCGGGCCGACGCCGGTGCTTGTCGAAGCCGACCACAACACAGTGCACGGCGGCTGCGCCTGGTGCCTCCGACGTCCACGCGAAGGTTCGGTGTGCGAACTTTACGCGCCAGCCTGCGTCGAGCACGGGCCGAAAGAGCGCGGGGACGGGCTCGCCCTGCGTGATCGAGTTGGTGGAGACGAACGCGAACTCGCCGGCATAGCCGGGCTTGGCGAAGAGCTGGAGCGCCTTCGCGTACCAACCGGTGACGTAGTCGAGCCGTCCAATGTCGTCGCGGTGCCAGACGAGTCGGAGCTCGTCGGCCTGCTCGGGTGTCCGAGTTGCGTGACCGAGGAACGGGGGGTTCCCGAAGATGTAGAGGTTCTCCGTGGGAGGCACGATCCCCGTCCAGTCGAGAGTCAGGGCGCTCTCGTTCGCGTGGATTGTGTCGACCTTCTCCAACGGCAGCGTGTCCGGGCCGACGCCGAGTGCGAGCTCCATCGCCTGGTTGGCTTGATGCTCGACGAGGTGGAGGGCTGTGGCCGCGATGCGAGCAGGCCATTCCTCGATCTCGATGCCGTGGAAGTTCTCGAGACGCACCGGGAGGTCTCCGGTATCGAAGAGCATCCCGGCTGCGGCCTCACGGCCACCGAGCTCCTGTAGTCGGGTGAGAACCTGAAGGTCGAGTGACCGCATCTCTCGGTAGGCGACGACGAGGAAGTTGCCGCACCCGCACGCGGGGTCAAGGAAGCGCATCTTCCCCATGTCGGTGCGGAGCCTCCGCAGAGCCTTCGCGTCGTGCTGGCTGTGCGCGAAGCGATCCCGGAGGTCGTCGAGGAACATCGGCTCGATGACCTTCAGGATGTTCGTCTCGGTCGTGTAGTGCTCGCCCAGCTCACGACGTGCACGCTTGTCCTTCACCGCCTGGAACAGCGATCCGAAGATCGCTGGGCTGATCGCGGACCAGTTGAACTCGCACGCGGCGAGCAGCCGGCCGCGCATCGACGCGTCGAAGGCGGGGATGCTCAGTGTCTCGTTGAAGACCCCGCCGTTGACGTAGGGGAACCGGGCGATGAGCGCGTCCAGGTTGCGCTGCCGTTCTTCTGGGCGCCGCGCCATGACCTGGTACAAGAACGAGAGCTGCGAGCCGAGGTCCGAACCGTCCTGTGCCGTTCGGGTCTCGAGGAACTCGTAGAAGAGGTCTCGCTCCCAGACGCCAGCGTCGTCGGCATACAGCGCGAACAGCGTTCGAACTAGGAACACCGACGCCTCGTGGTCGGAGTAACCCGTGCCTTCGAGTTCCTCCCAGAGGCCAGCCATCAGCCGCGCGGCGTCGATCGACGCCTGCTCCTGATGCTGGGAGCCGAACTGACGCACGCCGTACCCGGCGAAGAACGCGAGCCGGTCCGCGTTGAGCGCGAACTCACTGATCGGGAACTCCGCGAGCGGTTCGACCTCAGCCGGCGCGTCGAGATCGAGCACGCGCATCTGCCGGAAGTCGCTGGTGATCACCCATCGAGGCATCTCGGCGTCGGTGAGAGCGTCGAGGTAGTCCAGCGCCTGACGCTCGGCCTGCTCGAGGTCTCGCCCGGCAGACTTCATCTCGATGACGGCAACCCCGGGGACGAGCGCGTCGATGTAGCCGCGGCCTGCAGTCGACGCCCGAGTCACGCGCTTCTCGTACAGTGCGGCACGCGTCTTCGTGATGCCGTACACCCCGAGCAGGTCTCGGATGAAGCTCTGTGCGTCTTGGCGTTCGTCGCCGGGGGAGTCACTCCAGTCGAGGGCGAAACTCGCCGCGCGGCTTCGGATCTCGTTCAGGGCTAACGCCTTGGGCATGGCACAAGGCTATCGGCGTGAGCGTGTCGCCCGTGGCTGGTCACGCCGCTGCCGCCCAGATGGCGGCGGTGCAGTGCATACCGCGTAGACTGGCCCAGAACTTCCGGACGCGTGATCGTCCGGTACGGGACCGTTGAGACAGCGGCCTGAGGGCGACCCTGGTCTACTCCACCGGGGTCGCCCTCAATGTTTCCGCAGTTCAGCGCAGGAGTGCGATCACGGTTTCGAACGCAGCCATAGCACCGCACCTGCCGGATTGCAGCCGGCTCAAAGACAGAAGGCTGCGACGTACCGGGGTGTGCCGTTCGGCGCTGGTCGAACTCGCTAGAAGCCTCCAAACGCCGCGAGCTCCCTACGCAGTTCCACGAGCGGCTGCGTGTCGTCGATGCCGCCGCGAGCGCCGATCCGGCGCTGCCACGCGGATGAGCCCTGCGATCCAGAGTTGAGGACCGTCTGCAGGCGCTTTTCGACGTCCGGAGCGTCGTCGCGCCAGCTTCCCCTGAGGATGTACTCCCCGACGTAGGGCCAGTTCTCCCTGGACTCCTTCGGGCGGATGTACTGGAGCGCTGCCTGGCGGTACTCCATGTCGTCGAAAAGCATCGTGAGCGCTCCGGGTCGGATCACGTCAACCAGAGCGGGTCGCAGCACGTCGCGCAGCAAGTGGGATGCTGGGTATCGCCAGCCGCCCTGCGACTGGCTCGTCGCCCAGGGCAGGGCGTTGAGCTGGTGGTGGTCGAGGACGCGGCCGGGGTGGAGGGCCAGGACCGCCGGGATCGGATCTCTCCCGTGGGGAGACCTCCAGGTCGGCGTCTCTGCGAGCTTGATGAAGAACTCGTCGCGCTGCTGAGCGGTAGCCGCGATACCCAGGACGTAGAACGCGGCGACAGCCGGGTAGTGGTGCAGGCCCCAGGAAGCGGGGTCATAGATGCCCGCGGGAAGCGTGCGGGCATCCATGAGTCTCTGTACGACCTCGATCCACAGGGCGTCGTGGGTTCCGTCGTCGTGGAACGCGCCGTGGGCGAGCAGGTGCAGTAGAGGCATTGTGGCCTGGGGCAGCCGGTCCACCGCCCCCTGCCCGACCTCAGGTGAGGCGAACGCCCCGAACGTGGGAGTGCTGGCTATCTCCTCCTCGACAAGCGGGATCGCACGCATGACGAGGTCATAGACGTCGATCCGGTGCAGCGGGTCGGGTAGCCACCGCTTCAGCCGTCCGACGGCCAGCGCCGTGGACAGCTGCGGCTCGGCCAGGCGGTCGAGCGTCACCAGGTGGTCGAGCAGGGCAACGAACGTCTCGTCGCCGTCCGAGCCAGGCAGGCGGTGGCCCTGGCGAGCGCTGAGGATCTGAGCGGCCCGCGATCCGTTCGACGAGCGCGCATCCCAGTACAGCGGGTACCGGCGCGATGGCGCGCTGGTGATCGCGTGGACGAGAGCCGTGTCCCACTGGGCGCTCCAGCCCGAGATGACAAGGCCGTACTCGTTGAACACCTGCGCGAGCAGCGTGCGCCACGCGTCGGGGTAGGTGGCGAGCTCCTCGGCGGTGTTTAGCGACTCGACGTCCTTGTAGTCGCCGTGGAGCTTGATGACCGTGGCCGGCGCGTGAGCGAGCGGCCTCATCCCGGCGACGGCGTCCGGCCGGGAGACTACTTGCGGCTAGACTCCCGCTGCCGACAGCGCTTGTTCCATGAGCCGGTCGAAGTTCGTCGTGACGATCACCCGGACCGTGCCGCGCTTCGCGAGCTGGGCGACCGCCTGGTGCGCCCTGGATGGCTCGATGGCCTGCGAGTCGGAGTCGTCGTCGCTCGAGGGGGCGCTCGAAGAACCCCTCGAGGATCCCCTGACGGGTCGCGGGGGCTGGTGCGAGCTCGCCGAGCAACGAGGAGTAGCCGAGCGTGGTGCCGAACTGCTCCAGCCACCACGCCTCGGGGTCGTCCGAAGCGGCAGTCACGTGGTCGGCCTCGTCCGTCGTCATCTGCGCAGCGACCTTCCCGACGAGGGTGGTAACGATGTCCCATCCCGTCGGAAGGCCCGCGCCCCGCGAGACACCCGAGCCGAGCAGCGCAGCGTAGGTCCCGGGCTGGGCGTGCATCGACGTGGCAAGCATGATCGCGGGGCTCAGGGGCGATGCCATGGGCAGAGTCTGGCGTGTATGTCAGCAGGGACGCGAGAGCCAGCAGGGCAGTCCTTGGTGTTCAGACCGAGTTGTGCGGTCTCGACTGATGCCTGGTGAGCCGGCGACTTCCGAATGGTGGCCACGACGAGGGGCCGTTCGGCGTTTCTGGCTGGGGGCCTGCTGGGCAACGGCGCCAGGGTCGGGCCCGCGACGTGACGTGCCGTTACGGCTGCGGTGCTTCTCCAGCCTGCCGCGTGAGCAGCTCCTTCACTAGGGCGACGGTCGCGAGGTACCACCAGAAGATCCAGTCGAGGTAGGCGTCGTCATAGTCCGGCCGTTGGTCTGCTCGGTGATGACGGAGCGCGTACGTGTTGGCGATCTCGAAGAGGGCCCCTTCGTCCTTCCGCAAGAGGTTCTCTTTCAGGAGTGCGCGATTGGTCTCGAGGATCCCGGCCAGCGCAACGACGGCGGACCGCTTGTCGGCACGTGTGGCCCCGCGCCGCCGGAATGTGTCGATCGCATGGGCGAGCGCGTCCCGTGAGGGCGCGGACGTATCGGCAGCAAGCGTCTCCAGCAGCTCGTCGCGTGGGTCTCCCGTCGTCTCCACGAGCACACCTGCAGGGTCGATCCGCAAGAGCGTGTCCGTCTGCTCGAGCAGCGCGTTCACCCGCCATCGATAAACTGTCTGGCCCGCCCCTCTGTCGAAATCGGAGTAGTGCCACTCTCGTCCGTAGCTGTGATAGTTCCGGGTTCGAGGGCGAGCGACCAGAACATGGAGGGCCTCCACAACCGTGTATGTATGGTCCTCGTCTGAGGTGCTCAGGTTCGGCGGCCACTCTTCGTCGGTTCCCATGAGGTCTGAGAGGCGGTCGCGACCACGCTTTCCATGATCGTTGTCCGTGTCAACGCAGTCTTCTCCAAGTGCGCTGTCAAAGTACCCAGCACCGTCCAGCTCCCTGAAGAGCTCGTCGAGCCTATCGCGCACCTGGGCGAACGTCAGCCGTGGCTTCTCGGTGAATGCCGGCGCGCGACCCTTCCGGTCCCGGTACAAGACAGGGCGCGTAAAGAAGGGAACACGCGACGCGTCTGCGCGAACTTCGGCAAGAAGCGCTTCGAGTTCCCCAGACTGCCGTGCAGCGGTCAGCCACTCAGCGCCCGACTGGTCGTAGAACGCCTCGCTGAAGAGGAGGTCTAGCATCTGCTGCGAGTAAGTCGCGCCGCCCCAAGGATCTTCGCCTCGACGCGACGATGCTTGCAGTTCTCGAACGAATAGACCCCGCGGCCACACGAGTTGCAGATCCTCGATGCTCACACCCATGGGCGATACCCTAGGTGCCCGCGGGTCGACCGTCACGACCCAAACACGCCGCGGCCGTGCTGCAACTGGCCCAGGAGTCGCATCAATCGAGCGCGGCTCGCCTCCTGACGCGCTCTGCGCGTTGTCTATGCGCTCGAAGATGCTGGACATTGCCCAGATCGACGTGAATCCCACCGGCGCGGTCGCCGGGACGCCAGGCCGTCGTCGCAACCGTCGACCTGATCGCAGCCGAACACGGAATCCTGCTTCTCACGGGCGTCACGACGGCCGCCGGCATCGAGCTCGGGCGTTGAGTCGCTGACGAAGCGCGCGCCCGCATGGAGCTCCTCGCGCACGCAGTCGAGACGGCCGCCAGCGCGTTGCTCCACTAGGAGGTGAAGCGAGCAGCGGACCTCCTGAAGGTGCCCCCCGGTTCTACGCCGCGCTCGACGTTCTTACGACTCACCACGGGAACGAGCGGGCGATGATGCTCGGCGCGGTCGTCGGTGAGTCGACAAACCAGGGCGTTCTGAACGAGCTGGACGTGCCCGATGCGCTGCTCCAGGCGCGGATTCTGAGTCCGCGAACTGCTCGGGGACCAGATCTAGCCTGGTCACGGCGGCCTGACACTTCATCAGCTGCGCGTGGCCGTCCCGGGCATGGGTGAGAGGTGCTGCGCGGTGTGCTCGTGGCGTGCGTCGCGGCTGGCGCGGGTAGCCGCAGAGCTGGTCTCAGGGTCTCGACTTCGGAGGGTCGAAGGAGGACAACGAGTGGACCCTCGCCCCGCTCGGCCGGTAGGTGCTCGATTACTTGCGGGCGTACACCTGAGTAGCCCCGGGAACACCTGAGCACGGTCGCTATCGCGACGTACTCACCGAAGGACGTCTCGAACGGCGCCGGTGATGTCTGGCGCCGCCTGCCCGCGGGAGCAGGTTCCGTGTTCGGACCAGGGCGTCGACTGATCCCCGTCACCGGCCGGATCGCCGTGCCACTGCGTCGACGAAGTCGAGCAGCTGGCGGGGCGCAGGACCGCGACGCGCGATCTCGAGAGTCTCTCGCGTGACTGGATCCAAGTCCCGGATGTCGATCGTCCCGGATTCGATGATCCGCAGGAGCTCGGCGCCGGCATCGAGCATCGGCCGGTCCTGAACGATCGGGAAGTGGAAGGCGTGCCGGACGGCGCGCGGCCTCAACACCTTCGCGGCCATGTGTGGGAAGCCCTCATCGGGGTCGGCGATGTCCGCGAGGAGGTGCGACGCGTACGGAAGCCACCCGTAGCCGAAACCCTCTGGGACAACCTCCCAGCCGATCTTGCGGTAGAAAGCGACCGCATCATCCGGTGCATGCGCGAGCACGACGTTCTGACGGTCAGCGAGAGCCATGCGTTCGACCTCTGCCACGAGCGCGCTCGCAACGCCGCGACGACGATGTGAGGGGTCCACCGCCAGGTACTGCAGGTTCATGTGTGCGGCGTCGGTGACGTCGATCCCGGGTAGCGAGTACGGCCGCGTAGCGGCGAAACCGATCGTGTCCTGAGTCTTCTCATCGACCGCTACCAAGGTGTACGCGTGTCGCGGTGCGGCGACGCTCTCGGTCAGCATCGGGATGGCGAGCCTTGGGTCCGAATACACGCGCTCACCGTCACGTGCCGGGAAGAACCTGCGCTCGTAGTCGGCAAGGACGGCAGCATCGGTCGGCTCTCCGAAACGGACGGTGACTGTCGTGCCGGGAGAGTAGTGGTCTGCCGCTCGGTGGAGAGCATCAGGTGCCCTGCAGAGTTCACTCCTGAGGCGCCCGTCGCACCTGGAGCACGAGCACGTGATCTGCCTCGGGGGTCCTCCCTGGTTCCGCCGTCACCGCTTCCGCGGGCCGCCTCCGAGGGTGATCACGGTTGACCGTGTCGCAAACGGCCGAGTCCCCCTCCCGACGCGGGCGACACCCCCTCCTGTCACCCATGACACCCCCCGGGGGGGTGACACCGGTGACACCCCCACCCGGACCCACAACCCGTCCCCAAGCGGGGACGGCACGCTTGCCGACCCGATGGCATTGCGCTCCGGTGCCGACGCGTCAGCACTCCGGGCACGGAGGTCGCCGAGACGTGACGTTCTGCTCGACCTGCCAGTGGAACCCGCGTAAATGCCCCTTCACACGGGCTTCGGGGTGGAGCCCCCGGGCGGCAGGACGACTACCTCCAGTCGACGTCTCGTTGCGCTGACGATGCGGTCGCGTTCTGCGTTCGACTGTGCGAAGAGCGTCACCCCCGCGAGCCGGTGTGCCACGTCATCGACTCTGCTCGCGACCGGAGAGATGACCCCCAGGACCTCTTGACCGAAGTGCACCGGCACGCCCATCGCCCACCGAGGGCTGCGCTCCTTGTCGGCGACGACGACTTGCTTGCCACGTTCACGGAGCATCCAGTCGGTGACTGGCCGCCGGAGCTGTTCTTGCCGATCGAGCAGCGCCAGGATGTTCCGCTCGTGCTCGTCGCGAAGTTCATCCTGACGGCGCCGCCAAACGTCACGTCGGTCCTGCGCTCTGGACAGCTCGGCGGCGAGCTGAAGGTAAGCGGGCGTCGTCCACACCCAAGGTCCAATCTCGTCCCTCCGCTGGACCCTGGCGTGGTGTGGGCGAACCTGCCCTCGCAGCACGTACCCGACGAAGGTCGATAGCAGGATCGAGTCGGGTGTTGACCACCTCCCGTGACCGTCGCACGGCCCGCCGCCATGCCCAAAGACGAAGTCGTCGCACCTCTTGGTGTTCATGCACCAGAACGCCTGGAGGCGAGCATGCCCCTCGACGACGCGCAGGCCGTCGTCGTCGCGCTGGATGCGCACACCAGGCGCGCTCCCGAGCCAGGAGGCACGCTTGTCGCTAACCCAGCAGACCGCGACGCCTGCTCGGTTTGGGTTCGCGGTGCGCTCGACGGTCTCATCGGGAGTCTGCCCCGAGAGCTGCGCCTCCCATGCCATCCGCCGCGACGACGCCGGGTGGCTCGCGAGCACGTCAGCACGCCAGCCTTCGCCCGGGACTTCGAGCTGGGCGTCCCAACCGGCGGCTCGGATCGCGTGCGCGAGCTCGACCTTCAGGAGTCTGTGGGCAAGTGATTCACCGCTGAGCGCGCAGTTGCTGTCGAGAGCGTCGTGCGCGAAGTAGCGCATGCGCCTCGGCGCTGGCGAGACCTTCGCATGGACGCCGGCGCCGCAGGCGGGGCATCGGAGTGCGAGTCGCGGTCGCGCACGGTGGACGTTGACCCACTCGATCCCAGGCGCGAGATCGTCCCGTGTGGCGTCGAGCACGACGCCCTCGAACAACGCGCTGAGTGGCACGGGAACTGCATCGGCACGCTCGACGGTCGTCGTGAGCCGAGACGTCGGCGAGGAGGGGTGGCGGTGGACCGTGGCCTCTGCACGCAGCCCACCGCCACCGATCAGCCCTTGCCGAGCGTAGAGCCGGCCTTCGACTTCGCGCCCTTGCTCGAGCCGCTCGACGCGAGCGTCGACCCGGCCTTCGACAGCGCGGCCTTCGACGGCTTCCCCATAGTCATCACCTCCCTCCTCGCGGGGGTCTGACACCAACGACGGTAGGGCGGGGGTCCGACACTGCGTTCCCACAAACGACCGATGTCGTGACAGCCGCTCGACTCGCCCCTCCGTCGGATGATCAAGCGTCAGTACGTGTCCCGGAACTCGTGACCGACTAGAAACTGACCCGGATGGGTCGACCTCACCGTTTGCGGGACTCGGACGGGCCGATTGCGGTACACCGATCGCTGAGCGCCGGCGAACGACCGGTGCAATGGAGGTGACCGGTGGCGCTTCTCGGCTACGCGCGGGTGTCCACCCGCGACCAGGACCCGCAACGGCAGGTCGACGCCCTCGAGACCGCCGGGTGCGACCGCATCTGGGTCGACCACGGCGTGAGCGGGAAGGCAATGTCTCGCCCGCAGTGGGACGAGTTGCTCGCGTACGCGCGCGCCGACGACACGATCGTGATGACTGAGCTCTCCCGCGCCGGGCGAACGATCCGCGGACTCGTCGTCCTCGCCGACGACCTGGCCCAGCGTGAGATCTACCTCCGCTCGCTTACCCAGGGGATCGACACCGGCGCCGGAGCAACGGGGAAACTGCTTGTGGGATTGTTCGCCGCTTTGGCGGAGATCGAGCGCGAGGTACTCGTTGAGCGGACTCTTTCCGGTCTCGCGGCGGCGCGGGCACGTGGTCGCGTGGGTGGGCGCCCGGTTGTGGTCGACGCTGAGCGCCTCGCGGCGGCCCGCCAGTTGATCGACGCGGGACAGTCCGTCGTGTCCGTCGCCCGCACTCTCGGTGTGGGACGGTCGTCGCTATATCGCGCGATCGAACGAGAGCGCGCTCTATGAGCGCAGGTGTCCTCGTGATCACGCACGGTGACATGCCTCAAGCCGGCCATCGAGCACGGTGAGAAGTGCGAAGACGTCGCTGACGTACGTGCGCGTTCCGCGCTCAGTTGCCCCCACCCGCCGCTGGGGCGGCACCGGGTTCTGGGGTGACGCCGGCGACTCCTAGCTCTGAGAGCGGGGCTGTAGGCTCGGAGATTCGGGCGAGCGCCCAGAGTTCGTGTTCGAGGCTGAGCGACGCGATCCTGTCCAGATGAGCCGTTCGGGCTTCGAACGCCTGGTCGGCCGTAGGGGAGCTTCCTTAACTGTGCTGGCAGCTTATCGCTGCCGCAGTTCGCATCGGCCGACGACGCCATCGCGAGCGCTTCGCGATCGACGGACGCGCGCTCGACCGCGCCGAGTATGTGTTGGTCGGCCGGTGGCTGAGCACTTGCTCGCGTCGAGCCAACGAATCTAGCTTGTGGAGTCACCTGGCTCGGCGGAGCCTTCGACTGGCATCCCCTCCGGCCCGACTGCAAGTAGGTCGAACAGCCGGACATCGTGGCCGCGCTGCCGAGCCCGGCAGCAGCGCCCGAACACCATGACGAGTCGCCGAAGCTGGTTGACCTCATCGATGTGCGAGCCGATGACCTGTGACGAGATGCCGACGTCCTGAAGCCGGGGGACGCCCTCAGAACTCTTGATCCTCAACGCGGCAGGAGGGAGCCTCTCCCCGGTGTCGGCGTCCTGCCAGCCGATGCTCCACTCCGCGTGGGCGAGGTCGTTCCGGAACGCAAGATGCTCGTTGACCCGCCGTCGAAGCTGGTTCCGGATCGCCGCCTCATCGGCATCGAGTTTGCCAACCTCGGTCGAGAGCGAGAAGAACGCATCGACGATCGGCTTGGCCGTCATCGACGCGAACAGGACATCGAGCAAACGGTCAGAGATCGGGAACTCGACGTCGACCGGTGCCAGATACGCGCCGATCTGCTGTCGCATGGAGGCGGTCATCTCGGAGAACATCGTGATGTACCCGCCGATGCTCCGGTGCAGGAACATGATGGCGGGGTCTTCGTGGTAACCACGAGGAGCAGCGTTCACGTTCGCAGCGTAGGCGAGCCCGACATCGTGGAGCAGGGATGCGGCTCGCGGCGATGCATGCCCCCGTGCCGATCGATGTCGCCCACGTGGAGTGCTGGTCGCTCGACCTCCCCTTGCGCCGCTGGGCACCCGTGGCGCGCCTGCCGCAAGCCGGGGCGAGATCAGTCGACCCGTACCGAACTGCCTCGACGGGGGTTCGCAGCCCTACTGGGGGTGAGTCGTCGCCATGAAACTCTGCCCGAGCGCGGCCGCGGAGCGGTAGGTTCTAGGATGCGGCGCGAGAAGACGCAGAGGCCGCGCGAGTGGAGGCCCGTTGTTCGTCCAGGAGTACTACAAGGGGATCAGTGGCCTGGGGCCCCTCGATATAGCCAGCATCTTCCGGACCGGTATCTTAAGCAACAATCTGCGGTCGAACCCAAACGCCCCACTCGTGACGCTCCTTCCGATGCTGAGCGAGCCAGCGCTCTACGGTCACGTCACTGACTATGCGACCTACGGCGCCAACAGTCCTTTCGTCTCCCTCACCGCGGGTACCCGCAACCTCGCGAACGCCGGCGGCGCGTTCCGCCCCTTCCGTGCATGGGAGACCGCCGTCCGCTTCGCGACGCGAAACGGAAAGACCGGTGGCGTCGTTTTCGAAGGCTGGGTTATCACTCTCGGCGTCCCATCGTGGCACATTAGCGGCGTGGCCGAGGACATCCGCGACCACCATAGTTACCCACGCTTCAACGCGTTCTGGAAACAAGGCGAGGTAACTGCGAAGCTCCTCGTGCCGCCGATGCAGGTCGTGCGCGCGACGATCCTCGATCTCTCGGGCACGCCGACACGGACCCTGACGAACCCGACCGCCATTCCCGCCGCGCAGCTTTCGAACATTCGAAAGGCGATTTAGGTGGAGAAGTCAATTCGCCCGCTTGGCCTTCGTCGAGACGTTGAAGCACTCAGCGAACAAGTAGAGATTAGGAGCGCCCGTGCGGACGACCCTGCACCCGCGGGCGTCGACGCTGATATCTGGGCCAGGCATCTCGCGACCGCCCATTGGACGCAACTATCGCTTGGCATACTCGGGACTTTCCTTGGACGCCCTGGTGCCCACGAGAACTTGATACAAGCCGAGCGCGGCTTCCGAGCCGTTGGTGATCCATTCTGGCTCGCCTGTGCCCTGCTTGGGCGAACCGCCGGGGGCGGACCGCCTCCAGAGATCGAATCGGAGTCGACTGCCGCAGTCCTCGCCTGGCTAGACGGCGTTAGCAGCGAGGCCGTTGAACGCACGGAGATGTCAATAGCGCTCCGGGCAGACGATGCGGCCACTCTTCTCCATATCATCTGCGCGCGTGAGCAGCTGCCTGTCGAGTTGCTTGCTCGCGCGGTGCAGACGGTCCGATCCACAGACCCGAACGAGGACCGACGCCTGTCCAGTCTCAGGGCAGTCGCCTCGCGGCGACCGTCCGATCCGCAGAATGCGGCAAGTCTGCGTAGTCTGATCTGGGGTGCGATAGCGTCGGGTTCTGGTCCATTTGACCAGGTAGAGGTCGACGACCCGAGGGTTGATCCTGCGACGGTCTTCGACCCCATCACCGTCGCCGCGTGCGTCGCCGTGCTCGAGTTCGGCGATTCCTGGCGATGGCTCACCGATGGACCGATGAGTGAGCCGCGGGGCGGGAGGCAGAGAAGACCCAGGGGGTGGCCGGCGGAGCTGTCACTTGACCTGGGTGAGGACGTCTACCGCAACTACCTGGACCTGCTCCGGCGCCTCCGCGGGAGTCGGAACTGAACTTTCACGCCTAAGCGCGTGAGCCGCTGCTAGGAGCCCGCGGTAGGAGCCCAATACGCCCCGCGCCGCCTCCTCAGGTGTACAGAGGAAGCACCGGGCGAGACGCGCTGCATCGACCCGCCGAGTCCGTCGAGGAATTGGTCGCGGGCGGGACCTGCCGACGTTGGCAACCACGGGCATCGGCATGCTGGACGCCGTCGCCTTCAACGTCGAGGCGCCCCTCGAGATGTCCAAACGTGAAGTCGAGCTCATCCCCTCCGGATCCCAGGTGCTACCCGTTGCTGGACGTGCTGTTGTTCCCAGACGACGAACCGGCACCGCCGGTCGGCTTCCCCGTGGGCGGCGGAGTCGGGCTCGCCGCAGGGATGGGCGAAGCACCGCGCTGGCCCTCCTCGATCCTCACCCGGTTCACGGGCGCCCGCCCACCTTCCACTCGGCGACCAGGCGGCGGGGGTGTGGCGTCACTCATCTGCTTCCTCCTTGATCGGCGCCTCTGGGGCAGATCGGGCGATCCACTCGATGGTGTCACCTGGCGCGAACGAATACCAGAAGCCCAGCGAGTCCTTCACCGGGTCGCCGAACTCGCCGGTGTCCGAGATGCGGTACTGCAACTCCACGAAGATGTCCTGCGGCTCGGGGTACGTGCTGAAGAAGCTGTTCTCCGCGAAGTATCCGCCTAGGAACCTGCCGCCAGCGGTCTCGATCCGCACGAACGTCCCACCACGGTCCGGGAGCGCGAAGTCCCACGCGCGTGGGATCGAGCTGAACCGGCGCACGATCCGCCCGGTGTATGCGGTCCACCCGGCGACTGCTATACGGGCTCGCCGTCCCCGGTTCACGAGCGGAGGGAGTACGCCCTTCGAGGGCGTCTTCCAGACGTGCCCTTGGTGCAGCGTCCAAGCCACCGCCGCGGGGATCGCGAGCCCGAACACGAGGACCGCCAGCGCGGCGCCACGCGGGTTGGCTTGGAGCGCAGTAGCGCCGAGGGTGTCGATCAGCCAGTCGCCTAGCAGCAGGATGTAGACGAGATCGAACACGATCGCGGCGACCAAGCCCTCGCCGATGCGCGACGCGATCGACGTATGAGCGTTTGCCATCCCGCGCGCGTAGCCGCGTGTGCCGGCGTAGGCGATGCCAGGGGTTGCCGCGATCAGGAACGGCCAACCTGTCGCCATCTGGTCGAGATCCACGGTGTTCCTCCTGACTGTCCTCGCCATGGTGGCAGGCGGATGGGTCCCGTAGCACGGTTTCAGCGACTCTGGGTCTCTGTGGGGGCCGAGAGGATGTACAACCGTGAGCGCGGAGCCCACGCCAGGTCAGTTCGGGAGATGAAGGGTAAGCACCGCGGAGCTGGGCGATCCAACCGGACCACACCCGCGGCGCAACTGCGCGATTCGGTGGGTTTGTACGGTCCCGGACACCGCCGCTTCTAGGTGCCCGGGTGCGGCTTTCACGGGTGGCGTCGAGCGCGGCAGGTGCCGACGACGCCCTTGATCCGGCGCGGTGATCGCTGTCCCGGCTCGGAGCCACTGGCGTGGGCGGAATGAGCAGCGAAGTCGGCATGCACTGCTGGCGTCGCCACCGCGACGCCCAACTCGCGAATGAAGCACCCTGGCCGAACTGCGCGAGCCCAGCGCCCATCGCCTTGACCGTCAGATTCGCGCAGTCGCCGGGCCAGCGACACAATGGCTCGAGCCGCACGGATACGGCACCCCCCTGCTCACATTCGACGCTTGGGCGCCCCGTTTAGCACGCCAGCGTGCCAATAAGGCACCTGCCGCACTCACCCCTCGCAATCGTGTGGGACCGATGTGATGTGATTGCTTTATGCCTGCGAAGCACCCCACGGCCGGTCGACGCTGATGAGCGAGGCAAGGCGACAACTGGCCCCCGTTCTCCCGTTCCACCCCGCGGACCCGATCCGAGTGACGCTTCCAACCGTCAAGGACGGCGACCGTCCCCCCGCCGTCGCGCGCGCCTTGGTTGCGCTGCTGGTCGCAGTACATGCGCGCGATCTCGCCGGTACGGTCGACGCTGCCAGCGACCTGGCGGCGTGAGGGAGTCAGCATGGATCTTGCGTTCTACGGCCGGTGCTCCACCGAGGACACCCAGGACCCCGCGGCGTCACGCGCCTGGCAGGTCAGACGGGCACGCGACCTGGTGGAACCACTCGGCCACCGCATCGTCACGGAGTACTTCGATGTAGGCGAGTCGCGCAGCATCCCATGGAAGCGTCGTCCCGAAGCGTCACGCCTCCTCCAGGACCTCACGAGCTCAACCCGAGCGTTCGACGGAGTTGTCGTCGGTGAGCCGCAGCGCGCGTTCTACGGGAACCAGTTCGGCCTGACCTTTCCCCTGCTCACCCACCACGGGATCGCGCTGTGGGTACCAGAGGTTGGTGGGCAGGTAGACCCTGACTCGGAAGCTCACGAGATCGTCATGGGGCTGTTCGGTGGCATGGCAAAGGGTGAGCGAAACAGGGTCAAGACGCGCACCAAGACTTGGATGCATGAACTCGCGGCCACAACCGACCGGTACCTCGGAGGACGTCCTCGGTACGGCTACACGCTGGCGGACGCTGGACCACACCCCAACCGTTCGAAGGCGGCAGCCGGGCAGCGCGCACATCGCCTGAAGCCGGATCCAGTTACCGCGCCCCACGTGGGCGCATCTTCGACCTCTACCTTGCCGGCCATGGTTTCCGTGCCATCGCTCAGCTCCTCACCGACGACAACATCCCCTCTCCGTCGGCTCACGACCCCAGCCGGAACTCCCATCGTGATCTGCGCGGCTGGTCGCACGGGACGGTGCGGGCGATCGTCGCCAACCCTGTCTACACGGGCGTACGCGTGTGGGGGAAGCAGGAGAAGTTCGAAGAGCTGATCGACACAGACGACGTCGGTGCGGGCAACGTCACCCGGATGCGGTGGCGTGATCGGGACTCCTGGGTGATTCCAGTAGGGGGACCGACACACGAAGCGCTCGTCTCCGATGACGTCTTCGCCGCTGCACAGAAGCGCCTATCGGGCGGCCCAACGCGATCCCGCTCGACGAAGCCGCGGGAGAGCCTCCACGCGTACCCGCTCCGCGGACTGTTGTTCTGCGCCTGCGGCACGCGGATGCAGGGATCGTTCCGTGCTCCGAGCCGCACTCTCTACCGATGTGAGCTTGGCAAGATGCGCTCGATCCCTGCTGAGCTCGCCGACCACCCCAAGACCGCGTACCTGAACCAGGCCGACGTCCTACCGACGTTGGACGGCTGGATCGCTGAGACCTTCGGCGACCCACGGTGGCTCGCCGATGAGCAGGAAGCCTCATCGGAGCCTTCCGAGCTCGTCTCGCTCCGTGTCCAGCAGCGCGAGGTCGAGGCCGCACTTGGCAACCTCATGAGCGTGCTGGAGCGCGGGTTAACCTCGGACGCTGTTCTCGCCCAGGTACGGCGACGAGAGGCGGAGCGAGCATCGCTCGCTGCTCAGATCGCCGCCGTGACGCGCCCCACTCGCCCGTTCAGCGACCGTGAGATGTCTGCTCTCATCGAACGGGTCGGCGGGATCGCGTCTGCCCTCACGCGTGCGACTGACTCCGAACGTTCAGCCCTGTACACGACGATGGGCCTGCGGTTGGAGTTCCAACCACAGGCCCAGATCGTGTCAGCGACGCTCGACCTGGGGTCGTGTCGCTGGCTGTGTCCGGAGGGGGACTTGAATCTCCTACCCGGGTAGAATTGAGCTGCGAGGACGCGAGTGATCCGCGTGATTCCGGCTATTGGCAGAGCGAACGGGCGCATCGGGCGAGCCGTCGACGTGGACAAGTGTTGACGCGGTCAACACCCGAGAGTGACAGGATGGGACCATGGCGACGATCAGGACTCGGGAGCGGAAGCGCCCGCGGGAGGGCCAGTCCGCGACCGCGCACCAGGTCCTGTTCCGGGTGGAGGGCAAGCAGACTTCCGAGACGTTCGACGACCGCCGGGCGGCGGAACGCTTCGCCCGCTTGATCGACGACATCGGGCCCGCCGAGGCGCTGGAGGTCCTGGCGGAGTGGGATCAGGTCGACACCGTGGAGCGAGCGCAGACCGTTGCCGCATGGGCCTCGGAGCACGTCGAGGGCATGTCCGGCGTCGGCGCCGGCTACAGGGACAAGTGCCGGGCCTACATCCGCAACGACTTCACGTCGATCGCCGAACTGCCGTTGCGAGCCCTCACCCCGGAGCGGGTGTCCCGCTGGGTGAATGCACTAGAGAAGGCCGGGCAGTCCGGGAAGACGATCAGGAACAAGCACGGCTTCCTCTCGGCTGTGATGCGCCATGCGGTCCGGGCAGGGCTGGTGGACTCCAACCCGTGCGAGGGGACCAGGCTCCCGCGGACAGTCTCCGAGCCGATGACGTTCCTCACGCCGGAGGAGTACGCGGAGTTCCTGACCTACTTCACCCCGGCCTGGCAGCCGCTCGTGGCAACCCTGTTCGGCACTGGCGCTCGGTTCTCCGAGGCGACCGCCCTGACGGTGGCAGACGTCGATCTCGTCGCCGGGTCGCTCTCGATCACGAAGGCGTGGAAGGACAACGGCAAGCGCATCGGACCGCCGAAGTCGCGGCGCTCGGTGCGCACCCTGTCTCTGGCTCCGGAGACGGTGGAGATACTGCGCCCTCTAGTCGAGGACGCACCGGGAGACCGGCTGTTGTTCACCAACGCGCTGGGGAAGGCCGTGCGGCTGCAGACCTTCCACGACAACGCCTGGCAGCCCGCGGTGCGGCTGGCGAACGGTGAGCCTGGGCAGGCTCCTGGACCGACGGCGAAGCGGGTGTCGCGCCGGCGCGATGCCTCCGGGAAGGTGATTGAGCCGGCAAAGGTCGCCCTCGGGAAGCGTCCCCGCGTCCACGACGCGCGCCACTCGTGCGCCAGTTGGTTGCTGGCTGCCGGCGCCCCGCTCAACGTCGTGCAGGCGCACATGGGCCACGAGTCGATCACGACGACCACGTCCGTCTACGGGCACCTCTTGCCGTCTGCCCGCAGTGCAGTCGCGAACGCATTGTCGGCCGCCCTCTCGCCCGCGCACCCGCAGATCGAGTCCTGAGCGCTCAGTCCCAGTCCGGCAGCCCGGCGGCGATGTCGTCGAGGTCGGACCGGCGGAACCGCTTCATGCCGTCGAGGCGTACCGGAATGACCACGCCCTTGGCCTGCAGCTCGTCCAGCTTGCGCGGCGAGACCGCGAGGTACTCGGCGGCGTCCTCACGCCGCAGCAGCGCGGGCGGGTAGCTCGGAGATCGCATGACGCCAGTGTGTAGGCCCGCGCGTCAGTACGCAGGGCACTCAGCACGCCCACCGCAGCTCGTCCGGCATCCCGGCCGGCACCGACGCGCGACCCCACTGGGTGACGTCGGTGCACCCCTCGGCGACGAGCGCACCGCAGGAGCAGGTCCACACGGTGTGCGAGTGCTCCGGGGTGCAGGAGCAGAACATGGTGCCTTCGCGGGGGCGCCAGGGCCCGAAGGTTGGCCACCCCCAGCCGCAGGCGGGGCAGTAGGGCGGGGGCACGCGGAGGTAGCCCTTCCGCGTGCGCACCCAGCGGTCGGGGTCGTGCACCAGCGCAGTTTGCGCCGAAGGTGCGACATCGGCGATTCAGGCGGCTCAGGGGAGCGCCGGCCACCACTCGCCGCCGTCGTCGCGAATCACGTCGGCCCACTGCTCGATCAGGTCGTCCATCAATGCAGTCTGACGCCCTGCTCCAGCGTTGTGCGGGACGGGCAAAATCTGTGGATAAGGTGTGCGACTGTGACTGCGACGACGGCCATCCCGGTGGCGCCCAACCGCATCGGCGCGCTGGACGGCCTCCGTGGCGTAGCTGCAGCGGGGGTTGCGTTCTTCTACCACTACCAGCACTTCCGGCCCGACGTGCTGCCGTTCGCGCGGCGCGCGTACTGGCTGCACCACTACGGCAACTCGCTGGTCGAGCTGTTCTTCGTGATCAGCGGGTTCGTGTTCTGCCACGTGTACCTCCGGCGAGTCTCCTCAGGGTCGATCTCATTCGGCCGGTTCGCCGCCCTGCGCTGGTCGCGCCTGTATCCGCTGCATCTGGTGACACTGGTCGTCGTCGCAGCGCTGCAGCCTCTGTACCGAGCACTCAACGGCGGCTACTTCGTCTACCCGACCAACGACGTGTACCACTTCCTGCTCAACCTCGGGTTTGTCCAGAACGGCCTGCTGGAGACGAGGTTCTCCTTCAACGGCCCGTCATGGTCGGTTGCCGTCGAGATCGTCGCGTACGTGCTGTTCTTCGCGGTCGCGGTGCGCGTGACGTCCCCGGGCGTCCGGACCGGGATGTTCGCACTCTTGGTTGTGCTCGGCCTGCGACTGAGTGCGAACGAGACCGTGCTCGTCGGTCCGGTGTTCAACTGGCAGATCGGTCAAGTGCTCGTGGGCTTCTTCATGGGGTGTCTCGTCTACACCTTGCATGAATGGGCGCGAGCTGCCGGTTGTCGAGGGCTTCTCGCCGGTGTGGCCGTCATCGGGCTGGTTGTCCTCGCCGCGATCGGGACCCTTCGGGGGCACGAAGCGTTTGGGCGAGAGCACTCGGTCTACACTCTTGCGATCTGGCCGTTGCTGGTGATCGCAGTCCTGAACCTCCGCCCGATGTCCGCAATGCTGAGTTGGCGCCCGTTCGCCTACCTCGGATCGCTGTCCTATGCGATCTACATGTGCCACTTCCCAGTGCAGCTCGCCTTCGTGACGCTCGACTCGGCTCTCGGCTGGAACCTCAACTACAGCTCACGCCTGGTGTTCGCGGCGTATGTGGTCGGCACGTTCGCTGTGGCCGCCCTGGCGCACAAGTTCCTGGAGATGCCCGCGCAGCGGTGGCTTCGGAGCGTCACCGCCGCGGGGGCGGCGTCGGAACCACGGCGCACGCGCCGCCATTGACCTCTGAGGACGCCAAAGCGCCCCGCCCTCCCGAGGGAGAGCGGGGCGCAGGCGTGTGCGGCGTCCGTCAGGGGATGAGGCCGAGGGCGACCCATTCGACTCCCGCAGTGCCGGTGAAGTTCGCGGAGGCGACGTATCGGACCTGGAAGCCGGTGGTGGTGATGGCCACGGCGTTGGCGGAGACGCGCGCCCCGGAGCTGTTGATCGGGGTCGTGACCAGGACGGTGGGTGCCGCGAGGAACGTCACGCCGAACGGGAGGACGGCGCTGGATTGCAGCGAGGTGGTGGGCGTCGCCACGGTGGTCGAGCCGCGGACGATAACCAAGCGCCCGGCGGGTGTAGTGCGTCCGGCTTCGTCGACCTTGAACATCCCGCGGCTGACGATGTGCTTGGTGAGCCAGCCCAGGCCGGCGCACATGGAGACCCACTGTTCGCGACCGTTGTAGTAGTCCTCGTTGGCAGCCTGGTAGACCTGCCCGGTGGTTGAGCGGGCCTGCATGGTCTGGACTGCATCGAGGTGGAGTCCGGCCCAAGTGGCGCCGTTCGGGGTGACCGCGCGGTCCAGACCCATGACCGAGACCATGACGTCGAAGGCGGCCTTGTCGGCCACCCGGGTGGACAGCCCGGCGCCAGACCAGTCGTTGCCCTGTGGGTAGTACAGGTTCGCCGACCCGGTGACGTAGATCGTGCCGCCGGGGGAGTTGAAGCCCTCGCCGGTGGTGAAGTTGCGCTGGACGAGCGACGCCCACACGCGGTCGACGCCATGCAGCACGGAGCGGGGGGTGATGTTCCCTGTCAGGGACGCTGTGATCGCCCCGTCGAAGCTGAGGGTGGCGGCGGCCATGTAGTCGGGGTGGACGATGTCATGGTTGATCACGGTGCCGTCGGCCTTGACGTTCCACCCGTCCACGAAGTCTCCGAGGGCTCGCCCGTCGATGGGGGTGGGGTCGTTCTGGTCGACAGGCTGGGACCACGCAGCGGCGTCGAACGCGATCGCCTTGGCCCGCCACCAAGGAGCGTGCGGGTGGTCGGGCAGCATGGCGGCGGCCAGGTGCCAGATCATCGCCCACCAGGCGTTCTCCTCGGCCCCGGAGTTCCCGGGGCGGGCTTCGACGCCGGCGGCGGTCATCCAGAACGCGGGGAACTGTTGGTAGGGGTTATCGGCCTCATCGACCACCATGTTGACCACGAGCTGCTTGTCGCCGTCGGACAGGTGATCCCACATCAGCCAGGCTGCGTGCCCTGTCTGGGCTGCCCAGAGCGCGGACTGCCACACCCGTCCCCATCCACCCGGCATGTTGGACGAGTGCCGGTAGGCCAACGACCGGACCCACCGCACGATGCGTGCCGCGCCCTGGGTCGGGGTCAGCCCGATGATCGAGGTGTCCCAGTGTCCGGTGAACATTACCGCCGATGCTCCGTAGGCGGCGCACGCGGAGGGCCGGATCGCGGACTCCACGACGTCCCCGAAGTCGAGGTAGTCCGCCGCATCCTGGGGCGCCCATGTGGCCGTCCACCACGTGTTCAGGTTGTACTTGGTGTTCAGCCGCAGGATCGACAGGAGCTTGGCGCCCATCGTGTCCGCGGCGGGGTCGGTGCCCGCAGTCGAGACGGTGGGGCGCTGCACGGACTCCCAGAGGGTTTGCCCAGAGGCCACTAGGGCGCGGATCTGCTGGCCGGTGGCGGTGTCCGGGTCGGAGACCAGCCCGGAGACCATGCCGTCGACCGTGGCCCCGGCAGCGATCGCGGCGGCGGCCTCCCGCGCATCGACCGCCTGCCCGGCCGCGATGGTCGCGGCGTTGGCCTGAGCCGTGATGTAGGCGCTGTTCTTGCGCAGGTTCGCCGCGTTCAGCGGGGTCGCGGTGGACGGGAAGTCCTCCCAGTCGACGGGCTCGGTCACGGCGGCCTCCTGCCTCTCGTGTGGTGGTCAGCCCGCGGTGCGGGTGTTGACGATCTCGGGCATGTCGAGGGCTGCGAGGTCGTGGATCACGTAGTCCGCATCACCCTCGTCGGTGTCGGTGATGGTGATGGGGAGGCCAGTGATCGACCCGGTGGCTGCGGTCATGGTGGTCACGCTCGCGGCGCCGTCCGAGGTGGTCTTTGCGTAGGTCGGGGCGGCGGCCGAGCCGAGGACCAGGCGGGTGATCCAGTCCGGAAGATACGGCTCGATCTTGCGCCAGAGCACGTACCAGACCGCGATCACCGCGGCGGTGACGGCGGCGATCGCGGCGTCGCCGGACAGCCAGTCGGACACGGCGGCTCCGACCCCTCCGGGCAGCAGCGGGGTCAGCCACGCCAGGAGTTGGGCGACGAGAGTGCCCCAGAGCACGGGGATTACGGTGCGCAGGTAGGAGGCGCCGCGGTCACCGAGGTTGGTAGCGCCGGTGGGCTCGGCCGTGACGGGCCGGGTGTGGGACATAGGGGTCTCCTTCACTTGATCAGGACGAGGCCGGCCAGGGTCCCGGTGGGCTGCCACTCGATGATGTCGAGCTGTCCGCGGGCCCGGTGGTAGGCCAGGGCGCGGGAGTTCAGGTGGAGCTTGGTGCCGTTCGCCCAGTTCACGAGGTAGAAGTGCTGGCCCTTGGACTTGTCCAGGGGGGTGTCCTGGATCGGGACGCCGATGATCTCGGTGGTGGTGTCGAGCTTGGCGACGATCTGGGTCAGAAGGGCGACGGACTCGGCTGCGGACATGGGGTCCTCCTCGATGGGGTCGGGTGCGATCAGGTCCGGGGCGGCCGGGACGGCGCCGGTGATGGCGGTGTCGTTCGAGGTGGCCTCGGCTGGGCCGGTGTAGGTCCAGTGCCACGCCTCGCCCACGGACCGGCCCTCGGTGTTCGACCAGTCCAGGGGAACGGCGATGGCGGAGAGCTGCTTGTAGCGGGTCCCGTCGAAACCACCCAGTCCGGTGATGTCGACGGCGATTCCGAGGCCGTGGTTCGAGGTGCCCGGGACGGCCGCAGCCGCGGTGCCGGGCTTGCGGTAGTAGGCCACCCCGTTCCAGACTCGGCGGTCGACCTTCCCGGTGGCATACTGCACGTAGCTCGTCTGGTAGCGGGCGCGGAAGGTCGCCTCCTGCACCGCGTGGGAGCGGTAGGCGTCGGAGATCCCGGTCGGGGCGGGGTACCAGCCGTATGCGGCGAACACCGCCTGGCGAAGCTGCTCCCATGCCGCGGCCGGGCCGGATCGCAGCCGAGCGCCAGCCATCCCGGTGATCGACGCCAGGATCGAGTCGGGGAGCCGGCCGTTGGTGTAGGCCATGGGGTGACCTCCTCAGGCGGTGGTGAGTCCCTCGGGCCAGGGCGGGACATCCTCGCCGGCCTCGTCGAGCAGGGAGCGCAGTTGGTGGATGTAGTCGTCGCGGATCCGCTCTCGCCGCTCGGAGGCGGCGAGGCGACGGTCGGAGGCGTCGAGGCGTTCGCGCAGTTCGGACAGGTCGGCACGTAGGTTCGTGTCGCGGTGAGAGCGCCGGGTGAAAGTTGCGGTGATGGTGGTGCCGATCACGAGGGCTGCGGCACCGACGACCGCGACGATGATGGACGGGTCGACGGTCACCGGCCCTCCCCAGGTGCGGGGTTGATCAGCCGACCTGCAGCAGCGGTCGCGCCGGCCATCGCCAGATAGAGCAAGGCGATCACCCACTGGCGGGACGGGACGTCGTCAAACGCCCAGCCGAGCAGGTACGTGACGCCCCAGCAGGCGAGCATCCCCGCGGCGGCAGAGAACGCGGCCACGTCGGCTCCGACCCTGGTGCGGCGGGTGTGCTTCGTCCGGAACGCTCCGGCCATGCACAGAGCCCCGGTGACCGCCCACAAGGTCGCGTACAGCGGCAGCGGGACAACCTCTTCTAGCACATCGAGCCCGACCGGCAGCGGCACACCCGATGTTCCCGGCGGCAGGCAGGAGGCGACCTGCGCGGCACACAGGAACGCCATGCACAACAGGAAGCTGCCCCGCGGTCCGTTCAGGCGTCGGATCACACGATCGGGCATGGGGTCTCCTCACCGGAAGAAGATGGCGAACCCCGTGACGGTTGCCGTGTTGGCGGCCTGTGCCGCCTCGTTCACAGCGGTCGCCACCTGGCATTCGAGCGCGATCGTCCCGCCCGACAACCCCGTCAGTGTTCGGCTGTGCGCCACGCTGGACGAACCCACGAGGTTCGCGAGGTTGATGAGCTGGGCACCGTACTGCCCACCAATTCCGGCCCGAATGTCGAACCGGTTCGAAGATGTGGGCGATTGATAGGTCACCGAGGCCGAGGCGAACACCAGTGCCTGCGAATACCCTGACGGAACCGCGATCGTCGTTGATGCCTTGGTCTGGAACACTCCGGATCCGCCGTTGACGATCCAGCCCATTGCCGTGCCAGGCGCGGCGATGGCAGAGGTCACCGGGTTGGACAGAGCGGCGTTCGTGATCGACCCGTTCGGCACTGCGAGGTCGCCGGAGAACACCGCGTTACCCGTGACATTCATGGCCCCGCCGATGTTGGCCGTGCCGGTGGTCGACAAGGTTCCACCGAAGCTGGCCGACCCCGTCGAACTCAGGTCGCCCTCGATGGTCAGGGAGGACGCGATGCGCATGCCAGCCTCGGTGAGGTAGATCCCGGCGGTGCGCAGGAGGTTCGAGGTCGATTCGCGCAGATCGGCGGAGAGCCCCTGGAGCTTGCCGACGAGCTGCTTGACACCATCGGTCTCGGTTCGGGGGAACTCTGTGGACGCCGGCGCCCGGCCGGTCCATGCGTCGATCATCGCGCCTCCATCATCGGGGCCAGGGTGAGCTTGACAGCCTCGCCGAGGTCGCCAGAGAAGCCGAGGATCCGGGTGCGGTAGAACGCGCCGTCGCCCACCGCGAGCAGCAGGGACAGCAGTGGGTGTGTGGCCGGGACCCAGACCTTGGCCCAGTCCCCGGGCCGGTACTGACCGAGCTGAGGGCCGGCGGGCGCGCCCGCGGTGTTCGTCGGGCGGGCGATGACCTCGCAGGACCATGTCTGCATCGGCCGCAGCACCGCCCGCAGGTTCCCTGTTGCCCAGGAGTCAGCCGTGGCCTGGTGTTCGATCGAAGACCGCGCTTCGGATACCTCCATCAGCGGGAACCCCACGTCGCGCAGGTCGCCCTCGCCGATCTGTGTGGGCTCTCGACGGGCCATCAGTAGCGCCTCGTCCATGCCGGCGCCGGTGACCCAGGATCGCTGGGCCAGGGCGGTGGCATCCCGGGACACCGACAGTCCCGACACGCCTCCCTGGGCTGCGCTGGCGTCCCAGACCCAGTCGTCCCCGGCCTGGTAGAGCATCGGCTGAGCTTCGGTTCCGACTCGCATCCGCCACCGGATGCCAAGCCGATCGGTGGTGAGGTAGGGCTCGAATGTGATGTCCGGGCCGTTCTGGACATCCATGAGCTGGTCGAGGCGAGTGAGCACGGTAGCCAGCTCGTGACCGCGGTAGGTGCGGGTGTGGTCCGCGTCGTCGGCCGCGGTCTCATCGTCCGGGAGGTCGATCGGCAGCCCCCCGCCAGAGTGGGACATCGCCAGCGCGACCAGTCGCTTGGCGATCGTGCCGAGCGAGAGACCGGAGTAGGTGACCGACCAGGACGCCCACCCGGAAGCCAAGACGCCCATGACGTACCGGTGGTTGAACAGACTGCGCAACCCCAGCGCCTTGACCTTGAGGATGCCGCGGCTGTCCGTGTAGTCCCAAGCCCAGATCGGACCGGCCTCGACAACGATGTCGTCTTCGAGGATCGCCATGAAGCACCGGGCGGGCTCGATCGCGGACAGGAACTCCGAGCGCAGGCCATCACCCGGCCGCCACACCGGCGTCGCCGCCTCGGGGAATGTCTCGTCCGAGGGGTACAGGCCCGGCATGCCGGGGTAGAGCCCGCCGAACCACTCGCGCTCCAAGTTGCGGAAGTCCTCGGCCTGGATCGGGATGTCGACGGAGATCTCTCCGGTGCCGCGGTGCTGCACCGACCAGGAGGCGCCCGAGACTGGGATCTGCGTGATCCGGCGCCCGGTGCGCAGCTCACCGACGAGGATCGACCTCACCGGTAGAACCGCACCTTTGCCGTGATGATCGTGTTGTTGGAACCTGCGACCCGGATCACGCCGCCGGTCGCGTTGCGACGGGCCTGGAAGACCAGAGGCAGGCTCGCCCCCGGGGACACCGTGTGAGTCGAGGACATCACCCAGGACCCATACCCGCCCGCGGGGTTGTACGGCCCGCGGATCGCCGTGCCTTGCGTGGCCCCGACCTTGGTGCGGAACCATGCCGCGGACACGTCAGGGGAGGAGTAGGTCATCGCGTTCACCTCGATGACCACGTCGACCCGGGTGGCCCAGGACGGGACGTTCAGGGTGGCTAGGGTCAGCCAGTCGACCCAGGCGTTGGCCGCGCCGGTCATGTCGACGTTGGCCTCGGAGGAGTACTGGATCGTCAGCGGTGCGGACTCGATCGGCTCGGCGGCCTCGGCAGTCTGCTGGATCGAGTTCCCCGTCGAGGACGTCGACGTCGCTGAGGACGTCATCGTGTTGCGGGCCAACTCCAGCGCGCCGGCCGGCAGTGTTGGCGGCTGTGGGGACGACGCGGGGGTGCCCTTGCGGACCGCGAAGTAGGGCTGGCTAGTGGTGTCCGCGTTCTCCCCGTTCGACGGGTGCAGGCCGTAGATGATGTCGACCCGCGAGACCCCCGACCCTGGCGCGGACAGCGAGGTGCCGTCGTCGGCAGTCGAGACCGTCACCGGGCCGTCGTTGCCCCACAGGTGCACCCCGTCCGAGCTGCCACGCGAGGACACGAGGTTGCAGCGGCCCACCTGATAGGCCCACCCGGCGGTGCCAGAGACCAGAGGGCTGTCTGCCCCAGGCAGGACACCCGCGCCCGTGACCAGACCGGCCAAATCCTTGCGGACCTCGATCGGCTCGGTACCCGACCCGTCGTTCTCCAGAGGCGCCCCGATGCTGCGGAAGGCCGTCATCCTGTCACCACCATCCCGGGCGAACCGTGCCCGTCAGAACTGCATCCGTCGCTGCACCCAGCGGGATGAACGCCACCTCGATCGACCCTCCGGCTGGCACCGGGAACCAGTCCCGGTAGGTGAGCTGGCCACCCCGGTCAGCGCTGCCGTCGATCACCGCCGTGCCCGTCGCCGGGTCGATCACCAGCACCGAACCGGCCGCCACAGGCCCCGAGAACCGGATCCGCCGATCGGTGCCGACCAACGCAATCTCGAAGCCCTCCGAGGCCACCGGGCCGTCGATCTGGAACTGCGGCCAAACATCAGCAGTGCCCGGGTTCGCCAAGGCCAAACGACCTGTCGTGGACCGCTCCCCGTAGTCCAGGGCTCCCACGTCCCCGCCGGCGCCATTGGAGTACAGCGGGAAGCGCAAGCCTCCGACCCTGGTCGGGAACGTCGCCCGCGCCGACTCCGGGGAGCCGTAACGCAGAGGGTCGCGGCAACGCCACTCGATGACGAAGGGCACCTCGCCGACAGCCCATCCGACGCCGGTCGGCGTCTTGAAGGCTGTGAGCCGCGCGCGAGAGGAGAGAGTCCGCCCCGCGCGCGTGATCGTCAGCTCCTCACTGCTGCCGCCACGCGACCCCCATGTCATCACGGCCGCCAGTTCCTGGAGCAATTGGTCGCGACTCTGGGACACGATCTGCCCAGAGAGCGTCACCACCCGTTCGTCTGACCACACCGGCGTGTCGAATCGGCCGTGAGCTGCGGGGCGAACAGGCGCATCAGAACGCACATCCGGCAGTTCGTCCCAGCCCTCAAGAGTCCTGATTCCGAATGGCGAAGCGATGTCGGATGAGAGGGTCAACCCCCGCCATTCGACCGAAGTGCAGGACAAGGTCACAGTGGCCTCCCTGCCATCTCCAGCCTAAGCCCGGAACTCAGTTCCTTGCGCGCTTCCTGAGGGTCTGCGGCCACAATGGTGGCGTTCGGGAAGATGTCCCCTTGCCGGACAACGCGTGATGTCGGGCCGCTGGGCTGGTGGTACACCGCTGGCGCGACATACTGCCGCCCGACCTCGCCACCTGACGCGAGCTGCTGCACGGAGGCGCCGCTGTTGATCGCCTCCAGCAGGCCCCGGTTCCGAGCGGTCGCCATCGCGTTCACCACGAACTCACCCGACGCGGCGTGGATGAGCATGTTGTCCGTCGACGAGGGTGCGCCCGGGAGGATGCCGCCGCGGGCGCGCCGTACCTGGACGCCGCCCGTGGTGGCCGGCGAATAGTTCGGGTCGGCGTTCACCCGGGCTTGGATCACGAGGATGTTCGACTGCTGTCGCGCGCGGAAGTTCGCCAGGTCGGCGTCCGCCTGGGCCGTCCTAACCTGGACATTGGCAACCACGTTCTCGGGAATCAGGCCCAGCTCGTCGGCCAACGCGCTCGCTTCGTCAGCCGACATCCCGAAGGCGCCGGCCGCCTCGATGAAGCGGTCCCGGGTCGCCTGCATCGTGGCCTGGAGCGTCGACTGCTCTGCCCCCTGCTCCTTGAGCGAGTCGATGAGCTTCGTCCCTGAGGATGCGATGCCGTCGAGCGCGGCCTGGTTCTCTCGCCCCGCCTCTGTCGTGATGTCGAGGGTCTGCCCGTTCTCCTTGAGCGCCTCCGCGGCGCTGTCGATCGCGTCCTCAAACCCTCGCTGAGCATCGCGGGCGGCCAGGGCGATGTTCGTTGCCGCGGTCATACCTTCGACGACCTCAGAGATCGCGGATGCGTAGTCCTCGACGGTGGATGTGCCGTTCGCAAGCCCGTCCGTGTACTGCTGGAGGGCAGAGGTGGCCTCCCCGGTCGCCGATGCAGCTCCGCCGGCCGCATCGCGCTGGAGCGCCCACTGCTTCTGGGACTCGTCGAGCGACCCGTTGATCGACTCGAGATCCGTCTTGATCTGGGCGACCCCGGAGCTGTCCGACTCGAAACCGAAGAACGACTCCTTCGGCTGCTCCTCCAGGAGTGTGTTGACGCGCTCGATCGCGTCCGCCTGACCCAGGACGTAGCCGGTGAGGTCTTGGACGTTGCCGCCGAGGTTTTTGTAGATCCGGGCAGCCTCCGAGGACCCGACCTTCTGCGCCACCATCGCCTCGGTGCTGTCGGTGATCGCACCGGTCGCCTCATCCAGCGTCGAGGCGAAGTCGCCAGTGTCCGACTTCGCGCGCTGGGCGGCATTGGCCCAGTTGGAGAGCAGAGACGTGCCCACGTACAGCACGGCCCCGATGGCGCCGAGGGCGGTCGTCGCGGTGCTGCCGGAGATCTTGAGAGCGTCCATCGCGGCCTTCGCCTCAGCGATGCCAACAACGAGCTTGCCTAGGCCGGCCACCCCGAGCGTGGCGAGCCCGCCGCCACCGATGACCGCCATCGTGGCGTTCTTCGCGCCGTCTGACATACCGTTGAAGCTGTCCACCACAGCATCGAGGCCCTGAACAAGCGACCGCAGCGGCCCATTGGCGCCCTCGCCCAGCCCGATCAGCAGAGTCTCAAACGACCCAGACAAGCCCTCGATGTCGCCCTTGAGGTTGTCCATTCGCGTGGCGGCCTGCTCCGCCGCGTAGCCCTGATCGTTGACCTGCCGCGTCCACTCCTGAACGCCTGCAGCGCCCTCCTTGGTCAGGACGTTGGCTGCCTGCAGCGCCTCGTTACCGAAGATGCGACCCAGGGCATTCGCGCGCTCGGCGTCGGTCAGCTCACCGAGCCGGTCGTGAAGCTGGCCGGCCACACCGTCGAGACCGATGAACTTGCCCTGGGCATCGAAGACGGTGATCCCGAGCTCGTCCATCTGCTTTCGAGCGACCTGCGAGGGCGACGTCAGCGACGCGATCATCGAGCGCAGCGAGGTGCCAGCCTGCTCGCCGATGATGCCGTTCGACGCGAACAGGGCGATCGCACCGGCAGTCTGCTCTAGGCTCACGCCGAGCTGCGCAGCGGGCACACCGACGTACTTCATCGCGTTGCCCATGTCGGACACGCCACCCTGAGCCTTGCCAGCCGCGGCGGCGAGCACATCGGCGATATGGGTGACGTCCGCTCCCTTGAGACCGAACTGGGTCATCGTTGAGGCGGCGATCTCCGCGGCCTCACCAACGCCAATCGCGCCCGACGCCGCGAGGTCGAGGGCACCATCGAGCCCGCCAGCCAGGATGTCCGCGGTGGAGACACCTGCCTTCGCCAGCTCCTCGATGGCACCGGCGGCCTCGGTAGCCGAGTAGACGGTCCGAGCACCGGCGTCGATCGCCGCGTCCCGGAGCAGTGCCATGTTGTCCGTGGACTCCATGGTCGCGGCCTGCACCGACGACATCGCGGCGTCGAAGTCAGCGAACTTCTTCACCGCGAGCAGCGCGAATCCGGTCAGCGCGGCGCCGGCAATCCCGAAGCCTCGCGACAGCGCGTTGATGTGCTGCTCGTTCTTCTCGACGTACCCGAGCGCCTTGTTACCCCAGTCCTGAGCCGCCTTCTCCGCGGTCCTGAGCCCGTTCACCAACCCGGTGACGTTCGCCCCGATCCGGACGACGATGCTGCGATCGGCGATCGGAATCACCTCCAGCCGTCACACGGGTGCGGCACAATGCGCGCATGGGTAAGCGATGGACATGGGGGCTCGCGAGCGCGGCTGCAGTGCTGGCGCTGACTGCGTGCGGGCAGGGCGGCGGAGACACCCCGGCTAGTTCGCCCTCGCCCACACCAACGGAGGCGCGCACTGGCACGGTCCGAGGCACCGTCGCGGTCGAGGCTGATTGGCTCGCGAACGTGCAGTCGGGGCAGAACACGGTCGACGGCCCTTGCGCGGTCGAGCGCGGCTATGACGACCAGAAGCAGGGCGCTCAAGTCGTCATCACAGACGCCAGTGGAACGACGATCGCGCTGGGGCACCTCAACGAGGAGGGGCTGCAGATCGTCGACGGCTCGACCGACATACAAGACACCTGGTGTGGGTTCAGCTTCTCGGTGCCACACGTCCCGACCGGCGAGAACTACTACGGCGTTGCGATCGGAAACCGAGACGCTATCCAGTTCTCCGAGGATGAGATGTTCTCGAACCTGGATCTGTCACTTGGAGACGTTCCCGGCTCCTGATGTCGACACACGGGCCGACCAGAGGAGCCCTTCCATGTTGGCTCCGGGCAGGTCAGAGAACGCCTTCTGCTGGCGCCGCATCTCTGTGGTGATGTGGCACCGGGTCGGGGGCGGAACCTCAACTCCGCCGAGCGACAGGGCCGGGTCCTGGCACACCTCGCGCGGCCACCCGCACAGCGGGCAGATGTGCTTGTCGCGCCACTCAGCCAGCGCGAGCATCCACTGCCGCTCGGTCTCGTCCCATTCCGGTTCGAGGTGTGAGCCGACCAGGCGGCCGTTCTCGTCGTAGTCGAAGACGGTCCGCGGCTCCCAGCCGGTGAACCGCTTGTACGAGATCCCTAGCCGTTCTGCGGCTTCGAGGTCTGCTCGGAGCGCCGGATCACGACCGACGCGAGCGACGAGAAAGGGGCGGCCGTCACCCCGTTGTTGAGCTTGAGGATCGCCAGGGCGAAGTCGTTCCACTGGGCGGAGGTCATCTCGTCGGCGAGCTCGGGCCAGTTGCTGCCCGGGTCGAACGGGACCTCATCACCGTCGAGAGTGGTGACGCCGGTGATGGCCGCCGGCCAGGAGTGCCCGTCGGCGACGTCCCCACCCAGCACCTTGTCCAGGCCGGAGACGTCCACGCCGAGCGCCTTGTCGCCCTCGTTGCCCTCGCGCGGCGGGTGCAGGGCCTCCCACTCCGCCCACCGCTTCCGGGGCCATGCCTCCAGGGTGAAGACCAGGGTGTGCTCGCGCATCACCTTTTCGATCTCCTGGACGCGCTCGGCGGCTGCGCGAACCGCGGTGTTTCCGGTCTCGCGCTGATCCGCCTGGCCGGCCTTGTTCGCCTCGGCGAGAGCGGCCACGGCCGCCTCGTGCTCTGCCTTGAGGCTCAGGTTCGTGCAGAACTCCACCCGCTGAGTGGGGCGCGTCATGGTGATGCTCACTTCACACCCCCTTCGACGCGAAGCGTCACCCGGCCCCTGCGAAGCTCGTTCTCGCGCCATTCATCGATCTGCGAGGGGACCGGTCGGGTGCCGTCCCAATCAGCAGGCGGGACGATGAACTCAACATCGACCGCGTCGTCAGACAGCGTTCGAACGCCGTCGAGAACCACGATGAAAGGGTCCATCCCCAGGGCCTTGATCGCCTCGGTCCGGAGGCGGCGGAACTCGTCGTACTGCTCACGGGTGATGGACTTGGGCAGCCAGCTCGGCCGCTGATCGGTGACGTTCACGATCTTCTCCCCACGGTCCCCACGTTGGTTGGTGCCGCCGCCCCGGGCCGTGGGGTGCCCGGGGCGGCGGGGATGAAGGGGTCAGGCGCCGGCGACGACCGGGACGTCGACGCGCACCGGGCCGGTGATGAAGCCGGTCCACATCGACCGCAGGACGGAGTTGGCCTCCGAGGCGACCTCGGTCTTCACGCCGGGCTTGAACGGCAGCACGGTGACGACGTCCGCGGTGGCGACGGCCGTCTCGTGGCTCTTGCCGCGGCGGCGGACCACGTACATGTCCTCACCCTCGGTCAGGGTGTCGACCATCTTGTTGGCCGTGGTCGCGTTGGCCGAGTTCGAGTTGTCGATGCCGGTCAGCGTGAGGGAGTAGGTCTTGCGACCCGGCTGCCCGTACACCTCGGTCGAGCACTCGCGCTCGTCGGCGATGGTCGCCTGGTCGGTCGTCAGCGCGAAGCCTCCGGCCGTCAGGTAGCAGGAGATGTCCACGACGCCGGACGCGGTCAGCTCGTCCACGGTCGGCGCGCCCGGGTCGGCGATGGCCGGCACGAGCAGGGTCTTGATGTTGCCGTCGGCGGGGGTCGAGGGGATGTCGACCATGTCAGTTCTCCTTCGGGGTGGACTCGCCCTTGCCGGACGGCTTGGGCGCGCTGCGCGTGGTCGACCGACCCGCGAGGTTCAGGTGGTGCTTCGGCGGACGCGCCTGCTCGGCGGGCGGGAAGCGCTCGTCCTTGACCCGGGTCACGTGGCCGTCTCGGATGAGCCGGGAGGACTCCGGAACGTCGAACTCGTGGCCGGTGTCCTTGTCCTTCACGCGCACGTACATGGCTGCCTCCGGGCAAGACGAAGACCCCGCTTCCGGCGGGGTAGCGGTTGGGGATGGTCAGGCGGTGCGCGAAGCGGTCACGACGAACTCACTGACCGCGTAGATGGCACGGGCACCGTTCGTGAAGGTCACATCCGGGTCTTCATCGGGGCCGCGTACGTTCTCCAGCAGCAGCGGGCCGAGCAGCCAGCCGTCGGCGACCGGCCGCGCCCGATCGAGCGCCGACTCGGCTGCGGAGGCGAGGTCCCGAGCGGCACCCGGGGTGCGCCCGACGGACGTCACGCGGACCCGCACCTCATGGCCGTGGGGCGTGGCACCCTCGGAGCGCTCCAGCACCGCGGGCAGCCGGACGTGGAGCACGAAGTAGACCTCAGCCGGGGCGTCTGTCGTTCCCGTCGAGGTGTCGAACGTCTTCGGGGACACGGACTGCGACCCGACCTGCACGGAGGCTGGCATGAGCGCCTGGATCGCGCTGGCGACGTCGCGGGCGGTCCCGGTCATCACAGGCCCCCGAGGAAGTCGTCGAGTGCCTTCATCAGGCGCGGCTCCTCAGCCTTGAGCGGGGCGTCGATGTCGAGCGTCCCGCCACCGCCGTTCGCGCCGCCGAAGTACGCGATGTTCGCCAGCGACGCAGCTCGACCAGCCTTACCCCGGCCCTTGTCGGGTCCGATCTCGTAGGCAGGCTGCCCGAGCCGGTACGCCGAGTCGTAGGAGATCGACGGGGCCATCGCACCGAAGTGCGCCGAACCCGCGGCATCCGCGACCATGTCCGCCTTGATGTTGTCCGCGCCCTTCTTGAGGATTGCGTCCACATCCGGCAGGGCGCGCGACGCGATCCGGGCCAGGTCGGCGGTCAGCTCGCGCAGTCCTTCGATCTCGTTCGCCACCACGACCACCGCCCTCCTGCCATGCTGACGGGATGAAGGAACAGGTCGAGCCACGCACGTGCCTGCAGTGCGGTGCCGAAGCCGAGCCCGCGACGTGGATGGTCGAAGCCGGGGTGCGCATCCCGCGGTACTGGCGTTGCACGAACCGGGAGTGCGAGTCGCATCAGGTTCCGGCGCGCGAGCGGCAGTTCCGGCTCGCCTAGCTGGGCATCCGATCCACAAACACCCGCTGCGCTGTCGCCAGCGTCTTGCTGAACGGCGCCGTGATCCGCTCCCGCGCGCCCACCCGATCCGGGTCCAGCGGGCAGGCCGTCCACTCGATCACGTCGCCCACCCGCGGCTCGAACGCGCCAACCGGGAAGTGCGCGGCGTACCGCTGGACGGTGTAGTTGTGGCCGCCCGCCTCGGGGGTCTGCTCGTACGCCTCATACGTCTGTGACTTGGCGGGGCCGGCGTACACGACCATCCGGGCGCGTTCTCCGGTGAGTTCGTCGACGGGCGCGTCCGGGTCCTCGCGGGACACCTGGCACAGGTCGATCATCTGGCGGCGTGCGGCCTCTCGGCCGGACCGGACGGCGGACGCGGCGGTCACGGCGCCGGTACCCACACGTCAGGGTGAACCCACTGACCTCGCCGGGGGTCCGCGGCGTACGGCCGGATGGTGAAGGCGCCCTCGCCGGAGCCAGGCTCCAGCAGCGCCCACTCCTCGTCGGTCAGGAACAGGTCGCCGCGGGCGGCGTCGGTGTTCAGGCCGAAGGAGTAGTCGTCGATGCGCTCGTTCTGCTTGCCGTCCGGGTTCTTGATCTTCCGGATGACCGCGTTGGCCTCGACCATCTTCACGACGGCCTCGGTCGGGTGGCCGTCCGCGATCTGCGCGGCGAGGTCGGGGATCCGGCTGAGGATCAGGGCCTCGATGTCGGAGAGCCAGGCGTTCACCTGGGCGACCTCGTTGGTGTCGGTGATGGGGCGGCCCAGCCGCGTGGCGACATCCGTCAGGACTGCGTACGTCATGGCCGCCCCACCCCCGTCACTCGTTGTTGGACCCGGTCTCGCCCGTGTCGGCGCCGTCCTGCGGCGTCTCGGCGGGCTTCTGGGCCGCCTCGACGGCCGCCCGGATCTCCTTCTGCTTCGCCTCGGCGGGGTACTCGACTCCGAGGGAGTCGGCGTACTCGGCCCACGCCTCGCGCGATGCGTTGCCCTTCGGGGCGCCGTCCTGCGGCGTCTCGGCGGGCTTCTTGCCGGAGACCCAGCCGGCCGCGGTGTAGCGGTCGACCAGGTCGTCGGGCACGGTGATCACTGCCCCGTCGTAAGGGCTGCTCAGCTCGGCCATCAGGACTGCGTGGCCGAGGTGAGCTTGGCGAAGTGGGCGATGTCGCGGACGCGGAAGCCGATCTCGACCTCGGCGCGCACCGCGAACATGTTCCGCTGCCAGAGGTTGATCACGTTCGGGATCGTGACACCCTCGGCGATCTCGACGGTGCCGTCCACGAGGGAGGCCTGGTCGGAGATGCTGACCGACACGCCCTCGACCGAACCCCACGCGGCCGAGGACCAGTCGCCGGCGAACCCGAGCTGGTTCGGGCTGCCCGCCAGGTACACGCCCGGGCTCTGGAACACCGGGGCACCGAGGAGGGATGCGACCTGGGCGGTGTCATTCGGGTTCGGGATGAACAGCGGCCGGCCGAAGCCATCCACCGAACCCAGGAGCAGGCCACGACCCTGCGGGCTGATCGCCCAGCCGTTCAGGGTGCCGCCGCCGGTGGCGATCGCCTGGTCGGCGGCCACGAGGCCCTTGTAGGTGTTGCCGGCGATCCCCACCGCGGTGGCACCGGACAGCTTGTCGAAGTTCGCACCCGGGGCCGCGACGTCACCGAACACGGTCTGGTCGAACTTCTTCGCCAGCGCCTGGGGCAGCTTGCGCACGAGCTCGGTGTACAGGCGCCGCTTGTCGCGGCGGAACTGGTTGGAGAACGGCACGATGACCGCGAGGGTGTACGGGGTCATCAGCTTGCTGCCGAGCGTCGGGCGGGAGACCGGCTTCTCGTCGGTCTCGGCGACCCACTCGGCCTCGGGCTCGCCCGTGATGATGTCCACGGTGACCCCGGATCCCGGCAGCGGGATGGGGGTCGCGAGCTGCATCGCGGCCGAGGCGTACTCGGCCTTCGACCAGATCTCTGCGGAGGTCTCGGGGTCCAGGCGGACCCCGGCGGTAGTGCGGTTGACGTCGATCCCGGCCATCAGGATCCCCTTTCGTGCCCTAGTGGGCGGTCAGATGAGTCCGTCGATCGCCTGTGCGAAGCGGTCGGCGGTAGTGGCGGTGCCCCGCCCGCCTTCTCCTTGCGAGGGGTCGGGCTTGAGGGACTTGGGACCGCCTTGCGCGGCCAGGTACGGCTTCTTGGCGATCAGGTCGGTGATCGCCTGGGCGATCTCCTCCTGGTCCACCTCGCCGTCGTCATCGACGTCGAACTGCGTCATGTCGATGAAGGTCAGTGCGTCCGAGGGATCGGACAGCTTCCCGGTCGCCGCGGCGCGGACCTCCGCGCGCAGGATCCGGTCGTTCGCCTTCGCCACGGCGCGGGCGTTGGCCTCGCGTTGGATCCGGTCGGGGTCGTCGGCGGCGCTCGACTCGTTCAGCTTCGCCTCGGCGGCGCGCCGGGCTGCACGTTCGGCCTGGAGCTTCGCCTTCATGCGGTCCAGGGCCTGCTTGCCCTTGTCGCCGAGCTCCTCCTCGCCCTCCACCGACTCGTCGGCGTCGACCTCGGTGTCGGTCTGCACCCGCTCGTCGGCGGTCGCGTCCTGCAGGTTCGGGTCGGTCGCGTCGAGCGCGGCGACGATGTCGGTGCTGGTGTCGGTGCTCATCGGTCTCTCCTTGCGAGAGGTCGACCGGCGCCCCTTGCGGGCCCGGGGGTCAGAGGATGTAGCCGTTGGCTCGTAGCAGCCGCAGGTAGTCGTCGCGGTCCGTGGCGAGCTGCGAGATGGTCTCTGGCATCAGCCGCACAGGGACGTCTCGTCGCCCGCGCGATGAGCGCAGCGCTCGGGCGGCGGATCGGCCTCCCTCGCGCGTGTAGAGCCGCTGCCGGCCGGAGGGTGCCTGCGCCGTGTACATGCCGCGACGCGCGTTGACGACCTTGTTCAGGTCGGCGCCGTTGCGGATCGCCTCAGCGCCTGCCTTGGTGAAGACCCGGTCCTGGTCGGCGCTGCTCAGCTGGTCGAAGTACTCCGCGGAGTTGACGGTCAGATCGTCGCCGATCGACTCCGATGCCGGGATATGCCGGCAGTCGCAGCCGGGGTGGCGCTGGAAGCCTGCGTTCTTGCGGTACCACTTGCCGGCCAAGACCACGCAGCGTGCGCACGACGGCGGGTTCAGCATCCGCACGTACCCGCCTACCGGGCGGGTACCGATCGCCAGCGACTCGGACTGTCGCCCGGTGTCGGAGAGCAGCGTCCCGACGGTCATCGACATCCACAAGGACGCCGATCGGAGCGCCTGTGTCGCGGTAGCGCCAGCAGACACGCGCTCCTTGGCGTGCGTCACGGCGCCGTACAGCAGCGTGTCGACTGGTCGCCCGTCGCCGGCCACGCCCACCAGCGACTCGGGGACGATGGCGGCTGCGGACTGGATCGCCCGGACCTGCCCGGTCTCCTCCAGGACATCCGGCACGTACACGAGTGCGCCCGTCGCGATGCGACCCTGAGCCGTGCGAACGACGGTCAGCAGCGAGGGTGCGATGCGGTCGTAGGACTGATCGAAGTCGATGCCCATCCGCCGCCACAGCCGTAGCACTGCCGCTACCGCGGCCTGCGCTTCCCGGCGCTGCGTGACCGAGTAGTCACGCGCCGCCTGCGGAAGCGCCTGCAGCGCCAACAGCCCGGTCCTTCTCGGTCATCGCGGCGAGGTACGGATCGCGCTCCTCGCGCTCCAGGAGTTCGAGGGCCCGCGTGATCTTCGCCGGGGACCAGCCGAGCTCCTCCATTGCCATCTCGCGGGGGAGCAGCGAACGGCCGGCACCATCGGTCGCGGTGAACAGCTTCACGGTGGCGTCCGCTCGGGCTGCCGTGGTGGGCGTCCCGGCGTCGTACCAGAGCGTCTCCATGCCGACCAGATCTTCCGACCAGGACCCGTCGCGGACGCGCATGGCGATCCGGAGGGCCTCCTCGTCGGAGTTCCCGAGTGCGACCTGGTCCCGCTCGGCGATCTTCACCAGCCGCGATTCCCGGGAGCGGATCGCGTCGGCGGAGGCGGCATCGTCGGCAGCCAGGCCGAAGTAGTTCGGCGGGAGGCCCGAGACGCCGGATGCGAGCCGGGCGTACAGGTCCATCATCGTCTCGAAGTTCTTCATGTCCGAGGCGTCGAACTGGTCGATCTTGGCGTCCTTGTTCTGCAACGCCCAGACCGCGCCGAAGTACGTCTCCCAGACCGTGAGCTGCTTGCCCTGCTGGTCGACAAAGTCGCCCTTGCTGGCCCCGAGCACGGCGCGCTGCGGGACGGCGTGGGTCTCCTGGCCGAGCTGGGCGTTCGAGATGTTCCGCGCCGCAGCGTCTGCGATCGGGATGACGTCCTCCATCGCGGAGGTCCCCTGCAGTGTCCGGCCGGCCGGAATCGTGGTCCGCCGGCGCCGGAACGTGGGCACGACCGGAACGCAGTCCATGCCGTGCCCGTCGGTGTCGGTCACCTCAGCGGTCCCGTCGAGGTCGATCCACAGGGTCTCGTTCAGGCGGTACCAGGTGGCCTTGCGAGCCACGCCGTTCTCCACGTCGTACAGGCGCAGCGCCTCGGTGACCCGCCCGGTGCGCGCGTCGCGGCGGGTGATCATCTGCCGTGGCGACTCCACGGTCATCAGGGGGGTCTTGGGGTCGGCCTCGTTCGCGCCGATGCACTTGTAGGTGCGCCCGTAGATCAGGTAGTCGAGCCGTCCCATCAGGTCGGACTCGTCCATCCCGTTCGCCTGCCACAGACGCCACAGCTCCGCGTCCCCGACGTCGGTGCCGGCGAGCCGGAAGCCCTTGACGTCGAGGCGGTCGGCGATCGAGTCCACGACCACCCGCGGCCAGTTCACGATCACCGTGAATCGAGCCAGCTCCGGCGGGATCGCGAGCCCGAGCTGCTCCAGGCGCTGCAGCCCGTCGTAGTAGGCGTCCGCCCGGTCGAAGGGCGCCTGACCCAGCCCGAGCTCCTGCTTGAGCGAGTCGAAGATCGGGAGCTCATCGGAGGTCAGCGCACGCGCCACGGTGGCCTCCTATCGAAAGACGATCACTCTGGTGTCCTGCTTCTGCCACCCCTCGGCCCGCTGATCAGCGGCAGCCTCGTGCGCGAGCACGTCGGCCATGAGGAGGTCGATCTTCTGGGTCTCGGCGGGCTTGTCGAGGATGTACTTGTCGCCCGGCTTGGCGACCTTCCTGGCGGCCAGCGCGTGCACCTTGACGGTCGGGTCGTCGTCGTGAGTCGTCAGGCCCTCGGCGGTGTCTTCGAGGAAGCGCACCAGGGCGTCGAACATGCGGGGGATCGAGTTCGTCGGCCAGAGCACCACGACGTCCTCGCCGTGCTCTGTGGCCCACTGGTCGGCTTGTGTCTCCCAGTGCCTGGGGTCCACGTAGAACCGGGCGACTTCGTAGCGGGCGAACATCTCCTCGACGGCCGCGTTCACTTCACCGCGAGGGATCCGTCCGCCCCACTCGTCCGGGTTCCAGAACGTCGGGCGAGAGTCGGGCCCGTAGGTCGGGGTGAACCGGAACCCGTCATGCGTCTCGGCGCGCAGCGTCGTCCAGTCACCCGACCGCGAGCCGTCGAAGCCGAGCGCGATGCGCTCCCCGGGTTGCACGACCCGGTCGGGGTCCTTCGAGCCCTCCCAGAGCTTCTCCGGCATGTACGACCCGAGGCCCTGTACGAGCCGGTTCCCGAAGAATCGCTCAGCCTGCGTGGGGTCCGTCTCCAGCAGTTCCGCAGCCTCTGCCTCGATCGCCGCCAAGTCCACCCACGGCGAGCCCTCGTAGACGTACTGGTGGATCTTGTGCCGGTCGCGCTTGTTCTTGTACGACAGGTCCGCCGGCGGCTTGCGGTAGAAACGGAAGATGTCGGACTGACGCGACTCGAACGTCTGCTGCGCCTGCGAGGCCTCCATCGGGTCCCACGGGTTCGTGGTCTCGATCGACCGACCACCCATGCCGGCCAGGCCGCGCCGCATCGTCTGGGACACCTTGAGCAGCTTGTTCCGCGCTGTGTACAGCCCCGACTCGTCCATCACCGCGAAGTTGATCGGGTTTCCGAGCTTGGAGTTCGCTGCCGCGGTGACAGGATCGATGCGCCCGTCCTCGGGCAGCCGGATGAAGCCCTCGCGCACGAGCATTCGCTCGGCCAGAGGACCGCGCCGGATCATGCCTTGCAGCGGCCGGTAGACGTTGTCGACCTGGTCCTCGGACGTCGCAAGAAGCTGGATCAGCGACGTGGGCCGACGCATCCCCATCGGCTCGCCCGGCTCGTAGACGTACTCGAACCCGCAGCCGCAGTCGTCATCTTCGCAGCGGAAGACCTCACCACCCGCAGCCCAGCCCGCGAACAGGCATGGGCCCACGGCCTCGAACGTCGTGACCGCCGCCGACCACGGGCCCTTGCCCGTCTTCTGCGGACCCACGACCTGCGAACGGCGGAAGTGGAACGCTGTCGCCTGCAACGGTCGCTCCGGATCGAAGGAGACCCCTCGGCGCACCCGGTAGTGGTTCACCACGCACCAGAGCTGCCACCCGTCCATCACGAACGGCTGACCGAGGGAGAACCCGTCCGGGACGATGCAGTGAGCCTCGACCCAGTCCGCGCAGAGGAACCCGAGGGTGGGGAAGTCGACGACCCAGTCGTCAGGACCCACCGTTCACGACCTTGAGCTTCGACCGCGACGACTTCTTGGGCTGCTCCGCCGCCGGCGCCGACTCCTGGGGCTCGATCTCGGCCGCAGCGATCGCCCAGCCGTTCTCCTTGAGGCCGGCGGGCGTCATCCCGATCTGGTCGGCGAACCGGTGGAGCGCGTTCTTGTCGGCCGCCGTCGCCTCCGGCGACTCGCAGATCGCCGAGGTCCGCACCCACATCGCGACCGTCTGCCAGCGCCACGACTCGCGCGCCCACGCCGCCGCCTGCGGCGTGCGCCACGCCCACTCCCACAGCTCCGCCTCGCGCTCCCGACGCGACTCCGAGGCGCCCTGGTCGACCTCGCGAACCTTCTGCTTGTCCTCGAAGTACTCGAAGATCACCACGGCTGGCGGCAGCGGGAAGTCCGGCGCCTCGCCGCGGTAGCCCTCGTTCGGCAGCGCCGTGAGGGAGAATCCGCGACGGTCCGAGCGGCCGGACTTCGGGTCGGCCTGCGGGCCGGACCGGTTGCGAGCGCCTCCACGAGTCATGATCGATCACCATCCGTCGCCGCCTTGCGCGGCATCGAACTCCGCCGCCTTGCGCGAGCCGGAGAAGGGTCAAGCGAGGGTCATGGGCGTGGGAGGTCCCGGAAGGTCTGAACCCTCCGCACATCAGAGCGCCCTCCCCGGCGGTCCGCTCGGGTGCCGCCTGGGGGTCACCCCCTGGGGTCTAGGTCAGCCGTGCGCCGCGCGAATGCAAAGTCAGAGTCAAGACTGCGTCGCTCGTCCGCGTCGTCCGCCGTCGCTGCGGTTGCACGGCAGGCACTGCGGTCCGCGGTAGCTGCGTCGGTCGTCGGTGTGCCCGAGGTCCCAAGGGCTGCCGTTGAGCAGCACTCCGCAGGTCGCGCAGTAGACGCGCTCGCCCGAGTCCATCCGCGCCTGCCATCCGGCACGTGCCCGGTCGTGGGTGGCGTCGTACCCTCGCGCCTGCCTGCTGCCCCGACGCCGCTCGTAGGAGCGCGCGTGCCGGCCGCAGTAGCGCTCGCCCCGGGTCAGGATCACGGGGCACGCTCGGGTGCGCCCGTCCACCTCGTCCCGCCCTGGGCACCTGCGGCCGGCCATGTGCAGCCTCCGAGGTCAGGTGTCGGGCGCGTGCGGCGGGTGTGCCGCGCTTGCCCCCACTCCGCTCTCGGCTCGCCCCGCATCCATCCGCCGTGTGCCGAGGGTCCAGGTGAGCGGGTGGGGTGTTCATGCCGGGGGAGTGCCACTCGACCCCGGGTACGACGAAGGCCCGGTCTCTGTGGAGTGCCGGGCCTCATCTCATGGACGTAGTCCACTCAATCACATAGTCCTGCTCATTCGGCGACCTGTCAAGCCGCTCCTCTCGTGAGCTTGCGGTCCAGCCATCGAACCACCGGGGTGAGTGCATCGACGATCGCACGCCCGAAGTCATGGAACGCTCGATGCGCCTCGTGCCGCTGAGCAAGCCACGGGGTCTCATCCGGGCCGATCTCGTCACACCAATCGCAGCCGGTCACGCCCGCCACTCCTCCCGGTAGTCCGGGTGGTCGGCGTAGGGCAGGGCGAGCAGTTCGAGAATCGGCCCGGCGTAGTCGTACCCAATCCGCTCGTGCTCCGTGATCGTCGCAACGATCCGCCGCTTCGCCCCGCACTCGGCCAGGACGCGTCTCGACGACCACCGGTGCACGTGTTCGGCGTCGGCTCGGGTCAGCCCTCGACCGCGGAGAGCGCCCACGGTGTGCCACTCTGACTCGATGCCGAGAAGTCCGAGTGCTTGGTGGGCCTCGTACTCGTCCTCCGCGATCCGCGCCAGCAGGAACTCGGTTAGGTCGCTCACGCCGCCACCCTCCTTCGCTTGCCCGCTTCCGCCAGCGCCTTCGCTTCGGCCAGCCGGTACAGCTCCTCGCCCGGGACGGCGGGTCGCAACTTCGGGTGCTCCCCGCTAGCCCACCTCCGCACCGTACCCGCTGGCACCTTCACCCCGAGCACGTTCAGCGCCCGCGGCAACTCGGCCAGCGTCATCAGCCGAGCGGACATCTCCCGATCAAGGAACTCTCGCTGCTCGACGTGGGTGTACTCGCGCCCGCACTCGGGGCATCGTCCCTCGGTCCGGCCCTCCCGGAGGTAGAGCTCCCCGCCGCAGTTGTCGCCCTGGCACGGGCCGACGTAGGTGGCCGGCGCGGGCTTCTCCAGCGCCTTCTCCGCCTTCCATCGCCACTCGTGCGCGTCGTCGCAGAACCCGAGCGCCATCATCGGGTCCTCGTCCGCGGTGAAGTGCCCGTACCGCTGGGCCACCTCCTTGAGCAGCCCGGGCATCGCGGAGGTGGTGGGCTCCCAGTCGGTCTCGTCCATGAGGATGTGCGCGTAGAACCGGGCCACGTTGTCCTCGATGGACATCAGCAGGTCGGAGATCCCGACGTCGATGGGCGCGTGGCCGTCGTCAGATCCGCTCGGCATGCCGGTGAGCGCGTTGCCGCCCCCTGGTCGCAGGCGGGCCCGGAGGTCATCCCAGTGCGCGACGATCCAGAGCAGGTCGTCGCGCGCGTTGAGGGCGGTGACGTTGTCGATCACGCGACGACCTCCCACCCGCTCGGTCCACGCACTTCGGTGCGCGTCACGGCGGGGTCGTTCAACTCGGCCTCGATTTCGGCCAGGAGCTGCTCATCGGACTTGCGGCGGCCGGTCTGCACAGCGACCCAGTAGCGGAACGCGGGGGAGTGGGCCATGCGCTCGAAGGCGGCGCGCTTGTTCTGGCGCTGGGACCTCTCCTCGCGGGATTCGCCGCGGGCGCCGGAAGGGTGGTGGATCACCCGTACGCCGGAGTCGGTCTTGTTCTGGTGCTGTCCACCCTTGCCGCCGGCGCGGAAGGTCTGGACTTCGCAGTCGCGGATCGTGACGGTGAGGATGGGCGCGCGGTCAGTCATGTTGTTCAATCCCTCGAACTCGTGTGGCGGGGCACAAGTTGCGGGACTAGTACGTCGCCGTACCACCCTCGCGGAGTTGTCCAGATTCTACAGTTCCGCCCCCAAATGACCTAACCACCACGCACCTCGTACCGGGTGATCCCGCGCGTCTCGACCGCGATCCGCACCGCGAGCTCGTCCACGTCCCCGAGTTGCACAGTCACGACGTCCCGGCGCCTTTCCCAGTCCATCGGCACCCCGAGGTCCCGGGTGGCGGCGTGCAGGGCCAGCCACCACCCGGGAGTCGCGGGCAGGGTGAGGGTCACCGCGGGTCTCCGTAGACCTGCCTGAGCGCGCGGTCTGCTGCTCGCCAGAGTTGGCACTCTTCGGCCTGACGCAGTCGCTCGTTGCGGACCATGAGGCGCGACCACTGGCCGAAGTAGGCCTGGATGTTCTCGATCCGCCGAGCGGCGTCGATGGCCCTTGCCCAGGGGTCTCCGTTGAACTCGCTCACGACTCACCCCCGGCGGCGATGCGGTTGGCGCGGGCACGAACGATGTCGGAGAAGTAGTCGCACGCGAACTGGTCTCCCGCGTCGATCGCGTCCGCCGCCTCCCGCAGCGCCCTCGCCGCCACCTGTGCTTCGCGCTCGGCCAGCCAGTCGGCAGCGAGAGCCGGGTCGTCCGCGAGGCCTTGCGTCACCGCGGTCTCGAACCCCTCGTTGAACCATGCGGCGTGGGCTTCGGAGTCGCCGTAGTGCATGCGAACGACGGTCGGCTCGGACGTCACCAGCAGCCCGGCCGCAGCAAGCATGTCGGCCCGGAGTTCGTAGGCCACGCGCTCATCGTCGCGCTCCGAACCTCCCATGTCGGCCCACATCGCGTCGCGTCGCTCGCGTGGGACTTCGCCCTGGTCGAAGTCCCAGAGCATCCGGGCGGCCCGGTCACGCACCTCCGTCGCGGTCGGCGTCTCGGCGCTCACGACTCGCACACCTTCGTGTGCTGGTCCGCGCGGTCGCGTCCGCCGATAGCGCCAGCCAGGATGACGAGTCCGCAGTTGCGGCACCGCCGGAACGGGAGGGCCGTGACGCACGCCCACGCCCACCGCGCGGCACTCATCCCTGCACCTCAACCCCGGCAGTCCGGAGCCAGTCCAGGACCGTTGTGGCGGGACGACCGCTCTCGGATGCCAGCGTGCGCACCTGCTCGACGCTCACCGTCGGCGCGGCGTCACCCCGGGCGGCCAGGACTGTGTCCAGGAGGTGGTCCGCGATGGCCTGCCCCTGCCGCGGGCCGGAGTACGGGCCGTGAGCGTTCATTGCGTCCCGCATCCCCTGCTCACAGGACCGCGCCAGCGCCTCCCGGTCCACCGCCTCCCCGGCACGGGCGGCAGCGAGGGCGTGAATCGCCGCCGCGTCCCGGACGAACTGCTCCGACTCCGGATCGATGAGCCAGTCGCCATCCTCGGTCCGCCAGGACTCCGGGTCCATGCGCGAGAGCAGTGCGGCCCGCTCCACGGCGTCACCGTCCACCGGGGCCGCGTGCGGGCCGTCCGGGCGCTCAATGGCGTCCGCGGCGTCCGCGAGTAGCTGCACGACCATCGCCGTGACGCCCGAGCCCCACAGCCCGCGAACAGCGTCGTCTCGGTGCTCGATGTTCCGGACGGCCGATCGCAGGTAGTCCGCGTCAGCCTTGTCTGCCGGGACCCCGATCGGGCCGTGCACGACGTGCGGACGGCGCACCGTGATGGTCTCGCCGACGCGGGGCGTGGGCTGGTCGGTGGCGGTCATCACGCCATCTCCGGGTTGTTGTCGGAGCTGTAGTCGATGACGTTCAGCGCCTCGACCTTGAGCGTGAAGCTGAGCTCTACGTCGGGGTCGTCACCGACATAGCCGGTGACCTGGATGCACCCAGGAGCGACCATCGGGGATCGCACGCTGGTCTCGTCGATAGTGAAGCCCTCGTAGTCCTCATGCAGGCTTCCGTGGATCTGCCGGGCGATGTGCTCGGCGGTGATCTCGGTGCTCATCGGTCGTTCTCCTTCGTATCGTCGTGCTGGGCGTGCCGGTCGCACATGTCCTGCATGGCGGCCTGTCGTGTGGGTCGGGATGGGGCGCCGGGGTAGCGGGCGCGGTAGGCGGGTGGTCCGAGTGCGAACCGGGGGCCGGCGACGGTGGTGCTGGTGCCGAGTCCGTGGGTCCAGCCGCAGCGGGGGCAGGGTGGGGTGATCACGGGGTGGTCCGATCGGCCGCTTCGCTCGCCCGGCGCCAGATGTCATCGCACATCGAGAGGTGTGCGGCGATGTCGCGCGCATGTGCGGCGGTCTTCTCGGCTGGATACTGCGCGGCATGAATGCGGGCTCGCCTGATCGGGCCGTCTGCCAGCAGAAGCGGGTGTGCGAGGCTGCCGGCCTGCGTCAGAAGCGCCGAGTAGGCGACTCGGGCCGCCTGCCAGTGCTCCATGAACTCGGCGTTGGCCCGGTCGAGAGCCAGCGGAGACTCGGGGTCCGGTTCGGGGACAAGACGCAGGGTCACTTCTCCTCCTGGTGTCGGATGGCGGCGCGTGCACGTCGTGCGCCGCGGGCATTGGTCTCGATGCGGTCGGGGTCGTCGCGCTGCCACCCCTGCCCCTCGTACCCGTCCCCGCCCTTGCGATCGGCGAGGCACATGGGGCACAGGCCGTCGCTGACCCGGGTGTCGACAAGGTGGAGCTCGCACTTGGGCCGGCGGGAGTCGCGGACCTGCTGCAGGTCGGGTGCGAGCCAGTGCGGGCCGTCCTCGGCGAGGATCGCGGGGGTGCGCAGGTCGTCGCGGCGCGTGAGGCGGATCAGGGCCAGGGCGAGGTCGTCGGCGGGGGCGCGGTCCTTCGCGGCGTAGATGGCGGCACGGATGCCGGGGATGTCCCAGCTGGGTCGGAGCGAAGCGACGAGCTGTGCGAGGTGCTGGGCCTGGGTGCTGGTGATCGTCTGCATCATCGCCCGACCTGACCGGTGTGCTCGGAGGCCGCCTCGCCCGAGTTATCCACAGGCTCGTCGCGCCCTACGGAAGGTGACGATGAATGCATGCTGTTGGATCGCTCTCTCTTCTCTACCTCTTCCTCTACCTCTGCGATGCGAAGCGATCGGTGGGACCGATCGGTAGACCGATCGGTGACCGACTCGGTAGCGATCGGTGGGCAGAACTCGCAGTCGTCCGAGCGTCGGCCGTTCGTGTGCCACCGGTTGTGGTTGCCCAGCGACCCGCCGCGGGACTGCTGCCGGGCGCCCTGGGCCTCTGATCTGGGGTTCCACTTCGACCAGGACCGGATCAGCCACCCGCCGTCGACCTGCTCCCACAGGCCCTTGCGGACGAGGGTCGAGGCGTGCTTGGCCGGGTTGGGGATGCCCACGGCGACGACGGGCAGGTCGTAGTCCGGCACTAGACCGGAGCTGCGCATGCGCTTGACGTACGCCAGACCTCGGATGAACAGCAGCTCGGCCGCCGGTCCACTCGCCCTCAAGGCGCGGTCGTGCGCGAAGTTGACGTCGAGCGGGACGAACTCGCCGGGGATGCGAGGGCCCGAATCGCGGGCCATCAGACGTCCTCCTCTGGTGGGTTCGCCAGCTCCAGGAGCACGTCCGCGTGGCACTGGTAGTAGCCGTCCTCGCTGAGCCCCAGCGGGCACCAGCAGGCGAGGTCGAGGCCGTGCAAGAGCTGAACCTGGGCGAGCATCCAAGCCCGTGCTGCGGCGAACTCACGGACGGAGAACTCGCCGGCGAGCCAGCCGCGGAACGCACCTACCGCTGCCGCGCGGTGCGGGATGTCGAGGATGCCGATCCCGGTGCCGTCATCGGTGCAGACGTACTCCTCGCCGACCTTGAACGGGTTGCCCCACCGCGATGGCCGGGCGACGATCACCGCGTCCGGGTTGTCGGCTCGCCAGGGGCGCTGACGGGACATCTGGATGCGCTTCGGCATCACCGCACCTCCTTCTTGTCGTAGCCGGACAGCCGGTGGTCGTAGAGCTGCTCGTGTCGCCGCCGGCCGTCGAGGGTGGCGGTCTCCATCTGCCCGCACTCGCTGCAGCGCACGAGAACGCCCTCGGAGATGGCGCGGGCGATGGCCTGCACGGCCTGCTGGTCGCGGGTCATGGCCGCTCCCCGGTCAGGAGCGCGACCAGGTCCCCGAGGGTGCAGGTGACGTACTGCTCGGCCGGGTTCTGGGTGCCGCGACGCTTGTGGATCACGAGTCCCACGAGCGCGTCGTCGTTGCCGGCCTCGATGTGGGCTTCCTTGACCCATCCGGACAGGTCGAGTCGGGAGACGTCCTTGAGCTCCAGCACGATCCGACGGCCGCGGTGCCGCACGCCGGTGATGTCGCCCCGGTCCTTGGCCCCGGTCTTCACGCGCCGATCGATGCGGTCGTCGTTGAAGACGTGGGCCAGGTAGTCGGCGATGGACCGCTCGAAGCGGGTCCCGGCCGACCTGGCGGATGCTCGATTGCGGGTCACGCCGACACCTCCGCTGGCGGCTCCTGCGCGGTGGCCCACGGGTCCTCGCCCTGCGTCGCGGTCTGCTGCTGGCGTCGGTCGTGCCACCCGATGGTGTGCACGCGCACGTCGTTGCTGGTGCGGCCGCCGGATGGGGTGTCGTAGGGCCGGTGGGTGAGCTCCCCGGTGACGGTGACCCGGACGCCGCGCTTGAGCACGCCCGCCTCGGCCAGCGCCTCGGCCATGGATCCCCAGATGGCGAGCTGGTACCAATCGGTGGGGCCGTCGTCGATCCACTCGTTGCCCTGGCGCTTGCGCTTGGTGGTGCCGAGCCTGGTGTTCAGGACCGGGCTGCCGGATGGCGTGTACCTGAGCTCGGCGTCGGCGCCGAGGTTCCCGGTGACGGTGATCGTGGTCATGCTGCTCTCCTGCGGGGCGCGATGAGTGGGGTGATGGCTGAGGTGGGGAGGTCGAGCGCTTCGGCCACCTCCGCGTGCGTCGACCCGGCATGGACCATGCGGCGGGCGATGAGGGCGATCCGCTCACCGACGCCCTCGACGGCGTCGCGGTCGTCGCGGGTCAGCTCGGCGGCGAGGGTCGGGTCGAGGGCGACGAGCTCGCGGGTTAGGCGGGCGCGCCCCCGGCGCAGGTCGCGGATGCGCTGCTGGCGGGTCGGAGTCGCGACTCACCTCCATGACGCACCCATCGACGCTGCCGGCGGATCTCGCGCAGCCGGTCGTCCTCGTCGCGGCCGGCCCAGATGCCGTAGCGCTGCCGGGTGGCGGTCGCGTACTGGTCACACAGGGCGGCGACCGGGCACTCGGCGCAGATGCTCCGGGCGATCCGGATCCGGGCTGCGCGCTCGGCGGGGTGCTCGGGGCCGTCCGGGGCGAAGAACAGGGACGGGTCCTCGCCGCGGCATGCGCCTTCCTGGCGCCAGTCGATCGGGACCTCGGGCGAAGCGCCGGCCGCGGTCGGGAAGGTGAGGTGTCGGATGTCGGTCATGCCGCCACCGCCTCGACGTGCGCGATGAGCTGGCGGCCGATGTGTTCGGTGTAGGCGGGCGGGATGGCCTCACGGAGCTCGTCGCGGGTCATCCATTGGATGCCCATCGCGTCGCGCGCGTCCTGTGCACCGGTGAAGTTCCCGACGACGTGCATGAAGTGTCCGCCCTGCAGTCGGCGGCCCATCTTCGTGAGGGGGGCGCTGTGTTCCGCGTGCGTCGGCGGCGTCAGTGGGATGCTGGACTCGAACAGTCGGTGCCGGTACACCCGCAGGCCGGGGAACGATGCGCCGCAGTAGGTGACCGGGTGGTTCAGCGGCGATCCGGGCACGTTCTCGATGACCCAGGGCTTGCCGATGAGCTCGAACGCCGAACGAGTTGCGGCGATGAAGTCAGGGTGGTCGTTGCCCTGGATGCGCTGAGCCAGCGTGTAGGCCTGACAGGGCGGAGAGGCGTGGAATGCGTCGAACTCGCCGTGGTGTTCAAGGAGGAACTTGAGCGCGTCGCCCTGATGGAACTCGAATGGATAGCGCGGCTGCGGGTCGATGTCGACCCCGACGACGTCGAAGCCTGCGCGGCGGTAGCCCATCGCAGCTCCGCCGGCGCAGCAGAACAGGTCGAGCATCCTGGGGGCGCTCATCCCCGACCACCCCGCCAGATCCCGATGGCGATGAGCGTGGCGATCGTGGCGATGGTGAGGACGGCGATCCACAGCCAGCCGGAGCGCAGGATGTCGCTGCTCGTGGTGGCGGCGGTCAGGGTGGTGGCGAGGATCGGGCGTGGTCGGGTGGGTACGGTAGGCGTGCTCGTCTGCATGACGAGTCCTCTCTGTGTGGAGGGCGCCGGTCCTGGTCTTCTTGGCGGGAGGGCAGGACCGGCGCGAGGGGTTCAGTTGTCGGCGGGCTGTTCGATGAGCTCGTAGTCGCGGCGGATGTAGCAGCCATACGACGCCCCACGGGCCCGGTAGTCGTGGCCTTCCCACCGCCAGTCGTCGCCCCGAACCTCGCGGACGATGCGTATGTGCCGACCGGTGCGCTTTCGCCGCCAGATCTGTCCGACCTCAATCTGCTGCTCGCTCATCGCCCCACCCCCGGCATGGACACGTGGACGTGGGCCCAGTTGCAGCGGCAGGTGGTCCGGGTGCATCCGCGGGTGAGGGAGTGCTCGCGTGCCGGGTGGTCGCAGCCGGGGCAGACGATCTGGTCGCCGGGCATCAGGAAGTCCTCCCCGCGCGCAGTCGCTCAGCCGCAGCTCGCTTTTGCTCGTCACTGAGCCCGGACTTGCGCTTGGCGCCACTCGCCGGGTTCCACTGGTCGGCGGGGATGGTGAACTCGGCCCACTCCGAACCGTCGTGGAAGCCGGACCGGACCTCGGTGAAGGAAGGGTGCCGGCGCATGCGCCCGATGTGTCGCCGCTGAGCCGACCAGATGCGCACCTCGGCGGCGTCGTCGGTCGAGCTGACGGTCGTCTCGCGCTCGCTCGCGTGCAGGCTCACGCCGCACCCCCCTCGGTCAGCTCGGCCACGCGCGCCTGGATCCGTGCGCGCTGCTCGGGGCCGGCGACCTTCCACGTCTCCCGCAGCCACGCGACGTCCGTGCTCGTGGCGATCTCGTGGGCGCTGAGGGTGGCGGACGGGGTGGGTGCGGCGTCGGGAAGCGGCTCGACGACGTGCGGGGCTCGCTTCCCCTTGGTCTCGGTCAGCACGAGAGTGGCGCGCTTCTCGATGTGCGACAGGTGGCTGATCTTGATTCCGCCGACCTTGATGCCGCCGAACTTCACCTCGGGGTCGCGGTACAGGGTCATCCTGCGCCCGGTGTAGGCGGACGACTCGGCGCCCCAGAGCTTCACCAGGACGCGCCGCTGGGTCTTGGACGGGCGGTACGGGCGGCCGGGGAACTCGCGCAGGTTGACGTTCACGGGCTGCTCAGCACTGCCGCCGGTCACAGACTCGACCGTCACCGTGACCGGACCAGCGAGCAGGTCCTCGGCGTTGAGCTGGTCGGACTTCGGGACGATCGTGGCGGTGAGGTCCACCTAGATCACCATCTCTTCCATGTCGTCGTCGGCGAGGTCGAACCACCAGGCCGGCATCTGGGTCGTGAGGACGTCGTCGCCGTAGGCGGGCCACGTGCCGGCCGCGACGCACTCGGCGTAGATCGCCCGGGCGCGTGCGGCGAGGTCGCGTGCGGCGATCCGCGTCACGTCGTCGAGTCGGTGGACGGCGACGAGGTGCGGTGCGCGCTTCTCCACGACGACGAACGTCATCGGGAGTCGCTCGCCGGTGACCCACTCGAAGGTGTCGGCGTAGTGGGCTTCCTGCACGGGGTATCCGTGCTTCGCTGCGTCGCGCCCGAACCCGATCGCGGACGCGCTCCCCGCCGTGGTCTTGAGGTCGACGAGCTGGGTGTCATCGAGGCGGTCGGCCCGGGCGCGGACCCTGACACCAGTGACGGGGTCGGTGGCGAACGCCGAGACCTCCGCGTCGCCGGGACGCTCGAAGATGGCCCGTGCTGCGGCGTGCGCGAGGACCGCTTCGGCCATCGCGTCGACCTTCGCCATGTCCGCACGCGAGACCGGGACCAGCCCGGCCGCGCGCTGCTCGGACTCCCACGCCACCGTCGCGGCCTTGGTGGACGGGTTCCCGGACGGGGTCAGGTGCTCGTCCGGGTAGGTGACCGCGGTGAGGCCGACACCCAGCACCTTCGCGTGGACGGCGTGGCCGACGTCGAAAGCGCGGGACTCGACGCGGTGTGCCTGCTCCCACTGGAACCGTGCAGGAGAATCGAGGATGCGCCGAACGCCGGTGGACGACAGCTCCGTGCGCGCGTGGTATTCGGCCTCGGGCAGGTCGTAGACGATGCCCTCGTAGATGACGTCGGCGCTCATTCGTCGTCTCCGTCCAGGCTGCTCGCGTACAGGTCGGCGCCGTACGCGACGAGGCCGGCCATGACGTGCGGTGAGGCGTCGGAGTGGGCGAGTGTGTAGTCGGTCTGCCGCTGTTCAACGCCGACAGACGCGGCCACGAGGAACCAGTCCGTGACGATCGCGACCTCGCCTGCGGCCTCGTCCTCGATGTGCGCGCGGACTGCGGCCTCGATGGCGCTCATGGTGGCGGCGCTCATGCTGCGTCTCCATCCGTGTACGGCTCGGCGAGGATCGCGTCCTCGGCGAGTGCTGCGAGCTCGGCGTCCTGCTCGGCCTCGATGCGGGCGTCGTGGGACTCCTGCCGGGCGGTCAGGTGGCGGTCGTAGGCGGTCACGGCTGGACCCCCAGGGCGGTGGCGATAGCGCGAACCGTCGGGCACGGGAACGGCAGCCAGGACGGGATGGGGGCGTCCAGCGGGTCGTCCCACTCGTCGTCGGTCTTGACCTGCGAGCACGTCATGCAGACGGCGACCCCGAGTGCCGTCCCGGGCACGTGCAGCTCCAGCACCGCCCGCAGCGCCGCGATGGCCCGCGGGAGTCGGGTGCCGGGAGTGTTGACCCAGGCGGCACCGCTGATGCGGATGTCGTAGCCCCAGGGCCCCGGGGTCGCGTCAGCGGCGGTCTCCTGCGCCGCGTCCAGCCACTCGGTGATCGGGGCGCTCATGCCGCACCGCCCATCGCGTCGACCGCGTCGCAGAGCCGCTTGACCGTCGGCCAGAACTCGCGCGGGGTCGGCTGGATCTCGTCGGTCATCAGCCGGCGCAGGTCGTGTGCTGCCTCGATCACGGCGTCACGTCGCGGGTCGTGCACGGCGGGGATGAACGACGCCGGGGTGTCGAGCTGGTCGATCGCCCGGTTCATCACGGACGCGAGCTGCTCGTGCACGGGTGGTGCGGTGTCGAGGCTGTCCGGATGGGTCGCGGTGACGCCGCCCGGGTAGGTGTGGATGGTCATGGGCGGGGCTCCTTCTTCCAGCCGTTGCGGATGAGGTAGCTGGCGATCTCGTCACTTGGGGTCGAGTACGGGTGCACCGCGCGGATCTCGGCGGCCAGCGCTTCCACCTGCGCCTCGTCGACGGGCGGGTGGGCGCGGTAGTACTCGGCGATTGCCAGGTACTCCAGGGCCATGCGGTGAGCGACGGACGCGGGGTCGTTCTGCGTCTCGAAGTAGCCCCGGATGAACTTTCCGCCGAGCGACGAGAACCACTCGTGCTCCTCGTCCCAGTCGACCTGCGGGATCTCGCTCCGCTCGATCACGATGGCGTCGGCGGGGTCGGGGTCGATTCCCGCGTCGCGCAGGAGCCGCCGGACGATGGGGGTGAGCGATCCGACTGCGGCGAAGTACAGGAGCGCCTGCAGCTTCTCGTCCGAGATACCCCCGTGCTGGCCGATGAGCACCGCTTGCCGGGCGAGCGCGATGGCTTCCTCGTGGCTGGTGGTCACGGCTCGCAGTTCGGACATGACGTCTATCCAGACTGTGATGTCCTTGAAGGGATCGCTCACCGCGCACCCCCGATCCGCTCGGCCGCGGTGCCCTCATGCGGGTGCGAGGCGAGCTGCAGCGGCGAGACCAGCCCGAGTAGGTCCTCGTCGGAGAGCACGGCCAGGTCGTCAGCCCGGCACTCGCGCACCGTCGGCATCGACTCCGGGAGGCCCATGTCCAGCGGCGCAGGGCCGAGAACATCGAGCACGCGGGCGATCAGCCGGCGGATCATCGGGTCACCGCCAGGAACAGGACCGCGCCGAACGCGGCGCCGAACCCGAGGGCCGAGGCCCACGCGGCCACGTTCACCGCGACCTGCGTGACCTTGTCGGCCATCGCCTTCGCGTCCGCCTCGATCAGGCGGGAAGTGGTGTCGGCGGCGGTCATCGGGACACCGCCTTTCGGGCCTTCTCGACCAGGTCCACGACGTTGGAATCGGTGACGTACTCGCCGTACGCCTCCTTCATCCGGCCGCGAAGGTGGTTGCGGAGACCGGTGATCGTGGTGCGTGTGAGGTCGTTCCTGCCGGTGCCCTCGAACGGGCTCGGGCAGGAGCACCCAGAGTCGTCCGCGTAGTAGAGGTGCCGGGCCTCATCGACCCACACGACGGTCAGGTCGAACTCGTAGGCGCCGGACGAGTAGTCCAGCTCGCCGACGGTGGTGAGCCCGAACTTCTCCGGGTCGTAGTAGAGATTCACGGTGTCGTACCCTTCGTCTTGAGTGATTCGGTGCGACCCCGCGGCTGCCAGGCTGAGCGGGGTCGCGCTGTGTGTGGGGTCGTCCCGTGGCGGGATCGGGGCGACCGGGGGTGTCAGCGGCGCTTCTTCGGCCGCGACGTCTGGAACGGGTTCGCGGCCTTCACGCGCTGCCGCTCGATGTACTGGTCCAGGTCAGCGGTCGTGAACCACACCGACCGGCCGTCCTTGATCTTCGAGATCTCCCCGTGCTGAGCCAGGCGACGAACCCGGTACTCCGACGTGCGCAGGTACGCCGCGGCGTCGGCGGGGGACAGGAGCGGGGACTCGGTAGCGGTGCTCATGCCGGCACCGCCGTCCGAGCCGTGTACCGGTTCACGAAGTACGTCTGCCCCTTGCCGGTGACCAGGGGCGTCTTGTTCACCGTGATCCGGCCGTCGGAGTGCGTCACCGCGGTCTCCCTCACCCGGAACAGCCCAAGCTGCATCGCCCGCTGGGTCGGGGAGTTGTAGTCCCGGCCCTCGGCGCGGATCAGGTACCCGTCACGCCGCAGCCACTCGAACAACCGGTTCCCGCCGACCTCGACGCCGTTCTGCGCGAGGATCTTCGCCAGGTCGCGGATCAGGATGTCCGTCGAAGACGAGGCGACCGAGTCGGCGAACAGCACCTTCGGGGCGTCGGCCTCGACCTTCGCGGCCAACGCGGCACGCGACTCGGCCTCAGCAGCGAGAGCACGGAGGGCGGACGGGTAGTCCTTCGGCATCCCGTAGCCGCCGGTCCGCCGGATCTCCGGGAGCAGCTCGTGGGTCACCCAGCGCTTGAAGCGGCGGGCGCCCTCGACCTGACTACCGAGGATCGCGGCGTAGAGGCCCGCCTCGGTGATGACCGTGACGGACTGTTCACCGCCAGGGGTCGGCACTGAGCGCCGACCCTTCTCGTCCTCGTCCAGACGTCGGGTCATGTCCTTCGCCTCGCGGTAGCCGAGGATCTTCGCCACGTCGGTGGCAACGAACCAGGTCTCGCCGGACTCGTCGGTGATGACGCGGACCGGTTGACCGTGGAACGCGTGCTGGATCAGGTCGATGCTCATGCTGCTGGGACCTCCACTCGGTGGCGCTTGGACCCGGCAGCGTTTGTCACTCGGTGCACACGAGAGCCGTCGTGGCGCTCGAAGAGTTCCTCCACATCGCGGTCGATCCACTTGCAGATCGTGGTGGCGAGGTCTTCCGAGCAGCCCTTCATGGTCCCTGTCTCCAGGGCCGAGATCGTGGCCTGCGTGCACCGACTGAGCGCAGCGAGGTCGTACTGGGTGAAGCCCGCGCGCCGTCGTGCTGATGCGATGCGCTGGCCGTCGATGACCTTCATCCACACCTCCCTCAGGTATCTGACCTTGGGTCGTCGTGCACTCATCTTCTTCCCTCTCGCTCGCTCTGACAAGTGAAGCGTGGCGCGCGCACCAGACGCTTGTCAAGAGGTCCCCACAAACGCACAGGTCACGCCCTAGAATCGCGTGGTCACTTGTCCGAAAACTCGCGCGCGCCGCTGGCAACAGTGAGACCAGTCCGGGAAGAGTCGAGCCATGACGAACAGCAACCCGCAGACGTTGCGGGAGGTCGCCCAGCTGGCCTCCGACCGCAACGGCGGCGCACGAGGGCGCGAGCTCGGCCGGATCGCCGAGAAGCAGGGCCTCACGCTGTCGTACACCACGGTCGACAGGATCCTCACGGGTAAGTACCTCAGCAGGCCTGGGCACAAGACACTTGAGGCGCTGGCCGCCTTGTCCGGTGTCCCGCTGGAGGACGTCTACAGAGCTGCAGGTGTTCCGGTGCCGCTGGCACCGCTGGCTGAGCAGCTCCCGGACGGTGCGGACACTCTGTCGCCGGAGCAGCGGATGGTCGTCCTCGGCGCCATCCGCCAGTTCGCGGAGCTCAATCGAGCTCTCGCAGAGGCGCGACAGAAGGCAGGTGAGGGCGATGCTGAGCAGCCCGCCCCCAAGACTTCGGAGCCTTCGGGCTCCGCACCGGACAACGTGAGGCGTCTGCCGGCGCGACCGCCAGCCCCGGCCGCGGAGAACGAGGAGCTGCTGCAGGCTGGGCGCACTTCGAAGGGCAACCCGCCGGCGAACGCGCCAGACGAATCGACGGGCGAGGAGTCGCAGGATGATGGGGGCAGCGAGCCACGGTGAGTGCGGACGATCGCTGGATAGCACTTATCGACGAGTCTGCCGACACGGAGATCTACCGCATCGGAGCGCTGGTGATGCCCGCGGGTCAGCGGCGGCTGCTCGCAGCGGACCTCGACGCGGTGATGGACCGAGCCGAGCGCGAGTTCGGGATCCCTGCGTCCACGGAGTTGCATGGAGTGGAGATCTTCCAAGCGAAGGGTCCGTGGCGGTCGCTTCGGCCATGGGAGCGAATCCAGGTGTACACGTGGGCGCTCCATGCCATCGCGTTCCGCGCCAACGCAATCATCTTCGAGGCTGTGCACCGAGCAGAGTTCGCGCGTATCTACGCGGGCCGCGGCTTCAACGAGCATGAGGCGGCACTGACCTACACGCTGGAGCGCATCCATGAGCGGGCCAAGGCGAATGACCAGGCTTGCTACGTGTTCGCCGATGACTGCAGGTTTGCCGCATCTGTTGTGCGCTCACTTGAGGAGTTTCGGCAGAGTGGGACCTGGGGCTACAAGTCCACCCAGCTCGACCGGATCCTGTCCATCGAGTTCGTGGACTCAGCGAAGTACCGCCAGATACAGGCGATCGACCTCGTGACCTACCTGAAGCAGCGTATCGACTCTGGGCGCGACGCCGATCGGCCCAAGGTCGACCGAGCCAACAGGCGGCTGTGGTCGATCATCGACCAGGCGGTGACGCGCGACCGGGTTTGGCTGGACACGAGGCTTGGGCGATCGAGCCGCTGGTAACGCACGACGACCCTCGTCATTGGAGGACGAGGGTCGAAGGCTGGACGCTCGGGGTCTGGCCCCTATCGCGTGTACCTACAGTAGCGCAGGGGTACCACAGTGGACACCGGTACACGCAGAATCTTCACCCATGTCGGTGGGAGCTCGTAGCTTCGGCTTCATGTTCCATCCGTGGCGTCGGCTTCGCGGGAAGCCAGAGATCAACGTGACGTGGCCCGTCATGCCGGACCGGCTCGGTTCGACGAACGGGACCACCGTCATCCGCATGCACCCGCACCAGTCGCAGGTGCAGCGCCGCTGCACGCTGGCCCACGAGCTCGCGCACATCGAGCTGGGTCACATCAACGGCTGCTCTCCGGCTGAGGATCGCGTCGCAGAGCAGTACGCCGCGCGCTGGCTGATCGAGATGGACGACCTACTCGATGCCCTCAGGTGGGCCGAGGACATGCGTGAGGTCGCTGACTGCCTCTGGGTGGACGAGCCGACGCTGATGGCCCGCCTGGACGGGCTCACCGCCGCGGAGAAGAACGCGATCGTCAACCTGCACAAGGAGTTGGACCGGCCATGTTGAGCGCCCAGGATCGGGCCGCCCTCGATCTGGAGGCGCGGTTCTGGCACTTCGCCGGCACGAAGGAGATGGCGATCCGGCGCGAGCTGGGGGAGTCGCCGATCCGGCACTACCAGCGTGTCGTACGTCTCCTAGGTGACCCGGAGGCGATCGCCTACGCGCCCATGACGTGCGCCCGCCTGCGGGCCGTTCTGGAACGCCGTCAACGCCGCGTTGCGTAGCCCTCGCGGAGCGTGCCGAGCGCGTTCGCGGGCGCTCACGGTGCGTTCGGTGTTGACGGGGAGTGTTGACGCGGCGAGCGCGGAGCGAAAACACAACGGCCCGTGCCCCGCGTTGCCGCAGGTCACGGGCCGTGATGCTCGCTGTCTCAACGAGTGTCCGGAGGGGGACTTGAACCCCCACGCCCTATACGGGCACTAGCACCTCAAGCTAGCGCGTCTGCCATTCCGCCACCCGGACAGGGTGCGTCCCACGGCACGGACCGGATGCGGCAGCATGCGATCCCGGTGTCGCGGGAACGGTGAGTAAAGATAGCACGGCGCGCTGCGCGGGCATGCATCGCGGCCCGGGTCCAGACTGGTCGGAGGCCGGATCGTCCCTGGTCCGGCGGGTGAGGGAGGTGGCGCGCGCGATGGCCGAGCAGAGCACGGGCGGCGGGAGCGGGGTGCGGCGGGTGGCCGGTCAACGGCCTCGGCCGACCGCGGCGAACGAGGAGCACGTGCCGGGCTGGCTGCGTAGCGCCGCGGGGGTGACCTGGCGGCTGCTGGTGCTGCTGGTGGGGGTCGGGGTGGTGTTCTTCGCCACCTCGCAGGTGAAGCTGCTGTTCGTCGCGGTGTTCATCGCGCTGGTGCTGACCGCGGTGCTGCGGCCCCTGGTGGACCTGTACGCGAAGGTGATGCCGCGCGGGCTGGCGACGGCGCTGGGGCTGCTGTCCGGATTCCTGGTGTTCTCCGGGCTGGTGTTCTACGTGGCGTACTCGGTGGCGAATCAGTGGAATGCGCTGTCGAAGCAGTTCGGGGCGGGCATCGACCAGATCGTTGACTTCCTGGAGGACGGCCCGCTGCCGGTGACGATCACCAACGACCAGATCGGCGAGTGGATCGACAACGGCCGGCAGTGGGTGCAGGACCATGCCGGGGACATCGCGGGTCAGGCGGCCTCGCAGGCGGGGTCGGTGGTCGAGGTGTTCACCGCGCTGGCGCTGGCGCTGTTCTGCGCGATCTTCTTCCTGGCCCGGGGCGCCGACATGTGGACCTGGTTCCTCAACCAGCTGCCGGCCCGGGTGCGGTCGACCTGGCACACCGCGGGCGGGGCGGGCTGGTACACGTTCTCCGGGTACACCCGCGGGACGGTGATCATCGCGGTGACCGACGGCATCCTGGCGGCGATCCTGCTGAGCATCGTCGGGGTGCCACTGGCGGCGCCGCTGGCGGTGCTGGTGCTGATCGGTGCGTTCATCCCGCTGATCGGCGCACCCTCGGCGATGGTGGTCGCGATGATCGTGGCGCTGGCGGCGAACGGGCCGATCCAGGCCGCGATCGTGGGCGTCGGGATCGCGCTGATCGGGCAGTTCGAGGGGCATGTGCTGCAGCCGCTGGTGATGGGCAAGCAGGTGTCGCTGCACCCGGTGGTGGTGGCGCTGGCGGTGGCCGGCGGGACGCTGACCGCCGGGATCCTGGGCGCGGTGATCGCGGTGCCGCTGGTGTCGGTGGTCTGGGCGGTCTACTCGCGGCTGCACACGCCGGATCCGCCGATGGAACCCGGCGAACTCGAGTCCCCGGCGCCGGAGCAGGAGGAAGAGACGGAGGCCGCCGCGGAGGCCTGAGGCTCAGCCGCGGCGGGCGAGGGTCATCCGGGCCGCACCGGGCACCGCGACCTCCTCGACCGCGTCCGCGCCGAACACCGCGCTGAGCTCCTCGCTCACGTCGGGGGCAGCCTCATGCTGCAGCACCGCGAGCAGACCGCCGGGCCGCAGGGCGCCGCGGGTGGCGCGCAGGAACCGGTCGCGCTCCAGCCGGTGCAAGGCCTGGCCGACGGTGATCAGGTCCAGCTCGGCGTACAGCCGTTCCAGGACCGGCTCGACCGGTTCGACCCGCCAGTGCACGTCGGGGAACCGGCGCCGGCCGACCTCGGTCAGGCCGGGGGAGGTGTCGATGGCGACGTAGTCGTGCCGGGCGCCGAGGGCGGGGATCAGCGAGTCGAGGACGGTCCCGGTCCCGGCGGCGGCGGCCAGCACCCGCAGCGTCCGGTCGGTGGGCAGGTCGGCGGCGAGCCGGTCGGTCAGGGTGACCGGGTACCGCGGACGGGCGGCAGCGTCGTCCACGGCCCGGTCGTCGAAGAGCTGCGAGGACACAGGGGCTCCTTCACCGGGTCGGGCGGCTGACCAGGCACAGCGTAGGTCGGTCTGGGTGCCCGTGCGGCCGCGGCGAGTGGCCCCACTCAGTCGTCGGCGGGCTGCTCGAACCCGGCCAGCCAGACCGCCAGCAGCTCCTCGAGCGCGGCCCGCTGCTGCGGGTCGAGGGCGGCGATCAGCCGGTGCTCGTTGCGGATGTGCGCGGTGAAGGCCTCGTCGAACAGCGCGCGGCCCTCGTCGGTGAGCCGGACCACCCGGCCGCGGCCGTCCTGGTCGCTGAGCCGGCGCTCGACCAGCCCGGCTTGCTCCAGGCGGTCCAGGCGCTTGGTCATCGCCCCGGTGGTGACCATGGTGTGCCGGGCCAGCGCGCCGGGGGCGAGCTCGTAGGGCGGGCCCTGGCGGCGGAGCGAGGCGAGCACGTCGAACTCGCCCTCGCCCAGTCCGTAGCGGCGGTACAGCGCGACGAGTTCCTCCCGGAGCAGGTCGGCCAGCCGGTGCAGTCGGCCGACCAGGCCCTGCGGGGAGACGTCCAGGTCGGGGCGCTCGTGCTGCCACTGCTGCTGGATCCGGGCCACGCGGTCGGTGCTCACCCCGTCATACTAGCTTCCGAGGAAGCTAGTATGACTTCCATGGAAGCTAAATCGGGATGGCTGGCGATCACGGCGGTGGCGCCGATCGCCTGGGGCGCGAACTACGTGGTGACCCGGCAGTTGCTACCGGCCGACGCGCTGCTGTGGGGGTCCGCGCTGCGGGCGCTGCCGGCCGGACTGGTGCTGCTGCCGTTGGCCCGGGCGCTGCCGAGGGGGCAGCAGTGGTGGCGCAGCGCGGTGCTCGCCGTGCTGAACGTGTCCGGGTTCTTCGCGCTGGTCTACGCCTCGGCGCAGTTGTTGCCGAGCAGCATCGCGTCCTCGGTGATGGCCCTCAGCCCGCTGGTGCTGATCCTGCTGGCCTGGCCGCTGAACAGCGAGCGGCCCACCGTCCGGGCGGTCACCGGTGGGGCAGTCGGGGCGGCGGCGCTGGTGGTGGTGCTCGGCGGCACCGGCGGGGCGATCGACCCGGTCGGGGTGCTGGCGGCGCTGGCCGCGCTGGTGTCGTCCTCGGTCGGGGCGCTGCTGGGCAAGCGGTGGTCGGCGGGCACCCCGGTGCTGGCGTCCACCGCCTGGCAGCTGACCCTGGGCGGGCTGATGCTGACCGCCGCCGCGGCGATCGGTGGACCGCCGCCCGCGCTGGACCTGCGCGCGGGACTCGGCTTCGCCTTCACCAGCCTGGTGGCGACGGCGCTGGCCTACCTGTGCTGGTTCGGTGGACTGAAGCACCTGCGGGCGGCCCAGGTCGGTGCACTCGGGATGCTGAACCCGGTGACCGGGGTGCTGCTCGGGACCGCGGTGGTGGGGGAGTCGCTGACCGGGGTGCAGCTGGCCGGGATCGTGGTGGTGCTGGCCGCGGTCGGCTGGTCCACCGTGCGACCCCGGCTCACTCCGCCGGGTAGCCCTGCGTGCGCAGCAGCCGGGCGAGGTGGGCGGTGTTCCGCGCCAGGGTTTCGGTGGTGGACGCCACCGACACGGGGGTCTCGGGCAGGTCGCGGTAGTCGACCGACCCCATCGCCTCACCCACCCAGTAGGTGACCGCCTGCGGCGCGATGCTGTAGCCGACGTCGTTCAGGGCCTGGAACAGCTCGGAGCTGACGTGGTGCGCACCGTCCTCGTTCCCGACCACGGCCACCGCGGCGACCTTGTCGAACAGGATCGGCCGGCCGTCGGCCTGGGTCTCGGACAGTTCGGCGTCCAGCCGCTCCAGCACCCGCTTGGTCACCGAGGAGGTCTGGCCGAGCCAGATTGGGGTGGCGATCACCAGGATGTCGGCGGCGAGCACCCGGGCCCGGATCGCCGGCCACTGGTCGCCGTCGCCCATGTCGGTCTCGACGCCCGGGCGGATGTCGTGGTCGGCCAGGCGCACCGTGCTGCCGGTCACGCCGTGCCGGCCGAGCGCGGAGAGCACCTGATTGGCCAGGTGCTCGCTGCTGGACGGGGTGGGCGACGGCTTGAGCGAGCCGATCAGGACAAGGGCGGTGAGGTCGTCGGATGCCATCACCGCAGTCTGCGGCGGGACGGCCCGGTCGGCGACCGGAACCGTCCCGCCACCGGGTCGGTCAGCGCAGCCCGTCCCGGAACGGCCGGCTGCCCAACACGAAGCGCAACACGTTCGCCGCCGTGCGCTGCACCTCCCCGAGGGTGAGGCCGTCCTCCCGGTCCAGGGCGGCGAGCAGGCTGCCGTCGCCGTGATCGGTGCCGAAGTCCCGTCCACCCGGCATCAGCACGTCGACCTGGGCCCGCACCCGGTAGGCGTCGTTGGTCAGGGCGGGGAAGTCCGGGTCGGTGGCCGGCTGCATCCACCAGTCGGTCATCACCAGTCCGGTGTAGCCCCACTCCTCGCGCAGGATCGTGGTGACCAGGTCGTGGTGGTAGTGCGCCCACACGCCGTTGATCTTGTTGTAGCTGGTCATGATCGTCTGCGGGCGGCCCTCGGCGACGCACAGCTGGAACCCGCGCAGGTAGATCTCGCGCATCGCCCGCTCCGAGACCCGGGAGTCGTTCCGGTTGCGGTTCTCCTCCTGGTTGTTCGCCGCGAAGTGCTTGGGGCAGGCGGCGACACCATTCGACTGGATGCCGCGCACCACCGCCGCGGCGATCCGGCCGGTGACCAGCGGGTCCTCGGACAGGTACTCGAAGTTGCGGCCGCACAGCGGGTCGCGGTGGATGTTCATCCCCGGGCTGAGCAGGATGTCCGAGCCCTTGGCGACCATCTCGGCGCCGTGCGCGGTGGCCAGCGACTCGACCAGCTCCGGGTCCCAGGTCGCGGCCAGTGCCGTGCCGCAGGGCAACAGGCTGGCGTAGGCGGACAGCCGGATCCCGGAGGGGCCGTCGGTGGTGGTCACCGGGCTGATGCCCCGGGCCCGCAGCGCCTCGACCGTCCCGCCCAGCACCCCGGCGTTCCCCGGTGCGCCGAGCGGGCTGTCCATCACGTAGTCGCCGCGGGTCAGGCCTTCCAGTTCCTCCGGCGACAGGTCGGCGACCAGCTCGGCCAGCGTCGCGCGACCGGCCGCGACGTCGGGCAGGGTGATCCCGCTCCGGCCGGCGAGCAGCGCCTCGGGCAGGTCCGCCAGGATCCGGACCCGGCGGTCGACGGTGCTGGTCGGCACCTCCTCCCGGTCCACCCGGAACCCGCCCTGGCCGTCCGGCACCGGCCGCATCCGCACGAACGGGTGCGCCGGGTCGGGGGCGACCGCCTGGGTCAGGCGACGGACCAGCCGGGTCTCCGGCACGGCGAACGTCACGGTCGGGACCTGGTGGCCCGCGTCCCGGACGTCGGCGCCCACGTGCAGGTGGTAGTCGCCGGCCTCCAGCACCCAGGAGTGCCGGTGGCCGGTGGCGCCGGAGTCGTCGTAGCTCGCCAGCTCGGTCAGGTCGACGGCCAGCCGGACCGTGGCCGACTCGCCCGGGGCCAGCTCGGCGGTCTTGCCGAACGCGGCCAGCGCCAGCACCGGCTGGCCGAGCGCGCCCTGCGGCTTGGCGGCGTACACCTGGACGGTCTGCCGCCCGGAGCGCTGCCCGGTGTTGGTCACCCGGACCCGCACGGTGGCCCGGTCGCCGTCCACCGTCGACCCGGCGTCGGCCAGCTCGAAGGTGGTGTAGCCCAGTCCGAAGCCGAACGGGAACTGCACCCGCTCCGGCGCGAAGGTCTGGAAGAACCGGTAACCGACGTACACGTCCTCGGCGTAAACGTTCACATCCGGGTGGCCGAAGTTGCCCGCGGTCGGGTAGTCCGGGTAGCTCAGCGCCACCGAGTCGGTCAGCCGGCCGCTGGGGGAGACCGCGCCGGTGAGCACGTCGGCCACCGCCCGCCCGGACTCCATGCCGCCCTGCCAGGCCAGCAGCACCGCGTCGATCCGGTGGCCGAAGTCCTCCTCCAGCCAGGACAGGTCCATCGTGCTGCCGATGTCCAGCACCAGCACCACCCGGTCGAAGGCGGCGGTGACCTGCTCCAGCATCACCCGCTCGTCATCGGTGAGCAGGAAGCTGCCCTGCTCCAGGGTGTTGTCCCGGGACTCGCCGGCGGCGCGGCCGATCACCACCACGGCCAGGTCGGTGCGCCCGGCGGCGTCCGAGACCAGCGCGGCGTCCAGCGGCATCTCGTCGAAGGAGCGCGGCCAGGTGCCCCACTCGCCCGGGTCGGGCCGGTGCGCGGCGGACCAGTCGGTGTAGACGGCGGCCAGCTCCTCGTCGACCGCGACCCCGGCGTCCCGCAGCCCGTCCAGCAGGTTCCAGGAGTACGGGGCGTTGACGTCCCCGCCGGAGCCATAGCCCACCGTGAAGTAGTCGATCTGCACCCGGCCGAACACGGCGACCCGGGCGTCCGGCGCCAGCGGGAGGGCCCCGCCGTTGCGCAGCAGCACCGCCCCGTCGGCGGCCGCGCGCCGGGCGAGCCGGGCCAGGTCGGGGTCCACGTGCCGGTCGTCGTCCAGCACGGTGGTGGAGCCCTGGGCCAGGGAGTCGGGGGTCAGGCCGGTGGTGCCCGGGTGGGTCATGGAAGCGCTCTCCTCGCTGAGTCGGTTCGGCGACGGTACCGAGGTGAGGCGGGAAATGTCGTATCGGTCTCGCTCAGGCGATCCGCAACAGCCGGTTCTTCGAGGTCGCCCCGGCCGACTTGACCAGGTTCTGGCCGGTGCGGGGCAACAGCGTCGACCACACCTGCGCCGGGGTCGACTTCGGGGACTTCTGCAGCACCAGGGCCGCGGCGCCGGCCACGTGCGGGGCGGCCATCGACGTGCCGGTCATCGACGCGGTGGCGGTGGTGCTGCGGTGCGAGGCGGAGACGATCGCCTCGCCGGGGGCGAACAGATCCAGGCAGCGGCCCCAGTTCGACACCGACGACCGGGTGTCGGTCCGGGTGGTCGCCCCGACGGTGACGGCGTTGACCGCGCGAGCCGGGGACATGGTGCAGGCGTCCTTGTTCCCGTTCCCGGCGGCGACCACGACGGTGACCCCGTCCGCGACCAGACGTTGCACGGCGGCATCAATCGCGTCGCTGGCGGCACCACCCAGGCTGATGTTCGCCACCGCGGGCTGGCCGGGCTTGTGGTCGGCCACCACCCAGTCGATCCCGGCGATCAGCTGCGAGGACGTGCCCGAACCGGTGCAGTTCAGCACCCGGACCGGCACCAGGGTGACCTGCTTGGCGACGCCGTAGGTGGTGCCGCCGAGGGTCCCGGCGACGTGGGTGCCGTGGCCCAGGCAGTCGGTGGTGCCCTTGCCGTCCTGCACGGCGGTGAACCCGGACCGCACCCGCCCGGTGAACTCGCGGTGGCCGGCGAGGATGCCGGAGTCGATCACGTAGGCGGTCACGCCCTTGCCGGTCTGGGCGTAGGTGTACGTCCCGGACAGCGGGAGCTTCTGCTGGTCGATCCGGTCCAGGCCCCAGGACGGCGGGCGCTGGGTGGCCATCGCGGCGACCGGCCGGTCCGGCTCGATCGCGAGCACCCGCGGGTCGGCGTCCAGCTCGGCGATCGCCTGGTCGGTGAGTTCGGCGGCGAAGCCCGCGACGGCGGGGAAGACGTCCTCCACCGTGGAGTTGTCCCCGGCAGTGGCGGCCGCGGCGGTGGCGGCGGCGTTGGTGCCCGGGGCGAGGGTGACGATCATCGGCGCGGTGTCGTCGGCGGGGGAGGCGCTGGGGGTGACGGTGGGCGCGGGGGTGGCGCTCGGGGTGGCGGTGGGGGTGTCGGTGGGCGCGGTGGGCCTGGGTGCGGTGGTCGGCTCGGCAGTGGGCCCGGGCGTGGTGGTCGGCGCGGCAGTGGCCCCGGGGGTCGGCGCCTCCCCGGCCCACGCACCCGGGACCGCGAGCCCACCCAGCAGCGCGGCAGTCAGCACCACCCCCAGGCTGCGGAAGGGCTCGCGCCGGGTGGTGGGTCGGCGGTGGGTCGACGGCATGACGGCGTTCCTCGCAGGCAGGGTCGGGACGGCGCCGGGAACCACGGAGCCCCCAGCGCCCTTCCTGTTCGGACACCGACGGCCGCGCAGCAGCCGTGATGTGAACGCTCACCCGGGTGAAGGCGCCGACCAGGGCGAACCGCACGGACGGCGGTCACCCGCAGGAGTGACTCGGGCTTCGCCTCATCCTCGAGAGTGCACGAATGCACGCTTCCGGGGCCGGGAGGCGTGCATTCGCGCACTCTCGGCGAGACGGGGACGGGCGGCGGGGCGGATTGGCACAGTTCGGGTGAGCCAGTCAGGGCACGACGGTGACCGGCCAGTGCGCGCGGCGGACCAGCCGCACCGCCAGCGACCCGGCGATCCGGTGCCCGATCGACTGCGAGGAGCCGACGACCACGCAGTCCGCCCGCACCTCCCGCGCCACGTCGGAGAGCACCTGGTACGGGTCGCCGGTCCGGATGACCAGCTCCACGTCGACCTCGCCCGCGTCGGTGGCGTGCGCCCGGCGCAGCAGGGTCTCGATCTCGTCCTGGGCAGCCAGCACGGCGGTCCGGGCGGCACCGCTGGCGTCCATCACCGAGGCCATCCCGCCGGTGGTGCTCCGGGCGAAGACCGCGACCATCCGGCTGCCCTGGCGGCGGGCCTGGCCCAGCGCGTAGGCGGCGGCCCGGAACGACGGCTCGGTGCCGTCGACGCCGACCACGATCGACGACGGCCCGTCGGTGCCCAGCTCGTAGCCCATGGTGCTCCCGGTTCCGGGTCCGCCCGGTGGGGCGGACGGTTCTGCGGTGACGGAACGAGGTTATCCGCGTTCCGGGGCGCCGCCGCCGGGCCGGGGGTCCCGCACCAGCTCGCGCAGCACCGCCGCGGTCGCCCGCTCCAGGAGTTCCGGTCCGCGGCGCAGCGCCTCGGCCAGCGGGAGACCCGCGGCGATCTCCCGGACCGCCCGTGCCCCGAGTCCGCTCAGGTCGGCGGCGGGGTCGACGCTGCCGCCGAGCACCACCACCGGCACCCCCGCGGCGGCCGCGACGGCGCACACCCCGGCGGGCACCTTGCCGTCCAGGGTCTGGCCGTCCACCCGGCCCTCGCCGGTCAGCACCAGGTCCGCCCCGGCGACCGCCTCGGCCAGGCCGACCGCCTCGGCCACCACCTGCACACCGGGCCGCATCCGGGCACCGAGCGCCAGCAGGGCCGCCCCCAGACCTCCGGCGGCACCGGCACCCGGGCGGTCGGCGACCGGTCCGGCGTGCGATGCGGAACCCGGCCCAGCCCCGTACGGCGGGACCCCGGCCCCGACCAGCTCCGCCCGGTCCAGCGCCACCGCCATCCGCTCCAGCGCCGCCTCCAGCACCGCCACCTGCGCCCCCGTCGCCCCCTTCTGCGGCGCGAACACCGCCGCCGCCCCCCGCGGCCCGAGCAGCGGATTCCGCACGTCGCAGGCCAGTTCGATCCGCACGCCGCGCAGCCGGGGGTCGAGCCCGGTGGCGTCCAGCGTGGCCAACCGCACCGGCGCCCCCGGCGGCAGCTCGTCCCCGCGGTCGTCCAGCAGCCGGGCGCCCAGCTCGCGCAACAGCCCGGCCCCGCCATCGCTGGTCAGCGTGCCGCCCAGGCCGATCACGATCCGGTCCGCGCCCAGATCCAGGGCGGCGCGGACCAGGGTGCCCACCCCACCGGAGTCGGCGCGCAGGATGTCGCGTGCCCCGGGCGGCACCAGGTGCATGCCCACCGCCTGCGCGGACTCGACCACCGCGAGCCGCCGGGCCGGCTGCCAGCCGAGCAGGGCTCGCACCGGGTCGCCCAGCGGTCCGGCGACCGGCACCGGGACCGGGGTGCCGCCCAGCGCCAGGACGGTGCCCTCGCCGCCGTCGGCCATCGGCACCGGCACGCACCGGGCGTCCGGCAGCACGGCGCGCACACCGGCGGCCATCGCCTCCGCGGCGCGGGTGGCGCTCATCGACTCCTTGAACGAGTCCGGCGCGAGCACCACCCGCACGGCGTCACTCCGCCGCGCTCGGGGAGGCCGACGGTGCCGGGGCGTCGTCGTCCTCGTCGTCCTCGGGCAGGTCCTCGATCTGCGGCCAGGCGGTCCGGTCGTGCACGGTGGCCGAGGCGTCGGTGCCGATCTCGATCAGCTGCCAGTCCAGGATGCTGCGGGTCTGCGGGTCGAAGCGCAGCAGGGTCATCTCGGCGGTGCCGCGCAGCGGGCCGATCCGGGGCTCGTTCTCCTGCGCACCGGCGGTGGAGGAACTGATGTACCGGATGCCCTGCTCGACCTGCTCCGGGTCGGTCCGGGTGTGCATGTGCCCGGACAGCAGGGCCGGGACACACCCGTCGGCGAGCATCGTGGTGACCGCGCGCGGGTTGTGGAACAGCACCAGGTCGACGCCGTCCGGGTCCTCGCAGGCCACCTCGCTCAGCCGGCGGCCGACCGCGGAGTAGGACTCGTCCTGCTGCTGCTCGATGATCAGCCGGGTGGCCTTCGGGTCGCGGTCGCCCAGGATCCGGATCCCGCGGACGTCGATCACGCCGCCGTCCAGCACGGTCGCCCCGGCCCGGGCGTACTGCGCGGTGGTGTCGGAGGAGTCGTGGTTGCCGGGGGCGGTGATCAGGTCGACGCCGGAGGGGATCGCCCGGGCGAAGGTGGTGACGCAGTACTGCTCCACCGAGGTGCCGTTCATCGTGGTGTCGCCGGCGTCCAGCACGATCTGTGCCCCGGACAGCTCCACCATCGAGGTGATCAGCGGGGCCATCCCGACGTTGCAGTGCAGGTCGGAGATCAGCAGCAGGGTGATCGGCTCGGCGTCCTCGCTGGTGGAGGGCGAGGGCTCCCCGCTCGCCGTCACCGTGGGGGTCGCCCCGGCGGTGGCCTCGACCTGCTCGCCGTCGTCCAGGGCGGTCGGCTCGTCGGAGGGGTCGGCCTCGGCCTCGGCGGTCGCGGACCACTCCTGCCAGGCGGCGACCAGGGCGTCGTCGGCCTCGGCGTAGAAGTCCTCGTTCTCCCGGTAGGCGTCCACCAGCAGGCCGCCGTAGGTGTTGATGATGCCGCCGAGCCGGCCGGTGACCCGGGCGCCCTCCAGCGGGGTGTCGTCGAAGACCGTCGACACCGGGGTCGCCTGCGCCTGCGCCCGCCGCTCGCGCACGGTGGAGACGGTCAGGGCCAGCGCGAACACCAGCACGGTGGCGGTCACCGACAGCACGGTGCCGTAGTTCCGCCGCACCCCGGAGGCCAGTTCGGTCCGGCGCGGACGACCCAGCAGCGACCGGGCCGCCAGCACCACCGCGCCGATCACCAGCAGGGCCAGGGCCGCCCGGCGCAGGGCGTCGACCACCAGGGCCCGGGCGGCGTCCTCGATCGTCGCCTGTGGGCCGGTGAAGAACTGCAGGTAGGACGCGGCGTCGTCACTCAGCTGCTGCAGGGTGTCGATGTCGTCCAGCGCGTCGACGTTCTCCGGGATCTCCTGCACCGTCACCCGGGCACCGAGTCCGAGCGGCAGCGGCGAGTCGAGTTCCAGCGCCCCCAGCGGGCCCAGATCCAGGGTGATCTCGGCATCGGTGGTCACGTCGTACTGCGCCTCGTGCGGGCCGAAGCTGAGCCGGGCGGAGGCGGTGGTCACGCCGAACACCAGCGCGATCAGGACGGCGACCAGCACCCCGGCGGTCCACCCGATCCGGGCGGCCACCCGGCTGTGACCAGGGGCGGGAGCAGAGTTCTCGGACATCGGTCCGACTCTAGACGGCGGGCGCGCAGGTCGTCCTGGTGGTAGGCCAGGACCCATGACCGACCGCACATCCCACCAGGAGAGCGCCCTGACCGTCGTGCTCGCGCTGGCGGCGAACGCCCTGGTCGCCCTGGCCAAGACGGTCGCTGCGGTGCTGACCGGGGCCGCCTCGATGCTGGCCGAGGCCGCGCACTCCTGGGCGGACACCGGCAACGAGGTCTTCCTGCTGGTCGCCCAGCGGCGCGGCTCGCGGCCGGCGGACCGCAGCCACCCGGCGGGCTACGGCCGGGAGATCTACATCTGGTCGCTGTTCGCCGCGATCGGCCTGTTCGCGGTCGGCGCCGGGGTGTCGATCACCCACGGCATCCAGGAGCTGGTGCACCCGGCGCCGGCGGAGAACTTCGCCGTCGCGTACCTGGTGCTGGGGATCGCCTTCGTGCTGGAGGGGATCTCCTTCCTGCAGGCCTGGCGGCAGGCCCGGTCGGCGGCGGCGCGGCGGGACCGGGACCTGTGGGAGCACATCCTGTCCACCTCCGACCCGACCGTGCGGGCCGTGTTCTTCGAGGACGCGGCGGCACTGATCGGCATCCTGATCGCGGCGGCCGGGATCGGGGCGCACCAGCTCACCGGGTCCTCGGCGCCGGATGCGATCGGCTCGATCCTGGTCGGGGTGCTGCTGGCCGTGGTGGCGCTGGTCCTGATCGACCGCAACCGCCGGTTCCTGGTCGGGGAGGCCGCCGACCCGGAGCTGCAACGCGCCGCGGTCCGCGCACTGCTCGCCCTGCCGGGGGTGGCCCGGGTGACCCAGATCCGGTTGGAGTACGTCGGCGCCGGGCGGCTGTTCCTCACCGGGGCGGTGGACCTGACCGGCAACCCGGCCGAGGACCAGGCCTCGCACGCACTGGCCGAACTGGAGCGGGAGATCGCCCGGGTGCCCGGGATGATCGGCGCGGTGCTGTCGCTGTCCGAGCCCGAGGAACCGGCACTCACGGGCTGACCGGAATAAACCCTGGACCCCCGGTGCTGTACCCCGCGAGACTTGGTCTCACCCGGTCCGCGTGGCGGTGGCAGCATCCCGCCGCGGAGGGACCGGCCCGGACGTGGAGCACGCTTCCCTGGTGAGGGTTGGACGGACACGGGACGGGTGGCTCGTCATCGACGGTCCTCAACGAGGCCGGGACGGTTCAAGCCGCGCGGGAGAAGGACAAGCGGGCGCGGTGGACGGTGGCGTACGGATGCTGTCACTCACGCAGAGGGCCTCGGGTGCACCCCGGGGCCCTCGTCATGTCCGGGCCAGGGCGGCCGTCACCAGGGCGTCCAGCTGCGCCCGGTACCCGCCGCCGAACAGCACCGCGTGCATGCCCACCGGGTAGACCTGGTGCAGCCCCACCCGGTACTGCCAGCCCCGGCGCAACGGGTGCACCTGCTGGTAGCCGGCCAGCACCTCGGCCAGATACGGCAGCCCGAACAGCGCCAGCATCGCCAGGTCGGTCTCCCGGTGCCCGCCGTGCGCCGCCGGGTCGATCAGGGTCGCGCCGCCCGCGGTCCACAGCACGTTGCCGGACCACAGATCGCCGTGCAGCCGCGCCGGGTGGTCGTCGTCGTCCCAGCGCCCGGCCGCCAGTTCCGCGGCCAGCCGGTCCAGGCCGTCGTGGCCGCCGAGCAGCTCGGCCAGCGGAGCGATCCGGCACGTGGCCAGGAAGGCACCCCAGCTGTCGTACTCCCCGGCGGGCATCGGGTAGGGCTGGTCCATCGGACCGAAGAAGCCGTCCCCGGCCCAGCCCTCCGGCGGGCTGCCGAAGGCCGGTGCGCCGCTGTCGTGCAGCACCGCCAGCCGCCGGCCGAAGTCGGTCGCCGCCGCCGGAGTGGGCCGGGTCTCGGTCAAGCGTTCCAGGTCCAGGTGGTCCGGGCCGGCGTCCAGCACCTCGACCACCGCCGGCCCGCCCGGCACCCGGAGCCAGCGCAGCCCGGCCGCCTCACAGGCGAAGAACCCGTGTGGCGCACCGGCGCGTCGCTTACGGAAGGTCTCACTCATCTCCCCAGCGTGGACCATGCGGGCTACCGTCAGCAGCATGCGGATCGGTATCCCCACAGAGGTCAAGAACGCCGAGGACCGGGTGGCCCTCACCCCCGCCGGAGCGCACCAGCTGGTCGCCGCCGGGCACGAGGTGCTGGTCCAGGCCGGTGCGGGCGCCGGATCGGCGATCCCCGACCAGGCGTACACCGCGGTCGGCGCCCGGATACTGCCGCAGGCCGCGGAGGTGTGGGCCGGTGCCGACCTGATCTGCAAGGTGAAGGAGCCGGTGGCCGCCGAGTACGGCTTCCTGCGCGAGGACCTGACCCTGTTCACCTATCTGCACGCCGCCGCCGACCGGCCGCTGACCGAGGCGCTGCTCGGCTCGGGGGTGACCGCGATCGCCTACGAGACCGTGCAGCTGCCGGACGGGTCACTGCCGCTGCTGGCGCCGATGAGCGAGGTGGCCGGACGGCTGGCGGTGCAGATCGGGGCGCACTACCTGATGTCCTCCGCCGGGGGAGCGGGACGGCTGCTCGGCGGGGTGCCGGGGGTGGAACCGGCCCGGGTCCTGGTGATCGGCGGCGGGGTCGCCGGACGGCACGCGGTCGAGGTGGCACTCGGGATGCGGGCGGAGGTGACCGTGCTGGACCTGTCGCTGCCCAAACTGCGCGAGATCGACGCCGCCTTCGACGGCCGGGTCCGGACCGTGGCGTCCTCGGCGCTGGCGATCGCGGACCGGGTGGCCGACGCGGACCTGGTGATCGGTGCGGTGCTGGTGCCCGGTGCCCGTGCGCCGCGGCTGGTCACCGATGCGATGGTGGCCCGGATGCGGCCCGGCTCGGTGCTGGTGGACATCGCCGTCGACCAGGGCGGCTGCTTCGAATCCACCCGGCCGACCACCCACCAGGACCCGGTGTTCACCGTGCACGGCAGCACCTTCTGCTGTGTGGCCAACCTGCCGGGGGCGGTCCCGGTGACCAGTACCCATGCGCTGACCAACGCCACGCTGCCCTACCTGAGTGCCCTGGCGGACCGCGGCTGGCGGGCGGCGCTGGCGGCGGACCCGGCGCTGGCCGGGGGACTGACCGCCCAGGGCGGGCAGGTGCGGCACCCCGGGGTGGCCGCTGCGCATGAAATGACCTTCGCCCCGCTCGCCTGACCTGGCACCATGCCCGGATGGAGCCCTTCGAGCTGACCGACGGCACCGTCCTGCTGCGCACCCCGGACTCCGGGGACGCGGACGACATCTTCCGGATCTGTCAGGACCCGGCGATCCAGCGCTGGACCACCGTGCCCGGCCCGTACCTGCTCGAGCATGCGACCGGCTTCGTCTCCGAGTACGTGCCCGGGAGCTGGGCGAAGGGCGGCGGCACCTGGGGGATCCGGGAGGCCGGCGACGACCGGCTGGTCGGCATGGTCGGGCTGGTCGCCGAGCCGGTGCGCTCGGCGGAGATCGGCTGGTGGCTGGCGCCGGAGGCCCGCGGCCGGGGGCTGATGAGCCGGTCGGTGGCGCTGGTGGTCGAGGCGGCCTTCGGCCGGATGCGACTGGACCGGCTGGCCTGGCGGGCATTCGTCGGGAACGAGCCGTCGCGGGCGGTGGCCGAGCGGGCCGGCTTCCGGATGGAGGGCTGCATCCGGGGCGGCGCGGTCAAGGGCGACACCCGGTACGACGACTGGGTCGGCACCCTGCTCAGCACCGATCGGCGATGATGGCGGACATGACGACCCTGGATCCCGCGAACCCGTTCGCCACCCCGTCCACCCTGCCGTACGGCCTGCCCGACTTCGCCGCGCTGCGCACCGAGCACTACCGCCCGGCGCTGCTGGCCGGGATGGCGCAGGAGCGGGCCGAGATGGAGGCGATCGCCACCGACCCGGCCGAGCCCACGGTGGAGAACACCCTGGTGGCGTGGGAACGGTCCGGGCACCTGCTGCACGTCGCCGCCACCGTGTTCTACAACCTGGCCTCCGCCGACTCCACCGACGAACTGGCCGCGCTCGAGGAGGAGATCGCCCCGCTGCTGGCCGAGCACACCGACGCGATCCTGCTCGACCCCCGGCTGTTCGCCCGGGTGGACGCCCTGATGCAGGCGGAGCTCGACCTGGACCCGGACACCGCCTACCTGCTGAAGAACCTGCACACCGACTTCATCCGGGCCGGCATCCGGCTCGACCCGGCCGCCCAGACCCGGCTGCGCGAGTTGAACGCGGAGATCACCCGGCTGGAGACCGTCTTCGGCCGGCTACTGCTGGACGAGACCAACGCCGCCGCCGTCCTGGTCACCGACCGCGCGGAGTTGGACGGCCTGCCCGAGGACGCGATCGCCGCCGCCGCCGAGGCCGCCACCCGGCGCGGACACCAGGGTGCCTGGCTGATCGACCTGATCCTGCCCACCCAGCAGCCGCTGCTGGCCCAGCTCCGGCACCGTGGCCTGCGCGAGCGGCTGCACACCGCCAGCGTCACCCGCGGCGGCAAGGGCGGCGAGCACGACACCCGCGCCACCCTGCTCGCGCTCGCCAGGGCCCGGGCCGAGCGCGCCCAGCTGCTCGGCTACGAGCACCACGCCGCCTACGTCGTCGAGGACGCCACCGCCAAGACCACCGACGCGGTGGACGGCATCCTGCGCCCGCTGGCCCCCGCCGCCGTGTCGAACGCCCGCGCCGAGGCCGGTGCGCTGGAGGCCGCCCTGCGCCGGGACCTGCCGGACGCCGACCTGGAGCCGTGGGACTGGGCGTACTACGCCGAGCAGGTCCGCAAGGAGGTCCGCTCGCTGGACGACAGCCTGCTGCGGCCCTACCTGGAGCTGAACCGGGTGCTCACCGAAGGCGTGTTCCGCGCCGCGCACGAGCTCTACGGCCTGACCTTCACCGAGCGCCCCGACCTGATCGGCTACCACCCGGACGTGCGTGTCTTCGAGGTGTTCAACGCCGACGGCAGCGGGCTGGGCCTGTTCCTCGGCGACTACTGGACCCGCGACTCCAAGCGCGGCGGGGCCTGGATGAACAACCTGGTCGACCAGTCGCACCTGCTGGATGAGAAGCCGGTGGTGGTGAACAACCTCAACATCCCCAAGCCGCCCGCCGGTGAGCCGACCCTGCTCACCTGGGACGAGGTGATCACGATGTTCCACGAGTTCGGCCATGCGCTGCACGGGCTGTTCTCCGACGTGCGCTACCCGTCCCAGTCCGGCACCGAGGTGCCGCGCGACTTCGTGGAGTACCCCTCGCAGGTGAACGAGATCTGGGCCTGGGAGCCGAGCATCCTGGCCGCCTACGCGGTGCACCACCAGACCGGTGAGCCGATGCCTGCCGAGTGGATCGAGACCCTGATCGCCGCCCGGCAGGACGGTGAGGGCTTCGCCACCACCGAGTACCTGGCGGCGGCGCTGCTGGACCAGGCCTGGTACCGGTTGGCCCCCGAGCAGGTGCCCACCGACGTGGACGAGGTGCAGCGCTTCGAAGCGGCCGCGCTGGCGGAGGCCGGGGTCGACTTCGCGCCGGTGCCGCCGCGCTACCGGTCGACCTACTTCAACCACGTGTTCGCCGGTGGCTACTCGGCCGGGTACTACTCGTACATCTGGTCCGAGGTGCTGGACGCCGACACGGTGACCTGGTTCGAGGAGAACGGCGGGCTGCGCCGGGAGAACGGCGACCGGTTCCGGTCGGTGCTGCTGTCCCGCGGCGGATCGGTGGACCCGATGGACGCCTTCCGGGAGCTGCGCGGCCGCGACCCGCAGACCGGCCCGCTGCTCGCCCGGCGCGGTTTGGCGGTCTGACGGGTCCAGCGCGTGGGTCGGGCTCTCCCGGCCCACGCGCTGCACTTGTCGAGCGCAGGGGGGAACGACACTTCGGTGCGACCGGGCCCGCGGGCGGTCGGTGACGCGCAGGCGCGGGTGCGGTCAGAGCAGGATCGGTTCGGTGTCCTGCTATGAACCGGAGCGGACGGAGCTGGCCGTCCGGGTGCGCTGGGTCGTGGGTCCCCGTCCTGAGGGAGTGTCACCCGGCCCGGCTGTCGGCCCACGCCTGGCCTGATCACCGCCCGCTGCACCGCTCCGCCCAGGGCCGGACGGAGGTTCGCGTGTCGACGTGCGGCGTCGGTCAGGGCGCGGTGGTGGCGCCGGTCAGAAGGGGATGATCTCGTCGTCCGCGTCTGCGCTCGGGTGTGCGGGCGGGTGGGTTCCCGCGGCCAGGAGTGCGTGTTCATTGGTCGCCGTTGTCGGGCGCGCGCGTTGATCGGCCGCCGTTGTCGGGCGTGCACGCTCAACCCCCGCCGTTGTCGGGCGTGCTGGTTCGTAGGTGGCCTCTGTCGGGCCTGCTGGTTGGCCGGTTCTGGTGCCGGTTGGTTCGCCTGGTCGTTCGCGGAGCATGCGGTGGTAGCCGTCGCGTCCGGGCACCGACACGTACCGCCGGGTCGGGGTGGTCCAGATGATCTGCCCGGCGGCGGTCTGTTCGATGTGGTGTCCGGCGTGGGTGCGCAGCAGGTGGTCGCGCCTGCACAAGGGTGCCAGGTTGGTCGCGGCGGTGGGGCCGCCGTCGCCGAACGGGATGGTGTGGTCGAGGTCGCAGGCGACTGCGGGCACGGTGCAGCCGGGTCTGGCGCAGGTGCGGTCGCGGGCGATGACGTGGTCGGCGAGTTCTTGTGGTGGCCGGTATCGGGTTCGCCCGACGTCCAGGACCGCGCCGGATAGGGGGTCGGTGACCAGGCGCCGCCAGACACCTCCTGCGGCCAGGGCCCGGGCGGTGGCCGCGTCGATCGGCCCGTGCCCGTCCATGTCGGCGGGTTCCTGGTCGGTGCCGATCAGGGTGGACAGGGGCACGGTGATCCGGACCTCGACCCGGGGCCGGGTCACCGACGGGGCACGGTGTCCCGCGGCCGCGCGATGGCCCGGCTCGGTGGCGTAGTCCTCGCCCGTGACGGACTCAATGCCCACGCGGTCGGTGTCCGCGCCGGTGAACCTCGTCGCCCCGTGATGGGTCCCAGCACCGTGCTCGGGTAGCAGCGGCGCCCACGCGGGTCCGACCAGTGCCGCATCGAGCAGCGCGTCCGCGCGCAGTTGGGCCAGGGTGCGTTGGTCTCCGCCGTGGCTCAGCGCGTGGGCGGAGGCGTCCAACGCCTGGTCCAACCGGGCGGCGTCCTGGGCGGGTAGGAACGCCCACACCCCGGCCATCCCGTCCCCGAGCGGTTTGGGGCGGGCAACGTGCCGGTCCGCGCGCCCGCGCCGGCGCCGAATCGCCCCACCATCAGGGTCCACGCGCAGCAACGCCCGGTCGATGTCACGGGACAGCTGCGCCGCGGTCCGCTCCGGAGCGCCCGGCAGCACGGTCGTTTCGACTTCTTCTGCGGTGAACAGGTCCACCCCGGCCAGGCGGCGCACCATCACCCGCGCCCGGGCGGTATCGATCCGCCCGGTGCGCAACGCCTGACCGGTGCCCGGTAGGTGCCGCTGGTACGCCAGGCCCTCGTCGACCAGGGTCTGGGCGGACCGGCGGCCGATGTTCAGGTAGATCGCCAACTCATCGGCCGCAGTGTTCGGGCGGTGCACGTTCCCGGCGTACTCGGGCCAGACCGGGTTCATCTCATCCCGCTCGGCCAACTCCGCGGCCACCCGCGCGGAGACCGCGTGGGCCCAGGACTCCAACCGCGCCGCCGCCTCGGCGACCGCGGGCAGGTCCAACAGGTCCACCGCGACCGGGTCGAGGTTGGCCAGCATCCGGGCCAACACCGGACCGTTCTCCGCGAGCATCTCCTCCACCTGGGCGCGCGGGTCCAGGGTCGGATCGGCTGCCGTCTGCTCAGCCGCGACCCGGGCCGCCAACACCGGGTCTTCCACCCACCGCGGCGGCACATCCTCCACCGGCTCGGGCAGACCGCCGTCTTCGAGCCACCACAGGTCACCGCCGACGTCCCACGGGTCGGTGAACACCCGCGCGCCCGACCGCACCGGGAGCTCCCGGAGGTCGTATTCACGCAGGTCAAGTGCCATAAGACGACACTACCCGCCACCACCGACACCCCAACCGGAGCCCTGTGAGGCGAGGCGGACGTTCCGGAGCTCACGTTCCTCTGCCACGTCCTCCCACGCCACGACCGTCCACACCGAGCGTGCCGGTTGCTCCCGTGCCGGAGGGAGCGGTGGTGGCGCCGGCCGCGACGGCGGACCGGTCGTGGTCCACGTCGGAAGGTCCGTCCACGGCCGCACCCGCGCCCCGCGCCGGTGCCCCGAGTCCGGCCCGGGCGTGCACACCTGCGGTCGTCCCGCGCCCGCGTCGTACCCCGGGGTCACGGCGGTGCCGACCACGGCCGGTACGGTGGCCCCATGAGCCCCCTGCCCGGTGACCACGACCACGCCCGCACCGACGCGCAGACGCATGTCTCCGCGGCCGAGGCCGAGGTCGTACGGCTGACGCAGGACCTGATCCGGATCGACACCTCCAACTACGGCGACAACACCGGCCCGGGGGAGCGCGCCGCCGCGGAGTTCGTGGTGGAGCAGCTGCAGGAGGTCGGCCTGGACCCCGAGCTGTTCGAGTCCGCGCCGGGCCGGGCCAACGTGGTGGTGCGGATCCCGGGGGAGCACCCGGAGCGCCCGGCGCTGGTGCTGCACGGGCACACCGACGTGGTCCCGGCCGAGGCGAAGGACTGGAAGGTCGACCCCTTCGGCGGCGAGGAGTTCGACGGCATGGTCTGGGGCCGTGGCGCCGTGGACATGAAGGGCATGGACGCGATGATCCTGGCGGTGGTCCGCCAGATGATGCGCGAGGGCCGCCGTCCGGCGCGGGACCTGATCGTGGCGATGTTCGCCGACGAGGAGGCCGGCGGGAAGTACGGCGCGCGCTATGCGGTGGACCAGCGCCCGGAGCTGTTCGAGGGCGCGACCGAGGCGATCAGCGAGGTCGGCGGGTTCTCGGTCGATGTCGACGGCAAGCGGGCCTACCTGCTGCAGACGGCGGAGAAGGGCATCGCCTGGCTGAAGCTGATCGCGGACGGGCAGGCCGGGCACGGGTCAGCGGTGAACCCGGACAACGCGGTGAGCGAGCTGGCCGCGGCGGTGGCCCGGGTCGGTGCCTACCAGTGGGACATCCGGCTTACCCCGACCGTGATGGCTCTGCTGGAGGGGGTCGCCGACCTCACCGGCCTGCCGCTGGACCTGGACGACCCGCTGGCGATCGACCGGCTGATCGGGGCGCTCGGCCCGGCGCGCCGGTTCGTCGGCTCGTCGATCCGCACCCTGGCGAACCCGACCCAGCTGCACGCCGGGTACAAGAGCAACGTGGTGCCCAGCCGCGCCACCGCCAGCATCGACGTCCGCCCGCTGCCCGGCGACCACGACGCGGTGCTGGCGAAGGTCCGCGAGCTGGCCGGTCCGCAGGTGCGGGTCGAGCCCGAGCACGTGGACATCGGCCTGGAGGTCCCGGCCACCGGCGCGCTGGTGGACACCATGACCCGGGTGCTGCAGGACCAGGACCCGGGTGCCGTCGTGCTGCCGTACATGCTCAGCGCGGGCACCGACAACAAGTCGCTGGCCCGGCTCGGCATCACCGGGTACGGCTTCGCGCCGCTGCGCCTGCCCGCCGACCTGGACTTCACCGCGCTGTTCCACGGCGTGGACGAGCGGGTGCCCAGTGACGCACTGCGGTTCGGGGTGCGGGTGCTGGACGGCCTGCTGCGGGAGGCCTGAGCGTCAGTCGGCGTACACGCCGAGGGTCGACTCGACCTTGATGATCCGGCGGCGCAGCCAGACCTTCCGGTCGCCGCCGGTGTAGATGCTGGTGCGGGCCAGTTCCCACCGGCCGTACTCGGCCTCGTCGGTGAGCAGTCGACGGATGTCGCTGCGCCGGGTGGTGCGCGGGATCGAGACCACCCGGTACTCGTACTGCCGCATGTCTGTCGCTCTGCTGCGTGCCATCAATCCACCCAACACTCCCGCTGCCGGACCTATGCCCGTGCCATTGTGCCTGTTCGGGGGCTACCGTTCAGACCATGGCTATCGATCCCCGTGCGGCCCTCGACCGCTTCATCGCCGCGCTCGAGGCGCACTACGCAGCCGTGGCGACCCGTCGCACGGAGGACGACCCCCGGGTCGATGACGCCTACGACGTCCTGGCGGACGCCTTCGAGGTCTACGACGAGGCGCTGCTGACCGTGCACGGCGAGTCGACCCCGTTCTTCCTGGAGGACGACGAAGCCGGGGAGGACGACGCCGACGACGATGACGCCGAGGACCTGGACGACGACGAGTACGACCTCGACGACCACCTGGACGAGGACGAGGACTGACCCGCCCCGCCCGTCCCCCTCTCGCCGACTGACCCGCCCCGCCCGTCCCGCTCTCGCCGAGGTTGCACGAATGCACGTCTCCCGGCCCGGGAAGCGTGCATTCGTGCAACCTCGATGAGGAAGCCGGGCCGGCGGGAGGGCTGTGGCCGGCGCAGCAGTTCAGCGCCGCTCGGGGTACCCCAGCGCGGGTGCGCTGATCTCGTCCAGCGCCAGCACGATCTCCGGTGGCAGGTCGAGGTCCTCGGCACCCAGTGAGTCGCGCAGCTGCGCGGGGGTGCGGGCGCCCACGATCGACGACGCCACCTGCGCCCGGACCCGCAGCCAGGCCAGCGCCACCTCCAGCGGTGCCCGGTCCAGTCCGCGCGCGGCGGTGACCACGGCCTCGACCACCCCGGCGGCCGCCGAGCCCAGGTAGGGCTCCACGAAGCCGGACAGGTGGGGGGAGGCCGCGCGCGAGTCGGCCGGCACGGTCCGGCGGTACTTGCCGGTCAGCACCCCGCGGCCGAGCGGCGACCAGGCCAGCAGCCCGACTCCGAGGTCGGCGGCCGCGGGCAGCACCTCCCGCTCGATGCCGCGCTGCAGCAGCGAGTACTCCGCCTCCACCGCGGCCAGTCCCGGGTCCTCGCCGAGCAGGGTCGCCGCCCGGGCCACCTGCCAGCCGGCGTGGTTGGACAGCCCGACGTAGCGGGCCCGGCCGGAGTCCGCCGCCCGGCGCAGCGCGGAGACGGTCTCGGCCAGCGGGGTGCGCGGGTCCGGGGTCTGCACCAACCACAGGTCGACGTGGTCGGTGCCCAGCCGGCGCAGCGAGGCGTCCAGGGTGGTCAGCAGCGCACCGCGCGAGGCGTCCACCACCCCGGCCCGGGCGCCGGCCTTGGTGCACAGCACCACGTCCTCCCGGTCGACCACCCGGCCCAGCAGGCTGCCCAGCAGTTCCTCGGCGCCGCCGTCGGCGTAGGAGGCCGAGGTGTCGACCAGGGTGCCGCCGGCCTCCGCGAAGTCGCGGAGCTGCTCGGCCGCGTCGTGCTCGTCGGTGTCCCGCGACCAGGTGAGGGTGCCGAGGCCGAGGTGGGAGACCCGCAGGCCGGTGCGTCCGAGCTGGCGCTGTTCCATGGGCGGAAGGCTATCCGTGCCGACCGGTTCTCCCCGGGACCTCCCCACAACCGCGGTGTGTGAGTGCCGTGACCGGTGGTGGCGGCGTCTAGGGTGAGGCCCCGTGAGCATCTGGGAAGCGATCGTCCTGGGTCTGGTCCAGGGCCTGACCGAGTTCCTGCCCGTGTCCTCCAGTGCGCACCTGCGCATCGTGGGGGAGTTGCTGGGCTCCGGTGACCCGGGCGCGGCCTTCACCGCGATCACCCAGATCGGCACCGAGCTGGCGGTGCTGCTCTACTTCCGCCGGGACATTGCCCGGATCTGCGTGCACTGGTGGCGGGCGGTCCGCGGCGATCTGGGCCCGGATTGGAAGTCGCGGATCGGGATGCCGCCGGGTGCGGCCAAGGACCCGGACGCGCTGATGGCCTGGTTCATCGCGCTGGGGTCGATCCCGATCGTGGTGCTCGGCGTGCTGTTCCAGGATGCGATCGAGGCGCCGTTCCGCAGCCTGTGGGTGATCGCCGGGACGCTGGTGGTCTTCGCGCTGATCCTGGACTGGGCGGACCGGCACGGCGCCGACGACCGCGAGCTGACCGACCTCACCCCCAAGCACGCGCTGTTCTTCGGCCTGGCGCAGGCGATGGCGCTGATCCCCGGGGTGTCCCGCTCCGGCGGAACGATCACCGCCGGGCGGCTGATGGGCTACACCCGCGAGGCCGCGGCCCGGTACTCGTTCTTCCTGGCCGTGCCCGCGGTGCTCGGCTCCGGGTTCTACCAGCTGGGCAAGAGCGTCGGGGACTTCGGCACCGCCGGGACGCCCGGGGTGCTGGCCACCCTGGTCGCCACGATCGTCGCGTTCCTGGTCGGCTACGTGGTGATCATCGCGTTCCTGAAGATCGTGTCGACCTACTCCTACCGGCCGTTCGTGATCTACCGGATCGCGCTGGCCGCGGTGGTGGTGCTGCTGCTGGTGTTCGGGGTGCTGCAGCCGCTGGCCGGGGCCTGACCGCCCACTACAGCCATCCGGACCGCTTGAACAGCCGGTACAGCACGAACGCCGCGCCGGCCATCAGCGCCAGCGACGCCGGGTAGCCGATCAGCCAGTGCAGCTCCGGCATGTGCTGGAAGTTCATTCCGTAGATCCCGGCGATCAGGGTCGGCACTGCGATGATCGCCGCCCAGGCCGAGATCTTGCGCATGTCCTCGTTCTGCCGGACCGACACCTGGGACAGGTACACCGACAGCATGTCGCCCAGCAGGTCGTCGTGGGAGTCCAGGTGCCGGTCGACCTTGTCCAGGGCGGTGTCCAGCCGCCGCATCCAGCGCATGGTCCGGGTGGTCGCACCGCGGGCCTGCCGGGACTCGGCGTTCTCCTCACTGTCCGCGATCAACTCCGGGAACGCCGCCAGCAGCGGCACCAGCGCCCGGCGGGCCTCGGCGATCTCCCGCTTGAGGTCGTAGACCACCTGGGCCGGGTCGCCGTCCGGGGTCGCGCCGAAGACCAGCCGCTCGGTGTCCGCCACCGCCTCGCCGATGCCGACCTCGACGTCACCGGCCCGGCCGACCAGGGCGATCAGCGCCGCCGCGAACACCTGGGCGGCGGGCTGTTCGGGCAGGTGTTCGTCGCCGCCCAGCCGGTCCACCACCTCGGCCAGCAGCCCGCCCGGCCCCTCCTCGGCGGTCAGTGTGACGTCGTCGACCACCAGGCAGGCCCACACTCCGGTGGTCACGTCGTCGGTGTCCGGGTCCCAGTGCAGGGTCGGGCTGAGCAGGAACCGCCCGCCGCCGGGCAGCTTGCGCAGCTGGGCGCGGCGCGGGTTCCGGTCGCCGGGCACGTCGACGGTGCGCCGGACCGCGGACTCCGGGATGCCGGCCTGCCGCGCCGCGTCGGCCAGCGCGCTCACCGCACCGACGTGCACCCACGCCGCGGGCGGTTCGGCGCCGGCCAGCCGGGGTAGCAGTCCGTCGGCCTCGATCTCGTGCCAGCCCTGCGGCCCGTGCACCCATGCGGTCTCCACCCCCGCATTCTGCCGGTTAGGCTTCCGACGTGCTGACCTGGCCCGCCCCGCAGATTCCCCAGCTCCCCGGCGAGGGCCGGCCGATCCGGGTGCGTGACAGCTCCACCGGCGAGCTGGTGACCGCCGCCGCCGGCCCGGATGCCCGGCTGTACGTCTGCGGCATCACCCCCTACGACGCCACCCACCTGGGCCACGCGGCGACCTATGTGGCCTTCGACCTGCTGCTGCGCGGTTGGATCGATGAGGGCAAGCAGGTCCGCTACGCCTCCAACGTCACCGACGTGGACGACCCGCTGCTGGAGCGCGCCACCGCCACCGGGGTGGACTGGCGGGATCTGGCCGCCGACCAGATCGCGCTGTACCGGGAGGACATGACCGCCCTCGGCGTCATCCCGCCGGAGGTGTACACCGGCGCGGTGGAGTCGGTGCCGGACGTGGTGATCGCGGTGCAGGCACTGGTCGCCGCCGGGGCGGCCTACCGGATCGGCACCCCGGACGCCACCGGTGCCGGGGTGGACGACATCTACGCCGACCTGTCCGCCGACCCGTCCTTCGGCCAGGTCGCCCGCCTGGACGAGACGACCATGCAGGCGCTGTTCGGTGAGCGCGGCGGCGACCCGGACCGGCCCGGCAAGCGGCACCCGCTCGACCCGCTGCTCTGGCGTGCGGCCCGGGACGGCGAACCGTCCTGGGACGGCGGCGACCTCGGGCCCGGGCGGCCGGGCTGGCACATCGAGTGCGCGGTGATCGCCCGGGACGGCCTCGGCCTGCCCTTCGACGTGCAGGGTGGCGGCAACGACCTGCGGTTCCCGCATCACGAGATGTCCACCTCGCACGCCCGGCTGCTCGACCAGGGCCACGGTGCCCGCACCCACGTGCACACCGGCATGGTCGGCCTCGACGGCGAGAAGATGAGCAAGTCGCTGGGGAACCTGGTGCTGGTGTCCCGGCTGCGCGCCCAGGGCGTGGACCCGATGGCGGTCCGGCTGGCGATCCTGGCGCACCACTACGCCGGGGACTGGGAGTGGACCGACGCGGTGCTGGCCGAGGCGGTGGCCCGGCTGGAGCGCTGGCGGGCCGCGGTCTCCGGCAACGGAGGCCCCGCCGCCGATCAGACGCTGGCCGAGATCCGGGCCGCCCTGGCCGACGACCTGGACGCGCCGCGCGCGCTGCGGGCGGTGGACGACTGGGCCGAGCTGGCCCTGTCCGGCGCGGTCGCGGAACCCGACCTGGTCGAGGGTGCCCCCGGCGTGATCGCCCGCGCGGTGAACGCGCTGCTCGGCGTCCGGATCTAGCGCCGGGCGGCATCGAGGGCGCAGTCCCGGTCGGTCCGGGGGCCCGGCAACCACCGCGTACTGCGCCCTCGGCGATCGGAGTCAGCCGACCGAGTCCAGCCAGGCCCGGGGGTCCGGCGCCGCGCAGAGGGAGCCGCCGGAAACCACCCAGGTCGCGCCGTGCGCCGCGCAGGACCGGGCCAGCTCGGGGGTGATGCCGCCGTCCACGCCCAGCTCCGGGTGCGCGAGCCGGTCCAGCCGGTCCAGGGTCTGTGGGCGGAACGCCGCGCCGGCGGTGCCCGGGACGATCGCCATCACCAGCACCGCGGTGCCGTCGGGCAGGTCCGGCGGCAGCACGGCGGGGGTGCCGGGGGACAGGGCGATGCCGGGCCGGGCGCCGAGTTCCACCACCCGGTCCAGCGCCGACCGCCAGCCGCGGGCCTCCACGTGCACGATCACCCGGTCGCAGACCGCGGCCCAGGCGTCCACCCGGTCCAGCGGGTCGGTGACCATCAGGTGCGCCTCACCGGGGACGCCGGTCCGGGCACCGAGCTCGGCGGCCTCGTCCGGGTCGAAGCCGCCCGCCGCCGCGAAGCCGCCGTCCGAGACGTCCCAGTGCCAGCGGCGCAGCCCGGCGGCGGCCAACCGGTCGGCGGTGGCCGGTCGCTGCTCAGCGGGCACCGACCACAGCGAGGCGGCGACCAGCGTCATCGGGTGCCCCGCGCGACCGGCGGCACACCGGGCAGACCGAGCACGGCCTCGGCCAGTGCGCGGTCGCAGACCAGCTCGGTGACCAGGCCGGCCCGGACCACGGCGGCCAGTGCCCGGGCCTTGCGGGCGCCCCCCGCGGCGGCCACCACCCGGGGGATCCGGCGCATCTGCTCGGCGGTGATGGTCAGGCACCGGGCCTGGAAGTCCGGGGCGACCGGGTCGCCGGCGTCCGAGACCAGGATGGACGCCACCTCGGCCACCACCCCGCGGCCCAGCAGCTCGGCCTGTTCCGGCTCGCCGATCGTGCGCAGCAGCTGCGACTCGGGCGGGTCCCAGGAGCCCACGCTGACCACCGCCGTGGTGAGGTCGTCGAACAGTTCCAGCGCCGCGGCGACGTCCGGCTGGCGGCGCAGCGCCTCGGCGGTCTCGGGGGAGTCGACCACCAGCGGGGCGAAGATCGGCCGGGCCGACCCGCCGGAGCGCAGCGCGACCCGGCGGACGACCTCCACCGGCGAGTCGGCCAGGTCGGTCCCGATCGCGCCGGTGAGCTGGACCACGTCCATCGGCGGCAGCGGCGGCATCGAGGCGCTCATCGCGGTCAGGGTGCGGCCCCAGGCCAGGCCGAGCACCTCGCCGGCGCGCAGGGTGTCGCCGAGCAGTTCGGCCGCCGCCTCCCCGACCTGGCGCCGGACCTCGGCGTCGCTGCCGGTGGACTCGATCACGGTGGCCCGGCTCAGGCCCAGGTGGTCGGCGACCGCGGCGGACAGCGTGGGCACGTGCAGGCCGGCGTCCTGGATCGTGATCGTGACCACGCCCTGGTCCCGGGCCTGTTCCAGCAGCCGCGCCACCTTGAACCGGGACACGCCCAGTTCCTCCCCGATCTGCTTCTTGGGCGCATCGTCCAGGTAGTACCGGCGGGCGGCCCGGACCATCTGCTCCCACTCCTCCGAAGTGCTCATGTGAGCACTGTAGACCGAATCCGACGCACATTTGTGATGTTCGGGGCTTGAGTTGCGCGGTGACCGCGCGTACCGTCCTCGGTGTCAGGTGAGCGAGATGAGTGCTCACATGAGCGTGAACCGCTGCGAGGAGGCAGAGGAATGGCGAAGCGACGACGGTTCCCCGAGGAGCTCGGCATCGGCGTGGTCATCGTCCTGGTGGTGGCGATCTTCAGTCTGTTGTCGCCCACCTTCCGGACCGTGGACAACGCGAACCTGCTGCTGCTGAACGGTGCGGTGATCGCGTTCCTGGCGATGGGGCAGGCGTTCGTGCTCCTCACCGGCGGGATCGACCTGTCCACCGGCTCGAACATCGCCCTGACCGGGATGATCGCCGCGCTGGCTATGCGGTCCGGGCTGCCCTGGTGGGTCGCCTCGCTGGCCGCCCTGGCCACCGGTGCCCTGGTCGGCGTGATCAACGGCGCGCTGATCCACTACCTCAAGCTGCCGCCGTTCATCGTCACCTTCGCCGCCTTCGGGGTCGCGGCCAGCATCCCGCTGATCCTCACCGGGGCCAGCTCGGTCAACGTCACCGACCCGATGTTCGCCGTGATCGGCCGCGGCTCGCTGTTCGGCGTGCCGATGCCGGTGGTCCTGGTCGCGGTGTTCGTGGTGATCCTGACCGTGCTGCTGCGGCTGACCCCCACCGGCGTGCGGATCTACGCGGTCGGCGGCAATGCGGAGACCGCGCGGCTGTCCGGGATCGCGATCGGCCGGGTCACCATGCTGGTCTACGCGATCAGCGGGTTCTGCGCCGGGATGGGCGGGCTGATCACCACCAGCCGGCTGATGGTCGGCTACCCCTCCGCCGGATCGGGCAACGAGCTGTTCTACTCGATCGCCGCAGCGGTGGTTGGCGGGGTCTCGCTGTTCGGCGGCATCGGTTCGCTGCCCGGCGCCCTGCTCGGCGCGGTGCTGATCGCCACCGTGTCCAACGGCATGAACGTGATCGGCGTGCAGTCCTACTGGCAGCCGCTGGTGATCGGCCTGATCATCCTCGGCGGCGTCATCATCGACACCTACCGGCGGCAGTCCTCGCTCAGCGACCTGTTCCGCCGCACCCTGCGCCGACCGGGCGGACCCGGCGACGGCGATCCCACCCCCACACCCAGTCCTGCGCCCCGCAGTGCCGCGGCCGCGCAGAGCTGACCCACCCCCCACCCCGCACGAGGAGACAGAGCAATGAAGCGACGCCACCTGCTGACCGCCCCCGCCGTGATCGGCGCCGTCTGGGCGCTGGCCGCCTGCGGTGCCGTGGACACCGGCACCGGGTCCGGCGGCGGATCGACCGACGGGGACACCGCCGCCGCCACCGAGGAGCTGCCCGCCTCCTGTTCGGACGACACCCCGTACCTCGCGGTGGCCCTGCCGAACCTCACCAACCCGTACTACGTGGCGATGAAGCAGGGCTTCGAGACCGCGGGTGCCGAGCAGGGCTTCGAGGTCGAGGTGCAGATCGCCGACGACGACGACGCCAACCAGCTGGCCCAGGTGCAGTCGATGCTGCAGAAGCAGCCCTGCGCCCTGGCGCTGAACCCGGTGAAGTCCGAGCCGGCCGCCGCGCTGGTCAAGGCCGCCAACGACGCCGGGGTGCCGGTGTTCGTGGTGAACGTCGGCGTCGACCCGGAGGCCCTGGACGCCCAGGGCGGTCACATCGTGCAGTACCTCGGCGCGGACAACGCCGAGGGCGGCCGGCAGTCGGCGGAGCAGGTGCTGGCCGACTTCGGTGCGGATGCGGAGCTGAAGATCGGCTTCGTCACCGAACCGGACGAGACGCCCACCCAGGAGCGGGACCAGGGCTTCGAGGACGCGATCGCCGCCAACCCGAACGCCGAGGTCGTGGCCCGGGTGGACGGCAACGTCAAGCCGGACGACTCGCTGCGCGCCACCACCGAGATGCTCTCCGGCAACCCGGACATCAATGTCATCTTCGCCTCCACCGGCCCGGCCGCCTACGGCGCGCTGCAGGCCCTCGGGTCGAACTCCGAGGTCAAGGTGTACGGCTTCTGCGCCTCGGAGACCGAGCTGACCGGGCCGTACGCGGGCTGCGTCGCCCAGGAGCCGGAGGCCTACGGCACCGAGGTGGTCGCCCAGATCCGGCAGTACGTGGACGGTGAGGACGTCGAGGCCGAGGTGCTGAAGTCGCTCAAGGAGTTCACCACCGGCCAGACCCCCGCCCCGGGCGAGGTGGGCTGAGACGATGCTGGGCGTACGGCAGATCATCAAGCGGTACTCCGGGGTCACCGTCCTGCACGGGGTCGACCTGGAGGTCCAGCCGGGTGACGTGGTCGGCCTGGTCGGGCACAACGGTGCGGGCAAGTCCACCCTGCTGCGGGTGATCTCCGGCGCCACCACCCCCGAGGGCGGCCGGATCGAGGTCGACGGGGTCCGGCAGGACATCGCCGGGCCCCGGGACGCCATCGCCGCGGGGGTGGCCACGGTCTACCAGGAGCTGTCCCTGCTGCCGAACCTCTCGGTCACCCAGAACGTGTACCTGGGCGACGAGCGGTCCCGGTCGGGCCTGCTCCGCCGGGAGGAGATGCGGGCCGGCGCCCGGGAACTGGTCGAGTCCTTCGGCCTGGACCTGGACGTCGACCGCAAGCTCGGCGACTACCCGGTGGCGACCCGGCAGATGCTGGAGATCGCGGTCGCCACCCACCGCAAGGCCCGGTTCCTGCTGCTGGACGAGCCGACCACGGCGCTGGAGGGCACCCAGGTCGAGCGGCTGCTGGAGATGGTCCGGCACCTGGCGGACGACCGGGGTCTGGGCATCGTGTTCGTCGACCACAAGCTCGACGAGCTGTACGCGGTGTGCAACCGGGTCGTGGCCCTGGTCGACGGCCGGGTCCGGATCGACGCCCGGGTGGACGAGGTGTCCCGGGACGACGTGGTGACCGCCATCGCCGGGGAGGAGGCCGCCCCGGCCGCGGCCGCCACCCCGGTGGACCGGGAGACCGCCCGGGAGACCCGGGAGGTGGTCGCCGCGCTGCCGTCGCAGGACGGGTCCGGCCGGCTGCTGGAGGTGCAGGACCTGCACGCGCCCGGCGTGCACGGGGTCAGCTTCCGGGCCGAACCGGGCCGGGTGCTCGGCATTTACGGGCTGGTCGGCGCCGGACGGACCGAGACGCTGCGCGCCCTGGTCGGCCTGGACCCGGTCACCGGCGGCCGGGTGCTGCTGGACGGCCGGCCGTACCGGCCCCGCACCCCGGCCCGGGCCCAGCGCGAGGGCGTGGTCTACCTGACCGAGGAGCGCAAGCACGACGGGATCGTGCCCGGGCTGTCCTCGCCGCAGAACGTCGCCCTGCCGGTGCTCGGCCGCTACCGCCGGGCCGGGTTGCTGGACCGGGCCGCCGTGCAGCGGGACGCCGAGGACCTGCTGGAACGCCTGCGGGTCCGCGGTGACCGGCACGGCCCGGTGGTCCGGCTCTCCGGCGGTAACCAGCAGAAGGTGCTGCTGGCCCGGGCGATCGCCCAACGGCCGCGGGTGCTGCTGCTGGACGAGCCCACCAAGGGTGTGGACCTCGGCGTCAAGGCCGAGATCCACCGGATCGTCCGGGCCCTGGCCCACGAGTCCGGACTCACCGTCGTGCTGGTCTCCTCCGAGGAGGACGAGGTGGCCGAGGTGGCCGACGACGTGGTGGTGATGTCCCACGGGCGCACCACCGGCACGTTGCTCACCGCGGAGGACCGCACGCCCCAGTCACTGCGCCGCGCCGCCTGGGCGGCGGCATGAACCACGGAGGAACGACCATGACCAGCGCCGACGAGACCCTGCGCGCCGCCCGCGAGCTGGTGCGGCGGGAGGGCGGGGGTGTGGCCGCGGTGGCCGACCAGCTCGACGACACCTTCCTGCGGGCGGTGGACCTGGTGGACGGCTGCACCGGCAAGGTGTTCGTCACCGGGTCGGGCACCTCCGGCGCGGTCGCCCGGCGGATGGCGCACCTGCTGTCGGTCTGCGGCACGCCGGCGGTGTTCCTGCCGGGGATGGACGCGCTGCACGGCACGATGGGGGCGGTCGCCGCCGGCGATCTGCTGATCACCATCTCCCGGGGCGGGGAATCCGATGAGCTCAACGACCTGTCCACCCGGCTGCGCAGCCGCGGGGTCCCGGTGATCGCGCTCACCGCCACCGCGGACTCGACCCTGGGCCGGCTGGCCGACCTGACCGTGGTGATCGACCCCGGGCCGGAGGTGGACCCGGGCGGGGTGATCGCGATGGGCTCGACCCTGGCCACCGCGGTCTGGGGCGACGCCCTCGCCGCGGTGCTGATGCGCCGGCGCGGCTACGGCTGGGACCAGGTGCTGTTCACTCACCCCGCCGGTGCGGTGGGCAAGCGCGAGGAGCTGCCGGACGCCCTGCCACCGCTCGGGGACGCCTGATGGGCGTGGTCGCCGGGGTCGACTCCTCGACCCAGTCCTGCACGGTGGAACTGCGGGACGCCGACGACGGGCGGCTGCTCGGCTCCGGCCGGGCACCGCACCCGGCGACCGCGCCCCCGGTGTCCGAGCAGGACCCCGCCGACTGGTGGGCCGCGCTGCGGCTGGCCCTGGCGGCGGCCCTGGGCCAGGCGGGGCTGACCGCGGACCGGATCGACGCGGTCGGCATTGCCGCCCAGTGTCACGGCCCGGTGCTGCTGGACGACCGGGACCGGGTGCTCCGGCCGGTCAAACTGTGGAACGACACCACCTCCTCGCCGCAGGCGGCCGCGATGGTCGCCGAGCTCGGGATGCCGGGCTGGGCGGATGCGGTGGGCTCGGTGCCCACCGCGGCGTTCACGATCACCAAGCTCGCCTGGGTCGCCGAGCACGAACCGGAGCTGCTGGACCGCACCCGCCGGGTGCTGCTGCCGCACGACTGGCTGAGCCACCGGCTGACCGGCCGGGCGGTCACCGACCGGTCCGAGGCCTCCGGCACCGGGTACTACGCCGCACACGAGGGCCGGTACCTGACCGGGCTGCTGGACCGCTGGGTCCGGTCCGGTCCGGACTGGGCGGCGATGCTCCCGGAGGTCGCCGGGCCGTCCGAGGCTGCCGGGCCGGCCGACACCGCCGCCGCCGCGGAGCTCGGGCTCCGGCCGGACGTGGTGGTCGGCGCCGGTGCCGGTGACCAGCACGCGGGGGCGCTGGGCATCGGCCTGGGGCCCGGACAGGTGCTGTACTCGCTGGGCACCTCCGGGGTGGTGATGACCACCTCCTCGGTCCCGGTGCACGACGGCACCGGCTGGGTGGACGGGGTGGCCGACGCCGCCGGTGGCTGGCTGCCGCTGATGTGCTCGCTGAACTCGACCAAGGTCACCGACACCGTGGCCCGGTTGCTCGGCGTCGGCCTGGACGAGCTGGCCGCCCTGGCCCTGGCCGCCGAGCGCCGTCCGGACCGGATGGTGCTGGCCGCCTACCTGGACGGCGAACGCACCCCGGACCGCCCGGACGCCCGCGGCCTGCTCGGCGGCCTGCGCACGGACGCCACCCGGGAGGAGCTGGCCCTCGCCGCGCACGAGGGAGTCGTGCTCGGACTGCTGCGCGGACACCAGGCGATCGTCGCCGCCGGTGCCGCCGCGGACGGTGAGGTGGTGGTCGCCGGGGGCGGCGGCCGGTCGCCCGCCTACCGGCAGGTGCTGGCCGACGCGCTGGGCCGCCCGGTGCACACCCGGGACGCCGCCGAGGCCACCGCACGGGGCGCCGCGGTGCAGGCGGCCGCCGTGCTGGCCGGGGCGGACGTGACCGCCGTCCGGGACGCCTGGGCTCCGGCCACCACCTCGGTCACCGAGCCGGGCGGACCGCTCGGCGACGACCTGCTCGACCGGTACCGGGCACTGGCCGACTGGCGGCAGCCCACCGAGACCACGACCCGAGAGAGGGACTGAGATGCGGCTCTACCTGGACAGCGCCGACCGGGACGACCTGGCCCCACTGCTGGACACCGGCCTGTTCACCGGCGTCACCACCAACCCGCTGATCCTGCAGCGCGGCGGGGTGCGGCTGGCGCAGGTGCCCGAGCTGGTGCGCTGGCTGCTGGACCGGGGGACCGCCGAGGTCTTCGTCCAGACCACCGGGTCGGAGGTCGACGACCTGGTCGCCGAGGCGCACGAGCTGCGGCGGCTGTCCGACCGGCTGGTGGTGAAGATCCCCGCCACCGTGGCCGGGCTGTCCGCCACCCGGCGACTGGCCGATCAGGACGTGCCGGTGCTGGTCACCGCCGTGTACCACGCGCAGCAGGCGATCACCGCGGCGGCGGCCGGTGCCCGGTGGATCGCGCCCTACCTCGGCCGGATGACCGAGCAGGGCCGCGACGGGCACGGGCAGATCGCGCAGATGCAGCAGATCCTGGCCGGGACCGGCACCGAGGTGCTCGCGGCCAGCCTGCGCGCCGCCGACGACGTGCGGCGGCTGGCCCTCGCCGGGGTGGCCGCGGTGACCGTCGGCGCCCCGGTCGCCCGCGCCCTGCTGGCCGAACCGCTCACCGACGCGGCCGTGGCGGACTTCGATCGCGCGGTGGCCGCGCTCGTCTGACCCCGGGCGGCCGCCCGGCCTACGCTGGGTATCCGTGCGGCACTGACGAGGGAGCAGCCATGGCCGGCCTGGTGGTCCACTTCGAGATCCACGCGAGCGAGCCGGAACGGCTGATCGCGTTCTACTCCGCGCTGCTGGACTGGGAGTTCGCCCGGTTCGGCGACCTGGACTACTGGACGATCGACACCGGGGAGCGGTCGGTCCGGAACGAGGGCACCCCGGGGTTCGGGATCAATGGCGGCCTGGTGCGCAGGTCCGGTCCGCGTCCGGAGACCGGTGCCGCGGTGAACGGCGCGACGCTGGTGGTCGGGGTGGACGACGTGGACGCGGTGTACGCCCGGGGCCTGGAGCTGGGCGCGACCACCGCGCTGCCGCTGGACGATGTCCCCGGGGTCGGCCGGCTCGGCTACCTGGCCGACCCGGACGGCAACGTGATCGGCTTCATCACGCCGCTGATGCGCTGACCGGATCGGGGTCGTCGTCCACGGCCCGGCCCTCGGCCAGCGCCACCGACGCGGTGAACTCGCGGTCGATCTCCGGGTCCGGCTTGGGCCACAGCAGGCTGACCACCACCGCCACCACCAGGTGCGCGACGAATGCCGGCAGCAGCTCGTACAGCCCGGTGTCCAGCGCCTTCCAGCCGAAGACGGTGACCGCGCCGACGGTCATCCCGGCCAGGGTGCCCGCCGCGGTGAGCCGGCGCCAGAACAGGCTGAGCAGGATCGCCGGGCCGAAGGACGCACCGAAGCCGGCCCAGGCAAAGGCGACCAGGCTGAGGATCGTGCCGCCGGGGGTCAGGGCGAGCAGCACCGCGATCACGGCGACCACCAGCACGCACGCCCGGCCCAGCAGCACCAGGGTGCGCTGCGAGGGCGGGGTGCGCCGGCCGATCCGGTACAGGTCCTCCACCAGCGCCGACGAGCACACGATCAGCTGACTGGACACCGTGCTCATCACCGCGGCGACCACCGCGGCCAGCACGAACCCGCCGACCAGCGGGTGCAGCAGCAGCTGGGACATCACCAGCATCACGGCCTCGGGGTCGTTCAGCGTGGTGCCGGTCCGGGCGATGTACGCCACGCCGACCAGGCCACCGGCGACCGCACCCAGCAGCGACAGCCCCATCCAGGTGATCCCGATCCGGCGGGCGGCCTTGGCGCCACCGGCGTCCCGCATCGCCATGAACCGGACGATCACGTGCGGCTGGCCGAAGTAGCCCAGCCCCCAGGCGAGCGCCGAGACGATCGCGGTCAGCCCGCCGCCGGTGAGCGCCGTCCCGGCCAGCATGGACAGGTGGTCCGGGTCGAGCTCGCGCACCGCGCTGATCGCCTCGCCCGGCCCGCCGAGCTGCCACACCGCCATCACCGGCACCAGGAGCAGCGCGGCCATCATCATCAGGCCCTGCACCACGTCGGTCAGCGACGCCCCCAGGAACCCGCCGAACATGGTGTAGACCAGCGTCACCCCGGCGACCAGCAGCATCCCGGTCAGGTACTCCCCGCCGAAGGAGTTCTCCACGAACACCCCGCCGGCCACCATGCCGGAGGAGATGTAGAGGGTGAAGAACACCAGGATCACCAGGCCGGACACCACCCGGATCAGGTGGGTCCGGTCCCGCAGCCGCCGCTCCAGGAAGCTCGGGATGGTCAGTGCGTCCCCGGCGACCTCGGTGGCGGCGCGCAACCGGGGCGCGACCAGCCGCCAGTTCAGGTAGGCGCCGATCAGCAGCCCGATCGCGATCCAGGACTCGACCAGCCCGGAGACGTAGATCGCGCCGGGCAGGCCCATCATCAGCCAGCCGGACATGTCGGAGGCGCCGGCACTCAGCGCGGCGGTGGTCGGGCGCAGTTCCCGTCCGCCCAGCAGGTAGTCGGAGTGGTTGGTGGTGCGCCGGTAGGCGTACCAGCCGATGCCGAGCATCGCGACGAAGTAGATCGCCAGGGCAAGGATGTGGTGACCCTGTTCGGTCATGGCGGGCTCCTCCCGGGGGCCGGATCGCGCCGCGGCTGGCTTCGTTGCCACGCCGGTGTCGGGGTCGGCGGCTGCGGCGCCTCATCCTGCGGGGCCGGACTGTGCGGGGGCCGGTTCCGGCCGTCGGTTGAGGGTGGCGGGGCGGCGAAACTGGGGGTCGGCCGGCCGTCGCCGGGGGTTGCTCGGCCCGCCGTGAGGTGGTGGCGGACTCAGAGCTGCGGGAGACGGCGGGCGTCCCGGCGGTACAGGTCGGCGTGCGCGTGCAGCTCGGGTTGGCGGCTGTCCTCGGCGTGCCGGTCGGTCCAGTCGGCCAGCTCGTCCAGGCGGGGGACCATGGTGGCCAGCACGTCGGCGGCGGCCGGGGCGTCCTCGCCGTAGGCCTGCAGCAGGCTGTCCAGGCGGCGCAGCGGGTCCAGGCCACCGGGGGTGGGGGAGTCGGAGCAGAACGAGCACAGCCGGTACGCCAGGTAGGCCAGGTCCCAGACCCGGGGGCCGGGGGAGGCCATGTCGATGTCGATGAAGCCGACCAGCCGCCCGGCGGCATGCACCATGTTGTACGGCGCGGCGTCGTTCAGGCAGATCACCTCGGCGGGTTCGTGCGCGGGCAGTCGCCACGGCCCGGCCTGCACCGGGAAGCCGACGGTGGCGTCGTGCCAGATCCGCAGGAAGGCACCGGCCTGCTGCACGGTGCGCGGGTGCCAGACCCAGTCCGGCAGCGGGAAGTCGCCGGTGGTGCCCGGGATCCAGCTGAGCATCTCCCGCCCCTGCTCGTCGACGCCGAGCGGGGTGGGCACCATCCAGGCGCCGCGGGCCCGGGCCCAGGCCAGCAGGGCGTGCACCGTGGGCGTCCAGGGTCCGGCGCTGCGGCGCACCGTGTCGCCGACCCGGATCACGGTGTTCACGTGACCGCCGGCGAGCGGGGTCGGGTGCGGATCCGGTGCGGAGGTCATGCTCAGCCCCCTAGGCCCTTGTCCCGTCGTCTGAGGTAGCGCTCGAACTCCTGGGCGATCGCCTCGCCGGAGGCCTCGGGGAGTTCGGCGGTGTCCTTGGCCTCCTCCAGCTGGCGGACGTACTCGGCGATCTCGCTGTCCTCGCCGGCGAGTTCGTCCACGCCGTCCTGCCATGCTGCCGCGTCCTCGGGCAGATCGCCCAGCGGGACCGGCTCGCCGATCACCTGCTCGATCCGGTGCAGCAGTGCGAGCACGGCCTTGGGCGAGGGCGGGTGGGCGACGTAGTGCGGCACCGCGGCCCACAGCGACAGGGTGCGCAGCCCGCGCGCGGCGGCCTCGTGCTGCAGCACGCCGACGATGCCGGTCGGCCCCTCGTAGCTGTTCGACTCCACGTCCAGCAGCTCGCGCACCGCCCGGTCCTCGCTGGTGACCGTGACCGGGATCGGCCGGGTGTGCGGCACGTCGGCCAGCAGGGCGCCCAGGGTCAGGACGGTGCCGGCGTGCTGGGCGGCGGCGATGTCCAGCAGTTCGCCGCAGTACCGGCGCCAGCGCATCGACGGTTCGATGCCGTGCACCAGGACGATCCGGCGGCCGGAGCGCGGTGCGGTGGCCACGGCGACCGCGGTGCTCGGCCAGGTGATCTCCCGGTCGCCGTCGGCATTGACCCCGATCACCGGGCGGTTCACCTGGAAGTCGTGGTACTCCTCCGGGTCCAGCTCGTCGACCTGCTCGGCACCCCACACCTCGTGCAGGTGCTCCAGGGCCTGGCTGGCGGCCGAGCCCGCGTCGTTCCAGCCCTCGAAGGCGGCGAGCAGGACGGTCTCCCGGCCGGGCAGCGACATGCCCGTGGCTGGCGTGATCGGCTGATCGCTCATCGGACCAGCGTAGGTCCTGACGGCGACACTGCCTGGGATGTCGGTCGGCGATGGTGTGATGTGCGGGTGTCGTTCGTGCTGATCTGCGCCGATCCCGCCCGGCCCGGGGTGGTCGAGCTGCGGGCGGCGCCGGATCCGGCGACCGTGGTGTCCGAGGGTCTGGGACCGGTGCGGCAGGTCCCGGAGGCCGAGTTGGCCGGGGTGGTCGCCGCGATCGAGGAGGCCGAGGGACCGCGCTGGGTCTGGGACGACACCGAGCGGTGGTACCCGGGGCTGCTGGCCGCCGGGGTGCGGGTCCGCCGTGCGCACGACCTGCGGCTGTGCCACGCGATCCTGCGCCGCTCCACCCGGACCGCCGGGACCCGGCTGGCCCTGGCGCCGCACGGTCCCTGGGACGACGCCGCCCCGGCCGCCCCGGTGGTCGAGCCGCCGCCGCCCAGCCTGTTCGACGACTGGGACCGGCCCGAGCCCGCGGCCGGACTGCCGGACCCGGCGGCCGAGCTGCGCGCCCAGCTGGGCTGCCTGGCCGAGGCCGGCGACGACGGGCGGCTGCGCCTGCTGCTGGCGGCCGAGTCGGCCGGGGCGCTGATCGCGGACGAGCTGCGGTTCGACGGGCTGCCGTTCCGGGCCGACCTGCACGACGCGCTGCTGACCGAGCGCCTGGGTCCCCGGCCCGCGGAGGGTGCCCGCCCGGCGGTGCTGCAGTCCCTGGCGGAGCAGATCGCCGCCGCGCTGGACCGGCCGGGCCTGAACCCGGACTCGCCGCCGGAGCTGCTGCGCGCGCTGCGGGCGGCGGGGATCGACGTCGCCAGCACCCGCAAGTGGGAACTGCGCGGGCACGACCACCCGGCGATCGAGCCGCTGCTGACCTACAAGAAGCTGGCCCGGCTGCTGTCCGCGAACGGCTGGGCCTGGCTGGACCGCTGGGTCTCCGGCGGCCGGTTCCGGCCGGACTACGTGCCCGCCGGGGTGGTCACCGGGCGCTGGGCGTCCAGCGGTGGCGGGGCACTGCAACTGCCCGCCGGGATCCGGGCGGCGGTGCGGGCCGACCCGGGCCGGGTGCTGGTGGTCGCCGATGCCGCCCAGCTGGAACCCCGGGTGCTGGCCGCGATGTCCGGCGACCGGGCGATGGCGGCGGCCGGGCAGCAGGCCGATCTGTACCAGGCGGTGGTGCAGGCCGGGATCGTCGAGGACCGGCAGCAGGCCAAGTACGCGATGCTCGGGGCGATCTACGGCGCCACCACCGGGGCCAGTGCGGTGCTGATGCCGCAGCTGGCCCGCGGGTACCCGCAGGCGGTGGAGCCGGTGGAACAGGCGGCCCGGGCCGGGGAGCGCGGGGAGCAGGTGACCACCTGGCTCGGCCGGTCCTCGCCGCTGCCGTCGGCGGACCGGCTGGCCGAGCGACTGGCCGCGGCGGGGGAGGGCGGCGACGAGTCCACCGCCCGGGACGCGCGCCGGCACGCCCGCGACTGGGGCCGGTTCACCCGGAACTTCGTGGTGCAGGGCACCGCGGCGGAGTGGGCGCTGTGCTGGATGGCGGTGCTGCGCCAGCGATTGATCGGGTTGCCCGGCCGCCCGCACCTGGTGTTCTTCCTGCACGACGAGCTGATGGTGCACAGTCCGGTGGACCAGGCCGAGCGGGTGGCCGCGGCGGTGCGGGAGGCGGCGGAGGAGGCCGGGCGGCTGTTGTTCGGCGACACCCCGGTCGAGTTCGCGCTCGACCTGTCGATCGTGGACTCCTACGACCAGGCCTAGGTAGACCGGTCTGTACAGTGGCGGCATGACCGCCCGCGACCGCCTGCTGACCGCCGCCGCCCGGCTGTTCTACGACCGGGGGATCGCCGCCACCGGGATCGACGCGATCATCGCCGAGGCCGGGGTGGCCAAGATGAGCCTGTACAACACCTTCGGCTCCAAGTCGGCCCTGGTCGCCGCCTATCTGGATGCCCGGCACCAGGAGTGGCTGGGGCTGTACGCCGCCCGGGTGGCCCCCCTGGCCGAGGACGACCACCGGGGCCGGGTGCTGGCGGTCTTCGACGCCTACGCCGACCACGCCGAATCGGCGCACGAGCACGGCTTCCGCGGCTGCGGGCTGCTGAACGCCGCCGCCGAACTCCCGGTCGGCGATCCGGGCCGGTCGGCAGTCCGGCGGCACAAGGAGCAGGTCGAGGCGATCCTGGCCGGCCACGCCGGGCCGCTGGCCGAACACCTGTCCTTCCTACTGGAGGGGTCGATGGCCCGGGCCGGCCTGGAGGGTGGGCCGGAGCGAATCGCACACGCCCGGGCCCTGGCGGCGGCGCTGCTCGGCCCGGACCGGCGGTGAACCGGCTCGGCGTCCTCGCGGTGCTGGTCACCGCGGTGCTCTGGGGCACCACCGGGACGGCCGCCGCCCAGACCACCGCCGGGCCGCTGGCGGTCGGAGCGGCCGCGATGGGTCTCGGCGGACTCGGGCAGGCGGCGCTGTCCGGCGGCTGGCGCGACCGGGGCCTGCTCCGGCCGCACCTCGGGCTGGTCCTCGTCGGCGCCCTGTGCGTGGCCGGCTACCCATTGGCGTTCTACAGCGCGATGCACCTGGCCGGGGTCGCGGTCGGCACGGTGGTGTCGATCGGCTCCGCCCCGCTGGCCGCCGCCGCCCTGGAACGCTGGCGGGACGGGCGGCGGCTGACCCGGCGCTGGGTCGCCGGTGCCGGGCTCGGGATCGGTGGGGTGCTGCTGCTCGGCTTGGGCCACGGCGACGGCCGGGCCTCGGTGCCCGGCATCCTGCTCGGACTGGTCGCCGGGGCCACCTATGCCGGTTACTCCTGGGCGGCGGCGCGACTGATGGCCGCGGGGGTCCCGTCCCGGGCCGCGATGGGGGCGGTGTTCGGCGCGGGGGGCGTGCTGCTGCTGCCGGTGATCGCGGTCACCGCGCCGGAGTTGATCGCCGCCCGGCACGGGATCGCGGTCGCCGCCTACCTCGCGCTGGTGCCGATGTGCGGCGGCTACCTGCTGTTCGGCTGGGGGCTGGCCCGGGTGCCGGTCAGCACCGCCCTGGCCCTGACCCTGCTGGAACCCGCGGTCGCCGCGCTGCTGGCGGTGCTGGTGGTCGGCGAACGGCTCGGACCGGTCGGCTGGGTCGGGGTGGCGGCGGTCGGGCTGTCCCTGGTGGTGCTGACCCTGCCCTCGCGGGTGCGCCGTACCCTGACCCGGTGACTCTCCCGCCCGGCACCGCCGCGCTCGCCGCCGACCGGTGGACCGCACTGGCCGCCGCGCACGCCGACCGGGCCGACGCGCTCACCGCCGGGCACCGGGAGCGCACCGGCCAGCGGGAGAAGCACGCGGTCGAGGACTTCCTGTTCGACTACTACTCGGCCAAACCCGCCCAACTGCGCCGCTGGCACCCGGGCGCCGGCGTGGCCCTGCTGCCCGGCGACGCCCCGGCCCCGCACACCGGGTGGCGCTGGTACCGCACCGGCGACGACGGGGCGGTGCGGCTCGATCTGCCCGCCCTGCTCGCCGACCGCGGCGACACGGTGCGCTTCGTGCACGGGTTGCTGTCCGCGGTCGCCGCCCGGCCCGCGGCCACCGGCTGCTTCGGGCTGCACGAGTGGGCGATGGTCTACCGCCAGGGCCCCGGCGAGCACCGGCACGCGCTGCCGCTGCGCCTGGGGGAGTCCGGCACCGATGCCGTGGTGGAGTCGCACCGGATCCGGTGCACGCACATCGACGCCTACCGGTTCTTCACCCCGCAGGCGGCGCCGCTGAACACCCTGCGCCCGACCCGGGAGAGCCAGGCCGCCGACGACCAGGGCGGCTGCCTGCACGCGAACATGGACCTGTACAAGTGGGCGCAGAAGCTCGGCCCGCTGTGTCCGGGCGACCTGCTGCTGGACTGCTTCGAGCTGGCCGCCGAGATCCGGATCACCGACATGCAGGCCTCGCCCTACGACGTCAGCGGGTACGGGCTGGCGCCGGTACCGATCGAGACCCCGGAGGGCAAGGCCGAGTACGTGCGGCGTCAGCGCGCCTTCGCCGACCGGGCGGCCGGACTGCGTGCCCGACTCGTCCAGGTCTGCGCCGCCGTGCTCTGACGATCCGGGGACGATCGTCCCATTGACGATGTGTCAATGAGTCCTAGGTTCGAGCTGTGAGCAGTCGTACGGTCCTGGCCCCGGAGGCGCGGCGCGCCGAGCTGCTGGACGCCGCCGAGCGGGTCTACGCCGAGCGCGGGATCAGCCGGACCACGGTCAGCGACGTCGCCCGGGCCGCCGGGGTGACCCGCGGGCTCGTCTACCACTACTTCCCGACCGCCGCCGACCTGCTGGACGGGGTGCTGGACCGCCGGGTCGAGGCCTTCGCCGCCTCGGTGCGCGCATGGGACGCCGGCCGCACCGTCGGGGACATCGACGGGGCGCTGCGGGACGTGATCGCGCTGTTCCGGGCCCAGACCCGCCCGGACGACCCGCTGCGCGCCGACCTGCACCGGGTGGAGAACGCGGCGCTGTACCAGCAGTTCGTGGACCGGGCGGTGACCGCGGTGGTCGACACCCTGCAGCTGACCACCGTCGAGGCCTACGCCGCCCGGCACGAGCTGGCGATCGACCACGTCCGCTCCACCTTCGTCGTGCTGCTGCACGGCCTGGTCGGGCTGGTCCGCACCGAGCCTGACACCCCCGACCAGGTGCTAGCCGCCCTGGTCCGCCAGACCCTCCGGCTCGACCTCGTCGACCGTCCCCCTCGGTAGTACCCGTTCGCAAGGAGGCGACCGTGTTCCTGTTCGAATCGATCCCCTGGTACTCGGGGGTGATGTGGTGTGTCGTCCTGGCGGCGCTGATCGGCCTGAACGAGGTGACCCGGCGCTGGCGGGCGGCCGGGCTGGCGTTCTTCGTCGCGCTGCCGATCGTGCTGACCATCTTCGTCTGGCCGCAGACCGCGGGCGCCGGGTCGAGCACCGGCACCTGGTTCCACTGGGTCAAGGTGTACTCCGCGCTGACCGGCTGCCTGGGCTTCATGGCGCTGCGCTACCACCCGAAGCTCGCGGCCAAGCGCTGGGCGCTGGCGTTCCCGGCGGTGATCCTGGCGATCAACATCGCCGAGGCCGTGCTGCGCGACTTCCAGGTCGCCGGGATGAGCGAGGGCGTGGTCGACGGGGTCTACATGGTGCCCGGGCCGTGGAACGTGATGAACGGCATCGCCGGCATCCTCAACCTGGTGACCATCTGCGGCTGGGCCGGGATCTACATCAGCCGGTCGAAGTCCCGGGACATGATCTGGCCGGACATGCTCTGGTTCTGGATCATCCCCTACGACCTGTGGAACTTCGCCTACGTCTACAACTGCGTCGGTGACCACGCCTTCTACGCCGGCGCCGCGCTGCTGATCTCCTGCACCATCCCGGCGTTCGTGTTCAAGCGCGGGGCGTGGCTGCAGCACCGGGCGCACACCCTCGCGCTGTGGATGATGTTCACGATGGCGGTGCCGACCTTCGTCAGCTCCTCGCGGTTCGCCGTGGAGGCCTCGCACGACCCGGCGGCGCTGTTCCTGGTCAGTGCGCTGTCGCTGGCGTCGAACGTGGCGCTGGCGGTCTACCAGGTCCGCCGGATCGTCCGCACCCGCCGCAACCCCCTGACCGGTGCCGAGCTGTACACCGGCCTCGCCTCCTACCAGCGGGTGGTGGCCGAGGAGCGCCAGGAGCGGGTGCCGGTGCCGGCCTGAGCCGGGGTGCCCCGGTGTCGACCCTGCTCAGCACCGGGGCACCCCTCCCGAGGGCGCACCACCTCCGGCACCGCGGCGACCACTCATCGCCGCGGGTGAGTGGTCCCCCCGATCCTGCGACATTCCGGCACTCCGGGCACCGACACCACCCAAACACCACCGGGTACCCATGGGTGACCACCCGGACGCACAGGATCGTGGTCCCTGACGGCGGAGCGACCGCCGGATCGGCGTCGGGGGGATGACGGATGAGTGCGGTGCCGGAGCGCGGGACGAACGGCCAGACGGTGCACTTCGACCAGACGGTGCGTGCCGTCCTGGACTGGCTCTCGCTCGGGCGCGACGTGGTCGTGCGCGGCGACTCCGGCTCCGGGCTGACCACCACCCTGTGCGAGGTGGTCGGGGTGCTGTCCCGGCGGCGGCCCGAGGTGCTGATGATCCGCGCGGCCGGCTCGGCGCCGTTCAGTGCGCTGCGCACCCACCCCTCGGCCCCCACCCTGCGCAGCGGCCCGCCGACCGAGAGCACCTTCGTCACCTGGCTGGTGGGGGAGCTGTCCTCGGAGCAGCCGTTCCTGTTCCTGGACGACGTCGACCGGATGGACGAGGGCACCATCGCCGTGGTGGCGCAGGTGATGCGCCGGACCGCCACCCGGGTCGTGATGTCCAGCGCCACCGACCTGTCCGCGACGTCGAACACCCGGCTCGGGGCGGTGGTGGCGGAGCGGGCGCCCGCCGAGGTGCCGACCCGGGCCCTGGGCTTCGTCGCGATGAGCCAGCTCGCCGGTCACCTGCTGGGCGGGCCGACCGATGTCGCGCTGGTGTCCACCATCTCCGCGCGCTCGGCGGGCAACCCGAAGGTCGCCTCCGCCCTGATCGACGCCGCCCGGTTCAGCGGCGCCTTCGCCCGGGTCCAGGGGGTGTGGGCGCAGGTCAAGCCGGTGGACGACATCCCGCTGGACGCGGTCGCACACGCCATGACCGCGCTGCTGCCGGAGGAGGAGGTCCGAGCGCTCGAGGTGCTGTCCTGGTCCGGCCCGATCCCGCTGGCGCAGGCGGCGGACGTGCACCCGATGGCGGTCTGGGAGTCGCTGGCCGCCCGGCGCCGGATCGTGTTGGCCCCCGCGGTGGACGGCACCCCGACGGTGGCGGTGTCGCCCCCGGCGCTCGGCCAGGCGCTGCGGGCCCGGATCACCCGGTTCCGGCGGCAGGAGATCGCCGATGCGGTGCCGGCCCGGGAGGAGGTCGACGCACTTTCGGTGTGGTCGAACCTGGAACAGCCCGGGCAGATGCTCACCGACATGTCCGTGCTGGACACCGACGAGTTCTGGCAGCGGTCCACCGAACTGGACGGCGTGGTCGGCAACCAGTCGGCCTCGGACGAGGCGATGGCCCGTGCCCGCTGGCAACTCGATCCCAGCCTGTCGCATGCGAACGAGTACCTGGGCCGGTTGCTGCGCCGCTCGAAGCCGGTGCAGGTCCGGGCGGTGCTGTCCGGCACCGAGTTCGGCGCGGACGACTCGCCGGCCGACCTGGCCCTGTTCCTGCTGATGCGCGAGCTGTGGCAGTGCTGGTCCGGCGAGGGCCAGGTCTCGATCGAGCCGGGTGCCAACGCGACCGCGATCGCCGCCGAGGCCCGCAGCACCCGGATCCGGGTGCTGGACGCGATCGCCTCCGGTGCCACCGCCGACGAGCTCACCGGCCGGCGCGGCCCCACCGTCGGCCACCCCGGCATCGACGGGTGGATCGCCGTCTACCGCGCCGCCACCCTGCTGGACGCCGGGCGGCTGACCGAGGCGATGTCGGTCTGCGAGGACGCGCGGCCGATCCACCGCCGGGCCCGCAACTACCTGGACGGCATCCACGGCGAGATCCTGATCGCCCGCAATGAGCTGGAGGCCGCCGCCCGCTGGGAACGCAGCATGCTGGACCGGGCCTACGAGCGGCTGGACGCCTGCGGCATCCGGGTGCACGCCTGCGTCCTGGCGGAGGCGATGCTCTACCTCGGCCAGCCCCGGACCGCCTGGCTGGTCGCCAGTGCCGCCCTCCGCCTGGGCCCGGTCGGCCCGATCGAGCTCACCTTCCAGTCCCGGATGCTCTCGCTCGGCGCGCTGCTGCGGGCGCGCGAGGGCGATGTCACCCTGGCCCGCCGGCTGCTCGCCGAACTGGACGGGCCGCTGTGCCGCCAGCGCCCGGCGCTGCACTCGTACCGGGCGGTCGCCGAGTCCGAGGTCACCCTGGCCACCAACGGCACGACCGACCCCGACGCACTGTGGGCCGCGGGGGAGGACCTGGCGCGCGAGGGACTGGACTACGCCGCGCTGCACCACTGGTGCGCCATGGCGGGCCCGCTGACCGAACAGCAGGTCACCCGCCTCGGTGAGGTGATCGACCGCACCCCGATCCCGCTGCTCGCCCCGGTGGTGCAGCTGCACGAGGCCGTGGTGCAGGACGACCGCGAACTCGCCGAGCAGGCCCTGGCGCTGATCCGGCCGGATGTCAGCTTCCCGGTGGTTGCCACCGCCCGGCGCAGCATCACCGAGCTGGACATGCGCTCGGCCCGGGTGCGCAGCCGGGAGACCTTCGGCGAGACCCGCGACTACGTGTCCACCCGGGCGCTGACCACCCGGGAGCGGGAGGTCGCCGCGATGGCCCGCTCCGGCGCCACCAACCGGGAGATCGCCGAGGAGCTGGCGCTCTCGCTGCGGACGGTGGAGAACCACATGAGCCACATCCTGGCCAAGCTGGACTTCACCTCCCGGGCGGACCTGCTGCGGCTGCCGAAGCTCTGAGCCCCGCGCCGGACAGCTCCCGGCCGCGGGAACGGTTAGCCTTCCAGTGCCGTCATCCCGACCCGACAGGAGTTCCCGTGCCGCACCCCGCCCTTCCCACCGCTGTGCTCTGGGACATGGACGGCACGCTGGTCAACACCGAGCCGCTGTGGATGGCCGCCGAGACCGAGCTGGTGCACTCCTGGGGTGGGCAGTGGACGCACGAGGACGGGCTGTCCCTGGTCGGCAACCCGCTGACCACCTCGGCGGGCATCCTGCAGTCCCGCGGCGTCGACCTGTCGTCGGACGAGATCATCGAGTACCTGAGCGTCCGGGTCCGTGCGGGCGTCGCGGCCAGCACCCCCTGGCAGCCCGGTGCCCGCGATCTGCTGGTCGCACTGGCGGAAGCCGGCGTGCCGCAGGCGCTGGTGACCTCCTCCTACCGGAACCTGGCGCTGCCGTTCGCCGAGGTCGCCGGGGTGTTCGCCGCCGTGGTGGCCGGGGACGACGTCGAGCACGCCAAGCCGCACCCGGAGCCGTACCTGACCGCTGCCGACCTGCTCGGGGTCGACGTGCACGACTGCGTGATCGTGGAGGACTCGCCCTCCGGCATCGGATCGGCGGTGGCCGCGGGCGGCCGGGTGCTGGCGGTGGAGGTGTTCACCGCGATCCCGGACCTGCCGGGGCTGAGCGTCACCGGGTCGCTGGCCGATGTCACGGTGGCGGACCTGGCCCGGATCGGCGCGGGCGACGTGCTGGACAAGCTGCACTGATCAGGCGACCGCCGACCCGGGCTGTCGGTATCGTCCGGATATGCCCGCGACCCGGCAGCGCCGCTGCTCACCGGTCCGGACGGCACCTGCCCGCCCCGCGGTGTCCGCCGCACCCGGGACATGAGCATCCCGGCCACCGGGATGGCCCGGCATCCCGCCGTCCTCGCCTGCGCCCTGCTGACCCTGGAGCTGGTGGCCGGCATCCAGAGCTACCTGCTGTCCACCATCGTCCCGGTGGTCGCCGCGGAACTGGACGCCCGGCACCTGTACGGGGTGATCACCGCCTCGGCGCAGGTGGCGATGTTCGTGACCATGCCCTGGGGCCCGGCGCTGCTGGCCCGGTTCCGGGCGGACCGGGTGCTGCTGGTGCTGACCGGGGCGACCGTGGCCGGTGCGGCGCTGGCGGCCGTCGCCCCGACCGTCGCGGTCTTCGTCGCCGGGCGGGCGGTGACCGGGCTGGCCACCGGTGCGATGGCCACGGTGTCGTTGAGCGCGATCGTCACGGTTCTGCCCTCGACCTGGCGGCGGGTGGTGCTGGCCGGGTACAACGCGGTCTGGGTCGCCGCGTCGCTGGTCGGGCCGGTCTACGCCGGGGCGGTGGCGCACGCGGTCGGCTGGCGGTGGGCGATGGTGCTGTACCTGCCGCTGCTGCTCGCGGCCCGGTGGGTGGCAGCCGGGCAACTGCGGCGCCGGCTCGGCGAGCAGGACCAGCGGCTACCGGTGCTCGGGGCGCTGGCGGTGGCGGCCGGTGTGGCCCTGGTCGGGCTGCTCGGCGACGGGCGCTGGTGGGCGCTGCCGCTCGGTGTGGCCGGGGCGGTGCTGGCCCTGGCGGCCGTGCGCGGCCTGCTGCCCGCCGGGTCGTTGCGCGCCGCCCGGGGCCGTCCGGCGGCGGTGGCCACCCTGGGCCTGATCACCGCTGCCCACCTGGGCATCTGGTCGGTGGTGGCGATCCTGGTACAGGACCGGCTGGGCGGCACCGCGGGCCAGGCGGCAGTGGCACTGGCCTGCGGTGGGATGGCCTGGGCGGTCGCCGGGTTGGCGGTGGCGCGCTGGCCGGCCACGGCGGCGCACTACCCGCGGCGGATGACCGGGGCGCTGGCGCTGATGTTGCTGGGGCTGGCCGGGCTGGCGGCGGCGGTGCTGGACCCCGGCGGCCGCGGCGTCCCGGTGGCCATGGTGGCCTGGACCCTGATGGGGCTCGGGATGGGTTCTAGCTACCTGGACACCCTGAACCGGGTGGTCGACCCGCCGGTGGAGCAGGACGGCGTGGAACCCACCGTCGCCGCCGGGGCCGCGGTGTTGGTCGAGTCCGCCGGTGGTGCACTGCTCGGCACCGCCGCCGCGGCCGCGTTCAGCCTGGCGCTGCGGGCCGACCACCCGGCGCCGGTGATGATCGCGGTCTTCGCGGCCGCCGGCGGCCTGGTGCTGCTGGCCGGCGTCACGTCCCGGCGGACCGCGGTGGCGGGCTGAGACCCGCGGAGCCCCGGCGGGTCCTACAGCCCGACCATCGCCATCCCGCGGTCGTTGTACCGGTTCCCCCGCACCCCGATCCGGGCGGCGGCGGCGTTCAGGTCGGCGACCTCGTCCGCGGACAGCGGCACGGTGGTGGCGGCGGCGTTCTCCTCCACCCGGTTCAGCCGCCGGGTGCCCGGGATCGGCACGATCCACGGCTGCTGGGCCAGCAGCCAGGCCAGCGCCACCTGTCCCGGCGTCGCCTGCTTGGCCGCCGCGACCGCGCGCACGTGGTCCACCAGCGCCTGGTTGGCCTCGCGGTTCTCGGCGGTGAACCGGGGGATGGTGCGCCGGATGTCGCCCTCGCCGAAGGCGGTCCCGCTGTCGACGGTGCCGGTCAGGAAGCCCTTGCCGAGCGGGCTGAACGGCACGAAGCCGATCCCGAGCTCGGCCAGCGTCGGCAGCACCTCCGGCTCCGGGTCGCGGGTCCACAGCGAGTACTCGGACTGTACGGCGGTCACCGGGAACACCGCGTGCGCCCGGCGGATGGTCGCGGCCCCCGCCTCGGACAGCCCGAAGTGCCGGACCTTGCCGGCCTGCACCAGCTCACCGACGGTGCCGGCGACGTCCTCGATCGGGACGTCGGGGTCCACCCGGTGCTGGTAGAACAGGTCGATCACGTCGGTGCGCAGCCGGCGCAGCGACTCGTCGGCGACCCGGCGGATCTGCTCCGGGCGGGAGTCGACCCCCTGGGCGGCGCCGTCGGCGATGTGCCAGCCGAACTTGGTGGCGATCACCACCTGGTCGCGGATCGGCTGCACCGCCTCGCCGACCAGCTCCTCGTTGACGTACGGGCCGTAGACCTCGGCGGTGTCGATGAAGGTGACCCCTCGTTCCACCGCGCCTCGGAGGACCGCGATCATGTCCTCGCGGCTGCCCGGGTTCGGGCCGTAGCTCTGGGACATGCCCATGGCGCCGAGCCCGATCGCCGAGACCTGGAGCCCTTGGCCGAGGGTGCGGGTGTGCATGCTGAACCTCCTGGATTGCCGGATGCCCTCCACCGTACGGCGGGGGCGACGACGCAGGGAGTGACTGTCAGGACCTCCCGGGAACGCGGACGCGGGTGTGCACTGGAGGACATGGAGATCCAGCCGTCCAGCCCGAGCACGCACGCCCCCGCCGACCTGTTCACCGGGGAGGTCTGGTTCGACGTGATCGCCGCGCCACCGGCACCCGCCCGGCTGCGGGCGAACCTGGTCCGGTTCGCTCCCGGCGCCCGCACCCACTGGCACGCCCACCCCGGTGGCCAGTCGCTGCGGGTCACGCAGGGGGTGGCCCGGGTCGGCACCCGGGATGGCCGGGTGGTGGAGCTCCGGCCCGGGCAGACGGTGTGGTGCCCGCCCGGGGAGTGGCACTGGCACGGCGCGGGCCCGGACAGCTACATGGAGCACCTGGCGCTCTGGGAGGTCGACGGTGCCGACGCGCAGTGGGGTGAGCCGGTCACCGACGAGCAGTACCGGACCCGGACGGAGCAGACCCGATGACCGCCTGGACCCCGGCCGAGCTGACCGACCTCGCCGAGGTGGACGAGCTGGCGGTGAGCAGCAACCGCCCGGACGGCAGTCGCCGACCGGAGGTGACGATCTGGGCGGTCCGGGTCGGCGACCGGGCGTTCATCCGTTCCGCCTACGGACCGGGCAACGGCTGGTTCCGGCGGGCGCTGGCGGCGGGCACCGGGCACGTCCGGATCGGCGCGGTGGACCGGGATGTCCGTTTCACCGTGCCCGAGCCGGAGATCGCCGGGCAGGTCGACGCCGCCTATCACGCGAAGTACGACCACTACGGCCCGCGGATCGTCAACACCGTGGTCGGGCCCCAGGTGGTGGAGACGACCCTGGAACTACTGCCACGCTGAGGAGCATGCTCCCGCACCGCCATCCCGACCCGCTCCGACCCGGCGACACGGTGGCGGTGCTGTCGCCCTCCGCACCCGGGCCGGCCCTGTTCCCGGAGGTGTACCAGCTGGGTCTGCGCCGACTGCGGTCCGGCTTCGGGCTGGACGTGGTGGAGTTCCCGACCACCCGGGCGGAGCAGGCCACCCCCGCCGAGCGCGCCGCCGACCTGCACGCCGCTTTCGCCGACCCCCGGGTGCGCGGCATCCTGACCAGCCTCGGCGGCGACGACCAGATCCGGGTGCTCGACCACCTGGACCCCGACCTGCTGCGCCGGTACCCGAAGCCGTTTTTCGGCTACAGCGACAACACCAACCTGCACCTGTTCCTGTGGAACCTGGGCCTGGTCAGCTACCACGGTGGCGCCGTCATGGTGCAGTGGGGCCGCCCCGGCCGGATGCACCCCGCCACCGAGCAGTCGCTGCGCCAGGCGCTGTTCGAGCGCGGTGAGCGCCGGCTGGCGGACCCGGGGGAGAGCACCGACGAGGAGCAGTGCGACTGGAACGACCCGGCCACGCTGGCGGCCGCACCCCGGTTGGAGCCGACCGCGCCCTGGTCCTGGCACGGTCCGGACCACCCGGTGACCGGCACGCTGTGGGGTGGTTGCCTGGAGATCCTGGCCATGCACCTGGCCCAGGGTGGGCGGCACCTGCCCGAGCCCGAGCGGCTGCGCGGGGCGGTGCTGCTGATCGAGACCAGTGAGGAACTGCCCTCCGCCGACCAGGTGCACCGCACCCTGACCGGCCTGGGCGAGCGCGGCCTGCTGGGCGAGCTGGCCGGGGTGATCGCCGCGCGCCCGAAGGCGTGGTCGTTCACCGACCGGCGCGACCGGGCCGCGAAGCAGCGCTACCGGGAGGACCAGCACCGGGTGGTGCTGGACGCGGTGCACAGCGTCAACCCCGGGGCGGTGGTGGTCCTGGACGTCGACCTGGGGCACACCGACCCGCAGCTGGTGGTGCCCAGTGGCGGGCAGGTCCGGCTGGACCCGGTGACGCGCACGGTGCACGTCACCTACTGAGCGGGCTCAGGACGCGGCGGGCACCACGCCGAGCGCCAGTTCCACCGCGCCGGGCGGCACCTGCGGGGCGGTGCCACCGAAGGCCGGGCAGATCGACCGGTGGGCGCACCAGTCGCAGAGCTTGGAGGTCCGGGTCGGCCACTCCCCGGTCCGGGCGCACTCCTCGATCCGGTCCCAGAGCGCGCGCAGCCGCTGCTCCAGGGTGCGCATCTCCGCCTCGCTCGGCGCATGCCGGAGCACGGTGCCGTCGCCGAGGTAGACCAGCTGCAACAGGGTCGGCAGCACGCCGCGTTCCCGCCAGAGCACGTAGGAGTAGAACCGCATCTGGAACAGCGCGTTGCCCTCGTACCCGGCGCGCGGGGACTTGCCGGTCTTGTAGTCGACCACCCGCAGCCGGCCGTCCGGCGCGATGTCCAGCCGGTCGACGATCCCGCGCAGCTGCGGTCCGTCGGCGAGCTGGGTGCGCACGTTCAGCTCGCGTTCGCCGGGCTGCAACCGGTTCGGGTCCTCCAGGGTGAAGTAGGTGTCCAGCAGCAGCCGGGCGCTGGTCAGCCATTCCTCGCGGGCGGCGTCGTCGGCGAACAGCTCGGTCACCTCGGGCTGGCGCTCCAGCAACCGGTCCCAGGCCTCGGGGATCAGGTCGTGCGCGGCCGCGGGGGTGCGCTCGCCCAGCGGCAGGTCGTACAGCCGTTCCAGCACCGAGTGCACCAGGGTGCCCCGGGCCGCGGCGGCGCTCGGCGGCTCGGGCAGCCGGTCGACCACCCGGAACCGGAACAGCAGCGGGCACTGCTGGAAGTCGTTCGCCCGGGACGGCGACAGCCCCGGCACCCGGGCACGCGCGCCCTCGTGCCCGGCGGACTCCTCGGCCTCGGCCGCGGACTCGCCCGGGACCACCACGGGGCCGTCGATCTCAGTCACGGTTCGAGGGTAGGGGCTGCCACCGACATTCCCTGCCTCGCCACGTAGCCTGTCGCCGTGCCTCCCCACACCCGCGGACTCGTGATCGGCCGGGTCGCCGGCGCCCCGATCGTCCTGACGGCGAGCAGCGCGCTGATGGCCGCCATCATCGCCCTGCTGTTCGCCCCGGTCTTCACCGCCCAGCTCGGCATGAGCACCGGCGCGGGCTACGGCATCGCGGCGGTGTTCGCGGTGATCCTGTTGCTGTCGATCCTGGTGCACGAACTGGCGCACGGGCTGGTCGCGGGGGCGTTCGGGCTGCAGGTGCGCGAGTTCGCCCTGACCCTGCTCGGCGGGCACACCCAGATGACCTCGGTCCCGGGCCGCCCCGGGGTGGGCGCGCTGATCGCCGCCTGCGGCCCGCTGTCCAACCTGGTGCTGGCACTGCTGCTCGGTCTCGGTGCCGCGGTCGCCCCGGACGGTGGTGCCGCACACGTGGTGCTGTACGCGGCGGCGTCGGCGAACCTGTTCGTCGGGGTGCTGAACCTGGTGCCCGGGCTGCCGCTGGACGGCGGGCAGGTGCTGGAGTCGGCGATCTGGGCGGCGACCGGCGACCGGCGCACCGGCACGGTCGCCGCCGCCTGGGCCGGCCGGGTGGTGGCGGTCGGCTTCGTGCTGGTGGTGCTGGTCTGGCAGTCCCGCGGCGTGTGGGGGATCGACCTCTACCAGGTGGTGTGGGCGGCGGTGGTCGGCGCGTTCCTGTGGTCCGGGGCGAGCCAGGCGCTGCGTGGCGCCCGGACCGCGGGGGTGGTCGAGCACCTGAGCGTGACCGGCATCGGCGTCCCGGCGGTCGGGATCGCCGCCACCGCGGTGCTGGCCGAGGCGGATGCCGCCCGCAGCGTCACCGGGGCGCAGGCGGTGGTGCTGCTCAGCCCGGACGGCCGGCCCGCCGCCTACATCGACCCGGCCGCCGCCGACGCCGTGCCCGCGGTGGACCGCACCCGGGTGCCGGTCACCGCGGTGGCGGTCGGACTGGCCGCCGGGGCGGTGGTGGACGCCGATCTGCGCGGCGAGGCGCTGCTGTCCGCCCTGGCCGCGGTGAACCGGTTCTCCCCGGTGATGGTCGCCGTCCGGGGCGGCCAGGTGGTCGCGCTGGTGCGCGGCGCGGACGTGGCCGCCCGGTTGCGCTCCTAGACTTGCCGCCCGTGAGCCACGACGAGACGACCACCGACCCCACCGGCGCGCACCTGCGCCGCGGCCCGCTGCGGGTCGGTGAGCGCGTCCAGCTCACCGATCCCAAGGGCCGGCTGCACACCATCACGCTGCACCCGGACGCCACCTTCCACACCCACAAGGGCTACTTCCGGCACGCCGACCTGATCGGGTCGCCGGAGGGCACCGTGATCGCGAACACCGGCGGCGTGGAGTACCTGGCGATGCGCCCGCTGCTGTCCGACTACGTGCTGTCCATGCCGCGCGGCGCCGCGGTGGTCTACCCCAAGGACGCCGGCCAGATTGTCGCGATGGCGGACATCTTCCCCGGCGCCCGGGTGGTGGAGGCCGGGGTCGGGTCGGGGGCGCTGACCATGTCGCTGCTGCGGGCGGTCGGCGACGGCGGGATGCTGCACTCGATCGAGCGCCGGGAGGACTTCGCGGCGATCGCCCGCGGGAACGTGGAGGCGTTCTTCGGCGGGGAGCACCCGGCCTGGCGGCTGTCGGTCGGCGACCTGTCCGACGTGCTGCCGGTCGCCGAGCAACCGGGCACCGTGGACCGGGTGGTGCTGGACATGCTCGCGCCCTGGGAGAACCTGGACGCGGTCGCCCGGGCGCTGACCCCCGGCGGGGTGTTCATCAGCTACGTGGCCACCACCACCCAGCTGTCCCGGCTGTCCGAGGACCTGCGCGCCGACGGCCGGTTCACCGAGCCGCAGGCCTGGGAGACGATGATCCGCGGCTGGCACCTGGAGGGCCTGTCGGTCCGCCCGGAGCACCGGATGATCGGCCACACCGGCTTCCTGCTGTCCACCCGCCGGCTGGCGGACGGGGTGGTCCCGCCGGACCGCAAGCGCCGCCCCGCCCCGGCCAAGGAGCTGACCGACGAGTCCGGCGAGGTGCTGGTCTCCGACTCCACCCGCTCGCACCTGGACCTGCCGGACGAGGCGTGGACGCCGGAGGCGATGGGGGAGCGCCCGATCTCGGAGAAGAAGCTGCGCCGGGTGCGCCGCGAGGTCGGTCAGGCACCCGAGGACGTGTGAGCGGCCGGTGCAGACCGGGTGACACGCCGGTCCGCGGGTTGACCGCGTCGCGCGGAATGTCGCCGGGCGTGGTTAGCCTGCCGCATCGGCAGCCGCACCAGGAGGGACCGCGATGAGTGACCCGACGGACTCGACGACCCCACAGCAGCTCCAGCGCGAACTGACCCTGCTCTCGGCCAAGAACGAACGCCTCTCCGACGCCCTGGTCGCCGCCCGGGACCAGATCATCGAGCTCAAGCGGCAGATCGACGACCTGGCCAAGCCGCCGGGCACCTTCGCCGTGTTCCTGTCCCCGCGCGGCGACGGCACGGTCGAGGTGGTCTCGGCCGGGCGCAAGATGCACGTCGGGGTCAGCCCGAGCGTGAACGTCCGCGCGCTGCGGCCCGGCCAGGAGGTCCGGCTGAACGAGGCGCTGACCGTCGTGGAGGCCGGCGGCTACGAGCGGGTCGGCGAGCTGGTCACGATCAAGGAGCTGATCGGCACCGACCGTGCCCTGGTGGTCGGCCGCGGCGACGACGAGCGGGTGGTCCGGCTGGCCGGTCCGCTGCTCGGCGGCAAGGTCCGGGTCGGCGACGCCCTGACCATCGAGCCGCGGTCCGGCTTCGTCTTCGAGCGGGTGCCCCGGTCGGAGGTCGAGGACCTGGTGCTCGAGGAGGTGCCGGACATCGACTACACCGACATCGGTGGCCTGGGCCCGCAGATCGAGCAGATCCGGGACGCCGTCGAGCTGCCGTTCCTGCACCCCGAACTGTTCCGCGAGCACGGGCTCAAGCCGCCCAAGGGCGTGCTGCTCTACGGCCCGCCCGGCTGCGGCAAGACCCTGATCGCCAAGGCGGTGGCCCACTCGCTGGCCGCCACCGCCGCGGCCGCCCGGGGCGCGGACCCGGCCGCCGCGACCAGCTTCTTCCTCAACGTCAAGGGCCCGGAGCTGCTGAACAAGTACGTCGGGGAGACCGAGCGGCACATCCGGCTGATCTTCTCCCGGGCGCGGGAGAAGGCGTCGCAGGGCCACCCGGTGGTGGTGTTCTTCGACGAGATGGAGTCGCTGTTCCGCACCCGCGGCACCGGCGTCTCCTCGGACACCGAGACCACGATCGTCCCGCAGTTGCTGGCCGAGATCGACGGCGTGGAGCGGCTGGAGAACGTGATCGTGATCGGCGCCTCCAACCGGGAGGACATGATCGACCCGGCGATCCTGCGGCCCGGGCGGCTGGACGTGAAGATCAAGATCGAGCGGCCGGACGCCGAGGGCGCCCGGGAGATCTTCGGCAAGTACCTGACCGCCGACCTGCCGATCCACCCGGACGACCTGGCCGAGCACCACGGCTCCGCGCCCGAGGCGGTGGAGGCGATGATCCACCGCACCGTGGAGCGGATGTACTCCGAGGAGGACATCAACCGGTTCCTGGAGGTCACCTACGCCAGCGGGGACAAGGAGATCCTGTTCTTCAAGGACTTCACCTCCGGCGCGATGATCCAGAACGTGGTGGACCGGGCGAAGAAGGCCGCGATCAAGGATCTGCTCGCCACCGGCCAGCGCGGGCTGCGGGTGGACCACCTGCTGACCGCCTGCGTGGACGAGTTCACCGAGAACGAGGATCTGCCGAACACCACCAACCCGGACGACTGGGCCCGGATCTCCGGCAAGAAGGGCGAGCGGATCGTCTTCATCCGGACGATCGTGCAGGACAAGAAGGGCACCGAGGCGCCGCGCCGGATCGAGAACGTGCAGAGCACGGGGCAGTACCTCTGAGTCGCCGCTGAGGGACCGCACAGCATCGGCACAGCGGGACTTGGCGAGATGGACGCGTCCGGTTCACGGAGCGTTCGTCTCCCCGAGTCCCCGAGGTGTCCATGCCCACCTTCGCCCTGTTCGCGGCCGACCTGGTCGCGGTCGCCGTGCTCACCTTCGCGCTGTACTTCCCCCGGCACCGCCGCCGTGACCTGGTCGCCGCCTTCCTCGGGGTGAATGTCGGGGTGCTGGCGGTGGCCGGCGCCCTGGCGAACAGCACCGTCGGCGCGGGGCTCGGGCTGGGGCTGTTCGGCGTGCTGTCGATCATCCGGCTGCGCTCCTCGGAGATCACCCAGCACGAGATCGCCTACTACTTCTCCGCCCTGGCGCTCGGCCTGATCGGCGGGCTCGGCACTTCGCTGGGCTGGACCGCACCGGCGCTGATGGCCCTGGTCCTGGCCGCGCTCTGGGTCGGTGACCACCCGCGGCTGCTGCGCCGCTACCGCCAGCAGCTGGTGGTGCTGGACCACGCCTACCCGGACCGGGACGCCCTGGTCGCCCGGCTGGAGGACCTGCTGGGCGGCACGGTCCGGGACGTCACCGTCCAGCGGCTGGACCTGGTCGACGACGTGACCTGGGTGGACGTCCGCTACCAGGAGGGCAGCACGGTCGCGGCCCGGGAGCTGGCGGGCGGGTGGGCCCGGTGACCGCGGTGCAGGAGCTGGCCCCGGTCACGCTGGAGGAGTTGGTCGCCGACTCCGCGCTGCTGACCCGGGTGGACCGCAAGTACGTGCTGCCCGCCGACGCGCTGACCGGCCTGATCGCCGCCCTGCCGCCCGGCACCCGGCGGCTGACCATCGACGGCCGGGACGACTTCGGCTACCGCTCGGTGTATCTGGACACCCCGGAGCTGGACGCCTTCCACGCCGCGGCCGGTCGCCGGCGCCGCCGGTACAAGGTCCGCACCCGCAGCTACCTGGACAGCGGCGGCTGCTGGCTGGAGGTCAAGACCCGCGGCCCGCGCGGCCGCACGGTCAAGTGCCGGCGCGAACACCCCGACCCCGGATCGGTGGGCGCCGGACTGCCCTTCGTCCGCGCGGCGCTCTCCGACGCGGGCATCCCGCAGCCGGCCCGGCTCGACCTGGCGCCGGTGCTGGTCACCGCGTACCGCCGCAGCACCCTGCACCTGCCCGACGGCAGCCGCGCCACCCTGGACACCGAGCTGTGCTGGTCCGCCCCCGGCGGCGGCCCGCGGGTCGCGCTGCCCGGCCGGCTGATCGTCGAGACCAAGAGCGAGCACGGTGCCGGCGCCCTGGACCGGGTGCTGTGGCGGGCCGGTCACCGCCCGGAGCGGATCTCCAAGTACGCCACCGGCCTGCTGCTGCTGCACCCCGACCTGACCGGACGACCCTGGCGCCGCACCCTGCGCCGGGCCCTGACCCCAGGAGACACCCCATGCGCCGCTCGATCCGCCCACTGATCGCCCTGCCCGCCGCCCTGGCCCTGACCCTGGCCGGCTGCTCCACCGCGGCCACCGACCCCGCCGCCGCCGCGGCCGAACCGGCCACCACCTCGGCCGAGGTGCTCGCGGCGAATGCGACCGTCGTCACCTCCGCCGACCTGGACCCGGGCGAGTCCACCGCCACCATCGACCTGACCGGCGACTCCGCCGAGGTCACCGGCGACGGGGTGAGCGTGGACGGCAGCACGGTCACCATCACCGCGGCCGGGACTTACACCGTCTCGGGCGAGCTGACCGGTGCACTGGTGGTCGCCGCCGGGGCCGAGGACGACGTGGTGCTGGTGCTGGACGGCGCCGACCTCACCGGTGCGACCGGATCGGCGCTGCTGGTGTCCACGGCCAACCAGGTCGAGGTCCGGCTCGCCGACGGCAGCACCAACGTCCTGGCCGACGCCGCCGGCTATGCCAATGCGGACGGCCCCACCGCCGCCCTGGCCGCCGACACCGACCTGGTGATCACCGGCACCGGCTCGCTCAGCGTCGCCGGGTCCGCCGAGGACGGCATCGCCTCCTCCGACGCGCTCACCGTCGAGGGCGGCACGCTCACCGTCACCGCGGTGGACGACGGGCTGCGGGGCAAGCAGTCGCTCGCCGTCACCGGCGGGGACCTGGACCTGACCTCCGGCGGTGACGGACTGACCGCCACCGAGGACACCGACACCACCGAGGGCTTCGTGCTGGTCTCCGGCGGCACGATCACCGTCGACGCCCAGGGCGATGCCGTCCAGGCCGAGACCGACCTGGTCGTCACCGGCGGCACCCTGGACCTCACCGCCGGCGGCGGCGCGACCACCGCGGTGGACGAGGAGGTCTCCACCAAGGGCCTCAAGGCGGGCACGGTGATCGTGGTCGAGGCCGGCACCATCACGGTGGACAGCTCCGACGACGCCGTGCACTCCGACGGCACCGCGACCCTCAGCGGCGGCGACCTCACCCTGGCCACCGGCGACGACGGGGTGCACGCCGACATCGCCCTGGACGTCACCGGCGGCAGCGTGCTGGTCACCGACTCCTACGAGGGTCTGGAGTCCGCCGCGATCAGCCTGTCCGGCGGGCAGATCGAGGTGACCGCCGCCGACGACGGGATCAACGCCGCCGGTGGTGGGACCGAGGACGCCCAGGGTGACCGGGCCGGGGCCACCGGCACTGCCACCCTGGACATCTCCGGCGGCACGGTGGTCGTGCACGCCGGGGGCGACGGCCTGGACGTGAACGGCTCCGCCACCATGACCGGTGGCACCGTGGTGGTGCACGGCCCGGCCTCCGGGGCGAACGGCGCACTGGACTACGACGGCGACTTCGCGATCACCGGCGGCACCCTGGTCGCGGTCGGCACCACCGGGATGGCGCAGAGCCCGAGCGCCGGCGGCCAGGGCTGGATCAGCGCCCAGGTGCAGGTCGAGGCCGGGCAGACCGTCCAGGTCGCCGACGCGGACGGCACCGTGCTGGCCACCCTGGTCACCGAGGAGCAGATCGGCTCCGTGGTGGTCAGCCTGCCCGAGCTGACCGAGGGCGAGGAGTACCAGGTGCTCACCGGCGGCACGGCCACCGCGGAGGCGGTCGGCGGGTTCTCGGCCGGGGGCGACGCCGGCGGGGCCACGGTCGCCGCCACCGTCACCGCCGGCGAGTCCACCGGCGGCATGGGCGGCGGTCCCGGCGGCAACCCGCCCGCCGGCCCCGGCCAGGGCTGACCCGGCCCCTGGCCCGCACGCCCCCACCGAGGGCGCAGTTCCGGGTGGCCGGACTGCCCGCGGACCACCGCGAACTGCGCCCTCGGCGGCCACCGGACCTAGGCTGGCCATCGTGACGGTGCGGCGGGTAATGGGAATCGAGACCGAGTACGGCGTGCTGCAGCCCGGGAAGGCGAATGCCAACCCGATGCTGCTGTCCTCGCACGTGGTCGCCGTGCACGCCCCGGCCAAGCAGGCCGGCCGCGGCAAGGCCCGCTGGGACTACGACGACGAGGACCCGCTGCAGGACGCCCGGGGCTTCCACCTGCAGCGCGCCGCCGCCCACCCCTCGCAGCTGACCGACGACCCGGCCCGCCCGGCACCCTCCGGCGACCTTGACCCGGACTCCGGCGCCACCTCCGGCCCGTCCGCACCGCAGGCCCGGCCCCGCCCGGAGTACGACGAGTACGAGGACCCCGGCGCCGTCAACGTCATCCTGACCAACGGCGCCCGGCTCTACGTCGACCACGCCCACCCGGAGTACTCCTCGCCGGAGGTCACCACCCCGCGCGACCTGGTGCGCTGGGATGTGGCGGGGGAGCGGGTGATGCTCGACTCGGTGCGGGCGCTGGCGAGCGTGCAGGCGCTGCCGGATGTCGCGCTGTACAAGAACAACGTGGACGGCAAGGGAGCGACCTACGGCACCCACGAGAACTACCTGGTCGACCGCGCGGTGCCCTTCGGCGACCTGGCGGGGTGGATCACGCCGTTCCTGGTCAGCCGGCAGGTGTTCACCGGCTCCGGGCGGGTCGGGCTCGGCCAGCGCGGCGAACGCCCGGGGTACCAGCTGTCCCAGCGCGCCGACTACGTGGAGGCGGAGATCGGGCTGGAGACCACCCTGCGCCGCCCGATCGTGAACACCCGCGACGAGCCGCACGCCGACCCCACTCTGTGGCGCCGGCTGCACGTGATCGTCGGGGACGCGAACCTGTTCGAGGTCGCCACCTTCCTCAAGACCGGCACCACCTCGCTGGTGCTGTGGCTGATCGAGCAGATCGCCACCGGGCCGGCCGCCTACCTGGGCACCCGGCTGGACGCGCTCACCCTGGCCGATCCGGTGCACGCCTTCGGCCGGGTCAGCCACGACCTGACCCTGGCCGAGCCGCTGGACCTGGCCGACGGCCGGGAGCTGACCGCCCTGGCCATCCAGCGGGTGTACCTGGACGCGGTGCGCGAGCTGCTGCCCGACCCGGACCCGGAGACCGCCGAGGTGCTGGACCGGTGGGCCTCGATCCTGGACCGGCTGGCCACCGACCCGGCCGGCTGCGCCCGGGAGGTGGAGTGGGTGGGCAAGCTCCGGCTGCTGGACGGGATGCGCCGACGCGAGCGCCTGGAGTGGGACCACCCGAAGCTGCACGCGATGGACCTGCAGTGGTCGGATGTCCGCCCCGAGCGCGGGCTGTACCACCGGCTCGCGGCCGCCGGGGCGGTGGAGCGGCTGACCACCGACGCCCAGGTCGACGACGCGGTGCTGCATCCGCCGCAGGACACCCGGGCGTACTTCCGCGGTGAGGTGATGGCCCGGTTCGGCCCGCAGGTCACCGCGGCGAGCTGGGACTCGGTGGTCTTCGACCTGCCCGGGGCGACCTCGCTGCAGCGGGTGCCGATGCGCGATCCGCTGCGCGGCACCAAGGCCCATGTCGGCCCGCTGCTGGAGTCCAGCCGGGACGCCGCCGCGCTGCTGGAGAAACTGGGCGGCTGACCTCTCCACAGCTCCGGCGAACCGCCGGTGGTCCCCAGGCGCCGCGCCCACCGCGAGCTGGGGCGGACCAGGGCCTAGGGTGGGCACAGCAGCACCACTCGTCGGGCGAGGGAGAAGAACATGGCTGGTCAGGAGCACGCGCAGGGTGCACGCCGGGAGGACGAGCCCGCCGACGGCCCGGACGTGGAGAAGGCCCAGGCGACCGCGCAGCAGCGCGATGCCGACGTGGACGCGCTGCTGGACGACATCGAGGACGTCCTGGAGACCAATGCCGAGCAGTTCGTGCGCGGCTTCGTCCAGAAGGGTGGGCAGTGAGCGCCGATGACCGCAGCCGACGTCCCGGGCCGACTGCCCGCCGCCTTCACCACCCCCGGTACCTCCTCCTTCACCGAGTTCCTCAGCGGGTACGCCCCGGAGCTGCTGCCCGGCCACCGCATGCCGTTGCCGGTGGGTGAGGTGCCCGCCACGCCGCACGGCACCACCATCGTCGCGCTGACCTTCGACGGCGGGGTGGTGATGGCCGGTGACCGCCGCGCCACCATGGGCTCGCAGATCGCGTCCCGGGAGATCGAGAAGGTGTTCCCGGCGGACGAGTTCTCCGCGGTGGGGATCGCCGGCACCGCCGGGCTGGCGGTCGAGCTGGTCCGGCTGTTCCAGCTCGAGCTCGAGCACTACGAGAAGATCGAGGGCTCGCTGCTGTCGCTGGACGGCAAGGCGAACCGGCTGAGCACGATGATCCGCGGCAACCTCGGCCTGGCGATGCAGGGCCTGGCGGTGATCCCGCTGTTCGCCGGCTACGACACCGACCGCGGCCTCGGCCGGATCTTCAGCTACGACGTCACCGGCGGCCGGTACGAGGAGCACCAGCACCACTCGGTCGGCTCCGGTTCGGTGTTCGCCCGCGGGTCGCTGAAGAAGCTCTGGCGGCCCGGGCTGGACTCCGGGCAGGCGGTCCGGGTGGCGGTGGAGGCGCTGGTCGACGCCGCCGACGACGACTCGGCCACCGGCGGCCCGGACGAGTCGCGCGCGATCTGGCCGGTGGTGGCCACCGTCACCGCGGCCGGTTACCTGCGGGTCGCCGACGACGACCTGGGCCGGACCGTGGCGGAGGTGCTCGGCGCCCGCCGGGAGCAGCACGCCGACCACCGGAAGGGTGCGCAGTCATGAGCATGCCGTTCTACGTCTCGCCCGAGCAGCTGATGAAGGACCGGGCGGACTACGCGCGCAAGGGCATCGCCCGTGGCCGGTCGGTGGTAGTGCTGGCCTACGACGACGGCATCGCCTTCGCCACCGAGAACCCGTCCCGGGCGCTGCACAAGGTCTCCGAGATCTACGACCGGATCGCCTTCGCCGCGGTCGGCAAGTACAACGAGTTCGAGAACCTGCGGGTGGCCGGGGTGCGCTACGCCGACCTGCGCGGCTACTCCTACGACCGGCGGGACGTGACCGCCCGCGGGCTGGCGAACGCCTACGCCCAGACCCTCGGCACGGTGTTCACCACCGAGTCCAAGCCGCTGGAGGTGGAGCTGGTGGTGGCCGAGGTCGGTGACGCCCCCGCCGCCGACCAGATCTACCGGCTGTCCTACGACGGCTCGGTCACCGATGAGCAGGGCTTCGTGGTGATGGGCGGGCAGTCCGACCGGCTGCGGGAGGAGATCGCCGGGCGCTGGACCCCGGGGATGCCGCTGGCCGCCGTGCTCGGGCTGGCGGTCCGGGTGCTCGGTGCCCCGCCGGAGGGCGCCGACGAGGACGACCGCCGGGTGATCCCGGCCGCCCAGCTCGAGGTCGCCGTACTGGACCGCACCCGCCCCCGCCGCGCGTTCCGCCGGCTGGCCGGACCGGTGCTGGACGAGCTGCTCGCCGTCGCCGCCGAGGAGGACTGACGTGGAGCGCAGGATCTTCGGCCTGGAGACCGAGTACGGCGTCACCTGCGCCGCCGACGAGGGCCGGGGGCTGTCCGCCGACGAGGTCGCGCGGTACCTGTTCCGCAAGGTGGTGGCCTGGGGGCGCTCCTCCAACGTCTTCCTGCGCAACGGGTCGCGGCTGTACCTGGACGTCGGCTCGCACCCGGAGTACGCCACCGCCGAGTGCGACGACTGGCGCCAGCTGGTCACGCACGACCGGGCCGGGGAGCGGATCCTGGAGGGACTGGTCGCCGACGCCCAGCAGCGGCTGGAGCACGAGGGCCTGCCCGGCCGGATCCACCTGTTCAAGAACAACACCGACTCGGCGGGCAACTCCTACGGCTGCCACGAGAACTACCTGGTCCGCCGCCAGGGCGACTTCGCCCGCACCTCGGACGTGCTGGTGCCGTTCCTGATCACCCGGCAGATCCTGACCGGCGCGGGCAAGGTGCTGACCACCCCGCGCGGGGCCACCTTCTGCTTCAGCCAGCGCGCCGACCACATCTGGGAGTCGGTGTCCTCGGCCACCACCCGGTCCCGGCCGATCATCAACACCCGCGACGAGCCGCACGCGGACGCCGAGCACTTCCGGCGGCTGCACGTGATCGTCGGCGACTCCTCGATGTCCGAGACCACCACCATGCTCAAGGTCGGCGCCACCGACCTGGTGCTGCGGCTGATCGAGGCCGGGCTACCGATGCGCGACCTGACCCTGGAGAACCCGATCCGGGCGATCCGGGAGATCAGCCACGATCTGACCGGCCTGCGCCCGGTCACCCTGGCCAACGGCCGGACGGTCACCGCGATCGACCTGCAGGAGGAGTACCTCGGCCGGGTGACCGACTACCTGGCCACCGAGGGCGGCTCCACCCCGGAGATCGCGCGGGTGCTCGACCTGTGGGAGCGCGGGCTGCGGGCGCTGCGGACCGGCGACCTGTCGCTGGTGGACCGGGAGCTGGACTGGGTGATCAAGTACCGCCTGATCGAGCGCTACCGGGCCAAGCACGACCTGGACCTGGCCGACGTCCGGGTGCAGCGGATGGACCTGGCCTACCACGACATCTCCCGGACCGAAGGGCTGTACAACCTGCTCGCCCAGCGCGGCCTGGTCGAGCGGGTCACCACCGACGTCGAGGTGTTCGAGGCGATGTCCACCCCGCCGCAGACCACCCGGGCCAAGCTGCGCGGCGAGTTCGTCCAGGCCGCGCAGGAGGCGCACCGGGACTACACCGTCGACTGGGTGCACCTGAAGCTGAACGACCAGGCGCAGCGCACCGTGCTGTGCAAGGACCCGTTCCGTAGCACGGACGAGCGGGTGGAACGGCTGATCGAGTCGATGTGACGCACGCGGTCCGGACACACCCGGCCCACGGAGTGCACACCCCGGACCCGTAGAGTGGGCCGGTCGTATCAGCTGGAACGGAAGGAACGACGTGCGCCGGATCGTGGCCCTGTGCGCCGCCGCGGTGCTGCTGCTCGCCGGATGCGGCGACAACACGCCCGAGGACCCCGAGGTGGTGGTGACCGGTGACGTCGGTGGCACGCCGACCATCACCTACCGCACCCCGCTGCAGGTGTCCGAGACCACCCGGGAGACGGTCTGGGAAGGCACCGGGCCGGAGTTGGTCGACGGCCGGCCAGTGCTGCTGGACTTCTGGCTGGAGAACGCGAAGGACGCCAGCCTGGTCAAGGAGTCGTACACCTCCAGCCCCACCCCGCGGATGCTGACCGAGGAGGACCTGGGCAAGGACCTGTACGCCACGCTCAGCGGCCAGAAGGTCGGCGCCCGGCTGGTGCAGATCGCCCCGGCCGCCAGCAACGCCGCGTCCTCGTACCCGACCGTGACCGTGCTGGACGTGCTGCCCACCCGGGCCTCCGGGGAGGCGGTCGCCCCGCGCGAGGGCATGCCTACGGTCACCCTCGGCGAGGACGGCGCACCCACCATCACCGCCACCGGCACCGAGCCGCCCGGCGACCTCACCGTGCAGCCGCTGATCCGGGGCAACGGCCGCCAGGTCGCGGAGAACGACGTGATCACGGTGCAGTACTCCGGCTTCATCTGGGCGGACGGCCAGGAGGTCGACTCCACCTGGACCTCCGGCAGCCCGCAGACCTTCACCCTCTCCGATGTGCCCGCCTGGTCCGAGGCCCTGCTGGAACAGTCGGTGGGCTCGCAGGTGATGGTGGTGGTCCCGCCGTCCTACGCGCTCGGCGTCACCCAGTCCGAGGAGTTCGCCGGGCAGACCGTGGTCTTCGTGATCGACCTGCTCGCCACCCGCAGTCCGGCCGCGACGCCGACCGACGGCGCCACCGAAGGAGAGTGAGCGGCGTGTCCGTCGCCCTGCGTGTGATCCCCTGCCTGGACGTCGATGCCGGCCGCGTGGTCAAGGGCGTCAACTTCGAGAACCTGCGCGACGCCGGCGACCCGGTGGAGTTGGCCGCCCGCTACGACGCCGGTGGCGCGGACGAGGTGACCTTCCTGGACGTGTCCGCCTCCTCCTCCGACCGGGAGACCACCTACGAGGTGGTGCGCCGGACCGCGGAACAGGTCTTCGTCCCGCTGACCGTCGGCGGTGGCGTGCGCTCGCCCGAGGACGTGGACAAGCTGCTGCGCGCCGGGGCGGACAAGGTCGGGGTGAACACCGCGGCGATCGCCCGCCCGGAGCTGATCGCCGAGATCGCCGAGCGGTTCGGCTCCCAGGTCCTGGTGCTGTCGGTGGACGCCCGGCGGGTGCGCGAGGGCGACACCCCGACCGACTCCGGCTTTGAGGTCACCACCCACGGTGGACGCCGCGGCACCGGCATCGACGCGGTCGCCTGGGCGGCCCGGGCCGCGGAGCTCGGGGCGGGGGAGATCCTGCTCAACTCGATGGACGCCGACGGCACCACCGACGGCTTCGACCTGGAGATGCTCCGGGCGGTGCGCCGCGAGGTGCGGATCCCGCTGATCGCCTCCGGCGGCGCCGGCACGGTGGAGCACTTCGCCCAGGCTGCCGAGGCCGGGGCGGATGCCGTGCTCGCCGCGAGCGTCTTCCACTTCGGCACCCTGAGCATCGCCCAGGTGAAGGATCACCTGCGCGCGCGCGGGTTCGCCGTCCGCTGAGGCACGATGGTCGGATGCAGCGCATCGGACTGACCGGGGGTATCGCGGCAGGCAAGTCGGTCGCCGCGGCCCGCTTCGCCGAGCTCGGCGCGGTGGTGATCGACTACGACCTGCTGTCCCGGGAGGCGGTCGCCCCCGGATCGGCCGGGCTGGACCAGGTGGTCGCGGCCTTCGGGCCGGAGGTGCTGGACGCCGACGGCGCGCTGGACCGGCCCGCGCTGGGCCGGATCGTGTTCGGCGACGACGACGCGCGGGCCACCCTGAACCGGATCGTGCACCCGATCGTGCACCGGCTGGCCGCCGAGCGGGAGGCCGCCGCGGCCACCGCCGACCCGGACGCCGTGGTGCTGCACGACATCCCGCTGCTCGCCGAGTCCGGCCGGGACGCCTCCTTCCACCTGATCGTGGCGGTCCAGGCCGACGTGGAGCTGCGGGTCCGGCGGCTGGTCGAGGGCCGGGGACTGTCCGAGCCGGACGCCCGGGCCCGGATCGCCGCCCAGGTCGGCGACGACGTGCGGGCCGCCGCCGCGGACGTACTGCTGGACGGCAACGGCAGCCCGGACCGGCTGCGGGCCCAGGTGGACGAGCTGTGGGCCCGGATCGCCGCCGAGCGCGCCGCCGAGCGGAACGCCGCCGAGGAGGAGCGCCGGTGACCACCGTGCTGCTGACCGGCTTCGAGCCCTTCGACGGCCAGCCGGTGAACGCCTCCTGGGCCGCGGTGCGCGAGGTCGCCGCGGCCTGGCCCGGCCCGGTGGACGCCCAGGACCCGGCCGCGACCGCCACCCCGGACGCAACCCCGGCCCCCACCCCCGACGCCGGCCGAGACGCCACCCCGGACGCCGCCACCCTGATCGTCCGCCGCCTGCCGGTCTCCTTCGCCCGCGCCCCGCAGCGCCTGGCCGAGCTGCTGGCCGAGCACCACCCGGACCTGGTGATCTGCGTCGGCGAGGCCGGTGGCCGGGGCCGGGTCTCGGTGGAGCGGGTCGCGATCAACGTGCAGGACGCCCGGATCCCGGACGAGGACGGCGAGCAGCCGGTCGACGTCCCGGTGGTCGCGGGCGGACCGGCGGCGCACTTCTCCTCGCTGCCGGTCAAGGCGGCGCTGCTGGCGGCGCGCGAGGCCGGGGTGCCCGCCGAGGTGTCGAACACCGCCGGCACCTTCGTCTGCAACGCGATCGCCTACGCCCTGGCGGACCAGCTGACCCGGATGCCGGGGGCGCGCGGCGGATTCGTGCACGTGCCGCGGCTGCCGGAGCAGGTGGCCGGCGGTGCCCCGGCGCTGGACGCGGCACGGTCGGCACGGGGGATCACGGCGGTGCTGGCCGCGGCGCTGCGGCACCGGGAGGACCTGGTGTTCGCCGCGGGCACAGAGTCCTGACCCGTCGCGTGTCAGACCCCGGACGTACGGTTGACCCATGCGTCCTGTCACCGACCTTCAGCGCACCGTCGCCCCGTTCGAGGTGGTGTCCGAGTACCAGCCGTCGGGTGACCAGCCGACGGCGATCGCCGAGCTGGCGGAGCGGATCACCGCGGGGGAGAAGGACGTCGTCCTGCTCGGCGCGACCGGTACCGGCAAGTCCGCCACCACCGCCTGGCTGATCGAGAAGCTGCAGCGGCCCACCCTGGTGATGGCGCCGAACAAGACCCTGGCCGCCCAGCTGGCCAACGAGTTCCGCGAGCTGCTGCCGAACAACGCGGTCGAGTACTTCGTCTCGTACTACGACTACTACCAGCCCGAGGCGTACATCGCGCAGACGGACACCTACATCGAGAAGGACTCGTCGATCAACGACGAGGTCGAGCGGCTGCGGCACTCGGCGACCTCCTCGCTGCTGACCCGCCGGGACGTGGTGGTGGTCGCGTCGGTGTCCTGCATCTACGGCCTGGGCACCCCGCAGGAGTACGTCGACCGGATGATCACGCTCAGCGTCGGCGACGTGCTGGACCGGGACCAGCTGCTGCGCGAGTTCGTGGCCCAGCAGTACAGCCGCAACGACATGGCCTTCACCCGTGGCACGTTCCGGGTGCGCGGGGACACGGTCGAGATCATCCCGGTGTACGAGGAACTGGCGATCCGGATCGAGTTCTTCGGCGACGAGATCGAGGCGATCCAGACCCTGCACCCGCTGACCGGCGACGTGGTCCGGGAGGAGCAGCAGGTGCACGTGTTCCCGGCGACCCATTACGTCGCCGGCCCGGAGCGGATGGAGCGTGCGATCGCCGGGATCGAGCTGGAGCTGGAGGAACGGCTGGCCGAGCTGGAGCGGCAGAACAAGCTGCTGGAGGCTCAGCGGCTGCGGATGCGCACCACCTACGACATCGAGATGATGCGCCAGATCGGCAGCTGCTCCGGGATCGAGAACTACTCCCGGCACATCGACGGCCGCGAACCGGGATCGGCGCCGAACACCCTGCTGGACTACTTCCCGGAGGACTTCCTCCTGGTGATCGACGAGTCGCACGTGACCGTGCCGCAGATCGGCGCGATGTACGAGGGCGACATGTCCCGCAAGCGCAACCTGGTCGACTACGGCTTCCGGCTGCCCTCGGCCACCGACAACCGGCCGCTGCGCTGGGAGGAGTTCGTCGACCGGATCGGCCAGACCGTCTACCTGTCGGCCACCCCCGGCAACTACGAGCTGTCGATGTCCGACGGCGTGGTCGAGCAGATCATCCGCCCCACCGGCCTGGTCGACCCGGAGGTGGTGGTCAAGCCCACCCAGGGTCAGATCGACGACCTGCTGGACGAGATCCGCACCCGGGTGGAGAAGAACGAGCGGGTGCTGGTGACCACCCTGACCAAGAAGATGGCCGAGGACCTGACCGACTACTTCCTGGAGAAGGGCGTCCGGGTGCGCTACCTGCACTCCGAGGTGGACACCCTGCGCCGGGTGGAGCTGCTGCGCGAGCTGCGGATGGGCGAGTACGACGTGCTGGTCGGCATCAACCTGTTGCGCGAGGGCCTGGACCTGCCGGAGGTGTCCCTGGTCGCGATCCTGGACGCCGACAAGGAGGGCTTCCTGCGCTCGGACACCTCGCTGATCCAGACCATCGGCCGCGCGGCCCGGAACGTCTCCGGCCAGGTGCACATGTACGCCGACAAGGTCACCCCGGGCATGGCCAAGGCGATCGAGGAGACCAACCGCCGCCGGGAGATCCAGATCGCGTACAACCGGGAGCACGGCATCGACCCGCAGCCGCTGCGCAAGCGGATCGGGGACATCACCGACCTGCTGGCCCGGGAGGACGCCGACACCGCCGAGCTGCTGGGCGGTGCCGGTCGCCAGTCCTCGCGTGGCAAGGCGCCGGTGCCGGGCCTGGGCTCGAAGGCGCCGACCACCGAGCGCGCCAAGCTGGCCGGTGCCGCCGCGGGCGAGCTCGGCGACCTGATCCAGGAGCTCTCCGACCAGATGCACGCCGCCGCCGCCGAGCTGCAGTTCGAGCTGGCCGCCCGGCTGCGGGACGAGATCTCCGGGCTGAAGAAGGAACTGCGCCAGATGACCGCCGCCACCGCCTGAGAACCGGGAGAGACCCATGGCCCTCGACGTCCAGATCGTGATCGACTGCCACGGACCGCGCGCACTGGGCGCGTTCTGGATCACCGCGCTCGACTACATCGAGGAGCCGCCGCCCACGCCGTTCGCGAGCTGGGACGAGGCGATGGACGCCTGGGGCATCCCGGTCGACGGCGACCGCGACCCGGCCTACGCCATCGTCGACCCCGAGGGCCGGCGACCGCGGGTGTTCTTCCAGAAGGTGCCCGAGGGCAAGACGGTCAAGAACCGGGTGCACCTGGACATCCGCTACTCCGAGAGCCGCGGCATCCCGATGGACGACCGCGCGGCCCGGCTGGCCGCCGCCCGGGAGCACGCCGCCACCCTGGTCGCCGCCGGCGGCACCGTGCTGTACGAGATCGACGATGAACGCGAGGGCGCCTGGGTCGTGGTCGCCGACCCGGAGGGCAACGAGTTCTGTGTCGCGTGACACGCCTCGGGTGGGTCGTGCATCTGGGACCGATGACCTAGGCTGACTCCGCTGTGGAGGGGAGTATCCCGTCACGGTGCCCCCGTCATCACGGCCGCCGCTGTTGCCGGCCCGGGGACACCGGCCCGTCAGGGTAGGGAGAGACCTCCGGTACGTCGTCATACCCCTGTACCGGAGGAACATCCATGTCCGTCGACCTATGGGTCTGGATCGTCACGGGGATCGCCATCATCGGGATGGTGGTCTTCGACTTCTACGCACACGTGCGGACCCCGCACGCGCCGACCTTCCGCGAGTCGGCGATCTGGTCGGCGGTGTACATCGGCCTGGCCATCGTGTTCGGCATCGGGCTCGGCGCGGTCTGGGGCTGGGGCCACGGCACCGAGTACTTCGCGGGCTACGTCACCGAGAAGAGCCTGTCGGTCGACAACCTGTTCATCTTCCTGATCATCATGACCAAGTTCGCGGTACCGCGGGAGTACCAGCAGAAGGTGCTGCTGGTCGGCGTGGTGATCGCCCTGGTGCTGCGGACCGTGTTCATCCTGCTCGGCGCGGCGGCGATCGAGCAGTGGTCCTGGGTGTTCTACCTGTTCGGCGCCTACCTGGTGTACACCGGGATCAACCTGGGCCGGGAGAAGCACGAGCCGGACGAGGTCAGTCATGCCGGCGACCGCAAGGACGGCCTGACCGTCCGGCTGCTGAAGAAGGTGCTGCCCACCGTCGACGAGTACCACGGCGACCGGCTGACCACCCGGATCGACGGCAAGCGGTTCATCACCCCGATGCTGCTGGTGATGGTCGCGATCGGCTCCACCGACCTGATCTTCGCCCTGGACTCCATCCCGGCGATCTACGGCCTGACCCAGGAGCCGTACATCGTCTTCACCGCGAACGCCTTCGCCCTGCTCGGCCTGCGGCAGCTGTACTTCCTGATCGGCGGCCTGCTGGAGCGCCTGGTGTACCTGTCGCAGGGGCTGGCGTTCATCCTGGTGTTCATCGGGATCAAGCTGGTGCTGCACGCCATGCACACCAACGAGCTCAGCTTCATCAACGGCGGCCACCACTTCGAGTGGGCGCCGGAGATCCCGACCTGGCTGTCGCTGCTGGTCATCCTCGGCACCCTGACCGTCGCCACCGTCGCGTCGCTGCTCAAGACCAGCCGTGACCGCAAGGCAGAGGTTGCCGCAGGCACCGGTACCGTGGAGGAGACCGCCGCGCTGCCGAGCAAGGAGAGCTGACCCACCGCATGGATGTCTCACCCCTGGTCTGGGGCGTGTCGATCGGACTCGCCCTGGCGGTGCTCTTCGTCGATGTCGCGGTGGTCGGGCGGCGGCCGCACGTGCCCAGCACCGCGGAGTGCCTGCGCTACCTGGGGGTGTACATCGGCCTGGCGATCGTCTTCGCCGGTGTCGTCGCCCTGACCTGGGGCACGGCACCGGCGGGCGAGTTCGTGGCCGGCTGGCTCACCGAGTACTCGCTGTCGGTGGACAACCTGTTCGTCTTCCTGCTGATCATGACCCGGTTCGCGGTGCCCCGGCAGTACCAGCAGACCGCCCTGCTGGTCGGCATCATCCTGGCGCTGGTGTTCCGCGGGATCTTCATCGCGCTCGGGGCGACCGTGATCGCGCACTTCTCCTGGGTGTTCTACCTGTTCGGCGTGTTCCTGATCTGGACCGCGGTGAAGGTCGCCCGGGAGGGTGTCGGTGACGACGCGGAGGAGGACGACTACACGCCGCCGGCCCTGGTGCGCCTGGTGCAGCGGGTGCTGCCGACCACCGACCGGTTCGACGGCGTGCACCTGACCGCCCGGATCGACGGCCGCCGGGTGGTCACCCCGATGCTGCTGGTGCTGGTCGCGATCGGCGCCACCGACCTGCTGTTCGCCTTCGACTCGATCCCGGCGGTGTTCGGAGTCACCCGCGAGCCGTATCTGGTGCTGATGGCGAACGTCTTCGCGCTGATGGGCCTGCGCCAGCTGTACTTCCTGCTCGGCGGGCTGCTGACCCGGCTGCGGTATCTCAACATCGGCCTGGGCGTGTTGCTCGGCTTCATCGGCGTGAAGCTGGTGCTGCAGGCGCTGGCCGAGAACGCCCTGCCGTTCATCAATGGCGGCGAGCCGGTGCCGTGGGCGCCCGAACCGCCGACCTGGGTGTCGCTGGCGGTGATCGTGGTGATCCTCGGGGTCACCGCCCTGACCAGCGTGGCAGCCTCCCGGCGGGACGAGCGCCGGGTGACCGCCGACCGCTGATCACGAGTCGCGCGGGGGATCAGCCCTGCGCCCAGGGGCCCATGATCAGGTTCCACTCCCGGACCTCGGTGCGGGCGATCACCCCGGCGGCGGCGAACGGGTCGGCGGCCAGCAGCCGGTCCAGCTCGGCACGGTCCGCGACGCGGAACACCAGCAGTGCCCCGGGGTCGCCGGCCAGATAGGGCCCGGAGCCGAGCAGCTGCCCGGCGTCGGCCACGCCGCTGAGGTACTCCCGGTGGCTCGGCCGGACCTCGGCCTGGAGGTCGGCGCGCTGGTCGTAGTGGTACTGCACGGCGTAGAGGGTCATGGCGCCACGGTACTGGCGATGGCAGGGTGGGCGGCATGATCCTCAGCGAGCAGCTCCTGGCCGACGTCGCCGCCCGGGCCGCGGTGCATGACCGGGACAACACCTTCCCGCACGACGACCTGGCCGACCTGAGGGCCGCCGGGTACCTGACCGCCTTCGTGCCGGCGGCGCTCGGTGGTGCGGACCTGAGCCTGGAGGACGTCGCCCGGGAGCAGGCCCGGTTGGCCGGTGCCGCACCGGCGACCGCCCTGTCGGTGAACATGCACCTGGTGGTCACCGGGATCGCCGCCCTGCTGCACCGCTCCGGCGACGACTCGTTGCGGTTCATCCTGGAGGAGGCCGCCGCCGGGGAGGTCTTCGCCTTCGGCAACTCCGAGGGCGGCAACGACCTGGTGATGTTCGACTCCCGCACCCGGGCCGAGCGCCAGGACGACGGCGGCTACCGGTTTACCGGGACCAAGATCTTCACCTCGCTGTCCCCGGCCTGGACCCGGCTGGCGACCTTCGGGCGCGACGACTCCGACCCCGATCGACCGGTGCTGGTGCACGGCGTGGTGGCCCGGGAGGACGGCGGTGCGACCAGCAAGGACGACTGGGACACCCTGGGCATGCGCGCCACCCAGAGCTGTACCACCGTGCTGGACGGCGCCCTGGCCCGGCCCGATCGGATGGTCCGGATCCTGCCGGTGGGACCCAGCGCCGACCCGTACATCCTGCGGCTGTTCCAGGTGTTCGAGATCCTGCTCGCCGCCGTGTACACCGGCATCGGCCGCCGCGCACTGGAGCTGGCGGTCGCCGCCGCCCACCGCCGGACGTCGATGAAGCGGGACGGCGCCAGCTACGCCACCGACCCGGACATCCGGTGGCGAGTGGCCGACGCCGGGATCCTGCAGCAGGGCATCGAGCCGCAGGTGTGGTCGCTGGCCCGGGACGTCGACCACGGGTTCGACCACGGCGGCCAGTGGTTCGCCCAGGTGGTCGGGCTCAAGGTCCGCGCCACCGAGACCGCCCGTGAGGTGGTCGATCGCGCGATCCGGGTCAGCGGTGGCGGGACCTACTTCGCCGGGAACGAGCTCGGCCGGCTGTATCGGGATGTGCTGGCGGGCCTGTTCCACCCCTCGGACGACGAGTCGGCGCACGCGACGGTGGCGAACGTCCTGCTCGGCCCCGCCTGAGTCAGACGTTCGGGTCCAGGCCCGGCACCTCGGTGCACCACTCGCCGCCGTCCGTGCGGTTGCCGCAGGTGTCGCCGTACTCCTCGTACACGCTGCCCGGCCGGGAGTACTGGTACAGCTGGTCGCAGGCCTCCCAGTCGCCCGCGGTGCAGGCCTCGTACCGTTCGTCCAGCTCCGGGTCGTCGCCCGGCTGGTTCACGCACCACCGGGAGTCGTTGCCACGGTCGCCGCAACTGCCGCCGAACTCCAGGTACTCGCTGTCACTCGGGGACTGGGCGTACAGGTCGTCGCAGGATGCGAGGTCGCCCGCCTCGCAGGAGTCCCACAGCCCGTCCAGCACCGGGTCGTCGCCGTAGGACAGCGGGATGACGCTGCCGCCCTCGGCGTCGAGGCAGGTCCCCGGTGAGCTGGCGGCGCGCCGGCCCGCGCAGCTCGCCCCGAAGGCCTCGTCGTCGGAGTGCACCGGCGAACCCCAGTACAGGTCGTCGCAGGCGGCCATCTCGCCCTCGGCGCAGGAGGCGCGCAGCTCGGCACGCTCGGTGTTGCCGGCCGCGGTCACCCCCAGCGCGACCACCACGATCAGGATGTACAGCAGGGTCTGCAGGCTGCCGAGGATGATCCCGGTCAGGCCCATCCCGGACCCGATGCCGTGCGCCCGTCGCCGGTGCCGCACCGCGGAGGCACCCAGCGCGATCGCCACCGGCCCCAACCCGAGCAGCCCGGTCAGCAACGCGGCCACGCCACGGCCGTCCCGCGGCGCGCGGGGCGCCGGCGGTGGGAAGGCCATCGGCGGCGCCGGGAGCGGGTAGCCGGACATCATTCCTCCGTGGGGGGCGGGCGGTGCGGTGACGCTACGGTGCGCCGAGGGGGCCGGACGACCACGTCATCCGACCCCCTCGGACCCCGCCGTCACATGTCGGCGCAGAACACCGCATCGGTGGTGCGGTTGCCACAGGTGCTGGCGAAGTCCTCGTAGTCGGAGCCCAGCGGCGACTCCCAGTACAGGTCGTCGCACGCCTGGCCGTCACCGGCCTCGCAGGCGTCCCACAACGCATCCAACTCAGGATCGTCCCCGTAAGTGTCGGGCTCGACGCTGGTTCCGGTGCCGGTGTCGCCGTCATCGGTGGTGTCCTGCTCCTCGAGCAGGTAGCACGAACCCCCGGAGTAGGTGGTGATACCACCGCAGGTCTCGGCGAACTCCTCCTCCGGCGAGTCGTAGTCCGACTCGTAGTAGAGGTCGTCGCAGTCCGCCATCACCCCGGCGGCACAGCCGTCCCAGAGCCGGTCCAGCTCCGCGCGCTGCTCCTGCACCCGCGGGTTCACGACCAGGATGAGCACCAGTGCCAGGGTGAGGTACCCGACCACCTGGAGCGCACCGAGCACGATGCCGACGATGGCCATCCACTTGCCCTGGGTGCCGTTCTTCGTGGTGCGGCGCAGGCCGATGATGCCCAGGACCAGCGGCACGATCGCCAGGCCGACCACGCCGGTGGCCAGCGCGCCGATCGACGGGCCGTCCCACCCGGCGGTGTTGGTGGGCCCGGGGTAGGGGGCGTAGCCCGGGTAGCCACCACCCGGGGCGCCGTACGGCGGCTGGCCACCCGCGGGCGGCGGGGCGGAGTAGCCGGGCTGCTGGCCGTAGCCCGGGGCCGGCGGGGCACCGTAGCCGGAGCCCGCGTACCCGGGCGCGCCGGAGCCGTCACCGGTGCCGCCGTAGCCGCCGGGGTAGCCGGCCGGCGAACCGGAGGCGGCGGACTGGCCGTAGCCCGCGCCGTACCCGCCCGCCGTGGACTGCCCGTAGCCGGTGCCGTACTCCGACGTGGCGGGCTGCTGGCCGTAGCCGGAGGCGGGCTGCTGGCCGTAGCCCGGCGTGCCGTAGGCCGCGGTCGGCTCGCCCGACGGCTGCTGGCCGTAGCCGGGCGTGCCGTAGGCGGCGGTGGGCGCCTCGGAACCGGGCTGGCCGTAGCCGGGCGTCCCGTAGGCGGCGGTCGGGGCCTCGGAACCGGGCTGGCCGTAGCCGGGCGTCCCGTAGGCCGCGGTGGGCGCCTCGGAGCCGGGCGTGCCCCAGGCGGAGGTGGACAGCCGCTCGGTGGGGGCGTCGGGGGAGGCGCTGCTCGGCCACGTCTCCGAGTCGGGCTGCGACGAACCCTCGGGGCGGGTGGTGCCGTCGTCGGTGGACATAGGAGACTCCTGGGCGGGGACTGGACACAGAATCCTCGCCACTATGGCAGACGGTGTGAATCGGCCACCATCCCAGCCACGGAGCGGCGACCGGGCCTCACTCGAGCGGGTCGGGCCCCCGGTTCACCATCCGCGCGCCCACCAGGCCGGGATCGACCCGCGCTCGGCGCCCAGGGTGGTCGTCAGTCCGTGGCCGGGATGCACCACGGTGTCGTCGTCGAAGCGGCCGAACACCCGGTCCTCCAGGTCGGTCATCAGGGACCGGAAATCCTCCGGTGTGTGGGTCTTGCCCGGACCGCCGGGGAACAGCGAGTCGCCGGTGAACAGGTGCACGGTGCGGTCCGCCGGGTCGGTGCAGGCCAGCGCGATGGACCCGGGGGTGTGCCCGCGCAGCGCGATCACCTCCAGGTCGAGGGTGCCGACGGCCAGGTGGTCACCGTGCCGCAGCGGGCGGGGCAGCGGTATCCCGGCAGCCTCGGCGATCGCCGCGGCGTCGGGCTCGCCGGCCCAGGAGCCGGCACCGGTGGCGGCCAGCACGGCGGCGAGCGCGCCCAGGTGGTCGGCGTGGCGGTGCGTGGTCACCACCCCGGACAGGCCGCGGTCGCCGATCAGGTCCAGCAGCCGGGCGGGCTCGGCGGCCGCGTCGACCAGGAGCTGCTCCCCGGTGCCGGGGCAGGTGAGCAGGTAGGCGTTGTTGTCCATCGGTCCGACGGACAGGGACTGGATCATCGGGTGGCTCCGGTGGCGAGGTCGTGTTGGTGGACGGCGCGGACGAAGGCGAGGTGGGACAGTGCCTGCGGGATGTTGCCGATCATCCGGCCGGTGCGGGGGTCGTACTCCTCGGCGAGCAGCCCGAGGTCGGTGGCCAGGCCGGTGAGCCGGCTCAGCACCTGGTCGGCGCCCGTGACGTCACCCTGCCGGGCCAGTGCGTCGGCGAGCCAGCCGGAGCAGGCCAGGAACGGGTGCTCGGTGCCCGGCAACCCGTCGTCGGCCCGGTCGGTGCGGTAGCGCAGCAGCAGGCCGGGGGAGACCTCCAGCTCCGCGCGGATCGCTGCGACCGTCCCGGTCATCCGCGGGTCGTCGGGGGCCAGGAAGCCGACCTGGGCGAGTTGCAGCAGCGCCGCATCGGTGTGCCGGACCCCCGCGGACTGCACGAAGCTGCCGAGCTCGTCGTCCCAGCCCCAGCCGAGCACCTCGGCCCGGATCCGGTCCCGGACCTGCGCCCAGCGGTCGACCGGGCCGGGCAGGCCGTGGTCGGTGACCGCGCGCACCGCCCGGTCGAGTGCCGCCCAGGCCATCACCGCGGAGTGGGTGAACCGCCGCGGGCGGCCGCGGACCTCCCAGATGCCCCGGTCCGGTCGCTGCCAGGTACCGGCCAGGGCGTCCACCAGGTGCGACTGGAGGGACCAGGAGTCCGCGGTCTCGCGCAGGCCGCAGTCCCGGGCCAGTGCGAGGGCGCACATCACCTCGCCGAGCACGTCGTTCTGCACCTGGCCCACCGCGGCATTGCCGACCCGCACCGGCCGGGACCCCGCGTAGCCGGGCAGGTGATCGAGTGCCCGTTCGGTCAGGTCGCGACGCCCGTCCACGCCGTAGACGATCTGCAGGTCGGCGGGGTCCCCGGCCACCGCCCGCAACAGCCACTGCCGCCAGGCGCCGGCCTCCTCCCGGTAGCCGTGTTCCAGCAGTGCCTGCAGGGTCATCGCGGCGTCCCGGAGCCAGCAGAACCGGTAGTCCCAGTTGCGCACGCCGCCCGGGTCCTCGGGCAAGGAGGTGGTCGCCGCCGCCACGATCCCGCCGGTGTCCCGGTCGGTGAGCATCCGCAGCACCAGTAGGGAGCGCACCACCTCCTCGCGGTAGGAGCCCCGGTAGTGACCGCGTCGGGCCCAGCGCCCCCAGTCGTCCTCCGCGGTGCTGAGCTCGGCCAGGTCGTCGGCCGGACGGGGTACCGGCTGCCAGGACGGGGTCCAGACCAGCGACCAGTGCTCCTCCTGCCCGGCCTCGACGGTGAACTCGTCGCGGTGGGCCGGCACCCCGGAGCGCACCGGTGCGGGCAGCCGGCTGCCGCGCAGCACCAGGCGGTCCGGCCCGGCGACCGCCTGGATCGCGCCGCCGTGCCGGTCGGTGATCCGGTGCACCCACGGCTGGACCGCGCCGTAGCCGAAGCGGACCACCCACTCGTGCCGGAACCGCACCCGGCCCTCGGTGACCCGGATCCGGCGCACGATCTCCGCACCGTCCGGGCGGGCCGGCAGCGCGTCGGTCAGCACCGCGACCCCGGTCGGGGTCCGCACCGTGGTCTGGAGGACCAGCGAGTCGCCGTGCCAGCGCCGGTGCCGCTCGGTCGCCTCCGGGGCCTCCAGCGACCAGTGGCCGTGCTCCGGCCCACCGAGCAGCGCGGCGAAGCAGGCGGCGGCGTCGAAGCGCGGCGGGCACCACCAGTCCACCGATCCGGCGCGCGAGATCAGCGCCGCGGTCCGGCCGTCGCCGAGCACCGCGTAGTCGCCGATCGGGGTGGGGGAGGCTGCGGGCATGCCCTCATCCTGCCCACAACGGCCCGGCGCGCCCGTCCGGGGTGGACGGGCGCGCCGGGAGACGTGCGGGATGCGGGGTCAGTCGCAGAAGCTGTTGCCGTCCTCGCGGTTGCCGCAGGTGTCGCCGAAGTTCTCGTATTCCGACCCGAAGGGCGACTCGTAGTACAGGTCGTCGCAGGCGCCCATGTCACCCGCGGCGCACGAGTCCCAGAGCGCGTCCAGCTCGGGGTCGTCGCCGTAGGTGTCGGGGTCCTCCTCGATCGCCTGGCCCTCCGCGCCGTCGCCGTCCGGGTCGAAGAGGTAGTCGCAGGAGCCGTAGTAGTCCTCGTCGGACAGCCCACCGCAGGTGTTGCCGAAGTCCTCGTCGTCCGACCCGCGCGGCGCGTCGTAGTAGAGGTCGTCGCAGGCGGCCAGGTCGCCGGACGCACAGTCGGCCCGCAGCTCGTCCAGGTGGTTGTTCGCCGCGGCGGCCGCCAGGACCACCAGGGTGATGGTGACGATCAGACCGATCAGGCCGAGCCCGCCGAGGATGGTCCCGGCGATCGCGAAGCCGCGGCCCTTGCGCTGGCCGTCCTTGGTGCGGCGCAGGCCGATGATGCCGAGCACCAGCGCGATCACACCGGTGCCGAGCACACCGGCGACCAGCGAGGCGATGGAGACGCCGTCGGTGGGGGTCTGCGGGCCGTAGCCCGGCTGACCGGGGGCCGGGGTGTACGGCGGCTGACCGGGGGTGCCGTACTGCGGTGCGCCGTAGCCGGGCGCGGGCGGCACCGGTGCGCCCGGGTACTGGGAGCCGTACCCGTCCGCCGGCGGCACGGGGGCGCCGGGGTACTGCGAGCCGGACCCGCTGCCGTACTGCGGGGCGCTGGGCGGGGTGGACGGGGTGGACCCGGTCGGCGGGGTGGTGCCGAACGGGTCCGGATACTGACTACCGTCGGTGCTCATGCGGACGTTCTCCTGGGGGATCGAGGGTCGGACCGGCAGCACCGGCCGCTGGCACGTTAGCCAGGTCACACCGGGGCTCCTGCCGTTCGGGTCGCGGCTGCGCCGAGTTGAGTGATTCCCGCGGTCGCGCGGGTGATCCGGGGCAACCGTCTGAGTGGCCGGACCCAGACACTCCGGTGCCGGGCGCAGGCATGCGGTGGCGGCGCGGCACGGCGTGAGTGGCGCGGCTGAGGGGTCGTGACCGAGGGCACCGTTCGAACGGGTGTGCGAATGTCGGTGCCGCGCCTTACGATGCTCGGCGTGAATGATCGACTGGTGGTCCAGGGGGCCCGCGAGCACAACCTGCGCAACGTCGACCTGGACCTCCCGCGCGACCGGCTGGTGGTCTTCACCGGCCTGTCCGGGTCGGGGAAGTCGTCGCTGGCCTTCGACACCATCTTCGCCGAGGGGCAGCGGCGGTACGTGGAGTCGCTGTCCGCCTACGCGCGCCAGTTCCTCGGGCAGATGGACAAGCCCGACGTCGACTTCATCGAGGGCCTGTCCCCGGCGGTGTCGATCGACCAGAAGTCCACCAACCGCAACCCACGGTCCACGGTCGGCACGATCACCGAGGTCTACGACTACCTGCGCCTGCTGTTCGCCCGCGCCGGGACCCAGTACTGCCCGGTCTGCGGCGAGCGGGTCACCGCGCAGACCCCGCAGCAGATCGTCGACCGGCTGCTGGAGCTGCCCGAGGGCACCCGGTACCAGGTGCTCGCGCCGGTGATCCGCGGCCGCAAGGGCGAGTACGCCGACCTGTTCACCGAGCTCCAGGCCAAGGGCTTCGCCCGGGTCCGGGTCGACGGTGAGGTCGCCCAGCTGTCCGACCCGCCCAAGCTGGAGAAGAAGCTCAAGCACGACATCGAGGTCGTGGTCGACCGCCTGGTGTCCCGGGAGGGCGTGCAGCGCCGGCTGACCGACTCGGTGGAGACCGCACTCGGACTGGCCGAGGGCCTGCTGGTGATCGAGCTGGTGGACGCGGACGCCGACGATCCGGAGCGGTTCCGCCGGTTCTCCGAGAAGCGCGCCTGCCCGAACGACCACCCGCTGTCGCTGGACGAGATCGAACCCCGGACGTTCTCCTTCAACGCCCCCTACGGCGCCTGCCCGGAGTGCACCGGCATCGGCTCCCGGCTGGAGGTCGACCCCGACCTGGTGATCCCGGACGAGGACCTGACGCTCGCCGAGGGCGCGGTCGCGCCGTGGCACCTGACCTCCTCGGAGTACTTCCAGCGGGTGCTGAGCGCGCTGGCCGACGACCTGGGCTTCTCGATGGACACCCCGTGGCGGGCCCTGCCGCAGCGCGCGAAGGACGCGGTGCTGCACGGCAAGGACCACCAGGTGCACGTCAAGTACAAGAACCGCTGGGGCCGGGAGCGGCAGTACTCCACCGGCTTCGAGGGCGTGATCACCTTCCTGCACCGCCGGCACGAGGAGACCGAGTCCGACTGGTCCAAGGAGAAGTACGAGGCGTACATGCGGGAGGTGCCCTGCCCGGTGTGCGGCGGGGCCCGGCTCAAGCCCGAGGTGCTGGCGGTCAAGGTCGGTGGCAAGTCCATCGCCGACGTGACCGACCTGCCGGTGGGCGAGGCCCGGCGCTTCCTGTCCGGCCTCCAGCTCGGGGTGCGTGAGGCGCAGATCGCCGCGCAGGTGATGAAGGAGATCGACGCGCGGCTGGGCTTCCTGCTGGACGTCGGCCTGGACTACCTCAGCCTGTCCCGCCCGGCGGGCACGCTCTCCGGCGGTGAGGCGCAGCGGATCCGGCTGGCCACCCAGATCGGCTCCGGCCTGGTCGGGGTGCTGTACGTGCTGGACGAGCCGTCGATCGGCCTGCACCAGCGCGACAACCGCCGGCTGATCGACACCCTGACCCGGCTGCGCGACCTGGGCAACACCCTGATCGTGGTCGAGCACGACGAGGACACCATCCGCGCCGCCGACTGGATCGTCGACGTCGGCCCGGGTGCGGGGGAGCACGGTGGCCGGGTGATCCACTCCGGCGACTACGCCGGACTGCTCGCCTCGCCCGATTCGGTCACCGGGGCGTACCTGTCCGGTCGCCGGTCGATCCCGATGCCGGCCCAGCGCCGCAAGGTCGACAGCAAGCGCCAGGTCAAGGTGCTCGGCGCCAAGGAGAACAACCTCCGCAACATCGACGTCAGCTTCCCGCTCGGCGTGTTCACCGCGGTGACCGGCGTCTCCGGCTCCGGCAAGTCCACCCTGGTCAACTCGATCCTCTACACCGTGATGGCCAACGAGCTGAACCACGCCCGGCGGGTGGCCGGCCGGCACAAGCGGGTGACCGGGCTGGACCAGCTGGACAAGGTCGTGCACGTCGACCAGGCGCCGATCGGCCGCACGCCCCGCTCGAACCCGGCGACCTACACCGGGGTCTGGGACCGGGTCCGCAAGCTGTTCGCCGAGACCACCGAGGCCAAGGTGCGCGGGTACACCGCGGGCCGGTTCTCGTTCAACGTCAAGGGCGGTCGCTGCGAGGCCTGCTCCGGCGACGGCACGCTCAAGATCGAGATGAACTTCCTGCCGGACGTCTACGTCCCGTGCGAGGTCTGCCACGGCTCCCGCTACAACCGGGAGACCCTGGAGGTCCACTTCAAGGGCAAGACGGTGGCCGACGTGCTGGACATGCCGATCGAGGAGGCCGCCGAGTTCTTCGCCGCGGTGCCCGCGATCAGCCGGCACCTGAAGACCCTGGTGGACGTCGGGCTCGGCTACGTGCGGCTCGGGCAGCCGGCCACCACGCTGTCCGGCGGTGAGGCGCAGCGGGTCAAGCTGGCCACCGAACTGCAGCGCCGGTCCACCGGTCGCACGGTCTACGTGCTGGACGAGCCGACCACCGGACTGCACTTCGAGGACATCCGCAAGCTGCTCGCCGTGCTGCAGTCCCTGGTCGACAAGGGCAACAGTGTGATCGTGATCGAGCACAACCTCGACGTGATCAAGAACGCCGACTGGCTGATCGACATGGGCCCCGAGGGCGGCTCCGGCGGCGGCATGGTCGTCGCCCAGGGCACCCCGGAGCACGTCGCCACCGTCGAGGCCAGCCACACCGGCCGGTTCCTGGCCGAGGTGCTGGAACAGACCGACGAGGCCGTCAGCGCCTGAGGCACGACGGACGGCCCGCCACCAGCGAGGTGGCGGGCCGTTCGTCGTCCGGGCTCAGGGCCCGCACACCAGCGGCTGCGCGCCCCGGCCACCACAGCTCTGGGCGTGCGCCCGGTACGTGCTGCCCTCCGGGGAGGTCAGGTAGAGCAACGCGCACTGGTTGTCGTCACCGGCCGCGCACTGGTCCCACATCGAGTCCAGCAGATAGTTGTCGCCATAGTTCTGGCTCGCCTCCGGGGAGGCGACCGCGTCGATCAGGACCTGCATCAGGTCCAGCCGGGCCTGCGCCTGCTCCAGCGTCATCTCCTCCTCGGGCACCGCGGCATCCTCCGGCTCCCCGTAGGTCGCCTGGTACTCGCACCACCCGGAGCCGTCGTCCGCGTCGGCCGTGCCGCCGCAGGTGGAACCGAACTCCCTGTACTCGGACGTACCCGAGCTGTAGGGCGCCTGGAAGTAAAGGTCGTCGCAGGCGGCCATGTCGCCGCCCCGGCAGGAGTCGTACAGCCCGTCCAGCTCGGCGTCGTCACCGTAGGCGGTCGCCGTCTCCAGCTCCCGGCCGAGGGAGTAGCAGCTGCCGTACTCCTCCCGGTCGCCGAGCCCGTTGCAGCTCTCGGCCAGCGCCTCCTCCTCGCTGTCCGGCTCCGCCCAGATCCACAACGAGTCGCAGTCCGACATGTCCCCGTCGCGGCACCCGTCGGCATACGTGTCGATGGTCTCCTGGTTCGAGGCGGTCCAGGCATCGACGTACCGGTCGTTCGCGTTCCGGCTCCCCGCCGTAGCCACCAGCACCACCACCAGGAGCCACACCAGGATGCCGACCCCGCCGAGCACGGTCCCGGCGATCGCCAGGCCACGGCCCCGCCGCGCCCCGTTCGCGGTGCGGCGCAGTCCCAGGATGCCGAGCACCAGGGCGATCACCCCGCCGCCCAGTACCCCGGTGACCAGCGCGCCGATCGACACCGAGTCGGTCGCCCCGGCCGGCGCCTGCGGGTGGGGCTGGTAGGGCGGGTAGGGCTCGCCGGGCTGGTAGGGCGGGTAGGGCTGGCCCGGCGGGTAGGCGCCGTCGGGCTGCGAGGGCTCGCCGGGCGGGTAGGCCCCGTCGGACTGCGGGGGCTGACCCGAGGCGAAGGGCTGACCCGGGTAGGGCTGGCCCGGGTAAGACTGGCCGGGCGGGTAGGCGGCCCCGGTCTGCGGCTGCTCCAGGGGCGAGGCACCGGTGGCCGGACCAGGCTGATCCGCGGCCGACGGGTAGGGCTGCCCGGTGGGGCCCGTGCTCCCGGGCGGCCCCGGCTGACCCGGGCCGGGGTAGGACTCGCCCGTGGGGTACGACAGACCCGGGCCGGGGTACGACCCGCCCGCGGGATACGACCCGCCCGGCACCGGGGCCCCCGGTCCCGGGCCCACCGCCTCGCTCGCCCCCGCGTCCGGCTCCGGCGGCGGAGCCGCACCCGGTTCGCCGGGGGTCTCGGGTGGGGTCGGTCCGTCGTTCCGGTCAGTCATCGGTTCTTCCTCGCGTCGGCGGCCCCGGCCGGGTGGCGGGGCCCGGATGCGCTGGACGCTAGGGCCGTGGGCGCGTGGTTCGGGTTCGTCCGGTGCAGGTTGCGTGCGCAGGGGGTGACGTTGAGTGAGGCGAGGGCCCGATTGGGGGGTGCGGGCCGGGGTGGAGGGTGGACAGCACGAAGGCCCCGGGATCGAGGATCCGGGGGCCTTCGGTGCGGGTGGACCGGGTCAGGCGGCGGCGTTCTCCACGCACATGCCACCGAACTCGTTCTCCGACTGGGTCCCGCCGCAGGTGGCGGCGAAGTCCCGGTACTCGGAGTCCAGCGCGATCGGGATGGGCGCGGCGAAGTAGAGCTGGTCGCAGGCGGCCAGGTCGCCGGTGCCGCAGGTGTCGTACAGGGCGTCGAGCTCGGTGTCGTCGCCGTACTTCAGCGACTTCGCCAGGTCCTGCGCCAGGGTGGCGCAGTCACCGGAGGTCTCGCGGTCGCCCTTGCCGTTGCAGGTCTCGGCGAGCTCCATGTCCGCCGTGCCCTCCTCGGCGTAGTAGGTCAGCATGTCGCAGCCGGCCATGTCGTCGTCGGCGCAGCGTGCCGCGTACGTGGTGGCCAGGTCCTCGGTGCTGGTGGTGGAGCTGGTCTCGCTGCTCTCGGCGGTGGCGGTGCCACTGGCGCAACCGGCCAGCAGCAGCGCGCCCAGCGCGAGGGCGGCGGCGGCCAGTCCCCGGCGGTGCGAACGGGCACGTCCGGCGGTGGGGGTCGCCCCCGCCTGCGCGGTGCCCGGCGTGGCGGTGGGCTGCTGCCCGCCGTCGTTCCTGAACATCAACATCTCCTCACATCACAGTGCAGCCCGGAGGGTGTTCGGGCCCAGGAAATGGTAGGTGCTCGGGGAGGGCCTCCTGTGGGCCGTCCGTGCCGTGCCGGCGCGCATTCACGGGCCGTCGGCGCTGGTGGGAGGGCACGGAGCACCCCTGGAGCGGTCCCGGTTGTGTGATGGGACAACGTCCACAGCCGCGCTCGTGCGGTCGGACGAACCTCGGCGTGCCAGCTCCGTCGGCGTGGCGCAGACGGTCTCAGCCGGCGGTGACCACCGCGGGTGCCGGTTCGGCGAGCACCGGGAAGTTGACCGACCGGGCGATGAAGCAGTGGTCGTGCGCGCGGTGGTGCAGTCCGGCCAGGCGGTGGTCGAGCTCCTCGCCGGGGGTCAGGTCGCCGCGCAGCCGGACCCGGGGCCGGAGCACCACCTCGGTGAAGCTGCCGTGCCCGGCGGCCTCCACCCGCATGGTGCCGGTGGCGCGGTCGGCGTAGTCGACCACCACCAGTCCGTCGGCGCCGGCCAGGTGCAGGAACCAGAGCATGTGGCACTGGGCGAGCGAGGCGACCAGCAGGTCCTCCGGGTTGTGCCGGGCCGGGTCGCCGCGGAAGGCCGCGTCCGCGGAGCCGAGCAGCGCCGGCTTGCCTTCGACCAGCACCTCGTGGTCGCGGGAGTAGGCGGTGTACCCGGCGGTGCCGTGCTCGCCGGCACCGGTCCAGACCAGGTCCACGTCGTAGGTGTGCAGCAGCCCCATGGCGTCACGGTAGAGGGTGGCGCAGGACACTGCCCGGCGGTGCGGCGATGTCGGCGGCGCTGATTACCCTCGTCGTCATGGCTGATCCCGCGACCTACCGTCCCGCGCCCGGGGAGATCCCGGACCAGCCCGGGGTGTACCGGTTCCGCGACGAGCACGGCCGGGTGATCTACGTCGGCAAGGCGAAGAGCCTGCGGCAGCGGCTGAACTCCTACTTCCAGGACGTGGCGGGCCTGCACCCGCGGACCCAGGCGATGGTGACCACCGCGGCGTCGGTGCAGTGGACCGTGGTCGGCACCGAGGTGGAGTCCCTGGCGCTGGAGTACTCCTGGATCAAGGAGTACGACCCGCGGTTCAACGTGAAGTACCGGGACGACAAGTCCTACCCGTACCTGGCGGTCACCCTGGCCGAGAAGTTCCCCCGGGTGCAGGTGATGCGCGGCGCCAAGCGGCCCGGCACCCGGTACTTCGGCCCCTACGCGCACGCCTGGGCGATCCGGGAGACGGTGGACCTGTTGCTGCGGGTGTTCCCGGTGCGGACCTGTTCGGCCGGGGTGTTCAAGCGCGCCGCCCAGCAGGGCCGCCCGTGCCTGCTCGGCTACATCGACAAGTGCTCGGCCCCGTGCGTGGGCCGGATCAGCCAGGAGGACCACCACGTCCTGGCCGAGGAGTTCGCCGACTTCATGGCCGGCGACACCGCCCGGTTCACCCGCCGGCTGACCGCCCGGATGAAGGAGGCGGCGGCGGAACTCGACTTCGAGCGGGCGGCCCGGCTCCGGGACGACATCGCGGCCCTGGAGCGGGCAACCGAGAAGAACGCCGTGGTGCTCTCCGACGGCACGGACGCGGACATCTTCGCGCTGGCCGGCGACGAGCTGGAGGCCGCGGTCCAGGTGTTCCACGTCCGGGACGGCCGGATCCGCGGCCAGCGCGGCTGGGTGGTGGAGAAGGTCGAGGACGTCACCGACGCCGAGCTGGTCGAGCGCCTGCTGCAGCAGGTCTATGGCGAGGCCGAGCCCGGGGTGACCGGCGCCGTCCCGCGCGAGGTGCTGGTGCCGACCCTGCCCACCGACCTGGACCAGGTGCAGGCCTGGCTCAGCGGGCTGCGCGGCTCGCGGGTCCAGGTGCGGATCCCGCAGCGTGGCGACAAGCGGGAGCTGGCCGCCACCGTGCAGAAGAACGCCGAGCACGCCCTCGCCCTGCACCGCACCCGCCGGGCCGGGGACCTCACCACCCGGTCCCAGGCGCTGCAGGAGATCCAGGAGGCGCTCGGGCTGCAGTCCGCCCCGCTGCGGATCGAGTGCTACGACGTCTCGCACAACCAGGGCACCTATCAGGTGGCGTCGATGGTGGTGTTCGAGGACGGGCTGGCCCGCAAGAGCGAGTACCGCCAGTTCACCATCCGGGGTGCGGACGGCGACGGCGCCCGCGACGACACCGAGGCGATGCACGAGGTGATCACCCGCCGGTTCCGCCGCTACCTGGCCGAGCGGGAGAAGGCCGGCGACCTGGAGCTGGGCCTGGGGGAGCACCAGACCGCCGAGGCACTGGCCGACGCGGACCTGGGCGAGGTGCGCAGCGGCCCGGTCGACCCCACCACCGGCAAGCCGCAGCGCTTCGCCTACCCGCCGAACCTGGTGGTGGTGGACGGTGGCCCGCCGCAGGTCGCCGCGGCCAAGCGTGCGCTGGACGAGCTCGGCATCGACGACGTCGCCCTGTGCGGCCTGGCCAAGCGGCTGGAGGAGGTCTGGGTGCCGGACGACGACTACCCGGTGATCCTGCAGCGTTCCTCCGAAGGGCTGTACCTGCTGCAGCGGCTGCGGGACGAGGCGCACCGGTTCGCGATCACCGCCCACCGGCGCAAGCGGTCCAAGGGGATGACCGCCTCGGTGCTGGACGACGTGCCCGGGCTCGGACCGTCGCGGGCCGCGAAGCTGTTGCAGCACTTCGGCTCGGTGAAGCGGCTGCGGGCGGCCACCGTGGCGGAGATCGCCGCGGTGCCCGGCATGGGTCCCAAGACCGCCCAGGCCGTGGCGGACGCGCTGGCCGGACCGGCGACCGCGCCGGTGGGCGGCAGCCCGGCGGCGTCGTGACCGGGGACTGGCATGCTGGACCCATGAACGACGAGACCTCGCCGATCACCGTCCCGCACGGCATCCCCGCGATCGAGGCGGCGACCACCGCCCCCCGCGTCACCGAGCCGCACCTGATCATCATCACCGGCATGTCCGGGGCCGGTCGCACCCGGGCCGGGGCCGTGCTGGAGGACATGGGCTGGTACGTCGTCGACAACCTGCCCGCCCAGATGCTCACCCACCTGGTCGGGATGCTCACCCACGGCGCCCCGCCGTCCGCGGACCTGCGGCTGGCCGCGATCGTGGACGTGCGCGGCCGGGAGTTCTTCCCCGACCTGCTGCAGGTGCTGGCCCAGCTCCGCGAGTCCGGGGTGGACTACAAGATCCTGTTCCTGGAGGCCTCGGACGAGGTGCTGGTCCGCCGGTACGAGCAGGTCCGCCGCCCGCACCCGCTGCAGGGCGACGGCCGGATCACCGACGGGATCACCGCCGAGCGCGACCTGCTGCAGGACATCCGGGAGCGCGCCGACCTGCTGATCGACTCCTCCGACACCAACGTGCACGAGCTGGGCCGGCTGGTCCGGGAGGCGGTGGCCGGCTCCGAGGAGGAGGAGCTGCGGATCAACATCACCTCCTTCGGCTTCAAGTACGGCGTGCCGCTGGACGCCGACCACGTGGTGGACGTCCGGTTCCTGGCCAACCCGTACTGGATCACCGAGCTGCGGCACATGTCCGGCCGCGACGCCCCGGTGCGCGACTACGTGCTCGGGCTGCCCGGCGCGCTGACCTTCGTCGACCGCTATGTCGACGCCCTGGAGCCGGTGCTGGCCGGCTACCTGGAGGAGGAGAAGCGCTACGTCACGATCGCGGTGGGCTGCACCGGCGGCAAGCACCGGTCGGTGGCGATCAGTGAGGCGATCGCGGAGCGGCTGCGGCAGCGCGGGCAGCGGGTGACCGTCGCCGCCCGGGACCTGGGCAAGGAATGACCTCCCCGGCCTTCGTCGCACTCGGCGGCGGCCACGGCCTGAGCGCGACGCTGTCCGCGCTGCGCCGGCTGACCGACCGGATCACCGCGGTGGTCACGGTCGCCGACGACGGGGGCTCCTCCGGCCGGTTGCGGGACGAGCTGGACGTGCTGCCGCCCGGCGACCTGCGGATGGCGCTGGCCGCGCTGTGCGAGGACTCCGACTGGGGCCGCACCTGGCGTGACGTGCTGCAGCACCGGTTCACCTCGGCCGGCGACCTGGACCAGCACGCGGTCGGCAACCTGTTGATCGTCGCGCTGTGGGAGCTGCTGGGCGACACGGTCGACGGGCTGGACTGGGTGGGCCGCCTGCTGGACGCCAAGGGCCGGGTGCTGCCGATGGCCGCCGTCCCGCTGGCGATCGAGGCTGATGTGGTGCACCCGGACGGCAGTGCCGGCCTGGTCCGCGGCCAGTCGCGGGTGGCGGTGACCACCGACCGGATCGCCCAGGTCCGGCTCACCCCGCAGCGCCCGCCGGCCCTGCCCGAGTCGGTGGCGGCGGTGCGCGAGGCGGACTGGGTCGTGCTCGGCCCGGGCTCCTGGTACACCTCGGTGATCCCGCACCTGCTGGTGCCGGAGCTGGCGGACGCGCTGCTGACCACCACGGCCCGCCGGATCGTGGTGCTGAACCTGTCGCCGGAGTCCGAGACCGCCGGGATGGGTCCGTGTGAACACCTAGATGCGCTCCGGGAACACGCCCCTGACCTGCGCCTGGACGCGGTGATCGCCGACCCCGGCGCGGTGGAGGACGTGGACGAGCTGATCGAGCGCACCCAGGGATTCGGCGGCAGGCTGCTGCTGCGCCAGGTGCGGCGTGGCGACGGGAGTCCGCGGCACGACGCACTGCGGCTGGCGGCGGCGATCAGTGACGTGGTGCAGGACTACCTGGGTGACGTGGGCGCACCTGCACGAACGGGGGAGCGCGGTACCCATCCGGGACCAGGTGGCGGTCGGGGAATGGCAAGATGACGCCCATGGCTTTGACGGCACAGGTGAAGGACGAACTCGCTCGTCTCCAGGTGGACAAGACCTCGTGCCGCAAGTCCGAGGTCGCGGCGATGCTGCGCTTCGCCGGGGGGCTGCACATCATCTCCGGCCGGGTCGTGATCGAGGCCGAGCTGGACACCGCCGCGGCCGCCCGCCGGCTGCGTCAGGCGGTCGCCGAGGTCTACGGGCACCAGTCCGAACTGATCGTGGTCGCCGGGTCCGGCATCCGGCGCGGGAACCGCTACGTGGTGCGGGTGGTCAAGGACGGCGAGTCGCTGGCCCGCCAGACCGGCCTGCTGGACAACCGCGGCCGCCCGGTCCGGGGCCTGCCGCCGCAGGTGGTCGCCGCCGGGATCTCCGAGGCCGAGGCCGCCTGGCGCGGTGCGTTCCTGGCGCACGGGTCGCTGACCGAGCCCGGCCGGTCGTCCTCGCTGGAGGTCACCTGCCCCGGTCCGGAGGCGGCGCTCGCCCTGGTCGGGGCGGCCCGCCGGATGCAGATCCCGGCCAAGGCGCGCGAGGTCCGCGGCATCGACCGGGTGGTGATCCGGGACGGCGACGCCATCTCCGCGATGCTGGCCCGGCTGGGTGCGCACGAGGCGCTGCTGGTCTGGGAGGAGCGCCGGGTGCGGCGCGAGGTGCGTGGCACCGCGAACCGGCTGGCGAACTTCGACGACGCCAACCTGCGCCGGTCCGCCCGTGCCGCGGTCGCTGCCGGTGCCCGGGTGGAGCGCGCGTTCGAGATCCTCGGCGCCGATCTGCCGGCCCACCTGCGCCAGGCGGGGGAGTTGCGGCTGGCACACAAGGAGGCCTCGCTCGAGGAGCTGGGCAAGCTGGCCGATCCGCCGCTGACCAAGGACGCGGTCGCCGGCCGGATCCGCCGCCTGCTGGCCACCGCGGACAAGCGCGCCCAGGAGCTCGGCATCCCGGACACCGAGGCCGGCCTGAGCCCGGATCTGCTCGATCTCTGAGCCCTGCCGCCGGCCTCGCCGGGGTGCCCCGCGGCGCGTTGTCGCTGGCAGACCTAGGTCCCTGCACCACCGGCCGCTCGGGTATAGGCTTTGAACCATTCGGAGGCCTTGCTCCGGTCAAGAACTCGTGACCGGGGTGTTTCCGGGTGGCGTACACCGACGTGCGCAGTCCATCACCGCTATGAGTGTGTGTGCCGACACACGTCGGCGCGTGCCGAGGAGGGCAAGTGACCATCAAGGTCGGCATCAACGGCTTCGGCCGTATTGGGCGCAACTTCTACCGGGCCATCGTGGAGTCCGGAGCCGACATCGAGATCGTCGGCGTGAACGACCTGACGGACAACAAGACGCTGGCGCACCTGCTCAAGTACGACACCGTGCTGGGCCGCTTCCCGCTGAGCGTCGACTACGACGACAACAACATCATCGTCGACGGCAAGCCGATCCGTGCGCTCGAGGAGCGCGACCCCGCGCAGCTGCCCTGGGCCGAGCTGGGCGCGGACATCGTGATCGAGTCCACCGGGTTCTTCACCGACGCGACCAAGGCCAAGGCGCACATCGACGCCGGCGCCAAGAAGGTCATCATCTCCGCCCCGGCGAAGAACGAGGACGCCACCTTCGTCATGGGTGTGAACCACACCGACTACGACGCGGCGGCGCACCACATCATCTCGAACGCCTCGTGCACCACCAACTGCCTGGCCCCGATGGCCAAGGCGCTGAACGACGCGATCGGCATCGAGCGTGGCCTGATGACCACGATCCACGCCTACACCGGCGACCAGAACCTGCAGGACGGCCCGCACCGCGACCTGCGTCGCGCCCGTGCCGCCGCGCAGAACATCGTCCCGACCTCGACCGGTGCCGCCAAGGCCGTCGCCCTGGTGCTGCCGGAGCTGAAGGGCAAGCTGGACGGCTTCGCCATGCGCGTCCCGGTGATCACCGGCTCCGCCACCGACCTGACCTTCACCGCGTCCCGTGAGGTCACCGTCGAGGAGGTCAACGCCGCGGTCAAGGCTGCCGCCGAGGGTCCGCTCAAGGGCGTGCTGTCCTACGTCGAGGACGACATCGTCTCCTCCGACATCGTGACCGACCCGCACCAGAGCATCTTCGACGCCAAGCTCACCAAGGTGTCGGGCGACCTGGTCAAGGTCGTGTCCTGGTACGACAACGAGTGGGGCTACTCCAACTCCCTCGTGAACCTGACCTCGTACGTGGGCGAGCGTCTCTGACGCACCCCCTCAGGTCGAACTGCATGCGTCCGCGGATGCCGGGTCATCACGGCCCGGTGTCCGCGGACGCGGCATGTCCGGCCCCCTCATCTCACGCACGCTAGGAGAAGCAGCATGAAGACCATCGACGACCTGGGCGACCTGCGCGGCAAGCGCGTGCTGGTCCGCTCCGACTTCAACGTCCCGCTGGACGGCACCACCATCACCGACGACGGCCGGATCCGGGCCGCGCTGCCGACCCTCAAGCGCCTGCTCGACGCCGGGGCGAAGGTCATCGTCACCGCGCACCTGGGCCGCCCGAAGGGTGAGCCGGACCCCAAGTACTCCCTGGCCCCGGTCGCCGCCCGCCTGGGCGAGCTGCTCGGCCAGGACGTCGCCCTCGCCGGTGACGTGGTCGGCGACTCCGCCAAGGCCACCGTCGCCGCGCTGCAGGACGGTCAGATCGCCCTGCTGGAGAACATCCGCTTCGACGCCCGCGAGACCTCCAAGGACGACGCGGTCCGCGGCGAGCTCGCCGACGAGCTGGCCGCCCTGGCCGACGCCTTCGTCTCCGACGGCTTCGGTGTGGTGCACCGCAAGCAGGCCTCGGTCTACGACGTGGCGCTGCGCCTGCCGCACGCCGCCGGCACCCTGGTGCTGACCGAGGTCGAGGCGCTGCGCAAGGCCGTCGAGGACCCGGAGCGGCCCTACGTGGTCGTGCTCGGTGGCGCCAAGGTCTCCGACAAGCTCGGCGTGATCGGCAACCTGATCACCAAGGCCGACGAGCTGCTGATCGGCGGCGGCATGATGTTCACCTTCCTCAAGGCCCAGGGCCACGAGGTCGGCTCCTCGCTGCTCGAGGAGGACCAGGTCGACACCGTCAAGGGCTACCTGAACCAGGCGAAGGAGGCCGGCGTCGAGATCGTGCTGCCGGTCGACACCCTGGTCGCCCCCGAGTTCGGCTCGGACGACTTCGAGGTCGTCGCGGTGGACGCGATCCCGGCGGACAAGATGGGCCTGGACATCGGCCCGAAGTCCGGCCAGCTGTTCCGCGAGGCCATCCTGGGCGCCAAGACCATCGCCTGGAACGGCCCGATGGGTGTGTTCGAGCGCCCGGCCTACGCCGAGGGCACCAAGGCCGTCGCGCAGGCGCTGGTCGACACCGACGGCTTCTCGATCGTGGGCGGTGGCGACTCCGCCGCGGCGGTCCGGCTGCTCGGCTTCGACGAGGCCGGCTTCGGCCACATCTCGACCGGTGGCGGTGCGTCGCTGGAACTCCTGGAGGGCAAGACCCTCCCCGGCATCGCTGTCCTGGAGGACTGACCCATGGCACGTACCCCCCTGATCGCGGGCAACTGGAAGCTGAACCTGGACCACCAGGAGGCGGTGCACCTGGTGCAGAAGCTCGCCTGGACGCTCAAGGACGCCAAGCACGACTTCGCGCGGGCCGAGGTCGTCGTCCTGCCCTCCTTCACCAACATCCGCTCGGTGCAGACCCTGGTCGACGCGGACAAGCTGGAGATCGGCTACGGCGCGCAGGACGTGTCGCAGCACGCCTCCGGCGCGTACACCGGTGAGGTCTCGGCGAACCAGCTCGCCAAGCTGGGCGTCAGCTACGTGGCGACCGGTCACTCCGAGCGCCGCCAGTACCACAACGAGACCGACGCGGTGGTGGCCGCCAAGACCGTCGCCGCCCTGGGCGCGGGGATCACCCCGATCGTCTGCGTCGGCGAGGGCCTGGAGATCCGCAAGGCGGGCACGCACGTCGAGTACACCCTGGCGCAGCTCGAGGGCTCCCTGGCCGGGGTCACCCCCGAGCAGGCCGCCGGCGTCGTGATCGCCTACGAGCCCGTGTGGGCCATCGGCACCGGCGAGGTCGCCACCCCGGAGGACGCCCAGGAGGTGTGCGGCGCGATCCGGGTGAAGCTGGCCGAGCTGTACTCCGCCGAGGTCGCCGACGCGGTGCGCGTGCTCTACGGCGGTTCGGTGAAGTCCGGCAACGCGGCGGAGATCATCGGCAAGCCCGACGTGGACGGCGCCCTGGTGGGCGGTGCCTCGCTGGACGCCGAGGAGTTCGCCAAGATCGCCCGGTTCAACGCCTGAACCGAGTAGTCCCGGTACCCGGCCGGTGCGTGGTACCACCCGCGCACCGGCCCGGCACCACCTGGTCGGCGTGATTCCGGGGCGCAACCGCCCCGCCACGCCGCCCGGAGTTGGCCCAGGACGGTGACCGTCGCCTAATCTGGGCCCAGTTCGACCCCCGCAGGCCGGCCACTCGGTGTCGGCCCCGATCGAGAGACACCGCCGTGACTGCCCTGCGCATCGTCCTCCAGGTCCTCCTGGTGGCCACGAGTCTGCTGCTCGTCCTGTTCGTCCTGCTGCACAAGGGGAAGGGTGGCGGCCTGTCCGACATGTTCGGTGGTGGCATCTCCAGCAGCGCCGGTTCCTCCGGTGTGGCGGAGCGGAACCTGAACCGGATCACCGTCGGCGTCAGTCTGCTCTGGGCGCTGACCGTGGTGCTGCTCGGCCTGATCGCCCGGGTGAGTTGACCCCGTGGCCGGCGGAAGCGCGATCCGGGGATCCCGCGTCGGTGCGGGTCCGATGGGTGAGGCCGAACGGGGCGAGTCCGCCCCTCGGGTGCTGATCTCCTACTGGTGCTCGAACGGGCATGAGAGCCGCCCGAGCTTCGCCGCCGAGGCTGCCGAGGAGGCGCCCGAGGTCTGGGACTGCCCGCGCTGCGGGTTCCCCGCCGGGCAGGACCGGGCGAACCCGCCCGCCCCGGCCAAGAACGAGCCGTACAAGACCCACCTCGCCTACGTGAAGGAGCGGCGGACCGAGGAGGACGGCGCCGCCCTCCTGGACGAGGCCCTCGCCGCCCTGCGCGCACGTCGCGGCGGCTGAGCACCGCTACCCACACCACCCAAGCCCCGCGGGATATCCCGCGGGGCTTGGGTGCTTTCGGGCGGTTTCCGACCTGAGTAGTCGTCTTTGTGCAGGTCAGGCGAGTGTGCCCGCTTTGCTAGTTTTCCGGCCAGCCGGGGCATGTGGGCCGCGGGGGACGGGGCGCCACCACGCCCCGGGTGGCGGAGAGGCTGGTGCCGGCGGTGGCGGAGACACGACGGCGGGGGCGCAGCCTCCGGCGGATCGGATCGGTCCTGCTGACCGTCCTGTTCCTGCTCGGCGTGCTCATCGCGCTGACGGACGCCGTGGTCCTACCGCTGGCCGACGTGACGGCCCGGGTCGACGGTGACCGGCTGATCCTCGGCGACGGCGCGCAGGCGACCCGCGTGCCGGGTCTGGGCGCGCTGGTCGCGCTGATGCGATCCGCCTGGGGCGGCCTGGCGCTGCTGGTGCTCGCCCTGGCCGCGGCCGGGCTGTGGTGCTGGCCGGACCTGGCCGGCGAGCGGACCGCGACCTGGCGGGTCACCGTCCGGCGGCACGTGCTCGCGATGACCGCGGTGCCGGTGCTGGTCGTGCTGGCCGCCGGCTGGTTCCTGGGGTCGGCCACGCTGGACGACCTGCGCGAGGCGCGGGACACCGAGCAGATCGTCGCGGCGGTGCCGGCGGTGCTGACCGCGACCGAGGCGATCCAGTCCGAGGCCGGGCCGGTGGCCGACGAGGCGGCCCGGGCCGCGGCGGTGACCGCGACCGATGACGCCCTGCGCGCCCTGTCCGGGACGCTGGCCGGGTCGGCCGCGGATGGCGCCGGGAACGCCACCCGGGCGGTCACCGGCGCCGAGCAGCGGGTGGCGGCGGCGCGGGCCGCCACCGATCCCGCCGTGGCCCGCCAGGAGTGGGAGTCGGCCGCCCGGTCACTGGACGACCTGGCCGAGGGCTGGGCCGCCGAGGTGCGCGATCCGGCCGTGGCGGCCGCGATCCGGGCCGCGGTGGCCACCGACCGCCTGGCCGGGACGATCGAGGGTGAACACCGCCGGGTGGCGGAGCTGGTGACCGCACTGGCGCAGTTGCCGGTGGTCGCGCCCGTGGTCGAGGACGAGGACACCGACTCCGGCCGCGGCACCGACCGGGACGAGGAACCGGCCGACCCGGTGGTCGTACCCGAGGTCGATGCCGGACTGGTACGCCAGGCGGCGCTGGCGGTCGCCGGGGTCCAGGCGCAGCGCGAGCGGACCGCGGCCGCCCTCGCGGTGTCCGGGGACGGCCTCGCCCTGCCGGGCGACGACCAGGTCATGGCCGACGCCCGCGCGGTGATCGCCGCCGGCGAGCCCACCCTGATCGCCGAACCGGCCCGGGCCACCTGGGCCGACCGCGCCGCGGCGCAGACCACACAGCTGCGCGACCTGGCCGCCGCGGAACTGGACCTGGCCGCCGACGACGCCGCGACCGCGGAGGCCGAGGCACGCACCGCCACCCTGGGGGTGCTCGCGGTCGGCTCGCTGCTGGTGGTGGTGGTGTTGCTGGTGGCGATTGCGGTGATGCGCCGGCTCGGCACCCGGCGGACCGTCCCGGTGGCGCCCGTGCCCGCACCGCCGCCGGTGGCCCCCGCCCGGACGCCGGAGCCGGAACCGGCCCGTCCCGCGCCGGTGGACACGCCGCACGCGTCGGAGCCGGCACCCACCGGGTTGCCGATGTTGATCCACGTCGCCCAGCGGGAGCAGTCGCTGGCCGCCCGGCAGCTGGTGCTGCTGGACGAGCTGGAGCAGTCCGAGGTCGACCCCGAGGTGCTGTCCCGGCTGTTCGAGCTGGACAACCTCGCCACCCGCAGCCGCCGGGGCGCCGAGTCGGTGCTGGTGCTGGCGGGCAGTCAGACCGGCCGACGCGAACGGGAGGAGACCGCGCTGTCCGATGTGGTCCGGATCGCCGCCGCGCAGATCGAGCAGTACGACCGGGTGCGGCTGGAACTGACCGACGACCCGCAACTGGTCGGCCACGCGGTGGTCCCGCTCGCCCACCTGCTGGCCGAACTGGTGGAGAACGCCACCGTGCACTCCGACCCGTTGCTGCCGGTCCGGGTCGGGGCGGTGCTCGGCGCCGACGGCATCGAGCTCACCGTGACCGACGCGGGCCTGGGGATGGACGCCGCGGAGCGCGCCGCCGCAGCCGCGCTGGTCGCCGGGGAGCTGCCGCCCGAGGGCCGCCGGCTCGGCCTGGTCGTGGTCGGGCGGCTGGCGCGCTCGCTCGGCGCACAGGTGGAGTTCCCGGAGACGGCCGCGGGCACGGTGGTGCGGGTGCGGCTGCCGGTCTCCGTGGTGGCCGCGGGGGTCCGGCCGGAGGGCGGGGACGCTGGGACGCCTCCGCACCACGTCGCCGATGACACACCCCCCGGCGGCGCGCCGGAGCCGGATGCGATGCCGACCCCGGAGCGCGGACAGCGTATCGTGCCGCGGCCCGCCGAGGCGGGGGACACCGGGATCAGGGCTGTCGATCCGCCCGCGCCGGTCCTGGCCCCGGCGGAGCCTCCGGCCGAGGACCTGACGGTGTGGGACACCCGGCCGCGTCAGGACCGGGACCCGGAACCCGCCACCGCGCCGCCGATGCCGGATCGCCCGGCGCCGCTCCCCGCGCCCAGTCCCGACCTGGCGGTCTGGGACACCCGCGGCCCGCAGCCGGACGGGACGGGAACCGGCTCCGGCGACCCGGCGCCCGCGATCCCGGACGCGGCACCGGCCGGGGACACCGGGGTCTGGGCACCGGCGGAGCTGCTGGACGAGACGACCGAGCTGCCCCGGCGGGAGGTCGGCACCGACGGGGAACAGCCCTACCGCCCCGAGGTCGCCGCCCCGGCGGCGGTCGATGCCCTGGCGGTGCGCGCCCGGGCGTCGAGCAGCGAGCCGCGGGACCCGGACGGGCTGCGCGCTCGATTCCAGCGGTTCCGCAGCGGGGTGCGCGACGGGCTCGGTGAGGTCGAGGACGCCGAGCCCGCCGCGGCCGCCGGTGGCGACGGGCCGCCGGCCGGGACGCTGCCGAGCCACGACGATGCGCCCGGTGGGCCCGTGGCAGCCGGCGACGCCCCGGACCTCAGCGGGTCCGAAGGGGAGGCCGAGCAGTGACGACCACCGGACCGAGCGGGACGCAGCCGGAGATCGCCTGGCTGCTCGACCAGTTCGTGCAGGCGGTCGCCGGCACCCGCCAGGTGGCGGTGGTGTCGGCGGACGGGCTGCTGATGGCGGCCTCGCGCGGCCTGGACCGGGACGACGGTGACCGGCTGGCGGCGATCGTCTCCGGGCTGTCCTCGCTGTCGGCAGGGGTGGCCCGGCACGAGGACGCCGGGCGGGTCCGGCAGACCGTGATCGAGATGGACCGGATGACGCTGGTGCTGATGACGATCTCGGACGGCTCGGTGCTGGCGGTGCTGGCGGACGCGAGCTGCGACCTGGGGTTGGTCGGCTACGAGATGGCCCTGCTGGTCCGGCGCGCGGAGACCGAGCTGACCCCGCTGATCGTGGGCGACGAGGGCGACGAGGACGAGGACCCGCCGCCCCCCGGCACCGCCCGCCGCGAACCACCCCGGCCGATCTGGTGACCGGCGCCGAGGGCGAGGGCGCCCAGGACCAGGCCACCGATCTGCGCCCGTACGTGGTCACCGGGGGCCGGACCGAGGTCTCGGACCGGGAACTGCCGGTGGAGGCACTGGTACGGGCGCTGCCGTCGGGCGGCCGGCCGGCCGGGCCCGAGCAGCGTGCCATCGTCGCCGTCACTCGGGACGCCTACCTGTCGGTGGCCGAAATCGCGACCGCGGTCCGGCTGCCGCTGGGCGTGGTGCGGGTGCTGGTCTGCGACCTGGTCGACGCCGGTCACGTGACGGTGTCCGGGGTCCCGGCACCGGCCGGCCCGCAGCGCCGGCCCCGACATCTCCTGGAGCAGGTGCTCGATGGCATCGAACGACTCTGAGGCCCCCACCGCGGTCAAGATCGTGGTGGCCGGCGGCTTCGCGGTGGGCAAGACCACCTTCATCGGCGCGATCTCCGAGATCGCCCCGGTGCGCAGCGAGGCCGCGATGACCGAGCACTCGATCGGGGTGGACGACGCCGGTGCGGTGAGCACCCGCAAGTCCGAGACCACGGTGGGGCTCGACTTCGGCCGGATCGAACTGTCCGGCGGCCTGCGGCTGTACCTGTTCGGCACCCCGGGCCAGGATCGGTTCTCCTTCCTGTGGGACGACCTGGTCCGCGGCGCGATCGGCGCGGTGGTGCTGGTGGACAGCACCCGGCTGCGGCAGTGCTTCCCGGCGGTGGACTACTTCGAGTCGCGGGACATCCCGTTCGCGGTGGGGGTCAACTGCTTCGACGGGGTGGCCACCCACCGGCTGACCGACATCCGCCGGGCGCTCGGGGTCGACCCGGCGGTGCCGGTGCTCTACACCGACGCGCGGTCGCGCACCGCCGTGAAGCAGATGCTGTCCACGGTGGTGCGGACCGCCCTGACCCAGGACGGAGGGGTGCATGCCTGAGACGTGGGGGCTGGACGATGCATTCCTGCTCGGGCTGCCGGTGGTCGCCCCGCACGAGCTGTTCTTCTCGATCACCGACCGGCGCGGGGTGATCGAGCAGGCGAACTCGGTGTTCGAGCGGCTGTCCCGGTACGACCGGACCGAGCTGATCGGCGCACCGCACAACCTGATCCGGCACGACATGATGCCGGCCGGGGTGTTCCGGATCATGTGGGACCTGCTGGCCGCGGGGCGCCCGGTCGCCGCGTACGTGACCAACCGGTCGCGGGGCGGGCGGCCCTACTCGGTGTTCGCGACCATCACGCCGGTGGGCGAGCGGATGCTGTCGGTCCGCACCGCGCCGTGCGAGGACGGACTGCGGTCGGTGGCCGAGTCGATCTACCGCGAGGTCCGGCCACTGGAGCGGGCGGCGTCGGCGCGGGGGATGAGCCGGCGGGCGGTCGGTGAGCTCGGTGCCGGGGAGCTGATCACCCGGCTGCGGGCGGCCGGGTTCGCCAGCTACGAGGACTTCGTGCGGCACGCGGTGCCTGCCGAGGGAGCGGCCCGGGTGCTGGCCGCGACCGGACCGGCGACCGGGTCCACCGGCACCGGGGTGCTGGGCACGCTGTCCACCGCGGTGCGCGGGATCGACGGGCAGCTGGCCGGGCTGTGGCACACGCTGGAGCGCCATCAGGCGCTGGCCGACCAGGTCGGCGACGGGGCCGCGCGGGTCCGGGAGGCGGTCGCCGGGCTGCACGACGCCACCCGCGCGATGGCGGACGCCTCGGCCTGGGTCTGCGACCGGGCGCCGGTGCTGGAGCGCTCGGCCCGGGCGATGACGCTGCGCGCCGCGGCGGTCGGGGACCGGATCACCGCCCTGGTGGACGAGCTGGAGCGGGTCCGGACCTGGTTGCTGGACCTGCGGTTCCGGATCGCGCTCGCCCGGCTGCACAACGACATGGTGCGGCTGTTCCTGGCCGAACTCGCCGGGGGTGCGGGCGCGGGGGACTCGCGGGCTGCGCTCCCGTTGCTGTGTGCGGCGCTGGACGAGGACGTGACCGCACTGACCGAGGACATGGCGGCGGTGTCGGTGCTGCTGACCGAACTGCGCGACCACGTGGACCGGGGCTCGGGCGAACTGCGCGAGCTGCGCCGGGGGCTGGCCAGCTGGCGACTGCTGGTCCCGCGCTACGGCGTCACCCGGGAGCTGGACGGCGGGATCGAACCGGTGGACCGGCACCTGGACCTCAGCCACGAGCAACTGCTGACCCTGGCCGCGCTGGCCCGGCAGTGCGCCGCGGACGCCGAACCGATGGACCCGGCGGCATTGCGCGCGGCGATCGGCACCATCCGGCGGACGGTGCAGGCGGGGCTCGCCGAGGAGTGAACCGGCCCGGCCGAGCCCCGCCGGCCGGTCAGCCGGCGGCGACCTCGGCGATCGCCGCGGCGTCCACCAGCCACAGCGTGGCCTCGGCCCCGGTGGCGTGCGCCGCCGGTGTGGTGCTTGCCGGGGTTCCGGGAGCCAGCGCACTGGCGACCGCTCCGGCCTTCTCGGCCCCGGCGGCGACCACCCAGACCTCCCGGGCGGTGTGGATCGCGTCGAAGGTCAGCGACACCCGCAGCGGCGGCGGCTTGGGGGAGTCGTGCACCGCGGTGGTGGTGACGCCTGAGACGCCCACCCCCGGGTGGCCGGGGAACAGGCTGGCCACGTGGCCGTCCGGTCCCATCCCGAACATCAGCACGTCCAGCACCGGCAGCTCGGCACCGTCGGCGGCCAGTCCCTTCAGCTCCGCGGCGTAGGCGGCCGCGGCGTCCTCCGGGGTGGCGATCCCGGCGCCGGGGTCCAGGGCGGGCATCGGGTGCACGTTGGCGGCGGGCAGGGCGTCACCGAGCGGGCCGATCAGGGCCTCGCGCGCCTGGGTCTCGTTGCGGTCCGGGTCGCCGTCCGGCAGGAAGCGCTCGTCGCCCCACCACAGGTGCACGCCGGTCCAGTCCACTGCGTGCCGCACCGGGGACCGGCCGATCGCCGCCAGGGTCGCGATCCCGACGGTGCCGCCGGTCAGGCCGAGGTGCACCGGGGAGTGCCCGGACTGCAGGTCGATCAGCCGGGTCAGCAGCCGGGCGGCGGTGGCCTCCGCCAGCACCTGGGCATCGGGGTGCACCAGCACGGTGCGGGTCATGCGCTCACCTCCACCTTGGCCAGGCCCTTGCGCAGGACCTCGCCGTAGACCTCGTCCGCGTCCAGCCGGCGCAGCTCCTCCGCCAGGCACTCGCGCAACTGCCGGATCGGCAGCGCGATCCGGTGCTCGGGCTGATCCGGCTGGCGCAGGGCGGCGGTCTTGCCGTCCGGGCGGTCCAGCACGATCGCGCCGGAGCGCCGCTCCAGCCGCACCTGGGTGATCGCCGGGGCGTCGGCGATCCGCTCGATCTCCACCGGGCAGTTCAGCGCCCAGCGCAGCCAGGCCGCCATCAGGTCCACCGACGGGTGGGTGGACTCGCCGGAGACCACCGCGCGCTGCACCGGCTCGTAGGGCGGCTGGTCCAGGGTGGCGGCGATCAGGCCGCGCCACAGCGTGGTCCGGGTCCAGGCCAGGTCGGTGTCGCCCTCCCGGTACTGGGTCGCCAGCGCCTGCAGGGTGGCCGACGGGTGGGCGCACTCGGTGGAGTCGGTGATCCGCCGCCGGGCCAGGGTGCCCAGCGGGTGCTCCGCCGGGTCGGCCGGCACCTGGTACGGCCACCAGGTGACGATCGGGGCGTCCGGCAGCAGCAGCGGCAGCACCAGGGTGTCCAGGTGCCGGGCCTGCGCGGCGGACGGCTTGAGCACCACCACCTCGGAGGCGCCAGCGTCACCGCCCAACCGGATCTGGGCGTCCAGCTCGGAGTCCTGGCCCGGGCCCTCGCTGGTCAGCACGATCACCCGGCAGGGGTGCTCGCGGGAGGCGTCGTTCGCCGCCTCGATCGCCTGCTCCGGGTCGTGGTCGCCGACGTCGATCAGCAGGGTGAGCACCCGGCCGAGGGCGATCGCGCCGCCCTCCTCGCGCTCCCGCACCAGGCGCTTGTTGATGTCGCCGGTGGTGGTCTTGGGCATGTCGATGATCACGGTCGCCTCCAGGCTCGTCCGTCACGCTCCATCATCCGGTCCGCGGAGGCCGGGCCCCAGGTGCCCGAGCGGTACTGCTCCGGCTGCCCCTGCTTGGCCCAGTACGCCTCGACCGGGTCCAGGATCCGCCAGGACAGCTCGACCTCCTCGTGCCGCGGGAACAGCGGCGGGTCGCCGAGCAGCACGTCCAGGATCAGGCGCTCGTAGGCCTCGGGGGAGGACTCGGTGAACGCGTGGCCGTAGCCGAAGTCCATCGTGACGTCCCGGACCTCCATCGCGGTGCCCGGCACCTTGGCGCCGAACCGTAGGGTGACGCCCTCGTCCGGCTGCACCCGGATCACCAGGGCGTTCTTGCCCAGCTCCTCGGTGGCAGTGGACTCGAACGGCAGGTGCGGCGCCTTCTTGAACACCACGGCGATCTCGGTGACCCGGCGGCCCAGCCGCTTGCCGGTGCGCAGATAGAACGGCACCCCGGCCCAGCGGCGGGTGTCGATATCCAGGCGCACCGCGGCGTAGGTCTCGGTGGTCGAGTTCGGGTCGAAGCCGCCCTCGTCCAGGTAGCCGACCACCCGCTCGCCGCCCTGCCAGCCGGCCGCGTACTGACCGCGGGCGGTGTGCTTGCCCAGGTCCTTGGGCAGCCGCACCGCGGACAGCACCTTGATCTTCTCCGCGATCAGGTCCCGGGCGCTGAACGAGACCGGCTCCTCCATCGCGGTGAGCGCCAGCAGCTGCAGCAGGTGGTTCTGGATCACGTCCCGGGCGGCGCCGATGCCGTCGTAGTACCCCGCACGGCCGCCGACACCGATGTCCTCGGCCATGGTGATCTGCACGTGGTCGACGTAGTTGGCGTTCCAGATCGGCTCGAACATCTGGTTGGCGAAGCGCAGCGCCAGCAGGTTCTGCACCGTCTCCTTGCCCAGGTAGTGGTCGATCCGGAACACGTCGTCCGGGTGGAACACCTCGGAGACCACGTCGTTCAGCTCCTGCGCCGACTTCAGGTCGTGGCCGAACGGCTTCTCGATCACCACCCGGCGCCAGGCGCCCTCGGCGGACTGCGACAGACCCGAGCGGGCCAGCTGCTTGCAGACCACCGGGAAGGCGCTCGGCGGCACCGACAGGTAGAACGCATGGTTGCCACCGGTGCCACGCTCGATGTCCAGCTCCTCCACGGTCCGGCGCAACCGGTCGAAGGCGTCGTCGTCGTCGAAGGTGCCCTGGACGAACCGGATCCCCTCGGACAACTGCCGCCAGGTCGATTCCCGGAACGGGGTGCGGGCGTGCTCCTTGACCGAGTCGTGCACGATCTCGGCGAAGTCCTGGGTCTCCCAGTCCCGGCGGGCGAAGCCGGTCAGCGCGAAGCCGGGCGGCAGCAGGCCACGGTTGGTCAGGTCGTAGACCGCCGGCATCAGCTTCTTGCGGGCCAGGTCGCCGGTCACGCCGAAGATCACCAGGCCGGAGGGCCCGGCGATCCGCGGCAGCCGCCGGTCGCGGGGGTCGCGCAGCGGATTGTGCTCGGCGCTGACCTTCGCCGGCTTCACTCGGCCACCCGGTCCAGGCCGGAGCGGACGGTGTCCAGCAGCTCGGACCAGGACTTCTCGAACTTGGCCAGGCCCTCGACCTCCAGCTTCTCGGTCACCTCGTCGATCGAGATGCCGAGTCCGGCCAGGGCGTCGATCACCCGCTGCGACTCCTCCTGGGTGCCCGTCACGGTGTCGCCGGTGATCCGGCCGTGGTCCTCGACGGCGTCCAGGGTGGCCTGCGGCATGGTGTTCACGGTGCCGGCCACCACCAGCTCGTGGACGTACATCGTGTCCGGGTAGGCCGGGTCCTTCACCCCGGTGGAGGCCCACAACGGACGCTGCGGGTGCGCACCGGCGGCGGCGAGCGCGGCCCAGCGGTCCGAGCCGGTCACCTCGGTGTAGACCCCGTAGGCCAGCCGGGCGTTCGCGATCGCCGCCTTGCCGCGCAGCGCGGCGGCCTCGTCGGTGCCCAGCGCGTCCAGCTCGGGATCGATCGCGGTATCCACCCGGGAGACGAAGAACGAGGCCACCGAGGCGATCGGCGCCAGGTCGTGCCCGGCCGCCTTCGCCCGCTCCAGGCCGTCCAGGAAGGCGTCCAGCACCGCGCGGTAGCGCTCCAGGGAGAAGATCAGCGTGACGTTGACGCTGATCCCGTCCGCCAGTGCCTGCGCGATCGCGGGCAGCCCTTCCTTCGTGGCCGGGATCTTGATGAAGACGTTCGGGCGGTCCACCGTCGACCACAGCGCGCGGGCCGAGTCGATGGTCGCCTGGGTGTCCCGGGCCAGCCGCGGGTCGACCTCGATCGAGACCCGGCCGTCCTGGCCGCCGGTGGCGTCGTAGGTCGCGCGCAGCACGTCGGCCGCCTCACGGACGTCGTCGGTGGTGATCGCGAAGACCGCACCGTCCACGTCGGTGGAGCCGCGCAGCTCGGCGAGCTGGGCGTCGTAGGCGTCACCCTTGGCCAGCGCCGAGGCGAAGATCGTCGGGTTGGTCGTCACCCCGACCACGTGGTGGTGGGCGACCAGGTCGGCCAGATTGCCGGTGCGCAGCCGCTCGCGGGACAGGTCGTCCAGCCAGACCGCGACACCTGCCTCACTCAGCCGGTCGAGCGGCGTGGTGCTGCCTGCCATGAAGAAGTCACCTCATTCCGGCCCCGGAGCTCCCGGGACGTCGACGCGAACACGCGGGCCGGGGCGGCACGAACCACCCCCGACGTGCAGGTCGAGCCTAATCCTGGGCGGTGGGGGTCCGCCGGTCGTGGCCACGCTCCGGAAAGGCCGCGGCGGTCCCGGCCCGGTACTGTGCGGGTCACCGGCCCGGATCGGGACGGAAATCACACCGTGGGACCCATGTCCCTGGGGGCGAAGACGCCCATCTGGTAGCACCCCCGTGCGTAGGATGGCCGGACGACCACCCCCACTGGCGTTCCGTGCCGCGCGGCCCTCCCGGCCGCACCGGAGCCCAGGGGTCGACGCGAGGAGGACCGGACCGCGTGCGCACCATCAGCCCTGCCATCGGCGCCAACGAGGCCGGAGCGACCGCCGGCGCCGCCCGGCCCGCCCAGCAGGGGACCCGGTCCACCGGCCTGCGCCGGACCCTCGGCGCCTATGTCGCGCTGACCAAGCCGCGCGTGATCGAGCTGCTGCTGGTCACGACCCTGCCGACCATGATCCTGGCGGCGAACGGACTGCCCTCGCTGTGGCTGGTGCTGGCCACCCTGGTCGGCGGCGCCGCCGCGGCCGGTGCGGCGAACGTGCTCAACTGCTACCTGGACCGCGACATCGACCAGGTGATGAACCGGACCAAGCGCCGTCCGCTGGTCACCGGGGAGATCAGCCCGCGTGCCGCCCTGATCTTCGGCCTGGCGCTCACCGTCGGGTCGCTGACCTGGCTGGCCCTGCTGGTGAACGTGCCGTCCGCGCTGCTCACCGGCGGCGCGATCGTGATCTACGTCGTCGGCTACACCATGATCCTCAAGCGCCGCACCCCGCAGAACATCGTCTGGGGCGGGGCGGCCGGCTGTATGCCGGTGCTGATCGGCTGGTCCTCGGTGACCGGTGGGGTGTCCTGGGCGGCGGCGCTGCTGTTCGGGGTGATCTTCTTCTGGACCCCGCCGCACTACTGGCCGCTGTCGATGAAGTTCCGCAAGGACTACGCCGCGGCCGGGGTGCCGATGCTGCCGGTGGTGGCCGCCGAGGCCAAGGTCGCCCGGGAGATGATCGCCTACACCGTCGCGATGATCGCCTGCTCGCTGCTGCTGGTGCCGGTCGCCGGGATGACCTGGGTGTACGCCGTGGTCGCCACCGTCCTCGGCGTGTGGTTCCTCGCCTCGTGCATCGGCCTGTACCGTCGCGCCCAGGACCCGTCCCGCGGCAAGCTCCGCGCGATGTCGGTGTTCCACGGGTCGATCACGTACCTGTCGCTGCTGTCGATCGCGGTGGCGGTGGACGTCTTCCTCCCGTTCTGACCAGACAGAGGGGAGGGCCGGTGGACGGACCTCCCCCCGGGCTGGCCACGGCGCTGGACGCCTACCTGGCCCACCTGACCGTCGAGCGCGGGCTGAGCCGCAACACGCTGGCCGCCTACCGCCGCGACCTCGGCCGCTACCTGGACTTCCTGGCCGCTGCCGGCCGCACCGCCCCGGACCAGGTCACCGAGTCCGATGTCGAGGACTACCTGACCGCGATCCGGACCGGCGCCGACGGCCGGGCCATCCTGTCCGCGGCCTCCGCGGCCCGCGCCGTGGTCGCCGCCCGCGGCTGGCACAAGTTCTGCGTGCTGGAGGGGTTGGCCCCCGGCGACCCGGCACGGGGGGTCCGCCCGCCCCGGCAGGCCCAGCGGCTGCCCAAGGCGATCAGCACCGAGGAGGTCGAGCGGTTGCTGGACGCCGCCTCGCTCGGCGAGGGACCGCTGCCGCTGCGCGACCGGGCACTGCTGGAACTGCTGTACTCCACCGGCGCGCGGATCTCCGAGGCGGTCGGCCTGGACGTCGACGACCTGGACCTCACCCCCGGCCGCGCCGCGGTCCGGCTGTTCGGCAAGGGGCGCAAGGAGCGGGTGGTGCCGGTGGGCGCCTACGCGGTGGAGGCGGTGGAGGCCTACCTGGTGCGGGCCCGGCCGGTGCTGGCCGCCGCGGGCCGTGGCGGGTCGCGGGTGTTCCTCAACACCCGGGGCGGACCGCTCAGCCGGCAGAGCGCCTGGGCCGTGCTGCACACCGCCGCGCAGCGGGCCGGGCTGCCCGCCTCGGTGCACGTCTCCCCGCACACCCTGCGGCACTCCTTCGCCACCCACCTGCTGGCCGGTGGCGCCGACGTTCGGGTGGTGCAGGAGCTGCTCGGCCACGCCTCGGTGACCACCACCCAGATCTACACCAAGGTCACCCCGGACACCCTGCGTGAGGTCTACGCCACCAGTCACCCGCGGGCGCGGCGGCAGCGGGTCTGAGCCGGCCGGCCGCTAAGGTGTCCGGGTGGCACGCGAGGAGACGACCGAGAACGCAGTCGACGCAGTGGGGCGACCGCTGCCGGAGTTCCCCGTCCCCGCCCCGCTGAGCGCGCACGGCCCCGCCCGCGTGATCGCGATGTGCAACCAGAAGGGTGGCGTGGGCAAGACCACCACCACCATCAACCTGGCCGCCGCGCTGGCCGAGTACGGCCGCAAGGTGCTGATCGTCGACTTCGACCCGCAGGGCGCCGCCTCGGTCGGCCTGGGGGTCAACCCGCACGAGCTGGACCGCACCGTCTACGACCTGCTGGTGGACCGGCACGTCGACATCCACGAGCTGATCCGCCCCACCGGCACCGACAGCCTGGAGGGCAGCCTCGACCTGCTGCCGGCCAACATCGACCTGTCCGCCGCCGAGGTGCAGCTGGTCAGCGAGGTGGCCCGCGAGTCGATCCTGTCCCGGGTGCTGCGCCCGGTGATGGACGACTACGACGTGATCCTGATCGACTGCCAGCCCTCGCTCGGCCTGCTCACCGTGAACGCGCTCACCGCCGCCCACGGGGTGCTGATCCCGCTGGAGTGCGAGTTCTTCGCCCTGCGTGGCGTGGCCCTGCTGGTGGAGACGATCGAGAAGGTCCGCGACCGGCTGAACCCGCGGCTGGAGGTGGACGGCATCCTGGCCACCATGTACGACCCTCGCACCCTGCACGCCCGCGAGGTGGTCGCCCGGGTGCACGAGGCCTTCGGCGACGTCCTGCTGCACACCGTGATCGGCCGGACGGTGAAGTTCCCGGACGCCTCGGTCGCCGCGGAGCCGATCACCAGCTACGCCCCGCAGCACCCCGGCGCTCAGGCCTACCGCCAGCTCGCCCGTGAACTCGTCGCCCGTGGCGACGCCGCCTGAGACCACCCCGCTCGCGGGGACCAGTGCGTTCCAGGTCCACCTGGACGTCTTCTCCGGGCCGTTCGACCTGCTGCTCGGCCTGATCGCCAAGCACAAGCTGGACATCACCGAGGTCGCCCTGGCCGCGGTCACCGACGAGTTCATCGGCTACATCAAGGCCGCCGACCAGTGGGACCTGTCCCAGGCCAGCGAATTCCTGGTGGTCGCCGCCACCCTGCTGGACCTCAAGGCCGCCCGGCTGCTGCCCTCCGGCGACGTCGAGGACGACGACGACCTGGAATTGCTGGAGGCCCGCGACCTGCTGTTCGCCCGGCTGCTGCAGTACCGCGCCTACAAGGTGGTCGCCGGGGACATCGGGGCGCACCTGGCCGACGAGGCCCGCCGGCATCCGCGCACCGTCGAGCTGGAACCCCAGTTCGCCGCCCTGCTGCCCGAGCTGATCTGGCAGATCGGGCCGGAGGAGCTCGCCGCCCTGGCCGCGAAGGCGATGGCCCCGCCGCCGCCCCCGCCCGGGGTGGACATCAGCCACCTGCACGCCCCGCCGGTCAGCGTCCGGGAACAGGCGCTGGCGATCGCCGACCGGCTGCGGCACCACGGCGGCGTCGCCAGCTTCCGCACCCTCACCGCGGATGCCGGCTCCACCCTGGTCGTCGTCGCCCGGTTCCTGGCCCTGCTGGAACTGTTCCGCGACGGCTCGGTCGGCTTCGATCAGGTCACCCCGCTCGGTGAGCTCACCGTCCGCTGGACCGGCTCCGGCGGCGGCGACATCGGGGTGAGCAGCGACTTCGACGACGAGGACGGCGGGGCCGGCGGCCTGGACGCACTGGAGGATCTGACCGATGACTGACGGGCTGGAACCCGAGACCGTCGAGACCGTCGACGTGCACGACCTGCCCGGTGGGGCGCTCGCCGCGCTCGAGGCCGTGCTGATGGTCGCCGACGAGCCGGTGCCCGCGCTCCGGCTGGCCACCGAGCTCGAACTGCCCACCGAGGAGGTCGAGACCCTGCTCGCCGAGCTGGCCGCCGAGTACCGCGGTGAGCACGGCGGACGGCCCCGCGGCTTCGAGCTGCGCCAGGTCGGCGGGGGCTGGCGGATCTACTCCGATCCGGCCTTCCACCCGGTGGTGAGCCGGTTCGTGGTGAACGGGCAGACCCAGCGGCTGACCCAGGCGGCATTGGAGACCCTGGCCGTGATCGCGTACCGTCAGCCGGTCAGCCGTGGGCAGGTGTCCGGCATCCGCGGGGTGAGCGTCGACGGCGTGGTCCGCACGTTGACCACCCGCGGGTTGATCGGCGAGGTCGGACAGGACCCGTCGACGGGTGCGGTGCTGTACGGCACCACGGGATACTTCCTGGAGCGGATGGGCCTGACCTCCCTGGATCAGCTGCCCCCGCTCGCGCCCTACCTGCCGGAGATGAGCGCCATCGCGGGGCTCGACGGCATGGACGGCGACGTGACGACTGGAGACGTGTGATGAGTGCAGGACGGGGCGGCAACGGCCGCACTGGTGGTGGCGGCGCGGGGCGTTCCGGCGGGGCCGGGCGTGGTGGTGCGGCGGGTGCCGGGCGTGGCGGTGCGTCGGGCGGCGGGCGTGGCGGTGCGGCCGGCGCGGGGCGTGGTGGTGCGTCGGGTGCCGGGCGTTCCGGCGGCTCGGCCGGCGGTGGACGCGGGGGATCGCAGGCTGCCGGTGGGCAGGCCGGGCGCGGTGGTGCCTCGGGTCGTAGCGGCGGATACGGCCGTCCGGGCGGCACGGGTGCCGCTGGGTCGAGCGGCACTGGCGCGGCGGTCGGTCGTTCCGGTGCCTCTCGCGGGGGCGCTTCCGGGACCGGTCGTCCCGGCGCGTCGGGTCGTCCTGGTGCGTCCGGTCGTCCGGGCGCCTCGGGCGCCGGTCGTCCCGGTGCCTCGGGTGCCGGCCGTCCCGGTGCCCGGCGCGGTGGCCCCGCGGTGGGCCGTCCCGGCTCGCGCTGGCCGGATGCGCCCAGCGGGTCGCGCGCCCCGCGCCGCCCGGCCCAGCCGACCTCGGACGTGCACGACCCCGAGGGCATCCGGCTGCAGAAGGTGCTGGCCCAGGCCGGTCTCGGCTCGCGGCGGGCCTGCGAGGAGCTGATCACCGCCGGCCGGGTGACCGTGGACGGCGAGCCGGTGATCGAGCTCGGCGTGCGGGTCAGCCCGACCTCGGTGATCCACGTCGACGGCCTGCGGGTCCAGCTGGACAGCTCCCGGATCACCCTGGCGGTCAACAAACCGCTGGGCGTCGTCTCCACCATGGACGACCCGGAGGGCCGCCCGACCCTGCGCGACCTGGTGCCGGACCGGCAGGAGCGGCTGTTCCACGTCGGCCGGCTGGACGCGGACTCCGAGGGCCTGATCCTGCTGACCAACGACGGCGAGCTGGCCAACCGGCTGTCGCACCCGTCGCACGGCGTGCTTAAGACCTACCTGGTGGACGTCGAGGGCCGGGTCCCGGCCTCGCTGCCCGCCCGGTTGAAGAGGGGCATCGAGCTGGAGGACGGGCCGGTCGAGGTCGCCGACGCCCGGATCGTGCAAGCCACCCCCTACGCCAGCCTGATCGAGATCGTGATCCACGAGGGCCGGAACCGGATCGTGCGCCGCCTGATGAAGGAGGTCGGGCACCCGGTGACCCGGCTGGTGCGGACCCGGATCGGCTCCATCCGGCTCGGCGACCTCAAGCCCGGGCGCAGCCGCGTGCTGTCCAAGGCGGAGGTCGGCGCGCTGATGGTCCAGGTCGGGCTGTGACCACCGGCGCCACCACCCCGGCGGCCACCCGGGGTCCGGTCCGGGTGGTCGGCACCGGGCTGCTCGGCACCTCGGTCGGCCTGGGGCTGCGGGCGCACGGGGTGGACGTGCTGCTGCACGACCCGTCCCGCACCGCCCTGGCGCTGGCCCGGGACGTGGGCGCCGGACGCCCGGCCACCGACGACGACGCCGAACCCGCCCTGATCGTGGTCGCCTCGCCGCCGGATGTCACCGCCGACGTGGTGCGTGCGGAGCTGGCGGCCCACCCGGGCGCCGTGGTCACCGACGTCGCCTCGGTGAAGGGCTACGTGCTGCGCGAGCTGCGCGACTCGGGCGCCGACCTGAGCCGGTACGTCGGCTCGCACCCGATGGCCGGCCGGGAGCGTTCCGGCCCCGCCTCCGCGCTGCCGGACCTGTTCCTGGGCCGGCCGTGGGTGATCGTCGACTCCGGCGAGTCCGACCCGGCTGCGGTGCTGGCGGTCCGCTCGCTGGCCAACGACCTGGGCGGCGTGCCGGTGCAGCTGGACGCCGACGCGCACGACGCCGCGGTCGCGCTGGTGTCGCACGTGCCGCAGGTGGCCTCCAGCCTGGTCGCCGCCCGGCTGCGCGATGCCGCCCCCGAGGCGCTCGGCCTGGCCGGGCAGGGGCTGCGCGACGTGACCCGGGTCGCCGGTTCGGACCCCGCGCTGTGGACCTCGATCCTGGCCGCCAACGCCTCCGCCGTCCGCGACGTGCTGGCCGCGCTGCGGGACGACCTGGACGGCGTGGTCGACGCCCTGGACGAGGCGGCACGGGCCCGTGGGCCCGAGGACGTCGCACTCGGGGCGCTGGCCCGGATCGCCACCACGATCGCCGAGGGCAACGCCGGTGTCGCCCTGGTGCCCGGCAAGCACGGCGGGGCCCCGCGGCAGTGGGCCGTGGTCACCGCCCTGGTGCCGGATCAGCCCGGCGAACTCGCCCGCCTGCTCACCGACGTGGGCGAGGCCGGGGTCAACCTGGAGGAACTGCAGCTGGAACACGCGGCCGGGCGACCGGTCGGCATGGCCTCGGTCTCCGTCGACCCGGCCCGTTCCGCGCACCTGGAGGCGGAGCTGACGGCCCGCGGATGGAGGTTGGTGCGATGACGCAGCACCTGGTGGTGGCGATCGACGGGCCCTCCGGCTCGGGGAAGTCCACCGTGTCCCGCCGCGCGGCCCAGGCGCTCGGACTGGCCTACCTGGACACTGGCGCGATGTACCGCGCCGCCACCTGGTGGGCGCTGCGCTCCGGGGTCTCCCTGACCGACCAGGACGCGGTCGCCGAGCTGGTTCGCTCCATGCCGCTGGTGATGGGCGTCGACCCGGCCGCCCCGACCGTGACCGTCGACGGCATCGACATCGGCGAGGCGATCCGGGAGACCGCGATCTCTGCGGCGGTCAGCGCCGTCGCCACCAACCTGGAGGTCCGGGCCGAGCTCGGTCGCCGCCAGCGGGACGAGATCGGCGCCCAGGCCGCGTCGTCGTCCTTCTCCGGCGGGCGCGGGATTGTCGCCGAGGGCCGGGACATCACCACCGTCATCGCCCCGGACGCCGACGTCCGGCTGCTGCTCACCGCCTCCGAGCAGGCCCGGCTGGCCCGGCGCGCCCGCGAGGTGCACGGCTCCGACGACGCCGCCGCGGTCGAGGCGACCAAGGACCAGGTGCTGCGCCGAGACGCCGACGACTCGACGGTCGCCGCGTTCACGGTCGCCGCGGACGGCGTGGTCACCATCGACTCCTCCGACCTGGACCTGGAGCAGACCGTCCAGGCCGTGCTGGATGTGATCGAGCAGCGGGCATGACCGACGTGAAGCTGATGCCGGGCTGGGCGCACGGGATCGGGAAGTTCCTGGCCCACGGGGTCTGGCACACCCGGGTGCTCGGCGCCGAACTGGTGCCCGGCGCCGGGCCGGTGATCCTGGCCGCCAACCACGTGTCGGTGATCGACGGCCCGCTGCTGGCCGGCGCCTCACCCCGGCGGCTGAACATCCTGGTGAAGGAGGAGATGTTCCACGGCCCGATCGGCGTCATCCTGCGCGGTGCCGGTCAGATCCCGGTCAACCGCACCGGCGGCGGCCGCTCCGCCCTGGTCGCCGGGCTGGAGGTGCTGCACCGCGGGGGAGCGGTCGGCGTGTTCCCCGAGGGCAACCGTGGTCGCGGCGACGCGGCCTCCGCCCGGGCCGGGGTGTCCTGGCTGGCGGTGCACGGCGACGCCCCGGTGGTGCCGGTCGCGGTGCTCGGTACCCGGCGCACCGGCGAGGGCGTCAACCACATCCCCGGGCTGCGGCGGCGGCTGTACGTCCGGTTCGGCGAACCGCTCGCCCCCGTGCGCGGCGAGGGGATGAGCAAGCGCGAGGCGGTGTCGGCGACCAACGACGCGGTGCGGCTGGCGCTGAGCGCGCTGGTCGCGGAGTCGGTGGCCCGGATCGGCGTGGGGCTGCCGGAGGACTGATGGCGGGGGCACGCCAGGAGGACCTGGACCGGGTCGAGCGAGAGCTGGGCCTGCCGCTGCCGCGGACCTGGCGGGACCAGCTGAGCGCGGAGAACGGCTTCCGCTGGGACGACGGCGCCGGCGTGACCGGCCTGGTGTTCCGCGCCCTCCCGGTCCGCTGCGGCAGCGACCGGAAGCGGATGGCCCGCACCGCCCAGGACATCGTCTGGCACACCGAGCGGGCGCGCGCGGACGGGCTGCCGGCGGACGCCCTGGTGATCGCCGTCCACGACGCGGTACCCCAGCGGATCGCGCTCCGCGGCGGCGACGACCTGTGGATCCAGCGGGGCACCGGTGCCCTGGAACCGCTCGGCGTGCGCGTGGGCGAGTTCGCCCCCGGTGCCGAGGCGCTGCCTCCGGTGGACGAACTGCTGCCGGTGTTCCGCTTCCATCCCGACCCGGTCGGCTCGGGGGTCCTGCGCCGCAGCCCGCACACCTGCCCCACCTGCGACCGCGCCCGCGGCTGGGAGTACCTGGGCCTGCCCTTCGGCCGGGAGACGCTCGAACACCTGTGCCCCTGGTGCATCGCCGACGGCACGGCGGCTGCCCGGGGCGCGAGCTTCGTCGACGACCATTCCCTGCTGCGCGGCGGCGTGGCGGTCGAGGTGATCGCCGAGGTCTGTGATCGGACCCCCGGCATCCCGGGTTACCAGCAGGCGGAGTGGCCGGTCTGCTGCGGCGAAGCCGCCGTCTACGTCGGGCCGCTCGATCCCGAGGACGTCGATGCGGTCGGTGGCGCGGAGCGGGAGGCCGTGCGCGCGGTGATCGGGCACGGCGGGGTGGCGCACCGGTTCACCTGCCAGGTCTGCGGCTCCGAACGCTGGTGGCTGGACCTGCCCTGACACCGGGGGCGGGCTGGGAGATGCCCGCATGGGCCTACCGGGCGTGTCGGTGGTGGCGGGTAGTGTCGTCTTATGGCACTTGACCTGCGTGAATACGACCTCCGGGAGCTTCCGGTGCGGTCGGGTGCGCGGGTGTTCGCCGACCCGTGGGACGTCGGCGGTGACCTGTGGTGGCTCGAAGGGGCAGACCTGCCCGGCCCGGTGGAGGATGTGCCGCCGCGGTGGGTGACCGACCCGGTGTTGGCGGCCCGGGTCGCGGCTGAGCAGACGGCGGCCGACCCGACGTTGGACCCGCGGGCCCAGGTTGAGGAGATGCTCGCGGAGAACGGTCCGGTGTTGGCCCGGATGCTGGCCAACCTCGACCCGGTCGCGGTGGACTTGTTGGACCTGCCCGCGGTCGCTGAGGCCGCGGCACGGTTGGAGTCCTGGGCCCACGCGGTCTCCGCCCGGGTGGCCGCGGAACTGGCCGAGCGGGACGAGATGAACCCGGTCTGGCCCGAGTACGCGGGGAACGTGCACCGCCCGAACACTGCGGCTGATGAGTTGGCGATCTACCTGAACATCGGCCGCCGCTCCGCCCGGACCCTGGTCGATGAGGGCCTGGCCTACCAGCGGCACCTACCGGGCACGGGTCAGGCGCTACGGACCGGGCGGATCGATACCGCCCGGGCCCGGGTGATGGTGCGCCGCCTGACCGGGGTGGACCTGTTCACCGCCGAAGAGGTCGAAACGACCGTGTTGCCGGGTGCGTCGGAGCGGACCGCGGCGCAACTGTCGCGTGACATCGACCGGGCGTTGCTGCGCGTGGACCCTGATGGTGGGGCGTTGCGGCGCCGGCGGGGGCGCGCGGACCGGCACGTTGCCCGCCCCAGGCCGCTCGGGGACGGGATGGCCGGGGTGTGGGCGTTCCTGCCCGCCCAGGACGCGGCCCGACTGGACCAGGCGTTGGACGCCTCCGCCCACGCGCTACGCCACGGCGGAGACGAACGGACCCTGGCGCAGTTGCGCGCGGACGCGCTGCTGGACGCGGCGCTGGTCGGACCCGCGTGGGCGCCACTGCTGCCCGAGCACGGTGCTGGGACCGGTCAGGGCGCGGGGACCGATCACGGGGCGATGACGTTCCCGGGCGCGTACACCGGCGACCGCGCGGTCGCGCACGAGCGCACAGGCACTGAGCCCGGCGTGGACACCGGCTACGGCATGGGCTGTGAGCACGCCGCAAACAAGGACCACCCCTCGGGCGAGGACGGCAGCCCTGACTCAGGCCACCACGCGACCACCGGACACCGTGCGCCGTCGGTGACCCGGCCCCGGGTCGAGGTCCGGGTCACCGTGCCACTGTCCACCCTGATCGGCACCGACCAGGAACCCGCCGACATGGACGGGCACGGGCCGATCGACGCGGCCACCGCCCGCGCCCTGGCCGCAGGAGGCGTCTGGCGGCGCCTGGTCACCGACCCACTATCCGGCGCGGTCCTCGACGTCGGGCGAACCCGATACCGGCCACCACAAGAACTCGCCGACCACGTCATCGCCCGCGACCGCACCTGCGCGCGCCCCGGCTGCACCGTGCCCGCGACCGCCTGCGACCTGGACCACACCATCCCCTTCGGCGACGGCGGACCCACCGCCGCCACCAACCTCGCACCCTTGTGCAGGCGCGACCACCTGCTGCGCACCCACGGCGGACACCACATCGAACAGACCGCCGCCGGGCAGATCATCTGGACCACCCCGACCCGCCGCTACGTGTCGGTGCCCGGACGTGACGGCTACCACCGCATGCTCCGCGAACGACCCGGCGAACCACCCGGCACCCACCCCGGCGATCACGCGCGCCCGCACACCCCGGCCGACCGACTCGCGCTCCTGACCACGGCGACCGACCAGCGCGCACTCCTGACCGCGGGAACCCGCCTGCCCGCGCCCCCGGGCGCAGACGCGGACGACGAGATCATCCCGTTCTGACCGCACTCCGCGCAGGCGCGACGCCTCAGGCCCCGGGGTTGGTGTCCTTGCCGTCCAGCCACAGCCGGTCGCTCGCGTCCCGGTGGCTGCCGTCGCTGCCGACGTGCTTCGCCGAGATCCGGTCGCCCTTGGTGATCACGTGCACCATCGCCGTCCCGTGTCCGCGGCCCAGACCGTGATCGGCGGCGAGCCACTCCAGGATCGGACCGGCCTTGGTGTCCGGGCCGAAGCCCCGCTCGTGTGCCTGGTCGAGCAGCTGGCGCGGGGTGAGCCCGGTCTTGGTCTCGATCGCGTCGAGGTAGGCCTGGAAGGACATCGGTGGGCTCCCTGGGGTGCGGCGTGAGGAGACATCATGCGTGGTGTTCGCCACCAGCACCAGGGCGAAGGGAGCGAACCGGCCCCGTGATCGGGGACAATGGTGCCCATGTCTGACATCCGAGCCGCCGCGGCGGACGACTTCGACCCCACCGAGCAGGCCGAGGCGGCCGTGCCGCTGGTCGACGACGCCGACGACGCCGCCCGGGAGCAGGCGCTGCGGGTCGGCCTGGAGGAGTACGAGCTCGACGAGGAGGACGCGGCGCTGCTGGGCGGCGACGGCGACCTGGACGGCGAGGACGAGGCGCCGGAGATCCTGCCGGTGCTGGCCGTGGTCGGTCGCCCGAACGTCGGCAAGTCGACCCTGGTGAACCGGATCCTCGGTCGCCGGGAGGCCGTGGTCGAGGACAAGCCCGGCGTCACCCGCGACCGGGTCAGCTACCCGGCGGAGTGGGCGGGTCGCCGGTTCACCCTGGTGGACACCGGTGGCTGGGAGGTCGACGTCGCCGGGATCGAGGCCCGGGTCGCCGAGCAGGCCGAGGTGGCCATCTCGCTGGCGGACGCGGTGCTGTTCGTGGTGGACGCCACCGTCGGTCCCACCGCCACCGACGAGCGGGTGGTCAAGCTGCTGCGCCGCTCCGGCAAGCCGGTGGTGCTGTGCGCCAACAAGGTCGACGGTCCGCGCGGTGAGGCCGACGCCGCCCAGCTGTGGAGCCTGGGCCTGGGCGAGCCGCACGCGGTGTCCGCCCTGCACGGGCGCGGCACCGGTGACCTGCTGGACGCCGCGATGGCCAAGCTGCCGCGGGTCTCCGAGCACGGCGAGGCACGTCCGGGCGGTCCGCGCCGGGTCGCCCTGGTCGGCCGGCCGAACGTGGGCAAGTCGTCGCTGCTGAACAAGGTGCTGGGCGAGAACCGGGTGGTGGTCGACGACATCGCCGGCACCACCCGTGACCCGGTGGACGAGCTGGTCGAGCTGCGCGGCATCCCGTGGTGGTTCGTGGACACCGCGGGGATCCGCCGCCGGGTGCACCAGACCTCCGGCGCCGACTTCTACGCCTCGCTGCGCACCCAGGCCGCGATCGAGAAGGCCGAGGTCGCCGTCGTGCTGCTGGACGCCTCGCAGCCGCTGACCGAGCAGGACATCCGGGTGGTGCAGCAGGTGGTCGACGCCGGTCGTGCGCTGGTGATCGCCTACAACAAGTGGGACCTGATGGACGAGGACCGGCGGCCGTACCTGGAGCGGGAGATCGAGCGCGAGCTGGTCCAGATCCAGTGGGCGCCCCGGGTGAACGTGTCGGCCAAGACCGGGTGGCACACCGACCGCCTGGTGCCGGCCCTGACCCGGTCGCTGGAGTCCTGGGACCGCCGGATCCCGACAGGCAAGCTGAACTCCTTCCTCGGCGAGCTGGTCGCCGCGCACCCGCACCCGCTGCGCGGTGGCAAGCAGCCCCGCATCCTGTTCGCCACCCAGGCGTCCACCCGGCCGCCGCGGTTCGTCATCTTCGCCACCGGGTTCCTGGAGGCGCAGTACCGGCGGTTCATCGAGCGCCGGCTGCGGGAGACCTTCGGCTTCGAGGGGTCGCCGATCAGCATCTCGGTCCGGGTGCGGGAGAAGCGGAAGCGGTGAAAGGGCGTCACGCGCTGCTGGTGATCGGGCTGCCCCGTGATCCGGCCGGCACCCGGCACATCGCGGGCTTCCTGGCGATCACGGTGCTCACCGTGCTGGTCACCCGGGGTGCCCTGGCGTTGACCGGCTTCCCCCAGCTCGGCGGCGACGGACTGCACATCGCGCACGTGCTCTGGGGTGGGCTGCTGATGGCGCTCGCCCTGCTGGCCGCGCTGTCCTGGGCCGGGCCGGTGATCCGGCCGCTGGTCGCCGTGGTCGGCGGCATCGGCTTCGGGCTGTTCATCGACGAGGTCGGCAAGTTCGTCACCTCCGACAACGACTACTTCTTCGAGCCGACCGCGGCGTTGATCTACGTGGTGATCGTGCTGCTGGTGCTGACCGCCGAGCTGATCCACCGCCGGTCCCGTGATCCGCACGAGCTGCTCGCGGCCGCCACCGACCTGGCCGTGGCCGGGATCGCCGGTGGCTTCTCGATCCGGGCGCGGCGGCAGGCCCGGGCGCTGGTCGACGAGGCGGGGGACGTGCCCGGCGCGGATCAGGTGCGGGCGCTGTTGGACGCGGTGCAGAGCGATGCCAAGGAACTGCCGGACCCGATCGGTGCGGTGGCGGTCTGGATCGTCGGGATCAGCCGCCGGGCGATGCAGGTCCGGTGGGCGCCCCGGGTGACGGTGATCGTGCTCGGGCTGGTGACCCTGGGCACCGTGATCCGTGGGGTCGCGCTCTGGGCGACCGGATCGCCGATGCCGAACTGGGCGCTGGCCGGCATCGTCGTGTCCGGCGCGCTGTCGCTCGGTCTGTCCCTGCTCGGTCTGCGCCGGGTCGGCACCGACCGGGTTGCCGGGTACGAGTGGTTCCGCCGGGCGGTGCTGGTCAACCTGCTGCTGACCCAGATCTTCCTGTTCCGGGTGGACCAGTGGGGCGCGGTCTCCGGCCTGGTCGTCGACCTGATGCTGCTCGCACTGGTCGCCGCCGAGCTGGACGTGCTGCGCGGGCGGCTGGGGGAGCCGGACCCGGCGGAGGTCGCCGAGTCGCTCTGAATCCTCGGACGATTCATCCCATCATTTGGACCCGGCGTCGTGACGGGCTCGCACCGGAGTAGGTGTAGAAGCCATGGACTGCGAGCCACGCCCCGGAACCGACTGGCGGCGGGTGGCCGCCCTCGTCTTCGCGATCGCCTGGGGCGGGAACGAGTTCACCCCGCTGCTGGTGATGTACCGGGACGTCAGCCACTACAGCGCCCTGATGGTGAACGTGCTGCTCGGCGCCTACGTGCTCGGTATCATCCCCGCGCTGCTGATCGGTGGCCCGCTGTCCGACCGCTACGGTCGCCGCCGGCTGCTGATCCCGGCCGCGCCGATCGGCATCATCGGCTCACTGATCCTGGCCGCCGGTCCGTCCTCGGTCGCCATGCTCTCGCTCGGCCGGGTGCTGTCCGGCGTCGCCCTCGGCCTCGCGATGGCGGTCGGCACCACCTGGATCACCGAGCTCTCCGCCCCCGGCACCGGTGCCCGGCGTGCATCCCTCGCTCTGACCCTCGGCTTCCTGGTCGGCGCGGGGATCGCCGGGGCGCTCGCCCAGTGGGGACCGTGGCGGACCGCCCTGCCGTACCTGCTGCACGCCGCCGTGACCGCCCTGACCTGGCTGGCGATCCTGCCCGCCCGGGAGACCCACCCGCGGTCGGCGACCCCACGCCGGCTGCGCGACGACCTGCGGGTGCCCGCGCTCGGACACCGGCGGTTCTGGCGGGTCGTGGTGCCGCTGGCGCCCTGGGTGTTCGGCGCGGTCGGTTCCGCCTACGCGGTGCTGCCCGGCCTGATGCGCGACCACTCCGGCGGCATGCCGATCGCGTTCTCCGCGCTGCTGACCGTGATCACCCTGGCCTGCGGCTTCGGCATCCAGTCGCTCGGCCGCACCATCGACACCCGGCACTCCGCACGGGCCTCGGTGGTGGCGCTGGTGATGATCGTGGCCGGGCTGTCGCTGGCTGCCTGGGCCGCCGCCACCCTGTCGCTGCCGGTGGTGATCGTCGCGGCGGCCGTGCTGGGCTGCGGCTACGGCATCGCCCTGGTCGCCGGGCTGTCCGAGGTGCAGCGGATCGCCGGCCCGGACGACCTGGCCGGACTCACCGCGGTCTACTACTCGATCGCCTATACCGGCTTCTTCGTCCCCGCGCTGCTGTCCCTGCTCTCCGGCCGCTGGGCGTACCCGGTGATGTTCGGCGGGGGAGTCGTGCTCGCCGTGGTCGCACTGGTGGTGGTGGCCTGCGCCTGGCGCGCCCATCTGCCCACCGGTGGTGGTGCTGGTCACACGGACTCGCTGGCCGACGCGGATGCGGGGGAAGCCGCACTCGTACGCTAAGCTTGCCGAGGCCTCTGCGGGGGCCATCGGGCTGTGGCGCAGCTTGGTAGCGCACTTGACTGGGGGTCAAGGGGTCGCAGGTTCAAATCCTGTCAGCCCGACGGGAAAGCCCTGGTGAGAGCTTCTCTCTCACCAGGGCTTCGTGATGTCCGGGGATCTGATCGGGCGTGGCACCTGATCCGCCCGGTGCGGGGCCGATAGGCTCAACAACCAGCCTGTCGTACCGGTCAGGAGGGCGCTCGCGTGCTGGAAGGGAGGTCAGACCATGGCGACGAACGACCAACTCAAAGCGTTGGTGCAGAGCCACGCGGACGGCGATGACCCTCAGTTCTACGCAGTCGCGATGCAGGTCGCTGCGAAGGCCGCCCGAGCGGGGCAGTCCAAGTTCGCCCAGGACCTGCGCGACCTTGTGGACGACTTGCGAAAGCGAGACTTCACACCATCCCGTGTCGCGTCCATCGTCCCGGTCACTCAGCCGAGGGGCGAGCTCGGTTCTCTACTGAGCGTCACCTACCCGAGCGCGCGCGTGGGTGACCTCGTTCTATCCGACGAGCTCGCGGCGCGACTTCAACATGTTCTTCTCGAACAGCGGCAACGAGACACACTCGCCCGGCACGGATTGCGTCCGGCTCGGCGGCTGCTCCTGATCGGCCCTCCGGGCACGGGGAAGACATCAACCGCGCGGGTGATCGCTGGTGAACTTGGGCTACCACTATTCGCTATCCGGCTTGACACGATCATCACGAAGTTCATGGGTGAAACGGCAGCCAAGCTACGGCTGATCTTCGATGCGCTCGTAGAGACCCGTGGCGTGTATCTCTTTGATGAAGTCGATGCGCTCGCCGGCGACCGCGCCGCAGCGAACGATGTGGGGGAGATTCGTCGGGTGCTGAACTCCTTCCTCCAGTTCCTCGAAGAGGACGCCTCCGAGAGCGTAATCATCGCGGCTACGAATCATCCGCAATTGCTCGACAATGCGCTGTTCCGTCGATTCGACACGGTGATGGACTTCGAGCTCCCTGACGACGAGAGTGTCCGTTTGGTCGTAAAGAATCGGCTGACGTTGTTTCAGATCGGAAACCTGAGCTGGCGGCGAGTGGTTGCGGCGGCCCGTGGGCTTAGCCATGCCGAAGTTGCGACGGCGGCCGAGAACGCCGCGAAGCGTGCCGTGCTCACTGGGCGGACCCGGATACTCACAGACGACCTCGTAACAGCCCTCAACGAGCGCCCGCGCTCCAATGCGCGTCGTGAGCAGAACGCGTAGGCGGTATGGCTGAACGCGACCGTCCGCACATCGTCGTGCCGGCTCCACCGCGCCCCGAACCATTCACCTTGGCATCTTCTGGCGGCGGTGGCGACAGCCAGGGCTTCTCAGGTGATCGCAGGCGTCACGGACGCAGGCTCACCGACGAGTACCAGAGCGCGCTGACGGCAGAGCCCGAAGAGCCGGAGACGGAAGGGACGTATATCTCGTTCGTGTCCTTTCCGGACCTTGAGCTCGCGTTGGAGAGCCTCGACGTGCAGCGCCCGGGGGAGCAACCCGAGTTGGTCGCCGTGCGTGAGACGGCGACTGCGGAGGGCGCGATCCAAATCGCAACGGTCTACATCCCGGATGGTAAGAAGGAGTATTTTCTGCGCCGTCTGAACGCATACGTCGAGACTTCCGGAAACGACAGAGCAAGCAACGCAGCTCTCGTAGATGGAATCCAGTCGATCCGTCGGGCAACGATCCGCGAACTGTGGACAGACGCTGACGACCTGTTCCCCAGCAACCCTTCCGAGAATCGCTGGTGGGAGGTCTGGCTGCGCAAACGAGACGGCGGCGAGCGGCAGAGGTTCATCACGTTCTCCGCTGGGCATGGGCTTCGTACCAGCGAGCACTACCTCGGATTTAGCGACCGCACAGTGGTACTGCTCAACGCGACCGCTGACCAGCTTGCCGACGCATTCGAATCGCTCGATGACATCGCCGAGCTGCGCCACCCCCACGATGTGGCGAGCTTCCTCACCGAACTCCCGGCGACGGAGCAGGCCGAGTGGGTCGATGACCTGCGCAGACGTCTCCAAATCGCGCCCAGCGATGCTCCCGCGGTGTGCATTCTGGACACGGGTATCCAGGACGAGCATCCACTCCTCACGGACTCGATCGACGAACCTGATCGGCACGTCGCCGACGTGCGCTGGCAGCTGCGGCCGGTCCATCCGCACGGCACCGAGATGGCGGGGCTGGCGCTCTATGGCGACCTCCACGGTGCCGTCCTCGACTCCCAGACGATCCAACTTCGCCACCGCCTGGAGTCGGTCAAGTTCCTACCCGACAGAGGCGACAACGACCGTGACCTTTACGGCGCGATCACGGCGCGCTCGGTCGATCGCACGGAGATCCAGGCTCCGACACGTTCCCGCGTGTTCATGCTCGCGGTCACGGCACCCCGCCCAGGCTCGTCCGGTGTCGGCTCTGAGCCTGCTGGGCGTATGGAGGCGGGACGGCCGACCTCCTGGTCCGCGTCGATCGACGCGCTCAGCTTCGGCCGCGGCATCGACGACACTGATCCAAAGTTCACCTATCTCGATCGTGACGAGCCGCGCCGTCCCCGGCTTTTTGTCGTTTCCGCAGGAAACATCCGGGACGTCACGGCGATGGACGACCATCTGGCCCGGAGCGACCTGGAGCCGGTGGAGGACCCAGCGCAGTCATGGAACGCGCTGAGCGTCGGAGCCTACTCCGAACAGGACGACATGTCCGGTGCCTTGGCCGACTTCGCCGGTTATGTGCCCATTGCGCAGCGCGGCGAGCTGTCTCCCGTGAGTCGAACATCCCTGGTGTTCGATCGCAAGAAGTGGCCGTTCAAGCCTGATGTGGTCGCCAACGGCGGCAACCTTGCCGCATCCCCGGACCGGACTGGAGTCGACACGCCTCCAAACCTCGCCCTACTCACCACGCGGCTTCGACGCCCTGGCGAGGGATACTTCACGATGACGCGCGATACCTCAGCGGCGACCGCTCAGGTCGCCGCGATGGCTGCAGACATTTCTGCGGCCTACCCGGCCTTGCGCCCCGAAACTGTACGAGCGCTCATCGTCCACTCCGCTCAGTGGACAGACTCCATGCGCGCGCACTTCGACCGCGAAAGTAACAAAACGGCTCTGGTAGGTCTCCTGCGCCGCTATGGCATGGGGGTACCGGATGCTCAGCGCGCACTTCGCAGCGCAGCAGACGCCCTTACGCTCATCGCGGAGGCGGAAATTCACCCCTATGAGCGGGATGGTGGTAGCAACACTGGAAAGGTCCGCGAGATGAACCTTCACCAGCTGCCGTGGCCCATCGAGGAGCTCGAAGCGTTGGGCGAGGCCCTTGTGAGGCTGCGGGTCACTTTATCGTACTTTGTAGAGCCGAATCCCTCAAGTCGAGGATGGACGGGTCGATACATTTACCCCTCGCACGGCCTTAGATTCGCCACGCGACGACCCGAGGAGAACGTCGAGTCCTTCCGCAAGCGGATCAACACGCGCGCCCGCGTCGACGGCGAACGTCCGCCGAGTCTTGACACGGAGAAGGGCTGGCTTTTCGGTAGCAACCAACAGCAAGCGCCCGGCTCACTCCACACCGACATCTGGACCGGAACAGCAGCTGATCTCGCGAGTAAGGGTGCGATCGTCGTCTACCCAGTCGCTGGGTGGTGGAAGAACCGGCGCGATCACGACCAGAGTGACCAGGGCGTGCACTATTCGCTTGTCGTGGGCATCGAGTCACCTGAGGTAGAAGTTGATCTGTGGACGCCGGTCCGCCAACGGGTTCAGTCCACGATCGAGATCACGACGTGAGGCACGGCGGTCGTTGGACCCCGCGCGAAAGCGGGACAACCGAATTTCCAGCCACTCACAACGCGCGCAACGAAGACCAGTCGAGCAGGACATGATCGCTTCGCGTTCAAGCACCTGATTCGGCAGCAACGTAACCACGAGAGAGCGCTGCGCCTTTGATGTAGGCTTGAAAAATGGCATGGGTCGGCGTGCTGGCCGACGGTTCACCGGTGGCGGTGATCCTCAGCGCCGGTCGCGGCCGGCTGGAGCTGGCAGCCGCCTGGGTCGCCGCCGGGGCGGAGTCACTCGTGTTGGCGGACCCGGCGACGGTGCGGGCGGCGACCGGTTTCGAGGTGGGGGCGGTGCCGCTGGTGGGCCACGGGTTGCCGGTGGTGTTCGACCGGCGGCTGCTGGAGCTGGCGCAGGTGTACGGCGGGAGCGGGGACCCGCTGCACACGCTCGCCATCGCGCCCGCGGACCTGGAACGGATCAGCGCGCCGGTGGGGTGGCTCAGCTAGCGCGCCTGGCTCAGCACCGCCCGCAGCGGCAGCCGCCCCGAGCGTCCGGCCACCAGGTCGGCCGGGGGACGCCCGACCCGCAGCACCTGTTGCACGGTGCGCCCGTCGATCCCCAGCAGTTCCGCCGCGCGGGCGCGGGTGTCGGGGTCCTCGACCAGTTGGCCGGCCAGGCCGGTGCCGAGGCCGTCGGCGGTCAGGGCGAGGGCGGCGCGTTGCAGGGCGCGCCCGGCGGCGAACCGGTCGGCGGGCTGGTCGTCGGCGGTGCTGAGGACGATCAGGGTGGACTGCACCTCGTAGTCGCCGCGGGGCCGGTCGCCGTCGGGTGAGGCGGGTGAGGCGGAGAAGTCGCGGGCGGGCACCCGGCCGGAGCGGTCGGCGGAGCTGTGGGCGCGACCGGGGATGCCGCGGCCGTCGTGCCGGTGCGCCCAGCCGGCGACCTCGGCGAGGTAGGCCGGGTCGTCGCGGAGCCGGTCCTCCACCTGGGCGCTGAGGGCGAGCAGGTCGGCGGTGGCGGAGCTCTTCTGCGCCAGCACGGCGAGCACGTCCTGCAGCTGCAGGACTGGCTCACTGAGCACATGGAGCCCCGCAAGACACTGAATCCCGATGTCGGCAGTTACACGCTCAAGCACATCGCCGAGGACTACCTGGGCGACTACGTCTCGAACGGTGAGCTCATCGCCGCCTCGATCCTGTCCGGATTCCAACACCGCCGCGGCACAGGCTTCCTCAACCCGAACGTGTACTTCGCGATCCGCACGCCGAGCAAGAAGGCGGCACGCTTGGCGGCTGACGAGGCGCAGCAGTCCCGGTCGCAAAGGTGGCGAGGCGAGCACCTGCGCGTCGCGCCGGAAGGCATGTTCGGCGGCTGAGAACGGTCGTCGCCCGATCGATGCTGGCGGCCAGGCACAGCGTCGTGTGTTCGCCGATCGCATCAACGTCGCTACATGGACCCGGTCGATCGGTGCCGGATCGGTGCGGCCTCGACGTCCGGGCCAGGTTCGTTCCATGAGCGAGCAGCCCCACTCAGGCCGCGGCGAATATGCGTCTCGGGTGGCGAGCCGGCGTGACTTGACCGGCGAGCCCGCCAAGGCTGTATCTCCGGCGGCACCGCACGTGCCTGACCCCACTGCCTGACCCCCGCGGAGCCTGTCCGCGGACGTTCATGCTTGTCCGGTAGCTCCGGCCTGATCGATGATCGTATGGCTGTGGACGTGTGTGGACGGCCTCGACCGACGACCACGTGAGCTGGGGGTCAAGGGGTCGCAGGTTCAAATCCTGTCAGCCCGACGTAGAGTCGCAGGTCAGAGGCCGGTTCCGGATCACCGGAGACGGCCTCTTGCCATGGCGGGGCGCGTCGGCTCCCTCTGGATGCCATTCGACGGCGCTTACAGTGGCTCATGGACCGCCTGCCCCGCAGACGGAAGGGAGCCCCGGCACATGAACCGGCCCACGCGCGAGCGATCGTCATGCCCGGGAAGGGCATCCAGGGTGCGGCCAGGTCGGCTGCTGACCGTTCTGACACTCGTCGGTGTGCTCGCGCCGTCGGCGACGGCGTGGGCCCAGCCCGATCCCGGCGCCGGGCCCACGACCGGCGGCACGGCCGTGTCGGACACGGTGACCGGGCTGACCTTCACACAGGTCGCCCTGGGCAACGCGTCCGGGTACGGGGTGACCGACGACGGCGGCGTGTACTCGTGGGGCGACAACAGCTACGGGCAGCTGGGAGACGGCTCGACCCAACGCACCTCGACGCCGGTCTCGGTGGCGGTCCCCGACGGGGTCGTCTTCGTCGAGGTGGCCGGTGGCTACTGGGCCGGATTCGCGCTCACGGAGGACGGACAGGTCTACGGGTGGGGTCGCAACAACCAGGGCCAGCTGGGCGATGGTTCCACCACGGACCGGTCGGTGCCCGCTCCGGTGCAGACACCGGCAGGTGTCGAGTTCACCCAGATCGCGTCGGCCTACTCCGCCAACTACGCGCTCACCAGCGATGGCGAGGTCTACGCATGGGGGGACAACGCCTACGGGCAACTGGGGGACGGCACGACCACAGACCGGTCGGTGCCGGTGCTGGTCTCGACTCCGCCTGGCGTGACGTTCACGGCCATCACCTCGGGCGCGTACACCGCGCACGCTTTGGCCACCGACGGCAGCGTGTACTCGTGGGGCCAGGGCCTCTATGGGCAGGTGGGGGACGGCACGACCACGAGCCGGCCGGTGCCGGTGTTGACCCAGGCTCCGGCAGGTGTCGAGTTCAGCCAGATCGCGTCGGCCTACTACGCCGCCTTCGCGCTGGGTACTGACGGCCAGCTCTACGCATGGGGAAGCAACCTCAGCAGCGGGGTCCTGGGAGTGGGATCGCCCGATCGGTGGGTGGTGCCCACTGCGGTCACGGTCCCAGCAGGTCTCACATTGACCCAGGTGGCCGGGTCCAACACTGCGGTCTTCGCCCTCACCGCCGATGGCGAGATCTACGCGTGGGGTCGCAACGCCTCAGGACAGTTGGGCAACAACACGACCTCGACCGCGGTCCGGGAGCAGATGCTCCCGGTGCTGGCGCCGGCAGGCGTGACGTTCACCCAGCTCGCCGGGAACGGTGAATCCTTCGCGAGCGCGCTCACCAGCGACGGCCGCGTGTACTCGTGGGGCCTGAACAGCTATGGGCAGGTGGGTGACGGCACGATCACCAACCGGGCGGCGCCGGTCCCGCTCGCCGCCGACGTCCTGGTCACCTCGGTCACGTTCGGCGGCGTGCCGGCGCAGAGCCTGTCGCAGTCCGTCGAGTCGGGTGACACCTGGAACGTGCCGACGTGGACGGCGGTGTCTCCGGCGCGCACTGAGGACAATGGCCTGTGTGGTCCGGTGGACGTGGTGGTGTCGTGGACGCAGCTGGACCGGTCGCACACGCAGACCTATCCGAACGGCTTCACCTACGGGTCGGCGCCGTCGATCACCGGCGAGCCGACGTCGGGCGAGGTGAGTGCCGACGGCGCGTTCTCGGCGAGCGTCGTGGTCGCGGGGGACCCGGCGCCGGCGGTGCAGTGGCAACAGGAGAAGCCCGACGGCAACTGGGTCGACCTGCCCGGGCAGACCGACAGCACGCTGAGCATCACGGGTGTGGTGGACACGACGCACTACCGGGCGGTGGCCACGAACTGCTGGGGTGCTGATGCGGCGGTGACCTCGGCGGTGGTGACGGCGACGGTGGCGCACACGGTGAGGTTCGATGCGAACGGCGGCGCCGGGGCCATGGACCCGCAGACCGGTTCGGCGCCGACCGCGTTGAGCGAGATCGCGTTCACCTGGGACGGGTTCACGTTCACCGGGTGGAACACGGCCGCGGACGGGTCGGGGACCGCGTGGGCGGACGGGGCGGTGTTCCCGTTCGACACCGACCTCACCCTGTTCGCCCAGTGGCAGGCCGTCACGAGTCCGAGTGCGGACGTGGGTACCGGGGCCGGGCCGGCCGGTTCCGGGGCAGCCGTGGCCGGTGTTGCGCTGGCCGGTTCCGGGGCAGCCGTGGCCGGTGTCGCGCTGGCGGCGGCCGGGCTACTGGCCGGTGGCGCACTCCTGCTGTGGGCACGCCGACGCCGGCACCCCTGATCCACAGTCCGAGGTCGCGCGATACCGCGGACGGCTCAGCTAGCGCGCCTGGCGCAGCACCGCTCGCAGCGGCAGCCGCCCCGAGCGTCCGGCCACCAGGTCGGCCGGGGGACGCCCGACCCGCAGCACCTGTTGCACGGTGCGTCCGTCGATCCCCAGCAGTTCCGCCGCGCGGGCGCGGGCGCGGGTGTCCGGGTCCTCGACCAGTTGGCCGGCCAGGCCGGTGCCGAGGCCGTCGGCGGTCAGGGCGAGGGCGGCGCGTTGCAGGGCGCGCCCGGCGGCGAACCGGTCGGCGGGCTGGTCGTCGGCGGTGCTGAGGACGATCAGGGTGGACTGCACCTCGTAGTCGCCGCGGGGCCGGTCGCCGTCGGGGGACGCGGGTGAGGCGGAGAAGTCGCGGGCGGGTACCCGGCCGGAGCGGTCGGCGGAGCCGTGGGCGCGACCGGGGATGCCGCGGCCGTCGTGCCGGTGCGCCCAGCCGGCGACCTCGGCGAGGTAGGCCGGGTCGTCGCGGAGCCGGTCCTCCACCTGGGCGCTGAGGGCGAGCAGGTCGGCCGTGGCGGATTCGGCGACGTGGGCCCGGACCTCGGGGACGCCGGCGGGTGGACCGGCGGCCACGATCGCGCGCACCGCGTCGAGCTCGGCGGCACCGACCGGACCGTACAGCGGCCACCGGGCGGTGCGGCGGGCCGGGATCGCGGCGTGCAGGCGGAGGTCCGAGGTGCTGGGCCGGGTGTCGGGGCGGATGCCGCGGGCGGCGGACCAGGTGGCGACCAGCACCGGGTCGGCCGAGCCGGCGGCGGACACGTCCACGGCGAGGGTGACGGGCACCCGCAGCCGGCAGCGCAGCCCGAGTTCCAGGTTCGCGGCGGCGGCGCCGAGCGAGGCGAGCCACCAGCGGTCGTCCGGGTCGATCAGCCGGGGCCGGTCGCCCCCGGCGGCGTGCAACTCCACGCGACCGGGGGCGACCACGAACCGCCAGGGTTGGCTGTTGTGCACCGAGGCGGCGCGGGTGGCGTCCCGGACGGCCAGGGTGGCGCGCCGGGAGGTGCCGAGGCCCGCGGGCCGGCGGGGCCTTACGCCGCGAGGCACAGCGCGAACCCGACGACCGGTGTCAGCAGTGCCACGCCGTAGATCGCGGCGCGCACGATCTCCGGCGGGTGCAGCCCCAGGTCGTGCAGGGCGTGGTAGGTCCGGTGGCAGCAGTGCCAGAGCACCAGGCCCAGCGCGACGCACACCCCGGCGGTGACCAGCGGGTGGGTGAGGAAGCCCTGCACCCGGTCGTAGACCTCGTCGGTGCTGCCGAAGACGCCGAACGGCACCAGGAAGCCGAAGACCACGATCAGCACCGGCATGGTGAACACGGCGAGCATGCCGCCGCCACCGAACAGCGCCCACATCAGCGGCTCGTTGGTCCGCCCCTCCCACCGGCGCATCACAGGCCTCCCAGCCACAGCACGACGACGAGTGCGAACAGCGCCAGCAGCAGGTAGTGCATCAGCACCACCCAGCGGTCGGCGACGTACCTCCGGCCGCGGCGCACCCGGATGATCTTGGGCGTGGCCTGGAACCAGGTGGTGGCATGCACGATCGCCATCACCAGGGCCAGGCCGGTCAGGACCAGGTTCACCGGGTGGGTCTGCAGGTCCACCCACCACTCCCACGAGTCCCGGCCGCGGTGCAGGGCGACCAGCCCGACCATCAGGTCCAGGACGAACAGGCCGACGATCACGCTGGAGAACTCACGCAGCGCGTAGGCCCGGTACTCGCTCTTGGCGAGGAACCAGGTGCGGCGGACCGGTGCCCGGTACGGCCGGCGTCGCCCGGCGACCGGATCGGCCGGGACGCGACGGGTGACCGGGGCGCTCATCGCAGGGCCCCGCGGCGCGGCAGGATGAACTCGGCGGCCCAGGAGGCGGCGGTCGCGGCCTTGGCCTGCTGGATGGCGGCCGCCGGGTCGACGCCCTTCGGGCAGGCGGTGGAGCAGGCGCCGACGAAGGTGCACGACCACAGCCCGTCCTCCCGGTCGAGCAGCGGCAGCCGCTGGTCGGAGCCGTGGTCGCGGGAGTCCCGGTTGTAGCGGACCGCGGCGGTCACGGCGGCCGGGCCGAGGAAGTCCGCGGCGATCGACACCTGGGGGCAGGCCGCGTAGCAGAGCAGGCAGTTAATGCACATCGCGTAGTCGTGGTACGCGACCATCTGCTCCGGCGTCTGCCGGTTGGCCGGCTCGGTCAGCTCCGGGTCGGGGATCAGCCACGGCTTCACCGAGGTCAGCGCCGACATGAACGGTTCCAGGTCGACGACCAGGTCGCGCTCGACGGCCATGTTCTCCAGCGGCTCGATCCGCAGCGGCCCGGGGGCGTAGTCCCGGACGAACTGCTCGCAGCCGAGTTGGGGGACGCCGTTGAGCATGAACCCGCACGAGCCGCAGATCGCCATCCGGCAGGACCAGCGGAAGGCCAGGGTCGGGTCGAGGTGGTCCTTGATGTAGGTCAGCGCGTCCAGCACCGAGGTGTCCTGACCCCAGGGCACCTCGTACTCGACCAGGCGCGGGGCGTCGTCGACGTCCGGGCGGTAGCGCTGGACCTGGACCCGCATGGTGCCGAGCACCGCCGAGCTCGTGCTCTGGCCGCCGGGTTCCGTGCACCCGCAGTTCGCGCAGTCGTTGTCGCAGCTCATCGGGTGCTCCCTCCGGTCGGGGCGGACTCGGCCTGCTTGCCGGCATCGCCGTAGGCCCGGGTGGCGGGCGGCGAGGTGGTGATCGTGACCGGCTGGTAGGTGAGGCTGGGCGGGCCGTCCGGGGTCCGCCAGGCCTGGGTGTGCGCGAGGAAGCGCTGGTCGTCCCGCTCGGTGAAGCCGTCCAGGCGCTGGTGCGACCCGCGGGACTCCTCCCGGCCGAGGGCGGAGTACACCATCGCCTCCGCGACGTCGAGCATGGCGCCGAGCTCGATCGCCCCGGCCCAGTCGGTGTTGTAGACCGGGCAGGTGTCGACGACCTGGACGTCGGCGTACCGGGTGCGCAGCTCGGTGAGCTTCGCGGAGGTGGCCCGCATGCCCTCGGCGGTGCGGAAGATGCCGACCCCCTCGTCCATGGTCCGGCCGAGTTCGGCACGGATCTCCGCGGGCGACTCGGTGCCCCGGCCCATCAGGGACAGCTGCCGGTCCGCGGCGTCGGCGGCGGCCCGGCGCACCCGCGGGTCCGGTCCGGCCGGCTCGGCGAGCGCGTGCGCGGCGGCCTGTTCACCGGCCACCCGGCCCAGCACCGCGAGTTCGGCCAGCGAGTTCGAGCCGAGCCGGTTGGCGCCGTGCAGGCCGGAGGACGCGCACTCGCCGACCGCGTACAGGCCGGTCAGGGCGGTGGCGGTGGTCAGGTCGGTCTCGATGCCGCCCATCGTGTAGTGCGCGGTGGGGCAGACCGGGATCGGCGTGGTCGCCGGGTCGATGCCGATGTACTGCTCGGCCAGCTCGCAGATCAGCGGCAGCCGCTCGCGCAGGTAGGCCGACCCGAGGTGCCGCAGGTCCAGGTGCACGACGTCGCCGCGCGGGGTGGGGATGGTCCGCCCGGCCTGCTGCTCGTGCCAGAACGCCTGGGACAGCCGGTCGCGCGGGCCGAGCTCCATGTACTTGTTCTTCGGCTCGCCGATCGGCGTCTCGGGTCCGAGCCCGTAGTCCTGCAGGTAGCGGCGGCCGTCGGCGTTCAGCAGCACACCGCCCTCGCCGCGGCAGCCCTCGGTGATCAGGATGCCGGAGCCCGGCAGGCCGGTCGGGTGGTACTGCACGAACTCCATGTCGCGCAGTGCGGCGCCGGCCCGGTAGGCCATCGCCATCCCGTCGCCGGTGACGATCGCGCCGTTGGTGTTCTGGGCGTAGACCCGGCCCGCGCCGCCGGTGGCGACGATCACCGCGCCGGCCTCGACCAGCACCGGGTAGCCCTCGCGCTGGTCGTAGGCCAGGACGCCGGCGACCCGGTCGTCCCGGGTGACCAGCTCCAGCGCCAGGCACTCGTCCAGCCGCCGGATCCCGGGGTGGGCGAGCGAGGTCTGGAACAGGGTGTGCAGCAGGTGGAAGCCGGTCTTGTCCGCGGCGAACCAGGTGCGCGGCCGGCTCATCCCGCCGAACCGGCGCACGTTGACTGAGCCGTCGTCCTTCCGGCTCCACGGGCAGCCCCAGCGCTCCAGCTGGTACATCTCCTCGGCGGCGTGCTCGACGAAGTACTGCACGACGTCCTGGTCGCACAGCCAGTCGCCGCCGGAGACGGTGTCCGCGAAGTGCTGCTCCAGGGAGTCCTCCGCGCCCACCACGCCCGCGGCGCCACCCTCGGCGGCCACGGTGTGCGAGCGCATCGGGTACACCTTGGACAGGATCGTCACGTCCAGCCCGGGGTTGGCGGTGACCGCGGCGATCGCGGCCCGCAGGCCGGCCCCGCCGCCGCCGATCACCGCGACATCGGTGCGGATGGTCTGCATCAGCGCTCGCCCGCCGTGGGTGCCACCGTCATCGCGAGCACGTCGAGGGCGGCGTCCAGCTGCTCGGGGGTGACCGCGCCGGAGTCGACGTGTCCGAGCGCGAGCACGGCCTCGCGGATGGTCAGGTCGTGCGCGACGGCGTGCTTGACCACCTTCGCGGCCGCCTCGTAGCCGATCAGCCGGTTCAGCGGCGTGACCACCGACGGCGAGGACTCGGCGTACTGGCGGCAGCGGTCGCGGTGGGCGACCACCCCGGCGACGCACTTGTCGGCCAGGTGCCGGGAGGCGTTCGACAGCAGCGTCACCGACTCCAGCAGGTTCCGGGCCATCACCGGCAGCATCACGTTCAGCTCGAAGGCCCCGGACGCGCCGGCGAAGGTCACCGTCGCGTCGTTGCCGATCACCTGTGCGGCGACCATCAGCACCGCCTCCGGGATCACCGGGTTGACCTTGCCCGGCATGATCGACGAGCCCGGCTGCAGATCCGGCAGTGCGATCTCGCCCAGGCCGGTGCGCGGGCCGGAGCCCATCCAGCGCAGGTCGTTGCAGATCTTGACCAGCGACACCGCGACCGTGCGCAGCGCGCCGGAGGTCTCGACCAGGCCGTCCTGGGCACCCTGCGCCTCGAAGTGGTTCGGCGCCTCGGTGACCGGCAGCCCGGTGTGCTCGGCCACCAGCGCGATCACGCGCTGCGGGAAGCCGGCCGGGGTGTTGATCCCGGTGCCGACCGCGGTGCCACCCAGCGGGAGCTGCGCGAGCCGGGGGAGTGCCGCCTCGACCCGCTCCATCCCCAGCCGGATCTGCGCCGCGTAGCCGCCGAACTCCTGGCCGAGGGTGACCGGCGTGGCGTCCATCAGGTGGGTGCGGCCGGACTTCACCACATCGGCGAACTCCTCCGCCTTGGTCTCCAGCGTCCCGGCCAGGTGGTCCAGGGCGGGCAGCAGGTCGCCGATCACCGCCTGGGTGGCCGCGATGTGGATCGAGGCCGGGAACACGTCGTTCGAGGACTGCGAGGCGTTCACGTGGTCGTTCGGGTGCACCGGGCTGCCGGCCCGCTCGGTCGCCAGGGTGGCCAGCACCTCGTTGGTGTTCATGTTCGACGACGTGCCGGAGCCGGTCTGGAACACGTCCACCGGGAAGTGCGCGTCCCAGCGGCCGTCGATCACCTCGTCGGCGGCGGAGACGATCGCGTCGGCGACCTCCTGGGGCACGACGCCGAGCTCGGCGTTCGCCAGGGCGGAGGCGCGCTTCACCTCGGCCAGTGCGGCGATGTGGTGCCGGGACAGCCCGGTCCCGGAGATCGCGAAGTTCTGCACGGCCCGCTGGGTCTGCGCGCGGTACCGGGCGTCGGCGGGCACCAGGACCTCGCCCATCGTGTCGTGCTCGACGCGGAAGCCGTCGCGGACCTCGGTGGTGTGCTCGGTGGTGGTCACGGTGGTTCCTTTCGTTCAGGGGTTCACGGGGCGGGGTGGGGCGGTGGTCACCACATGCCGATGACTTTCATCCAGAGGCCGCCGATGCCCATCCAGAGCGCGATGTTCGCGATCGAGACCACGAGCCCGGTGCGCCACCAAGCGGTGACCGGCACGTACCCGGCACCGAAGAGCACGGGCGCGGGGCCGCACGAGTAGTGGGTGACCGAGGCGAACAGGCTGGAGATGAAGCCGAGGACCAGCGCGGCCAGCAGCGGTGGGGCGCCGGCCATCATGGCGGTGGCCAGGAACGCGGCGTACATCGCGGAGATGTGCGCGGTGTTGGACGCGAACAGGTAGTGGCTGAAGAAGTAGACCAGCGTCAGCAGGATGAACGCCGGCTGCCAGCCCATGCCGGACACCAGCGAGGACATCTCGCCGCTGAGCCAGGGGATCAGGCCGAGGGCGTTGAGCTGGGTTGCCATCATGACCAGGACAGCAAACCAGACCAGGGTGTCCCAGGCCTGGGTCTCCTTCTTGATGTCGTCCCAGGTCAGCACGCCGCTGATCAGCAGCACGACCAGGCCGACCAGGGCGGTGGTGGTCGCGGACATGCCGAGGAACCGGTCGCCCAGCGTCCACAGCGCCAGCAGGCCCACGATGGTCGCGGTCATGACCTTCTCGGCGGACGACATCGGGCCCAGGTCGTGCAGCTGGCCGCGGGCGGTGGTGGCCGCCTCCGGGGTGTGCTTGAGCTCCGGCGGGTAGATGAACCGGACCACCAGCGGGATCACCGCGAGCGACACCAGGCCGGGCACGATCGCGGCCAGCGCCCACGCGCCCCAGGTCACCTCCACGCCCTGGTCGCCGGCGAGCTGGGCGGCGAGCGGGTTTCCGGCCATCGCGGTGAGGAACATCGCCGAGGTGATGGCGTTGGCGTGGAATGCGCTGCTGGTCAGGAATGCGCCGACCTTGCGGGAGGTCGGACCGGGTTCGCTGCCGTAGGAGGAGGAGATCGACCGGACGATCGGCTGGATGATCCCGCCGGCCCGTGCGGTGTTGGACGGGGTGGCCGGCGCCAGCACCAGGTCGGTGGCCGCCAGGCCGTAGGCCAGGCCGAGCGGGCTGCGGCCGAGACGGGAGACGAAGAACAGCGCCAGGCGGTTGCCCAGCCCGGTCTTGATCACGCCGCGGGAGATGAAGAACGCGGTGACGATCAGCCAGATCGTGGAGTTCGAGAAGCCCGACAATGCCTCATCGGGCTTGAGCACCCCGGTGACCAGCGTCGCGACCAGGCCGAGCACGGTGACCGCGCCCATCGGCAGCGGCCGGGCGATCACCCCGACGATCGTCGCGGCGAAGATCGCGAACAGGTGCCAGGCGGGTGCGTCCACGCCGTCCGGCGCCGGGATGAACCACAGCGCCACCCCGACAGCGATCGGGATCAGCAGCCGGATCGGCTGGACGGGTTGCAGGCGGCTCGCCGGACCGGCGGGGCCGGCCGGTGGAGCTGCTGCGGGCGAGGCGGCGGGGGCGGTGTCCTGAGCCATGCGCGTGCCCTTTCGAACGACGCGGCCGCATCATCGCGGCCGGGGGAAATGAGGGGCTGGAATGGCTATGAGTCTTTGCGCGAGAGGCGTCGGCGCGCGGGGACCATCGTCCCGAATGGTGGATTCCGGGAATTGTGTTCATTGTGTTCGCGGACATGGGTCCGATGGCCCGTCACATTCGCAGGATTTCTGTTCATACTGGTCGCATGGCCGTCCGCCGAGCCGCCTCGACGACGAGGCAGGAGCCCTCCCCCTGGGCGCAGCAGGACCGCGCGTCACTGGCGACGCGCATCCTGGTGCTGCAGGTGCTGGCCCTGCTGCTGGTGGTCCTGGGCGGCTCGGTGCTGGCCGCGCGCGAGGCGGAGGACTCCGCCCGGGCCGAGGCGATCGCCCGGGCCCGGGCCACCGTCCTGACCATGGCGCGCGATCCCTGGCTGCTGGAGCAGGTCCAGGGCCCCGACCCGGCGGTGGTGCTGGCCGAGCCGGTGGAGGAGCTGCGGGCCGCGAACGACATCACCTTCCTGGTGGTGATGAGTCCCGAGGGCACCCGCTACACCCACCCCGATCCGGAGCAGATCGGCGGACAGTTCCAGGGCACGATCGACGGGGCCCGGGCCGGGCGCACCACCGTCGAGGACTACACCGGCACCCTCGGCCCGTCCGTCCGGGTGGTCACCCCGATCACGAACGCCGCGGGGGACGTGGTCGCCCTGGTGTCCGCCGGGGTGCAGCTGGAGGTGATCGGCGACCGGGTGCGCGAGGCGGTGGGCCGGCTCGCCCTACTGGCCCTCGGCGCGCTGGCCCTCGGCTCGGTGACCGCCTGGCTGATCGCCCGGCACGTCCGCCGGCAGACCTACGGGCTCGGCCACCTCGGGCTGGCCCGGCTGCAGAGCTACCACGACGCCCTGCTGCACTCGGTGCGGGTCGGCCTGGTGCTGGTGTCCCGGGACGGCACCGTGGTGCTGTGCAACGACGAGGCCCGGCGGCTGCTCGACCTGCCCGAGGTCCGGCCCGGCGACCGGGTCGATGACCTCACGCTGGACCCGGCGCTCGGCACACTGCTCGGGTCGGGCCGCGAGTGCGAGGACGAGTTGCACGTGGCGGGCGGACGCACCCTGGTCGTCACCCAGGTCCCGGCCCGCACCGCGGACATGGAGCTCGGCTGGGTCGCCACCCTGCGCGACCGCACCGACCTGGTCCGGGTCACCGGCGAACTCGACTCGCTGCGCGGGTTCAGCGACTCGCTGCGGGCCCGCTCGCACGAGGCCGACAACCGGCTGCACACCGTGGTCGCGCTGGTGGAACTCGGGGAGTACGAGCAGGCGGTCGCCTTCGCGACCGCGGCACTCGGCCACGCCCAGGAGCTGGTGGACGCCGTGACCCGGTCGGTCACCGAACCCCCGGTGGCCGCACTGCTGCTCGGCAAGGCCGCGACCGCCGAGGAGCGGGGGGTGCAACTGCGGATCGAGCCCGGCTCCGAGCTGCCCGCCACCGGCCTGGACCCGCTCGACCTGGTGGTGGTGCTCGGCAACCTGCTGGACAACGCGATCGACGCGGCGGGCGAGGGCGCCGCCCCGCGCTGGGTCCGGGTGCGCAGCACCGTGCAGGACGCGGAGCTCGTGCTGGAGGTGGCCGACTCCGGGCCGGGCATGGCGCCCGAGGTGGCGCGGCAGGCGTTCGTCCGGGGCTGGACCACCAAGGCGCCCACCCCCGGCGACGACCGCCCGCAGGGCCGGGGGCTCGGACTGGCGCTGGTCGCGGCCACCGCCCGGCGGCTCGGCGGCAGTGTGGTGGTGGACCGGGAGGTCGGGGCACGATTCGTGGTGCGGCTGCCGCTGCCGGCGGCCCAGGTGGGCGGGGCCGGCGGCGTGGTGGGCGTGGCGGCGGCGGACACCGGGCGGGTGGGCGACGCATGATCCGGGTCCTGGTGGTGGACGACCAGCCGGTGGTCGCCCGCGCGCACCGCACCTTCGTCGACCGGGTGCCCGGCTTCCGCACGGTGGCGGTCGCGGGGGACGGCGACGTGGCGCTGGCCCGGGTGGCCCGCGGCGGCGTCGACCTGGTGCTGCTCGACCTGGCGATGCCGGGGACCCACGGGCTCGAGGTCTGCCGGGCGCTGCGCGAGCTGCCGGACCCGCCGGATGTCCTGGTGATCACCGCGGCCCGTGACCTGGCGTCGGTGCGGACCGCGGTCCGGCACGGCGTGGTGCACTACCTGATCAAGCCGTTCACCTTCGCCGCGCTCCGAGAACGGCTGGAGGCCTACGCCGCCTACCGGGCGGCCGCGACCGGGCAGGGTTCGGTGATCGACCAGGGTGAGATCGACGCCGCCCTGGCCGCGCTGCGTGCCCGCACCGGCACCGCCCTGCCGAAGGGCATGTCGCCGGAGACGCTCGACCGGGTGCGCGACGCCCTGCACGCCGCCGACGCCGGCCTCACCGCCAGTGAGGCGGCGGCGGTCACCGGGCTGTCCCGGGTGACCGCCCGCCGCTACCTGGAGCACCTGGTGGCGCGCGGGGCGTACACCCGCGAGCCGGTCTACGGTCGCTCCGGCCGCCCGGAGCTGCGGTACCTGCCGAACTGAACCCCGGTTCTCAGCCCGCGTCGCGTTCGGCGGCCAGGTTGTGCACGATCTCCCGGTACCGCGCCGTTGCCGTGGCGCTCGGCCGGCCCGGGCGGCAGAACTCCAACCGGGCCAGCTTGGGGACCACCCGCTGCACCACGATCTGGCCGGCCATCAGGGTGGACCGCAGGGCGGCGAACGCCTCGGCGAACCGCGGGTCGGTGCGGGCGGCGGGGTAGAACGACAGGACGTACACCCAGTAGAAGAGGTTGTAGGCCCGGAATGGGAAGGACACCTGGTGGAACAGCGTGCCGATGCCGTAGTGGCACGGTCCGACCGGGGCGCGGGTGGTCCAGTGCCGCAACAGGGTCTCGACCGCCTGGTCCAGGGCGGGTGACTGCGGCGTCGTGGTGTGCCGGAAGGCGTCCAGCGCGACCAGGGTGGGCATCGGGTTGGATAGCTCGGTCTCCGGTCCGCGGCCGTAGCTGAACTTGCGGCACCGCCAGCCACCGTCGTCGTGCCGGCCGTCCAGCAGTTGCTCCAGGCACCGGACCACCCGCGGGTCGTCCGCCCGGCCGAGCCGGCACAGCAGCCGGGCCGCCGCCGCGGTGTGGCAGGGCAGGATCGCACCGTGCGGGTACACCGCGAACCGGCCGTCCGGCCGCCAGGTGCTGAGCACCAGCTCGGCGCTGTCCCGCAGCACCGGCTCGTCCGGGTCCATGCCGAGGTCGAGCAGCAGCAGCGGACTCTCCAGGGCGGAGAACGGCGCGCCCTTGCCCAGTCGCAGGTCGGGGGTGGTCCACAGGTCGCCGCCCAGGTCGTGCCGGTGGGACAGCACGGCCTCGACGTCGGACTGGGTGTGCACCCTGCGAGCCTAGGCAGCCGACCAGCGGAGGGGATCGGGCCGAGGTCCCTATCCTGGCGGCCGGGAGGTGCGATGGACGAGCAGGTGGTGCTGGTCTGCGGCCCGGCCGGTGCGGGCAAGTCGACCCATGCCGCCCGGCTGGCGGAGCAGGGTTACCTCTGGCTGTCCTTCGACCGGATCGCCTGGGAGCTCGGTCACCGGGAGCACCCGCTGGACCCGGACACCGCGGGCGCCGTGCACGCGATCATCCGGCAGCGGTTGCTGGCGGCGGTGGCCGCGGGGGAGCGGGTGGTGGTGGACACCAGCTTCTGGTCGCGGGCCGCCCGGGACGACTACCGCGCGCTGTTGGCGCCGACCGGGGTGGTGCCGGTGGTGCACCACCTGCGCGCGTCCGAGGCGACCATGCGGGCGCGGGTGGCGGCGCGCTCCGGCGACGGGCCTGATGACGTGCCGGTCCCGGCCGACCGGATGTCCGGCTACCTGCGCGGCTTCGAGGCGCCGACCGTGCAGGAGGGGCCGGTCCGGGTGATCAGCACCGAATGACCGCTCACGGTCCCGACTCCACCGCGAGGATGGTCAGCTCGGCGTAGCTGAACGTCCCGGCCGGTGCGTGCCAGCGGGCGCCGGCCGTCCCCGGGAGTCGACGGCCGCCGGTGTCGCGGAAGTCGTGCACCGGGGTGTCCCAGCGCATCGGGGTGAACGATCCGTCCGGCTCGGCGCGCAGCCGGTCGTCCGAGGTCAGATTGCGCAGGTCGCCCGACTCGTCGAACTCCAGCACGGCGCCGACCTCCTGGCCGCCGGTGCGGTAGGTGGCGCGCACCCGGCGATCGTCGATCGGCTGCCAGGTGACCGGGGCGTCGATCAGGGCGGCGGGCGCCAGCAGGCACAGGTCGTCGAACAGGGTCACGGCCTCGCTGAGGTCCATCGCCGGCCCGGCCGCATCGACCACCGGGATCACCGACAGCAGCCGCGCGGTCATCAGGGCCCGGCCGTCGGTGAGCACGTGCAGCACGTCGATCGGCAGTCCCGCACGGGTGGCGTCCAGCAGGAAGTGCCGGGTGGGGCGGGGGCCGTAGGTGTTGACCTGCTCGCCGGTGAAGGTCATCCACGGCTCGTCGGGTCCACCCCGGATCCGGCCGCGCAGCGTCGCGCGGACCCGGGTCACCCGCGGCCGGCCGACCGCGCCGGTGCGCCGCAGCCAGCCCGCGACGGGTGCCGGCAGCCCGGCCAGGTCGGCCTCGGTGACGACGCCGCGCGCGGGGACCGGGACGGGGGTGGCGGCGACCCCACGCCGGTAGCGACCGGGCAGCGACCGTGGACTGCTCCGCCACCAGGAGTGCGCCACGGCGGCCAGCAGCACCACGTCCGGCACCAGGCCCACCGCCGACTCCGGCCAGTGACCGGCGAGCAGGGCCAGCGAGCCGGCCGCCGCCGGCGCTCCCAGCCACCACCAGCGGCGCCGCCCAGCGATGAACCCGATCCCGGCGGCGACGGTCAGCAGGCACACCACCAGCCAGGCCCAGCCCGCGACCGGGGACACCACGAGCCCGGTGTCGCCCCAGCCCAGGCCGGCGGCCGTCCCGGTCAGGTGCACCAGGCCGTGCAGCACGATCAGCAGGCCCAGGGCGAGGCGCAGGACGGTCCGGGTCATGCGTCGCCCCGGGTGTCCAGGTTGGCCAGGCAGCGCTCGACCGCCGCCAGCAGCGTGCTGAGCTCCCCGTCGCCGAAGCCGGCGAACACCCGGGCGATGGCGTCGCGCTGATGGGCGACGGCCGCCGGTGCGTCGAAGAGCTCGGCCACCAGCGGGGTGACGGCGAGCCGGGTGGCCCGGCGGTCCGTGCTGTCCGGTTCGAGGGTCACCAGGCCGCGGGCAGCGAGCTGGCCGGCGATCTGCTTCACGTTCTGGCGCGAGGTGCCGTACACCGCGGCGGCCTGGGTCAGGGTCGGGCTCCGGTCGGGGAAGGCCTGCACCAGCACCGCCAGCAGCAGCCACTGGCGGGAGGTCACTCCGTACCGGGCCAGGGCGTCGTCGGCGTACCGGGACAGGTGCGAGCCGAGCACGAACAGGCTGCCGAACAGCTGGGACTCCAGGGGTGCGCGCTCCATCTACGTATGATGTTACGCAATCTGTCGGTGACGCCATGACGAACGTCCCGGGGTCACTGGATCCTTGTTGTGCCAGGATGCTTGTCATGCAAGGAAGCCCACGGACCGCCCAGTTGCGCAAGGGAGTGCTGGAGCTCGCCATCCTGGCGGTGCTGGACCGCGAGGAGTGCTACTCGATCGAGATCCTGGACCGGCTCGGCGCGCACCCGGCGCTGGCCGCGACCGCCGGCACCGTCTACCCGCTGCTCGCGCGGTTGGAGAAGTCCGGGCTGATCGGGCCGCGCTGGGGCGAGGCGGTCGGTGGGCCGCCGCGCAAGTACTACCGGCTGACGACCGAGGGGCGGGCCTGGCTCGCCGAGGGGGCGTCGGCCTGGTCGGACCTGAGCCGGGCGATGAACGAGATCCTCACCAGGAGGCAGCCATGACGCATCCGTACCTGCGCGAAGTGCAGGCACACCTGGGCCGGCTGTCCGCCGCGGATCGCCGACGCGCCCTGACCGCCCTGGCGGCCCAACTCGACGAGCTGACCGCGGCCGGGCTGGACCCGGTGCAGGCGCTCGGGGAGGCGGCGGACTACGCCCGGACCCTGCGCGAGGCGCTGGTGGACGAGGCGCCGCCGCAGGACGCACGCTGGCGGGTGCTCGGCCTGCCGGTCGAGGTCCGCGGGCCGGTGAGTGCGGACGTCCGTGCCCGGACCTGGGACCCGGCGAACCCGCACCTGGTGGTGCCGCGGCTGTTCGGCCTGGGCTGGACGCTCAACTACGGCGCGATCGCCGTGCGGGCCGGGCTGCTGCGGCCGGACGACGCGGGCCCGGACGTGCTCGGCGCGATCCCGGCGCCGGAGCTGCGCGCCGCGCAATCCGTGCCGCTGGTCGTCACCGGTCTGGCCGCCGGTGCCCTCGCGGTCGCCTGGCGCCGCCTGCCCTCGACCGTGGCCACCGGCTTCGGCCCGACCGGGCGGGTGCGCGGCCGGGGACCGCGGTGGACCGTGCTGGCCACGCTCGCCCTGGGTGCGGTCCCGGCGGTCTGGGCCCAGCGCGGCGGCGCGAGGCAGGACCGCCTGGTGCGCACCGCCAACGCCACCGCCCTGGCCGTGCTGTCCGCGGGGGTGACCGGCGCGACGATCGCCGAGGCCCGGCATCCCCAGGGACGGGCCGGGCTGCTGGTCGGCGCCGCCCTCCCGGTGGCCGCCGCCGGTGCCGTCGCGGTGGTCCTGGTCCCGCTGCGGTCCGGCCTGCGGCGCGCCTGGCACCGAGCGGGGGACTGAGCCGGATGGCCACACCCACCACACCGGCGGTCGAGGTCACCGGCCTGACCAAGCGGTTCGGCGACCGGGCCGCCGTCGCGGAGCGTGCTTCACCGTGGGCCGCGGCCGGGCGTTCGGGCTGCTCGGGCCGAACGGTTCCGGCAAGACCACCACCGTCCGGCTGCTGACCGGCCTGCTCACCCGGGATGCCGGGCAGGTGGCGCTGTTCGGCGAACCGCTGACCGACGCCAGTGCCGACCGGCTCCGGCGCCGGATCGGGGTGCAGACCGACACCGCGCTGTACGAGACGCTCACCGTCCGGGAGAACCTGCGCCTGTGGGGCGAGCTGCACGGCGTCGACCGGAGCGGCCTGGACCACCGGGTGGACGAGGTGCTGGACGTGCTCGGGCTGCTGGACCGGGGCGACTCCCGGGTGGGTGAGCTGAGCAAGGGGATGCGGCAGAAGGCGGCGATCGGTCGCGCGGTGCTGCACCGGCCCGACCTGCTGTTCCTGGACGAACCGACCGCCGGGCTGGATCCCGAGGCCTCCGCCGACCTGATCGCCTACCTGCACCAGCTGATCCGGGCCGCCAGCACCACGGTGATCATCTGCACTCACCAGCTGCACGGCCTGGAGGCGCTCTGCGACGACGTCGGGATCATCGAGCACGGCAGGCTGCTGGCCGCCGGACCGGTCGAGGAGCTGCTGCACCGGCGCTGGCCACGCAGCCGCTACCGGTTCACCGTCGGCGGCGAGGTGGCGCGGGCCCGGGCGGTCGCCGCCGAGGTGCTGGACCGGGCGCCCCGGGTGATCGATCCCGCGACCGGACTGCTGGAGGTGACCACCCCGGACCCCGCGGTGATCCCCGCCGTCGTGGCCGCACTGGTCCGGCACGACGTCCCGGTGCACGCGGTGGTGCCGGACCGGCCGACCATCGAGGAGCTCTACTTCGCCACCATCGACGATCGGGGTGCCGCATGATCGACCGCCGCCGGGTCTGGGCCGTGATGCGCAAGGACTGGCTCGAAGTGCTCCGCAATCCCCAGGTGATGACCTCGATGGTGATCGTGCCGGTGGTGTTCGCCGTGCTGATCCCCACCGCGGTCGGCCTGCTCGGCACCACCGGCGTGCTCACCTCGTTGATCGCCGGGATGCAGAGCTTCCTGGACAACCTGCCCGCCGGGATCGTGCCGGCCGGGTTCAGCGACGAACAGACCGTGCTGTACGCGGTGGTGGTCTACTTCATGGCCCCGCTGTTCCTGCTGATCCCGGTGATGGCCGCCAGCATCACCGCCAGCTCCAGCCTGGTCGGGGAGAAGGAGCGGCACACCATCGAGGGGCTGCTCTACACCCCGCTGACCAACCGGGAGCTGGTGCTGGCCAAGGTGCTCGGCTCGGTGCTGCCCGCGGTGGGGCTGACCTGGGCGGCCTTCGTGGTCTACACCGTGATCGTGAACGCCCTCGGCGCCGGGACCATCGGCGGTATGTTCTTTCCCACCTGGACCTGGGTGGTCCTGATCCTCGGCCTGGTGCCGCTGATCGGGTTCCTGGCGACCAGCCTGATCGTGGCGGTCTCCGGTCGTTCGAGCACGATGCAGGGCGCACAGGGGACGGCGATGGTGGTCGTCCTGCCGATCCTCGCGCTCGTGGTGAGCCAGGCGACCGGCCTGACGCTGTTCGACGTCCCGGTCGCGCTGGCCGGGTGCGCGGTGCTGGTCGTCGTCGACGTCGTCGCGTTCCTGGTGGTCGTCCGGCGGTTCGCCCGGGAACGGATCGTCACCCGCTTGTAGAGAGGACCCCCCGTGACCGAGATCATCCTGCCCGCGCTGCCGCACCCGCTGGAGCCACACGGTGATGCGGTCTGGCAGGTGCACGACGACGACGGGCTGAGCGCCACCGCCGGACCGCGGACCGACATCTTCACCGACCCCGCGAGCGGCACCCCCACGCTGAACGCCGACCGCCTGCTCGGCGTGCTGCCCGCCGGGGACTTCCAGCTGCGCTGCCGGGTCACGGTCGGCTTCGGCACCGATTTCGACGCCGGGGTGCTCCTGCTGTGGATCGACGACGCGCACTGGGCCAAGCTCTGCTTCGAACACTCCCCGAGCGGGCAGCCGACCATCGTCACGGTGGTCAACCGCACGGTCTCCGACGACGCCAACGCCTTCGCCGTCGACTCCCGCACCACCTGGCTCCGGGTGTCCCGGATCGGCGGGGTGTACACCTTTCACGCCTCGCAGGACGGCGAGGTCTGGCAGCTGGTCCGGCTGTTCGCCCTGGACGCGCCCGGCACGCCCCGGCTGGGGTTCGAGGTGCAGTCCCCGACCGGGCCCGGCTGCGACGTCGAGTTCGCCGGCATCCGGTTCGACGCGGCCACGCTGGCCGACCCGCGCGACGGGAGCTGAGATGGACGTCCTCGGCATCGACAACGTGTTCCTCGAGGTGGGCGACCTGGACCGGGCGGTGGAGTTCTACCGCGACACCGTCGGGCTGCCGGTGCACCGGCGGTTCGACGCGATGGGCACCGTGCTGTTCCGGATCGGGTCGGAGACCCCGGGGCTCGGCGTGGGCGTGGTGGAGAGCCCGCGACCGGGTGGGCACAAGCTCTGGTTCGAGGTGCCCGACGCGCGCGCCGCCGCCGAGCACCTCGCAGCAGCCGGCGTGGAGCTGAGCGCACCGCCGCACCAGATCGGCACCGGCTGGGTGGTGGAGATCGCCGACCCGTGGGGCAACCTGCTCGGCTTCACCGACTACCTGGACGCCCCGGCCCTCGCCCGCGGCTGACCACGGGGCGTCGGGCGGGTCGATGGGTGGTCGGCGGGACCTGCGATGCTCGACCGGACGCACAAGGAGGCCGCCGTGACCGCACCGTCGTACCTCGAGCACGGGCTCGTGTTCCCCGATCGCACCGCCCTGCGCAGCTGGCTGGCCGAGCAGGGGCCCACGGCGGACGGGGTCTGGCTGGTGATCGGCAAGCCCGGCGGTCCGCGGACCGTCAGTGCCGCCGAGGCCCTGGAGGAGGCGCTGTGCCAGGGCTGGATCGACGGCCAGATGCGCCGGGTCGACGATCTGGCCTACCGGAAGTACTTCGCCCCGCGCCGCCGCGGCAGCCGGTGGTCGGCCCGGAACCGCACGCTGGTCGAGCAGCTGATCGCCCGCGGGGTGGTCGCCCAGGCGGGTCTGGACGCGGTCGCGGCGGCCCGGGCGGACGGCTGCTGGGACACCACGGCCACCCCGCCGCCCAGCGACGAGCAGGGTGCCGAGCTGGACGCGCTGATCCGCGGGCACGAACCGGCGCACACCCACTGGTCGGGCATGTCGCCGTCGGTCCGGCGGACCTATGCCCGGCTGTACTTCGACGCGAAGACCGAGCAGACCCGGGCGCGGCGGCTGGAACGGATCCTGGACCGGTTGGACCAGAACCTGAAGCCGATGTGAGGCGGATGATCGCCCTCGCCTACCCGTTCACCGGCCGCTGGGCGGTGCGGAACAGTCCCGCGGACCGGGTGCCCAGCCACGGCACGACCCGGTTCGGCAGCGGGTACGCGATCGACTTCGTGCCGGTGGCCGCGGACGGACGGTCGGCGCCGATGACCTGGCGGTCCTGGCTGCGGCCGGAGGTTCCGGAGGCGTTCACCGGGTTCGGCCGTCCGGTGCTGGCGCCGGTCGGCGGCCGGGTGCTGGCGGTACACGACGGGGTGCCGGACCATGCCGCGCGCCGGGGGCTGCCGTCGGTCGGGTACGCCCTGGGTCAGCGCGGGCGGGTGGCCGAGGGCTGGCGGGCGGTGGCGGGCAACCACGTGGTGATCGACGGCGGGGCAGGGGTGGTGGTGCTGTGCCATCTGCGACGCGGCTCGATCACGGTGAGCGCGGGCCGGACGGTGCGGGTGGGGGAGGTCCTGGGTGCGTGCGGGAACTCGGGAAACAGCACCGAGCCGCACCTGCACCTGCAGGCGATGGACCGGTTCGACCCGGAGCACGGCCGTGGGTTGCCGATCGTTTTCCGGGACGGGTTGCCCCGGGGCGGGACCGTGGTGGTGGCGTAAATCCGTGGCGCCGGGGGACCGGACGTCGCGACGATGGCCGCATCCCCTCGATCAGTCAGGAGCACCACCCGTGGACTTCCTCCGCGTCTTCAGCATCCGTGAGAGCACGCTGCGCATCCACAACCCGATCACCGCCGACAAGCTGGCCACCCTCGGCCGGGCGTTGCAGTTCACGCCGGGCAGCACGGTGCTGGACCTGGCCAGCGGCTCGGGGGAGATGCTGTGCAGCTGGGCCCGGGACCACGCGATCGAGGGCACCGGGGTCGACCTGAACGCCGGGTGGGTGGACCAGGCGACCGCGCGGGCGGCCGAGCTGGGGGTGGCCGACCGGGTGCGGTTCGTCGCCGCGGATGCCGCCGGGTACGTCGCGGAGCAGCCGGTGGATGTGGCGTCCTGCGTCGGCGCGACCTGGATCGGCGGCGGCGTCGCCGGGACGATCGAGCTGCTGTCCCGCAGTGTGCGGCCGGGCGGGATGCTGCTGATCGGCGAGCCGTTCTGGACCCGGGTGCCGGAGGACCAGGCGACCGCCGAGGCCTGCGGGGCGACCTCGGCCGACGACTTCCGCACCCTGCCGGGACTGCTGGAGGAGTTCGACGAGCTGGGCTTCGACACGGTGGAGATGATGCTGGCCGATCAGGACAGCTGGGACCGGTACATGGCCCCGCAGTGGCTGGCGATCCGGCGCTGGCTGGACCAGAACCCGCAGGACGAGCTGGCGCCGCAGCTGCGCGAGACCCTCGCCACCGAGCCCGCGCGGTACGCCCGGTACCAGCGGGAGTACCTCGGCTGGGGCGTGTTCGCGCTGATCGCGCGGGACCGGTGACCGATCTGCTGCGGCTGGTCGCCCGGCCGGCCCGGTTCGAGCCCGGGGAGCCGTTCTGGGACGACCCGGTGATCGCCCGCACGCTGCTGGCCACCCACCTGGACCCGGAGGTCGACCTCGCCTCCCGCCGGCCGGCGACGCTGGACGCGACCGTGGCGCACCTGGCCGGGCGCGGGCTGCTCGGCCCGGGCACCCGGGTGCTGGACCTCGGCTGCGGTCCGGGGCTGCTGGCCGGGCGGATGGCTGCGGCGGGTGCGGCGGTCACCGGGGTGGACATCAGCGCCGGGTCGCTGGAGCACGCCCGGCGGGCGGCGGCCGAGGCCGGGCTGGAGATCCGGTACCTGCTGCGCGACTTCCGGGAGTTGGACTTCGACGGCGAGTTCGACCTGGTGATCCAGTCCTTCGGCGAACTGTCGACGCTGGACGACGCGACCCGGGACCGGCTGCTGGCCGCCGCCCGGCGCGCGCTGGTGCCCGGCGGTGCGCTGGTCTTCGACGTGACGACCCCGGCGGCCCATCCGCCGCAGTCGCCCGGCTGGGAGCTGGCCCACGGCGGGCTGTGGCGGCCGGACGAGCACCTGGTGCTGACCGCCCAGCACCGGTTCGACGACGACCTGCTGTGCGAGCAGTACGTGGTGGTCGCCGCGGACGGGGCGCGGGTGTACCGGATGTGGTTCCAGGACTACACCCCCGAGCGGCTGACTTCGGTGCTGGCGGCGGCGGGTTTCCGGGTGGCGGAAACCTGGGGAGCACTGACCGGGGAGCCGTACGCCCCCGGCGGCGAATGGCTGGCGGTGCTGGCGCGCTGACCTCGGGACGAGCCGGGCTGCGCCGGGTACGGTCGGGGACCTGATCGCGACCGGCGGAGGTGCCCGATGCCCGATCCGACCACGCCCGGACCCGCGGCCGAGCTGCGACGGGAACGGGTCGCCCTGACCATCTCCGCGCTGTCCTCGGCCGTGCTCGGCCTGGTGGCCCTGCTGGCCGGGGCGGTGCTGGGCTCGGCGGTGATCCTGTTCGACGGGATGTACACCCTGGCCGGGATCGCCCTGGTCGGGGTGTTCGCGCTGGCCTCCCGCGCCGCCGCCCGGTCGCCGGACCAGCAGTACCCGTTCGGCCGGCATGCGGCGACCCCGCTGGCGGTGGCGATGCAGGGCGCGGCGCTGATCGCCACCCTGGTCTACGCGGTGGCGGATGCGATCGGCTCCTTGGCCGGCGGCGGCACCGACACCGACCCGCTGTGGCTGGTGATCTACGGGGCGGTGGCGGCGGTGCTCAGCGCCCTGGTCGCACGCTGGCTGCGGGTCCGGGCGCCGTCCTCCGCCCTGGTCGACGCCGAGGTGGTGTCCTGGCGGGCCGGTGCCGGGATCAGTGCCGCGGTGGTCGCCGGTGGCCTGGCCGGGCTGGTGCTGGGCCGTACCGGGCACGACGCGGCGGCCGGGTATGTCGATCCGGTGCTGCTGTTGCTGGTGGTGGCGATGATCACCCCGATGCCGGTCCGGCTGATCCGGGAGGGGATGCACGAGCTGCTGGAGGGGGTGCCGCCGGTGCCGGTGGCCACCGAGGTGGACCGGGCGATCGCCGCGGCGCGCCAGGAGCTCGGCCTGGCGCTGCCCGACCCGGCGGTGCGGGCAACCAAACTCGGCCGGCGGCTGTACGTGGAGGTCGACTTCGTCGTGCGGCCGGGGGACTGGACGGTGGACGAGGAGGACGCGGTGCGCCGGGCGGTGGTCGCACGCATCCGGGAGCTGCCCTTCGACGTCTGGGCGAGCGTGGAGCTGACCACGGAGCCGATGCACTAGCTCCCTGCCCCGTGCACGGTCACAGTCGGATAACGAACACAACCCACCACTTCCCACCAGGTACGCCCTTCTGCCTACTGTGACCGTGCACAGCATCGCAAGGGAGCGACACAGGATGAGCGATTTCGGGTGGCCGACCGCGGGCATCTCCTACGGCGGCGACTACAACCCCGAGCAGTGGCCACGGCAGGTCTGGGACGAGGACGTGGCGCTGATGCGCGAGGCCGGGGTGAACCTGGTCAGCGTCGGCATCTTCTCCTGGGGGCTGCTCGAGCCGCGCGAGGGCGAGTTCGACTTCGGCTGGCTGGACGACGTGCTGGACCTGCTGCACCGGAACGGGATCGCGGTCGACCTCGGCACCCCGACCGCCTCGCCGCCCGCCTGGTTCTACGCCACCTACCCGGACAGCCGGGTGGTGACCCGGGACGGCACCGTGCTCGGCTTCGGGTCGCGCGGCATGGTCTCGCCGAGCTCCGCCGAGTACCGCGCCGCGGCCGCCCGGATCGCCGGTGAGCTGGCCCGGCGGTACGCCGACCACCCGGCGGTGGTGATGTGGCACGTGCACAACGAGTACGGCGCCCCGGTGGGCGAGGACTACTCGGCGCAGTCGGTGGCCGCGTTCCGGGACTGGTTGCGGGAACGCTACGGCTCGCTGGACGGGCTGAACGCGGCCTGGGGCACCGCGTTCTGGGGGCAGACCTACCGCGAATGGGCGCACGTCGGCGCACCGGTGGCCACCGCCTCGACCCCGAACCCCGCGCAGCAGTTGGACTTCGCCCGGTTCACCGACCACCAGCTCCGGGCCTGCTTCCGCGCGGAGCGGGACGCGATCCGGGCGCACGCCACCCAGCCGGTCACCACCAACTTCATGGCGCACCAGTCCTGGAACACCGATCTGTGGAAGTGGGCGCGCGAGGTCGACATCGTCTCGGACGACCACTACCTGTGGTCGCCGGACCCGGACGCGCATGTCGCGCTGGCGCTGTCGGCGGACCTGACCCGGTCGGTCGCCCGGGGCCGGCCCTGGGTGCTGATGGAGCACTCCACCTCGGCGGTGAACTGGCAGGGGCACAACATCGCCAAGCGGCCGGGGGAGATGCACCGCAACGCGCTGACCCACCTGGGCCGTGGTGCGGACGGGATCTTGTTCTTCCAGTGGCGGGCCTCTCGCTCCGGGGCGGAGAAGTTCCACTCGGCGATGCTGCCGCATGCCGGCACCGGGTCCCGGGTGTTCCGCGAGGTGGTCGACCTGGGCGACCGGCTGGGCCGGCTGGCGGAGGTCGCCGGGTCGCGGGTCCGGGCCCGGGTGGCGGTGCTCTACGACTGGGAGTCGCTGTGGGCGCAGGACCTGCAGTGGCGGCCCTCGGACGACCTCGGGTTCCGGGAGCGGATGCGCACCTACTACGAGCGGCTGTGGCGGGACGGCGTGACCGTCGACTTCGCCCACCCGGAGGACGACCTGTCCGGCTACGCCCTGGTGGTCGCACCGGCGTCGTACCTGCTCACCGCGGCGGCCGGCAAGAACCTGACCGGTTACGTCGCCCAGGGCGGCACCCTGCTGGTGTCCTGCTTCGCCGCGGTGGTGGACGAGCACGAGGCGGTGCACCCCGGCGGCTTCGGCGCCCCGCTGCGCGAGGTGCTGGGCACCAGCACCGAGGAGTTCCTGCCGGTGCGGGCCGCCGATCAGGTGACGGTGGACCTGGACGGCACCGCGCTGGCCACCGACACCTGGGCCGAGCACCTGAGCCTGGCCGGCGCGGAGGTCCGTGGGGTCTACCGCGGTGGCCCGGCGGACGGGATGGCGGCGATCACCCGGCACCGGCACGGCGAGGGCACCGGCTGGTACGTCAGCACCCGACTCGGGGTGGATGCCCTGGCGCCGGTGCTGGCCGCGGTCTACGCCGACGCCGGGATCACCCCGCCCGGGCAGCCCGAAGGGCTGGAGCTGGTCACCCGGCACGGGACGGACCACGACTACCTGGTGGCGGTCAACCACCGGGACACCGGCGTGCAGTTGGACGTCACCGGCACCGAGCTGCTCTCCGGCGAGGAGACCGGCGGCTCGTACCGGATCGGCGCGGGTGGGGTGGCGGTCTTCCGCACCCCGTCGGGGGGTGATCGCTGACCCACCTGCCCAGCAGTGCCGCGGGACGAGGACGTCCCGCACCACCCACGGGTCGGCCGTGGCGCGACGGAGCGCCGGCGACCCCTGTCGGAAGGACAGCAGATGCGCAAGAACCTCGCAGTGGGCATCGCCGCCGCGGCGACGATGGCACTCCTGGCGGCCTGCGGCGGTGGTGGCGACACCCCGTCCGCCGAGTCCACCACCACCGGCGGCGGGTCGGACGGCTCGGGCGCCGAACTGGTGATCTGGTCGGACGCCGAGCGCGCCGAGGCGATCAAGAACGCGGCCGCCGACTTCGAGGCGGACACCGGCGCCACGGTCACCATCGTGCAGAAGAACTTCGAGGACCTGCGGGCCGACTTCCTGTCCCAGGTCCCCACCGGGGAGGGCCCGGACATCACCGTCGGCGCGCACGACTGGCTGGGCGAGTTCGTCGAGTCCGGGGTGGTCGACACCCTGGATCTGGGCGACCGGGCGGCCGACTTCGAGTCGGTGACCCTGGACGCGTTCACCTACGACGGCCAGCTCTACGCCCTGCCCTACGCGCAGGAGGCGGTCGCGCTGATCCAGAACGTGGACCTGGTCGGCGACACCGCACCGGCCACCTGGGACGAGATGATCCAGATGGCCACCGATGCCGGGTTCGGCGACCGGCCGTTCATCCTCTACACCAACGGCGCCGAGGGTGACATGTACACCTCGTACGCCTTCCAGACCTCCTTCGGTGCGCCGGTGTTCGTGCAGGACGAGGACGGCTCGTACACCAGCGAGGTCGGCATGGGCGGCGAGGGCGGCCAGGCCTACGCCCAGTGGATCCACGACAACGGCTCGGCCGGCACCGGCTACTTCACCGACACGGTGGACTACGACATCGGCAACGAGCTGTTCGCCACCGGGCAGTCGCCGTTCATCGTGCAGGGCCCGTGGACCATCCCGACCTACCAGGACGCCGGGATCGAGGTCGCGGTCAACCCGATCCCGTCCGCCGGTGGCGAGACCGCCTCGCCCTTCGTCGGGGTGCAGGGCTTCTACCTGTCCGCGCAGTCCAAGAATGCGCTGCTGGCCAACGAGTTCCTGGCCAACTACGTGGCCACCCCGGAGGCACAGCAGGCGCTCTACGACGCCGACCCGCGGATCCCGGCGCTGACCGCCGTGGCCGAGGAGGTGGCGGACGACCCGATCATCGCCGGGTTCATCGCCTCCGCCCAGAACGGCGTGCCGATGCCGAACATCCCGGAGATGGGCGCGGTCTGGGACTACTGGAACGCCGCGCAGATCGCCCTGATCAAGGGTGAGGACCCGGCGTCCACCTGGACGTCGACGGTGTCCAGCATCGAGTCCGCCATCGGCGGCTGATCCACCCGGGGCGGGGTGTGCCCGCACCCCGTCCCGATCGGCCGTTCCCCGCCCTCCCGAGGAGATCCCCATGTCCAGCGGCCTGCGCACCGCCGACCCCGACGCCCCACCCGAGACCCCCGAGTCCCACGCCCGGTCCTGGCGCGGGATCGGCGCCGGGTTCGTGGCGAAGCTGCTGCTGATGATGCTGGTGAACGCGGCCGGCATCACCGCGATCCTGTCCGCCCAGCGCGCCGGTGCCTGGGTGATCCTGGGCGTGCTGGTCGCCGGGCTGCTGATCGCGGACTGGGTGTACTTCAGCAAGCGCGCGGTGCCGCTGAAGTACCTGTTCCCGGGCCTGGTGTTCCTGGCGGTGTTCCAGATGTTCACCCTGCTCTACACCGGGTACGTCGCCTTCACGAACTACGGCACCGGGCACCTGGGCAGCATGCAGCAGGCGGTGAACGCGGCCCTGATCCAGGACGAGCGCCCGGTGCAGGACTCCCCGCAGTACCCGCTGTCGGTGGTGCGGGCCGGCGACGAGCTCGGCTTCGCGATCACCGACGGGGACGAGGTGCTGGTCGGCACCACCGAGGACCCGTTGACCGCGGTGGGTGGCGCGACCGTCGGCGACAACGGGGCGCCGGCGACCGTTCCGGGCTGGGAGGTGGTGCCCCGGGCCGAGCTGTTCACCGACACCGACCTGCAACAGCGGGTGGTGGAGCTGCGGGTGCCGATCTCGGACGACGCCGAGGACGGTTCGCTGCGCACCCGCGAGGGCTCCACCGGCGCGGTCTACACCTCCCGGCTGGTCTGGGACGACGCCGCGCAGACCATCACCAACACCGAGACCGGCGTGGTGTACAGCCCGGACGACCGCGGCAGCTTCGTCAGCCCGGACGGCGACCGGCTGGCGGCGGGCTGGTACGTGAACGTCGGCTTCGACAACTTCGTCCGGGCGTTCACCGACGCGAGCTACGCCGGGCCGCTGCTCAAGGTCACCGCCTGGACCTTCGCCTTCGCGATCCTGACCGTGCTGACCAGCTTCGGCCTGGGGCTGTTGTTCGCGCTGATCTACAACGACCCGCGGGTGCGCGGCCGCAAGCTGCTGCGGACGCTGATGATCCTGCCCTACGCCTTCCCGGCGTTCATGTCCGCGCTGCTGTGGCGGGGGATGCTGAACTCGGAGTTCGGCGTGATCAACGAGTGGTTCTTCCTCGGGGCGGACATCGGCTGGCTGAGCGACCCGTGGCTGGCGAAGCTGGCGATCCTCTGGGTGAACCTGTGGCTGAGCTACCCGTACTGGTTCCTGGTCACCACCGGCGCGTTGCAGGCGCTGCCCGGTGACGTGATCGAGGCGGCCCGGGTGGACGGCGCCGGGCGGTGGCGGCAGTTCCGGTCGATCACGCTGCCGATGCTGCTGGTGTCCACCGCGCCGCTGGCGATCGCCTCCTTCGCCTTCAACTTCAACAACTTCACGATCATCTACATGCTCACCGGCGGCGGCCCGGCCTTCCCCGGGTCCAGCACCCCGATGGGCTCCACCGACATCCTGATCAGCGCGATCTACCAGATCTCCGGGGTCTCCGGCGGCCGGGCGGACTACGGCCTGGCGAGCGCGCTGTCGATCGTCGTCTTCGTCGTGATCGGCGTGATCTCCGCACTGGCGTTCCGCCGCACCCGCAAGCTGGAGGAGATGTGATGGGCACCCGACGCTGGTGGTCCGAGGTCGGCTGGAAGTACCCGGTCGGCGTGGTGATCGTGTTCTACGCGGTGTTCCCGCTGGTCTACGCGCTGTCCGCCGCCCTGGACCCGCGGGGGTCGCTGGCCGGGTCCAGCCGGCTGTTCAGCTCGGTCGGCCTGGACAACTTCAGCGCGCTCGGCGACACGATGTTCTGGACCTGGGTGACCAACACCCTGGTGATCGGCGGGGCGGCCTCGGTCGGTGCGGTGCTGATGGGCGCGGCGGCGGCCTACGCCTTCAGCCGGTTCCGGTTCCGTGGCCGGCGGACCTCGCTGACCACGCTGCTGATCATCCAGATGTTCCCGCAGACCGTGGCCTTCGTGGCGGTGTTCCTGCTGCTGATCGCGCTCGGCAACGTGATCCCGGCGCTCGGGGTGAACTCCCGGATCGCGCTGATCTGTGTCTACCTGGGCGGGGCGCTGGGGGCGAACACCTTCCTGATGTACGGCTTCTTCAACTCGGTGCCGCGGGAGATCGACGAGGCCGCCACCATCGACGGCGCCACCCACGCGCAGATCTACTGGCGGCTGATCATGCCGCTGGTCACGCCGATCCTCGCGGTGGTGGCGCTGCTGGCGTTCATCAGCGCGTTCGGCGACTTCATCCTGGCCCGGATCGTGCTGACCTCCGAGGAGAACTGGACCCTGGCGGTCGGCATGTACCAGTGGGTCTCCAACCAGCTGACCTCGCGCTGGGGACTGTTCGCCGCCGGTGCGGTGATCGGGTCCATCCCGGTGCTGGCGCTGTTCCTGTCATTGCAGCGGTACATCGTCGGCGGCCTGTCGGCGGGATCGGTGAAGGGCTGACACACGGAAGGGAAGGTCGATGACGACGAGGTCACGACTGATGGCCGGCGCACTGGCGGCGGCGCTGGCGCTCGGGGGGACCACCATGACGGCACAGGCGGCCGACGGCCCGGTGCAGGCCGGGATCACCGTGCCCCGGGTCGAGGGGATGGGCGCCGACTGGATCAACGGAGTGGACGTGTCCACCGTGCTGTCCCTGGAGGACTCCGGGGTGGTGTTCCGCGATGACGACGGCCGGCCCGCCGACCTGTTCGAGGTGCTGGCCGACCACGGGGTGAACTGGGCCCGGATCCGGGTCTGGAACGACCCGTTCACCGCGGGCGGCCAGGGCTACGGCGGCGGCAACGTCGACGCGGAGCGTGCGGTGGAGATCGGCCGCCGGGCGACCGCGGCGGGCCTGCGGGTGCTGGTGGACTTCCACTACTCCGACTTCTGGGCACACCCGGGCCAGCAGCAGGCGCCGAAGGCGTGGCGCGGGCTGGACCTGGCGGGCCGGATCACCGCGCTGCACGACTACACCGCCGACACCCTGCAGTCGATGGCGGACGCCGGGGTGGATGTCGGCATGGTGCAGATCGGCAACGAGACCACCGGCGGGGAGATCGCCGGGACCACCGGCTGGGCGAACACCGTGCAGCTGTTCCAGGCCGGGTCCACCGCGGTCCGCGAGACGCTGGGCAGCCAGGTCAAGGTCGCGGTGCACTTCACCAACCCGGAACGCTCCGGCCAGTACGCCGCGGCCGCGCAGGCGCTGGAGGACGGCGGGGTGGACTACGACGTCTTCCTGTCCAGCTACTACCCGTTCTGGCACGGCACCCCGGAGAACCTCACCGCGGTGCTGGACCAGGTCGCGACCACCTACGACAAGGACGTGGCGGTGGCCGAGACCTCCTGGGCGTACACCCTGGAGGACGGCGACGGGTACCCGAACGTGATCAGCACCGAGCCGACCCAGTACCCGGCGACCGTCCAGGGCCAGGCGCTGGCGGTCCGGGACGTGATGCAGGCGGTGGCGAATGTCTCCGGCGGACGCGGGCTGGGCACGTTCTACTGGGAGCCGGCCTGGCTGCCGGTCGGCCCGGCGGACCAGGTGGAGGCCAACCGGGTGCTGTGGGACCGGGACGGCTCCGGCTGGGCCAGCCCGGCGGCGCAGGAGTTCTACGACCCGGACGGTGAGCTGGGCGGGGTGCCGGCGGACGACTACGGCGGCTCCGGCTGGGACAACCAGGCGCTGTTCGCCCACTACGGCACCCCGCTGGAGTCCCTGCGGGTCTACCAGTACGCGGTCACCGGCTCGGTCGCCCCGCGCCAGGTCGATGCGGTGGCCAACCCCACCCTGACCGTGGTGGACGGCGACCCGATCACGCTGCCCGCCACCGTGCGGGTCAGCTACAACGACGGCACCACCGAGGACCAGCCGGTCACCTGGCAGGGCGACACCGCCTGGATCCAGGGCGCCGGGACCTACCGGGTGTCCGGGGTGACCTCCGGCGGGCACGCCACCACCGCCACCGTGACCGTGCTGGCCGATGCCGGCGAGGGCCGCAACCTGGTGGTCAACCCCGGATTCGAGGACGGGGTCGCGCCGTGGACCGGCACCGGCACCGGGTACACGATCAGCGCCACCGACGACCCCTACGCGGGTAGCCGCTCGACGCACTTCTGGTCGGCCACCGCCTACACCTTCACCGTCGAGCAGACCGTCACCGGAGTGCCCGCCGGCCAGTACCGGCTGTCCGCCCGGGTGCAGGGCGGCGACTCGGGTCCCGGCGACGTCACCCGGATCACGGCCAGCTCCGGGATCTCCTCGGTGTCGGCGGACTTCCGGCTCAGCGGCTACGCCAACTGGCAGCACCCGCAGACCGAACCGCTGACCGTGGCCGCCGACGGGGTGGTGGTGGTCTCGGCCTCCTTCCAGCTCAGTGCCGGAGCCTGGGGCACGCTGGACGAGATCGAGCTGGTCGCGGTGCCCACCACGGTCGCCGGGGACACCGCGCCGCTGCAGGCCCTGCTGGACCGGGCCGAGGCGGTGCAACGCGCCGGGTACACGCCCGAGTCGCTGGCGGCGCTGGACGCCGCGGCCGAGCGGGCGCGGTTCGTGCTGGCCGCCCCCGCGCCGGGCCAGGCCGCGGTGGACGGGGCGGTCGCCCAGTTGACCGGAGCGCTGGGCGGGCTGGTCCCGGTCACGCCGGAGCCTTCGCCGGAGCCCGACCCGGAGCCCGAACCGGAGCCGGGTCCGGACCTGGGGGACACCGCCGCCACCGTCATGCTGTCCGCCGGTACCGTGCGGCCCGGTGACCGGGTGACCGTGACCCTGGCCGGGGTGCCCGGGACCGAGGCGGAGGTCGGGATCGCGTCGGTGTACCAGCGCCTGGCGAGCGTCGGCCTGGTGGACGGGGCCGGGGTGGTCACCGTGACCGTGCCCGCCCTCGACCCGGGGCAGCACCACGTGCAGGTCCGGGACGCCAGCGGGACCCTGCTGGCCCAGGCGCCGATCACCGTGCTCGACCCGGGTGGGCTGGCCGTCACCGGCGCCCGCCCCGGGCCGCTGCTCGCCGTGATCGCCGTGCTGCTCGCCGCGGGTGCCACGGCCGTGTTGCTGCGTCGCAGGCTGCGTGCCTGACGGGCTGCCCTCCGCCGAGGGCGCAGTTCACGGTGGTCCGGGAGCGATCCCGGCGACCGGAACTGCGCCCTCGGTGACCGCTGGCCGTAAGGTCGGGGCCGTGGAGTCCTCGACCGGTCGCCGTCGCCCGACCATCCGTGATGTCGCTGCGGTGGCGGGGGTGTCGCGGGGGACGGTGTCCCGGGTGCTCAATGGCGGGCACTGGGTGTCCCCGGAGGCCGAGCAGGCGGTGCGCGAGGCGATCCGGACCACCGGGTACTCGGCCAACCAGCACGCGCGCAGTCTGGTCACCGGCCGGTCGAACTCGGTGGCGTTCCTGCTGACCGAACCCCAGCACCTGCTGTTCGAGGACCCGACGTTCTCCATCCTGCTGCGCGCCGCCGCCGAGGCGCTGTCGGCCCGGGAGATGCCGCTGCTGCTGATGGTCGCCGGCGCCCCGGCCGAGCGCCGCCGGATCACCGACTACGTCGCGGCCGGACACGTCGACGGGGTGCTGCTGATCTCCTCCCACCGCGACAACCCCGTGGTTGGCGACCTGCTGCGCCAGGGCGTGCCCACCATTGCCTGTGGTGAGCCCCTCGGCTTCGAGGACCGGATCGGCTGGGTGTGCGCCGACGACCACGGCGGGGCCCGCACCATGACCGAGCACCTGCGCGCCCGCGGCCGGCGACAGATCGCGACCATCACCGGGCCGCAGGACACCCCCGGCGGTCTACGCCGACTGGCCGGCTACCGCGACGCCCTGGGCCCCGACTTCGACCAGTCGCTGGTCGAACACGGCGACTACACCCGCGCCGGCGGTCAGCGCGCGATGGCCGCCCTGCTGGACCGCCGCCCGGAGCTGGACGCGGTGTTCGTGGCCTCGGACCTGATGGCCGCCGGGGCCCTGGTCGCCCTGCGTGAGGCCGGACGCACCGTGCCCGGGGACGTCGCGGTCGGCGGGTTCGACGACTCCGGGCTGGCCGCCACCCTCGACCCACCCCTGACCACCATCCGCCAACCACTCGAACGCATCGCGACCGAGATGGTCCGCCTGCTGCTGGAGGTGGTCGAGGGCGCCGAACCAGCCCGGATCACCCTGCCCACCACGCTGGTGGAGCGCGGCACCAGCTAGGGCGTCACGATCGGGAAGTCCGGGTCGAAGCTGTCCACCACCGCGTGGTAGGCGTCCAGGACCCCGCGGTCGCCGTCCAGCACCATCTGCCCGGCTTGGACCAGGGCGGCGGTGTGCTCGGGCGCGGTGAGCACGGCCGCGAGCGCCGGCTTCGGCCCGCGGATGGTCAGCGGCGCGCCGGTGCCACCCTCCCGGGCGTGCAGCACCCCGTTGCCGATCCAGCAGGTCCAAGTGGTGCCCAGATCGGTGAACTCCACGTCGAAGCGCAGGTCCAGATCGGCCGCGCGGTCGCCGATCAGGTGCACGGCGGCGAAGTCGAACAGGATGCTCACCGGCATCGCGGCGATGGAGTCCGGGCTGGCGGTGGCGAACCGGGCCGGGATGATCCCCTCGCGCAGTTCCCGGGCGGCGGTGAGGAAGATCCCGCGCCACTGCGGGCCCTCGGCCTGGTAGCCCATCTGCTCGTAGGCGTCGGCCTGCAACTGCCGGGCCTCGGTGTGGTCCGGGTCGGCGAAGACCACGGTGTGCAGCACCTCGACCGCCCACCGGTAGTCGCCGGCCTCGATCGCGCGGCGGCCCTCGGCGACCAGCGCGTCGGCGCCGAAGGCCCGCACCCAGCGGGTGGCCGACTCCACCGGCGGGTGCGGGTGCAGCGACACCGGGTCGCCGTCCCACATCCCGAGTTCCTTGGTGAACACCGCCCGCACGTCGTGGTGCACGGTGCCGTGGTAGCCGCGGTTGAACCAGCGCCGGCCGAGCGAGGGCGGCAGCTCGATCACCTCGGCCGCCTCCAGCGGGGTGTAGCCCTTGTTGGCCAGCCGCAGCGCCTGGTCGTGCAGGTACTGGTAGGTGTCCCGCTGCGACTCCAGGAAGTCGACCACCGCGGCGTTGCCCCACACCGGCCAGGTGTGCGGACCGAAGTGCACCTCGACCTGATCGCCCCAGCGGACCAGGGTCTCGTCCAGGTACCGGGCGAAGTTGCGGGCGTCCCGGGTCCGGGCGCCGCGCAGGGTCTGGATGTTGTGCAGCGAGTGGTTGGCGTTCTCCGCGCAGGTCAGGGCCTTGAGTTCCGGGATCCAGATGTGCATCTCCTCCGGCGCCTCGGTGTCCGGGGCATACAGGAACTCGAAGGTCAGCCCGGCGATCCGCCGGCTCTGCCCGGTGGCGGTGATCGAGTCGGTGGGGGACAGGTAGGACACCGTCGCCGGGCCGGAGGTGGCGATCCCGATCCCGGCGGACACCCCCTGGCGCGGGCCGCGGTCCAGCAGGCTGTTGAAGGCGTACAGCCCGCGGCGGGACATCGCGTTCCCGGCGATCACGTTCTCCCCGATGGCCAGGGCGTCGAAGCTCTCGATCCGGCCCGGGGCGATGATCGGCACCCTGCCGGCGGCGACGTCCGCCGGGTCGACGATTCCCTTGACCCCGCCGTAGTGGTCGACGTGGGTGTGGGTGTAGATCACCGCCACCACCGGCTTGTCGCTGACGTGCTCGCGGTACAGGGCCAGCGCCTGCCGGGAGGCCTCCACCGCGGCGGCGCAGTCGATCACGATGACCCCGTCGTCCCCCTCGACGAAGGTGACGTCGGCGATGTCGGTGTTGCGGACCTGGTGGATCCGGTCGGTCACCCGGAACAGGCCGGCGTGCCGCATCAGCTGGGACTGCCGCCACAGGCTGGCGTCCACGGTGTCCGGCGCCGGGTCCCCGTCCGCGCCGAGGAAGGCGAAGTCGCCCAGGTCCAGGCTGGTGTGGCCGTCGTCGGTGGGCACCCGCCCGCCGGGGATGTCGGCGATCTTGCCGCGCAGGGCGTCGGTGTAGTCCGCGGTGTCGTCCCACGGGTAGCGGTCGCGGGCGGCGGCGAGCACCGCGCGGGTGGCCGGACTCGCGTCCTGGGGCTGGTAGGTCATCACGGGTCCTCTCCTGGTGGGGTCGTCTCCCGGTGAGCGTCCCCGCGCGCGGCCGTGACGTCCTCGCCCGCCGGGGGTGAACCGGATCGGCCGGGCAGGCTCATCCGCGGCGGGTGAGGCCGGTGGCGCGCCCGGCGGTCAGGCTGGCGGGGTCACAGCACAGCGAACCGAGGAGGACGGCCGTGGCCACTCTCAGCGTGTGGAAGTTCACCACCCCGGACGGCGCGACCCGGGCGGAGAGCGCCCTGGAGGCGTTGCAGAAGCAGGAGCTGATCCAGGTGCACGACGCGGCGACCGTGTCCTGGGAGCCGGGCAAGAAGAAGCCGAAGACCCGGCAGGCCAACAACCTCACCGCGGCCGGGGCACTGGGCGGCACGTTCTGGGGCCTGCTGTTCGGGATGCTGTTCTTCATCCCGCTGCTCGGTGCGGCGGTCGGCGCGGCGGCGGGGGCGCTCGGGGGCGCCCTGACCGATGTCGGCATCGACGACGACTTCATCGCCTCGGTGCGCAGCAAGGTCACGCCGGGCACGTCGGCGCTGTTCGTGCTGACCTCCGGCGCGGTGCCGGACCGGGTGCTGCCCGCGCTGCGGGAGCAGGGGATCGAGGCGGAGCTGATCCAGACCAACCTGTCCGCCGAGGAGGAGCAGCGGCTGCGCGAGGCGCTGAGCGAGAACCACTGAGCCGGTAGCACGCGGGAGGGGGACACCCGATGGGCGAGGCGATCGGGCAGTCGTTGCCGGTGGCGGTCGGCGTCCTGATCAGCCCGATGCCGATCGTGGCCGTGGTGCTGATGCTGCTCACCCCGAGGGCGCGGAGCAATGCCGCCGCGTTCCTGATCGGGTGGGTGGCCGGCATCGCGGTGCTCGGCACCCTGGTGCTGCTGATCGCGGACGGCCTGGCCGGCGACGACGACGGGCCACCGGCCTGGGCGGCCTGGCTGAAGCTGGTCCTGGGCGTCCTCCTCCTGCTGCTCGCCGTGAAGAACTGGCGTGGCCGGCCTCGCGGGGACGCGGAGCCGCCCACGCCGGGCTGGATGCGCGCGGTGGACGGCTTCACCCCGGTGAAGGCGCTGGGCCTGGCGGTGCTGCTCGGCGCGGTGAACCCGAAGAACCTGCTGCTGGTGGTCTCCGGCGCCGCGGCGATCGCCTCGGCGACCACCGACGGCACGGCCCGGGTGGTGGCGCTGGCGGTGTTCGTGGTGATCGCCTCGATCGGGGTGGCGGCGCCGCTGGTGATCTACCTGGCCACCGGTGACCGGGCGGCGGCGCTGCTCGGCGACCTGCGCGGCTGGATGGTCCGGCACAACGCGGCGATCATGACCGTGCTGCTGGCGGTGATCGGGGCCAAGATGCTCGGCGACGGGATCACCGGGCTCTGAACCGAGCGGTCAGACCAGCCCGCGCTCCACCCCGGAGCGCACCGCCTCCCGGCGACCGCTCACCCCGAGTTTGCGGTAGATCGCGCGGATGTGGGTCTTGATCGTGTTGATCGACAGGAACATCGACGCCGCGATCTCCTCCGTGGTCAGCGAGGACCGCAGGCAGACCAGCACGTCCCGTTCGCGCGGGGTCAGCTCCCAGGCCGAGGGCCGGACCGCCGGGTCCGCCTGGTCGGCGAGCAGCAGCCGGGTCACGGTGTCCTCGTGCGCGCTGCCCCAGGTCAGGTGCGCGGACAGCAGCGGCCGCAGGTCGGCGGAGCGGTCCCGCAGCGGGCGGATCAGGTCCTGCTCCGCGGCGGTGGACAGCGCCCGCTCCAGTGCCTGGTGGGCGGCCTGGGGATCCCGGTGCAGCAGCGCCTCGGTGGCCTGTACGGCGACCTCGATCCGGTGCCGGACCAGCCTGGGCCAGGTCTGCGCGGTACGCCGAGCCTCGTCCAGCGAGCGCCACGCCCCCGGCAGGTCGCCGGTGCGGCGCAGCGCGTCCCCGCGCCAGGCGTACAGCGAGGGGTCCATCCGGGCCAGCCACGGTTCGACGACGGCCAGCGCGTCGGCCGGGCGCTGCTGGGAGTCCAGCCGGAACGCCTCGACCACCGCGCGCAGCGCCGCGGCGTGACCGGGCAGCCGGGTGTCGTCGCGGTGCTGCTCGGCCAGCGCCGCCACCGCCCGGTCCAGCAGCACCGGGTCGGCCTGGGCGATCGCCACCACCGCCAGCACCCCGGCGGCGTGCAGGGCGACCTCGCGCCGCAGCGGGCCGGCCGAGTCGAGCGCGGCGGTGAGTTCGGTTGCGGCGGTGTCCAACCGGTCCTGCCAGTAGTCCGCCATCCCGGCGGCCAGGTGGGCGCCGGCGACGATGCCGGTGGCCGCCCAGCCGTGCGCCTCGGCCTGCTCGATCACCGCGGCGGCGCGGCGGCGGGCCGTCAGGTAGTCGCCATGCTGGGCGGCGGCCACCGCCTCCTCGGCCCGGCAGGCGAGCTCCAGTGCGGTCCAGCCCCGGGTGGCGGCCAGCTCGGCGGCCCGGGCCACCCGGTGCACCGGGCCGTCGCCCACCAGGGGTCGTTGCAGCTCGGCCCGGGCCAGCAGGTACAGCCCCAGGGCGAGGGTGCCCTCGTCCAGGTCGGGTTCGGCCAGCAGTGCCGTGCCGCGCCGGATCGCCTCCTCCGGGCCGGGCCGGCAGCGGGCCAGGAAGGTCTGCACCAGGCCCACCACGGTGGCCGGCCGGCGTTCACCGGGCCCGGGCTCCCCGCCGATGGCGTCGGCCGCGCTCAGGGCGATCAGCACGTCCGGGCTGTTCCGGAACGGCGCGGGCAGGGCGGATCGCAGCCGGCGGATCAGATCGGCCTCCCCGCGCACCACCAGATCGGGCCAGTGCTCGCCGAGCACCGACGCGGCCAGGGCCGGGGATCGGGCATCCAGGGCGTGCTGGATCGCGCCCGCCGGGTCGGACCGGGCGAGATGCTCGGCGATCACCCGGTGCGCGGCCTGGGCGGCACCCGGGTCCCGGCGGGTGAGCACGGTCCGGGCGTGCGCGGCGACCAGCGAATGCCAGCGGTACGCCGGGTCGCCGCCGTCCTGGGCGGTGGCGACCAGGAACAGGCCGCGCCGGTAGCAGGTCTCCAACAGCCCGGCCCCGCCGGGCAGCAGTGCCTCGGCCATCGCGGTGTCCAGGGCCGGGGCGAAGCTCGCGGTCAGGAAGAACCGCGCCAGGTCGTCCGGCAGCTGGCCGACCACCTGCTCGACCAGGTAGTCGGTGAGCGGGATGTCCCGGTCGCGCATCCCCAGCGGGTCGTCGCCGTCCGGCACTCCGGCGGCCAGCGCCACTCGCACCGCCACCGGCCACCCGCCGGTCAGCGACCACAGCTCGTGTGCGCCGCCCGGGTGCCGCGGCGACCCCAGCGACCGGCCGAGCCGGTGCACCTCGTCCTGGGTGAAGGCCAGGGTGCCCATCCGGATCTCGGCCAGCTCCCCGGCGATCCGCAGTCGCTGCACCGGGATGGCGACGTCGTGCCGCCCGGCGAGCACGAACCGGGTCGGGGCGTACTGCATCAGCGGGGTGAGCACGGCCCGGCCGGTGGGCGCCGACAGGTGGTGCACGTCGTCCAGCACGATCACCGGCGGCCGCCCCGCCCCGTCCAGCAGGCCGATCAGGGCGTCGACCCGGGGGGCCAGCCCCGCGGTCGCCGGGACCGGGTCATCGGGCGCATCGGGCAGCGCGGCAAGCACCGCGTCGGTCAGCACCCGGACCAGCCGGGCCGGCGAATCGTCCAGCGGATCGAGCGAGAGCCACGCCACCGGCGACCCGGTGCCCGTCGCCCACTCGGCGAGCAGGGAGGTCTTGCCATACCCGGCCGGCGCGGCGACCAGCACCAGCCGCCGGTCCCGGACCGCCTGGTCCATCGCCTCGGTGCACCGGGGCCGGGCCAGATGGTCCGGACCGGGCGCGGGCACCGAGATCTTGCCCACCGGTGTCAGGCCCACCCGTCGGGTCTGCGTCATCGTCCCCCTCCCGGCTCTGCGGCAGCTCAGTCGCAGGCCAGATCCGAGGCGAGGGCGTCGCGCGCCTGTGCCACCTGGTCGCGGGCGGAACGGATCTGATCGATTGTCGCGTCAGGGGTCAGGGTGGCGTCCAGTTCCTGCACCGAGAATCGCAGGTCGGATTGCGCCGCACAGGCGGCCGCCTCATCGCCGTCGCTGTCGCTCCCGCACCCGGCCAGTGCCGTCACCAGTGCGGTGGTGCAGAGCATCCCCCGGAACGCGCGCGTGTTCATCCCAGCCCCCTTGGTCAGGTCCATCGTGACGGAAAACCAGGGTTCTGCACGGCGAAATGCCCCCACCTCATCCGTTCCGGGTGATCCGATGCGCTTTGTCCGAATGTCACGGTGGGTGGGCACGGGAGCGACCGGAGGACGGGGAGCGGATGGATCACGGGGAGATCGTGCGTGCGGCGGCCGATGCCTACCTCGGCAGCCGGCCGGCGGCGCGGCTGCTGGCCGAACTCGACGCGGCCCTGGCCCACGGCCCAGGTGCCGGTGTGCTGCACCCGGTGGACCCGGCTGCCGACTGGGCCGATCCGCGGGCGGCCACCGCCACCGCCTGGGTGCACACCGGGTCACCCGCCACCCTGACCGTCGCCCCCGCACCCGCCGGGACCTGGCTCGGTGTGCAGGTGGTGGACCTGTTCGGCCGGACCGTCCTGGTGCACGGCAGCGCCGATCCGGTCACCGGGCCGCTGACCTGGTCGCTCGGCCGCGGACCGGACGGCCCGGGCACGGACTGGGTCCGGGTGGATGCGGTCGCCCTGGCCGCACGGGGCACCGAACGCCGTACCGGGCTGGAACTCGTCGGCCTGGACGCGCCACGCAGCGCGCCCGCACTGCCCGGTCCGGCTCCGGCCGGCGACCTGGGGGCCCTGCTCGGCGTCCTGCTGGGGGTGGCCCGGCCCGCACCCGGCTCCGCGGAGGACGGCTGGGCGTGGCTGCTGGACGCCGACCCGGGTGCGGTGTCCCGCGGCGCGCTGCTCGGCGAGTCGCTGGTCCGGGACGCGGCGCGGCGCGGCGGACCCTCAGCCGACCCGGCGATCCTCGGCGCGGTCCGGGCGGCAGACGGGCTCGAACGCCTCGATCCGCGCACCGTGCTCACCACCCGCCTGGACACGACCGGGGGAGAGACCGCCCGCGGCGACCGGGCCTACCGGCTCACCCTGGACGCCGACCACCTGGCCCACGGTCGCGGCGGCTGGACGCTCAGCACCCACCGACTGCCCGACGGCCGGCACGAGGCGGCACCGCACGCGAGCGCCTCGGGCCGGCGACCGCACCCGGACCTGGAGGCGCTGGTCCAGCACACCCGCCCGGCCCGGGTCGCCGACACCGAGCGTTGGCTGCGCAGCCCACGGGGCGCGTTCGCCGTGCTGCTCCGGCTGTACCAGCCCACCGCGGAGGCGATCCGGGGCGAGTGGCTGCCGCCGGTGCTGCGGCCCGTCCACCCGGAGGTCGACCCGTGACCGGTCACCGGGTCTTCCCCTCACTGGCCGGTTACCGGCGCGCCTGGATCGGCACGGACCTGATCGCCGGCCTGACCGTGTGGGCGGTGCTGGTGCCGGAGGCGTTGGCCTACGCCACGATCGCCGGGGTGTCGCCGGTGGTCGGGCTGTACGCGGCGGTGCCGGCGCTGGTGCTGTATGCCGCGGTGGGCAGTTCCCGGCACCTGATCGTCGGGCCGATGTCGGCCACCGCCGCGCTGTCCGCCGGGGTGGTGGCGGCCCAGCATCCCGGCGACGCCGCAGCGTTCTGGGCGCTGACCTCGGCCACCGCGCTGGTCACCGGCGTGCTGTGCCTGCTGGCGGGTGCCCTGCGGGCGGGGTTCCTGGCCTCGTTCATCTCCGAGCCGGTGCTGAAGGGGTTCATCGTCGGCCTGGCGCTGACCATCATGATCGGGCAGGTCCCCGGCCTGCTCGGCATCGAGGGTGGGGACGGCGACTTCCTGGCGAAGGCCTGGGCCGTGCTGCGCGGATTGGGCGAACTGGACCCGGCCACCGCGGTGCTCGGGCTGGCCTGCCTGGCGGTGCTGGTGGTGCTGCGCGCGCTGGTGCCGCGGGTGCCCGGGTCGTTGGTGGTGGTGGCACTGGCGGTGGCGGCGGTGGTGCTGCTGGACCTGGACGGGTTGGGGGTGGCCGTGGTCGGGCCGATCGACGCCGGACTGCCCGCGGTGGGACTGCCCGCGGCGGACTGGTCGCAGTACGGCGATCTGGTCGGCCCGGCGGCCGGGGTGCTGCTGGTCGGCTTCGCCGAGGCGCTGGGCGCGGCCCGGACCTATGCCGCACGGATCGGGGAGGACGTCGACCCGAACCGGGAGTTGCTCGGCATGGGCCTGGCGAACGCCGGTTCCGGGCTGGTTTCCGGCATGGTGGTGAACGGCAGCCTGTCCAAGACGGCGGTGAACGGGGGCGCCGGCGCCCGCAGCCAGCTGTCCGGCCTGACCGCCGCCGCCCTGACCGTCGCCACCCTGCTGGTGCTGACCCCGCTGTTCGAGCCGCTGCCGGATGCGGCGCTGGCGGCGATCGTGATCATGGCGGTCGCCGAGCTGGTCGACGTGGCGGCGCTGCGACGCCTGTGGGCGCTGGCCGGGCCGCTGGGTCGCCGGCTCTACGGCACCAGCCCGCGCTACGACGCCTTCGCCGCCCTGGCCGCGCTGGCCGGGGTGCTGCTGTTCGACACCCTGCCCGGCCTGCTGATCGGGGTGGCGTTGTCCATGCTGCTGTTGCTGGCCCGGGCCTCCCGGCCGCATGTCGCGGTGCTGGTGCGGGACGCCGACGGCAGCTGGGTGGACGACCGGCGCCGGGAGCTGCGCGGCCGGCCCGCCGGAGCCGGTGTTCCTGGCGTGCTGGTGGTGCGGGTGGAGAGCGGACTGTTCTTCGCCAACGCCGACCACGTGCGCTCGGCGATCCGCGCGCTGGTGGCGGAGCGGCGGCCGTCCCTGGTGGTGCTGGACGCCCGGACGGTGCCGTTCGTGGACAGCGCCGCCGCCGGGATGCTCGGTCAGTTGCGGCGCGACCTGGACCGGGCGGGCGCGACGCTGGTGCTGGCCCAGGACGTGGGACAGGTGCGCGACGTGCTGCGCGCGGTGGCCGGTGCGGCGGGGACCCCGGAGCTGGAGCGCTACCCGACGGTGGACCAGGCGATCGCGGCCCACCCGCCGACGGGCTGAGTCAGAGCACCTCGGGTACGGCCTGCAGCTCCGCGATGTCGACGCCGAGGTCGCTCAGCAGCGCCACCACCCCGGTCAGCCCGGCACTGTCCGGCACCTGGCAGGACAGGATCGCCCCGTCCCGGGTGCGGGCCGCGACGATGTCCGCGTACTCGCCGAGCACGTCGATCTCCTGCGCGGGCCCGGTGACCCGGATGTGGTACAGCATGATCCGCTCCGCTCCTTCTGGTCAGGCCAGTCTCCGCGCGTGCCGGGGGTGATCGCCTCATGCTCCGGTGGTGAACCGGGGCCGATTGTCGGCGGGCGGGTCTACGGTCCGGCCATGCCTGCCGCCACCCTCGTCACGGTCCTGACCAGCGCCGGAGCGCCACCCCGGATCGAGGTCGACCCGGCCGGGCTTGACCCGGCCGCACCGCTGCACCTGTGCTCGGCCGCCAAGGCGCTGACCGCGGTGGGGGTGCTCCGGCTGGCCGGGCGCGGGGTGCTGGACCTGGACACCGACGTCCGGCAGTGGGTGCCGGTGCCGGGACGCTGGGGGCCGACCCTGCGGCAGCTGCTCACCCACCGCGGCGGGGTGAGCGACCCGCCCGGATCCTTCGAGACGGGGCCGGTGCCGCCGATCGCCGAGCTGGTCGCCGGCCGGACCCCCGCCCACCCCGGCCCGATCACCCCGAGCGTCGAGCCCGGCACCGCGGTGGCGTACTCCGACGCCGGGTACTGCCTGGTCGAGCGTGCGGTGGAGGTGGCGACCGGGGAGCCGTTCGCCGCCGTCATGCACCGCGAGCTGGCCGTACCGCTGCGCCTGACCCGGACCGGGTTCTGGGCCGGGGAACACTCACCGGTGGCGGCCGGGGCGGCGCTGGGCAACGCCGGGCGTGGTCCCCGGCGGCACTATCCCGGGCTGGCGGCCTCCGGGCTGTGGTCCCCGGCGACCGAGATCGCGGTCTGGCTGGCGGACCTGGGCCGGTCGCTGGCGGGGCAGGACGGGGTGCTGCTCACCGCGGGCCAGGCGGCGCAGTGGGTGGCGGACCCGGGGGAATGCGGGGTGGCGGCGGGGGTCTTCCCGTTCGGCGCACCCGGCCGGCCGTGCGTGATGACCCAGGGCTGGGGCGTGGGGTTCCAGTGCCAGCTGCGGTGGTACCCGGCCGCCGGTGGTGCGGTGGCGGTGGTGCTGGACGCGGACCCGGGGGTGCCCCAATCCGAGTCGGTGGTGGGGCGGACGATGCTGCGGCGGGTGACCGAGCTCGGCTGGCGCTGAGCGCCGGTCAGGCCCGGACCAGCTCGGCGCTGCGGTAGCTGTGGGTCTCGATCGCGACCAGCACGCCGGCCAGGATCCCGGCGGCGAGCACGGTGGCCCGGGTACCGAGGGCCTCCGGTGCGCTGGCCAGGGCACCGAGGGCCGCGCCGGTGGCGAAGGCCAGCACGATCAGGCTCAGCCGGGCCGCCACCACCCGCTGCCGGGGGTCGTAGCCGCTGAGCCACTCGTAGGCCGCGGTGACCAGGGTGCGCAGGTTCCCGGTGGTCATCGTCGTGCTGTAGCTGGTCTCGCGCACCAGCCGGAAGGTGGTCACCTGCAGGGCCGCGGCGAAGGCGACCGCGATGGTGCTCCACGGCGACGGCGCGGTCGTGGGCAGGGCGGCCACCGCCAGCATCACCACGATCTCCAGGCCGAGCACGATCCGGGTCGGGTCGCTCAGTCCGGGCAGCCCGCGGTGGGCGGCCAGCCACTCGGCGGCGACCAGCCCGAGCACGAACGCCCCGATGATCGGCAGGTAGCGGGCGGCCTGCGCCCACTGGCCGTGGGCGACGTCGATGGCGACGAACACCACGTTGCCGGTCTGGGCGTTGGCGAAGACGCCGTGGTGGGCGACGTACGTGTACGCATCCAGGTAGCCGCCGACCACCGCGAGTGCGGCACCGGTGGCGGGGTGTTCGGGACGGGTGCGGACCTTCACGGGGGACGGGACCTTTCCTGCGACTGGGTCCATCGTGCACCCGGTCATCCCATGACTCGCGGTCCAAGGTCCTGAGTGCTTAGTCACAGTTGACCTCAACCATGGTTGAGGTTCTAGGTTCGGAGCATGACCTACGTGATCGCCCAGCCCTGCGTGGACATCAAGGACAAGGCCTGCATCGAGGAGTGCCCGGTCGACTGCATCTACGAGGGCAAGCGCTCGCTGTACATCCACCCCGACGAGTGCGTGGACTGCGGCGCCTGCGAACCGGTCTGCCCGGTGGAGGCGATCTACTACGAGGACGACGTCCCCGAGCAGTGGAGCGACTACTACCGGGCGAATGTCGAGTTCTTCGACGTGCTCGGTTCGCCCGGCGGCGCCGCCCGGATCGGCGCGGTGGACGCCGACCACCCGCTGGTCGCCGCGCTGCCGGCGGACGTCAACGCCGACCTGCAGCCCGGCGGATGACCCTGCGGCCGCAGGACACGCTCTCGATCGGTGAGGTCAGCCACCGCACCGGGGTCAGCGTCTCCGCGCTGCACTTCTACGAGCGGGCCGGGCTGATCGCGTCCACCCGCAGCCCGGGCAACCAGCGGCGCTACGCCCGGCACATGCTGCGCCGGGTGTCGCTGATCGTGATCGCCAAGCGGCTGGGCATTCCGCTGGAGGAGGTCGCCGAGGTGCTGTCCGGGGTGCCGCTGGACCGGCCGCCGACCCGGGCCGAATGGCAGCGGCTGTCCCGGCGGTGGAAGGTCCAGCTAGAGGACCGGCGCCGCACCATCGAGCGGCTGGAGCGGGACCTGGCCGGCTGCATCGGCTGCGGCTGCCTGTCCCTGCGCGCCTGCGCCCTGCTCAACCCGGAGGACGTGCTGGCCGGCCGCGGCCAGGGACCGGTGCGGGTCACCGACCCGGCCTGACACCATGGGCGCCATGGCCGGGTTCGACGAGCTGATCGCGCTGGGGGAGTCCGCCGACGTCAGCGGCTGGGACTTCGGCTGGCTGGCCGGACGCGCCACCGAGGAGCGCCCGCCCTGGGGCTACGCCCGGCTGCTCGGTCAGTGGCTCGGCCGCGCCCAGGCCTCGCTGGACATCCAGACCGGCGGCGGCGAGGTGCTGGCCGAGGCGCCCGCGTTCCCGCCGCTCGCGGTGGCGACCGAGTCCTGGCCGCCGAACCTCGCCCGGGCCACCGCCCTGCTGCACCCCCGCGGCGTGGCCGTGGTGTCCGACCCGGACCAGCCGCCGCTGCCCTTCGCCGACGGGGCCTTCGACCTGGTGACCAGCCGGCACCCGGCGACGATCTGGTGGACCGAGATCGCCCGGGTGCTGCGGCCCGGCGGGCACTACGTCGCCCAGCACGTCGGCCCGGGCAGCGCCTTCGAGCTGATCGAGTTCTTCCTCGGCCCGCAGCCGGAGGGCCGCCGGGCCCGGGAACCGGAGGACGAGGCCGCCGCCGCGCGGGCCGCCGGGCTGGTGGTGGAGGACCTGCGCACCGCGCGGCTGCGGATCGAGATCCACGACGTCGCCGCGGTGGTCTACCTGCTGCGCAAGGTGATCTGGTGGGTGCCCGGCTTCACCGTCGAGGCGTACCGGGACCGGCTGCGTGACCTGCACGAGCTGATCGAGCGTGACGGGCCGTTCGTCGCGCACTCCACCCGCCACCTGATCGTCGCCCGCCGGGACTGACCCGCCCGCGTGGCGGGCCGGGCGCGACGGTGGTTCGCTGAAACCGACTCCCCGGGGGCATGGGGGACATCCCGCCGTTCCGCCGAGCCCGGCCACCATCTTCTGGGTCCCACCGCGGCGCACGGCGTCCGGCGGCTGCGGACCCTTCCTCATCGAGCGGACGGCCCGTCCGGGTGGAGGGACTGCCCGCGCCGGCACACTTGCCGTCAGGAGATCCGTCATGCGCAAGAGCCTTGCCCGCGCCGCCGCCATCGTCTTCGCCGCCGCCGGTGCGGTGGGGGCGGTCGCCGTCACCCCGGCCGTCGCCGCCACCCCCGGTTCCGCCTGCACCATCACCATCGACCGGATCGAGGTGGTCGGCGCGAGTCTGGAGGCCGTCCACGTCGTGTTCCCGGGCACCGTGAGCAGCTACCAGGCCAGTACCTGCATCCCGACCACGCCGATCGAGGAGCTGAACGCCAGCAACACCTACGGCACGGGCTGCAACGAACCGCTGTTCGCCGTCGGCGGAGTCCGGATCGGCTACACCAACTGCCCGAACTGACCCGACCGGAGACCGCTCGCCCCGGCGACGACTCAGTCGCAGACCAGGGTGCTCAACGCCACCACCACGCTCGGTGTCATCCGGTCCGGTACGCCCGGCCCGGGGTCGTGTGCCGCCCGCTCGGCGGCCGCGATCGCCCGGGTCAACCGGTCGACCAGGTCCGGGTCCGGGTCGCCGTCGTCCAGGGAACGCACCAGGTCGGCGGCGACCCGCAGCGCGGTGGCGGTGGCGTCGTCGGGGGTGCGGGCCGGACCCGCCGGGCCGTCCGCCAGCGGCGACGGGGTGCGCCAGGAGCTGACCAGGCTGCGGTGGGCGTCACCGGCGGCCCGGGCGGCGCGGTCGAGGGCGGCGGCCTGCCGGTCGAGCGAGCCCCGGCGACCGCGGTACCGGCGGGCGTTCCAGTTCGCCCGCGCCGACTCCCGTACCGTCTCCGCCGCGGCGCCGGCTGCCGCCCGGGCCCGCACCAGCGCGGCGTCGTCGGGTGGCGCGTCGGCGCCGATCGAGTCGGCCAGCGCGTCCAGCTGGTCGGCGGCCGCGGCCTGCAACCGGTCCAGCGCCCGCTGTGCGGGGGTGAGTGGCAGCGCCGGGACCAGGGCGTTCACCCCGATCGCGATCAGGGCGCCCACCGTGGTCAGCCCGACATAGGCCAGCGTGTAGTCGACCGGGTCGCTGTGCCCGATCACCAGGACGAACATCGCCGACGTGGCCACCCAGGAGCCCGACGACCCGAACACCCGCCACCCGGACAGCAGCACCCCGGCCAGCACCACGATGCCCAGCGCCGGCAGCTGCGGCACCGCCAGCAGGTCGACCACCCGGGCCAGCCCCGCACCCAGCACCATCGCCGCGATCGCCTGGAACGCCGACCGGGTGGAGCCCCGCACCGTCACCGCCGAGCCGATCACGGCGCCGAGCGGTGCGTAGTAGGGGTACTCACTCCACGGCCCTGGCACCGCCCGGACCAGCGACCAGGCGATCAGGGCCGAGGCGGTGGCCTTCACGGCGGCCATGACGCGGGGATGGAGGGCGAACCAGGTGCGGGCAGACATCCCTCCCAGGGTGACCGCCGAACCGGGGTTCCGCCCGCCGGGCGCCGGACGTACCGTGTCCCGATGACGCCCGGCACGCCGGTGACCGACTGGCTGCTCGACACCGATCCGGCCCTGCGCTGGCAGGTCCAGCGCGACCTGCTGCACGAGCCGGAGCCGGTCTGGTCCGCCACCCGGGACCGGGTCGCCCGGGAGGGCTTCGGCGCCCGGCTGCTCGCGCACCAGGACCCGGACGGGCAGTGGGCCGGGGGAGCGTTCTTCCCGGCCGGCTTCGACGGCAGCGGCGAGGGCCAGCCGTGGACCGCCACCACCTGGAGCCTGAACTCCCTGCGCGAGTGGGGCGTGGACCCTGCCGTGCTCGGCGACACGGCCGAGCGGCTGTCGGCGGTGCGCTGGGAGTACGACGACCTGCCCTACTGGGGCGGCGAGGTCGACGTCTGCATCAACTCCTGGACCCTGTCCAACGGGCTGTGGCTCGGGGTGGACGTCGAGCCGCTGGTCGACTGGTTCCTCGCCCACCAGCTGCCGGACGGCGGCTGGAACTGCGAGTGGGTGGACGGGTCGACCCGGTCGTCCTTCCACTCCACCCTGAACGCGCTGCGCGGCTTGCTGGACCACGCCCAGGCCGGCGGCGACCCCCGGCGCACCGCCGATGCGCGGCACGCCGGCGAGGAGTACCTGCTCGCCCGCCGCCTGCACCGCCGGCTGTCCACCGGGGAGGAGGTCGGGCCGTGGACCACCCGGTTCCGCTACCCGTCCCGACACGCCTACAGCGTGCTGACCGCCGCGGACCACTTCCGGGCCGCCGACCGCCCGGACCCCCGGCTGGCGGAGGCGATCGAGATGATCGAGTCGGCACGGCGGCCGGACGGCACCTGGGCCCAGGGGCCGCCGCTGGCCGGGCAGGTCTGGTTCGAGGTGGACGTACCGGAGGGGGAGCCGTCGCCGTGGCTGACGTTCCAGGCGCTGCGGGTGCTGGCCTGGTGGCGGGAGCGAACCGGGTAGGTGAGGTTCTGCCGAGGGCAGAGCAGGGACAAATGCGATGTGAGTGTCAGACCCCCGTGCCTATCCTGTGAACCTTGCCCGGCACTGCCCGGCCACACCGTCGCGACCCGGCTCGCTGGGGCGGACGTGCCCCGTTGATTTCTCGTTCGCCCCACGGCGGCGCCGACCCCCGGAGACCTGAGTGCTCGGACGACTACTTCTTCGCTATCTCGCGCCCTATCGCTGGTTGCTGCTCGGTGTGCTGGTGTTCCAGTTCGCCTCCGCGCTGGCCATGCTCTACCTGCCCAGCCTGAACGCCGACATCGTGGACAAGGGTGTCGCCCAGGGCGACACCGGCTACATCTGGCGGACCGGCGGCTTCATGCTCGCGGTCTCGCTCGGGCAGATCCTCGCGGCGATCATCGCGACCTTCTTCGCCGCCCGCGCGGCCATGCAGGTCGGCCGTGACCTGCGTGACGACATCTACGGCAAGGTGTCCGGCTTCTCCGAGCGCGAGGTGTCGCAGTTCGGCGCCGGCTCGCTGATCACCCGGAACACCAACGACGTCCAGCAGGTCCAGATGGTCACCATGATGGGGGCGACCATGCTGGTGACCGCCCCGCTGCTGGCCATCGGCGGCATCGTGATGGCCCTGCGGCAGGACGTCGGGCTGTCCTGGCTGATCGCGGTGTCCGTGCCGACGCTGCTGCTGATCGCCGGCATCGTGATCAGCCGGATGATCCCGCTGTTCCGCAGCTACCAGGTCAAGCTCGACGCGGTGAACCGCATCATGCGCGAGCAGCTCACCGGCGTCCGGGTGGTCCGGGCCTTCGTCCGCGAGCCGATCGAGGCCGAGCGGTTCCGGGGGGCGAACACCGACATCCTGGTGGTCGGGCGCAAGATCGGGTCGCTGTTCGTGATCCTGTTCCCGCTGGCCATGCTGGTGCTGAACGTGACCACCATCGGGGTGATCTGGTTCGGCGCGATCGAGGTCGACGCCGGCAGCGTGCAGATCGGCACCCTGCTCGCCTTCATGCAGTACATCGGCCAGATCCTGATGGGCGTGCTGATGGCCAGCTTCATGACCGTGATGATCCCGCGCGCGGCGGTGTCCGGTGAGCGGATCACCGAGGTGCTGGCCTCCGCGTCCACGCTCAGCGTGCCGGAGCAGCCGGTGGCCGAGTTCCCCGAGCCGGGGGCGGTCAGCTTCCAGGACGTCACCTTCACCTACCCGGGCGCCGAGCACCCGGTGCTCTCCCACGTCAGCTTCGACGTGCGCCCCGGTCAGACCCTGGCGGTGATCGGCTCCACCGGCGCCGGCAAGACCACCCTGATCTCGCTGCTGCCGCGGCTGTTCGACACCACCTCCGGCACCGTCCGGGTCGGCGGGGTCGACGTGCGCGACGCCGAACTGGAACACCTCTGGTCCCGGATCGGGCTGGTGCCGCAACGGCCGTTCCTGTTCGCCGGGACGGTGGCCTCCAACCTCCGGCTCGGCAACGAGGACGCCTCGGACGGCGACCTGTGGCGGGCGCTGGAGATCGCCCAGGGCAGCGACTTCGTGCAGCAGATGGACGGTGGCCTGGAGGCCCGCATCGCCCAGGGCGGCACCAACGTCTCCGGCGGTCAGCGCCAGCGGCTGGCGATCGCCCGGGCCCTGGTCCGCAACCCGGACGTCCTGGTCTTCGACGACTCGTTCAGCGCCCTGGACCTGGCCACCGACGCCCGGCTGCGCCAGGCCCTGTGGACCGCCCTGCCCGAGGTGACCAAGGTCGTCGTCGCGCAGCGGGTGTCCACCGTGACCGGCGCCGACCAGATCATCGTGCTCGAGGACGGCCAGATCGCCGGCATCGGCACGCACGAGCAGCTGCTGGAGACCAGCCAGACCTACCGCGAGATCGCCGAGTCCCAGCTCTCGGTGGAGGCCGACGCATGAGCGAGAAGACCACGACCACCGCTCCGGAGCTGACCGAGGAGGAGAAGTACGAGCTCGAACTGGGCGAACAGGCCCGGATCGCCTCGGACTCCTGGGACTCGGTCGCCCCCGGCAAGGCGGACAACTTCAAGGAGAGCTTCGGCCGGATGCTCGGCCTGCTCAAGCCCTACCTGGCGGCGCTGATCGCGGTGACGATCATGGGCGCCGGCGGGGTGGTGCTCACGGTGCTGGCGCCCAAGGTGCTCGGCAACGCGACCAACGAGGTCTTCGAGGGCTTCGTGTCCAACCAGCTGCCCGCCGGCACCACCCAGGAGCAGGCGGTCGAGGGACTGCGCGCGGCCGGGCAGGACCAGCTCGCGGCGATGGTCGAGGCGATGGACCGGCTGATCCCGGGCCAGGGCATCGACTTCGACCGGCTGGGCTCGATCCTGCTCACCGTGCTCGCGCTGTACGCCGCGGGCGCATTCCTGACCTGGGCGCAGGGCTTCATCATCAACATCGTCATGGTCAAGGCGATGTGGCGGCTGCGCGAGGACGTCGAGGCCAAGATCAACCGGCTGCCGCTGCGCTACTTCGACCGGGTGCAGCGCGGTGAGCTGATCAGCCGGGTGACCAACGACATCGACAACATCACCCAGACCATGCAGCAGTCGCTGTCCACGGCGCTGACCAGCATCCTCACCGTGATCGGCGTGCTGGTGATGATGTTCTCCATCTCCTGGCAGCTGGCGCTGATCGCGCTGGTGTCGCTGCCGCTGATGGGCGTGATCTTCGGCGTGATCGGCCCGAAGTCGCAGAAGGCCTTCGGCATCCAGTGGCGCAAGGTCGGCCGGCTGAACGCCCGGGTCGAGGAGTCGTTCTCCGGCCACGCGCTGGTCAAGGTCTTCGGCCGCCGCCGCGACTTCCAGGACAAGTTCAAGGCCGAGAACGAGGAGCTGTACCAGGCCTCGTTCAAGGCGCAGTTCCTGTCCGGGATCATCTGGCCGGGAATGAGCTTCGTCGGGAACCTGACCTACGTCGGGATCGCGGTGGTCGGTGGCCTGATGGTCGCCAACGGCACCATGCGGCTCGGCTCGGTGCAGGCGTTCATCCAGTACGCCCAGATGTTCACCCAGCCGTTGTCCGAGCTGGGCGGCATGGCCGCGGTGGTGCAGTCCGGCACCGCCTCCGCCGAGCGGGTGTTCCAGCTGCTGGACGAGGATGAGCAGTCCGAGGACGACCCGCAGGCGCCCGCCCCCGCCGAGGGCGACGGGACGATCGAGTTCGACCACGTGAAGTTCTCCTACCGGGAGGACCAGCCGCTGATCGAGGATCTGTCCTTCACTGTCCGGCCCGGGCAGACCGTGGCGATCGTCGGCCCGACCGGCGCCGGCAAGACCACCCTGGTCAACCTGCTGATGCGGTTCTACGAGCTGGACGGCGGGCGGATCCTGGTCAATGGCCAGGACATCGCCGAGCTGAGCCGGCACGACGCCCGCGCCCGGACCGGCATGGTGCTGCAGGACCCGTGGCTGTTCTCCGGCTCGATCCGGGAGAACATCCGCTACGGCCGGCAGTCCGCCACCGACGAGGAGGTGCTGGCCGCCGCCAAGGCGACCTACGTCGACCGGTTCGTGCACTCGCTGCCGGACGGCTACGACACGGTGCTGGAGGAGGACGCCGCGAACATCTCCGCCGGTGAGAAGCAGCTGATCACCATCGCCCGGGCGTTCGTGGCCCAGCCGTCGGTGCTGATCCTGGACGAGGCCACCAGCTCGGTGGACACCCGCACCGAGCGCCTGCTGCAGCACGCGATGGCCTCGCTGCGCCAGGGCCGGACCTCGTTCGTGATCGCACACCGGCTGTCCACCATCCGCGACGCCGACCTGATCCTGGTGATGGAGCACGGCGCGATCGTCGAGCAGGGCACCCACGACGAGCTGATCGGCCGGGACGGCGCGTACCACCGCCTGTACCAGTCGCAGTTCGCCGCCGCGGTGGTCAGCGACGAGGAGCAGGCCGCGGTCGCCGGTGACCGGCCCGCGGTCGAGGAGGAGGAGCCCGCCCAGGGCTGACCGACCCGCCACACCGACGGCGGCGATCCCCACCCGGGGTCGCCGCCGTCGGTGCATCCGGGGGCTAGGGTCGCGGACGTGCTGGCCATCGTCGTGATCGTCCTGACCCTGCTGGTGACCGCCGGCGCCGCGGTCTACGCCCCGCGGTTCGGGCTGCCCGCGCCGCTGATCCTGGTCCTGGTCGGCATCGCGGTCAGCTTCCTGCCGGTGGTGCCCGCGGTGGACATCGAGCCGGAGTGGATCCTGGCCGGGGTGCTGCCGCCGCTGCTGTACTCGGCCGCGGTGTCGATGCCCACCATGAGCCTGCGCCGGGACTTCGGGGCGGTCAGCGGGCTGTCGGTGCTGCTGGTGGTCGGCACGTCGCTGGTGCTCGGGCTGTTCTTCGCCTGGGCGGTGCCCGGGATCGACCTGGCCTGGGGCGTGGCCCTCGGTGCGATCATCAGCCCCACCGACGCGGTGGCCACCCGGATCGTCAAGAACGCCGGCGCCTCGCCCCGGGTGGTGGCGCTGCTGGAGGGCGAAGGGCTGCTGAACGACGCCAGCGCCCTGGTGGTGCTGCGCACCGCGATCGCCGCCACCGCGGTCGCGTTCTCGTTCTGGCACGCGCTCGGCACCTTCCTGTACTCGGTCGGGGTGGCGGCCCTGATCGGCTGGGCGGTCGGGCGGTTGAACGTCCGGCTCCGCGCCCGGGTCACCGACGCCCCGGTGAACACGCTGATCAGCTTCACCGTGCCGTTCCTCGCCTCGATCCCGGCCGAGGAACTGGGCGCCTCCGGGCTGGTCGCTGCCGTGGTCGCCGGGCTGATCACCGGGTGGCGTGGACCCCGGGTGCTCGCCCCGCAGCACCGGCTCTCCGACCGGCAGAACTGGGCGACGGTCGAACTCATGTTGGAGGGCGTCGTCTTCCTCACCATGGGCCTGCAGCTGTACGGCCTGGTCGAGGAGGTGCACGCCGACCACGAGGGACTGGGCACCGCGATCGCGCTGGCCGCGGCCGCCCTGCTGCTGACCGTGCTGCTGCGCGCCGGGTTCGTGATCCCGATGCTGGCCTGGCTCCGGCACAAGGCCGCCCGCCGCGCCGCGGTGGCACCCCGGCTGAGCGCGATCGAGCAGACCCTGGCCGACCCGGAGTGGGCGCAGCGGTTCCTGGTCCGGCAGCGGGAGGCGTGGGCGCGCGGGGAGCTGGGCCGGGGGCGTCCGGAGCTGCCCGGGGGCGGGGGACCGGTGCCCGAGCGGCGGGCTCTGCCGGGGCGGGGGCAGGGGAGCGCGGGTGGTGATGCGGCCCCGGTGGGGATCGAGGCGCCGATCGAGTCCGCCGGGCAGTCGTCGCCGGGTGCGGCCGCGGGACCCGGCGAGGTCACCGGTCGCCCCGCGCCCGGCGAGGTCGGGAGCGCCGACGAGATTACGGGTCATCCCGTGCCCGGCGAGGTCGGGGGAACTGGCGAGATCATCGGTCACCCCGTGCCCGGCGAGGTCGGGAGTCCCGACGATCCCGGCACGGCCGCCGCCGCGCGCTCCGGGATGGCACCACCCGCGGGCTTCGGCCGCCGCCCGCGCCGCACGATGCGCCTCGGGCTGAAGATGCTCGCCCGCCGCACCCGCCGTCGCGGTCCGGGTGCCCGGCCGGAGGACCTGAGCCGGTTCAGCACCCGGGTGCGCCGGATGCTGGCGGACATCGACTACTTCCGCCGCTCGCCGCTGGGCAAGCGCGAGGGCGTGATCGTGGTGTGGGCCGGGATGCGGGGTGCGGTCACCGTGGCCGCGGCGCAGACCCTCCCGGCGGACACCCCGGGCCGGGCGCTGCTGGTGGTGGTCGCGTTCATCGTGGCCGCGTTCTCGCTGCTGATCCAGGGCGGCACGATCGGCTGGCTGGCCGGCCGGCTGGCACCGGATGCCGAGGCGATCGCCCGGCAACAGGCCGAGACGGTGGAAGAGCACAGCCGGCTGCTGGAGCTGCTGGAACGCGCCGCCGCCACGGTGGACGACGCGGTCGAGGATGCCCCGCTCGCCCGGCTGGCGGCGCAGCGCGCCGCCCTGCTGGACGCCCGGGACGACGGCACCTTCGACGCGGAGGCGCTCAGCGGGGCGCTGGAGGCGATCGACGCCGAGCAGATCAGCCTGGAGCTGCGCGGCGGCGCCTGATTTCGCCTGGGCGGCGTTCGGGGTGAGACTGCCCTGATGAGCACCACCGCACTTCGCACCCTTCGCCTGATCCGCCGCATCCGCCCCTGGGGTGGTGAGACCACCGATCTGCTGATCGGACCGGACGGCCGGATCGAACGGCTGGGCGACATCCCCGCCGACGGCATCGACCCGGCGCAGGTGATCGACGGCCGTGGCCTGCTGGCACTGCCCGGCCTGGTCAACGCGCACGCCCACGTGGACAAGTCCTGGTGGGGCATGCCGTGGGAGACCTACGGCGGCGAGGGCAGCACCGACGGCCGGATCCGGCACGAGCGGGAGCGCCGGGACGCGCTCGGCATTCCCGGTGTCCGGCCCACCGCCGCGGTGCTGGCCGAGATGGTCAAGCACGGCACCACCGCGATCCGCAGCCACGTCGACGTCGACCTGGGCGTCGGGCTGCGCGGGATCGAGGCGGTGCGCGAGGCCGCCTCGGCCTACGACGGCGCGCTGGACGTCCAGATCGTCGCCTTCCCGCAGGACGGCGTGCTGCGCCGCCCCGGCGTGCTGGACCTGCTGCGGCAGGCGGCGCGGGCCGGCGCGGAGCACATCGGCGGGCTGGACCCGGCGGGCATCGACCGCGACCCGGTGGGCCAGATCGACGCGATCCTCGGCCTGGCCGCGGAGGAGGGCGTCGGGGTGGACATCCACCTGCACGACCCCGCGGAGCTGGGCGCGTTCCAGTTCGAGCTGATCGCCGATCGGACCGTCGCCCTCGGACTCCAGGGCCGGGTCACCATCGCGCACGGCTTCGCCCTCGCCCAGCTGCCGGACGGCCCGCGCCTCGACCTGATCGCCCGACTGGGTGAGGCCGGGGTGTCGATGACCACGGTGGCGCCGATCCGGCTGCCGCAGCTCCCGGTGGCCGAGCTGGACGCCGCCGGGGTGCCGCTCGGCTTCGGCACCGACGGCATCCGCGACCTGTGGAGCCCCTACGGCACCGGCGACACCCTCGGCATCGGCTGGCAGTTCGCCCGGGCCTCCTCGCTGGTCCGGGACGAGGACCTGACCCGGGTGGTGCGCGGGCTGACCAGCGAGGGTGCCTGGTCGGTCGGCCGCACGGCGGCGGAGCACGACCTGGTCGTCGGAGGCCGCGCGGATGTGGTGCTGCTGGACGCGGAGAACCCGATGGACGCGCTGGTGCGGACCCCGCCGCGGGAGGTCGTGGTCGCGGGCGGGCGGGCGCTGGTCGGGTAGCCGACGCCCGTTCTCGGACATCCCGCCCGAGCAGGACATTGTCAGCTGAGGTAAGGCTCAGCTAATCTCCGTCATCGTGCCTCTCCACTCAGCCGCGATGGCCGCACGCGACGTGACGATCGGCTACGGCGGCGACCCCGTCGTGACCGGCGCCAGCGTCGAGGTCGCAGCCGGTCGGGTCACCGCCCTGGTCGGTCCCAACGGGTCCGGCAAGTCCACCCTGCTGCGCGGCATGGCCCGGCTGCAGAAGCTCAGCGCCGGCGGGATCGAGCTGAGCGCGTCGGACGCCGCCGCGCTCAGTGCCCGCGAGTTCGCCCGCCGGGTGACCCTGCTGTCCCAGTCCCGGCCCACCCCGGCCGGGATCACCGTGCGGGATGCCGTCGAGTTCGGCCGGCACCCGCACCGGCAGGGCTGGCGGGGCACCGACCCCGAGGGCCGCGGCGCCGTCGACCGGGCGCTGGGCCTGGCCGGGATCGCCGACCTGGCCGATCAGGACCTGGACGCGCTGTCCGGCGGGCAGGTGCAGCGGGTGTGGTTCGCCAGCGCCCTGGCCCAGGACACCGGCGTGCTGCTGCTGGACGAACCGACCAACCACCTGGACCTGCGCTACCAGGTCGAGGTGCTGGAGCTGGTCCGCGAACTCGCCGATGTGCACGACGTGGCGGTCGGGGTGGTGCTGCACGACCTGGAGCAGGCCGCCGCGGTCGCCGACCGGGTGCTGGTGCTGGCCGCCGGCCAGGTGGTGGCGGACGGGCCGCCGGAGCACGCCCTGACCTCGGCGCTGCTGAGCGAGGTCTACGAGATCGAGATCGAGGCGGGCACCACCCCGTCCGGGCACGTGACGGTGCGGGCACCCCGGTTGCAGCTGCGCCGGGTCCGGGCCGCCGAACACATCCCCGCCTGACCCCCCGCCGTGCCCACCGGGTACGGCTCCCCGGGCGCGACGCGCAGGCGCCCTTCCCTTTCCCTGCGCAGACACGAGGAACTCATGAGCACGCGACGCACGGCACGTGCGGTGACCGCGACGCTGGCCGTCGGGACGCTGGCCCTGCTGGCCGCCTGCGGCACCACCGACGCTCCCGCCGCGGAGTCGACCAGCTCCGCCGCCTCCGACGCGGGTCCGGTGTCGATCACCGACGACCGCGGCGAGACGGTCGAGCTGGACGCCCCGGCACAGAAGGTCGTCTCCCTGGAGTGGATGCAGACCGAAATGCTGGCCAGCCTGGGCATGACCCCGGTCGGCGCCGCCGACGTCGAGGGCTACACCTCCTGGGTCGGCACCGCCGTGCCGCTGTCCGGCGACCCGGAGGACGTCGGCACCCGCGGTGAGCCGTCGGTGGAGGCGATCGCCTCGCTGGAGCCGGACCTGATCGTCGGCGTGACCTCCTCGATCCCGGAGGGCGCGATGGACCAGATCTCCCGGATCGCCCCGGTGGCGCTGTTCGACGGCGCGGACGCCGAGGACCCGATCGGCTACGTCAACGACATGCTGACCTCGATCGGCACCCTGGTCGGCAAGGACGACGAGGCCGCCGAGGTCATCGCCGACACCACCCAGCGGATCGAGGACAACGCCGCCGCCATCGCCGACGCCGGCCTGGAGGGGACCCCCGTGGTCTTCGCCTCGCCCTACGCCGAGGGCGCGAACGTCACGGTCCGGATGCACGGCCCGCGCTCGGCCTTCCAGACGGTCGCGGTCGAGATGGGTCTGGGCTCGGCCACCGAGGACCCGGGCGACGACGCCTACGGCCTGTCCTACCTGGACGTCGAGGGCCTGACCGCGCTGCCCGCGGACACCCGGTTCCTGTACTGGGGCAACGACGACGAGGACGACGTGGTGACCACCGTGCTCGCCGACAACCCGATCTGGCAGTCGCTGCCCTTCGTCCAGGAGGGCCACGTCTACCGTGCCGGGGTCGGCATCTGGGCCTACGGCGGCCCGGAGTCGCTGGCCGCGTGGAGCGACGACCTGGTCGCGCAGCTGACCGCCGCATGACCGCCGCGCCCCCCATCGTCCGGCCGGCGCCGGCCGTGCCCGCCACGAACCGGCAGACCGTCCGTACGGTCGTCGTCGGCCTGGTGCTGCTCGGCTGGCTGCTGGTGATCTCCGCCGTGCACCTGACCCAGGGCACCGCGGACGTCACCATCGGCGAACTGTGGGGGGCGCTGCTCGGCGGCCAGGGCCTGGACCAGGCCGCCGCCGTGGTCACCGCGTCCCGGCTGCCGCGACTGCTGGCCGGGGTGCTGGTCGGCTGCGCGCTCGGCGCCTCGGGCGCAGCGATGCAGGGGGTGGCCCGCAACCCGCTGGCCTCCCCGGACACCACCGGCGTGAACGCCGGCGCCTACCTGGCACTGACCGTGGTCGCCGCGTTCGGCCTGCACCTGGGCTCACTGTCCGGGGTGCTGGTCGCCTTCCTCGGCGGGTTGCTGACCGCCGGGCTGGTGATGGGCCTGTCCGGCGGCGCGGCGACCTCCCCGGTCCGGCTGGTGCTGGCCGGGTCGGCGATCACCCTCGGACTGCACGCGATCACCTCCGCGCTGCTGTTGCTGTTCCCCTGGGAGACGCAGGGGCTGTTCGCCTGGGGTGCCGGGTCGCTGGGCCAGAACGGGCTCGGCACGGTGCGGATGATCGCGCCGGTGGTGGCGGTGGCGATCCTGGCGCTGATCTGGGCCGGACGACGGATCGACCTGCTGCAGCTCGGTGACGACGCCGCCCGGTCGCTCGGGGTGGACGTCGGCCGGACCCGGGTGATCGTCGTGGTGCTGGCGGTGCTGCTGGCCACCTCGGCGGTCGCGGTCACCGGGCCGATCGGCTTCGTCGGGTTGTGCGCGCCGCTGCTGGTCCGGCTCACCGCGGGGTGGGTGCGCCCGCTGTCCCGGCACCGGCTGATGATCCCGGCGGCCGCGGTGGCCGGGACCGCGCTGGTGCTCACCGCCGACGTGGCGCTGCGGGCGGCGTTCGGACCGCAGAGCGGCGTCACCGTCCCGACCGGCGTGGTGACCAGCATCCTCGGCGCGATCGCCCTGATCCTGCTGGCCCGGCGGGCGCGCTCCGCGCTGGAGGCCGACACCCTGGCGACCCTGCGCGCCGGCGGACGACTGGCCCGCCGTGCACCGTGGCTGATCCTCACCGCGGCCGGCGTCCTGCTGGCCGGTGCGGTGGTCGCCGGGGTGCTGCTCGGCGACTCCACCGTGCTGCTCGGCGACGTGAGCAACTGGCTGGCCGGCCGGGCCTCGGTACGGCTGGACATCATCCTGGACTCCCGGGTGCCGCGGGTCGCCGCCGCCCTGCTGGCCGGTGCCTGCCTGGCGCTGGCCGGGGCGCTGGTGCAGACGGTCACCCGCAACCCGCTGGCCGATCCCGGGGTGCTCGGGGTCGCGAACGCGGCCGGGCTCGGGGCGGTCGCCGTGATCGTCGCCACCGGCGCCGGGTCCTACGCCGCCGTGCTGGGCGGGGCGGTCGCCGGAGCGCTGGTCGCCGCGCTGATCGTGTTCGGGATGGCCGCCCGGGGTGGGATGGCCTCGGGGCGGATCGTGCTGGTCGGCATCGGTGTGCAGGCCGCCGCCAGTGCGCTCACCACCCTGCTGCTGGTGCGCACCGACCCGTGGAACCAGAACCGGGCGATCACCTGGCTCGGCGGATCGACCTTCGGCGCCGGGGGCAAGCAGCTGGTGCCGATGCTGGTCGCACTGCTGATCGCCGTCGTGGTCGTCGCCCGCACCCACCGGGACCTGGACCTGGTGCAGGTCGACGACACCACTCCGCGGGTGCTCGGCGTCGCACTGCCCACCAGCCGCCGGGTGCACATCGGGATCGCCGTGCTGCTCACCGCTGCTGCGACCGCCGCGGTCGGCCCGATCGCCTTCGTCGGACTGGTCGCGCCGCACGCCGCCCGGATGCTGATCGGCAAGCGGCACCGTTGGCTGCTGCCGTTGACCCTGGTGCTCGGCGCACTGCTGGTCTGCGTCGCGGACACCGTCGGGCGCACCGCGATCGCCCCCGCACAGCTGCCGGCCGGCCTGGTCACCGCGCTGGTCGGGACGCCGTACTTCATCTGGTTGCTCTGGCGGATGCGGGTGCGGCGGGCCTGATCGCCGGGTATCCGGGCTGGCCACCGGCCCGGAGCGGGGGCAGACTGGATCGGTCGTCCCCTCCGCCGACCTGAACGAGTCCCATGCCCAGCCGCCCTCCCGTCCTCCCGCGCACCCTGACCGGGGTCGCCCTGGCCGCCGTCCTCGGCGTGACCGGGGTGGCGCCGGCCGTGGCTGGCGCGCCGTCCGCGTCGTCCACCACCGCTGCGGCATCCGCTGCTGCTTCGGCGCCCACCGCTGCTTCGGCACTCACCGCTGCTTCGGCACTCACCGCTGCTTCGGCACCCACCGCTGCTTCGGCACCCACCGCGATCACGCCGCTGCCCACCGGCCCGTGGCCCGACCCGCGGCCGAATGCCGACCGGCTCGCCGACACCCTCGGCCCGCTGACGGTGACCGACGACCCGGCCGCGCTGACCGTGGTCGTCAACAAGCAGCGCCCGCTGCCGCTGGACTACGCCCCCGCGACGCTGGTGCCGGTCGACGGCGGCGTGATCGAGCTGCGTCCCGAGGCCGCCGATGCCCTGGCCGCCCTGCGCGCCGCGGCCGCCGCCGAGGGCATCACGCCCACCCTGATCTCCGGCTACCGCTCCGCCGCGCGCCAGGCCGAGGTCTACCAGGGCTGGGTCGGCCGGATGGGCGGGGACAGCGCGGACGAGGTCTCCGCCCGGCCCGGCTACTCCGAGCACCAGACCGGCCTGGCCGTCGATCTGGGCAGCAGCAGTCGGCCGGAGTGCGACCTGAGCCAGTGCTTCGCCGACACCGCCGAGGGACAGTGGCTGGCCGCCCACGCCGAGGAGTACGGCTTCGTCGTGCGCTACACCGCGCAGAACCAGGACCGCACCGGCTACCGGCCCGAGGGCTGGCACCTGCGCTACGTCGGCGCGGAGGTCGTCGACCAGCTGCATCAACGCCACGCCGCCTCGCTGGAGGAGCTGTACGGGCTGCCCGGCGGCGCGGAGTACCGGTGAGCACGGTCGCGGTCACCGGGGGAGCGGGCCGGATCGCCCGGTACCTGCGCGACGGCCTGCCCGCCACCGGCTGGACCCTGCGCCCGATCGACCGTGAACCCGCCGACGGCGTCCAGGCGATCGACCTCACCGCCGACGACGCGATCGACCATCTGACCACCGCCTTCACCGGCTGCACCGCGGTCGTGCACCTGGGCGGGATCGCCACCGAGGCCGACTGGCCCACGATCCTCGGCACCAACATCGACGGCAGCTACCGGGTCCTGGAGGCCGCCCGACGGGCCTCGGTGCGCCGGGTGGTGCTCGCCTCGTCCAACCACGCGGTCGGCTACCACCCGGTCAGCCCCGGTCCCGTGCCCGCCGACCTGCCCGGTCGTCCCGACTCGTTCTACGGCGTGTCCAAGGTCGCGTTGGAGGCCCTGGCCGCGCTCTACGCCGACAAGTACGGCCTGGAGACCGTCGCACTCCGGATCGGCCAGTGCGCCGAACGCCCACTCACCACCTTCGACCTGGGCATCTGGCTCAGCCCCGGCGACGCGGTCCGGCTGGTCGACGCCGCCCTGCGCGGCCCGGTGACCGGCCCCACCGTGGTCTGGGGGATCTCCGCGAACACCCGCGCCTGGTGGGACCTGTCCAGCGCCCGCGCCCTCGGCTACCACCCCGAGGACGACGCCGAGACCTGGGCCGACCAGGTCGAGCCCTACACCGGCCCGCCCGGCGTCCTCGGCCACGACATGATCGCGGTCGACCCCCTGGCCTGACCCCGCGCCGCGGGGTGCGCCCGGCGACCCCCTGGCCGGACCCTGCGCTGCGGGGTGCCCCCGGCGGCCACTGGCCGGACCCTGCGCTGCGGGGTGCGCCCGGCGGCCGCCTGGCCAGAGCCCGCGCCGCGGGGTGCGCCCTGGCCAGAGCCGGCCCCGCGGCCTGGCTCCGCTCGCCCAGGCCACCTGTTCCCCGGCGCCCGGCCACCCGTGTCCCGCAACTCGGCAACCCGGCAGCCCGGCCCTGTGGCCCGACCACCCCCTGTGCCCGACCGCCCGTGCCACGTAACCCGGCCATCCGCCGTTGAGTGCGAAGAAACTGCCACGATCCGGGCGGTTTGGGCGACAGCTTCTTCGCACTCGTCAGCGGGCAGTCGCCCGCGCGGTCAGCGGAGGGCGGCGCGGAGCTGGGTGAGGAACTCGGCCGGAGCGCGCAGGTCGTCCGCGGTGCAGGTCAGCATCCGCCAGCCGAGGGACTCCACGGCACGACGGCGTGCGACATCGCGGCGCCAGGTGCGGCGGTCGGTGCGGTGCAGGTCGCCGTCGTACTCGATCGCGATCCGGGCGTTGGAGTAGCTCAGGTCAGGGCGCGCCACGAACCGACCCATGCGATCGAACACCGGACGATTGACCTCCGGGCAGCCGAGTCCGGCGCGCACGATCAGGAGCCGTAGCCGGGACTCCGGGCACGAGTCGGTTCCGGCGCGGAGCAGTGGCAGCGCCTCGAGCGCCCGGCGCCGGCCACGCGACCGCGCCGGCATCCGCTCGGCTGCCCGGCTCAGTTCCCGGACGCTGGACAGCGCGGCACGCCGACGGATCAGCGCGTCGCCGAGCACGACCAGCTCGTCCACCGTGAGCTCGCCGGCGAGCTGCAGCCAGAGCGCCTCGGGCATGATCACCGGCAGACCGTGCCGGAGCATCACCGGGGACCGGGACGGCAGTCCGGTGTGGGCGACCACCCCGGACCTATGCGGCCGTTGCCCCGCTGTTGTCACCTGGATGTGGATCGCCTCGGGTCGGGACAGCCCCTCCGGCCGATCGACGCCCAGCAGCGCGATCGCCGTCGCATGACTGAAGACCGCGCTCCGGGGGAGGACCGGTCGCAGCTCCCGGCAGCGAGCGGCGACATCGTCCGGCATCGGCGGTGCCCCGGTCGCCCGGACGCCGCGGATGGGCCGCCGCAGCACCCGCAGCCGTGCAGCCCCGACCCCGCGAGCACGCCCCTGCGCCACGGTGAACACCTGATCCATGCCCGGACCCTCCCGCACCCGGCCACCCGCCCGCGACCACCCCGACCCCCACCTGTGCACAACCTGCGACGAGTGCGAAGAAGCTGTCACGATCCGAGCGGTTTGGGCGGCAGGTTCTCCGCACTCGTATACCGTGCGGGGATGGACGTGAGCAGCACGATCTTCTGGGTCAACGGCGAGCTGGTGCCAGCGGAGCGGGCGACCGCCTCGGCGCGGGACCACGGGCTGGTGGTCGGTGACGGGGTGTTCGAGGCCGTGAAGGTGGTGCGCGGGCAGACGTTCGCGCTGCGGCGGCACCTGGAGCGGATGGCGCGCTCGGCGGCCGGGATGGGGCTGCCGGGCTACGACGCCGACCGGGTGCGCGCGGCCGCCGCCGAGGTGATCGCCGCGAACCGGGAGCTGCTGGTCACCGACTACGACCTGCTGCGGATCACGTTCACCGCCGGGCCGGGGGTGCTGGGCTCGGGCCGGATCGCCGCCGACGCGACCACGCCGACCCTGATCCTCGGGCTGACCCCCGGCCACGATCCGGACCCGCAGGTCGGGGTGATCACGGTGCCGTACCGGCGCAACGAGGTCGGCGCGCTGACCGGGCTCAAGACCACCTCGTACGGGGAGAACGTGCTGGCGCTGTCGCAGGCGCATGCAGCGGGTGCGGGGGAGGCGGTGTTCGCCAACACCCGGGGTGAGCTGTGCGAGGGCACCGGGACCAACGTGTTCGTGGTGCGGGACGGGGAGTTGCTGACCCCGCCGCTGTCCTCCGGCTGCCTGGCCGGGGTGACCCGGGCGCTGGTGCTGGAGTGGGTCGGCGCGCGGGAGGTCGATCTGCCCTACGACGCGCTGACCGACTCGGACGAGGTGTTCCTGACCTCCTCGGCCCGGGACATCCAGCCGGTGGTGGCGGTGGACGGCCGGCCGGTGGGCGACGGGACGCCGGGGCCGGTGACCCGAGCGGCGCAGCAGGCGTTCGCGGTGGGTCAGGCCCGGTCGCTGGAGCCGTGACGCGCCGAGCCCGCCGAGCGGTGGTCCGCGGCGGCCGCAGGCGGTAGAACCGTGCCATGAGCTCCAGCCCCCGCGACCTGACCTCCGACCCCGCCGCCGAGCGGCTGGCCGACCCGCGCCTGTCCGAGGCCGAGCTGCGCGCCCGCGATGCCCGCAGCGGCGGCGACCCGACCCGCGGCCCCCGGTCCCTGCAGGACGCCGAGCTGCTGCCCGACGACGAGGAGATCGCCGCCTCCGACGACTGGGACGAGCCCGAGCGCCTCTGACCCCCAGGCGAAAGCCCCGGACACCGCGTGGGTGTCCGGGGCTTCGTCGTGCGGGATCAGCCGTGCGCGCCGGCCTTGGCCGCCTTGGCTGCCTTCTTCTCCCCGTCGGCGCCCGCGGTGCTCAGCGCGCCGCCGGCCGACTCCAGGTGCGCCCGGACGAACCAGTGGAACAGCTCCAGCTCGTGCAGGTGGCCGACCAGCAGGTCGTTGGTGACGGTGTCGAGCTCCTCGGTCTCCTCCGCGGCCTTGCGGTGGTCGCTGATCACGCCGACGTAGACCTCGTTCAGCGCGCCCAGGTGCTCGATCGCACCGGCCCGGCCGATCGCGTAGTCGTCCCAGCTGCGGGCCTTGACCAGCGCGCCGGGGGTGCCGACCGGGGCGACGCCGAGGGTGGCGATCCGCTCGGCGATGGCGTCGACCATCTCCCGGACCTGATCCACCTGCGGGTCGATCATCTCGTGCACCGCGATGAAGTGCGGGCCGGTGACGTTCCAGTGGATGTGCTTGAGGGTGAGCTGCAGGTCGTTCAACGCGTTCAGCCGTTCCTGCAGGATGGCGGCGACCTTGGCACCGTCCTCGACGGTGAGGGAGGGGACGGTGTACTTCGGGAGAGCGGGGCGGGCCATGATCATCCTCCTGAGGGATCTGGAAGCGTTCAAGACCCACCGTGCCCCGGGCCGACCGGCTCCGCAACCGCTGGACCGCCCGTGACCAGGCCATCGACTCCCCGCCGCGCTGGCTAGACTCGCCCGGACCACCCCAGTCGTCGTGGAAGGCTCGTGCATGGATCTGCTCGTCGTCGGTGCCGGGCTGTTCGGGCTGACCATCGCGGAGCGGGCCGCCGAGGCCGGGCTGCGGGTGCAGGTGATCGACCGCCGCGACCACCTGGGCGGCAATGCCTGGACCGAGGTCGACCCGCAGACCGGCATCGAGGTGCACCGCTACGGCTCGCACATCTTCCACACCGGCAACGAGCGGGTCTGGGAGTACGTCCGGCGGTTCACCTCCTTCACCGGCTACCGGCACCGGGTGTACTCGACCCACGGCGGCACGGTGTACCCGCTGCCGATCAACCTGGGCACGCTGAACCAGTTCTTCGGCACCGCACTGGGACCGGACGCGGCCCGGGCGCTGGTCGCCGAGCAGGCGGCGCAGGTGGACGGGGCGGCGGCGACCACCCTGGAGGACAAGGCGATCTCCCTGATCGGCCGGCCGCTGTACGAGGCGTTCATCAAGGGCTACACCGCCAAGCAGTGGCAGACCGACCCCCGCGAGCTCCCGGCCTCGGTGATCACCCGGCTCCCGGTGCGCTACACCTACGACAACCGGTACTTCTCCGACCCGTACGAGGGGCTGCCGACCCACGGCTACCCGGCCTGGTTCGAGGCGATGGCGTCGCACCCGCGGATCGACGTGGCGCTCGGGGTGGACTTCTTCGACCCCGGTCAGCCGCTGAACAAGGCCGCCACCCGCGGGCAGCTGCCGATCGTCTACACCGGGGCGCTGGACCGGTACTTCGACCACGCCGCCGGGGTGCTCGGCTGGCGGGGCCTGCGGCTGGAGACCGAGGTGGTGGACACCCGGGACTTCCAGGGCACCAGCGTGATGAACTACGCCGACCCGGACGTGCCCTGGACCCGGATCCACGAGTTCCGGCACTTCCACCCCGAGCGCGAAGACCGGCACAGCCAGGAGCGCACGGTGATCATGCGGGAGTTCTCGCACACCGCCGGTCCGCAGGACGAGCCGTACTACCCGGTCGGCACCGCCCAGGACCGGCAGCGGCTGGCGGCCTACCGGGAGCTGGCCGCCCAGGAACCCGGCGTGCACTTCGGCGGGCGGCTGGGCAGCTACCTGTACCTGGACATGCACATGGCGATCGCCTCCGCGCTGAGCCTGTGGGAGCGGCTGTCGGCTCAGCGCTGACGGCCCTCCGGCGCCGGGAGCAGGACTCGGAGCGAGAACCACTGGTCGGCGGCGTGCACGGTCATCGAGCCGCCGTACTTCTCCGCGGTGTACCGGATGCTCTTCAGGCCGTAGCCGTGGCTGTCCCGGTCGGCGTGCCGGGTGACGATCTGCCCGTGCTCGGTGCGCAGCTCGCCGGTGTAGTAGTTCTCCACCGTGAACACGGTCAGGCCGTTGCGGCTGTGCAGTGCGAGGGTGACCAGCCGCTTGTCCGGGTCGGGCACCGCCTGGGCGCCCTCGATCGCGTTGTCCAGCGCGTTGCCGACCACGGTGCAGATGTCCATCACGGACAGGAAGTCCAGCGCCCGGCCGTCGGCGACGCAGGTCAGGTCGATGTCCCGCTCGGCGGCGGCCAGCGACTTGGTGGTGAGCAGCACGTCGAGCACCCCGTTGCCGGTGCGGGCCTGCTGCTCGTAGGTCTGGACGCTGGCCTCCAGGTCGTCCAGGAACGCGGCCTTGCGCCCGGGGTCCGCCTCGGCCCGGATCACGCCGATCTGGTGTTTGAGGTCGTGGTACTTGCGGTTGATCCGGTCCATGCTGCGCTTGGAGACCAGGTACTGCTCGTGCTGGGTGCGCAGGATCTCGTCGATGGCGCGCAGTTCGGCGGCGGCCCGCTGTTGCAGGTGCTGGCCCTGCTGGGCGTAGAGCGCCACGAAGCCGCACAGGTCCACCAGGGTGCGGATGTAGAAGATCTCCAGCCCGAGCCGGCCGCTGAACGGGCTGTTCACGGTCATGAAGCTCAGATTGCTGACCAGGAAGGTCACCCCGGCGATCGCGGCGGCTGAGGCCAGGTCACGCCGGCTGATGTCCAGTTGCAGGTCGGGCCGGAAGTGCCGGGACTCGATCACCCAGGCCAGCACGAACGCGCCGACATAGACCAGCACCAGCACCAGCGCCCGGGGGAGCAGCGGCCCCGCCACCTGCTGGCCGTCCCGGACGAAGAAGTAGCAGTGCAACTGCCAGTGCAGCGCGGCGACCAGCTCGGCCAGCACCAGCGCCCGGGCGCAGAAGTACCCGGCCTCCCGCACCGTGATCCGGGCCGCGGACCAGATCGTGACGAACATGACCGCCACCGCCATCGCCATCCCGAAGGACCACAGCGACAGCGGCAGCTGCCCGGCCAGCATCTGCACGCCGATCTGCGCCGCCAGCCCGAGCGCCAGCAGCGGCACCAGCCGGCGCCGGCGCATCCGCTTGCGCAGCAGTAGGACGTAGACCAGGCAGGCGGACCACTCCGCGATCCCGGTGAGCTCGCGCGGGATGTCGGGCAGGGCCTGCGACAGCTGGGCGACGATCACCGCGACCGTCCGCCGCGGTCGTCATCGACCATGCCGATCCGGATCACGGGGCTCGAACCTCACCTCGAAGTGCTCGGCGTCCGGCATGGCCTCGCCACGGTGGGGGCCCGCCCCCCTGCGGTCGCACGCCCCGCGATGGTACGGGGGCGCTCGATCGCGTGTCACGTCACGAATGGGTGTCAGACCGGGTCGAAGGGATCGCCCTGGTCCTCCAGCCGATCGATCACCTCGGCGGGGGTGAGCTGGGTCAGGCCCGGTTCGATCTCCGGCCACCAGCGCGGGGCTGCCACCGCCAGGCGTTCGCGGCCGCGGAGCGAGTAGGGGGTGATCGTGGTCTTCGCCGGGTGGTTCTGCGACCAGTCGAGCAGCACCTTGCCCCGGCGCAGTTCCTTCTTCTGGCTGGCGACCACCTGGCGCGGGTGGGCGGCGGCCAGCTCGTACGCCAGATCGCGGGCGTACTGCCGGATGGTCAGCACATCCCGTTTGCCGTCCAGTGGGGCGTAGAGCTGCAGACCCTTGGACCCGGAGGTGACCGGCACCGTGACGTCCAGCCCGTCCTCGGCCAACCGGTCGGCGACCAGGTGCGCCACCCGGGCGCACTCGTCCAGCCCGGCCGGCGCGCCCGGGTCCAGGTCGATCACCAGCCGGTCCGGGTTCCGCAGCCCACCCCGGGGCCCGACCCGCCACTGCGGGGTGTGCAGCTCCAGCGCGCCGGCGTTGGTCGCCCACACCAGCCCGGCCACGTCGTCCAGGAACGGCAGGTCGAGCTCCTTGCCCTCGTCCTCGGCCCCGGGGGCGGCGCGCAGTGTCTGGCGGCGCAGCCAGGACGGTGCACCGCGCGGGGTGTTCTTCTCGAAGAACTGCTGCCCGGTCACCCCCTCGGGGAACCGGATCCGGGTCACCGGCCGGTCCCGGAGTTGGGCGAGCAGCGGCTCGGCGACCCGCACCACGTAGTCGACCGCCTCGGCCTTGGTGAACCCGCCGGGGTAGAGCACCTTGTCCAGGTGGGTGAGCTTGACGTCGCGGTCGCCCACCCGGACCACCTGCGGCTGATCGGTCATCGTTGCTCCCAGGGATCGACGTCGGTGTCCTCGCGCAGCCCGCGGATCACCGGCTGCCGGAGCCGTCCGGTGGGGGTGCGGGCCAGGTACCGCACGTCCACCAGCAGCTCCGGGTCCACCCACACCGTGCCGCGGGCGTCCTCGGCGGGCACCGGTTCGGCCAGCGGCGGGTCGTCGCGGCGCAGCGGGGCCAGCAGCCGGGTCAGGTCCATCGCCACCGGCCCGGTCAGCCCGGAACCGGCCCGGCCCAGGTAGCGCAGCCCGCCGTCCGGCCCGGGGGCGGCCAGCAGCAGCGAACCCAACCGTCCGGAGCCGGTGGTCTCCGGTCGCCAACCGCAGACCAGCGCGGTGCGGGTGGCCCGGTGCACCGCCTTGACCCAGTCCGGCGACCGGCGGCCCGGCTGGTAGGTCGACGAGCCGCGCTTGGCGACCACCCCCTCCAGTCCCTGCTCGCCGGTGGCCTGCCAGAGCAGCGCGCCGTCGGCGTACACCGGCGACAGCGTGACCGGCACCGGCAGGTCGAGGCGCTCCAGGGTGCCGCGGCGCTCGTCCAGCGGGCTGCGGGTCAGGTCCACCCCGTACAGGCTCAGCACGTCGAAGACCACGTAGCTGATCGGCACCCGGGTCATCAGCCGCTCGGCCTTGCGCCGGTCGCGCACGTGCATCCGCTCGGCCAGCGCGGCGAAGGACGGCACCCCGTCCCGCATCGCGACCACCTCGCCGTCCAGGATCGCGCCGGGCAGGGCGTCCAGGACGTCCAGCTCCGGATAGGCGGGCCCGGCGTCCCGGCCGTTGCGCCCGAGCAGCCGCAGCCGGCCGGAGGTGGTGTCCGCCAGGATGCGCACCCCGTCCCACTTGACCTCGTAGCGCCACTCGTCGCCGACCGGTGGCCGGTCCGGGGGAGTCGCTGCGGTGGCGAGCATGGGCTGCACGGGTCCATCCTGCCCAGAGCACCGCGATTCGTCGCGGGATCCGACCACGCACCGGAGGGAGACGACGATGCGCGCGATCTGGAAGGGTGCGGTGGCCTTCGGACTGGTCAACGTCCCGGTGAAGCTCTACGCCGCCACCGGCGAGCACGAGGTGCCGATGCACCAGGTGCACCGCACCGACGGCGGGCGGATCCGGTACCGCCGGGTCTGTTCGATCGAGGACGAGCCGGTCGAGATGTCCGAGATCGCCAAGGGCTACGAGACCGACGACGGCCGCCTGGTGGTGCTCACCGACGAGGACCTGGCCCAGCTGCCGCTCACCACCGAGCGGGAGATCGAGGTGCTGGAGTTCGTCCCGGCCGACCAGGTGGACCCGATCCTGCTCGCCAAGACCTACTACCTGGAACCGGACCGGACCGCGGCCAAGCCCTACGCCCTGCTGCGCGAGGCGCTGGCCGCCACCGACCGGATGGCGGTGGTCAAGGTCGCGCTGCGGCAGCGGGAGTCGATGGCCGTGCTGCGGGTCCGCGAGGACGTGATCTGCCTGCAGACCCTGCTGTGGCCGGACGAGGTCCGGGCCGCCGACTTCCCGATCCTGGACAACGACGTGCAGGTCCGGCCGCAGGAGCTGGCGATGGCGTCCTCGCTGGTGGAGCAGCTGGCCGGCGACTTCGACCCCAGCGGCTTCGAGGACCGGTACGTGACCGCGCTGGAATCGGTGATCGAGCAGAAGCTGAACTCCGGGGCGGTGCAGGAACGCCCGGCGGCCGAGGAGGAGGTCGGCGAAGGCGGTCGCGGCGGGGAGGTGGTCGACCTGCTCGCGGCGCTGCAGCGCAGTGTGGAGAAGGCCCGGTCCGACCGGGGCGAGGAGGCGCCGGAGCGGCCCACCCGGAGCCGGTCGTCCGCCGCGAAGACCGCGAAGTCCGGCGCGACCAAGGCCGCCACGTCGAAGACGAGCGCGACCAAGGCCACCGGCACCAAGAGCGGCACAAAGGCCGGCGGCACCAAGGCGGCCGGGAGCGCGAAGACGACCGCCACGGCCAAGAAGCCCGCCGCGAAGAAGCCCGCGGCCCGCAAGCCGGCCACCAAGCGGGCCTCCTGACCCGTGGCAGCCCGCTCGCACCCGGTCCCGGAGCAGGACCTGCCCGCCACCGTCACCGCCGCCCTGCGCCGCGCCGCCTACCTGCTGGAACGCGGGGGAGCGACCTCCTACCGCTCCGAGGCGTTCCGGGCGGCGGTGGGCGCGCTGGAGACCCTCGACCCCGGCGAACTCGCCGAGCGGCTGCGCTCCGGCACCCTGACCGAACTCCCCGGCGTGGGCGCACGCACCGCCGAGGTCGCCGCCGCCGCGGCCGCCGGCGGTCCGCAGCCGTACCTGGACGACCTGACGGCGACGTACCCGGACCCGGAGCTGACCGGCGACGCGGCAGCGCTCCGTGCGGCACTCACCGGCGACCTGCACGCGCACTCCGAGGCCTCGGACGGTGCCACCCCGATCCAGGAGATGGTGCTGGCCGCGATGGAGCTCGGGCATACCTACCTGGCCATCACGGACCACTCGCCCCGGCTCACGATCGCCTCCGGGTTGTCCCCGGCCCGATTGCGCGCTCAGCTGAACCAGATCGAGGCCCTGAACGCCGCGATCGCCCCGTTCCGGGTCCTCACCGGCATCGAGGTGGACATCCTGGACGACGGTTCGCTGGACCAGGAACCGGCGCTGCTGGACCGGCTGGACGTCGTCGTGGCGTCGGTGCACTCCAAGCTCCGGATGGACCGCGCGGCGATGACCCGGCGGATGCGCGCGGCGATCGCCAACCCCCGCGTCGACGTCCTCGGGCACTGCACCGGACGGCAGCTGACCGGCTCCCGCAAGCGTCCTGCCAGCGAGTTCGATCCCGAGGCGGTGTTCGCGGACTGCGCCGAACGGGGGATCGCCGTGGAGATCAACTGCCGCCCGGACCGGCTCGACCCGCCGCACGAGCTGCTGTCGATCGCGGTCGAGGCGGGCTGCCGGTTCACCATCGACACCGACGCGCACGCCCCCGGACAGCTCGCCTGGCAACCGGTCGGCTGCGAGCGGGCCGCCGCCCATGGGATCGGTCCGGACCGGGTGCTGAACACCTGGCCCGTGGACCAGCTCCTGGACTACCTAGACGGGCATCGGGACACTCGCAGCTAGACACGCCGTGCCCCGTCATTGCACGGCAGGGCCCTGATCCCGTTATCGTCTTGGCCGTCGGTCCGCCGGTTCGCAGCCCTTCCCGGGCCCCGGTGCCCCGATCACCACGTCCGATCCACAAGGAGCACATCCGTGAGCGTGAACCGCACCGAGCTCGTCCAGGCGATTGCCGCCAAGGCCGGTCTCACCAACACTGCCGCCGACGCGGCCCTCAAGGCCTTCCAGGAGGTCCTGGTCGAGCAGCTGTCCGCGGGCGAGTCCGTGACCATCCCGGGTCTGTTCGCGGTGTCCCGCGCCGAGCGCGCCGCCCGCACCGGCATCAACCCGCAGACCGGCGAGCCGCTGGACATCCCGGCCGGCTACCGGGTGAAGATCACCGCCGGCTCCGCCCTGAAGCGCGCCGTCGCCAAGTGAGCTGATCGCCCGGAATCACCGGGCGGCAGGCACTGTTCACGAGCCGGGGACCCGTCACGGGTTCCCGGCTCGTGGCCTACCATGGCTGGCTGATCCGGGCGAGAGAGAAGGACCGATGGCCGTCGTGCAGCGCAACACCCGTCAGCGGGCGGAGATCCTGTCCCTGCTGGACGACCTGGACGAGTTCCGCTCCGCCCAGCAGCTGCACGACCTGCTCCGCGCCAACGGCTCCACCACCGGCCTGGCCACCGTCTACCGGGCGGTGCAGACCCTGGCCGAACAGGGCGAGGTCGACGTCCTGCGCTCCCCGGAGGGCGAGTCGGTGTACCGCCGCTGTGCCCGCCGCAGCCACCACCACCACCTGATGTGCCGGTACTGCGGCACCGCGGTGGAGATCGACGGCCCCGGCGCCGAATCCTGGGCGGACCAGGTCGGGGCCACCCACGGCTTCACCGACGTGGCGCACACCATCGAGCTGGTCGGCACCTGCGCCGACTGCCGGGCCAAGCTGGCCGCCGGGATCGACCCCACCCCCTGAGTGGCCGGTCCGGAGCACTGCCCGGACGGCGGCACAATGGCGGGGTGGACACCCTGCACGACACCGACGCCCGAACCTTCGCCTCCGACAACTACGCCGGGGTGCACCCGGAGATCCTCGCCGCCCTCGCCGCCGCCAACGGTGGTCACCAGCGGGCCTACGGCGCGGATGCGTACACCGCCCGGTTGCAGGAGGTGCTGCGCGGCCACTTCGGCGAGGCGGCGGTCGGCTACCCGGTGTTCAACGGCACCGGTGCGAACGTGCTCGCCCTGCAGACCATGCTGCCGCGCTGGGGTGCGGTGATCTGCGCCGAGACCGCCCACATCAACACCGACGAGAACGCCGCCCCCGAGCGGATCGGCGGCCTGAAGCTGCTCACGGTCCCCACCCCGGACGGCAAGCTCACCCCCGAGCTGATCGACCGGCAGGCGCACGGCTTCGGCGACCAGCACCGCGCCCAGCCCGGGGTGGTGTCGATCACCCAGACCACCGAGATCGGCACGCTCTACCGCCCGGAGGAAATCGCGGCGATCACCGAGCACTCACACGGTCTCGGCCTGCGGGTGCACGTCGACGGCGCCCGGCTGGCCAACGCCGCCGCCGCCCTCGACCTGCCGATGCGCGCGTTCACCACCGACGTCGGCGTCGACACGATCAGCCTGGGCGGCACCAAGAACGGCGCCCTGTTCGGCGAGATCGTCGTGGTCCTGGACCCGGAGGCCACCCCCGGCATCGACTTCCAGCGCAAGGTCGACATGCAGCTGGCCTCCAAGATGCGGTTCGTCTCCGCGCAGCTGATCGCGCTGTTCGAGGGCGACCTGTGGCTGCGCTCCGCCCGGCACGCCAACGCCATGGCCGCCCGGCTGTCCGCCGGCGTCGCCACGATCCCCGGGGTCCGGCTCACCCAGCCCACCGAGTCCAACGGCGTGTTCGCCGCCCTCCCGCCCGGCGCCGCCGACCGCCTGCGCGAGAACGCGGCGTTCTTCTACGACTGGAACCGTGCGACCGGCGAGGTGCGCTGGATGTGCGCCTTCGACACCACCGAGCAGGACGTCGACGACTTCATCGCCGCGGTCCGCGCCGCGGTCTGAGCCGCCCGCGGTCTGAGCCCCGCGGGCGTCCGACGCCGGCGTCGCAGAGGCTGACTGCCTGAGGACCGCGGGTGCCGACGTTCGACGCCGAGGCCGTGGCGCGGGTCCTCGGGCCCGCCCTGGGCCGCGCGCCCTTGCCTGCGGCCCGCCCCTGCGCTCCACCCGAGCCCGCGTCAGCCGCGTCGAGAGTGCACGAATGCACGCTTCCCGCGCGCTGAGGCGTGCATTCGTGCACTCTCGGCACCGAGAGCCTCCGGTAGGGCCGTCGGCGAGTGCCGGGCGAACGGGAGCCGCCCGGATTCAGCAGCGAGGGCCCGGCGAGAGCGCCCACGAGGCCCATCCGAAGCCCGACCGGCTCCGGCCCTCGCGTCGGCAGCGTCGAGGTTGCACGAATGCACGCTTCCCGCGTGCCGAGGCGTGCATTCGTGCACTCTCGGCACTGGGGGAGCCGAGCGAGCGGGAGTCATGCGGGTCCGGCAGTGCGGGCTGGGCGAGCGTGGGCCGCGCGGCTTGTCCGACGCACGGCCCCGGCTGAGGCCCGGGTCCGGAGCGTCGAGAGTGCACGAATGCACGCCTCCCGGGCGCTGAGGCGTGCATTCGTGCACTCTCGGCACTGGGGGAGCCGAGCGGCAGCGGGGGCCGGGCGAGCGGGAGCCGGGCGGCCGAGCCGGGGGCGGCGGAGGCCGGCGAGCGGAGGCGCGCCCGGCGGGTCAGTACCGGTCGCGGTGGCCGGGGACGCGGCCGCGGCGGTCGTCGGACGGGCGGCGGGGACCGCTCTCGTGCCGGCGCTGGCCGCCCTCACGGTGTTCGCGGTGGTCGCGGCGCGGGCCCTCGCCGCCGCGGGAGCCGGCACCCGGGGCGCCACGGCCGGGGCGGGGGCCCTGGTCGGCCTGGATCCGCAGCGGGCGGCCGGCGACCCGGGCGCGGCCGATCCGCTCGAAGGCCTCGGAGGTCAGGCCGCCGGGGATCTCCACCAGCGAGAAGCTGCTGAAGATGTCGATCTTGCCGAGGTCCTGCCCGGTGAGGCCGCCCTCGTTGGTCAGCGCCCCGACGATCGCACCGGGCTGCACACCGTGGTTGCGGCCGACGGCGACCCGGAACCGGAGCGCACCGGTGGGTCGGGCGGCGTTGCGCGGGCGGTCCGGGCGGTCGTGGTGGTCGCCGCGGCCGGTGTCGCGCAGGCTGGCGCGGGACAGGGCGTCGTCCAGGTCGTCGCCCTGCTCGCCGCGGGGCGCGGGGCCCTCGTCGCCGACCGACAGTGCGGCCAGGGTGGCGATCAGCTCGACCGGGTCCAGCTCGGGGTGCTCGGCCAGGAACTCGGTGGCGGCGGTGCGGTACAGGTCCAGGCGGCCCTTGTCGTGCCGGGCCGGGACGCGGCCGAGCAACTGGGTGACCCGGTGGGCGGAGACGTCCGCGGGGGAGGGGATCTGCACCTGCTCCAGCTTCTGGCGGGTGGTGCGCTCGATCGCCCGGAGTTTGCCGTTCTCGTTCGGGGTGACGAAGGTCAGCGCCTCGCCGGTGCGGCCGGCGCGACCGGTGCGTCCGATGCGGTGCACGTAGGCCTCGGGCTCGCCGGGCACGTCGAAGTTGACCACCAGGCCGATCCGGTCGATGTCCAGCCCGCGGGCGGCGACGTCGGTGGCGACCAGCACGGAGATCGCACCGGAGCGGACCCGCTCGACGATCTTCTCCCGGTCGCCCTGCGCCACGTCGCCGGAGATGTAGGCCGCGGCCACCCCCCGCTCGACCAGGGACACCGCCACGTCCTCCGCGGCGGACCGGGTCCGGACGAAGACGATCGCGGCGTCGGCGTCGGTGACCGCCAGCACCCGCGCCAGCGCACCGGCCTTGTGCCGGAACGGCACCACGGCGTAGGTCTGGCGGACCGAGGCGACGGTGGAGGACTGCCGGTCGACCTGGATCGCGACCGGGTCGGTGAGGTGGTCGTTGGCCACCCGGCGGATCTGCGGCGGCATGGTGGCCGAGAACAGTGCGACCTGGCGCTCCTTCGGCGCGGCGGAGGCGATCCGGTCGACGTCCTCGGCGAAGCCCATTCGCAGCATCTCGTCGGCCTCGTCCAGCACCAGGAACTTCACGCCGTCCAGCGTCATGGTGCCGCGGTCCAGGTGGTCGATCACCCGGCCGGGGGTGCCGACGACGACCTGGGCACCGCGCTTGAGCGAGCGGACCTGCGGCAGGAAGGGCGACCCGCCGTAGACCGCGACGACCTCCAGGCCGTCGATGCCCTCGGCGAAGGAACTCAGCGCCTCGGCGACCTGCTGGGCCAGCTCACGGGTGGGTGCCAGCACCAGGGCCTGCACCTCGGGCAGCTCGGGGTCGACCGCGGCGAGCAGCGGCAGGCCGAATGCGGCGGTCTTGCCGGTGCCGGTCTGCGCGACGCCGGTGATGTCCCGGCCGGCCAGCAGCGCGGGGATCGCCTCGGCCTGGATCGCGGTCGGGGTGGTGAAGCCGAGGTCGGTGACCGCGCCGAGCAGGGCGGGCGGCAGGCCGAGATCGGCGAAGGTGACGGCGGGGGTCTCGTCGGTGGTGGGCAGGGCAGGGTCGAGCACGGTCATGCAACACGCCTTCGCTGGGGGGTGACGGCGTCGGACCGGCCGGGTTCGGCCGGGAACCGGTCGCGTCTTCCCACACCCACATCGAGGCACAGCAGGCCTCAGCACAGCCACACGGGATTTGCGACGGACTCCGTCAGGAGCGACCAGTCTACTCCCGGCCGGTCACCGCGCCGCCGTGACGTCAGACACCCAGACCCAGCCGGCGCGCCTCGATCGCCGGGCAGCGGTCCATCACCACGTCCAGCCCGGCCGCCTCCGCCCGGGTCGCCGCCGCCTCGTCCACCACCCCCAGCTGCAACCACACCGCCCCGGCACCGGCCGCGATCGCCTGGTCCACCACGGCGCCGGCCAGCCCGGCGTTGACGAACACGTCCACCACGTCCACCGGTTCCGGGATCTCGGCCAGGGTCCGCACACCGGGCGCGCCGTGCACCGTCTCGGCCCGCGGGTGCACCGGCACGATCCGGTGACCGAGCGACTGCACCAGCGCGGACACGCCGTAGGCCGCGCGGGCGGTGTTGCCGGACAGCCCGACCACCGCCCAGGTGCCGGGGGTGGTGAGCAGACGCTGGATGGTGGCCGGGTCGTTGCGCATCCACTCAGACAAGCACGCCACGTACCTGCACCGCCCGCCGGAGGTCCCGGGAATCACCCCGCGCCTGCATAGGATGGGCGCTGGTCCACGCCGGAGCGACGAGTTGGGAGGTGCCCGTGGCGCAGCCCGAGATCAGCGACCGCGTGTGGACGATCCCCAACGTGATCAGCTTCATCCGGTTGCTGATGGTCCCGGTGTTCGCGGTGCTGATCGCGCAGGGGCACGACGGCTGGGCGCTGCTGGTGCTGGCCGTGTCGGGTGCCAGCGACTGGCTGGACGGGGTGCTGGCCCGCCGGCTCGGCCAGGTGTCGCGGTTGGGCCAGGTGCTCGATCCCGCCGCCGACCGGCTGTTCATCCTGATCACCCTGCTCGGCCTGGCGCTGCGCGGCGTGGTGCCGTGGTGGATGGTCGGCGTGCTGCTGGCCCGGGAGCTGATGCTGTTCGTCCTGCTGCTGTTGCTGGCCCGGCGCGGCTACGGCCCGCTGCAGGTGCACCTGGCGGGCAAGGCCGGCACCTTCGCGCTGCTGTACGCCTTCCCGCTGCTGCTGCTCGCGCACTGGGGCGGCGTGGTCGGCGACCTGGCGTCGGTGTTCGGCTGGGCGTTCGCCTGGTGGGGGATCGTCCTGTACTGGTTCGCCGGGCTGTTGTACGTGCGCCAGGCCTGGCCGCTGATCGTGCGGGACGACGCACCGGGCCACCCGGCCGCCGTCTGAGCGTGGCCGCGCCCGTGACCACCCCCGAGCAGCCCCGGCGCCGGGACGCCTCGATGTCGGTGCTGACCGACGTGATGCGCAACCCGCTGGACCCGGGCTACCGGGCGGCCGCCGAGCGCCGGATCCGGGAGGGACACCCGCCCCGCCGCACCGGGTGGGGCACCGTGGCGGTCGCGGTGCTGGCGGTGGCCCTGGGCGCCGCCTTCACCTGGTCGGTCGGGATCCTGCGCGCGCCACAGCCCGGCGCGCTGGCCGCCCGTGAGGTGCTGGCCGAGCAGATCACCGAGCGCACCGCGGAGCTGGACCGGCTGCGGACCGAGAGCACCGAGTTGCAGGCCGAGATCGACACCCTGCAGGCCGCCGCCCTGGCCGGGACCGACACACCCCTGCTCGACCAGCTCGCCGCCGATCAGCTGGCCACCGGCGGTGTCGCGGTCACCGGGGAGGGTCTGCGGATCACGCTCACCGACGCCGAGGACGAGGACCTGGAGGCCGACCCGGACTCCCGGGTGCGCGACTCCGACCTGCAGACCGTGGTGAACGGACTGTGGGCGGCCGGCGCCGAGGCGATCGCGGTGAACGGCCAGCGGCTGAGCACGACCACGGCGATCCGGACCGCCGGTGACGCGATCCTGGTCGACGTGGTCCCGCTGGTCGGGCCGTATGTGGTGGAGGCGATCGGCGACCCGCAGGGGATGCAGACCGCCCTGGCCCGCTCGACCGCCGGGCAGTTGCTGGCGGTGCTGCAGTCGACCTACGGCATCGGGGTGAACCTGAGTTCGCAGCCGGAGCTGCACCTGCCCGCCGCCGCGACCCCGACCCTCCGGTCGGCGACGCTGCCCGAGGGTGTCGGCGTGATCGACGACCCGAGTGCCACACTGGGCACACCCGACCCGGAGGAGAGCTGAGTGATCGCCGTCATCGGCCTGGCCCTGGGCGTGATCGCCGGTCTGGTCTTCGAGCCGACCATCCCCGCCGAGCTGCAGCCGTATCTTCCGATCGCCGTGGTCGCGGCCCTGGACGCCCTGTTCGGTGGCCTGCGCGCGGTGCTGGACGGGATCTTCGACGACCGGGTGTTCCTGGTGTCCTTCCTGTCGAACGTGGTGGTGGCGGCCCTGATCGTCTTCCTCGGCGACCAGCTGGGGGTGGGCTCGCAGCTGTCCACCGGGGTGGTCGTCGTGCTGGGCATCCGGATCTTCTCCAACGTGGCCGCGATCCGGCGGCACCTGTTCAAGGCATGACCGCCGAGCAGCCGGACCAGGACGTCCCGCCGCAGCCCGCGCCGGAGGTGGCGGAGCGCACGGCGGCGGACGGCTGGCGCACCCTGGCCCACGCCCTGCGCCCCCGGGCGACCCGGGCCCAGGTGATCACCGGCCTGCTCTGCCTGCTGCTCGGCTTCGGGATCGCACTGCAGGTGCGGTCCACCGGCGAGGACTCGCTGTCCACCATGCGTCAGTCCGAGCTGGTCAGCCTGCTGGACCAGACCACCCGGCAGGCCGATCAGCTGGCCGACCAGGTGGCGGGCCTGGAGCGGACCCGGCAGGACCTGCGCTCGGGGTCGACCAGCCGGGAGGCGGCCCTGGAAGCGGCGACCCGCTCGGCCGCGGCGCAGGGCATCCTGGCCGGCCGGCTGCCCGCCGAGGGACCCGGGGTGGAGATCACGATCGAGGACGCGGGCCGGTCGGTGTCCGCCCTGACCCTGCTCAACCTGCTGGAGGAGCTGCGCAACGCCGGGGCGGAGGCGGTGCAGCTCGGCGACCAGCGGCTGACCGCGACCAGCTCGATCGTCGCCACCGAGGCCGGGGTCGAGGTGAACGGCGTGCTGCAGCAGCCGCCCTACCGCTGGCTGGCGATCGGCGACCCGGAGACGATGGCGACCGCGATGGCGATCCCCGGCGGGGCGGTGGCCAAGGTGCAGATCGACGGCGGCACCGCCCGGGTCGACCAACGCGATCTGGTCCAGGTGACCGCGTTGCGGGAGCTCAGCGATCCGCAGTACGCCACCCCCGAACCCGAATCCGAGGGTTGATCCACCCGGATGGGGTGTGCTCATGACCGTCCGGCCGCATAGGCTGTCCGCGGAACCCCGGCGCAGGTCGGGACGGTGACACGACGCCGCGCGACCGCCCAGGTCGGACGGCATCCACGCTGGGAGGTGGCATGAGCGAGGAGCAGCAGGTGCCCGGTGCATCCGGGACCGGCCAGGACGGGCCTCGGCCGGAGGACACCACGCTCGCGTTCGGCAACCTCGGTGCGCTGGACCCCGACCCGATCCCGGCCGCCGGGCTGACCGCGGAGCAGGCCGCCGCGGTGCAGGCGCTGCCGCGGACCTCGGCGCTGCTGGTGATGCAGCGGGGCGGCCCCGGTTCGGGCGCCCGCTTCCTGCTGGATGCCGAGCGGACCGTGGCCGGCCGTAGCCCGGATGCCGACATCTTCCTGGACGACGTGACGGTCTCCCGCAAGCACGCGGAGTTCGTCCGCGAGCTGGACGACTTCGTGGTGCGGGACATCGGCTCGCTGAACGGCACCTACGTGAACCGGGAGCGGATCGACTCGGTGCTGCTCCGCGCCGGCGACGAGGTGCAGATCGGCAAGTTCCGGATGACCTTCCACCCCAGCCCCGCCGCCCACCGCCCGGCGGCCGAGGCCTGATGGCGGCACGTCCCGCCCGAGCCCCGGAGCCGAGGTCCGAGACCCCGTCGACGCCGCCCGCCCGGGTCGATGCCGCCGCGCCCGGTCCGTGGCCGCGTGGACTGTCCCGTGCGGCGACCATGCGGATCTCCGACGTGCTGGCCGCGCTGCGGGTCGAGTTCCCCGCGGTGACCAACTCCAAGCTGCGCTTCCTGGAGGAGCAAGGGCTGGTCGAGCCGCTGCGCACCCCGGCCGGGTACCGCCAGTACAGCCCGGCCGACCTGGAGCGGCTGCGGTTCGTGCTGCGCGAGCAGCGGGACCGCTATGTCCCGCTCAAGGTGATCGGGGAGCGGCTGGCCGAGCTGGACGCGGGCATCGTCACCGAGCCGGCCCCCGCCGCCCGGGTGGTGGCCGAGGACGGCGTGGTCCGGCAGGGTCCGGGCGACGGGCGGTACACCCCGGCCGAGCTGGCCGCGGAGGTCGGCGTGGACGAGTCGGTGGTCACCGACCTGATCGCCGCCGGGGTGTTGCGCACCTCTGCCTCCGGACATGTCGACGCCTGGGCCAAGGAGGTCGTGGTCGCGGCCGCCGCCCTGGCCGAGCACGGTCTGCACGCCCGGCACCTGCGGACGTTCCGCACCGCGGCGGACCGGCAGATCGACCTGGTCGAGACGGTGGTCGCACCGTGGCGGGGGCAGAACTCCCCGTCCGCCCGCGGCCGGGCCAGCACCACGGCGGCCGAGGTGGGGGAGCTGTGCACCCGGTTGCACACCGCCCTGGTCCGCGGCGGCGTGGCCGGACTCACCGACTGACCAGGTCGCGTCGCGCGCACTGCGCGCCGCGGTCGTAGCGTGGCGTCATGCACGACGATCTGGTCGAGGTGGAGGTGCTCGGTGTCCGCCGGCACCCCGATGACGAGGAGCTGGTCGTCCTCCTGTTGGAGCCGGTCGGTGAGCTGGTCGTGCCGATCTCGATCGGCCCGGTGGAGGCGGCGGCGATCGCGACCGCCCAGGCCGGGATCGTGCCGCCCCGCCCGATGACCCACGATCTGCTGCGCTCGGTGCTGGACACCCTCGGCACCCGGCTCACCCGGGTGGAGATCACCGAGCTGAGCGGCGGGATCTTCCACGCCGCGCTGGTGCTGGGCGAGGAGGAGCGGGTGGACGCCCGGGCCTCGGACGCGCTGGCGCTGGCGGTGCGGATGGAGTGCCCGGTGCTGTGTGCGGTGGACGTGCTGGCCCAGGCCGGGGTGGAGGCGCAGGTCACGGACGGATCGGCGGGGGAGGACGGCGACTCCGAGGAGGAGGTCGAGCGGTTCCGCGAGTTCCTCGATCAGGTCGATCCGGAAGATTTCGGCGATGACGGCGCGTCGCCTGCATCCGACTCGGAGAACCGGTAGTTTCAACCTCAGGTCGAAGGTAAGACACGCCGACCACGACACGCCTCCCGCGCCGGGTGGCCGGTCGTTGACCGTGTCAGCCCCCCGCCCTAGCGTTACCACCAGACTCGATACGCACCGCCCGACCGTGGCGGTTCGGACCCTTCGGAGGCACCCGTGACCGGCACCGAGCAGACGGCCGACGCCGCCGGCAGCATCCCGCAGCGGGCGCAGGGCCTCCTGTTCGGCGACGAGCTGCCCGACCTGGACACCGCCTCCGGCTACCGCGGCCCCACCGCCTGCCGCGCAGCGGGGATCACCTACCGCCAGCTGGACTACTGGGCCCGGACCGGTCTGGTCGAGCCCACCGTCCGCCCCGCGCACGGCTCCGGCACCCAGCGGCTCTACTCCTTCCGCGACATCCTGGTGCTCAAGGTGGTCAAGCGACTGCTGGACACCGGGGTCTCGCTGCAGCAGATCCGGGCCGCCGTCGGCCACCTGCGCGAGCGGGGCGTGGACGACCTGGCGCAGATCACCCTGATGTCCGACGGTGCCTCGGTCTACGAGTGCACCTCCGCCGACGAGGTGATCGACCTGGTGCAGGGCGGTCAGGGCGTGTTCGGCATCGCCGTCGGCCGGGTCTGGCGCGAGGTCGAGGGCTCACTGGCCGAGCTGCCGACCGAGCGGGCCGAGGACCAGCCGGTGATCGACTCCCCGCAGGACGAGCTCGCCGCTCGCCGCGCCCGCCGCACCGCGGGCTGAGCCCCGCCCCTAGGGGTGTGCAGAGGTGGTGCACGGTCGGTGACGGCCGTCCCGCCTCCCATCGTCTTCCCAGACTGGCTGCCTAGCGTCGGCCTCCCGCCCGCTCAGCCCCTGGGATCGCCGATGTACGTCCCCCGCTCCTCCCGCTGGTCCGCCGCCCTCGGCGTGCTCGCGATCGCCGTTCAACTGCTCGCCCTGCCGCTGCTGGTGCTGGTGCGCGGTCAGATGCGCTACGGGATGGCGGTCGCGCTGGTCACCGCCGGGGTGCTGGCCGGGGTCGGGGCGATCGCCTGTGGTCTGTGGTTCCTGCAGCAGCGGCGGCGCCGGGTGCGCGCCGGCCGCCGGACGAGCCGAGGACGAGGGGGTGCGCTGGTGTGCACCGGGATCTGCACCGGCACGGTGGCCGCCGGCTGGCTGATCCCGGTGGTCGCGCTCGGCCTGGGCACGGTGAGCGCCGGGCTCTGAACCTCAGGTCCGCGGAGCGCGCAGCGCCCGGTCCAGCAACTGCTCGAAGCTGTCCGCCAGGTCACGGGCACCCTGACCCGGCCAGGCGTGGATCGGCTGGGCCGCGCCCTGGGCCTGCTGCAACGCCGCCCGCTCGGCCACGAACGGACTGAGCACCAGCGGCCCGTACAGCCCGCTCAGCTCCTCCAGCCGGAACGCCTGCTCGATCGACCGGGCCCGCACCCGGTTGACCACCACACCCAGCGGCTGGAGCTGGGCCGCCGGTCCGCGGCGCAGCTCGTCGATGGTGCGCATCGCCCGGCCGACCGCGGTCACCGCGAACAGCCCGGGTTCGGTCACCACCACGGCCCGGTCGCAGGCGGTCAGGCCGGTGCGGGTCAGGCCACCCAGCGACGGCGGGCAGTCCACCAGCACCAGGTCGTAGGCGTTCAACCACGCCAGGGCGAACCGCAGCCGGTCCAGCTCCCGGGTGGACCCGTCGTGGCCGTAGCCGTCGTGCCGGGCCGAGTCCGGGGAACCGACCAGCACGTCCAGGCCCTCGTCGGCCCAGCCGCTGGCGGCGATCGCCTGGTTCAGCGTCTCCAGCCCGGGGTCGTCCAGCACCTCGGCCACCGACCCGGCAGCGGGCGCCGTGGCCAGCGCCAGCGTCGAGTCGCCCTGGGGGTCCAGGTCGACCACCAGCGTGCGCAGTCCTCGTTCCAGGGCGGCAGAAGCCAGGCCCAGGGTCACCGAGGTCTTCCCGACGCCGCCCTTCAGCGAACACACTCCGAGCACCAGCACCCCCGTACCGTATCCGCCCTGGCCGCGGGCGCGCGCGGAGCGTTCGACGGGCGGGCGGGCCCGGGGTGATGCTGGGGTCATGACGACGATCACCAGCTGGGGCCACGCCTGCCTGTCCTTCGACCGTGACGACACCCGGCTGGTGATCGACCCGGGCGGGTTCTCCGACCTGAGCGTGCTCGCCGCCGCGGACGCGATCCTGGTCACCCACGACCACGTGGACCACCTGGCGGTGGACGAGGTGGTCGCCGCACTGTCCGCCCGGCCCGGCCTCGAGGTCTGGGGCCCGGAGTCGGTGGCGACCGTGCTGACCGGCGCCGGGGTGTCCGCCGATCGGGTGTATGCGGTGGCGGACGGCGAGGCGCTGACGGTCGCCGGGTTCCCGGTGCGGGTGCTGGGCCGCGAGCACCGGCTGATCCACCCGGACGTGCCCCGCCCGGAGAATGTCGGCTACCTGGTGGACGAGCGCTGGTTCCACCCCGGCGACGCGCTGACCGTGCCCGGGGTGGACGTCCAGGTGCTGTTCGTGCCGGTGGCGGCGCCGTGGCTCAAGCTGGCCGAGGCGATCGACTACGTGCGGGCGGTGCGTCCGGCGGTGGCGGTGCCGATCCACGACGCGATCCTGTCCGAGCCGGGCCTGGCACTCGCCGACCGACTGGTGGGCGGTCTGGGTGGGGCGACCGAGTACCGCCGGCTGACCCCGGGGGAGCCGGTGGACCTGAGCTGAGTCGTCCGCCCGGTCGGCGGGTCGCGCTACCGTGACCCGCGGACCGACGTCGGTCCCACGCACCCGAGGAGCCGGTATGTCCCCACGTCCGTCCGCCAAGGCCTTGATCACCACCGGCATCTGCCTGCTGGGCGGTGCGCTGCTGCTGCAGCTGGTCTACCAGGTCGCCCAGGGGGCGTTCCTCAACAGCTACTACGGCGGGATGGGCACCTTCGGCTGGGGCGCGTTCAGTCTGTTCGGCACCGTGATCAACCTGACCGGGTTCACCGGCGCCGCCCTGTTGGGCGCCGGCCTGGTGGTGAAGGCGCTCACGTCCGCGCCCCGCCCGGACCAGCACCACCAGCCCTACGGCGGTCAGCCCACCGGGTACGGCGCCCCGCAGGCCCCGGCCCAGCCGCCCTACGGTCCGCAGTCCGGCGGTTACCCGACCCCGGGGTACCAGGGCTACCCGGGACAGCAGCAGCCGCCGCAGCAGTAGCGGTCAGTCGTCGGCGAGCGGCCGGGACATCAACCAGACCGACAGCGGCTGCCGGGCGGTGATCGGGGTGGAGTACACCCGGTCGCCGACCCGGATCTCGGCCTCGGCCGGTGCCGGGCTGCCCATCAGGCTCGCCGCCAGGTTGCCGAGCACGCCGCGGACCCGGGGGCGGCGCAGCACCCGCCCGGCGAGCACCTCACCGACCAGGGCGGTCACGTCCGTGCGCGGCACCTCGAAGTCCGCGGTGGTCTCCACCAGCACGGTGTCCCGGCCGTCGGCGTACAGCCGGACCTCGATCTCCGGGGTGCCCGGGAAGGACACCACGGTCACCCCGGGGTCGGCGCCCTGATCCGGGTCGGCCCACGGGTCGGACTCCGGCACCGGGGCGGGCGGGCGCTGGTGTGCATCACCCACCGCCCACAGTTCCCGGACGGTCGCCTGGGTCTGGTCGTCGATCGGCATGGCCCCGATCCTGCCGGAAATCCGGTGGCCGCGGACGGACCGGTTCTGGCTGACTGGGCGGGATGATCCCCGACCTGCTCCTGCTCTCCGGCCGTTCCGGCGTCGGCAAGACCACCGTGGCGTACGAGGTGTCGTCCCGGCTGGCCGGCGCGCAGGTGGCGCACTGGCACCTGGAGGGCGACCTGCTGGATACCGTGCACCCCAAGCCCGCCGACGATCCGGACGGTTCCCGGCTGACCCGGGCCAACCTGGCCGCACTGTGGGCGAACGTCCGGGCACTGGGCCTGCACCGGGTGCTGTACGTGAACTCGGCGGCGGTGCTGGAGGCGGCGGAACTGGCCGCGGTGCTCGGTCCCCGGGTCCGGACCACGCTGGTGGAGCTGACCGCCGAGGACGCCACGGTCGCGACCCGGCTGGGCGCCCGGGAGCGGGGGAGCGGGCTGGCCGAGCACCTGGGCCGCAGCGCGCGGATGGCCCGGCTGCTGGCCGAGCGGGCGCCGGCCGGTGTGCACCGGGTGCGCACCGACGGCCGGGAGGTCGCCGACATCGCGGCCGAGGTGGTCGGGCTCAGTGGCTGGAGCGCTCCCACGCCGCTGCCATGATGGGCGCATGAGAATCGTCAGCGCCGATGTCGTCGTCACCAGCCCAGGCCGCAACTTCGTCACCCTGAAGCTCACCACCGACGAGGGCGTGACCGGCCTCGGCGACGCCACGCTGAACGGCCGGGAACTGGCGGTGGTGTCCTACCTGCGCGATCACGTGGTGCCGCTGCTGATCGGCACCGACCCGCAGCGGATCGAGCACACCTGGCAGGCGTTGTACCGCGGGGCGTACTGGCGGCGCGGCCCGGTGACCATGGCCGCGATCGCCGCGGTGGACGTGGCGCTGTGGGACATCAAGGCCAAGATCGCCGGGCTGCCGCTCTACCAACTGCTCGGTGGCGCGTCGCGGGACCGGGTCCGCACCTACGGCCACGCCAACGGCCGGGACATCCCCGAGCTGCTGGACTCGGTGCGGGCGCGGCTGGCGGAGGGCTACCCCGCGGTCCGGGTGCAGACCGGGGTGCCGGGGCTGCAGCGGGTGTACGGCGTGCACGACGGCACCGCGATCGCCGCCGAGGCGGACGGGCAGCGGATCGACCAGCGGGTGCTCCCGGTCGAGGAGGACTGGGACACCGCCGGGTACCTGCGGCACGTGCCGGAGGTGCTGGCAGCGGTGCGCAGCGAGTTCGGCCCCGAGCTGCCGCTGCTGCACGACGCGCACCACCGGCTCAGCCCGCAGGAGGCCGCCCGGCTGGCCCGGACCGTCGAGCCCTTCGACCTGTTCTGGCTGGAGGACCTGACCCCGGCGGAGAACCAGACCGCGCTGCGGCTGGTCCGGCAGCACTCGACCACCCCGCTGGCGATCGGCGAGGTCTTCAACACCGTGCACGACTACCGGACCCTGATCGACGAGGGACTGATCGACTACGTGCGGTCGGCGGTGACGCACTTCGGCGGGGTGTCGCCGCTGCGCAAGCTGTTCGACTATGCCGCCCAGCAGCAGATCCGGACCGGCATCCACGGGCCGGAGGACATCTCACCGGTGGGCATGGCCGCCGCGATCCACCTGGACCTGGCGATCCACAACTTCGGCATCCAGGAGTACAGCGGGCACACGCCACTCACCGAGCGGGTGTTCCGGCACGCCTACACCTTCACCGACGGCTACCTGCACCCCGGTGAGCAGCCCGGGATCGGGGTCGAGCTGGACGAGGAGCTGGCCGCCGCACACCCCTACGTCCCGGCGTACCTGCCGGTGAACCGGCTGCTGGACGGCAGCGTCCACGACTGGTGACCCGGGCGCCGTCCGGGTGCGTGGGTGGCGGCTGAGAGTAGCGTCACACCGGGGGTGCACTCGACGCCACGGGGGTGGGGGATGGCCAGTCGGATCAGCGAGCTCGTCCTGGAGACCCGGGACCCGGCCGGACTGGCCGCGTTCTGGTGTGCGGTCCTCGGGTTCGTGGTGCTGGACGAGGAGGACGACGGGTCGCTGGAGATCGGCCCGGCGGAGGGCTTCGGCGGCCTGCAACCGACGATCATCCTGAGCAAGCACCCTGATCCGCGCCCCGCGAAGCCCCGGTTGCACCTCGATCTGAGCCCCACCGACCGGGACCAGGATCAGGAGTTGCAACGGCTGCTGGACCTGGGTGCCCGGCCGGCCGACGTGGGGCAGACCGGCGAGGAATCCTGGCACGTGCTGGCCGACCCGGAGGGCAATGTCTTCTGCCTGCTGCAGGCCCGGTTGGACCGGTTGCGGTGAGCCTGGGTAAGTGGCACCACGCAGGAATGAGGGTTCGCCGCGCCCCGCGACGATGGCGGCCATGAGCGAGGAGACACACGCCAACGACACGATCGAGAGCACCGTGGAATCGGTGGTCTCCTGGTTGTCGCTCGGCCGGGACGTGCTGGTGCGCGGTGATTCCGGGTCCGGCCGGTCCCAGGTGCTCACCCGGGTCGCGGAGGAACTGGTGCGCCGCCGGACCAATACCGTGCTGCTGCGGGCCGCCGACTGGACGCTGTTCGGCTCGCTGGTGAACCACGACTACGCGCCCTCGCCGTTGCCGCAGGGCCGGCTGGCGATCGAGCGGGTGCTCACCCAGTGGCTCACCTCCGAGCTCGGTGACTCCCGCTCCGTGCTGCTGGTGGACGACCTGGACCGAGTGGACGACGGGTCGGCGGCGGTGATCGCGGCGGCGGTGCAGCGCACCGGGGTGCGGACCGTGGTGTCCCGGGCCGACGGCAGCCGGCGGCCGTCCACCCCCGGCGCGCGCTGGTTGCTGGCCGAGCGGTCCCCGGCGGAGGTGGTGGTCCGGCCGTTGAGCTTCCTGACCATGTCCCAGCTGGTCACCGACCGGCTCGGCGGGCAGGCGGATGTCGGCCTGACCTCGATGATCACCGTGCACTCGGCCGGGAACCTGCGGGTGGCCGGTGCCCTGCTGGACGCGGCGCGCTACGTGGGGGCGGTGCGCCGCCGGGACGGGATCTGGACCTGGGACGGCCTGATGAGCCAGGTGCCGGTGGACGCGGTGGTCAACGGCCTGGTCTCGTCGCTCGACACCGACGAGCTGGACGCCCTGGAGCTGCTGGCCTGGGTCGGCACCCTGCCCGCCGACACCGCCGCGGCGCTGCGCCCCCGGCACGTCTGGCAGAGCCTGGCCCGCCGCCGCCGGGTGGTGTCCTTCCGCACCGCGGAGGACGTGCACACCCTGTCGGTCGCGCCGCCCGCCCTGGCCCAGGCGCTGCGCAACCGGTTGGACCACTTCCGCCGTGAGCAGCTGGCCCAGCAACTCGCCGATGCCGCCGCCATCACCCCGGAGAACCGGTGGCCGGGGGAGGTGTTCGAGCACATGCTGCTGGACGACAACCCGACCCGGACCGAGGTGTTCTGGCAGCGCAGCCTGGAACTCGACGGCCTGCTGTCCGAGCAGACCGAGGTGGAGGAGGCGGAGTGCCGCGCGCAGTGGCGGGTCCGGCCCTCGGTCGCCCACGCCAACGCGCTGCTGATGCTGGTGATGCGCGGCCCGGCGCACACCCCGCTGGACCTGGTGTTCGAGACCACCGAGCTCGACCCCGACGACACCCCGGGGGATCGCGCGCTGTTCCGGATGCTGCAGGTGCGCTGGCTGGCCTGGAAGGGCGAGGACGCGGCCGCGATCGAGCGGTTCGTCGCCGAGCACCACGAGGACCTGGCCGGGTACCGCGCGGCGATGGAGCTGCGGGAACGGATCCTGGCGGCCGGGCGGCATCCGGACTCCGCGGACCCGGACCTGCTGGACGGGCACCCGACGCCGACCAGCGGCGACTCCTACATCGACGGCTGGGTCGCGGTGGTGCAGGCCAGCAGCCTGCTGGAGGCCGGCTTCCTGGACTCGGCGGTGGCGGTGTGCGAGACCCGGGAGGTCACCCCGGAGTACGGCGGGCAGCTGCAGCACTACCTGGACGCGATCAAGGGCGTCGCCCTGCTGGCCCGCGGCGACCTGACCGCGGCCGAGAGCTGGGAGCGCCAGCTGTTCGAACGGGCCTACGAGTCGCTCGACCCGCTCGGGGTGCGGGCGCACGCCTGTGTGCTGTCCGAGGTGCTGGTGCACACCGGCCGTCCGGCGGTCGCCTGGCGGGTGATCAATGCCGCGCTCGGGCTGGGCCCGGGTGGTCCGCTGGAGAACACCTTCTACCGGCGCGGGCTGTCCATCGCGGCCATGCTCCGGCTGCGCAGCGGGGACATCGACACCGCCCGCACCCTGGTCTCGGAGCTGGACGCCACCCCGGTCGCCTACCACCCGTCGCTGGACTCGCTGTCGGTGCTGGCCCGCACCACGCTGGACCAGCTGGAGGGCAGTGCCGGTGCCGAGAGCGCCCTGTGGCGGCGCGGTGCCGAACTCGCCGAGGGTGGGTTGGTCATGCCGGCGCTGCAGCACTGGGTGATGCTGCCGCCGCCGCTGACCGCGGATCAGCTGGTCCGGATGCGCGGGCTGGACGCCGAGGAGCGCGCCACCTTCCTGGCGCCCTATGTCCAGCTGCACGGTGCCGTGGTCGAGCGCGACCTGCCCACCGCCCGCGCGGCGCTGGAGCACGTGCAGGCGCTGGTCACCCCGGAGCTGGTGCGCGAGGCGGTGGCGATGCTCGGACCGGAGGAGGTGCCGGTCGGGTCGCTGGCCGAGATGCTGCCCGGCCACCAGCAGCCGCAGTACTCGGCGCTGCGGATCGAGGTGCTGTCCCGCCGGGAGCGGGAGATCGCCGCGATGGCCCGGCGCGGGATGACCAACCGGGAGATCGCCGAGCGGCTGGTGCTGTCGCTGCGCACGGTGGAGAACCACATGAGCCACGTGCTGTCCAAGCTCGGCCTGAGCTCGCGGTCGGAGCTCCTACACTTCCAGGAGTTCTGAGCCCGGGCGCCGCGGGTGAAAGGCCGGGCGATTCGTCCGTTCCGCTACAGCCCCGGGGGTGCGCGGCCGATGGGGTGGGAGCTCAAGGAATCGGGCGTGCAGCGACAGCAGCGGAGGGGGACGTCATCGACGTCGAGATGCCCGCGCCCCCGGTCGAGGATCCGCGGTGGCGTGACCAGTTGCGCCAGCTCCGGGACGACCCGGCCGGCCACCACCTGCACGCGCAGCCGATCGTGGCGCTGTCCACCGGCCTGGTCGCGGGCTACGAGCTGCTGTCCCGGTTCGACGGGCCGTGGCGGGCATCGCCGGACATCTGGTTCGCCGCCGCCCAGCACTGGGGCGACAACCCCGCGTTGCAGGCCCGGGTGCTGCACAAGGCGATCGCCGCCCGGGCCGAGCTGCCGCCGAACACCTTCCTGACCGTCAACATCGACCCGCACCTGCTGGCCGACGACCAGGTCGCCGACGCCCTGACCCGCAGCGGGGACCTGTCCCGCCTGGTGCTGGAGCTGACCGAGCACACCCGGGTGGATGCCGGCGGCCGGGCGATGGCCGTGCTGGACCGGGCGCGGTCGGCCGGTGCGCTGATCGCGATGGACGACGCGGGCACCGGGTACGCGGGCCTGCACCTGCTGCTGGATCTGCGACCGGACATCGTCAAACTCGACCGCACGCTGATCACCGGGATCGACGCGGACCCGGTGAAGCGGACCCTGGTGGAGGTCTTCGGCGACCTGGTCGGCCGGATGGACGGCTGGCTGCTGGCCGAAGGGATCGAGACCCGGCGTGAGCTGGACGCGCTGATCGAACTGGGGGTGCCGCTGGGGCAGGGCTGGGCGCTGGCCCGCCCGGAGCCGCAGATGCTGCCCGCGCTGCCGGGCCCGGACGCGGCGCACATCCGGGCCACCGCCACCCGGACCTCGCTGACCGACACGGTCGCCGGGATCATCCGGCCGGCCAGGCCCGGAGCGGTCCGGGAGGGCAGCGACGTGCTGCTGTCCGCGGCCGGGCGGGTGACCGAGGTGCGCGGCGGCACGGGCCGCTGGGTGCCGGCGATGACCGTGGCGCCCAGTGCCTCGGTGATCGAGGTGGCGCGCCGCGCGATGCTCCGCCCGGAACCGGCCCGCTGGGACCCCCTGGTGTGCACCGATGCCGCGGGCGCCGTGATCGGCCTGGTCACCGTCGACGCGCTGGTGGTCGCGCTCTGTCACGCCCCGGGCACCTGAACTCGTCCCCGATCCCGGGGGCACCCACCGAGATGAGGCATCCGATGAAGGCATTCCGCTGCGGCGACATCGTCCCGGGCTGCGCCCGCACGTTCACCGGCACCGAGGAGCAGATCCTGGACCAGGTGGCCCGGCACGCGGGGGAGGACCACGGCCTGACCGAGGTGCCGCCCGCGCTGGTCGAGCAGGTCCGGGCCGCGATGGTCCCGGCCTGACCGCTCGCCGGCGGCGTCACCCCGCCCGGTGGCGCTGCCGCGCGGCCTCGTAGAGCACCACGCTCGCGGCGTTCGCGGCGTTCAGTGAGCTGGCCGAGCCGGTCATCGGGATCCGCACCATCCGGTCCACCGCCTCCCGCCAGCCCGCGCTCAACCCGGTGGTCTCGTTGCCGATCACCAGCAGCGTGGGCCCGGTCAGGTCCGCCTCGAACACCTCCGCGTCGCCGTGCTCGTCGGTGCCGACCAGCTGCACCGGCACCCCACCGGCCCGCAGCGCAGCGACCCGGTCCAGCACCTCCCGCGGCGAGGGCACCCGCACGGTGGGCACCGCGAACAACGACCCGGTGCTGGCCCGGACCGCCGCCGGGTCGTAGGGGTCGGCGCCGTGCCCGGTCACGATCACGCCACCGGCCCCGAAGGCGTCGGCGGAGCGGATGATCGAGCCCAGGTTGCCCGGGCTGGCCGGCCGGTCGAAGACCACCCCGAGGAAGCCGGGCCCGGCCTCGATCCGGCCCAGGTCGTCGTCGGGGATGCCCAACACCGCCAGCAGTTCGGGGGCCTGGGAGTCCTTCTCGCCCAGTTCGGCCATCAGCTCGCCGCTCAGGTGGTACCGCTCGCCGGGGGCGTCGGCCAGCACCTGGCGGGCCCAGGCGGACAGCGGCCGGTCGGCGTCGGACAACAGGGCCCGCACCGGCCAGCCGCGCTCCAGCGCCACGGTGATCGGCCGCACGCCCTGCACCAGGAACTCGCCGAGCCGCTGGCGCTTGTTCCGGTTGGTCAGCAGCGCCAGCCACTGCTGGAAGCGGGCGTTGCGGGTGGTGACCTTCATACCGGCAGCCTAGGGTCGCGCCGGCTCAGAGCACCGCAGCCAGCTCGCCGAGCGCGGCCAACGGGTCCGGGCCGACCGGGATGAACACGCTGGCGGTCACCCCCGCGTCACCCAGCGCGGCGATCCGGTCGCGCACCTGGTCGGCGGTGCCGGCCAGCGCGAGCCGGCGCACCCACTCGTCCGGCAGGTCGCGGGCGAAGGCCGCACGATCCACCGACCGGGCGCGCAGCTCGGCCAGCTCGGCGGCGAAGGGCAGCGGGGCCAGGTGCGGTGCCCAGTCCGGCTCGCCGATCCACTCCAGCCCCGGCCGGGCCACCGCCAGCGCGTCGGACTCCTGATCCCGCACCACGCCCACGTTGTAGGCGACCAGGGTGTGCGACCGCTCCGGGGCGATCGAGGACAGCGCCGACCGGGCGTACTCCGGGGTGGCCGGTTCGGCCAGGATCGTGCCGTCGGCGTGCTGCCCGGCCGCGGCCAGCGACCTCGGCCCGCGCACGCCGAACAGCAGCGGCGGCACCCGGTCCGGCACCGCCGACGGGTCCAGCCGCAGGCCCTGCGCCGTCCCGCCGGCCAGCAGGGCCCGCAGCGTGTCGGCGTACTCGGTCAGGAAACCCAGCGGGCGGTCGGGCCAGCAGCCGGCCCGCCGCAGCCAGCCCGGCATCCCGTGCCCGATCCCGACGTCCACCCGGCCGGGGAACAGCTGCTCCAGGGTCGCGGTCTCCATCGCGGCATAGGCCACATTGCGCACCGCGGCGGGCAGGATCCCGATGCCGACCCGGATCCGCTCGGTGCTCGCCAACGCGGCGGCGGCCTGGGCGAAGCCGCCCCGGAAGCCGAGATCCTCCACCAGCCACAGGTCGTCGAAGCCGAGCCGCTCCGCCTCCCGGGCGAACGGGGTGAACCGGTGGGCGGGCAGGTCACGGGGGAGCATCACGCCGATGCGGGGCCGGGTGGTCATGGTGCGGTTGTAGCAGAACGCCCGGTCGCCCGGCCCATCGCGGCATCCCGGCGCTCGCGGTCGTAGTGCTCCAGCGCGTACCGGAACGCCACCCGCGGCATCACGTCCCGGCGGGCGAGCAGGTAGTCGTAGACCTGATCGGGGTGGGGCCGGCTCGCCGCCTTCAGCAGCCAGCCGTAGCCCTTGCGGACCAGGTCGTCCTGGTCGGTGAGCAGCGTCTCGGCCACCTGGAACACGGTGTCCAGGAACTCGCCCTTCCGGGCCGGCCGGATGAAGGAGACTGCCGCACCTCGCCTCAGCCACCGGTTCGACGAGGATGCCCAGGAGACCACCGTCGGCGCGACCTGCGGGTACCGGAGCAGCAACCGGCCGATCGAGTCGGTGCACAACGCGTCGCAGGACGCCCAGTTGCTCACCCCGGTGCCCAGCCACCGCCCGAAGACCTCGACCTCCGACGGCCGGAACCGCTTGGCCTGCGCCGCCGCCCAGTAGCAGGCGACGAAGGACTCCTCCAGCCAGCCCGAGGCCCACATGTCGTCGCACAGCCGCCACAGCCGGTCCAGGTCGACCGGGCCGAGGTCGGCCAGCGCCCGGGTGGCGATGCTGCGCACGGTGGCGACCCGGATGCCGTAGGGCCGGATCTCCTCCTTGAACACCCGGCCACTGGTCGCGCGCAGGTCCTCGTCCGCGGCGTCGGTCAGGGTGGCACGCAGCCGGCTCAGGACCTCGTCGTCCGTGGGGGTGGTCATCGATCGACGGTAGCGCGGGCCATGGCCGGCACCCCGGGACTATTCGGGCACCACCCGCACCCCGGGCCAGCGCCGGTGCGGCTCCTTGCGGGCCAGCCGGCGCCGGTACTCCGCCACGGTGACCCGGCGCGGGTTGCGCCGGCACACCCCGTCCAGCAGATCGGCGACGCCGCCCGCGACCGCGGTGAACCGCATACAGCCGTCCGTCTCCCAGCGCACGGCGACCGCGGTGGCGGTCTCCGGCCAGGTCCGCACCCCGTCCGCCGCGGAGCGCAACGGGGCCACCTCGATGCCGAACTGTGCCGGGTACCAGAGGTGCACCGCGGCCTGGTTGGTCGCCTCCCACGGGACAGCCGGGTCGATCCGGCGCAACGCCGCATCCGCCCGGCGATCGCGCTCCGGGCTCAGGTCGTCCGGGTCGAAGAACGCCAGGTCGACGTCCCGCACCCGCTCCGGGTCGAAGCCGCCGGCAGCGGTGTCCCACACCAGGTCGCGCAGCACACCACCGCCGATCCACCACTGCGGCAGGTCGGCCTCCCGGGCCGCGGCGAGCACCCGCAGCATCCACGGCGAGGCGCGCAGCAGGGTCTCCAGCCGGTCCTCGGGCGGCGATCGGTGCATCACCCGACGGTAGCGGGCACCGTCAGACCCGCAGATCCCGCCGCGCGAATCCCGGTCGCGCCAGCAGCGGCAGCAGCACCGCCGCCGCCACCAGCACACCCAGCCCGGCCGCGCCGTCGCCGAGACCGCCGGGCGCGGGCACGTGGGTGTGCGGCGACACGTTCAGCGCCCACTGCGGCAGCTGCAGCACGAAGCCGAGCATCCCGAGCACCAGCACCACCGCGACCGGCCCCCAGCCGAGCGCGCTCACACCCGGCCGCGCCAGGGCCAACAACAGCGCCAGCCCGGCGATCACCCCGACCGCGGGCAGGTGCAGGCCCACCGTGGCCAGCGCCTCGGTGCTCGGGACGTCCACGCCGGCAAGCCGGAGACCGCCGGTCAGCCCGAGCGCACCGGCGCCGAGCACCAGCGCCGACCCACCGAGCACGACGCCGGTGGCGCAGGAGGCCCAGCGCCCGCGACCGAGCCCGGCCGCCAGCGCGGTGTCCAGCCGCCCGGTGCGCTCCTCGGAAGCGACCACGGTGGCCAGTGCGGCACCGGCGGCACCGGCGAGGGCGGCCAGCACCAGTGCGGCGACCCGGATCATCTCGTCCTGGGCGTCGGTGCCGGTACCCAGCACCGCGGTCGCCACTATGTCCTCGGTGACCGCGCCGAAGCCCAGGCCGAGGGCGAACACCACCACCATCCAGCCGGCCACCGCGCTCGCGGTCAGCCGCGCGAGCAGCCGCATCGGCCCGGACAGCCGTGGCCCCCGCCGTTCCCGGCCGGCCCGTGCCACCAACAGCCCGGCGCCCAGGTCCCGGTGCTGCAGCAGCACCACCGCGGCCAGCACCGCCAGCACCGCGAGACCGGCCGAGGGAATCAGCGGCCACCAGCGGTTCCCGGCGAACGGGTGCATCGCCTGCGACCAGCCGAACGGCGAGGCCCAGACCAGCCCGCTGCCCTGCACGTCGCCGAAGCCGCGCACCAGGTACGCGGCGACCAGGCAGGCCGCGGTGACCAGGGTGGCGGTGCGCGGCCGCGCGGTGAGCTGGCAGACCACCGACGCCAGCGCGGCGAAGGTGATCCCGGCCGCCGCCAGCCCGGCGCCGTAGGCGAGCGCCCCGGCCCAGCCCAGCCCGCCGAGCCCGAGGGTCAGCGCCGCCACGGCGCCGTAGCCGAGGGCCGACAGCAGCGCGGTCAGCCCGGCCGCGGCATCCGGGGCCAGCCGCCCGACCCGCGCTGCCCGGACCAGCTCGGTGTTCCCCGCGGCCTCCTGTGCGCGGGAGTGCCGCACGGTGGCCAGGGCGCACAGCAGGGCGACCAGCACCAGCAGGTACCCGCCGACCTCGAACACCACCTCGCCGCCCACCGTGTCCAGCCCGTGGCCCGGCCCGTTGAACAGCCGCTGCACCGTGGACTGCTCGGCCACCGCGGCATACCGGGCACGGTCGGCGGTGGTGGGGTACATGTCCTGCATCGACCAGCTCATCGCCGCCAGCAGCCCGGCGACCACGGCGCACCAGACCGGCAGGACGAACCGGTCCCTGCGCAGCGCCAGCCGGGTCAGCCGGAGCGTGCCGGCCAGGGTGGTCATGCCCGGTCCCCGGCGTAGTGCGCGAGGAACAGCTCCTCCAGGCTGGGTGGCCGGCACTCCAGGTGGCTGACCCCGGCGGCCGCCAGCACCCGCAACGCCTCGTCCAGGTCGGCGGCGGGCACCTCCAGCCGCAGCGTCCCGGCACCGGCGTCGGCGGCGTCCCACCGATCCAGCAGCGCCCCGGGCAGCGGTGTGCGCGGCCGGACCAGGACGACGGTGGCCGCCAGGTCGCGCATCCGGTCCAGCCGGCCCGAGCGCACCGCCCGGCCCTCCCGGACGATCGTCAGGTGGTCGCAGAGCGCCTCGACCTCGCTCAGGATGTGGCTGGACAACAGCACCGTGGTCCCGCGCGCCGCCGCCTCCCGCACGCACTGCTGGAACACCTCCTCCATCAGCGGGTCCAGGCCGGCGGTGGGCTCGTCCAGCACCAGCAGGTCCACCCGGGAGCAGAGCGCGGCGACCAGGGCGACCTTGCGCCGGTTGCCGGTGGAGTACGCCGAGCAGCGCCGGGTCGGGTCCAGGGCGAAGCGCTCGGTCAGCTCCGCACGCAGCCGGGGGTCGTGATGGCCGCGCAGGGCCACGACGGTGTCGATCGCCTCGGTGCCGGTCAGGTTCGGCCACAGCGCCACGTCCCCGGGCACGTAGCCGAGTCGCCGGTGCAGGCGGACCGCGTCCCGCCAGGGGTCGCCGCCGAGCAGCCGCAGCCGCCCTCCGTCCGGCCGGAGCATCCCGAGCAGCGCCCGGATGGTGGTCGACTTGCCGGCCCCGTTCGGTCCCAGGAAGCCGTGCACCTGTCCGGGTTCCACCCGCAGGTCGAGGCGATCCAGCGCCCGGGTCGGCCCGAAGGTCTTGGTCAGCTCCCGGACGTCGATCACGGCCGTGCTCATCGTGTGCACCTCATTCTGACGGTCACTGTCAACATGATCGACGCTAGCGATGCAAGCACTGGGGCCGCCAGCAAGGGAAGGCTGTCCGGATACGATCGTTCGGATGAGCGGATCCGGAGTCCCGCAGGCCCCCAACCTGGGCCTGCGCGCGCGCAACCGGCAGCGAGCCATGCACGAGATCCAGCGGGTGGCGCTCGACCTGTTCGACGCCCGCGGCTTCGACGCCGTCACCGTCGAGGAGGTCGCCGCGATGGCCGAGGTCTCCGCCAGCACCGTCTACCGGTACTTCGGCACCAAGGACCGCCTGGTCCTGCACGACGACATCGACCGGCAACTGGTCACCGGCCTGCTGGCCGCCCTGGACGAGGGCGCCACGCTCGGGGAGGCCGCCCGGCTGGTGCTCGGCACCCTGCGCGAGATGCCCGCCGGTGAGTTCCGGTCCTTCGCCCGCCGGATCCGCTACATGCTGGAGCAGCCCACCGTCGCGGCGGCCCTGTCCCAGGAGGCGCGGGCCACCGCCGCCGAACTGACGGCCGAGATCGCGAAGCGGCGGGGGAGAGCGGCCGACGACCTGGAGGTCCGGCTGTCCGCGCAGCTGCTGATCGAGGTGCTGCTGATCTCCGCGGAGGCCTGGCACCGGTCCGGCTTCCGCGCCGACTACGGCGAGCTGCTGGACCGCACACTGACGGCGGCCGAACGCGGACTGATGCACTGACCTGCCCCGGTGTAGGCGCCCGCCGCTAGCGTGGATCCATGAGCGCGCTGCCCGCACCGACCTGGGCGCCGGCGGTGCCACCCGATCCACGGACCGTCCGGCTGGTCCTGGTCTCCGAGTGCGCCGCCCCCGTCACCGACGACGACTACGGCGGTTCGCCGGACTCGGCCTACGACGCCAGCACCGTCCTGGCGTTCCGCGCCGCCGGGCTGCCGATCGAGTCCACCGCCGACCTGGCCGGCCACGGGGTGCACCTGACCACGGTGCTGCGGTACCCCAAGCAGGAGGCCCGGGTACCCGCCGCGGAGATCCGCGCCGCGACCGCCGAGCTGGCGACCGAGCTGGCCGGCTTCCCGTCCGCCGTCGCGTGGCTGCTGATGGGAGATGTGGCGATCGCCGCCGCCAACCAGATCGCCCGGGACCGCACCGGCCGGCGGCTGATCCCCGCCGGGTCGACCTATCGGATCCGGGGCGGGGACTACCGGCTGGACAGCATCCGGTTGTTCCCGTCCTACCTGCAGGCCGGCCCGGCCTGGTTCATCGAGCGGTCCAAGCGGCAGATGATCGCCGAGGACATCGCCGCCGCACTCGACCTGGCCGGGATCGCCCGGTCGGACTGAGACTGTTTGCACCCTCGCGCAATCATGCAATCATGGGCGAGTGCCGACCGCCCTCGCCGTCCCCGCCTATCGCCGCCTGTTCACCGCCCAGGCGATCTCCCTGGTGGGCACCGGCCTGACCACCGTCGCCCTCGGCCTGCTCGCCTACGACCTGGCGGGCGGCCGCGCCGGCCTGGTACTGGGCACGGTGTTCGCGATCAAGATGCTGGCCTACGTGGCCGTCGCACCGGTGGCAGCCGCCCTGGTCCATGCCACCCCACCGCGGACGGTGCTGGTCACCGCCGACCTGGTGCGGGTCGCGGTGGTGCTCGGACTGCCCTGGGTGACCTCGGTGTCGCAGGTGTACCCGCTGGTGCTGGTGCTCCAGGCGGCCTCGGCCGTGCACACCCCGGCCTACCAGGCGGCCCTGCCCCAGGTGCTGACCGACCAGCGGCGCTACACCGAGGCACTCTCGCTGTCCCGGCTGAGCGAGGACCTGGAGATGATCCTGTCGCCCCTGCTCGGCGCGGCATTGCTGCTGGTGCTGCCGAGCTCGGACCTGTTCATCGGCACGGCGGCCGGGTTCGCGATCTCGGCGCTGCTGGTCTCTCGGTTGCGACTGACCCGGCCTGCCCCCGCCCAGGACGGCGCGACGACCTTCGCCGCCCGGGCCGGTCGCGGCATCGCGCTGATGTCCCGGACTCCAGAGCTCCGGGCCGTGCTGGCGTTGAACCTGGTGGTGGCAGCCGGGGGTGCCTACGTGCTGGTGCAGTACGTGGTGCTGGCGCGGGAGACCTTCGGGCGTGGCGAGGGGACGGCCGCACTGCTGATGGCCGCCCTCGGTGCGGGCTCGATCGTGGTCGCCGTGCTCCTGCCGCGGGTCCTGGACGCCCTGCCGGAACGGGTGGTGATGCTCGGCGGCGGGGGAGTGCTGGTGCTGGCCACCGCGCTGCTCGCCGCGGCCGTCCGGCTGCCGGGGACCGGGGGACTGGTGCTGGTGGGTGGCCTGTTCGCCGTGATCGGTGCGGGCTGGGCCGCCGCCGAGACGCCGGTCGGCCGTCTGATCACCCGCACCACGGGGGAGGCGGACCGGCCCGCGGTCTTCGCCGCCCAGTTCTCCCTGTCGCATGCCTGCTGGCTGATCACCTACCCGCTGGCCGGCTGGTTGGGCGCACTGGGGCTGGGCAGTTCGGCGCTGATCCTGGCCGTGCTGGGCGCGATCGCCCTGGCCGCGACCGCCGTCGCGTGGCCGGCCACAGAACCGGCCGCGAACGTGGCACGCTGAGCGGGTGAGCACCGAGACCACCCGGGCGATCGACGCCGACGCCGACCTCGACACCGCGGTCGACGTGCTGCGCCTGCTCGCCGACCACACCCGGCTGGCGATCCTCACCCTGCTGCACGACGGCGAACTGTCCGTCTCCGCCATCGCGGAGCACCTGGGCCGGCCGGTGCCCGGGGTGTCCCAGCACCTGGCCCGGCTGCGCACCGGGCACCTGGTCAGCACCCGCCGGGATGGCACCACGGTGTACTACAGCCTGGCCAACGAGCACGTCGACGCCCTGGTCAGCCACGTCCGCCACCAGGCCGAGCACCTGCGCTACGACAGCCCGCCGCACCACCGCTGAGCGTTCAGTCCGAACCGCCCGCACCCGCCTCGCGCAACGCCGAGTCGACGACCAGCCGGACGAAGGCGTCGTCCGGAGCACGCCCGGTGGTGCTCCAGCGGTAGAACACCGGCCCGGCGAGCAGGTCGACCAGCGCGGGCAGATCGGCGCCCGGGTCCAGCTCGCCGCGCCGCACCCCCCGTTCCAGCACCTCCAGCACCGACCGGTGCCGGGCCTCCGCCTCCGCGCGGTGCAGTGCGGCGAAGCCCTCGTCCCGCTGCGCCGCGTCGATCAGCGCCGTCATCAGCCGCGCCGCCGTACCCTCGGCCAGCGCGCGCCCGAGGCCGTCGACCAGCGCCAGCAGGTCACCGCGCAGGCTCCCGGTGTCCGGGACCGGTGGGGGCGCGAGCGTGGCGGCGAACGCATCGCGCACCAGCGCCGGCGGGTCGGGCCAGTGCCGGTACACCGTCGTGCGCGCCACCCCGCAGCGTAGGGCGACCGCCTCGATCGTCACCCCGGCCACACCGCGTTCCGCGATCAGTTCCAGGGTCGCGGCGAGCACCCGGGCCCGGGACCGGGCTACGCGGGGGTCGACCATGTCGCACGGTTGTCGTGCACGTACGCCGCGAGCGTCCGTGCGGGGCGGCCGAGCAGGCGCTCGATGGTCGGGTCGACGGTCTCCGCCTGTCCGCGGCGCAACCCGGTGTGCAACACGGTCTGCACGATCGCCTGCATCCACGGCCGGCCCTGACCGTGCACGTGCCGGGCGTACCGCAGCGCAGAGGTGGGCTGGTAGCGCACCGGCCGGCCGAGCTCGGCGGACAGCAACGCGGCGACCTGGTCGAAGTCCAGTGCCTCCGGCCCGGTCAGCACGTACCCCGCACCCCGGTGCCGCTCCGGCTCGGCCAGCACCCGCGCCGCGACGTCCCCGATGTCCCGGGCGTCGATGAAGGCCGCACGCCCACGGCCGGAGGGCAGCAGGATCCGGCCGTCCCGCACGATGTCCTCCCGGTAGGCGTCGGCCAGGTTCTGCGCGAAGAACCCGGGCCGCAGGATCGTCCACGGCACCCCCGCCGACCGCAGATGCGTCTCCACCCGGTGATGGGGCACCACCCGGTTGGTGTCCGCCCCGGTCACCGAGGAGAACACCACGTGCCCCACCCCCGCCGCGGCGGCCGCGTCGACCAGAGCGTTCAACGTCGGGCCGACCGAGGCGATCGCCGGCGGCCGGATCAGGAACAACCCGGAGGCCCCGGCGACCGCGGGGCCGAAGCTGGCCGAGTCCAGTAGGTCGAGCCGCACCGGTTCCGCCTCCGGGTGCAGCGCGGCCAGTCGCTCCGGATCGGTCCCCGCGGCACGCACGGCAACCCCCTCGGCGAGCAGGCCACGCACGACGGCGGCGCCGACATTGCCGCCTGCGCCGACGACGAGGACGGGGGAGGGTGGGGGAGTCATGGCAGATACGATATACAGGTGTAGCGTTTCCTCACCGCCCTGATGTGGCCCCGGGACGGTCGGTGGCGGTGGAGATCCTGCGGCGATCGTGCCGATCCTCGGTGGAAGGCCGGACGCACCGTGGCCCGAGCGACCTAGCGTCCGTGGCGTGGACGCTCCGACCGACCCGGTGCGCGCCGGGCGATATCACCGGCGGGCGTTCGTGCTGCGCTGCTGTGCGGGCGCGCTGTTCCTGGCGACCGTGCCGGTCACCGGGTGGGCACTGACCGCGAAGCTGCCCACGGTCGTCGGTGACCTGGTGGTGCAGCCGACCTACGCCGGGGCGATCCTCGCCGCACTGGGCAGCGCCGCCGCGGTCGCCGGGTTGCTCGCGGAGGCCGAGGCCCAGGAGCTCGGTGCCCGACCCGGAACCCGGCGCTGGTACGTCCGGTGGCCGGTCAACGCGGCCAAGGCGGTCGTCCTGGTCGTCGCCTGGTGCGCGGCCCTGGTCACCTTCGTCGTCGGCGCGATCACCGCGGACCTCCGGGTGCTCGACCCGGCGAGTGCGGGCGGGTGCCGGGTCGCCGTCCTGGAGACCCTGGCGGGCGGCACGATCACCGTCCTGCCGCCGGGGGAGAGGACACCCGAGGTGGTCGGCTGGTACTCCGCCGATGGCGGATACCAGCCGATTGCGAACGGCACCTACACGCTCACCTGGGACGGTGAGACCGCCGATCTCGCGCTGCACGGCGCCGAGCAGGCGCCGGTCTGGCAGGACGGCGGGGAAGCAATCGACTGCACCGTGCCGCCCCGCGCGAACTCCGATCCAGCCTGAGCCCGCGGTCACTACAGTGGCTGCACATGACGTCGCCAGCACCCCGGGTCGCCCTGATCGGCCCCGGCGCGATCGGGACCACGGTCGCCGCGGCGCTCCACGCGGCCGGACGGACCCCGTTCATCGCCGGCCGGACCGCACATGCCGATCTCCGGCTGGAGTCACAGCGCGGCACCGTGGTCGTACCCGGGCCGGTCAGCACCGACCCCGCGGATGCCCGGGAGCCGGCCGACCTGGTCTTCCTCGCGGTGAAGGCGACCCAGACCGCCGCGGCCGCCGACTGGCTGACCGCGTTGTGCGGGCCGGCCACCGTCGTGTGTGTCCTACAGAACGGGATCGAACAGCGCGAGACCGTCGCGTCGCTGACGCCCGGTGCCACGATCCTTCCCGCCGTCGTCTGGTTCCCGGCCGTACGCGAGGACGATGGTGCGGTCAGGCTGCTCGCCGACCCGCGACTCACCGTGCCCGAGGCCCCGGGCTCCCAGGCGGTGGAGCATGCGTTGCGGGGGAGCGACATCGACGTCGAGGTCTCCCCGGACTTCGTCACGTTGGCCTGGCGCAAGCTCCTGCAGAACGCCGCGGCAGGACTGATGGCCGTCGCCGGGCGCCGCGCGGGCGTCTTCGGCCGCGACGACCTCGGGCACCTGACCCTCGACTACCTCGGCGAGTGCCTCGCGGTCGCCCGAGCCGACGGCGCCCACCTGGACGACGACGAGCCGCGCCGGATGCTCGACAAGTTCCGCGGGTTCCCGCCGGACATGGGCACCTCGATCCTGGCCGACCGCGAGCACGGCCGACCGCTCGAGTGGGACATCCGCAACGGCGTCATCGCGCGGCGGGGCCGGGCCCTGGGCATCCCGACCCCGATCAGCGACGTGCTCGTCCCGCTGCTCGCCGCGATCAGTGACGGGCCCGGCTGACGAACCGGATGTGGACCCGCGCGGCAGGTGTCAGGTGTCGAGCATTGCTCCGAGGTGGGTGAGACCGTCGAGCAGCAGAGCACTTCGGCGCAGCGTCCGCTCTGCGGTCTCACCGAACTCAGGAACGCCACCCGGAAGCTCAAGCAGCGCCGCGGACGGCCCCGGGACTGGCGGACTGGAGGGATACGACCGTCGGTGTCGAACCAGATCCCGTAGATCCCGCGGTGCTGCACACCCCAGACGGTGTCACGCGCCAGGCTGGTAGACCAACGCCGCCGTCGCCACAGCCGCACGTCGCGCGAACGAGCGGTCTCATCGGGCGCATGGCGGGGGCAGCTTGACGCGAGACCTGGGGGAGGTCATTGTTCATTGAACATGTTCAATGAACAGGAGGCATCATGGACATCTCCAGCGGGTGGTGCGTTCGGACCGTCGGCAACGGCGGGACCTGCATGCCATGGTCGGAGATCGCGATCATGCTGGTGCTCGTCGTTGCCGTCCTCGCGGTTGCTCTCGTACCGCTCCTCGTGAGCAGTCGACGCACCTCGGCCGCGTCGGCTGCCGCCGCTCGTGCGAACCGGCACGCGACTCTCGGGGCGGTCACCGGCGCCACCTTGCTCGTGGCGGTGCTCTCCGGATTCGCATTCACCGCGCTGATCGCTCCGGCCATGGCCGACGGGCGCGTCGTGGCTGTCCTGCCGGCCGTGGCGGGCCTGTGTCTGGTGCTGGCGCAAGTGCTCACGCAGGTGACGTGGCCGCGCCCGGCGGGGATGCTGCGGGAGGCGGACCTGACCCGCCGGAGCCGCGCGGACGTGGTCCCCGTTGGTGCGCACCGGCTCCTGGTCGCCTGGAGTACCTCCCTGGTGATCGCGCTCGCGATGTTCACCGCACTGGCCGCCGGACCGCGCACGGTCGCGGGCGGGACCGGCGCGGAGCGCGTGACGTGGGGTCCATACCCGGGCCTGTACTACTCGGCCCCGGTCGCGGTGGCCGCGGTGCTCATGGTCGCTGCAACCGAGTTCGCGCTGCGCCTCGTCGTCCTGCGCCCGGCTGTTCCCGGCGTCTCGAGGGAGTGGGACCTGCACCTGCGCCGCAGGTCCGCTCGGCACCTGGTCGGCGGCGCACAACTCGCGCTCGCCGTGATGCTGACGGGCATGCTCGTCCTCGCCGGCGTCGGGCACCGCTGGATCGGTCAGGTGACGCTCGGATCGATTCTGCTCACGGTCGCGGCTGTCGTGCCGGTCATAGCGCTGACTGCACAGCTCCGGGTCCCGCACCGCCGAACCAGGCACCCGTTCGTCCGATCGGGGACCGAGGGGGCCGCGCGGTGAGGATCACCGTCGATCTGGCAAGCGGGACGCCGCAATACGAACAACTGCGGCAGCAGATCGCAGGTCTCGTCATGTCTGGTGAACTTGCCGAAGGAGACCGGCTCCCGACCGTCCGGGCTCTCGCGACGGACCTCGGCATCGCGGCCGGCACGGTCGCCCGCGCGTACCGTGACCTCGAGGCCGGCGGAGTCGTGACCACGCGGCGCCGAGTCGGCACCGTGGTCACCTCGGCGACACGCGCACACGGTCGCACCAGGGACGCCGCCCGGGAACTCGTGGGCCTGGCGGCCCGCGAGGGCGTGACCGCGCAGGAGCTCATCGACCTGGTGCGGTCCGAGCTGCTGAAGGTGGCGACGGACGGCGACGCCGATCTGGCATTCCGCACATGACCTCAGCCAAGCCGCTGCCACCGCCTGTCGGGGACAGGCCGATCGACGCGTAGGGTGCGGCGCGACGGCAAGAGGGCAGTCCGCAATCCAGCTCACGGGCGAGCGCAGCCGCGGGTCTGACATAACGTGCATTATCGGCGCACAGTGCGAACCTCAGCCCAGCAGCCCCAGCACCTCGGCTTCCTCGTCCGCACCCAGTCCCGACCGCCGCGCCCGTTCGACCCCGCGCGCCACCTCATCGGCATGAACCCGCGCGATCGTCTCGCGCAGCGGCCGGACGCGACCGCCGGCGGCGAGGTACCGCGCGTTGCTGCGCTGGACCAGTCCACCGTCCTCGGTCGGCAGCCACAGCGGCAATGAGCGCGGCCCGGCCCAGAACCGGACTCCGGCGGCGATCAGCTGGTCGTCGTTCGCCGGAACGAGTTCGCCGGTGAGGCCGGTGACGGTCTGCGCCTCGGCCAGGAACTCCGCGAAGCCGTGGGATGAACCGACCGCGTCGATGATGCCGGTGCGGCCGGTGGTGCCCGCGGCGACGATCCAGTCGGCCAGGTCACCGACGTCGATCACCTGGACGTGGCGGTCGGCGGTGGCCGGGGTCAGGACCCGGCCGCCGCGGTGCAGTCGGGCCGGCCAGTAGCCGAAGCGGTCGGTGGGGTCGCCCGGTCCGACGATCAGGCCCGGGCGGACGGTCAGCAGCCGGTCGCCGAGGCGGGCTGCGGTGGCACGTTCCGCGGCGACCTTGGCCTGGGCGTAGTCGAACGGGTCCAGTGGCTCGACCACCTCGGCGGACTCGTCGGCGCCCGGGCGGTCGGTGTCGCGGTACACCGACACCGACGACACCAGGGTCCAGTGCCGCGCCCGGTCGGCGAGGGCGGCGAGTGCCGATCCGACCAGCACCGGGTCGTAGGCGAGTTCGACGACCGCGTCCCAGTCGCCGTCGAGGTCGTCGTAGGCGCCGGCCCGGGTGCGGTCGGCGCGGACCAGGCGCGCCCCGTCCGGAACCGGGCCGGACTCCCCCCGTGCCAGGCAGACCACCTCGGCACCACCTCCGGCCGCGGCCCGGGCGATCTCCCGGCCGAGCCACGCCGTTCCCCCGAGGATCAGGACACGTCGCATCCGGTCAGTCAACACTGCCCGGACCGGGCGGGACCAGGACCGGGGTCACCCGGTCCCCCGTCATCGCCGCCGCAGCTCCAGCACCAGTGCGGCCAGGAACAGTCCGAGGGCGCCCGCCCACAGTGCCGCCGCCATCCCGGCCAGCGACTCGGCGGTGGCGAGCAGGATCAGCCCCACCCCCGCCAGGACCAGCAGCGGCGGCAGCAGGCGACGCCTCACCCGGCCGCCCCGGGCCCGGCACTCGTCAGGTCTGCGCTGGTCGCGGTCATCGGCCCAGCCTGCCCCAGCGACCCCGGCCACGGCCAGCACTCCCCCGGCGGAGCGTGCCGAGCACCGAAGCAGCGCGCCGTGGCCAGGGCCGTACCGTCGATGCCGGTCCCCTGCGTGGACTACCTGACCAGCGGGACACCGACCCCGGACGCCGCCGGTTCCGGGCTGGGCACGAGCCGACCGTCGGCGATCCGGACCGTCGCGTCCACCGAGCCCAGGGTCGCCGGGTCGTGCGACACGATCACCGCGGCGGCCCCGCGCTCGCGGGCCAGCGATGTGAGCAGCTCGACGACCTGGGTGCCGCGCTCGTGGTCGAGGGCGGAGGTCGGCTCGTCGATCAGCAGCACGTCCGGCTCCCCCATCAGTGCCCGGGCGATCGCGACCCGCTGCCGCTGGCCACCGGAGAGCTGGGCCGGGCGCTTGTGGGCCTGCCCGGTCAGCCCGACGGCGTCCAGCAGGTTCTCGGCGCGGGCGCGGGCGGTGCGCGGACGGGCCCCGGTCAGGTGGGCGCGCAGAGTGAGCTGTTCGACCGCGGTCAGGGCCGGCAGCAGCTGCGGCAGCTGGAACACCAGGCCGATCCGGTCCAGGCGCAGCCGGGTGGCCGCCTTCCGGGGGGTGTCCGGGGTGAGCACCACCTCGTCCCCGATCCTGACGGCGCCGGAGGTGGGTGGCGTCAGTCCGGCGGCGACTGCCAGGACGCTGGACTTCCCGGCACCCGAGGGGCCGAGCAGCGCGGTGGTGGTGCCGGCGGGCACGGTGAGCGTGAGGTCGTCGACGGCGGTGAGGGTGCTGTCCCCGTCCGGGTAGACGAGGTTGATCCGATCCAGGTGCAGGTCCATGGTTCTCCTCCGGGTTCAGCGGGCGGCGAGGGCGGCGTGCGGGTCGGTGCGGGCGATCCGGGCGACGGCGACCGCCGCGCCCAGCAGACCGACCACGATCAGGACCCCGGCCGGCAGCAGCGTGGTGGACGGGCTGACCACCACCGGCAGCGCCCCGGACAGCACGGTCCCGAGCAGCGCGGCCAGGCCGGCACCGAGGGCGACGGCACCGATCAGCAGCAGCGCCGCCTGGCCGACGGCGTCCCGCAGCAGGTAGCGGTCGCTGGCACCGAGCGCCTTGAGCACCGCGATGTCGCCCTGCCGCCCGATGGTCCACACGGTGAAGAACGCCCCCACGACCAGGGCGGAGATCGCCATCAGGAAGACCTGGATCGTGGTGAGGGACAGGTTCTCGGCCTGGTAGGAGGCGACCGCGCTCCGGGCGTCCTGGGTGGTCACGGTGCTGGTGCCGAACTCGGCGTCGGCGGCGGCCAGGTCCACGCTGCCGTCGGTGCGCAGCGCGACCACGGTGGCGACCGCGTCCCCACCGGCGCCGACCCGTTGCCAGTCGGGCAGGGACAGCCAGACCGCCGGCGTGTGCGCGAGCTGGTCGTCCCGGTCGGCGATCCGGCCGACGGTGAGGGTCACGCCGTTCAGAGTGAGGCTGTCGCCGGTGCCGACCGCCAGGTCCTCCGCCGCGGGCCGGGTGAGCACGACGTCGCCCGCCCCGGGGGCGCCACCGGGCACCAGCGACGACCCGGGCTCGGCACCCAGTGCGGTGACCGCCATCGTGGTCGCGTCGGAGCCGGCCCGGGTGGTGACCACGCCGAGCGGTTCGGCCGCGGTCACGCCGGGCACCGTGGCCCAGCCGGTCCACTGCTCCTCGGTCACCCGGGACGAGGTGAAGTCGACCGCGTCCTCCGGCGACGGCATCCCGAAGGCGAGCCGGTCGGCGGGCAGGCCGGTCACCGCCGAGGTCGAGGCATGCGCCAGGCCGGCGGTCAGGGACGACAGGAAGGTGACCAGCAGGGCGACCATGGCGATCACGATGCTGATCAGGGCGAAGCGACCGCGGGCGTACCGCAGATCGCGCAGGGCGACGAACACGCTTTCCTCCTCCGGGTGGGACCTGTCCAGCCTCACGCGGGATGCGGGCGCGCGGATCGTGCCGTCGGGCGGAACCGGAACGCCGCTCGGTGGAGGGCGACCTCCACCTTTCGGCCGATGCGTGCTCGCCGGGGCCCGCTAGCGTGGCGGGATGCCTGCCCGCGCGTCCCGGTTCCTGCTGCACGGCCTGGACCTGATGCTCCTGGCCCTGGTGGCGGTCGCGGTGGTGCAGGCACCGCCGGGCCGCCGGGCCTGGGCCACCGTGACGGCCGTGGTGCTGGTGGTGGCCTACGGGCTGTGCCGCCGGGGTCTGCGGATCGAGCGCCGGGACCTGGCCGAACGGCGGGGCGCCTGGTGGCCGGACACCGCGGCGGTGCTGGCGCCGGTCGCGGTCTGGCTGGTGCTGCTGGCGCTCTCCCCCGGCGCGCTCTGGATCGCCTTCGCCCTGGTGCTGTTCCAGTTGCACGCGCTCGGACCCCGCCGGGCCGTCCCGCTGGTGGTGCTGACCACCGCCGCCGCGGTGCTGGCGGGACTGGCCGGCCGTGCCCCCGGCGACCCGGTGATCGGCTACCTGCTCGGGCCGGTGCTCGGTGCCGTGGTCGCCACCGGGTTCGTGGCCGGGCTGGAGGCGCTGGTCCGCGAGTCACAGGCCCGGCAGCGCGCACTGGAGGACCTGGAGACCGCGCGGGCGCACCTGGCCACCGCGGAGCGGGAGCGGGCGGTCGCCGCCGAGCGGGAACGGCTGGCCCGGGAGATCCACGACACCCTGGCGCAGGGCCTGTCCGCGATCGAACTGCTGCTGCGGGCGGCGGGCGACAGCATCGGCCGCGACGACGACCGGGCGGCCGATCTGGTCGGGCAGGCGCGCACGGCGGCCCGGGACAACCTGGCCGAGGCCCGCCGGTTCGTGTACGCCCTCTCCCCCGCCGACCTGGACCGATCCAGCCTGCCGGACGCCCTGGTCCGGGTCGCGGATCGGGTGCAGCAGGCCGGCACCACCGTCCGGGTGCGGACCGAGGGCCGGCAGCGCCCCTTGGCGACCAGTGTGGAGACCGCGCTGCTGCGGGTGGCACAGTCCGCGCTGGCGAACGTGACCCAGCACGCCCGGGCCGAGCACGCCGACATCGTCCTGACCTTCGGCCCCGACCGGGTGCGGCTGGAGATCGGCGACGACGGGGTGGGCTTCGACCCTGGCCCGGGTGGCTTCGGGCTGCGGGCGATGCGCTCGCGGGTCGCCGAGCTGGGTGGCAGCGTGGAGCTGGACACCGCCCCGGGCCGGGGCACCCGGGTCGTGGTGACCCTCCCGGCCCTGGAACGCGGTGCAGAGGAGACGCAGCGGACATGATCGAGGTCGTGCTCGCGGACGACCACCCGGTGGTCCGCGCCGGGCTGCGCGCGGTGATCGACGGGCAACCCGACATGCAGGTGGTGGCCGAGGTGGGCACCGCAGAGGAGCTGGTCCGCTGGACCGCCACCCACCGGGCCGACGTGGTGCTGTTGGACCTGCGGTTCGGGCCCGGGCGGCTCACCGGTGCCCAGGCCACCGCCCAGCTGGTCGAGTCCGGCGGCCCCGCGGTGCTGATCCTGACCACCTACGGCTCGGATGCGGACATCCTGGCGGCGGTGGAGGCCGGTGCCACCGGATACCTGCTCAAGGACGCGCCCACCGAGGAGCTCACTCGGGCGGTCCGTGCCGCCGCCGACGGCCAGGTCGCGCTCGGCCCGACCGTCCAGCGGCGGCTGCTCGGCCGGCTGCGGGCCCCCGGGATCAGCCTGACCAGCCGGGAGCTGGACGTGCTGCGGCTGGTCGCCGAGGGCCACTCCAACGAGCGGATCGCCCGTGAGCTGGTGATCTCCGCCGCCACGGTGAAGACCCACCTCGGGCACCTGTACGAGAAACTCGGCGTCCGGTCCCGCACCCGGGCGGTCGCGGTGGCCCGGGAGCGCGGGATCCTGAGCTGACCGCGCTCAGCGCAGCGTGAACCCGCCGTCCGAGTTCAGCACCTGCCCGACCACCCAGGAGCCCGCCGGGCTGACCAGCCAGCCGATCAGCCGGGCCGGGTCGGCGGGCTCCCCCCACCGGCCGAAGGGCATCTGCGCCCGGAGCTGATCCAGCTCGGCGAGCGGCCGGTCGGTGGACTCCGGATCCAGGTAGCCGGTGTTGACCGGCCCCGGGTTGACTGTGTTCAGCACGATGCCCAGGTCCAGCAGCTCGGCGGCGACGGTGGCGGTCACCCCGGCGAGGGCGGCCTTGGAGGCGGCGTAGGCGACCTCGCCCGGCATCGGGCCGAGCTGCTGGCCCGACGTCATCCAGATCACCTTGGGCGCGGTCGCCGGGTCCGCGGGCGTCTCCCGCCGCGGCCGCTCACCGGGCCGGGTCTGCGCGCCCGCGGTGCGGAACTGGGTGGCGAACAGCCGGGTGAGCAACAGGGTGGACCGGGTATTGGCCTGCCAGAACGCGTCCAGTGCCTCCGGGGTCATGTCCAGGATCGAACCGTCGTCGCCGCTCTTGGCGTGGTTGCAGACCAGGATGTCCACCCGCCCGGTCAGTTCGCAGGCGGCGGCGAAGGTGGCCTCGACCTGCGCCGGGTCACGCAGATCGGCGCCGGCGACCCGGGCGGACCGGGCATCCCCACGCAGCGCCGCGCGCACCCCGGCAGCGACCGCGTCCAGGTCGTCGCCGCCCCACGGCTGGGCCAGGTCGTTCGGCGCGAAGTCGTGCGTCACCAGGTGCGCACCGAGCCGGGCCAGTTCCCCGGCGATCGCGAAGCCGATCCCCTTGCGCCGGGAGACGCCGGTGACGAGTGCGGTGCGGCCGGCCAGCGGCAGGGTCTCGGGAGAGGTCATGGCGTGACGCTATCGGCGGGCGCAACCGGATTCGCCGGCGCGCCGATCCCCCCGCGCTGCCCTACCGTGACCGGATGGGGCGGCTGATCTACTCGATGTTCACCTCGCTGGACGGCTACGTGGCCGACCCGGCGGGCGACCTCGACTGGGGCGGGGCCGAGCTGCCGGAGTTGCACGACTTCGTGTCCGAGCAGTCCCGGTCGGTCGGCACGTACCTGTACGGCCGCCGGATCTACCAGGCGATGACGTTCTGGGAGACCGCCCTGGAACTGCCGGATGCCCCGGAGTTCGCCCGGACCTACGCCCGGGTGTGGCAGGCCGCCGACAAGGTGGTGTTCAGCCGGACCCTGGACGCGCCCAGCACCGCCCGGACCCGGCTGGAACGGGAGTTCGACCCGGTGCGGGTGCGCACGCTGGTGGACGGCCTGGACCACGACGTGACGATCGACGGCCCGACCCTGGCGGCACAGGCGCTGCGGGCCGGGATCGTGGACGAGGTGCAGCTCTACCTGGCGCCGGTGGCACTGGGCGACGGGCTGCGGTTCTGGCCGGCGGATCTGCGGATCGACCTGCAGTTCGCGGAGCAGCGGATCTTCGACAACGGCACGATGTGGCTGCGGTACACCGTGCGGCGGTGACCGGGCCGGGCGACCAGGAGGAGCGATGACGTACTACCTGATGACGTTCCCCAGTGCGGCGATGCAGGTGCCGGTGGCCGAGCTGCCCGCGGTGTCGGCCGACGCGCACGCCGTGATCCATGCCGCCCAGGCGGCCGGGGTCTACGTGTTCTCCGGCGGGATCGACGAGTCGGTGCCGCCGGTGCTGGTCGGCGCGGACGGTCCGGTGCACGGTCCGGTCACGACGCTGGACGGCGGCTTCGCGGTGTTCGATCTGCCGACCCGGGCCGAGGCCGAGCAGTGGGCCGCCCGCCTCGCCGCCGCCTGCCGGTGTCCGCAGGAGCTGCGCGAGTTCATGCCCGACCCGGACCGCTGATCGCTCAGGGCGTGCGCAGCAGGTCGTCCACGCCCAGGATCGACAGCACCCGCTCCACCTGGGCCGGGACGCCGGTGAGCTGCCAGTCCAGTCCGGCGCGCTCGCAACTGCGGCGCAACTGGATCAGGAAGCTGACCCCGGACGAGTCCATGAAGGTCACGCCGCCCAGGTCGACCAGCACCGGCCGTCCGCGGGCCAGCAGGTCGTCGGCGGTGTGTGCCGCCCGGGCCGCGGCGATGGCGTCGATCTCCCCGGAGAGCCGGACCCGGGTGCGGGTCCCGTCGTCGATGTCGTCGGTCGATACGTCGAGGTACTGCATTTCCCACCCCATGGCGAGCACTCGTTCCCCACCCCATGGCCGGAGGTGGATCGTGCACGCCAGGATCGATCTGCGACCGGTGCGACGACGCCCCGCACTGCCCCTACTGTCGCACAAATCGGGGCGAGCGGGCCGGATCGGGTCGAATCGTCTCGACCGGCCCGGAGCAGGGCGGCGCCGCACCGCTGGTCAGAGCGGCCGGGTTCACCCGCAGCGGAACCGGCCGTCACCGCGGGGGAAGCGGCACCTCGTCGTCGGTGCGGAAACCGATCGCCTTGTGCGACCCGTCGCAGAACGGCTTGAGCGCCGACGCCCCGCACCGGCACAGCGCGACCGTGGCCCGGCGGCGCGGCACCGGCCGGCCGGCGCTGTCCCGCAGCTCCACGTCGCCGCGGACCAGGATCGGGCCGTTCTCGCACGGGGTGATCACCACCGGTGCGGTGTGCTCGGCGCCGGTCATGCTGCCACCGTCCGCAGCGAGCTCTGCCCGGCGGTCCAGCGGTCGATCAGCTCGGTGCCCATCCGCCCGTCCACGTGCAGGCAGGCGGCCGCGCCGAAGATCACCTCGTCCCGCAGCCCCGGCTGCTGGGCGACCAGTCCCCCGGCCAGGTCCCGGCCGGCGATCTGCTCGTGCACCGCGTCCGCCTCGACGTGCTCGTCGAAGTACCAGGTCACGTCCGCGTCGTACCCGTGCCGCCGGAAGCCGTCGCCGTAGAACCGGTTCGGCAGCGAGGAGGTCATCTCGAACGCGGCCAGGTGCCCGACCGCGCAGGCACGCAGCCGCCGGTGCAGGCCGAACATCGACATCATGTTGACCGAGGCCAGCGTGTAACCCGGCACCTCGTCCAGGTACGCGCCGTAGCTGTCGTCCAGGCCGAGCCCGCGCATGGTCCGGGCGAACAGCGCCGCGTGCATCCGCTCCGGCCGGCCGCCGCCGTACTCGTCGGCCTGGATCTCCACCAGCGCCGCCTTCGGCTCCCCGAGCAGCCGCGGGATGGCCCAGGTGTGCGGGTCGGCCTCCTTGAGCTGGAAGATCGACCGCTGCTTGAGCAGCTCGTGCAGGTGCTCGTCGGTGGCGTGCTTGGCCACCCAGCGGGACAGCGACGGCCCGGAGTCCCGGCCGGTCAGGTCGAACAGCGCCCGGGCGACGTCGTCCGCACCGGTGCCGGGGTCCAGGTCGTCCGGCACCACGACGGTGGCGCGCAGCTCCGCCTCGTAGGCGCGTTCCAGCACGGCGCGGGCGCGCAGCAGGTCGGTGTCCCACTCCCAGGCGTCGTCGACCCCGTCGAAGCCCTGGTAGTGCAGCTCGTAGAGCACCGTCAGGCTGAGCTGCACGTCCTCGTCCACCGCGACGTCCCCGGCCGCCGCCACCGCCGCCTCGGCACGGTCGGCCAGGGTGGGCTCGATCGATCCGGTGGTCAGTCCGGTGAGCAGGGCCTCGCTCAGGGGGCCGCGTGGGGCGGGAACGCGCATGGGGGTCTCCTCGGTGCACGACGATGTGTCCCGTGGCTTGAGACGCACCGGGACCGTAACCGGGGCACCGCCGGGCCGCATGTCCAGCCCGTCACCCGTTCGGGTGTCCGACTGGAACGATTCCGGTTACGGTCGGAATGTCAGTCGCCGGCGGTCCTGCCCAGCGGCCCGGTGCGACGGATGTCACGACAGGGACTGGGTGATGAGCAACCTCACAACCGCACATGAACACCACGCCACGACCGACGCACCCCGCAACGGCCGGTTCAGCCTGGACCTGGCGACCGAGACCTGGTGGTGGTCCGATCAGGTGTACGCCATCCACGGCTTCACCCCGCACGAGGTGGTGCCGACCACCGATCTGTTGCTGGCCCACCAGCACCCGGACGACCAGGACGACGTCCGCCGCCGGCTGACCGACGCGGTACGGGACGGCACTCCGTTCACCGCGGTGAACCGGATCCTGGACGCCCGCGGCGACGAGCGGATCGTCAACACCGTGGCCGACGTCGACGCGGAGCGCCGCACGATGACCGGCCACGTGGTCGACCTGACCCCGGTGGTCGCCCAGCACGCCCGGACGATCGCGGACCAGGCGATCGCCGCCTCCGCCCGCAACCGGGCCACCATCGAGCAGGCGGTCGGCGCGGTGGCGCTCAGCGAGGGCGTGACGGTGGAGCAGGCGTTCCAGCGACTGCGCACCGCGTCGAACCACGCCAACGTGCCGGTCCGCACCCTCGCGCGCGCGATCGTCGAGCAGCTGCCCTGTCTGGGCCGGGCACCCGGCCGGCTTGCCGGTTTCCTGCGCGACCTGACCGCCCCGAAGCAGCGCGCCTGACCATGCACCGGCACTTCCTGGTCCACACCGGCGACGACGTGACCCGGGTGGAGCTGATCGGGGACATCGACGTGACCCTGCGCCCGGACGCCGGTCACGCCCTGGGAACTGCGCTCACCGCGGGCCGCCCGGTGGTGCTGGACCTGCGCCGGGTCGACTTCCTGGACTCCTCCGGGATCGGCTACCTGCTCCAGTTCCGCCGGGCCTGCGACGAGGTGCAGCTGCCCTGCACCCTGGAGCACGTGCCACCGCAGGTGCATCTGGTGCTCGACACGCTGGGGTTGCGGGACTACCTGCTGGGCGGGACCACCGGGGACGCTCCGCTAGCGTCGCCGGGGTGACGACCCTCGACGCGCAGTTCGCCCGGATGGCCACCGGTGTCCCCTACGACGACCTCACCCCGGAGCTGATCGACGCCCGCCGCCGCGCCGTGCTCGCCACCTCCGCCTACAACGCCGCCCACGGGGCGGACCAGGAGGAACGCGAACACCTGCTGCGCGCGGTGCTCGGCACCGTCGGCGCGGGCGCGAACCTCGAACCGACCTTCCGGTGCGAGTTCGGCCGCAACATCCACCTGGGCGTACGGTTCTGGGCCAACTTCGACTGCGTGCTGCTGGACGGCGCGCCGATCACCATCGGGGACGACGTGCTGATCGGCCCCAAGGTCGGCTTCTACACCTCCAACCACGCCCTCGACCCCGGCGAGCGGATCGCCGGCGCCTGCACCGCCCGGCCGATCACGGTCGGCGACGGGGTGTGGATCGCCGGCGGGGTGAGCGTGCTGCCCGGCGTCACGATCGGCGCCGGTGCGGTGATCGGCGCCGGCAGCGTCGTCACCCGGGACGTCCCGCCGCTCACGGTGGCCGCCGGCAACCCGGCGCGGGTGCTCCGGCCGATCACCGCGGCGGACCGGAGCGGGTACCGGCCCGCGCACTGAGCAGCTCGCACCTCACCCGGTCGGCTCAGCGGGGCTCAAGACCGCCGGTTCCCCGGCCGATCACCCGGTCATGACAGGGATGGACCCGTGGCTGGCCAACCGCTATGCGGGCACCGGCACCCGCGAGCCCGCACCGCAGTCCGAGCACACACCGCCGCACGAGACGCGCATCGCCCGGCGGCGTGCCGATGCCCTCCTGCGTGAGGTGAGCGTGCGCGCCGGCCGCGGTCGGCTGATCCGGGTCCGTGCCGCCCTCGCCTGCGTGGTCGTGGTGCTCACCGCCACAGGGGTGGTCTGGACGGCGAGCTGGGCGCATTGACTGAGCTCCCGGCACCCATCGTGCGGCCGTCCATCGCCAGCGCCGACCACGACGTCTCCCGCGCGGTCGGCATCCCGATCACCGCGGCGGACCGGAGCGGGTACCGGCCCGCGCACTGAGCGCCAGCCACTGCAGCAGGATGATCGTCTTGCCGTCCGCGATCCGCCCGTCGGCGACCATCGCCAGCGCCTCGGTCAGTGGCAGCTCCAGCACCTCGATGTCCTCGCCCTCCTCGGCGAGCCCTCCCCCGCTACCGGTGCGGTCGGCGGGGCGATAGGTGGCCAGGTAGTAGTGCAGCCGCTCGGTGACGGAGCCGGGGCTCATGTAGACGTCGAACAGGTGCGTCACCGGACCCACCCGGACGCCGAGTTCCTCCGCCGCCTCGCGCCGGATTGCGGTCTCCGGGTCGTCCAGGTCCAGCAGGCCGGCCGCGGCCTCGATCAGCATCCCGTCCGGGTGCCCGTTGACGTACGCCGGGTAGCGGAACTGCCGGGTGAGCAGCACGGTGTCGCGCTCCGGGTCGTGCAGCAGGATCACCGCCCCGTTGCCCCGGTCGTAGGTCTCGCGCTGCTGGCTGGTCCACCGGCCGTCCCGGCGGCGGTAGTCCAGGGTGGTCCGGCGCAGGACATGCCAGCCGTCCGAGGTCACCTCGACCTGCCGGACCCGGACATCCGGGTTGCCGGTCAGGTCCCGGCCGGCGGCATCCAGACCGGTGCGTCCGCGCGAGTCCGGCCGGTCGGCTCCGATTCTGCCTGTTTCTGCATGGTTGTTCATGATTGCTACTGTAGACCGTCCGATCACGCGAGAACGGAGCGCCGATGCTGGCAGCCGAACGCCGGGAGTACCTGCTCGCCACCCTGCGCCGGGACGGCACGATCGTCGCCAAGGCGGTCGCCGCCGACCTCGGCATCTCCGAGGACAGCGTGCGCCGCGACCTGCGCGACCTGGCCGCCGAGGGCCTGCTGCAGCGGGTCTACGGTGGTGCACTCCCGGTCTCCCCGGCGGTCGCCGACTACGCCGGCCGGCAGCGGGTCGAGCCGGAGAGCAAGCAGCGGGTCGCCCGCGCCGCGGCGGCGCTGATCCGGCCGGGCAGCACCGTGATCGTGGACGGCGGCACCACCACCCTCGCACTGGCCCGGCTGCTGCCCGCCGACCTGCGGTGTACCGTCGTCACGCACAGCCCGACCGTCGCGGCAGCACTGGTCACCCATCCACTCGCGGAGGTGGTCCTGCTCGGCGGCACGCTGTTCAAGCACTCGGCGGTCACCTGCGGCGCGGCCACCGTCGAGGCCGCCCAGCGGATCGGCGCCGACCTGTTCCTGCTCGGCGTCACCGGCATCCACCCGCAGGCCGGTCTCACCACCGGCAACCCGGACGAGGCCGCGATGAAGCGTGTGCTCGCCTCCCGGGCCGCCGAGACCTGGGTGCTCGGCTCGGCGGAGAAGATCGGCGCCGCCTCCGCGCATCAGGTGCTGCCGCTGGACGCGGTGACCGGTGTGCTGACCGACGCGCCGGACTCCCCCGTCCTGGCCGAGTTGCGCGGCCGGACCACCGTGCTCGCCGCCTGAGCTCAGCCCACCAGCGCGCGCAGCTCCGCCAGCACCTCCGCGGCCGGCTCCCCGTTCCCGGCACCCAGCATCCAGCCGTCCATCGCCAGCGCGGCCACCCGCCGCCCGCCGGTCACCTCGCCGTGGCCCGGCAGCGCCGCCGGGGACATCTTCCGTGCGGCCTGGGCGGCCGGCCCGGGCACCTCGACCCCGGACAGCAGCAGGGTGCGCAGCAGCGCGGCGGCCCGCCGGTCGTCGGTGAGCACGTCCAGCAGCGAGACGACGGTGGCCCGGCAGGGGGTCAGGTACAGCGGCGACAGGTCGTCGAAGCCGTCGCTCATCACCCGGTCGAGCACGTCCTCGACCAGCTCCTGCGCCGAGCCGTACATGCTGTCCAGCCACTCCGGGTCGCGGTCGGCGAGCCGGGCGACCCGGTCCAGGGTGACGCTGCGGGTCCCGCCGGTCCGGGCCAGGGTGAGCACGGCGTCGACCAGGGGCTCCTCGTCCCGCAGCGGGAACCGCTCCCAGCGGTCGGAGAAGGTGCCCAGCCGGGTGGCCGGCACCGGGACGCCCGCGTAGTCGGCGATCGCCCGCAGCGACAGCTCCCACCAGCCCGGGGTGTCGGGGTACACCCCCGCCAGCCAGCCGAGCGCGCAGCCGTCCAACGCCAGGCAGGCGACCGTGGCGCGCGGGTCGGCGCCGATCACTGGAGCCACCGGTTGCGTCATGACATCCTCCCGCTCGGACTGCTGAACCGACCAGATGGTCCGCAGCCTAGGCGACGACGGTCGAACGGACCATTCGGTCGGTTACCCTCGCAGCAACCCAGCCCGGGAGGCCACGTGTCCGACACCCGCACCCGCCGCGATCCGGTGCGCACCCGCCGCGCCCTGCTCAAGGCCGCCGCCACCGCCGTGGCCGCCCACGGCGCCGGGGTCAGCGTGGACGTGATCGCCCGGTCGGCCGGGGTGTCCAAGAGCGGACTGCTGCACCACTTCGGGTCCAAGGAGCAGTTGTTCGCCGCCCTGGCCCAGGATGCCTTCGACCAGTTCGCCGCCGAGGTCGAGGCGGCCACCGACCCGGCCGACCTGGCGCCGGGACGACTGATGCGCGGCTACCTGCGGGCCACCTTCGCCCAGGCCGCCGACCCGGACGCGGCCGACTACTGGGCGGTGATGGCCCAGCTCGCCGTGGTGCCCGCGGTGGCCCAGGCGGCGCGCGACGACTTCCGGTTCTGGGAGGACCGGCTGACCGCGGACGGCTTCGACCCCGCGGTGGCCCAGCTGGTGCTGCTCGCCGCGGGCGGACTGGAACTCGGCGAGGCGGTCGGCTGGGTGCCCGGTGACGATCGCGGGGCACTGCGGGACCGGCTGATCCGGCTCACCCACGCCGCGGACACCCTGCGAGACGTGCTGTCCACCACGTGACCCGCGTGCGGAGATGCGAGGACGGCCCCGCCATCGAACACTGGGGCCCCATGACCGAGATCAGCACCGACGACACCGACAAGGGCCTGCGGACCGCCCGGCCGCCCGCGCGCTTCGCCCCGATCCGGGAGTGGGTGCTGGACCACGCCGGCCACCTGAGCACGGTGCGCCGCGAACTGCTCGCCGCGGTGACCGCCGAGGATGCCGGCCCGCAGTCGAAGCTGGACGGCATCCCGGAGCGGATGATCCTGGTCGCCTCCGAGCTGGCCACCAACGCACTGGTGCACGGACTGCCGCCGACCCGGATCACCCTGTCGACCGACGGCACCGACTACCTGCTGGACGTCGCGGATCACGACGTCGACACCCCGCCCGCCCTGGCGACCTCGCCGCGGGAACCGGGCGCCGGCGGGTTCGGGCTGCAGATCGCCCGGCGACTGTCCCAGGAGGTCGCCTGGTACACCGAGGGCGATGCCAAGCACGTCTGGGCGATCTTCCCCGCCCAGCGCTGAGTCAGCGGTAGTCGTCCCAGACCGGCGAGGGGAACAGCACCCGCTCGGCCTTGCTCCACTCGGTGGGCAGATCGATCGCTGGGCTGCGGAACATCCGTAGCTGCAGGCCGTCCATGGTGGCGATGGTCAGCTCGACCAGCTCGCGCATCGCCGGCCAGCCGCCGATCTCCGGCGGGATCCGCCACCGGGTCGCGGAGTAGAGCTGCCACACCGCGTCCGGCCGGGCGTCGAAGTAGGCGTGTGCCGGGTGCTCCGGGCTCATCGACTCGGCGCCGAGCACCATGTACAGCCGGATGAGCTGCGGATCGCGGGCGTTGTTGGCCACCAGGTAGCGGCAGTACGCCGGGAAGGAGGCACCGTCCGGATGGGTGGCGGCCGCGTCGCCGGTGGCGATGAAGTCCTCCGGGTCGAATCGGCGGTCGTAGCCCTGCTCGATCAGGAGCTGGAGCAGCCCCTCCTTGGTGTGCACGTAGTGCAGCAGGCCGGCCTGGGTGATGCCGACCTCGGTGGCGACCTCCTGCAGCGACAGTCCCCAGAACCCCTGCCGGCTGACCAGGCGGGTGCTGGCCTCGATGATCTGGGCCAGCCGCTCCTCGCGGCTCAACCGCACGCGGCGGGGCCGTCCGGGGGTCTGCGGGGTGCTGGTCACCGGGGAACCGTACCGCCCGGCCGGGATTGACATCCGCCGGGCCGCGGTTCTAGGTTCGCGCTATCTACCGACCACTCGGTAGGTAGCGGCGGTGTGTGCGGGGGCGCACCACCCGACGACTCACCGTGGAGCGTCCGTCTCCCACGACCAACGAAGGTTGCCATGGACATCCAAGCCGTACCGCCGGCCGAACAGACCCGCCCGGCCGATCTACTCGCACCGGACACCCGTCAGCCCTTCACCCGCGCCCGCACCCTGCGGTTCGGTGCCGGGTTCTTCGTCTTCGGACTGGCCTGGATCATCGGCCTGCAGATCATCGCCGCCGTGCTGCTCCCCCAGCGCCTGCGGGACATCGGCGTGGCGGACCCGGTCGCGCTGCTGGGCACGATCAGCGCGGTCACCGCCGTGGTGTCCCTGGTGTCGAACCTGGTGTTCGGGAACCTGTCCGACCGCACCCGCAGCCGGTTCGGCCGCCGGGCGCCGTGGATCCTGGCCGGCGGCATCCTGGCCGGGGTCACGCTGTTCGCGATCGGGGTGCTGACCAACGCCACCCTGATCACGCTGGTGTACTGCCTGTGCATGGTCGGGCTGAACATGATGCTCGCCCCCGCGGTGGCGGTGCTGGCCGACCGGGTGCCGATGAAGCTGCGCGGCACGATGTCCGCGTTCTACGGCGGTGGCCTGGCCGCCGGCGCCCCGCTCGGCTCGCTGATCGGCTCCGCGTTCCTGGTGAACTCGTTCCCCGGCTTCGTGCTCGCCGGTGCGCTGATGGCCGGGTCCGCGGTGATCGCGCTGCTGGTCTGGCCGCGCGAGCGCTCCGCCGCGGACCTGCCGCCGGCCGCCGGTGGCCTGACCGAGCTGCTCAAGTCCTTCCGGCCGCCGCGCAAGGCCCCCGACTTCTGGTGGGCGTTCGCCGGCCGGCTGTTCATGCTGGTGTCGTACCAGATGGTGATGGCGTACCAGCTCTACATCGTCCAGGACCACGTCGGCCAGACCGTCGCCGAGTCCGCCCGGACCATCGCCACCATGTCGGTGATCCTGCTGGTGGTCTCCCTGATCGGCTCGGTGGTCTCCGGCCCGGTCTCCGACCTGATCGGCCGCCGCAAGCTGCCGGTGGTGGTGTCCTCGGTGCTGTTCGCGGTCGGGATCGCGATGCCGTGGGTCTACCCGACCCCGATGGGCATGTTCCTGTTCGCCGGGATCGCCGGCTTCGGCTACGGCGTCTACACCTCGGTGGACCAGGCGCTGAACGTCGACGTGCTGCCGAGCGAGGAGGAGGCCGGCAAGGACCTGGGCATCCTCAACCTGTCCACCACCGCCGGCCAGACCATCGGTCCGCTGATCACCTCGGCCGTGGTGGTCGCCACCGGCGGCTACTCGCTGGTCTTCCCGGTCTCGATCGTCGCCGCGCTGCTCGGCGCGTTCTTCATCACCCGGATCACGTCGGTCAAGTAACCCCGCACGCAGAACGGCCCGGCCCCCACACGGGGACCGGGCCGTTCCGGCGTTCCGGGGTCAGTCCCCCTCGATCACCACCAGGTCCCAGGCGCCGATCGTCAGCTCGTCGCCGACGGCCACCGGGGCGTCCTGCGCCAGCACCGACCGGCCCGGCACCGGGCTGACCAGGGTCACCGGGGCCGCCGAGTAGTTGAGCAGGTAGGTCACCGGGTTCCCGGCGGCGTTCCGGCCCCGGCGGACGGTGACCGTCCCGGCCAGCTCCTGTGCCCAGTCGCCGATCCCGGCCTCCCGCACCGCCAGCGCGAGCACCGCCTGCACCAGCTCCGGGGAGGTCATCGTGCCCAGGTGCAGCGCCGTCCCCGATCCGGCCCGGTGCCGGGTGATCGCGGCGTAGTCCCGGTAAGCATCGTGGTCGTAGCACGCCAGCACCTCGGCACCCTCCGGCACCAGCAGCTCCATGAAGTGCCGGGCGTCGGCCGCCGGCACCGCACCGGCCAGATCGCCGTGCAGGGTCAGGCCGACGTCCCGCGGCCGGGTGAACTGGTCGTAGCTCAGCCCGAGGGTCTCGACCAGGCCGTGCGGGGCGCGGTCGTGCCAGACCTCGACGTGCTCATCGGCGACCACGCTGCGGAAGGTGGTGACCAGGTGTCCCCCACCGGCGACGTAGTCGCGCAGCGCGTTCACGGTGGACTGCGGCGCGCTGTAAAGCACCGGCGCGACCAGCAGGTCGTAGCGCCCGAGGTCGGCGTCGTCGGCGGCCACGAAGTCCACCTCGACGTTCAGGTCGAACAGCGCGTCGTAGACCCAGCGCAGCACGTCGTTGTAGCCGATCGAGCTGCCGAACACCCCGTCGATGAACCCGGTCTCGATGCTGAACCACTGCAACGCGGTCAGTGCCTCGTTGCTCACCATGATCGCCGCCCGGTTCTGCTTGCGCAGGTGCCCGAACCGCTCGCCCAGCGCGGCCAGCTCCCGGCCGAACACCCCCGCCTCCCGGTAGGTCGGGTTCGGCCCCAGGTCGTGCGAGAGCAGCCCCTTCCAGTAGGTCTCGAAGGAGTGGTGCAGCGAGTGCCAGTGCCAGTACATGACGCCGTCCGCGCCGCTGGCCAGGTGGCTGTACGCCTGCAACCGGAGCTGGCCCGGGTAGGGCAGCCAGCCGATCTGGCCCTGCGCCTGGGTCTCCAGCACCAGGTAGTTGGCCCCGCCCTTGATCGAGCGGGTCATGTCGCCGCCGAAGGCGATCTCCTTGCCGGTCAGCTCCGACTGGGTCGGGTGGTAGATGTCCACCCCGGCCAGGTCCACCGTGCGGGCGGCCTTGAAGTGGTCCACCGCCGGCTGCAACCCGTAGGACCAGCCCGGCGTCCAGTCGAAGTCGAAGTTCTGGGTGACCCACTGGTCCGCGCGGGCGTACTCCCGCACGATCCCGGCCTGCCAGCCCAGGAACTCCTCGACCAGCCCGCGGCGGAACCGGTCGAAGGCCGCCCCGAGCGATCCGTTGATCGTGCCGCGGATGTCCGGCACGTCCTCCCAGGCGTCGATCCGGTTGGACCAGTAGTCCAGTCCGAACGCCCGGTTCAGCGCGGCCAGGTCGTCGCCGAACTCCTGGCGCAGGTGCTTGACGAACGCGCGCTGCACCCCGCGGCCGGCGGTGTCGTGGTACTTGGTCTCGTTGTCGATCTGGAAGCCGATCACGCCCCGGCGGTGCGCGGTGTGCGCCATCAGCTCCCGGATCACCCGCTCGGCGTGGAACAGGTAGGCCGGGTGCGTGATGTCCATGATCTGCCGGGCGCCGTACCGGCCCTCGCCGTGCCGGGTGGTGGCCAGCACATCCGGGTAGGAGGCGGTCAGCCAGGACGGCACGGCATAGGTCGGGGTGCCGACGATCACCGCGATGTCCGCCGCCTCGAAGGCGTCCAGCGCGCGGTCGACATGCGTGAAGTCGAACACCCCCGGCTGGGGCTCCAGCGTGCTCCAGGTCGACTCGGCGATCCGTACCACGTTGATCCCGGCGTCCTGCATCATCCGGACGTCGGTCTCGATCCGGTCGGTGGGCATGTACTCGTCGTAGTACGCCGCACCGAACAGCAGCCTGTCCATCGTTCACCCTTCATCGCGCGATCCGGCCACATCGCCGGGTCTGGTTGCGAGAAGTCTACCTAGTGGTTAGTAGGTAGAGTCCAGGACCCGGCCACTGCCGACCATGGACTGCGCCAGCAGCGTCGAGCCGACCACCGCCGCCGGCATGGTCGCCACCGCCCCGCCGGGGATCAGGAAGCAGAGCTGGGTCGCCACCCCGAAGCCCAGCGCCCGGCCCCGGTGCGCCCGCAACAACCGGGTCCGCTCCGCCCGGCCGATCCCCCGGGCCATCAGCGCCCGGGCACTGAGTTCGGTGGCCAGCAGCCAGCCGGTGAGCAGCAGGCCGGACAGCCAGCCCAGCGGGGTGCCGACCAGCGGGATCAGGCCGAGCAAACCGGAGACCACCGCCGCCAGCACCCCGCGGGCGATCAGCGCCACCCCGTCCACCGCGCCGCGCCAGAACCCGGTGGATCCCTCGGGCACGGTGCCGGTGGTGTCCCGCTCGGTCACCCGCCAGATCCGGTCGTAGCAGGGTTCCCCGATCGCCAGGGTCAGCCCGGTGAAGGTGACCACGATCAGCACCAGGGCCGCGGCGAGCACCACCGCCTGGGCGGCCAGCTCGGCGGCGCGTTCCCAGCCCGGGCTCCAGCCGTCCGCGAACGGGGTCAGCCAGTCGCCGACCGCGCCCAGGTGCAGCACCAGCGCGATCATCCCGGCCAGCATCGCCAGTCCCACCACCGCTGCGGGCAGCAGGCCCAGCGCCATCAGCCCCGGGCGCCGCCGCCACCAGCCCCACCCGCGGCCGAGCAGCCGGGCGCCGTCCAGGATCTCGCTCATGGCGCACCAGTGTCACACCCCGCGCCTACCGTGCGCGGCATGACCGAACGACCGGACACCCACATCCACGGTGAGGAGCGCGCCCTGCTGGACGTCTTCCTCGACTACCAGCGGGCCACGGTGGTGCTGAAGGCGGAAGGACTGTCCGACCAGGATGCCGCCCGGCGCCTGCTGCCCTCGGCGACCACGGTGACCGGGATGCTCCGGCACCTGGCGGACGTCGAGCGCAGCTGGGTGACCGAGGCCTTCGCCGGCCTGCCCTACGACCGGCAGTACGGCAGCGACCAGGACCCGGACGGCGAGTGGCGGGTCACGGCGCAGGACTCGCTGGCCGAGGCGATCGCCGACTACCGGGCCGCCTGCGCCGAGAGCCGGGCGGTGCTGGCCGGCCACGACCTGGACGAGCAGTGCGCCGCCGGTCCGCCCGCGCAACTGCGCTGGGTGCTGCTGCACCTGATCGAGGAGACGTCGCGGCACGCCGGGCAGCTCGACGTGATCCGCGAGCTGCTGGACGGCGTCACCGGCGAGTGAGCCCGGCCGGGTCGCGCCACATCGACTCCGGCGGCACCCCGTCGCCGGGCAACCCGCCGATCGGCCCTCGCGCCGTGAAGCCCAGCCGCTCGTACAACCGGCGCGAGCCCGGGCTGGTCGCCTCCAGGTAGGCCGCCGCACCCGCTTGGTCCGCCGCCGCCAGCCGGTGGCCCAGCAGCGCCGAACCGACCCCTTCTCCCCGGGCCCGGCCGGAGACCACCACGTCGGACAGGTACCAGTGCGGGTCGGCCGGACGGGCGGCGGCGAACGCCCGCTCCATCCGCGCCCAGGCCCGGCTCCCGGCTGATCCGAGCGCACGCCACACCCGCCACGCCAGCCGGGGCGAGGCCCGGTGTTCGGGGGCGCCGGGGGCGTGCCAGACCGCGACGCCGACGATCTCGCCGTCCGCCCGCCGCGCCAGGTCGATCACCCGGCCGTCCTCGGGGGCGTGCAGCCACACCCGGTAGAACCGGGCCAGTCGTGCCCGCCGCCGGTCCGGGTCGCCCGGCAGCACCGCCCCGATCAGCGGGTCCGCGGCGAAGCCCTCGGCCAGCAGGTCGGCGGCGGCGTCCAGATCGGCGGCGCGGGACGGGGCGGTCACGGTGAGCACCCGGCCAGCGTACGAGGCTTCCCCCGGCGACCCGGGCGCCCTATCATCGTCGGGTGGCGATGATATCGACGATCAACGAAGAACCGGAGCCGAGCGACACCAGCCTGGCCGCACCGGTGGCCGCAGTGTTCCGGGCCCTGGGCGAACCCGCCCGGCTCAGCATCCTGCGCCACCTGTTCACCGGCGAGCACTCGGTCCGGGAACTGACCGACCACCTCGGCCTGGCGCAGAGCACCGTCTCCGCGCACCTGGCCTGTCTGCGGGACTGCGGACTGGTCCGACCGCGCACCGTCGGCCGCTCCTCGCGCTACTCGGTCGCCGACCCGGCCCGGCTCGCGGCGCTGCTGGCCGGGGCCGATGAGCTGGTGCACGGCCCCGGCGCCGACGCCGCCAGCTGCCCACACCTGGAGGCCCGATGAGTCACGACCACGGGATCCCGGACGACCGCCGCCGCCTGACGATCGCCTTCGGCCTGACCGCCACCATCCTGGTCGCCCAGGCGGTCGGGGCCTGGCTCACCGGCTCGCTCGCCCTGCTGGTCGACACCGCGCACATGCTCACCGACACCGCCGGACTGGCGATGGCACTGTTCGCCGCGCACCTGGTCCGCCGACCCGCCACCGCCCGCCGCACCTGGGGACTGCGCCGGGCCGAGGTGCTGGCCGCCCTCGCCCAGGCCGCCGTGCTCCTGGTGGTCGGCGTCTACGTGCTGATCGAGGCCGTGCGCCGGTTCGCCCACCCACCGGAGATCCCGTCCACCGAGCTGGTGATCTTCGGCGTGATCGGCCTGCTGGCCAACATCGCCTCCCTCGCGGTGCTGGCCGGACGGCGCTCGGCCTCCTTCAATCTGCGCGCCGCGTTCCTGGAGGTGCTCAACGACGCCCTGGGCTCGGTCGGGGTGATCGTCGCCGCCCTGGTGATCGCCACCACCGGCTGGCAGCAGGCCGATGCGGTCGCCGGTCTGCTGATCGGCATCCTGATCGTCCCGCGGGCCGCCAAGCTGCTGCGCGAGACCGGCTCGGTCCTGCTGGAGTCCACCCCACCCGGCCTGGACCTGGACGCCGTCCGCACCCACCTCGAGGGCATCGACCACGTCCGCGGCGTGCACGACCTGCACGCCTCGCTGATCGCCACGGGGCTGCCGGTGATCAGCGCGCACGTGGTGGTCGACGACAGTTGCTTCACCGACGGGCACACCGCCCGGATCCTGGACCAGCTCCAGGAGTGCGTGGCCGAGCACTTCGAGGTGTCGGTGGCGCACTCCACCTTCCAGATCGAGCCGGTCGGGCACCGCGGGCACGAGCACGCCGACCATGCCTGAACCCGGACGCACCGCTCCCCCGCGCCGATGTCCGCCCCCCGTCCTACTGTGACGTCCATGACAGCCGCACCGATCATCCTGGTCCCGGGATTCTGGCTCGGCGCCTGGGCGTGGGACGAGGTCGCCGGGCACCTGCGGGCCGACGGACACCGGGTCCGCGCGGTGACCCTGCCCGGCCTGGAGCCGGACCATCCGGACCGGTCGGCGGTGACCCTGGCCGATCATGTCGACGCGGTGGTCGCGGCGATCGAGGACGCCGGGGAACCGGTGGTGCTGGCGGTGCACTCCGGTGCCGGGGTGCCGGGTTATGCGGCGACCGACCGGCGGCCGGACCTGGTGGCGCACGCGGTCTACGTCGATTCCGGTCCCGGCACCGGGCCGCTGAACCCGGACCTGGCCGGGACCGAGCTGCCGTTGCCGTCCTGGGCGGACCTGGAGGAGGACGGCAACAGCCTGGAGGGCCTGAGCCCGGAGCAGCTGGACCGGTTCCGGGAGCGGGCGGTGCCCGAGCCCGGCGGCCCGGTGCGCGAGGGCCCGGTGCTGACCGGCGCCGCCCGGCTGGACGTGCCGAGCACGGTGTTGTGCACCTCGCTGACCAGCGAGCAGATCCGGGGGGCGATCGCGGAGGGCTGGGCCTGGATCGGCGGGCTGGCCGAGCTCCGGGACGTCCGCTACGTGGATCTGCCGACCGGGCACTGGCCGATGTGGTCGCGGCCGGCCGAGGTCGCCGCGCTGCTCGGCCGGATCGCCGAGGAGTCCGCCCGGGTCGCCTGATTCGCCCGAATCTGGTTGGGTCGACGTGACACCCCCGAACTCCGGGCGGTGTCCAGCGACCGAGGGGACCCATGCACCTGCACCGCCCAGCCCGACCGGCGGCGGTGGCCGCCCTCGGCGCCCTGATTCTGACCAGCACCGCCCTGGGCACCGGGATCCCCGCAGCCCAGGCCACCCCGGCGGACGACTGCACCGCCCCGGATGTGACGCTGACCGCCGCGGCGACCGGCAACTCCGCGATCAGCGTCCAGCCCGGCCAGGTGGTGGCCCTCACCGGCGGCACCTTCGCCGGCGGGATCGACCAACTGCCGGCCGGGGGCACCCTGTGCGTGACCGCCGGGACCACCCTGGACCCGGCCTACCTGAACAACGCGCAGGGCGCGATCGCCGTGGCCGCCGGCGGCACCCTGGACGCCCCGAATCAGGTGGTGGCGGCCGGCTTCGAGTTGGACAACGCCGGGACCGCGACCTTCGCCGGGCTGGGGATCAACGGCAACGCCACCCTGAACAACCGCAGCGGCGCCACGCTGACGATCCGTTCCGGCTTCGCCCCGGCTGCGGGCACCGTGATCAACGCCGGCACGATGGTGGTGCAGGGCGACGCGACCCTCAACGACCAGGTCGCCCTCACCAATGAGAACGAGCTGCACGTGCAGGGCTCACTGACCGCGAACGGCCATCTGGGCAACAGTGGCCTGCTCCGGGTCGACCGGGACATCGTCCTGAACGGTTCCGGCACCCTGTCCAACACCTGCGGCATCCAGGCCGGTGGCGATCTGCGGAACGACGCGACCGGATCGAGCAACACCGGGCTGCTGCTGGTCGGCGGCACCTTCAGCAACAACGGTTCGTGGTCCCAGCCGCACGCCGGGACGCTCAGCGCCGCCGGCCTGATCGACGACGGCACCCTGACCGGGTTCGGCAGCTACCGCTTCACCGGCGGCACGTCGGTCCAGGGCACCTTCGCCGGGGACTCCGCCGCCGATCCGATCGTGGTCGACACCGGCCAGGACCCCCCGTTCCCGGGGCAGACCGGCCAGATCGCCAACGTGGTCGCCGGAACCGTCGACCCGGGCACGATCGAGGACCACCCATCGCCGGGTTGCGCGGCCCCGGTCGACCGGACGAGTGCCGACATCCGGGTCACCAAGACCGGGCCGGCGCAGGTGCTGACCGGCGCCAGCGTCACGTACACCCTGACGGTCGAGAACGAGGGCCCGGACCTGGCGACCGGCGTGGTGCTCACCGACACGCTGCCCGCGGAGCTGACCGACGTCACCGTCTCGGACGCCGGCACGGTCTCCGGCGGCGTCGCCACCTGGGCGATCGGCGACCTGGCCGCCGGTGCCGGCGTCACCCGCACGGTCACCGGCACCGCCCCGGCCGCCGTCGCCACCCTGACCGACACCGCGTCGGCCACGTCGACCAGTCCCGACCCGGCGCCGTCGAACAACGACGGCAGCACCGCCGCCCAGCAGGTGGTCACCGAGGTCGTCACCACCGACCCGGGGCAGCTGCCCGGGCCCACCGCCGCGAACGTCGACCGCCAGACCCTCGCCGGAGTCCCGGTGCTCGGCGTCGGTGCGGGCAACTCGCCGGACGGGCTGCGCCTGACCTACGAGCGCCTGAGCGACCCCACCCACGGCGGTGCCCGGATGAGCGGTGCCGGAGCCTTCGGGTACCTCCCGGACAGCGGCTTCGCCGGGATCGACTCCTTCACCTACCGGGTGTGCGACAGCCAGACCCCGGCGCAGTGCTCGGCCCCGGCCACCATCACGATCACCGTGCTCCCCCGGGCGCTGAACGACGAGGCCACCACCCGCCGCTCGCACCCGGTGACGGTCCCGGTGTCCGCCAACGACACCACCGGGGCCCAGCTGACCCGGATCGTCTCCTGGCCGCACCACGGCGGGGTGACCGGCCTCGACCCGGCCGAGGGCACGCTGACCTACGACCCGGGCGGCTACCTGGGTGACGACGAGCTGGTGTACGAGACCTGCTCGGTCACCGATCCGGGCGTCTGCGCCCAGGCCACCGTGGTGCTGCACGTGATCCCGGACAACGACCCGCCGGTCACCGACCTGACCGTGCTGACCACCACGGTCGACACCGCGGTGTCGGGTGCCCTGGAGGTCAGCGACCCCAACGGTGACGCGGTCGCCGTGGGCGAGGTCTTCGGCCCGGTGTACGGCAGCGAGTCCACCGCGCAGCTCAGCACGACGTACCAGCCGCGACCGGGCTTCGCCGGGGTGGACCTGTACGCCTACACCGCCTGCGACGACGGCTACCCGCAGCTGTGCTCCACCGGACTGGTCCGGGGCCTGGTCGACCCGGTCGCCACCGACGACACCGCGAGCACCGCCGCGGGCAGCCCGGTGCCGGTCGATGTCCGGGCGAACGACCTGGGTGAGGTGGACCCGCCCGCGCTGGTCGCCGACCCCGCGCACGGCACCGCGACCTGGGACGGCAGCCGGTTCGTCTACTCCCCGGCCGACGGGTTCTCCGGCACCGACAGCTTCCGGTACCGGATCTGTGCCGCCGACGGCTCCGGGCTGTGCGCGGACGCCACGGTCACGGTCACGGTCGCCGACCCCGGTGGCACGCCGGGTGAGCCGGGGACCCCGGGCGACCCGGGCGACCCGGGCACAGCCGGCACGGGACCGGGCGCCGGCAGCACCGGCGGTGGACCGGCGCTGGCGATCACCGGCGCCGCGGTCGGCGGCGGGCTGCTGCTCGGCCTCGGGCTGCTGGCGCTGGGCGCCGGACTGCACCGGGCGGGCCGCCGCCGCTCCGCCTGACCGGGCCGCGGCGACCGGTCCGTGTGGGTCCGGTCACGCCGGGCCGTCTGCGCAGGACAACCGCCCGCGCCCACCCCAGAATTCTCGGGTGCGCACCATCGGAGTGGAAGAAGAGTTCCTGATCGTCGGCCCGGACGGGGCGCCGAGGGCGGTCGCGGCGGCGGTGCTGCAGCATGCCTCCGCCGAGCTGCCGCAGGACGACGGCACCCCCGGTGGGTCGCTGGAGAAGGAGTTCGCCCAGGAGCAGGTGGAGACCAGCACCCGCCCGTGCGACGACCTGGACGCGCTGCTCGCCGAGGTGCGGGCCGGACGGGCCCGGGCGGACGCCTCCGCCCAGCACACCGGCAACCACATTGTGGCGCTGGCCACCTCCCCGCACGCCACCGACCCGACCGTGGTGGTGGACGCCCGCGCCCGCCGGATCATGAACCTGTTCGCCCGGACCGCCCGGGACCAGCTCACCTCCGGCTGCCACGTGCACGTCTCGGTGGACGACGACGCCGAGGGGGTGCGGGTGGTCGACCACCTGCGCCGGTGGAACCCGGTGCTGCTGGCGATGTCCGCCAACAGCCCGTTCTGGCACGGCGACGACTCCGGCTACCAGTCGTTCCGGTCGCAGATCTGGGGCCGCTGGCCGACCGCCGGGCCGACCGCACCCTTCGGTGACCCGGAGACCTATCACCGCACGGTGACCGAGTTGGTCGAGTCCGGCACGATCCTGGACAGCGGGATGGTCTACTTCGACGCCCGGCTCTCCGCGCGCTACCCCACGGTCGAGGTCCGGGTCGCCGACGTCTGCCTGGACCCGGAGGACGCGGTGCTGATCGGCGCGCTGGTCCGGGCGCTGGCCGACACCGCGGTGGCCGGCGACCAGGAGCCGGACGGCACCCGGACCGAGCTGATCCGGGTGGCCGGCTGGCGGGCCGCCCGCACCGGGCTGTCCGAGGACCTGCTGTCGCCGGTGACCGGCAAGCCCGCCCCTGCCGCCGAGGTGGTCGGACAGCTGGTCGAGCACGTCACCCCGGCGCTGCGGAACAACGGCGACCTCGGGCACGTTGAGACGGCCGTCCGGCGGCTGTTCGAGCGCGGGAACGGTGCTGCCCAGCAGCGCCGGTGGCGGGACGAGGGCGCGGACGACAGCGACCTGGTCCGCCGCGCGGTCGCCGCCACCCTGTCCGCGGGGTGATCGGCCGGCACTCCGACGGGCGTTCACCGGACCTTCACGGCACAGTGGAACACAGCAGCCCGTTCGGACGTTGTCGCATCTGAGTACACGCAAGCTCTGCACGTCAAGGCACGGAGGTCCCACCATGTCGAACCGGTCCCTGCGCGGGATGCGCATCGGTTCCCACAGCATGGAGTCGGATGAGGGCGTCGACTTCGCCCCCCGGCTCCAGGCCTACTACGACTGCCCCAACGGGCACACGATCATCCTGCCGTTCTCGGTCGAGGCCGACGTCCCGGTGGTCTGGGAGTGCCGGTGCGGTGCCGAGGCACTGCTGCGCGACGCCTCCAAGCCGGAGCCGAAGGCGACCAAGCCGCCGCGCACGCACTGGGACATGCTCCTGGAGCGCCGCACCATCAAGGAGCTGGAGGACCTGCTCGACGAGCGCCTCGACCTGCTCCGCGCGGGCAAGCTGCGCCGCAGCGCCTGAGCCGGCCGGCTCACCCCGTACCTGACGTCGGACGGGCCTCTCCCCGAGCGGGAGGGGCCCGTCCGGTCGTCTGTGCCCGGGAATGTCCCGCTCAGCGCCGCACGAGCCCGCGCAGCTGCCGCCAGCGTTCCTGCGCCCCCCACACGGTCACCCGCACCAGCGCCTCGGCCACGATGCTCCGGCTCATCTTGGACCGGCCCTCGGCGCGTTCGACGAAGGTGATCGGCACCTCGGCCACCGTGCCCCCGGCCCGCAGCACCCGCCAGGCCATGTCGATCTGGAAGCAGTACCCGTGCGAGGCGACCTCGTCCAGCTCCAACCGGCGCAGCACGTCCTCCCGGTAGACCCGGAACCCGGCGGTGGCATCGCGCACCGGCAGACCCATCGCCAGCCAGGCGTAGACATTCGCCCCGCGGGACAGCAGCTGGCGGTGCAGCGGCCAGTTGACCACCCGCCCGCCGCGCACCCAGCGCGAGCCGATCACCAGCGCGGGCCGGTCGGCGGCGGTCAGCCGGGCCAGCAGCCGCGGGAGGTCCTCCGCCCGGTGCGAGCCGTCGGCGTCCATCTCGACCACGGCTGTGTACCCGCGATCCAATGCCCACCGGAAGCCGGCCACGTAGGCGGTGCCGAGTCCCTGCTTGCCGCTGCGGTGCATCACCTGGATCCGGCGGCGGCCGAGCTCCTGCTCCTCCTGCGCCGCGATCCGTTCGGCCAGCTCCCCGGTGCCGTCCGGCGACCCGTCGTCCACCACCAGGACGTCGACCGCCGGCACGTGCCGCAACAGCGCGTCCAGCGTCCGCGGCAGGCTGTCCCGCTCGTCGTAGGTCGGCATCACCACGAGCTGACGCCCGTCGCCCGCACCGCTCACTGTGCCCCCTCCGGCCGGTCGTCCCGGCGGACCCGCGCGGCGCCGGCCATCCCGGCACCGGTCATCACGACCCCCAAGCCTGCCAGCACCCAGCCGGGCCACGATCCCATCCGGGTGGCGAGGGTGAGTGTCTGGCGCAGCGGCAGCGTCGCCACCAACTGGTCGGCAGTGAACAGCTCCGTGGACTCCGACACCGTCCCGTTCGGGGCGATCACCGCGCTGACGCCCACCGTCGACACCTGCACCGTGGCCCGCCCGTGCTCGACCGCCCGGAACCGGGACATCGCGAGCTGCTGGGTGCTCTCCGCGGACCAACCGAAGGAGGCGTTATTGGTCTGCACCACCAGGAACTCCGCCCCCTCGGCGACCGACTCGCGCACCAGCGCGTCGTAGGCCACCTCGAAGCAGATCACGTCGCCGATCGTCACGGTGCGGCCCAGCCGCTCGGAGTCCAGCTCCAGCACGCCGGGTTCGGTGCCGGGCAGCATGTCGCGGGTGACCAGGTCCACCGCCGAGGAGAACGGCCGCACCAGCTCGCGGATCGGGATGTACTCGGCGAACGGCGCCGGGTGCTGCTTGGAGTAGCGGTCCACCGGACCGACACCGGGCTCCCAGAGCAGCGCGGTGTTGTACCGCCCGTCGCTGTCCTCCGGGTACTCCACGGTGCCGACCAGGATCGGCGCTCCGGCGGCCTGGGCGGCAGCGTCGATGTCGGCCCAGACCTGGGGGTCGGCCTGCGGGTCGATGTCGGTGCCGTTCTCCGGCCACAGCACCAGGTCCACTCCCCCGGAACCGACCCGGTCGGTGACCGCCTGGGTGCCCGCCAGGTGGTTGTCCAGCACCTCGCGCCGCTGGTCGAAGGCGTCCAGCCCGGGGTGGGAGACGTTGCCCTGGATCGCGGACACCCGCAGCGAGCCGTCCTCGGACTGGGTGGGCATCGGCACGATCATGCCGACCAGCACCACCGCCACCGCCGCGCCCAGCCGGGTCAGCACCGCACCCAGGGCGAACCCGCGGGCCGCCGACCAGGTCAGGGCCAGCAGGGCTCCGGCTGCGGCGACCAGCAGGGACACCAGCGGCGCCCCGCCGATCCGGGCCAGCGCCAGCAGCGGGGAGTCCGCCTGGGAGAAGGCGAGCCGTCCCCAGGGGAAGCCGCCGAACGGTGCCGCCGAGCGCAGCTCCTCGACCGCGACCCAGAGCACCGCGAACACCACGACCTGCAACCACGCGTTGCGCCAGACCGCCTCACCGCGCCGGGCCCAGGACCACGCCGCGCCGAACAGGGCGATGAACCCGGCCTGGGCGAGGGACAGTGCGATCCACGGCACCAGGCCGACGGCGTCGTTCGCCCAGGTGATCAACGGCAGGAAGAACGCGGTCCCCCAGATCAGGCCGACCAGGGCGTTCCACCGGGCACTGTCCCGGCGCATCGCCCAGAACAGCAGGCCGATGCCGGGGGCGGCGGCGAACCACCAGCCGAGGTCCGGGAAAGACGTCCAGGTCAGGCCCCCGCCGAGCGCCGCCAGGATCGCGCTCCACCAGCGGGAGGGATCACGTGGCTGCACGCCGTCGATGCTACGGCACCGGGCTGAGCGGGATTTGCCTGACCGACCGGCCCGCGTGTCCTTCGTACCGCGCGGCGCCGCGGAGGCGTTGCACGTTTTCTACTGAACACGCGGGCCCGGTCGGGGCCAGAAGGGTGATCGGGTTCTCCCCCCGGCGGAGCACTGCTGCTCCGCGACCACTGCCGAGACGCTACTAGCTGCACAGGTGATGTCAAGACGAGCATTCCGGCCGGTGGAGGGCGTTCCGCCTGGTCACCGGGCTGCGATCGGCGCCCGTTCTGTCGTGATTGCCGACCGGGGTGCGGCGTGTCGATCGGTGTGTCGCGGGTGTCGTCCCGGTGAGCGCGGGGTGAACGACACGCCGGTGAACTCGTATCCCCGTCACCCCAGCGTGTCGTGGATGACCACGCCGGAACGCACCGTCCGGCGGCAGACCGGGGCGGGCACGCCGCCGGAAAGCTCGGGCAGCACCGGGTCCGGGGCGGGACGGCCGGCCCGGACCCAGGTCGGCCGCGGTTCATCCCGGTGTGCCCAGGCCGCGTCGTCGACGTCCCAGACCGCCAGGTGCGCGGGCGCGCCGACCCGCAGCTCACCGGCCAGCGGGTCCACCGACTCCGCGGGCACCCCCGGCACCCCCGGGCGGCGCGGACCGCCGCGGCCGGCCCGCCAGCCACCCCGGGTGTGCGCGGTCAGCGCGTCCCGGGTGGACAGCCGCTGCTCCGGGGTGTGGTGCCCGATCGCGGCCCGGATCGCACCCCAGGGGTCCACCGGGGTGACCGGGCTGTCCGACCCGAGCGCCAGCGGCACCCCGGCGTCGCGCAGATCGGCCAGCGGGGTCATGTTCGCCGCCCGCCCGGCGCCCAGCCGCGCCGCGTACATCCCGTCCGGCCCACCCCAGGCCGCGTCGAAGGCCGGCTGCACCGAGGCGGTCAGGCCCAGCACCACGGTGGCGGCCAGCGCCGGGGCGTCCAGCAGCTCGGCGTGCTCGATCCGGTGCCCGGCGGCCCGGATCGCGTCCAGGCCCTCGACATCGGTGGCCGCCCGCACGCCGAGCAGCAGCTCCGCCACCGCCCGGTCGCCGATCGCGTGCAGCGCCGCCTGGGCACCGGCCCGGGTGACGGCGGCGATGTGGTTGCTGATCTGCTCGGCGGACAGTTCCAGGTCCCCGGCCGGGAACGGCCAGCCGTCCGGAGCGTCCAGGTAGGGCCGGTGCAGCGCGGCGGTCCGGGACCCGACCGAGCCGTCGACGCACAGGTCGCCGCCGATCCCGGTCAGCCCCGGGATGTCGGTCAGCAGCTCACGGGCGTCGTCGGCCGTCACACACAGTTCGCCGCGGAAGCCCAGCACCAACGGCAGCCCGGGGTCGGCCGCCAGGGCCAGCAGCGACCGCAGCCCGTCCCGGGTGTCGGTGAACGGGGCGGAGTGCTCGTGCAGCGCCACCACGCCCCGCGCGGCCGCTGCGGTCAGTGCCGCACGGTGCAGCCGGTCCCGCCGGGCCGGGGTCACCTCGGTCAGGGCGTCCTGGGCGGCCTGGAACGCGGCACCGGTGACCAGTCCGTCCTCGGACCAGCCGGGCAGCCCCGCCAGGCCGAGCACCTCGGCGAAGGAGGACGACACCACCCCGGAGTGCAGGTCCACCCGGGCCAGGTAGACCGGTCCGCCCTGCGCGGCCTGGTCCAGTTCGGCCCGGGTCGGCGGCCGACCCTCCGGCCAGCGCTGCTCGTCCCAGCCGGCACCGGTCAGCGGCGCACCCTCGGCGGCCAATCGCCGGCCCGCCGCACCGCCGGCGGCCGACCGGACCCGGTCCAGCACCTCGGCCAGGCTCGCGGCCGCGGACAGGTCGAGCCCGTCCGCGTGCAGCGCGGTGGCCAGGACGTGCGCGTGCGCATCGACGAAGCCCGCGGTGACCAGCGCACCGTCCAGCTCGACCACCGCATCGGGCGTGAGGCCGTCCGCCTGGTCGGCGGCACCGATCCAGGCGATCCGGTCGCCGTCCACCAGCAGTGCCGTCGCGCCGGGAACCTCCGGGGAGTCGATCACGCCGCCGCGGTACAGGGTGCTGCTCACGAGCGGTCAGCCTACGTGCCCGATCAGGTCCCGGCGTCGGCGATCACACCACGACGGACCGCCGGGATCGCCTTGCGGGCCACGGCGCGCAATTGCGGGTCCGGCGCGGCCTTCGCCACCTGGTCCAGCACGTCGACCACCTGCTTGCACCACCGGACGAAGTCGCCGGCGGCCAGGTCCGATCCGCGCAGCACGGCATCCAGCCCGCGGCCGGCCGCCCAGCGGTGCACCGCGGTGACGATGCCGAGGTCCAGCGGCTGGGTCGAGGACAGCCGGTGACCCTGTTCCAGGTCGTCCAGCTCGGACCAGATCCGCACCGTGGCGTCCAGGGCGGTGCCGAGCTTGCCGTGCGGGCCACCGGGGATCGCCGGATCGGTGTCCCGGTCGTCCCGGCGCGCGGAGTACACCACCGCGGACACCACCGCGGCCAGGCCGGGCACGTCCAGGCCGGCCCAGGCGCCGCGGCGCAGGCACTCGGCCAGCAGCAGGTCGTTCTCCGCGTACAGCCGGCGCAGCCACTGGCCGTCGTCGGTGATCTGCAGGTCCTCGGCCCGCTCCAGGTAGCCGAGCCGGACCAGCACATCGCAGATCCGGTCGAAGACCACCGCGATCGACCCGGTCCGGCCCTCGATCCGCCGGACCAGCGCCCGGTGCTCGCCGTCCGCCCGGTACCAGCGCTCCGCCCAGCGCGCGTGCTGCTCGCGTTCCGGGCAGCCGTGGCAGGGGTGGGCGCGCAACTCGCGGCGCAGGTCGGCGATCCGCTGGTCCTCGTCCCGGGGCTGCGGACCGCGGCGGCCACGCTTGCCCGGCGGCGGCGCCTGCACCCGGCCCGCGGCGATCTCGGCCCGCAGCTGCGCCGCCAGGTCGCGCCGGTGCGAGGCGGCCCGGGGCGCGAAGCCCTTCGGCACCCGCAGGTGCCCGACCGGGCTCAGCGCGCCGTCCAGGTCCTGGGCGCTCAGCCGGCGCAGCTCCCGCTCGGTGGTGAGCACCAGCGGCCGCGCGCCCTCGAACCCGCCCTGGCCACCGGCCTCCACCACCACGGCGTGCATCGGCCGCCGGCCACCGGGGACCGCGACCACGTCGCCGGTGCACAGCTCGGCCAGGCTGTCCGCGGCAGCGCGCCGCCGGTCGGCCGCGGCGGCCCGGTGCACCCCGCGCTCCAGGTCGGACAGTTCCCGGCGCAGCGCCGCGTACTCGGCGAAGTCGCCCAGGTGGCAGCTCATCGCCTCGGCGTAGCCGCTCAGCGCCTCGGCGTGCTGCTGCGCCTGGCGGGCCAGCCCCACCACGCCCCGGTCCGCCTGGAACTGCGCGAAGGACGTCTCCAGCACCTCGCGGGCCCGGGTGCGGCCGACCTGGGCGATCAGGTTCACCGCCATGTTGTAGGTCGGCTTGAACGCCGACTTCAGCGGGTACAGCCGCCGGGACGCCAGGCCGGCCAGCGCCATCGGGTCCAGCCCGGCGCGGCCGATCACCACCGCGTGTCCCTCGGTGTCGATCCCGCGCCGCCCGGCCCGGCCGGTGAGCTGCGTGTACTCCCCCGGTGTCAGGTCGACGTGGCCGGAGCCGTCCCACTTGACCAGCTTCTCCAGCACCACCGAGCGCGCGGGCATGTTGATCCCCAGCGCCAGCGTCTCGGTGGCGAAGACCACCTTCACCAGTCCGCGGACGAAGGCCTCCTCGACGGTCTCCTTGAACGCCGGCAGCATCCCGGCGTGGTGGGCGGCCACCCCGCGGGTCAGGGCGTCGACGAAGCCCCAGTACCCGACCACGTCCAGGTCCTCCGGGGCGATCGCGGCACACCGTTCCTCGGCGATCAGCCGGATCTCGGCCTGCTCGGCCGGGGTGGTCAGCCGCACGCCACCGGCCACGCACTGCGCCACCGCGGCGTCGCAGCCGGCCCGGCTGAAGATGAAGTCGATCACCGGCAGGAACCCGGCCTCGTCCAGCACGTCGATCATCACCGGCCGTGGCACCGGGCGCGGGCCCATCGCCTCCCCGCCACGCCGGCCGCCCGGTCCGCGGAACCCCCGGTCGCCCGGGCCGCGGCGCTTGTGCGGCGGCGGCCCGTCCGCCCGGGTGGCCCGGCGCAGCTCGTGACCGAGCTCGGGGTTGATCGGCGGGTTCTTGCCCGGCGCGGTCGGGTCCACGTGCCCGGCGTACAGGTCCAGCAACCGGTCGCGGACCATCACCTGCTGGCCGAGCGGGACCGGCCGGACCTCGGAGACCACCACCTCGGTGTCGCCGCGCACGGTGGTCAGCCAGTCGCCGAACTCCTCCGCGTTGGACACCGTGGCGGACAGCGACACCACCTGCACGTCGTCCGGCAGGTGGATGATCACCTCTTCCCACACCGGCCCGCGGAACCGGTCGGCCAGGTAGTGCACCTCGTCCATCACCACGTAGCCGAGGCCGTCCAGGGTGGGCGAGTCGGCGTAGAGCATGTTCCGCAGCACCTCGGTGGTCATCACCACCACCGGCGCCTCGCCGTTGATCGTGGTGTCGCCGGTCAGCAGCCCGACCCGGTCGGCCCCGTGCCGGCGCACCAGGTCGTGGAACTTCTGGTTGGACAGCGCCTTGATCGGGGTGGTGTAGAACGCCTTGCGGCCCTGGGCCAGCGCCAGGTGCACCGCGAACTCGCCGACCACGGTCTTGCCGGCGCCGGTGGGGGCGGCGACCAGCACCCCGGACCCGCGCTCCACCGCCTCGCAGCCCTGCACCTGGAAGTCGTCGAGCTCGAAGTCCAGCCGGCTACGGAACACGGCGAGCTCGCTGCGTTCGGCGGCGGCCCGGCGTCGTGCGGCGGCATAGCGCTCCGCCGGGGAGAGCTCGGTCTGCTGGGTATCGCGTGCCACCCGCTCAGCCTAGGTGCTGGCCCCGACAGCGCCCGTTCAGACCAGCGCCTGCACCACGCCCGGCTCGACCACGGCCTCCAGCGGCAGCGGCCCGATCCGCTCCCCGTCGGCGTGCGCGTCCGGCGGCATCCCGCCCAGGGCCGGCATCGGCTCGACCAGCAGCCGGGTGGTGCGCATCACCTGCACCTTCGGGTGGCGCAGGTGCCGCCCGGTGTACATCCCCGGGAAGATCCGGACCACCCCGGGCTTGCTGAACGGCCCGGCGACCACCACGTCCAGCAGACCGTCGTCGATCCGGGCGTCCGGGGCGACCTTGATCCCGCCGCCGATCCACGGGCCGTTCGCGGCGACCACCACGGTCCCGGCGGACTCCCAGACGCCCTCGTCGGTGGTCACCCGGTAGCCGTAGGGCCGGAAGCCGCCCAGCTCGGCCACCAGTGCCCGGACGTAGCGCGCCGAGCCCCGCGGCCAGGACATCGCATTGGCCCGGGCGTTCACCGCGGCGTCCACCCCGCAGCTCAGGGCGCCCAGGTACCACTCGCGCGCCGAGTGCCGGGTGGGCCCGACCCGCACGGCGTCGATCGGGCGCGGGCCCTCGGCCAGGCCGTGCTCGATCGCGGCGAGCTGGGCGTCCAGGCCGCGCGGCAGGTCCAGGGACCGGGCCACGTCGTTCCCGGTGCCGGCCGGCACGATCCCCAGCGGCAGTCCGGTCTCGGCCACCACCTGCGCCCCCAGGTGCACCAGGCCGTCCCCGCCGATCACGATCAGGGCGTCCAGCCCGGCGACCGCGGCGCGGCGGGCGTGGGCGGTGGCGGTCAGCAGATCGGTGGCGGACAGGTCCTCGACCCGGTGACCCCGGTCGCGCAGCGCCGCCAGCGCCCGCCGCCCGGTCCCGCTGCCCCGGCCCTTGCCCGCGACCGGGTTCACCACGACTCCCAGGTGGCTCACGCGGGTTCGGCTCCCGTGTCGGCGACGGGTTCGGCGTCCGGCTCGGTGCTCGCGCGCTTGGCCACCCGCCGGTCGTGCAGCACACAGATCCCCAGCGCGGCGAAGTACAGCCCGCAGATCGGCAGCGCCATCACGATCATCGTGATCGCGTCCGGGGTCGGCGTCATGATCGCGGCGAAGACGAAGGCCAGCAGCACCGCCCAGCGCCAGCCCTTCGCCCAGGTCCGGGCCGGCACCAGCCCGACCAGGTTGATGCACACCATGATCACCGGCAGCACGAACGCCAGCCCGAAGGCCAGCACGAACCGCATCACGAAGCTCAGGTAGGTCTGGGCGTCGATGAAGTTGGACGCCCCGCGCGGCGTGAAGTCGGTCAGCACCCGGACCGCGGTCGGCATCACGTAGGCGGCCAGCGCCGACCCGGCCAGGAACAGCGGCACCGCGGCCGCCAGGAACCCGAAGGCCGACCGGCGCTCCTTGCTGGTCAGCCCGGGCGTGATGAACGCCCACAGCTGGAACAGCCACCACGGGCTGGACACCAGCGCGCCCAGGAACAGCGACACCTTGAGCTGCATGTCGAAGGCCGTGGCCAGCCCGGCGAAGTTCACCGAGACATTGCCGCCGCGCTCGGCCGCCGCGTCCAGCAGCGGCTGCTGCAACAGCTCGAAGACCGGCTCGTAGAGGAACCACCCGGCCACCGCTCCGACCGCGATCCCCGCCGCCGCCAGGAACAGCCGCTTGCGCAGCTCCACCAGGTGTTCGCGCAGGGGCATCCTGCCGTCGGGATTGAGCCGACGTCGCTTGCGTGCCACCTCGGGTCAGGACGGGGTGTTGCTACTGCCGCCCGACGGCGGGTGGGTGGTGCTGCCGGGCTGCTGCACCGGCTGGGACGGGGCCGACTGTGCTGTCGGTGCCGACGTGGTGCCGCCGGGCTGCACCGTGGCGTCCTTGTCGTCCGTGGTCAGGTCCTTGACCTCGTTCTTGAAGATCTTCAGCGACTGGCCGACGCTCTTGGCGAGGTCCGGCAGCCGCTTGGCGCCGAACAGCAGCACGATGACGATGACCAGCACCACGATGTGCCAGGGCTTGATGGCGTTGCCGAGCATCTGCTCTTCCTGTCGCTCGAGGACGATGCTGGTGCGATCCTAACTGGCGCGACACGCGGGGGACAGCACCCGGAACGTCCGGTTTCGGCGATTGTGCACTGTGACCGGCTCAGCGGCTGAGCGCACGCCAGCGGCGCCGGGTCTCCTCGTCCCGCAGCCGCCGGGCCTCCTTGCGCTCGGCGATCCGCTCCCGGTTGGCCCGCCACTGGGCCCGGGCGGCCTCCCGGGTGGGCAGCGCCTGCGCGGCGGCCAGCGCGGCACGTTCGGCCTCCCGCGCCTCCTCGGCCAGCCGGCCGGTGGCCTCCGCGAGCTCGCCCATCACCTGCGCGGCGCGGTCCAGCTCGGCGAGCAGCGCCCGGCCCTTGCGCCACAGGTCCCGGCCCAGGAAGAACGCACCGACCATGGTCGCCAGGACCAGCACGGTCCACAGCAGCCACCAGATCATCGGGTCTCCTCCCCGTCCTCGGGCACGTCCATCGGACCGTAGGCGTCCAGCGCCGCCCGGGCCACCCCGGCCACCGCGGCGGCGACCTCCGGCGGGCGCACCGCCACCAGGTCGTCGGCCGCGCGCAACACCAGCGCCTGCAGGAACGCGGGCTGCTCCACCAGCAGATCGACCTCGAAGCTGCCGTCCGGGAGGTTGCGCACCTCCTCCACCGGCACCGTCTCGGCCACCCACCGGCCGGTGGACCGCAGGTGCAGCGTCACCCGGTCGCCGCCGGGGTCCGGGCGGAACTGCACGGTGGCGCCACGACCGGCGCCCGGATGCGGCTCGGCCGCGGTGTCCAGCACCGTCGCCGCCACGATCCGGTCCAGCCGGAACAGCCGCTCGCCGCCGGCCCGGTGGCACCAGGCCTGCAGGTAGGACCGCTCGTCGGAGGTGGTCAGCCGCAGCGGGTCGACCTCCCGCTCCCCCGCCACGTCCGAGGCGTTCACGTACCGGATCCGCAGTCGGCGGCCTCGCGCCAGCGCGTCCCGGACCGCCGCCACCACCTCCGGCCGGCCGTCCACCGCCAGCCGGACGTCCACCGCGTGCGCCGCCTCACCGGTGGCATCGGTCAGCTTGGCCAGCGCGGAGCGCAGCACCTCGGCCTGCTCCGGCTCCAGGGTGGGCGCCAGATCCGCCACCATCGCGGTCAGCGCCGCCACCAGGGTCACCGCCTCCCGGGTGCTCAGCCGCAACGGCCGGGTCATCCCCCGCGCCTCGACCAGCCGCAGCACACCCCGGTCGTAGGAGTCGGCGTCGAAGTCGATCAGGTCCTCCGGGTAGTAGCCCGGGGTCCCGCTCATCCAGAGGGTGTCCACATCGGCCATCACCTGCGCGGCACTCACCCCGAAGTGCTCGGCCACCCGGTCCACCGGCACGCCCTCGTGCCGGTCCAGGTAGCCGATCATCCCGATCAGCCGCAGCAGTCGTTCGCTCGCCCGCTCAGCCATCGTGCCGGCCCCCGTCCAGGGCCGCCGCGGTGCGCAGCAGCCGGATCACCTCGGCCCGCAGCTCCGGCGGGTCCAGCACCAGCACCGCGTCGCCGTAGGTGACGACCTCCTCGGCCAGCTCCCAGGTCGACCGGTACTGCACCGCGTACAGGTCGCGGTCCGGTGCCCGGGTGGGATCGGGCTCCAGCGCCCCGCCCCGGGCCCGCAGCACCTCGGCCCGCTCCGGGCGCAGCGCCAGGATCGCGGTGCGCAGCTGCCCGGTCTCCCAGGTGCGCAGCGCCGACTCCACCTGCTCCGGAACCGGCGGCTCGAACAACCCCGGCCCGCCGTCCGCGCGCACCTTGCCCTCGATCCGGCTCAACCGGAACGAGCGCGGCGCCGCGCGGTCGACATCCCGGCCGACCAGGATCCAGCCACCCCGGCGGGCGACCAGCCGCCACGGCTCGACCACCCGCTCGCGCACCTCACCGGTGTTCGCCGCCCGGTAGGTGAACCGCACCCGCTGCCGGTCCTGCACCGCGTCCAGCAGCGGCCGGAAGGCGTCACCGCCCGCCCGCACCGCCGGGGTCAGCCCGGAGACCAGCTCGGTGGCGCCACCGTCGTCGCCCACCGCGCGCAGCTTGGTCAGCGCCCGGCTGGTCTCGGTGCGCACCGACCGGTCCTGCCAGAACTCGGCCGCCAGCGACAGCGCCGCCAGCTCCGCGGAGGTCAGCTGCACCGGCGGCAGCGCATAGGCGTCCTGGTCGACCCGGTAGCCGACGTCGTCGCCGTGCCCCACCGCGGTCACGGTGGTCACCGGGATCCCGAGCTCGCGCAGGGTGTCCTTGTCGCGCTCGAACATCCGCTCGAAGGCGTCGTCACTGGCCGCGTCGGCGTAACCGGCCACGGTGCGGCGGATCTGCTCCTTGGTCATCCGGCCCGGGGTGTGCACCAGGGCGATGACCAGGTTGAGCAGCCGCTCGGCGGGAGGAATCTGTTCGGGCATCGGGACAACCGTAGTGGCCGGTAGCGTGGTCCGGTGATGACATGGCGTGCGGGTGTGGTGGAGTCGGTCGGCAAGCAGTGGCCCGGAGCCCTGGAACTGACCGTCTCCGTGACCCTCGACACCGACCCCGTGACCGTCCGGGCGCTGGCCTATCCCGAGCTGGTCGGCCGGTTCTCCCCCGGCGACACCGTGCTGCTCAACGTCTCCGCGCTCGCCCGCGGACTGGGCACCGGCGGCTATGCGCTGGTGATCGGCCCGGGTTCCGCCGACCGGCTGCCCGCCGACCCGCCGGAGGGTCCGGGCCACCTGGTCAAGGCCCGGTACACCCCGCTGCAGGCGATGGTGCTCGGCGTCGACGACCAGGAGTCCCCGCACCACGACCTGCTGCGGGACGCCGACGACCTGCACGGCACCCCGGTGGTGGTCGCCGACCTGCACTCCGCCGTGCCCGCGATCATCGCCGGACTCCGGCACGGTGCCGCGCTGGCCGGCCGCCCCGCCCCCACCGTGGCCTACGTGATGACCGACGGCGGCGCCCTTCCCGCCTGGTTCTCCCGGACGGTCGCCGGGCTGCGCGAGGCCGGCTGGATCGCCTCCTGCCTGACCGCCGGGCAGGCCTTCGGCGGCGACCTGGAGGCGGTCACCGTGCACACCGCGCTGCTGGCCGCCCGTGCGGTGGTCGGCGCCGACGTGATCGTGGTGGCCCAGGGGCCGGGCAACCTCGGCACCGGCACCCGGTGGGGCTTCTCCGGTGTCGCCGCCGGTGAGGCCCTCAACGCCACCGCCGTGCTGCACGGCCGCCCGATCGCCTCGCTCCGGGTCTCCGGCACCGACCCCCGCGAGCGGCACCTGGGCGTGTCGCACCACTCGCTGACCGCCTACGGCCGGGTCGCGCTGGCCCCCGCGGAGGTCGTGGTCCCGGTGTTCGACCCCGACCCGCTCAGCGACCTGCTCCCGCCGCTGGACGGCCTCGGCCGCCGGATCGGCCAGCAGGTCCAGGCCCTCCAGCCCCGGCACCGCCTGATCGACGTCCCCGTCGGCGCCGACCTGTACACCGCGCTCGGCACGTCACCGGTCCGGCTGTCCACCATGGGCCGCGGACTGGACCAGGACCCGGCCGCGTTCCTCGCCGCCGCGGCCGCGGGCGTGCACGCGGCGAGCGTCCTGCCCGCCTGACCACCGCGCCGGAGGTCGCAGGGCCGGGTCAGTCGTCGCGGGCGGTGCGGGTGCGCTGGGCGACCAGGGTGGCCAGCCGGCGCGCCTCCTGCTCGGCGAACTGCCCGTCCGCGCGCTGGATGCCCATCACCGCGAGCGTGTCGCCGTCGGACAGGTCGAGCTGGACCCAGGGCCGGCCCTGGCCGAACCGGATCGAGACGATCGCCGCCCACTCGACGGTGCGGGTGGTGGCCAGATTGCGGACCCGCAGGCCGCTGGACTGTGGCACCGCGCGGACGGTGGCCTGCCGCCAGCAGAACCAGACGATCCCGATGCCGAGCAGCGCGAAGCCGGTCCGGTCCAAGGTGCCGTAGCCGGACAGTCCGGTGCCGGGCAGCAGGACCAGCAGCAGCACGGTGCCGACCGCGACCAGCGCGGCCAGCACCCCGGACACCCAGCGGGCGGCCCGGGGCCGGAACGGGGCGGACAGCCCCGGGTGATCGGTCGTCATCCGTCGCCCCCGGATCGACCGTTCAGAGCCGGCAGGCGTGGATCGAGGTGACCAGGATCGCCCGGGCGCCGAGGTCGTAGAGCGTGTCCATCACCCGGTTGGTCTCCGAGCGCCGGACCATCGCGCGGACCGCGGCCCACTCGCCGTTGTGCAGCGGGGAGACCGTCGGCGACTCCAGACCGGGGGTGACCGCCACCGCCTGGTCGACCAGGGACACCGGCACGTCGTAGTCCATCAGCACGTACTCGCGGGCGGTCAGCACGCCCTGCAGCCGGCGGGTGAGCACGTCCAGGCCGGTCGGCTCCTCGCCCTCGGCCCGGCGGATCAGCACCGCCTCGGACTTCAGGATCGGCTCGCCGAAGACCTCCAGCCCGGCGGCACGCAGCGTGGTGCCGGTCTCGACCACGTCGGCGATCACGTCCGCGACGCCGAGCCGGATCGCGGTCTCCACCGCACCGTCCAGCCGCACCACCTCGGCCGGCTCGACGCCCTGGGTGCGCAGGTAGTCGGCGACCAGCACCGGGTAGGAGGTGGCGACCCGGCGGCCGGCGACCTGCTGGACATCGGTCATGGTGCCGGCCTGGGTGGCGAACCGGAAGGTCGACCGGGCGAAGCCGAGCTGCAGGTGCTCGGTGGCCGGGGACTCGGAGTCCAGCAGCAGGTCGCGGCCGGTGACGCCGACGTCCACGGTGCCGGTGCCGACGTAGACGGCGATGTCACGGGGCCGCAGGAAGAAGAACTCGACGCCGTTGTCCGGGTCGGGCAGCACCAGTTCGCGGGAGTCGCGGCGCTGGCGGTAACCCGCCTCGCTCAGCATGGCGGCGGCGGGCTCGGAGAGCGAGCCCTTGTTGGGGACGGCGATCCTCAGCACGGGGTGGGTCCTGTCTCGGGGAGTGAAGGGGCGATCAGAGGTGGGGGTACACGTCGTCGAGGGTGAGGCCCTTGGCCACCATGAGCACCTCCAGGTGGTAGAGCAGCTGGGAGATCTCCTCCGCGGTGCGCTCGTTGCCCTCGTACTCGGCCGCCATCCAGACCTCGGCGGCCTCCTCGACGATCTTCTTGCCGATCGCATGGACCCCGGCGTCCAGCTCCCGCACGGTCCCCGAGCCCTCCGGCCGGGTGATCGCCTTGTCGGACAGCTCTGCGAACAGCGATTCGAACGTCTTCACGGGGGCCAGGGTAGACGACCCCCTCGGCCGGGCGTTCACCCGTCCACCCCGGCCGCCGCGGTCACCTGCTGGGGTGTGCCCTCGCCGCGGGCGCGCCACCAGACCACGAAGCCGGTGCTCACCACCCCCGCGTAGACCAGGTACAGCACCGCCGACGGGTAGTAGCCCGCCGACAGCAACAGTGGCACCCCGACCGCGTCCACCGCGATCCAGATCAGCCAGAACTCGATCCAGCCGCGGGCCATCCCGTAGGTCGCCAGGAAGCTCCCGACGAAGATCCAGGCATCCGCCCACGGCCCCCAGGAGCCCAGCGCCCGGAACACCAGCGCGAAGACCACGGTGCCGACCACGCCGATCGTGGCGAGCTGGATCCAGCCGCGCACCCCGGCCCAGCGCGGCACCACCGCCGGTGCCCCCTCGCCGCCGGTGCGCCGGGTCTGCCGCCAGCGCACCCAGCCGTAGACCGCCACCGCGACGAAGAACACCTGCCGCCCGGCCTGGCCGTACAGGTCCCGGTCCTGCGGGGTGTGGAACACCCCGCCGAGGAACACCGTGAACAGCAGCACGTTGCCGACGATGCCGACCGGCCAGGCCCAGACCCGGCGCCGCATCCCGCCCAGCGCGGAGGCCAGGCCGAACAGGTTGCCGATCACCTCGCGCCAGAGCACCGCCTGCCCGGCGATCACCAGCTGGGCGTCGAACAGCCAGCCCAGCGGCCCGGTCACAGGGCGCGCAGTGCGACCACGGTCGCCACCGCCGCCTCGGCCGCCTCGGCGCCCTTGTCCTCGGTGGAGCCCGGCAGCCCGGCACGGTCCAGCGCCTGCTGCTCGTCGTCGCAGGTGAGCAGGCCGAAGCCCACCGGCACCCCGGTGCTCACCGCGACGTCGGTCAGCCCGGAGGTCGCGGCCTGGCACACGTAGTCGAAGTGCGGGGTCCCGCCGCGGATCACCACACCGAGCGCCACCACCGCATCCGCCCCGGACCGGGCGGCCTTCGCGGCGGCGACCGGCAGCTCGAAGCTGCCCGGCACCCGGATCTCGGTCACCCGCTCCACCCCGGCGTCGGCCAGCGCGCGGCGGGCACCGGCGAGCAGCCCGTCCATCACCTGGGTGTGCCAGGAGGCGGCGACCACCACCACCCGCAGTCCACGGCCGTTCACGGTCAGCGACGGCGCTCCGGCACCACTCATCGGTTGTCCTCCTCGTTCAGTCCGGGCAGCAGGTGGCCCATCGCCCGCGCCTTGGTGCGCAGGTAGGCCTCGTTCTGGGGGGTCCGGCCGACCTGGATGCCGCGCATCTCGGCCACCCGGATCCCGTGGGCGGTCAGCCCGGCGACCTTCGCCGGGTTGTTGGTCAGCAGGGTGATGTCCTGGGCGCCCAGGTCCGCCAGGATCGCGGCGGCGGCACCGTACTCGCGCCGGTCGGCGGGCCAGCCGAGGTCGAGGTTCGCCTCGACGGTGTCCCGGCCCTCGTCCTGCAGGGCGTAGGCGGCGATCTTGCCCAGCAGCCCGATCCCCCGGCCCTCGTGCCCGCGCAGGTAGACCACGGCCCCGCCCTCGGCCGCGGCGATCGCCAGCGACTCGTCCAGCTGGGGCCCGCAGTCGCAGCGGGTGGAGGCGAAGGCATCGCCGGTCAGGCACTCCGAGTGCACCCGGACGATCGGGCCGTCGACCAGGCCGGTGGCGGCGACCAGGGCGGCGTGCTCGGCACCGGTGCGCAGGTCGCGGTAGCCGATCACCCGGAACTCGCCGTGCCGGGTGGGCAGGGTGGCCTCGGCGGTGCGGTGCACCCGGGGGCCGGTGACCGGTTCGGCCGCCTCCGGCAGATCGTCGTGGGCGGTGCGCCAGGCGATCAGGTCGGAGATGGTCAGCACCACCAGACCCTCGCGCTCGGCCAGCTCCTCGGTCTGCGACAGCCGCATCATCGTGCCGTCGTCGTTGACCAGCTCGGCGATCGCGGCCACCGGGGCCAGACCGGCCAGCCGGCACAGGTCGACCGCCGCCTCGGTGTGACCGGCCCGGTGCAGCACCCCGCCGGGCACCGCCCGCAACGGCAGCACGTGCCCGGGCCGGATCAGGTCCTCGGCGCCCGTGCCGGGGTCGGCGAGCACCCGCAGGGTCCGGGTCCGGTCGGCGGCGGAGATGCCGGTGGTCACGCCGGTCGCCGCGTCCACGGTGACGGTGTACGCGGTGCGGCGCGGGTCCTGGCTGGCGGGCACCATCAGCGGCAGCGCCAGCGCGTCGGCCCGGTCGCCGGTCATCGGCGCGCACAGGTACCCGGAGGAGTGCCGGATGGTCCAGGCCACCCACTCCGGCGCGGCCAGCTCCGCGGCCAGCACCACGTCGGCCTCGTTCTCCCGGTCCGGGTTGTCGGCGACCAACACCGGGCGCCCGGCCCGCAGCGCGTCCAGTGCCTGCTCGACGGTGCCGAGGCTCATCGCCGGTCCCCCGTCTCCAGCAGGCGGGCCACGTACTTGGCCAGCACGTCGACCTCCAGGTTCACCGGCGCGCCGACCGCCAGCTCGCCCAGGGTGGTCTCGGCCAGGGTGGTCGGGATCAGCCCGACCTCGAACCAGTCGTCGCCGACCGCGGTCACGGTGAGCGACACCCCGGAGACGGTGATCGCGCCCTTCTCGGCGACGAACCGGGCCAGATCCCGGTCCAGCCCGATCCGCACGGTGTCCCAGCGCTCACCCGGGTCGCGGGCCAGCACGGTGCCCACCCCGTCGACGTGCCCCTGCACCACATGACCGCCGAGCCGGGTGTCGGCCCGCAGCGACCGTTCCAGGTTCACCCGGTCCCCCGGTCGCAGCCCGCCGAGCGCGGTCCGGCGCAGCGTCTCGGGCATCACGTCGACGGCGAAGCTGCCGTCGCCGGGCAGCTCGGTCACGGTCAGACAGACCCCGCTCACCGCGATCGAGTCGCCGTGCCCCGCGTCCGAGGCGGCGAGCGGGCCGCTGATCCGCAGCCGTGCGCCGTCGTCCGAGGCCAGCACGACGCCGACCTCCTCCACGATCCCGGTGAACATCAGACCTCCTCCTCGCCGTCGCCCGCCCGGGCGATCAGCAGCACGTCCGGCCCGAGCCGGAGCACATCCTCGGTGTGCAACCGCACACCGTCCGCCAGCGTTCCGATCCCCAGGTCGCCGACCGCGGACCGCCCGGCGCCCAGCAGCACCGGAGCCAGGTAGGCCAGCACCCGGTCGACCAGCCCGGCCCGCAGGAACGCGGCCGAGATCGTCGGACCGCCCTCGACCAGCACGTGCCGGACCTCCCGGCCGGCCAGCACCGCCAGCGCGGCGGCAGGATCGTGGCCCGGGATCCGCACCAGCTCGCCGCCCGGGCCGTGCAGCCGTCCCGGCGGCAGCTCCCGGTCACCGAGCACCACCCGCAGCGGCTGATGGCCGGCGAGCTCGCCGCTCGCGGTACGGGCGGTCAGGGCCGGGTCGTCGGCCAGCGCGGTGCCGGTCCCGATCAGCAGCGCGTCCACCTCGGCCCGCATCGCGTGCGCATGCGCCCGGGACTCCGCGGAGGTGATCCACCGGCTGGTGCCGTCCGCGGCGGCGACCCGGCCGTCCAGTGTGCCGGCCAGCTTCAGGGTGACGAACGGGCGGCCCCGGCCCACGGCGATCAGCCAGGGCGCCAGCATCCGGCGGACCGCGTCGGCGCCGGGCCCGACCCGGACCTCGATCCCGGCCGCGCGCAGCAGGTCGATCCCGCCACCGGCCACCGGATTGGGGTCCGGCACGGCGACCACGACCCGCGCCACGCCGGCCTCGATCAGTGTCCGGGCGCACGGCCCGGTCCGGCCGGTGTGCGCGCACGGTTCCAGGGTGACCACGGCGGTCGCTCCCCGGGTGTCCTCACCGCGCTCGGCGGCGTCGGCCAGCGCGGCGGCCTCGGCGTGCGGGGTGCCCGCGCCACGGTGCCAGCCCTCGCCGATCACCCGGTCCCCGGACAGCAGCACGCAGCCGACCCGCGGATTGGGCCCGGCGACCGGTCCGCGCCGCGCCAGCTCCAGGGCGCGCGCCATCGCGTCGTCGTCGGTGTGGATGCCCATCTGCGCCTTCCCCGGTCGTCGGCGCTCCGGGGTGCACGGGCGGGCGCACGTGGGTGTGCGCAGCCCCGGCACGCACCCCGAGGGGTGCGCACCGGCACGACTCCTCCCATCCGGACTTTGACCGTCGGTCCCGGAATTCCACCGGATCAACCGCGCCGTCCCGAGTTGCCTCGGACCGCCGCGGGTCGCGGACTATCACCGCCGGCTCGGAATTTCACCGACCCCGGAGCACGTGCTGTTCGATCTGGGCACCATGGTGCCACACGGTCTGTTCCGGACGGTACATCCGGCCGCTCAGCGCGCGGACAGCGCCTCGTCGGCCATCGACCGCAGGGTGTCAATCTCGGCCGCGATGTCGTCGGCGCCGTACACCGCCGAGCCGGCGACCAGCATGTTCGCCCCCGCCGCCGCCACCGTGGCCACCGTGGACCGGGAGACCCCACCGTCCACCTGGATCCAGGTGTCCAGGCCCCGCTCCTCGATCGCCGACCGCAGGCGCCGGACCTTGGGCAGCGTCCCGTCGATGAACTTCTGGCCGCCGAAGCCGGGCTCGACAGTCATCACCAGCACCATGTCGAACTCGTCCAGCAGGTCCAGCAGCGGCTCCACCGGGGTGGCCGGCCGCAGCGCGATCGACGCCCGCACCCCGGCGGCCCGCAGTTCCCGGGCCAGCTTCACCGGCGCCTGGGCGGCCTCGGCGTGGAAGGTGACCGACGCGGCACCGGCCTGGGCGTACTCGATCGCCCACCGGTCAGCGTCCTCGATCATCAGGTGCACGTCGATCGGCACCGGCGACACCTCGGCGATCCGCTTGACCACCGGCAGCCCGATGGTCAGGTTCGGCACGAAGTGGTTGTCCATCACGTCCACGTGCGCGTAGTCCGCACGGGCGATCCGGTGCAGGTCCCGCTCGAGGTTGGTGAAGTCGGCGGACAGGATGCTGGGGCTGATCAGAGCGCGCACCCGTTCAGGGTAGCGAGCCGCCCCCGGACCCGCTCAGGTCAGCCGGCGCAGCAGGGTCAGGTGCATCGCGTCCGTGCCGTGCACGTGCGGCCAGAGCTGGGCGTCCGGTCGCGGCGGCAGGTCCAGGTCCGGGGCGATCCAGTGCAGCACGGCCGGGGCGTCCAGGGTCTCGGTCTCGATTCCCGCCTTGCGGGCCGCCCGCACCGCGTCCAGCACCGCCAGCGTGGTCTCGGCCAGCACCGGCGAGCAGGTGACATACCCGACCACGCCGCCGACCCGGACCGCCCGCAACGCGCTGGCCAGCAGCTCACGCTGCAACGCGGTCAGCGCCGCCAGATCCGCCGGGGTCCGCCGCCAGCGCGACTCCGGGCGGCGGCGCAGCGCACCCAGCCCGGTGCACGGCGCGTCCAGCAGCACCCGGTCGTAGGCCCCGGGCTCGTTCGCGCCGATGTCGCGTCCGTCGCCGGTGCGCACCTCCTCGACCGCACCGTCCGGCACCGCGGCCAGCGCCTGGCGGACCAACCGCGCCCGGTGCGGCTGCACCTCGTTGGCGACCAGCCGGGCGTCCCGGGTGGCCGCGATCGACGCCAGCAGCGCCGCCTTGCCGCCCGGACCGGCGCACAGGTCCAACCAGCGGCCGTCCGGGCCGTCCAGCTCGGCCTCCGCCAGGGCCAGGGCGACCAGCTGACTGCCCTCGTCCTGCACCCCCGCCCGGCCGGAGCGGATCAGCCGCAGCCCCGCCGGATCGCCGCCGGCCAGGGTGACCGCGGTCGGCGCCCACCGGCCCGGCTCCGCCCCCGATCCGGCCTGGGCCAGCAGCTCCTCCCGCTCCGCCAGGCCCGGCCGGGCGACCAGCGACACTCGCGGCGCCGCGTTGTCGGCGGCCAGCAGGGCGGGCAGTTCGTCGGCCGAGCGGCCGTGCCCGAGCAGCGCCTCACGCAGCGCCCGGGTCACCCAGGCCGGGTGCGACTCGGTCACCGACAGCCGGTCCACCTGCTCCGGCCCGGCGGCGTCGGCGATCAGCTCCAGCCACTCGTCCAGCCCGCGCTCGGTGATCCGGCGCATCACCGCGTTGGCGAACTGGGCCGCCCCCGCACCGGACCGCTCCCGCACCAGGCCCACCGTCTCCGAGGCGGCCGCGTGCGGTGGCACCCGCATCCCGAGCACCTGGTGCGCGCCCAACCGCAGCGCGTCCAGCACCGGCGGGTCGATGGCGGTCACGGCGCGGCCCGCGGCCTGCTCGATCACCGCGTCGTAGCGTCCACGCAGCCGCAGGGTGCCGTAGGCCAGTTCGGTGGCGAAACCTGCGTCCCGGCCGGTGATCCCGCGCTCGCGCAGCAGCGGCGGCAGGATCAGGTTGGCGTAGGCGTCCGAGTCCTCCACCGTCCGCAGCACGTCGAAGGCGGCGGCCCGGGCCGGGTCGGTGCTCCGGCGGCGCTGCGAGGGCGCGGCGGCGGTGTACTGGCGAGGCCCACGACGGCCACCCGACGCGCCCCGCTCCTGCCGGCCCGCGCCCGGACGCCCGGTGCCGTCGCCCCGCGTGCCCGAACCGTTCCCGCCGCCCCGCGTGCCCGAACCGTTCCCGCCGCCCGTGCCGCGCCCACCTGAGCGCCCGGCACGACCACCGTCGCCCTGCGCGCCCGACCCGTGCCCAGGGCCACGCCCACCCGAGCGTCCGTCCCGGCCGCTCGCACCGCTCACGCCTGGGCCTCCACGCCCGCCGCCTCACCGGAACCGGCGGCACCGTCGGCGTTCTCCGCCGCCCCGAGCAGCACCGACTCCGGCAGCCGGGCACCGCGCGCCCAGTCCGCCGCGTTCATCGCCTTCTTGCCCGCCGGCCGCACCTCCCCGAGCCGGACCGCGTGGCTGGCGGTGCCGACCAGCACCTCCTTGCGCCCGGCCTGCAGCTCGCCCGGGGCCAGATCGGTGACCTCCGGCACCGGGGTGACCGGTCCGAGCCCGAGCCGGGTGCCGTCCGGCAGGCTGGTCCACGCCCCGGGGGCCGGGGTGCAGCCGCGGATCCGCCGGTCCACCGCCTGCGCCGGATGGGTCCAGCGCACCCGGGCGTCCTCGACCGACAGGCTCGGCGCCAGGCTGATCCCGTCACCCGGCTGCGGCACCGGGGTGAGGATGCCCTCCTCCAGCGCGTCCAGGGTGCGCACCAGCAGCTCGGCGCCGGCCACCGACAACCGCCCGAGCAGATCGCCCGCGGTATCCCGGGGCCGGATCGTCTCGGTCAGGGTGCCGAACACCGGCCCGGTGTCCAGGCCCTTCTCCAGCAGGAAGGTGCTGGCTCCGGTGACCTCGTCCCCGGCCATCACGGCGTGCTGCACCGGCGCCGCCCCACGCCAGGCCGGCAGCACCGAGAAATGCAGGTTGATCCAGCCGTGGGTCGGCAGGTCCAGCAACTCGGCCGGCACCAGTGCGCCATAGGCCACCACCGGCACCGCATCCGGTGCGAGCTCGCGCAGCCGGGCCTGGAAGTCCAGGTCCCGCGGGCTGACCGGGGTGAGCACCTCGATCCCCTCCGCGGCGGCGCGCTCGGCCACCGGGCTCGGTCGCAGCGACCGGCCCCGTCCGGCACGGGCAGCCGGGCGGGTCAGCACGGCGACCACCTCGTGCCGCGAGGCGAGCAGGGCTTCCAGGGACGGGAGCGCCACCGCGGGCGTTCCGGCGAAGATCAGGCGCACCGGTCGATCCTAGGGCGGACCGAGCCCCGGCGTGACCGGAGCGCAGCGCCACCCGGGCTTCCCGGCCCACGCGCACGCCGAGAGTGCACGAATGCACGCCTCCAGAGCTGGGAGAGCTGCATTCGTGCACTCTCGGCGTGGATGACGCGCGCGCAGCATGGCGAGGCCGCACATCTCCCCGGCCGGCGCCGCACGGCGCCCAGCCACGCCCGACCGTCGACCGCCCCCGCAACCCGGCCGGCCCCACACTGCGGCCCGGTCCACCCGGCTCGCCGCCCCCGCAGCCCGCCCAGCCCCACACTGCGGCCCGGTCGACCCGGCTCACCGCCGCGGCAGCACGCCCCGTTGCACCAGCGCCGCCCGCAGGTCCCTCGCCCCGGTGAACAGCAGCCCGTCGAACCCCTGCGCGCTCGCAGCCGCCACGTTCGCCGGGCTGTCGTCCACGAACACCGTCCCGGCCGGGTCCACGCCGAACCGCTCCGCCGCCAGCCGGAAGATCCGCGGATCCGGCTTCACCAGTCCCTCCCTGCCGGACACCAGCACGTCGGCGAGCAGCCCGATCGCCGGCGCGGCGGGCACCGCGTGGTGGTACGTCTCCGCCGACCAGTTGGTCAGCCCGAAGACCGGCACCCCGGCGTCGACCAACTCGGTCACGATCTGCGCCGATCCCGGCACCGGCCCGGTCAGCGCGGCGTCAAAGTGCGCCAGGTAGTGATCGAGCATCGCCCGGTGCGCCGGGTCGGCGATCGTGTCGCGGGCCACCGACCACGGCCGTCCGGCATCCTGCGCCAGGTTCAGCGCCGGGAAGTCGACCGCCTCGAAGAACGCCGACACCTGCGCCTCGGGGTAGTGCCCGGCGAACGCGGCCCGGGCGTCCCAGCCGACCAGCACGTTGCCGAGGTCGAAGACCACCGCCGTCACAGCATCTCCCGTGGATCGAGCCGGACCCGGACACCGCCGGGTTCACGCCGCGCACTGCGCACCGCCAAGGACGCCCCCAGGGCCCGGGCCAGCTCCCGGCCGGCCGTGACCGGTACCCGGACCAGCGCGCGGACCACCACCTCGTCCTCCGAACCGGCCAGGGTGAGCTGCACCGGACCGGCGGCGGGTTCCGGCTCCTGCACCGGCACCGGTCCGAGCACGTCACCACCGGCGGGCAGCGGCACCCGGTCGAGCACCTGGCGCACCGCCCCCCGCTCGCCGACCAGCTCCGCCACCCGGACCGCCGGCGGCAGCCCGACCTCGGCCCGCTCGGCCAGTTCCCGCTCGGCCAGACCGGCCGGGTCCCAGCGCACCAGCGCCTGGGTGGGCCGCTCCGCACCGTCGCCGACCAGCAGCACCTGCCCGCCGTCGCCCCCGCTGCGGACCAGCGCCGCCGCGGCCAGCCACCGGCGCAGCGCCTCCTCGGTGGCGCGCAGCGAGGTCGACCCGGTGCTCACCCCGGCGTCCAACAGCACGGCGGCCGCGTACCCGCCGACCGCGACCGGCTCGGCCCCGATGGTGCACACCACCAGCGCGGGGCGGTCCGGCACCTCGGCGAGCACGCCGGTGGCCGAGCGCGCGCCGGAGGTCCGCACGGTCACCCCCGGGAACGCCCGGCCCAACTCCTCCGCGGTCCGGTCCGACCCCACCGACACCGAGCGGAACGCCCCGTGCCCGCAGGCGTCGCACCGCCAGTCGGTCGCCAGCCGGCCGCACCACCCGCACTGCGCGGTCGCCTGCGCCGAGCCGAGTTGCAGCGGGCCGTGGCAGGCGGTGCACCGGGCGATCGCCCGGCAGCGGGCGCAGGCCACCGCGGGCAGGTACCCGGCGCGCGGGACCTGCACCAGCACCGGACCGTCGGCCAGGCGCTCGCGGATCGTGCGCCAGGCCGGCCCGGGCAGCCGGGCCGCAGCGGCGGGGCCCTCACGGGCGAGTTCCACACTGGTCAGCGCCCGGACCCGCGGAGTGCGGCGCCGGACCTCGGCCCGGTCGGCCGCGACCTCGCGGACCCAGCCGGAGGCGACCAGCGCCTGGGTCTCCACCGAGCGGGCGTGGGCGGCCAGCAGCAAGCCGGTGTCCTCCAGCTCGGCGCGCAGGGCCAGCACCTCACGCACGTGCGGGTAGGGCGCTCGCGGTTCGGCGTGCAGATCGTCGCCGTCGTCCCAGCAGACCGCCAGCCCGAGGTCCCGCACCGGGGCGAAGGCCGCCGCCCGGGTGCCGACCACCACCCGGGCCAGTCCGCGCAGCACCGCAAGGAACGCGCGGTACCGGCGGGACGGGCCCTCGTCGGCCATCAGCCGGACATGGCTGCTGTCCGGCTGACCGGGCTCCCAGGCCGGGATGCCCGCCTCGACCAGCGCGGCGCACACCCGGTCGACGTCCCGGGCGTCCGGCACCACCACCAGCGCGCCCCGTCCGCCGACCAGCGTCGCCGCCACGGCCTCGGCGACGGCGTCCGGCCAGCGCTCACCGGCAGGTCCGGGCAGGGCGACCCAGGCCGCGCGCGGCGACCCCCCGGCGGACAGATGGCTGAGGAAGGCCGGGCCACCGCGGTAGGGCGTCCAGGCCCGCGCGGACAGCTGGGGCGGGGCGCCGGCGGGCTCCGTCCCCGCCGCCGGGACCTCCCCCTCGGTGCGGGCGTGCCGGGGCGGGATCGCCAGCCGGAGCACGTCGGGCAGGGTGCCCGCGTAGTGGTCGGCGACCGCCCGGGACAGTGCGGCCACCGCCGGGGTGAGCACCGGCTCGGCGGACACCACCCGGCGCAGCGGCACCAGGGCGCCGTCGTGCTCGGGCTCGGCGACCCGCTCGATGAGGTAGCCGTCGACGTCCTGGCCACCGAACCGGACCTTCACCCGGGCGCCGGGCACCGCCTTGGCGTCCAGCGTGGCCGGCACCAGGTACTCGAAGCTGCGGTCCAGGTGCGCGGGTGAGAGCTCCACCGCCACCCGCGCCACCGGCAGCTCGGCGGCGGGCTCGACCTCGACGTCCCGGGCCCGCGGACGGCGGCGGGTGCGCGGCACGGACAGCCCGGCGAGGGTCGGCTGCTCCACCCGGGGTTGTTCCCGGGGCTGCTCACTCACCGACCCGTGCTCCGTTCTGGCCGTCGCCCTCCGCTGTGCTGCCGTGTCCCCCGCGTTGCCGCCCGGTCAGCCGATCGCCGCGCGCAGCGCGTCCACCCGGTCGGTGCGCTCCCAGGTGAAGCCCTCGATGTCCCGGCCGAAGTGACCGTAGGCGGCGGTGCGGCGGTAGACCGGGCGCAGCAGGTCCAGGTCGCGGATGATCGCGGCTGGGCGCAGGTCGAAGACCTTCCGGATCGCGGCGGTGAGCTGCTCGTCCGGGACGGTGCCGGTGCCGAAGGTCTCCACGTAGAGGCCGACCGGGTGCGCCTTGCCGATCGCGTAGGCGACCTGCACCTCGCACCGCTTGGCCAGCCCGGCGGCGACCACGTTCTTGGCGACCCAGCGCATCGCGTAGGCCGCGGAGCGGTCCACCTTCGACGGGTCCTTGCCGGAGAAGGCGCCGCCACCGTGCCGGGCCATCCCGCCGTAGGTGTCCACGATGATCTTGCGCCCGGTCAGTCCGGCATCACCCTGCGGGCCGCCCACCACGAAGGTGCCGGTCGGGTTGATCAGCAGCCGGAAGTCGGAGGTGTCCAGGTCGAGCCCGGCCGCGTCCAGCACGTACTTCACCACGTGCTCGGCGATCGCCGGGGCGAGCTGGTCCTCCAGCCGCACGTCGGGGTCGTGCTGGGTGGACAGCACGATGGTGTCGATCTTGACCGCACGGTCGCCGTCGTAGGCCACCGTGACCTGGGTCTTCCCGTCCGGGCGCAGGCCGGGGACGATCCCCTCCTTGCGCACCTGGGTCAGGCGCTCGGCCAGCCGGTGGGACAGCCAGATCGGCAGCGGGAGCAGGCTCGGGGTGTCGTCGCTGGCGTAGCCGAACATCAGGCCCTGGTCGCCGGCGCCCTGCAGGTCCAGCGGGTCGACGTCCCCGGCGTCCTGGCGGGCCTCCAGCGCCTTGTCCACGCCCTGCGCGATGTCCGGCGACTGCTGGCCGATCGAGACCGAGACCCCGCAGGAGTCTCCGTCGAAGCCGATGTCGGAGGAGGTGTAGCCGATGCCGCGCACCACGTCCCGGATGATCTGCGGGATCTCCACGTAGGCGCTGGTGGTGACCTCTCCGGCGACGTGCACCAGGCCGGTGGTGACCATGGTCTCCACCGCGACCCGGGCGCCGGGATCCTGTTCCAGCATCGCGTCCAGGATGGCGTCGGAGATCTGGTCGCAGATCTTGTCCGGGTGTCCCTCGGTCACGGACTCGGAGGTGAACAGGCGCATCGCGGCTTCGGTCATGGGCGACAGGCTAACCGGCAGCACCGACCCGCGTCTGCTGTCCTCCCCAGGTCAGTGCCACATCCCGCCCTGTGGACGGATCAGACCCGATCGAGCCGGGCCACCACCGCGTCCCAGATCGCGTGCGCGACCACGTCCTTGCTGCCCGACGCGGCGCCCACCTCGGCCCCGGAACCGTCCAGCAGGGTGACCGTGTTCTCCGCGGTGCCGAAGCCCACCCCGTCGCCCACCGCGTTCACCGCGAGCAGGTCGGCACCCTTGCGCCGGGCCTTCTGACGGCCGTGATGCAGCACATCGCCCTCGGCGTCCCCGGTCTCGGCAGCGAAGCCGACCACCACCTGCCCGGCACGCGGCCGGTCCGCGGCCAGCTCGGCCAGGATGTCCGGGTTCTGCACCAGCTCCAGCGGCGGGACAGTGCCGTCCGGCTGCTTCTTGATCTTGTGCGTGGCGCCGGTGGCGGGCCGGAAGTCGGCGACCGCGGCGGCCATCACCACCACGTCGGCGCCGGCCGCCTCGGCGCGCACCGCGTCCCGCAGCTCGGCGGCGGAGCCCACCGGGACCGTGCGCACCCCGGCCGGGGCGGGCACGGCCAGGTTGGCGCCGACCAGCACCACGTCGGCGCCGCGGGCCCAGGCGGCCCGGGCCAGCGCCACGCCCTGCTTGCCGGAGGACCGGTTGCCCAGGAAGCGCACCGGGTCCAGCGGCTCACGGGTGCCCCCGGCGGAGATCACCACCCGTCGACCGGCCAGATCCCGCCGGTGACCCGCCGCGGCGGCCAGCGCGGCCGCGACGATCGCCTCCGGCTCGGGCAGTCGCCCGGGTCCGGTGTCGGCACCGGTCAACCGGCCCGAGTCCGGCTCGATCACGTGCACCCCGCGCTCGCGCAGGGTGGCGACGTTGGCCCGGGTGGCCGGGTGCTGCCACATCTCGGTGTGCATCGCCGGGGCCATCACCACCGGGCAGGTGGCAGTCAGCAGGGTTGCCGTGAGCAGGTCGTCGGCGCGGCCGTGGGTGGCGCGGGCCAGCAGGTCCGCGGTGGCGGGGGCGACGATCACCAACTCGGCCTCGCGACCGAGCCGGACATGCGGAACGTCCGCGACGTCCTCGAACACCTCGGTGCTCACCGGGTGCCCGGACAGGGCCTCCCAGGTGGCACGGCCCACGAACTCGAGGGCGGCACGGGTCGGGACGACGCGGACGTCATGACCGGACTCGGTGAGCAGGCGGAGGATCAGGGCAGCCTTGTAGGCCGCGATCCCCCCGGCCACACCGAGGACGATGCGCATTCCGGGAGCTTTCAGTCCTCGGGGTGCTGCGCGGTCAGCAGGCCGGCGTCGATCTCGCGCATGGCGATGGACAGCGGCTTCTCCTGCGGGCGGGTCTCCACCAGCGGGCCGACGTACTCGAGCAGACCCTCGTTCAGCTGGGCGTAGTAGGCATTGATCTGCCGCGCCCGCTTGGCCGAGTAGATGACCAGCGCGTACTTGGAGTCGGAACGCTCCAGCAGGCGGTCGATCGGCGGGTCGGTGATGCCGATGGGCTCGGCGACGGTTCCGGACACGGTTCTCCCCAACAATCGAAGCAGGATTCGCCGAACAGTCTACTCGGTCGGCGCAAGCGGCAGCCCCATCAGGGACACCAGCTCGTCGGTGGCACGGTGCACGTCGTCATTGACGATCACATGATCGAACTCGGACTCGGCCGCCAACTCCACCCGGGCGGTGGCGAGCCGGCGCTCACGCTCCTCGGCGTCCTCGGTGCCGCGGCCGACCAGGCGGCGCACCAGTTCCTCGAAGGACGGCGGTGCCAGGAACACGAACTGGGCGTCCGGCATCGTCTCGCGGACCTTCCGGGCGCCCTGCAGGTCGATCTCCAGCAGCGCTGGCTCCCCGGCGGCCAGTCGTTCCTCGACCGGCCGCCGGGGGGTGCCGTAACGGTTGCGGCCGTGGACGAGCGCCGTCTCCAGCATCTCGCCACTGGCCTCCATGGCGTCGAACTCCTCGGGCGACACGAAGTGGTAGTGCACCCCGTCCACCTCCCCCGGCCGCGGGCTGCGCGTCGTCGCGGAGACCGACAGCCACACCTGCGGGTAACGGGCCCGCAGGTCGGCGGAGACGGTGCCCTTACCCACCGCCGTCGGTCCGGCCAGGACGGTCAGCCGGGCGGGGGGTCGGGTCATCGGGTGCTCCTGGTTCGTGCGGCGCTGATGGGGGATCCGGCGCCGCGACGACTCACCCGAAGCGGTCGACCAGGGCCTTCACCTGGTGCGGGCCGAGGCCGCGCACCCGCCGGGTCTCCGAGATCCCGATCTCGGAGATGATCTGGCGTGCCTTGACCTTACCGACTCCGGGGAGCGATTCGAGCAGGGCGAGCACCTTGAGCTTGCCGATGACCTCGTCCTTCTGGCCCTGGGCGATCACGTCGGAGAGCTTGCCCTGGGAGTACTTCAGCTTGTTCTTCACTTCGGCGCGGGCCTGGCGGGCCGCCGCTGCCTTCTCGAGGGCTGCGGCGCGCTGCTCGGGAGTGAGAGTCGGAAGTGCCACGTCAGTCACCTTCTCATCGCTGGTCTGCGGGACAACGCATGAGACCGGTCGTTCACCCCCGACCGGGCGGCGCCGGACGGCCTCATCGGTCGATAGTGGCACGCAAATCGCGGTGTGGCACGTCACGGCGCTCCGGCGATTCCGGCGCGCCTGCGCAGGTGAGGCCGGTGCGCCACCGTCGGGACGACACGGCTGCGGGGCGCGAACGGCTCCGGACGGCCCCCGCGACGGCACCGGAATGGTGCGGGGGCGGCCCGTCCGGACCGCCCCCGCACCACCGGGTCCTCAGTCCCGCAGTGCCCGGGACGCCTCGGCGGCGGCCAGCTCGGCCGCCCGGCGCAGGTCGGCGACGGCGGGTCCGGCCTTCAGCACCCCGCGCGAGGACGAGGCCAGCACCGACGCCCGTGCCGGCCCGAAGACCGCCGCGAGCTCCGCCGGCCCGGCGCCCTGCGCGCCGACCCCCGGGGCCAGCAGCGGCCCACGCACCGCGGCCAGGTCGACCCCGAGCCGTGCGGCCGCATCGCCGGTGGTCGCCCCGACCACCAGGCCCACCGAGCCCAACCGGGCACCGGAGCCGGCGATCTCCTCGCCGTTCAGCGCCGCCGCCTCCCGGGCGATCCGGTCGGCCACCGCGACTCCCCCGGCGTCCCGGGCATGCTGGACCGCCGCACCCTCCGGGTTCGAGGTCAGCGCCAGCACGAACAGGCCCCGCCCACTCGCGGCGGCCGCCCGCACCGCGGGAGTGAGCGAGCCGAAGCCGAGGAAGGGCGACACGGTCAGCGCGTCCCCGGCCAGCGGCGACCCGTCCCGCAGGAAGGCGTCCGCGTACGCGCCCATCGTCGATCCGATGTCCCCGCGCTTGGCGTCGACGATCACCAGGGTGCCGGTCTCCCGGCCGGCGGCGACCACCTCCTCCAACACCGCCAGCCCGGCCGACCCGTGGCGCTCGAAGAACGCGCTCTGCGGCTTCACCGCGGCAACCCGGCCCGCCACCGCCTCCATCACGGTCAGCGCGAACCGGCGCAGCCCCTGCGCGTCATCGGTCAGCCCCCAGTCCGCCAGCAGCGCGGCGTGCGGGTCGATGCCCACGCACAGCGGGCCGTGCGCGTCCATCGCCCCGGCCAGCCGGGCACCGAAGGCGGTCACCGGGCGGCCAGCCGGGCGGCGTCGTGCTCCTGCAGCGAGGCGACCGCAAACGGCCCGGACCGGGCGGCCTCGATCGCCTGCACCGCGGCCGACAGCTGCTGCACGGTGGTGACGATCGCCTTGTCGGCGGCGGTGGTGGCGGCGCGGATCTCATAGCCGTCGGCGCGGGCGCCCTGGCCGGAGGGGGTGTTCACCACCATGTCGACGTCGCCCGCGGCGATCAGGTCCACGATGGTCGGCTCCCCCGCCGGTCCACGGCCGGCCGAGTGCTTGCGCACCACGGTCGAGCGGATGCCGCTGCGCTTGAGCACCGCCGCGGTCCCCTCGGTCGCCAGGATCCGGAAGCCCAGCTCGGACAGCCGCTTCACCGGGAACACGATCGAGCGCTTGTCCCGGTCCGCGACCGAGATGAACACCGTGCCGGACTCCGGCAGCCCGCCGAAGGACGCCGCCTGCGACTTGGCGAAGGCGGTCGGGAAGTCGGAGTCGAAGCCCATCACCTCACCAGTGGAGCGCATCTCCGGGCCGAGCACCGTGTCCACCGCGGTGCCGTCGGCGGTGCGGAACCGCTTGAACGGCAGCACGGCCTCCTTCACCGCGATCGGCGCGTCCAGGTCGATCACCCGGGCGTCGGTGGCCGGCAGCACGCCGGAGGCCCGCAGGTCGGCGATCGAGGAGCCGGTCATCACCAACGCAGCGGCCTTGGCCAGCGGCACGCCGGTCGCCTTGGACACGAAGGGCACGGTGCGCGAGGCCCGCGGGTTCGCCTCCAGCACGTAGAGCACGTCCGAGGCCAGCGCGAACTGGATGTTGATCAGCCCGCGCACCCCCACGCCCTGTGCGATCGCCTCGGTGGACACCCGGATCCGCTCCAGCTCGGCGGCGGACAGCGTGATCGGCGGCAGCACGCAGGCCGAGTCGCCGGAGTGGATCCCGGCCTCCTCGATGTGCTCCATCACGCCGCCGAGGAACAGCTCGGTTCCGTCGTACAGCGCGTCCACGTCGATCTCGATTGCATCGTCCAGGAACCGGTCGATCAGCAGCGGCGGCAGGTGCGCCCGGCCGGACTGGCTGGCGTCGGCCAGCGCCCGCTCGACGTACTCGGTCAGCTGGTCGGCGGAGTAGACGATCTCCATCCCGCGGCCGCCCAGGACGTAGGACGGGCGCACCAGCACCGGGTAGCCGATCCGCTCGGCGGTGGCCTTGGCGGCGGCCAGGCTGGTCGCGGTGCCGTAGGCCGGGGCGGGCAGTCCGGCCTCGGCCAGCACCCCGCCGAACACCCCGCGGTCCTCGGCGGCGTCGATCGCCTCCGGGCTGGTGCCCAGGATCGGCAGCCCGGCGTCGGCCAGCCGCTGCGCCAGGGACAGCGGGGTCTGGCCGCCGAGCTGGACGATGATGCCGGCCACCGGGCCCGCGGCGAGCTCGGCCTCGTAGACCTCCAGCACGTCCTCGAAGGTCAGCGGCTCGAAGTACAGCCGGTCGGCGGTGTCGTAGTCGGTGGACACCGTCTCCGGGTTGCAGTTGACCATCACGGTCTCGAACTCGCCCTTGAGCGCCAGGGTGGCGTGCACGCAGGAGTAGTCGAACTCGATCCCCTGCCCGATCCGGTTCGGGCCGGAGCCCAGGATCAGCACCGCCGGGCGCTCGCGCGGGGCGACCTCGGTCTCCTCGTCGTAGGAGGAGTAGTGGTACGGCGTCCGGGCGGCGAACTCGGCGGCACAGGTGTCGACGGTCTTGAACACCGGCCGCAGGCCCAGCGCGTGCCGCACCTCGCGCACCACGTCCTCGCTGATCCCGCGCAGGGCGGCGATCTGGACGTCCGACAGTCCGTGCCGCTTGGCCCGGGCCAGCACCGAGCGGTTGAGCTCGCTCGCCGTGGCGGTGGCGGCGGCGACCTCGTTCATCAGCTGGATCTGGTCCAGGAACCACGGGTCGATGCCGGTCAGGTCGTAGACCTCGTCCACGCCAACCCCGGCGCGCAGCACCTGCTGCACGTCGACCAGCCGGTGCTCGGTCGGGTGCCCGATGGTGGCCTTCAGCGCGTCCAGCTCCGCACCGGCGAGCGGCTGCCCGTCCCAGTGGAAGGTGGTGCCCTTCTTGTCGATCGAGCGCAGTGCCTTGCCCAGCGCCTCGGTGAAGTTGCGGCCCAGCGCCATCGCCTCGCCCACCGACTTCATGGTGGTGGTCAGCGTCGGGTCGGCGGCCGGGAACTTCTCGAAGGCGAACCGCGGCACCTTGACCACCACGTAGTCCAGGGTCGGCTCGAAGGACGCCGGGGTGGAGCCGGTGATGTCGTTCGGGATCTCGTCCAGGGTGTAGCCGACCGCCAGCCGGGCGGCGATCTTGGCGATCGGGAAGCCGGTGGCCTTGGACGCCAGCGCCGAGGAGCGGGACACCCGGGGGTTCATCTCGATCACGATGATCCGGCCGGTGCGCGGGTCCACCGCGAACTGGATGTTGCAGCCGCCGGTGTCCACGCCGACCTCGCGGATCACCGCGATGCCGATGTCGCGCAGCTTCTGGTACTCGCGGTCGGTCAGGGTCAGGGCCGGGGCGACGGTGACGCTGTCGCCGGTGTGCACGCCGACCGGGTCGACGTTCTCGATCGAGCAGACCACCACGACGTTGTCGTGCTTGTCCCGCATCAGCTCGAGCTCGTACTCCTTCCAGCCGAGGATCGACTCCTCCAAGAGCACCTCGGTGGTCGGCGAGTAGTGCAGGCCCTGGCCCACGATCCGGCGCAGGTCGGCCTCGTCGTAGGCGATGCCGGAGCCCAGGCCGCCCATGGTGAAGGACGGCCGGACGACCACCGGGTAGCCCAGGTCCTGCACCGCGGCCAGGGCGTCGTCGATGGTGTGCACGATCGCCGAGCGGGCGGACTCGCCGCCGCAGACCTCGACCACCTGCTTGAACTGCTCGCGGTCCTCGCCCTTCTGGATCGCCGGGATGTTCGCGCCGATCAGCTCGACGCCGTACTCGGCCAGCACCCCGGCCTCGTCCAGCGCGATCGCCGCGTTCAGCGCGGTCTGCCCGCCCAGGGTGGGCAGGATCGCGTCCGGCCGCTCCTTGGCAATGATCGTGGTCAGCACCTCGGTGGTGATCGGCTCGACATAGGTCGCGTCGGCGAACTCCGGGTCGGTCATGATCGTCGCCGGGTTCGAGTTCACCAGGACGACCCGCAGGCCCTCCTCCTTCAGCACCCGGCAGGCCTGGGTGCCGGAGTAGTCGAACTCGCAGGCCTGGCCGATCACGATCGGGCCGGAGCCGATGACCAGGACGGACTGGATGTCGGTGCGGCGCGGCATCAGGCGTCCGTCCCTTCGTTCTGCGAGGCGTGGATCAGGTCGAGGAACCGGTCGAACAGGTAACCGGCGTCGTGCGGGCCGGCCGCGGCCTCCGGGTGGTACTGCACGCTGAACGCGGGCAGATCGAGCGCGTTGAGCCCCTCCACCACGTCGTCGTTCAGGTCGATGTGCGAGACCTCGACCCGGCCGTAGCGCCCACCGTCGTGCGGGGCGAGCGAGGGGCCGTCGGTCGGGGCGTCCACCGCGAAGCCGTGATTGTGCGCGGTGATCTCCACCTTGCCGGTGCGGCGGTCCAGCACCGGCTGGTTCACCCCGCGGTGGCCGTAGCCGAGCTTGTAGGTGCCGTAGCCCAGCGCCCGGCCGAGCAGCTGGTTGCCGTAGCAGATGCCGAAGAACGGCAGCCGCCGGTCCAGCACCTCGCGCAGCAGCTCGATCTCGTGGGTGGCGGCGCCCGGGTCGCCGGGGCCGTTGGAGAAGAACACCCCATCCGGGGCGACCGCCAGCACGTCGTCGATGGTCGACGTCGCGGGCAGCACGTGCACCTCGATCCCGCGCTCGGCCATCCGCGCCGGGGTCATCGACTTGATGCCGAGGTCCACGGCGGCCACCCGGGCGACCCGCTCGCCCACCGGCGGCACGACGTACGGCACATCGGTGGAGACCTCGGCCGCCAGGTCCGCGCCGGACATCTGCGGGGAGGACTGCACCCGGGCCACCAGGTCCTCGGTGGTGTGCGGGCGGCCGGAGCCGTCCAGCAGCGCGTCGCCGGAGACGATCGCCGCCCGCATCACGCCGCGCTCGCGCAGGTGCCGGGTCAGGGCGCGGGTGTCGATCCCGCTGATCCCGACCACGCCCTGGGCGGCCAGCTCCTCGTCCAGCGACCGCTCCGAGCGCCAGTTCGACGCCCGGCGGGCGGGGTCGCGGACCACATAGCCCGCCACCCAGATCCGGCCGGACTCGGGGTCCTCGTCGTTGACGCCGGTGTTCCCGATGTGCGGGGCCGTCATCACCACGATCTGCTTGTGGTAACTGGGGTCGGTGAGCGTCTCCTGGTACCCGGTCATCCCGGTGTTGAAGACGATCTCGCCCAGCGTCTCGCCGGTGGCCCCGTAGGCCTCCCCGGCGAACGTCCGCCCGTCCTCCAGGACCAGCAGTGCGTCCGTCATCGTGTCTCCTCGGTGTGCTCGATCAAGCTCGTCACGGCCTCGCGCAGGGTCAGCGCGTCAGCCGGGTGGCGCAGTCGCAGGCCGGTGTCCAGCCGGTGCGCCCCGTTCCGCCAGGTCAGGATGGTGAGCCCGTCACCGCCCACCACCTTCCCGGCCATCCCGCCGGAGGTGCCGCTGCCGAGCAGGTCCGCCCGGGGCAGGAACACATCCGGCGCCCCTCGTCGTCGCAGCTCCACGCCCGCGTCCCAGACCCGCACGGTCACCACCGACCGCACCCCCAGGCCGTGGGCGGCGATCCGGTCCAGCCAGTCGCCGGACCGGGTGGTGGACACGTAGATGCCGGCCAGCTCTTCGGTGCGCGGCTCGCCCGGATCGGCCGGAGCCGGCGCCGGGGCGGGCACGTCCGCGGTGGACCGCACCCGGCGGCGCCAGCCGACCACCATCAGCACCAGCAGCGCGGCGCCCAGCAGGCACAGCAGGGTCACCGACAGGGCGGGCGGCATCAGCGGCCCACCGCGTAGCGCGGCGCCCGCGGATCGTCCTGGGGCGTGCCGTCCAGCACGGTGGCCCGGCCGCGCAGGAAGGTGGCGACCACCCGGCCCGGCAGCTCCCGGCCCCGCAGCGGCGAGTTCGCCGAGGCGGTGGCCTGCTGCTCCGGCACCACGGTCCGCACCGCGGCCGGGTCGACCAGCACCAGGTTGGCCGGCTCACCGACCGCGATCGGCCGGCCCTGGTCCGGCACCCGGCCGATCCTCGACGGCGTGCGCGACAGCACCCGGGCAACATCCGCCCAGGTCATCCGGCCGGTGTCCACCATGGTCAGCTGCACCACCGACAGCGCGGTCTCCAGACCGGTCATGCCGAACGCGGCGGCCGCCCACTCGCAGTCCTTGTCCTCGCGGGTGTGCGGGGCGTGGTCGGTGCCGACGATGTCGATCGTGCCGTCGGCCAGGCCGGCCCGCACCGCCTCGACATCCGCCTCGGTGCGCAGCGGGGGGTTGACCTTGAACACCGGGTCGTAGCCGCGGGCCAGCTCGTCGGTCAGCAGCAGGTGGTGCGGGGTGGCCTCGGCGGTGACGTCGATCCCCCGGGACTTCGCCCAGCGCACGATCTCCACCGACCCGGCGGTGGACAGGTGGCACACGTGCAGCCGGGAACCGACGTGCTCGGCCAGCAGCACGTCGCGGGCGATGATCGCCTCCTCGGCGACCGCCGGCCAGCCGCGCAGGCCGATCTCCGCGGAGACCACGCCCTCGTGCATCTGGGCGCCCTCGGTCAGCCGCGGTTCCTGCGCGTGCTGGGCGATCACCCCGTCGAAGGCCTTCACGTACTCCAGCGCCCGGCGCATCAGCACCGGGTCGTGCACGCATTTGCCATCGTCGGAGAACACCCGGACGGTCGCGGCGGAATCCGCCATCGCGCCCAGCTCGGCCAGCTGCTCCCCTGCCAGCCCGACACTGACCGCGCCGACCGGGTGCACATCCACCCAGCCCGCCTCGCGCCCCAGCCGCCAGACCTGTTCCACCACGCCCGCGGTGTCCTGCACCGGGGTGGTGTTCGCCATCGCGTGCACCGCGGTGAACCCGCCCAGCGCCGCCGCCCGGGTGCCGGAGGCGATCGTCTCGGCGTCCTCCCGGCCCGGCTCGCGCAGATGGGTGTGCAGGTCGACCAGGCCGGGCAGCAGCACCAGGCCGGTCGCGTCGATGGTCACCGCGTCCTGGCCGGCCCGGGCGCGCGCGTCGGCGCCCATCGCGGCGATCACGCCGTCGGCCAGCAGCAGGTCGGTGCGGCCCTCGCCCAGCGGCGCGGCATCGGTGAGCAGGTAGGTCGTCATCGGGTGGCCTCCGGGCTGGTCAGGGCGGGGATCGCGCCGGTGGTGGGTGTGGTGCCGGGCAGGTCGCCATCCCCCGCGAGCAGCAGATACAGCGCCGCCATCCGTACCGCCACCCCGTTCGCCACCTGCTCCACGATCACCGACCGCGGCGAGTCCGCCGCGTCGGCGCTGATCTCCAGCCCGCGGTTCATCGGGCCGGGGTGCATCACGATCGCGTGCTCCGGCAGCATCGCCAGCCGGCGCGCGTCCAGCCCGTACAACCGGGTGTACTCCAGCGGCCCCGGGAAGAACCCGCCACCCGCCGTCGACATCCGCTCGCGCTGCACCCGGAGCATCATCACCGCATCCGGCTCCTCGGCCAGCACCTCGTCCAGGTGGTAGGACACCGCGCACGGCCAGGGCTCGATCCCGACCGGCAGCAGGGTGGGCGGCGCGACCAGCGTCACCCGGGCGCCCAGGGTGTGCAGCAGGTCGACATTCGACCGCGCGACCCGGGAGTGCAGCACATCCCCGACCACCGCGACGTGCAGGCCGGACAGGTCCGCACCCACGCCGTCCGGGTTGTCCGCGGTGCCGCGCAGGTGCCGCCGGATCGTGAACGAGTCCAGCAGCGCCTGGGTCGGGTGCTGGTGGGTGCCGTCACCGGCGTTCAGCACCGCGGCGTTCGTCCAGCCGGCGTGCGCCAGGGTGTGCGGGGCGCCGGAGGCCTGGTGCCGGATCACGATCGCGTCCGCCCCCATCGCCTCCAGGGTCAGCGCGGTGTCCTTCAGCGACTCGCCCTTGGACACGCTCGACCCCTTGGCCGCGAAGTTGATCACGTCCGCGCTCAGCCGCTTCGCCGCGGTCTCGAACGAGATCCGGGTCCGGGTGCTGTCCTCGAAGAACAGGTTCACCACCGTCCGCCCGCGCAGCGTCGGCAACTTCTTGATCTGCCGGCCCTGGGTCGCGGCCATCTGGCTCGCGGTGTCCAGGACCCTGATCGCGGCCGCGGTGTCCAGGTCCGCGGTGCTCAGCAGGTGCCGCATCAGTGGCCCCCCTCGATCACCACGGCGTCCGACCCGTCGGTCTCGGCCACCCGCACCCGCACCCGCTCGGAGGTCGAGGTCGGCAGGTTCTTGCCCACGTAGTCCGCGCGGATCGGCAGCTCCCGGTGCCCGCGGTCCACCAGCACCGCCAGCTGCACCGCCCGCGGCCGCCCCAGGTCGTTGATCGCGTCCAGCGCCGCCCGGATCGTCCGGCCGGAGAACAGCACGTCGTCCACCAGCACCACGACCTTGCCGTCCACCCCCGCCGCGGGCTCGACGGTCTGCCCGATCGCGCGGGTGGGGTGCTGCGCCAGGTCGTCCCGGTACATCGTCACGTCCAGCGCGCCGACGATCCGATCCGCCTCCACGCCGGGCTCCACCGCCGCCAGCCGCTCGGCCAGCCGGTTCGCCAGGGGAACACCCCGGGTCGGGATGCCGAGCACGACGACGTCGGCGCCACCCTTGTTGCGTTCCAGGATCTCGTGCGCGATGCGCGTCAGTGCGCGCGCCACATCCTGCTCGCCCAGCACGACGGTGGATCCACCACCGCCGCCGGGCACACTCGTGCCGGAGCTCATCCGGGCCACTCCTTCCCCGCCTCACTGGACGGTGTTAAAGGAACTGCCTTACGCCGACGACCTTACCCCGGGCGGGCGGGTGCGCCGCGCTGCGCGGGGGTGAGATGGGCCACGGGTCGGCCTGTGGACAACGGCCGCCGGGGGCGGGCGCCCGGCTACCGTCGGTTGCCCCGGGGGGTGAGCATGGGAGTGGCGTGGGGGGACGAGTCGAGTGTGCAGATCGACGGCAGGCTGCTCTACGTGCTCGGCGCCGTGCTGGTGGCACCCGGCGAGGTCGAGCACACGCGCGGACGCGCCCGCCACCTGCGCCCACCTGGCCGGCTGAAGGCGCACTGGTACGACGCCGGCGGTCGCAGCCGGTCCCACTTGACCGCCGCCTTCGGGTCGCTGCCGCTCACCGGACTGGTGGTCGTCCGGAGCTGTCCACCGGATGAGCCGGACGAACGCCGCCGCCGGAAGTGCTTCGAGACGTTCGGGCCCGCGCTGGAGCAGCTCGGCTGCGCTCGGGTGGTGATGGAGTCACGCGGCGAACGGGCCGATCGGCGGGACCGGGAGCTGGTGGCCGCACTGCGCACCCGCCGGGTGATCGACCAGCTCTGGGTGGATCACCGGCGCGGGGCGGAGGAACCGCGGCTCTGGCTGGCGGACATCGCCTGTGGGATCACCACCAGTGCGTGGCGCGCGGGCACACGGGCGCCCGCGTCGATCAGCGTGCTGCGCGTGGGTGAGCCCTGACATGCGCGAACCCCGGGCCCCACCTCGTGGCGGGACATCCCGGGGTTCACTTCCTGCACCCCAGCGGGGCCGGCAGATGCGCTCAGATTATCACCGTCCGGCCCAGCGGGTCAGGCCTCAGCCCAGCAGCGTCGGCTTCAGGTCCACCACCCGGCCGAGCAGGCCGTTGACGAAGGACGGGCTCTCGTCGGTGGACAGGTTCCGGGCCAGCTCGACCGCCTCGTCGACGGCGACCGCGTCCGGGACGTCGTCGTTGAACAGGATCTCCCAGGTGCCCAGGCGCAGCAGCACCCGGTCGACGGCGGGCATCCGGTCCAGCGTCCAGCCGTGCGAGTGGGTGGCGAGCACCTCGTCGATCCGGTCGCGGCGGGCGCAGACCCCCTCGACCAGCTCGACCGCGTACTGCGGCAGGGCCGCCTCGGTGCCGGGTTCGACGATCCGCTCGGCGAGCAGGGTCATCGGGTCGACCCGGCGCTGCTCTGCCTCGAAGAGGACGTCGAGCGCACGCTTGCGGGCCTTGGTGCGAGCTCCCACGTCAGTCGTTCACGCGGCCCAGGTAGGAGCCGTCGCGGGTGTCGACCTTGACCTTGGTGTCGGCCTCCAGGAACAGCGGGACCTGGATCTGGTAGCCGGTCTCCAGGGTGGCGGGCTTGGTGCCACCGGTGGAGCGGTCGCCCTGCAGGCCGGGCTCGGTGTAGGTGATGGTGAGCACGACGGAGGCGGGCAGCTCGACGTAGAGCGGGACTCCCTCGTTGGTGGCGACCACGGCCATCTGGCCCTCGAGCATGAAGTTCGAGGCATCGCCGACGGTGGCGGCGGCGATGGTGATCTGGTCGTAGGTGTCGGTGTCCATGAAGACGAAGTCGTCGCCGTCCTGGTACAGGTACTGCATGTCGCGCTTGTCGACATTGGCGGTCTCGACCTTCAGGCCGGCGTTGAAGGTGCGGTCCACGACCTTGCCGGAGAGGACGTTCTTCAGCTTGGTGCGGACGAAGGCGCCGCCCTTGCCCGGCTTGACGTGCTGGAACTCGATGACCGTCCAGAGCTGGCCGTCAATCTTCAGCACGGTGCCGTTCTTGAGGTCGTTCGTCGTCGCCACGTTCGTCGCTTCCTGTCAGGGTTTCCGGTCGCCCCACCATGCGCGCGGCCGCACATCCGTGCAGGTGCCACGCGCGGCCGGGGCTGGGCCGCCGACCATCCTAGCGCCTACCGGGTGAGCAGCCAGCGACCGAGCACGCCGAGCGCCCCGGCCCAGACCAGCGAGGCCAGGGTGCCGATCACGAAGCGCTCGGAGACGCCGGGGTCCGATCCGCTGCGCAGTTCGGGGTAGCGTCCCAGGCCCTTGATCGCCACCACCACCGCGACGCCGCCCGGTTCGCCGGCCAGCAGGGTGCCGGTGACGGCCAGTCGTTCCAGCACACCGATCCAGGTGCCGCCGCGCAGCCGGGCGCGCGCCGCCGCACCGTCCGGGCCGCCGCGGGTCGCCGGTCCAGCGCCCGGTCCGGCCTCCGGATCGGCCCCCGGGTCGACCTCCGGTGCGGCTTTCGGTCCGGCGGGCGGGGCGACGGTGCGGGGCGCGCGGTCGGCCAGGCGCAGCACCCCGGCGGCGACGAACCAGCCGAGCCCGCCGCTGACCGCCAGCGCCAGCACCACCACGACCACTGCCCACACCGGGCTCATCCGGCCTCCCCCTCGTCGCCCTCGTCGTCCCGGGGCCCATCGTGTCGGTCGCCCGCGGCCAGCCGGAGCAGGCGCGCCGCTGCGGGCCGGGCGGCGACCTCCTCCGCCCAGAGCGCCGCGCGCAGCCGGGCGCTGACCGCCTGCTGGCTGATGCCGAGCGCGGCGGCGATGTCCTGCTGGCGGGTGCCGGGCTCCCCCGTCGCGGCGGACATCCGGTCGATCACCGCCCAGCCCGCCTCGGTCCGCCGGTCGATCACCGAGCCGAGCAGCACCAGGACGCCCTCGGCCTCCGCCGCCAGATCGGCCCGGGGCCCGCGGACGGCGAGCGGGACACTGCGCAGCCGGGACTTCGCCGCCTCGACCGCCGCACGGGCGTGGATGAACGCGGTCCCGGAGCCGGCGCGGGAGGACGGCGGCAGCGGTGTGTCGACCCGGCCCGCGCCGATCCCGATGCTCCAGCCACCGATCCGGACCAGGTGCAGCGCCAGGTCGACCACCAGCCCGGCATCGGCGATCACGGCCTGGACCTCGTCACCGACCGTGCGCTCGAACGGCAGCAGCACCGCGCCGGGGGCGGCGGTCACCAGCGGCGAGTCCGCAGCCAGGCCGGCCAGCAGCGCGTCGACCCGGTCGCCGACCCGCCGGCTGCCCACCTGGTCCACCGTCAGGGTCCACATGACGCCAGGGTAGCGCGTGGTAACCGCTCTTACAATGGAGCAAGCTTGTAGCTGTTCTTACAAAGCTCCGGGCTTGTTCGGCCTCAGCCCAGCGACAGGCTCCGGGGCGTGGTCGCACCCTCGGAGACCTCCGCGTACGCGGCCAGCAGCAGCGTCGGGTCGGGACCCTCCAGCCGGGTGGGTCGCGCCACGTCCTCCAGCACCACGAACCGCAGCAGATCGCCCCGGGTCTTCTTGTCCCGGCGCATCGCCGCGTACAGCTGGTCCCAGCGGTCGCCGCGGTAGCTGATCGGCAGGCCCAGGCCGGACAGGATCGACCGGTGCCGGGCCACCACCGACTCGTCCAGCCGCCCGGCCAGCCGCGCCAGCTCGGCGACGAAGACCATCCCCACCGACACCGCTGCACCGTGTCGCCAGGAGTACCGCTCCACGTGCTCGATCGCGTGGCCGAAGGTGTGCCCGTAGTTGAGGATCTCCCGCAGCCCGGCCTCCCGCAGGTCCTCGCCCACGACCCGGGCCTTGACCGCCACCGACCGCTCGACCAGCTCGGCCAGCACCGGCGAGTGCGCGGCCCGCACCGGGTCGGTGATCTCCGGCCCGTGCTGCTCGACCAGCTCCAGGATCCGGGGGTCGGCGATGAACCCGCACTTGACCACCTCACCGAGCCCGGCGACGTGGTCGTGCGCCGGCATGCTCTCCAGCGCGGCCAGGTCGCAGAGGACCCCGACCGGCGGGTGGAAGGTGCCCACCAGGTTCTTGCCCTCGACCGTGTTGATCCCGGTCTTGCCGCCCACCGCGGCATCCACCATCGCCAGCAGCGTGGTCGGCACCTGCACCACCTGCACCCCGCGCAGCCAGGTCGACGCGACGAAGCCCGCCAGGTCGGTGGTCGCACCTCCGCCCAGACCGACGATGGCATCCGAGCGGGTGAAGTCGGCCTGGCCGAGCACCTGCCAGCAGAACGCCGCCACCTGGGCGGACTTCTGCGGCTCGGCATCCGGCACCTCGGCGAGCAGCGCCTCCAGCCCCTGGGCGGCCAGGTCGTCCCGGACCGCCTCGGCCGTGGTCGCCAGCGCCGCCGGGTGCACGATCAGCACCTTGCGCACCCCGGGCCGCAACAGGCCGGGCAGCTCACCGAGCAGGTGCCGCCCGATCAGGACCGGGTACGGCTGCTCCCCCGCCACCTCGACCCGGCGCAGGTCCTCAGTCATCCGTTCCCTCCCACAGTGCGATCACGCGCTCGACGACCTCCTCCGGCGGCACCCGGTCGGTCGGCACGGTGTGCGTGGCCAGCTCCTCGTACACCGGGCGGCGCTGCTCCAGCAACGCCTGCCACTGTGCCCGCGGATTGCCCAGCAGCACCGGGCGCGGCTGATTGAAGCCCACCCGGCCCGCGGCCGACGCCAGCGTGACCTCCAGGAAGACCACCGTGCCGCCCTGCTCACCGTAGCGGGCCAGCGCCTGCCGGACCCCGGGTTCCAGCACCGCACCGCCGCCCAGGGCGAGCACCCCGTCGTGCCCGTCCAGCGCCGCCAGCACCGCCGCGCGTTCCAGCTCCCGGAACCGCGGCTCGCCGTCCTCGACGAAGACCTCCGCCACCGGCTTGCCGGCCGCCGCCGCCACATCCGCGTCGGTGTCCCGGAACCCCAGGCCCAGCCGGCCGGCCAGCAGAGCGCCGACCGTGCTCTTGCCCGCCCCCGGCGCGCCGATCAGCACCACCCGGGGCGCGGTCATCGCAGCAGCTCGGGGATGGACGCCAGGTAGGCCTCCAGGTTGCGGCGCACCTCCGGCACCGAGTCGCCGCCGGTCTTCTCCAGCAGCGCGTCGGCCAGCACCAGCGCCACCATCGCCTCGGCCACCACCGCCGCCGGCGGCACCGCGCACACGTCGGAGCGCTGGTGCTGTGCCTTGGCCGGACCGCCGGTGGTGTCCACCGTGTCCAGCGCCCGCGGCACGGTGGAGATCGGCTTCATCGCCGCCCGGACCTTGAGGATCTCCCCGTTGGTCATCCCGCCCTCGAGCCCACCGGCCCGGTTCGAGCGCCGCCGGATCACGCCGTCGGCGTCCCGCTCCATCTCGTCATGGGCCTGCGAGCCGCGGCGGGTGGCCGTGCGGAAGCCGTCGCCGACCTCGACGCCCTTGATCGCCTGGATGCCCATCAGCGCCCCGGCCAGCCGCGAGTCCAGCCGCCGGTCGGCGTGCACGTAGGAGCCCAGCCCGCTCGGCAGCCCGTAGGCCAGCACCTCGACCACGCCGCCCAGGGTGTCCCCCGCCTTGTGGCAGTCGTCGATCTCCGCGACCATCGCCGCGCTCGACGCCGGGTCGAAGCAGCGCACCGGATCGGCGTCCAGCGCCGCCACGTCGTCCGGGGCCGGCAGCGCGGCACCCTCCGGCACCGCCACCGGCCCGATCCCGACCACGTGCGAGACCAGCCGCACCCCGGCGGCCTGCTCCAGCAGCCTCGCCGCGACCAGCCCGAGCGCCACCCGGGTCGCGGTCTCCCGCGCCGACGCCCGCTCCAGCACCGGCCGCGCGTCGTCGAAGCCGTACTTGCGCATCCCCACCAGGTCCGCGTGCCCCGGTCGCGGCCGGGTCAACGGCGCGTTGCGGGCCCGGTTCAGCAGCTCCGGGTCGGCCACCGGGTCCGCGGCCATCACGTCGACCCACTTCGGCCACTCGGTGTTGCCGATCTCGATCGCCATCGGGCCGCCCTGGCTCACGCCGTGCCGCAGCCCCGCCAGGATCCGCACCTCGTCCTGCTCGAAGGACATCCGCGCGCCGCGGCCGTAGCCCAGCCGGCGACGGGCCAGCGCGGCCTGGACGTCGGCGGTGGTGACCTGCACCCCGGCCGGAAGACCCTCCAACACCCCCACCAGCGCGGGGCCGTGCGACTCACCGGATGTCAACCAACGCAGCATGGGGGCGATCCTTTCACGGCCGGGGAACGACGCCGCGCCCCGGCCCAGTGGGTGGACCGGGGCGCGGGGCGCGGGCGGGGTGGTGAGGGGTCAGCCCACCGGCAGGAACGGGTTCGGCTGGTCGGTGGGGACCGGCAGCTCGCCCTCGTCCACCGCGGAGTCGTCCACGGCCGGCGTGCCGCTCTCCGGCAGCAGGTAGGCGTAGCCGTTGATGGCCAGCTCCACGTCACCGCGGGCGGTGGCCGGCCGGCCACCGGAGGCACCCTCGTCGTCCTGGGTCTGGGCGTCCAGCCCGTACACCAGGAACAGCCGCCCGTTCCCGGTCTGCAGGGACGTGAGGAACGTCCTGGTCGCGTCGTAGGTGCCGACCGTGGTGATGTTCACGCCGATCAGGTACATCCCCTTGGCCGAACCTTCGTCAGAGTCCGCGGTGTCGGTGGTCCCCGTGTCGTCGGCGGTCGTGTCGTCGGCGGCGTCGTCGGAGCTGCCGTCCTCGGTGGCGGTGCCCGAGTCGGTGGTCACACCGGCGGCGACGGCCAGCTCCTGCGGGACGCCCGGCTCCAGGACGGTGACCGTGACCCCGGCGGCGTCGGCCAGCGACTGCAGGTACGTGGTCAGACCGCTCACGTCACCGGTGGCCGGGATCTCCTGGCGCAGTTCGGCGAGCTGGGCCTTGTACTCGTCCAGGTGGGTGGCCTGCTCCTGGAGCTTGGTGATCTCCAGTTCCAGCAGGTCGTTGCGGGCCAGCGCGTCCTCGGTGGCGGTGCGGTCCTCGGAGGCCTGGGCCAGCACCGGGTCGATGGCCAGGAACCAGGCTCCCGCGGCGACGAGCACCGCGAGAACGGCGGTCCCCAACGCCCAGAACGTGGTCGTGGAACGTCTCACTGGCCCTCCTCCTGCTCGCTGAAGCGCCCGGCGAGCGCGCTGGTCTCGACGTTCACGGTCCCCTGCACCAGGTAGTAGAGGGACCCGTCCTCATCGGTGCGGGTGGCGGAGGTGAACCAGGGGTCGGACAGACCCGGCAGTGGCTCGACGGCGTCCACCCAGGCGGCGGTGTCCGGCAGCACCAGCGACCGGGTGGTGAAGCTGATCGTGCCGATCGAGTCGGTGACGAAGGGGTTCATCGACGCGCCGTTCTCGACGCTGCTGACCGTGATCGACTCGTAGGACACCCCGGCCGGGGTGACCGCGCGCAATGCCTCGATGTACTGCGCCCAGTTCACCTCGGTCGCGGTACCGGCGATCCGCGCGTTCTGCACCAGCTCGATCTGGTTCAGCACCTGGGGCACCTCGGCGTACTCGGCCTTCTGGTTCTGCAACCGGGTGGTCTCGGACTGCGCATCGGCCAGGTCGTCGGCGGCCTCGTTCGCGGAGTACAGCGCGCCGCCGTAGCCGAGCACCGCCACCAGGATCACCAGCAGCAGCGACAGCAGCAGGAGCCGCTTGGTGCTCTTCTGCCGGCGGGTCTTCGCGACCTCGGGCGGCAGCAGGTTGACCTGCGGATAGGTCACCACCGCGGTGGTCAGCTTGCCGGGACGACCCTGGGCGGACGTCAGGTTGGCGGTCATGCGGCCACCCCCATCGCCAGGCCGAGCGGCACCGCGTAGGTCGACGGCTCGCCGCCGAGCGACTGCGGGTTGAGGTTCTTCGCCAGCGGGAAGGTCTGCAGCGGCTCACCGACCGCGACGGCGACCCGCGTGGCCGAGGCCAGGTACTGGCCCAGCCCGGGCAGGAACGACCCGCCTCCGGACAGCACGATCTGTTCCACACCGCCTCCGGGGTTGCTGCTCGCGTAGTACACGAGCGTGTTGCGGATCGAGTCGACCATGCCGGTGACGACCTCGGCGATGATCTGCTTCGCGGTGAGGTCCTCGGGCGCGCTCGCGAGGCCGACCCCCACCCGGCGCTTGATCACCTCGGCCTCGGCCGCCGGCACGTCCAGCGCGCCGGTCAGCGCCTCGGTCACGTCATGGCCACCCGCGGGCAGGATCCGGACGAACCTCGGCATGCCGTCGACCACGATCGACACGTTGGTCACCCGGGCGCCGATGTCGACGAAGGCCCGCACCCCGGAGCCGAAGCCGGACCGGGCCTGCAGCCGCGCCACGGCGAAGGCGTTCAGGTCGACCATCACCGGCCGGAGCCCGGCCAGCTCGACCGCGCGGGTGTTCGCCAGGACGGTCTCGGCGGTGGCCGCGACCAGCAGGCCGTGCACCATGGGCCCCTCGGCCCCGACCGACGTGCTCACCGGATGGAAGTCCAGCAGGGCGTCACCGGCGGCGACGGGCAACAGACCCTCGACCTGGAACGGCAACGCGGCGCGCAGCTGGGCCGGGGGCATCTGGGGCATGTCGAACTCGCGCACCATCACGCGCTGGTTCCCGACCCCAACCACCACCTCCTTGGAGCCGAACTTCCGATCGCTCCACAACCGCTTGATCGCGGAGGAGACCGTGGCCGGTTCGGCCACCTCCCCGTCGTGCACCGCTCCCCAGGGCAGGGGCATGGTCCCGGCACGGACCACCCGGCCGGGGGCACCGCGCCGCGCGGCACCGGGGCCGCCGTCGAACTCGACCTCGGCCGCGCGCACCGCGGTGGTGCCGATGTCGAGTCCGATCACTCGGGTCTTCGCCACCAGGTGGCCTCCTTCTCACGGAGCGTGACCGTCGGTCACGCTTGTCGTCTCATCGGCGTTCGCCGTCGGAACTTGAGGGCCGGCCCGCTCAGCCGAAGACCCCGAGGTACTGCTCCCAGACCGCCGGCCCGGCGACCATCCCGATCGCGGCGCCGCCGAGCATCCAAGGACCGAAGGGGATGGCGGTGCGCCGGCCCGCGCGACCGAGCACCACCAGTGCCAGCGCGAACAGCCCACCCAGCAGGAAGGTCGCGAACCAGCCGATCAGCAACGCACCCCAGCCGATCCAGCCCAGCGCCATCCCCAGCACCCCGGCGAGCTTCACGTCGCCCAGCCCCATACCCGCCGGGTAGACCAGCAGCACCAGGAAGTAGAAGACCGCCAGTGCGGCCCCGGCCAGGACCGCCCGCAGCAGGGCGCCCCAGTCGTCACCGCCCCAGGAGGCCACGGCCAGCAGCGCCAGCAGCACGGGGTAGGACGGCAGCACGATCGCGTCCGGCAGCCGCCTGGTGTCCAGGTCGATCAGCGTCAGCGCCACGCCGATGGCGGCCAGGTAGAGCGCGGCGGGCAGCAGCCACGGGGTCCCCCGGGCCACGGTCCACCCGCAGGCCAGGGCGAACAGCACACCGGTGCCCGCCTCCACCAGCGGGTACCGCACGGGGATCGGCTCGGCGCAGTCCCGGCACCGGCCGCGCAGCAGCAGCCAGCCCAGCACCGGCACGTTGTCCCGGGGCCGGATCCGGTGTCCACAGCGCGGGCAGGCGGAGGGCGGGGACACGACGGACTCGCCCCGCGGCACCCGCCAGATCACGACGTTGAGGAAGGACCCGACCAGGAGACCGAGCAGCCCGGTCAGGACGATGCCGGCGACCATCAGTCGCGCACGCCCTTCGGGGTGTCGATCTCACCCGAGTAGCGCAGCGACCACTCGGAGTTGGCCCAGGTCGGGAAGTAGGGCGGGCGGGTGTACTGCAGCCGGGAGTCGTACTGGTAGAGCTTGGCGTAGCCGGTCATCGAACCGCCGGAGCCCTGTCCGACGATCCCGCGCCACCGCTGGGCGATCGACCCGTAGACCTGCAACGTGCCGGCGTTGGCGCCCTTGTCGTACTTCTGCACCAGGAACGAGTGCTGCAAGGTCTGGATCGACCCGGTGATCATCACGCCCTTCGCCGGGGTCGTGGTGTAGCGGTAGGGCCACCCGGTGACATCGGACTCCCCGGTGGGGGATCGCCAGCGGACGGCGTACCCGGTGCAGTTCCCGCGCCGGTCCGTGCCCGTGCAGTAGCGCTCGGAGGTGACCGTGGCGACCCGGGGATGGAAGATCTCGACCGAGTTGGTCGCCACCAGGCCCAGCAGGTCGTCGCCGCTCTGCCCGCCGGCCAGGATCAGGTCACCGGTCACGATCACGGACTGCTGGGCGGAGATCGTCAACCGGCCGTCGAGGACGCCCTCGGCGTAGAGGTTGCCCTGCCCGCAGAACTTGCCCGGCTCGGTCATGTTGGTGTCGAAGGTGTACGAGATGCCTGCCACGCTCGGATCCACCGAGTGCTCCGCGGCGTAGCTGCCCAGCGGCAGGCGGCGGTTCGCGTCCGGGCCACCGATCTCCCCGGCGTAGCACTGGCGGTTGGCCGTGCCGGAGTTCGCGGCGTAGATCACCATCTCGGTCGGCACAGGGAGGGTGGCGCCGGCGGTGGAGTCGAGGGCGTCGAGCGTGCCGCAGTTCGGCGCGGTGCCGTCCTCCGGGGCGATCGACACCGGGGCCTGCAGGCCGTTGACCGACTTCTTGTTCCAGACCGTCATCGTGCCGTTGGAGTTGAAGATCACCCGGGTCGCACCGAAGTAGTGGCAGCCGGGGTTGGTGGCGAAGGCGGCGGAGTTGTCCACCAGGTACTTCGGCTGCGCGTACACCGGCTTGGTGCCGTTGAAGTTCGCCGTGCTGCCCGATCGCAGGCAGTTCTGGTTCCAGGAGTTCGTGCTGCTGCCGGCGTTGGCGCAGGAGGGCAGCGCGGTCTCGAAGCCCTTGGCGAAGGTGGCCCCGCTGCTCAGCACCGCGTCGTTGCTGAACACCGCGCCGTCCAGGTAGTCGTCGGCGATGAACGTGATCTCCTTGCAGCTGGCCGATGACCGCCCGTTGTACCAGTACTTGGCATTCGAGTAGCCGCCCGATCCACAGGCCGCCTTGGTCGCGCCGTCCGGGCTGTACGCCTGGGTGTTCGACGGGTCCGCCGACTCGAAATCGGTGTAGTAGACGTAGTCGGTGGATCCGCCCATTCCGACTGTGGTCTCGATCGTCCGGTAGACGCCGTTCATCCGGCCGGTGACCGTGAGCAGCACGCTGCCCTGGGTGACCTTGCGGCTGGCGTCCACCGAGTAGTGGAAGGCCGCCTCCTCGTCGACGTCCGCCCCGGGCTGCACCGGCAACCACCCGGCCGCCGTGCCCTCGGCCCACCCGCAGGTGTTGGTGGCGGTGACCGGACCGCGCCACGCCTCGTTGTCGCAGTCGACCGTCATGCCGTACGACGGGTCCCGGTCCAGCCGGCTGATGAAGTCGTCCACGCCGGACTGGGCCGCTGCCATCGCCGCCGCATAGTCCTGCGAGTACCGGGAGAACCGGGTGCTGCTGATCGAGTACGCCAGGCCGGTCAGGGCGAGCATGGTCAGGATCATCATCGACCCGACCACGATCACGATGGCCGCACCCCGGTCGTCCGGACGGTCCGCCCCGCGGATGCGGCGGAGCACTCCCCGGCCGATCCACCGGGGCAGCGTGCGTCGGGTCGCCATCAGTCGTCCTCTCCCTGCGGGATGACCGCCTGCGCGTTCGGCAGGGTGATCCGCTGGATGTAGGTGGTCGGGTCGGGCCGGGTGGGGCTGTCGGACTGCACGGTCAGGGTGATCTCCACCGAGAGCACCTTGTTCAGGTCCGCCGCGCTGAGGACGCCGCCGGCACCCGGGTTCAGCCGGGTGCCACCGGGTCCGTAGAAGGTGAACACCGCCGAGGAGGTCTGGACGCCGGAGACCACGTCCCGCGTGCGCAGCCTGGACTTGCACTCCGCCGAGGCGCCGGTGGCCTCGGCGTTGCAGTACTGGTAACCGTTGGAGGTCGGGTTGGGCGAGTCCGGGATCTGCACCTTCTCGACCAGCACGCCCGCCTTGGCCCCACTGGACGCGATCGTGTAGGTGATCTGGCTCGGGCCGACCGCGTTCTTGGCGTTGTCCAGGTTGCCGTAGAACTTCATCGACAGGTCGCCACCCTGCATGAACGCCTCGACCTGGTCGCAGGTCGCGTTGCAACTGGTGATCAGCTGACTGGGCTTGACCGCGGTGCGGGTGGTCTTGCTCATCCGTTCCACCGCGACCCGGGCGGCATCGATCTGGTCCTGGCGGGCGACGTTCTGGCCGTTCGCCCGGGTGAGCATGATCGACAACGAGGCCGCCGCGGCGATCACGATGCCGAGGATCAGCATCACGATCAGCATCTCGGTCAGCGAGGTGCCGCGATCCTCGGACCGCAGCCGGCGCAGCGCGGCGCTCACGGTCCCACCGTGCCCGGGCTGGTCGAGTTGAAGGTCAGGGTGTACGAGGTCTGGCCACCCACGACGATCGTGCCGCCGAGGGTGCAGGTCCGGCTGTTGGTGTTGCGCTGGTAGATGTACCAGGTCCCGCCGTCCAGCGTGCCGGTGGCCTTGGTCCCGCTGCGGGTGAGCTGGGTGCCGGACGGTGTGTTGGTGCACGAGGCGTTCAACGGCGCCGTGGTGGCCCAGACCTGGGTCTGGTTGGAGTTCGTCACCTTGTCCACCGTGACGGAGGCCGGCTTGACCACCCAGGTCAGCACGGTGTCGGTGTCGTAGTCGATCACCGTGGAGTACTGGCCGGACGGCACCCCGACGCAGCCGCTGCCGGGCTGGCCGGTGGTGACATAGACGAACCAGTCACCGGCGGGCAGGGCGAGCGGGCCGCTCCGCGCGGCATCGACGTTCACCGTCACGGCCTCGTAGCCCGGTCCCGGGCAGGTGGTCACCGAACCGGTGATCTTGCTCCGGTTCAGCGCCCAGAGCACCCCCGATGGCGCGCCGTTCACCCGCAGCGTCGTCGTCCCCCAGGACCGTTGTCCGTTCTCGCCGGACACCAGCGTCAGGGAGGCGGGGCCGGGCGAGCAATCGAAGGTGGTGCCGGTGACGAAGAAGTCCCACTCGCCCGGCAGCAGCGACGCCCCGTTCGGGTCGATCTGCTGCACACCGGACGCGGTGCAACTGGTGGTGCCGGTGGGCCCGGCGAACAGCGCCGTCGTCCCCGCGGGCAGGTTGGTGAACGAGACCCGGGCGGGGGTGAGGGTCACGTACAGGTCCAGGGTGCCGCCGGCCGTCAGGGTGCCGGTCGGATAGCCGGCTGCCGGTGCGCTCGTGCCGACATAGGCGCCGTAGGTGGTCGGCCAGAGCCCCTCGACCGGCGTGATCGGACCCTGCGCGGGCACGGTGCGGGAGCCGGTGGTGCCCGAGGACTCGCTCGCGACCAGGGTCAGCTGGGCGCCGCCCGCCGGAAGCGGGTTACCCGACTCGTCCACCAGGTGCAGGTTCACCGTCCCGGCCTTGGCGACCTGGAAGATCACGTTGTTGTTCAGCTGGCCCTGCTTCACGGTGCCCACGGCCTTGCTCGGGGTGGCCGTGCCGGAGATGTCGACGTAGTCGGTGTCCGTGACCTGGGCGGTGTACGCGGTCCCCGCCGTCGCGTTGGGGCTGACCTGGATCACGGCGCAGCCGTCGGCGTCGGTGGTGCCGGAGCGGGTGGTGCCATTGCCGGTGACCTTCACGCCGCGGCCGACATTCGCGGCGCCGGTCTGGTCGGTCACCTTGACCGCCACGAAGGAGTCGGTGGTCGGCACGCCCGTCCCCTTGGGCGGGGCGAGCTGGGTGGAGTTCACCACCGGCCGGGTCGAGCCCATGTTCGACCAGGTCACCGTCACGGTGACGCCGAGGGTCGGATAGTCCACGATCGAGCCGCCGTCGCAGGCCGACTGGCCACTACCGGTGATGTTCCACTGCACGGCGGTGGTCACGGTGAAGGACGTCCCGTCCACCACCAGCGGCTGCCCCGCGGTGCCGTCGGTCAGCGGCCGGGCATTGACCTGGGTGCCGGCGTTCGCGATCGTCACCGGGGCCGAGTCCGAGCGCCCGAACTCCTCCCGCACGATGTCGATCTCCCGCGCCGCCAGGTTCGCCGCCGCCACCCGGTTCCGGTTGTCCAGCCCGGCCCGCTGGGACTGCAGCACGATGGTCATCACCGCGGCCGCCATGATCCCGAGCAGCACGCAGGCGATCACCACCTCCAGCAGGGTGGCGCCCTGGTCACCGGTGACACGGCGACGGACGATGCGGACCACGGGGCTCCTTCGGGCAGGGCGGGCGGGAAGCGCACGACACGGGGCGGGGGGCGTCTGCCCTCCGCCCCGTGTCAGGTTCAGTGCTCGATCAGCAAGCCTTGGCCTGCAGCCCCTCGTCGGCGGAGTAGCTGAAGGTCTTCTTGTCCCCGGAGTCGTTGGTGAACTCGATGCACCACGCCTCGGAGTCGTCCCCGTCGGTCAGCTTGACGAACTTCGTGCCGGTGGAGACCTTGATGTCGGCGACCGAGTCGGCGGCGCCGGCCTCCTTGAGGACGACGTCCGCACTCTCGGCGGCCTGGGATGCGGTGATCTCGCCGGTCCCGTCCACGAAGTAGGTCGCGATCTCCTTGCCCGCGGTCGACACGTCGGCCTTGGTCGAGGTGTCGCGCGCCTTCTCACGCTGGTTCAGGAACACCGGGATGGCCACGGCGGCCAGGATCCCGATGATGATCATCACGACGAGGAGCTCGACCAGGGTGAAGCCCTGGTCCTTCTCGTCCATGGACTTGCGAATGCGAGCGAGCACGTCGGGCTCCTTCATTGCCATGTGCGATTGCACAAGCGGTCAGCGTCATTTTCGGAATGCCGAGCCGAGGCGCGGCAGGGAAACTGCATCTGGCTCATCGGCACGGAACGCTCGGACCCTGAGCCGGGGCGCAGGATTCACCCGACTGCACTACGACAAAACGGACGCTCCACCCGAATGGGTGGAGCGTCCGTGGGACGGCGAGGCTCAGGAGATCTGGTTGTAGATGTCGAAGATCGGCATGTACAGGGCGACGATCATGGCGCCGATGATCCCGCCGATCGTGACGATCATGATCGGCTCGATCAGGCTGGTCAGCTGCTCGGTCGTCGCCTCGACCTCCTCGTCGTAGAAGTCGGCGATCTTGTCGAGCATGGTGTCCAGCGCACCGGTGTCCTCACCGACCGCCATCATCTGCACGACCATGGACGGGAACACGCTGTGCTGCGCCAGCGGCGCCGACAGTGACATACCCGATCGCACCGAGTCGCGCACATCCTTGACAGCGTGTGTGATGGCCACATTTCCGGCCGTCTCCCCCACGATGTCCAATGCCTGGAGCAGCGGCACACCGGCCCGCACCATGGTGCCGAAGTTCCGGCTGAACCGGGCAATGGCGACCTTCTTGAACAGCGATCCGAACACCGGGACCCGCAGCTTCAGCGGGTCGAGCCGCTCCCGGACGGCCAGGTCGTTCTTGTGCTTTCCCCACCACAGCCCGGCGGCGATCACCACGACCAGCAGCGGCAGCGCCGCCCACTTCATGATGTTCGAGCCGACCACCAGGATCTGCGTCGGCAGCGGCAGCTCGGCGCCCATCTCGGTGAACATGTTCGCGAACACCGGCACGATGAACATCAGCATGCCGACCACCGCGAGGATGGCGATCACGAAGACCACCACCGGGTAGGTCATCGCGGACTTGATCTTGCCGCGGAGCTTGACCTCGGCCTCGAAGTTGTTCGCGATCGAGATCAGCACCTCCTCCAGGAAGCCGCCGACCTCACCGGCCCGGATCATGTTCAGCATCAGCGGCGGGAAGATCGTCGGGTGCTTCTCCATCGCGGCGGACAGCGACTGCCCGGTCTCGACGCCGGCCCGCACCTGGCCCAGCGTCTTGGCCAGCACCTTGTTGTCGGTCTGGTCGGTGAGGATCGACAGCGCCCGCAGCAGGCTCAGGCCGGCCGACACCATCGTGGCGAGCTGCCGGGCCATCACAGCCAGGTCCTTGGTCTTCACCCCGGAGCCGAACCCGAGCTTGATCTCGCGGTTCAGGCCGGTGGTGGAGACCTCGTTGATCTCCAGCGGGGCGATGCCCATGGTGCGCAGCCGCCCCGCGACGGCACCCTGGTGGGCGGCCTCGATCCGGCCCTTGACCAGCTTGCCCGCCTGGTCGCGGGCCTGGTACTCGAAGGTGCGCATCTCCGCCGACATCACAGCCCCTGTCCGGCCATCGTGGCCGCGCCCTGGTTGATCGAGGTGCTCCGACCGGTGAGGCGGTTGAAGTCCTCCGAGTTGTGGCACTTCTCCAGGCCGACCTCGTAGGTGATCTTGTGGGTGCGGACCAGCTCGGCCAGGTGCTGGTCGAGCGTGTGCATCCCCTGGTCGGCGCCGGCCTGCATCGCCGAGTAGATCTGGTGGGTCTTGCCCTCCCGGATCAGGTTCCGGATCGCCGGGGTGGCGACCATGACCTCGGTGGCGACCACCCGGCCCGCGCCGTAGCTGCGCTTGCAGAGGGTCTGGCAGACCACACCCTGCAGCGCCGAGGCGAGCTGGGTCCGCACCTGGTCCTGCTGGTAGGCCGGGAACACGTCGACGATGCGGTCGATGGTCTGCCCGGCGTCCTGCGTGTGCAGGGTGGCGAACACCAGGTGACCGGTCTCGGCCGCGGTCAGCGCCACCGAGATCGTCTCCAGGTCACGCATCTCGCCGACCAGGATGATGTCCGGGTCCTGGCGCAGCACGTGCTTGAGCGCGTTGGCGAACGAGTGGGTGTCCGCCCCGACCTCGCGCTGGTTGACGATCGACTTCTTGTGCCGGTGCAGGAACTCGATCGGGTCCTCGACCGTCATGATGTGGTCGGCCCGGGTGCGGTTCGCGAGGTCGATGATCGAAGCCAGCGTGGTCGACTTGCCGGAACCGGTCGGCCCGGTCACCAGCACCAGGCCGCGCGGCAGCCCCGCGAACGACCCGACCACCGGCGGGACACCCAGTTCCTCCAGCGGCTTGATCTCGTACGGGATCACACGGAACGCCGCGCCGACGGACTCCCGCTGCTGGTAGAGGTTGACCCGGAACCGGGCCCGCCCGCGCACGGCGTAGGCGAAGTCCAGTTCCAGCTCGGCCTCGAACTGCTCGCGCTGCTTCTGGGTGAGCACCGCGAACAGCGACCGGCGCAGGGCATCGCCGGTCAGCACCTCGAAGCCCGCCAGCGGCGCCAGGGTGCCGGACACCCGGACCATCGGGGGCGCCCCGGTGGTCAGGTGCAGGTCGGAGGCGCCGACCTCGACCATCTGCAGCAGCGCCTGGTCCAGATCGACGTCGCCGTCCTGGCGGGTCGGGCCGAGGGATGCCCGGCCGGTACCGGAGGGCGGCGTGGGCCGCAGCGGGGGCTGGCCCTGGCCCGCGACCGGCATCCCCGACTGCGCGGCCGGGTGCGCGGGCGGCTGGGGCGGCAGCACCTGGGTCGGCGATCCGGCGGCGGGCAGCCGGTCGACCGGTGCCGGCGCGCCGGCCTGCCGCAGCGATGCCCGGGTCGGCGGCAGCGCCGCGTCGGGCGCCACCGGCGGGATCATCCGGGTGTCCGCGGTCTGCCGGTCCTCCGGCGTCCTGGACGGCCCCGGACCGGGATAGTGCTCGCTCACGACTCCACCTTTCCGGCGCCCGCGCATCCGGGCGCCCCGGCCGCGCCCGCGGCCACACGTTGTGTCATCGGCCGCATCGGGCCGACCCTGAAGCGATCGGCCGCGCTCACGCCACCACCCGGAGGATCTCCTCCACCGAGGTACGGCCCAGCACCACCTTCTGCCAGCCGTCGTCGCGGAGCGTGATCATCCCCTGCTGCCGCGCGGTCGCCCCGATCTCCGCCGCCGACGCACGGCCCACCGCCAGCCGCTCGATCTCCTCGGTCACCCTCATCACCTCGTGCAGGGCGACCCGGCCGCGGTAGCCGGTCCGCGAGCACGCGACACAGCCGACCGGGCGGAACAGCTCGGGACGTTCCTCCCCCGGCATCCACGGGAACCGGGCGGCGAGCAGTTCGTCCTCGGTGGGCAGGTACGGCTCGCAGCACTTGTCGCACAACCGCCGCGCCAGCCGCTGCGCCACGATCGCGTCCAGCGCCGACCCCACCAGGAACGGCTCGATCCCCATCTCGGTCAGCCGGGTGACCGCCGACGGCGCGTCGTTGGTGTGCAGGGTGGACAGCACCAGGTGACCGGTGAGCGCGGCCTCGATCGCGATCTGCGCGGTCTCGTGGTCCCGGATCTCACCGAGCAGTACGACGTCGGGGTCCGAGCGCAGGATGGACCGCAGCGCGCCGGCGAAGGTCAGGCCCGCCTTGGGGTTCACCTGGACCTGGTTGATCCCGGGCAGCCGGTACTCCACCGGGTCCTCGACCGTGATCACGTTGATCTCCGGCCGGGAGACCGCGTTCAGGGTGGCGTACAGCGTCGTGGACTTGCCGGAACCGGTCGGCCCGGTGACCAGGATCATCCCGTAGGGCTTGGTGTACGCCTCCTGGTAGACCTCGAAGTTGTGGTCCAGGAACGCCAGGTCCCGCAGGTCGAGGGAGGCGGTGGAGTTGTCCAGGATCCGCATCACGATCTTCTCGCCCCACACCGTCGGCAGGGTCGCGACGCGGAGGTCGATCTTGCGGCCGCTGTGGGTGACGGACATCCGGCCGTCCTGGGGCTTGCGCCGCTCGGCGATGTCGATGTCGGACATGATCTTGACCCGGGAGATCACGCCGCCCTGGATCTGCTTGGGCGAGCGCTGCATCTCGTGCAGCACGCCGTCGATCCGGTAGCGGACCCGCAGGTCGTGCTCGGTGGGCTCGATGTGGATGTCGGAGGCCCGGTCGGAGATCGCCTGGGTGACCAGCAGGTTGACGTACCGGACGATCGGGGCGTCGTCCTCGACCACGTCGCCGATCCGGGACAGGTCGGTCTCGGTGGGGGCCTGCTCCTCCTCGAAGGCGCTGGACAGGTCCTCCATCTCCCCGTCGGCGCGGCAGTACCGGTCGATCGCCCGGGTGACGTTCTCGAAGGTGGCGACCACCGGCAGGACGCTCATCCCGGAGACGGTGCGCACGTCGTCGACGGCGACCACGTTGCCGGGGTCGGCGGTGGCCAGCACCAGCGCCCCGTCCTGGAAGCCAACCGGCAGCACCGTGTACCGCCGGCACAGTGCCGCGGGGACCATGGTGACCGCGCTGCGGTCCACCGGGTACTCGTCCAGGTCGACGAAGGCCATCCCGACCTGGCGCGCCAGCGCGGCGACCAGCTGCCCCTCGGTGAGGATGCCGATCTCGACCAGCGTGCGCCCGAGCGACTGCCCGCGGGCCATCTGCTCGTCCAGCGCCGCCATGAGCTGCGCCTCGCTGACCAGTCCCTCGTCCAGCAGGATCTCGCCGAGCTGCTTCAACCGACCGTTCCCTCCCGGGCGGGCTGCACACCCGTCCCGGAACACCCATCGGCACGAAGGGCGGGGTGGATGAGCCCTCGGCGGGAAGCCTCACCCGAGGTCAGTAGCCGTTCGCGGCCAGCCACTCCTCCATCACGGCCTTGTTCTCCAGGTGGTCGGGGTAGGTGGCCGCGAACCGGGTCTCGCCGGTGTCGAAGTTCACCGTCACCCAGTAGAGCCAGTCGCCCTCGGCCGGGGCGAGTGCGGCATCCAGCGAGGCGGCGCCCGGTCCGCCGATCGGGGTCGGCGGCAGGCCGGTGTGCTCGTAGGTGTTGTAGGCGTTGCCGGCGTCGGCGAGCTCGTCGCCGGTGGGGCCGCGGCCGGTGACCCCGATGCCGTAGAGCACGGTGGCGTCCACCTGCAACGGCATCCCGTCGGCCAGCCGGTTCTCGATTGCGCGGGCGATCTTCGGCCGGTCCTCGTCCCGCTTGGCCTCGCGCTCGACGACGGAGGCGACGGTGAGCACCCGCTGCATCTGCTCCGGCGCGACCCCGCGGGCGGTCAGGTCCTGCACGGTGCGGGCGACCATCCGGCCGAGCACCTCGGCGGCGGTGGCGCCGGGGTCGACCTCGTAGGTGGCGGGGGCCAGCCAGCCCTCGATGCTGCCGGCCTCGACCGGGACGCCGAGGGCGGCCGGGTCCTGGGCGGCCGCGGCGAGCTCGTCCACCGGAATGGTCGTGACCTCGTAGACCTTGTCGTAGACCTGGGCGGCGGTCCAGCCCTCCGGGATCGTCACCCGGACCGATACCCGGTTCTCCTGGTCGAGCAGGGCGTCGACCGCGTCGACGGCCCGCATCCGCTGCCGCAGGGCGTAGGTGCCGGGCTGGATCGACGTCGCCTGCGGGTTCGCGTCGTAGGCGGCGGCGAACGCGTCGACGGTCGCCACCACCCCGGCCTCCACCAGGGTCTGGCCGATCACCTGCCCGGTGTCCCCGGCGGCCACGGTGACCTGGATCTGCCCGGAGCCCGGCCCCGGGTAGTCCGAGACGGTCGCCGCCGCATCGTCCCCGCCGGTGAACAGGTCGCCGAACACGCTCCACAGCACGAAGCCGACCCCGCCGAGCAACAGCGCGACCAGGGCGAGCACGGTGGTGGCGCGGCGGCGGCGGTCGCGACGACGGCGGGCTCGGGCCTCACGGTCGTCCCGGCGGGCGCGCCGGCTGGTCGCCGGTGGCGGCGCGTCCTCGTCCCGGGCAGGGGGGTCGAGGAACAGGTCGCTCACGCCGGTCGCTCCTTCGTCAGCCGCCCAGCGCCTGGCCCAGCGCGGCGTCCATCGCCGTCAGGGGTGCAGGCCGTCCGGTCATCAACCGCACCTGCTCCACCGCCTGGTGCAGCAGCATGCGTTCGCCGTCCACCGTAATGCCCCCGGACCCTACCCAGGCGTCGCCCAGACGGGTACGACGTGGGTCGTAGGCGACGTCGAGCAGCACCCCGGTGACGCTGCGGCCGGCCAGGTCCGCGGCCAGCGGGTCGGCGACCCCCGGCGGCAGGGTGGACACCACCAGATCGCTGGACAGCAGACCGTCCAGCGCCTCGGCCATCGGACGGAACACCGGCTCGATGCCCATTCGGTGGGCGGCGCGGGCCAGCGGACCGGTGCGGCCCAATGCCCGGACGTACACCCGCGGGGCGGTGCAGCCGAGCTCGGCCAGCGCGGCCAGCGCGGAGGACGCGGTCGCCCCCGCACCCAGCACCGCGGCGCCGGCCGATCCCCCGGCGGCACCGCCCTCGCGCAGTGCCGCCACGATGCCGTGCACGTCGGTGTTCGCCCCGACCAGGGTCGGGCGCCGGCCGCCGCCCTGGACGATCACGGTGTTCACCGCGCCGACCACCGAGGCCAGCGGCTCGACGTGGTCCATCAGCGCCATCACCGCCTGCTTCAGCGGCATGGTCACGCTCAGACCCGCCCAGGACTCGTCCAGCCCGGCGACGAACGCCGCCAGCTGCTCCTCGGTCACGTCGTAGGCCTGGTACTGCCAGTCGGCCAGCCCGAGGGCGGCGTAGGCGGCACGGTGCAGACGCGGCGACAGCGAGTGTCCGATCGGGTGCCCCAGCACCGCGGCGCGGCGCGGAGCGGTCACTGGTTCGCGGCCTGCCAGGCGCGCAACTCGTCCACGTACTCCTGGTGCTCGTCGTAGGTGGTGGCGAACTTGGTCTCGCCGGTGTCCAGGTTCACCGTGACCCAGAACTTCCAGGTGCCCTCGGCCGGGTGCAGCACCGCGTCCACCGAGGCCGCCCCGGGCGAGGCGATCGGGGTCGGCGGCAGGCCCGGGACCTTGTAGGTGTTGTACGGGTTGTACGGCGGCTGGGCCCCGCTGGTGTCGGCGGTGGTCAGCTCGCTGCCGGAGATGCCCAGGCCGTAGGCCACCACGGCGTCGATCTGCAACAGCATCTCGTCGGCGAGCCGGTTCTCGATCGCGCGGGCAATCTTCGGCCGGTCCTCGTCCAGCTTGCCCTCGCGCTCGACGATCGAGGCCTTGATCAGCACGGTCTCCATCTGGTCCGGCGCGACACCCGCGGTGGTCAGCTCGTCCACGGTCTTGGCCACCATCGCGCTGAGCACCTGGGTCGCGGACGAGCCGGGCTCGAACTCGTAGGTCGCCGGGTACAGCCAGCCCTCGATGTTCTCGACCGCCACCGGGACGCCCAGCGCGGACGGGTCCTGCGCGGCGGCCTCCAGGTCCTCGACCGGGATGGTGGTGATCTCGTAGATCCGGTCGTAGATCTGCTCGGCGGTGTAGCCCTCGGGGATGGTCACCCGGGAGGAGACCCGGTTCGCCTGGTCCAGCAGGGCGTTCACCGCATCGGCGGCCTTCATCTGCTGCCGCAGGGCGTAGGTGCCGGGCTGGATCGACGTCGCCTGCGCGTTGGCGCTGTAGGCGTCGGTGAAGGCCTTGACCGTGGCCACCACGCCGAGGTCGACCAGCTTGGTGCCGATCGCCTGGCCGGAGTCGCCGGCGGCCACCGTCACCTGGGCCTCGCCCGAGCCGGGGCCCGGGTAGTCGCTGACGGTCGCCTCGTCACCACTGCCGGTGAACAGGTCGCCGAACACGCTCCAGACCACGAAGCCGGTGCCGCCGAGCAGCGCGGCGAGCAGCACCAGCACCACGACGGTGCGGCGCCGGCGGTGCTTGCGCCGCTTGGTCTGCGCGGCCCGGTCGTCCCGCCTGCTGCGGCGACTGGGCGCGGGCATGACCTCGTCGTGCTCCTCCTGGTGTGGAGCATCGAAGAACAGGTCGCTCACTCGGTGGTCCCTTCGGTCGGTCCAGCTGGTGCGGCATCCTGGCTGGTCCCCTCGCCCTGGCCGGTCGCCGACACGTCCACCACCACCGGTTCACCCGGTCGGCGGCCCCGTGCCCGCTCACCGTCCAGCGCGGCCTGCAGGATCACCACCGCCGCGGCCTGATCGACCACGGAGCGATGGCGGCGCCCGGCCCGGCCGGACGCATGCAGCGCCTGATGGGCGGTCACCGTGCTCATCCGCTCATCGACCATGCGCACCGGCACCGGTGCAATGGCCTGCGCCAGCGCACCAGCGTACGCGCGTGCAGCCTCGGATGCCGAGCCCTCCGCGCCGGAAAGATGACGTGGCAGGCCGACGTAGACGATCGCGGCGTTGCGTTCGCGCACCTCAGCGGCGATCTGTGAGAGATCGGTGGGGATCTGATCGGTGGTCCGGGTGTCCCGCGCCAGGGTCGCCACCGGCGTGGCGATCAGCCCGTCCGGGTCCGAGGTGGCCAGTCCGACCCGGACCGCACCGACGTCCACGGCGAGCCTGGCACCCCGGACGATCTGGTCGCCCGGGGTGCCGGCTTCGTCAGACGGTGACACGGTCAGGCCGCACCAATGGCGTCGCGCACGCCGGCCAGGGCTTCGGGCAGCTTGCCCGCGTCCTGACCACCGCCCTGCGCCAGGTCGTCCTTGCCGCCGCCCCCGCCGCCGAGCACGCCGGTGGCGGTCTTGACCAGCGCACCGGCCCGGATGCCCCGCTCGCGGGCGGCAGCGTTGGTGGCGATCACCACGACCGGCCGGCCCTTGGCGACCCCACCGGCGGCGACCACCGACGGCGCGGACTCGCCCAGCCGGGCCCGGACGTCCAGCACCAGGGTGCGCAGATCGTCCGCGCCGACCTCACCGGCGTCGTGGGTGACCACCCGGACGCCGTTCACCTCGGCGGCGCCGGCGGCCAGCTGACCCGCCGCGGCGAGCACCTGGGCGGCCCGGACCTGGGCGAGCTGCTTCTCGGTCTCCTTCAGCCGGGTCATCAGCGAGGACACCCGGTCGTGCAGCTCGTCCGGGCGGGCGCCGAGCAGGCCGGAGAGCTGGCCGACCAGCGCGTGCTCGGTGGCGTGGAACCCGTAGGCCCCGTCCCCGACCAGCGCGTCCACCCGGCGCACGCCGGAGCCGATCGACGACTCGCCGAGCAGCGTGACCAGGCCCAGCTCGCCGGAGCGGCGCACGTGGGTGCCACCGCACAGCTCGCGGGACCAGTCGCCGCCGATGGACACCACGCGGACCTGGTCGCCGTACTTCTCCCCGAACAGGGCCATCGCGCCCAGCGCCCGGGCCTCGGCGATCGGCATCACCTGGTCGGTGACCTCCAGGTCCTCCTGCAGCCGGCTGTTCACCCGGGCCTCGATCTCGCCCAGTACCCCGGCGGGCACCGCCTGGCCGGAACGGAAGTCGAAGCGCACCCGGCTCGGCGCGTTCTCCGACCCGGCCTGGGTCGCGGTGTCACCGAGGGACTCCCGGACCGCCTTGTGCACCAGGTGCGTCGCGGTGTGCGCGCGGCTGATCGCCAGCCGGCGGGTGGTGTCGATGGTGGCCACACCGGGCTCGTCCAGGGTGACGGTGCCGTCGATCAGGCGGCCCCGGTGCACCGGCAGGCCCTTGATCGGCGCCTGCACGTCGTCCACCTCGATCGTGGCGCCACCGTCCAGCACGATCGTGCCCTGGTCGGCGAGCTGGCCACCCATCTCCGCGTAGAACGGGGTGGTGTCCAGCACGACCTCGACCTCGGCCGGGGCGGTGGCCGCCGGCGCGGGCTGCCCGTCGACCAGCAGACCGACCACCCGGGCCCGGGACTGGGCCTGGGTGTAGCCGACGAACTCGACCGGCTTGGCACCGGATCCGGCCAGGGTGGCGTGCAGGTCCTGGTAGGCGGAGATGTCCGCCCGCCCGGAGCGCTTGGCCAGCGCATCGGCCCGGGCCCGCTCCCGCTGCGCCTGCATCAGGGCGCGGAAGGCGGTCTCGTCGACCGTCACGCCCTGCTCGGCCGCCATCTCCAGGGTCAGGTCGATCGGGAAGCCGTAGGTGTCGTGCAGCTGGAACGCCTTGTCACCGGACAGCACCGGGGTGGGGACGCCCGGCGCCGACTTGGCCTCGGTGACCGCCAGGTCCAGGATCGTGGTGCCCGACGCCAGGGTGCGCAGGAAGGACTCCTCCTCCGCGTAGGCGATCCGGCTGATCCGGTCGAAGTCGGTCTCCAGCTCCGGGTAGGCGTCCTTCATCGCGTCCTTGCTGGTCGGCAGCAGGGTCGGCAGGGTCGCCTCCTCCACGCCGAGCAGCCGCATGGCGCGCACCGAGCGGCGCAGCAGCCGGCGCAGCACGTAGCCGCGGCCCTCGTTGGACGGCGTGACCCCGTCGCCCATCAGCATCAGCCCGGACCGCACGTGGTCGGCGACCACGCGCATCCGCACGTCGTCCTCGTGGTTCGCGCCGTAGCGGCGGCCGGAGACCTCCTGGGCCGCGCCGATCACCGGGTAGACCTGGTCGATCTCGTACAGGTTGTCGACACCCTGCATCAGGTAGGCGACCCGCTCCAGGCCCATCCCGGTGTCGATGTTCTTCTGCTTGAGTTCGCCCAGCAGCGGGAAGTTGTCCTTGGTCCCGCCGTCGGCCCGCTCGTACTGCATGAAGACCAGGTTCCAGATCTCCAGGTACCGGTCCTCGTCCACGACCGGTCCGCCCTCGGCGCCGTACTCCGGGCCGCGGTCGATGTAGATCTCCGAGCACGGGCCGGCCGGGCCACGGGCACCGGTGGACCAGAAGTTGTCCCGCATGCCGCGGCGCTGGATCCGCTCGTCCGGCAGGCCGGCGATCCTGCGCCAGAGCGCGGCCGCCTCGTCGTCGTCCTGGTAGACGGTGACCCAGACCTTGTCCGGGTCGAAGCCGTAATTGCCGTCCGCCTGCGACCCGGTGACCAGCTCCCAGGCGAACTCGATCGCCTCGGCCTTGAAATAGTCGCCGAAGGAGAAGTTGCCGTTCATCTGGAAGAACGTGCCGTGCCGGGTGGTCTTGCCGACCTCCTCGATGTCGAGGGTGCGCACGCACTTCTGCACCGAGGTCGCCCGGGGCCACGGCGCGGTCTGCTCACCCAGCATGTACGGGATGAACGGCACCATGCCCGCGATCACGAACAGCGTGGACGGGTCGGGCGAGATCAGCGGGGCCGAGGGCACGACCGTATGGCCCTTGCTCTCGAAGAAGTCGAGCCAACGCTGGCGGATCTCGGCGGTACGCATGATGTCCTTCAGGTGTGAGGGGATGCCTGTTCAGCATCACGGCCGGGGAGATTGTTCCACCCGGCGCTGGGGAGGGATCAGAAGAAGGAGTACGGCAGGTCGCCGTCGTCCTCGGGGTCCTCGGTCGGCGCGTCCTCCCAGCCACGGCGGGCGCGGGCGGCACGGGCCTCACGGCGGGCCTCCGGGTCGGTGTGCCAGGCCGGCGGGGTGACCCCGTCCGGGCGGGCCGACTGGGTCCGGGCGGCACGCTCGGCCTTGATCGCGTCGATGTCCGCCTCGCCCAGCAGTCCGTCGCGCAGTTCGGCCTCACGCTCGGCCATCCCGGTGCGGAAGTCGGTGCGCGCCTGGCGCAGCGCCTGCCCGACTCCCCCGGCGGTGCGGCCGGCGGCGAACAGGCCCCGGGCCGCGGCGACCACCGGGTCGGGGCGGCGGGTCGTGCCGGGCACCTCGATCAGCCCGAGCCGGTGGGCCACGGCGACCGCCGCGACGGCGCCGACCCCGATCCAGACCAGACGCCTCATCGACCGCTCTTCTTCCCGCGACCGGCCAGCCCGGACAGCGCCGAGCGGACCCCGTAGGAGAACGCGGCGACCTTGATCATCGGGCCGCCGACCGTGGCCGAGAACAGCGAGCTGAGCGCCGAGACGTTCTGCGACACGCTCGCGGCGGCGGTGGTGACGGTGTCGACCCGCTCCAGCTGGGTGTTCGCGCTGCTCACCGTGGTGGCCGCCTCGTCCAGGATCGGCACGGTGTGCTCGGTCAGCTCCCGGACCGAGGTGCGCGTCTCGTCCAGCACCCGGCCGAGCTTGACCAGCGGCAGCGCCAGCGCCCCGACCAGCAGCACGAAGGCGATGGCGGCGATCAACCCCGCGATGTCTCCCAGCATCGACGACCCTTTTCTCTCGTCCGAGCGTGCGTCCCGTGCACCCTACCCGGGGTGGACATGACAACGCCCCGACACGATCCGCGAACGGTCGTGCCGGGGCGCCGTACAGGAGGGATCAGCGAGCGTAGTACTCGACGACCAGCTGCACGTCGCAGGTCACGGGGACCTCGGCACGCTTCGGGCGGCGGGTCAGCTGCGCGGACAGCTTCTCCAGCTGGACGTCCAGGTAGCCCGGGACGGCCGGCAGCACGTCGCGGTGGGCACCGGCGGCGGCCACCTGGAACGGCACGGTGGTCTGGCTCTTCGGCTTGATCTGCAGGGTCTGGCCCTCCTTCACGCGGAAGGACGGGCGGTCCACGATCTTGCCGTCGACCAGCACGTGACGGTGGGTCACGACCTGGCGGGCCTGCAGGATGGTGCGGGCGAAGCCAGCCCGGAGCACCAGGGCGTCCAGACGGGTCTCCAGGTCCTCGACCAGGGCCTCACCGGTCAGGCCCGGGGCCTTGCGGGCGGCCTCGTAGGCGCGGACCATCTGCTTCTCGCGCAGCGCGTACTGGGCGCGCAGACGCTGCTTCTCCCGCAGACGGACGGCGTAGTCGGACTCGGTCCGGCGACGGGCGCGGCCGTGCTCGCCGGGCGGGTAGGGGCGCTTCTCGAAGTGCTTGACGGCCTTCGGGGTGAGGGCCAGGCCCAGGGCGCGGGAAAGGCGCACCTGGCGGCGCGAGCGCGTCACGTTGCTCATGAAGAGGTCTTCCTGTCGTCTGCTGTTCACGTCACACCCCGGTCCGGGAATCCGGCGGGGCGTGGGGCCGACCACGGTGCGATCCGGGCGACGTGCGCTGCACGTGCTCCGGGCGCGGGCTAGGGCCCCAGGTGGCTGTCCGGTTCCGGACAACTGCACCAGACTACCGCATCGGCAGGGCCGGCCTGCCCCGGCGCCGTCAGGGCCGCCGGGCCGGCTGCGGTCAGGCGAGCCGCCCGGGCAGGTGCAGGTACGGCGTGCCGACCGGCGCGGTGAACCCGAGCGATCCGGCCAACCGCTGCGAGCCGGTGTTGGCGCCGCGGCAGGACCACACCGGGCGCAGCCCGCCGGCCACCAGCACGTCGATCAGCGCGCCCGCGGCGGCCCGCGCCAGCCCGAGCCGACGGAACCGGGGCACGGTCTCGATGCCGATCTCGACCTGGTCGTCCCAGCAGAACGCGGCGAAGGCCATCGCCCCGGCCTCCCCGTCCCGCTCGGCGACCATGCCGCCGCCGTGCGCCAGGAAGGACGCGGCGTCCGGCCAGTACTCCGCGGGCACCACCGTGCCGGCCAGCCCGTAGTCACCGGCCGCGGCGGGTCGCAGCTGCCAGCCCGCGGGCACGGTCCGCTCTACGCGGTCGCCGCCGGGCCGGTAGCTGAAGTTGATCCGGGTGTGCCGGCTCACCGCGGCCGGGAGCGGGTCCGGGTCGCCCTCGGCGGGCACCACCACCCCGAGCGCGGCGTCCCAGTCCAGGTGGTGCCAGCGCGGGTCGATCTGCAACCACTGCGGGCGGTCGGCGCCGAGCAGGTGCGCGGTCACGGCGTCCAGCGCGTCGGCGACCGCCGGGCCCCACAGCAGCGACATGCCGCACGGGTGCACGACGTGGAAGGCGCGCGGCTCCTCGTCCCGGTCCCACCAGAGCTCGCCGGGGGCGGTGCCGGCCAGCACGGCCTGGGCGAAGCCGGTGTTGGTCGCGGTCCGGTCCAGCTCGTCCCGGGCGGCGGTGCGGGGATCGGCGGTCATCGGTCCTCCCGCGGCGCCTGGTCGAGCACCGAGCGGATCCGGCCCAGCCGCTCGGTGACCTGCCGCTCGAAGCCCCGGTCGGTGGGCTGGTAGTACCGGGTGCCGGCCAGGTCCTCCGGCAGGTAGTGCTGCGGGCTGATCCCGATCGGGTCGTCGTGCGGGTACTGGTAGCCCTGGCCGTGACCGAGCGGCTTGGCGCCGGGGTAGTGCGCGTCACGCAGGTGCAGCGGCACGGTGCCGATCCGTCCGGCCCGCACGTCGGCCAGCGCCGCGTTGATCCCGGCGTAGGCCCGGTTGGACTTCGGCGCGGTCGCCAGGTGCACCACCGCCTCGGCCAGGATGATCTGGGCCTCGGGCATGCCGATCAGCTGCACCGCCTGGGCGGCGGCCACCGCGGTCTGCAACGCGGAGGGGTCGGCCATCCCGACGTCCTCGGCGGCGGAGATCATGATCCGGCGGGAGATGAACCGCGGGTCCTCCCCCGCGGCGATCATCCGGGCCAGGTAGTGCAGTGCCGCGTCCACGTCCGAGCCACGGATCGACTTGATGAACGCGCTGATCACGTCGTAGTGCTGGTCGCCGTCCCGGTCGTAGCGCACCGCCGCCACGTCGATCGCCCGCTCCATGGTGGCCAGGTCCACCGGCGCGGGCGACGGGGCGTCCGGCTCCTCCAGCGCGGCCCCGGCGGCGGCCTCCAGGATGGTCAGCGCCTTGCGGGCGTCACCGCCGGCCAGCCGGAGCAGGTGGTCCTCGGCCTCGTCGGTCAGTTCGACCGCCCCGCCCAGGCCGCGCTCGTCGGTCACCGCACGGTGCACCAGGCCGCGCACGTCCTCGGTGGTCAGCGGGCGCAGGGTCAGCAGCAGCGACCGGGACAGCAGCGGGGAGTTCACCGAGAAGCTCGGGTTCTCGGTGGTGGCGGCGACCAGGGTGACCCAGCGGTTCTCCACGCTGGGCAGCAGGGCGTCCTGCTGGGCCTTGGTGAAGCGGTGCACCTCGTCGATGAACAGCACGGTCTCCGAGCCGTCGCCGGCCAGCCGCCGCCGGGCGTCCTCGACCACCTGCCGCACGTCCTTGACCCCGGCGGTGACCGCGGAGAGCTCCACGAACCGGCGCCCGGAGGTGGCCGCCACCAGGTAGGCCAGCGTGGTCTTGCCGGTGCCCGGCGGCCCCCACAGCACCACCGAGGACGGGGCCGCGCGGCGCTGGGTACCGTCGGCGGGCTCGACCAGGCGGCGCAGCGGCGAACCCGGCTCCAGCAGATGCTCCTGGCCGGCCACCTCGGACAGGTTCGCGGGCCGCATCCGCACGGCCAGCGGCGCCCCGGGCGACGGCGCCGGGGTGCCCTGCGCGGTCGAGCCCAGCGCGTCGAACAGGTCCATACCGCCAGCCTACGCAGCCGCGCCCACACCCATGACCTGCCGGACTCGCCCGCGCCCGCCCCGGCCTGAGATGCTGACCTGCGTGTTCGAGAGTCTCGGCCGGGCGGTCGCCCGCCACCCCCGCCTCACCGTGGTCGTCTGGCTGGCGATCACCGTCGCCTGCGGCCTGCTCGCGCTCACCGGGGCGGGCGGCCAGAACCTGTTCGACCGGCTGAGCACCGGCGAGCCGGTGGTCCCGGGCTCGGACAGTGCCCGCGCCGCCGAACTGATGCGCTCCGACGACACCGGCGCCTCGCTCTCCCTGGTGGTCACCGACGTCGATCCCGCCGCCGACGGTCTGGCCGAGGCGCTGGAACCGGCCCGGAACCGGGTGGTGGCGATCGACGGGGTCGAGACCGTGATCGACCCGTACCTGCTGCCGCAGGGCGTGGACAACCCGGCCGCCGCTCCCCTGCTCGCCCGGTCCGGCGACGGCTTCCTGATGGTGGTCGAACTCGACCCCGACCTGTCCGAGGACGCCCGCGACCGCGCCCTGGACCGGGTGGCCGACGCGCTGGCCGAGGTGCCCGCCGCGCTGCGGGAGGCGGCCCCGGACGCGACCGGGATCGTCGGCGGCAGCAGCCTGATCGTCTCCGCGATCACCGACCAGGTACGCCAGGACCTCACCACCGGCGAGGCGATCGCCCTGCCGGTGGCGCTGCTGATCATGGTGCTGGTCTTCGGCGGGTTCCTGGCCGCCGCCATGCCGCTGGCCGGGGCGATCGCCTCGATCGCCGGTGGGCTGGGCGCGCTGTGGGGGCTGTCGTACCTGATCACCGACATGGAGTCGTCGGTGGTGAACGTGGTCACCGTGCTCGGCCTCGGCCTGTCCATCGACTACGGCCTGCTGATCGTCTCCCGGTTCCGCGAGGAGCTGACCGCCGCGCTCGGCGACGACCAGGGCGCCAGCAACCGGCGCCGGCGCGGGGACGGCGCGGTCACCACCGCCCTGGTCCGCACCATCGCCACCGCCGGCCGCACCGTCACGTTCTCCGCCCTCACCGTCGCGGTGTCGATCGCCGGGCTGCTGGTGTTCCGGCAGGACATCCTGCGGGCGTTCGGCGCCGGGGCGGTCGCCGTGATCGTGTTCGCCGTGAGCACCGCGCTGACCCTGGTGCCGGCGCTGCTCGCCCTGACCGGTCGCCGCCTGGCCCGGCCCGGCCTGCTCGCCCGGGTGCCCGTGCTGCGCGGGATCATGGCCCGGACCGCCGACGTGCAGCGCGACGAGGGCGCGTTCTCCCGGCTGACCGCCCGGGTGCAGCGGCACCCCTGGTGGGTGATGGGCGGGTCGCTGGCCGTGCTGCTGGTGCTGGCCTCCCCGCTGCTGCACGTCGAGCTGCGCAACTCCACCACCCAGCTGCTGCCGCTGAGCAGCCCGCAGCGCGAGTACGTCCGGATCCTGTCCACCGAGTACCCGGACTCGGCCAGCCCGTCGGTGCAGGTGGTCACCGAGTCCAGCGTCGACCAGGCCGCCGGCACCGCCGCCACCCTCGCGGAGCTGCCCGGCGTCGCGTCGGTGGACGACCCGGTCACGGTCGGGCACGCGGTGCTGATCGGTGTGCACCCCGAGGACGACGACCCCGGCAGCGCCGCCACCCAGGACGTGGTGCGCGAGATCCGCGACCTGGACCTGGACGTCTACGTCGGCGGGCAGGCGGCCAACCAGATGGACTTCGTCGACGCACTGGCCGAACGGGCGCCACTGGCCCTCGGCATCGTCGCGCTGGCCACGCTGATCCTGCTGTTCCTGATGACCGGCTCGCTGCTGGTGCCGATCAAGGCGCTGCTCACCAACGCCATCTCGCTGTGCGCGTCCCTGGGCGTGCTGGTCTGGGTGTTCCAGGACGGGCACCTGTCCGGACTGCTCGGCTTCGAGTCCACCGGTGGGATCGAGACCTATGTGCTGGCCCTGGTGATCGCCTTCGCCTTCGGCCTGGCGATGGACTACGAGGTCTTCCTGCTGTCCCGGATCAAGGAGCTGCACGACCAGGGCGTGCCCAACGACGAGGCGGTCCGGCGCGGGCTGCAACGCTCCGGCCGGGTGATCACCAGTGCCGCCGCGATCATCGTGGCGGTGTTCGCCGGGTTCGTCGCCGGGGAGCTGCTGGTGATCAAGGAGGTCGGCTTCTCGCTGGCCATCGCGGTGCTGATCGACGCCACCCTGGTCCGGCTGCTCCTGGTCCCGGCGACCATGACCGTGCTGCGCGAGTGGAACTGGTGGGCGCCGGCCCCGCTGCGCCGGATCTACCAGCGGATCGCGATCACGCACTGAGCTCCATCTAGCCGACACTGGAGCCGGGAACGCTTGGGCTCACTGAATGGGAGCAGCAATCTGCCCTTGCACCGACGCTTATCCGCTAGGCTTGAGGTTCACGAGTGAACTAGGAGCCCAGAATTGATCGAGCGCTCGGTACTGCTCAACGCCTTTCAGCCTGCAACTGAGCTTGACGACCCAGAGAGATTTGCAGGGCGGTCGAAAGAGGTGCGCCAGCTCGCCGACTCACTGAACGCCAATGGTTCCGTCCCGCTCATCTTCGGCGACCGAGGGCTCGGAAAGTCGAGCCTAGCACTTCAGATTCGACGGATCGCCTTGGGCGACGTCGGCCTACTGGACCACCTGAATGCGACGCGGCTGGCGTTGCCCGACGAGCGCCAGTTCATCACATTCTACGTGACATGCACAGGTTCGACCAAGACGTTCATGGATTTGCTTCAGCTAATGGTAAATGCCGCAGAAAGCGTGGAAACCGCCCCGATCGACGGTAACTCTCGCGCGACGCAGCTCGTTGACCGCAAGAGCCGCAAGAAGCTAGCGCTGAAGATCTTCGAATTCGAAAGCACAAAGACATACCAGACCGAAAGCCAGAGGCTCTCATACCAAGATCTAAATGGGGAAGAGAAGCTTATTCAGCTGTGCGACCTGCTGACGGCGACTTATGGTCAACCCGTACTCTTCATCATAGACGAGCTCGATCGAATCGAGAACACGGCCGGATTGGCCAGTTTCTTGAAAGCAGCGTCCAGTGAGCGACTGAAGTTTCTTCTTGTAGGGATCGCAAGCAACATCTCCGAGCTTCTGGCTGACCACCAATCGCTCGAGCGACGACTCAACGCCGTGCGAATTCCGCTGATGACCCAGGCAGATCTGGGGCAAATCGTGACGAAAGCTGAAGAGTATCTGGGATTCAACGGCGTTGCGATGTCTTTCTCTACTAATGCCACTATTGCACTGTCCAAGGTCGCCGCCGGATTCCCCTGGTTCGTGCACGTCCTTGGCCAGCAAGCCCTTGTTGACGCGGAGGCGAAGGGTCAGAGCGTCGTTGGCCGACAAGGAGTTAGTCAGGCAATAGCTTCAATTGTGAACAACCAGTTCGCCCAGCAGTTCGCAGACATGTACCAAGCCGCGGTTCGAGACTCGATGAACAGAGAGATGACGTTGCGCGCGTTTGCTCAGTGGGGCGACGTGGATATCCCCACCGGGGAGATATACCGATTCTTGAGCAGCCAACTCGGCGTCGGTGGCGGCTCTACATATCGTGGGCATCTATGCGCGCCAGAGTATGGATCCATATTGTTCGCGCCTGCGTTTCAGAAGCGCGGTCTGGTCCGATTTAGAAACGAGATGTTTAAGGCCTACGTGCGATTCCGTCCGTCGATCTATCGGGACGTCGACTCACGGGTGCGGGCGGCCTGGTCCGAGTGGGTGAAGCCGTAGGCCACGATTGACGTCGCACCTTCGCAGACCGAGGGGGCGCGAGTTCGGTGGATTCGGGCGCACTCGGCCACTCGTCCGGCGCGACCAGTGGGATTGGGGCTAAGCAGTTGGATCGGACCCGGGGAGACGATGGGTTGTTCTGGCTGAGCCACCAGCGCACAAGCTCGGCGCCGCACCGATAGTGACCGCCCAGAGCACCACTCGATCCACGTACATCCCGACACGCACCCTGGACAGCTTCGGGTTTTGCTGGCTTCTCCCCACACCGGTCATTGTCGCCAGCGCCGGTGCAGGGTGGTCAGCCGGTGCACGGTCCGGAAGCCCAGCCGGTGGTAGATCCGGCGCGCCCCGTCGTTGTCGTCCCACATGCCAAGCGAGACCCAGTCGGCACCGGCGGCCAGCAGCTGCCGGGTCGCCCCCGCGGTCAGCGCGCCACCGAGTCCCTGGCCCCGGGTGCCCGGCCGGACGCCGAGCCCGTGCAGGTGCCACGACCCGGACCCGCCGAGCGCACCCGACCGCGGTTCGGCACCGATCACGCCGAGCAGCGAGCCGTCCGGGCCGTCGATCCCCCACCAGCGCTCACCGGTCGCCACCGGCGTCGCCTCGGTGGTCGGGTTGGCGACCGCCAGGCAGGCGGCGGCGGCCGGGCGATCGGCCGGGGTCAGCGGACGCAGCCGGGCCTGATCGGCGACCGGCGTGGGACGGTCCCGGATGACCATCCATTCCCAGCCGGTGCGGTTCGGGGTCAGCCCGGCATCGGCCAGCACGTCCCGGACCGCCGGGAGCGCGTCCGTGGCGATCCAGGCGGTGCGCCACGGACGGTGCGGGCCGGGCACGGTCGCGGCGACCATCGCGGCCACCGGTTCGGCCCGGCCCACCGCGAACAGCAGTCGCCCTCCCGCGGCAGGGTCCACCGGGTCGAAAACGGCACACAGCGCCCGGTCGTCGCCGGACCAGTCGACCAGCGACCAGCGCCGACGCTCGTCCAGCAGCAGCTCATCCGCCGCGCAGGGCGCCGGGAGCGAGCCATGACGGCCCGCCCCCGGCAGCTCCGCGGTCAGTGCTGGTCCGCGGCGTCCGCCGCGGGCTGCTCCGCCTTGGGCTTGGCGTCCACGCCGGCCTCCTTGCGCTGCTGCGCGGTGATCGGGGCCGGGGCGCCGGTCAGCGGGTCGTAACCGCCGCCCGACTTCGGGAACGCGATCACGTCGCGGATCGACTCGGAGTGGGTCAGCAGCGCGACGATCCGGTCCCAGCCGAAGGCGATGCCGCCGTGCGGCGGGGCGCCGAACTGGAAGGCGTCCAGCAGCCAGCCGAACTTCTCGTTTGCCTCCTGCTCGCCGATCCCCATCACCTGGAACACGCGCTCCTGCACGTCGCGGCGGTGGATACGGATCGAGCCGCCGCCGATCTCGTTGCCGTTGCACACGATGTCGTAGGCATAGGCCAGCGCGTGGCCGGGGTCCTCCTCGAAGCGGTCGATCCACTCCGGCGTCGGGCTGGTGAAGGCGTGGTGCACGGCGGTCCAGGCACCCTCGCCGACCGCCACGTCGTCGTCCTCGCCGGTCGGCTTGAACAGCGGCGCGTCGACCACCCAGACGAAGGACCAGGCGTCCTCGTCGATCAGGCCGCCGCGCTTGCCGATCTCCAGCCGGGCGGCACCGAGCAGTGCCCGCGCCTCGGTGGCCTTCCCGGCGGCGAAGAACACCGCGTCACCGGGCTGGGCGCCGACCGCGGCGACCAGGCCCTCGCGCTCGGCCTCGGAGATGTTCTTGGCCACCGGCCCACCGAGGGTGCCGTCCTCGCCGACCGTGACGTAGGCCAGGCCCTTGGCGCCACGCTGCTTGGCCCACTCCTGCCAGGCATCGAAGCCACGACGGGGAGTCGCCGCGCCGCCGGGCTGCACCACCGCGCCGACGTACGGCGCCTGGAACACCCGGAACGGGGTGTCGGAGAAGAACTCGGTCAGCTCGACCAGCTCCAGGCCGAACCGCAGGTCGGGCTTGTCGGTGCCGTACAGCCGCATCGCGTCCGCGTAGGTCATCCGGGCGATCGGGGTCGGGATCCGGTAGTCGATCAGGTCCCAGAGCGCGACCAGGATCTTCTCGCCGAGGGCGATCACGTCCTCCTGGTCGACGAAGCTCATCTCCACGTCGAGCTGGGTGAACTCCGGCTGCCGGTCGGCGCGGAAGTCCTCGTCGCGGTAGCAGCGGGCCAGCTGGTAGTACCGCTCCAGGCCACCGACCATCAGCAGCTGCTTGAACAGCTGCGGCGACTGCGGCAGCGCGTACCAGCTGCCCGGCGCCAGGCGGGCCGGCACCACGAAGTCGCGGGCGCCCTCCGGGGTGGACCGGGTCAGGGTCGGGGTCTCGACCTCGACGAACTCCTCGGCATCCAGCACCGTGCGGGCGGCCTGGTTGGCCTTCGCCCGCAGCCGGATCGCGTGCGCGGGGGCGGGCCGCCGCAGGTCGAGGTACCGGTAGCGCAGCCGCGCCTCCTCGCCGACCGGCTCGTCCAGGGCGGTGGACACCTGGAACGGCAGCGGCGCGGCCTCGTTCAGCACCACCACGTCGGTGGCGACGACCTCGACCTCACCGGTGGCCAGCGAGGTGTTCTCGTTGCCCTCCGGGCGGCGGCCGACCTCGCCGGTCACCTGCAGCACGTACTCCGCGCGCAGCCCGTGCGCCACCGCCTCGTCCCGGATCACGACCTGGGCGATGCCCGAGGCGTCCCGCAGATCGACGAACGCCACCCCACCGTGATCCCGGCGACGATCCACCCACCCGGTCAGGGTGACGGTGGAGCCGATGTGCTCGGCCCGCAGCGAGCCGGCGGTGTGGGTGCGCAGCACGGGTAGTCCTCTCGGGGTGGGGTCGGAGCCGCCATGACGGCGACCCGCGCGAGTCTATCGCCGCCGAGCCGATCGGCAGGCCGGTCAGAACAGTGCGGGCTGCTGCACCCCCGTCTGCGCCGGGGCCGGCTGGACGGCCTCGGGCACCGCGAGCGCCCCGCGCCGCCACCGCCCGAAGGTGGTCTCCCCCTCCGGCGGCCGACCGAGCCCGTGCCGGGCGCGCAGCGGTCGCACCCGGTCGCTCAGCCAGCGCCGGTACTCCGCCGGGACGTAGGCGCCGGTCCCGTACAGCCGCCGGTACTTGGCCACCAGGGCCGGCCGGTGTTCCGCGAGCCAGCGCATCATCATCGGGTGCACCGGGCCGCGCAGGTGCAGCGGGATGGTGGTGACCCAGCTCGCCCCGGCGTCGGCGAGCGCCCGGAACAGCTCGTCCAGGTGTGCGGTGCCGTCGGTCAGCCACGGCATGATCGGGGCGACCAGCACCCCGCACTCCAGCCCGGCCTCCCGGGCGGCCCGGATCAGGCCCAGCCGGGCGCGCGGGGTCGGGGTACCCGGTTCCATCGCCTGCTGGAGCTCCTCGTCCCCGATCGCCAGCGACACCGCCAGGGAGACCGGCACCTGCGACCCGACCTCGGCCAGCAGCGGCAGGTCGCGGCGCAGCAGGGTGCCCTTGGTCAGCACCGACAGCGGCGTGCCGGACTCGCCGAGCGCGCGGATGATCCCGGGCATCAGCGCGTACCGGCCCTCGGCCCGCTGGTACGGGTCCGTGTTGGTGCCGAGGGCGACCAGCTCGTGCGTCCAGGACCGGCGGCGCAGCTCCGCGGTGAGGACCTCGACGATGTTGGTCTTGACCACGATCTGGGTCTCGAAGTCGGTGCCGGCGTCCAGGCCGAGGTACTCGTGGGTGGGCCGGGCGAAGCAGTACGTGCAGGCGTGCAGGCAGCCGCGCATCGGGTTGACCGTCCACCGGAACGGCACGTCGCTGGTGTCGTGCACCTTGTTCAGCGCCGATTTGGCGTGCACCTCGTGGAAGGTCACCCCGGCGAACTCCGGCGTGCGCACCGACCGCTGGTGGCCGGCCATCGCCAGCCCGGGGAGCGTCTGCTCCGCCGCCACCTTCTGCCCGTCCCATCGCATGCGCCCATTCGAACACATGTTCGATCGTGCGACGAATGCGGACAAGGTGCGACGTTCTGGGCGGTTCGGGCGACAGCTTCTCCGCACTCATCCGGCTCCGGTTGCCGGCGGGCCGGGCCCGGCGGACGGTGGGGTATGACCACCGCCGCCACCGCCGACCGCCCCGTCTCCGAGACCCGCCGCCGCACCTGGCCGGTGCTGGTGCTGCTGCTGGTGATCAACGCGCTGGTCGCCGGGGGTGGGTCGATCGCCTCGACCTCGGGGGTGCACGGCTGGTACGCCGACGCCGCGAAGCCGGACTGGATCCCGCCGAACTGGGTGTTCGCCCCGGTGTGGACGGTGCTCTACGTGCTGATGGCCGTCGCCGCCTGGTGGGTGTGGCGGGACGTGCCGGGCCGGGCTGCGCGGTTGCCGCTGGTGCTCTACGGCGTGCAGCTCGCGCTCAACGCCGCGTGGACGCCGGTGTTCTTCGGTGCGGAGCTGCTGGGCCCGGGGCTGGTGATCATCCTGCTGCTGGAGGTCGCCCTGGTCGCCACGATCGTCGCCTTCCACCGGGTGCACCCGCGGGCGGCGTGGCTGCTCGGGCCGTACCTGGCCTGGGCGCTGTACGCCACCACGCTGAACGCGGCGGTCGCCGCCCTGAACTGAGCCGGGACGCACGAAGGCCGGTCCCCCACGACGGGGACCGGCCTTCGTGCTGCGTGCCTCAACCGGCCGCCGGCACCACCCGGGGCCAGCGGTCCTCGTCCGACGGGGCCCAGGTCGCGGCGTCCGCGTCGACCTGCTCGCCGGAGCGGATGTCCTTGACCTGGTCCGGCCCGTCCGCACCGGGGAACCAGACGAACGGGATCCCGCGCCGGTCGGCGTGCTTGATCTGCTTGCCGAACTTGGCCGCCGTCGGCGCCACCTCCACCGGGATGCCCCGGGAGCGCAGCGCCGTGGCCACCGCGTCGGAGGCCGGCCGGGTGTCCTCGTTCGCCACCGCGACCAGCACCGCCGCGGGCACCGACCGGGTCGCGGTGACCAGCCCGGCGGAGATCAGCCGGGACACCAGCCGGGAGACGCCGATGGACAGCCCGACGCCCGGGTAGGTGTTCGCCCCGTCGGAGGCCAGCGTGTCGTAGCGGCCGCCGGAGCAGATCGACCCCAGCTGCTCGTGACCGACCAGCACCGTCTCGTAGACCGACCCGGTGTAGTAGTCCAGCCCGCGGGCGATCTTGAGGTCGGCGACCACGACACCCGGCGCCCGGACCGCGGCCGCCTCGATCAGTTGCCCCAGCTCGGACAGGCCCTGCTCCATCAGCTCCGAGTCGACGCCGTGGCTCGCCGCCAGCGCCCGCACCCGGTCGATCACCGTGGCGTCCGAGCCGGAGATCGCCGCCAGGTCGAGGCAGGCCCGGGCCTGGGTCTCGGTGGCACCGGCCTCGGCGACCAGCAGCGCGGCGACCTTCTCCGGGCCGATCTTGTCCAGCTTGTCGATGCTGCGCAGCACCGCCTCGACGTCGTCCAGCCCGATCCCGCGGTAGAAGCCCTCGGCCACCCGGCGGTTGTTCACCAGGATCCGGACCTCCGGCACCCCGATCCCGCGCAGCGCACCCAGTGCCTCGGCCATCACCAGCGGCAGGTCGACCTCGTAGTGGTACGGCAGGTCACCGGCGCCGACCACATCGATGTCCGCCTGCACGAACTCGCGGAACCGGCCGTCCTGGGGACGCTCACCGCGCCACACCTTCTGGATCTGGTAGCGCTGGAACGGGAACGCCAGGTGGCCGGCGTTCTCCAGCACGTACCGGGCGAAGGGCACCGTCAGGTCGAAGTGCAGCCCGAGCCGGGAGTCCTTGCCGCCGTCCTCGCCCTCCTCCTGCAACCGGCGCAGCACGTAGACCTCCTTGGAGGTCTCCCCCTTGCGCAGCAACTGGTCCAGCGGCTCGACGGCCCGGGTCTCGATCCCGGCGAAGCCGTGCAGCTCAAAGGTGCGGCGCAGGGTGTCCAGGACATGCTGTTCGACGATCCGGCCGTCGGGGAGCCACTCGGGGAAACCGGACAGGGGGGTGGGGCGTGCCATGCGGGTCATCCTGCCAGGTCGGCCAGGAACGGATTGGTCGCCAGCTCCTCGGACACCGTCCCGGACGGGCCGTGTCCGGGCAGTACGGCGGCGTCCCGCGGCAGCCGGGCCACCACCTCGCGCAGCGTGCGTCCCATCACCGCGGTGTCACCACCGGGCAGGTCGGTGCGCCCGATCGTGCCGCGGAACAGCACGTCGCCGGTGCACACCGCGTCCTCGCCCACCAGGTACAGCGTGGACCCCTCGGTGTGCCCGGGCGCGTGCCGGGCGACCAGCCGGACCGAGCCGAACACCAGCTCGGCGTCCGCGGTGCGCTCGCCGTCCTCCCCGGCGCCGATCAGCTCCCGTCCCGCCGGCGGCCGCCAGGTGGCCGACATGCCCATCGACTCCAGTGCGGCATGCACCCCGGACCGCACGCCACCCAGTGACTCCAAGGGGTCGTCCAGCCGATAGGCGTCCCGGGCGTGCACCGTCAGCGGCACCCCCGCGGCATTGGCGACCCGGCCGGCGTCCCAGACGTGGTCGGCGTGCCCGTGGGTCGCCAGCACCCCGGTGATCCGCAGCCGGTCCTCCTCGACCACCCGGGCCACCGACGGTGCCACCCCGCCCCCGGCGTCCACCACCACGGTGTCGCCGTCGTCGGCCACGATCAGGTAGCAGCAGGCACCGAACACCGGCGCGGTGAGCGTGAGGATGCGCATCTGCCCACGGTATCGGCCCGCGACCACCACCGGCAGACGCCCCGACCAGCCGCGGAGTGCCGGTCTTGGGCACGCGCCCGCCTAGACTGTCCGCTGGCGCGGGACTGCCCGCGCGCGAGCGTCGAGCCCAGGGAGTGTCCGTGCCGTCCAGCAAGCGCGAGCGCGAGTACGAACGCCGCCGGTACGAGAAGTGGCAGCAGCGCCAGGCGGCCAAGCGGGCACAGCGCCGCCGGCAGCGGGTCATCGCCGGGGTCGTCGCCGCCGTCCTGGTGCTCGGCATCGGCGTGACCACCGTCGTCCTGCTCGGCCGCGACGACTCCGGCGCCACCGCGAACGCCACCGACACCCCCAGCCCGACCAGCTCCGCCGAGACCATCGGCGGCGAGGCCCGCACCGGCAACGGCGGCGAGGTCCCCGACCCCGCCGTCGCCGAGGACCGCACCTGGACCGGCACCATCGCGCTCAACACCGGCGAGGTCGGCATCGAGTTGGACGGCCAGGCCGCCCCCCAGGCGGTCGCGAACTTCGTGACCCTGGCGCAGGAGGGCTACTTCGACGGCACCGACTGCCACCGGCTCACCACCGACGGCCTGTTCGTGCTGCAGTGCGGCGACCCGACCGCCACCGGCACCGGCGGCCCCGGCTACACCTTCGGCCCGGTGGAGAACGCCCCGGCCGACGGCATCTACCCCGCGGGCACCATCGCGATGGCCCGGTCCTCGGAGGAGGACAGCCAGGGGTCGCAGTTCTTCATCGTGTACGAAGACACCGAGCTGCCGACAGACGGCGGCGGGTACACCGTGTTCGGCCAGGTCACATCGGGACTCGACGTGATCCAGGCCATCGCTGACGCGGGTGTCGCGGACGGGGCCACCGACGGCCAGCCCGCGAACCGCGTCACCATCGAGGGAGTGGAGACCCAGTGACCGAGACCCCCGCCGACCAGCCCGGCACCGAGAACGCCACCACCCCGCCCACCGACACCGAGGGCGCGGCCGAGCAGACGACGAACACCGGGGCCGCTGCGCCCGGGGAGGTCGCCGGCGAGGCTGCTGCTGACGAGGTCGCCGCAGAAGGCGTTGCGACCGAGGAGACGGCTGCAGAGCCGACCGCCGAGGCCGAGGACCTGACTCCTGCCGCCGAGAGCGTGGCTGACGCCACCGGCGACTCGACCGCCGCCGCGGAGGACGCCGCCGCCGAGGCGTCCGCCGGTGACGCCGCGACCGACGGTTCTGCTGCCGAGGCCGTGGACGCCGCGGACGCCACGGACGCGACCACGGTGGACGCCGCGGAGGGTGGGGTCGCGGAGGCGGAAGCCACGGCGACCGACGCTGGGGACGCGTCCGCGGCCGACAGCGACAGCGCTCCCGCGATGGACGAGGCCGCTCAGCCCGCCGCTGCCCCCGCCCCGGCGCCGACCCCGGCCACCACCCCCCGGCCGCGTGCCCCCAAGCCCAGCGCCCTGCGTCCCCGCCCGGGTGCGCCCCGCTCGGGTGGCCCGGCCGCGGCACCCACCACCCCGGTGGCCCCGACCCCCGCCCCGGACGACTCGGCGGAGGCGAAGGCCGCGGCCGAGTTCGGCCGGGTCGACGACGAGGGCACGGTCTACGTGCGCGAGTCCGCGGGCGAGCGCCCGGTCGGCCAGTTCCCCGGTGCCACGGCGGAGGAGGCCCTGAGCCTGTACGTCCGCCGGTTCCTGGACCTGCAGGCGAAGGTCGCGGTCTTCGAGGCCCGGCTGCAGGCGACCGATCTGGCGGTCAAGGAGATCGACCAGACCCTGACCCGGCTGACCGAGGAGCTGAGCGAGCCCGCCGCGGTGGGCGACCTGGCGGGTCTGCGCGACCGGCTGGATGCGCTGCGCGGCGTGGCCGCCGAGCGGCGCGCCCAGGTGGAGGCCGAGCGTGCCGCCGCCAAGCAGGTCGCGATCGAGGCCCGCACTTCCATCGTGGAGAAGGCGGAGAAGATCGCCGCCACCGACCCGGCACGGATGCAGTGGCGTCCCGCCGGCGAGCAGCTCCGCGCCCTGCTGGACGAGTGGAAGGACGCGCAGCGCTCCGGCCCGCGCATCGACCGCCCGACCGAGGAAGCGCTGTGGAAGCGGTTCAGCCACGCCCGGACCACCTTCGACCGTGAGCGGCGGCACTACTTCGCCGAGCTGGAGACCCGCAACGCCTCGGCGAAGACGGCCAAGGAACAGCTGGTCCAGGAGGCCGAGGCGCTGTCCGGCAGCACCGACTGGGGTCCGACCGCCGGGAAGTTCCGCGACCTGATGACGCGCTGGAAGGCCGCCGGCCGGGCGTCCCGCCAGGACGACGACGCGCTGTGGGCCCGGTTCCGTGCCGCCCAGGATGCCTTCTTCCAGGCCCGGGACGCCCTGAACGCCGCGATCGACGAGGAGTACCGGGCGAACCTGGAGGTCAAGGAGGCCCTGCTCGTCGAGGCCGAGGCGATCGACGTGTCCGCCGGGCTGTCCGCCGCCAAGCAGAAGATCCGCTCGATCCAGGATCGGTGGGAGGCGGCGGGCAAGGTGCCGCGGGCCGACATCCAGCGGGTCGAGGGTCGCCTGCGCGCCGTGGAGAGCAAGATCCGCGACGCCGAGCAGACCGAGTGGCGGCGCACCAACCCGGAGACCCGGGCCCGCGCCGAGGGGGCGGCCGCGCAGCTGGAGCAGGCGATCGCCCAGCTCGAGGACGACCTGTCCGCCGCCAAGGCCGCCGGCAACGAGCGCAAGATCAAGGAGGCGCAGGCCGCCCTGGACGCCCGGCGCTCGTGGCTGGAGCAGGTGCAGCGGGCCGCGAACGAGTCGCGCGGCTGATTCCGCCACCGAAGGGCCCGGAACGGCGACGTTCCGGGCCCTTCGTCTGTCCACAGCCGGCACTGGACCGCAGGTTGTCCCCAGATCCGTCCGAGGGGCTGGGCACCGCCCGCCGACCGGCGCAGGGTGGAGCCATGTCAGTGACCACGATGCCCCCGCCCCTGAGGCCCGCCGCCCGCGATGACGGCCTGTTCCGGCCCACCGACCTCGACCCGATCGCCTGGCAGATCCTCGTCCACGAGGGTGCGCTGCGGGTCGTCGCCCCCGGGGTGGCGATGCCGGTGCGCCGCCGCCCCACCCCGGCACACCGGGCCGCCGCCCTGCACGGGCTGCTCCCCCGCGGCTGGCTGCTCGGCGGCGCCACCGCGTACTGGATCCACGTCGGCGATGCCGGGCCGACCGCGCTCGCCCTGATCTCACCACCGGGGGCGCACCGGCCACGGAACCTGCCCGGCCGGATCCTGCACCAGAACGTCCTGCCCGCGCGGGACCGGACCGAGATCGCCGGCGTGCCGGTCACCACCCCGCTGCGCACTGCGGTGGACCTGGCCTGCTTCACCGAGCCGGTGGCGGCACTCCCCCGGCTCCTGCGGCTGGCCGGCCAGGGAGTCGACCTGCAGGCGGCCCTCAACCGGGTGGCGGGGCTCGGACGTCAGCGCGGGGTGGTCCGGGGCGACCGGACCCTGCGCGAGGCCCTGCGCCGGCTCGGCTGACCCGGACGCCGGATCAGCCGCCGACGGGCTGGTGATCCGCCTTCGCGCCGGTGATCCGGTACACGTCGAAGACGCCCTCGACCTTGCGGACCGCGGCCAGCACCGAGGCCAGGTGCGAGGGCTCGGCCATCTCGAAGACGAAGCGCGACATCGCCACCCGGTCCCGGGAGGTCGACACCGACGCGGAGAGGATGTTGACGTGACTGTCCGAGAGCACCCGGGTGATGTCCGACAGCAGCCGGGACCGGTCCAGCGCCTCGACCTGGATCTGGACCAGGAACAGCCCACCGGTGCCCTGGCTCCACTCGACGTCCACCATGCGCTCGGGCTGCTGGCGCAACTGGCCGACGTTGATGCAGTCCGACCGGTGCACGCTGACCCCGTCACCGCGGGTGATGAAGCCGACGATGTCGTCGCCGGGCACCGGGGTGCAGCACTTGGCGAGCTTCACCCAGATGTCGTCGACGCCCTTGACCACGACACCCGGGTCGCCGGTGCGCACCCGCCGGGCGGTCTGGCCCGGGCGCGCGGTCTCGGCGATGTCCTCCTCGGTGCCGGGCTCGCCGCCCATCGCCTGCACCAGCTTCTGCACCACGGAGGCAGCGGACACCTGGCCCTCGCCGACCGCCGCGTACAGCGCGGACACGTCCGCGTAGCGCATCTCGTTCGCCAGGCCGACCAGGGCCTCGTGCGACAGCAACCGCTGGATCGGCAGGTTCTGCTTGCGCATCGCCTTCGCGATCGAGTCCTTGCCGTGCTCGATCGCCTCTTCGCGGCGCTCCTTGGTGAACCACTGCCGGATCTTGTTCCGGGCACGCGGGCTGGTGACGAAGCCGAGCCAGTCGCGGGACGGTCCGGCGGTCTCCGACTTGGAGGTGAAGACCTCGACGACGTCGCCGTTCTCCAGCTTGGTGTCCAGCGGGACCAGTCGGCCGTTGACCCGGGCGCCCATGGTCCGGTGCCCGACCTCGGTGTGCACCGAGTACGCGAAGTCCACCGGGGTCGCACCGGCAGGCAGCGCCATCACGTCACCCTTGGGCGTGAAGACGTACACCTCGCCGTCGGCGATCTCGAACCGCAGCGAGTCCAGGAACTCCGAGGGGTCCGCGGTCTCCTTCTGCCAGTCCACCAGCTGCCGCAGCCAGGTCATGTCGGCGCCGTCCGGCTCGTCGCCGCCGCCCTGGTTCTTGGCGTTCTCCTTGTACTTCCAGTGCGCCGCCACGCCGTACTCGGCACGACGGTGCATGTCGTGGGTACGGATCTGGATCTCCACCGGCTTGCCGCCGGGGCCGATCACGGTGGTGTGCAGCGACTGGTACAGGTTGAACTTCGGCATCGCGATGTAGTCCTTGAACCGGCCGGGGACCGGGTTCCATCGCGCGTGCAGCGTGCCGAGCGCCGCGTAGCAGTCCCGCACGGTGTCCACCAGGACCCGCACGCCCACCAGGTCGTAGATGTCCGCGAAGTCGCGACCGCGGACGATCATCTTCTGGTAGATCGAGTAGTAGTGCTTCGGCCGGCCGGTGACCGTGGCCTTGATCTTCGCCGAGCGCAGGTCGCCGCCGACCTGCTCGCGGACGGTGGCCAGGTACTCCTCGCGGGCCGGGGCGCGCTCGGCCACCAGGTGCACGATCTCCTCGTACACCTTCGGGTAGAGCGTGGCGAAGGACAGGTCCTCCAGCTCCCACTTAATCGTGTTCATGCCCAGCCGGTGCGCCAGCGGGGCGTAGATCTCCAGGGTCTCGCGGGCCTTGCCCTCGGCCTTGTGCTGCGGGACGAACTTCCAGGTACGGGCGTTGTGCAGCCGGTCGGCGAGCTTGATCACCAGCACCCGGATGTCCCGGGACATCGCGATGACCATCTTGCGCACGGTCTCGGCCTGCGCCGCGTCGCCGTAGGTGACCTTGTCCAGCTTGGTCACGCCGTCCACCAGCATGGCGATCTCGGGGCCGTACTCGGTGCGCAGCTGATCCAGCGAGTAGTCGGTGTCCTCGACCGTGTCGTGCAGCAGCGCGGCCGCCAGGGTCGGCGGGGTCATCCCGAGCTCGGCCAGGATCGTGGCCACTGCCACCGGGTGGGTGATGTACGGGTCACCGCTCTTGCGCAGCTGCCCGCGGTGGGCCTTCTCCGCCGTGATGTAGGCGCGCTCGATCAGACCGAGATCGGCCCGGGGGTGGTTGGTCCGCACCGCCTGCAACAGCGGCTCGATCGCCGCGGTCTGACCGGGCACCCGGCCCTGCCCGAACCGGGCGAGGCGCTGGCGCACCCGGGCGGTGGCACCGGTGACCGCGGGGGTCTCGCGGGCGTCAGGCGTGCGCACGGAATCCGCCATGACACCCACCTCCCCTCGGCCCCAGGCCGGTCACCACCGTCCCGGACGGACGATCGGACGATTCTACGACCAGCTCAGTCCACACTCAGCAGCGCACTGAGCGGATGCCCCGCCAGGCGCTCACGCCCGGGCAGGAACGTCAGCTCCATCAAGAAGCTCAACCCCACGACCTCGGCGCCGCATTCCTCCAGCAGCTCGATGGTCGCCAGCGCGGTGCCACCGGTAGCGAGCACGTCGTCCACCACCAGGACCCTGGATCCGGGCCGGACGGTGAAGGGGTGCACCTCCACCGCGGCGGTGCCGTACTCCAGCTCGTACTCCCGCCGGGCGACCGGGCCGGGCAGCTTGCCGGCCTTGCGGATCGGCACGAAGCCGGCGCCGAGCTCCTGGGCGACCGGGGCGGCGACGATGAAGCCACGCGCCTCCATCCCGGCGACCAGGTCGATCGGGCCCGGGATCGCGTGCGCCATCGCCTTGACCGTGGCGGCGAAGGTGTCGGCATCCGCGAGCAGCGGCGTGATGTCCTTGAAGATCACGCCGGCATTCGGGTAGTCCGGCACGTCCCGGACCAGCTGGGAGATCCGTTCGGCGAGTTGTTCGTCCTGGTGCGAGGTGGTCATCAGCGGCCCTTCCGGCGCGGCTGGGCGGAGGTGCCCTGGTGGGACCCCGGACGGATCTGGCCGGTCATCCGGAGCGAGTCGGCGGTGGCGGTGTCGTCGCCTGCCTCGACCACGGCGGCCGACCGGGCGGCGAGCACCTTGGCGGTGTGCTCCCGGATCGGCTTCTCCCGCAGCCGGAACGCGACCTCCAGCGGGGTGGCCAGGAAGACCGAGGAGAACGCGCCGACGAACATGCCGATGAACAGGGCGAGCGCGATGTCACGCAGCGTCCCGGCGCCCAGCACGAAGGCACCGATGAACAGGATCGCCGCCACCGGCAGCAGGGCGACCACGGAGGTGTTGATCGACCGGACCAGGGTCTGGTTGACCGCCAGGTTCGCGCGTTCCTCGTAGGTGGCCTTGCCCTGCTCGGTCACCCCGACCGTGTTCTCCCGGACCTTGTCGAAGACCACGACGGTGTCGTAGACCGAGTAGCCCAGGATGGTCAGGAAGCCGATCACGGTCGCCGGGGTGACCTCCCAGCCGACCGCGGCGTAGACGCCCACGGTGACCGCGATGTCGTGGAACAGCGCGATGATCGCCGCCGCCGCCATCCGCCAGTTGCGGAAGTACACGGTCATCACCACGGCGAGCAGCACCAGGAAGACCACCAGCGAGGTGCCGGCCTTCTTGGACACGTCGGCGCCCCAGGTCGGGCCGATGTAGGACGAGGCGACGTCGTCGTCGGTGACGCCGTAGGCCTCCTCCAGTGCGACCCGGACCTGCTCCACCTGGTCGTTGGTGAGCTCGGCGGTCTGGACCCGGATGCCGGAGGACCCGACGGTGGTCACCCGCGGGACCTCGTCCGGGGCCACCTGCGCGACCGCATCGATCGCCGGCTGCTGGTCGGTGGAGCTCACGTTGGAGACGGTGAACTCGGAGCCACCGCGGAACTCGATGCCCGGCTGCAGACCCGGCTTGATCAGCAGGATCGCCGACAGGACCACCAGGATCCCGCCGATCAGGAACCACAGCCGGCGGCGGCCGACGATGTTGTACGACCGGCGGCCGGTGTAGAGGTCATTGCCCCACTGGGCGAAGTTCACAGCCATCAGTCGTTCCCCTCGGTGCGCTCGGCCGGGGTGCTGCCGTCCTGCGCCGGATCGTCCGGTGCGGTCCCGGGACTGCCGGGACCGGTGTCGTCGGCGCCCATGGACCCGGCGCCGGTGGAGCCTGCGCCGGTGGACTCGGCGCCGATCGACTCGGCGCCGGTGGTCCCCGCGGCGGCCGCCTTGGCCGCGGCGCGGCGCTCGGCGATGGTGCCGCCGGCCACGGTGGTGGCGACCAGCGGGTTCTCGCTGGACAGCCCGGCGTCGGCGGGCTCGGCGCGGCGGCCGGTGGCCACCCGCCCGCGGCCGACGTACCGGGTTCCGGTGGGGGCGCCCAACCGGCGCGGATCCAGGCCGGACAGCGGGTGACCACTGCCGAAGAACTTGGTCTTGGCGATCATCAGCATCACCGGGTGGGTGAACAGGAACACGATCAGCAGGTCGATCAGCGTGGTCAGGCCCAGGGTGAACGCGAACCCGCGCACCGAGCCGACGGCCAGGAAGTACAGCACGATCGCGGCCAGGAAGTTCACCGCGTCGGAGGCCAGGATGGTGCGGCGTGCCCGCTCCCAGCCGCGGTCGACGGCGGCGACCAGGGTGCGGCCCTCACGCAGTTCGTCCCGGATGCGTTCGAAGTACACGATGAACGAGTCCGCCGTGATACCGATCGCGACGATCAGGCCGGCCACACCGGGCAGCGAGAGCCGGTACCCCTGGGTCCAGGACAGCAGGGTGATCACCCCGTAGGTCATCACCGCCGCGATCACCAGGGACAGCACGGTGACGAAGCCGAGCGCCCGGTACTGGAACAGCGAGTAGAGCACGACCAGCAGCAGGCCGATCAGGCCCGCGATCAGGCCCTTCTCCAACTGCTCGGAGCCCAGGGTCGCGGAGATCTGCTCCTCGGACTGCACCTCGAAGGAGATCGGCAGCGCGCCGAACTTCAGCTGGTTCGCCAGCGTGGTCGCCGTCTCCCGGGTGAAGGAGCCGGAGATCTCCGCCTTGCCGTCGGAGATGATCGTCCCGGAGGACAGCGACGGCGCGGAGATGACCAGGCCGTCCAGCACGATGGCGAACTGGTTCTGCGGCGAGGTCAGGCCCTGCAGCCGGGTGGTGACCTCGGTGAACTGCTCGGTGCCGGTCTTGTCGAACTCCAGGTTGACCACCCACTGACCGGTGGACACGCCCTGGGAGTTCACGCCCATGCCGGAGGAGGCGTTGGAGATGTGGTCGCCGGTGATCTCGACCGGGCCCAGGATGTACTTCACCGTGCCGGACGGGTCACAGGTGACCATCGCGGCGTCCGGGTCGGAGTCCTGACCACCGGTGAGGTTGTCCGGGTCGGTGCAGTCGAGCGCGTTGAACTCGTCCAGCACCTCCTGGGTGACGTAGTAGTCGGTGTCGCTCGGCGACTCGGGGCCGGTCGCGTCGGTGCCGTCGGTGGCCTCGGCGGTCGGCTCGGCGCTCGGGTCGTCGGTGGCGGCGGCGTTGCGCACCACGGCCTGGTCCTGCGAGGTGGCGACCGCGTTCTGGAACACCGCGTCGGTGGAGGCCGACGAGTTCTCCGCGGTGGCGCCGTCGGTGGGCTCGGCGGTGGCGGCGTCGTCCGGGCTCACCGTCTCCTCGGCCGACGGGTCGGCGGTGGCGGACGCGTCCGCGGTGGAGTCATCGGTCGGCGTCGGGTCGGCGTAGGTCAGCACCGGCCGGAACTCCATCTGGGCGGAGGTGCGCACCAGGTCGAGCGTGGCCTCACTGGGCTTGCCGGGCAGCGCCACGACGATGTTGGACCCGCCCTGGCTGCTGATCTCCGCCTCGGCGACACCGGAGGAGTCCACCCGCTGCCGGATGACCTCGATCGCCTGCTGGATCGTGGCCTGGCTGACCGCCGAGTTGTCCTCGGTCCGGGGCGCCAGGATCAGCTGGGTGCCACCCTCGAGGTCGAGGGCGAGCTTCGGGGTCCAGGTCGCGTCGGACCACTTCGTCCCGGCGAAGAGCGCGGCGAAGACGGCGACGATCAAGACCACCAGCGTGATCAGCGGGCGCGCCGGGCTGTGCCGGCGGCGTGTGGGAGGGGCCAACGCTCTTCTTCTCTCGTGCGCGTACCGCCCGCGGAATGCGGGCGGTACGGATGGTAGGGCCCCGGCCGGCTGAACGCCGGGATCTTGCCCGGTCGGATCAGTTCTTGTTCTTGCCGTCCTCGTCACCGAAGGGCTCGATGGTGGTGCCCTCGTCGGTCAGCGGACGGTCGGTGACGTCGAACTCGTCGGTCTCCGAATCCTCGGGGTCCTCGATGTCCTCGTCCTCGTCCTCGACCGGCGGCTCCACGACCTTGGCGATCGCGGCCTTCAGCCACCGGGTCTCGGTGCCCGGGGTCGACTCCAGGGTCACCACGTCACCCTCGACGCCCACGACGGTCCCGAACAGACCCGAGCCGGTCATGACCTCCTGGCCGGGCTGCAGGTTGTCGCGGAAACTGGCCGCCGCCTGCTGCTGCTTGCGCGCCCGGCGCGACATGAACCACATGGCGGCGACGCCGATGACGAGGATGATGATCAGAGGATCCACGGTGCTCCCTACGAATGACGTCCGCCGCAGTCTAGGCGCCACGGCTCCGGGGCTCCTAACGAGTGCGGGACGGGCGAGGTTCCCGGCGGACGGCTCGCGGGGCCGTGCTCAGCCGAAGAGGGTCCCGGTGGGCGCCGGCGCGGACAGCCCCAGGTGCGCCCAGCCCTCGGCGGTGGCCACCCGGCCGCGCGGGGTGCGACCGATCAGCCCTTCGCGGACCAGGAACGGCTCGGCCACCGTCTCGACCGTCTCTGGCTCCTCGCCGACCGCCACCGCGAGGGTGGTCAGGCCCACCGGCCCGCCGCCGAACCGGGTGCACAGCGCGGTCAGCACCGCCCGGTCCAGCCGGTCCAGGCCGCGCACGTCGACCTCGTAGACCTCCAGCGCGGCCCGGGCGGCATCCAACGTCAGTTCGCCGGTGCCGCGCACCTCCGCCCAGTCCCGGACCCGGCGCAGCAACCGGTTCGCGATCCGCGGGGTCCCGCGCGACCGGGAGGCGATCTCGGACGCGGCCTCCACGTCCAGCGGCACGCCGAGCAGTCCGGCCGAGCGCAGCAGCACCCGCTCCAGCTCGTGGTCGGCGTAGAAGTCCAGGTGCCCGGTGAAGCCGAACCGGTCCCGCAGCGGGGCGGGCAGCAGCCCGGCCCGGGTGGTCGCGCCGACCACGGTGAACGGTGGCAGCGCCAGCGGGATCGCACTCGCCCCGGCGCCCTTGCCGACCACGACGTCGACCCGGAAGTCCTCCATCGCGACGTAGAGCAGTTCCTCCGCCGGACGGGCCAGCCGGTGGATCTCGTCCAGGAACAGCACCTCGCCCTCCTCCAGGGAGGACAGGATCGCCGCCAGGTCGCCGGCGTGCTGGATCGCCGGGCCGCTGGTCACCCGCAGCGAGGTGCCCAACTCGGCCGCGATGATCATCGCCAACGTGGTCTTGCCCAGTCCGGGCGGACCGGACAGCAGCACGTGGTCCGGGGTGCGCCCGCGTGCCAGCGCCGACTGCAGCACCAGCGACAGTTGCTCGCGCACCACCGCCTGGCCGACGAACTCGTCCAGGTGCCGGGGCCGCAGTGCCGCCTCGGCCGCCCGCTCCAGCTCGTCCGCGCCCGCCCGGACCAGGGACTCTCCCCCGTCGTCCTCGGGCAGCTCGACGTCAGCCACGGCCGGCACCCAACCCACGCAGCGCCGCCCGCAGCACGCCCGCGACCTCGTCGGCGCCGATCGGCCCCTCGGTGTCGGCGAGCACCCCGGCCACCGCGTCCTGGGCCACCTTGACGTTCCAGCCCAGGCCGACCAGTGCCTCGACCACCTCGTCCCGTCGGTCCGCCGGCGCCGCCTGGGCCCGGCCGGCGCCGATCCCGTCGCTCACCGGCACACCCAGCCGGTCACCGAGCTCCAGCACGATCCGCTGGGCGCCCTTCTGCCCGATCCCCGGCACCCGCTTCAGCGCCGCCAGGTCCTCGGTGGCCACCGCGCGCCGCAGCCCGTCCGGCGTGTGCACCGCCAGCATCGCCAGCGCCAGCCGCGGGCCGACGCCGGACACCGACTGCACCACCTCGAACACATCGCGCTCGTCGTCGTCCGCGAAGCCGAACAGGGTCAGCGAGTCCTCCCGGACCACCATCGAGGTGGCCAACCGGGTCTCCTGCCCGACCCGCAGCCCGGCCAGCGTCGTGGGAGTCGCCTGCACCAGCATCCCGACCCCACCGACCTCGACCACCGCGGCATCCAACCGCACCGTCAGCACCGTCCCGCGCACCGAGGCGATCACACCGGGTCCTTCCGTTCGACGATCGACAACTGCCGGGCAGTCTGCCACGGGTGCGAACAGGTGTACGAACGACACGCAGCGTCAGGCGCGCACCCGGCGGGCCTTCTGCTCGGCCTCGGCCCAGGCGCGCTGGGCGGCGGTCATCGACCCGGGCGCCCGCTGCGGACCGCCCACCGCGCCCGCCGGCCGCCACAGGTGCGTGATCGCGATCGCCAGGGCGTCGGCCGCGTCGGCGGGCTTGGGGGTCTCGGCGAGCTGGAGCAGGCGGGTGACCATGTGCTGCACCTGGGGCTTGTCCGCCCGGCCGTTCCCGGTGACCGCCGCCTTCACCTCGCTCGGCGAGTGCAGGGCGACCGGGATCCGCCGCCGCGCGGCCGCCAGCATCGCGATCCCGGTGACCTGGGCGACCCCGATCACCGAGTCCAGGTTGTCGTGGGCGAAGATCCGCTCGATCGCGACCGTGTCCGGGGCGTGCTCCTCCAGCCACACCTCGATCTGGTCGCCGATCCGCAGCAGCCGCTGGTCGATGTCCTCCTCCGGCCCGGAGCGTGCAACCCCGACCGCGACCATCCGGACCCGCCGCCCGGACAGACCGTCCACGACGCCCAGGCCGCATCGGGTCAGACCGGGGTCGATGCCGAGGACACGCATGCGCCCAGTGTCGCAGCCGGGTGCCCACACACGACGACGCCCCGCCGCAGACCGGGTGCGGCGGGGCGTCGTCGGCGGCTCACTCCTCGTCGAGGGCGGCCATCACCTCGTCGGAGGCGTCGAAGTTGGTGTAGACGTTCTGCACGTCGTCGGAGTCCTCGAGCGCGTCGATCAGGCGCAGGATCTTGCGGGCGCCCTCCTCGTCCACCTCGACCTGGGTGGAGGGGTAGAACACCGAGTCGGCGGAGTCGTAGTCGATGCCGGCCTCCTGCAGCGCGGTGCGCACCGCGACCAGGTCGGTCGCCTCGCTCAGCACCTCGAAGGAGTCACCCATCGCGGTGACCTCCTCGGCGCCGGCCTCCAGGACGGCCTCCATGATCGTGTCCTCGTCGGTGCCCTCGGCCGGCACCATCACGACACCCTTGCGGGAGAACACGTAGGCGACCGAACCGGGGTCGGCCATCTGGCCACCGTTGCGGGTGAAGGCCACCCGGACGTCGGAGGCGGCACGGTTCCGGTTGTCGGTCAGGCACTCGACCAGCACGGCGATGCCGCCGGGGCCGTAGCCCTCGTACATGATCGTCTGGTAGTCGGCGCCGCCGGCCTCCAGACCGGAGCCACGCTTGACCGCGCGGTCGATGTTGTCGTTCGGGACCGAGGACTTCTTCGCCTTCTGGATGGCGTCGACCAGGGTCGGGTTGCCCGCGGGGTCACCGCCGCCGACGCGGGCGGCCACCTCGATGTTCTTGATCAGCTTGGCGAACAGCTTGCCGCGCTTGGCGTCGATTGCCGCCTTCTTGTGCTTGGTGGTGGCCCACTTGGAGTGCCCCGACATCGGTTACCTACCCCTTCGATCCCTGGTCTGAGTTGAGGATCCGCGCCTGCGACGCTGCCGCGCAACCGTCCCCTCAGGGGCGCACCGACGCAGCCGCTTCGCGGACCATCTCCACGAACAAGCGGTGCACCCGCGTGTCGCCGGTCACCTCCGGATGGAAGGACGTGGCGAGCAACGAGCCCTGGCGCACCGCGACAATCCTACCGGCGGCCGGCCCGGATTCGACGCGGGCGAGCGCGGTGGCGGCCGGACCGACCTCCTGCACCCAGGGCGCCCGGATGAACACCGCGTGCACCGGCCGGTCCTCGGACTCCGGGATCCCGTCGATCCGCACGTCGGTCTCGAAGGAGTCCACCTGCCGGCCGAAGGCGTTCCGCCGGACGGTCACGTCCAGGCCGCCGAGGGTGCGCTGACCGTCGATCCCGCCCTCGATCCGGTCGGCCAGCAGGATCATCCCGGCGCAGGAACCGTAGGCCGGCATCCCCGCGGCCAGTCGCTCCCGCACCGGCCCGTCCAGGTCGAAGGCGCGCAGCAGCTTGTCGATGGTGGTCGACTCCCCGCCCGGCAGCACCAGGGCGTCCACCGCGTCCAACTCGGCCCGGCGGCGCACCGGGACGGCAGCGGCTCCGGAGGCGGTCAGGGCGGCCAGGTGTTCGCGCACGTCGCCCTGCAGGGCCAGCACGCCGATCGTCACGGTCACCCGGACATCCTACGAATCCCCGCAACCACACCCACCGCTGGCTCGATCTCGTGCGGTGAGGTCAGGCCGTGGCCGGGGCCAGGTCCGGGCCGGCGCCCGGGGCCAGGTCCGCGTCCGGGACCGTGACATCGGACCAGGTCACGATCAGGTCGGCGAGCCGGTCGAGCCCGGCCAGCAGCGCCGAGCGCTCGCTCGCCAGCGACACCCGGACCATGCCCTCGCCGCCCGGGCCGAACGCGCTGCCGGGCGACACCGACACGTGCCGCTCGTCCAGCAGGCGCAGGGCGAAGGCCTCGGAGTCGGTGGTGGCGGCGGAGACGTCGACCATCAGGTAGAACGCACCCTCGGGCCGGACGCAGCCGATGCCGCGGGTGGTGAGCAGCTCGACGGCGGCGTCCCGGCGTTCGCGGTAGGAGTCCACGGCGGCGGCAACCTCGTCCTGCGGGCCGGTGACCGCGGCCAGGGCGGCCCGCTGACCGACCGAGGACGGGCAGGCGACCGTGGCCTCGGCGACCTGACCCAGCAGGTCGATCACCTGCTCGTTGCGGGAGACCGCGTAGCCGATCCGCCAGCCGGTCATGGCGTAGGTCTTGGAGAAGCTGAAGAAGGTGACCACCCGGTCGTCGGTGTCGAAGGTGGCCGGGCTGACGTGCGGGGCGCCGAAGGTGATCGCCTCGTAGCACTCGTCGGAGAACACCCACAGGTCGTGCCGGCGGGCGAGCTCGACCACGCCGGCCAACAGCTCGGCGGGGTACATCGCGCCGGTGGGGTTGTTCGGGGAGCAGACCACGATGATCCGGGTCGCCGGGGTGATCGACGCCTCGATGTCGGCCAGGGTCGGCACGAAGCCGTTCTCCGCCCGGGCCGGGTAGGTGCCGACCTCGACCCCGGCGGCGACCGCGGCCATCCGCCAGTTCGGGAATTCCGGGTCCGGCAGCAGGATCTGCTCCCCCGGTCCGGCCAGCGCGTTGATCGCCATCGCCAGGCCGTGCATCGCCCCGTGCGAGACCACGATCTGGTCGGGGGTGACGGTCAGGCCGTTCACCCGGGAGACCTTCTCGGCCAGGGCGGCGCGCAGCTCGGGCTCGCCGGTGCTGGAGGTGTAGGCGGTGTGCCCGGCGGCGGCGTCCCGGGAGGCGGCGGCGACCACATGCGCCGGGGTGGTGGCGTCGGGTTCGCCGATCTCCAGCCGGATCGCCTGCGGGTCGCGCATGGCGAGCTCCATCAGGGTCCGGATTCCGGAGCGGTGCATACGGGTGACAGGGGAGGTCGAGATCGGCACCCGGCGACGATACCTCCTGTTGTTACCGTCCGGTACGGTCAGTCCACCTGTAGCCCCAGGTGCCGGGTCACACCGTCCCACCCGCGCAGCAGCGGCCGCACCAGGTCGGGCAGTCCTTCCGGGAACACCTCGATCCGGACCCCTGCGAGCTCGTCCAGGTCCCACCAGCGCATCTCGTCCAGCACCGAGGCCTCCAGCGCGGTCCAGCCGTCGCTGGCCAGCACCGAGTCGCCGGGGATCCGGGCCAGGAAGAACTCCTCGTCCTGCCGGCACCGGTGCGCGACGAAGTCGAAGATCGCCGACCGGGTCAGCACCGGCCCCACCAGCGCCGACGGGTCCAGGGTCAGGCCGGTCTCCTCCCGGACCTCGCGGATCGCGCCGTCCCGCGGCGACTCCTGCGGTTCCAGCCCGCCGCCGACGGTGAACCACCAGGAGCGCTCCGGCTGGTCGACGTCGTGCCCGCGGACCAGCAGTACCCGGTCCGCCTCGTCCAGCAGCAGCACCCGGGCGGCGGTGCGGAACGGCAGACCGCCCGGCCCCGGCAGCCACTCCGGACCCAGGCCCGGGAACGGCACCGGCCCGCCGGTCCCCGCGGGGATCGACGGGCCGGTGCCGGGGTCGGGCAGGCTCACCAGCCGCGCTCGGCCAGGCGGTGCGGCACCGGCACGTCGTCGACGTTGATCCCGACCATCGCCTCGCCCAGGCCGCGGGAGACGTTGGCGATCACGTCCGGGTCGTCGTAGAAGGTGGTGGCCTTGACGATCGCGGCGGCACGCTCGGCCGGGTTGCCGGACTTGAAGATGCCGGAGCCGACGAACACGCCCTCGGCGCCGAGCTGCATCATCATCGCGGCGTCCGCGGGGGTGGCGATGCCGCCGGCGGTGAACAGCACCACCGGGAGCTTGCCGTTCTTCGCGACCTCGGCGACCAGCTCGTAGGGCGCCTGCAGCTCCTTGGCGGCCAGGAACAGCTCGTCCTCCGGCAGCGAGGACAGCCGGCGGATCTCGTCCCGCAGGGTGCGCATGTGGGTGGTCGCGTTCGACACGTCACCGGTGCCGGCCTCGCCCTTGGAGCGGATCATCGCCGCGCCCTCGGTGATCCGGCGCAGCGCCTCGCCCAGGTTGGTCGCCCCGCAGACGAACGGGACGGTGAACTGCCACTTGTCGATGTGGTGGGCGTAGTCGGCTGGGGTGAGCACCTCGGACTCGTCGATGTAGTCCACCCCGAGCGCCTGCAGTACCTGGGCCTCGACGAAGTGCCCGATCCGGGCCTTGGCCATCACCGGGATGGACACCGCGTTCACGATGCCGTCGATCAGGTCCGGGTCGCTCATCCGGGCCACGCCACCCTGGGCGCGGATGTCGGCCGGCACCCGCTCCAGGGCCATCACCGCGACGGCACCGGCATCCTCGGCGATCTTGGCCTGCTCGGCGGTGACTACGTCCATGATCACGCCGCCCTTGAGCATCTCGGCCATGCCGCGCTTCACCCGGGCGGTGCCGACCACGGCGTCGCTGCTGGTGGGGGTGGTGGTGCTGTCGGTCACGGTGCCCTCGCAGTTCATCGGGGTGTCAGCGGCTTGCGTCCGGCCATCGTAATCCTGCCCGGGTCCGCGCCGTGCCGCTGTCCGCACGTCAGCCGGCCGACGACTCCGGCGGGGTCCCGGCGGCGCCCAGCGCGCTCGGCCAGGCGTCGTCCAGTTCCAGGGTCTGCGGCATCGGCGCCCGGCCGGCCAGTCGCAGGGTGCGCACCGCGAAGCCGCGGCGCATCCGCTGGGCCTGGGCGACGGCCTCGTTGTGGAACCGGCGGGCCAGCTGCACCCGGTACCAGGCGTCGGCCAGGGCATCGAGCAGTTCGGCACCGCCCGGTTCCTCGCGCACCTCGGCGACCTCGGCCGGGTCGTCCAGCACCTCGCGCAGGGTGGCGGACAGTTCACTCTCCACCGAGCCGCGGTCGGCTTCCGGGGCGGGCGCGGCGATCCCAGCGGGCAGCGGGGCGATCCCCTCGGTGTCCGGCCGGCCGGCCCGGATGGACGCCCACGCGGCCTCGCCGACCAGCACCGAGCTGACCGGGTCCAGCAGCCCGGAGGCGGACAGGGTGGAGGCGGCCGACGCCCGCCGCAGCAGCTGGGTGTCCACCACCGCGCGGGAGGCGGCGACCTTGCGGTGCAGCCGGTCGATCCGGTTCGCGGTGACCCACAGCCACCACACGATCAGCAGCACCACCGCCACCACGATGACGGCGATCTCGCTCCAGGTCATCTCGGGGTCCCCTCCCGCTCGCGAGCGCAGCGGGCGAGGGCGTCGGGTGTCGTCACGACTCGTCCCCCCGCCAGCGGCGCAACCGCCCACGCACCGACGACGGGTCCTCGCCCACCGGCGCGTGCCCGCTCTCCACCGCCATCTCGTACACGGTGAGGATCTGGTGCGTCACCGTCGACCAGTCGTAGCGCATCACCGCCGCCGAGCCCAGGTCAGCCAGCTCGGCCCGCCGCCCGGGGTCGCCGAGCAGCGCGGTCAGCACCCGGGCCAGGTCGTCACCGTCGCCGGTGCGGAACAGCTCACCGGCCCGGCCCTCGTCCAGCACCCGGCGGAACGCCCCCAGGTCGCTGGCCACCACCGGGGTGTGCGCGCTCATCGCCTCGACCAGCACGATCCCGAAGGACTCCCCACCGGTCTGCGGCGCGACGTAGGCGTCCACCGAGCGGAACAGTGCGGCCTTCTCCTGGTCACTGACCCCGCCGAGAAACTCGACCGCGTCGGCGTCGTCCCCGATCAGCTCGCGGACCTCCTCGGGGCCGGTGTCGCCCCGCCCGGCGATCAGGAACCGGACTCCCGGGATCGCCCGGCGCACGGCGGGCACCGCGGCCAGCAGCACCGGCAGGCCCTTGCGCGGCTCGTCCAGCCGGCCGAGGAAGGCCACGGTCGGCCGCTCCGGGGTGCCGGTCCAGCGCGGGTCGGCCTGCGCCTGGGCGAAGTGCTGGACGTAGACGCCGTTCGGGATCACCACCGCGTCGCCGCCGAGGTGGTCCACCAGCGTGCGGCGGGCGTCCTCGGACACCGCGATCCGGGCGCTGATCTTCTCCAGCGACTGCCGGACCAGCGGGTAGGCCACCTGCAGCGACCGGGACCGTTGCTGCGAGGAGTGGAAGGTCGCCACCACCGGCCCGTCGGCGATCCACAGCGCGAGCATGGCCAGCGACGGGCTCATCGGCTCGTGCAGGTGCAGCACGTCGTACTGCCCGGCCTCCAGCCAGCGCCGGACCCGGGCGGCGGTGACCGGCCCGAAGGCCAGCCGGGCGACCGACCCGTTGTACCGGACCGGCACCGCCCGCCCGGCGGAGGTCATGTACTCCGGGATCGGAGTGTCGTCGTCGGCCGGGGCCAGCACCCCGACGGTGTGCCCGCGGGCGATCAGTGCCTCGGCCAGGTCCCGGATGTGGAACTGCACCCCGCCCGGCGCGTCGAAGGAGTACGGGCAGACGATCCCGACCCGCAGCGGGCGCCCGGCGCTGCGCAGCGCCTCCAGGGCGCTCACTCCCCCGCCTCCGCCAGGGTCCGGGCGTAGCGCTCGGGGTCCAGGTCGGCGATGAAGACCCGCTGCAGCATGTGCCAGTCCTGCGGGTGCCGGCGGATGCCCTCGGCCAGCTGGTCCACCCACTGCTGGGTCAGGGCCGGGATCCGCTCGGGCTTGGGCAGATCGGGGTCGGGGGTGAGCACCGGGGAGAACTCGACCACGATGCCCCAGCCGGCGCCCGCAGCCCGGCGCCGCTCGCCGTGCAGCCGCTCGTACCAGATCGAGGTGGCGCACAGCGGCGCACCGGTGGAGATCGCCAGTGCGGCCGGTCCGGCGGCGACCCGGGCACGTTCGCCGAACAGGTCCACCTCCACACCGCGGGAGGTCAGGTCACGGTCGGCCAGCAGCGGCACCAGCCCGCCGCCGGGCCGCCGGATGCCGCGGACCAGCTCCCGGAACACCCCGCCACCGCCACCGGACAGCGGGATGATCTCCAGCCCGAGTCGCTCGCGGAACGCCAGGAACTCCTGGAACAGGGCCTCGGGCTTGAGCCGTTCGGCGACGGTGAGCGTGCGGCCCAGGTTGCGGGTGGCCCAGGCGCCGGCCAGGTCCCAGTTGCCCAGGTGCCCGAGTGCCATCACCACCATCTGCCCGTCCCGCATCCGGTCCACCACGGACAGGTCGCCGGCCAGCCGGACCCGCGCGTCGATCCGGTCCTCGCTCAGCCCGACCAGGGCGAATGCCTCGCCGAAGTACCGCATGTAGGACCGCATCCCGGCCAGCGACAGCCGGCGCAGCGCGCGCTCGTCCAGCTCGGGACGGACCCGGCGCAGGTTGCCCTCCAGCCGGCGCACCCCCTCGCCGCGGCGCAGCCAGGCCACGTCCGCGACCAGCCGGAACACCCCGCGCACCAGGCCGTCGGGCAGCTTGCCGGTGATCCGCCAGGCGGTGGCGTAGAGCCGGGCGACGTCGATCTTCACTCGGACACCGCCTGGCGCCGGACCGTGGCCATCCGCTGCACCACGGTGATGAAGGAGGCGACCGCCAGCAGCCCGAGCACCACGACCAGCACCACCGGCGGCAGCCCGGCACCGACCGCCAGCGTGGCGACCAGCACCGCGACCAGCCGGTCGGCGCGTTCGGCGATGCCCACCTTGGCGGTCATCCCCAGCCCCTCGGCCCGGGCGCGGGCGTAGGGCACGATCGAGCCGAGCACCAGGCAGGCCAGCGCCAGGGCGAGCCCCCAGTCGGCGATCGCACCGTCCTGCCCGGCGAACCACAGCACCAGGCCGGTGAAGATCGCCGCGTCGGCGAACCGGTCCAGGGTGGAGTCCAGGAACGCACCCCAGTTGCCCGACCGTCCGGCCCGGCGGGCCATCACCCCGTCCAGGGAGTCGGTCAGCACGAAGGCGGTGATCACCAGGCCCCCGGCCAGCAGGTGGCCGGTGGGCAGCAGGATCAGGGCGGCCAGCACCACGATCACGGTGCCGGTGATGGTCACCGCGTCCGGGGAGACTCCCCAGCGCAGCAGTCGGTCGGCCACCGGGGTGAAGATCCGGGTGGCGAAGCCCCGCAGGCGGTCCATCAGTGGTCCTCCCCCGGCCACGCAGCCGCGAGGCGGGTCCGTGTGTCCGCGAGCAGTTCGGGCAGTGCCCGGGTCCGGCCGACGATCGGCAGGAAGTTCGCGTCGCCGCCCCAGCGCGGGACGACGTGCTGGTGCAGGTGCGCGGCGATCCCGGCCCCGGCGACCGCCCCCTGGTTCATGCCCAGGTTGAAGCCGTCCGGGCCGGAGACCGCGCGCAGGACGGTCATCGCGGTGCGGGTCAGATCGGCGATCTCCACGACCTCGGCCTGCTCCAGCTCGGTGTAGTCCGCCACGTGCCGGTACGGGCAGACCAGCAGGTGGCCGCCGTTGTACGGGTACAGGTTGAGCAGCACGTAGGAGGTCCGGCCCCGGGCGACGATCAGGCCGTCCTCGTCCGACAGCTCGGGCGCGCGGCAGAACGGGCAGCCGTGACCGGCGGCGGCATCGGCGGGCTTGTTCTCCCCGCCGATGTACGCCATCCGGTGCGGCACCCACAACCGGCCGAAGCCGTCCGGGACCCCCGCGAGATCCCCCGCATCCTCGACCGTCATCAGACCTGGGCGTGCTCGCGCACCGCGGTGACGATCCGCTGCACCGCGTCGGCCACCGGCACGCCGTTCTCCTGCGAGCCGTCCCGGAACCGGAAGGACACCGCCCCGGCCTCGGCGTCCTCGCCCCCGGCGATCAGCACGAACGGGATCTTCTGGGTCGCCGCGTTGCGGATCTTCTTGCCGAACCGGTCGTCGGAGCGGTCCAGCTCGGCGCGGATGCCCTGGGCCCGCAGCTGGGCGACCACGTCACCGAGGTAGTCGTCGAAGGCCTCGGCCACCGGCACCGCCAGCACCTGCACCGGCGCCAGCCAGGCCGGGAACGCCCCGGCGTAGTGCTCGGTCAGCACGGCGAAGAACCGCTCGATCGACCCGAACAGCGCCCGGTGGATCATCACCGGCCGCTGCCGGGTGCCGTCCGGGGCGGTGTACTCCAGCTGGAACCGCTCCGGCAGGTTGAAGTCGAGCTGGATGGTGGACATCTGCCAGGTCCGGCCGATCGCGTCCTTGGCCTGCACCGAGATCTTCGGCCCGTAGAACGCGGCGCCGCCCGGGTCCGGCACCAGGTCCAGCCCGGACTCGGTGGCCACCTGGCGCAGCGTCTCGGTGGCCTCCTCCCAGGTGGCGTCGTCGCCGACGAACTTCTCCGGATTCTTGGTGGACAGCTCCAGGTAGAAGTCGTCCAGGCCGTAGTCCTTGAGCAGGTCCAGCACGAAGGTGAGCAGGCTGGTCAGCTCGTCCTTCATCTGGTCCCGGGTGCAGTAGATGTGCGCGTCGTCCTGGGTGAAGCCGCGGGCCCGGGTCATGCCGTGCACCACACCGGACTTCTCGTACCGGTACACGGTGCCGAACTCGAACAGCCGCAGCGGCAGCTCCCGGTAGGACCGGCCCCGGGAGTCGAAGATCAGGTTGTGCATCGGGCAGTTCATCGGCTTGAGGTAGTAGTTCTGCCCCTGCTTGGTGACGTTCCCGTCGGCGTCCCGCTCCTCGTCCAGCTGCATCGGGGGGTACATGCCGTCGGCGTACCAGTCCAGGTGCCCGGAGATCTCGAACAGCTGCTGCTTGGTGATGTGCGGGGAGTTGACGAAGGAGTAGCCGGCCTCGACGTGCTTGCGCCGGGAGTACTCCTCCATCTCCATCCGGATGATGCCGCCCTTGGGGTGGAACACCGCCAGGCCGGAACCGATCTCGTCCGGGAAGGAGAACAGGTCCAGCTCGTTGCCCAGCCGGCGGTGGTCGCGGCGCTCGGCCTCGGCGATCCGGTCCAGGTACGCCTTGAGCTCGTCCTTCGTCGGCCAGGCGGTGCCGTAGATCCGCTGCAGCTGCGGGTTCTTCTCCGAGCCGCGCCAGTACGCCGCCGCCGAACGGGTCAGCTGGTAGCCGTTGCCGAGCAGCTTGGTGCTGGGCAGGTGCGGGCCTCGGCACAGGTCCTGCCAGACCACGGTCTCCGACTCCCGGCCGGCGCCGCGCACGTTCTGGTAGAAGGTCAGGCCACCGTCGCCGACCTCGACCGACGCGCCCTCGGCAGCCTCGCCCGCGGTGGACTTCAGTCCGATCAGCTCCAGCTTGTACGGCTCACCGGCCTCCAGCTCGCGGGCCTGGTCGTCGGTGACCTCGACCCGGCGGAAGGTCTGGCCCTCCTTGACGATCCGGCTCATCACCTTCTCGAGCTTGCGCAGGTCCTCCGGGGTGAACGGGGTCTCCACGTCGAAGTCGTAGTAGAAGCCGTCGGTCACCGGCGGGCCGATCCCCAGCTTGGCGCTCGGGTTGACCTCCTGCACCGCCTGGGCGAGCACATGCGCGGCCGAGTGCCGCAGCACCGCCAGCCCGTCCGGGGAGTCGATGGTCACCGACTCGACCACGGCGCCGTCGGGCAGCACCCGGGACAGGTCCCACAGCTCACCGTCGACCCGCACCACCACCACGTCCTTGCGGTCGGAGAACAGGTCAGCCCCCGTGGTCCCGGTCGCGGCGGTGGTGGGGCTGCCGTCGACGGTGAGGGTGAGGTTCTCGGACACGGGTGGGTCTCCTCGGGATCGGTACACCGGGCGCCTCGCGCGCCTGGCCACCCCCGATGCTACCGACCGGTGGGCCGATCAGGGCCCGGAGGCCGCCGACACGACGACGGCCCCGATCCGGGCGGGATCGGGGCCGTCGTGCACGGGTGGGCGATACTGGGTTCGAACCAGTGACCTCTTCGGTGTGAACGAAGCGCGCTACCACTGCGCCAATCGCCCGGTGCTGGGACCACCATACAGAACCGGTGGCCGTTTCCGCCAAATCGGGTCGCGCCGCCGGTCACGACGCCGCAGCTCACCGCGCTCGCGCCCGATCCGCAGGCCGCGGAACCGGCTGAGGAACCGGCCCGGGTGAAGCGCAGGTCACAGCGGGTGAAAGTGCATCCTGGCGCTCGGCCTGGCACGGTCGAGGCTGCAATGATGGAACAACACCGAAGGGGGGTGACGCCATGGCCCAGCACAGTGACGACGTCGTCGAGTCGGTCGCAATGCAGTTGATCAGCTCGGACGCGAGCGTGCTGCCCGTGACCGCCGAGCTGTCCTACCGCGCGGGCGACCCCTACACGGTTCGCGCCGTGTTCAGCAGCCCGCAGTCCACCTCCGTGTGGCTGATCGGCCGTGACCTGCTGGTGCAGGGCATGCTCGCCGACTCCGACGACCCGGCCGGCAACGGCGACGTGCAGGTCTGGCGGGACGAGGACCCGCTGTTCGTGCTGATCTCACTGACCGGCATCGAGGGCTCCGCGCTGCTGGCCGCCCCGGCGGACGCGGTGGAGCACTTCCTGACCCGGACCGAGGACCTGGTGCCGCTCGGCACCGAGAGCGAGCGGATGGAGGGCGAGCTGACCGCGCTGATCGCGGCCCTGCTCACCGCCTGACCCGGCTCCGCTCCACCAGTTCTCGCACCCGCGCCAGCACCGGTGTGCCGGCCACCGGCACGCCGTCCAGCGCCACCACCGGCACCAGCCCGCGCAGCGCATTGCTGACCGCCAGGCCGGCCTCGCCCGCGCTCACCCGGTCCAGCACCGACCAGGGCAGTTCCGCCTCCCGGACCGGCAGGCCCGCCGCCGCGGACCACTCCAGCACCCGGGCGCGCATGATCCCGGGCAGGCAGCCGCAGGCGAGCGAGGGGGTCAGCACCTCGCCGTCCACCTCCACCCAGACGTTCGAGGTCGCACCCTCGGACAGCCGGCCGCGGGTGTCCGCCAGCAGCGCCTCGTCCGCGCCGTGCGCCCGGGCGTCGGCCAGGGCCAGCGCGTCGGCGGCATAGGCGGTCGACTTGTGCCCGGTCAGCGGCGACCGCTCGTTGCGCACCCACCGGCTGCGGTGGGCGGCCGGGTCCGGTCGCGGGTCGAGGGCGGCGCCGACCACCACCGGCCCGCGCGGCGATCCCACCGTGATCCGCACCCGGCCGATCCCGGGACCGAGCACCGCGTCCACCCCGCTGCGCACGTCGCCGACGGTCAGCCCGAGGGCGTCGGCCGAGCGGGCCAGCCGGGCCAGGTGCCGGTCCAGGTCCAGCACCACCCCGTCGACCACCGCGCAGGTCTCGAACAGGCCCAGGCCGTGCACCGGCACCGGGTCGGTCGCCGGGTAGACAGGGTCGCCGGGGTCGATCAGCCGTCCGTCCGCCCACACCCTCATGCCGGTTCCCCCGTCGCCAGGCCGATCAGCCGTTCCGCCTTGAGCTCGGTCTCCGCCCACTCCGCCTCCGGCTCGCTGCCCCAGGTGATCCCGGCGCCGGTGCCGAACCGCAGCACGCCGTCCTCCCACCAGAACGTCCGGATGCCGACCGCCAGTTCCGCGGTGAGCGCCCCGTCCTCGCCGACCTCGGCCCAGCCGACCAGACCGCAGTACGGGCCGCGCGGCGCCGTCTCCAGCTCGGCGATGATCCGCAGCGCCGACGACTTGGGCGCCCCGGAGACCGATCCGGGCGGGAAGGTCGCCGCCAGCACCGCACGCCAGTCGGTGGTGTCCAGCACGCCGGACACCGTGGTGACCAGGTGCACCAGTCCGGGGTGGTGCTCGATCGCGAGCAGGTCCTCCACGGTGACGGTGCCCGGCCGGCAGATCCGTTGCAGGTCGTTGCGGACCAGGTCGGCGATCATCACGTTCTCCGACCGGTCCTTGTCGGTCAGGCCGTCCGGGGTGCGGGCGGTGCCCTTGATCGGCGCCGAGCTGATCCGGCCGTCGGCGATCCGCAGGAACAGTTCCGGCGACGCGCTGACCACCCACTGCCCGGGCACCTGGATCGCACCGGCGAACGGCGCCGGGTTGCCCGCGGCCAGCCGGTCGGCCAGGGCGGCGGCGTCCGGCTCCTGCGGCAGCGCGGCGGACAGCACCCGGCAGAGGTTCGCCTGGTAGACCTCCCCGGCGCGGATCTCCGCCCGGATCCGCCGCACCCCCGCGAGGTAGGCCTCCCGGTCCAGCGAGCTGTGCCACTCCCCCGGCCCGCGCCAGGGGTGCGCGGCCGGCCGCACCTGCCCGGCCCGGGCGAACCGCCAGGCACGCACCGGCCCGTCGAAGTCGCCGACCAGCACCCAGTGCCCCGGCGTGCGCAGGCGCGCGGGCTCCGCGGCGACGTCCGGCACGTGCTCGCACACGTCCCGCAGTTCCCGTCCGCCCATCCGCGCCCAGCCGCCGTCTCGCACCGGCACACGGTATCGACCCAGATCGCCCGAACGCCCCGGTCACCCCGGTGAACACGCGGGACACACCGCCCGAGCAGGACGGATTGGACGACGACTCAAAAGTTCGCGTACAGTTCAGGACGCACCGGGCAGCCCGGCCAGAACGGCCGGACGGCAGGCGCATGCGGATGTGGCTCAGTTGGTAGAGCATCACCTTGCCAAGGTGAGGGTCGCGGGTTCGAGTCCCGTCATCCGCTCGGAGGCAGACACTCCTGGTCGATCGGTCTCGATCGCTGAGGACTGAGGTCTCAGGGTGGAGTGGCCGAGAGGCGAGGCAGCGGCCTGCAAAGCCGTATACACGGGTTCGAATCCCGTCTCCACCTCGTATTTCCAGTGGTTCCACTGGGCGATTGGCGCAGCGGTAGCGCGCTTCCCTGACACGGAAGAGGTCACTGGTTCGATCCCAGTATCGCCCACCAGCCAGGGCCGTTCCGGTTCCGACCGGAACGGCTTTGCTGTTCACATGCGGATGTGGCTCAGTTGGTAGAGCATCACCTTGCCAAGGTGAGGGTCGCGGGTTCGAGTCCCGTCATCCGCTCGGTGCACGAAGGCGCTCTCCCCCGCGCGGGGTGGGCGCCTTCGTCGTTCCCGGCTGGCATACTCACCCGGCGTGAGCACCCCTGACGTCAGCACCGAGTTCCGCCGGCTGCGCGCCCACCTGGAGCGCCTGGCCCCGGGTTCGGCCACCACCTTCAACCCGCCCGCCACCGCCGAGGAGCTGGAGCGGCTGGACGAGGTGCTGGACGGCCGCACCCCGCCGGAGCTGCGCGAGCTGCTGCTGGTCGCCAACGGCCAGGACGACCCTTCCGGCGTGCACGGCATGCTCAACCACCTGAGCTTCTGCTCGGTGGACGAGCTGATCCGGTTCCACCGCGAGCTGGCCGCCGGCAACCGCCGCACCCCGGCCCCGCAGCCCTCGGCCTACCGGTGGGCGACCTGGTCGCCGGACTGGATCCCGGTGATGACCGCCGACGGCGACGCGCTGATGATCGACCTGGACCCCGGCGAGTCCGGGACCGCCGGCCAGGTGTTTGTCCGGCCGGAGGACCCGGAGCTCGACCCGCCGCTGGCCGACAGCCTGGGCGGCTACCTGGCCCGGGCCAACGAGCTGATCGAGGCCGGCGAGTACGAGGCCGACGACGACGTGGTGACCATCGTCGAGCTGTACTGAGCTCAGCGCAGCAACAACTGCGGGGTGCTGGTGGCGACCGGGTCGAACAGGCCGAGCAGCTCGCGCACCGCGTCCGGGTCGCTCACCCGCACGGCCCGGGGCAGCACCTGCTCCGGGTCGCCCACCCCCGCGCCCAGGTCCTGCACGGCGGCCGCGTCGATGCTGATCTCGGCATCCGCCTGCTCCGGCGCCGGTTCGTGCACCACCGCGACGCCGCGACGGAGTTCCAGGGCCACCGACCCACCGGTGTCCGGGAACCGCCAGGCCAGCACCCGGTGCACGGTGGCGGCACGCTCGGCATCGAGTCGCACCCGCAGACCGGCCACGATGGTCGCGGCCGGGATCGCCCGCAGCACCTCCGGCGGCTGGAACTCGAAGCTCCGGGAGTAGTCGACCGTCCCGTCCAGCTCGTTCGCCCCGCTGAGCGCCATCGTGCGCCAGTAGATGTTCTTCTGCCGGTAGCCCCAGGTCCGCAGCGCCTCGGCCTTGAGCCCGCGGGCCTCGGTGTCCTCGCGGTCGACCCGGATCACGTGGCTCAGCAGCTCGGCGGCCCAGCCCGGGTCGTCGGCGGCCAGTGCCTCGCGTGCCCGCTCGAGCACGGCGTCCCGCCCACCGATCGCCTGGACGTAGCGCCGGGCGCGCTCGGTGTGCAACGGGGCGGCCAGCTCGGTGGCATCACCGGTGAACCAGCCGAGCGTGCCGGTATAGATCGCGCGGACGCAGTGTTCCGGCGCGCCGTAGTAGGGCTGCAGCCACGGGTCGTCCCGCAGATGGTCCGGCAGCCGCCGGGCGACCAGCTCGACCAGTTCCTCCGGGGTGGCACCGCGGTTCATCTGCCGGATGCACTGGTCGTGCAGGAACTGGATCGCGTCCCGGTAGTGGGTGATCCGCTCGACGATGAAGGCGTTGCCCCGCCACGGGCGCATGTGCGACCCGGAGTACGTGTCGGCGCCGCGGGCATAGGACAGCAGGGTGTCCACCCCGGCCCGCCACGCCTCCACGTCGCGGTAGGCGGTGCCGCGCAGGGTGTACAGATTCGGGAAGGTCTCGCCCTGGATGGTCTCCGAGCCGTGCACGTGCCGGAGGTCGGGCAACCACAGGTCGATCTCGTCCTGTGCGTCGCCATAGGCGTGGAAGGCCACGATCCGGACCCCGGCGATGGTCAGCTCCGCGGTGTCCCCGACCGTGCGGGTCGGCAGGTGGGTGCTGCGCGGTCCGGGCGGCGCGACCGGACCCAGGCCGCCGTGCACCACCCCGGCCGGGCCGAAGCCGGCGTAGGTGACCAGGCTGGTCCGCGCGGTCAGGATCGGCCCGACCAGACCGGCGTCGTTGATCAGCCAGCGCTCGAAGGACTCGTGCGCGATCACCTCCACGGCGCCGGAGTCGACGTCCGCGCCGGTGATCCCGAGCCCGTTCAACGCGTAGCAGTGATCGGGGTGCCGGTGGGTGAAGACCACCGCCCGGACCGGCAGGTCGGTGAACCGGCGGAACTCGGCCATCAGCTCCGCCGACGCGGTGTCCGACTCCCCCGGGTCCACGATGATCACGCCGTCCTCGCCGACGATCATGGTGGTGGAGCAGAGCTGGAAGCCGTGTGCGACGTACACCCGTCCCGGCACCGGCTCGTAGATCCGCCGGGGCATCTGCCGGGCCCAGGCGGTCTGCTCCGGATGGACCGTGTCGGCCGGCTCGGTGACCGTGATGCTGGGCCCGGCCTCGTGCGCCACCGGCGCCAGGTGCTCGTGGAACGAGGCGAAGTACTGCTCCCACTGCTCGACCGTGGTCAGGCCGTCGACTGCACTCATTGCGGAACCTCCGGACTCGCTGGGGTGGCTGTCCGCCGAGTGCACCAGCCACCGGGGGTCGCCGCCTCACCCGCGCCGGATGACTCAGCGCTCGACCACCCAGCCCGGGCGGTCCGGGTGATCGACCCGGACCACCACGTCCGCCACCGCCTCCGGGTCGGTCTCGGCGCGGTACCGGCGATCGGTGTCCAGCCGCCACTGCTCGGGCTGCGGCAGCCGGCGGGCCAGCATGTCCGGGCGCAGCGCCAGGTGCACGCTCAGGTCGGCGGGCAGCCAGCGGCCGAGCAGCAGTTCCCCGGCCAGCAGCAGCACCCCGTCCGCCGGCACCGGCTCGCGGCGACGACGCGCGGAGCGGTCCTGTTCGGCGTCCCACAGCGCGGGCAGGTAGGCGGTGCCGGCCTCCCACGGGTCCAGCACCTCCCGGATCAGGGCGCCGGCGTCCAGGGCGAGGTCGAGCAGGGCGTCCGGGTCGTCCCGGCCGTACTCCCAGCGCACCGAGGCCGGGCGCAGGAAGTCGGCGGACCGGACCAGCACCACCGGGCGGCCGAGGGCGCGCAGGGGTTCGACCAGATCGGCCGCCCACCGCTCCGGGCCGGTGACCGCCCAGCCGTCGATCAGCACCCGCGGGCGCGGACCGAGGCCGAGCACCCGGTCGACCAGCCGGGAGCGGACCTGTTCGGGGCTGACCGGTTCGACGCGCACCCGGACAGTCTGCCGTCCGTCAGGCGCTCAGCAGCACCCCGCGGACGAAGGCGGCCTGCCCGGCGTGCTGCACGGCGTCGTCCAGCACGCTGACCAGGCGCACACCGCGGGTCACCGGCGGGTCCCAGCCCGGGTCGATCACCTCGTCCAGCTGGTCGTCGGTCAGCGTGCCGAGGTAGGCGATCGAGGCCGCAGTCGCCGCGTGGGCGTAGCCGATCAGCAGCTCCGCCGGTGCGCGGACCGCGGCGACCTGCTGCGTGGTGTTGCCGTAGCCGTTGTCCGCCGGGTCCAGCGGCAGCCCGAACCGGTCGGCCCAGCCCTCGGCGGTCCAGACCTCCTCGGTGCCGCGTAGGGCGGCCACCTGCGCGTCCTGTTCCCGGGCCAGGTGCCACACCAGCCAGGCGACCGTGTTGGCCTGCGGCCCGATCCGCTCGGTGAGCTGCTGGTCACCCAGCCCGGACACCGCCGTCCGCACCAGGTCGTCCAGTCGGCCGAAGCCCTCGGTCAGCACGTCGATCCCGTTCATGCCGACCACGCTAGGCCCGACCCCCGACAGCGCGCGCGTCAGCCGACCCGCTCGGCCCGGTCCCGGATGCCGCGCAGCATCTTGGCGGTCATCAGGGTGCTGACCGGGATCGTCGCCTCCACCATCGGCCGGGCCCAGGACTCCTGGTAGCCGTAGCGCTCGCGCACCACCAGCCGGGTGGTCCCGGGCAGCGGGCCCGGGCGCAGCACGAAGGACCAGACGAAGTCGAAGGGCGGGGTGTCCTCGTCCGGCAGCACCGGTCCCTCGCCGTGCAGCACGAAGGCGTAGTCCGGCTCCAGTCGCCGGATCGCCAGGGCCAGGTCGTCGGCCAGGTGCACGTCGTCCCCGACCTGCACCTGCTGCCACTCGGGCACGATCTGGTCCGCGGAGTGGATGTCCAGGCCGATCAGGTTCTCCAGCGCGTCGAAGCTGTAGAACCCGGCCCGGCCCTTCCCGAGCTGCAACAGCCACGGGTACACCGCGGCGGCCGGCGCCTGGATCGTGATCGCCCGGGTCACCACCAGGTCGGCCTCCGGCAGCAGCTCGTCGCCGGGCAGGCCCACCGAGCGCTCGACCTGGGTGGCGCCGAGCCGGATCGCGCACTGCCGGGCGACGAGGTAACCGGCGGTCAGGGCCGCGCCGAGGGTCAGGACGCGCAGCGCGCGGGTGGTGGAGGCCATGGGTCCCACCCCATCACCTCACCGCGCCCGGCGCCATGGGCCGGTGGTCCCGGAACGGGCGAGGGCCCCGCGGCGACTGCCACGGGGCCCTCGTACCGAACGGGGATCAGGCGATGCGGCCCGAGGGCTCGTCGCCGATCTTGTGCACGACGACGGTGTTGGTGGAGCCCACCACGCCGACCGGGGTACCGGCCACGACCACGACGTAGTCCCCGGGCTCGGCCAGGCCCTGCGCGCGCAGGGTCTGCTCGACCTGAAGCACCATGTCGTCGGTGTGCTGGACCTGCGGGACCTGGTAGGTCTGGGTGCCCCAGGTCAGCGACAGCCGGTTGCGGACCGCCTCGTCCGGGGTGAAGGCCAGCAGCGGGATCGAGCTGCGCAGCCGGGACATCCGGCGGGCGGAGTCACCGGACTGGGTGAAGGTCACCATGTACTTCACACCCAGCACCTCGCCGACCTCGGCGGCGGCCCGGGTGATCGCGCCACCGCGGGTGTGCGGGGTCGAGCCCAGCGGGGCGATCCGCTCGCGGCCGAGCTCCTCGGTGGCCTCGATGATCCGCGCCATGGTGCGCACGGTCTCGATCGGGTACTCGCCGACCGAGGTCTCACCGGACAGCATCACCGCGTCGGCACCGTCCAGCACCGCGTTCGCGCAGTCGGAGGTCTCGGCGCGGGTCGGTCGCGGGTTGTTGGTCATGGACTCGAGCACCTGGGTGGCGACGATGACCGGCTTGGCGTTGCGCCGGGCCAGCTCGACCGCGCGCTTCTGCACCAGCGGCACCTGCTCCAGCGGCAGCTCCACGCCCAGGTCACCACGGGCGACCATGATGCCGTCGAAGGCGTCGACGATCTCCGGCAGGTTCTCGACCGCCTGCGGCTTCTCGATCTTGGCGATGACCGGGACGACCCGGCCCTCCTCCTCCATGATCCGGCGGACGTCGTCGTAGTCCGCGGCGTTCCGGACGAAGGACAGCGCGATGATGTCGGCGCCGATCCGCAGCGCCCAGCGCAGGTCCTCGGTGTCCTTCTCGGACATGGCCGGCACGGAGACCGCCACGCCGGGCAGGTTGATGCCCTTGTTGTTGGAGACCGGGCCGGCGACCTCGACCCGGGTGACGACCCGGGGGCCCTCGACCGCGGTGACCCGGACCAGCACCCGGCCGTCGTCGATCAGCAGCGGGTCACCGACCCGCGCGTCGTTCGGCAGGCCCTTGTGCGTGGTGGAGACCAGCTCCTTGGTGCCCGGCACGTCCTCGGTGGTGATGGTGAAGGTGTCGCCCTCGGCGAGGTAGTGCTTGCCCTCGACGAACCGGCCGAGCCGGATCTTCGGGCCCTGCAGGTCGACCAGGACGGCGACCGAGCGCCCGGAGGCCTGGGCGGCGGCCCGGACGTTCTCGTACACCTTCGCGTGGGCCTCGGCGTCGCCGTGGCTCCGGTTGATACGGGCGACGTCCATACCGGCGTCGACAAGGGCCTGGATCTGCTCGGCGGACTCCGTGGCGGGGCCGATGGTGCAGACGATCTTCGCTCTACGCATGGGGGGAAGCCTAGGCCTTTCGTGACAGACGGTTCGGACCGAACGTCCTGGCGGGCCTGGCCTGCTGGAACGCTCGCGGTTGATGGTCTACGGACGCATCGCCACGGTGCTCGCGGTGACCGGAGCAGGCAGGGCGGTGCTGCCAGACAGGTACGAGTCTACGGCCGACGCAGCCGCCCGACCCTCCGCGACCGCCCAGACCACCAGCGACTGCCCCCGGCCGGCGTCCCCCGCGACGTAGACACCCGGGACCTCGGTCCCAAAGTCCTCGTGACGTTCGACCGTGCGGCGCCCGCCGATCACCAGCCCGAGCTGCTCGAGCAACGGCGACGGCTCCGGCCCGGTGAACCCGAGGGCCAGCAGCACCAGCTGCGCGGGCAGCTCGCGGTCCGTGCCCGGCACCGGTTCGGGCCGGCCGTCCACCAGCCGGACGTCGCGCACCCGCAGCGCCCGCACCCGGCCGTCCGCGTCGCCGAGCACCTCCTCGGTGGTGACCGCGTACGCCCGCTCACCACCCTCCTCGTGTGCGGAGGAGACCCGCAGCAGCAGCGGCCAGACCGGCCACGGATCGGCCGCGCGCCGCGCCGCCGGGGGCTCGGGCATGATCTCCAGCTGCGTGACGGACCGGGCACCCTGGCGCAGCGCGGTGCCGAGGCAGTCCGCCCCGGTGTCGCCGCCGCCGATCACGACCACGTCCAGCCCGGATGCCAGCGGCTGGCCGGGCACCGGCGTCCCCCCGGCCAGCGCGGCCCGGTTGGCCGGCACCAGGTAGTCCATCGCCGGGAGCACACCCGCCAGGCCACGGCCCGGCACCGGCAGGTCCCGGGGCACGGTCGACCCGACGCAGACCAGGACCGCGTCGAACCGTGCCCGCAGCTCCTCCCCCGTCAGGTCCGTACCGACCTCGACGCCGCACCGGAACCGGGTGCCCTCCGCGCGCATCTGCGCCAGCCGGCGGTCCAGGACGCGCTTCTCCAGCTTGTACTCCGGGATGCCGTACCGGAGCAGCCCGCCGGGCGCGTCGGCGCGCTCGTGCACCACCACCGTGTGGCCCGCCCGGGTCAGCTGCTGCGCGGCCGCGAGCCCGGCCGGCCCGGAGCCGACCACGGCGACGGCCTGCCCGGTGAGCCGCTGCGGCACGTGCGGGACGACGAGCTCGCGGTCGAACGCCTCCTCGGCGACCGCCAGCTCCACCTCGCGGATGGTCACCGCCTCATCGTGCAGGCCGAGCACGCAGGACGCCTCGCACAGGGCCGGGCAGACCCGTCCGGTGATCTCCGGGAACGAGTGCGTGACGTGCAGGCGCTCGGCGGCCTCGGACCACTGCCCACGCCAGGCCAGGTCGTTCCACTCCGGCGCCAGCGCACCGAGCGGGCAGGCGTGGTGGCAGAACGGCACGCCGCAGTCCATGCACCGGGAGGCCTGCCGTTGCACCCGCGCCACGTCGTCCGGGTGGCCGGCCCGGTGTCCGTGCACCTCCGCCCAGTCCAGCAGCCGCACCGGCACGGGCCGGTTCGGCGGAGTCTCGCGCGCACGGTGGGCGAGGAAGCCCTTCGGGTCAGCCATGCACGGTGACGCTAGGTGCCGCACCGGACGACGGGATGGGCCGGACGTCCCGCACCCCAGGCGGAACCGCTCAGGCCCGCAGCGCCGTCGTCCCGGCCGTGACCGGCGCCGGCAGCTCGGTGGCACCGGTGAGGTAGCGGTCGACCGCGGCGGCGGCGGCCCGGCCCTCGGCGATCGCCCACACGATCAGCGACTGGCCGCGACCGGCGTCCCCGGCCACGAACACCCCCGGCTCGCTGGTGGCGAAGTCGGCGGCACGCTGGATGGTGCCCCGGGCGGTCAGGTCGACCCCGGTCTGCTCGACCAGGTGCTCGGTCTCCGGGCCGGTGAAGCCCATCGCGATCAGCACCAGGTCGGCAGGGATCACCCGCTCGGTGCCCGGGGTCGGCACCCGGCGTCCGTCCGGCAGGTACTCGGTGGTGGCCAGGCGCAGCGCCCGGACCTGCCCGCCCTCGCCCTCGAAGCCGACGGTGGAGGCCAGGTAGGCCCGCTCACCGCCCTCCTCGTGCGAGCTGGACACCTCGAAGACCACCGGGTCGGTCGGCCAGGGCTGGTTCGCCGGGCGCTCGGCCGGCGGCTTCTTGCCGATCGCCAGCGTGGTGACCGAGGCCGCCCCCTGCCGCAGGGCGGTGCCCAGGCAGTCCGAGCCGGTGTCGCCGCCGCCGATGATGATCACGTGCTTGCCGGCGGCGTCGATCGGGTCGGCCACCACCTTGCCCGCGACCAGTGCGTTCGACTGGTGCAGGTACTCCATCGCCGGGTGGATGCCGGCCAGCTCGCGACCGGGCAGCGGCAACTCGCGCGGGACGGTGGCCCCGGTGGCGACCACCACGGCGTCGTAGCGCGCCCGCAGCTGGGCCCAGGTGATGTCGGTGCCGATCGCCACGCCCGGCCGGAACCGGGTGCCCTCGGCGGTCATCTGCTCCAGCCGGCGGTCGATGTGCCGCTTCTCCAGCTTGAAGTCCGGCACGCCGTAGCGCAGCAGGCCGCCGATCTCGTCGTCCCGCTCGTAGACCGCGACGGTGTGCCCGGCGCGGGTCAGCTGCTGGGCGGCGGCCAGGCCGGCCGGGCCGGAGCCGACCACCGCGACGGTGTGCCCGGTCAGGCGCTGCGGCACCTGCGGGGTGACCAGCCCCCGGTCGAAGGCCTCGTCGATGATCGTGACCTCGACGTTCTTGATCGTCACCGGCGGCTGGTTGATCCCCAGCACACAGGCCGACTCGCACGGCGCCGGGCAGATCCGGCCGGTGAACTCCGGGAAGTTGTTGGTGGCGTGCAGCCGCTCGATCGCCTCCGCCCACTGCCCGCGCCAGACCAGGTCGTTCCACTCCGGGATCAGGTTGCCCAGCGGGCAGCCGTTGTGGCAGAACGGCACGCCACAGTCCATGCAGCGGCCGGCCTGCCGGTGGATCAGGGTGGCGGACTGCTTGTCCTCGGCGACCGACAGGTGCTCGTGCACCTCCCGCCAGTCCAGCAGGCGCAACTCCACCGGGCGGTTCGGCGGCAGCTCGCGCTCCCGGACCTTCAGGAACCCACGGGGGTCAGCCACGTGCCACCTCCAAGATGCCCTCCCACACGCCCGGGGCGCTGGGGTCGAGTCCATCGGCCTCCGCCCGGGCGAGCGCGGCCCGGACCCGGGCGTACTCGACCGGCTGCACCCGGGTGAACCGGGCGCGGGCCTCGTCGGTCAGGGTGTGGTCGCCGCCGAGCAGTTCCCCGGCGACCTGGGAGCCGGTCAGCTCCAGATGACGGCGGACCAGGTCGCCGACCAGCGCGGCGTCCTCGTCGGTGAGCGGCTCCAGGGCCAGCTCTCCCGCGGCCATCGACTGCACGTTGACCCGCTCCGGCTTGAGGTCGAGCACGTAGGCCGACCCGCCGGACATGCCCGCGGCGAAGTTCCGGCCGGTGGCGCCGAGCACCACCACGGTGCCGCCGGTCATGTACTCGCAGCCGTGGTCGCCGACCCCTTCGGTGACCAGGGTGGCCCCGGAGTTGCGCACCGCGAACCGCTCACCGGTCAGACCGGAGGCGAACAGTTCGCCCGAGGTCGCGCCGTAGCCGATCACGTTGCCGCCGATCACGTTGTGCGCGCCGGCCAGCGCCGCCGAGCGGTCCGGCCGCAGCACGATCCGGCCGCCGGACAGGCCCTTGCCGACGTAGTCGTTCGCGTCGCCCTCCAGCCGCAGGGTGATCCCGCTGGGCAGGAACGCGCCGAAGGACTGCCCGGCCGACCCGGTCAGCCGGACGTCGATCGTGCCGTCCGGAAGGCCCGCGCCGCCGTAGCGCTTGGTGACCTCGTGGCCGAGCATGGTGCCGACCGTGCGGTTCACGTTGCGCACCGGCAGCTCGATGGTCACCGGGCGCGCGTCCTCCAGCGCCGGTCCGGCCAGCGCGATGAACTGGTTGTCCAGCGCCCGGTCCAGGCCGTGGTCCTGGTCCTGCACGTGGTGCAGCGCGGAGCCGGGCAGCGGATCGGGCACCGCCAGCACCGGCGCCAGGTCCAGGCCCTGCGCCTTCCAGTGGTCCACGGCATCGCGGGTGTCCAGCAGCTCGACGTGGCCCACCGCCTCCTCGATGCTGCGGAAGCCCAGCTCGGCCAGGATCTCGCGCACCTCCTGGGCGATGAACTCGAAGAAGGTCACCACGAACTCGGCCTTGCCGGTGAACCGCGCCCGCAGCTCCGGGTTCTGGGTGGCGACCCCCACCGGGCAGGTGTCCTGGTGGCAGACCCGCATCATGATGCAGCCGGAGACCACCAGCGGCGCGGTCGCGAAACCGAACTCCTCGGCGCCGAGCAGCGCTCCGATCACCACGTCGCGGCCGGTCTTGAGCTGGCCGTCGACCTGCACCACCACCCGGTCGCGCAGGTCGTTCAGCACCAGGGTCTGCTGGGTCTCGGCCAGGCCGATCTCCCACGGGGTGCCCGCGTGCTTGAGCGAGGTCAGCGGGCTGGCGCCGGTGCCACCGTCGTGGCCGGAGATCAGCACCACGTCCGAGTGCGCCTTGGCCACCCCGGCGGCGATGGTGCCCACCCCGAACTCGGAGACCAGCTTGGTGTGGATCCGGGCCGAGGGGTTGGCGTTCTTGGCGTCGTGGATCAGCTGCGCCAGGTCCTCGATCGAGTAGATGTCGTGGTGCGGCGGCGGCGAGATCAGGCCCACGCCCGGCGTGGAGTGCCGGGTCTTCGCCACCCACGGGTAGACCTTCGGGCCGGGCAGCTGACCGCCCTCGCCGGGCTTGGCGCCCTGGGCGAGCTTGATCTGGATGTCGTCGGCGAAGGTCAGGTATTCGCTGGTCACGCCGAACCGCCCGGAGGCGATCTGCTTGATCGCCGAGCGCCGCACCGGGTCGTGCAGCCGCTCCGGGTCCTCGCCGCCCTCGCCGGTGTTCGACTTGGCGCCGAGCTGGTTCATCGCGATCGCCAGGGTCTCGTGCGCCTCCTGGCTGATCGAGCCGTAGGACATCGCGCCGGTGGAGAACCGCTTGACGATCTCGGCGACCGGCTCGACCTCCTCCACCGGGATCGGCGCCCGCTGCCCGTCGCGGAACTTCAGCAGCCCGCGCAGGGTCATCAGCCGCTCGGACTGCTCGTTCACCCGGTGGGTGTACTGCCGGAACACGTCCATCTGCCGGGTCCGGGTGGAGTGCTGCAGCCGGAACACCGTCTCCGGGTCGAACAGGTGGTCCTCGCCGTCACGGCGCCACTGGTACTCACCACCGGTGGCCAGGCGGCGGTGCGGCTGCCGGTTGCCGGAGGCCGGGTAGGCGTCGGCGTGCCGGGCGGCCACCTCGGCGGCGATCACGTCCAGGCCGATCCCGCCCAGCCGGCTGGTGGTGCCGGTGAAGTACCGGTCGACCAGCGCGTGCGACAGGCCGATCGCCTCGAACACCTGCGCCCCGCGGTAGGACGCGATCGTGGAGATGCCCATCTTCGACATCACCTTGAGCACGCCCTTGCCGAGCGCCTTGATCAGGTTGGCGACCGCCTTCTCCGGCGCGACGTCCGGCAGGAAGCCGGAACGGGCCAGGTCCTCGACGGTCTCCATCGCCAGGTACGGGTTCACCGCGGCCGCGCCGTAGCCGATCAGCAGCGCCACATGGTGCACCTCGCGCACGTCACCGGCCTCGACCACCAGCGACACCTGGGTGCGGGTGTGCCGGCGCAGCAGGTGGTGGTGCACCGCGGACAACAGCAGCAGCGACGGGATCGGCGCCCGGTCGGCATCGCCGTCCCGGTCGGAGAGCACGATGAAGCTCACGCCGTCGGTGACCGCCTGGTCGACCTCGGCGAAGATCTCCTCCAGCCGGTGCTCCAGCGCCTCGCCGCCACCGGCGACCGGGTACAGCCCGCGCACGATCACGCTGCTGAACACCCCGCGCATCGCCGGGTCCCGGTCGATCTTGACGATCTTGGCCAGGCCGTCGTTGTCCAGCACCGGGAAGCCCAGCACCAGCTTGCGGGCGTGCTGCGGGCCATCCTCCAGCAGGTTCGGCTCCGGGCCGATCGCCCCGCCGATGCTGGTGACCAACTCCTCCCGGATCGCGTCCAGTGGCGGGTTGGTCACCTGGGCGAACATCTGGGTGAAGTAGTCGAACAGCAGCCGCGGCCGGGCGGACAGCACCGCCACCGGGGTGTCCGAGCCCATCGCGCCCAGCGGCTCGGCGCCGGTCGCCCCCATCGGGGTGAGGATGACCTTCAGCTCCTCCTCGGTGTAGCCGAACGCGCGCTGGCGGCGGCGGACACTGGCCGTCGAGTGCGCGATGTGCTCACGCTCCGGCAGCTGGTCCAGGTACACCGAGTTCTCCGCCACCCACTGCGCGTAGGGCTTCTGCGCGGCGAGCTGGGCCTTGACCTCGTCGTCCTCGACGATCCGGCCCTTGCCGGTGTCGACCAGGAACATCTTGCCCGGCTCCAGGCGGCCCTTTCGGACCACACTCGCCGGGTCCAGGTCCAGCACCCCGGCCTCGGAGGCCATCACGACCAGGCCGTCCTCGGTCACCCAGAACCGGCCCGGGCGCAGGCCGTTGCGGTCCTGCACCGACCCGATCAGGGTGCCGTCGGTGAAGGTGATCGCCGCCGGGCCGTCCCAGGGCTCCATCAGGGTGGCGTGGTACTCGTAGAACGCGCGGCGGGCCGGGTCCATCTGGGCGTGGTTCTCCCACGCCTCCGGGATCATCATCATCACCGCGTGCGGCAGGCTGCGGCCGGACAGGTGCAGCAGCTCCAGCACCTCGTCGAAGGACGCGGAGTCCGACCCGCCGGGGGTACACACCGGCAGCAGCGGGTTCAGGTCGCCCAGCTCCTCGCTGCGCAGGGTGCCCTCCCGGGCGGCGACCCAGTTCCGGTTGCCCTTGACCGTGTTGATCTCCCCGTTGTGCGCGATCAGGCGCAGCGGCTGGGCCAGCGGCCAGGACGGGAAGGTGTTGGTGGAGAACCGCGAGTGCACCAGTGCGATCTCGCTGGCGTACCGCGGGTCGGACAGGTCGGTGAAGAACGGCTCCAGCTGTCCGGTGGTCAGCATGCCCTTGTAGGCCAGCGTCCGGGCGGACAGCGAGGCGAAGTACAGCCCCAGCTCCCGCTCGGCACGCTTGCGCAGCCGGAACGCCCGGCGGTCCAGGTCCAGCCCGGACAGCTCCCGGGACGGGTCCGCCACCACCAGCTGGCGGAAGAACGGCATCGACGCCCGCGCGCTCGGACCCACCAGATCCGCGGTCACCTGGACATCACGCCAGGCCAGGACGTCCAGCTTCTCCTCGGCGGCGACCGCCTCCACCGCGCGCTCGGTCGCGGCCCGCTCGGCCTCGTCCATCGGCAGGAAGGCCATCCCGATCGCGTACCGGCCGGCCGGCGGCAGCTCCGCGTCCACCACGTCCCGCAGGAAGGCGTCCGGGATCTGGGTCAGGATGCCGGCGCCGTCACCGCTGTTCTCCTCCGCGCCGACCGCGCCGCGGTGGTCCAGGTTCAGCAGTGCGGTCAGGCCGGCATCGACGATGTCACGCCCGGGGGTGCCACGCAGCGTCGCCACGAAGGCGAATCCGCACGCGTCGTGCTCTGCCGCGGGGTCGTACAGACCCGTGGCTGCGCTCGGGGCGTTCCTCGGTGACGCGGGCATCAGCACCGTCCTCACGGCCCGGGGGCGGGCCACGTCGAAACATGTGGGGGGTGGGACGTCATCGGCCCGGGGTGGGGTGACGATACATGCCGGAAACCGGCAGTTCTCACATCGTCTCAGATCGGGGAAATCACTGCTCCGCGGCGGACGCGTTCTCCGAGTCCGCGGGTGCCTCGTCCGCCTCGTCCACCGGGGTCCCGGTGTCCTGGGCGGGTACTGGTGTCGCGTCCGGGGCGTCCTGCGGTGTCGAGGACCCGGCGCGGGTGCTGGTCTCGCGTCCGGGATGGCGACGCCCGACCACCAGGAACGCTACCAGCGCCCCGAGGCCCACGATGATCGACATCCAGACGTTCACCCGCAGACCGGCGATGGTGTGCGCCTCGTCGATCCGCACCAGCTCGATCCACAACCGGCCACTGGTGTAGATCAGCACGTACAGCCAGAACACCCGGCCGTGGCCCAGCCGGAACCGCCGGTCCAGCCAGATCAGCAGCGCCGCCCCGGCCAGGTTCCACAGCATCTCGTACAGGAACGTCGGGTGGAACAGCGTCCCGGCCTCGAACCCGGCGGGCAGGTGGGCGGCGTCGATCTCCAGCCCCCACGGCAGCGTGGTCGGGCCGCCGAACAGCTCCTGGTTGAACCAGTTGCCCAGCCGGCCGATCGCCTGGGCGATCAGCAGCCCCGGCGCCAGCGCGTCCGCGAACACCGGGAAACTCACCCCGAGCCGGCGGCAGCCGATGTACGCGCCCACCGCACCCAGGGCCACCGCCCCCCAGATCCCGAGGCCGCCCTCCCAGATCGCGAACGCCTTCCACGGGTCGCCGCCGGCACCGAAGTACGCGTCCGGGCTGGTGATCACGTGGTACAGCCGCCCGCCGACGATCCCGAACGGCACCGCCCAGAATGCGATCTCCAGCACCTCGTCCGGGTCGCCGCCCCGGTCCTTCCACCGCCGCTGGGTCAGCACCGCGGCGACCACGATCCCGGCCAGGATCGCCAGGGCGTAGGCGCGCAACGGCAGGGGTCCGAGGTACCAGACCGAGTTCGGCGGGCTGGGGATGCTGGCGGGCAGCAGGGCGGCGGGGATCACGGGGTGCAGCCTATGCGAGGGCGTGGGGGGCGCTGTACGGCACAGACCTGATGACCGCGGTCACGCGGTCACCGGGCCGCGCGGACGCCCTCCGCCAGACCCGCCGCGACCGAGGCCAGCTCGGCCAGCCCGGTGTCCAGCGCCCGGACGAAGGCCGAGCCCACGATCACGCCGTCCGCGTAGCGCGCGATGTCGGCGGCCTGCTCCGGGCGGGACACGCCGAGTCCGACGCAGACCCGCTCGGCCCCGGCGGCCCGGGTGTCGGCGACCAACTGCTCGGCCTTGGCGCCGACACTGGTGCGCTCGCCGGTGACGCCCATCGTGGAGGCGGCGTAGACGAAGCCGTCGCAGGCCGCGGCGGTCATGGCGAGGCGTTCCGGGGTGGACGACGGGGCGACCAGGAACACCCGGTCCAGGGCGTGGGCGGTCGAGGCGTCGATCCAGTCCTGGCCCTCGTCCGGGATCAGGTCGGGGGTGATCAGCCCGGCTCCCCCGGCCTGCGCCAGGTCGCGGGCGAAGGCGTCGACGCCGTAGCGCAGCACCGGGTTCCAGTAGGTCATCACCAGGGTGGGCGCGCCGGTGGCGGCGATCTGCTCCACGGCGCCGAACACGTCCCGGACGCGGGTGCCCTGCACCAGCGAGCGGTCCACGGCGTGCTGGATGGTCGGGCCGTCCATCACCGGGTCGGAGTACGGCAGACCGAGCTCGATGATGTCGACGCCGTTGTCCACCAGGGTGCGGGCGGCGGCGACCGACCCGGCGACATCCGGGTAGCCGAGCGGCAGGTAACCGATCAGCGCGGCCCGGCCGTCCTGCTTCAGGCGGTCCAGGGTCTGACCGGTCCGGCTGCGGGTCACAGCTGCTCTCCCTCGTCGGCGTCGACCACCGGCTTCTTGTCCACCAGACCGAACCAGGCGGCGGCGGTGGCCACGTCCTTGTCGCCACGGCCGGACAGGTTGATCAGGATCACCGGCGGCAGGCCGTCGTCGCGCCAGGTCGCCGCCTCCCGGCCGAGCTTGATCGCACCGGCCAGGGCGTGCGAGGACTCGATCGCCGGGATGATGCCCTCGGTGTGGCACAGGATCCGGAAGGCGTCCATCGCCTCGTCGTCGGTGACCGGCAGGTAGCTGGCCCGGCCGGTGTCGTGCAGCCAGGCGTGCTCCGGGCCGACGCTGGGGTAGTCCAGCCCGGCGGACACCGAGTGGCTGGGCAGGGTCTGGCCGTCGTCGTCCTGCAGCAGGTACGACTTGGTGCCCTGCAGCACGCCCGGGAACCCGCCGCTGAACCGCGCGGCGTGCCGGCCGGAGGAAATGCCCTCGCCACCGGCCTCGAAGCCGTAGAGCCGGACCGACGGCTCGTCCAGGAAGGCGTTGAACAGCCCGATCGCGTTCGACCCGCCACCGACACAGGCCACCGCGGCATCCGGCAGCCGGCCGATCTCCGCGGCGAGCTGGGCCCGGGCCTCCTCGCCGATGATCGAGTGCAGGTCGCGGACCAGGCTCGGGAACGGGTGCGGACCGGTGGCGGTGCCGAGCAGATAGTGGGTGGTGTCGACGTTGGCGACCCAGTCGCGCAGCGCCTCGTTGATCGCGTCCTTCAGCGTGCGGGTGCCGATCTCCACCGGGATCACCTCGGCGCCGAGCAGGCGCATCCGGGCCACGTTCAGCGCCTGGCGCTCGGCGTCCACCGCGCCCATGTACACGGTGCAGTCCAGGCCGAGCAGTGCGGCGGCGGTGGCGGTGGCCACCCCGTGCTGGCCGGCCCCGGTCTCGGCGATCACCCGGGTCTTGCCCATCCGCTTCACCAGCAGCGCCTGGCCCAGCACGTTGTTGATCTTGTGCGAGCCGGTGTGGTTGAGGTCCTCGCGCTTGAGGAACACCCGGACGCCCTCACCCACGTGCGCGGCGAACCGCGGGACCTCGGTCAGCGGGCTGGGGCGGCCGGTGTAGGTGCGGTGCAGCCGGGCCAGCTCGGCGCCGAACTCCGGGTCGGCCTTGGCCTTGGCGAAGGCGTCCTCCAGCTCGTCCAGCGCGGCGATCAGCGCCTCCGGGACAAAGCGCCCGCCGAAGTCACCGAAGTAGGGACCCTCGTGCTGGGCGAGCGGGCCGGTGGCCGGGGTCCGGGTGGTCTCGGGGCGGCCGGGGGCGGCGTCGGGCACGTCGTTCCTCTCGCTGGGGGTGCTCAGAGCTGGCGTCGGTGGCTCACTGCCGGACGGCACGCAGCGACGGATGGGCGCCGGCCGCGACCAGGTCCGCCACCGACTGGCGCGGGGCGTCGTCGGTGACCAGGGCCTCGCCCACCAGCACCGCATCGGCGCCGGCCCGGGCGTAGTCCATCACGTCGTGTGGGCCGCGCACGCCGGACTCGGCGATCCGCACCACGTCGGTCGGGATCGACGGCGCGACCTGGTTGAAGGTGTTCCGGTCGACCTCGAGGGTCTTGAGGTTGCGGGCGTTCACGCCGATCACCCGGGCACCGGCGTCCACGGCGCGCAGCACCTCCTCCGAGTCGTGCACCTCGACCAGGGCGGTCATGCCCAGCGAGTGCACCCGCTCCACCAGGGAGGTGAGCACGGTCTGCTCCAGCGCGGCGACGATCAGCAGCACCAGGTCGGCCCCGTGCGCCCGCGCCTCCCACACCTGGTACGGCGTGACCACGAAGTCCTTGCGCAGCACCGGGATGTCCACCCGGGCCCGCACCGAGTCCAGATCGGCCAGGGTGCCCTTGAACCGGCGCTGCTCGGTGAGCACGGAGATGGCGGTGGCGCCGCCCTTCTCGTACTCGGCGGCCAGCGCGGCCGGGTCGGTGATCGTGGCCAGCGCGCCCTTGCTCGGGCTGGACCGCTTGACCTCGGCGATCACGGTGACCGCGTCCTCCAGCCGCAGCCGGGACACACAGTCCACCGCCCCGGGGACGTGGGAAGCGCGCTCCTTCAGTTCGTCGAGCGAGGTCGCGGTCTGGCGCACGGCCAGATCCTCACGGACCCCGGCGACGATGTCGTCGAGAACAGTTGCCATCGGACGTCTCCCCACTTCGGCAGCTCGCCCATCGTAGAGCCGCGGGATGAATGCCCCGACCAGCCGCCCACCAGGTGGGCAGCTCAGTGCCGCTCAGTGCCCGTGCGTCCCGGTGTGCTTCCCGCCCTGGCCGAACCCGGCCGCCCGCAGCACGATCCCGGCGATCACGCCGGCGACCGAGACCGCCAGGCCGGCCCAGAACAGCCAGACCAGGGAGAAGATCATCGCGAGGGCGGCGACCAGGAAGCCGGCGACCACCACGACGGTGACGGTCCACGCGGCGATGGTCCGCCCGTGGTTGGTCGGCGGAGCCACCGGCGGGAGGCGCAGCGCCTCCATCCGCGGACCCTGTGCGGTGACGGCGACGCCGCCCCGGGGGCTCTCAGTACGCAGCGACTGACCGGCCATCGTGTTCCAGCACCTTTCTGACGGAATGTCGCCAACCCTAACCGACGTCCGGGGTCAGTAGCCGTACAGGCCCTCCGTGAAGCCCTGGATGAAGTAGTACCCGAACAGCACCAGGCCCAGACCCAGGCCGATGTACCCGGTGATCAGACCCGCCAGAGCCATCCCGCCGTTGTTCGCCGTGCCCCGCCGCACCTCCCGCCGGCTGAGATGGCCGGTGATCACCGCGCCGACGGAGGCCAGCACCGGGCAGAGCACCCAGAACAGCACCAGACCGACCACGCCGAGCACCAGGGACCAGATGCCGAGGGAGTTGCGGGGGTAGGTCACCACCGGCGCCCAGGGCTGGGCCGGGTAGCCGGGCTGCTGGCCGAAGCCGGCGGGCTGGCCGTACGCCGGCTGCGGGGGGTAGCCGGGCTGGCCGTAGGCGGGCTGCTGGGGCCCGGGCTGGCCGTAGCCGGACGGGTCGCCGTACGGGGTGGGCGTGCCGTAGGGGGCGGGGGCGCCGTACCCGGCCCCGGAGCCGTACGGGCCGGTGGAGCCGTACGGGGCGGAGCCGGCGTAAGGGTCGGTGCTGCTGTAGGGGTCGGAGGAGCCGTACGGGTCCGATGCCGGCTGTGCCGGGGTGTACGGCTGCTGGCCGTAGGGATACGGGTCCTGCGCCTGCGGGTCGTACGGGGCCGGCGCGGCGGCTTCTGCGGAAGGGCTCGGGGCCGAGGGCTCCCCCGCGCGGTCCTGCGGCGGGGCGAACCGCGCGTGATCCGCTGCCGTCCCGGCGTCCTGCGGCTGCTCGTCCGATGCCCCGTCGGCGGGCGGCTGGTCCCCGCTCGTGGCCGGGCGGTTCCACGCGGGCGGCGCGAACGGGAACGCCGGGTCGGGGGCCGGGCGGCCGTCGGTTCCGGGGTCCTGCGGGTCCTGGGGCGTGGACATGCTGCTCCTCCTACCGGGTGCGCGATCGGGGCTCACCGTAGCGTGCGGCCAAGCCTGCACGGGCGGGACGTCAGACCGGCGGGGCGAGCGCTCCGGCCCAGGCCGGGACGTTCCGGGCGATTCCGTAGAGCACGAGCAGGATCAGCCCGAGCACGTACCACCGGTCGCGCAGTCCGAGGGCCGCGGAACGGCCCTGAGCGGCGCGCACCGTCCAGCGGGCCCACAGGCCGACCACCAGGGGGATCAGCAGCACCCAGACCGGGTTCATCGCCCAGGCACCGGCCAGGTCACCGGTGAGGACGTCGTGGGTGGCACGCAGGCCACCGCAGGCCGGGCAGTACCAGCCGGTGAGCAGGTACAGCGGGCAGGCGCCCCAGGAGCCGGACTGGTGCGGGTCGCGCAGCACCAGGGCGAGTCCGGCGGCGCCGACCGCGGCGCCGGACAGCAGCGGCACCCGGGCAGCACGCAGACGGGCGACGACCCCGGTGGGGGCCGTCGCCCGCGTCTGCGGCTCGAGCGTCATCCGGCTCAGTAGCTGCTGCTGTCCAGGATCCCGGCGAAGGCCCCGGTGAGCCCCAGGATGATGGCGATGATGCCCCACGCGATCGAGATCCAGCCCAGCACGATGCCGGCGGTCGCCATCCCGCCGTTGTTCGCCTCGCCGCGGGCGACGGCCTTCTTGGCGTTGTTGCCCACGATCACCGCGGGGATACCGGCGACGAAGCCGCACAGCACCAGGCCCACGATGCCGAGCACCAGCGAGATCACGGCCAGGTTGTTCTTCGGGTAGCCGTACATCGGGGTCTGCGCGTAGGGCTGCCCGGTCGGGGCGGACGGGTAGTTCGGGTAGCCGGCGCCCGGGTCCTGCGGGGCGCCGTACTGCGGGGTGCCGCCGTACTGCGGGGGCTGACCGTACTGGTCGCCGCCGCCCTCGCCGGGCTGGTACGGGTCCTGCGGCTGGTTCGGGGTCGACATGGGTTCTCCTCGCAAGGATTCGTCGTGGTCATGGGGGTCACGGCTGCGCGCAAGGCTACCGGTCGGGCGCATCCGCGCACATCGGAGTACCCGTCCGGGTGATCAGGTCGGGTCGTCGCCCCGGCCCAGCGCGTCCCAGGTCGCGCGCTCGTCGTCGGGCGGGGTGGCGTCCCGCGGCGCCGGAGTCTCGGCGCCGGAACGCTCGTGCCGGGACGAGGGCGCCGCCCAGTGTGCGGAGGCGCGCAGCAGCAGGACGGCCGCCACCACGGTCAGCACGCCCAGGCCCACCGCCGCCCACGGCCACGGCGCGACCACGACCGCACCGTCCAGCACGCCGACGCCGGTCAGGTCGGCCGCCGCCTGGGTCGCCCGGTCCTCGGCACCGGAGCGCGCGGTGACCGCACCGGCGATCACCAGGACCCCGGCTGCGGCGACCACCAGGCTGACCACCCAGCGACCGATCCGGCCGACCAGGCCGAGCGCCAGGGCGGCCGCCGCCAGCACCAGGGACGCACCGATCACCCCGGGGGCGGCAGCCGCACCGGTCACCCGGACCTCGACGGTGCCGATCACCGGGCCGGTGGCGGTGCCGGTGATCCAGGCGGGCAGCGTGACCGCCCCGGTCAGGCCGGCGAGCACCAGGAGCAGCAGCACCCAGGGCCCGCGCCGGGCCGGGCTCACCGGCGCACCGGGCGCAGCCGGGCAGCGATCTGCACCGCCCGGACTGCGGCGGCCGCCTTGTTCCGGGACTCCTCGTACTCCAGTGCGGGCACCGAGTCCGCGACGATCCCGCCCCCGGCCTGGACGCTGGCCCGGCCGTCCCGGATCAGCGCGGTCCGGATCGCGATCGCCATGTCCATGTTCCCGGCGAAGTCGAAGTACCCGACCGTGCCGCCGTAGATCCCGCGCCGGGCCGGTTCGATCTGGTCGATCAGGGCGATCGCCCGGGGCTTGGGAGCGCCGGAGAGCGTACCGGCCGGGAAGGTCGCGGTCAGGGTCTGCAACGCGGTCGACCCGGGGCGCAGCTCACCGGTGACCGTGGAGCAGATGTGCATGATGTGGCTGTACCGGTGCACCTGCATGAACTCGGCCACCTCCACGGTGGCCGGCTCGCAGACCTTGACCAGGTCGTTGCGGGACAGGTCGACCAGCATCAGGTGCTCGGCCCGCTCCTTGGGGTCGGCCAGCAGTTCGTCGTGCAGCCGCCGGTCCTCCTCCGGCGAACCACCGCGCGGGCGGGAACCGGCGATCGGGAAGGTGGTCACCTGCCGGTCGGCGACCTTGACCAGGGTCTCCGGGCTGGAACCGACGACGGCGAAGTCCCGCCCGGCGGCGTCCTGCAACTGCAGGTAGTACATGTACGGGCTGGGGTTGATCGTGCGCAGCACCCGGTACACGTCCAGCGGCTCGGCGGGGCAGTCCAGGTCGAGTCGCTGGGAGATCACCACCTGGAACACCTCGCCGTCCCGGATCGCGACCTGCCCGGTGCGCACGGCGTCCTCGAAGTCCGGCCGGCTGGTGCGGAACTCCAGCTCCGGGGTCGGGGCGTCGTCGTCCAGCCGGGCCAGCGACGGGGAGGCCCCGGCCAGCAACTGCTGTTCCATCGCGTCCAGCCGAGCGACCGCGTCGGCGTAGGCCTCGTCCACCCGCTCGTCGGTGCCGTCGAAGTTGATCGCGTTCGCCACCAGCCACACGGTGCCGTCCCGGTGATCGGTCACCGCCAGGTCGGAGGCCAGCAGCAGCGACAGCTCCGGCACGTCCAGCTCGTCCGGCGCCTCGGCGGGCAGGGTCGGCTCCCAGTGCCGGACGATGTCCCAGCCCAGGGCGCCGACCAGGCCGCCGGTCAGCGGGGGCAGGCCGGGCACCTCCGGAGTGCGCAGCACGTCGAGCGTCCGGCCGAGCACATCCAGCACGTCACCGTCGGTGGGCACCCCGGCGGGCACGTCGCCCAGCCAGGTGGCGCGGCCGTCCCGGACGGTCAGGGTGGCGCGGGAGCGGACCCCGACGAAGGACCAGTGCGACCAGGTCCCGTCCTGTTCGGCCGACTCCAGGATGAAGGTGCCCGGACGGCCCTGCGCCAGGGTGCGGTAGAGCCCGACCGGGGTGCTGTCGTCGGCGAGCAGGCGGCGCACCACCGGGATCACCCGGCGCTCGGCGGCCAGCCCGCGGAAGCCGTCGACGGTCGGCCAGGTCTCGCCCCAGGGCACCTGCACGGGCTGCTCCGCCGCGGTCATGCCCGCTCCCCGATCGTCGCGCCCAGGTCGCCGCCGGCCTCGAAGCAGGTCCGGGTGCCGGTGTGGCACGCGGCGCCGACCTGGTCCACCCGCACCAGCAGTGCGTCACCGTCGCAGTCGAGCTGCACGGACTTCACGTACTGCACGTGCCCCGAGGTGTCGCCCTTGCGCCAGTACTCCCGGCGCGACCGGCTCCAGAACACCACGCGCCCGCCGGTCAGCGTGCGTCGCAGGGCCTCGTCGTCCATCCAGCCGAGCATCAGCACCTCGCCGGTGTCGTGCTGCTGGATCACGGCGGCGACCAGTCCGGCGTCGTCGCGCTTGAGCCGCGCGGCGATGGTCGGGTCGAGTGTCGCGGAGTTGTCGGTCACGGGGCTGATCCTTCCATGCGGGTTCACCGGGTCTGCGCGACCCAGGCCGCGTGCATCGAGGCGTAGACGCCCTCGCCGGTGACCAGGGCGTCGTGTGGGCCGAACTCGACCACCCGGCCGGCGTCGACCACCACCACCAGGTCGGCGGCCTCGGCGGTGGACAGCCGGTGCGCGATGGTGATGGTGGACCGGCCGGTGGTCAGCGAGTCCAGCGCCCGGGCGATCCGGACCTCGGTGGCCGGGTCCACCGCGGAGGTGGCCTCGTCCAGGACCAGCAGGTCGGCGTCGGCCAGGTAGGCCCGGGTCAGCGCGACCAGCTGGCGCTCCCCCGCGGACAGCGACTCGCCGCGCTGGCCGACCGGGGTGTCCAGCCCGGCCGACAGCTCGTCCAGCCACCCGGTCAGGCCCAGTTCGGCCAGCGCCGAGCGCAGGGTTTCTGGGTCCGGCCGGTCGCCGTCGCGCAGCCCGTAGGCCAGGTTCTCGGCCAGGGTCGCGTCGAACAGGAAGCCCTCCTGGGGCACCATCACCACCCGGCGGCGCAGGTCCTCGGTCCGGATCCGGCGCAGGTCGGTGCCGTCCAGCCGCACGCTGCCGTCCACCGGGTCCATCAGCCGGGTGACCAGCTTGGCGATCGTGGTCTTGCCGGAGCCGGTCGCCCCGACCACGGCGACCGAGCGGCCCGCGGGCAGGGTGAGGTCGACCTCGTGCAGCACGGTGGGCCCGCCGGGGTAGGCGAAGCGCACCCCGTCCAGTTCCACCTGCGCCGGGCCGCGCGGCGAGGGCACTCCGGCCGGGCCGGGATCGGCGACCTGCACCGGGGTGTCGATGATGCCGAGCACCCGGCGCCAGCCCGCCACCGCGTTCTGCAGTTCGTTCAGCACCTCGGTGGCCTGCTGCACCGGGCCGGTGAACAGCTGGACCAGGAACAGGAAGGCCAGCAGCTTGCCGGGGGTCAGCCCGCCGCCGATCCCGAGGTAGGTGCCGACCACGACCACCGCGGCCAGCACCAGGTTCGCGACCAGCACGCCGGAGGAGAACACCAGCGAGACGGTGTTCTGCGCCCGCACCTGCGCATTGCGGGTGTCGGCCACCCGGGCGTCGATCTTGCGCTGGGTCCGGCGCTGGACACCGTAGGCGCGGATCGTCTCGGCACCGACCACCGCCTCGGAGACCGCGCCCAGCATCGCGCCGACCCGTTCCCGGACCCGGGTGTAGGCGGCATTCACCTTCTTCTGCAGCGGGTGCAGCGCGATCGCCAGCGGCAGGAAGCACAGCCAGACCAGCAGGGCGAGCTGCCAGGAGTAGATCGCCATCAGCACCGTGGCGACGCCGACCTGCAGCACCGAGACGACCAGCATGATGCCGCCCCACTGCACGAACAGGGAGATGGTGTCGACGTCGCTGGTCACCCGGGACACCAGCGACCCGCGCCGCTCGGTGTTCTGGGTCAGCACCGACAGGTCGTGCACGTGCCGGAACGCCCGCACCCGCAGCTCGGCCAGCCCTGCCTCCGACGCCTTGAACAGCCGGATGTTGACCGCGGCCGAGCACAGACCGCCCAGCACCAGCGCGAGCACCGCCCCGGTGGCCAGCAGCAGGACCCGGTCCAGGTCCGGGCCACCGCGGGCCAGGATCCCGGTGTCGATGGTCTGCTGCACCGCGATCGGCACCACGACCTTGCCGCCGGCCGCCAGCACCGCCAGCAGGAAGGTGATCCCGATCCCCTGCACCAGCTGCGGCGAGACCTGCACGCCGCGGCGCAGGGTGCCGAGCACCCCGAGCTGGTCGGTGTCGCCGAGGGTGTGGCTCTGCTCCCGGGCGCTCATCGGTTCCCTCCGGTCGTCGCCTCGTCGTCCAGGGCATCCGCCCGGGCCTGGGCACGGCGCTCGGACTCGGCCTCGTAGGCGGTCGCCAGCGCCCGGTAGCCGGGGTCACGTTCCAGCAGCTCACCGTGGGTGCCGTGGTCGACCACCCGGCCGGACTCCAGGTGCAGCACCTCGTCGGCGAGGGCGACCGAGCTCATCCGGTAGGCCACCAGCAGCACGGTCGGGCCGGCGCCGCCGGTGTGGTCGCGCAACCCGGTGAGGATGTCCCGCTCGACCCGGGGGTCCACCGCGCTGGTCGCGTCGTCCAGGATCAGCAGCCGGGGCCGGCGGACCAGCGCCCGGGCGATCGCCAGCCGCTGCCTCTGCCCGCCGGACAGGTTGGAGCCGCGCTCCCCCAGTGGCGCGTCCAGGCCACCGGGGAGCGCCCGGACCACGCCGTCCACCCGGGCCAGCCGCAGCGCGTCCCACACCTCGTCGTCGCTCGGCGCTCCGGAGTCGCCCGGGTCGGCCAGCGTGACGTTGCCGCGCACGGTGTCCTCGAAGATGAAGGTCTGCTGCCCGACCAGCACCACCTGGTCGGTCAGGTCGCCGGGGTCCAGCTCGCGCACGTCGGTGCCGTCCACCTCGATCCGGCCGGTGGTCGGATCGGACAGCCGCGGCACCAGGGAGACCAGCGTGGTCTTGCCGGCACCGGTCGGCCCGACCACCGCAACCACCCGGCCCGGGGCGATGTCGACGTCCACCTCCCGCAGGATCGGCACCGGACCGGCCGGACCCGGCACCTGGACCCCGACCCCGGTCATCCGCAGGGCGGCCCCGCCGGGGGTGCGCGGCAGCGGCGCGGTGCCCGGCGGCAGCTCGCCCTCGGCGTCCACCACCCGGGCCAGTCGCTCCTGGCCGACCAGGGCGCGTGGCAGATCGCCCAGCACCCAGCCGAAGGCCCGCACCGGCACCGCCATCAGGGTCAGCAGGTAGGCCGCGGACACGATGTCACCGGTGTTCACCGCACCGGTCCGGGCCCGCCAGACCCCGACCACCAGCACCAGCAGGGAGCCGAGACTCGGCAGCATGTCAATCACCGGGTCGAAGTACGCCCGCACCACCCCGACCCGGACGTTCGCCGCCCGGAGCTGGTCGGCGTGCTCGGCGAACCGGTGCTCCTCCCGGTCCTCGGTGCCCAGCGACTTGACCAGCAGCGCGGCCTCGAAGGACTCGTGCGCGTTGTCGGCGACCTCGGCCCGCAGCTCCTGGGCCCGGGTGACCGCCGGGGACATCTTCCGCTGGAAGATCACGTTCGCGATCACGGCCAGCGGCAGCACGATCAGCGCCGCCACCGCCAGATACGGGTCGGTGGTGAACAGCGCCACCGCGGCCACGCCGATCATCACCACCACGCCGAGCGCGAACGGCAGCGGATTGAACACGTTGGTCGCCGCCTCGACGTCCGAGGACGCATTCGACAGCAGCTGGCCGGTGGGGTGCCGCCGGTGCCAGGACATCGGCAGCGCGAGGTACTGCCGGGTCACGCCCCGCCGCCACATCGCCTGCTGGTCGGACACGCCCATCCCGGCGAACACCCGGCGACCGGCCACCGACAACGCCAGGGACAGTGCGACCAGGGCGAGCGCGCCACCGGCCCACCAGATCCGGCCCCGGGCCACCGCGTCGCCGTCCAGTGCGGGCACCACCACGGTGTCGGTCACCCAGCCCAGCACCCGGCTGACCGCCACGGTGAAGGCGCCGAACGCGGCCGAGGTGCCGATCGCGAGGACGTAGGTGCCGGGCTGCGAGGCAATGCCCCGGCCGAGCAGCAGGGCCGACCGGCGGGTCACCGAACCGGTCAGGGTGGCGGGGCGGCGCGGGGTGGAGCGCGGGGGCACGACGGACCTCTCTGCGGCAGCGGGGAACGGCTCAGGATCTTCTCATGCAGGTCGGACAGCGGGTCGCCGTGGTCCGGAGAACGGCCGAGGGGCCGGTCACCCGCAGGTGACCGGCCCCTCGGACCGTGATGTGCGTTCCGGTCAGTTGCCGGTCAGCTTCTCCCGGAGAGCCGCCAGCGCCTCGTCGGAGGCGAGGGTGCCGGTGGCCTCCTGGGCCGGGGCCGAGGAGTAGGAGCTGGACGAGGTGGAAGCGGACGAGCTCGAGGACGAGCCGGCCACCTCACCCGCGGCGGCCTCGGCGTCAGCCTTGGTCGCGTCCAGGACCTGCTTGCGGTGGGCCTCCCAGCGAGCGTGCGCCTCGGCGTACTGCGCCTCCCAGGCCTCACGCTGCGCGTCGAAGCCCTCGAGCCACTCGTTGGTGGTCGGGTCGAAGCCCTCGGGGTACTTGTAGTTCCCCTCGTCGTCGTACTCGGCCGCCATGCCGTACAGCGCCGGGTCGAAGTCCTCGGAGGTCGGGTCGAAGCCCTCGTTCGCCTGCTTCAGCGACAGCGAGATCCGGCGGCGGTCCAGGTCGATGTCGATGACCTTGACGAACACGTCGTCGCCGACCTGCACGACCTGCTCCGGGACCTCCACGTGGCGGACGGCCAGCTCGGAGATGTGCACCAGGCCCTCGATGCCGTCCTCGACGCGCACGAACGCACCGAACGGCACCAGCTTGGTGACCTTGCCCGGGACGACCTGGCCGATGGCGTGGGTCCGGGCGAAGGCCTGCCACGGGTCCTCCTGGGTCGCCTTCAGCGACAGCGAGACCCGCTCGCGGTCGAAGTCGACGTCCAGCACCTCGACGGTGACCTCCTGGCCGACCTCGACGACCTCGGAGGGGTGGTCGATGTGCTTCCAGGACAGCTCGGAGACGTGCACCAGACCGTCGACGCCACCCAGGTCCACGAAGGCACCGAAGTTGACGATGGAGGAGACCACACCGGGGCGGACCTGGCCCTTCTGCAGGGTCTGCAGGAAGGTGGAGCGGACCTCGGACTGGGTCTGCTCGAGCCAGGCGCGGCGGGACAGGACCACGTTGTTGCGGTTCTTGTCCAGCTCGATGATCTTGGCCTCGATCTCCTTGCCCACGTAGGGCGCGAGGTCGCGGACACGACGCATCTCCACCAGCGAGGCGGGCAGGAAGCCGCGCAGGCCGATGTCGAGGATGAGGCCGCCCTTGACGACCTCGATGACGGTGCCGGTGACGACGCCGTCCTCCTCCTTGATCTTCTCGATCGTGCCCCAGGCGCGCTCGTACTGGGCGCGCTTCTTGGACAGGATCAGGCGACCCTCCTTGTCCTCCTTCTGGAGGACCAGGGCCTCGACCTCGTCGCCGACCTGGACGACCTCACCGGGGTCGACGTCGTGCTTGATCGACAGCTCCCGGGACGGGATGACGCCCTCGGTCTTGTAGCCGATGTCCAGCAGGACCTCGTCCCGGTCGACCTTGACGATCGTGCCCTCGACGATGTCGCCATCGTTGAAGTACTTGATCGTGGCGTCGACGGCGGCGAGGAAGTCCTCGGCGGAGCCGATGTCGTTGACCGCGACCTGCGGCGTGCCGGACTTGGCGGGGGTGGAGATGCTCATGTAGGGGTGGGCTCCGATGCGGACAGAGACGTTGTGCGGACAGGAAACCGGACATCCCGCCCCAGGGCGGTGACCGGGTGTACAACTGGTCGAGCCGGCGGGCGGCCCCGTGCGGTTTCACCCGCGCGGGCACGCGACACCGTCGACCATCCTACCGGCCGGTTTGACAAGGGGTCAAAGCGATCGGCGGACAGCAGGACACCCCGGCCCCGCGGGTCGGTGCTCCGCGGGTCCGGGGTGTGCTGACGGCGTGTTCGCTCAGGCCAGGGCCCGGGCCACATCCAGCAGACCCGTCGGCACGTGCTTGACCTTGCCGGCGATCTCACTGAGCGGGATCAGGGCGATGTCCTCCCCGCGCAGTGCGGTCATCACGTTGGTCTCGCCGCGGCTGATCGCGTCGATGGCGGCCACGCCGAACCGGCTGCCGAGAATCCGGTCGGCCGGCACCGGGGACCCACCGCGCTGGACGTGACCCAACACGGTGACCCGGGTGTCGAATCCGGTGCGCTGCTCGATCTCGTACTTGACCCGCTCGCCGATCGCACCGGCCACGATCTCACCGAACTTGCCCACCGGCGCCTCGTAGGACATCGAGGTGCCCTCGGCCGGGATCGCACCCTCGGCGACCACCACGATCGAGAAGTTCGCGTGCGCCCGGTGGCGGTGCTTGAGGAACTTGACCACCTTGTCGATGTCGAAGGGCTCCTCCGGCGCCAGTACCAACTCCGCGCCACCGGCGATCCCGGCGGTCACCGCGATCCAGCCCGCGGACCGGCCCATCACCTCGACGATCATCACGCGGTTGTGCGACTCGGCGGTGGTGTGCACCCGGTCGATCGCCTCGGTCGCGATCTCGACCGCGGTGTCGAAGCCGATCGAGCGGTCGGTGCCCCACACGTCGTTGTCGATCGTCTTCGGGATCGCGACGATCTTGACGCCGGCCTCGGCGACCTTGGACGCCGCGTGCAGCGTGCCGTCGCCACCGATGCAGATCAGCGCCTCGATCCGCTCCGCCTCCAGGGTGGACAGCACCGCGTCGATGCCGCCGTCCGAGGAGTGCGGGTGGAACCGGGCCGTGCCCAGCAGGGTGCCGCCCACCGGCAGCACGTTGCGGATGTGGTTGCGGGACAGCGGGAAGATGTCGCCGTCGACCACGCCGCGCCAGCCGTTCCGGAACCCGATGATGGAGTGGCCGTACTCGCCCTCCCCACGCTTGACCACGGCACGGATCGCGGCGTTCAGGCCCGGGACGTCGCCGCCACCGGTGAGCAGTCCGACTCGCACGCTGAAGTCTCCTTCATCATCAGGGGGAGGATGCCCGTGCTGCGGCGCGCGGGCATGACCAGGCTATCCGCAGGGGCCCGGGACGCGCTGAGTCGGAGGTCCCGCGGCGCGCCGTGATCTACCGTCGGGCGGGTGAATCCCTCTGCGCCCGACCAGCCCGGACCGATGGCCGACGCCGGGTACCGCGACGTGCCCGACTCCGCCGCCACCGGTGCCGGGCGGCTGTGGTGGGACGCGAACGCGGCCGACTACCTGGACGAACACGGCGGGTTCCTGGGCGACGACGACTTCTGCTGGTGCCCGGAGGGGCTGCGCGAGGCGGACGCCCGGCTGCTCGGCGAGGTGCGCGGGCGGCGGGTGCTGGAGGTCGGCTCGGGGGCCGCGCAGTGCTCGCGCTGGCTGGCCGGGCGGGGGGCGCAGGTCGTGGCGACGGACGTGTCCGGGGCGATGCTGGCCGCCGCGGCCCGGATCGACGCGGGGCGTGCGGGCGACGTGGTGCCGCTGGTGCAGGCCGATGCCCGGGCGCTGCCGTTCCCGGACGGCAGCTTCGACGCCGTGTTCACCGCCTACGGGGCGATCCCGTTCGTGCCGGATGCCGACCGGGTGCACGCCGAGGCGTTCCGGGTGCTGCGGCCCGGCGGGGTGTGGGTGTGCTCGGTGACGCACCCGATCCGGTGGGCCTTCCCGGACGACCCCTCCGAGCGTGGGCTGACCGCCGACCGGTCCTACTTCGACCGGCGACCGTACGTCGAGCTGGACGCGGCCGGCCGGGTGCTCTACGCCGAGTACCACCGCACGCTCGGTGACCACGTGGCCGAGCTGGTCGGCGCGGGCTTCGTGCTGGACCGGCTGGTGGAACCCGAGTGGCCGGCCGGGCACGACCGCACCTGGGGCGGCTGGAGCCGGATCCGCGGCGAGCGGATTCCCGGCACGGCGATCCTGGTGGCGCACCGGCCCGGGTAACCCGCGGGAACCGCTGGGCGGCGCTCACGGTGGGGGGTGCGGCGCGGAACCGGGGTGACCGGCAGAGCACCCGCGGGCAGGGTGGCGCTACCGGGTCCGGTCCCGCGGTTCGCGCCGGGCGCCGAACGCGAGCAACCCGCCCGTCCCGAGCATGAGCAGAGCGAGGGCCAGCCCGCGGCGGGAGTTGCTGCCACTGTCTGCCAGGCGGGCGCCGCCGGCGGTGGACTCCGGCGCTGCGACGGGTGCTGCCGGGGCCTGAGGGACCACCGGCGTACCGGGGTCGGCCGGCACCGGCGGGGTCGGGGTCTGGGTCGGGCACCCACCGGCGACGAACACCAGCTGCGCCGAGCCGTCGCCGGGGGCCTGCGCCACGCTGACCGCACCACCGGCGGGCGTCAGGCTGGAACCGCCACCGCCCCCACCGCCGCCATTCGCCTCTCGGGGTGCGGCGGCTCCGCCGCCACCGCCGACCGCACCCGCGCCGCCGCCACCACCGGAGCCGCCGTGCGGGTCACCCGTGGTGTCGCCGCCGGCACCCCCCACGGAGCCCTGTGCGTCGCCGCCGTCCTCGCCGTTCGGCCCGGGGTCGGTGACCACCGGGGCATTGACACCACCGAGCCCGCCCTGACCACCGGACAGCCCGCCGGCCCCGCCGGGAAAGAGGCCGTCGTAGAGCGGGCTGGTCTCGCCCGGATCGCCGGTCAGACCCGCGTCGCCACCGGAGGCCGGGTCGTCGAAGAAGGAGAAGGCCGCCCCGCCGCCACCGCCTGCGATCACCAGCTCGGCACCGTTGAGGGTGACGGTGGTGCGGCCGCCACCGGCACCGGCCGCGTTCCCTCGGGAGTCGGGATCGCCGGGGTCGTACGCGCCCGCATCGCCCCCGCCGCCGTAGCCACCGGCCCCGTCGCCGTTCGCCGGGCTGCCCTGCCCACCGACGTCGATGCCGAGCACGTCACCCTCGGCCACGGTGACGGTGGCGGTGACCACGGCGCCCAGTCCCCCGGTGCTGACGTCCGGGTCGACACCGTCGCCGCCGCTCGCACCCACGGCGGTGATGCTCAGGGAGCAGTAGCCCGCCGGGACTTCGACCACCTCGGCCGCGCCGGTGAACGCGTAGTCCAGCTCCAGGTCACCGACGGCAGCCGATGCCGGGAGCGCCGCTGCCACGGCCAGCACCCCCGCCGCGCCGACAGTCAGGGCGACGCCGCAGCGGCGACGACGGGACGCGCGGGCGACGACGGGCATACCGGACACGGTCCGCCCGGCTCGACGACGGTGTCAAGCTGGGCCAGGGCCCGACGGCACTCCCCCTAGTGACCAGCTAGTGACCAGCTAGGGACCGGCTAGTGACCGGCGCTGTGCCAGCTGTCCCCCACGCCGACCGAGACGTCCAACGGCACGTCGAGCTGGTAGGCGCTGCCCATCTGTTCCCGGACCAGCGCCTCGACCGCGTCCCGCTCGCCGGGGGCGACCTCCAGCACCAGCTCGTCGTGCACCTGGAGCAGCATCCGGCTGGCCAGCTTCTGCTCGGTGAGCTCACGCTGCACGCCGAGCATGGCGAGCTTGATGATGTCGGCGGCCGACCCCTGGATCGGGGCGTTCAGCGCCATCCGCTCGGCGGACTCGCGGCGGATCCGGTTGTCGCTGGTCAGGTCGGGCAGGTAGCGGCGCCGGCCCAGGATGGTGGCGGTGTAACCGACCCCACGGGCCTCCTGCGCCACGGTGCCCAGGTAGTCGCGCACGCCGCCGAACCGGTGGAAGTAGTCCTCCATCAACGCCGCCGCCTCGCCGACGGCGATGTTGAGCTGCTGGGACAGCCCGAAGGACGACAGCCCGTAGGCCAGCCCATAGCTCATCGCCTTGATCTTGGACCGCTGGGCGCTGGTGACCTGGTCGGTGGGGACGCCGAACACCCGCGAGCCGACGTAGCTGTGCAGGTCCTCGCCGCCGCGGAACGCCTCGATCAGTCCCTCGTCGCCGGACAGGTGCGCCATGATCCGCATCTCGATCTGCGAGTAGTCCGCGGTGAGCAGCGTCTCGTAGCCCTCGCCGACCACGAAGGCCCGCCGGATCTGGCGGCCGGCCTCGGTGCGGATCGGGATGTTCTGCAGGTTCGGGTCGGTGGAGGACAACCGGCCGGTGGCGGCGATGGTCTGCTGGAAGGTGGTGTGGATCCGGCCGTCCGGGGCGACCGAGCGGAGCAGGCCCTCGACCGTCTGGCGCAGCTTGATCGCGTCCCGGTGCGCCAGCAGGGCGGCCAGGAACGGGTGCTGGGTCTTGGTGAACAGGTCGGCCAGTGCAGCGGCGTCGGTGGTGTATCCGGTCTTGGTCTTCTTGGTCTTCGGCATGTCCAGCTGCTCGAACAGGACCTCCTGCAGCTGCTTGGGCGAACCGAGGTTCACCTCACGGCCGATCGCGTCGTAGGCCTCACCGGCCGCGCGCTGGACCACCGCGTCGTACTGCTGCTCCAGCTCGCCGAGGTAGCCGGTGTCCACCGCGATGCCGACGTGCTCCATCCCGGCCAGCACCCGCTCCAGCGGCAGCTCGACGTCGGCAAGCAGGTGGGTGGCCCCGCGGTCGTCGAGCTCGCGCTGCAGCACCTCGGCCAGGTCGAGCACCGCCGCGGCCCGGATCGCCCCGCGCTCGTGCTCCTGGTTGCCGTCCAGGCCCAGGTCCAGGGCGCCCTGCGGCTCGTCCTTCTCCGCCGGGGTCAGCTCGCGGTGCAGGTAGGCCATCGCCAAGTCGGCCAGGTCGTAGCCGCGCCGTTCCGGCTGGCACAGGTACGCGCCGAGCTCGGTGTCGAAGACCACGCCGGACAGCGTCATGCCGCGCGAGATCAGCGCGTGCCAGGCCTCCTTGGCGGCGTGCACCACCTTCGGCTGGGCCTCGTCCGCCAGCCACGCGGTGAGCGCCGACTCGTCCGCCGGGTCGATCCGCAGCAGGTCGTAGGCCACCGCCTCGCCGCCCGCGGACAGCGCGATCCCCCAGGCGTCGCCGCCGGCCGGGGCGTGCGAGCCCTGGACGTCGACACCGGTGCGCTGCCCGGCATGTGTGGCCAGCCACTGCGCCAGGCCACCGTCGGCCGGGGTGACCAGCTCCGGTCCCGCGCTGCCGAGCGGCTCGTCCACCGGCCCGGCCGGTCCGCCGTCGTCGCCCGGGGCCACCGCCAGCAGCCGCTCGCGCAGCTGACCGCGGAACTCCAGCTCCTCCAGCAGCTCCAGCACGGCGGGCCGGTCCCAGGGCCGGCGGATCAGGTCCTCCGGGCCGAGCGGCAGTTCCAGGTCGTCGACCAGGCGGTTCAGCTCCCGGTTCAGCACCACCTGGTCCAGGTTCGCCCGCAGCGACTCCCCCGCCTTGCCCTTGATGTCACCGGCGTGCGCGACCACCCCGTCCAGGCCGTCGTAGGCGGTGACCCACTTCGCGGCGGTCTTCGGGCCGACCCCCGGCACGCCCGGCAGGTTGTCCGAGGACTCCCCGACCAGGGCGGCGATGTCCGGGTAGCGCGCGGGCGGCACGCCGTACTTGGCCTCCACCGCCTCCGGGGTCATCCGGGCCAGCTCGGAGACGCCGCGCACCGGGTAGAGCACGGTGACGTCCTCGGTGACCACCTGCAGCGCGTCGCGGTCGCCGGTGCAGACCAGCACCTGCATCCCGGCGTTCGCGCCCTGCCGGGACAGCGTGGCCAGGATGTCGTCGGCCTCGTAGTCGGGCTTGGTCAGCACCGGGATGTGCATCGCGTCCAGCAGGGTCCGGATCACGTCGACCTGGCCGCGGAACGGCTCCGGAGAAGCGTCCCGGGTGGCCTTGTACTCGGGGTAGCGCTCGGTGCGGAACGTGACCCGCCCCAGGTCGAAGGCCACCGCGACGTGGGTGGGCTCCTCGTCGCGCAGCAGGTTCGCCAGCATGGACGCGAAGCCGAAGACCGCGTTGGTCGGCTGTCCGGTCACGGTGGCGAAGTTCTCCACCGGGAGGGCGAAGAAGGCGCGGTAGGCCATCGAGTGGCCGTCCACCAGCAGGAGTCGTGGTCGCGTCGCAGCAGTCACGGGTGACAACCTATCCGCCATGGCTGACAGCGCACCCACCACGCCCCCCGCCCCCGCGTTCCCCGACCACACGCTGATGACCCGGATGGGCATGACGCTGGACGAGGTCGGCGCCGACCGCACGGTCGGGCGGATGCCGGTGGCCGGGAACACCCAGCCCTTCGGCCTGCTGCACGGTGGGGCGAGCGCCGCGCTGGCGGAGACGCTCGGGTCCTACGCGGCCAATGTGCACGCCGAGCAGTACGGCCGCCGTGCGGTCGGGATCGAACTGAGCGCCACCCACCACCGGTCGGCGACCGACGGCGAGGTGATCGGCACCGCCACCGCCGTGCACCGCGGCCGGTCGCTGGCGACCTACGAGGTGGTGGTCGAGGACCCGCGCGGCCGCCGGGTCTGCACCGCCCGGCTGACCTGCATGCTGATCGAGGCCAGCCCGGAGAGCTGATACTCCGCGCGGCCGGCCCGGGCGGCCCGGCGGCGGGCGACCAGGTCGTCGATCCCCCGGGTGCGCGGGCCGGTCTGCTCACCGCTGAGCCGGCGCTGCAGGGTCTCCACGCTGACCACCCGGTGCGCGGCCGCCGGGGCGAAGCCGAGCCGGGACAGGAAGCGCAGCACCCCGCGGGCGCCCGGCAGCGGCACCGCGTACACCTCCACCGCGCCGACCTCCTCCGCCCGCTCGGCGATCCCGGCCAGCAGTGCGTGCCCGATCCCGCGGCGGCGCGCGGTCTCCGCGACGTACACCGCCTCGATCGCCACCGACACCTCGTCGGTGAACACACTGGGGCCGGTGACCCGGGCCAGGATCAGGCCATGCACCTGGTCGTCGAGCTCCCCGACCAGGGCGACCGCACCCGGTTCGGCGACCAGCGCACCGACCTGGTGCCGGAGCCGTTCCGGGTCGTCGGTGCACAGCTGGGATCCGAGCAGGTTCTCGGCGCGGGCGGCGAGACAGAGGTCGATCACCTGGTCCACGTCCTGTGGACGGGCGGGGCGAACGACGGCGGCAGAGCGCACGGTTCCACGACCTCCTCGATGCGGCGGGCGGACACCGGCGCAGCAGGGGCAGGCCGGGTCCACCACGGATCCCCCCGCGTGGTGCCCCGGCATCATGACAAACGTCGGGGCCCCCTGCCTAGTCACCTGAGTGGACTCAACCGGGTGCACTACGAGTCAACGCGGGCATGACCAGAAACTCATCGCCCTCAACACGACGGAAACGCCATGGACACACACCGTCCCTAGCGTCTGCCGGGTTCACAGGCCCACCGTGGCCGACCCGACCGGACGGAGGACCAGGTGCGCCCAGCCGCGACCCGGAACCGCATCCTCGCCACGCTGTCGCTGTTCGCCCTCACCCTGGTGGCCCTGCTCCTGCTGACCCCCGGCACCGCCCGCGCGGCCACCGCCGGCTGCGTGACCGACCCGGCCACCGGCTGCGTCAACGGCACGCTGACCACCGCCGACCGGCAACCGGCCGCCGGGGTGGTGCTGGAGGTCGCCGGCCCGGGCGGCACCCAGCAGGCCACCACCGGCCCGGACGGTAAGTGGTCCGTCGCGGTGACCGAGCCGGGCCAGTACACGGTGACCCTGGACGTGACCACCCTGCCGGCCGGTGAACAGCTCCGGGACCCGGACGGCAACCCGCGCACCGTGACCGTGGCGCTCGGGTCCTCGGCCGGCGCGCTGTTCGCCCTCGGTGAGCCGGCAACCGCCTCGCCCGAACCGTCGGCCTCCGCAGCACCGGACGACACCGAGGAGTCGTCCACCCCGTCGTTCTCCGGCAGCCGGCTGGCGCAGCAGGCGACCAACGGGCTGGTCTTCGGCCTGCTGCTCGCCCTCGCCTCGGTCGGGCTGTCCCTGATCTACGGCACCACCGGGCTGAGCAACTTCGCCCACGGCGAGCAGGTCACGCTGGGCGCGATCCTGGCCTACGTCGGCTGCCAGCTGCTGCACCTGCCGCTGCTGGCCTCCGGGGTGATCGCGGTGTTGCTCGGCGCCGCCTCGGGCTGGTTGCAGGACGCCGGGCTCTGGGCCCCGCTGCGCCGCCGCCGGGTCGGCACCACCCAGCAGATGATCGTCACCATCGGGCTGTCGATGGCGCTGCAGTACACCTTCCAGTTCTTCCTGGGCGGCGGGCAGCTGCGGATCGTCACCACCAACCCGACCATGCTCACCCTCGGGCCGGTCCGGATGACGCTGACCTCCCTGGTGTCCCTGCTGCTCGCGGTGCTGGTGCTCGGGGCGGTGGCGTACTTCCTGCTCGGCACCCGGATCGGCCGGGCCACCCGCGCGGTGTCGGACAACCCGGCGCTGGCCGCCGCCTCCGGCATCACGGTGAACCGGATCATCCGGCTGGTCTGGGTGCTCGGCGGGGCGCTGGCGGCCCTCGGCGGCGTCCTGATGGGCCTGTACCTGAACGCGACCAACTGGAACATGGGCGGGGCGCTGCTGCTGCTGATGTTCGCGGCGGTGACCCTCGGCGGGCTGGGCCAGGCCTTCGGCGCCCTGGTCGGCTCGATCGTGATCGGGCTGGTCGTCGAACTGTCGAACCTGGTGATCCCGAGCGACATGCGCTACGCCGGCGCGCTGCTCATCCTCATCCTCGTCCTGCTGCTGCGGCCGCAGGGCATCCTCGGCCGCGCCGAGCGGATCGGTTAGGAGCCCGACGATGGACTGGACACGCATCCTGGTGAACACCGCGGGCGAGATCTTCGCCCCGACCACCGCCGCCTACGCCCTGGCCGCGATCGGGCTGAACGTGCACTTCGGGCTGACCGGGCTGCTCAACATGGGCCAGGCCGGCTTCATGCTGATCGGCGCCTACGGCTTCGCGATCTCGACCATCGCCGGCTGGCCGCTGTGGGCCGCGGTGCTGGTCGCGCTGGCCGCGGCGGCGCTGTTCGGGCTGCTGCTCGGCATCCCGACCCTCAAGCTGCGCGGCGACTACCTGGCGATCGTCACCATCGCCGCCGCGGAGATCGTCCGGCTGGTCGGCCGGTCCACCGCACTCACCGACCTGACCGGGGCGTCCTCCGGGCTGCGCGGCAACAGCTACAAACACACCTTCACCGCCGCCTCGCCGTTCCCGGACGGCAACCTGGCGATCGGGCCGTTCGAGTACTCGCTGAACTCGTCGAACTCGTGGTGGGTCCGGATCGTCGGCTGGGCGCTGGTCGGCCTGGCCTGCCTGCTGGTCTGGCTGCTGATCCGCTCGCCCTGGGGCCGGGTGCTCAAGGGCATCCGGGAGGACGAGGACGCGGTGCGGTCGCTGGGCAAGAACGTCTACTCGTACAAGATGCAGGCGCTGGTGCTCGGCGGGGTGATCGGCGCGCTGGCCGGGATCGTGTACGTGCTCCCCCGCGCCGTGCAGCCCGACTCGATGGGCCGGCCGATGACGTTCTTCGTCTGGACGATCCTGCTGCTCGGCGGGGCGGCCACCGTGTTCGGGCCGGTGCTCGGATCGATCATCTTCTGGGTGTCGCTGATGCTGATCAAGTCGGTGATGCGCGCCGGGGTGCCCGAGTCCGTGATGCGCACCGAGCAGATCGAGCAGTTCGGCTGGGTGATCGTCGGCGTGACGCTGATGCTGCTGGTGATCTTCCGGCCACAAGGGATCCTCGGCGACAAGAAGGAGTTGGCGATCGATGTCCGCTGACCGGCCCGTGCCCTTCGCGACCACCACCAACGGGCGGGACCGGGTCACCGCCGATCTCGCCTTCGTCGAGCACACCCCCGGGGTGCCGAAACCCGACGCGATCGTGGTGGCCGACTCGGTCACCCGGCACTTCGGTGGGATGACCGCCGTCGACGTCGGGCACCTGGAGGTCCAGCGCGGCGCGATCACCGCACTGATCGGACCCAACGGTGCCGGCAAGACCACCCTGTTCAACCTGCTCACCGGCTTCGACCGGCCCTCGACCGGCACCTGGTCCTTCGACGGGACGTCACTGTCCGGGGTGTCCGCCGCCCGGGTCGCGCGCTCGGGCATGGTGCGGACGTTCCAGCTCACCAAGGCGCTCAGCCGGATGACCGTGATCGAGAACATGCGGCTCGGCGCGCGGCAGCAGCCCGGGGAGAACCTGTTCACCGCGCTGGTCCCCCCGCTGTGGCGGGCCCGGGAGCGGGAGATCACCGAGCAGGCCGAGGAACTGCTGGTCCGGTTCAAGCTGGAGACCAAGCGCGACGACTACGCCGGGTCGCTGTCCGGCGGACAGCGCAAGCTGCTGGAGATGGCCCGGGCACTGATGAGCCGGCCGACCATGGTGATGCTGGACGAGCCGATGGCCGGGGTGAACCCGGCACTGACCCAGTCGCTGCTCGGCCACATCCAGGCACTGCGCGAGGAGGGCACCACGGTGCTGTTCGTCGAGCACGACATGCACATGGTCCGGCACATCTCCGACTGGGTGGTGGTGATGGCCGAGGGCCGGATCGTCGCCGAGGGCCCACCCGAGGACGTGATGGCCGACCAGGCGGTGATCGACGCCTACCTGGGCGCCCACCACGACACCGACCTGGGCGACGACGCACTGCTGGAGGGCCTGTGATGACCGAGCTCGTGCACCGCGGCGCGCCCGAGGGCGAACCCCTGCTGGCCGCCACCGACCTGGTCGCCGGGTACCTGCCCGGCGTGAACATCCTCAACGAGTGCAACCTGGTCGTGCACCCCGGCGAGCTGGTCGGGATCATCGGCCCGAACGGTGCCGGCAAGTCGACGCTGCTCAAGGCACTGTTCGGCCTGGTCACCATCCGGTCCGGCAGCGTGGTGCTCGCCGGGGAGGACATCACCAACCACCGCGCCGACTCGCTGGTCCGCCGGGGTGTCGGCTTCGTGCCGCAGACCAACAACGTGTTCCCGTCGCTGTCCATCCAGGAGAACCTGGAGATGGGGCTGTTCCAGTCGCCGAAGCGGTTCGCCGAGCGGTTCGAGTTCATCGTCGACCTGTTCCCGGTGCTCGGCGAACGACGACGCCAACGCGCCGGGTCGCTGTCCGGCGGTGAGCGGCAGATGGTCGCGATGGCCCGGGCGCTGATGATGGATCCCCAGGTCCTGCTGCTGGACGAGCCCAGCGCCGGACTGTCCCCCGTGCGCCAGGACGAGACCTTCCTGCGCACCCGGCGGATCAACAAGGCCGGCGTCTCGGTGGTGATCGTCGAGCAGAACGCCCGCCGCTGCCTGCAGATCTGCGACCGGGCCTACGTCCTCGACCAGGGCGCCAACGCCTACTCCGGCCCCGGGCGCGAGCTGATGCACGACCCGAAGGTGATCGAGCTCTACCTCGGCACGCTGGCCACGGACGTCGAGTCCGCGGCCGCCGAGCGCCGGGCCACGGAGGGCTGAGCCCCCGGGTCGCGGGCCCCCGGACCACCGGGCCCCCGGACCACCGGGCCGCGGGGCCGCGGGGCCCTCGGACCACCGGGCCACCGGGCCACGGAGGGCTGAGCCCCCGGGTCGCGGGCCCCCGGACCACCGGGCCCCCGGACCACCGGGCCGCG
>NZ_JAAXOX010000019.1 GCF_012396125.1 Cellulomonas denverensis | reverse complement strand
CCAGATGCGACCTGGACCACACCATCGAGTTCAACGGCCCACCCCCCACACCACCCGGGCAACCACCACCCCCGCCCGGCACCACCGCCGCGACCAACCTCGGGCCCCTGTGCCGCCACGACCACACGTTGAAGTCCGGGGCCGGGTTCGTGCTGCGCCAACCCGAACCCGGGGTCTTCGAATGGCTCACCCCCACCGGACACAGGTACCGGCTACGCCCGGGCGCTGACCAAGCACCCGCACACCTCTCGACCGACCCCCGATGGCTCACCGGGCGGGCCCTGACCCAGGCCGAACTCGACGACCCACCACCCTTCTGACCATCCACACACCTGCCTCGCCCGGCGACACCCCGACTCACCGCGGGGTGCCGCGCGAGCGCCACCGTGAAGTTCTTCGGAGTCCTCCCGGGTGACGTGTCCGACCCCCGAGCCCGCATCCACCGGCACCCGGCCTCGGACATCCTGCCCACACCCGGCGTCGGCGCCACCGCCGGGCCGCGCCGATCGAGCTGGACACCACCGACCCCAGCCCATATCGTTTCTCGATGTTATCGACCAACGATATGAACGGAGGCCGGGTCATGCGGCAGACGCAGTCCTGGTTGGCGCGAGCCGGGGACCAGTGGAGCGTGCTGGTCTTCGGCGCGATCGTCGTGGTGTGGAACCTGATCGTGCTGGTGCGCGGGCTGATCCCCCTGTTCAGCGAGCCGGAGGTCGACGTCACCGTGCTGCTGTCGGGCGCGGAGCTGCCGCTGCCGATCGGGCCGGGTGGCACGCCGGTCGCCGCTGGGGTGTCCTCGGCGCAAGTCGCGGTGTCCGACCTGGGACCGTTCATGATGATCTGGGCAGTCGGTGCGGTAGCGGTGGTGCCGCTGGCGACGATCGCGGTGGCGGTGCTGGTGCTGATCCTGAGCCGGAACATCCTGCGCGGGCAGTTCTTCTCCCGGACCAACACCTGGATCATCACGTCGATCTCGCTGGTCATCGCGGGCGCCTGGGTGCTGGACCTGGGGTGCACGCTGTTCACGTCGAACTGGGCACTGGTCCAGGTCGCGGGGCCCGAGGGCGCCGACGCGTTCTCCCCGCACTCGGTGATCGAGGACACGCCGACCGCCTGGCTGCCGATCTTCGCGGCGATCGCGATGGGGGCGCTGGCCGCGGCGTTCAGTGCCGGGGAGCGGATGCAGCGGGACACCGAAGGGCTGGTCTGATGCCGCCCCAGGACGATGTCGGCCGGGTGCACTGCCGGCTGGACGAGCTGCTGGCCGAGCGCGGGATGACACTGGCGCGGCTGGCGGAGCTGGTCGGAGTGACGGTGGTGAACCTGTCGGTGCTGAAGAACGACCGGGCGAAGGCGATCCGGTTCTCCACCCTGACCGCAATCTGCGATGTGCTGGGCTGCCAGGTCGGCGACCTGCTGGTGGTGGCCCCGCCCCCAGGCCGCCCGGCGCGCTAGTCAGGCCAGCAGCCGGGCGACCAGGTCCTGCCAGGCGGCGGCCCCCTCCCGGGCTGCGCGGCCGAGACCGGCGAGCTCCGGCACGGGCCCGGGCCGGTGCAGGGCCGGGTCGTAGGGCAGGTGCAGCACAGGCACGGCGTCCGGCCAGGCATCGGCACCGTTGCGGCCACCGCGCCAGCCCCGGCGGCCGACCAGCACCACCGCGGTGCGCCGGATCGCCTCGGGGTCGGCGGCGCTGACCCGGTCCACCACGGCCCGGGCGTCGGACAGCCCGACCGGCGACCACGGCGTGACCACCGCGAGCGCCGCACCGTCGGCGACCAGCGGGGCGACCGGCGCATCCGTGCGCAGTACCCCGGCGTCCCGCACCGCATGGTCGACCCGGATCCGGTCCGCACGATCGTCGCCGACCCGCAGCGCCAGGTCACGGTCGGCGGCGCCGATCAGCCACGGCGCACCCTCCGGGTGGTCGCGCACCGCCCGGAATGCGAGGGCGGCCAGCGTGGTGGTCCCGACTCCCCCACCGGTGCCGACCACGGTCAGCGCGCTCACCGGTCGCCCTCCGCTGCCGGCTCGGCGGCCGGTGTCAGGGCGGTCTGCACGATGAACGGCGGCTGCCCACGGCGGACCAGGCGGCCCCGGCCGGCCGGGAACCGCTCGGCGTGCACCCGGCCGATCAGCGGGCCCTCGGACCGCTCGCCGGACATGATCAGGCTGGACGCCCCGGTGTCCCGGACGATCTGCAACGACTGCTGGAACAGGGCCCGGCCGGCCCCGGCGACCGGTCGGGTGACCACCACGTGCAGCTTGAGGTCCCGGGCGCTGGGCAGGTACGGCAGCAGCGGCTCCAGCGGGTCGACTCCCCCGGCGGCGATCACGTCGTGGTCGTCGACCAGGAGCACGATCCGCGGTTCGCGGGCGCGGGTGTGCTCGTCCCGGGTGGGGCGCTTGTCGAGCTCGGCGGCGATCGAGGTCGCCAGGCCCCGGGCCTGCTGCGGGCTGCGGGCATGCGCCGCCAGGTAGTCCTCGCCGATCACGTCGGACACCTGGCCGCGGACGTCCATCACGGCGATGGTGACCTCGTCGGCGGTGAACCGGTCCTGCAGGCCGACCGCCAGGGTGCGCAGCAGGGTGGACTTGCCGCAGCGGGTGTCGCCGAGGACCAGCAGGTGCGGCTCGTCGGCGGTGAGTTCCCAGAGGGCGGCCTCCATGGTGTCCTGGCGCAGGCCGAGCGGCACCGCCTCCGGCTCGTCGAACCGGTCCGGCAGGTCGGCGGGGTCGACGACGGTGGGCAGCAGGCGGATCGGTGCGGCGGCCGGCCCGGACCAGGCGGCGGCGGTGCGGGCGGCCAGCTCGACCAGCTCCACCCCGATGGCGTCGTCGGCGACCGCGTCCAGCACCGGCAGGGCGACCTGGCCGAACCGCCGGTCGTCCAGCAGCGCGCGCCCGGGGGTCTCCGGGGTGATGGTGGCGGACAGCTTGCGGTCCACCGAGGAGTCCGCCGGGTCGTTCAGGCGCAGCTCGATCCGGGTGCCGATCAGCGACTGGTGCGCCATCCGGACATCGCTCCACCGGGTCAGGCCGAGCACCAGGTGGATCCCGAAGGACGCGGCGCGTTGCAGCACCGAGACGAACGGGTCCTCCAGTTCGGGGAAGTCGGTGCGCAGCTGGCCGTAGCCGTCGACCAGCAGCACCACCTCCGCGGCGGGCAGTTCGGGCAGGCGTCCGTCGGCGTGCCAGGCGCGCAGCTGGGCCACCGAGTCGATGCCCCGGTCGCGGAACACGTCCTCCCGCTGCCGCAGCATGCCGGTGAGCTCCTCGAGCAACCGGACCAGGCGTTCCCGGTGCGCCCGGGTGGCAACCCCGCCGACATGCGGGAAGCCCTCGATCCGGGCCAGCCCGCCGCCGGTCAGGTCCATGCCGTAGACGGCGACCTGCCGCGGGGTGGCGGTCAGCGCCAGCGAGCTCGCCAGGGTCCGCAGCACCGTGGTCCGGCCGGACTGGGGTGCGCCGATCACCGCGACGTGGCCGCCGGCCCGGGTGAGGTCCAGCCGCCACGGCTCCTGGGCCTGGCGTGCCGGGTCGTCGACCAGGCCGATCACCGCGGACAACCCGGCACCGTCCCGGTCGGCCTGATCGACCACGGCGCCCAGGCCCAACCGGTCGGGCAGCGGGGACAGCCACACCGGCCGCACCGCCCGCTCGGGAGTGCGCAGTCGCCGGACCACCTCGTCGACCAGGGACGGCCCGTCCTCGTCCGGAAGCACGGCGGCCACCCCCTGGCCCCGGCCGCGCAGCCCGTTGTACGGCGGCACCGCCAGCACCAGGTCGCCGGGATCGACGGAGGGTTCCTCGACCCGCCCGGCCGGCCCGGAGACGTAGCCGGCCCGGAACCGGGTGTAGACGCTGGTGTCGACCTTGAGGTAGCCGTACCCGGGCAGCGCGGGCAGGTGGTAGGCGTCCGCGGTGTTGAGCACGACCTGCGACTCGCTCTCCGAGAAGGTGCGCAGGCCCAGCCGGTAGGACAGGTAGGTGTCCAGGCCGCGCAGCTTGCCGCCCTCGACCCGCTGGCTGGACAGCAGCAGGTGCACGCCGATCGAGCGCCCGATCCGGCCGATCTGCAGGAACAGGTCGATGAATTCCGGCTCGGCGGTGAGCAGTTCGCCGAACTCGTCGATCACCAGGAACAGGTGCGGCAGCGGCGGCAGCTCCGGTCGCTCGGTGGCGCGCAGCCGGCGGTAGGCGGTGATCGACGGCAGCGACCCGGCGTCCTTGAGGATCCGCTGGCGGCGCAGCACCTCACCGGCGATCGACGACCGGGCCCGGGTGGTGAGCTGCGCGTCGTCGGCGAGGTTGTCGATCAGCCCGGCCAGGTGCGGCAGCGGGCCCAGCGGTGCGAAGGCCGCCCCGCCCTTGTAGTCGACCAGGATCATCGCCAGGTCCTCGGGCGGGTGGGTCAGCGCGAGGGACAGCAGCAGCGTGCGCAGCATCTCGGACTTGCCGGAGCCGGTGGCGCCGACGCAGATGCCGTGCGGGCCCATCCCGAGCTGGGCGGACTCCTTGAGGTCGAGTTCCACCGGGTTGCCGGCGTCGTCCCAGGCGAACGGGACCCGCAGGAAGTCCTCCGCCGCGCGGGGCGCCCACAGCGTGGCCGGGTCCAGGGCGGCGGGGCCGTCGATGCCGAGCAGGTCGTGCACCGCGGGCGTGCGGTCGTCGTCCTCGTCCGGGGCGAGCACCTGGGCGGTGCGCAGCGCGGCGAGCACCCGGGCGGTGGCGGTGAACAGGGCGCCGCCGACTAGGTCCGGGGTGAACGGCGTCTCAGTGGCGGCCGCGGTGCCGGGGGCGAGGGTGAGCGTCCCGCCGTCCTCGGTGAGCACGATCCGGACGTCCACGTCCTCCGGCTCGTCCAACTGGTCGTCCACCAGATGCAGCACCCCGATCCCGAGCGCCCGGGTGTCCGCGCCGGGCACCGCCAGCGTCCCGGCCCGCCCGCCGTGATCGTCGGCGATCACCAGCAGCCGGGCCGCCGGGCCGGGTGTGGCGCCGGTGCGGCGGGCGGCCCGGGCGTGTTGCAGCCGCTCCCCCAGCGTGCGGCCGAGCACCCGGCTCAGGGTGCCCAGATCGGGGGCGACCCGGCGGGCGGGCACCGGTCCGTCGAAGACGTCCGGGTCCTGGGTGTGCGGCAGCAGGTCGAGCCCGGCCCAGTCGCTGGCCCGGTCCTCGGCGTAGGCGGCGGCCAGGGAGAGGTCGTCCGGGCTGTGCGCGACCGCGAGCTGCAACAGCAGGGCGCGCACCAGCGGGACGGTGCGGCTGCGGTCGCCGACCACCGCGACCACCCCGGCGGAGCGCAGGTCGATCGGCACCGGCATCCCGTCCACCCGGGCGAACTGCTCGGTGACCAGGCCGACCTCGGCGGACATCAGCGGGTCGTGCGGCTGCACCGGCGACTCCGGCGGCGGCACCCGCAGGTCGAACCACGGCACCGGCCCGACGCCGATCCGGGCGGACAGGTAGTCGGCATCCCGGCGGCGGCGCTCCCAGACCCGGGCGGGATCGCGGGCCACCCCGGCCAGCGCGGGCGGGTCGGGATGCAGGGTGACCGCCCGGGCGCGGGCGGTGGCGGCCTCGGCGGTCAGGTCGCCGCGCAGCCGTTCCAGGTAGTCCAGGTACTGCTCACGACGGCTGCGGGCCTGGCGCGCGGCCCGGCCCCGGCTGGTCAGCGCGAAGCCGACGCCACCGATGATCGCGACCACGAACACCAGCGCGGCGACCACCAGGAACAGCGGCTGGCCGTTGCGCAGCACCACCATCATCACGACCGAGGACATCGCCCCGACCACCGGCAGCAGGAACTGCAGCGGGGTGCGGCCGCCGCGGTCGTCCTCCAGCGGCGGCGGGGCGGCGAGCACCTTCTCCCCCGGCGGGGTGAGCGGGACGGTGGACCGGGTCGGCCGGTGCACGACGGTGGCGGTCACCGGGTCACCCCTACCGGCGCGAGAGGTGCGGCGGCGTCGACCAGGGCGGCGGCCAGCCGGAGGGTGGCCAGGCTGGTCGCGGCGGACAGCCGGTCCGCGGGCAGGGGTCGCGGTGAACCGTGCGCCGGGTCGTGCGGGACCGGCACCACCGGGACCGCCGACCGGGCGGCGAGTTCGCGCAGCCAGCGCGGCCGGGCACCACGCAGGTCCACCGCGGCGATCACCGCGGGCAGTCCGGTGGCAGCGGCCAGGTCGACGGCATGCTGCAGCGACGCGCGCTCGGCCTCGGCGACCACGCACAGCACCGAGCTGGCCGAGACCGCCGGACCGGCCTGCGCACCGGTGCGGGCACCCCAGTCGGTCACCACCAGGTCGAAGAACCGCCCGGCCGGCCCCAGCGCCCGCCACCAGCGGTCCTCCGGCACCGGCCCGGCGTCGTCGGCCAGGTCCAGGCAGAACAGCCCGACCGGGGTGCGCACCAGACCGGCGGTCACCTCCTCACCGCTGCGGGCGGCACGCCGGGTGGCGTCCCGGTCCTGGGTGGTGCCGGCCGCGACCGTGCACCCGGCGTGCCAGAGCGCGGACCGGTTGCCGGCCGAGGCGTTCACCGCCAGCACCCGGTGCTCCCGGCGGGCGGCCAGGGTGGAGGCGAGCAGCCCGGCGACGGTGGAACAACCCGCCCCGGCGGCGACCCCGACCACCCCGACCCGGCTGCTCAGTGCCAGCGGCGCCCGCACCCGAGTGTCCAGCGCGGTGAACTCGGCGACCCGTTCCGGCAGCGCGGAGGCCAGCACCCGGGCGACCACCCCCATCAGAACGTCCCGACCAGGTCGCCGAACACGCCGAGCATCGCCAGCAACAGCGGCACCGTCGCCAGCACCGCCAGCAGCTCGACCACCGACGCGAGCCGGCGCAACCGGGCGGCCAGCGGTCCGGTCGCGCGCAGCCCGGAGATCACCGCGGCGACCAGCAGCACCACCCCGGCGCCGATCAGCACCGCCTCCGGCTCGCGGGTCAGCGCCCAGCCCACCGCGACCGCGACCCCGGCGGCGATCAGCGCCAGTCGTTGTGGGGCCAGCGGCAGCACGCGGGCCCGGAGCAGCACCAGCAGGCCGAGCACCCCGCCGAGCACGGTGGACCAGATCAGGTCCCCGCGCACCAGCAGCCACCCGGTGACTGCCACCACCCCGGCGGCGGCGACGGTGGCCCAGGTCAGCGCCCGGTAGGTCTCGTCGACGGCGTGCAGCACCCGGCGGCGACCGGGGCGGCGGCCCTCCACCGCCCGGTCGTCCAACCCGTTCAGCCCGGAGGCGGTCATCGCCAGCCCGGGCAGCACCCCGAGCAGCAGCACCGCCAGCACCCCGGCCGCGGCCAGCGCGCCCCGCTCGGTCGCCATCGGCTCCAGCACCGGGACCAGCCCGGCGAGCAGCACCGCCGTGGCGCCACCCAGCCCGGCGGACACCCGGCCGGCGCCCAGCCCCCCGACCAGCGCGGCGATCAGGCCGAGCATCCCCCAGGCGGCCAGCGCGGTCGGCAAGGGCAGATCGAGGGCCGGGGCGAGGGCGAGTGCACCACCGGCGGCGGCGGCCGCGAGCACCCAGGCGGGGCCGGTGCGGTGCAGCCGGGCCAGTGCGGTGGCGAGCAGGGTGGTCAGGGCGGCTGCGAGCGCCCCGGCCCCCGGATCCAGCGCCGCGCCCGCCAGCCAGCCGGCGACCGCGGCCACCCCGGCGGTCGCGGCCAGGCCCCACACCGGCCGCCAGCGGTCCGGCCGGGCGGCCAGCGCCTCGGCGACCACGTCGGTGACATCGGCGACCTCGGGCGGCGGCGGGGCCTGGTCGACCCGGACCACCCGCAGCAGAGTGCCCTGCGCCAGCTCCTGTTCGGCCAGGGTGCGGGTCAGGTCCACCTGCTGGCCGAGCAGCGTGGTCAGCGTGACCGGCCGGCCCGACCCGGACCGGTCCTCGGCGAGCAGGTCCAGCAGCGGCGGCAGCAGCGCGGCGACCGGCTCGTCGTCCGGCAGCACGACGTCGGCCTTGCGCGCGGCCCCCTGCACGGTCAGCCGGGTGTAGCCACCGCTCACTGGTCCTCCTCCACCACTCGCATCGACACCGGGTCGACGGTCACTCCGCTGGACGGGTCGGTCAGGTAGCCGGACGCCGGGTCGACGAACCAGCCGGTGCGCGGGTCGATCCACCGGCCGTCCGGGTTGCGCACGTAGCCGGTGTCCTCGTCCACCGGGAAGCCGGTCCGCGGGTCGATCAGCTCGCCGGTGCTCTGGTCGCGCAGGAAGCCGGTCTCCTCGTCCGCGGTGAGGGTGTCCGAGGTCGGCAGCGGGTTGGCGGCCATCGCGGCGGTGAGCGACTCCACGGCGGAGGTCTCCCGGCGGCTGTCCAGCTGGTCCTTGACGAAGGAGAAGCCCAGGCAGCCGACCCCGGCGACGGCGGCCAGCACCACCGAGCCGATGAACCGGCCCAGGTTGGTCGGCACCGCCCGGCGCTGGTCCAGGGCACCGAACATCAGCGCCGAGCTCACCCGCTCCCGGTGGGTCCGGGTGGACTCCAGCAGGATCTGGTCCCGGTCGATCACGCCATCACCCCCGTGGCCACCGCGGCCGGGTCGGCCAGCAGCAGCACCCGCTCGCCGATCGCGATCCGGGCGCCGAGCGGCACCAGCACCCCCTGGTGCGGGTCCAACGGCCGGAACGCCGCACCGGGCTCGGCCACCGCGGTGCCGTTCGCCGAGCCGAGGTCGGTCACCCGGACCCCGGCCTCCTCCGGCTCCAGCAGCACGTGGTTGCGGGACAGGGTGCGGCTGAGGTCGGTCACCCGCGCCACCGCGTGCACCGGGTCCTGCGGGGAGCGGCCCAGGATGGTGGACCCGGCGATGGCCAGCACGGTGCCGTCGTCGACCAACACTGCCACCGACGCGGCGCTCTCCGCCCGGCGCGGCGACCACGGGTCCAGGCCGCCGGGCAGCCGGGGCACCGCCAGCGGCACCAGGGCGAGCGGGTCGGCGCCGGCGCGCAGGTCGACGGTGGCCCAGTGCTGCATCCCGCGGCGGGGCGGCAGGGCGGTGCCGGTGTCGACGGTGCGCAGGCCGAGCAGCCGCTGGCCGAGGGTGCGGCCGGTGCGGGTGAGGTCGTCGACGTCCCAGGCGGCCACCGCGAGCACGGCCAGCACCCCGGCCGTCCAGTGCCAGAACCCCAGCGACGCGGCGACCAGGAGCAGGACACCGTCGACCGCCGCCCAGGCCCGGCGCCACCCGTGCGACGGCACGGTGCCGGACAGCAGGGCCTCGACCGGCACGGCGGAGCGGTCCCCGCCGGAGATCCGGGTGATCCCGGCACCGTCGGCCGGGACGGCGCGGAAGGCGTGCACCCCGGTGGTCATCGGACCGGACTCATCCGAGGTCGGTCCGGGGCCGGGGCAGGCCGGCCAGGTGCACGATCAGCGCCAGATGCTCCCAGAGGCCGCCCAGGTCGAGGTGCGACGGGTCGGGGCTGCCACCCAGCGCGAGCAGCGGGACATAGCCGAAGCACTGGTCGATGCCGGGGATGCCCAGGCGAGGGACGGCGGCGGTGTACGGCTCGCGCTCGAGCACCTGGTCCAGCATCTGCGGCTGCTGCAGGTCGGCGATCAGGCCCGCCGGGTCGGCGCTGAACGCCTCGATGGTGCCCCAGCGGAACCGGACCAGATGGAACACCGGATTGATCCAGAGCAGAAGATCACCCATTCCGGTGACGAACACCGGCACCGTGCCCTCCGGCATCCCGATCACGCCGTCCAGCTTGCGAAGTGCGTGGTCAGGGTCGAGCAGCCGGACGTAACCGTCCTCGCCGATCAGCCCCGAGCCGTGCTCCGTCCAGGCGGTGAGCACCGGCTCCGGCACCCGTCCGGCGTAGCGCGCCAGCGTGTCCGGGTCGAGCGGTGCCACCTGGCTGAACTGGGCGAATGTCGGCATGAGGTCTCCTCGCGAGGGTGGGTCCGGCCCGACGGTACCTGTCCCTCCGCGGGACGCGAGTGCAGGACTCCGCTGACCGGGTGTCGCCCTGGCCGTGACGCCAGATGTCGTTTACGGTCGTGCGCGGGTCGGACAAATCGCCCACACCCTATGAGGAGAGCCATGAAGTTCGCCATGGAAGCCGACGCGCTGCAGGTGCTCGGCCGCAAGACCTCGACGGAGTCGGACGACCTCGCCCAGTTGGTGCGGAACCTGGTGGATGCCGCCGAGCCGCTGGAGGGGACCTTCAACGGCACGGCCAAGGCCGCGTTCATCTCGTTCAAGGAGCGCACGGACGAGGTGGCCGCCACCCTGTCGCACGCCCTGGTCGGCATCACCCAGTCGATCTCCGGCCAGAACCTGGCCTTCGTGACCGCCGCGGACGAGGGTGCCGACACGCACCACTCGGCCGAGGGCGCCGCGGACTTCGCCGGGGCCGACACGTCCAAGTTCGCGCCGCGCTGAGGAGGGGCCATCCCATGTCGAGCAACCAGATCGACCGCAACGACTACGACATCGCCGCCTCCCAGTCGGCGCAGTCCAACTTCGAGCGGGCCGCCGCCGCCCTGGAGGCCGCGCTCGCCCGCCGCGACCAGGACGTGAAGGCCGCGATGGCGGTGTACTCCGCCGACGGGGTCTCGGACCGCTACGCCGGCGTCGAGGCACAGTGGAACGCGGCCGGCACCGAGGTCCGCGGGATCATCAGCGCCATCCGCAACTCACTGGCCGAGAACGACGAGATCGCCCGGCGTGGTCTGCAGCGCGCCGCTGCCGCCATCCCGGACTGATCGGCGCCATGGAGATCGCCCATCCGGTCGCGGACGAGTGGACCGAGGAGTACTCGCTCTACGCCGCGTTCACCCGCTCCGTCATCCTCGACCAGCCCGTCACGGCCTGGCTGGAGGCGGCGGTCGCGGACGGCCAGAAGCCGGTGCTGCTCACCGACGTCAAGGCGACCCTGTCCCCGTTCCTGACCGCCGCCATGCGCCGGGCCGGCGGGTACTGGCTGGTGCGCGCACCGAGCGGGGTGTTCAACGGTCTCACCGGGTACAAGACCGAGCGGGTCGAGGACGCCTGGGCGGGCCGCCGCCTGCGCCGGTCCCGGCTGCCCGGCTACTCCTTCGAGCGCGACGAGGTGAGCGGGCGCAGCGGCGCGCTGATGTTCGACGTGCACGCCCACACCCGGGCGGAGGCGGACGTGAGCGTCGGCCCGCTGGTGGAGACCATGCTGACCGGGCTCGGTGGACCGGAGCCGCGGCTGTGGGGCCCGGCCGAACCGCTGCTCGCGGCGTGGGACCCGGCGGCGATGACCGCGGCGATCCGGGAGCAGATGCCGGTCAGCCGGGTGATGCACGCCTGGGCGCCGGGGGCGATCGCCGACGTCGACGTGACCCGGACCCGCACCGGCCTGCTGCACCACGTCAAGGGCGGGGTGGTGCGCGGCGCCTACCGCGCCCAGCGCCTGGACCAGCTGCTCACGGTCGCCACCCGAGCACTGACCGCCCTGGCCGAGGAGCACCAGCCGACCATCGCCTTCGTGTCGCTGGCCGAGACCGACCCGGGGCTACACACCCGGGCGATGGGTGCCCGGCCCGAGGTGCCGATCGCGGTGCTGATCGGTGCCCGCGGCGTGCACGACCTGGGGCTGAACCCCGATGCGCTGGCCGCCCGCCACGACGTCACCCCGCTGGGCCGGCCCCGCACGCCCAGCCTGCTGGTCCGGTTCGGCAAACCGGATGTCGGGCTGTGGACCCAACTGCTCGCCTTCGCCCAGGAGATCGGCCCGGAGAAGATCGCCACCACCCTCGGGAAGGCCGGCTGATGCCCACCAGTCTCGTGTTGTTCTCCGACCAGGCGCCCACCGCGGAGCACCTGGCCCGGGCCGCTGCCGGCGCCCACCCGGACGCCGCCCTGGCCGAGTACCACGACGGCCGGATGCGCCAGGTGCTGGCCGCCGACGGCCGCGGCCTGCTCGCGGTCTGGCCCAGCCGCCCGATCCTGGATCGCTACCACGTGGCGGTCACCGCGTCGGACGCACCGTCGGACTACTCGCTGTGGACCGATCTGACCATTCCCTTCGGGGACGACACCGACGGCCGCGCGGTCGCCGAGGAACTCGCCGCCCAGGTCGGTGGCGTGGTCCGGGACCGGATCTGAGGAGGAACCGATGACCGGATGGAAGATCCAGCCCGCCGACGTGCAGTCGGTGCTGTCCGACGTGCAGGTGACCGCCGAGGAGCTCGGCACCGCCCTGACCGAGGACAAGTTCCAGGGCGTCCTGGACGGCCTGAGCTGGGGCGGCGCGCTGACCGCCGAGGTCGCCGCCGCGGTGAACGCCGTGCTCTCCGACCAGGGCACCAACCTGGCGAACATCGGCAACCGGGTCACCGCCGGCACCCTGGGCGTGGCGAACGCGGTGATCGCCTACAACAACGGCCAGGAGGAGATGTCCGGCACCTACCAGGCCGAACTGCTCAAGTCCGCCGAGTCCGGCGACTTCCAGTACTTCGTCGACCACGGGTACCAGGGGTGACGCGATGACCATCACCGACACCATGTGCGTGGCCGACGGCGGCCTGATCAACCCGGAGGCGTTCCCGGCCCGGGCCGGCGACCTGGACACCAGCCGGATCACCGACTCCGCCACCACCCTGCGCGGATTCGGCAGCACGATCACCGACAAGACCGACACCATCCACGCGAGCTGGAGCCGGCTGAACGGCCCGTACCAGGCACCCGAGCAGGACCGGGTGTACGCCCTGATGGACCCCGCGGTGACCTCCGCCGGTGAGCTGAAGAGCACCTTCGACCAGGTCGCCGGCCACCTGGACACCTACGCCGGCACCCTGGAGGGCCTCAAGAGCCGGCTGCAGACCGTCGAGGACGAGGCCGCCACCTTCCGCGCCTCGGTGATCGACGGCGTGACCGTGGACGCCTCCGCCGCCAAGGACGCGAGCTTCGGCGACCACATGGCCTGGGCCTTCGACTGGGTGCCCGGCGTGGACGAGCGCCAGGTGACCGTGCCCTGGTACGAGGACGGCGCCTCGGTGGAGCGCAACACCGAGCTGCTGGAGGAGTACGCCGGCATCCTGTCCGAGATCACCGCCGCCGTCGCCACCGCCGCGAACGCGATCAACGGCCTGGTGCAGGGCATGTGCATGGCCCCGGTCGAGACCATCCCCGCGGAGGCCTTCACCGCCCCGGACGCCGCCATGCCCTGGGGCAGCGCGGTCACCGAGGACCGCAACTGCCGCGAGTCGGTCGGCAAGGGCGCCTCCGACTTCGGCACCGGCCTGCTCGAGGGCGCCGGGATGCTGGTGCTCGGCTACAACCCGGAGAACGGCGACTTCTTCACCGGCACCGGCTGGGGCCAGGCCTGGGGCGGACTCGGCGACCTGGTCGGCTCCACCCTGCTGATGGCCTCCCCCGTCGGCTGGGTCGCCGCCTGGAAGGCCGCCAACGGCGACACCGACGACGAGTTCTCCGACTTCATGTACGACCGGGCGATGACCGTCGCCGGCGGCTTCGGCAGCCTGGTCGGCTACGACCCGCACAACCAGGACGACCCGTGGCACGCCTGGTCCGAGGACGGCGTCGCGGCCGGCACCAACGCCGTGCTCAGCGTCGGCACCTTCTTCATCCCCGGCGCCGGACAGGTCGGCGCCGGGCTCAAGGCCGGGTCGATCGGCGCCAAGGTCGCCCGGATCGCCGGTGCGGCGGGCGAGTTCGTCATGCAGGGCACGTCCTGGGCGGTCAAGGGCGGGGTGCGGATCGTCTCCGGGATCAGCAACGCGCTCCGGTTCGGCCTGGACGACATGCTCCGCGGGATGCACCCGGGCCAGGTCGCGGTCGCCGGGGCGAACGGGATGCGGGTCAACCCCTCGAACCTGCTGGCCATGATGGACAACGGCGGCCACGGCGGCCACCAGCTCCCCAGCGGCACCCAGCGGGTCTCCGACTCGATCTATAACCCTCGCAACGCCACCGGCCACGCCCCGGAGTGGGCCGGGGACCACCGGTGGGGCAAGCCGGACGTCCGCCAGGTCCCCGAGCGGCTCTGGAACGACCCCCGGTACGACCCCGCCCACCCGCACTACGACTCCATCCCGCGCGGGGAGCACGGCAACGTCGGCTCGCTCAACCCGGACACCCTGTCCGAAAGCAAGCTGACCCTCAACGGCCGCCTGCTGGATGGCAAGGTCCCCGACGAGCTCCGGCCCTACCTCGAATCGGGCGACATCGTGCTCGAGGACGGGGTACTCCGCCTGCCCGAACCCGCCCACATCGAGTTCAGCAGGAACCTGCCCGAACACGACTTCGCCGAGTTCCAGCGCCAGGTCGGTCTGCAGGAGCGGGCGCTGAACCAGATGAGCGCGGGCGAGTGGTGGGGCAACGTCGAGGACTTCAAGGGCCGGGTGGACAACCAGGCCGCCTACCGCCGTCGGCAGGTCACGCTGCTGGCGCACCGGCTGCGCGAGGACTTCGGGCTCACCGCGCGCGAGGCACGCGCGCAAGCCAAGAACACGCTCGCCAATCTGGAGCCGCTGCACGGACCCGACCAGCGCCCCGGCGGCAACCCGCAGCAGATCACCGGCATGGGCGACGCGGGGGTCAACCGGTCTATCGGCAGCCAGTGGGCATCGAGCGGGCTCGCCGATGCCCTGAAACAGAAGGTGCTCGAGTCGCTCGTCAACTCCGGCGTGCCACCCCAGCTCTGGGGCGATGTTCGCATATCCGTCGAATTCACGGCGAGAGACGCCGTGGGAGTAGGCTGACGGGGTGGAAAAGTACGGGCAGCACGGCGATCTTGTCGTTTCTTTCCTGGACGAGGTGGCCCACCAGGACCTCGCGACATGGCAGGCGATCTCCGATGGTCCGCTCGACGTGACGAAGGACACGGTCGCCGCCACGGATGCCATCACCAAGGCCGACATCCCCGAAGGCGTGCGCCGAGCCGTAGCCGACCTCGGGACGCAAGCCTATGCCCAGCTCGATCTGGACCCCGGCGACTTCCCGGGACCGCTTCAGCGAGGGTTGATCGCGATCAGAATCAATAGCGCCGTCTTTGCCATTGCCGGTGGATCTGCTCTCGAACGAGCTCACCGCGAAATCCTGCTGCGCCCATTCGCTGACCACGGTTTCACCTCGGCCGCCGAAGCACTCGAACGAGTGCCGTGACCGGCCGCCACCGCGGTGGGCGAGTCACGACGGCGGGCAGCGAGGCCTTCCTCACCGAGGTGGGCCGGCAGGATCCGGCCACCTGGCAGCAACTGTCCTCCGGTCCGCTCAGTGCCACCCAGGAACGGATCGACGCCTCCGCCGCCCTGACCCGGATCGCCCTGCCCCATCCGGAACGGGCCGCCGTGGTCGATGCGGCGACGGAGGCCTATCTAGCCCTGGACCTCGACCCGGGCGACTTCCCCGGCGTGTTCCGGCTCAGCTCGATCCGTGGCGGCATCGAGACCGCCGCGGTCGCGATCGCCGCGGGTGACGCGCTGGCGGGAGTTCACCGCGAGACTCTGCTGCGCCCGTTCGCCGACGCCGGTTTCACCTCGGCCGCCACCGCCCTCGACCGGGTGCCGTGATCTCCACCCCGAGTCCGGCGCGCACGCCGCCCGCCTTCGGTCCGCACGGCGCGCTCGTCGCGGAGTTCCTCCGCGACCTCGGGCGGTTCAGCGTCGACTGGCCGGCGCTCGCCACCTGGCTCGACCAGCACGCGGCGGAATCCGCCGACGCCCTGGCCCGACTCGCCGACGCGGACGACGACATCCCGGCCGGCCGCCTGATCGCGGTGGACGACGCCGCCCTCGCCGCGTTCCACGCGCTCGATCTCCGGCCCGGCGAGTTCGCCGACCCGATGGGCCGAGTGACGATCCAGAGCCGGGTGGTGGCGGCAGCCCAGGCGATCGCAACGCCGGAGGTGTTCTCTCCCGAAGAGCGGCGTTCGCTGCTCCAGCCGTTCGCGGATGCCGGAGTGAGCGGCGCAGCGCGTGCGCTCAGGACTCGATGAGCCCCTGCGGTACGCACGACGACCTGGTGACGGGCTTCCTGGCCGAGGTCGCTCGCCAGGACAAGGCGACCTGGCGCCAGCTCTCCGAGGGCCCGTTGCGTCCCTCCCCGGAGCGGGACGACGCCGTGCACGCGCTGACCGCCATGCCCGTGCCGGCGCCGGTGCGTACTGCCGTGGCCGACGTGGCATCGCATGCGTTCACCGGCCTCGGACTCGACCTCGCCGACTTCCCAGGCCCGCTCGAGCTGCTCTCGGTCCGATCAGCGATCGAGGCCGCTCTGTTCGCCATCGCCGGTTGCGACCGCCTGAGCCGGGCGCATGCCGAGACCCTGCTGCGACCGTTCGCCGACGCCGGGTTCGCCTCCGCCGCCACCGCCCTCGACCGGGTGCGCTGAACTCCCCGGGTGACGCTCGCCGCACGCACCCTGGACCTGTTCCGCCCCTCCGCTGTCCTCCCGGACTCCCCGGTTCACCCCCATCCCGGTCGTGCCGCCGCGCCTGGGACCCGGCTGAGCGCTACTCTCGCGCGCAGTTCCACTGTCCCGACCAGCACCGGAGCGCTCGATGCCCGTTCAACCGGAACCGACTGCCAGACTGCGTGGCGCGTCCGAGGATGCCCCGCGCCTGACACCGGCCGAGCGCCGGCTGATGCGCGAGCTGCCGCCGCACTGGCGGTCGCCGGTGCCACCGCGCTGGTTCCCGCGCGCGCTGGTGATGATCGCGGTGGCGGTGTTCGTCTCGGTGATGCTGTGGCGGGCGGCGGGCTTGCTCGGCAACGTGATCACGATCGTGGTGATCTCCTGGTTCGTCGCGCTGGCGATGGAACCGGGCATCCTCTGGCTGGGGCGGCACGGGATCCGGCGGACCTGGGCGACCGGGATCACGATGATCGGCGGGCTGCTGGTCGCGGCGGGGATGCTGGCACTGATGGGCGGCCTGTTCATCAGCCAGCTGGTGGACCTGGTCGAGTCGGTGCCGCGGTACTACCGGCAGCTCAGCGAGTGGCTGGACTCCGAGTTCGGGGTCGAGGTGCCGCGGACCAGTGAGCTGATCAGCACGATCTCCGGCTACGCGGACGACATCGGCGGGCAGGTGCTCGGCGTGACCACCGCGGTCGCCGGGACGATCTTTACCTTCACCGCGGTGCTGCTGGTCGTCTACTACATGGCGAGCCAGGGGCCGAAGTTCCGTGCCGCGGTCTGCCGGTATCTGGCGCCGCACCGGCAGCGTGAGGTGCTGCGGATCTGGGAGCTGTCCCAGGACAAGGTGGCCGGGTTCATCAACTCCCGCGTGGTGCTGGCCCTGATCTCCACGGTGGCGACCTTCATCTTCCTGACCGTGCTGTCCGTGCCCTACGCACTGCCGCTGGCGGTGTTCACCGGGCTGGTCAGCCAGTTCGTGCCGACGGTCGGTACCTACATCGGTGGCGCTGCGCCGGTGCTGGTCGCCCTGGCCGTGGACCCGATCAAGGCGCTGGCGGTGCTGATCTTCATCGTGGCGTACCAGCAGGTGGAGAACCTGGTCCTGACCCCGAAGGTGTCGCAGAAGTCGCTGCAGCTGAACCCGGCGGTGGCGTTCCTGTCCGTGATCGCCTTCGGTGCACTGTTCGGGGCGCTGGGCGCGATCCTGGCGCTGCCGGTGGTGGCGACCATCCAGGCGGTGTCCTCGACCTACTTCCGGCGGCACGAGCTGGTCGAGTCCGAGCTGCTGGCGGAGGAGCCGCGGCGCAAGAAGGACGAGGACGACGACGAGGACGACGCCGCTCAGGAATAGAAGACCCGCTCCACCACGGCCCGGGACCGGCGGGCGGCGCGCAACCAGATCTCCTCCAGGTCGGCGGCCGACCCGGCGGTGCCGAGCACGGCGGCGATCCCGGCGATCGAGGGCCGGTCGTGCGGCAGGACGTCGGCGGTCGCTCCCCCGGCCCGGCCGGTCCACAGCACCAGGGCGTCGCGGAGCCGGGAGGCCAGCTCCCAGGACTCGGTGAGCACCGCCGCGTCGCCGGGGTCGAGCAGTCCGGCGTCCCGGGCGGCGGCCAATGCGTCCAGGGTGCCGGTGGTGCGCAGCGCGGGCAGCTCCCCGGCGTGTTGGAGCTGGAGCAGCTGGGCGGTCCACTCGACGTCGGCGATCCCGCCACGACCGAGCTTCAGGTGCCGGGTCGGGTCCACGCCCCGGGGCAGCCGCTCGGACTCGACCCGGGCCTTGATCCGGCGGATCTCCCGGACGGCGGCAGCGTCCAGTCCGCCCTCGGGGTAGCGCAGCGGGTCGATCAGCTCGCCGAACCGCCCGGCCAGGCCGGTGTCCCCCGCCGCCGGCCGGGCACGCAGCAGCGCCTGGCTCTCCCAGACCAGCGACCAGCGGGCGTAGTACTCGGCGTAGGAGTCGAAGGACCGGACCAGCGGACCGTTGCGACCCTCCGGCCGGAGGTCGGCGTCCACCTCCAGGGCGGGCTCCGGGCCGACCGCGCCGAGCAGCGACCGCAACCGGGTGGCGACCCCGATCGCGAAGGTCTGGGCCAGGGTCGGGTCGGCGCCGTCGTACGGGTCGTGCACGAACATCACGTCCGCGTCCGAGGCGTAGCCCATCTCCTGCCCGCCATAGCGCCCCATCGCCACCACCAGCATCGCGGTGGGGTCGACCTCCAGGCCCCTGGCGGCACGCTCCTCGGCCAGCGCGATCCGCAGGGCACCGGCGACCAGCACGTCGGCGCTGGTGGACAGGCTGTGCGCCGCCCGGGACCCGGTGACCACGCCGAGCACGTCCGCCACGGCGGTCCGGGCCAGTTCGCGGCGGCGCAGCGCGCGTAGGGCGGTGGCCGCGGGCACCGGCTCGTGCGCGCGGGTCAGGATCGCGTCCGCCTCCCCGGCCAGTCGCTCCGGACCGCGGGGCTGGAGTTCGGCGTCGTCGTCCAGCCAGACCACCGACTCCGGCGACCGGCGCAGCGCGTCCGCGACGTAACGCGAGGTGGACAGCGCGGTGGCCAGGCGCTGGGCGGCGGTGCCGGAGTCGCGCAGCAGCTTGAGGTACCAGTGCGTGCCGCCCAGGTCCTCGGACAGTCGCCGGAACGCCAGTAGTCCGCCATCCGGGTCGGGACCGTCGGCGAACCAGCCGAGCATCACCGGCAGCAGCTGGCGCTGGATCGCCGCCCGCCGGGACACCCCCTCGGTGAGCGCCGCGATGTGCCGGATCGCGCCCGCCGGGTCGAGGTAGCCGATCGCCGCCAACCGGGCCCGGGCGGCCTCCGGGGCGAGCGAGGCCTCCTCGGCGGACAGCTGGGCCACCGCGGGCAGCAGTGGGCGGTAGAACAGCTCCTCGTGCAGGCGGCGCACGTCCCGGCGCACCTGCCGCCACCGGTCGGTCAGTGCCTGGGCGGCATCGGTGCGCAGGCCCACCGACCGGCCCAGCCGGCGCAGATCGGCCTCGGCGGTGGGCATCAGGTGGGTGCGGCGCAGCCGGTGCACCTGGTTGTGGTGCTCCACGGCGCGCAGGAATCGGTAGCAGACCCCGAGTTCGGCGGCGTGGTCCCGGCCGACGTAGCCGCCCTCGGCCAGCGAGGTCAATGCGGTCAGGGTGTTGCCGGACCGGATCGACTCGTCGTTGCGCCCGTGGACGAGTTGCAGCAACTGCACGGTGAACTCGACGTCCCGCAGACCGCCCTTGCCGAGCTTGATCTGCCGGTCCGCCTCCGCCGCGGGCACGTGGTTCTCCACCCGGCGGCGCATCGCCTGGGAGTCGGCGACGAAGTTCTCCCGCTGCACCGCCTGCCACACCATCGGGTTCATCGCCTCGACGTAGGCCCGGCCCAGCTCGGCGTCGCCGGCCAGCGGCCGGGCCTTGAGCAGCGCCTGGAACTCCCAGGTCCGAGCCCAGCGCTGGTAGTACTGCCGGTGCGAGTCCAGGGTGCGCACCAGCGGACCGTCCTTGCCCTCCGGCCGCAGCGCCGCGTCCACCGGCCACAGCTCCGGCTCCGCGGACGGGCCGGCGCAGGCCCGGGCCAGTCCGGTCGCCAGCTTGGTCGCGACCGCCAGCGCCTGGGCCTCATCCGCGCCCTCGACCGGTTCGGCCACGTAGATCACGTCCACGTCGGAGACGTAGTTCAGTTCCCGACCGCCGGTCTTGCCCATCCCGATCACGGCCAGCCGGGCCGAGCGCCCGTGGTCCGGCAGTTCGGCGCGGGCCACCGCCAGGGCGGCCTCCAGCGCGGCGGCGGCCAGATCGGCGATCGCGGCGGCCACCCCCGGCAGCAGGGTCAGCGGCTCGGTGCTGGTCAGGTCGGTCGCGGCGATCCGCAGCAGTCGTCGGCGGTAGGCCCGGCGCAGGTGGTCGGCGGTCCCGCTCGCGACCGGGACGTCGGCATCGGGGTCGGCGCCCACCGCGGTGAGCAGTTCGGCACGGACCGCCCGGGCGTCCACCCCGGTGCCGGGCCGGTCGTCGGCCAGCAGGTCCAGGTCCTCCGGGTGGGCGGCGAGCTGGTCGCCCAGCGCGACCGACGCCCCGGTGACCGCGATCAGCCGTCGCCGGGCCGGTCCGTCCTCGGCCAGGATCGCGCCCAGCCGGTCGGCGTCGGCGCCGGCGATCTTCGCCAGGGCCAGCAGGGCCAGATCCGGTTCGGCGGCCTCCGCGAGCGCGGGCAGCAGCAGCTCCGCCACCCCCTCGGCGTCGGCCGCCCCGGTCGCCGCGACCAGTGCCGTGTCGGCCAGCAGCCGCTGGGCCCGGGTCGCGTCGTCGAAGCCGGCCCGGGTCAGCCGTCCGGCCAGCGACCCGGTCCGCCGGGGGGTGGAGGCAGTCACATCCGTCACCGTATCCATCCATCCTGACCCGCGGCATTGCCCAGTTCGGCACATCCGTCCCGAATGCGGGGACGGCGCTCACGACCTCGGCGCGGGAGTGCCGAACTCGGGCTCCGTACCCCCGCCGGGCCGGTCAGAGCATGGGCAGGAAGCGCTTGAGCTCGTAGGGGGTGACCTGGGAGCGGTAGTCCTCCCACTCCTGCTTCTTGTTCCGCAGCACGAAGTCGAAGACGTGCTCGCCCAGCGTCTCGGCGACCAACTCGGACTTCTCCATCACCGTGATCGCGTTCTCCAGCGTGGCGGGCAGCGGGTCGATGCCCATCGCCCGGCGCTCGGCGTCGGTCAGCTCCCACACGTCGTCGTCGGCGCCCTCGGGCAGCTGGTAGCCCTCCTCGATGCCCTTGAGCCCGGCGGCCAGCAGCACCGCGAACGCCAGGTAGGGGTTGGTGGCCGAGTCGACCGCCCGGTACTCGATCCGCGCCGAGTTGGACTTGCCCGGCTTGTACATCGGCACCCGGACCAGCGCGGAGCGGTTGTTGTGCCCCCAGCAGATGTACGACGGTGCCTCGGCGCCGCCCCACAGCCGCTTGTAGGAGTTGGTGAACTGGTTGGTCACCGCGGTGATCTCCGCCGCGTGGGTCAGCAGGCCGGCGATGAAGGACCGGGCCACCGAGGACAGCTCCAGGTGCTCGCCCGGGGCGTGGAAGGCGTTGCGGTCGCCCTCAAACAGCGACAGGTGGGTGTGCATCCCGGAGCCGGGCTGGTCGGCCATCGGCTTGGGCATGAACGAGGCGTACACGCCCTGCTCCAGCGCGACCTCCTTCACCACCGTGCGGAAGGTCATGATGTTGTCCGCGGTGGTCAGCGCGTCGGCGTAGCGCAGGTCGATCTCGTTCTGGCCCGGGCCGGCCTCGTGGTGGGAGAACTCCACCGAGATGCCCATCGACTCCAGCATCGTGATCGCGGCGCGCCGGAAGTCGTGCGCGGTGCCGCGCGGCACGTGGTCGAAGTAACCGCCCTGGTCCACCGGCACCAGCGGCAGGCTCGGATCGGTGCTGGGCTCGAACAGGTAGAACTCCACCTCGGGGTGGGTGTAGAAGGTGAAGCCCTTCTCCGACGCCTTGGCCAGCATCCGCTTGAGCACGTTGCGGGAGTCCGCCAGCGACGGTTCGCCGTCCGGGGTGAGGATGTCGCAGAACATCCGGGCGGTGCCGTGCCGCTCGCCGCGCCAGGGCAGCACCTGGAACGTGGTCGGGTCGGGCTTGGCGATCATGTCCGCCTCGTACACCCGGGTCAGGCCCTCGATGGACGAACCGTCGAAGCCGATGCCCTCGGAGAAGGCCGCCTCCAGCTCGGCCGGGGCGACCGCCACCGACTTCAGCGTCCCCAGCACATCGGTGAACCAGAGACGGATGAAGCGGATGTCCCGCTCCTCGACCGTGCGGAGCACGAACTCCTGCTGCCTGTCCATGCGCCCATCCTGCACGATCCAGATTGCGAGCAGGTGACATCGGCGGCGAATCGCCGCAGCACGCACCCGCCGCCCGGCCGCAATAGGCTGCCGTCATGCCTCTGCGGATCGCGCTCGCCCAGATCGACACCTGCGTCGGTGACCTCGACGGGAACACCCGCGCGGTGCTGGACCGCACCCGCCGCGCCGCCGACGCCGGCGCCCGGATGGTGGTCTTCCCGGAGATGACCGTGACCGGTTACCCGATCGAGGATCTCGCGCTGCGGGCGTCCTTCCGCCGGGGGGCCGAGGCCGCGCTGGCCGACGTGGCCACCGCGCTGGTCGACCACGGGATGGGCGACGTCACGGTGGTGCTCGGCATGGTCGGCACCAGAGCCGGGCGGCCCACCAACCAGGCCGTGGTGCTGCGCGGCGGCGAGGTCACCGCCCGGTACGACAAGCGGCACCTGCCCAACTACGGCGTCTTCGACGAGTTCCGGATCTTCGCGCCGGGCACGACCTCCTGCGTGATCGACGTCGACGGGCGCACGATCGGCATCGTGATCTGCGAGGACATCTGGCAGGACGGCCCGGTGGAGGCGCTGACCGGGCACGGGGTCGAGCTGCTGGTGGTGCTGAACGGCTCGCCGTACGAGGAGGGCAAGATCCACCAGCGCGCGGAGCTGGCCACCCGGCGGTCGGTGCAGCTCGGCGGGGTGCCGGTGGCCTACGTGAACATGGTCGGCGGGCAGGACGACCTGGTGTTCGACGGCGGCTCCTTCGTGCTGGCCGGTGGCGAGATCCTGGCCCGGTCGCCGCAGTTCGTCGAGGACCTGGCGGTGTGGGAGCTGGCCGAGCCCGGTCAGCCGCAGACCCACGGCACGATCGCTCCCCCGCTGCACCCGGACGAGGAGGTCTACCGCGCCCTGGTGACCGGGCTGGCCGGGTACGTGAAGAAGAACGGCTTCACCCGGGTCGCGCTGGGGATGTCCGGCGGCATCGACTCGGCGCTGGTCGCCGCGATCGCCGCGGACGCGATCGGCGGGGAGAACGTCACCGGGGTGTCGATGCCGTCCCGTTGGTCGTCGGACCACTCCAAGGACGACGCCGCCGACCTGGCACAGCGGATCGGCGCGGACTACCGGGTGCAGCCGATCAAGCCGGTGGTGGACGCCTTCGAGGCCGGCCTGCCGCTGGACGGGGTCGCCGCGGAGAACCTGCAGGCCCGGGTGCGCGGGATGATCCTGATGGCGATCTCCAACGCCGAGGGCCACCTGGTGCTGGCCACCGGCAACAAGACCGAACTGGCGGTCGGCTACTCGACCATCTACGGCGACGCGGTCGGCGGGTACGCCCCGATCAAGGACGTCGACAAGTCGCGGGTCTGGGCGCTGTCCCGGTGGCGCAACAACCACGCGGTCGACCGCGGCGAGATCCCGCCGATCCCGGAGAACTCGATCACCAAGCCGCCGTCGGCCGAACTGCGGCCCGGCCAGGTCGACCAGGATTCGCTGCCGCCCTACGACCTGCTCGACCAGGTGCTGGACGCCTACGTCGAACACGCCGAGGGGCGCGGCGAACTGCTGGCCCGCGGCTTCGACCCGCAGGTGGTGGACCGGGTGCTGTCCCTGGTGGACCGCGCCGAGTGGAAGCGCCGCCAGTACCCGCTCGGCCCCAAGGTCACCGCCCTCGCCTTCGGCCGGGACCGCCGGCTGCCGGTCACCAGTCGGTGGCGCGAGCCGATCGACACCCCCACCACCAGCACGGAGCTCTGACCATGTCCCACATGCCCGACCCCGCCACCACCACCCGCCGCGTCCGCGTGCACCACCTGGCCCAGGCCAAGCAGCGCGGCGAGAAGCTGACCATGCTCACCGCCTACGACTTCGCGGTGGCGCGGCTGTTCGACGAGGCCGGGATCGACATGCTGCTGGTCGGCGACTCGATCGGGAACACCATGCTCGGCCACGAGTCGCCGATCCCGGTCACCGTGGACGAGATGATCCCGCCGACCCGGGCCGTGGTCCGGGCCGCCCGCCGCGCGATGGTGGTCGCCGACCTGCCGTTCGGGTCCTACGAGGCCTCGGCCGAGCAGGCGCTCGCCACCGCGGTGCGCTACCTCAAGGAGGCCGGGGCGCACGCGGTGAAGCTGGAGGGCGGCCGGCGCAGCGCGGCGCAGATCCGGGCGCTGACCGACGCCGGCATCCCGGTGGTCGCGCACCTGGGCTTCACCCCGCAGTCGGAGAACACCCTGGGCGGTCACCGGGTGCAGGGCCGGGGCGACGAGGCGGCCGAGATCCTGAGCGAGGACGCCCTGGCGGTGCAGGAGGCCGGCGCGGTCGCGGTGGTGCTGGAGATGGTACCCGCCCCGGTCGCGGCCCGGGTGACCGAGATCCTGGCGATCCCGACCATCGGCATCGGCGCCGGCCCGGAGTGCGACGGCCAGGTGCTGGTCTGGACCGACATGGCCGGGATGGGCGACTGGTCGCCGCGGTTCGCCAAGCAGTTCGCGAACGTCGGCCAGGTGCTGACCGACGCCGCCCGCGCCTATGCCGCCGAGGTCCGCGGCGGGCAGTTCCCGGACGAGGGGCACTCGTTCCTGGAGTGACTGGGTGTGTCCCATGTGGTTTGACTGCTGACATCGGCGCGGGCGGCACCGTGCGGGGCATGTCGTACGGCAGTGACACGCGCCTGACCTGCGGCGGGTCGTGGACGCCATGCTGTACGTCTCCCACACCGGCTGCCAATGGCGATTCATGCCCGAGTCGTTCGGGCCCTGGACGCGGGTGTGGTCGCAGTTCCGCCGCTGGTCGCGCAACGGAACCTGGGAGCGAGTCCTGACCGTCCTGCACAGCCGGTGTTCCGCCCCATCCGCCACGCCTGGCGCGTCGAGGTCGCCCACGGCCGCCTCGGACGCTCCCGCCGACTGGCGAAGTCGTTCGAGAACGCCACCGTCTCGGCAACCGGCTGGCTCCAGGTCGCCTGCATCGCGACCACCCTGCGCCATCTGTCGCGAACACCTGCTCATCGGCGCGCATTGACACTCGCGGCATGAATGCGCGCTCCGATGCCGCGGTGGCCGCGCTATCGTTCGGCGCGTGGCGGTGTGGCCGGGAAAGTGGCAGCCAGAGGCAGTGGCTGCCCTTGAGCCGTACCTCGGCACCGATCACATCGTCGAGGTCTGGGTTGGCGATCCTGTCACCAGCCGCAGCGGCACCTTGCTCGAAGGGCACGTCTACGTCGCGGACGACGGACGCGTGACCGCGATCCACGACCGTTCCGGGCGTCCGGATGTGTACCCGTGGCCACTTCTGGCGGGTCCCGTCCTTCGAATGACCGCCCGAATCAAGGGCCGCAAACGCAAGGTCATCTACGAGCATCCATCGTGGACTCCGCCTCAGCCGTAGCTGCCGCTTCACGGGACGGACGGGCGCGTGGGCTGCTCGCCGGCAAGGACGGCCTCCCGATGTCGATCATCGCCCGGGAGCGCGTTGACTCCCAACCACTCACGACCCAGGAAATGGGACACACCCAGTGAGACCGGGCGTGCCCCCATCCCAGTAGCGCCCGTCGGCTCTACGCTCATCGCCATGAGCCTGACCACCCCGGCCCGGCCCGCAGCGCCACCACCGCCGCTGCGGGTGACCCGGCGCGGGAGGCTGGTGCTGTTCGGGCTCGCGGTCGCCCTGGTGACGGTGCTGGTGGTCACGATCGTCCAGCTGGTCCGGCCGGATGCCGTGCCACCGGCCGCCGCCGAGCCGGTGGCGACCCTCGACCCGTCCTGCGTGCCCGATGCCACCACCTCGCAGAACTGCTGGCCGGCGATCACCGAGGGCGACGACGACCGGATGGAGCAGTCGCCGTGGGTCACCGGGCGGCTGCTGGCCGGGGACGTGCGCACCGTGCTCGACTACGTGGCGGCCCGGTTCGACGCCGAGGTCGAGCCGGTGGACCCGGACAGCTCGTGGGGCTGGGGCTACCGGACCGTGCGCGGCGAGGGCGACGACGCCGAGACGCTGTCCAACCACGCCTCCGGCACCTCGATCGACCTGAATGCCACCGAGCACCCGCTGGGCGCCAGGGACACCTTCACCGACGACCAGGTGGCGGCGATCCGGGCGATCCTGGCCGAGGTGGCGCCGGTGGTCGCCTGGGGCGGCGACTTCGACGGGCGGGCGGACGAGATGCACTTCGAGATCGTCGGCGACGCGGCGGCGGTCGCCGAGGTCGCGGCCCGGCTGAGCGGCCAGTAGCGGTCAGTCCTCGGACTCCCGGCGGTCCTCCTCGTCCCAGGCGGCGTTGCGCTGCCGGGCGGTCTCCAGCGCGTGCTCGGCGGCCTCCCGGGTCGGGTACGGCCCGAGCCGGCTCGACCAGGACGACTGCTTGCCCTGCTCGACCTCGCCGGTCTCGACGTTGAAGTAGAAGCCCTCGCTCATCAGGTCCTCCTCGTGGCTGGTTCGCTATCCGTAGACTGCCAGCTATGACGTCCGTCCACGCGCCACGGCCGGCACTCACGCCGGGCACCGTCGGTCCGCACCGGCCCGTCCCGTCGTCCATCCCCCGCCCGGAATACGTCGGACGCCCCGGCCCCACCCCGTTCACCGGCAGCGACATCCCCGCGCCGGAGGTGACCGAGCGGATCCGGGTGGCCGCACGGATCGCCGCCCAGGCGCTCCAGGTGGTCGGCGAGGCGGTCGCCCCCGGCGTCACCACCGACGAGCTGGACCGGATCGGGCACGAGTTCCTGCTCGACCACCACGCCTACCCCTCGACCCTGGGCTACCGCGGCTTCCCGAAGTCGCTGTGCACCTCGGTGAACGAGGTGATCTGCCACGGCATCCCGGACTCGACGGTGCTGCAGGACGGCGACCTGGTCAACATCGACATCACCGCGTACATCGGCGGCGTGCACGGGGACAACAACGCCACCTTCGGCGTCGGCGAGCTCGACCAGGAGTCCGCGCTGCTGATCGAACGCACCCGGGAGTCGCTGCACCGGGCGATCAAGGCGGTCGCACCGGGCCGGGAGTTCAACGTGATCGGCCGGGTGATCGAGAAGTACGCCACCCGGTTCGGCTACGGCGTGGTGCGCGACTACACCGGGCACGGGGTGGGCGAGGCCTTCCACTCCGGGCTGGTCGTGCCGCACTACGACGCCGCGCCGCGCTACGACCGGCCGATCGAGCCGGGGATGGTGTTCACCATCGAGCCGATGCTCAACCTCGGCACCCCCGACTGGACCATGTGGGACGACGGCTGGACAGTGGTCACGGCCGACGGCCGCCGTTCCGCGCAGTTCGAGCACACCCTGCTGGTCACCGAGACCGGCGCCGAGATCCTGACCCTGCCCTGACCCGCCCTGATTCGTCCAGACCCGCCGACGGAGGCATCCATGAGCACGCACCCCACCACCGCCTTCGGGATCGACATCGGCGGTTCCGGCATCAAGGGCGCCCCGGTCGACCTGCGCACCGGCGAGTTCGCCGCGGACCGGGTGCGGATCCCCACCCCGCAGCCGGCCACCCCGCAGGCGGTCGCCGCCACCTGCGCCGAGCTGGTCGCCTCCTTCGACCTGCCCGCCGACGCCGCGGTCGGGGTCACCTTCCCCGCCGTGGTCCAGCACGGGGTGGCCCGCAGCGCCGCCAACGTCGACACCTCCTGGATCGGCACCAACATCGAGACCGTGCTCGGCGAGGCCCTCGGCCGCACCGTGATCGCGGTGAACGACGCCGACGCCGCCGGGTATGCCGAGGCCCGCTACGGCGCCGCCCGGTCCACCACCGGCGTCACCTTCGTCGCCACCCTGGGCACCGGGATCGGCACCGCGATGATCGCCGACGGCGTCCTGGTGCCCAACCTGGAGCTCGGCCACCTGGAGATCGACGGCCACGACGCCGAGACCCGCGCCTCCGACGCCGCCCGGGACCGGGAGGACCTGGACTTCGCCCAGTGGGCCGAGCGGCTGCAGCGCTACTTCGGGGTGATCGAGGACCTGCTGTGGCCGGACCTGATCGTGGTCGGCGGCGGGGTGTCCAAGCACCACGAGAAGTTCCTCCCGCTGCTGCACCTGCGGGCGCCGATCGTTCCCGCCCAGCTGCGCAACGCCGCCGGGATCGTCGGTGCCGCGGCGTTGGCTGCGGGGCACGGCCGACCCGCGGTGACCAACTGACAGATCTCACCCCGGGTCCGGATGCGGGGCGCTCGAACTGGACATAGCGTCGAGTCATCCCCGAGCGAAGGAGGACCTCATGGGTCTCGACGACAAGATCTCGAACGCTGCCGAGAAGGCCGCCGGCAAGGTCAAGGAGACGACCGGACGGGCCTCGGACGACGAGCGACTGGAGGCCGAGGGCAAGGCCGACCAGTCCAAGGCCGACCTCAAGGGTGCGGGAGAGAAGATCAAGGACGCCTTCAAGAAGTAAGACCAGCCCCCCATCGCCCCGTCCCCGCCGTGGGGCGGGGCGATGGCGCGTCCAGGTCAGCCACCCTCCCGCAGCCGGACCCGGATACAGAACCGCGGTGACCCGTCCTCGGTCGGCACCGCCCGCCAGCCACCGACCGCGACCAGCCCCGCGACGTCGAGGTGCGGCTGGACGATCTCCGACAGCGGCACCGGGTAGTCCGGTGAGGTCGCCCGGCTCTCCGCCAGCGGCTCGTCCCGCCCCGACAACACGGTCACGGTCCAGGTGAGCGCCGCCGGGCCGGCCGGTTCCGGCGAGTGCATCGCGACGACGGCCGCCCGGGCCAGCTCCGGCCCGCTCAGCCCCGCGATCCGCGGCACGTTCCCGTCACCCATCACCGCCCCCTTGGGTCGCAGTATGACGCGTCCCGGTCGGCGCCGAGGGCGGTTTGAGTCGCCGAATTACCACATGACGCCCGGAACGCCCAGGACGTGGGTCACCCGGCAGTGACGGCAGCCCGTGATCGGATGGACGCTCCGTTGCCGGACCCCGCCGGCACCCCGCCCGCGAAGGAGATCGCCATGACCGCGTCCCTCGCCGGCGTTCTGCTCACCTGCCTGGTCCTGGTCGACCCGCCGCGCTGAGCCCGCTCCCCCGCCGGACGCCCAGCGCGTCCCGGCAGCCCGCTTTCCCTTCCATCGACCGCCGATCCGACGGCCCCTGGAGACCCCCATGATCGCCACCCTGGCACTCGCGTTCGCGCTTGCCCTGACCCCGGCCACCGTGGCCACCCCCACCAGCGAGACCGACCCGCACTGCCGCCCGGTCGCCCGCTTCGACTGGGACTGGACCTACCCCACCCCCACCTGCGACGGCCTGCTGGTCGCCTTCCCCGACGACCTGCCGGACAGCCAGCTCGGCGTGGTCGAGTTCAACGTGCACACCAGCGCCGGCAGCCTGCAGTTCCGGTTGACCGGCGACGACTACCGGGAGCTGTTCCAGACCGGCCACGCCGGAGTGTCACTCTTCGTGCCCTGGTGCGGCTTCACCGGCGCCGATGACCTGCCCGGCGAGTGGACCGTGACCTGGGTGCAGGTACACGGCAGCAACTACCACTGGCAGGGCGCGGTGACCTGCACGGAGGAGGCCGCCGGGCCGGACCCGGAGGTCGACCCCGGCACGCCGGTGGACCCGGAGGAGGAGGTCGGCCCGGGAGCGCCGGTGGACCCGGAGGACGGGACCGGCCCGGGCACGCCGGTGGACCCGGAGGACGGGACCGACCCGAGCGCGCCGGTCGACCCGGACGGCGGCATCGACACCGAGGGCGCGGGCACCGAGGGCCCGGTCGCGCCGGAGTTCGCCGGGGGCCCGGCGTGTTCCACGGCCGGGACCGTCACCACCGCCTCCGGCGGAGAGCAGCAGGGCTCCGACCCGGCCGGGCCCGCGCGCGACGTCCTGGCCGCGACCGGGTCGCGCGGCACCGCGGTGGCCGGCGTGGCGGCGGCGCTGATCGCCGCCGGAGGTGCCCTGTTGGTTGCCCTGGTTCGCCACCGGCGACGGCACTGATCCCTCCGCCCCGGGCCGGCCGAGCTGGGACTCGGCCGGCCCGGGGTGTCGGTCGACCCGAGACGTGGGCGGCCCGGGGCGGAGGTCGACCTGGGACTCGGGCGCCCGCACTTTCGGCGATCCAGTCGAGTCGCGTGTCTGTGGCGATTTGTACACTTGCCGGATGGTCGACCCGAGTCGATGGGTCCGCACCCCGCGCGGCTTCCTGCGCATCCCACCCCCGGCCTGCCCCGCCTGCGGCTGGGCCTGGCCGCTCGCCGGTCCGTACCGTCCGCGCGAGGGCTCGGTGTTCTGCCGCTGCACCCCCGACCGGACCCACACGCTGTGGACCTGCACCTGCGGCGCCCTGGTCGCCGAGGGCTGCCAGGACGTCACCGGCTGGGGCCGCGCCTCGGTCCCGGCAGGCCTGCCCGACGAGCTCCGGTGGGCGTGCTGAGCCCGGGCGTGCTACCCATGAGCATGCAGTTCAACCAGGTCGTGGTCTTCGACGCGGCAGACCTCGAGACCGAGAGCGCCTTCTGGGCCGGAGTCGTCGACGGGCAGGTCCGGCGCGACGACGACTGGCACATGATCAGCGTGGACGGCCGGGCCCGGATGGCGGTCCAGCTCGCCCCCGATCACGTCCCGCCGGACTGGCCCGACGGGCAGCCGCCCCAGCAGATCCACCTGGACCTGTGGGTCGAGGACCGCGAGGCCGCCCACCGCCGCGTGATGGAGCTGGGCGCCCGGGTGCTCAAGGAGGCCGGGGACGACAACTTCCAGGTCTACGCCGACCCGGCGGGGCACCCGTTCTGCCTGTGCTGGGCGGAGTGACCCGGGCGCGATTACCGTTCGGCGCGAACCTCGAAGGGCTCACCCTCTGTCGGGTCCGTCCCGGCGATGCGGGCCACCGCGGGGTGTCCCCCCTCGGCCGACAGCTCGACGTAGACCGTCCACTGTGTGGAGCGATCGCGGGCCCACGCGATCACGGCCTCGACCTGATCGGCGCCCAGGACACGGAACTCCTCGGCGAGGTATCCCGGCTCGTACCCGTCCTCGGTGCCAGGGTCCGGCGAACGCCGCCACAGCACGACCCGATACACCGCCCGCTGCAACGCCTGGGTGGTGACACCGTCACTCGGCTCCACGATCACGTTCACTCCGTCTCGGCGAGTCGGGCGGGGAAGGGCGGATGAGCTGGCCGATACGCCGGGTTCTGTCCCCGCGCGCGGTCACCCCCGCGCGGGTGGCGGTCATCCATCTACGACGTACGTTGCCGCACGCCTCCAGCGACCTACCCGGGAGCTCGGGCGGGCAGCCCTCGAACGCTCCCTGTCTGGTCTTGCTCCGGGTGGGGTTTACCTAGCCGCACCGGTCGCCCGGCACGCTGGTGGTCTCTTACACCACCGTTTCACCCTTACCGGCCGGGGCCGAGGCCCTGACCGGCGGTCTGTTCTCTGTGGCACTGTCCCGCGGGTCACCCCGGGTGGGTGTTACCCACCACCCTGCCCTACGGAGCCCGGACGTTCCTCGGCGGATCCGAAGATCCGACGCGACCGCCTGGCCAGCTCATCCGCGCCGCCCAGCGTACCCGTCCGGCGGGCCGACTACGATCACCCGGTGCTGATCCTGCTGCCGCCCTCCGAGGGCAAGACCGCCCCCGTCGACGGACCGCCGCTGGACCTGGCGGCGCTGTCCTCCCCCGGGCTGACCGCGCAGCGCCGGAAGACGCTGGGCGCGCTGATCAAGGTCAGTCGCCGGCGCGACGCCGCGGAGGTGCTGGGGGTCGGGGCGACGCTGGGCGAGGAGGTCGCCCGCAATGTCGACCTGAAGACCGCGCCGACCGCGGAGGCCCGCCGGGTGTACACCGGGGTGCTGTACGCCGCCGCCGGGCTGGACACGGTGCCGGACACCGAGGCGCTGGACCGGGTGCGGACGGTCTCCGGGCTGTGGGGACTGGTGTCGCCGCTGGACCCGATCCCGGCCTACCGGCTGTCGATGGGCGTGGACCTGCCCGGTGTCGGACCGCTGGCCCCGGCGTGGCGACCGGCCCTGGCGAAGGAGCTGGACCGGCGGGACGAGCTGATCGTGGACTGCCGGTCGGCGGCCTACCTGGCGGCGTGGAAGCCGCGGCGCACCGAGCGCTGGGTGCAGGTGCGGGTGCTGCGGGAGCTGGACGGGAAGCGCGCGGTGGTGTCGCACTACGCCAAGCACACCCGCGGGGTGCTCACCCGGCACCTGGTCACCCGAACCGGCGCGGCGCCCACCGACCCGGAGGACCTGGCCAAGGCCGCCTGGGAGCTGGTCGGCAGCGAGCTGATCGACGTCGAGCTGACCCGGTCGGCGCGGGGCGCGGACACGCTGTCGCTGGTGGTCGCGGGCTAGCTAGCGCCGCCAGCCCTCGCTGGGCACCCCGACCACGGCGATCTCGTGCCGCCGGTCGTGGAACAGCCGGATGATGCTGACCGACGCCGGCGCGACCCGGAGCTGACTCCACGACCCGGGCTGGGCGCCCATGGTGACGCCGAGGGCGGCGCGGATGGCGACCGCGTGCGAGACCACGACGACCGTGCGGTCGGTCCCGGCGTCCAGCAGCCGGTCCAGGGCGGCGCCGACCCGGACGCCGACATCCGCGATGGACTCGCCGTTCTCCGGCCGGACGGTCGCCTCGGTGTGCCACGGTTCCAGGGTGCCGGGCCAGCGGGCCTCGATCTGCTCGGAGGTCAGTCCCTGCCAGGCACCGAAGTCGGCCTCCTTGAAGCCCTCGTCCACCCGGGCGGCCAGGCCGAGCTTGTCGCCGATGATGCCGGCGGTCTCCTGGGTGCGGATCATCGGGGAGCAGACCAGCTCGGTGGGGAACGGGATGTCGCCCCACAGGTCGTGGCCGACCCGGCAGACCAACTCGGCGGCGTCGGCGGCCTGGCCCCGGCCGCGCTCGGTCAGCGAGGGACCGGGCTCGGAGGAGCCGGAGTAGCCGCGGGACACCGTCATCGACGTCTCGCCGTGCCGGACCAGGACCACGGTGGTGGGCTGCGCGTCGTCGAACCGCGGCGCGGCACCGGACGGGCGGTTGACCCGCACCCGCTCGGTCATCAGAACGCGTCCTCGCCGCGGACCAGGATCCGGCCGGACTCCTCGCAGTAGACCAGCTGGTCCTCGGGGGTGGCCTTGATCGCGGCCAGCTCGATCGGCGGCACCATCATCCCGGAGCCCTCGGAGCGGCCGTGCCGCAGTGCCGCCACCGCGAAGCCGCCGAGCTTGCCGCGCAGCCGCTCGTAGATCGCGATCAGGTTCTCCGGCAGCGGGGCGGCCAGGGCCTGGCGGGCGGCGGTGACCTGCTCGGCCTCCTTGTCCACCTCGGCCCAGGCGGCGTCCCGGGTGGCCAGCAGCTCGGCGCGCTGGTTGAGCAGGGCGGCGTGGGCGGTGGTCAGCTCGTCCAGGGCGCTCTGGTGCGCCTCCAGCCGCTCCATCACCTCCAGCTCGACGTCCTCCAGGTCGGACTGCCGGCGGGCCAGGGACTCGATCTCACTCTGCAGCGCCTGCAGGTCCTTGGCGGAGCCGATGCCGGACTCCATCCGCTGCTGGTCCTTGGTCGCGCGGTCCCGGACCTGCTGCACGTCGGACTCGGCCTTGGTCAGCTCGCGGCGCAGGTCGCCCGCGGCGGTGCGGGAGGTGGCGATCGCGGCGTCCAGGTCCTCGATCTGGGCGTCCAGCTCGGCGATCCGGGCCAGCTCGGGCAGCGAGTTCCGGCGGTGGCGCAGCTGGTCGAGCTTGGTGTCCAGGGCCTGCAGGTCGAGCAGTCGCCGCTGATCGGCCGGGGTGGCAGTCGTCACGGGGTGGGTCCTTCCAGGGGGCTGGGCACGCGGCCGGTCCACGGATCGGTGCGCCGGGTGCTGACGCGGGTCTCCACGGTAGCCCCGAGCGTGGCGAGGTCGTCCACGAGTGCGCGTGCGGCTCCGGGCAACCACGGCCATTCCGAGGCGAAATGCGCGGTGTCGATCAGGTAGGGGGTACCAGAACCGTCCGGACCGGCCTCGAACTCGGCGCGTTCACGCAGTTCGGAGGCCGGGTGGTGGCGCAGGTCGCTGGTGACGTAGGCGTCGGCTCCGCTGGCGCGGACCTGGTCGAACAGCGAGTCGCCGGACCCGCCGAGCACCGCCACGGTGCGCACGGTCGCGTCGTCCGGCCCGGCGTAGCGGATGCCCTGGGCGGTGGCGGGCAGCACGGCCGCGACCCGCTCGGCCAGGGCACGCAGGGTGAGCGGCGGGTCGAGCTCACCGACCCGGCCGATCCCGGTGGGACCGTCCCAGCCGGCCAGCTCCAGCACGTCGAAGGCCGGTTCCTCGTACGGGTGCGCGGCGCGCATCGCGGCGATCACGTCCTGGCGCAACCGGCGGGGGGCGACCATCTCGACTCGGGCCTCCACCACCTCGGCCGCCTCCCCCGCGCTGCCGATCGCCGGGTTCGCCGCGGCCGACGGGGTGAAGGTGCCCTCCCCGGTGGTGGTCCAGGCGCAGCGCCGGTACTCGCCGATCGCCCCGGCACCGGCGGCGGCCAGCGCGTCGACCAGGGCCCCGGCCTGCTCCACCGGGACGAAGACCACGTGCTTGTCCAGCGCCTGCGCCGGGGCGGGCACCAGCGGGCG
>NZ_JAAXOX010000018.1 GCF_012396125.1 Cellulomonas denverensis | reverse complement strand
ACCGAGAAGGTCACCTCGCGCCCAGCACCCACCGGGTTGCCCTGCGCGTCGTTCAGCGACACCGTCGCGGTGAACCGCTCACCCACCGGCAGCGAGCCAGCCGGCTCCACCACCCACGAGGAGTGCTCGACCGACAGCGGACCGCTCTCGAACCGCACCACCGCGGGGCTGCCGACCGTGACCGGCTGGCCGTTGACCGTCGCCGTCACCTCGTACTCCCCGGCGACCTTCGAGGCAACCAGAACCCGGTAGGTGCCATCGGCGCCCGTCGTCCCGGCGGCGGCACCCCCGGCGAGGATCAGCTGCTCCGGCAGGGTGAGCACCACCTGGGCGCCCTGCACGGGGTTGCCGGTCGCGTCGGCGGCGGTGACCTCCACCCAGTGGGTGGCGACACCGTCGGCAGCGACCGCACCACCGGAGGCCGCGAGTGCGGACTGCCAGCTCACGTCGACCGTCACCGAGTCGTAGGCGCCCGCAGCAGACACCGCGGTGGCGGTGTAGATGCCCGGGTCGATCCCACTGGTCAGCGGCACGCTCCAGCGACCGTCCGCGCCGACCTCAGCGGACAGCGCGCGGCTGCCGCTCTCATTGCCCACCGTCACCGACAGCGTCGTGTTCGGCGCCGCGGTCCCGGCCAGCTCACTGATCGAGCCAGGCTCGGTCTCCGCGGTCGGGCTGGTGATGTCCACCCGGTCGACCAGGGCCACACCGTGGTCCCGGCCGGCGGCGACATCCACGGCCACCATGCGGTCCAGCTCGTCGGACACCTGCTGCCAGGCAGCCGCATCGGCACCCCAGACCGCGATCGTGCCGTCGGTGAGCAGCGCGGTCGCGCTGCCATGACCAAGGGCCAGACGCTGCACAGCGCCCTGGACGCCCGCGGGCAGGTCCAGCTGCTGTTCGGCGTTGCGACCCCATCCGGTCACGGTGCCGTCGGCGTCCACCGCCATGCTCGTGGCCGCGCCGGCGACCACCCGCACGAAGCCGTCCACGGCGGAGGGTCCATCCGGATCGGACTCCTCGTCCTCGTCCGGAACGGTCTCCTCCTCCGGCTGGAGCGGAACGGTGCTCTGGCCCTCGGCGTCGCTGCCCCAGGCGATGACCTCGCCGGACGCGGTCAGCGCCAGGACGTGGTCGTCACCCGCGCTGAGCTGCACGGCCGTGGCGGAATCCAACGCCTCCGGCAGGGTCGTCTGACCGCTGTCGTTGGCGCCCCAGGCCACCACGGTGCCGTCGGCGAGCAGGGCGTAGGACATGTCCTGCCCCGCCTCGACCGCCACGACCGTCGCGCCGTCCAGCGCCGCGGGCAGGTCGAGCTGACCGGCCGCATTGCTCCCGGCGCCGACCACCCGGCCGTCCCGGGTCAGGCCCAGCACGAAGCCGTCGCCCACCGAGACCTGCACCAGACCCTGCTGGCTGGCGATCCCCCGGACCGGCGACTCCGCGTTGACGCCCCAGACCAGGGCGCGGCCGTCCTCGGTCACCGCGACCGTCATCGGGTCCGACCCGTCCGAGGACGAGATCTGGATCACCCGGTCGGCGCTGTCCTGGCTGTCGTAGCCATACCCGTCGACCGTGCCCCACGCCTCCACGGCGTGACCCAGGACGTCGACCGTGACCATCGCGGTGTTCTCGGTCTCCTCCTGCTCGGCCTCGATCGCGTGCGTGCCCTGCGTCAGCGGGGTCGACACCCGGATCATCCAGTCGCCACGCTCGTTCACCACGGTGGTGCCGAGCAGCTGACCACCGGCGGTGACCGTGATCGTCCGACCGGGCTGGCCGGTGCCTCGCACCAGACCGGTGGCGTCGAAGACCTCGTCATTGAGCGGCGCGGTGATCTGCGGCTCGGCGACGACCTCCTCGCCACCCTCCTGGCTGGCCGCGGTGTGCAGCTTGATCAGCCGGGCCGGGATGTTCGACGACCGGTCCAGCGTGGTGAAGGTGCCGCCGGCCAGGTAGCCGTTCCCGGAGATCGAGGTCTCGGTGACCGAGTACACCCGGCCGTTGAACCCGCGGCCCAGCTGCCCGGAGAAGTCGGTGTTGATCGACCCGCTCGCGTTCAGCAGCACCAGACGGTCCGGGCTGGCGGAGTTGTTGTTCAGCGCGGTGTGCCGGCCACCGACCAGGACACCACCATCGGCGCTCTGCAGCACCGACTCGACCTGGTAGTTGAAGCCCCGACCCATCCGCGAGTTGAAGTCATAGTCCAGCGACCCGTCCTCGACCAGCCGGACTAGGCGACGCGGGATCCCCGTGCTGCCGTTCAGGCTGGTGAAGTTGCCGCCGACCAGGACCTGGCCCTTGTCGGAGACGAAGACGGTCATCACCACCGAGTTGAAGCCGGTGCCCAACTTGCCGGTGAACTCGGTGTCCAGCTTGCCGTCGGCGTTCAGCCGGACCAGCCGGTTCGGGATCCCGGAGTTGCCCGCCAGGGAGGTGAAGTTCCCGCCGACCACGACCTTGCCGTCCTCCTGGACGTGGATGTCGTAGACGTAGGAGTTGAACCCGGTGCCGAGCTGGCCGGTGAACTCGGTGTTCAGCGTGCCGTCCTCGTTCAGCTGCACCATCCGGTTCGGGATCGAGGAGTTGCCGCTCAGCGAGGTGAACGCGCCGCCAACCAGGATCTTGCCCTCGGCGGTGACCTCCACGGTCCAGGCGGCGGAGTTGAACCCGGTGCCGACATAGGTGTTGAACTCACGGTCCAGCGTGCCGTCCTGGTTCAACCGGATCAGCCGGTCCGAGGCGGTGGCATCGCCATTCAGCGAGGTGAAGTTCCCGGCGACCAGGATCTTGCCGTCGGCCTGCTCGGCCACGTCGTAGACCACCGAGTTCAGCCCGGTGCCGACGCGCTCGGCGAAGGCCTCATCCAGCGACCCGTCACTGTTCAGGCGGAGCAGTCGGTCCGGAGCGGTGGCGTCGCCACGGAACGAGGTGAAGTTTCCGCCGACCAGGATCTTCCCGTCGGAGGTTTCCAGCGAGACCCGCACGTCACCGTTGAACCCGCCAGACAGCTGCGAGTTGAAGTCGGGACCCGGGGTGCCGTCATCCTGCAGGTAGACCATGCGTGCCGGAATGAACCGACTGCCGGCCAGGCTGCGGAATGCACCGGCGATCAGGTAACCACCCGCGTCCCCGCCGTTGATCAACACGTCGTACACCGTGGAGTCGAAGCCCTGGACCAGGTTGTCGTTGAAAGCGGCGTCGTACATGCCGTTGGCGTCCAACTTCATCAGGCGGCGCGGCTGCGCGCTCCCGCTGAGGCTGGTGAACGAGCCACCGACCATCACACCCTGGTCAGCGGTCTCGACCGCGACCTGCACCGTGCCGTTGAACCCGGACCCGAGTCCGACATTGAACTCGGCGTCCATCGCACCATTCGGCTTCAGCTTGACCAGGCGACTGGGGACCGCGGAGTTGGCATTCGCCGAGGTGAAGGTTCCACCCACCAGCGTCCCGCCCACCGACGTGATCGACACACTCCGGACGTTGCCGTTGAAACCGGTGCCCAGCTCGGCGTTGTGCTCCCAGTCCAGCGATCCGTCCGCGTTCAGCCGCAGCAGCGCATTGGGAACCGTAGCATCATTGTTCAGTCGGTTGAAAGCACCGCCGACGACAACCTTGTCCTCCGGCGCAATCGCCACCGAGTACACGGCGGAATTGAAACCGGTGCCCAGGCGGGCATTGAAGTCAGCATCGAGCGAGCCGTTCGCCTTCAGACGGACCAGGTAGTTCGGGATCGAGGAGTTGCCGCTCAGCGACGTGAACGCGCCGCCGACCAGCAGGTTCCCCGCGGAGTCCTCAGCCAGGGTCCACACCACACCGTTGAAACCGGTGCCGAGCTGCGCGTTGAACCGCGCGTCGACTGTTCCATCGGCATTCAACCTGACCAGCCGGTTCGGGATCCCGGAGTTCCCAGCCAGCGAGGTGAAGTTCCCCGCCACCAGGTAGCCGCCGTCGGACAGGGCGATCACGTCGTACACGACGCCACCGAATCCGGTGCCCAGGTTCGCGTTGAACTCGTGGTTCAGCGTCCCGTCCGCGTTGATCTTGACCAGCCGGTTCGGAATGCTGGAGTTCCCGGCGAAGGAGGTGAAGTTTCCGCCGACGATGACCCCGCCGTCATGCGCGGCGATGATCGAGCGGACCTCACCGTTGAAACCGCTGGCGAGTCGCACGTTGAAGTCGGTGCCGCGGATCTCCACCTTGGCGGTGTCATCCGCCGTGGCCGCGGTGGCCGGTTGCACACCTCCCCCGACAACAAAGGTCACGCACAGCATCGCCGCCGCGGCGACCCATGCGGCTGCCCGTTGAACGGGACTTCTTGATGTTCGGACGGTCTTCCTCATCGTGCGTGGCCTCCAACGGCTCGGTTCACGGCTCAGCAAGAGGACCTGGCGGTCCCCGGCCTCGCATCTATGCACTGGTGGAGTCGCCAGACGCCGGAGGGCCCGTGGACTCACGGGCGGCAGGAGCTGGATCGCGGAGACCGGTACGCCGGTTCGCGGACACGACGGTCGCGGGGCAGGGGTCGGCTCGGCCGGTGGGTTCGCCGTCGGGACGCCGACGCCACGCTCACCGACTTCGGGTGGGCGATCCGCGCGAAAAGAACACATCGCAGACGCGAAAAGACCAGCCGGGACAATCCGAACGGGCTGGTCGCCTCACTGTCTATCTGGCGGCTCGCCCATCGTCCCGAAGAAGGTCGCGCCTCAGTTGTCGATCACCGTTCAGCGGTGGATGCCACCATCGGTGTTCCTCCGCGTTCCTCGCGCGCCACGGACGCTCGATCCGTCACAGGAGCCGACGGCCCGTCGACCATCTGAGGACCGGTCATCGGCCTGCATCGTGCCCGCTCGCTGGCCGGGCACGGGATGGGCCGCCGGACCGGCCGACGAGAGTGGCACGCGGATGTCCGGACGCCACCGCCGGAGATCCGAGCCGGGGCAGACGGCACCGCGATGAGCGCGTCGACTCCCCCGACCAGTTCGCGCATGACCTCTTCCTTGGTTGTCTACCGGGCCGTTGGCCCATCCCGGCCTTCGTACACGTAGAGAGACTGAACGGCTGCCATCGGTCGCACGGAGGTGTCGAGTCGAGTAACGGGACCAACTACTGACGATCGCGGGCTATAGGGCCGGGTTTGCGGTCGGAGGTCTCAGTGTTTGAGGACTGTGTGCACTGAGGTAGCGCGATCTCGCAGCAGTGCTGCCGCACTGTGGGCGGGGTGGGGAAGGGTGCGGGGCACATGGGAGGATGCGGACCATGCCTCAGGAGTCCGCCGCCCGGGTCCAGCTCGCACAGGTCACCCCGCCGCTCGCCCTCGGTCCGCTGGACGGCCGGTACCGGCCCGCCGTCGCACCGCTGGTCGACCACCTGTCCGAGGCGGCGCTCAACCGGGAGCGGGTGCACGTGGAGGTGGAGTGGCTGATCCACCTCACCTCGCACCGGGTGGTGCCGGGCGCGCCACAGCTCACCGATGACGAGCGGGCGTACCTGCGCGCGGTGGTGACCGGGTTCGGGGCGGCGGAGATCGCCGAACTGGCCGAGATCGAGCGCACCACGGTGCACGACGTGAAAGCGGTCGAGTACTTCCTCAAGCGACGACTGGCCGCCGCCGAGGGGACCGCGCTGCCGGCGCTCGGCGAGCTGGTGCACTTCTGCTGCACCAGCGAGGACATCAACAACCTGTCCTATGCGCTGATGGTGCGCGGCGCGGTGCGCGAGGTCTGGCTGCCCGCGGCCACCGCGCTGGTCGAGCAGGTCGCCGGCCTGGCCCGGGAGCACGCCGAGGTCCCGCTGCTGGCGCTGACCCACGGCCAGCCCGCCACGCCGACCACCCTGGGCAAGGAACTGGCGGTGCTGGCCCACCGGCTGGGCCGTCAGCTGCGCCGGATCGAGCGCGCGGAGTACCTGGGCAAGCTGAACGGGGCGACCGGCACCTACGGCGCGCACGTGGTGGCGGTGCCGGGGGCGGACTGGCCGGAGGTGTCCCGGACGTTCGTGGAGCACCTGGGCCTGACCTGGAACCCGCTGACCACCCAGATCGAGTCGCACGACTGGCAGGCCGAGCTGTACGCGGACCTCGCCCGGTTCAACCGGGTGCTGCACAACCTGGCCACCGACGTGTGGACGTACATCTCCCGCGGCGTCTTCGTGCAGATCCCGGTGGCCGGGGCGACCGGGTCGTCCACGATGCCGCACAAGGTCAACCCGATCCGGTTCGAGAACGCCGAAGCCAATCTGGAACTGTCCTGCGCCCTGATGGACACCCTGTCCGCCACGCTGGTCACCAGCCGGTTGCAGCGCGACCTGACCGACTCCACCACCCAGCGCAACATCGGCCCGGCATTCGGGCACTCACTGCTCGCGGTGGACAACGTGCGGCGCGGGCTGGCGGCGCTGTCGGTGAACACCGAGCTGCTGGCCGCGGAGCTGGACCAGAACTGGGAGGTGCTCGGCGAGCCGGTGCAGTCCGCGATGCGCGCGGCGGCGGTGGCCGGGGTGACCGGGATGGAGAACCCCTACGAGCGGCTCAAGGAGCTGACCCGGGGGCGGCGGCTCACCGCGACGGACATGCGGGAGTTCATCGCCGGGCTGGGGTTGCCGGCGGAGGTGGCCGAGCGACTGGCGGCGTTGACCCCGGCGACGTACACCGGGCTGGCGGCGTCCCTGGTCGCGCACCTCGACGACTGAGGGCCGTCAGCCCAGGACCGCGGCCCCCGCGCCCGCCCCGCTGACCAGCGACGGTACATCGATCGCGGCCAGCTCGGCCAGGCCGGCGGCATAGCTCGCGGTGTCCCCGGCCCGGGCGGCGGTGCGGGCCCGGACGGTCGGCTTGTGCAGCGCGGTACGCACCCGGCGGCGCAGCGACCGGGCATCGCGCGGAGACAGTCCGGCGCTGACCACGGCCAGCTCGGCCATCACCCGGCGGCGCTCGGCCACCACCGGCGGGTCCCAGTCCCGGGTGCGCAGCTCGGACTCGAAGGTGTGCACCTCGTCCGCGACGATCCGCCGGGCCTGCGCGACGGTGGCGGAGGTGCCCTCGGGGGCGTGCTCGGCGACGGTGCCCAGGCCGACCAGCGTGACGCCGGGCAGGGTGCCGACCTCCGGGTCGACGTCGTGCTGCAGCGCCAGGTCGACCACGGCCAGCGGGCCGGAGGAACCACGGCGCACCGCGTCGGCGTCCAGCAGCGACCCGGCAGCACCGGAGCAGGCCACCACCAGGTCGATCCCGGCCAGCGCCCCGGCCAGGTCGCTGACCGCGGCGTCCACCCCGCGGTCGGCGGCGAACTGCCCGGCCCGGCCGCTGGCGGAGAAGACGGTGATGTCGGTGCAGCCCCGGGCCTTCACCGCGGCGAGGCTGGCGCCGGCGTAGGACCCGGTGCCGATCAGCAGGCAGCGCACCGCGGACCAGTCCGGCAGCACCGGCTCGACCAGGTCGAGGGCCACCCCGACCACCGAGCGGCCGGCGGCGCCGAGCCCGGTGTGCGAGCCGACGGTGCGGGAGGTCCGGCTGGCCGCCTGGAACAGGCCCTCCAACCCGGAGGTGGTGGTGCCGTCGCGGCGGGCGGAGGTCAGCGCGCGGCGGACCTGCCCGGCGATCTCCCGCTCGCCCACCACCATCGACTCCAGGCCGGAGGCGACCGAGAACAGGTGCTCGGCGACCGCGGTGCCGCTGGCGGCGGTCAGCACCTCGGACACCCGCTGCGCGGGGAAGCCGGAGCGCTCGGCGACCACCTCGGTCGCGGCGGCCGCGGCCACGTCCACCGCCTCGGGGTCGGCGGAGTCGTCGACATCCAGGTACAGCTCGAAGCGGTTGCAGGTCGCCAGGACGACCGCACCGGAGACGGGGGCGAGTCCGCTCACGACCTCCCGCCCCACCGCGTGCGCGTCGGCGGACAGCCGCTCCAGCACGGACAGATCGAGATCGTGATGGCTCGCGGCCAGCGAGAGCAGCACCACAGCTACGATTGAATCACTCCAGGAAAGGAGCGGACCAATCTCCGCGCTGTCGACTCCGTCACGTCCGCTGCCCAGCCACCCCGACGGGACCGGTCTGCCGGCCGGTCATCCGCTGGTGGACGGCCGCACCGCCTCCGCCCCGCTGATCGATGCCTACCGCGGCCGCACGCCCGCGCGCCGGCCGGTCTGGTTCATGCGGCAGGCCGGGCGGTCGCTGCCCGAGTACCGCGCCTCCCGGGCCGGGACCGAGATGCTGGAGGCCTGTCTCACCCCCGCGCTGGCGGCCGAGATCACCCTGCAGCCGGTGCGCCGGCACGATGTGGACGCCGGGATCTTCTTCTCCGACATCGTCGTGCCGCTGAAGCTGGCCGGGGTGGACGTCCGGATCGAGCCCGGGATCGGCCCGGTGTTCGGCTCCCCGGTCCGGACCGCCGCGGAGGTGGACCGGCTGCTGGCCGAGCACCCCGCCGAGTCGCTGGACGACGCGGCGCTGGCACCGATCACCGAGGCGGTGCGGCTCACCGTCGCCGACCTCGGCGGTACCCCGCTGATCGGCTTCGCCGGAGCGCCGTTCACGCTGGCCGCCTACCTGGTCGAGGGCCGCCCGTCCCGCGATCACCTGGCCGCGCGCACCCTGATGCTCGGCGACCCGGACTCCTGGCAGCGGCTGACCACCTGGGCGGCCGAGGTCGCCGGGCGGTTCCTGCGGGCGCAGGTGCTGGCCGGCGCGAGTGCGGTGCAGCTCTTCGACTCCTGGGCCGGATCGCTGTCCCGGGAGAACTACCTGCGGTCGGTCGCCCCGGCCTCGCACCACACGCTGGCCCAGGTGTCCGACCTGGGGGTGCCGCGGGTGCACTTCGGCACCGGCACCGGCGAGCTGCTGGCCGCGATGCGGGACGTGGGCGCGGACGTGGTCGGCGTGGACGACCGGATCGCCCTGGACGAGGCGGTGCGCCGGCTGGACGGCCGGGTGCCGGTGCAGGGCAACATCGACCCCGCCCTGCTCGCCGCACCGTGGCCGGTGCTGGAGGCGCACGTGCGCGACGTGGTCGCCCGGGGGGCCTCCGCACCGGGGCACGTGGTCAACCTCGGGCACGGGGTGCCGCCCACCACCGACCCGGACGTGCTCACCCGGGTCGTGGCGCTGGTGCACGCGATCGAGCGCTGAAGGGCCGGGGGTCCCTGCCCGTCCGGGCCCGGACGCGGCAGAGTGGCGAGGGCCGCTCCCGCCCGGGGGGACGAATGAGAGGAACGTGGAGATGACGCAGGCCGCCGAGGACTGGGACGCGATCGTGGTCGGCGGCGGCGTCGCCGGGCTGGTCGCCGCACGGGAGCTGGCGCTGGCCGGGCTGCACACCGTGGTGCTGGAGGCCTGGGTCACGCCGGGTGGTGTGGTCGGCCGGCACGAGGTGGACGGCATGACGCTGGACGCCGGCGCGGAGTCCTTCGCCACCCGCGGCGGCGTGGTCGCCGACCTGGCGGGCGAGGTGGGCCTGACCGGCAAGGTGGTCTCCCCCGAGCCCTACGGCGCCTGGGTCCGGTTGCCGCGCGGTTCCGGCCCGCTGCCCCGCACCGGCCTGCTCGGCATCCCGGCGCACCCGTTCGCCGCGGACGTCCGGCGGACCATCGGCTGGACCGGCTCGCTGCGCGCGGCGATGGACCGGCTGCTGCCCACCCGGCACGGCCTGCGCCCGGAGGGCGAGGTGATCACCCTGGCGGAGCTGGTCCGGGCCCGGATGGGACGCCGGGTGCTCGAGCGCCTGGTCCGGCCGGTGGTGGCCGGGGTGCACGCCGCCGACCCGGAGGCGATCGCGGCGGATGCGGTGGCGCCCGGGCTGGTCGCGGCGGTGCGGAAGGAAGGCGCGCTGGGTCCCGCGGTGCGGGCGATGCGGGCGAACGCCCCGGCCGGTTCGGCGGTGAACTCCTTCGACGGCGGGCTGCACACCCTGGTGGACGCGCTGGCCGCCGACCTGGTCGAGCGCGGTGGCGAGGTGCGCTGTGGTGCCGCGGTGACCGAGGTGCACCGGGCGCAGGGCGCCGCCCGGTTCCGGGTGGAGGCGGACGGCCGCACGCTGACCGCGCCGCGGCTGGTGGTCGCCACCCCCCGCGCCACCGAGCTGCTGACCACGGTCGCCCCCGAGCTGGCCGGCCTGCACACCGACCCGGGCGCCGACATCGTGCTGGCCACCCTGGTGCTGGACGCGCCGGAGCTGGACGCTCACCCCCGGGGCACCGGGGTGCTGGTCGCCAAGGGCGTGGCGGAGGTGCGCGCCAAGGCACTGACCCACGCCACCGCCAAGTGGAGCTGGCTGGCCCGCGCCGCCGGTCCGGGGCGGCATGTGGTGCGGCTGTCCTACGGCCGGGCCGGTGAGGGCGCGCCGGACGTGCCCGCCGACCTGGACGGCCTGACCGACCTGGCCCTGCACGACGCCTCGGCGATCCTGGGCGTGCCACTGGACCGCAGCCGGTTGCGCGCCTCGGCCCGGGTCACCTGGCGCCAGGGGCTGCCGGTGCCCAGCGCCGCCCACCGGGAGACGGTCCGCCGGGTGCGTGAGGTGGTCGCCGAGGTGCCCGGCCTGGCCGTGGTGGGTGCCTGGGTGGCCGGGAACGGATTGGCCTCGGTGGTGCCGGACGCCCGGCGTGCCGGTGCCGACCTCGCCGGGAGCGACCCGGCCGCGGCTTCGACAAGGCGGCCCGGGTGACCGAGACTGGCCTCATGCCCCAACCGGTCCGGGTCGGAACCCGTGCGAGCCAGCTTGCCCTGACGCAGACCGGCCACGTGGCCGATGCGCTGACCCGGCTGGGGGCCGGACCGCACGAGCTGGTCCGGGTCCGCACCGACGGCGACCGGCTGACCGGCTCGCTGACCAGCCTGGGCGGCACCGGGGTGTTCGTCACCGCGCTGCGGGACGCCCTGCTGGACGGTCGCTGCGACGTCGCGGTGCACTCGTTCAAGGACCTGCCGACCGCCGACGCCGACGGGTTGGTGGTCGCCGCCGTGCCGCCGCGGGAGGACCCCCGGGACGCGCTGTGCGCCCGGGACGGCCTGACCCTGGCCACGCTGCCGGTGGGCGCCTCGGTCGGCACCGGATCGCCGCGGCGGGCCGCCCAGCTGCTGGCCGCCCGGCCGGACCTGCGGGTGGTGGACATCCGCGGGAACGTCGACACCCGGCTGGCCCGCGCGCTGGGCGAGGCCGCCGACCTGGACGCGGTGGTGCTGGCCCGGGCGGGGCTGGCACGGCTCGGCCGGCTGGACGCGATCACCGACACCCTGCCCACCGACGTGATGACCCCGGCCCCGGCGCAGGGTGCGCTGGCGGTGGAGGTCCGGGCCGAGGTGATCGGTTCCGGCAGCCCGCTGGCCCTGGCCCTGGCGGCGCTGGACGACCAGGGCACCCGGCTCGCGGTGCTGGCCGAGCGCGCGCTGCTGGCCCGGCTGGAGGCCGGCTGTGCGGCCCCGGTCGGCGCCTACGGTCATCTGGCCGAGGGCACGCTGACCCTGTCCACCGTGGTGCTGCGCCCGGACGGCACCGAGCGCCTACTGCTGGACGGCAGCACCCCGCTGACCGGCGACCCGGTGGCCGACGCCGCCGAGGCCACCGCGCTGGGCGAGCGCCTGGCCGCGGACCTGCTCGCCGACGGCGCCGCCGACCTGGCCGGGCTCGGGGGGCCGGGCGCATGACCGCCGACACCGGGCTGGTCCCCGCCCCGCAGGGTCCGCTGACCGGCCTGCGGGTGCTGGTGCCCCGGCAGACCGAGGGACCGGACCCGCTGGTGATCGCCCTGCTGGCGGCTGGCGCCGAGCCGGTGGTGGTGCCGCTGATCCAGACCGTCCCGCCGGAGGACCCCACCGAGCTGGACGACACCCTGCTCGCGGTCCAGGCCGGGTACTACGGCTGGGTCGGAATCACCTCCGCCGCCGCGGTGCCGGTGCTGGCCGATCGCGCCGAGGAGACCGGCACCGCGCTGCCGGAGCTGCTGTCCGGGGTGCAGGTGGCCGCGGTGGGCGGGTCGACCGCCCGGGCGCTGCGCTCCGCCGGGGTGCGGGTCGACGTGGTGCCCACCGGGCAGTCGTCGGCAACCACGCTGCTGCGGGTGTGGCCCGCGGTGGACGGCCAGCCCGAGCCGCGCCGGGTGCTGCTGCCGCTGGGCGACCTGGCCGCCGACACCCTGGCCGGGGGCCTGCGCGCGCACGGCTGGGCGGTGGACGTGGTCACCACGTATCGCACCGTCCCCGGCCCGATGCCCGAGCCGGACACCCGGCAGGAGTGGGCCGCGGGCCGGATCGACGCCGCCCTGCTGACCTCGGGCAGCACCGCCCGGAACCTGATCGACCTGCTCGGACCGGCGCCCGACGGGGTGCGCCTGGTCTGCATCGGCGACTCCACCGCCACCGAGGCACTGCGCGCCGGGCTGACCGTGTCCGCGGTCGCCGCGGAGCAGTCGCCCAGCGGCCTGGTCGCCGCCCTGATCGCCACGATGTCCCCAGATGGAGAGGTGTCATGACCATCGACCCCACCCGTCCGCACGCCGCCGCCCTGGCCGCCGGTGCCGCCGCGCACCCCGGCCGGATCCGGCCACGCCGGATCCGCGCCACGGCCGCGATGCGCCGCTCGGTCGCCGAGACCCGGCTGCACCCGGCGGACCTGATCCTGCCGCTGTTCGTGAAGGAGGGGCTGTCCGAGCCCGCGCCGATCGGCTCGATGCCCGGCGTCCTGCAGCACACCCGGGACTCGCTGAAGCAGGCGGTCGCCGAGGCCGCCGCCGCCGGGATCAGCGCGGTGAACCTGTTCGGGGTGCCGGAGGTCCGGGATGCGACCGGCTCCGGCGCCACCGACCCGGACGGCATCCTGAACCGGGCGATCGCCGACGCCCGGGCCGAGGTCGGCGACGCACTGGTGATCCAGGCGGACCTCTGCCTGGACGAGTTCACCGACCACGGCCACTGCGGGGTGCTCGCCCCGGACGGCACCGTGGACAACGACGCCAGCCTGGTCCGGTACGCGGAGATGGCGCTGGTGCAGGCCGAGTCCGGCGCCCACATGGTGGCGCCCAGCGGCATGATGGACGGCCAGATCGCGGTGATCCGGGACACCCTGGACACCGCCGGGCGCTCCGACGTCGGCATCCTGGCCTACTCGGCGAAGTTCGCCTCCGCGTTCTACGGCCCGTTCCGGGACGCGGTGGAGTCCACCCTGGAGGGCGACCGCCGGACCTACCAGATGGACGCGGCGAACCGGCGCGAGGCGCTGCGCGAGGTCGAGCTGGACATCGCCGAGGGCGCGGATGTCGTGATGGTGAAGCCGGCCGGTCCCTACCTGGACGTGCTGGCCGACGTCGCCGCGGTGAGCACCGTGCCGGTGGCCGCCTACCAGGTCTCCGGGGAGTACGCGATGGTCGAAGCCGCCGCCGCGAACGGCTGGATCGACCGCCGCCGCGCGATCACCGAATCGGTGCTGGGCATCCGCCGCGCCGGTGCGGACCAGGTGCTGACCTACTGGGCGGTCGAACTCGCCCACTGGCTGCGGGAGGAGTGGCGATGACCGGCCGGAACGAGGAGCTGTTCGCACGGGCCCAGGGGGTCGTGCCGGGCGGGGTGAATTCGCCGGTGCGGGCCTACGGCTCGGTCGGTGGCGCGCCGCGCTTCCTGGCCTCGGCCCGCGGTGCCTACGTCACGGACGAGGAGGGCCGGGAGTACGTCGACCTGGTCGGGTCCTGGGGCCCGGCGCTGCTCGGCCACGCCCACCCGGCGGTGCTGGACGCGGTGCACGCCGCGGCGGACCGAGGGCTGAGCTTCGGCGCGCCGACCCGGACCGAGATCGAGCTGGCCGAGGCGGTGCGGGAGAGGGTGCCGGCCGTCGAGCGGCTGCGCCTGGTGTCCACCGGCACCGAGGCGACCATGACCGCCATCCGGCTGGCCCGCGGGATCACCGGCCGCGACCGGGTGATCAAGTTCGCCGGCTGCTACCACGGGCACGTCGACTCGCTGCTGGCCGCCGCCGGGTCCGGGGTGGCCACCCTCGCGTTGCCCGGGTCGGCCGGGGTCACCGCCGCGGTCGCCGCCGAGACGATCGTGCTGCCGTACAACGACCTGGCCGCGGTCGAGGCCGCCTTCGCCGAACACGGCCCGAGCATCGCCGCGATCATCACCGAGGCCGCCCCGGCCAACATGGGCGTGGTACCGCCGGAGCCCGGGTTCAACGCCGGCCTGGCCCGGATCGCGCACGCCCACGGTGCCCTGCTGATCCAGGACGAGGTGCTGACCGGATTCCGGGTCGGCCCCGCGGGGTGGTGGGGGCTGGAGTCCCGGCCGGAGGGCTGGAACCCGGACATCCTCACCTTCGGCAAGGTGATCGGCGGCGGGCTGCCGGTGGCCGGGCTCGGCGGGTCGGCGGCGGTGATGGACCACCTCGCGCCGGTCGGGCCGGTCTACCAGGCGGGCACGCTGTCCGGGAACCCGGTGGCCACCGCCGCCGGGCTGGCCACCCTGCGCGCCGCGGACGCCGACGTGTACGCCCGGGTCGATGCCGCCTCGGCCACGGTGCGGGCGGCGGTGCACGAGTCGCTGTCCGCCGCCGGGGTGCCGCACACCGTGCAGGTGGCGGGGAACCTGTTCAGCACCGTCTTCGGGGTGGACGGCGGCGTGCGGGACTACGCCGGGATGCTCGGCTCCGAGTCCTGGCGCTACCCGGCGTTCTTCCACAGCCTGCTCGCCGACGGGGTGTACGCCGCACCGTCCGCCTTCGAGGCATGGTTCCTGTCCGCCGCGCACGACGACGCGGCGCTGGACCGGGTGCTGACCGCCCTGCCCCGGGCCGCCCGGGCCGCCGCGGAGGCCACACCCCCGGCCTGACGATTCCGGCGATTCGGGCGCACCTGTCCACACTGCGGAAGGCGCTTGCCCGCGACACGCCGCGACCCCTCGAGAATCGCCGTACAAACCGGGCGACTTCGATTGTGCGTTTGCACATATCGGTGTCATGGCCGATGCTGACGGAGCGTCACAGCGAGCAGGGGGAGCTGTGCCGATAAGGGCCCGGGGCGGCGGTGCGGCCGCCTCGGGCGACGGTCGGATGCAGGGGGCATCCGACCCGTGGAGACCGGGGGGATCCATGTCCGCACCACACACCCAGACCACCGTCGACACCCGTGACCGGAAGCGGCGAGGACCCGGGCGCCTGCGCGCGATCCTGGCCGCCGCCGGGGTGCTCGGGATCGGCGCCGCCGTCACCCTGGCGGCCTGGACCGACACCGAGTGGATCTTCGGTGGCACCAACAACGACACCCCGATCGGGACCTCGGTGTTCAACGTCGAGCAGAACGTCTACGACGGGCAGAGCTGGCAGAACCGGCAGAACTGGCCCACCGACGCCACCGCCGGGAAGCTGAACTTCACCGTCGCCGCGTCCTCACTCACCCCCGGTGCGGTGGTCTACGCGCCGCTGCAGCTGCGGGCGGCGCCCGGGTCGGTGGCGGGCACCGCGGTGCTGAACGGCGCGGTCGCCGGGCCGAACACCAACACCGCCCTGTTCTCCGCCCTGACCTACCAGGTGCGCACCGGCGTCACCCAGGCGAACTGCACCGCCGCGGGGATCGGCGCCGGCACCGTGATCGTGGCCGCCGGTCAGCCGCTGACCGCGAACGGCACCGCGTCGTTCCCGATCCCGGCCGCGCCGAATGCGACCACCGGCGGGACGCCGGTCGATCTCTGCTTCCAGATCACGATGCCGTCCACCGCGACCGGTGCGTCGTTGCAGGGGCAGACCGTGACACCGGTGTGGAACGTCGTGGCCACGAGCTCCTGAGCCACCGGTGTCCGGCACGCACAGCGCCCCGCCGGCACCCGGCCGGTCCTGGCGCCGCGCCGCCGACCTGACCCGCGAGCTGCTGCTGACCGCCGCAGCGGTCTTCGGCGCGGTGTGCGCCGTCCTGGTCATGCTGGTGGTGACACTCAACCTGGGGCTGATCGTGTTCCGCACCGGGTCGATGAGCCCGGCGATCCCGACCGGCTCGGCCGCCCTGGTGCGCACCCTGCCCGCAGAGCAGGTCCAGGTCGGCGACGTGGTGACCGTGCCCTCGCCGGTGGGTCCGCTGCCGGTGACGCACCGGGTGGTGTCCGTCGAGCCGCTGGCGGACGGGTCGACCCGGCTGGTGCTGCGCGGGGACGCCAACGACGCTCCGGACCCCTTCCCCTACGACGTGACCGAGGTGCGGCGGGTGGTGGCCCACGCGCCGGGGGTGGGCGTCGCGCTGGTCCGGCTGCACGACCCGCGGGCGCTGGGGACGATCACGGTGCTGGTCGCCGGGGTGATCCTGTGGGCGCTGTGGCCGCCCCGCCGGAGCGCGCCGGAGCGGGGGCCGAGCCACGCGGGTGGGCCGGAGCGGGAACCGAGCCACGCAGGTGCGCCGGAGCGGGGACCAAGCCACGCCGGTGGGCCGGAGCGGGAACCGAGCCACGCGGGTGGGCCGGGGGTGGACACGCCGTCCGAGCCGGAGGCGCCCCGGCCCCGCCGCCGGACCGCCGCGATCACGGGTGCCCTGGTCCTGCTCGCCACCGGCGCCGTACTGATCGGCCCGGGACCTTCGCCCGCGGCCGCCGCACCCGCCCCGGAGCCGCCCACGCCCACCGTCACGCCGACCGCGCCCCCGGCCACCGGCTACCCGGCCGGCGACGGGGTGTTGGCGTTGTCCTCCTCGCTGCCGCCGGGAACGGACTGGTCTCTCTCGCCGGGCGATGACCTGCTGTGGCGGGTCACCTCTGCCGCCCGCCCGCCGGCCGGTGCCGACGCCGCCACCGGCCGGGTGTGGGTCACCCTGATCGCCGGGGGCCCGCTGGTGGAGCTCGGCGACGCGGTACGGCTGACCCTCCGGCTGTGTGACGGCGGCTGGGCGGCGGACGGCGCATGCCCGCACGGCGCCCGCGATCTGCCCGCCCCGGCCGGGGACGGTGTGGTGCTGGTGGACCGGGTGCCGGTCGGCGAGCTGACGAGCGAGCGGCCGCAGCAGGTGGCGGTGCGGCTCCAGGTGGCCGAGGACCTGCCCGCCGAGGCGCAGGGGCAGGCGATGTACCTGGCGCTGCGGTTCGACGCGTTCGGGGAGTCGCGGGTCGATCAGGTCGGCGGGGAGGTGCCGCCGCAGGGGTCGGAGGATCCCGGACCGGGGGCCGCGGGTCCAGGGGCCACGGGTTCGGGGGCGGGCGGTCCGGGCGCGGGGGGATCGGCGCCTGGTCCGGGCGGGTTGGCGCTCACCGGTGCCGATCTGCGCCCGGCCGGCTGGGCGGTGCTGGTGCTGCTGCTGGGTTCGGTGCTGGGGTCCTGGGTACGGGACCGGCGCAAGGCGGGCCGGTGAACCGCTGGCGCCAGGCCGGGCCGGAACCGCTCGGCAGCGGCCCGGTGGACCGCCGGCGCCGGGCCGGGCCAGGACGACGCGGGGCCCGCCGACGCCGGGCCGCCCTGGGCCTGCTGGCGGCTCTCACCGCCGCGCTGACCCTGCACGGCCCGCTGACCCCGCAGCTCACCGACGCGGCCTGGACCGACCGGGAGTACCTGACCGGCACGCTCGGCACCCGGAGCACCTGGTGCGACACCGGCCTGTACCGGACCACCGCCCGCGGGCAGCTGTTCGCCGGGACGGTCGGCAGCGGGTCCACCGACTCCGGGGTGGCGCCGCTGCGGGTGACCCAGACCGGGTCGGCGGTCTCCGCGACCCCGGCCGGGGCGACCGGCACGGCGCCGAACGCCTTCGTCTCGCCGGTGTCCGCGAGCGCCCTGCAGGCCGGCTCCGCGACGCTGGAGTCCGCGGTCACCTTCGGCGCGGTCACCCCGGCGCAGGCCAACCAGTACGGCAGCGCCGCGAGCACCGGCCTGGTGACCGGCGGGTCGGGTGCGGTGTCGAACGCCGGGGTGCTGGACGCCGCCACCCAGTCCGCCGGGTCGGGGCTGCCGGACCTGGCCACGGTGGACCTACGCGCCCTGGTCACCCCGGCGCTGCTGACCTCGGCCCTGGGCGCCACCGCCGCCACCGACGTGACCGGTGGGCTGCGGCTGATCCCCGGCACGGTCGCCTCGACCACCACCCGGGACGCCTGCATCTCCCGGGACACCACCACCCGGGCCTACGGGGTGTCCGGGCTGCGGCTGGAGGCGGACAGCACCGCGCTGCGGGCGGTCGCGACCCAGACCACCGCGGCGGCCACCGCGATCCAGAACTCGCTGACCTCCGGCGGGGCGGTGGCGTCCGGCACCGCCGCGAACGTCAACACCGTGTTCCGCACCCGGCAGGACCTGCTCAATCTCCTGACCCCCGGCACCTCGACCGGGACGCTGACCCTGAGCCTGGCGGTGAACGTCCCGGCGGCGGTCGCCGGGCTGACCGGCCAGACCCTCGGCGCCGGTGGCCCGGTCCAGCTGAACCTGGCGACCGGCCGGATGACCGTCGACGTCGCGGCGTTGACCAGCAGCACCGCCGGGGTGAACGGCCTGGCCCCGAACACCGAGGTGCTGACCGCGGCGATCATGTCGGCGGCGGCGGGTTCGGTCGGCACTCTGCTCCCGGCGTATCAGAGCGCGGTGCTGGCCGCGATCTCCACCGCGCTGAACACCAGCGTGGCGACCCTCCGGGTGGACACCACGGTGTCCCTGCTCGGCCTGGGCCTGGTGACCGAGCCGACGTCGGTCACCTACACCGGCACCCTGAACCAGCTGCGGGCGCAGCAGGGCGGGACGGTGGGCGTCTCGGTCGGGGTGAACAACGCCTGCGGCCTGGTGACCACCGCCGCCTGCACCTCGATCCGGAACTCGCTCAACTCGGCCTCCGGTCAGGCCGATCTGCGGGCCGCGGTGGCGAACGCCCTGACCAGCACGATCTACGGCACCGGCACCACCACTCCGATGCCGGCGCAGGGCCAGGTGGTCGCGGCGGTGTCGGCCGCCCAGAGCACCCTGCAGTCGCTGCTGACCGCCCTGCCGGCCGCGGTCTCCGCCCAGGTGAACGTCCAGGCCGACGTCACCAGCCCCGCGGCCCGGCCGGTGACCGTTCTGGACCCGGGTGAGCTCGGCGTGACCGCCCTGCGGATCGGGGCGGTCCCGGCGGGCCGGACCGCCTGGCTGGCCTTCGGCTCGTCGGCGGCCGGGCCGAACGTCTACCTGCCCGGCGCGTGACCCGTTCGGGCGACTTGGCCGACCTGGGCGACCCGAACCGCTACTGAGCGGTAACCAGCGGCTGACCTGCGGCGAGATTGCCCCGAAACATCCTGTTAACAGAGGGATGTACCAATCGTCCCGCCGCTGTGCTTTCCTGTGCCCCACATCACAGGCCCGGCGGCAGTGCGGCCGGCCCCGGCCGAGGCGGTTCTCGCCGATCCGACACGGAAGAGGAACACCATGACAGCGGTTCACACGCGCCGACGCCTGATCGTCCCGACCACCGGTCTGGTGGTCACCGGTCTGCTCCTGGCCGCCTGCGGCAGCGGTGGCGGCGACGACGAGGGCACGAGCGGCGGTGGCGGCGACGACTCGATCCTGATCGGCACCACCGACAAGATCACCACCATCGACCCGGCCGGCTCGTACGACAACGGGTCCTTCGCCGTGATGAACCAGGTGTACCCGTTCCTGATGAACACCCCCTACGGCAGCCCGGACGTCGAGCCGGACATCGCCGAGAAGGCCGAGTTCACCAGCCCGACCGAGTACACGGTCACCCTCAAGGAGGGCCTGACCTTCGCCAACGGGAACGACCTGACCAGCTCGGACGTGAAGTTCACCTTCGACCGGCAGCTGTCGATCTTCGAGTCCGGCGCGGACGGCGGCAACGGCCCCGGCTCGCTGCTGTACAACCTGGACAGCGTGGACGCCCCGGACGACACCACCGTGGTCTTCCACCTCAAGACCGAGAACGACCAGGTCTTCCCGCAGATCCTGTCCAGCCCGGCCGGCCCGATCGTGGACGAGGACGTCTTCTCCCCCGACGCCCTGACCCCGGATCAGGACATCGTGGACGGTCAGGCCTTCGCCGGTCCGTACACGATCACGGACTACTCGCAGAACGACCTGATCAGCTACCAGGCGAACCCGGACTACCAGGGCCTGCTCGGCGCCCCGGCGAACGACGCGGTGGACGTGCAGTACTTCACCGACGCCTCGAACCTCAAGCTGGACATCCAGGAGGGGAACATCGACGTGGCGTTCCGCTCGCTGTCCGCCACCGACATCGAGGACCTGCGCGGCAACGACGACGTCCAGGTGGTCGACGGGCCGGGCGGTGAGATCCGGTACATCGTGTTCAACTTCGACACCCAGCCGTTCGGCAACACCACCTCCGAGGCCGACCCGGCCAAGGCGCTGGCGGTCCGCCAGGCGGTGGCCGACCTGATCGACCGCGAGGAGATTGCCTCCCAGGTCTACAAGGACACCTACACCCCGCTGTACTCCTACGTGCCGAGCGGCCTGACCGGCGCGGTCGAGCCGCTCAAGGACCTGTATGGCGACGGCGACGGCGGCCCGGATGTCGACAAGGCAACCCAGACCCTCGCCGACGCCGGGGTCAGCACCCCGATCGAGCTGAACCTGCAGTACTCCAACGACCACTACGGCCCGTCCTCCGGTGAGGAGTACGCGCTGATCAAGGACCAGCTGGAGTCCAGCGGCCTGTTCACGGTCAACCTGCAGACCACCGAGTGGGTGCAGTACGCCAAGGACCGCACCTCGGACGTGTACCCGGCCTACCAGCTGGGCTGGTTCCCGGACTACTCGGACGCGGACAACTACCTGACCCCGTTCTTCCTGACCGAGAACTTCCTGGGCAACCACTACGACAACCAGGAGGTCAACGACCTGATCCTGGAGCAGGCGGTCACCGAGGACGCCGACCAGCGCACCGCCCTGATCGAGCAGATCCAGGGCCTGGTCGCCGAGGACCTGTCCACCGTCCCGTACCTGCAGGGTGCCCAGGTCGCCGTGACCGGCACCGACATCGCCGGTGCGGAGGACACCCTCGACGCGTCCTTCAAGTTCCGCTACGGCGCCCTGAGCCGTAGCTGATCCACCATCACGACTCCGGGGCGGGCCGCACATCCAGCGGCCCGCCCCGGGGCGTTGTCAGGAGTGACATGACGTCCACCACGCTCGACCCCACCACGGTCGATACCCCGCGCCCGGCCGGTCGCCCCAAGCGGTCTGGCGGCGGCCTCGGCCGCTACATCCTGATCCGCTTCCTGCTGATCATCCCGACCGTCTTCATCCTGGTGACCACGGTCTTCTTCCTGATGCGGGCCACCGGCGACCCGATCACCGCGGCCCAGGGCGGCCGGCTGCCCGCCGACCAGCTCGCCGAGCGGATCCACGCCGCGGGCTACGACCGGCCGATCCTGACCCAGTACGTCGACTACCTCGGCGACCTGCTGCGCGGGGATCTGGGCACCACCATCTCGGACACCCGCCCGGTGACCGAGGTGCTGACCACCTTCGGCACCGCCACCCTGGAGCTGGCGATCTACGCGCTGATCGTCGCGTTCCTGGTCGGCATCCCGGGCGGGCTGCTCGCGGCGTACTTCCGGGACCGGGTGCCGGACGCGCTGCTGCGGGTGTTCGCGATCGCCTGCTACGCCACGCCGGTGTTCTTCGCCGGGCTGCTGCTCAAGCTGATCTTCTCTGTGCAGCTGCACTGGCTGCCGGTCGCCGGCCGGGCCTCCAACCGGTCCGAACTGGCGATGCGCCGGCTGGACGACCCGACCGGCATCTACCTGATCGACGCGATCCGGACCGGCAACGGTGACGTGATCGCCGACGTGCTGCAGCACGCGATCCTGCCGGCGCTCGCGCTCGGCATGCTCACCGCCGGGGTGTTCCTGCGGCTGGTGCGCACCAACGTGATCGGCACCCTCGGCTCCGGCTACGTGGAGGCCGCCCGCTCGCGCGGGGTCAAGGAGTCCCGGCTGCTGCGCAAGCACGCCTACCGGCCCGCCCTGATCCCGATCATCACCGTGGTCGGGATGCAGGTGGCGATGCTGCTGGTCGGCGCGGTGCTGACCGAGACCACCTTCGAGTGGCGCGGGCTCGGCTTCCAGCTGTCCCAGTACCTGCAGGCCCGCGACTTCGTGGCGGTGCAGGGCATCGTCGTGATGCTGGCGATCATCGTGGCCCTGACCAACTTCCTGGTCGACGTCATCGCGGCCCTGATCGACCCGAGGGTGAGGTACTGATGCGCCGTCGCACCTGGAAGGACCTGCCGGTCGTCCATCAGCTCCGGCAGAGCGTCGGGCTGCAACGCGGGATGCTGATCGCCGGGCTGGTGCTCACCGGCCTGTTCCTGATCACCGCGATCTTCGCCCCGCTGCTCGCCCCCTACGGCTACGGCCAGTTGCGCAGCCCGGACACCGGACTGTTCGGCTCCACCCAGCCGCCGTCGGCCGAGCACCTGCTCGGCACCACGGTCGGCGGCTACGACGTGCTGTCCCGGGTGATCTGGGGTGCCCGGACCGCGCTGTTGGTGATCGTGATCGCGGTGGCTGCGTCGCTGTTCGTCGGGGTGCTGCTCGGGCTGCTGTCCGGGTACTTCGGCGGCTGGCTGGACCGGGTGCTGGTGGTGATCGCGGACGCGGTCTACGCCTTCCCGTCCCTGCTGCTGGCCATCGTGCTGGCGATCGTGATCAGCGGGGGGCAGTCGTCGATGATCGGCGGGGTGCTCGCCGCGGCGCTGTCGATCACGGTGGTCTTCACCCCGCAGTACTTCCGGGTGGTGCGGGCCGAGACGGTGCGGATCAAGGCGGAGGCCTTCGTCGAGTCCGCCCGGGTGATCGGCGCCGGCCACCCGCGGATCATGTTCCGGCACGTGCTGCGCAACGCCACCCGGACCCTGCCGCTGATCATCACGCTGAACGCCTCCGAGGCGATCCTCACCCTGGCCGGCCTGGGCTTCCTGGGCTTCGGCATCGAGGCCACCGCGGCCGCCGAGTGGGGCTACGACCTGAACAAGGCGATCGCCGACGTCAGCTCCGGTGTCTGGTGGACCGCCACCTTCCCCGGCATCGCGATCGTGCTGGTGGTGCTCGGCATGACCCTGGTCGGCGAGTCGCTGAACGACCTGGCCGACCCGCGGCTGCGCACCCGTCGCCGGGCCGCGGACGTGACCGGCGACGTCGCCGCGACCTCCGTGGTGCCCGGTGGCGCGCTCACCGCCCATGTCGCCGACCCCGGTGGGATCGACGAGGCACGTGAACTGGAAGGGGGTGCCCGATGAGCGGCCCCGTGGTCCGGATCGACAACCTGTCGGTCTCCTTCGCCACCGACGCCGGCACCGTCCGCGCGGTGGACGACGTCAGCCTGGAGGTCGCCGCCGGGGAGGTGCTGGCCGTGGTCGGCGAGTCCGGCTCCGGCAAGACGGTCACCTCCAAGACCATCCTCGGTCTGCTGCCCAGCACCGCCACCACCCGGGGAGCCGTGCTGCTGACCAGCAAGGACGGCAGCACCGAGCGGGATGTGATCAGCCTGCGCGGGGCCGGGCTGCGCGAGGTGCGCGGCCGGGACGCGGCGATGGTCTTCCAGGAGCCGTCCACCGCGCTCAACCCGGTGTACACCGTGGGCTGGCAGATCATCGAGGGCCTGCGCGCACACCGGAAGCTCGGCCGGAAGGAGGCCCGCGCCGCCGCGATCGACATCCTGCGCCGGGTGGGCATCCCCGACCCCGAGCACCGGATCGACCAGTACCCGCACGAGTTCTCCGGCGGCCAGAAGCAGCGGATCGTGATCGCCCAGGCCCTGGTGCTCGACCCCGGCGTGATCGTGGCCGACGAGCCCACCACCGCGCTGGACGTCACCGTGCAGGCCGAGATCCTGGACCTGCTGCGCCGCTGCCGGGACGAGTTCGGCACCGCGATCGTGCTGATCACGCACAACATGGGCGTGGTCGCCGACCTGGCCGACCGGGTCGCGGTGATGTACTCCGGCCGGATCGTCGAGCAGGCGCCGGTCCGGCAGCTGTTCGCCGCACCGGCGCACGAGTACACCCGGCGGCTGCTGGACGCCGTGCCCCGGGTCGGGGGCGGCACCACCCACGCCGCGGCCCGGGCGGCGGCCCGTTCCGCCGACTGGGCCGCCGCCACCCCGGTGGTCGAGGCCACCGACCTGGAGATCACCTACCCCGGCCGGTTCCGCCGCCCCGGGTTCCGCGCGGTGGACGGGGTGTCGCTGTCGATCCGGCCCGGTGAGGTGCTCGGCCTGGTCGGCGAGTCCGGCTCCGGCAAGACCACCATCGGCCGGGCGATCGCCGGGCTGACCCCGGTCTCCGGCGGTGGGCTGCGGGTGCTCGGGGTGGAGATGAACGGCGTCCGCGAGCGCGAGTTCCGGCCGATCCGGCGCCGGATCGGCTTCGTCTTCCAGGACCCGGCGACCAGCTTCAACCCGCTGCTGACCATCGCCCAGTGCGTCGCCGAACCGCTGGTGGTGCACGGCCGGGCCCGGTCGGCCGAGGAGGCCCGGGCCACGGTGGACGACCTGCTGGAGTCGGTGCAGCTGCCGCGCTCCTACGGCGACCGGTTCCCGCACGAGCTGTCCGGCGGCCAGCGGCAGCGCGCCTCGCTGGCCCGGGCACTCGCCCTGGACCCGGAGCTGCTGATCGCCGACGAGCCGACCAGTGCGCTGGACGTGTCGGTGCAGGCCCGGGTGCTGGAGCTGTTCTCCGAACTCCAGGAGCAGCTGGGCTTCGCCTGCCTGTTCATCAGCCACGACCTGGCGGTGGTGGACCTGCTGGCCGACCGGATCGCGGTGCTGCACCACGGCCGGCTGGTCGAGGAGGGCACCGGCGAGCAGGTGCTCGGCAACCCGCGCGAGGACTACACCCGGCGACTGCTGGCCTCGCTGCCGGTGCCGGACCCCGCGGAACAGGAGCGCCGGCGCGAGGAGTGGCGCGCGCTGGCCTGAGGATCGGGTGCCGGTGGTGGGCCGAAGTGCCTGCGCCCACCACCGGCCCCGGCCTACCGTCGCAGCATGACCCCGCAGCTCGCGGTCCGGGAGACCGCACCCGGCCTGTTCACCGCCCGCACGCCCCTGGCCAACTGGCTGATCGCCGTCGATGGTGACGCCGTCCTGCTGATCGACTCCGGCTACCCCGGGCAGATCGACGCCCTGGTCGAGTCGCTGCATCAGGTCGGCCGCCGACCGGAGGATCTGGTCGCCGGGATCGCCACCCACGGCCACGTCGACCACATCGGCGGCTTCGCCCAGCTGCGCGCCGGGCTCGGCTTCCCGGTGTACGCCCTGGCCGAAGAGCTGCCCGCGCTGCGCGGCCAGACCGTGCACCAGGCCGGGATCGCGGAGATCGCCCCCTCGCTCTGGCGGCCCCGGGTCTCCCGGTGGGCGCTGGCCGCGATGGCCGCCGGTGGCCTGCGGGAGGTCGCGGTGCCCGACGCCCTCGCCGCCCCCGCCGATCAGCCGCTCGACCTGCCGCTGGCACCGGTGCTGCGGTCGGTTCCCGGTCACACCCCGGGCAGTGCGGTGGTTGTGCTCGGCGACTCCGGGGTGATCGCCTCCGGTGACACCGCGGTGACCGGGCACCCGGCGGGTCCCCGGCCGCAGCGGCCCGGGCTGGTCGACCTGCCCGAGTTCTTCCACCACGACCCGGCGCTCGCCCGTGCGGGGCGGGAGGCGGTGGCCGCGATGCCGGCCGAGGTCGTGGTGCCGGGGCACGGGCCGGTGCTGCGGCGGGGGTGACCCTGCGCGGAATACCCCCAGGGGGTATACGGTTGAGCCCGTCGACACCGACGACCCGGAGGCCACCGTGCACGGATACACCCCGAACAAGGACGACTACGCCAAGCGCATGCGCCGGATCGAGGGCCAGGTGCGCGGCATCGCCCGGATGATCGACGAGGACGTGTACTGCATCGACGTCCTCACCCAGGTCGCCGCGGTGACCAAGGCCCTGCAGTCGGTGAGCATCGCGCTGGTCGAGGACCACCTCGGCCACTGCGTGGTGGACGCGGCCCGCAAGTCGCCCGAGGAGGGCGAGGCCAAGGTCAAGGAAGCCGCCGACGCCATCGCCCGCCTGGTGCGGAGCTGAACCCCAACCGAGAGGACATCGTCATGACCACCACCACTTTCTCCGTCGACGGCATGACCTGCGGCAACTGCGTCAAGCACGTCACCGAGGAGCTGACCGCACTGCCCGGTGTGCAGGACGTGCAGGTCGAGCTGGTCGCCGGGGGTTCCTCGCCGGTCACCGTCATCTCCGAGGCTCCGCTGGACGACGCCGCGATCGCCGCGGCCGTCGACGAGGCGGGCTACGCCGTCACGCCGAAGGGATCGTTGCTGTGACAGCCGAACCGACCCCGTTCCCCCAGGCCCCGGTCGGCACCGTCGACCTGGCCGTGCACGGGATGACCTGCGCCTCCTGCGTGGCGCGGGTGGAGAAGCGCCTGAACCGGGTGCCCGGCGTCCAGGCCACCGTGAACCTGGCGCTGGAGACCGCCCACGTGGAGCTGCACCCGGTGGACGGCGCCGCCGCGGACACCGAGGCACTGGTCGAGGCGGTCCGCAAGGCGGGCTACGAGGCCACGGTCACCGGTGGGACCGGCACCGCCGCGCCCGCCCACGAGCACATGAACCACGACGGCATGGCCGGGATGGACCCGGTGGAGCACGCGCTCTCCGGGCACACGATGGCCCCGGGGCACGACATGGACCCGGACGAGGACACCTCCGCCCCCACCGACGAGCGCGGCGCCGACCTGCGCCGTCGGCTGCGGGTGGCCACCGTGCTGACGATCCCGGTCGTGCTGCTCAGCATGATTCCGGCGCTGCAGTTTACCGGCTGGCAGTGGCTGGTGACCGTCCTGGCGCTGCCGGTGGCGACCTGGGCGGCCTGGCCGTTCCACCGCGCCGCCGCCCGCGCCGCCCGGCACGGGGCCTCGACGATGGACACCCTGGTGTCGATCGGCATCATCGCCGCCACCGGCTGGTCGCTGTGGGCACTGCTGTTCGGCGGCGCGGGCATGCTCGGCATGACCATGACGCCGAGCCTGTGGCCCGCCGCGGACGAGCACACCGGGATGCCGGAGCTGTACTTCGAGGTGGCGGCCGTGGTCACCACCTTCCTGCTGGCCGGGCGCTACGCGGAGCACCGTTCCCGCCGCCGGGCCGGTGACGCGCTGCGCGCCCTACTGGACCTCGGGGCGAAGGATGTCGCGCTGCTGGTGACCGGCGAGGACGGCCGGCGCACCGAGCGCCGGGTGCCGATCGGGCAGCTGTCCGCCGGGGACGAGTTCGCGGTCCGGCCGGGTGAGAAGGTCGCCACCGACGGGATCGTGGTCGAGGGCACCAGCGCGGTGGACACCAGCCTGCTGACCGGTGAGCCGGTGCCGGTGGACGTCTCCCCCGGCGACGAGGTCACCGGGGCGACCATCAACACCTCCGGTCACCTGGTGGTCCGCGCCACCCGGGTCGGCGAGGACACCCGGCTGGCCCAGATCGGCCGGCTGGTCACCCGCGCCCAGACCGGCAAGGCCCCGGTGCAGCGACTGGCGGACCGGATCTCCGCGGTGTTCGTGCCGGTGGTGCTGGTGCTGGCCGTGGGCACGCTCGCGGTGTGGCTGCTGTCCGGCGGCTCGGTGCAGGCGGCATTCACCGCCGCGGTCGCGGTGCTGATCATCGCCTGCCCCTGCGCCCTCGGCCTGGCCACCCCGACCGCGCTGCTGGTCGGCACCGGCCGCGGCGCCCAGCTCGGCATCCTGATCAAGGGCCCGGAGACGCTGGAGCAGACCCGGACCGTCGACACCGTGGTGCTGGACAAGACCGGCACCCTGACCGAGGGCCGGATGGAGCTGGTCGACGTCCTGACCGACGGCGACCGCGACGAGCTGCTGCGGTTCACCGCCGCGGTGGAGTCCCGCTCCGAGCACCCGATCGCCCAGGCCGTGGCCCGTGCCGCGGACACCGGCGAGCTGGAGGTGCACGACTTCACCAATGTCCCCGGCCGCGGGGTCGAGGGTGTGGTCCGGGCGCCGCACAGCGGGGTGACCCTGAGCCGCCGGGTCCTGGTCGGCCGGCCGCAGTGGCTGACCGAGCAGGGCGTGACGGTGGACGACGGCCTGGCGCAGCGGTTCGCCGCCGCCGAGCAGGACGGTGCCACCGCCGTGATGGCCGCCTGGGACGGCGCCGCCCGCGGTGCGCTGGTGCTGCGGGACCCGCTGAAGCCGACCTCCGCCCAGGCGGTGGACGACCTGCGGGCGCTCGGACTGCGGCCAGTGCTGCTCACCGGCGACAACGCCGGGGCCGCCCGCCGGGTCGCCGCCGAGGTGGGCATTCCCGAGTCGGATGTGATCGCCCAGGTGCTGCCCGCCGACAAGGTGGACCGGGTCGCCGAGTTGCAGCGCGCTGGTGCCCGGGTCGCGATGGTCGGCGACGGGGTGAACGATGCCGCCGCGCTGGCCACCGCCGACCTCGGCCTGGCGATGGGCACCGGCACCGATGTGGCGATCGAGGCCGCCGACGTCACTCTGGTCCGCGGTGACCTGCGTTCCGCCGCCCAGTCGATCCGGCTGTCCCGCCGGACGCTGCGGATCATCAAGCAGAACCTGTTCTGGGCGTTCGCCTACAACGTGGCGGCGATCCCGCTGGCCGCGCTGGGTCTGCTGAACCCGATGATCGCCGGTGCCGCGATGGCGTTCTCCTCGGTGCTGGTGGTGACCAACTCGCTGCGGCTGCGCCGGTTCCACTGACCGGTCTGCACACGTCGGCCCGGGACTCCCTGAGGGTCCCGGGTCGCGTGCGGCATGATGCGATCGAAGCCGACCCGACGCTGGAGGACCGCCGTGACCGTTGCCCTGGAGATCGCCGTGCAGGACGCGGTCGGTTACCGGATCGCCGCGGAGGCCGGCGCCCAGCGGATCGAGCTGTGCGCGGGCCTCGCCGCCACCGGGGGCCTGACCCCGAGCGCCGGCCTGCTGGGCACCGTGCTCGGTGAGCGGGGCTTCCTGCGCGGCGCCGGACGGCCCGCCCCGGAGGTGCACGTGCTGGTCCGCACCCGGCCCGGCGGCTTCGAGTACGCCGAGCACGAGGCCGAGGTGCTGGTCCGGGACGTGCGGATGATCCGCTCTGCCGGGGCCGACGGCGTGGTGGTCGGGGGCCTGACCACCGATGGCCAGGTCGACCGGGCACTGCTCGCCCGGCTGGTCGAGGCCGCCGACGGCATCGACGTCACCTTCCACCGGGCGATCGACACCGTCGCCGACCCGCTGGCAGCCCTGGACCAGCTGGTCGAGGCCGGGGTGCGCCGGGTCCTGACCTCGGGCGGCGCGCCCCGGGCGATCGAGGGCGCCGACCGGTTGGCCGCGCTGGTCGAGCACGCCGCCGGGCGGATCCAGGTGATGGCCGGCGGTGGCGTGCGGCCGGAGGACATCCCCCCGCTGGTCGCCCTCGGCGTGGACGCGGTGCACCTGTCGGCCAGCCGCGCGGTCCAGGCCGACGGCGGTCCCGGTGGTGGTGGCGACGCGGGCTACACCGTGACCGACCCGGCCCTGGTGTCGGCGGCGGCGCTGGCCCTGCGCGGCTGACGCCCAGCCGCCGTCCAGCGATCTCCCGGCCTGGCCCCGTAGGCTGCCGACGTGTCCGAGTCCGATGCCGCCCCGGTCGTGAGCACCGCTGCCCCACTCCCCTCCGAACGTGCCCGTCGCCGCCGGATCACCGCCGAGATCTGGATCGTCCTCGGCCTGTCGCTGGGCAAGGCCGGGGTGTACGCGGTGGTCAACATCATCGCCCGGCTCACAGCGGACACCCCGCTGCGTGACCAGTCCGCCTCGCTGAACGTCAGCCAGTCCGAGCGCCCGTACCTGGACCTGGTCTACCAACTGCTGTCGATCGGCTTCGGGCTGGTCCCGGTCGCGCTGGCGCTGTACCTGCTGTCCCACAACGGTCGCAGCGCCCTGCGCCGGATCGGCCTGGACGCCGCCCGGCCGCTGCGGGACCTGGGTGTCGGGGTCGGGCTGGCCGCACTGATCGGCCTGCCCGGCCTGGGCCTGTACGTGGCCGGCCGCGCGATCGGGATCACGGTCGAGGTGCAGGCCGCCGCGTTGAACAGCGCCTGGTGGACCGTCCCGGTGCTCCTGCTGTCGGCGCTGTACAACGCGCTGCTGGAGGAGGTGATCGTGGTCGGCTACCTGATGGAGCGCCTGCGCGAACTGCGGTGGAGCCCGATCGCGATCGTCGTCACCAGCGCCCTGCTGCGCGGGTCGTACCACCTGTACCAGGGCATCGGCCCGTTCTTCGGCAACGTGGTGATGGGGCTGGTCTTCGCCGAGTACTACCGGCGCAAGCGACGGGTGATGCCGCTGGTCGTCGCGCACACCGTGCTGGACGTGGTGTCCTTCGTCGGGTACGCCCTGCTGCCGGACGCCTGGCTGGCGGCGCTCGGGATCAGCTGACCGGGCCGGTCAGCGCACCAGGCGCAGATGGGCGCCCGAGGGGCGCTCGGTCCGCTCGGCGCCACCCTCGATCGGCGCGGGCGCGTGACCGAGCGTCATGAGATGAAGTTCCCGGGCGGTGATCCCCAGCTCCGCCGCGACATCCTGAGCGGTCACCCCCTGGTCGCGGAGTGCAGCGAACACGGTCGCGAAGACGCGGGAGCGTTCCGGTTCGATGCCGTCGGGCTCGCCGACGCGGAAACCCTGCCGGGACAGCTGCACACAGTTCTGCCGGTAGGACCACTCCGTGAGCTTGCCGATCGCGTGCAGTCTCCTCGTCATCGCCATGGCCGAGACGCGGTAGTGACTCCGGAGCCGGAGGATCTCGGGCACTGCCGGCTCGCGACCCGCACGAGCCGACAGGCCGTCCCGGGGCATCAGCAGAGCGGCCGCGAACTGGTCGGCCTCTCGTTCGACCTCCACCCCGGCCCGCGCGCCCGAGTGCATCACCAGGTGTCCCAGCTCGTGCGCGAGGTCGAAGCGAGAGCGTTCCGGGCTCTTGGACCTCGACAGGAACACGTAGGGCAGTCCCGCGTGCCAGACGCTGAACGCATCGACCGCCTCGGCGTCGCTGGGCAGGCTCATCACCCGGACCCCGTGCGCCTCGCTCAGCTGGACGAGATTCGGCAACCGCTCATCGCCGCGCCCCCAGACCGCGCGCACGGTCGCGGCCGCCAGCTCGGGAGTGGCCGCGTCGACGTCGGGCAGCACCAGCTCCGGGAGTTCGTACCGCGCGGTCACCCACTCGTAGATCTCGAACCCGATCCCGGCCGCCGCGCGGGCACGGCCGAGCTGGGCGGCGCTGGCCCGGCGCAGCGCACGGAAGAAGCCCTGCTCCGGCGTGATCGCGTCCCGGTCGGGCAGATGGAAGAAGCGTGGAGTGACCTCCAGGGCCACGGCGAGGTCGTCGGCCCGCGCGCCGGGGGCGCCCTCGTTCTCGTAGGTCTGCAGGACCCGTGCGGTCACGCCGAGTTCGGCTGCCAGCGCGACCTTCGTCAGGCCCCGGCGCTCGCGAGCGAGCCGAATCCGGGACGGGGACAGGCGCGCCTCAGCGTGCGCGGACATCGAACTCGACTTCGTCGTCCCCCGCGTCGGCGGGAATGACCACATCCGGGCCGAAGGTCCGCGGGGGAAGAAGCACCCGCTCCCCCCAGGTCAGTTCACCCGCCGACTCGCCGACCGCCCACGACAGCTCCGCGCGGAGCTCGTCGTACGGAGCGCGGTAGTAGAGCAGCCACCAGGTGAGCAGGCCGGTCCTCGGTTGCCACGGCCGGAGACTGGCATCGAAGTCGAACTGCAGTTGCCCGCTGACCCGACCGGTCGGCTTCGCGCCGGGCTTGGGGTGCTTGCGCTGCGGTCCGTCACCTCCGGCGCGGCCGATGTCAGAGGTCCCGCTCGCGACGCGGATCGCTGTCGTCCCGGTCGGATCCACGGCGAGCGGCACGTTGTCCGGGTTGTCGATGGTCCAGCCGTCCTCGGCCAGGCCCTGACGCAAGCTCTGCACCGTGTGGATCCAGCGCTCGAGCCCCACTCCGGTCGCAGGGGCGAACTCGTCGAGCTGTCGCGCGGCCACGTCCCCGGCGTCCAGCGCGATACCGAGGCGCTCGATCGACACCCCGAGCCGGCGCAGACGGTCGGGCGCCCGTGCGGGCAGCACGATCCGGGCTGACTCGGACTCACTCGGTACGACGGACATCAGGACCTCCCCGGCGGCGCGGCCCCAGTCTCGCACCATCGCGTCCAAAACCGGAAGAAGACCAGGTCAGCGACGCGGTTCGTCCGTCAGGAGACCGGGCCGGCCCCGGACGACGCCGCGCTGTCCGAGAACGCCTGCAGCTGCCGCCCGAAGGACCGGGTGACGAAGCCGGCCACGATCATCACCGCGCCACCGACCAGCGCGAACAGCCCGAACATCGCCACCACCACGGTCAGCGACTCCTGCGGCTGCAACGCCAGCATCACGCCGAACAGGAAGCCGATCAGGCCGAACATCAGCGTGCCCACCCAGCCCAGATCGCGGGCCCGGAACTGGGTCGCGGCGACGATCAGCGCCATCACGCCGACCACCAGCGCCCACAGCGCCAGCAGGTAGAACAGCACCAGGGCGGTCAGGCCGGGCCACAGCATGATGATCACGCCGAAGGCGATCGACACCACGGCCTCCGCCACCCACCAGCCCAGACCGGGACGGCCGCGGACCAGGAACGCCTGACCCAGCACCACCAGGCCGTCCGCCACCGCGAAGGCGCCGTAGATCCAGCCCAGGGCGGTCAGGGTGCGCAGCGGCTCGACCAGCATCAGGAGCCCGAGCACCACCAGCAGCACCCCGCGCAGCACCGGCATCCACCAGACCCGGCCCAGCAGGGTCGAGATCCGACCGTTGACGTCCATCCGAGCGCCTCCCGTCCGGGAGCCCGGCGCTCCCCGCGCAGGTCACGCTAGCCCCGGCCGGTGCGGCGCACCACGGGGACGCGCATCCTCCTCGGGGATGACCCGCATCGTGCCGGGCTCCGTCGCAAGGACGGAATCGCCGGATCCAGGCCGTTCTACCGGGCCTGCGACCCACCGGTTGCCTAGAATCCGGACCATGCCCGACACGCCGACCAGCGCGCCGGCGGCGCCCGGTCGGTCCGGCGACGACGCCGGTGTGCCGCCCGTGACGTCCCCGCCGGCGCCGACGTCGGCACCGGCGCGTGCCCGGGTGGTCGACACCCCGGAGAACCGGGTGCACCACCCCAGCGACCTGCTCGGCGTGGTGCTCAGCCTGCTCGGCGCGGTGCTGGTGATGGTGCTGGCGACCTACGCGCACAACACCACCTCCGGGGTCGCCGAGGACGTCGAGGGCGTCGCCTCCCTGCTGCAGGACCTGCTGGTGGTGCCGACCGCGCTGCTGGAGAGCGTGGTCACGTTCTTCGTGCCGACCGCGGTGCTGATCGAACTGGCGATCCGGCGGCTGGGCCGGCAGATGCTGGAGGGCGTGGCCGCCGCGGTGGTGTCCGTGCTGGCGTCGTCCTCCGTGCTGTGGCTGGTCGAGCACGTCGGGTCGGACCAGCTGATCGCGGGGCTGTCGGTGCGGCTCGGCGGGGTCTGGACGGTCACGATCCCCGGGTACATCGCGCTGATCGCCGGTCTGCTGACCGCCACCGGCCCGCGCACCCGGCGCCGCACGGTGTCCTGGTCGTGGAACCTGGTCTGGGTCGCGGTCGGGATCATGGTGATCACCGGGTCGGTGTCGATCACCGGGCTCGGGGTGGCACTGCTGATCGGCCGGGCCGGCGGTCTGGCCACCCGGTACGTCTCCGGGGTGCACTCCGAGCGCGCCTACGGCCGCAGCCTGGTGGCCGGCATCCGCCGTGCGGGCTTCGACCCGGCGCTGCTGATCCGGGTCCCGGAGGACATCCCCGGCGACGACTCCCCGCGCCCGCAGGACGAGCCGGGCACCCCGGCCGCCCGGGCGATGGCCCGCTACTCCGACCACCGCGTCTACGACATGACCACGGTCGAGGGCGACCGGTACGACGTGGTGGTCTACGACGGCGACCGGGCGGTGATCGGCTTCCTGTCCCGGCTGTGGCGCTCGATCCGGCTGCGCGGGCTGGACGGCCGGTCCACGGTGTCGCTGCGGTCCGCGGCGGAGCGGTCGGCGCTGCTCAGCTACACCGCCACCGCCGCCGGAGTGCGCGCCCCGCAGCTGCACGCCCTGGCCGAGGCCGACTCCTCGATGATCCTGGTGCAGGACCGGATCGACGACGCGGTGCCGCTGGCCGACCTGGACCCGGAGGCGATCGACGACGACGTGCTGCGGGCGATCTGGGGGCAGCTCGGCATCGCCCACGAGGCCGGGCTGGCGCACCGCGCGCTGACCAGTGACGTGCTGCTGCTCGGCCGGGACGCGGCCGGTGCCCCCGAGGTGTGGATCATCGGCTGGGAGCAGGGCGACGTCGCCTCCTCCGAGCTGGCGCAGCGGATGGACCGGACCCAGATGGTGGCGCTGCTGGCGCTGCGGGTCGGGCCGGCGCGCGCCCTGGAGTCGGCGGTGGCGGTGCTGGACGAGGGCGACATCGCCGCGATCGGCCCGCTGCTGCAGACCGTCGCCCTGCCGCAGCGCACCCGGGACGAGCTGCGCGCGCACAAGCAGGTGCTGGCCGAGCTGCGGTCGGCGCTGGTGGACCGGTTGCCGCAGGCCGACGTGGAGCCGGTGGCGCTGAACCGGTTCGGCGCCCGCACCCTGATCACCATCCTGCTGACCGTGGCCGCGGTGATCGTGCTGCTCACCACGATCAACCTGCAGGAGATCCTCGACGCGCTGGCCGAGACCGACTGGCGGCTGAGCGTGCTGGCCTTCGCCTTCGGGATGAGCACCCTGGTCGGCGCCGCGCTCACCCTGGTGGCGTTCGCGCCGCAGAAGATCCCGCTCTGGCGGGCCACGGTCACCCAGTCCGCGGCCACCTTCGTCGCGCTGGCCGCCCCGGCCGGGATCGGTCCGGCGGCGCTGAACCTGCGGCTGCTGACCAAGCGCGGGGTGTCCGGGCCGCTGGCCACCGCGACCGTGGCCCTGGTGCAGGTGTCGCAGTTCGTGGTGACCCTGCTGATGCTGCTGGTGCTGTCGGTGGCCTCCGGGACCAATCAGCTGGAGCGGTTCACCATCTCCCCGGTGGTGGTGCTGGCGATCGGGATCCTGGTCGCCGTGATCGCCGCGCTGATGCTGGTGCCGCGGGTGCGGCAGTGGGTGGCCGCCAAGACGCTGCCGACGCTGCAGCAGACCTGGCCCCGGCTGATCGAGGTGGTCGGCCAGCCGAGCCGGCTGCTGCTCGGCATCGGCGGCAACGCCCTGACCACGCTGGGCTACGTGCTGGCCTTCGAGGTCTGCCTGCGGGCCTTCGGCCAGGACCTGTCGCTGGTGCAGGTCGCGATCGTGTTCCTGGTCGGCAACACCGCCGGGTCGGTCGCCCCGACCCCGGGCGGGGTGGGCACCACGGAGCTCGCGCTCGGTGGCGCGCTGGCGGTGGTCGGGGTCAACCCCGGTGTCGCCACGTCGGTGGCGGTGCTGTTCCGGGTGCTGACCTACTGGCTGCGGATCCCGGTCGGCTGGGCGGCGATGCGCTACCTGCGCAAGGTCGGCGAGCTGTAGCGCCGGCCGGTGCCGGTCAGCTCAGCGGGGTCGCCTCGGCCTGGGTCGGGATGACCTCCAGCCGGGCGGCGGCCGCACGGCTCCAGGAGCCCAGGCGGGCGGCGATCCGCTCGGCGAGGTCGCGCTCGGTCGACTCGGAGAATCCACGCGGGTCCATGACCACGTCCTTCGTTCGGCAGCCCGGCTGACCGCGTGGGTCCCGTGGCTTTGCGTCCCCGCCTCGCGGAGGGTTTGCCTTATCGCTGACGAATCAGACTCTAGATTCACCCGCGGTCGTCTCGGAAGGGACATTGGCCCCAAGATCGCCCGAATTGGCTTTTTCACCCGGTCGACGGGGAACGCGCGGCCCCGTCACGGGCCGGGGTCAGGCCATCGCGGTGAGGAACGCCTCCAGCAGCGGGCCTGCGGTGTCCACCCCGGAGCTGCCGGTCTCGACGAAGGCCGCCACCGCCAGGTCACCCTGGCCGGCGATCATCCAGGCGTGCGCCTGCGACCCGTCGCCGTACTGCGCGGTGCCGGACTTGGCGATCACCTCGGCGCCGGGCAGGTCCTGCAGGAAGGCCGACCCGCCCTCGGTGACCACCGCCCGCATCATCGAGCGCAGCGCCTCCGCCTCCGCCGGGGTCAGCGGGTGGGCGGGCTCGGCGGGCGTGAGCGTGGGGGTGGAGCCGACCACCAGCTGCGGCACCACCCGGTGCCCGGCCACCACCGACGCAGCGACCGTCGCCATGCCGAGCGGGGTGGCCTGCACCCGTCCCTGCCCGATCAGCGAGGCGGCGTGGTCGGTGCCCTCCGACTCGGCCGGCACCGACCCCAGGGTCGCGGCGAAGCCCAGATCCGCCTCGGTCAGCCCCAGCGACTGGGCGGCATCCGCAAGCGCCGCCTGCGGCACCACGTCCCGGGCGCCCAGGAAGGCCGTGTTGCAGGAGTTCGCCAGCGCGGTGCGCAGCGAGATCGTGCCCAGCCGGTTCGTCGGGTAGCCCGGCACGTTCTGGAACACCCGGCCGTCGACGTTCAGCGTCGCCGGGCACTCCAGCGGGGTGTCCGGAGTGGCGCCGGTGCGCAGTAGGGCCAGCGCGCTCGCCACCTTGAACGTCGACCCCGGTGCGTACATCCCGAGGGTCGCGGTGGAGGTGCCGTCGCCGCCCGGGCCGCTGGCCACCGCCACGATCTCCCCGGTGGACGGCCGGATCGCCACCAGCGCCGAGGCGCCCTCGACCTGCCCGGCCAGCACGCCCTCCGCCGCGGTCTGTGCGGTCGGGTCCAGGGTCAGCCGCAGCGGCTCGCCCGGCTGCGGGTCGGTGCTGAACAGGGTCCGCTCCCCGGCCAGCACGGTCAGCCCCGAGGTGCCGCGCAGTTGCTCGTCGTACTGCCGCTGCAGGCCGCTCAGCCCGGTCAGGTCCCCGGCGGCGACCGCGCCCTCCGAGGACTCGACGATCTCGGCCGTCGCCTGGCCCACCGAGCCCAGCACCGGCCGGGCGAAGCTGCGGGTCGGGGCGAGCGGCAGGGTGTCCGGCACCGCGATCACCCCGGGCAGTGCGGTCAGGTCGGGCACCGAGTAGGCCGGGTCGCCGTCGCGGACCACGATCGCCTCCACGAAGGCCTTCTCCCCGGCCGCCGCGACCTGGGCCGCATAGTCGTCGGGGTTGAACTCCAGCGCGGTGGCCAGCGCCCGGGCCGCACCGTCCCACTGGTCGGCGGGCAGCTGGGTCTTGTCCAGCCCGACCCGGCTGACCGGCCGGTTCTCCACCAGCACCGCGTCGCCCGCGCCGAGCACCTGCGCCCGGTCGGCGGTGGTGCGCTGCACGGTCAGCACCTCGGCGTCGGTCAGGTCCGGGGCGAGCAGCATCGAGCCCCAGGCGACCCGCCACTCGTCGTCCACCCGGGTCAGCCGGGCGTTCGTGTCGTAGGTCCAGGGTGTGCCGTCCAGGTCCCAGCTGTAGCTGAGCGTCACCGAGGCGCTGTCGTCGTCCTGACCGTCCTGCACCGTCCCGGCGGTCACCTCCGGCTGCCACGGGTCCAGCCCGGCCACCACCGCGTCCCGGCGCTCGGCAGCCTGATCCGGGTCGGCACCGTCCAGGGGAACCTCGGCGAAGTCGCCGTCCGCGATCGCCGCGGCCAGGGCGTCGGCCGCCTCCTGGCGCAGATCACCGTCGTCGCCGCCACCACAGGCCGCCAGGGCGCCGACCAGACCGGCGATCACCAGCACCGCCACCGCGCGAGACCGCATCCACCACTCCCGGGTCCGAGGCGTCGCCACTGCGGCCCGCCGACCCGGACAGCCTAAGAACCCGCTGTGACCGGCGGGGGCGGTTCCGGGTAAAGATCCGGTGTGGACCGTTTGACGGTCCGCGCAGCGTTGTCTTGGATCGGTGCATGCCTCCCACGCCGCGCCGGACCCTGTGATGGACTCCTCGACCTGGGGCAGCATCGGCCTGGTCCTGCTGTTCATCCTGATCGGCGGCGTGTTCGCCGGGACCGAGATCGCCCTGGTCTCACTCCGGGAGAGCCAGCTGAACGGGATGGAGCGCCAGAGCCCCCGGGGGGCGCGGGTGGCCGCGGTCGCCCGGGACCCCAACCGGTTCCTGGCGGCGGTGCAGATCGGCGTCACGGTGGCGGGGTTCTTCTCCGCGGCCTATGGCGCCTCGACCATCGCGCCGGCGTTCGCCCCGGTGCTGGAGTCGCTCGGGGTGCCACCCGGACCGGCGGGCACGATCGCGCTGGTGGTGCTGACCCTGGTGATCGCCTACCTGTCCCTGGTGCTGGGCGAGCTGGTGCCCAAGCGGATCGCCCTGCAGTCCTCGGCCAAGGTCGCCCTGGTGGTCGCCCCGCCGCTGGACCGGTTCGCCACCCTGATGCGCCCGGTGATCTGGCTGCTGTCCTCCTCCACCAACCTGCTGGTCCGGCTGTTCGGCGGCGATCCGTCCGCGACCAGCGAGGAGATGTCCGAGGCCGAGCTGCGCGACCTGGTGATCGCGCACCAGGGGCTACCGGAGGACGAGCGCCGCATCCTGGCGGACGTGTTCCAGGCCACCGACCGCTCGGTGTCCGAGGTGATGCGCCCCCGCGGCGAGGTGAAGTTCCTGTCCGCCTCGCTCACCCTGGCCGAGGCCCTGGAGGAGGTGCGCGAGCAGCCCTGGTCCCGGTACCCGGTCACCGGGGTGGACGTCGACGACGTGCTGGGCTTCCTGCACATCCGCGACCTGATCGACGCCCGCGACCCCGGCCGGACCGTCCGGGAGGCGATGCGGGAGATCGTGGCCCTGCCCGGCACCAACAAGATCCTGCCCTCGCTGTCCCGGATGCGGCGCGAGGGGGTGCACATCGCGGTGGTGGTGGACGAGTACGGCGGCACCGACGGCATCGTCACCCTGGAGGACCTGGTCGAGGAGCTGGTCGGGGAGATCACCGACGAGTACGACGTGGCGGGTTCCTCCGGCCCGGAGCACCGCGAGGACGCCCCCGGCACCTACGACGCCGGCCTGACGCTGGAGGAGTTCACCGAGCTGACCGGACTGACCCTCGCGGACGGCCCCTACGAGACGGTCGCCGGGTTCCTGCTCGCCCGGCTCGGCCGGCTCGGCCGGGTGGGCGACAGCGTCCAGGCCGGCGGGCACCGGTTGGAGATCGTGCAGGTCAGCGGCCGTAGAATCACCCGCATCCGGGTCGTCCCGCCGCCCGCCACCGCCTGAAGCACGCCGGCACCGGGATGCAGACCGGTCCGATCGGGGCCACCCTGGAACCGGGACCCGAGATCGAGAGAGGAGCCGGGATGTCCGAGCGGTTGCTGCTTCCCGCAGTGCCCACCTCGATCGCGCGCGCCCGGCACTGGATCTCCGATCTGGCCCGCCGGGCACAGGCAGGCCCGGCCACCGAGCGCACCCTGGCGCTGCTGACCAGCGAGCTCCTCACCAACGCGATCGTGCACACCGGCGCCACCGCCCCGATCGCGGTCAGCGCGGAGATCCGCCACGACGCAGTGCGGGTGGCGGTCACCGACACCGACACCACCCTGCCGGTGGTCCGGCCGACCAGCCCCGGGCGACCGGGCGGCAACGGGATGCGGATCGTGGACACCCTGTCCTCGACCTGGGGCGTGGACGTGCACCCCGGGGTCGGCAAGACCGTGTGGTTCGAGGCCCCGGTGAGCCTGCGGTCGGGGGCCCTGGCCAGCGCCTGAGCCCTCCGCACGGCAGCATGGGGCCATGCTCCTCAACGACAGCATCACCGGCATCGTCGGGATGAACGTGCTGGCGGTCGTGCTGATCGTGGCGCGCTCCCGGCTGTTCCACACCAGGCTGTACCGGCCGATGCTGCTGAACGTCGGGCTCTCGGTGGCGCCGGTGCTGGTGCTGATGGGCGCCCTGCTGGCGGTCGCGATCCTGGTCAACGTCGACGCCCCGCCGGTGCTGATCCTGATCGTCGGCATCGTGCTGCTGGCCGGCTGGCTGCTGCTGCTGCCGAACGCCGGCTACCTGATCACCGAGCTGAACCTGAACCACCGGCGCCCGGGCGAACGGGTGCCGGAGTGGTACGACATCCTGCTGGTGCTCGCGCTGGCGATGTCCGGGGTGCTGAACATGCTGTTCAACATCTTCCTGGTGCAGCTGGGCTATGTGGCGATCCGGTTCGACGACGTGGACCGGCTGACCAGCCCCGAGGTGAACGCCGTCACCGGGGTGGTGCTGCTGCTGGCCGCGTTCGGGATCTACCTCGGCCGGCACCTGCGCCTGAACAGCTGGGACATCGTGCGGCCGTGGCGGATCGTGTCCAAGCTGATCGCCCACCTGCGCGGCCCCGGCGCGGCACTGAACGCGCTCGGATTCACGGTCACCGCGGCGGTGTTCTTCGGGCTGATGTACCTGGTGGTGGCCGGTCCGCTGCTGCGGGCGGTGCAGCTGTTCGGCTGAGGGGTCCTGGCAGGCCCTCCGGCGGTCGACGGTCACCGCCCTACCGTCGAGGGCATGCAGCTCGACGACTTCCTCACCCACGTCCGCCGCCGGGAGCCGATCCCGGCCGGCTCGGCCGCCCACCGGTTCATGCACGGCGCCGCCCAGGACGCCCTGCGCACCGTCGCGGAGCTGAACACCGGGTATCGCACCCCGGAGGAGGTCCGGGCGCTGCTCGGCCGGCTCACCGGACGCGAGGTGGACGAGTCGGTCACGCTGTTCCCGCCGTTCTTCTGCGAGTTCGGCAAGAACCTGGTGCTCGGCACCGGGGTGTTCGTCAACCAGGGCTGCCGGTTCCAGGACACCGGGGGGATCACCATCGGCGACGACACCCTGATCGGCCACGGGACCACGCTCACCACCCTCGACCACGGCATAGACCCGGACCACCGCGGCGACCTGGAGCCGGCGCCGGTGACGATCGGGCGACAGGTGTGGATCGGCGCCGCGGTGACCGTGGTGCCGGGGGTGACCATCGGCGACGGGGCGATCGTCGGGGCGGGCGCGGTGGTGACCCGGGACGTGCCGTCGCGCACGGTCGTCGCCGGGGTGCCGGCCCGGGCGATCCGGCGGATCGACTGAACGCTTTCCGGCCGGTCGGGATCCGCGCTAGCCTACCTAGCAGTCAGTAGGTAAGCCCGACGACGACGTGGGAGACGTTCGATGAAGATCACCAGCTGGACCAGCACGAGCGAGCACGAGCGCTGGCGCGACCTCGGGACCGTGGACCCGGCACCGATCGGCCGGATCCCGGACGTGCTGGTGCAACTGGACGACCCGCAGCAGGAGATCGAGGGTTTCGGCGCCACCTTCAACGAGCTGGGCTGGACCTCGCTCAGCCGGCTGACCGCCGAGCAGCGGGCCGAGATCTTCCGCGAGCTCTACGCCCCGGGCACCGGCGCGAACTTCACGATCGGCCGGATGCCGATCGCCGCGAACGACTTCGCCCGGGACTACTACTCCTACGCCGAGGTGCCCGGCGACTTCGCACTGGAGCACTTCAGCATCGACCACGACCGGGACAGCCTGATCCCGTACATCCACGCCGCCCAGCAGTACGCCCCCGACCTGCGGCTCTGGGCCTCGCCCTGGTGCCCGCCGCAGTGGATGAAGACCAACGGGCACTACGCCTCGTCGCTGCCCTGGGTGGACGGCGTCGAGACCGGCCTGCGCCCGGACCAGGTGCAGGTCGAGGGCACCGACTCCTTCATCCAGGACGAGCGGTACCTGGCGACCTACGCGGACTACTTCGCCCGGTTCATCGATGCCTACGCCGCCGAGGGCATCGACATCCGGATGGTGATGCCGCAGAACGAGTTCAACTCCGCCCAGCCGTACCCCAGCTGCACCTGGACCCCGGCCGGGCTGGTCGCGTTCATCCGGCAGCTGGCGCCCCGGATGCGCGAGCGCGGCGTGCAGATCTTCCTCGGCACCGTGGAACGGCCGGACGAGTCCCTGGTCGCCGGTGTGCTGGCCGACCCGGTCGCCGCCGAGGCGATCAGCGGGATCGGCGTGCAGTGGCACGGCAAGACCCTGATGCCCTTCCTGCGGCGCGACTACCCCGGCCTGCGGCTGTTCCAGACCGAGCAGGAGTGCGGCGACGGCGCCAACGACTGGCGGTACGCCCGCTACGCCTGGCGGCTGATGCGGGACTTCCTCAACGACGGCGCCAACGCCTACCAGTACTGGAACCTGTCCCTGGATCGCGGCGGGGTCAGCCGGTGGGGCTGGTCGCAGAACTCGCTGGTGGTGGTCGACCCGGACACCGCCCGCTACGAGTTCACCCACGAGTACTACGTGCTCAAGCACGTCAGCCACTACGTCCGGCCCGGCGCCCGCCTGGTGCCGACCCTGAGCTACGCCGGGTACGAGAACCAGCTGGCGTTCCGGAACCCGGACGGCTCGCTGATCCTGGTGATGCAGAACGACACCGCGCAGGAGATGCCGGTCAGCATCCTGATCGGCGACCAGGTGGTCAGCCCGGTGCTGCCCGCCGACTCGCTGAGCACCTTCGTCGTCGAGGTCTGAGCACGCCACAGGGGCGGGTGAGGGTGCTCCCTCGCCCGCCCCTGCGTGGTCGTGCGGTCAGGACTCCTGGCGACGGCGGCGGACCCGGAGCAGCACCGCACCGAGCAGCAGCAGTGCCGCCGCCCCGGCCAGCCCGGTGAGCGCCTCGCCGCCGGTGATCGCCAGCACCACCGGCGAGACCACCGGCGCCGTGACCCGCAGCGGTGCCGAACCCTCGGCCCGCGACTCCAGGCCCTTCACCACCACCGTGTGCTCCCCGGCGGTGACGTCCGCCGGGACGGTGACTGTGACCTGGACTGAGCCGTCCGCGTCGGTCAGTGCCGTGACCAGCCGCACCGGGGTGGAGTGCAGCCAGACCTCGGCGGACTCGTTCCCGGCCAGGCCGGTCGCGGTCACGGTAACCGAGTCACCGGCGGTCACCTGGTCGGCGGACAGCGTCACGACCACCTGGCGCTTGACGGTGATCCGGATCCGCTCGGAGACGTTCCCGGCCTCGTCGACCACCTCGATCTCGATCTCCGAACCCGGACCCTGCGGCGGGCGCAGCACGATCTCGAATCGGCAGTCCTCGTCGGCCGTGCCGGTCCCGATCAGGTTGCCCTCGGAGTCGTAGACGTTCACCGTCCCACCTGCCTCGGCGCAGCCGGTGATCGTCTCCCCCTCGGTCTCATCCACCTTCGGCGGCTCCGGGGACACCGCGTCCACCGTCACCGACGCCGGGTCGGACACATTGCCGGCGGCGTCGGTCGCCACCGCGGTGACCACCAGACCGTCCGCGAGCGCCGGGTCGAAGCCGCAGCGGAACTCGCCGGTGCGGGCGTTCGCGGTCACCACGCAAAGCACGTTCCCGTCCGGGGCGGTCAGGGTGACCGTGGTGGCGGGCTCGGCGGTGCCGGACACGTGGGTGCCGTTGCTCGGCTTCAACACCGGGGCGTCCGGCCGGACCGCGTCCACGATCACCATCGACTGCTCCGAGCGGTTCCCGGTGGCCACCACCGCGATCGCGCCGACCACGGTGCCGTCGGCCAGCGCCGGGTCGAAGGGCGCCGAGAACTCGCCGGACGCGTTCGCCACCGCACTGCCCAGGCTCTTCCCAGTGGTGACGACGCTCAGCACCACGGTGGCGCCGGGCAGCGTCGTGCCGGAGACCACCGTGCCGTTGGTCGGCCGCAGCTTCGGCGCCGGGGGCACCGTGGTGTCCACGATCACCGAGGCCGGGTCGGAGACGTTCCGGGCCGCGTCCACCGCGACCGCGGTGACCGTGAGCCCGTGCTCCAGTGCCGGGTCGAAGGCGCACCGGAACTCACCGGTCACCGCGTGGGCGAGCACGGTGCAGAGCACGGTCCCGGCCGGGTCGGTGAGCACGACGGTGCTGTCCTTCTCGGCGGTGCCGGTGATCGCGCTGCCGTTGGTCGGGTTCAGCACCGGGGCGTCCGGCGCGGTGCGGTCGACCGGCACCGGGGTGGGCTCGGACTCGTTCCCGGCCGGGTCGGTCACCACCACCTCGGCGGTCTCACCCTCGGGCAGCGGGGTGGTCGGGGTGAACGTCCACTTCCCGCCACCCTCGTTCTCCCACTCGCCCTCGATCGGCTCCTCGGTCTCCTTATCCCGGATCGACGGGGTCGCCCCCTCCTCGACACCCTCGACCTCGACCACCTCACCCTTGGTCGGCGGCACCACCGCGGCGTCCGGCTTGGTGGTGTCCACCACCACCGGTGCGGCCTCCGACTCGTTCCCGGCCGGGTCGGTCACCACCACCTCGGCGGTCTCACCCTCGGGCAGCGGGGTGGTCGGGGTGAACGTCCACTTCCCGCCACCCTCGTTCTCCCACTCGCCCTCGATCGGCTCCTCGG
>NZ_JAAXOX010000017.1 GCF_012396125.1 Cellulomonas denverensis | reverse complement strand
GTCCGCCGGGATCGGCGGCGGGGCGCACGGCGACGGCGGCACGATCATCATCCGTGGCGACGCGGACGTGACGGCCGAGGGCGCCCAGTTCGGCGCGGGCTCGGGGCGGGGCGGCGCGGGCTCGGGGCGGGGCGGGGCGGCACGGTCTCGGGGCGGCGCGGGACGGCACGGTCTCGCGGGGCGGCTGCGACCTCGGGACGGGACAGGATGGCTGCGGCCTCGGCGCCGGGCGGCGCGCGACGCCGAGGTCCCGGCGGGGCGCGGCGTCGTTCCCGGGACGGCAAGGCCACCCGACGCAGAGGCGCGTGTTGGTTCTTGTTCGGTTGTGGTGGATACTGTCACTCGTGCTGGCCAGTCAGAGACAGGATCGGATCGTCGCCGAGGTGCGCGGCCGGGGTGCGGTGCGGGTCGCCGACCTGGTGGAGCTGCTCGACGTCTCGGAGATGACCGTGCGCCGGGACATCACCGAGCTCGACCGCGCGGGCCTGGTCCGCCGGGTGCACGGCGGTGCGGTCGCCCCGGACACCCTGGCCCGGCCCACCGACGAGCCCGGGTTCGAGGCCAAGAGCGCCTGGGCCACCGCGGAGAAGGAGTCGATCGCGGCCCTGGCCGCCCAGGAGATCACCCCGGGCCAGGCGGTCGCCCTGTCCGCCGGGACCACCACCCACCTGCTGGCCCAGCGGATCGCCGCCGACCCCGAACTGCGCCCGCTGACGGTGGTGACCAACTCGCTGCCGGTGGCCGAGACCCTGCACCGCGCGGCGCCGGGCACCGGACCGCTGGACGTGATCCTGACCGGCGGTTCACGCACCCCCTCCGACGGCCTGGTCGGCCCGGTCGCGGACGCCGCGCTGGCGACCCTGCGGGTGGACCGGCTGTTCCTGGGCGTGCACGGCCTGGACGCCAGCGGGCTGATGACCCCGAACCTGGCCGAGGCCGCCACCGACCGCGCCCTGCTGCACGCCGCCGCGGCGACCACCGTGCTGGCGGACCACACCAAGTGGGGCGTGGTGGGCCTGGCGCACATCGCCGCGCTGGACGCCGTGGACACCGTGATCAGCGACGACGCCCTGCCCACCGAAGCCCGGACCGCCCTCGCCGAGGCGGGCTGCGTCCTGCGAACCAAGGAGCACCAGTGACCGATTCGACCCTGCTGACCCCCGGCGTGCGCCGGACCCGGACCTCGATGGCGGACGGCCGGGACCTGTTCTACTTCGACGACTCGGCCGAGTACGTCAGCGGGGAACGGGTGCGCCGGCTGGACGACCCGCGGCCGCTGCCGGACCGGTTCGCCCCGGTGGTCGGCGAGGACGGCGTGGCCCGCCCGGTCACCGGCCCGGAGCTGCGCCGCGACCCGCTGACCGGTGACTGGATCCCGATGGCGGCGCACCGGATGAACCGGACCTTCCTGCCGCCGGCCGACGCCAACCCGCTGGCCCCGGCCCGCCCGGGCGCGGCGTACCAGGACGGCGAGATCCCGGACACCGACTACGACGTGGTGGTGTTCGAGAACCGCTTCCCGTCGCTGATGGCGGTGCCGGGCGTGCCGGACCAGGTCACCCTGCGCGACGGTGAGGAGCTGTGGCCCACCCGCCCGGCGGCCGGTCGCTGCGAGGTGATCTGCTTCAGTTCGGACCCGACTGCCTCGCTGCGCACCGTCTCCCCCACCCGGATGCGCACCATCATCGAGGCGTGGGCCGACCGCACCGCACACCTGGGTGAGCTGCCCGGTATCGAGCAGGTCTTCGCCTTCGAGAACCGCGGCAAAGAGATCGGTGTCACCCTGCACCACCCGCACGGCCAGATCTACGCCTTCCCGTACCTGACCCCGCGCACCCAGGCGATGCTGACCCAGGCCCGCGAGTACGCCGACCGCACCGGGCGGCTGCTGGGCCGGGACGTGCTGGATGCCGAGCTGCGCGCCGGCGAGCGGGTGGTGCTGGCCTCCGAGCACTGGGTGGCCTACGTGCCGTTCGCCGCGCGCTGGCCGGTGGAGGTGCACCTGGCGCCCCGGCGCGACGTGCCGGACCTGCCCGCGCTGACCGACGCCGAGCGCGCCGACCTGGCGGTGACCTACCTGGAGCTGCTGCGCCGGCTGGACCTGTTCTTCGAGGAGCCGGACGGCACCCCGATCCCGCTGCCGTACATCTCCGGCTGGCACCAGGCGCCGGTGCGCACCGGGCGGGAGCTGTCCCGGCTGCACCTGCAGCTGTTCTCGGTGCTGCGCGCGCCGGGCAAGCTGAAGTACCTGGCCGGGGTCGAGTCCGGGATGGCGGCCTGGATCAGTGACACCACCCCCGAGCGGATCGCCACCCGGCTGAAGGAGCTGGCCCGATGACCACCACCACCTGGGTCGCCGCCTGGGACCGTGCCGACGGCGCCGAGCGCGCCCGCGCCCTGTTCGCCGAGCAGTTCGGCGCCGAGCCCGCCGGGGTGTGGTCCGCCCCCGGCCGGGTCAACCTGATCGGCGAGCACACCGACTACAACGGTGGCCTGGCGCTGCCGTTCGCGCTGCCCCATCGCACCTATGTCGCGGTGCGACCGGCGACCGGCGACCGGATCCGGCTGGTGTCCGCGCAGGAGGCGGGCGTGCGCGAGGTCGACCTGGCCGCGGTCGCCCCCGGCACGGTCGACGGCTGGCCGTCCTATGTCGCCGGGGTGGCCTGGGCGCTGCGGCAGGCCGGGCACCCGGTCGGCGGCTTCGACATCGCGGTGGACTCCTGCGTGCCCTACGGCTCGGGGTTGTCCTCCTCGGCGGCGCTGGAGTGCGCGGTCGCGGTCGCGCTGGACGCGCTGAACGGGATCGGCCTGGCGGGCACCGACGCCGGCCGGACCACGCTGACCGCGCTGTGCGTCCGGGCCGAGAACGAGATCGCCGGCGCGAACACCGGCGGGATGGACCAGGCGGTGTCGCTGCGCGGCCGGGCCGGGCACGCGCTGGAGCTGGATTGCCGGGACGACTCGGTGCGCCAGGTGCCCTTCGACCTGACCGGGCACGACCTGGCCCTGCTGGTGATCGACACCAAGGCCGAGCACTCGCACGCCGGTGGCGAGTACGCCGCCCGGCGCGCGGACTGCGAGCGGGCCGCCGAGCTGCTCGAGGTCGGCACGCTGCGCGAGATCGGGCCGGACGACCTGGGCGACGCGCTGGCCACCCTGGCCCGGGTGACCGGCCCGGAGGGCGCGGACTCGGCGCTGGCCGAGGTGCTGGTCCGGCGGGTCCGGCACGTGGTGACCGAGATCGGCCGGGTGCAGGAGTTCGTCGCCCTGCTGGAGGCCGGCCGCCTGACCGAGGTCGGCGCCGCGATGGACGCCTCGCACGCCTCGCTGCGGGACGACTACCAGGTGTCCTGCCGGGAGCTGGACCTGGCGGTGGAGACCGCGCGGGATGCCGGTGCACTGGGCGCCCGGATGACCGGTGGCGGCTTCGGCGGCTCGGCGATCGCGCTGGTCCCGGCCGCCGCGGTGCAGCCGGTGGCGACCGCGGTGGCGGAGGCGTTCGAGGCGGCGGGTCTGCGCGCCCCGGCGTTCCTGGTGGCCACCGCGGAGGGCCCGGCCGCCTGAGCTCACATCCGCCCGGCGTCCAGGTGCAGGGCGAACAGGATCGAGTACGGGTCGCCGTCCGCGGTGGGCTCCCGGTCGGCCAGTTCGGCGAAGAACTCGTCCACCCGGCGCATCAACTCCGCGTGCTCGTCGGGTGACAGCCGCACGCCCAGCCGGGTCATGACCACCGAGTCCTCGGGCGCCTCGGCCAGCTCCTCCAGGAAGGCGTTGAGCATCACCTGCTGTTGGCCGGGGAACTCCGGCACCCGCCAGGACCGGCCGGTGGCCCGGTAGGGCACCTCCCGCGAGCCACGCGGGCCCCGGCGCACCGGCTCGGCGGCCAGGAAGCCCCGGTCGACCAGGGTGCGCACGTGGTGCAGCACGGTCGCCGGGTTCTTGCCCAGGCGCTCGGCGATCTCCCGGTTGGTGTGCGACTCGTCCAGGCAGATCCGCAGGATGCGCAGCCGCAGGGTGGAGGCCAGGGCGCGGGCGTCGGCATCCGGGTCGGGTGCGGGTTCGGTCATGTCGCCATCCTACTGATTGACATTTCCCAATCAGTCGCGGCACCCTACTGACGTGACCTCCCCGCACCGCTCCCTGATCCACCACGCCGACTTCCGCCGGTTGTGGGTGGGCGATGCGCTCGGTCAGCTCGGCGCCCAGCTCACCGGCCTGGCGCTGCCGATCCTGGCGGTGCGGCACCTGGACGCCACCGAGGCGCAGATGGGCCTGCTCACCGCCGCCGAGACCGCCGCGTTCCTGGTGATCGGCCTGCCGGTCGGCGCCTGGGTGGATCGGATGCGCAAGCGCCGGGTGCTGATCCTGGCCGACCTGGTCCGGGCAGCGACCCTGGCGGTGGTGGTCGGCCTGGCCCTGACCGGGCATGGGTCGATGCCGGTGCTGTACGCGGGCGCCCTGGTGATCAGCGCCGCCTCGGTGTTCTTCGACGTCTCGCACCAGTCCTACGTGCCGGGGCTGGTCGGCCTGGACCACATCGGCGAGGGCAATGCCAAGCTGCAGGCCACCCAGTCGGTGGCGATGGTGGTCGGGCCGGCACTGGGCGGCGCGCTGCTCCGGGTGATCAGCGCGCCGGCGGTGATCGCGGTGAATGCGGTCACCTACCTGCTGTCCGCGGTCGCGGTCGGCCGGATCCGCCAGTCCGAGGTGTTGCCGCCGCCGCACACCCGGCGACCGCTGCGCACCGAGGTCGCCGAGGGACTGCGCTTCGTGCTGCGCGAGCCGCTGCTGCGCCGGATCGTGGCCTGCACCGGGATCGGCAACCTGTTCTCCGCGGTGTCCAACGCGCTGGTGGTGATCTACGCCCTGCGGGTGCTCGGCCTGGACGAGGCCGCCTACGGCACGGTGCTGTCCGCCGGTGCGGTCGGCGGGCTGATCGGGGCGGCGATCTCGGACCGGCTCGGCCGGTGGGTCGGCGAGGGCCGGATCATCCCGCTGTCCGCAATCGCCTTCGTGCCCGGCACGGTGCTGACGCCGCTGGCGATCACCCTGCCGGTGCCGCCCCAGCTCACCCTGATCGTGGGCGGGTTCTTCTTCTCGTTCTCGGTGGTGGTCTACAACGTGGCCCAGGTCAGCTTCCGGCAGCGGCTGTGCCCGCCGCCGCTGCTGGGCCGGATGAACGCGTCGGTGCGGTTCCTGGTCTGGGGCGCGATGCCGCTCGGTGGACTGCTCGGCGGCTGGCTGGGCCACGTGTTCGGCGTGCTGCCCACGCTCTGGATCGCCGCCGGCGGCACCGCGCTGTCCGTGCTGCCGGTGTTGTTCTCCCCGCTGATCCGGCTGCGCGAGCTCCCCCGGCCGGCCGAGGCGACCGCGGAGCTTTGAGCGATACCTCCCTGAACAGGCAGGATGGGCGACATGCTCCGCCTGTTGCTCTCCGCCGTGATCGGCATGTTCGTCACGTCGGTGATCCTCACCGTGACCGAGATCGACGACCGGCACTGGGGGTGGCTGCCCGCGACCGCGATCACGATGACCGTGCTGCTGGTCGTGGTGAGTATCGGCCGCAGTCTGGCCGGTGGTGCCGCACCCATCAAGGACGTGGACGCCGCCGACCGGGAGGGCCGGGTGTTCCTGGCGAAGGTGCTGGACGTGCGCGCCACCGGCAGCTCGGTCAACGACAACCCGATCTGTGAGATCCAGCTGCTCGCCCAGCCGCGGAACCGGGCCGCGTACCAGACCTCCACCCGCGCCCTGGTCAACCTCGGCCGGCTGCCCAGCCTGCAGCGCGGGGCGATCGTGGTGGTCGGCCAGCCGGACGCCGAGCGGCCCGAGCTGACGCTGCTCGACCCGCCGCCCGCGCACTGGCAGCGGCTGGCCGACACCGACACCCGGCTGCGGGCGACCGAGTCCGCGCCGGAGTGGACGGTGCCGCCGGCCCGGGGCCGTGACCGCCGGGGCCTGCTGCGGATCCCGGCCGCGCTGCTGGTGGTCGCCTTCGCCGCCGGGGTGGCGATCCGGGTCTGGCCGGTCCGGGAGGACGCCTGGGCGGTGGCCACCGGCACCCCGGTGGAGCAGGTGCAGGCGGAGGCGGCCGAGGCCGAGGCACAGGCCCAGTCGATCTTCCCGGCCGACCGCACCCAGCGGGTGATCGACGACCTGGTCGCCGCCGCCGGGGTCACCGAGTTCACCTCGATCACCCTGTTCCGCACCTACGCGGTGGCCGACGCCCTGACCAGCCCCGGCGCCACCACCACCGACAGCTGGACCTGGCGGGACGGCGAGGCCCAGCACCAGGGCGCCGAGCTGATCCAGTCCGACCCGGCCGACCTGCCGGACGAACTCTTCGACGCCACCGCCGTGGACTGGTCGCTGGTGGCGGGCCTGGTCGCCCAGCTGCCCGAGCTCACCGGCATCGACGACCCCGAGCCCACGGTGTACGTGTCGCGGACCAGCGGCGGTCCCGCGATGTTCGACCTGAGCACCGCCGACGACTACCACGACGCCTGGATCACCGCGGACGCCACCGGGCAGATCGTCGCGATGCGCAGCGGCGCCCCCGGCGCACCGTCCGCGCAGGGCTGATCAGACCCGGTAGTCCACCAGCACCGGAGCGTGGTCGCTCCACCGCTCGTCGTAGGTCGGCGCCTTGTCGATCTCCACCGAGGCGACCTTGTCGGCCAGCCCCGGCGTGGCGAGCTGGTAGTCGATCCGCCAGCCGGCGTCGTTGTCGAAGGCCTGTCCGCGCCAGGTCCACCAGGTGTACGGGCCGGGACCCTCACCACCGTGCTCGCGGCCCAGGTCCCGCCAGCCGAGCTCGTCGAACCACCGGTCCAGGTAGGCGCGCTCCTCGGGCAAGAACCCGGCGTTCTTGCGGTTGGTCCGCCAGTTCTTCAGGTCGACCTCGCGGTGGGCGATGTTGAGGTCACCGGCGACCACCACGTCCTGCCCGGAGCCGATCAGCTCGGCCAGCCGCTTGGTCACGATGTCCAGGAAGGCGTACTTCTCGTCCATCTTGGGCGTGCCGGCCTGGCCGGAGTGGATGTACGCCGACACCACGGTCAGGCTGCCGCCGCCGGGCAGCTCCAGGTCGGCCTCCACCCAGCGCCCGGTGTCCACCGGCACCCCGGTGCCCAGGCCGATCCGGATCGCGCTCATCGGCAGCCGGGAGGCGATCGCCACCCCGGCCCGGCCCTTGATCTCGCAGGCCTCGTGCGCCAGATCCCACTCGGCGGTAGACAGGAAGTCGCTGAGGATCTCGTCCGGGGCGCGCACCTCCTGCAGCAGCATCACGTCCGGGCGCCGCGCGGCCACCCAGTCGCCCATCCCGCGCTTGTAGGCGGCGCGGATCCCGTTCACGTTCGCAGTCGCAACCAACACGGTGCCCATCCAACCTCACGCCACCCACACCACGGACCACACCTGGCGAGCGGTGGGCCGGTGGTGGTGTGATGCCCGGGTGACCTTCACCACCGATGCCGACCTGCGCACGCCCGATCAGCTCCGCGACGGCGGCAGCCTGAAGTGGACCGCCTTCCCCGGCATGATCGGGGCGTTCGTGGCGGAAGCCGACTTCGGCACCGCCCCGGCGGTCACCACCGCCCTGCACGCCGCGGTGGACGGCGGCCGGCTGGGCTACCCCGCCCCCGGTGACATCGCCGCCACCTCGGCGGCCTTCGCCGGCTACGCCGAGGCGCAGTACGGCTGGCGGGTCGAGGCGGAACGGGTGCGGCCGCTGCCGGACGTGTTCACCGCGTTCCGGGCCGCGATCGAGCAGTTCACCTCGCCCGGCGCCGCGGTGATCCTGCCCACCCCGGCCTACATGCCCTTCCTCACCCTGCCGGCCTCGCTCGGCCGCCGGGCGATCCAGGTGCCGCTGGTCGAGCACGACGGCCGGCTGGAGCACGATCTGGACGCGATCGCCCGGGCGTTCGACGACGGCGCCGAGCTGCTGCTGCTCTGCAACCCGCACAACCCGACCGGCCGGGTGCTGGACGCCGAGGAGCTGTCCGGCATCGAGCGCGTGGTGCACGCCCACGATGGCCGGGTGTTCGCGGACGAGATCCACGCCCCGCTGGTGCTGCCCGGTCGCGCGCACCTGCCCTACGCCGCCCTCGGCCCGGTCGCGGCCGGCCACACCCTGACCGCGACCTCGACCAGCAAGGCGTGGAACATCCCCGGGCTGAAGGCCGCCCAGCTGGTGCTGAGCAACGACGCCGACGCCGAACTGTGGGCCCGGATCGGCGAGGAGTACGAGAAGAGCACCGGCACCCTGGGCCTGATCGCGTCGGCCGCCGCGTACACCGATGGCCGGGACTGGCTGGCCGAGGCGGTGGACTACCTGGACGGCAACCGGCGGCTGTTCGCCGAGCTGGTCGCCGACCGGCTGCCCGGGGTCCGGTTCACCCCACCGGAGGGCACGTACCTGGGCTGGTTGGACTTCCGGCACACCGCCCTGGCCGATCGGCCGGCACATCGACTGGCGCGCGAGGCCGGGCTGCGGCTGACCGAGGGCGCCGACTGCGGGGAGATCGGCGCCGGCTTCGCCCGGATCACGCTGGCCACCCCGCGACCGGTGCTGCGCGAGATCGCCGACCGGATCGCGGGCGTGCTGGGCTGGGCCGGATCAGCCGCGGGCCTGTGCCCGCTCGATCAGCGCCGCCACACCACCCGCTGACGCACCACGACGTCCGGGACCGGAGAACGGCCCCGGACGTCGTGGTGTCAGGCGGAGCGCTCGGCGGACTCCACCACGTTGGCCAGCAGCATCGCCCGGGTCATCGGGCCCACCCCGCCGGGGTTCGGCGAGCGCCAGGCGGCGATCTCGGCCACGTCGGGGTGCACATCCCCGGCGATCCGGCTCTTGCCGGTCTCCGGGTCGGTCACCCGGGACACGCCCACGTCGATCACCACGGCGCCGGGCTTGACCAGGTCCGGCGTGACGATCCCCGGCACCCCGGCGGCGGCGACGATCACGTCCGCGTTCCGGGTGTGCTCGGCCAGGTCCTCGGTGCCGGTGTGGGTCAGGGTGACGGTGGCGTTCACCGCGCGCCGGGTCAGCAGCAGCCCGATCGACCGGCCCACCGTGGTGCCCCGCCCGATCACCACCACGTCCGCCCCGGCCAGCTCGATGCCGTGCCGGGTCAGCAACTCGATGATCCCGCGCGGGGTGCAGGGCAGCGGGGAGTCGATCTCCTCGTTCACCCGCAGCACCAGGCGGCCCAGGTTGGTCGGGTGCAGGCCGTCGGCGTCCTTGGCCGGGTCGACCAGCTCCAGCACCCGGTTGGTGTCGATCCCGCGCGGCAGCGGGAGCTGGACGATGAACCCGGTGCAGGCCGGGTCCGCGTTCAGCCGGGCGACCGCGGCCTCGATCTGCTCCTGGGTGGCGTCGGCCGGCAGGTCCTCCCGGATCGACGCGATGCCCACCTCGGCGCAGTCCCGGTGCTTGCCGGCGACATAGGACACCGAGCCCGGGTCCTCCCCCACCAGCAGGGTGCCCAGCCCGGGCCGGACGCCCTTCGCGGCCAGGGCGGTGACCCGCTCGGCCAGTTCGGCCTTGATCGTCGCGGCGGTGGCCTTGCCGTCCAGGATCCTCGCGGTCATCTCAGTACTGCTTCAGGCCGGGGTAGAGCGGGAAGGCGTCCGCGAGCTTGGTCACCCGGGCCCGCAGCGCCTCGACGTCGGCCGACGCACCGTCGGTGAGCGCGGTGGCGATGATGTCGGCGACCTCGCTGAACTCGGCGTCGCCGAAGCCGCGGGTGGCCAGCGCCGGGGTGCCGATCCGCAGACCGGAGGTCACGCGCGGCGGCCGCGGGTCGAAGGGCACCGCGTTGCGGTTCACCGTGATGCCGACGTCGTGCAGCAGGTCCTCGGCCTGCTGGCCGTCCAGCTGCGAGTTCCGCAGGTCGACCAGCACCAGGTGCACGTCGGTGCCGCCGGTCAGCACGGACACGCCCGCGGCGGCGACCTCGGGGGCGACCAGCCGGTCGGCGATGATCCGCGCGCCGTCGATGGTGCGCTGCTGGCGGGCCTTGAAGTCCTCGCCGGCCGCGATCTTGAACGACACGGCCTTCGCGGCGATGACGTGCATCAGCGGGCCACCCTGCTGGCCCGGGAACACCGCGGAGTCGATCTTCTTGGCGTACTCCTCGCGGCTGAGGATGAAGCCGGAGCGCGGGCCGCCGATCGTCTTGTGCACGGTGGAGGAGACCACGTCCGCGTAGGGCACCGGCGACGGGTGCAGGCCCGCGGCGACCAGGCCGGCGAAGTGCGCCATGTCCACCCAGAGCTTGGCGCCCACCTCGTCGGCGATCTCGCGCATCGCGGCGAAGTCCAGGTGCCGCGGGTAGGCCGACCAGCCGCCGATGATCACCTGCGGGCGGTGCTTGAGCGCGGCCTCGCGGATCGCCTCCGGCTCGATCAGGAAGGTGTCCGGGTTCACGCCGTAGGCGCCGACGTCGTAGAGCTTGCCGGAGAAGTTGATCTTCATCCCGTGGGTCAGGTGCCCGCCGTGCGCGAGCTCCAGGCCCAGGATCCGGTCGCCCGCGTTGGCCAGCGCGTGCAGCACGGCGGCGTTGGCGGTGGCACCGGAGTGCGGCTGGACGTTGGCGTGCTCGGCGCCGAACAGCTCCTTGGCCCGGGCGATCGCCAGGTTCTCGGCGATGTCGACCTGCTCGCAACCGCCGTAGTACCGGCGACCCGGGTAGCCCTCGGCGTACTTGTTGGTCAGCACCGAACCCTGGGCCTGCAACACGGCGCGGGGGACGAAGTTCTCGCTGGCGATCATCTCCAGCGTGCTCTGCTGGCGGGTCAGCTCACCGTCCAGGACGGCGGCGATCTCCGGGTCGACCTGGTCCAGGCCCTGGTCCAGCAAGGGGGTGTTCTCGACGCTCATGCCTCTCCTCGAGTCACGTGCGCGGTCGACACGACCGCACACCGGTGGTGTGGTCATCGACCGGCGGGCCCAGGCGGGCGACCCGACGTCAGTGATGCTGGTGCCGCTCCCCGGTGGTGACCACCAGTGCGCCAGTTGCGACAGCGTGACCCTAGCAAGTCCGCGCGCTCCGCCGCTCCCCGCCGCCCGGTTGACCCTGCCACCGTGTCAGCCTGTGGGATCGGGGCATGCGGAAGGACGGATGATGCGGATCGATCTCCAGCGCGAGCGCCGGGACCTGTACCGGCCCGGAACGGCCGACTTCACCGAGGTGGTGGTGCCGCCGACCACCTATCTGGCGGTGGACGGCCACGGTGACCCGAACAGCTCGGCCGAGTACGCGGCGGCGGTGTCCGCACTGCACACCGGCGGCTACGGCGTGCGGGCGGCGGTGAAGGCGCGCACCGGATCCGACTTCGTGGTCGGGCCACTGTCCGGGCTGTGGTCGGCCGAGGACCCCACGGCGTTCGCCACCGGGACCAAGGGCGACTGGGACTGGACGATGCTGATCCCGCTGCCGGACCTGGTCGCCGAGCCGGACATCGAGTCCGGGCTGGCGACCGCGGCACGCAAGAAGCCGGAGCTGCCGCTGGACCGGGTGCGACCGCTGTCGCTGGACGAGGGCCGGTGCCTGCAGATCATGCACGTGGGGTCCTACGACGACGAGGCGCCGACCCTGGCCCGGCTGCACGAGGAGGTGATGCCGGACCGTGGACTGACCTGGAACGGGCGGCACCACGAGATCTATCTGGGTGACCACCGCCGGGTCGCGCCCGAGGCACGGCGCACCGTGCTGCGGCAGCCGGTGCGCCCCGTGGACTGAGCGGTCAGGACGCGACCGGGTCGCCGTCCACCCGCTCGTCGTCGCCCATGATCCGGCGCAGGTAGGCGTAGGTCAGGTCGCCGACGGTCTGGTCGTGCTCGTGGGTGTAGCCGTGCTTCTCGTACAGAGCCAGGTTGTGCACCGAGTCCCGCCCGGTGAACACCCAGACCTCCTCCACGTCCGCGGGCATGTGCGGCAGGATCGCGAGCAGCAGCTTCGTGCCGATCCCGTGGCCCTGCTGGTCCGGGGCGACCGCGAACCGGCCCAGGGTGGCCTTCTTCCCCTCGAACACCACCCGGATCGAACCGACCATCCGGTGCCCGGCCCAGGCGCCCAGGGTGACCACGCCGTCCTTGGCCAGATCGGCACGCAGCTCGCTGAGGGTCTGGGTCAGCGGCGGGATGTTCGGGTCGTTGTACTGCTGGGCCTCGGTGACGAAGGCGGCGCGGCGGAGCGTGAGCAGCTCACCCGCCTCGGCGTCGTCGACGGGTCGGATGGTCACCTCGGTCTGGCTCATGCCCCCATCGTCTCAGCCCGGTGGCGGGCTCGACCACCCGGAGGTCCCGTCTGTGGACAACTCCCGCCGGGCGGGATGCCCACGGGTACCCTCGCGGACGTGTCGACCTCGCCCGCAGCCACCCCCGCCACCTCCGGCACCTCCTGGGTGCTCTCGCTGTCCTGCCCCGACCAGCCCGGCATCGTCGCCGCGGTCGCCGGACTGCTCGCGGAGCACGGCGGGAACATCACCGAGTCCCAGCAGTTCGGCGACCCGCTGTCCGGGCTGTTCTTCATGCGGGTGGAGGTCGCGGCCACCGCGCCGCGGGCCGAGCTGGAGACCGGGCTGACCGCGCTGGCCGACCGGTTCCGGATGACCTGGTCGCTGGACGTGGCCGGCCGGCCGATGCGTACCCTGATCCTGGGGTCGACGGCGGCGCACTGCGTGAACGACCTCGCGTTCCGCCAGCGCTCGGAGGGTCTGCCGATCGACATCGTCGGCCTGGTGTCGAACCACACCTCGCTGGCCGACCTGGCCGCGTTCTACGGCATCGACTTCCACCACGTGCCGGTCACCCGGGACACCAAGGCGGCCGCCGAGGCCCGGCTGCTGGAGCTGGTCGCGGAGCTGGACGTCGAGCTGGTGGTGCTGGCCCGCTACATGCAGATCCTGTCCGACGACCTGTGCCGCGCACTGTCCGGCCGGGTGATCAACATCCACCACTCGTTCCTGCCGTCGTTCAAGGGCGCCCGGCCCTACGCCCAGGCGCACGAGCGCGGCGTGAAACTGATCGGCGCCACCGCGCACTACGTGACCGGCGACCTGGACGAGGGCCCGATCATCGAGCAGGACGTCGAGCGGGTGGACCACAGCCGCTCGGTGCAGGACCTGGTGGCGCTGGGCCAGGACGTCGAGCGCCGGGCACTGGCCCGGGCGGTGCGTTGGCACGCCGAACACCGGGTGCTGCTGGACGGGCACCGCACGATCGTCTTCCGCTGACCCGGCCCGCCGAGCCCCGGGCCTAGAGGACCGTCGACCCCGGCCGGATCGAGCGCCCGTCCGGGGTGATCCCGGTGATCGCCGCGATCAGGTCCTCGTAGGAGGCGTGCTCGGCGTCGAAGTCGCCGTTCACCCGGCCGAGGCGCAGCACCACGATCCGGTCCGCCACCGCCTGCACGTCCACCATCGAGTGGCTGATCATCACCACGCCCAGCCCGGCCTCCCGCAGCCGTTCGACCAGGTTCAGTACCTCGGCGGTCTGCGAGATGCCCAGCGAGGCCAGCGGCTCGTCCAGCACCACCACCCGGGGCTGGCCGACCAGCGCCCGGGCCACCGCTACCGCCTGCCGCTGCCCGCCGGACAGCGAACTGAGCGGGGCGTGCACCGACGGCACCCGGGCGGCCAGCTGGTTCAGCACCTCCCAGGCACGCTTCTCCATCAGCCGCTCGTCCAGGAACCCGGCCCGCCGGATCTCCTGCCCGAGGAACAGGTTCTGCACCACGTCCAGGTTCTCGGCCAGCGCCGGGTCCTGGAACACCGCGGCCACGCCCAGTTCCCGGGCCTCCCGGGTGTTGGTCAGCGTGACCCGCTGCCCGTCCAGTTCGATCCAGCCGACCTGCGGGGTCAGCGCCCCGGACATCACCCGGGCCAGGGTCGACTTGCCCGCGCCGATGTCGCCGACCACGGCGACCACCTCGTGCGGGTGCACATCCAGGTCCACGTCGACCAGGGCGCGCACCGACCCGTACTGATAGGACACCCCGCGTACCGACAGGGCGGGCGTGCTCGTCCGTGAGGGCACCGGTCCTCCTCCGCTGCGTCCGTGCTGCGTGTGCGCGTGGGTGGTCATCCTGCCACCACCAGTGATCCGGCCACGCCCGCATGATCCATCGCCAGGGCCAGCGCCCCGCGCACCTCGGCCTCGGTGCCGAGCTCGGTGGCGACCACCTCCACCGGCCCGACCGTGCTGGGCAGCACCCGCTGGGCCAGCACGGACCGGAAGGTGTCCAGCAGGATCGGCCCGGCCTCGGCCAGTCGCCCGCCGACCACCACCACCTCCGGGTCCAACAGGTTGCAGGTGTCCGCCGCCGCCACCGCCAGTAGCCGGCCGGCGTCGGAGATCACCCGGCGGCAGCCCGGGTCGCCGTCCTGGGCGCGGGCGATCACGTCCGCCAGGGTCAGGTGCCCGTGGCTGGACTCCAGCATCCGCAGCAGGGCCGGGGCACCGATCATCGCGTCCAGGCAGCCCCGGTTGCCGCAGCGGCAGATCGGCCCGTTCTCGTCCACGGTGATGTGCCCGAACTCCCCGGCGGCACCGGCCCGGCCGTGCACCAGCCGCCCGCCGACGACCAGCCCGGCGCCGACCCCGTGCGACACCTTGAGGTAGACCACGTGCTGACGGCCGACCGCGGCACCCTGGCGCAGTTCGGCCAGCGCGCCCAGGTTCGCGTCGTTGTCCACGTACACCGGTGCGCCCAGCCGCCGCTCCAGCACCTCGCTGACCGAGACCCCGTCCCAGCCGCGCAGCACCCCGGCCGACACGATCCGCCCGGTGGCCGGGTCGACCGGTGCGGGCACCCCCACCCCGATCGCCATCAGCTCCGGCAGCGCGGCGTCCAGGCTCTCCACCAGCTCGGCGATCAGCAGCGCGGCGCGTTCCAGCCCGGCGTCCGCGCGGTGCTCGGGCGGCAGCGGCATCCGCTGCTCGGCCAGGATCTGCTGCCCGGCGTCGGCGATCGCCACCCGCAGCGACCGGGAGCCGAAGTGCACCCCCGCGACCAGGCCGAGGTTCCGGGCCAGCGTCACCTGCTGGGCGCGACGGCCACTGCGGATCGAGGAGGAGGTGTTCAGCACACCGGCGGAGGTGAGCTCCTTGACGATGTTCGACACCGTGGCGGGTGACAGCCCGGTGACACCGGCCAGCTCGACCTGCGTGAGGGAGCCACGCTGCTGGACGGCGCTGACGATCCGGGCGCGATTGGCTTCACGGAGCGAAGACTGCGATCCCGGGGTCACCCGATCAGTGCCCACCCCAGGAGGATAGCGCCGCGGGATCGCCGGGCGGCACCACCTAGGTCTTGAATTCGAGTCGTGACGGCATGACCGGTCACCGATCACCCGCGCCTCCACCAGCCGCGCGAGCCGGTCGCCCCCAGCCAGTTCGGCCAGCGAGAGCGGTGCGAAGTGGGTACTGTCCGGCAACCCAATCCCGTCTCGCGCCACACAAGAGGGCGTCGATCCCGCGTGCACACCGCACACCGGGCGGGCTGCGGGGGCCACCGCTACCCAGGTACCATCGTGGTATCACGTGACCGAGGAGGTACGCATGGCCCGCACGCTCCGCCTGTCGGACGAGGTCGAACGCACCGTCGCCACCCTCGCCGCCGCCGAGGACATCTCCCAGAACGAACTCATCAGCCGCGCGGTCCAGGACTACGCGGCGAAGCGCTCCAGCGTCCGAGACGCCCTGTTGGCCGAGATCGTCGCCGAGGACGCGGCGATCCTCGATCGGCTGGCGTGAATACCGTCCATCTGGGTCCGGAGGATCTGCTCGCCGCCGCGCGCGCCTTCCTCGGCACCGAGCCGGTCCTGCGCGATCCGGGCGGCCTGGTCGCTGCGGCGGCCCAACCAGCGACCAGCTGGGAGGGTGTCCCGCTGTATCCCTCGCTGGACGAGAAGGCCGCCGTGTTGCTGGTCGGCGTGGTCTCCCACCACCCGCTGCTGGACGGCAACAAGCGGCTCGGCTGGGTGTCCACCCGCCTGTTCTACGCCCTCAACGGCCGGCGGCTGTCGATGCCCGTGGACGACGCCGTCGAACTGGTGCTCGCGGTCGCGGACGGCTCGATCCGCGAGGTCCGGGTCATCGCCGCGCGACTGGCTGCAGCCACCTCCTGACGACGACGGCCCCGCCCCGGGGCGATCCGGGACGGGGCCGCGACAGGCGGTCGGGCGGTCAGCCCAGGCGCGCCGCCAGGTTCTGGTCCAGCGCGGCGAGGAAGTCCTCGGTGGTCAGCCAGGCCTGCTCCGGCCCGACCAGCAGCGCGAGGTCCTTGGTCATCTTGCCGGACTCGACGGTCTTGACCACCACGTCCTCCAGGGTCTCCGCGAAGGTGACCACCTCGGGGGTGCCGTCCAGCTTGCCGCGGTGCTTGAGCCCACCGGTCCAGGCGAAGATCGACGCGATCGGGTTGGTCGAGGTCGGCTTGCCCTGCTGGTGCTGGCGGTAGTGCCGGGTGACGGTGCCGTGCGCGGCCTCCGCCTCCACGGTCTTGCCGTCCGGGGTCATCAGCACCGACGTCATCAGGCCCAGCGAGCCGAAGCCCTGCGCCACGGTGTCGGACTGCACGTCACCGTCGTAGTTCTTGCAGGCCCAGACGTAGCCGCCCTCCCACTTCATCGCGGAGGCGACCATGTCGTCGATCAGCCGGTGCTCGTAGGTCAGGCCCCGCTCGGCGAAGGCGTCGGCGAACTCGGTGTCGAACACCTCCTGGAAGATGTCCTTGAACTGGCCGTCGTAGGCCTTGAGGATCGTGTTCTTGGTGGACAGGTACACCGGGTAGTTCCGCTGCAGGCCGTAGGCGAAGGACGCCCGGGCGAAGTCGCGGATCGACTCGTTGAAGTTGTACATGCCCATCGCGACGCCGCCGGACTCCGGGTAGGTCACGACCTCCTGCCGGATCGGCTCGGAGCCGTCCGCCGGGGTGTAGGTCAGGGTCAGGGTGCCGGCGCCGGGCACCTTGAAGTTGGTCGCCTTGTACTGGTCGCCGTGGGCGTGCCGGCCGATGATGATCGGCTTGTTCCAGCCCGGCACCAGCCGCGGGATGTTGCTGATGATGATCGGCTCGCGGAACACCACGCCGCCGAGGATGTTGCGGATCGTGCCGTTCGGGGAGACCCACATCTTCTTGAGGCCGAACTCCTCGACCCGGGCCTCGTCCGGGGTGATGGTGGCGCACTTGACGCCGACACCGTGCTCCTTGATCGCGTTCGCCGCGTCGATCGTCACCTGGTCGTCGGTGGCGTCGCGGTTCTGGATCGACAGGTCGTAGTACCGCAGGTCGATGTCCAGATACGGGTGGATCAGGCGGTCCTTGATGAACTGCCAGATGATCCGCGTCATCTCGTCGCCGTCGAGCTCGACGACCGGTCCCTGCACCTTGATCTTGGCCATGGGCGCCAGATTACTTGACGTCGAGATACTTCGGGGGCGCCGGCCGGTTGCCAGGCAGCGCACAGGCGGTGCTGGCATGCTGAGTGGTCGGGTCCGCGCCAGGTGCGCGACCCAGCGCCGCGGCCTCCCACCGCGGCCCACCACGCTCACGAACGACGGGATCACCATGTCGCAGGAGAAGCCCGGGACCCCCGAGGAGCCGAAGGCTCCCGAGGACCAGCCGGAGACCACCCCCAGCACCGCCGCGGACGAGGCCACGGCCGTCCCCGCCGAGGAGGTGCCGGTCGCCCCGGTCGCCCCCGGCGCCGCGGCCCAGGCGGGCTACGGCGCGGCCGCGGGCTACGGCCTGAGCACCGCCCCGGCCACCGAGGTCGAGGACTACCCGGTGATCACCGCGGCCCGCGCGGACGGACCCTCGCTGGGCGCCCGGATCGGTGCCGAGGCCCTGGGCACCTTCGTGCTGCTGCTCGCCGGCCTGGGCACCGCCCTGTACGCGTCGGCCAGCGGGGTCGGCACCCTGGGTTCCGCACTGGCCTTCGGTCTGGGCGCGGGCGCCGCGCACCTGATGGTCGGCGCCGTCTCCGGCGGGCACTTCAACCCGGCGATCACGCTGGGCTCGGTGCTGGCCGGGCGGACCCGTGCCGCCCACCTGGCGCCCTACTGGGTCGCCCAGCTCATCGGTGGCGCGCTGGCCACGGCGGTGCTGTACGTCACGATGACCCAGCTGCCCGAGCTGGAGACCATCCAGCGCCAGTTCTTCGCCGGAGTGGCGAACGGCTACGACACGCACTCCCCGCTGGCCGCCGCCACCAGCACCGGCGAGGGCTTCAGCCTGCTGGCCGCCCTGCTGGTCGAGGTGGTCGTCACCGCGGTGCTGGTCGGGGTCGTGCTGAGCCTGACCGGCCGGGCCCGCCTCGGTCGCGGTCAGGCCGCCGCCGGGTACGGCGCCGCACTGGCGGTGGCCGTGCTGATCGCCACCCCGATCACCAACGCGGGCCTGAACCCGGCGCGGAGCATCGCCGCGGCGATCTTCTCCGAGAGCTGGGCCTGGGGTCAGATCTGGGTGTTCATCGTCGGCCCGCTGGTCGGTGGCCTGCTGGCCGCGCTGCTCTACCGCGGCTTCGGCGGCGGCGCGGAGGAGGACGAGCTGGACGAGGAGCTCGCCGACGACGTGCTGATCGAGGAGGAGGTCGTGGTGGTCGAGGGCCGCTGAGCCCACTCACCCACGCCCGACGGGGGCGGTTCCGCTGCGGCGGGGCCGCCCCCTGTCGCGTCCGGGGCGCCGCGCGGTCAGGGCAGGATCTGGGCCAGCGCGCCGATGCCCAGCGCCAGGACGCTCAGCACCAGGACGTCCACCGCGCGCTTGCGCACCACCAGCACCGCCGGCCCGGGCCCGCGGACCACCGCCCGCACCACGGCGCACACCGCCAGCAGCGCGGCGAACAGGGTGGCGCCCAGCGCCGGTCCCCAGACCAGCGCGGCGGCCACGCAGGCCAGCACGGCGCCGGCCACCGTCCACAGCGAGGCGTTCCGGCCCGCCTCCAGCGACGCGCGGGCGATCTCCCGCGGATCGAGCGGCTGGCCGTCGGGGCCGAAGCGCGCGTCCGGGTCCTCCAGCAGCGGATCGGCCGCGGACTGACCGGGGGTGGTCGGGGTCACGGGGCTGCTCCCTTCGGTTCGAGCCGTCGTCGAGACTACCGTGACCGGGGTGAGCGCAGCCGACCACCCCGCAGCCCGCCCTCCCGCCCGCATCCTGGTCGTCGGCGCCGGACTGGCCGGCGCGCGCACCGTGCTGGAGCTGCGCCGCCAGGGTTACCGCGGCTGGATCGGCCTGCTGGGCGCCGAGCCGGTACCGCCCTACGACCGCCCGCCGCTGTCCAAGCACCTGCTCGACCGGCCCGCCCCGGCCTGGCTCGCGGACGAACTGGATGCCGACGCACTCGCCGCGGCGGACGAGGTCCGGCTCGCGACCGCCGCCACCGGGCTGCACCTGGACCCGGACGGCGTGCGGGTGCGCCTCGCCGGGGCGGACGACCTGACCGCCGATGCGGTGGTGATCGCCACCGGCTCGGTACCGATGAACCCCTGGCCGGCCGCCCGGGTGCTGCACACCGCCACGGATGCCGAGGCACTGCGCGGTGCACTGGCCACCGCCCGGCGGCTGGTGATCATCGGCGCGGGCTGGATCGGCGCGGAGGTCGCCGGGGTGGCCGCGGCGGCCGGCACCGAGGTGACCGTGCTGGAGGCGCTGGCCGGGCCGCTGCCGGTGCTCGGCGCGGTCGGCGAACTGACCCGGCCGTGGTGGGAGGCCGCCGGGGTGCAGCTGCGGACCGGGGTCCGGGTGGCCACGGTGGACGCCGCCGGGGTGTCCCTGGAGGACGGCAGCCGGGTGGACGGCGACCTGGTGCTGGCCGCGGTCGGCGCGCGACCGGCCACCGACTGGCTGGACGGCACGCTGCCGCGTGACCTGGACGGGTCGGTGCGGGTGGACGAGCACCTGGCGCCGGTCGGCGTGCCCGGGGCGGACCGGGTCCGGCTGGTGGGCGACGTGGCCCGGCGGCGCTCGGCCCGGCACGGCTGGGTCGGCGGCGGGCACTGGGACGCCGCGCTGCGCGGGCCGGCGGTGGCGGTCGCCTCCCTGCTCGGCGAGCCGGTGGCCGAGGACCCGGCGCCCTACGTGTTCTCCACCCAGTTCGGCCGCGAGCTGGCGCTGTACGGCGAACCCGGCCGGTCGGACGACCTGGTGCTGCGCGGCGACCCGGCGGGCGGCGACGGCTGGACCGCCCTGTGGTTCGCCGCCGGCTCCGACCGGCTGACCGCCGTGTTCACCGTCGACCGGCCCCGGGATGTGGCGGGCGCCCGCCGGTTGTTCGCGGCCGACCGGTTGCCGGAGCTGGACCCGGTCCGGGCGAGCGACCCGGAGCTGCCGCTGAAGTCCGCGGTGCGCGCCTGACCGCCCGGATCGCTCAGGTCCGGGCCGGCTCACCGACCGGGTTGCGGGCGTCGACCAGCTCGGCGCCGGTCAGGGCGTAGGACAACCCGCGGTGGCCGCGGCTGAACGGCACCGCCAGCACGGTCACGAGCACGAAGATCACCAGCACCAGGCCGGTCCCGTCCAGTGCGCTGAGCAGCCCCCACCCCGCGGCGCCGAAGAACCCGCGCAGCGCGCGCCGGGGCAGGCTGCCGTGCACCAGCGCGCCGGAGGCCGACCGCCAACGCGGTTCCAGCCACATCGCCCGCTGGCCGAGCGAGGCACCGGAGCCGACCAGGGGCGGCAGCCAGAGCAGCACCGCCGCCGGGAACCAGGTGCTCACCAGCGCCGGGGCCGCGATCTCCCGGCCGTCGATCAGGTGCGCGGCCAGGCCCCAGCCGATCCCGAGGGCGGCGCCCAGCACCAGCACCGACACCACGTCCACCAGCATCCCGAGCCACCGGCGCAGCGTGCTCACCGGTCGCGGTGCACCGCGGTCGCGGGCCAGGTCGGCCGGCCGCGGCATCCAGCGCAGCACCAGCGGGGCGGCCAGCGCACCGAGCAGCGCACCCAGGGTGTTGGTCATCAGGTCGTCCACGTCGCCGATCCGGTACGAGCAGCCGATCAGCCCGAACACCCCGGTGTACTGGGTGACCTCGATCGCCAGCGACGCCAGCGCCCCGGTCAGGGTGGACCGCAGCACGCCCCAGCCGGCGAACCCGCGGGCGAAGATGCCCCAGGGCAGGAACAGCAGGACGTTGAACACCACCTGCAGCACCGCGGCGCTGCGCAGCGTGGCGGCCAGGCTCATCCCGGCGGTGTCGCGCCGGATGTCCGCGACGAACTGGAACGGGTGCAGTTGCGCGCCGCCGACCCCGTGCTCGGCGCACCAGAGGGTCAGATCGCCGGAGGGCAGCGGCAGCAGGGTGTAGGCGACCAGCGCCGTGCCGTACACCGCGAGCGCCGCGGTCCCGATCAACCGCAGCACGCTCAGCCGCCCGTACCGCCGGCTCTGCCACACCACCGCCGGCAGGAACAGCGCCGCGAACAGCAGCAGTCCACCGACCACACCGACCCAGGCCGGCCAGGTCCATCTGTCCATGCCCGTCACGGTACGGAGCCGGGTGGGGGCACCGCGTCGGCCCGGCGGATCGGGTAGGTGTCCCCCGCCGGTCGGAGCCGGGTGCTGCCGCTCCGACCGGGGGTGGAGGGGTTACTCGCCGGCGGTCGCCTCGTCGGTGGGGTCGGTCGTGGGCTCGGCGGTCGGTTCGGCGGTCGCCTCCGCCTCGGCCTCCTCGGCCGCTGCCTCCTCGGCCAGCCGTTCACTGACCTCGGTGATGAACTCGATCAGTGCGTCGTTGTCGTCCAGCGCGCCGGTGTACTCCTCCCCCGCGACCAGCACCACCGGTGCCGACCCGGACACCCCGGACCGCTCGGTGGCGTCCTGCACCCAGGGCTGGAAGGTGTGCCCGGTGATGCAGTCGGCGACCGTGGTGTCGGTGATGCCGGTGCCCTGGACCAGGCTCACCAGCTCGTCGTCGGTGAGTCCCTCGGCCGCCAGCTCCGGCTGGGCGTCCAGCAGTGCGGTGTGCACGCTGAGGCCGGTGTCCGGCACGATGTCGGCGACGCAGGCCAGGGCGTTCGCGGCCCGCACCGAGTAGTCGCCGGTGGTGTCCAGGGTGGCCGGGTCGGACGCGGTGGCCGTGGCGGTGGGCGTGGGGGCCGCGACCGAGGTCCCGTCCAGCACCGCCACCGGGTGCACCTCCAGCGTGGCGTAGCCCTGGGTCACCCAGCTCTCGATCGCCTCGCCGTTGGCTGCCCAGAAGCTCTGCGCCTCCGGCGAGCGGTAGTCCAGGGTGAGCGTCAGGTCGACCACCCCGCTGCTGCGATCGACAGCCGTGGCCACCGGCTCGGCGCCCGGTTGCAGGGCCGCGGTGGTCGCCGCGGTGATCGCGCTGCCGTCACCGGAGAACACCAGCCCGTCGCTGAGCATGTTCTGCGGTCCGAGGTGGGCGGCGCGGGCGGAGGCCTGCACCGCCAGCACCGCGACCACCCCGGCCGCGACCACGGTCAGCCCGGCCCCGGTCCAGCCCAGCCGCTTGTTGCGCCGCCGCCGGGCCTCCTCCCGCTCCCGGGCGATCCGGGCCAGCTCCCGGGCGACGATCCGTCGCTCCTTCTTGGGCAGCTTCTTCAGCTCGGACCGACTGGGGATGCTCACACTGTGCTCCTGGGATCACGGCCGACTCTGGCGTCGGATCGAGTCGAGCCTGGCCCGGCACCCTGACGACCGACTGGGGTGAACCTGGGTCCCGGCTGTGAAGGCGCCCGGGTCAGTGCGCGAAGTGCCGGGTCCCGGTCAGGTACAGCGTGACCCCGGCGGCCGTCGCCGCGGCGATGACCTCCTCGTCCCGGACCGAGCCACCCGGCTGCACCACCGCCCGCACCCCGGCGTCCAGCAGCACCTGCAACCCGTCGGCGAACGGGAAGAAGGCGTCCGAGGCGGCCACGGCACCCCGGGCCCGCTCGGTGTCACCGCCGTTCGCCCGCTCCACCGCCAGCCGGCAGGAGTCCACCCGGTTCACCTGGCCCATCCCGACCCCGACCGACGCGCCGTCGGCGGCGAGCAGGATTGCGTTCGACTTCACCGCCCGCACCGCGCGCCAGGCGAAGGCCAGGTCGGCCAGCGTCGCCGGGTCGGCCGCCTCGCCCGCCGCCAGGGTCCAGGTCTGCGGGTCGTCGCCGGGGGCGTCGATCCGGTCGGACTCCTGCACCAGCGCCCCACCGCTGATCGGGCGCAGCTCGGTCCCGGCACCCGGCACCCCGTCCACCACCAGCAGCCGGAGGTTCTTCTTCCGGCTCAGGATCTCCAGCGCCTGCGGGTCGTAGCCCGGCGCGACGACGACCTCGGTGAACACCGGCGCGATCTGCTCGGCCAGCGCCACCGTGACCACCTGGTTCGCCGCGATCACCCCGCCGTAGGCCGAGACCGGGTCGCAGGCGTGCGCCTTGGCGTGTGCGTCGGCGATGTCGGTGCCGACCGCGATCCCGCACGGGTTCGCGTGCTTGATGATCGCCACCGCGGGGCCGTCGTGGTCGTGCGCGGCCCGCCAGGCGGCGTCGGCGTCCACGTAGTTGTTGTAGCTCATCGCCTTGCCGTGCAGCTGGGTGGCGGTGGCCAGGCCGCTCGCCCCGGCGGTGGTGTAGACCGCCGCGCGCTGGTGCGGGTTCTCCCCGTAGCGCAGCACGTCGGCCCGCTGCCAGGTCGCCCCCGCGAAGGCCGGGAAGCCACTGCCCTCGTCGGTCGGCGCGCCCACCGAGCCCATCCAGGACGCGACCGCCACGTCGTAGGCGGCGGTGTGCGCGAATGCCTGCGCGGCGAGCCGGCCCCGCTCGCCGAGGGTGAAGCCGCCGGCACGGACCGCGGCGACCACCTGCTCGTAGCCGGCCGGGTCGACCACCACCGCCACGCTCGGGTGGTTCTTGGCGGCGGCCCGCACCATCGACGGCCCGCCGATGTCGATCTGCTCCACGCACTCGTCCGGCGTCGCACCCGAGGCCACGGTCGCGGTGAACGGGTAGAGGTTGACCACCACCAGCTCGAACGGCGCCACCCCGAGCTCGTCCAGCTGCGCCAGGTGCTCCGGGCGGCGGGTGTCGGCCAGGATCCCGGCGTGCACCCGCGGGTGCAGGGTCTTGACCCGGCCGTCCAGGCACTCCGGGAACCCGGTCAGTTCCTCCACCCGGGTCACCGGCACCCCGGCGGCCGCGATGGTCGCGGCGGTCGACCCGGTGGACACCAGCTCCACCCCCGCCTGGTGCAGGGCGGTGGCCAGCTCGGTCAGCCCGGTCTTGTCGTAGACCGACAGCAGCGCGCGGCGGATCGGGCGGCGGGTGCCGGCGGCCTCCCGGTCGGCGACGGCGGGCAACGAGGGCAGGGCGGCGTGGGACATGGTCTCCTCCTGGCGGGACGGCGTGCATCAGCAGCGGTTCCCCGCGAGCCCAGGCGATCGACGCCGCGGTGGAGGTGACTCCGGTCGCTCCCCGGTGGTTGGTTCCACCCTTCGCCAGTCGCGACCGGGCACGAGCCTAGCCGACCGTGACCACCCGTCCGTCGACGCTCAGGCCCCCGGCGGCGATCCGGCCGACCCACTCCACCAGCATCGCCCGCTCGGCGACCTTGATCCGCTCGTGCAGCGCCGCCTCGTCCTCCCCCGGCTCGACCGGCACCGCGACCTGGGCGATCACCGGCCCGGTGTCCGTCCCGGCGTCCACCACGTGCAGCGTCGACCCGGTCACCTTCGCCCCGTAGGCCAGTGCGTCGCGCACCGCGTGCGCCCCCGGGAAGGACGGCAGCAGCGCCGGATGGGTGTTCACCACCCGGTCCGGCCAGCGCTCCAGCACCGGCGCGCCCAGGATCCGCATGAAGCCCGCGGACACCACCAGATCCGGGGTGAACACCGCGATCGCCTCGGCCATCCCGCGGTCCCAGGCCGCCCGGTCCGCGAAGTCGGCGGGCGCGACCACGGCGGTCGGCACCCCGGCCCGCCGCGCGTGCTCCAGCCCACCGGCGTCCGCCCGGTCGCTGACCACCCCGGCCACCCGGGCCGGGTACGCCGGGTCCTGCTGCGCGGCGAGCAGGGCGGCCAGGTTGCTCCCGGTGCCGGAGATCAGCACGACCAGGCGGCCGGTCCGGCGGGCGTGGTGGGCGGGGGCGGGGGGCTGGGTGGGCTCCATGGGGTCGGACTGTAGCGGGCGCGCGGTGCGAGGATGGGCGGGTGAGCAACCCGTACGCCCCGCCCTCCGCCGACCGGCCCGCCCCGGAGCAGCGGCCCGAGGGCGGTCCGCCGCAGCCTCCGCAGCCCCGGCGCCCGATGCCGCCGGTGCCGCAGCGCCCGCTCACGCCCCCGCCCGCCCCGGAACCCCCCGACCCGGAGGCGGTGCTGGCCACTGGTCGCCTGGTCCGGCACTTCGGGGTGTGGATGGTCGCGGCGGTGGTAGTCAGCCTGCTGCCGCTGCCCTGGGGTGCGGGCGCGCTGGCGTTCGTGGCCGGGGCGGTGGTGACCGGCATCCGGGCGCTGCGGACCGCGGCGAAGGGCCGGGTCGGCGGCGGGATCACCCCGCTGGTGGTGGTCGGCCTGGCGATGGCCGGGATGCTCGGCCTGATGACCCTGGCGCCGCTGGCGTTGTGGCCGGCGCAGTCGGCGCTGCAGGACTGCCTGGGGTCGGCGGTGACCGAGTCGGCGCGGGCGGCGTGCCAGGTGGAGTACGAGCAGCGGTCCACCGAACTGATGGAGGGCTGGTTCGGCGGGTCGGGCCAGGGGTCCTGACCTGAGGGCGCCCTAGTCGTCGGTCGCGTCCGCCGACCCGGTCGTCGCCCGCACACCCCGCACCCGCGACACCAGCCCCCGCCCGCCGCGGACCACCGCCGCCCGCAGGTGCCGGTCGGCGGGCAGCAGCACCAGCAGCATCGCCAGCGCGGTGCCGGCGGCGACCGCGAGCCCGACCAGCAGCGGCTGCGGCCCGAACTCGGTCATCCGGCCGGGGCCGATCCCGCCGGAGGCCAGGGCGGCGAGCAGTCCGGCGCCGAGCCCGGCGACCAGGGCGGCGACCGAACCGGCGATCACCGGGTCCCAGGCGCGGGTGGAGGCCAGGCGGCGGCGCAGCCAGAACACCGCGACCAGCCCGCACAGCACGGTGAGCACCGGGGTGTACCGCAGCACCCCACCGGCGATGTCGTGCGCGGGCAGGGCGCCGAGGATCGGGATCGCGGGCAGGGCGCCGGTGGTGGCGCCGCCGACGGTGAAGGAGGTGCCGGTGCCGACCGCGAAGCCGGGGCCGGACAGCCAGGACATCGCCCAGATCACCAGGGTCGGCAGGTAGGCCAGTTCCCCGACCGCCAGCACCGCGCCGCCGACCGCGTCCAGTCCCAGGCCGGAGACCACCTCGGCGACCGTGGTCCGCCCGGCCAGGATCCAGCCGACCGTGAGCAGTGCGGCCACCGCGATCAGGGTGAACAGGGCCACCACACCGGCGCCGATCCCCTGGGCCACCGGTTCGGGCAGCCGCCGGCGCACCGGGGCGAGCAGGGCGGACAGCCGGGGCGCCTCGGTCCGGCGGAGCAGTCCGGCGCCCAGGCCGAGGCCGGAGACCGTGACCGCGCCGATCAGGCCGATGCCCAGGTGCAGCAGCGGCACCCCGGCGAATAGCCCGACCAGCACCAGCACCCCGGTGTAGGCGGCCACCCCGGCGGCGAACGACCGCCAGGTGGCGTAGCCGGAGCGGCGGGCGGAGGCCCAGGCGCCGAACACCGCGAGCGCGGTCAGCCCCAGCGGCGCCAGGGTGACCGACGGGGCGGTGGGGAACGGGACGCCGTGCGCGAGCAGCCAGACCCCGGCGCCGATCCGGAGCGCGTCGGTCCACGGCACGCCGTCGGTGGCCGGGGCGGAGGAGGTGGCGACGAAGGCGGCGACCGCCGGCACGACCACCAGCAGCAAGGACAGCAGAGCGGCCTGCAGGCCGGCCAGCATCCCGCCGACCCAGCGCGGCGCACCGTCCAGGTCGGAGGCGAAGAACCGGGTCGGCGTGCGGTCGTCGAGCACCCGGGTCGTGCTGCCCCGCTGCGGGGGCCGGGTACCGGGGCTCATCGGTCCATCGTCCCCGAGCCGGGCGCCGAACCGGGCCAGGCGGGCGCGGCGTGCCGCCGTGAGGCTGAGCACGCCGGGCGCACCCGGCCCGGGACGGTGCGGGTCAGACCAGCAGCTTGCGCGCCAGCTCGGCGGTCTCGGTCGGGGTGGTGCCGACCTGGACCCCCGCGGCCTCCAGCGCCTGCTTCTTGGCGGCGGCGGTGCCCGCGGAACCGGAGACGATCGCCCCGGCGTGGCCCATCGTCTTGCCCTCCGGCGCGGTGAAGCCGGCGACGTAGGCGACCACCGGCTTGGTGACGTTCGCCTGGATGAACGCGGCGGCGCGCTCCTCGGCGTCGCCACCGATCTCCCCGATCAGCACGATCAGGTCGGTGTCCGGGTCGTCCTGGAAGGCGGCTAGCGCGTCGATGTGCGTGGTGCCGATGATCGGGTCGCCGCCGATGCCGACCGCGGTGGAGAAGCCCAGGTCCCGCAGCTCGTACATCATCTGGTAGGTCAGGGTGCCGGACTTGGACACCAGGCCGATCCGGCCGGGGCCGGTGATGTCGGCCGGGATGATGCCGACGTTCGACTGCCCGGGGCTGATCAGGCCGGGGCAGTTCGGGCCGACCAGCCGCACGCCCTTGTCCTGGGCGTAGGCGAAGAACTCGGCGGTGTCGGCCACCGGCACGCCCTCGGTGATGATCACGATCAGCGGGACGCCGGCGTCGACGGCCTCGATCACCGCGGCCTTGGTGAACGCCGGCGGCACGAAGATCACCGACACGTCGGCGCGGGTGGACTCGACCGCCTGGGCCACCGAGCCGAACACCGGGATCGCCACGGTCATCCCGGAGCCGTCCCCGCGCGGGAACTCGACGCTGCTGCCGGCCTTACGGGGGTTGACCCCGCCGACGATGGTGGTGCCGGACGCCAGCATCCGGGTGGTGTGCTTGCTGCCTTCGGAGCCGGTCATGCCCTGGACGATGACCCGGGAGTCCGCGGTCAGGAAGATCGCCATGAGTGCTTGTCTCTCTTCTTCGGGTCGGTCAGGCGGAGTGGGCGAGCCGGGCAGCCTCGGCCGCCCCGCCGTCCATCGTCTCGGCCAAGGTGACCAACGGGTGGTTCGCGTCGCGCAGGATCCGGCGGCCGGCGACGACGTTGTTGCCGTCCAGGCGCACGACCAGCGGCTTGGTGGCCTGGTCGCCCAGGATGCCGAGCGCCGCCACGATGCCGTTGGCCACCGCGTCGCAGGCGGTGATCCCGCCGAAGACGTTGACGAACACCGACTTCACCTGCGGGTCGGACAGGATGATGTCCAGCCCGGCGGCCATCACCTCGGCCGAGGCGCCGCCGCCGATGTCCAGGAAGTTGGCCGGCTTGACGCCACCGTGGTGCTCACCGGCGTAGGCGACCACGTCCAGGGTGCTCATCACCAGGCCGGCGCCGTTGCCGATCACGCCGACCTCGCCGTCCAGCTTGACGTAGTTGAGGTCCTTCTCCTTGGCGCGGGACTCCAGCGGGTCGTCCGCCGACGGGTCGGCCAGCTCGGCGTGGTCCGGGTGCCGGAAGTCCGCGTTGGCGTCCAGGGAGACCTTGCCGTCGAGGGCGACCACCCGGCCCTCCTCGGTCAGCACCAGCGGGTTGACCTCGACCAGGGTGGCGTCCTCCTCGCGGTAGACATCCCACAGCCGCTGCAGCACCTCGGCGACCTGGTCGGCCACCTCGGGGGCGAAGCCGGCGGCGGCGACGATCTCGGCCGCGGTGGCGGCGTCGATGCCGGTGCGCGGGTCGACCGGCACCTTGGCCAGCGCCTCCGGGCGCTCCACCGCGAGCTGCTCGATCTCCATGCCGCCCTCGACGCTGGCCATCGCCAGGTAGCGCCGCTCGGCACGGTCGAGCAGCAGGGAGAAGTAGAACTCCTGGGCGATCCGGGCACCGGCGGCGATCATCACCTGACCGACGGTGTGGCCCTTGATGTCCATGCCGAGGATCTCCTCGGCACGTGCGGCGGCCTCGTCGGCGGACCGGGCGATCTTGACGCCACCGGCCTTGCCGCGTCCGCCGGTCTTGACCTGCGCCTTCACCACCACGACGCCGGTGGCGTCCGGGGTGTACAGCAGGGTCTCGGCTGCGCTCCGCGCCTCGGCGGGGGTCCGGGCGACGATCCCGCCCAGGACGGGGACCCCGTGCCGCTCGAAGAGATCGCGTGCCTGGTATTCGAACAGGTCCACGTGTTGCGGTCCTTCCCATGTATCCCTGGTGGGGATCGGCTGCTCTGCCGCCGTCGATGGTAACCACCGCCGGGCCCATTTATCTCCAGATCGAGAGAACTGACCGGGACCTCGGTCCTGTCAAGAGGTCTTGACACGGCTCAGATCGTCAATCAATCTTGACACATGAGTGAGTCGCTGCACGACGCCGCCGCGGACGATCCGGCGGTCGGGCTGCGCGCCGTCCGGGCGCTGCGGGACCTGGCCGACCGGCTGGAACGGCTCCAGGTCGCCCGCGCCCGGGAACTGGGCTGGTCCTGGCAGGAGATCGCCGACGCCCTCGGCATCAGCCGGCAGGCCGCCCACCAGAAGCACCGGAACACCACCACCTGACGGAGGTCCCTCATGTTCGAGCGTTTCGCCGCCGATGCCCGCGCCACCGTGACCGAGGCGCAGGTCCGCGCCCGCGACCTGGGCGCCGAGCGGATCGACGGCACCCACCTGCTGCTGGCGATCGCCGCCGGCACCGGCCCGGCCGCCACCGCACTGACCGACGGCGGCGTCACCCCCGAGCGGCTCGCCGCCCGGTGTGGCGGCGCCGACCACCTGGACGGGGACGCCCTGGCCGCGATCGGGATCGACCTGGACCGGATCCGGGCCCAGGCCGACCACACCTTCGGCACCGGGGCCCTGGATCGGGCGGGCCGGCGCAGCCCCCGGCACCTGCCCTTCGACCGGGAGGCGAAGAAGACCCTGGAGATCGCTCTGCGGGAGGCGATCCGGCTGGGCGACCGGGCGATCGACTCCGGGCACCTGCTGCTGGCCGTGCTGCGGCTCAAGGACGGCGCCGCCCACGACCTGCTGCTCCGGGCCGGGGGCGACCCGGCCCAGCTCCGGGCCGCGCTGGAGGCACGACCCGCCGCCTGAGAGCCCTGGGTCAAGGCGCTGGTTGAAGGAGCGGCGCGAGTTGGCAGTCGCCTCGGGCGTGCTCCGCGGGCGGCCCTTCGCCCCCGCCCCCTCCCTCCCCTCACCCCTGCTCCCCCGATCACCCCTGCTCCCTCGCGAGACATGCGGCAATCCGCGTGACATGCGCATCTGGGCGCATGTCGCGCGAGGATCCGCATGTGCTGGCGACATCAGCGGGGTCGCGGGCGGGCACGCGGGGGGACGGGGGCGGTGTGGAGGAGGTTGGGGAGGGCGCCGGGGGCCAGAGGTCGGCCCAGATCCAGGGGATGAGTCGGACACCGGTCGAGCGCAGGTTGTCCTCTCGACGCTTCTTCGCCCGCAACCCGGGGCGCAACGACCCGAGCATCCCTGGCCACACATCCCCTGGCTCAGCCCGGCAGTAACTCGGCGGACCCGGGGCGCAGGCACGACGATTCACCTCGCCCCACCCCAGCGTCAAACCAGCGAGACTCAGGCGTGGGTGGGCATCGGGTAACCCTCGGAGGGCTGCACGACCACGAAGCCCGGGCCGTGGAACGAGTACTGGAACGCCTCGCCGGTGCCACCGCGGATCAGCGACCGCATGTTCATGCTGTTCACGATGCCCGGGGTCAGGTTGGCCGACCAGCACACGGTGGCATTCGGGTCGACGAAGGTCGGCTGCTGCGAGCAGTCCAGGATCATCGGCGCACCGTGCGAGGTCAGCGCGACCATGCCCTCACCGTGGATCAGGGTGTTGAACAGGCCGCTGGTCATCATCCCGGCGCCCTTGGTCCGGTGCAGATCCCACTGCAGCCGGCTCTCGAAGGCCAGCAGCGAGGAGCCGTTGACGCTGATCGCGTCGCCCTCCAGCTGGATCAGGAACACGTGCTCCGCCGACCGGGCGAAGAACACCTCGCCCTGGCCGGAGACCCGCATCAGCGGCTGGTTGTCCGAGCTCATCGCGTTCTTGACGAACCGGGCGACCGAACCCGATCCCTCGTGGTGGAACTGCACCTGGCCCTGGTACGCGACCATCGTGCCCTTGCCCGCCAGCACGTCGGGGCCGAGGGTCACCTTGAGCATCCGGTCGCTCTGCAGCGCGAACAGGTCCGAGGACTGCACCTCGGCGTGGACGTGATCGAAGAGGGGGCTACGCATGGGCGGAATCCTGCCGGAGATCGCGCTACCTAGGACAGTGCGCCCGGCGCCCGACCGCGTCCTGAGTGCCTCAGAGCTTGGTCACCGGGGAGAACCGCAGCAGCAGCCGCTTGGTGCCCTCGGTGCCGAAGTCGACCTTGGCCACCGCGTTCTGCCCGACCCCCTCCATCGCGACCACGGTGCCCAGCCCGTAGCTGTCGTGGGTGACCCGGTCGCCCACCGCCAGATCCGGGATCTGAGCATCCGGCCGGGGGGTGGCGGACCCGAAGGTCGCCCCACCGGCCGGCCGCTGGCTCAGGTCCACCCGGCGCCGCTCGCGGGCCTTGGGCTCCCCCGACCCGCCGCGGTACGTCCCGGAGCCGAAACCGCCGGAGCGTCCGCCCAGGAACCCGCCCGGGCCGCGCAGCCGGTCGGTGCTGGACTCGCGCCGCCGCCAGTCGATCAGCTCCTCGGGCAGGTCGTCCAGGAACCGGCTGGCCGGGAACTCGTTCGGCACCCCCCAGGCGGTGCGCACCGCGGCCCGGGAGATGTACAGCCGCTCCCGGGCCCGGGTCAGGCCGACGTAGGCCAGCCGCCGTTCCTCGGCCAGCTGGTCGGTGTCCGCCAGCGAGCGCATGTGCGGGAACGTCCCGTCCTCCATCCCGGTCAGGAACACCACCGGGAACTCCAGGCCCTTGGCGGTGTGCAGCGTCATCAGGGTGATCACGCCCTGGTCCGCCGCCCGGGCGGCCCCCTCCGCACCGTCCGCACCGTCGTCGGTGGGGATCTGGTCGGAGTCGGCGACCAGCGACACCCGCTCCAGGAAGTCCGCCAGATCGCCGTCCGGCTCGGACTCCTCGAACTCGGTCGCCACCGCGTGCAGTTCGGCGAGGTTCTCCACCCGGGTCTGGTCCTGCGGATCCTCGCTGGCGCGCAGTTCGGCCAGGTAGCCGCTGCGGTCCAGCACCGCACCGAGCACCTCGGCCGGCCCGGCCTCCCCGGACTCGGCCAGGTCGCGCAGCCCGGACATCATCTCGGCGAAGGCGCGCAGCCCGGTGACCGCACGGGTACCCAGGCCGGGCACCTGGTCCAGCCGGTCCAGCGCGGCGCCGAACGAGATCCGCTCCCGCTCGGCGTAGGCGGCGACCATCGCCTCGGAGCGCTCGCCCAGCCCGCGCTTGGGCACGTTGAGGATCCGGCGCAGGTTGACGTCGTCGTCCGGGTTCGCGATCGCCCGCAGGTAGGCGATTGCGTCCTTGATCTCCTTGCGCTCGTAGAACCGGGTGCCGCCGACCACCTTGTACGGCAGGCCGACCCGGACCAGCACCTCCTCCAGCGCCCGGGACTGGGCGTTGGCGCGGTAGAACACCGCCACGTCACCGGGCCGGACACCGTCGGAGTCGCCGAGCCGGTCGATCTCCTCGGCGACGAACCGGGCCTCCTCGTGCTCGTCGTCGGCGACGTAGGCCACGATCTGGGCGCCCTGGCCGGAGTCGGTCCACAGCCGCTTGGCCTTGCGGCCCGGGTTCCGGCTGATCACCGCGTTCGCCGCGGACAGGATGGTCTGGGTGGAGCGGTAGTTCTGCTCCAGCAGGATGGTGGTGGCGTCCGGGTAGTCGGCCTCGAACTCCATGATGTTGCGGATGTTCGCGCCGCGGAAGGCGTAGATCGACTGGTCCGAGTCGCCGACCACGGTCAGCTCGGCCCGTGGCACGTCGTCGTCCGCGCCGTCCGCCCCGGCGCCGGCCAGTTCCCGCACCAGCACGTACTGCGCGTGGTTGGTGTCCTGGTACTCGTCCACCAGCACGTGCCGGAACCGCCGCCGGTAGTGCTCGGCGACCGCGGGGAACGCCTGCAGCAGGTTCACCGTGGTCATGATCAGGTCGTCGAAGTCCAGCGCGTTCGCCTGGCGCAGCCGCTCCTGGTACCGGGTGTACACCTGGGCGAGCGTGCGGTCGAAGTCGTTACCGCCGTCGCCGCCGTTGGTCGCCGCGAAGTCCTCCGGTGCGACCAGCTCGTCCTTGAGCGAGGAGATCTTCGACCCCAGGGCCTTGGGCGGGTAGCGCTTGGGGTCCAGGTTCAGCTCGCGGGCGACCAGGGTGATCAGCCGCTGCGAGTCGGCGGAGTCGTAGATCGAGAAGCTGGACCGCAGCCCGAGGGTGCCGGCCTCCTTGCGCAGGATCCGCACGCAGGCCGAGTGGAAGGTGGACACCCACATCGCCCGGGCGGAGGGACCGACCAGGGCCGCGACCCGCTCGCGCATCTCCGCGGCGGCCTTGTTGGTGAAGGTGATCGCCAGGATCTCCCCGGCCCGGGCGCGGCCGGTGGCGAGCTGGTAGGCGATCCGGTGGGTCAGCACCCGGGTCTTGCCGGAGCCCGCACCCGCGACGATCAACAGCGGGCCACCGGTGTGCAGCACGGCGGCGCGCTGCTCCGGGTTCAGGCCCTCCAGCAACGATCCGGGGTCGGCACGGTGCGGCCCGTGGCCGGGGCGGCGGGGCTCGTCGGCGATCTCCGCGCGCGGGGGCGTGGCGGGCAGGCGGGCGAGGTCGAGGCCGGGCAGCGGGAGGTTCTCGAAGAGCGACGTCATGGCGGGACCTAGCCTAGGCGTCCACACCGACATCGCAGGACCCTCCTGCAGCGGTGGCGGCGGACCTGGCACGATCGGTGCACAGGTCGCGCACCGGCGGCCGTGACACCCGAGACGAGGACCCATGAGCAGCCCAGTGCCCCCGCCCGAGCCGCAGCAGCCGGACCAGCCCCAGCCGTGGACCGGGCCGGAGCCGACCCAGCCCGCGCCCGGTGCCCCGCAGTACCCCTACCCCACGGCCGCCCCGGTGGCGCCGCAGTACCAGCAGCCCTCGGCGTCGCCCGCCGGTTCCCGCACCCTGCCGATCGTCGCCCTGGTGCTGTCGGTGATCGGCTGCACCAGCCTGGTCGGCATCGTGCTGGGCATCGTGTCGCTGGTGAAGAAGCGCGGCGCCGGGGACACCGCCAGCACGGTGATGGCCTGGATCGCGATCGCGGTCGGTGCGCTCTGGCTGGTCGCCCTGACCATCATCGGGCTCGGCATCTTCGCGGTGTGGGACACCTGCCAGGAGCTGGGCAACGGCACCCACTACGTGGACGGGATCCGCTACACCTGCAACTTCTGAGTGCGGCCGGAGCGGGTCACCGCCACAGCACGGCGATCACCACGTTCACCGCGGTGAGGCCGAGCACCAGGCCGACCCGGCCCTTGGTGACCTGCTCCGGCTTGCGCCGGCCCAGCCAGATCAGCACGGTGACGACCAGGGCGATCACCAGCTTGACGCCGATCTTCGCGTTGTCCGGCTTGTCCAGCCCGGCGACCTCGGCCGAGCGCAGGCCGGTCATGATCAACCCGGTGACCAGGGCGGTGAGCGCGCCGTGCAGGGCGCCCTTGGGGAAGGTCTGCTGCCGCAGCGTCACGATGCAGCCGCCGAGCACGATGGCCCAGCCGATCAGGTGCAGGACCACGAGCAGTCCGTAGACGATGTCCATGGGGCGTCTCCTCGACGATGGGGGGAACCGCCAGCTTCACACGGACGAACCGCCCGACACGCCGAGGCGAGTCGTGGCTTTCCTCACCTGGATGCCTAGAGCAACCGCCGGGCCGCCGCCCACCGGGTCAGCTCGTGCCGGGAGGACAGCTGCAGCTTGCGCAGCACCGCCGAGACATGGGTCTCGACCGTCTTGATCGAGATGAACAGCTCCGAGGCGACCTCCCGGTAGGAGTAGCCGCGGGCGATCAACCGCATCACCTCGCGTTCCCGGGCGGACAACCGGTCCAGCTCGTCGTCACCGGTGGCCACGTCGCCGGCCGCGGTGCCGAAGGCGTCCAGTACGAAGCCGGCCAGCCGCGGGCTGAACACCGCGTCACCCCCGGCCACCTGCGCCACCGCCGCCGACAGGTCCGGCCCGGAGATCGCCTTGGTCACGTAGCCGCGCGCCCCGGCCCGGATCACCGCGACCACGTCCTCGGCCGCATCCGAGACCGACAGCGCCAGGAACCGGGTGTCGGCCAGCAGGTCCTGGCAGGACCGGATCACCTCGTGCCCGCCGCCCCCGTCGCCGCCGGGCAGGTGCACGTCCAGCAGCACCACCGGCGGGCGCAGGTCCCGGACCACCGCCACCGCCTGCTCCACGGTCTCGGCCTCGCCGACCACCCGCACCCGGTCGTCCAGGGAGGCCCGCACCCCGGCCCGGAACATCAGGTGGTCGTCCACCAGCACGACGTCGATCGGCTCGCTCATGACTGCATCGTCCTCTCCTCGGCCGGATCGGCCGGCGCCTCGTTCGCCACGCCCGCGCGCGGCACCTGCAGGCGGACCTCGGTGCCGCCACCGTCCTTGCACACCACCGAGGCCGTCCCACCCCGGCGGCGCACCCGGCCGAGGATGGACTCGCGCACCCCGAACCGGTCCTGCGGCACGGCCGCCAGATCGAAGCCGGTGCCCCGGTCGCGGACGAAGGCCTCCACCTCGGTCGGCCCGACCTCCAGGTAGCAGGACACCGGCGGGCGCCCGTGCCGGACCGCGTTCAGCAGCGCCTCGCGGGTGGCCTGCAACAGGGCGTCGGTGTTCTGGTCCGGTTCGCAGTCACCGACCACCACCACGTCGATGGTGACCGCCTCGCCCTCCGAGCCGACCCGGGTGTCCTCGATCTCGGCGACCGTCTCGCGCAGCACCGCCGCCACCGAGGTGCCGGGCTCCGGGCGGTCGTCGTACAGCCAGGCCCGCAGTTCGCGTTCCTGGGCGCGGGCCAGCCGGGCGACCTCGGTCGCGTCGTCGGCGCGGGCCCGGATCAGCGCCAGGGTCTGCAGCACCGAGTCGTGCAGGTGGGCGGCGATGTCCGCGCGCTCGGACTCCCGGGCCCGGGCGGTGCGCTCGTCGCCGAGTTCGCGGACCAGGCGCAGCCACCACGGGGCCAGCACCAGCGCCACGCCGGCCAGCACCGCGAGCGCCGCCACGGTCGACTGCACCAGGGTGGCCGGCTCGGTCTCCTTGCCGACCAGCAGCAGCACCCCGACGCCGGCGATCACCAGGCCACCGACCAGCCGCAGCACGCTGACCCGGTTGCGCGGGGACGCCTTGCGCTCCTTCTGCACCGCGTCCAGCTGGCTCCAGGCCAGCGCCACCCCGGCGACCAGCAGCAGCACCGGCACCAGCCAGCTGGACCCGACCGCCAGCCCGGACCGGTTCAGCAGCAGCGCGACCGCGGCGACCACCAGTCCGCCACCGACCGCAGTCTCGCCCCACGGCAACCGGCGGAGCAGGTCCACCCGGGCCGGACTGAGCACCGGGGCCAGCCGGGACTGGGCGGCGGGCCGTTGATCGGCGATCCGGCCGGCGTCGCCGAGCGGCACCGTGACCCACCAGAAGATGTAGAGCAGCGGCCCGAAGAACGCCACCGGGGTCAGCACCACGAACAACACCCGCACCAGCCGGACCGAAAGCCCCAGGTGCACGGCGAGCCCAGCGGCCACGCCACCGAGGACGCGGCCACGTTCGGGGCGGCGCAACGGCGGCCGGACGGGGGTCTGCATGCACTGATCGTCACACGTCCCGGCCCGCTGCCGAACCCCCCGGGCCCGATCTCCGGGGTGCGGTCAGGGACCCGGACCGGGGGTTTCAGGGGTGGCTCAGGGTCGACCCCGATGGTCCGGCGGTGGCCGGCCGGGTCAGGATCGAGCCATGACGAACGACAGCACCGGCTACGGCCCGGGCACCCCGCCCCCGGCCGGTTCCGGACCGACGCCGGGACGACCCGGCGGGGCGAGCGGGGACGGATTCTTCGGTGCGATCCGCGGTCTCGGGATCACCCGGGGCGAGGACCGCTGGATCGGCGGGGTGTGCTCCGGCCTGGCGCAACGGTTCGGGATGGACCCGTTGCTGGTGCGCGGCGTGGTCGGCCTGACCGTGCTGATGGGCTTCGGCCTGGTGCTCTACGGCGTGGCCTGGGCGCTGCTGCCGGAGCCGGACGGCCGGATCCACCTGGAGCAGGCCATCCACGGCGACTGGAACGGCGCGCTGATCGGCGCCGGCCTGGTGGTCCTGATCGGCGCGACCAGCGGCGGCTGGTGGTTCAGCTGGGGTCCGTTCGACTCCGGCTGGTTCTCCGCCATCGCCTGGTCCGCGGCACTGGTCGCCGTTGTCATCATCGCCGCGAACGCCCGCAAGGGCAGCGGCCCTCCGACGAGCACAGAAGGTCAGGCTCCGATGACGGATCCCACGTTCCCGACCCCCACCCCCGAGACCCCCGGCGCCCCCACCGCCGCGGCCGGCAGCCCGGCCCCGGCGACCGGCGCGGCTCCGCCGCGGACCTCGGCGCACGCCCCCAACCCGGGCCCCGGCCACCACGGCACCCCCTACGGCACCGGGGCACCGACCCCGCCGCCCAGCTCCGCGCCGTACTGGCAGCAGCCCCGTCCGGCCGGTGCCGGCCCGGTGCCGCCGCGTCCGGTCACCCCGCCGCGCCCGCCGATGCCGCCCAAGCCCCCGAAGCCGCCCAAGCCGGTGAAGCCCTCGGTTCCCGGACCCGGTTCCGCGGTGACCGGTGTGGTGGTCGGCCTGATCCTGCTCGGGCTGGCGGCCCTGCTGATCGCCGACCGGATGGACCTCTACACCGGCCCGGTGGCCAGTGTCCTGGTCGGCGGCGGCGTGATCCTGGTCGGCCTGGCGATCATCGTCTGCGGCCTGCTCGGCCGGCACGCCGGCGGCCTGACCGCCCTGGCCATCATCGGCTTCGTGGTGGCCGGTCCGGCGATCGCCGCCGACTCGGACTCGGTGTGGCGCTGGCGGGACAGTGACGGATCGGTGGCGGTCGGCGACCGGACCTACGACGTGACCTCCCGGGCCGAGGCGGAGGACGGCTTCGCCCTCGGCGTCGGCAGCACCGTGGTCGACCTGACCGACGTGCCGATGGTCGAGGACGAGACCCTGGTGGTCCCGGTGCAGGCCGGACTCGGCAACGTCACCGTGATCGTCCCGGACGGGGTGCCGGTGCAGGCCACCGTCCGCTCCGGCGGCGGGACGGTCTACTGGGAGGTCGACGACTCCTCCCGCAGCGTGAGCGGGGTGGGCAACCGCGCCACCTTCCGCAGCGAGGAGCTGGTGGACGACACCATCGCCCAGCTCGAGCTCCAGGTCGATCTCGGCCTGGGCGACGTGACCATCGAGGAGGACTGATGTCCGAGCGCACACCGGAGCAGGGCTCCGGGAACGAGCAGATCGACCCGACCGAGGCGATCGAGACCACCGAGCAGGACCGGACCGAGGTGATCGAGGCGGCCGGCGAGACCGAGGCGATCGAGGCCGTCGACGCCGCAGAGACCGAGGTGCTTGACGAGACCGAGGTGGCTGACGAGACCGCGGTGATCGAGACCGAGGCCTCCGACGGGCCCGAGCAGCCCACGCCGGCGGAGCCGGAGACCGCCGTGCTCGGCACTCCCCCGGCCACCGCCGCGATGCCCACCGCGGCCTTCGCCGCCGCCGAGCCGCACCCCCAGCCCCGGCCGGACCCGGCGGCCAGCACCGGCCCGGCACCGTCCTGGAGCGGCACCCCCGCCCCGGCCGCGGGCTGGTCGGCACCCGCACCCACCCCGGTGCCCGCCCCGGCTCCGCCGCGGGGCCCGCGCTCCGGCACGGTGATCTGGGGCCTGATCGTGGTCGCGGTCGGCGCCGGGATCCTGGCCGCCGCCGCCGGGCTGCGGATCGACTTCCAGCTGGCGTTCATCGCGCTGCTGGCGGTGGCGGGGGTCGGCCTGCTGGTGAGTTCCCTGATCGGCGCGGTGCGCCGCCGGGACCGCTCGGCCTCCTGACCAGGACGGTGCGGCTGGAGGGGCCGCACCGCCCACCCACACGGAAGGGCCGGAACCCGCGAGGGTTCCGGCCCTTCCGCCGTGCCGGTGTGGACTCAGACCGCGGGGGCGGCGGGCGGCGGGCCCGGCTCCGTGGTCGTCGTCCCGGTGGTGGTGGTCGGCGTGACCGGCGCGCGGGTGCCCGACTCGGGAATGGTCACCCGGCGCTTGCCGGCGAGTGCCCAGATCGCCCACCCGACCAGGATGAACAGGATGCCGAGGCCCATCACCAGGGCGGCCACGCCGAAGGCGACCACCGAGGTGAACAGCGACGCCCGCAGGAACGAGGCGTTCATCGCGGTCTCGCGCAGCGGGTCGTCCTGGTCCAGCTGGGCGTAGGTCTTGCCACCGGTCGCCTCCAGGGCGTGGTGGGCGATGATGTCCGCCTGGGCGAAGGCCGCCCAGGGGGTGGTCACCGGGTCACCGGCGAAGTTCGCCGCGTCGTCGGAGACGGTGATGTTCTCGTCGGCCAGGTGGCTGGAGACGGATCCCCAGGTCACACCGCCGGCGATCAGCAGCACCAGCCCCGCCACGGCCGAGATGATCGCGATCACGCGGGCCGCCTTGGACGGCGCCGTCTTTGCCACGGTGGTCATGGTCCTCCCCTTCCGAAGTACCGCTGTCACCGCACAACGTCCCAAAAGACCGCAGGCGACGCAATCGGACATCCCGTGGGGCGAGGACCCGGATGACCTGGGCGGAGACGGTCAGTGGTGGCCCAGGCTGTGCGGACCGCCGTGCGGGGCGCGCGACTTGCGGGCCAGCCGCATCCGGCGCTCGATCTCCCGGCCGCCCTCGGCCGGAGTGACGCCGTCGGTGAGGATGCGCATCGTGGACGCCTCCTCGTAGACCTCCCGGCGCTCGCGGATGATGTCCAGCCAGCGCTGCCGCGGGTCGCCCATCAGCAGCGGCCGGGAGTCGTCCAGGCCGACCCGGGGCGCGGCGAACTCGATGCTCACGTCCAGGAAGACCACCGTGCCGCCGCCGGCCGCGTACTGCGCCAGGTGCTCACGGGTGTCGCTGCGCAGCGGCGCCCCACCCCCCAGGGCCAGCACGCCGCGGTGCTCGTCCAGCGCGGCCGCCACGATCTGGTGCTCCAGGTCCCGGAACGCCTGCTCGCCCTGGTGCAGGAAGATGTCGGCGATCGTGGTGCCGGCGTGCTCCTCGATGTCCACGTCGGTGTCCCGGAGCGGGACGTCCCAGCGGCGGGACAGTGCACGGCCGATGGCGGTCTTGCCCGACCCCATCGGGCCGATCAGCACGACCAGCGGTCCGCGGTCGGGGGCCGGCGGCGGGGTGCCGCGACGACCGGGAGGGGCCGGACTGGGGGTGGCGGACACGGTGAACTCCCTGCGCTGTGAGCGACGCCCGGTGCGACAACGGGCCGGAACTTAACCAACCGTTCCATAATGGTGCCCGATCGGGTCCGGACCGGGCGGGCGACCACGGACCGGACACCCCACCTGCGAGAGGCCTGGCATGACCACCACCACCGCGTCCACGGACGCCGCGCGCGCCCGCCGCGACCCGGAGGGCACCCGCCGGGCGATCCTGGAGGCGGCCGTCCAGGAGTTCTCCGACCACGGCCTGCTGGGCGGGCGGATCGACGCCATCGCGGAACGGACCGCCACCACCAAGCGGATGATCTACTACTACTTCCGCTCCAAGGAGGACCTGTACACCGCCGCCCTGGTGGAGTCCTACCGCCGGATCCGGGACTCGGAGTCCCAGCTGCATCTGGACGAGCTGCCACCTGAGGAGGCGTTGCGGCTGCTGGTGCGCTCGGATGTGCTGCACCACGAGCAGAACCCGGCGTTCGTGCGACTGGTGGTGTTCGAGAACCTGCTGCCGGCCGGGTCGGTGCACCTGATGTCCGAGGAGGCCCGGGAGACCAACCGCCGCGCGGTGGAACTGGTGGACGACATCCTGCGCCGCGGCCGGGCCACCGGGGTGTTCCGCTCCGGGCCGGATGCGCCGACCGCACTGGACGTGCAGCAGGTCATCTCCGGGCTGGCGTTCCAGCGGGTGTCCAACCGGTCGACCTTCAACCAGTTGTTCGGCCGGGACATGCTCTCGGAGGCGGAGGCCCCGCACGTGCGCCGGATGATCGAGGACGTGGTGCTCCGGTTCGTGCTGGCCGACCCGGCGGGCTACGCCGCGCACTGATCCCGCGCCCCCTGCCGCATTTCCCGTCGCGGGGCGGGGCCGGTGGGCATGTCCCCCCGGCCCCGCCCTCACGCGCTCGCCGGCGGCGCGGTGGACTCCCGGACCACCAGCGTGGTCGACAGCTGCACGTGGTGGGAGTCGATGCTCTCCCCCTGGGCCAGCTGGAGCAGCGTGCGCAGCGCCACCCGGCCGAGTTCGACCACCGGCTGGCGCACCGTGGTCAGCGGGGGCGCAGAGGAGGACGCCGCCGAGCTGTCGTCGAAGCCGATCACCGACAGGTCCTGCGGCACCCGCAGCCCGTGGCGCTGGGCGGATGCCAGCACGCCGAGCGCGATCGAGTCCGACGCGGCGAACACCGCCGTGGGCGGCTCGGACCCGGCGAGCAGGTCGTCCGCCATCGCGAGTCCGGCCTCGAAGGTGTGCGCACCGGAGCGCACCAGGGCGTCGTCCACCGGGAGGCCGGCGCCGCGCATGGTGCTCAGGAAGCCCTGCAACCGCTCCGAGGACGGCAGGAAGGTGGGCGCCCCACCGGCGAACGCGATCCGGCGGTGGCCGAGGTCGAGCAGATGCCGGGTGGCCTGCACCCCGCCGGCGAAGTTGGTCGACCCCACCGAGACCGTCGCGTCGTCCATCGGGTTCACCGGGTCGATGTGCACCGCCGGCACCCCGAGCGACCGCAGCAGCTGATGCTGCTCCGCGGTCGTCTCGGTGGTCACCAGGACCACCCCGATCCGGTCGCGGGCCGCCTGGCGCCGGATCCAGGCCGGGGACAGCGGCACCGGCCCGCCGCCGGTCACGTCGAGCACGTCCACCACGACCTCGATGCCGTGATCGCGTCCGGAGGCGACCACGCCCTCCAGCACCCGCAGGGCGTAGATGTCCGAGAGCGTGCGGAACACCACGGTGACGGCGAGCGCGGCCGACCCGGCCCGGGGCCCGGTGGTGGGTGCGTAGCCGAGCTGCTCGATCGCGTCCTCGACCCGGCGACGGGTCTCGGGCGAGATCCCCGGCCGGCCGTTGAGCACCTTCGAGGCGGTGGCGGTGGAGACCCCCGCCGCCTCCGCGACCTGGTCGAGGGTGGGCCGGGTGGGCTTGTCAGCGGGCATGCGGGCCATGGTAGCGAAACCCTTTCGAGGCAGCGGCCTGCGGGGAACTGCCTCGGACACCAGGGGTTCCGCGCCTCGTCCGCACGCTCTACAGTGGCGATGGAGGAAAGTCGTGCCGCAAGTTTTTCTCACTCTTGCCACGATCGGACCCTGCCCGGACCCGAACGAAGGACGCACCCGTGACCACGCTGCACGTCGCCACCGGCGGCTCCGACCTGGCGCCCGGCAGCGCCGACGCCCCGTTCCGCACCATCCAGCGGGCCGCCCGCGCGGCGTTCCCCGGCGACACCGTGCTGGTGCACGAGGGGACCTACCGCGAGTGGGTGCGCCCGGTACGCGGTGGCGTGGGCGACGACCGCCGGATCACCTTCCAGCCCGCCCCCGGTGAGCGGGTGCGGATCACGGGCGCCGAACCGGTCACCGGCTGGGTGCGCGAGGCCGGTCCGGTGTGGCGCGCGGAGGTCCCGAACGCGCTGTTCGGCGAGTTCAACCCGTTCGCCGAGCCGGTCACCGGCGACTGGCTGCACCCCGCGCCGGACGGCATCCCCGTCACCCGGGGCGCGGTCTACCTGGACGGCCGGTCGCTCTACCAGGCGCCCAGCCGCGCCGCGGTGGACCGCCCGGTGCGCCGCACCCACACCCGGTACCAGTGGACCGCCCTGGACACTCCCCTACTCGACCCGGACCGGACCGTCTGGGTCTGGTTCGCCGAGGTCTCCGAAGAGGTCACGACGATCTGGGCGAACTTCCAGGACGCCGACCCGAACGCCGCCCTGGTGGAGATCAACGTCCGGCCCTCCGTGTTCACCCCGGACCGCACCCACATCGACTACCTCACCGTGCGCGGCTTCGAGCTCGCCCAGGCCGCCACCCCGTGGGCCCCGCCGACCGCCGAACAGCTCGGCCTGATCGGCCCCCGCTGGGCGAGGGGCTGGATCATCGAGGACAACCTGATCCGCGACGCCACCTGCGCCGGGATCTCGCTGGGCAGGACCGCCGCCGGCGGCGACAACTTCGCGACCGAGCGCGGCGACAAACCCGGCTACCAGTACCAGCTGGAGTCGGTGTTCAGCGCACTGAACCAGGGCTGGGACCGCGAGCACATCGGCTCGCACCTGGTGCGGCGCAACGAGATCCGGGACTGCGGGCAGAACGGCATCGTCGGCCACCTCGGCTGCGCCTTCTCCACCATCGTGGACAACCACATCCACCACATCGGCACCAAGCACGAGTTCTCCGGCTACGAGATCGGCGGGATCAAGCTGCACGCCCCGGTGGACGTGACCATCGAGCACAACCGGATCCACGACACCACGCTGGGCATCTGGCTGGACTGGCAGGCCCAGGGCACCCGGATCGCCCGCAACCTGCTGTACCGCAACCTGCGCGACCTGTTCATCGAGGTCGCGCACGGCCCGGTGCTGGTCGACCACAACGTGCTGGCCTCGCCGATCGCGATCGAGCTGTTCAGCCAGGGGAACGCCTTCGTGCACAACCTGGTGCTCGGGGCGGTCCGGATGCAGGCGGTGCTCGACCGGGCGACGCCGTACCACCTGCCGCACTCCACGCAGGTCGCCGGCTACGGCTTCGTGCACGCCGGGGACGACCGGTACGCGGGCAACCTGTTCCTCGGCGCCCGCGGCGGGGTGTACGGCCCGGACGCCCCGCTGGTCCTGCCGGACTTCCCACCGGAGACCTTCGGCACCCACGCCTACGACGGTGCGCCCGCGTCCTGGGAGGAGTACCGCCAGCGGGTCGGCTCCGCGGACGGGACCGGCGACCACGCCCGGTTCCACCATGAACGCCAGCCCGCCTACATCTGGTCGAACGGCTACGCCGACGGCGCCCGGCCGGTCACGCACGAGGCGGACCCGCGCACCACCACGGACCCCGCCACCGCCCGGGTGATCGACGAGGGCGACACCGTGCACCTGGAGCTGACCCTGCCGGACGCGCTGACCGCGCCGCTGATCGGCATCGTCACCGGCGCCGACCTCGGGCGGGTGCGGATCGCCGGTGCCGCCTTCGAGAACCCCGACGGCACCCCGGTGACCGCCGAGGTCGACCTGGTCGGCCGGCGCAAGCAACCCGGTACCGACTACCCACCGGGCCCGCTGGCCGAGCTCGCCGCCGGCAGCAGCCGGGTGCGGGTGTGGTGAGCGCCATGGCCCGGTTCTACGCCCCCGCCGTCACCGCCTTCCACGACGACGGCACCCTGGACACCGAGGGCAACGTCGCGGTCTGGGAGCACATCCTGTCCGGCGGCGTCGACGGCATCGTGCTGATGGGCTCCACCGGGGAGTTCTTCGCCCTGACGCCCGAGCAGAAGCGCACGCTGATCGACCTGGCAGTCCGGCACGTCGGCGGTCGCGCGGACCTGATCGTGGGGACCGCGTGCCTGCGGGTGGACGACACCGTCGAGCTCAGCCGGTACGCCCTGGACGCCGGAGCGGACGCGGTCATGGTGGTCGGCCCGTACTACTTCGCCCTGGAGGACGCGGCGATCGAGGCCTGGTTCTCCGCGATCGCCGATCGGGTGCCCGGCGACCTCTACCTGTACAACTTCCCCGCTCGCACCGGCTACGACCTGGGCCCGGAGGTGACCCGGCGGCTGCTGCACCGGCACCCGAACATCGTGGGCTACAAGGACACCGTGCTGGAGGTCGGGCACACCCGGCGGCTGCTCACCGAGCTGCTGCCGGAGTTCCCCGGGTTCCGGGTGTTCGCCGGCTTCGACGAGAACCTGCACCACGTGGTCACCTCCGGCGGCGCGGGGGCGATCGGCGGCCTGGCCAACCTGTACCCGGAGCTGTGTGCCGGTTACGCCCGGGCGGTCGGATCCGGCGACGCCGCGGCCATCGCCCGGCACCAGCGCCGGATCGACCGGCTGATGGGCCTGTACGACCTGGCCGCGCCGTTCTTCCCGTTGCTCAAGGCGGGGATGATCGCCCGCGGCGTCCGGCTCGGTCCCGGTTCCACCGCACCCCACCAGCCGCCGACCCCGGCGCAGGCCGAGGCGCTCGCCGCGCTGATGGCGGCGGTCGAGGACATGCCATGACGACCTGGCACAGCATGCTCGAACCGCACGACGGGATCTACACCCTGCGCTCGCGCGCCGAGGGCCCCCGGGGCCGTCTGCCGCTGACCGCCGACCAGCTGCGCACCTCCCCCAGCGGCGACGTCTTCGGCATGACCCAGAACGCCGGGATGGGCTGGCCCGCCGCCCAGCTGCTCGGCCCGCAGGTGATGATCCTGTCCACCGCGGGCGGCCTGCGCGCCGACACCGGCGAGCCGGTCGCACTCGGCCTGCACTCCGGGCACTTCGAACTCGCCGACCAGGTGCGCGCCGCCGCCCGGGCGGTCAGTGAGGCGGGCGGGTTGCCGTTCGCCACCGCGGTCAGCGACCCGTGCGACGGGCGGTCGCAGGGCACCCCCGGCATGTTCGACTCGCTGCCCTTCCGCAACGATGCCGCCGTGGTGATGCGGCGGCTGATCCGGTCGCTGCCGACCCGGTCCGCGGTGCTCGGGGTGGCCACCTGCGACAAAGGGCTGCCCGCCACGATGATGGCGCTCGCCGCCCAGCACGACATCCCCACCGTCCTGGTCCCCGGCGGTGTGACCCTCCCGCCGGTCCGCGGCGAGGACCTGGCCCGGGTCCAGACGATCGGCGCCCGGTTCGCGGCCGGGGAGCTGTCGCTGCAGGACGCCACCGAGGTCGGCTGCCGGGCCTGCGCCTCACCCGGCGGCGGCTGCCACTTCCTGGGCACTGCCGCCACCAGCCAGGTGATCGCCGAGGCGCTCGGGCTGGCATTGCCGCACTCGGCGCTCGCCCCCTCCGGTGAGCCGGTGTGGGCCGAGATCGCCCGCCAGTCCGCCCATGCCGTGCTGCACCAGCTCGACTGCGGGCTGACCACCCGGGACATCCTGACCCCCGAGGCGTTCGAGAACGCGATGACCGTGCACGCCGCCATCGGTGGGTCGACCAACCTGCTGCTGCACCTGCCCGCGATCGCACACGCCGCCGGGGTGCCCCGCCCGGGGGTGGAGGACTGGGCCCGGGTGAACCGCTCGGTCCCCCGCCTGGTCAGCGTGCTGCCGAACGGCCCGGTCCAGCACCCGACGGTCCGGATGTTCCTGGCCGGCGGCACCCCCGAGGTGATGCTGCACCTGCGCGACCTCGGCCTGCTGCACCTGGACGTCCTCACCGCCACCGGCGAGACCCTGGGCACCGTGCTGGACTGGTGGGCCGGCTCCGAGCGCCGCGGCCGGATGCGCCGCCTGCTGCGCGAGCAGGAGGGGGTCGATCCCGGCGACGTCATCATGTCCCCCACCCGGGCCCGCCGCCGGGGGCTGACCGCCACGTCGACCTTCCCGGTGGGCAACCTCGCGCCCGAGGGGTCGGTGATCAAATCCACCGCCCTCGACCCGGCACGGCTGACCGACGGCGTGTTCCATCACCTCGGACCGGCACGGGTGTTCACCAGCGAGGCGGCGGCGATCGCCGCACTCAAGGCCCGCGAGGTCCGGCCCGGCGACATCATGGTGGTGATGGGCGGCGGTCCGCTCGGCACCGGGATGGAGGAGACCTACCAGGTGACCTCGGCGCTCAAGCACCTGTCCTGCGGCTCGGAGATCTCGCTGATCACCGATGCGCGGTTCTCCGGGGTCTCCACCGGCGCCTGCATCGGGCACGTCGGCCCCGAGGCGCTGGCCGGCGGCCCGATCGGACGGCTGCGGGACGGCGACATGGTAGAGATCCTGGTCGACACCCGGCGTCTGGTGGGCTCGCTCGACTACGTCGGGGACGCCGGTGGCCGCCTGACCCCCGCCGAGGGCGCCCGGGTGCTCGCCGCCCGCGATCCGCACCCCGGCCTCGCCCCGCACCCGCAGCTCCCGGACGACACCCGGCTGTGGGCCGCCCTGCAGGAGGCCAGCGGCGGGACCTGGCAGGGCTCGGTGTACGACACCGACCGCATCCTGACCGTGCTGCGCGCGGGCCTGGACGCCCTGCGGGGTGCCGCCGAGCCGGGGTGAGGCGCGTCGGGTCCGACAACGCCGGGCCCGACCATGCCGGGGCCGACCGTGCCGTGGTCGACCATGCCGGGGTCGACCACGCCTGGCCCGACCACGCCGGAGCCGGCCGCGCCGGAGCCGGCCGCGCCAGAGCCGGCCGTGCCAGAGCCGGCCGCGCCAGAGCCGGACTGGTGCCGGGCTGTACGCCGACGGACGACGAGCCGCTCGGGCAGGTGAGGATCCCCGGTCACGTGTTGCACCCCGCGGAGCCGGATACCGCGGGGTGGAGCAGGTGTGTGATCGGTCAGAAGGGTGGTGGGTCGTCGAGTTCGGCCTGGGTCAGGGCCCGCCCGGTGAGCCATCGGGGGTCGGTGGACAGGTGTGCGGGTGCCCGGTCCGCGCCCGGGCGTAGCCGGTACCTGTGTCCGG
>NZ_JAAXOX010000016.1 GCF_012396125.1 Cellulomonas denverensis | reverse complement strand
CCCCCCGGCCGCGACCCGCGGCAGCCAACACCCCCGCCGGCGCCCTACCTCCGCACGGGTGAAACTCCGACCGCATGGCCCGTATCCATGCGGTTCACCCCCACGCGGACCCGACACGGACTGTCATGACGCGCGCGCGTGTGTTGTCATAGCGCACATGACACGACACGAGGGAGAGCTGGACCGGCTTCTCACCGCGGACGTGGAGTCCGCGTTCCCGACGCAGCTGCGCCAGCAGTGGAACGCGCACGTCGCCACCGAGCGTGCCGTGATCGGACGCCAGGGGATCTTCTCGCCCCGGCTGCACCCCTTCGGCTATGAACTGGCGTTCCGCACCCCGGACGCACTGTCGGGGGTCGATGCCGCGAAGTGGACCGACCTGCAGCACGAGCGGGCGACGAGCGCGGTGTTGCGGGCGACGTTCGGGCGGGCCGATGTGGACGAGGTCGGGCACGGCCGGTGGCTGTTCGTCCGCTGCCCGCGGGCGTTCCTGACCGGGGCGCTGCCGTTGCCGGACCGGCCGGACCGGTTGGTGGTGGAGATCCCGGCGGCGACCCGGATCGACGAGGAGATCCTGCAGGGTGTGCGCCGGCTCCGCGAGATCGGGTTCCGGGTGGCGATGTCGGGCTTCGTGTCCCGGCCGGACCAGCGGATGCTCCTCCCCCAGGCCGACTTCGTGAAGATCGACGCCCGGGACCTGGACATCGAGGGCGAGCCGGTGGTCGAACTGGCCCGCTCGCACGGTGCGCTGCTGGTGGCGGAGTTCGTCGAGACCAGCACGGAGCTGCGCGGGTCACGGCAGCTCGGCTTCGATCTCTACCAGGGCAACCTGCTGGAGCGGTGCCTGTTGCTGGACCGCACCGCGTCTCCGCTGGTGGGCCCGGACCACGACAACATCGGTCGCCTGATCTGACACCAGGGGCCGGACGGGGCAGATGACCTCGCTCAGCGCGACGCGGCGCGGGCGATTCGGAGCACGGCGCGCTCGACGGCGAACTGCGGGTCCCGGCTCGCGCCCTTGACCTCGGCGTCGGCCTGCGCGATCGCGGTGATCGCCTCGGCCAGCGTCTCCGGCGTCCAGTGCGCCAGCTCCTTGCGGGTGCGGTCGATCTGCCACGGCGCCAGGCCGAGGTCCTTCTCCGCACCCCCGCCGCGCCCGCGCAGGGTGGAGACCTTCGCCAGGGTGCGCAGCCGGGCGGCCAGCGCCGCGACCAGGGGCACCGGGTCCACGCCGGTGGCCAGGGCGTGCCGGAGCAGCGACACCGCCTCCCCTGCCGATCCGGTGACCGCGGCGTCGGCGACCCGGAAGCCGGTGGCCTCGATCCGGCCGCCGTAGTACCGCTCCACCACCTCGACGCCGATCACGCCGGTGGTGTCCGCGATCAGCTGCGTGCAGGCGGCGGCCAGTTCCCGCAGGTCCGAACCCACGGCATCCACCAGCGCACGGACCGCGCGGGCATCCATCCGCCGGCCCGCACGGCGCAGTTCCTGGGTGACGAAGGTGGCCTTGTCGGCATCGCGCTTCATCGCCTCGCAGGACACCACCGGGCATCCGGCCTGCTTCACGGTGTCCAGCAGCTTCTTGCCGCGCTGCCCACCGCCGTGCCGCAGGATGAGCACCACGTCCTCGGCGGGGCCCCCGACGTAGGCGATCGCGTCGGCGATCAGCTCGTCGGTGCCCTTCTCCACGTTCTCGACCACGATCAACCGGTCCTCGGCGAACAGGGACGGGCTGGTCGCCAGTGTGAGTTCTCCGCTGCCGTAGGCAGAGCCGTCGATCCGGGTGACCTCGACCGCGTCGTCACGTTCCCGGGCGAGCCCGATCAGCCGGTCCACCGCGCGCTCGGCGAGCAGGGCCTCGGGGCCGCTGACCAGGATGATCGGCGCCAGCTCCGCCTCGTCCCAGCTCAGACCGGCCGGGGCGGACGTCGATCCACGGGCAGGACGACGGGAGGACGTGGCAGCGGGCACGGACCTAGGGTGCCATGCCCCGGCGACACCGGAGCAGCAGGGCCGTCCCGGCGGCGGTCGCCACGGCCAGCAGCACCAGCCCCGGCCAGCCCGAGAGCCAGGACAACCGGGCGCCGGGCAGCGCCACCGCGACCCGCGCCACCGTCCCGATCCACCAGCACGCCGCCCCCGCGATCGCGGCCGCCGCCTCGGCCACCGGTGGGCACCACCCGGCGAAGCACGCCGCGGCCAGGCCGCCCAGGGTGGCCGGGCCGACTGCCGGTGCGGCGATGACGTTCGCCGGCACCGCGTACACCGCCACCGCTGGGTCGAGCAGCAGGATCACCGGCGCGCAGGCGGCCTGCGCCGCCACCGGCACCGCGAGCGCCAGGGCGACACCGGCGGGCAGGCGTCCGGGCCAGGCAGCGGCGAGTGGTGCCGCCACCAGTGCGATCCCCGCCGTGGCCACCACGGAGAGCAGGAACCCCAGATCGGCGCACAGCCACGGATCGGCGACCAGCAGGCCCAGCACGGCCACGCACAGTGCCGGCACCGCCCGCGACGGCCGCCCCACCGCGACACCCAGCACACCGACCCCGCCCATCAACGCGGCGCGGACCACCGTCGGTCCCGGACCCACCAGCACGACGAAGCCGATGCTGACCGCGGTCACCGGCAGCCACCGCCACCGGCGCGGCACCCCGCACCAGGACGACACCAGCAGCACGGCCGTGCCGACCATGCTGAAGTGCGCCCCGGACACGGCGGTGATGTGCGCCAGCCCGGACCCCTTCATCGCCGCGTCCAGGTCGCCGACGCCGGAGGTGTCCCCCACCGTCACACCGGGCAGCAGGGCACCCGCATCGCCGGGCAGGTCACGGGCCAACGCGGCCAGCGCGTCCCGGCGACCGGCGAGCAGCGCGGTGAGCGGATCCGGTCCGGCTCGGATCTCCACCTCGCCGACCGGACGGCCGACCGCGAGGGCACGGTCGTGCGTCCCGGTGGCGGGGGCGAGGCGGGCGGTCAGGGCGATCGTGCCGCCCGGTGCCGGGGACTCGGAGAGGAAGAGCCGGACCGAAGCGCCGGAGGCCGACCAGTCGCCGTCGGGGCCGCGCAGGGCATCCAGGGCGAGCAGGACCCTGGAGGTGCCGGGCGCACCGGAGACCACCGTGGTGGCGGAGCTGACGGTGCCCACCAGGTCGACGGTCGCACCGGCGGCGGCGAGCTCCCGCAGCCCGGCCGCCTCCCGGGCCGAGATTCGCGCCGCGCAGGCCACCGCGAGCAGGAGGACGGCTCCGCAGGTCAGGGTGAGCGAGGGGCGACTCCGGCGCGGGGCCAGGGCTCCTGCGGCGGGTGGGTGCCCGGCTCCCCTCCGGGCAGGTTCATGCCGGGAGCGGCTCGGTGCGGCTCGCACCAGTGTGCCGGAGAGGCATGCTGCGGCCGCGAAGGCCACCAGCACCGACAGCCGGGCAGGCGAGGCGGTCAGGGCCAGGGCGACCAGCCAGGCGGCCGCGGCGGGGGCGGCGAGGCGCAGGTCGATCCGGGCGCGGTCGGGCGGGTCGTGGTGGGGCGGGGTGCTCGGCCCACGCGGGATGGCGGTCACACCGTCGCCCGGCTGCGGAGGTTGGCCAGGATCGCGGGACCGATGCCGGACACCCGGTCCAGGTCGTCGACGCTGGCGTACGGACCCTGCGCCTCACGGTCTGCGACGATCCGCTCGGCCAGGACCGGGCCCACCCCCGGCAGTCCTTGCAGCTCGGTGGCGGAGGCGCGGTTGAGGTCGATCAGCCCGTCGCCGCTACCGGGGGCGGCGGGCTGCGGTGCCTCGACCTGTTCACCGGGCGCCGGGACGCGGATCTGATCACCGTCGGACACCGAGGCGGCGAGGTTGAGCGCGGCGAGGTCGGCATCGGGCAGCGGCCCACCGGCGGCGTCGAGGGCGTCCGACACCCGGGCGTCCGAGGCCAGCTCGACCAGGCCCGGCGAGGCCACCTGACCGACCACGTGCACCAGCAGGGTGGGCGCCTCGGTCACCTCCGGATCGGCCGGGGCGGAGGTCGCGGTCGCACGGGGCTCGGCGAGCTCGACCGGGACGCCCGGGGTCGCGGCGACCGTGCGCAGGACCGCCGCGCCGACCACGAGGGCCAGCGCCAGCAACGCGATCACCGCGGTGCGCGGCGGGATGGCGAGCCGGGGCAGGCGGCGCGGATGATGATCGAGGTCCAGGTCGAAGGCGGGCGGGTCCGCAGTGCCGACGGCCGCGACCAAGCCCGCACGGGTGCCCCGGGGCCAGTCGACCGCTGGCGCGCGGCCATCGTGCTCCTCGTCTGCGCGCTCCGACGCGTGGCCGGCCTCACCGGTCCCCCCTGCCATGCCGGGGCCGAGCCGCGCCACACCACGCGGCGGTGTCGTCCCGTCCCAGCGCTCCACCGATTCGCCCCCTCCGCGCCTCGGCACACCCCGCGGCGGCGTCGCGTCATCCGGCGGCCACGGCGGCATGCCTTGTCCGTGCACGCCCACACCTCGCACGCCCACACCTCGCCGAGCTTCCTCGGGAGATCCCCACGGCTCGCCGGGTTCGGGCGCGCCCGACTCCAGCTCCGTCCCCGGATGCGGGCGCCACCCCTCGAGCCGGTCCCCCGCCACATGCCTCGCCATGCCCGCACGTTAGGAACGCACCGCAGGCGGAGGCAGCTCGCAGCCCTCGGCTTGGGGACCACGGGTGCATCGCTCAGGCTGTGGACAGTCGACACCCCGGTCTCCAGGCGGGTCCGGTGGCCCGGGGCGCCCAGCGGACCGGGGTGGCCTGCCGAGCAGGACGTCCGGTGGATCGAGCCCGGTCAGGGACGTCGGCCGAGCCGGTCAGGCGTCGACGACCACCACCGCGAGCGCCCCTGCCCCCAGGTGCCCGCCCAGCACCGCCCCGACCTCGGCGACCCGGATCTCCACCGCCCCCTCGACCTCGTGCAGCCGGTCGGCGAGGGTGTCGGCGATGTCGGGGCGGCCGAGGTGGTGCACGGCGATCCGGACCGGGCCCGGCCGGCGGGCGGCCTCGTCGTGGACGAGCTGGACCAGCCGGTCGCGCGCGGCGGGGCGGGTGCGGACCCGTTCGGCGACATCGATCCGGCCCTCACGCAGGGCGAGCACGGGGCGCAGGCCGAGGACGGTGCCGAGGGCTGCGGCGGCGGCACTGATCCGGCCACCCCGGCGCAGGTGGTCGAGGGAGTCGACCACGAACCAAGCCGCGCTGGACTGCCCGACCCGTTCCGCCTCGGCGGCGACCGTGGCGCCGTCGCCCTCGGTGCGCGCGGCGACCAGGGCAGCGAAGCCGAGGCCGAGGCCGGCGCTGCGGGAGTCGACGACGTGCACGGGCAGCGGCGCGAGCTGGGCAGCGAGACCCGCGGCACGGACGGTGCCGGACAGGGCGCCGGACAGGTGGACCGAGACCACCTCGCGGACGCCCTGGTCGGCGAGCTGCTGGTACACCTCGGCGAAGGCCGCGGGGGCGGGCTGTGAGGTGGTGACCCGGGTACCGGCCTCGATCAGCTCGATCAGCTCGGCGGGGCCGAGGTCGACGCCGTCCCGGTAGCGGCGGTCACCCGCGGCGACGTCGAGCGGGACGACCGTGATCCCCCACTCCGCGGCCTGGTCCGGGCTGAGGGCGGCGGTGGAGTCGGTGACCACCGCGACCCGGGGCACGACCGAACCGGGCTCCGGCCGCCTGGGCAGCCGCAGCCGTCCGGCCCAGACCGGGCGGCGGAACCACCCGGGCGTGCCGTGCTCGCTCAGGCCGGCACCACATTCACCAGCTTGGGTGCGCGGACGATCACCTTGCGCACCTCGCGGCCGTCCAGCGCGCGCTGGACGTTGGCGTCGGCCAGGGCGACCTCGGTCAGCCGCTCCTCGGTGATGTCGGCCGGCACCTCGGCGCGGCCGCGCACCTTGCCCTGCACCTGGAAGACGCAGGTGACGGTGTCCTCGACCAGGTACCGCTCGTCGACGGCCGGGAACGGCTCGTGGCCGAGCGAGCGGTCGTGGCCCAGGCGCTGCCACAGTTCCTCGGCCAGGTGCGGCGCGATCGGTGCGGTCATCAGCACCAGCGGCTCGGCGACCGAGCGCGGCACCGTGGGCAGCGCGGTCAGGTGGTTGTTCAGGACGATCAGCTTGGCGATGGCGGTGTTGATCCGCATCTGGCCCATGTCCTCGGCCACCCCGGCGATGGTGCGGTGCAGCACCCGCAGGGTCGCCTCGTCCGGGGTGTCGTCGCTGACGGTGACCTCGCCGGTCTCCTCGGAGACGACGTTGCGCCAGACCCGCTGCAGGAAGCGCTGGGCGCCGACCACGGCCCGGGTCTCCCACGGGCGGGACAGGTCCAGCGGGCCCATCGACATCTCGTAGACCCGCAGGGTGTCCGCACCGTAGGCGGCGTACATCTCGTCCGGGGACACCACGTTCTTCAGCGACTTGCCGATCTTGCCGTACTCCTGGGTGACCGGCTGGCCGTTCCAGACGAAGCCGTCCTCGGTCTCCTCCACCTCGGCCGCCGGCACGTAGGCGCCCCGGGAGTCGGTGTAGGCGTGCGCCTGGATGTAGCCCTGGTTGAACAGCTTGTAGAACGGCTCGCGGCTGCCGACGTGGCCCAGGTCGTACAGCACCTTGTGCCAGAACCGGGCGTACAGCAGGTGCAGCACGGCGTGCTCGACGCCGCCGACGTACAGGTCGACGCCGCCGACGCCGTGGACGTCCTCCGGGTTGTGGCCCGGGCCCATCCAGTAGTGCTCCAGCTTGGGGTCGACCAGCTCGCCGGTGCGGTGCTCCGGGTCCAGGTAGTGCAGGTAGTACCAGCACGACCCGGCCCAGTTCGGCATGGTGTTGGTGTCGCGGCGGTAGGTCTTCGGCCCGTCGCCCAGGTCCAGCGTGACCTCGACCCAGTCGGAGTTCCGGCTCAGCGGGGCCTCCGGCGAGGAGTCGGCGTCCTCGGGGTCGAAGGTGCGCGGCGCGTAGTCCGGCACCTCCGGCAGGTTCACTGGCAGCGCGTCGTCCGGCAGGGCCACCGGCAGGTCGTTCTCGTCGTAGACGATCGGGAACGGCTCGCCCCAGTACCGCTGACGGCTGAACAGCCAGTCGCGCAGCCGGTAGGTGATGGTGCGCTCGCCGGCGCCCTCGGCCTCCAGCCAGTCGATCATCCGGGACTTCGCCTCGGCGACGTCCAGGCCGTTCAGGTCCAGGGTGTCGTTCGCGGAGTTCACCACCGCGCCGTCGCCGGTCCAGGCGGCACCCTCGAAGCCCTCCGGGGTGGCGACGGTGTAGACGATCGGCAGCTCGAACGCCTGGGCGAAGGCGTAGTCGCGGGCGTCGCCGCCGGGCACGGCCATGATCGCGCCGGTGCCGTAGCCCATCAGCACGTAGTCGGCGATGAACACCGGCAGCGACTCGCCGTTGACCGGGTTCAGCGCGTAGCCGCCGGTGAACACGCCGGTCTTGCGGCCCGCGTCGGCCTGGCGCTCGACCGCGGTCTTGGCGGCGGCCTCACGCCGGTAGGCGGCGACCGCCTCGGCCGGGCTGGCCGCACCACCGCGCCACACCTCGGGGATGTCCTCGCCCCAGGTGTCGTCGGCGCCGGCCACGATCTGGTCCACCAGCGGGTGCTCGGGGGCCAGCACCACGTAGGTGGCGCCGAACAGGGTGTCGGGGCGGGTGGTGAAGACGGTCAGCGGCTGGTCGGCGTCGGTCACCTCGAAGTGCACGTGCGCGCCCTCGGAGCGGCCGATCCAGTTCCGCTGCATCGCGGTGACCTTCTCCGGCCAGTCGATCAGCGCCAGGTCGTCGGCCAGCCGGTCGGCGTAGGCGGTGATCCGCATGTTCCACTGCCGCAGCGTGCGCTGGAACACCGGGAAGTTGCCGCGCTCGGAACGGCCCTCGCTGGTGACCTCCTCGTTGGCCAGCACGGTGCCCAGGCCCGGGCACCAGTTGACCGGGGTCTCCGACACGTAGGCCAGCCGCTGGCTGTCGATCACCTTGCGGCGGGACACCTCGTCCAGATCGGCCCAGGTCGCGCCCTCGGGCAGCCAGTCCAGCTCGGGCAGCTCGCGGCCGTTCCGGTAGGCGTCGACCAGGGTGGACACCGGGCGGGCGGCACCGCGGCCACCGTCCGGGCGCACCGCGTGCTCGTCGTACCAGGACTCGAAGATCTGCAGGAAGATCCACTGGGTCCAGCGCACGTAGCCGGGGTCGATGGTGGCGAAGGACCGGCGCGGGTCGTGGGCCACGCCCAGCCGGCGCAGCTGCCGGGCCATGATCTCGATGTTGGCCTCGGTGGTGGTGCGCGGGTGCTGGCCGGTCTGCACCGCGTACTGCTCGGCGGGCAGGCCGAAGGCGTCGTAGCCCAGCGCGTGCAGCACGTTGTCACCCTGCATCCGGCGGTGCCGGGCGACCACGTCGGTGGCGATGTAGCCCAGCGGGTGCCCGACGTGCAGGCCCGCACCGGAGGGGTACGGAAACATGTCCATCACGAAGAACGGCTTGGCGCCGGGCGCCGCGTGACCGCCGTCGCCGTCGGTCAGCTCGCCACCGGGGTTCGCCGCGAAGAACGTGCCGCGGTCGAGCCACTCCTGCTGCCACTTGAGCTCGATCTGCTCCGCGAGGGCCGCGGTGTAGCGGAACGGCACCTCGGCGGGCGCGCTGGACTCGGGGCTGCTGGGGGAAACGGGCGAGGTCACCCGCCGGAGTCTACCGAGCCGCCGGGACCCTCCGGCCCATGACCACGGTCCCGGCCACGACGGTGCAGCCCACCGCGGCCAGCCCGGCGCCGACCCAGGCCGGGGCGAGGTAGCCCAGCCCCGCGGCGATCACCAGGCCGCCCGACCAGGCACCGAAGGCGTTGCCCGCGTTCAGCGCCGAATGGCACAGCGCGGCGCCCAGCGACGGGGCGGCCGGCGACAGGTCCATCAGCCAGGACTGCAACGCCAGCCCCAGCACCTGGGACGCGACCCCGAGCGCCACCACCGCCAGCACCCCGGGCACCACCCAGCCGCCGAGCAGCGCGATCAGCACCAGCGCCAGGATGGTCGCCGCGAACCCGGCCAGCACGGTCCGGATCACCGACCGGTCGGCGAGCCGGCCGCCGAGCAGCGTGCCGCCGGTCATCCCGATCCCGAACAGCGCCAGCACCACCGGCACCGTCGCCTCGCTCAGCCCGGTGACATCGGTCAGCAGCGGGGAGATGTAGGAGTAGACCGCGAACATCCCGCCGAAGCCGATCGCGCCGGCCCCGGCCGCCACCCACAGCCGCGGGTTGCGCAGCGCACCGACCTCCGAGCGGACCGAGGCACCGTCCGGCACGGCCAGGCCCGGGATCCACCGCCACAGCGCCAGCAGGGTCAGCCCGCCGAGCACGCCGACGGCGACGAAGGCCACCCGCCAGCCCAGCCACTGGCCCAGCACCGTGGACAGCGGCACCCCGACCACGTTCGCGATGGTCAGCCCGGCCATCATCGTGGCCACCGCCTGCCCGCGCCGACCGGGCCCGGCCACGTGCGCCCCCATCACCGCCCCGACGCCGAAGAACGCCCCGTGCGGCAGCCCGGCGACGAACCGCGCCACCACCAGCCAACCCGCGGTCGGGGCGAGGGCGGACAGCAGGTTGCCGACCGTGAACGCGGCCATCAGCACCAGCAGCAGCGTGCGCCGGTTCATCCGGGCGGCGGCGGTGGTCAGCAGCGGGGCGCCGACCACCACGCCGAGCGCGTAGGCGGTGATCACGTGCCCGGCCTGCGGGATGGTCACGTCCAGGTTGTCGCTGATCAGCGGCAGCAGGCCCATCGTGGCGAACTCGGTGGTGCCGATGCTGAACCCGCCCAGGGCGAGCGCGAGCAGCGGCAACCGGGCCCGGCGCATGACCGGGTTCGGGTCGAGGACGTCGGTGGGGCCGGTGGTCATGGGTGCTCCTGCGGTCGAGACTGCTGGCCGCCGGTGCGCGTCCTGGGACCTCGGGTGCGGCGGCCCGATCCGTCGAGCGCCGTCGCTGTTCCGGTGGCCGCAGCCTACTGGGACGAGTCGAGCAGCACCCAGATCGCCCGCGCGGCGGGTTCGCCGAGCTCCACCACCCGCGGTTCGGCGCCCGGGGCGGTCAGCCGCACCGAGGTGATCCCGGCGAAGTCGCGGCGCTCGATCACCTCGACCCGGGCGTCCAGCACCACGCCGATCTCCGCCAGGTAGCGCAGCAGTCCGGGGTCGGAGTCGGAGATCCGGGCCACCGTGCCGCAGCCGTCGTGCAGCTCCCACAGCATGTCGGCCGGCGGGGACGGGACGGTGCCGTCCGGGGCCGGGATCGGGTCGCCGTGCGGGTCGCGGGTGGGGTGGCCGAGCCGGGCGTCGATCCGTTCCACCATCAGGTCCGAGACCGCGTGCTCCAGCACCTCGGCCTCGTCGTGCACCTCGTCCCAGGCGTAGCCGAGCTCGCTGACCAGGAAGGTCTCGATCAGCCGGTGCCGCCGCACGACCTGGACGGCATGCCGGGCACCCTCGGGGGTCAGCGCGATCGCGCCGTACCGGGCGTGCTCCACCAGCCCCTGGTCGGCCAGGCGGCGGACGGTCTCGGAGACGGTCGAGGGGCCGACGCCCAGGCGGTCGGCGAGCATCTTGGTGGTGACGGCCGGTTCCGACCACTCCCCGGCGGTCCAGATCACCTTGAGGTAGTCCTGGGCGACGGAGGTCAGCTCGCTCGTCTCGCTCACGGGGTTCAGGGTACGGGGCGCGCCGTCCACCCAACCGCCCTAGCGTGACCTGCGTGCCGACCCCACCGGAGTACCACCTGGTCACCCGCTGGTCCCTGCCTGCCGGGCCGGACCGGGTGTGGCAGGTGCTGGCGGACCCGGAATTGAGCTGGCCGCGCTGGTGGCCGGGGCTGACCTCGCCGTGGTCGGCCGAGGACTGTGCACTGTTCGTGCTGCGCCCGGTCCGGTACGGGTACGCGCTGCGGTTCGGCCTGGTGGTCACCGAGCGCGAACCGCCCCGCCGGGCCCGGTTGGCGGTGAGCGGCGACCTGGTCGGCACCGGCCTGGTCAGCATCGACCCGGCGCCCGGCGGCAGCACGCTGGAGCTCGACTGGCGGGTGCGCACCACCCGGCCCTGGATGCGCCGGACCGGACCGGTGCTCGCCCCGGTGTTCCGCCGCGCGCACGCCCACGCGATGCGGTCCGGGTGCGTCGGCCTGCGCGGCTACCTCGAGCGGGTCGGCGCCCCGTGATAGGACTCGACCACGACCCCGGCGGACGGAGCACCGTGCACACCGAGACCCTGCGGACGGCCACCGCGACCGTGTTGACCGCGGTCGGCGAGTGGCTGCGCCGGCGCCGGCTGCCCTGGGCCGGGATGCTGGGGGCGCTGTTCGGCCTGGCCGCCGCGATGACGCCCTCCCTGCTGCCCCGGCCCACCCTGTACCTGGGTGCGATCGCCGGGGTCGGCGCCCTGCTCGGCTACGGCACCGGGGCGCTGGTCGCCTGGGTGCTGCGCCGGGTCGGCGTGCCGCGGCCACCGGAGCGGGTCAGGCGGGTGGCCTGGCAGCTGCTCTGCCTGATCGGGCCGCTGCTGGCCCTGATCGTGATCGGCGTCGGCGCCGACTGGCAGGACGAGGTCCGGGCCCTGGTCGGCGAGCGGCAGCACCGGTCCTCCGGCTTCCTGGTCGGGCTGATCGCGGTGCTGGTGTTCTCCCTGCTGCTGACCCTGTGCCGGGCGCTGCGCCGGGCGTCCCAGCGGGTGGCCCGGCTGCTCGGTCGCTGGGTGCCCGCGCCGGTCGCCTCACTGGCCGGGGTGGTGGTGGTCGCCGCGCTGGTCTACTGGCTGGCCGCCGGGGTGCTGTTCCGCGGCGTGATCACCATCTCCGACCACGTCTACGCCGACACCAACGCGGGCACCGAACCCGGGGTGGAACGGCCCGAGTCGGCGCTGCGCTCCGGATCGCCGGAGTCCCTGGTGAGCTGGGACTCGCTCGGTCGCTACGGGCGGACCTTCGTCGCCGGTGGTCCCACCGTGCCCGAGATCGAGGACGTCACCGGCGAGCCGGCCACCGAACCGATCCGGGTGTACGCCGGGCTGGACTCCGCCGACACCGCCGCCGGCCGCGCGCAGTTGGTGGTCGAAGAGCTGGAACGCACCGGCGCCTTCGAACGCAGCGTCCTGGTGGTGGCCGGTGCCACCGGCACCGGGTGGACCGAACCGCAGCAGCTCGCCGCGCTGGAGTACCTGTGGGGCGGCGACACCGCGGTGGCCACCATCCAGTACTCCTTCCTGCCGTCCTGGCTGTCCTTCCTGGTGGACGCCGACCGGGCCAGCGAGGCCGGCCGCGAGTTGTTCGACGCAGTGCACGCCCGCTGGTCCGAGCTGCCCGAGGACGACCGGCCGCGGCTGATCTCCTACGGCCTGAGCCTGGGGTCGTTCGCCGCGCAGTCCGCCTTCGGCTCGCTCGGCGACCTCACCACCCGCACCGACGGGGCCCTGTACGTCGGCACCCCGAGCTTCACCTACCTGTGGGGCACTATCGAGGACAGCCGCGACCCGGGCAGCCCGGAGTGGCAGCCGATCGTCGACGACGGCCGGACGGTCCGGTTCGCCGCCCGGCCGGCCGATCTGTCCCGCCCGGACGGTCCGTGGGAGGCCCCGCGGGTGGTCTACCTGCAGCACGCCTCTGACCCGGTGGTCTGGTGGAGCTGGGACCTGCTCACCCGCCAGCCCGACTGGCTGGCCGAGCCGCGCGGCCCGGACGTCTCACCCCGGATGCACTGGTACCCGGTGATCACGTTCCTGCAGGTCACGGTGGACCAGTTCTTCGGGGTGTCGGTGCCGGACGGCCACGGGCACAACTACGCCTCGCAGATCGTCACCGCCTGGGCCGACGCCACCCGGGTCGACGGCTGGACCGACGACGAGCTGACCGACCTGCAGGACCTGATCGACCAGACGCTCACCCTGCCCACCGTGCCCGGGCAGGACATCGGCTGACCGCTCAGGGTTGTGCCGTGCCGCCGGTGCCCGGCCCGGCCCCCGAGCCGGATGGACCCGCTGTCCGGCCGGGTCCCCCGAACCAGATGGACCCGCTGTCCGGCCGGCCCCTCGAACCGGCCGGACCTGAACTCGCCGCGCCCGACGCTGCCACGACGCACTCGCCCGAATCCCCCAGATCGACCCGGCCGCCTGTCCCCGTCTCGCCGAGAGTGCACGAATGCACACCTCCCGGCCTCGGAGGCGTGCATTCGTGCACTCTCGACGCAGAAGCAGGGCCCCAGCCAAGGCAGGTCGTGGACGCTGGAGCAGGGAGCCGACAGCAGGGCGGACCGAGCGCGTGGGGCGAGGCCGAGGGCTCAGATCGAGAGCAGGGACCAGGGCTCGGCGGGCGGTGAGTGTCGGATCCGCCCACTCGACTCCAGCGCACCCACCGCTCGACGAACCAGAGGAGCGCTCAGCCCTGCGCGTCCCGCCAGGCCACCCACTGCTCGACCAGCGACAGGTCGTAGTCCGGCCCACTCACCCCGACGGTGAACAGCGTCGCCCCGGCCGCCACCAGCGGCTGCGCCACCTCGGCCGGCGGTGCCCCGACGCCCACGCTGCGCTCGACCAGCGTCGCGGTGTCCCGGCCCACGGCCTGCCCGTGCTCGTCCAGGATCGCGCTCTTGCGGGTCAGGGTCTCCAGGTCGGCGAACGAGTGCCAGATGTCCGCGTGCTCGGCGACGATCCGCAGGGTCTTCTTCTCCCCGCCGCCACCGATCAGGATCGGGATCTCCCGGGTCGGGGCCGGGTTGCCCGCCGCCAGCCGCGCCTTGATCCGCGGCAGGGCGGCGCCCAGCTCGGCGATCCGGGAACCGGCGGTGCCGAACTCGTAGCCGAACTGGTCGTAGTCCTTCTCGAACCAGCCGGCCCCGATGCCCAGGATCAGCCGGCCACCGCTGATGTGGTCCACCGTGCGGGCCATGTCGGCCAGCAGCTCGGGGTTCCGGTAGCTGTTGCAGGTGACCAGGGCGCCGAGCTGCACCCGGCTGGTCTGCTCCGCCCACGCGGCGAGTATGGTCCAGCACTCGAAGTGCTTGCCGTCCGGGTCGCCGTAGAGCGGGAAGAAGTGATCCCAGTTGAAGACGACGTCCACGCCCAGGTCCTCGGCGCGGCGCACCGCGTCCCGGATCTGGTGGTAGTCGGCGTGCTGGGGCTGGAGCTGGACTCCGATGCGGAGGGAGTGGGTCATGGGGAACACGCTAGAACCCGCGATGGTGCTTCACCATGGGTCGGCCCGGCCGGCCTGGTGCTGCTGATCAGTCGGCGGATGGTCGCCCGCCGGCGCTGACCCGGTACCGTCCGGTGGCCATCGCCCACCTCCTGCCCGGGGGGCCGCAGCCGACCGCCGGCGGCCGCTGGGTGCGGTACCCAGCCGGGCTGCGGCACCCACCCACCTCCCCGGGTCGCGCCACTCACCGGACTTCGCCACCCCGGTCCGGCAGCCGCACGCTCCCTAGATTGCGAGCGCGCCCTCACCCCGCACCCGATCGAGGGCTCCCCTCGACAAGGACGAACCATGAGGACCCTCACCCCCCTGTGCGCAGCCGCCACCCTGCTGGCTGCACTCCTTGCCACCGGCGCCCCCGCCGCGGTGGCGGCCGACCCGGCGCCGACGTCCCCGGATCGCATCACCACCACGATCGCCGACTGGTCGACGTACAGCCACTACGCCTCGGTGCTGCTCGGCACCGCCTCGACCGGGGACATCCACCTGTTCACGGTCCCCGCCGTGGGGACCAGCGGACCGATCTCCTTCACCACCGACACCGGGGAGGTGCGCTGCGTGAGCGTCGACCAGCGCAACCCGTTCGAGTCGGTGACCTGGTACCGCGAACCCTGCCAGAACGTCACCACGGTGCCGGAGCCGGGCACCGACCGGGTGGGCTTCATGGCCACCGACGGCCCCTACCAGGGCCGATTCCTCGGCGACCACAGCCGCGGTGGCGTGGTGGACTGGGCCCAGGAGACGTTCTACGCGGTGGAGGTGCCCGAGGTCACCGCCCGGGTGGACCTGACACCGCCGTCCGACCCGGAGCTGACCCGCCGGCCCGAGTTCGCGGGCACCGGCACCGCCCAGGGCCACGTCGTCGTCACCCGTGACAGCGACGGCGCCACCGTGGGCGAGGCCGACGTCGCCGCCGACGGCACCTGGACGGCCCCCGCCACGATCGACTTCGACTGGAGCGAGTCCGCCGCCCTGACCGCGACCCTGACCCTCGCCGACGGCAGCCAGATCGCCGTCGACCGGGAGAGCTTCCGCGTCGCCGACCCGGTCACCATCACCGCCGGGGAACCCGACGCCGACCTGCGCACCGTGCAGGTCACCGGCACCGCCGACCCGGCCTCCGTCGTCACCCTCACCGACGGCTCCGGTGCCGCCCTGGCCACCGCCACCGTCGGTGCCGACGGCACCTGGGGCCCGGTCCAAGTGAACGACCTCGCGTTCGGTGACACCACCCTGATCGCCACCGAGACGGTCGACGGCGCCACCGTCCCGGAGGTCGGCACCGCCACGACCCTGGTCCGCCTCGTGGACCCGGCCGCCCCGGTCACTCCGGTCACGCCGCCCACCCCGGCCACGCCGGTCGTCCCGGCCACCCCGACGACCCCGTCCACCCCGGTTGTCCAGGCTCCTGCGACCCCCACGGCCCAGCTCACGCCGGCGGCCTCCGCGCTGGCGACCACGGGTAGCTCCACCACCCCGGTCCTGCTGACCGCAGGCCTGGCCGCCGTCCTCGGCGTCGGGCTCCTGGTCGCCCGGCGGATGGTCGCCCGCCGGCGCTGACCGACCGGCCCCGCTCGGATCACCCCTACCGCAACGCTTCACCACCCCGCTGGGAACGTGGTCCCAGCGGGGTGGATCAGCGGACGCATCGATCCAGTTCACGATCCGCGCGCTCGGGGATGACCCGGCGGCGCTGCCTGACGAGCGATCTGCAGGCCGAACGGTTCCCCATCGCCGGGGTCCACCACGAACGGTTCGCCGTCGGGCGGAGAGGCTGATCGCCCGGCCCACCGCGAGGTCGGCATCAGGCTGGCACGATGGCCGGCATGCACGCCTGGCAGACCCACGACTCCCGCACCGTCTACGAGAACGCCTGGATCCGGGTCCGGGAGGACGCCGTGACCACCCCGGGTGGCGGCCGCGGGATCTACGGCGTGGTCGAGGTGCGGCACCCCGCGGTGTTCGTGGTCCCGGTGACCGACGACGACGAGGTGGTGCTGGTCGAGGTCGAGCGGTACACCACCGGCGAGCTCTCGCTGGAGGTGCCGGCCGGCGGCTCGGACGGCGAGGACATCGAGGTCGCGGCCCGGCGGGAGCTCCGGGAGGAGACCGGCCTGGACGCCGAGCAGTGGCAGCACCTGGGGGCGGTGCACTCGCTGAACGGCGTCGCGCACGCCCCGGGTCACGTGCTGCTCGCCCGCGGGCTGCTACCGGCCACGGAGGGCCACGCCCAGCAGGAGGAGGGCATCGTCCGGGTGCGGCAGGTCGGCTGGCACGAGCTGTTCGACCTGGTCCGGCGCGAGGAGATCACCGACAACGAGACGCTCGGGGCGCTGCTGCACGCCGCGGTCGCGCTCGGCCGGGTGTCCTGACCAGCCCGTCCCGGATCGCCGCGACAGAATCGTTCGCGCGGCTTCAGACCCGGGGCTCTTTCTCCGCGTTGGAACCGGAGAGGCCCGACGTCCGGACGACGAAACCGGAGCCGCTGATCGAGCCCAAGGCCAGACCAAGTAGGTGGGCTCAGACCTAGCCAGTGCACCTTCATTGTCCGACGGTGGTGGGAGCATGATCTGGTGACCGACACCGCAGACCAGCCGGGCGACGACTACCAGCCACTCCTAGCCGGCATCGGACTTTCTGGGTACCGGTCGTTCGCGTCGTGGCAGACGCTGCTGTTCCCGACTAAGGTCACGGTTCTCGCTGGCATCAACAACAGCGGCAAGTCGAACGTGCTGCGCTTCCTGCAGCATGTCGCGCCCCAGTTCACCAGGAGGGGCCGCCAGCCGGACCTAACCGGCCCCGACGTTCCCCGCGGCTTCAACCACGACACCACGCTGCAGATCGGAATGCCGCTCCGAGCAGCTACGGAACCCGCCGGCGGACCTCGATCCCTCGAAGAGTTCCAGGAGCAACTGAAGTTGCTGATGTCTGACAACGACGGCGTGTACTGGGCTCGCTTCGCCCTGATCAATGGTAGTGCCGTGCCAGCACCGTGGCTCATCGCACAGGCGATGAGCTCGTGGCCGAACTGGGCCGGCCAGGACTTCCGTCGCGTTCTTCGCGTCCTCGGCGGCGGCGGCTTGGTTGATCCCGCCAACGTCATGAGCCGGCTGCTCGCGAGCATGGCATCATTTGCGGACCTACCACCGGTCGTGACGATCAGCAGCTCACGACGAGTCGAGTCCTCTGAGTCGGGGGACGAAGACTGGCTGTCTGGCCGTGGGATCATCCGTGCGCTCTCGGCACTGCAGAACCCGCGTGACGATGAGTGGGAGTCGGCGAAGCCGCGATGGGCAGAAATCAACACGTTCGTCCAGACCGTGCTCGGCGACCCGCATGCGTCGCTCAACATCCCATACGACTTCTCGACCATCCAGGTAGAGACGCCGCAGCGAGTCCTCCCGCTGTCGAGCCTGGGCAGCGGTGTCGAGCAGGTGATCGTGCTGGCAGCAGCGGCAACGGTCACGACCAAGTCGCTCGTCTGCGTCGAGGAGCCAGAGACCAACCTGCACCCGCTGCTGCAGAAGAAGCTCGTGCGCTACCTCACGGATCACACCGACAACCAGTACGTCATCGCGACGCACTCTGCCCACCTGCTCGACGACGCCCGCGCCACGGCCTACCACGTTCGCCTTACGACCGAAGGCAGCGAGGTCCGGCTGGCCAAGAAGTCGCACGAACTCGTCGGGATCTGCAACGACCTCGGCTACCGGCCTTCAGACATCCTCCAAGCCAATTGCGTCATCTGGGCTGAGGGACCCTCCGATCGCACCTACATCCGCCGCTGGCTCCAGCTCGTCGACGACGGCCTAGCTGAGGGCATCGACTACACGATCATGTTCTACGGCGGCAAGCTGCTCTCACACCTCACCGTGAGCGAAGACGCGCTCGACGACTTCATCGAACTGCGTCAGCTCAACCGAGCCAGCGCCGTAGTCATCGACTCGGACAAGACGGGTTCACGCCAACGCATCAGCGCGACGAAGAAGCGGATCTCCGACGAGTTCCAGGCCTCCGAACCGGCACCAGGGTTCGCCTGGATCACCAAGTGCTACACGATCGAGAACTACCTGCCAGGAGACATCCTGAAGGCGGCCGTCGAGCAGGTGCACTCAGTCGAGTATGTGCCGGTCGACCAGTGGGACAACCCGTTGCCGCGCCGCGAAGACGGCGTCCGCTACGACAAGGTGGGTGTGGCTCGCGCGGCGGCCGCCATGCTCAGACCTGAGCACCTCGACATCTACGACCTCAAGTCGCAGATCACGAAGCTGGTCGACTTCATACGAACTGCGAACGGCAACTCGGTTGCACCGGCTGGCGGCGAGTATCACCACATCCACTGACAGGATGGCCACATGGCCTGGAACCGCATGAGAAGCGTCGAGGGTCTACGTGATGCCCGACTCACCGACGCCGAACAGATCGCGGCGGGGAACGAAAATCGTCGCGTGCTTCGATGTGGTAGCGCTCAGCGATAGCCGAAGCTATGTCCATAACAAAGATCGGGTCGAGCTGAGAGCATAGGATCAGCAGCTTCTTCTCCTTAACGCCCCAACCGCTGGGCAATGCGACGCACATGCTATGGGTAAAGTACGGCTGCCACTGACCATGGGGCAGTTCAGGAGTCGCTTATCGGACGCCATCGCAACCAGATCCAGAATCAAACCCAGGGTATGGACTGATGAGTCGCGTCAGAGAGGCGTTGCCAGCAGTTGCAGATATGCTGCATGGTGGAGTCGCTCAGGAACTCATCGCGACCCGCCAGTCGAAGGAGTTCGCACCAATTCGAGTGACTAGACACGGCCTGATTAGCCAGGATGCTAATCGACGCCTCCTTGAGCATCATCGCGGCATCAAGCTTCCCGAACAAGCCGAATTCGGCGCTCCCACCGAAACCCATCATTGATAGCAGCTCCTCTTTTCGTCCATGCCCCAGCCGAGTGCGGCACTCCGTCCTGGTTCGGTCCGCCCTCAACCGGGCCGGGGGGCAGGCTGTCCGGTGAGCCGAGCATGCGCGCGCCCGGGTCCCACCCCTCCGCCAGCGGCTGCGGCACCGCGACGGTCGATGCCACCGGGACCACCGCCCCGCTCGCCGCGGCTCGGTCGACCGCCAGCAGGATGTCCAGCACGTGTGCGGCCATCGCCCCGGAGGCGCGTTCGGGCACCCCGGCCCGGATCGCCCGGACCAGCTCGACCACTCCGGTGCCCCGGCCGTGGTCCGACCCGGTGGCCGGGATCGGTGCCGGCTCGTCGTGGCCGTACCGCCACAGCAGGCTGCGTCGAACCGGTTGGGGTCGGGCAGCACGATCGTGCCCTCGGTGCCGTTCACCTCGACGAAGCCGCTGCGGGGCAGGGCGTGCTGGAAGGAGAACGTTGACACGGGGCGATCACGGACAACGAGACCCTGGGCGCACTGCTGCACGCGGCGGTGGCGCTCGGCCGGGTGGCCTGAACCGCCGGTGGCCTGAACGGGTCCGGCCCTACCGCAGGCCTCGGCGCCGGTACACCACCGCGAACAGCGCCGCCAGCACGGCGAGGTTCGCGGCGATCACCAGCAGCGGCCGGAGCAGGCCGGCGGACACGTCGTTGGCGACCAGGCTGACCTGCTGGGTGTAGAACACGGTGAACACCCGCTCGACGGTGCTGTCGAAGGTGGCGAGCATCGGGCCGAAGCCGAGCACCATCGCCACCGGCATCCCGAGCGCGACCGCGGACTGCTGGTTCCGGGCGAGCATCCCGAGGATGGCGCCGAGCAGGGTGGAGGCGATCACGCCGAGCATGACGCAGCCGAAGAAGGTGATCGTGCCGGCGCCGGTGAACCCGCCCATCACCGCGAACACCGCCACCACCACGGCGCTGACCGCGACCACCACCCCGCCGGTGCCGACCAGGTACTCGTGCGGCTTGACCCCGGCCATCGCCAGGAACCGGATGCTGCCGTTCTCCCGGTCCTCGGCGATGACGGAGGTGATCGCGATGATGATGGTCATACTGGCGAAGATCACCGCGAACATGGTGACGAACATGGTGTCCGGGATCTCGTCGTTCTTCCGGGCCACCAGCAGGGTGAAGATGAAGGCGATCACCGGATAGATCACGAACTGGATCAGCACGGTCCAGTTCTTGAGCATGTCGAGCCCCTGCTTGATGACGATGGCGCGGGCGCTCCTCATTCGAGTTCCTCCCCGGTCATCGTGATGAAGACCGATCCCAGGTCGGGCACCGTGCGGAAGGCGTCGTGGCGGGCGCAGATGTCGGTGGGGCTGCCCTGTTCGACGATCCGCCCGCGGTGCAGCAGCGCCACCCGGTCGCAGAGTTCCACGGCCTCGTCCATGTTGTGCGTGGTGAGGAAGACGGTGGCGCCGTCGTCGCGCAGCCGCAGGATCAGCCGGTGGATGCCGCGGGCGGTGGCCGGGTCCAGGCCGGAGGTCGGCTCGTCCAGGAACAGCACCCGGGGACGGTGCAGGATCGCCCGGGCCAGGGCGAGGCGCTGGCGCATCCCCTTGGACAGCGCGCCGACCGGCTTGGCCGCGGCCTCCGCCAGGCCGACACTGGCCAGCGCGTCCAGCGACCGGCTGCGGTCGATCGCGTAGATCCGGGCGAAGACGTCCAGGTTCGCCCGGCAGGACAGCCGGGTGAACAGTCCGTCCTGCTCCAGCATCAGCCCGGTGTCGAAGGGGGCCACGTCGATCCGGTGCTCACCGGCGTCCGCGGCCAGCTGGCGGGTGAGGATGTGGATCAGGGTGGTCTTGCCGGCGCCGGACGGTCCGAGCAGCCCGAAGATCTCCCCCTCGTCTACCCGGAACGTGACGTCGGCGAGCACCGTCTGAGGCCCGAAGGCCTTCTCCACGTGCCGCATCTCGATCACGCCGGTCTCCCTCCGATGGGCAGGACTGCGCGCAGCGTATGGGCCGCCCCGGTCGCCCGGCTGGGACCGAGGGCCGGGGTCAGCCCAGCGTGCGCTCGGCCGGGTCCCACCCCTCCGGCAGCGGCTGCGGCACCGCGACGGTCGATGCCACCGGCACCACCGCCCCGCTCGCCGCGGCCCGGTCCACCGCCAGCAGGATGTCCAGCACGTGTGCGGCCATCGCCCCGGAGGCACGTTCGGGCACCCCGGCCCGGATCGCCCGGACCAGCTCGACCACCCCGGTGCCCCGGCCGTGGTCCGACCCGGCCGCCGGGATCGGTGCCGGCTCGTCGTGGCCGTACCGCCACAGCAGGCTGGTCCCGTCGAACCGGTTGGGGTCGGGCAGCACGATCGTGCCCTCGGTGCCGTTCACCTCGACGAAGCCGCTGCGGGGCAGGGCGTGCTGGAAGGAGAACGTCGACTGGGCCGAGCGCCCGCCGGCGAACTCGATCAGCGCGGCGTGGTGGGTGGGCACCTGCACCGGGAAGGTCCGCCCGGCGCGCGGTCCGGAGCCGATGGTGCGGGTGGCCCGGGACGTGCTGGACACCGCGTGCACCCGGGTGGCCGGGCCGAGGGCGAGTACCAGGGTGGTCACGTCGTAGGGGCCCAGGTCGAACAGCGGGCCGGCGCCCGGGGCGTAGAGGAACTCCGGCGACGGGTGCCAGGACTCCGGGCCGGGCAGGTGGACCATCGTGGTCGCGGTCAGCGGTTCGCCGATGTCGCCGCGGGCGATGGCGCGCAGCGCGGTCTGGATCCCGGCGCCGAGCACGGTGTCCGGTGCGCAGGCGACCCTTAGCCCGGCGGACTCGGCGGCGGCCAGCAGCCCGGCGGCCGCGTCGTGGTCGGTGGCCAGTGGCTTCTCGCTCCACACATGCTTGCCCGCGGCCAGGATGCGGTGGCCGACCTCGGCGTGCGCGGCCGGGTGGGTGAGGTTGAGCACGACCTCGATGTCGTCGCGGGCCAGGAGCTCGTCCACCCCGAGTGCGGCGATGCCGTGCCGGCCGGCCAGGTCGCGGGCCCGGTCCGGGTCGGCGTCCGCGATGCCGCGCACCGCCACGTCCGGGCAGCCGAGCAGGGTGGTCAGGTACTGGGTGGCGATGTTGCCCGCGCCGATCACGCCGACGCCGGCGGGTCCGGCGTTCATGGCCGCGGCTTCACGTTGAGGTTGACGCCGAGCTGGTCCTCGGTGTCGACGATGGTCCAGCTCGCGTCGGCGGCGACGGTGCGCAGCGGGTAGCCCAGCTCCACCAGGTCCCCGACCACGGCATCGCGCGCGTCGCCGACCCGGAAGCCCAGGTGGTGCACGCCGTTGCCGTGCCGGTCCAGGAACTCGCGGAAGGTGGACGGGTTCTGGTCCGGCTCGTGCAGTTCGATGATGAACCCGCGCTCGGCGCAGTCGATCACGGCGAGTTTCAGGCCGTAGGACGCCGGCTCGCCGCGGTAGGTCACCTCCGGGTCCGGCGCCGGTTCGGTGACGTGCACCGGCGGGCGTGGCACGCCGAACACGGCGCACCAGCCGTCCAGGGCCGCCTCGATGTCCTCGACCACCAGGGCGACCTGGATGAAGCCGTCGAGCGGGACCGGGTGCCGCATCACGCCTCCACCGGGTACGCGACGAAGGCCAGCGCGGTGCCGTCCGGCGACCAGCTGGGCACGTTGAGCGTGCCCTGCCCGCCGAAGATCGCGGCCAGATCGCGGATGCTGCCGTCCTGGTCGATCAGCCGGACCAGCACGTCCAGATCCGCCGGATGCCCGAGAGTGCCGGGCGGGAAGCTGACGTAGGCGATCCGCCGGCCGGAGGGGTCCGGGTGCGGGAACCAGTTCACCCGCTCGTCGTCGGTGAGCTGCTCGGGTTCGCCGCCGGTCACCGGGACCCGGAACAGCTGGGCGTGCCCCGGAGTGGTCGACCCGCGCTCGGAGTTGAAGTAGATCCACTGCCCGTCCGGGGAGAACTCGGCGCCGTCGTCCGGGCTGTCGTCGTCGGTCAGCTGCCGTTCCTGGCCGGTGGCCAGGTCGAGCAGGTAGACGTTGGTGCGCACCCGGTCGCCGGGCAGCAGTTCCATCCCGATGTAGGCCAGCGTGCCGCCGTCCGGGCTGATCCCGTGCAGGTAGTGCCGGAACCGGTCGCCCTTGTCGGTGCTGACCCGCCGGATGCCGCCCTGCCCGTCCAGCGGGACCGCGTACAGGTGGCCGTCGTCGCTGGAGACGTACCCGGTCCGGCCGTCCGGGCTGATCACGTGGTCGTTGTTGATCGGGTCCAGGTCGCCGAGCGGGATCTCGACCGGGTCGCCGGACTCGACGCCGAGCCGGAACAGCCGGCCGTCGCCATTGATGACGAGCTCGCGACCGTCCGGGGTCCAGTTCGGGGCCTCGAACAGCAGGTCGTGGGAGGTGTGGCGCAGCCGGGAGCTGCCGGAGACGAGGTCGTGGATGTACAGCTCCGCGCGCTGACCGGCGGAGAGGGTGCGAGGCATCGGGTGATCAGGCTTTCGGGTCGGGATCGGATGGGACCGGGCGCCGCCGGATGGTCCGACGGCGCCCGGGTGCGGCTACTTCAGGGCGCCGGCCGACAGTCCTCGCTCGAACAGGCGCTGGAGCGAGATGTAGGCGACGACCTCCGGGATCGCGGTGATCACGGCGGACGCGAGCACCTTGGTCTGGTCATTGCTGAACTGCCCGACGAAGAACGACGGCAGCTGGGTGATGGTCTGGGTCGACGGGTCGACCAGGAACACCAGCGGGAACAGATAGTCGTTCCAGGCCCCGATCAGGGTGAAGATCAGGATGGCGGCGCCGATCGGGCGCATCATCGGCAGCACGACGTACCAGAAGCCCTTGAAGGTCGAGGCGCCGTCGATCCGGGTGGCGTCGATCAGGTCGTCCGGGATGCCGTGGGCGAAGTTCCGGGCCAGCAGCACCGCGAACGGGATCTGCAGCGCCGCCAGCGGCAGGATCACCGCCAGGTAGGTGTTGTACAGCCCGAGCGAGGTGGTGGTGGCGAACAACGGGGCGAGCAGCACCACGCCGGGCAGGGTGAGCGCGACCAGCATCATCCAGAACAGCACCTCACGGCCGCGGATCCGCAGCTTGGCGAAGCCGAAGGCCGCCAGCATGGTGAAGCTGTAGACGATCACGATGGTGACCGCCGCGATGATCACGCTGTTGCGGAAGAACAGCGGCAGCTCCGGCACCGACAGCACGGCCCGGTAGTTGCCCCAGCCCTGTCCGGCCAGCGACCCCTGCACCATCGCCACCAGTGGCAGGAAGAACGGCAGGGTCATCGCGGTGAGCACGATCTGCAGGACGATCCGGCGGGACCGGGTGCGGACGGTCAGCATCAGGCCCCCTTCCCGTCCCGGCCGCGGCGCACGTTGAGCACCACGCCCATCACGATCGCCAGGACGAGCATCAGGATCGAGATCGCCGAGGCGTAGCCGACCTGGCCGAGCAGGATGCTGGTCCGGTAGATCATGATCCCGAGGAACTCGGTGGCGAAGTTGGGTCCGCCGACGGTCACCAGATACGGGATGTCGAAGATCTTCAGCACGCCGATCGCGGTCAGGGTGGCCAGCGCGATGGTGGTGCCGCGCACCCCCGGTCCGATGATGCTGACCAGCTTGCGCAGGTTCCCGGCACCGTCGACCTCGGCGGCCTCCAGCGTCTCCGGGTCGATCTGGCTCATCGCCGCGAAGTAGAGGATCACGGCCAGTCCGGTGCCGTGCCACACCATGATCACCAGCACCGCCCACAGCGCCGTCGAGGTCTGCGCCAGCCAGGGTTGGGCCAGCCCGTCCAGGCCGACCGCCCGCAGGAACTGGTTGAGCTGCCCGTCGGGGGCGAAGATCTGCCGGAACACCGGCGCGGTGATCGCCGGGGCCAGCACCACCGGCAGGAACAGCACCACCTTGTAGACGTTCCCGGCGCGCGGGCGCGAGTGCAGCATGGCCGCGAACAGGAAGCCCAGCCCGGTCTGCAGCACGAAGGTGAAGACGAAGGCGATCGCGGTGTTCCGGATCGCCCGCCAGAAGATCGGGTCGCCGAACGCCCGTTCGTAGTTCGCGGCGCCGACCGAGGTGGAGGTCGGCGAGGTGCCGTTCCAGTCCAGGGTGGACATGTAGCCGGTGTAGCCGACCGCGTAGTAGATCAGCCCGACCGAGAGCAGGAAGGCCGGCAGGATCCAGGTGTAGCCCTGCGGGCGCAGGTGCCGGAACCTCATGCTCGGGCGGCCGGGCGGCCGGCCGCCGCCGGGAGAGATGCTCCCGGCGACGGCGGCCCCCGGTGTCGCGACGGACATGTCAGCTGCCCGCCACGGAACTCGCCAGCGTCTCCAGCGCCTCCTGCGGGGTCTGGGACTTGGTGGCCACCGACTGGATCGCGGCGCCGATCGCCTGCCCGGTGGCGGTGTCGACGTTGCCCAGCCGCGGGTCGGTCACCGAGTTCGAGCGCTCGATCAGCTCGGCCAGGACGTCCTGCTGCTGGTCGGCGTCCACCAGCTCGATGTCGTCCCAGCCCGGGGTGATCGAGGCCAGCGACGGGGTGTCGTTCAGCGCGTTCGCCACGGTCTGCTGGGCGGCCTCGGAGGTGGTCAGCCAGGTGACGAAGGTGGTGGCGGCCTCCGGGTAGTCCGACTTGGCGGCGACCGCCAGGCCGTAGTCGGCGTCGCCGAACAGCGGGGCCGGGTTGCCGTCACCGGTCATGTCGGGGAACTCGGCCGCCACGATCGGGAACGGCTCCGCCCCGGCCACCCCGGAGGCGTCCACCGCGGCGGTGGCCCCGTCGACGGTGGAGTACTGCATGTACCAGGTGCCCATCAGCACCATCGCCGCGCCGCCGGAGATGAACTGGTTGTTCACATCCGGGTACTGCTGCATCCCGAGCGCGCCCTCGCCGATGATGCCGTTGTCGAACATCTCCTGATAGATCGTGAACGCCTCGACGATGGTCGGGTCGGTCCAGTCCCCGTCGCCCTCCACCGCGGCGGCCCAGGCACCCGGCTCGATGCTCTCGGCGATGGCGTGGATCAGGTCCTGGTTGAAGCCGTTGTCGGCGGCGCCGTGCGCGAAGCAGGTCACGCCGGCGGCCTCGAAGGCCTCACAGGTGGAGATCCACTCGTCCAGGGTGGTCGGCACGGTCTGGCCGTGCTCGGCGAACAGGTCGGGGTTGATCCACAGCGTGCCGGCGAAGGTCGACCCGAGCGGCAGGCCCTTGAGCGCGCCGTCCGCGTCGGTCAGCCCCTCCGGGCCGAGCGACACCAGCTTGCTCTCCCAGTCCGCACCGAGGGCGTCCTCGGCCGCGTCGGACAGGTCGATCGCGAAGTCGCCGTAGGCCTGGATCGAGCCGATCCCGCCGCCGGGGGCGATGTTGAACACGTCCGGGCCCACATCCGAGGCGAGCGCCGGGCGGATCGCGGAGTCGTAGTCCGCGGTGGCCACCTGCTTGTAGGTGACGGTGATGTCCGGGTACTCCTCGTTGAAGGCGTCGATGTACTGCTGCCCGACGCCGAGCTCCGGGGTCCAGCCCCACCAGGTGATCTCCCCCGAGGTCGCCGAGTCGTCGGCGGCCGGGTCCGCCGAGCCGCCACCACCGCACGCTGCCGTCATCGCCAGCGCGCCGACCAGCGCGACCGCGGGGACCACGCGGCGGCTGATCGTCTTACGTCCACCCAACGTCATCGTTCTCCTCTTTCGCCGACCGCCGGGGCCATTCCCGGCGGGGACAGGCGGCACCTCTGTGTGCCTCGCGGCCAACGTAAGTGTCGTGGTTTCGAGCGTCAAGATTTCTCGTTCAAATGGAAACCTTTCGTGGCGCCGGGCCAGGATCCGTGGTTACACTCGCGCCATGTCGACTCCCCCAGCCGCGGGTGCCGGAGCAGGTCAGGGCACTGAACGCCCGACTCTCGCCGATATCGCCGCCGCCGAGATCGTGTCCGTCGCCACCGTCTCCAAGGTGCTCAACGACCGGAAAGGTGTCTCACCCGAGACCCGCGAACGGGTCACCCGGGCCCTGGAGCGCGCCGGCTACCGCAAGCGCGGCTCCGAGCGGCTGTACGCCCCGCAGATCGAGATCGTCTTCGGCTCGCTGGCCGGGGAGTGGGCGATCGAACTGATCCGCGGCGCCTCCCGGGTGGCCCGGGCACACGACCTCACCCTGAGCGTGGTGGAGAGCGGCGTGCGCTTCGGCGTCGCACCGGGGTGGGCCCGCGCCGCCGCCCAGCGCCAGCCGGCCGGCATCATCTTGGTCGCCTCCGAACTGCCGGACCGGGACCGGGCACAGCTGCACTCCCGGACCATCCCGTTCGTGGTGGTCGACCCCTCCGGCGACCCGCCGCCGGACGCCCCCTCGGTCGGCTCCACCAACTGGGCCGGCGGTGTGGCCGCGGCCCGGCACCTGATCGAGCTCGGCCACCGGCGGATCGGGGTGGTCGCCGGGCCGAACGACCTGATGGCCACCCGGGCCCGGGTGGCCGGCTTCCGCTCCGCGATGGAGGCCGCCGGATTGCCCGTCGACCCCGAGCTGATCGTGGTGGACGAGTTCCAGAACGAGACCGCCCCGGAGGCCGCCCTCCGGCTGCTCGACCTGGCCGACCCCCCGACCGCGATCTTCGCCACCAGCGACCTCAAGGCACTCGGGGTCTACGCCGCCGCCCGCGAGCGCGGCATCCGGATCCCGGAGGACCTGTCGGTGGTCGGCTACGACGACCTGTCACTGGCCCGGTGGGCCGGCCCGCCGCTGACCACCGTGCGCCAGCCGCTGGCCGACATGGCCGCCGCCGCGGGCGACATCATCGTCCGCGACCGCACGAACCTCACCCTGTCCACCGACCGGATCGAGCTGGCGACCTCGCTGGTGCAGCGCGACAGCACCGCTCCCCCGCGCTGACTACGCTGGGCCGGTCCCGCCCGTCGTCCCCGGAGGCCCCATGTCCACCGCGATCACCCCCGACTCCGCCGCGCCCGTCCCGCTGAAGTGGGTGGGGCCGCTGCGGGTGAGCGGGAACGTGATGACCGGTGAGACCGAGGTGCCGCTGGCGACCTACGAGTCCCCGCTGTGGCCGAGCGTCCGGCGCGGCGCCCGGCTGTCCACGATGGTCGAGGGCGGGATCACGGCCACCCTGGTGGACGAGCGGATGAGCCGGTCGGTGCTGTTCGAGGCCGACGACGCCGGGGTCGCGCTGGCCGCGGTGCAGTGGCTGACCGCGCACCGGTCCGAGCTGGAACAGGTGGTGGCGGGCAGCAGCCGGTTCGCCCGGCTGATCGACCTGCACGTCCAGATCGCCGCGAACCTGCTGTTCGTGCGGTTCGAGCTGACCACCGGCGACGCCTCCGGGCACAACATGGTGACCAACGCCTCCGACCGGCTGATGGAGCACGTGCTCGGCCGGGTGCCGGGGCTGCGCTACGGGTCGGTGTCCGGCAACTTCTGCTCGGACAAGAAGGCCACCGCGGTGAACGGCATCCTGGGCCGCGGCAAGAACGTCGTGACCGAGATCGGGCTGCCCCGGCGACTGGTGGAGCGCTTCCTGCACACCACGCCGGAGGCGATCGTCCAACTGAACATCCGCAAGAACCTGATCGGCACCATGCTGGCCGGCGGACTGCGCTCGGCGAACGCGCACTACGCCAACATGCTGCTGGCGTTCTACCTGGCGACCGGCCAGGACGCCGCCAACATCGTCGAGGGCTCCCAGGGCCTGACCCACGCCGAGGTGCGCGACGGCGACCTGTACTTCTCCTGCACCCTGCCCAACCTGATCGTCGGTTCGGTGGGCAACGGCAAGGGCCTGGACTTCGTCGAGGAGAACCTGCGCCGGATCGGCTGCCGGGAGGAGCGCGAGCCCGGGGCGAACGCGCGCCGGCTGGCGGTGCTCTGCGCGGCCACCGTACTCTGCGGCGAGCTGTCGCTGCTGGCCGCCCAGACCAACCCGGGCGAGCTGATGGCCGCCCACCTCACCCTGGAGCGGGGTCAGGCCCAGGGCTGAACGGCGGCTGAACGCCCGCCGAGAGGTCACGGTCCCGTCACCGCCACGTGCGGGCCTGGTGAAGGTGGCCTCCTGCCGTTGGTCGCGGTTCGGCGCGGGGATTACAGTCGTCCGGGCTCCCGTCCCGGCGCACGATCCCGGCCGGACACCGGCGAGGGCCACCGGCGGCCCCTCCGGCCGGCGGTGTCAGCGACACCTTGAGGACGCAGCATGCAGCTCGGCATCGACGATCTGTCCTTCGCCACCGCGGATCAGTACCTGGATCTGGCCGACCTGGCTCCGAGCCACGGCGTCGAGCCCGCGAAGTACTACGTCGGACTGGGCCAGGAGCGGATGAGCGTCGCCGCCCCGGACGAGGACGTGGTCACGCTGGCCGCCGCCGCCGCGCAGCCGATCATCGCCGACCTGGACGACGCCGGCCGGGCCGCGATCCGCACCGTGCTGCTGGCCACCGAGAGCGGCATCGACCAGTCCAAGTCGGCCGGGGTCTACGTGCACCGGCTGCTCGGCCTGCACGCCGCCTGCCGCGTGGTCGAACTCAAGCAGGCCTGTTACTCCGGCACCTCCGCGCTGCAGATGGCGCTCGCCCTGGTCACCCGCAACCCGGAGCAGAAGGTCCTGGTGATCTGCTCCGACGTCGCCCGGTACGACGTCGGGTCCTCCGGCGAGCCGACCCAGGGCGCCGGGGCGGTGGCGATGCTGATCTCCGCGAACCCCCGGCTGGTGCAGATCGAGCCGCTGTCCGGACTGCACACCACCGACGTGATGGACTTCTGGCGCCCCAACTACCGCACCACCGCCGTGGTGGACGGCCGGCTGTCGCTGCGCGCCTACACCGAGTCGCTGTCCGGCGCCTGGGCCGACCTGCAGGCCCAGGGCGGTCCGTCCTTCACCGACATCGACACCTTCTGCTACCACCAGCCGTTCACCAAGATGGCGGTCAAGGCGCACCAGCACCTGACCAAGGTGGTCGGCGCCCCCCGCGATCCCGAGGTGCTGGACGCCCAGATCGGCGACTCGCTGCGCTACAACAAGCAGATCGGCAACAGCTACACCGCGTCGATGTACATCGGCCTGATCTCGCTGCTCGACCACGCCACCGAGGACCTGGCCGGCAACCGGATCGGCTTCTTCTCCTACGGATCCGGCTCGGTCGGCGAGTTCTTCACCGGCCTGGTCGTCCCGGGCTACCGCGACCACCTGCGCACCGCCGAGCACCGCCGCCGGGTGGACGAGCGCCGCCGGGTCGACCACGACGAGTACCTGCGGATCGTCGCCCCGGCCAACCCGGTGGACGGCGGGGAGCACCCGATCCCGGTGACCAGCCGCTCGCCGTTCCGGCTGGCCGCGATCAGCGGGCACCAGCGGGTGTACGTGCGCAGCGACGAGGCCGCCGAGGCGGTCGCCTGAGCTACTGGTAGGTCACCAGGTCCGGCACCGGCGACACCTGGTAGGTCTGCTCCGGGGTCAGCATCGGCTGGTCCTCGTCGTAGAAGTTCTTCCACCCCCAGTGCACGTCCGGCGCGCCCTGGTGCAGGGTGGTCCAGGTGCCGGCCTTGGCGGGCTGACTGCCCTGGCCGTCGGCATGGATGATCGTGGCCAGCTCGTCGTGGCCGACGTCCAGCCGCTCGCGGTCGGTGATCATCCGCAGCGAGAACTGGTGCAGCAGGAACATCTTCTGCGGCAGGTTCCGCTCCCGGACGAACCCGGCCAGCCAGTCGGAGACCTGGTTCACCTCGTCCACGCCGACCGAGCCGATCTGGCGCAGGTGGACCTGGTCGGGCCCCAGCCGCCACTCGGGGTCCAGGGCCAGGCCGACGTGCGGGTACTCCAGGAGTTCGGCGTAGCGCTGGGCCTGGGTGAGGAAGTCGGTGCGACCGGGTTGCAGGTCGATCACCACGGCCATCCCGGCGTCCCCGGCCGCCTCGATCAGCGGGCGCAGCTCGTCCACGCTGCGGCCACGGGAGTAGGAGCCGTCCGGTTCGGGCCCCGCGGAGGCGATGGTGGCGATGATCTCCAGGGTGGGCACCACGGTGTCGCCGGTCAGTGCGCGGTAGGGCGCGGCGGTCTGCTCGGCGCGGGCGACGGTGGCCGGCACGTCCTGTTCGCCGAGGACGCCGAGCGCCGGGGTGCCGGGGGTGCCGTAGAGCGCGATGTACCGCTTGCCGGTCACGCCGTCCCCGGCGGGGAACACCAGCTGGCCGCCGCCGGGCAGTTCGACCCCGGTGGCGGCGGTCGCCAGGCGCGGGGCGAACTCCTCGGTGCTGCCGAAGCTGTCGCCGAGTGCCAGGGCGGCGGTGGTGCCGTCCAACGCCCGGACGCTCTCGGAGGTGGCGCGCGGGTCGCCGCCAGGCACCTCGATCACCGGGAGGCCTGCGGCCCGCGCGGTGGCCAGCGCCGGAACCAGGGCGAGCGGGTCATCGTCGGCCTGCGGGTCGATCAGGACGGCGGTGGCCCCGGCGTCGGTGGTGGGGGCGGTGATGGTGGCGTCGTCCGGCCAGGGTGAGGCGGCGGGGGCGGTGGCCCGGGTGGCAGTGGGGATGCTCCAGGCCGGCAACAGGGGCGCGTCGCCGGCGGTTGCGGCGGTGTCGGCGGCGCGCGGGGTGGCGTCGGCTGCGGCGGTCGCCGGGTCGTCGGTCCCGGTCGTGGCGGTGTCGTCGCCGGAGTCCGCGTCGGCATCGGCATCGGCATCGGCATCGGCATCGGCATCGGCATCGGCATCGGCATCGGCAAGGCTCAGCACGGGGGTGTCCGGCCGGTCCAGCCCCCCGACCGCCGCGATCAACTCGTCCGGGTCCACCGGAGTCGTCTCCGCCAGGTCCAGCCCCGCGGCGGCCAGCGTCTCCGGGTCCGCACCGGCCACCGCCAGGCCCTCGGGCAGCTCCCCGACCTCCCCGACCGTCAGGACGTGGCTGGTGCCGAGCCGTTCGAGGGCGGCGGCGGTCTCCCCCGCCGCGCCGTCGTCGAGCAGCAGGGGTGCACCCGCCGCCACCGCCACCGACGCCGCGGTGGCCAGCGCAGCCTGGTCCGGCTCGGCGACCACCACCACCGGCGCCGCATCGAACAGCTGCTCGCCGGCCTCGATCGCGGTCTGCACCGGGTCGTCGGTCCGGAGCACCACCGGCGCGGCGATCGGCTCGGCCGGGTCGGTGGTGAGCTCGACGGCATCGGCCGGGGCGTCGGAGGGCGCGGGGTCGCTGGTGCACCCGGCGAGCAGCAGGGCACCGGCGGCGACGGCCGCGAGCAGGACGGAACGGGAACGGGTGGAAGCGGGCACGGTCCTCACCGGGTCGGCGACACAGGGGCCCGGCCACTGTAGGCAAACCGGGCACCGGCTCGCTGTGCGGGCGGGCGGTCCGGGGTGAGAATGGGGGCATGACCGAGCACAGCACCGCGGGGGCGTACGTCACGCCGGGTACCGAGTTCGTCCGGGACCAGCGCTACCTGACCACCCGGATCACGGTCGGCGGCGAGGACGGCTGGCCGGTCGAACCGGGCCGGTACCGGCTGGTGGTCTCCCGGGCGTGTCCGTGGGCGAACCGGGCGATCATCGTGCGCCGGTTGCTCGGCCTGGAGGACGCGATCTCGATGGGGGTGTGCGGCCCGACCCACGACGCACGCTCCTGGACCTTCGACCTCGACCCCGGTGGCGTCGACCCGGTGCTGGGCATCCCCCGGTTGCAGGACGCCTACTTCAAGCGGGACCCGCAGTACCCGCGCGGCATCACGGTCCCGGCGATCGTGGACGTGCCCACCGGCCAGGTGGTGACCAACGACTACGCCCAGCTGACCCTCGACCTGTCCACCCAGTGGCGGGCCTACCACCGGCCGGGCGCCCCGGACCTGTACCCCGCGCCGCTGCGGGACGAGATCGACCAGGTCGCCCGGGCGGTGTTCACCGACGTGAACAACGGGGTGTACCGGTGCGGCTTCGCCGGCTCGCAGGAGTCCTACGACCGGGCGTACAAGCGGCTGTTCTCCCGGCTGGACTGGCTGAGCGAGCGCCTGGCCGGGCAGCGCTACCTGGTCGGCGACACGATCACCGAGGCGGATGTCCGGCTGTTCACCACGCTGGTCCGCTTCGACGCGGTGTACCACGGGCACTTCAAGTGCAATCGGTCGAAGCTGACCGAGATGCCGGTGCTGTGGGCCTACGCCCGGGACTTGTTCCAGACCCCGGGCTTCGGCGACACGATCGACTTCGACCACATCAAGCGGCACTACTACGTGGTGCACGAGGACATCAATCCGACCCGGATCGTGCCGGCCGGCCCGGACCTGAGCGGCTGGCTGACGCCGCACGGCCGGGAGGCGCTGGGCGGGCGGCCGTTCGGCGACGGCACCCCGCCCGGGCCGGTCCGCGACGGCGAGCAGGTCGACCCGGCGCACACCGCCGCGGCGATGCGGGGCTGAGCCTCAGGCCGCGGCGCGCACCCGGACCACGTTGCGCCACGGGTCGGTGAAGGTGACGGTGGCCCCGTCGTCCTGGACGCCGACCCCGTGGTGGCCGAGCCGTTCCCGCAGCGCGCCGATGTCGTCGCTGCCGGGCACCACCAGGGTGACCTCGCCCAGCCCGAGCGAGGAGGCCCGCGGTCCGGCACCGGCCGAGTTCCAGGTGTTCACCGCCAGGTGGTGGTGGTACCCGCCGGCGGAGACGAACAGCGCGCCGTGCCACTCGGCGGTCACGTCGAAGCCGAGCGCGTCCACGTAGAACGACCGGGCGCTGGGCACGTCGCCGACCTGCAGGTGCACGTGCCCGACCACCGGGCGGCCGATGCCGGGGCGGCCCAGGCTCGCGTCGTCCCCGTGCCGGCGGATGAAGTCGTTCGGGTCCAGCAGCAGCGAGTCCATCACCACGTGCCCGTCGGCGTCGTACTGCCAGGTGTCGCGGCCGCGGTCCCAGTACAGCTCGACGCCGTTGCCCTCGGGGTCGGTGAGGTAGAACGCCTCGGAAACCAGGTGGTCGGCGCTGCCGATGTAGGTCTGCGGCGCGCGGGCGGCGACCGAGGCCAGGGTCGCGGCCAGCGCCTCCCGGGTGTCGAACAGGATCGCGGTGTGGAACAGCCCGGCCTGCGAGCGCTGGGTGGGCGGCAGGTCCGGGGTGTGCCGCAGCACCATCAGTGCGCTGCTGCCCCGGCCCAGGACGACCACGTCTGGGCGGCCCACCCTGTCGATCCGCTCGTCCGGGCGCTCGACCACGGTCAGGCCGAGCACGTCGCGGTAGTAGCGCAGCTGCAGGTCGAGGTCGCCGACCAGAAGGGTGACCGGGCCCATGGCGGTGTCGGCGGCCAGGCGGTCCTGCGGGGTGGAGGTGGTCATGCCTCCACTGTAGTTGAGTGTTCAACCATTGACCAGAGGCCGGCGCATCGGCACCACCGTCCCGGTCGCCCGGCCGTCGTCGTCCAGGACATGACCCAGGTGCTTGGCGATCCGCACCACCACCGACCGGTCGGCGATCACCGCCCCCGGCAGCGCCCGGGACAGCGCCACCTCGAAGGACTGCACGTCCTGCACGCTGCGCAGCCAGACCGCGAGCACCAGGTTGTAGCGACTGGCGCACAGCGCGGCCAACCGGATCTCCGGCACCTGGGCCAGCGTCACCCGGGCCTGCGCCATCACCGGGGCCGGCACCTGCAGGAAGTACCAGGTGTACACCGGCCAGTCCGACAGATCCCGCGCCAGGTCGGTGCGCAGGTAGAGCTGCCCGTCGGTGCGCAGGGTGGCGATCGCGTCCGTCACCCGCTGGGCGGAGAACCCGCTGCGCCCGGCGATCGCCACCGCGCTCGCCCGGCCGTCCACCGCCAGCTCCTGCCGGATCACCTCGAACAACTCCGGTGCCACGGTGCGGGCGGCCCGACTGCGCGGCGGCCGGAACCGCGGGATCCGGGCCACCTCGGCCGGCGACAACTCCCGCAGCCGCCAGCGCCGGGCGTCCAGCAGCCGCTCGGTGATCAGGTGGGTGTGCGCGGCCCGGATCCCGCGCAGCCGCGCCATCGGCCCGAGCACGTAGTCCGCGACCTGGCGCTGGGTGTCGGCCAGCACCGTGACCAGCAGGTCCCGGCCGCCGACGGTGTAGTCGATGGTCACCACCTCCGGCTCGGCGGTCAGGGCCCGGACGGTGGCGTGCAGATCACCCGGGGCACACTCGATCTCGATCAGCGCACCCCCGCCCCGGTCGGCCTGGTCCGTCATCCCGGTGACCCAGGCGATGCCCGCCGCGCGCAGCCGCGACCAGCGCCGGGACAGGTTGGCCGGGTCGGCGCCGACCACCGGGGCCAGTTCGGTCCAGCTCGCCCGCGGTTCGACCTGGAGGGCGTGCAGGATCCGCATGTCGACCTGATCCGGCTGATATCCGTGCGCCATCGGCCCGCCTTCCGCAGAATCCGTGCGAGTTCACCCGTGTGAAGTCAAACACAGTCCACTGTGTCGCCATGACGCTCTCCCTCGACGACGCCACCGAGCGGGTCACCGCCACCCTGGACCGGCACCGCGAGCGCCTGCTCGCCCTCAGCCACGCCCTGCACGAGGACCCGGAACTCGCCTACCAGGAGCACCGGTCCGCCGCGCGGGTCGCCGCCGTGCTGGCCGAGGCCGGCTTCGCCACCGAGGTCGGGGTGTACGGCCTGGACACCGCCGTCGAGGCGGTGACCGGCACCGGCGACCTGACCGTCACGCTGTGCGCCGAATACGACGCACTGCCGGGGATCGGCCACGCCTGCGGGCACAACATCATCGCCACCGCCGCGGTCGGTGCCGCCCTGGCGCTGGCCCCGCTGGCCGACGCCGCCGGGCTGCGGGTGACCCTGCTCGGCACCCCCGCCGAGGAGCACGGCGGCGGCAAGGTCGACCTGCTGCTGGCCGGCGCCTGGGAGGACGCCGCGATGTCCCTGATGGTGCACGGCATGTCCGGGGTGGACGCCCCCAGCGGTGCCTTCGCCGCCCAGGCGGTTCAGCGGGTCCGGATCACCTTCACCGGCCGGGCCTCGCACGCCGCCGCCGCACCCGAGCACGGGATCAACGCCGGTGCCGCCGCCACGCTGGCCCTGACCGGCATCGGCCTGCTGCGCCAACACCTGCCCGCCGGGACCAGCGTGAACGCCTTCGTCGAACACGGCGGTGACGTCACCAACATCATCCCCGCGCACGCGGAGGTGCAGCTGGAGGTGCGGGCCGGCGACGTGGACGTGTGGCGCGAGACCTACCGCCGGGTGCTGGCCTGCTTCGAGGGCGCGGCGATCGCCACCGGGTGCAGCTGGACCGTGGAGAGCACCGAACACCCCTACGCGCCGCTGGCCTCCGACCCGGACCTGAGCCGGTTCTGGGATGCCGCCCTCACCGACCTGGGCCGCACCATCGACGGGTCCGGCGGGCTGCGCGGCGGCTCCACCGACATGGGCAACGTGTCCCAGGTGGTGCCCTCGATCCACCCCACCATCGCCATCCTCGGCACCACCGCCGCCCCGCACACCCCGGACTTCGCCGCCGCGGCCCGCACCCCGGCCGGCGACCGGGCCGCCCTGGACGGTGCCGCCGCCCTGGCCCGCACCGTGCTGGCCGCCGCCCTCGACCCGCAGGTCCGCGCGGACCTGCTGCGCCGCCGGGCCGAACGCCCCGCCGGCGCCACCCGCAGCACCCTGCACGCCTGACCAGCACACCTCAGCCGCCTCCCCGCCCGCCGCCGCGAGAGATGAGAGACGCCATGACCAGCCTCGTGCACGACCCTGCCCCGACCGCCCTGCGCTACACCTGGCGCTCGCCCCGGCTCTGGGTGGTCGTCACCCTGATGATCGTGATCGCCGGGACCGCGCAGTTCCTCGGCAAGTGGACGATCTCGGTCGGCAGCTTCGCCGACATCGCGGTGCTGCCGCTGGTCTTCGGCCTGCTGATCGGCGGGGCGATCAGTGCCCAGCCCTGGCGGCGGTTCCCGCTCGACCTGCAGTCGACCGCCTCCACGGTGATGGGGGTGGCGGTGCTGCTGCTGATCGCCCGGCTGTCGTTCACGATGGGCCCGAACATCCGGATGCTGTTCAACGCCGGCCCGGCGCTGCTGCTGCAGGAGGTCGGGCACCTGTTCGGCACCCTGGCGCTCGCCCTGCCGCTGGCCGTGCTGCTGCGGATGGGACCGGCCACCGTCGGCGCCACGTTCTCCATCGACCGGGAGGGCGCCTTCGCGATGGTCAGCGAGCGCTACGGGCCGGACTCGCCGCAGTACCGCGGGGTGCTGTCGATGTACGCCTTCGGCACCCTGTTCGGGGCGATCGTGATCACGGTGGTCGCCTCGGTAATGTCCGCGCTGAACGTCTTCGACCCGCGGGCGCTGGCGATGGGCTCCGGGGTGGGCTCCGGGTCGATGATGGCCGCCGCCTCCGGTGCCGTCGCCACCGCGCACCCGGAGCTGGCCGACGACGTGCTGGCCCTGGCGGCGACCTCCAACGTGATCACCAGCCTGCTCGGGGTGTACGTCGGGATGTACGTGGCGCTGCCGCTGGCCGAGAAGTACTACCAGCTGCTCACCCGTCGCCAGCAGCTGCGCGCACCCGCCGCCACCGCCCCGGCACCTGCCGTGGTCACCGCCCCGCCGGTCGGCATCGCCACCTGGACCGTGCTGACCGTGCTGGTGCTGGCCGGCTTCCTGGTGAACGCGGTCGCCCCGCGCAGCCTGGCGCTGCACCTGGACTGGCGGGCGCTGGCCGGGTTCCTGGTGCTGGCCGCCCTGGTCGCGATCGGGCTGTCGCTGTCCCGGCTGACCCGGGGCAAGGTGGGCGCGATGTTCCTGGTCATCACGCTCGGCGCCCTGATCTCCACCCCCTGGTCGCCGATCCAGGAGCCGCTGCTGGACCTGGTCAACCGGGTGGATTTCCTGGGCGTTTGTACCCTGGTGCTGAGCACCGCGGGCCTGAGCCTGGGCAAGGATCTCCCGATGCTCAAGGCGATCGGGTGGAAGATCATCCCGGTCGGCCTGGTCTCGATCACCTCCGCCTACCTGCTGGCCTCGACCGTGGCTCAGCTGGCCCTCACCATCTGGAACTAGGAGCACCGTGAGCGGCGTCTACGTCTCCGCGCTGGAACTGTTCTCCATCGGCATCGGCCCGTCGAGTTCGCACACCGTCGGCCCGATGCGCGCGGCCCGCGCCTTCGTCGACGAGTTGCGCGAGCACGACCTGCTCGGGCACGTCGACCGGTTGCACATCCGGCTGCACGGGTCGCTGGCCGCCACCGGCATCGGGCACGGCACCCCGGATGCAGTGCTGGCCGGGCTGCGCGGGATGACCCCGGAGACCTGCGACCCCGCGCTGGTGCACGGACGCTGGGCGGACCTGTCCGCCGGGGGGTCGATCGACGTCGAGGGCATCCCGGTCACCGCCGCGGACGTGGCCTTCGAGCCCTTCGCCCGCGACCTCGGACACCCGAACGCGCTCACCCTGGCCGCCACCCGCGGCGAGGACGAGCTGTGGGCCAGCTGCTACCTGTCGATCGGCGGCGGCTTCATCCTGCGCGCGGGCTCCCGTCCGCCGGAGCCGACCCCGGTGCCCTCCAGCTACCGCACCGCCACCGAACTGCTGGCCGCGGTCGGCGAGGGCCGGATCGCCGACGTCGCCTGGGCCGACGAGGTCGCGCTGCACGGCGAGGCGGAGGCCGCCCGCGGGCTGGACGCGATCTGGGCCGCGATGAGCGCCTGCGTGGCCGCCGGGGTGAGCGCCGACGGGGTGCTGCCCGGTGGCCTGCGGGTCCGCCGCCGGGCTGCCGCCGCCCAGCGCGCCCTGGACGAGCGGGCCGCCCGGGGCGAGCGGGTCGCCGCCGAGGAGCGGCTGGCGGTGTGGGCGATGGCGATCAACGAGGAGAACGCCGCCGGCGGCCGGGTGGTCACCGCCCCCACCAACGGCGCGGCCGGGGTGCTGCCCGCGGTGCTGCACTACCTGGTGGCCGAACACGGCGCCGGCCGGGACGACGTGCACACCTTCCTGCTCACCGCCGCCGCGATCGGTTCGATCGTCAAGGCGAACGCCTCGATCTCCGGCGCCGAGGCCGGCTGCCAGGGCGAGGTCGGGTCGGCCTGCGCGATGGCCGCGGCCGGCACCACCGCGGTGCTCGGTGGCACGCCCCGCCAGGTGGAGAACGCCGCCGAGATCGCGATGGAGCACCACCTGGGCCTGACCTGCGACCCGGTCGGTGGGCTGGTGCAGATCCCGTGCATCGAGCGCAATGCGGTGGCCGCGGCGACCGCGCTGACCGCCGCCCGGATCGCCCTGCTCGGCGACGGGCAGCACGTGGTCAGCCTGGACACCGTGATCGAGACCATGCGGCAGACCGGGGCGGACATGTCCTCCCGGTACAAGGAGACCAGCGAGGCCGGCCTGGCGGTGAACGTCGTCGAGTGCTGAGGCTCAGCGCTGCAGGTCGTTGTGCCCGAAGCCGGTGAGGAACCGCGGGCCGGTGGCGGCCAGCTCCCGCGCGAAGTCGTCCGCCCAGCCGCGGTAGGGCCGGCCGGCCAGGCCGTCGTTGGCGAACCGCGGGTCGTCGGTCACCTCGGTGACGCAGAACGACGGGATCTGCAGATCGGTCACCGGGCCGGACCGCTCGCACTCGGCGATCACCAGCGGGGCGTTCGCGCCACCGAAGACGTCGATCACCCAGCCGTCCTGGCCCAGCCAGGTGGCGTAGCGGTTCTTCACCAGGCGCTCGCCGCCGCGCCGGATCATCTCGATCCCGACCGTGACGTCGATCTCCCGCTCGGCCTCGTACCGGGTGCCGGCGTTCATCGGGCCCTTGAGGCTGACCGCGCAGAAGTCGAACCGGTCGCCGACCTGCTCCAGCACGTCCAGCGGGTCCACCTCCGGCCCGAGCGGTAGCCGCAGCGCGTCGGCCTGCACCCGCAGGCGCAGCGCATAGCCGTCGGCGGCCAGGAAGTAGCTCTGCACGATCAGCACCGGGTCCGGCTCGCTCAGCAGCTCGGCGGGCAGCTCGCGCACGAAGAACCGCCGCTCGAATTCGAAGTCCCCGTAGCCGGTGTCACTCACGTCGGTCCCTCCCCCGGTCGCCCGCGGCCAACCTACGCGGTGGCCAGGTCCATCACCAGCACCCGGCCCCAGTCGTGGCGGGAGAAGGTGCGGAAGCCGACCCGGTCGTAGAACGCGATCGCGGCGGTGTTGGTCTCGGCCACCCCCAGGTGCAGCCCCGGTACCCCGCGGCTGCGCAGCTCGGCGGCGACGGTCTCGATCAGCCGGCGGCCCATCCCCTGGCCCTGGGTGCGCGGCAGCAGGTCGATGTGCATGTGCGCCGGGTAACGGTCCACCACCTCGGCCCGCGGCGTCTGACCGTCGTGGATGGTCCGGATCGCGCGCAGGTCGTCCTCGGTCCCGGTGCCCGGCAGCGGATAGCGCTCACGCAGCTCCGGCCACCAGTGCTCCTCCTGCCAGGCGGCGAAGGCGGTGGAGTCGGCGGTGGCGACCAGGTAGCCCGCCACACCCTGCTCGTCCCGGACCACCCAGCTCAGCCCCGGGTCGGCGGCGGGGTACGCGGCGGCGTACAGGTGCCCGAGCAGATCCGGGTCGCGGTACCGGTCGGTGGCGTCCTGACCGGCGTGACCGGTGAGCAGGCAGACCCGGTACAGCCCCGGCAGGTCCGGGCGGGCGAAACGGCGCAGTTCCATGCTCCGGACCCTATCGGCGGGCCCGGTGCACCAGCAGCACCCCACCGAGCACCAGCGCGCCGCCGACCAGCTGCGCCGCACCGATCCGGTAGCCGAGCACCGCGTTGATCGCCACGGTGAACACGGTGATCAGGTTCATGTACACCCCGGCGGTGCCCGCTGCCCGCTCCGGAAGCCGGCGCAGGCCCAGGTTCCACAGCAGGTACGCCCCCAGCGAGGGGAAGACCGCGATGAACAGCAGCGCCATGGTGCCCGACCCGGTGCGGGGCCAGTGCACCTGGCCGGCGAGCGCGAACGGGGCCATCACCACTGCGGACAGCACCGCCTGGATCGCGGTGGCGGTGATCGGTGGCACGCTGCCCGCATTCGACCGGCCGATCACGGTGTAGATGCTCCAGACCGTGATCGCGCCCAGCATCAGCAGGTCGCCCAGGTTGACGTGCAGCGACAGCAGCGTCTCGATCCGGCCCCGGGTCAGCACCACCAGCACCCCGGCCAGGCCGAGCAGCATCCCGGCCACCGCCTGGCGGGACGGCGCCGAGCGGGCCAGTGCGGCGGCCAGCAGCGCGATCAGTGCCGGGTTCAGCGCGTTCACCAGCGAGGCGTTCACGCTGCTGGTGTGCTGCAACGCCGAGTACACCAGCAGCGCGTAGCCGATCATCCCGACCACGGCCAGCATCAGCTGCCGCCGCCAGGTCCGCAGCGCCGCCCGCCAGTCCGGCCGCTCCACCAGCTGGGCGATCACCACCAGCGGCAGCGCCGCGATCGCCCAGCGCAGCGCGGTCAGTGACACCGGGCTGAGCTCCCGGACCGCGGCCGCACCGACCACGTAGTTGCCGGCCCAGAACAGCGTCGCCCCGGTCAGGCAGCCGGCGACGACCAGCCCCCGGGCCCGCTCGGTCATGCGGTGAACCGGCAGCCCCGCTCCGGGGTACGGGCGTGCTCGATCCGGGCGACCATCTCCGCCGACATCGCCGGCAGCTCGTCCAGGTGGAACCAGCGGGCCTCGGAGTTCTCCCCGTCGCCGGGGCCCGGTTCACCGGACAGCCAGCGGAACCGGAATGTCAGGTCCAGGTACTGCGACCGGTCGCCGTTGGTGTAGGTCATCGGCGGCAGAGTGTGCACCCAGACCAGGGCCTCGGCCTCGGCGACCACCTCGGTCTCCTCCAGCACCTCCCGGGCACCGGCGATCGCGGGCTCCTCGCCCGGGTCGATGATGCCGGTGGTCGGCGTCCACTGGCCGTTGTCGGCGCGCTTGACCAGCAGCACCTGTTCCCGGCCGGTCGGGCTGAGCTCGGCGGGGCGGAACACCACCGCGCTCACCCCCGGCATCCACAGCAGGTCGTGACCGATCTTCTCCCGCAGGGACAGCACGAACGGAGGGGTAGGCATGGGACGACTCTAGGACCCGCGCGCCCGCTCCCGGCCGCCCTGAGTGCCCGGCCGCTGAGTGTCCGGCGCCGAGGGCGCAGTTCGCGGTGGTCTCAGGGCGGCCCGGCCACCGGCAACTGCGCCCTCGACGCGGCGGGCTCCGGGTCAGGGCTCGAAGGGCACCGGGCGGATCACCTGGCCGGGGGTGAGCTCGTCGACGATCCCGGTGTAGGGGCCGGCGATCGCGCCCACCCAGGACTGCCAGGGGTGCAGCGGCAGGTCCTCGCGCATCAGGTGCACTTCGCCCTGATAGCGCCCGGCGGCGGGCAGGTCGATCTGCAGGCTCCCCCTCGGCCGCAGATCGCCGTTCCGCCGCCGGGCCGGCACCCCGTCCCCCCGGGTGCCCTCCAGGCGGAAGGACGACCGGGCGCCGTCGATCCGCAGTCGGCGCGGCCCCGCCACCAGGTCCCGCACCGCCGGGTCCAGCCCGGTCAGCGGCACGGTCACCTCACCGGTGCGCTGGTGGTGCTCGATCCAGTCCAGGTGGTCCTCCGCGACCACGCCCTCCGCGCAGACCACCGTGCTGTCCGGGCTGAGCCGGCGCAGTTCCAGGTAGTTGCGCCAGACCGTGCGGTGCCGCTGGTGCTCCAGGGTCGGCAGCCCCTCCCCGATCGGCGGGCGGAACGTGACCTCGCCGGGCAGGAAGACGAACAGCGGCAGCCCGCGGTCCCGGAACAGCCGGTCCTGACGCAGGTAGTGGTCCAGCGCCAGGCCGGTCTCCGGGCGCGGGTAGTAGTTGTGCCAGCCGACCAGCGGCAGCCCGGCCAACGCGGCCAGCTCCGGCTCCTGCACCGTGCTGGCGTTCACCGCGATCCGGCAGCCGGTGCGCTCGGCGATCCGGCGGATGTCGGCCGGGTCGAAGCCGAAGTCGATCCGCAGCACCGCCAGTCCCCAGTCCCGCAGCCGGTCCAGCGCCGCGTCCCCGCCGCCGAGCCGGTCCAGGGTGAGCGGGGAGATGTCGCCGCAGAACTGCAGGCCGTGCTCGCGGTGCAGGTCGTGCAACAGCCCACCCCACTCGGCCAGGCCGTCGCTCTCCGGCAGGTGCAGGGAGGTGAACACCGGCCCGTCCCCACCCCGGCGCAGCACCTGGTCGATCACCGCCGACCGCACCGGGGCCGGGTCGGTCGGGTAGAGCGAGAACAGCATCAGCCCAGCCTCTCGACCATGTGTTCCTTGAACCCGAAGAAGTAGGTCAGCAGGAAGCCCATCACGTAGGAGACCAGCAGGCCACCGACATACCAGAGCCACTGCCCGTTGGAGATCACCGCGGTCATCAGCACGCCGGACAGCCCGAGCGCCCCGGCCCCGAACCCGCCGGACACCTGCATCCCCCAGGCCACGAACGCGCCGCCGAAGCCACCGCCGAGGCAGGCGGTGATCAGCGGGTAGAACAGCGGCAGCGACACACCGTAGATCAGCGGCTCCCCGACCCCCAGCACACCGATCGGCAGCGCGGCCCGGATGATGCCCTTCAGCCGCGGGCTCTTGGTCTTGATGTAGATCGCGATCGCCATCCCGACCTCACCGGCACCGGCCATCGCCAGCACCGGCAGCAGCTCGGTGAACCCGTGGTCGGTGATCAGCTGGGCGTGCAGCGGAGTCAGGCCCTGGTGGATGCCGAGCATGACCAGCGGCAGGAACAGCGAGGCCAGCAGGTAGCCGCCGATGATCCCGCCCTGCTCCAGCGCGAAGTCGATCAGCAGCCAGTTGATCCCCTGCATCAGCAGTGCGGACAGCGGCATCACGATGAACACGCAGGCGGCCGAGCCGACCAGCACCGTGATCACCGGCACCACGAACAGGTCCAGCGACGCGGGCACCCGCTTGCGCACCTGCTTCTCGATCACGGTGAACACCCAGGCGGTGGCGATCACGCCGATGATGCCGCCGAGTGCGGGCTTGAGCTCGCCGAACAGCGGGATGGTCAGGGGCTGCGCCTCGACCCCCTCGGCGGCGACGATGCCCCCCAGCGCCGGCAGGTAGGGCACCGCACCGGCGATCACGCCCAGGATCGGGGTGCCGCCGAACTCCTTGGCGGTGTTGTACCCGACCACCAGGTTGAGCGCGCCGACCACGATGCCGCCCAGCGCCGCGAACGCCAGGTACCAGGCGTTGTTCACCACATCCGGGCTGATCAGCTTCCAGACGTTCGCGATCGCCAAGATCAGGCCGCAGGCGATGAAGCCCGGGATGATCGGGATGAAGATGTTCCCGATGTGCCGGAACAGCGTGTGCACCCGGGTGCGCTGCCGGGCCTTGACCCGTCCCTTGTTCTCGGCCTCCAGTGCGTGCAGGTCGGCAGCGGCGTCCGCGGTGTCCGGGTCGTCGACCTCCGCCGCCGGGGTGAGCTCGCTCTGCGCGGCGAAGGCGTCCCGCAGCCGCTGGGCGTGACCGGGGCCGACGATCACCTGCAACTGCGGACCCTCGACCACGCCGAGCACGCCGGGCAGGGCCTTGATCGCGTCGGCGTCCACCCGGGACTGGTCGACCACGTCGAGCCGGAGCCGGGTCATGCAGTTGGTGAAGGAGGAGATGTTGCCGGACCCGCCCGCCAGGGGCAGCAGCTCGGCGCTGAGCTTCGAGTAGTCCACGGTGCGTCCTCGCAGGGGTCGGTGGGCTGGGATGGGTCAGTTCGGGGTGGTGTCGACGGCGCCGCGGACGAAGCCGTCGGCAGCCGCGAGCCGGTCCCGGGCGGCATCGGCGCTGATGCCGCACAGGATCGCGACGATGGCGGTCTTGGCGTGGTGGTCGGCGGCGGCCAGGGCGGCGCGGGCAGTGTCCTCGTCGCAGTCGGTGGCCTCCCGGACGATCCGCACCGCCCGGGCGAGCAGCTTCTCGTTCGTCGGGCGCAGGTCGACCATGAGGTTGCCGTAGACCTTGCCCAGCCCGACCATCGCCGCGGTGGAGATCATGTTGAGCACCAGCTTCTGGCTGGTGCCCGCCTTGAGCCGGGTGGAGCCGGTCAGCACCTCCGGGCCGTTGTCGAGCTCGATCGCCACCTGCGCGTGCCGGCTGACCTCGGCGCCGGGGTTGCAGGCGATCGACACCGTCGCCGCGCCCACCGCCCGGGCGTGGTCCAGCCCGCCGATCACGTACGGCGTGCGACCGGAGGCCGCGATCCCGACCACCACGTCCCGGTCGGTCAGGCCGAGCTCGGTCAGGTCGCGGACGCCGTCCTGCGCCCGGTCCTCGGCACCCTCGGCGGCGCGGAACATGGCGTCCTGACCACCGGCGAGCAGCCCGACCACCTGGCCCGGATCGGTGCCGAAGGTCGGCGGGCACTCCGCGGCGTCCAGCACCCCCAACCGTCCACTGGTGCCGGCGCCGAGGTAGATCAGCCGGCCGCCGGCGCGCAGGGCCTGCACCACCAGCTCGACCGCTCCGGCGATCTGCGGTATCTGCCGGGCGACGGCGTCCGGGACCCGGGCGTCCTCCGCGTTCATCACCCGTAGCAGCTCCTCGACGGACATCGCGTCGAGCCGGCGGGTGCGCGGGTTCTGCGCCTCGGTGGTGCTGAGTGCGTCGAGGTCTGGCACGTGAACTCCCTTGTCGGCGGTGCGTGAAACATCGTTCCAGCTGATGGGCGCTTGGTCAAACATCGTGTCATCCTGGTGTGCCAGACTTGCCGCGGACCATTCCCGGAGGTGTCATGCCCGACGACGCGCTCGAGGCGATCCGCGCGGCCCTGCCCCGGCTCGGCCCCGCCGAACGCCGGGTCGCCGCCGCCCTGCTGGACGACCCGGAGGCCGCCCTCAGCGCCACCGTCTCCTCGCTCGCCGACCGGGCCGGGGTGTCCCGCGCGTCGGTGGTCCGGGTCGCCAAGACCCTCGGCTTCTCCGGCTTCCCCGCCCTGCGGGTCCGGCTCACCCAGGAGCTCTCCCGCCGCGCGGTCGAACTCGAACGTTCGGACATCGCCGAGGGTCAGCTCAACGCTTCGGACACCCTCGCCGACATGGTGGGCAAGGTCGCCTTCCACGAGGCCCGCACCATCGAGCAGACCGCCCGCACCCTCGACCTGGCCGCCCTGGAACGGGTCGCGCAGCGGGTCGCCGCCGGCCACCACGTCGCGGTGTTCGGGGTCGGCGCCTCCGGCCTGGCTGCCACCGACCTCACCCAGAAACTGCAGCGGATCGGCCTGATGTGCCTGCAGTCCATCGACACCCACGTCCAGCTCACCCACGCCGCGCTCGCCGACCAGGACACCACCGCGATCGCGTTCTCGTTCAGCGGCGGCACCGTCGACGTGCTGCGCACCCTGGAGGTCGCCGGCCGGGCGGGCGCCTACACCGTCGCGGTCACCAACGACCCCGCCTCACCGATCGGCAGCGCCGCCCAGGAGGTGCTGCAGACCCCGGCCCGCGAGGCCACCCTGCGCGCGGCCGCCCTCGCCAGCCGGATGGCCCAGCTCGCCGTGGTCGACTTCCTGTTCATGCGGGTGGCGCAGCTGCGCTACGACAACGTGGACGAGGCGCTGCGGGCGACCCGGGCGGCGGTGGACCCGCAGCACCTGAGGTGGCCGGGGGCGCGGTAGCACCGCGGGGCGCTCGACCGCTCCCCCACCGCGGAGAGGAGCGGCCGAGCGGTCCGGTCAGCTCAGCCGCAGGGTGGTCACGCAGGTCGCGTCCTCATCGCCCACCGTGGACACCCGAGCGGTGCCGGTCCGGCCATCCGCCTCGACGGTCAGCTCGCCCTCGATCCCCCGCGGCAGCCACAGCCCGGTGAAGCCGTTGTCGAAGGTGGTCCAGGTCTCGTCGACCAGCACCTCGCCGTCGTCGGCGACCAGCGTCAGCCGGACCTCGGTGTTCGCCAGTTCGCCGCGGCAGGTGGTCAGGCTGTGGAACCAGCAGTCGTGGGTCTGCTCCCGGTAGGGCGCCACCGACACGTACACCCGGCCGGTCGGCATCGGCAGCTCGGCCGCGGCGGTGTCCTGGTCGCTGAGCAGCAGGACGTCCGGGCGCACCGAGGCCATCAGCCCGGTGGGACGCTGGTCGACCGGGAGGGCGTCCAGCCGGTCGATCACCCCGGCCGCGTCCAGCCCGCCGAGGTCGTATCGGTCCAGCAGGGCGGCGGTGTCGGTGTCGGTGTCGGTGTCGCCGAGCATCGACTGCATCCGCTCGATCTCGGCGGTCTGGTCCTCGACCACCGTCTGGGCGAAGTCGGTCACCTCCGGCACGGTGCCGTCCTCGATCTGGGTCCGGGCCATCTCGACCGCACCCTCGTGGTGCTCGATCATCTGGGTCAGGAACAGCTGGGAGGCCGCCGGACCGTCCGCGGCGTCGAGCGCGGCCAGGTCGTCGTCGGCGACCATCCCGTCGCCGTGGTCCATCCCGGCCATGTCCTGGTCGGCATCATCGACGCCCCAGTCCGCCAGCCAGCCGCGCAGTTGGTCGATCTCCGGCTCCTGGGCGGACTGGATCTCCCGGGCCAGGTCGGCGACCTCCGGGTCGACGTCGTCCTTCGCCAACAGGACGTCGCTCATCTCGATCGCCTGCTCGTGGTGGACGGCCATCATCGACACGAACATCACGTCCGCGTCGGCGGGATCGGTCGTTCCGGCGGAACAGCCCGCCAGGACGAGAGCGGTGGACAGGGCAAGGGCCGCGGGCGCGGCAGCACGCATGGTCATCGGGTACTCCGAACGTGGTGGGTGGGTCGCACCGCGGGCAGCGCGGCGCGATGGTGCGGGGACCACGGTGCGGGTGCACCGGGTCCTGCCACCCCTCAGGTCCGGCTGATGCAGAGCACCGCCAACGACGGTGGTCGCGGCACCGCGATCCGGCCCACCGGCCACCACCCCGCACCGGCACGCGCGGGTGCGCCCCGCAGGAATGCCCGGCCCGGCGCCGGCAGCAGCAGGATCGCCAGCACTAGGATCAGCAGGCAGCCGATCGCCTGCCCGGTGTGCCCCTGCGTCCCGCACCCGATGCACGAGGCGCCGGAGTCGGTCTGCCCCGGCAGCCCCGCGAGCACCGTGGCGACCGGAGCACCGGCCCGGGCGGCGTGCACGGCCGCGGCGGCACGACCGGTGTGATCGGCGCGTCCGGCGGCGGTGTCGAGGGCGAGGGCGGCATGCCCGCTGGCCGCGGCGTGGTCAGCACCGCCAGGGTCCGGCGCGTGCATCGTGAGCAGCCCGACGATCACGGCAACCACCAGCAGTCCACCGGCCAGCAGGCGGCGCAGACCCGTTCCGGGTCGTCTCGCCACCACCGTCGCCACGGGCGCGATCGTACGCCAGGCGGAGCGCTCACCCCCGGTGCTGGACCACCAGCGTCACGAGCATCGCGCCGCCGAACAGCACCAGGAACACCCCGGCGATCCGGGTCAGCCACGGCAGCACCCGCCCCCACCGAGCCAGCGCCCGCCGGGACCCGAGCGCCACCGCCACGAGCACGTCCCAGAGCAGGACGACGCCGACCATCCACGCGCCGTACAGCACCCGGGTCAGCGGCGCGACCGTCCCGACCACGGCCGCCAGGCTGAGGTAGAACAGCGCGTTCTTGGGGTTGAGCAGCCCGGAGGCGAGACCCAGCCCGGCACTGCTGCGCCAGGTCGCCGCCTGCACGCCCTCGGCCCGGCCCAGGTCGGCCACCGGGCTGGACCGCAGGAACGCGACCCCGATCACCATCAGGAACCCACCGCCGGCCGCCTGCACGATCCCGAGCACCAGCGGGTGCGAGATCAGCGACACCCCGCAGAACGCGGCGGTGATGAACAGCGCGTTGGCGGCGGCGATGCCCAGGCACGCGCCGGTGGCATTGCGCCAGCCGTGCGCCAGCGAGGTCCGGGCGATCAGGAAGAAGTCGACGCCGGGGATCAGCAGGGCCAGGAAGTGCGCGGCGGCCACCGCGAGAAACTGCTCCATCTCGCCGCCGAGCATCCCGGCCGGCCACGGTCGCGGTCTTGTACGTTCGGGCGGTCAGCCCCGGTAGGCGCCGGGCGGGGCGGCGACATGCGCCCGGAACACCCGGTGGAAGTGGCTCTGGTCGGTGAACCCGAGCGCGTGCGCGGTCTCGGCGATCGGCCGGCCGGCGCGGAGCATCCGCCGGGCCCGGATCACGCGGGCGTTCTGCCGCCAGGCCAGCGGGGACAGCCCGGTGACGCGGCGCATCGCCCGGACCAGCTGGGATCGCGTCATGCCCACCGACGCGGCGAGGTCGTCGAGCGCCGGGTTGGTCTCCGCGGTTCCGAGCCGGTGCAGGACCGTGGCCAGCCGGTCGAGCAACTCCGGGTCCGCCCGCTCCGGCGCCACATGGGCGGGCGCTGCGGCGTCCAGCGCGGTCGCCACGGCCTGCGTCCGCGTCCGGAGGACCGGGGCGTCCACGTCCGCGGCAATCGCGTCCCCGAGCGCATCGACCAGGGCGGGCAGGTCCGGCCGGCGGAACACCCGCACCCCGTCGAACAGCTCGGTCGCCTCGGGCGCCAGGGCGGCCGCCCAGTCCTGGTCCAGGTGGATCATCTGGTACCGCCAGCGACCGGCCGCGGGGTTGCAGGCGTGCACGTGCCCGGCCGGGATCACGACCACGTCGCCCTCCCCCAGCCGGATCGCGCCGTCGAGCGCACCGGTCAGCACCGTCGCACCGGCCTCGACCAGGCCGATCGACAGGGTGTCGTGGGAGTGCGCCCGGTAGCAGGAGGTGTCCTGGCTGGAGCGCCGGGCCTCCAGGTGGGGCAGCCGCGTGCTGCGCCGGAACTCGGACACCGGCCCTCCCTTCGGCACCGCTGCGGGGGCGGGAACGCCACCCACGCAGAAGGGCCGGTCCGAAGACCGGCCCTTCCGATGTGGGTGGAGCTGAGGGGACTCGAACCCCTGACCCCCTGCATGCCATGCAGGTGCGCTACCAGCTGCGCCACAGCCCCATGAGCCGCGATCCGCAGGGATCTTGCCTCATCACCCGCCGTGCGGGCGTGTACGAGCATAGGTGATCGGCGAGGCAAAACGCCAATCGGCTCCGGTGACCCGGCTCACGCCGGATCGCGGACCTCCTCGTCCAGGGTGGCGGCCTCGGTGTCCGGTCCGGAGTTCCAGTCCGAGGACGCCCAGACCGGCCCGAAGTTCAGCACCTGCACCATCCAGGCCGGGTCGTGGCCACGGCGGGACGGGACCACCTCGGCCCAGTGCGCGTTCGCCATCCCGGACAGGCCGCGCCACTCGGCGGGCAGCCCGAGCAGGCCGGTCAGCCCGGCACCGATCGCGGCGCCGTGCGAGACCACCACCAGCACGTCGTTCCGGCCGAGGTCCGCGGCGTGCGACTCGACTGCCTCGACCACCCGGGACTGGACGGTGGCGCGGGTCTCGGCATTGATGCCCTCCGGGTGCCCCCCGGCCCGCCAGACCTTCTGTTCTTCCGGCCAGCCGGCGTCGATCTCCTCGGCGGTCAGACCCTCCCAGACCCCGAACGAGCGCTCGCGCAGCCGCTGATCGGTCTGGACCGGGATGCCGGTCACGTCGGCCAGGGCCTGGGCGGTGGCGTGGGCGCGGCCGAGGTCGGAGCTGACGATCCGGGCGGGACGGTGCTGGGCGGCCAGTGCCTGCGCGGCGGTGGCGGCCTGCCACAGTCCGACCTCGTCCAGCGGGATGTCCGACTGGCCCTGCAACCGGGCACCGGCGTTCCAGGCGGTGCGCCCGTGCCGCCAGAGCACCACCCGCCCGGCGGTCACCGCGGGTCCTCGGTGCCCTCAGTGCCCTCGGTGCCCTCAGTGCCGTCGTCGTCCGGACCGTGCAGGTCTGCGGGCAGCTCGATCACCGGGCAGTCCTTCCACAGCCGCTCCAGGGCGTAGTACACCCGGTCCTCGGCGTGCTGGACATGTACCACCACGTCGCCGAAGTCCAGCAGCACCCAGCGACCCTCGGAACGGCCCTCGCGGCGCAGCGGCTTGGCGCCGAGCTTGTGCAGCGCCTCCTCGACCGCGTCCACGATGGCGTTCACCTGGCGCTCGTTGGTGCCGGAGGCGATCAGGAAGGCGTCGGTGAGCACCAGCTGCTCGCTGACGTCCAGCGCGATGATCTCCTCCGCCTTCAGGTCGGCGGCGGCGCGGGCGGCCGCGATGGTCAGGTCGATCGCGCGGTCGGATGCCGACACGGGTCTCCTCGGGGTGGATCGGGTGGGTGGATCAGGTCAGTGGACTGGGCAGCAGGTCCGCGGCCAGCGCGAACGCCGGGGCGACATCGCCGGTGGCACCGATGTCGGCGGTCTTGGCGACCAGCACGATCAGGAAGCCGAGCACGAAGAACACCACGATCAGGATGATCCACTGCAACCAGGTGAACGGCAGCGGGCGCCGGATCCGCTCGGGCACCTCGGTGTCGACGGCGGCGACCTCGTCGGTGTTCTCGTCCTTCCCGACGACCGGGATGCTGCCGGTCTCGGCGGGCTCCTGGGCCGGGCCGGGCGGCGGGGCCATCGCCTTGAGCAGCGACCGCCAGTCCGGCACCTCCTCGCCGCCCTGCGACGGGTCGGCCGGGGCGTCGCCGCCGGGCGTCGTGGCCGGGGTGGTGTCCGCGCCGGTGCCCGCCGGGGTCCACGAGGTGGTGGTGGCCGCAGCACCGGATGCGGCGGCACCCGGGGTTCCGGCGGCACCGGGCCCACCACTCGTCCCGGCGGCAGAGGTCCGGCCCCAGGCCGGAGCACCCGAGGCCGGTTGCGCGGTCGATCCCGCGGCCGTACCACCGGGCTGGCCCGCTCGAGCGGCGCCCGCGCCCCAGACGCCTGGGGCCTGGCCCGGGACACCGGCGACGGGCCCGGTACGCCCGGGCGCACCCGGCGCGCTCGTGGCGCCGGTTCCGGGAGCCACCCCGGTCTGCGTACCGCGCGCGGCGGCAGCTCCGGCGTCACCGCCCGCGGCACTGGCCGGTCCCCCGAAGCCTCCCGTGGCACCGGCCGGACCGGCGGCACCCCCGGCAGCCCTGGTCGGTCCTGCTGCGCGTCCTGCGGCGCCGGCCGGTCCAGCGGGCCGTGCCGGCCCACCGGCGCTGCTCGCGGCCCCGGCCGATCCCGCGCCACTCTGCGTACCCGCCGGAGCTCCGGCGGAGGCTCCCGCGGCCGTGCCGCGCCCCCAGACGCCACCGGTCGTGGCTCCGCCCGGTCCCGCGGGACTCCCGGTGGCAGCACCCGGTCCCGTCGCGCCACCCGTGGCAGCACCCGGTCCGGTCGCGCCACCCATGGCAGCACCCGGTCCCATCGCGCCACCCGAGGTAGCGCCCGGCCCGGTCGTGCCCCTGGTGCCGGCACCCGAGCCCGCGACCACGCCCGGTCCTGCCGCGCCGCCCCCGGCCCCGCCCGGTCCCGCCACGCGGCCCGCGGCCCCACCAGGTCCTGCCGCACCACCCGCGGCCCCGCCCGGTCCCGCCGCGCGGCCCGGGGCTCCGGCCGGCGCACCGGCGTCACCCGTGGTCCCGGCGAATCGTCCGGCCTGCGGGGCGCGCTCGGCAGCTGCGCCGCTCGGCGTCCCGGTGGCACGTGCGCCGGGGACCTGTCCGTCGGCGCCGCCGGTCACCGGGTCGGTCGACCGGATCGACCGGCGGGTGCGCGCGGGCGCGTCGGGCTGTATGCCGGGCACCTGGTACGGCGCGCCACCCTGCTCCGCGGTGCGCCCGTCCGGGCCCACGGCGGACACTGGGCCACCCCGCAACGCGCGCCGCGAGGTGCCGCCGGCGGGCCGGGTCGTCGGAGCACCGGCCGCGGCCGCGCCCGTCGTCGTCCCGCCGCCGGGCTGCCCTCGACCGTGACCACGGCCTGCGCGGTGTCGTAGTACGAGGAGGAGAAGTCCAGGTTCTCGGCCCGCTCCGGGCTGATCGACACCTGGTTGATCGCGAAGTC
>NZ_JAAXOX010000015.1 GCF_012396125.1 Cellulomonas denverensis | reverse complement strand
TCCCGGCCGGGTCGGTCACCACCACCTCGGCGGTCTCACCCTCGGGCAGCGGGGTGGTCGGGGTGAACGTCCACTTCCCGCCACCCTCGTTCTCCCACTCGCCCTCGATCGGCTCCTCGGTCTCCTTGTCCCGGATCGACGGGGTCGCACCCTCCTCGACACCCTCGACCTCGACCACCTCACCCTTGGTCGGCGGCACCACGGCGGCGTCCGGCTTGGTGGTGTCCACCACCACCGGTGCGGCCTCCGACTCGTTCCCGGCCGGGTCGGTCACCACGGCCTCGGTCGAGTCCTGCTCGGTCAGCGGGACGTCCGGGGTGAACAGCCAGATGCCACCACCGGTGTTCTCCCACTCACCCGGGATCACCTGCTGGGTCGCGGTGTCCCGGATCGACGGGGTCGCACCCTCCTCGACCTCACGGACCTCGACCACCACACCTCTGGTCGGCGGCACCACCGGACGCGCCGGGTTCTTCGCGTCGACCACCACCGAGGCGGGGTCGGACTCGAAGCCGTGGCCGTCCACCGCGGTCACCACGACCTCGGTGCCGTGTGCCAGCCGCTCCACGGGGGTGAACACGAAGCCGCCCTCGGGGTCGACCGCCAGCGTGCCGGTCAGCGCGGTGCCGTCGGCATCGGTCAGCTGGGCCGTGGCGCCGGGATCGATCCGCCCGGTGACCTGCCAGCCGTTCGACGGGTCCAGCACCGGGGTCGACGGTGCGGCGACGAAGTCCACCGCCGCGGTCGGCACCCCGGCCACCCCGTCCACTACGAAGCCGACCTCGGCCCGGCCCGCGGTCAGCGAGCTGATGGTGGTGGTGTACCTGCCGTCGCCGAGGTCACGCACGGTGCCGACGGAGCCGACCGTGCTGGTCACCCGCACCTCGTGCGTGCCGACCACCGGGTCGCCGTTCACGTCGCGCAGGGTCACGACCACCGCACTGGTGGCCCGGCCGTCGGCCAGCACCGGGGTGGTGGCGGTCAGCCCGGACTCGGTGGCGGACACCTCACCGGGGGTGAACACCAGCTCGCGCTCGGTGCCGATCCGGTCGGCGCCCACCGCCGCGGACACCGGGTAGCTCCCGGCCCGGTCGGCGGTCAGGTGCACCACCACCCGGCCGGAGCCGTCGCTCAGGTACGGGCCCTGCTCGACGATCCGCAGCCCGTCGGCCAGGGTGAAGGCGACCTCGGCACCGGCGGCGACCGGGTTGCCCGTGGCGTCGTTCAGCTGCACGGTCGCGGTGAACCGGGCTCCGATCGGCTGCGCGGTGTCCGGGGTGATCGACCAGCTGGACCGGCCGGCATCCGGCGCACCGGCGGCGAAGACCACCGTGGCCGGGCTGCCCGCCGTGATCTGCTGGCCGGCCACCGTCGCGGTCACCTGGTGGCTGCCCGCCACCGTCGAGGCGACCAGCACCCGGTAGCGGCCGTTCGCGCCGGTCGATCCGGTCGCCGCGCCGTCCACCAGGATCAGCTCCCGCGGCAGCGCGAGGGCGACCTCGGCACCCGGCACCGGGTTGCGGTAGGCGTCCACCGCGAGGACCTCGATCCAGTGCGTGCGCTCGCCGTCGGCCTCGACCGCACCGGTGGAGGCGGACAGGGCGGAGCCGTTGTCGCCGACCACCGGGGCCCCGGCGATGAACTCCAGCGTCCGGGCCGCCCCGATCCGCTGGCCGCCGAGCTGCGCCGACACCTCGTACCGGCCGGCGACGGTGGAGGTCAGGTGCACGACCACCCGGCCGTCGTCGCCGGTCAGGTACGGCCCGGACTCGATCACCGACACCCCGGCGGGCACGCTGAACGTGACCTCCTCACCGGCGCCGACCGGGTTCCCGCTCGCGTCGTTGAGCTGCACGGTGGCGGTGAACTGCTCGCCGACCGGCAGTGCGCCATCCGGGGTGACCGACCAGTTGGACGCGGTCGCCGAGGCGGTGCCGGCCACGAAGGTCACGGTCGCCGGGCTGCCGTTCTGGATCGGCTGCCCGTCCACGGTGGCGGTCACCGGGTAGCTCCCGGCAGTGGTGCTGGTGACCAGCAGCCGCAGGGTCCCGGCCTCACCGGTCACCCCGGAGACGGAACCGGCCGCGGTCAGGCCCTGCGGCAGCGCGAAGGCGATCTGCGCACCGGGCACGGCATTGCCGAAGGAGTCCTTGGCCAGCACCTCCACCCAGTGCGAGGTCTGCCCGTCGGCCGGCCGGGTGCCGGTGGACGCGCCGATCTCGGTGCCACCGGGGGTGGTGACCGCGGCGCCGGGCACGAAGGTGAACCGCACCCCCGCGGCCGGCAGCACCGGCTGACCGCCCACCGAGGCGGTCACCAGGTAGGTGCCGGAGGTGGAGGTCGCCAGGTGCAGCCGGGCCACGCCGTCCGCGTCGGTGCTGACCGTCATGCTGCCGCCGAGACCGACCAGCGCCGGGTCGGAGACCGCGAAGTCGACCGGGTAGTCGGGCACCGGGTTGCCCTGGGCGTCCACCAGCGTCACCGCGGCGGTGTGCACGTGCTCGGCATCGCCCACCGAGACGGTCGCCGGGTCGGACACCCCGCGATCGCCGGTGGCTTCGGCCCGCAGGGCGGACGCGCCCTCGCTCAGGTCCGGGCCACCGGCGGCGTAGACCGCGGTCACCGTGCCCAGCTCCAGGCTCCCGGCGTAGCTGACCGTCACCGGCAGCGAGCCGGCCACCGTCGACCGCACCCGGGCGTTGTACACCCCGGGCTCGGCCTCGGTGAAGGCGTCCACCGTGACCCCGGCCGGGCCGGTGCCGGCGAGCGCGCCCTGCGCCCCGGTCACCGCATTGCCGTGGGCGTCGCGCAGCACGGCCGTGACCAGGTGGTACGCCTGGTTGTCGGCGGCACGCGGACTCTGGTCGTCGATGCTCACCGACGACAGCCCCTCACCCACCGCCGGCTCACCGGCGACGAAGGTCACGGTTCGCGGCGAGTCCGGCAGCGGCTGCACCCCGTCGGTGGCCGCCACGAAGGCCTGCACGGTGGCATCCATCGCCGTGGTGCTGCGCAGGGTCGCGGTGTAGGTCCCGTCGCCGTGGTCGGTCACCGGAGACAGCTCCACCCCCTCGGGCACCGTGAACGACACCTCGGCGCCCGAGTACGGCAGCCCTCGGCCGTCCCGGATCGTCGCGGTGGCGGTGGCCTCGGCGACCCCGTCGGCCACCACCCGGGTCGGCAGCACCTGCCAGGACGAGGCGGAGGCGTTCGGGCCGGTGGCGTAGCTGAACTCCACCGTGACGTCCGCACCCCGGGCCAGCGCCGAGCCGGGCACGGTGACCGCGCCGGTGCTCAGGTCCACGGTCGCGCCCTCGACGGTCGCACCGGTGAAGGTGTCCACCACCCGGGCGGAGGTCGGGGCCCACCGGGCCGGGACGGTGGTCGCGGTGACCGTCACGTCCTCGCCCAGCGCCGACAGCGCGTGCACCGAGTCGGCATAGGTCAGGGTGTCCGCCTCGGCCGGGCGGACCGTGGCGGAGGTGCTGGACGGTGCCGTGGTCGACACCGGGCCGGTCAGCTCGTAGCCGTAGTCGCCGTCCGCGACCTGGCCCTGGCTGGTCGCCGCGATCCGGATCACGCCCTGGGCCACGTGGACCTGGTAGTCCTCGACCTCGCCGCGCAGCACCCACGGGTTCGAGGCGGCCTCGGCCGACCCCTTCGCCGGTTGATAGGCCGAGGCGGTGTTGTCCGGATCCGCGAGGGCCTGATCGCTGACCGCCGCGCGCAGCCAGGTGGACGACAGGTCACCGGTGCTGTCCGGGACGGTCAGCGACACTGCGGCGTCCCCGGCACCCGCGTACGGATAGTGCGCCGCCGCGGTCCCCGCCGTGCCGGTCGCCGCGATCGCGCCGGTCCGGAAGTCGGTGGCCCCGTTCGTCCGGGCCAGCCAGGTCGAGACGGTCGCCTGCTCGGCGCCGCCGCCCTGCACCTGCCCGAGCAGGTCGTACTGCCCGCCGACCGCCAGCACGCCGTTCGCCAGCGATGCCGCGCCGTTCGGCCCGGCGATGCTCACCCCGTCGTCGGTGGCGTGGTCGTTCGCGGTCGACCCGTCGGCGTAGTCGCCCCGGGTCTCGCCCAACCGCAACCCGGTCCCGTCGTAGTCGTACAACCGCGGACCCTGCTGGGCGGCGGTGGAGGAGAACGGCGCGTCACCCCAGGAGGCGGTGGTCGTCGCGTGCACGCCGAAGTCGGCCGTGGTGACCTCGTTGGCGGTGCGCACCGTCGCGGTGGTCAGGATCGGCATCGCGTCCAGGTCCACCGTGCTGCCGAGCGCACCGAGCGCCGGGTCCGCCGCGGGTCCGGCCAACTGCCCGGAGCACGCGCCAGAGGTGTTGGTCAGATCCCCTCCGGCGCACCGGGCCGTGACACTGTTGCTCGGACCGCTGGAACCACCGGCCGCATGGGTCTGCACGGCGTTGACCCCGTTGACCTGCGGCTGGACCAGGCGGACGTGGTAGTCCGTCCCGATGGCGTTCAGGATGAAGGAGTAGTTGCCGGCGCCGTCGGTCTGGCGGGTGCCCAGCAGCGCGCCGTCCTCGTCGTACAGCGCCACGGTCTGGTCGGCCAGGCCGGTCTCACCGGCGTCGACCACCCCGTTGCCATTGGCGTCGTCGTAGACCACACCGTCCAGCACCGGGGCGGTCTGGGCGGCCGCCAGGTCCTGGGTCTGGGCCGGGTCGGTGAAGCTGCTGTCCTGGAGCCGCAGCGACAGCGGGTCGAACCGGTACTGCCGACTGGCCGTCTCGCCCTGCAGGTAGAGATTGCCGTTGTGGAAGGCCATCCCCCAGAACCCGTTGGTGTTCGTGAACGCGCTGCCGGTGCTGGTCTGCAGCTGGCCCACGACGTTGTAGCGCCACTCGGCCTTGTCCTCACCCGGCACCACCCGCACCAGGTACTGCCGGTCGCTCGCCCCTCGGACCAGGATGTAGAAGTTCCCCTCGGCGTCGATCGCCATGTCCGACGCGACATAGCCATTGTTGCCACAGGGGTCGGTCGTGCCGAAGATGTCGTCCGCACCCGTGTTCGGCACCAACGTCGCCGACCCACGGGTGGTCCCCGTCGACGGGTCATAGATCGCCACCCGGAACGAACGGTTGATACCGGCACACTCACCCGACGACAGATACAGTTCGCCGGTCTTCTGGTAGACCTCGCCGCCGGACCAGTAGTCGTAGGAGGTGCTCAGGCCCGAGGACACGCTCGGCAGCGGCACGAAGTGCGCTTTGCCGGTCGTCTGGCCGTCGTCGTAGGAAGCGATCGGGATGTAGCTCGTGGCGGAGGACGTCGGAGAGCCGGACGGCCAACTCGAGGTCGTGCGGCTCGCGTTCCAGCTCCAGGCGTACAACCGCGGCGTGCGCTCGCCATTGAGGCCGCCACCGTCGACCGCCAGGGTCGACATCGGCTCACCCGACAGCATCCGGGCACCCACGGTCATCACCGGGGCGCGGCGCGAGCCACTGACCACGCCCTGCGCCGAGTTCTCCGTCAGCGGGTAGGTGTAGGAGAAGTCCGCCCGCCCGCCCCACAGCTTGTATTCGTCATACTCGAACGGAGACGGCAGGACCTGGTTGTTGGCCATGTCCAGGATCGGAGTCGTCGTCTCCGCCGTCACGGGTGCAGCCGTGATCAGCGCACCACCAAGCAAGGTTCCGGTTCCCAGGACGACGGCGGTGCCCGCGGCGACCAGTCGCCCGAACGGTCCCCTGCCCCGAGTACCCCTGGCACGTCCACCGTTGGACTCGAGCATCTGGCCCTCACTTCACGGTGCACGAACCGCGACCCCACGTCTGCAGCCCGGGGCGGAGATCGCCCAGGGCATGGTGAGGGCCGGCTGTGAGCAGCACGGGGCCGCCGCTGAGCATCGAGGGCGCACGGGGCGGGAACTGCGGGGACGCGTGACCGGCCGCGCGCCGGGTACCGGGACGCACGAGGGTGCGGAGCGCGCGCCGGCGAGCACGCCACCTCGCTGAGGGTCAGTAGCGGAACTGAGACACCAACAGATGCAGCTCGTCCGCCGTGGCGGCGAGCCCGTCGGCAGCCTCGCGCGCGGTGCTGACCGACTCCGTGGTCCGGTGCGTCGCGGCCGAGACGTCCCCGATCGATGCCGCGATCCCGTCGGCGCCGCCGGCGGCCCGGGACAGGGTGCCGCTCATCTCGTGCGTCGTCGCCGCCTGCTGTTCGACCGCCGAGGTGATGGTCAGCTGGATGCCGTTGATGCGCTCGATGATCGAGGAGATCTCGCCGATCGCGGACACGGCCCCCGACGTGTCGGTCTGGATGGACTGCACCCGGCCTGCGATGTCCTCCGTGGCCTTCGCGGTCTCCTGCGCGAGCTCCTTGACTTCGCCGGCGACGACCGCGAACCCCTTGCCGAACTCGCCTGCCCGGGCCGCCTCGATCGTCGCGTTGAGCGCCAGGAGGTTCGTCTGCTCGGCGATGGAGGTGATGACCTTGACCACCGTCGCGATCTCCGAGGACGAGTCGCCGAGCCGGGAGACGATCGTGTTGGTCGCAACCGCCATGTCCACGGCCTGCGCCGCGACCTGGGCCGCCTCATGGGTCGAGGACCTGATCGCGCTGATCGCCGCGCCGACCTGCGCCGATCCCGCTGAGACGGTCTGCAGGTCGTGGGACATGCCTGAGGAGGCGGCCGCCACGGATCCGGCCTGGGCGGAGGTGGCAAGGGCCGCCTCGTCCAGGGTCTTGGACACCAGCGTCAGCTCGGTGGCGGCGTGCTGCAGCGTGGTCGCGGTGCCGGCGACCTGCACCACGACGTCGCGCAGGCGCCCCACGCCCGCGTCCAGCGCGGCCGCCATGCGCCCGACCTCGTCGCGGGTGGTCACGCCGGATGAACGGGTGAGATCACCCTCCGCCAGCCCCTCGGCCAGCCGCGTGACCTGGGTGACGGTCCGGCGCACGCGGCGGGCCACCCACTCGCCGATCAGCAGGCTCAAGGCGGCACCGGCCACCAGCAGCGCCGCGATGAGGACGGTCCGCTGCACGGCGAGGTCGGAGCCGCGGTCCAGGGTCTCGGCAAGCCGCTGGGCGGAGATGTCCTCGAGCGCGGCGCGGTCGGACGCCACCGCGTCGCCGAGCGCCTGGTACTCCTTCGAGGACTCCGCGAGCTCCTCGGCGCTGTCACCCGACCGGTCGACGCTGACGAACTCGACGTACGCCTGCCAGTCGGCGGCCGTCTTGGCGACGAGCTCGCGTCCTTCCGCGTCGGCGGCGAGCTCCGTCTGCAGGACCTGCAGCGCGTCGTCGACCGCGGCCCGGTCCGCTTCCAGATTGGTCGTCAGTGCGTCCTCGAGCGCCGGGTAGAGCGCGAGCGCGTTCTGGTCCTTGTTGAACGCCTCGACGTTCTCGGCGAGCGACCCCGCGGCCTGCATGACGGTGAAGTTCGAACGCTGCGCCTCTGCCGAGTCGGCGTTGAGCTGGCGCACCGCGCCGATACCGGCGAGTCCGACGACGACCCCGGTCGCCGTGGACGCCAGGACCGCGGCCGCGACCTTCGTCCGCAGCGACCGGTTCTCGAACCAGCTGCCCATCACGCGCTCCGCTCTCCCTCAACGACTCTGTCGTCCAGAACCTTCGGCTCGACGGAGGCGCAGGTGAGGTGGCCGGGCGTCACACGATCGCCGGACCGTTCGAAACCCGAAGGGTCCGGGCCCGGGTCAGGTCCGCCGGCCTCGACCCCGATCGTCAGACCCTCGGCGTCGTGCCCCTGGCCGCCTACCGGTTCGAGAACGCCGAGTCGAACGCCGCGCTCGGCGGAGTGTGCAGGTGGGCGCGCACGAAGGCCAGCGCCTGCGGGGCGCCGGTCAGGCGGTCCATGCCGGCGTCCTCCCACTCCACCGAGACGGGGCCGTCGTAGCCGATCGTGCCGATCGTGCGGAAGACAGCCTCCCAGTCGGTGTCGCCCCGGCCCGCGGACACGAAGTCCCAGCCGCGGCGCGGGTCGCCCCACGGCAGGTGCGAGCCGAGCGGGGCATTGCGGCCGTTGAACCGGCGCTTGGAGTCCTTGGCGTGCACGTGCAGGATGTGCGGCGCGAAGTCGACCAGGAAGCCGGCGGCGTCGATCTGCTGCCAGTTCATGTGGCTCGGGTCGAAGTTGATCCCGAACACCTCCGGCCGGCCGATCGCGTCGAGGGTGAGCCGGGTGGTCCAGTAGTCGTACGCGATCTCGGAGGGGTGCACCTCGAGCGCGAACTTCACGCCGTTCTCCTGGAACACGTCGAGGATCGGGGTGAACCGCTCGACGAAGTCGCGGTAGCCGTCGGCAACCATCTCCTCGGTGGCCGGCGGGAACATGGCGACGTACTTCCAGATCTTCGAACCGGTGAACCCGGTGACGACCTTCGCGCCCAGCCGGCGGGCAGCGATCGCCGTCACCTTCAGCTCCTCGGCTGCCCGTTGCCGGACGCCCTCGGGGTCGCCGTCGCCCCAGGTCTGCTCGGACAGGATGCCGCGGTGCCGCTCGTCGATCGGGTCGTCGCACACGGCCTGCCCGGTCAGGTGGTTGCTGATCGCGTACACCTGCAGGCCGTACTTCTCGAGCGTGGCCTTCTTCGCGGCGAGGTAGTCGTCGTCCTCGGCGGCGGCGAACACGTCGAGGTGATCGCCGGAGCAGGCGATCTCCAGGCCGTCGAAGCCCCATTCCGAGGCCAGGCGGCAGACCTCCTCGAACGGCAGGTCGGCCCACTGGCCGGTGAACAGGGTGATCATGCGACTCATGCGAAAGCTCCCGGAGAGGTGAGGAGAGGCGTCACAGCTCGCCCGCGGCGTGCTGGGTGGCGATGTACTCGCAGGCCCGTGCGGTCATCGCCATGATGGTGAGCGTCGGGCCGACGCCACCGTTGGAGACGTAGGCGCTGGCGTCGGTGACGAACAGGTTCGGCACGTCCCAGGACTGGTTGTGCTCGTTGAGGACGGACGTGGCCGGGTCCGAGCCCATGCGGGCACCGCCGCACTCGTGGATCGCGGCACCCATCGCGACGCTCTTCTTGAACGCCGCGCGGAAGATCGCCCGGCTGAACGGATCGGCGTCCGGCCAGACCTTCGGGCTGTCCAGCCCGAGCGCGGACCCGGCGAAGTTGACCCGGTAGCCGCTCGCCTCGGCCATGGCGCGCAGTCCGGCGACCTGGTCACGCATCAGCGCGCGCTCGTTGTCCGTGACCGTCAGGCCGATCTTCGGGATCGGGACACCCCAGGCATCCTTGCGCCAGTGGTGCAGGGAGATGGTGTTGCCGTACGCCGGCAGCATCTCGCCGAACGCCATCAGGCCGACGACGCCCGGCTTGCCGTCCGGGACCGGCTGACGCCCGACCGTGCCCTGCACGGTCCAGCCGCGGGCGAACCCTCGGCCCTCATCGCCGTGCAGGTTCCGGAACCGCGGGACGTACACCCCGCCGGCGGGCGCGTAGTAGGTGTCGGCGGGGGCGACGTCCACGTCCTCCGACCCGGGGAAGTCCGGTGCGTCGCCGAACAGCAGGCTCGGGGTCTGGTCCATGAAGTAGTGCCCGAGCGTGCCCGAGGAGTTGCCGAGCCCGTCCGGGTGCCCGGGGCCGGCGGAGTTCAGCAGCAGCCGGACGGACTCGATCGCCGAGGCGCACAGCACGACCACGTCGGCGTAGACGCGGTGCTGCTGCTTGGTCAGCCGGTCGACGAACAGCGCGCCGTCGGCGCGTCCGGTCCGGCGGTTCATCGTGACCTGCTGCACGACGGCGTCGGTGCGGGTCGTCAGGCGTCCGGTCTCGCGTGCGGCCACGATGCCCAGCGGCACCCGGTGCGGGTTGGGGGCGGCGTAGCGCCACGGCACGACGTGCCGGTCGGGCCACTGATGCTCGACGGTCTTCTTGAAGACCTGCTCGGCCTGGGTGAGGTTCGAGGGGCCGCGGTAGTGACCGTCGGGGAGGTGGTCCAGGTGCTCGGTGGTGCCATAGACCCCGAGGAACTCCTCGACCTGGTCGTAGTACGGGGCGAGGTCGGCGTAGGAGATCGGCCAGTCCTCGCCGTGCCCGTCGTGGGAGGCTGCCTTGAACTCGTGGTCGGAGGACCGCAGCAGCACCCGGCCGTAGGAGTGCAGGCGCCCGCCGAGCTGACGCCCCCGGATCCACAGGAAGTCCTGGCCGAGCTTCGTGGAGTACGGGAGCTTGAGGTCGTTGACGAGGAACGGGCTGGTCTGCGCCTTGAACATGGCGCGACGGGCCTGGACGTACTGACCGCGCAGACCTGCCTGGAGGCGGCCGCCGAGGTCGATGCTCATGGAGCGCGGCTCGGTGGGCGGCGGCGGCACGAAGTCGGCCTCGGTGATGTCGCGTCCGGCCTCCAGCAGCAGGACGTCCAGGCCGCGTTCGGTCAGTTCCTTGACGGCGATGCTGCCCGCCGCGCCGGACCCGATGACCAGCGCGTCGTACCGCTTGTCGAGGTTTGCCATGGTGGTCTCCGTTGACGTGGACACCACCGGCGTCGCGGAGGTGTCAGGGGTCGAGCCGGGAACCGGGTCCCGGGGCGGTCGGCGCCCCGGGACCCGGCGTGCAGAGCCTCAGCTCTGGTTGAAGTACACCGGCTGCCCGGTGCGGGCGGAGGTGTAGATCGCGTCCATCACCTCGGTGACGACGACGGCCTGCTCCGGGGTGACGAGGGGCTCGGTGTCGTTGATGATCGCGTCGAGCCACTGCGACGCCTCCATCGCGGCCATCGCCTCCATGCCGCTCATCGCCTTGCGGCCGGGGCCGAAGTACGTCGCGCCGGCCTCCGGGCGGGTCAGGACCTGCCGACCGCCCTGGATGTTGTTGAGCGTGACCGCGTAGTCGCTGCGGTCCTGAACGATGTCGGCACCGCCCTCGGTGCCGCTGAGCGTCGTGCACGCCTCGCGGGAGTCCTGGACGTTCAGCGCCCAGGACGCCTCGACGAACATCGATGCACCGTTCGTGAACCGCACGAAGCCGAACGCGGAGTCCTCCACGTCGTAGGTCTCGGGGTTCCAGGGGCCGCCCATGTTGCCCTCGGGCTTGTCGCCGAGCTTGTAGTTCACGACGCCGGTGACCGACTCGAGCTCGTAGTTGTCCATGAGCCACAGGGTCAGGTCGATCGCGTGTCCGCCGAGGTCGATCAGCGGGCCGCCGCCCTGCTTCTCCTTGTCGGTGAACACGCCCCAGGTCGGCACACCGCGACGACGCACCGCGTGCGCCTTCGTCGCGTAGATCTCGCCGAGGCGGCCCTCGTCGACGACGGCCTTGAGGAACTGCACGTCCTGGCGGAACCGGTACTGGAAGCCGACCGACAGTTTCTTGCCGGTGCGGCGGGCGGCCTCGGCCATCTCGCGGGCGTCCTTGCCGGTGACGGCCATCGGCTTCTCGCACATGACGTGCTTGCCGGCCTCGAGCGCGGCGACCGTGATCTCCCGGTGCGTGGTGTTCCACGAGCACACGTGGATGACGTCGATCGACTCGTCCGCCAGCAGGTCGCGGTAGTCGGTGGTCACGTACGCGTCGGCGGATCCGAACTCGTCCCGGGCGGCCTGCGCCTTGGACTCCTCGAGGTCGCAGAACGCGACGACCTCGGCCTTGTCGGCCTGGGTCGCCAGACCGGGCAGGTGCTTGTTGGTGCCGATGTACCCGAGGCCGACGATGCCGACGCGGAGCTTGGCCATGAGCCACTCCCTTGTGGTGGTGAACGGATGGGCGCCGCCGGAGCCACATCCGGCGAGTGCCGATGACGGTAATGTCGGGTCTCGACGTAATGCAACGAGCACGAGCCCGGATCCGCCGAGATCCGAATGGTGTGGGCATGCGGCGGTCGTAGGATCTGGCGACGATCGACGTAAATCGACGTGGACCGACAGGAGGGGAGGTGACCTGATGGATGCGATGCCGAGCTCCGACATCCTGAGCGTGCTGCGCGACGGGCGGCCGCGGACCAAGACCGAGATCGCCGAGCTCACCGGACGAGTGCGCTCGACGGTGTCCCTGCGGCTGGCCGAGTTGATCGAGGACGGGCTCGTGACCGAGCTGCCCGCGAGCGGCGGCCTGGGTCGCGGCCGCCCCTCGGCGCGGTTCGCGATGGCGACGCAGTCCCGCGTCATCGGCGCCGTCGAGCTGGGCGCCCGGCACGCGCTCGTCGCCATGACCGACTTGACCGGGGTGGTGCTGCGGCAGGAGCGGCTGAGGCTGGATGTGCGCCGTGGTCCTGTCGAGGTCCTGGACCTCATCGTGCGCGCGCTCGGTGACCAGCTGGACGCGATCGGTCGTCCGGCGGGCTCCGTGGTCGGCATCGGCCTGGGCGTCCCCGGGCCGGTCGACCCCCGTACCAGCACGTTGACCGCCCCGCCCCTGATGCCCGGGTGGGATTCCTACGACATCGCCGGCCATCTTCGGTCCACGTTCCCGGTGCCCGTCATCGTGGACAACGACGTCAATGTGATGGCGGTGGGCGAATGGGTCACGCGCTGGCCGGACGAGCAGGACCTGCTGGTCGTGAAGGTCGCCACCGGCATCGGCGCGGGTGTGATCGCCGCCGGCCGGCTCGTGCAAGGGGCCAGGGGCGCAGGCGGCGACATCGGGCACATCCCGGTCGAGGCCGCTGGGGAGCGGCCGTGCGGGTGCGCGCAGGTGGGGTGCCTGGAGACGTTCGCGTCCGGGCGCGGCATCGCGATGACGCTGCGTGAGCAGGGCGTCGACGTCACGGAGGCCGTCGAGGTCGTGGCGCTGGTGCACGAGGGCGACCCCGCCGCGATGCGGGCGGCGCGCGACGCCGGGGGCGAGATCGGCCGCGTGCTGTCGGTGCTGGTCGCCGGGCTCAACCCGGCTGCCATCGTGCTCGGCGGGGACGTCGCCGAGGCCGGCCAGCCGCTGCTCGCCGGTGTGCGCGAGGCGATCTACGCCCGCGCCCAGCCGATCGCGACGAACGCGGTCGAGATCGTGATCAGCGCCGACCCCGAAGGGAGCACCATCACAGGCGCGGCCCGTCTGGTGCAGAACTACCTGTTCGGTCTGCCCGAGCGGCCGGTCGTGTACTACCAGGCGGCGGACCAGCGGCGCCGCGCCTGAGCGCGGCGAGCTCGAGCGGCCGGACGGCCACGAGCACCGCCAGGGCGACCGCGGCACCGAGCACCGTCTCCACCACCCGGTCCGAGACGAGGCGATCCACGCTCGCGGTGCCTCCGCCCAGGCGGGTGAGGATCAGGGCCATCGGCGTGATGGCGATGACCGCGATCCCGTAGTGCCGCGCGACGAACAGCTCGGTGAGCACCTGCAGCACCGCCACGGCGCCGACCAGGAACCACGGCGAGGGATCGCCCGCCAGCAGTGCGTACGCCAGCAGCACCCCGACGAGCGTGCCGCCGACGCGCAGCGTGGCGCGGCTCGCGCGAGCCGCCAGGGTCGAGCCGGCCAGCGGCACGGTGGCGGTGACCGCAGCCCAGTACGGGTGACCGAGTCCGGCCACGAGGGCGACCGAGCCGGCGAGCAGCGGACCGAGCGCGTGCGTCAGGAGGTCGAACCTGCCGGTCAGCTGGGAGAGGTGCGCCCGCAGCGAGACTCGCGCCGGCGCCGGCTGGCGCGGGCGTCGTGACGTCGGCAACCACCGGCCCACCTGACCGAGCCCGAGGGCGAACGTCGCCGCCCCGGCAGGCAGCAGCAGCGCCAGGACGAGGTCGCCGACGGCGTGCGGGAACGATGACAGGGTCCCGACCGCGAACACCAGGAACAGCGAGGGCACGGGAAGCCACCCCCGGGTCCGTGCGAGGACGCTGCCGATCGCCGAGAACGCGGCCATCGCGGCAACCGTGAGGAAGGAGCCGGCTCCGGAGATGCCGACACCGGTGCCCGCGAGGACGGCCGCGGTGAGAGCGAGCCCCATCCCGGCCTGTGCCCGGAGGCGCGGCCCGTAGTCGAGCTGCTTGCCATAGGCCGAGTTGATGGCTCCGAACACCGCGTACGGGGCCCAATCCAGGCGCCCCAGCGCGACGCACACCGCCAGCGGGATCGACACGCTGAGGCCCACCCGCACGGCCGGCCAGTGGGCGTGCGCGTGCGGGCCGAACGCCAGGACCTCACGGCCCCACGAGTGCCCGAAACGACGCCATCGCGCGACTGGTCGACCGCTCGAAGGGCTCATGGGGCCGGTATCCTACGAAAGGCGAACGTTCGCGGCAATCGCGGACCCGCTCCGTTCAGGGAGGATCGCACCCGTGACGACTCGACCGGCCGCCCCCGCACCCGCCGCCTCCACGCAGCGCCGGACCTCGTCCTCGCGCTCGGCGAACGTCGCACGGGTGCTCGACAGTCTCCGAGCCGAGGGGCCGACGTCCCAGGCCACCCTCGCCCGCCGCACCGGGCTGGCGCCGGCGACCGTCAACTCGATCGTCAAGGCGCTGCGCGAGGACGGCCGTGCCGAGATCAGGCCGGTCAACGGGCGCGAGGCGCATGTCGCGCTGGTGTCCTCGACCACCACGCTCGTGGCCGCGGAAGTCATGCACGACGCCGTGCGAGCGAGCGCCTACGCGTTCACCCAGGGACACAGGTTCGACGTGCTCGTACCCGGCAGCCGGCCCGAGGCGGTCACCGAGGCCGCGCGTGCGGTCGCCGACGCGAGCGGCACGCCTCTGGACCAGGTCGGGGGCGTCGCCGTCGCGGTCCAGGCGCCCATCGAGCGGTCGAGCGGCGCCGTCGCCGGGTGGGTCACCGACCGTCTGCCCGAGTGGCGCGGCGTGCCGCTGCGCGCGACCTTCGAGCGCGCCCTCGGTGTCGAGGTGCTCGTCGACAACAACGTGAACTTCGCCGCACTCGCCGAGTGGAGCTGGGGCGTGGGTCGCGGGGTGGACGACTTCCTGTACGTGCACGCCGGGCAGGGGGTGGGGGGCGGCCTGGTGATCGACGGCTCGATCTACCACGGCGGCAGCGGCATGGCCGGCGTGCTGGGGCACATCGTGCTCGAGCCGTCCGGCGAGGTCTGCTACTGCGGGAGCCGAGGGTGCCTGACCACGCTGGTCTCCGAGGCGGCCATCCTGGCGCAGCTGCACGCGTCGCACGCGTCCCGCGACTCGCTGCGCAGCGTGATCGCCGGCGCCCGGGACGGGGACCCCGCGTGTCAGCGGGTGGTGGGCGAGGCGGGGCGTCACCTGGGGCGCGCGCTCGCCAACGCGGCCAAGGTCGTCGCCCCGAGCGTGATTGCGATCGGCGGCAGCCTGGGCACCGCCGGGCGCCTGCTGTTCGAGCCCCTCGCCTCGACCATGGCCGTCAACAACCTGCGCCTGGTCGCGCCGGCCACCCGGTTCCGCCCCGCTCACCTGCACCAGCGCCCCGCCATGCTCGGCGGCGTCGCGGCGTTGCTGGCCGAGGCGGGACAGGGCCTGAGCGACCTGCCCGCCTGGGCGTCGGAGAGCGCCGCGCCTTCCGCCTGAGGCACAACCGTTCGTAAGTCAAAGGGTTCCGGCAGAGCGTCCTTGCTGGTGTTCCGATCATTCGCCTAGGTTGAGCGCACTTCCCTCCCGATCCTTCGGATCCCAAACGGTTTGAGGAGCTCAACGATGAGCGGACACGCGACGACGCCGTCCCACGCGTCTCCCACGACCACTGGTACCACCTTCGATCACCCGGCCCCGGCGCGGGCCATGGGCATCCGCCTCGTGGCGATGATGCTGCTCGAGTTCGTCGTCTTCGGTTCGTGGTTCGCGACCTTCGGGCTCGTCCTGGCCAGCAACGGACTGCCCACGATCATCGGCACCGCCTACACCCTCGCCGCCGTCGCCGCGATCGTCTCCCCGATGTTCCTCGGGGCCCTCGGTGACCGGTTCTTCTCCTCGCACCGGGTGCTCGGGGCCGCCCACCTGCTCGGTGGCGCACTGATGTTCCTGCTGCCTGGGGTCGTGACGTCCGGCAACGGCACCCTGGTGCTCGCGCTGATCTTCGGCTACATGCTCCTGTTCCAGCCGACGCTGGGCCTGGCCAACTCGATCGCGTTCCGCCACCTCGGCGCGAACGGCCGGCTGTTCCCGTACATCCGGGTCTTCGGCACCCTCGGGTGGGCCGCCGCCGGACTGCTCGTCGGGGCCCTCGGTCTGTCGGCCTCGCCGAACCTGTTCCTCGTCACCGCGATCGCCAGCCTCGTGCTCGGCGTCTACGCGTTCACGCTCCCGGCGACGCCGCCGCCGGCGAAGGGTGCGAAGTTCTCGCTGGGCGACGTCATCGGCGCCCAGGCGCTGAAGCTGTTCCGGCACCGCAACTTCGTCGTGTTCTTCGTCTGCGTGCTGCTGACCGCGGTCTCCCTGGGCGTGTACAACTCGTTCGCCGCGACCTACCTCGGCGCCCTCGGGATCGAGAACGTCGCCGGCGTGCTGGCCCTCGGCCAGCTCTCCGAGGTCGTGTTCATCCTGACCATCCCGTGGGTCATCAAGCACCTGGGCACCAAGTGGGCGCTGTTCGGCGGCATGGTCATGTGGGGCGTGCGGTTCGCGCTGTTCGCCCTGGCCGCGGCCAACGGCGGCGCCTGGATCGCCGTGGTCGCCATCTGCCTGCACGGCATCTGCAACGACTTCTTCCTGGTCGTCGGCGCGATGTACATCGACCAGGTCGCCCCGCTGGAGATCCAGTCCCAGGCGCAGAACCTGCTCATCCTCGCCGTCTCCGGCATCGGCGCCTTCATCGGCTCCTTCGTCTCCGGCGAGGTCTACGGCCGGGCGATCGCGCCGCACGAGGCCACGCTCGGCGCCGCCGCGTGGACGCCGCTGTGGTGGATCCCGATCGGCGCCGCGGTCCTCACCGCGATCCTCTGGATCGGCTTCTTCCGCTACGACCGCCACGTCGGCGTCGAGCGGTGGAGCGCGGACGTGCCGGCGCCCGCACTCGCCGCCTCCTGACCCCCGAAACAGCACCACCGAAGAAAGGACGACACCGTGTTCGACAGGTTCCTTGTCCGCGCGGACAGCCTGCGCAACGAGCGGGTCGGCGACCAGATCATCGGGTTCACCCTGGCGGTCAAGCACGCGAACTACCGCGGCTGCTACCTCTCCCTGCACAACGGCTACTTCCTGGAGATCGACGGGGTCGAGTACCCCGTCGAGGCCCAGACCTTCGAGATCAACGGCAAGCCGCCCCGCACGTTCGCCGAGCTCACGACCCGGGTCTGGGAGCACTGGGACTACCCGGACGAGGCCATCCTGCACGTCGCCGCGCCCGGCGGGCTCACCCCGGGCGACCACACCATCCGGTTCCAGCAGTCCGTCCTCGCGGCCTACGGGTACCAGCCCACCGACGAGGAGTGGGTGGCGAACCCGCCGAAGCCGGGCACCGGTGCCGGGTCGGACAAGACGCCCTACATCGTCACGTACACCCTGCCGCTGCAGGACGAGAAGGAGGTGGTGCGCCGATGACCATCAAGCGTGGCGTGTCGCTCTACAGCTACCAGCAGGCCCAGTTCCTCGAGGAGCTGACCCTCGAGGACGAGATCCGGGAGGTCGGCACCAACCTCGAGGGCGCCACCGGCATCGAGATCGTCGACGAGATGTCCCTGCGCTACCCGGACCCCGGCGAGGAGTTCGTCTCCCGCTGGTTCTCCTGGATGGACACCTACGGCACGACCCCCGTGACCATGGACGTCTGCATGGACGTCCTGCAGTTCCGCGACCATGTCATGACGTACGAGGAGTGCGCCGAGCGGCTGCGTCACGACCTGCGCCTGGCCAAGCGCCTCGGGTTCTCGAACGTGCGCGTCCTGTCGATCGTGCCGTTCGAGATCATGAAGATGGTCCTGCCGCTGGCCGAGGAGCTCGACATCCGACTCGGCAAGGAGATCCACCAGCCGATGCCGCTCGAGGGCGGCCAGGTCACCGAGATCGTCGAGTACGCGCAGAAGGCCGGCACCCGCCACCTGGGCATCGTCCCGGACTTCGGCATCTTCCAGTTCGCGCCCTCCGAGGTGCAGCTGGCGCTGTTCGAGCGGCGCGGCGCCCAGCCCGAGGCGACCAAGGCAGCCTCGGAGCTCTCCGAGCTGCTGCGCGCCGGCGACGCCGGGTTCGGCTACGTCGATCTGTCCTACGCCACCGCCGGGAACTTGCGCGCCGACTTCGGTCGCTTCCTGACCACCGGGGAGCGCACCCCCGAGTTCGCCGACGCGTTCGAGGGCATCAAGCGGTTCGCCGACGAGCGGGTCCCCGACCCGCAGCGCGTCGACTACACCACCGTCGCCGAGGCGCTGATGTTCTCCAACACGTCCGCCCAGACCCTCGGCGAGCTCGCCGACTTCGTGGTGAACATCCACGGCAAGTTCAACCACATGTCGGAGATCCCCGGACGACCCGGCGAGTACCACGACGCGACCATCGACTACGAGGCCCCGATCGCCGCGCTCAAGGCCGCCGGCTGGGACGGCTGGATCAACACCGAGTACGAGGGCCAGCGCTACCACCAGGACCAGGAGCGCGAGCTGCTCATGGACGAGGTCGACCAGGTCCGCCGCCACCACGAGATGCTGCGCCGGCTCATCGGCGCCTGACCTCGCAGGCGACCCGCCGCGCGCACCCGGGCCGGGTGCGCGCGGCACCCGGGCCGCACCCGCGTCGGCCACGCCGGCTGCCCCAGCACCCGCGCCCACCATCGGGCGAGAGCACCATGGAGCGACCTCAATGACGAGCACCCCCGAGCCGACCGCCACGACCCTCAGCACCGAGGTAGTCGACGACGCCACGGCCCCGAGCACGCCCCCGACCGGCCGCGCCGTCCCGTTCCGGCTGATCCTGATGATGTTCCTGCAGTTCTTCGTCCCGGGGACGTTCACCGCGACGCTCGGCCTGATCCTCATCACGTACGACCTGCCGACCATCGTCGGCACGACCTACGCCCTGACCGCGATCGCCGCGATCATGTCGCCGATGGCCTTCGGCGCCGTCGGCGACCGTCTGATGTCCGCCCAGAAGGTGCTCGGCCTCGCGCACATCGTCGGCGGCGCGGTCATGATCTTCATCCCGCAGGCCATCGGTGCCGGCAACGGCGCGCTCGTCCTGGGGCTGATCTTCGCGTACAAGATCTTCTACCAGCCGACCGTCGGGCTCTCGAACTCGATCGCGCTGCGCCACCTCGGCGCCAACCAGCGGATGTTCCCGTACGTGCGGGTGTTCGGGACGCTCGGCTGGGTCGCCGCCGGGCTCACCGTGGGCTGGCTCGGGCTGTCCGCGTCCGTCGACGCGCTCACCCTGACCATCGTCGGCAGCTTCGCGCTCGGCCTGTACGCGTTCACGCTGCCGTCCACCCCGCCCGGCGCCAAGGGCGCACGGTTCACGATCAGCGACATCGTGGGCTCCAAGGCGTTCGTCCTCCTGCGTGACCCGAGCTTCCGGGTCTTCATGATCTGCGCGCTGATGACCTCGATCTCACTGGGGACCTACAACTCCTACGCCTCGCCCTTCCTCGCCGCGCTCGGCATCGAGAACGTCGCCGGCGTCCTGGCGATCGGGCAGGCGTCCGAGGTGTTGTTCATCGTCGTCATCCCGGTGCTGCTCAAGAAGCTCGGCATGAAGTGGGTCCTGCTCACCGGCATGGCGATGTGGGGCGTGCGGTTCGTGCTCTTCGCCCTCGCCGCGGAGAACGGCAACTGGCTGGCCATCAGCGCGATCGCCCTGCACGGCATCTGCAGCGACTTCTTCGTCATCGTCGGTGCCATGTACATCGACCGGGTCGCGCCGGTCGCGCTCGCCTCGCAGGCCCAGAGCATGCTGATCCTAGTCATCCAGGGCTTCGGCGCCTCGATCGGCTCCATCGTGGCCGGGTTCGTCTACAACTCCGTGGTCAGCACCAACGCCGACGCCACCGCCTCCGACTGGCTGCCGATGTGGATCCTGCCGATCGTCGCCGCGGTCGCCACCACGGTCCTGTGGGCCACCAGGTTCCGCGCGCCGCGCGACGATGACTCCAGCCGGATCGTCGTACCCGTCAAGGACCCGGCGCGCGTGTAGCCGCCGAGCGCACCACCGCACCGCCAGGGCGGGCAGGTGGAGCGGCCTCAGCCGTCCGCCATCTGCCCGCCCCGAGTTCGCATCTGAAGAAAGGACGGGGCATGAGCACCCCGACTCACCAGCCGCTCGTCGCGTTCGTCGGCTCCTACACCGGCGACACCACGGCCGGTGGCATCACGGTCCTGAGCATCGAACGTGACGGCGCCACCCTGCGCCTGACCCCGACCAGCCACGTCGGCAAGCCGACCGAGGCCGGCTACCTGATCCACGATCCCGAGCGGGGCACGCTGTACGCCGTCGACGAGCGCAAGACCGACGGCCGCGGCCCCGCGGGTGCACCGGCTGCGGTGCACGCCTTCGCGGTCGACCCGACCGACGGGCATCTCACCGTCCTGAACACCGTGGTGACGCCCGGGCCGTTCCCCACCTACCTCGCGCTCGACGGGGCGCGCGGGCTGCTCGTCAGCGCCAACCACGGCGGGTTCGACCACGTCGAGAAGGTCACGCGCACCGCGGACGGCACGTGGGTCGCGGGCTATGACTACGACGACTCGACCGTCGTGGTCTACCGGCTCGGACCCGACGGCTCCCTCGCCGGGATCACCGACGTGCAGGTCATGGCCGGGCACGGGCTGGACCCCAACAACTCCCTGCAGGCCGGCGGTCACGCCCAGTCCGCGCCCCACGCGCACAGCGCCGTCATCGACCCCAGCGGCGCGTTCCTGCTCGTCGGGGACAAGGGGACGGACCGCATCCGGGTCTACCGGCTCGGTGACTCCCTGGAGCTGGTGCACGAGCTGCACACCGGCGACGAGACCGCGCCGCGGCACCTGGCCTTCGACCCCACCACCGCACTGCTGTACGCCACGTACGAGCTGTCCTCCGAGCTGGCCGTCCTCGAGTTCGACCAGGCCACCGGCGTGCTGCGGGAGCTCACGAAGAGCTCGACCGTGGCCGGTCCGGTGGGCCGGACCAACGAGCCTGCCGACGTCCGCGTCCACCCCGCAGGTGGCCTGGTGTACGTGAACAACCGCGGCGAGGACTCTCTCGCGTGGTTCCGTCACGACGGTGACGTCCTTCGCCGCCTCGGGGCGGTCGAGCTCGCAGCCTCGATCCACCCGGGGCTCGCCGCGCGGAGCTTCGCGTTCGACCCGACCGGGACCTTCCTGCTGCTGGCCGACCGTCCGGCCGGGCTCGTGCGCGCGTACGCCGTCGATCCCGGGACCGGGGCGCTGCACCCGGCGGGTCAGGTCGAGGTCCCCGAGGCGGCGTTCGTCACCGTGATCCAGCTGCCGGGCCAGGCGAGGCGATAGCCGGAGCAGCGAGCACCACCCGTCGACTCCCGAACTCGGCGAACGGCGGCAGGACGGACCGTCAGGCCTGCATGTCCACGAACCGCGAGTAGTGCCCCTGGAACGCCACCGTGATGGTGTCCGTCGGGCCGTTACGGTGCTTGGCGACGATCAGGTCGGCCTCGCCGGCCCGGGGCGACTCGCGCTCGTAGGCGTCCTCGCGGTGCAGCAGGATCACCATGTCGGCGTCCTGCTCGATCGACCCGGACTCACGCAGGTCGCTCATCTGCGGCTTCTTGTCGCCACGCTGTTCGGGGCCACGGTTCAGCTGCGAGAGAGCGATCACCGGCACCTCGAGCTCCTTGGCCAGCAGCTTGAGGGCACGGGAGAACTCGGAGACCTCCTGCTGGCGGGACTCGACGCGCTTGCCGGAGCTCATCAGCTGCAGGTAGTCGATCATCACCAGCTTGAGGTCGTGCTTCTGCTTGAGCCGCCGGCACTTGGCGCGGATCTCCATCAGCGACATGTTCGGGGAGTCGTCGATGAACAGCGGGGCCTCGGAGATCCGGCCCATGGTGCTGGCCAGCTTCTGCCAGTCCTCGTCACCCATCTGCCCGGTGCGCATCTTCTGCAGGGCGATCCGGGCCTCGGCGGACAGCAGTCGCATGGTGATCTCGTTGCGGCTCATCTCCAGGGAGAACACCACCGAGGTCATGTTGTGCTTGATCGAAGCGGCTCGGATCATGTCGATGCCGAGCGTCGACTTACCAATAGCGGGCCGCGCGGCGATGATGATCATCTGCCCGGGGTGCAGCCCGTTGGTCAGGCGGTCGAAGTCGGCGAAGCCGGTGGGGACGCCGGTCATCCCGTCGCCGCGGTGCCCGGCGGCCTCGATCTCGTCCACGGTGCCGCCCAGGACCTCGCCGAGGCGGTGGTAGTCCTCGGTGGTGCGGCGCTCGGAGACGGCGTAGATCTCGGCCTGGGCGTTGTTGACCAGCTCGTCGACGTCGCCGCCGTCGGTGGCGTAGCCGATCTGGACGATCTTGGTGCCGGCCTCGACCAGGCGGCGCAGGACGGCCCGCTCGCGCACGATCCGGGCGTAGTACCCGGCGTTGGCGGCGGTGGGCACCATGCTGATCAGGGTGTGCAGGTAGGAGACGCCGCCGATCCGGCCGATCTCGCCGCGCTTGGTCAGCTCGTCGGCGATGGTGACGGCGTCGGCGGGCTCGCCGCGGCCGTACAGGTCGATGATCGCGTCGTAGATCGCCTCGTGCGCGGGCTTGTAGAAGTCGGCGCCGCGGACCTGCTCGACCACGTCGGCGATGGCGTCCTTGGAGATCATCATGCCGCCGAGCACGGACTGTTCGGCGTTGAGGTCCTGCGGCGGGGTGCGGTCGTACGCCCCACCGCGGCCGGGGTCGGCCGGGGCCGAGTACTCGAGCTCCTCGATCGACACTGTGGTCCTCTCCCCCGCCTCGCGCGTGCTGCCAGGGCACCAGTTGTACCCGGGGCCGCCCACACTCCCGCCGGCGCCTTCGCGAGGTTAGGTGCCTGCGGCCAGGCCCGGCAAACGAGTCGTCCACAGGGCCTGGGGACGACGATGTGGAAGGCTGTGGACGGCCCTCCTACAGTTGTCCACAGGCCGTGGACACAGCTGTGGAGAACGGTGGACGACGGCCGCGGGTCGCCCGTTCTGACCGGCGACAACGCCGTACACCGATGTGGACACCAGAAAGTTGACCGCGATTTCACCCTTTGGACGCCCCACGTCCACCGTCGACCGGCAGATCCTCGGTCTGGCGGTGCCCGCCCTCGGCGCTCTGATCGCCGAACCGCTGTTCGTCCTGATCGACTCGGCCATCGTCGGGCGGCTGGGGACCACCGAGCTGGCCGGGCTGTCGCTCGCCTCGACGCTGCTGGTCACGGTGGTCGGGCTGTGCGTGTTCCTGGCCTATGCGACCACGGCGGTGGTGGCCCGCAAGCTCGGCGCCGGCGACCGGGCCGGAGCGTTGCAGACCGGGGTGGACGGGCTGTGGCTGGCGGCCGGGCTCGGGGTGGTGTTGGCCGCGTTGGCGCTGGTCACGGCGCCGTGGGCGGTGGCCGCGCTCGGGGCGAGCGGGGAGGTGGCGACCCAGGCGGAGCACTACCTGCGGGCGTCGGCCCCCGGGCTGCCCGGCATGTTGCTGGTGCTCGCCGCCACCGGTGCGCTGCGCGGACTGCAGGACACCCGGACGCCGCTGGTGGTGGCCGGGGCGGGTGCGGCGGTGAATGCGCTGCTGAACGTGGTGCTGGTCTACGGGGCCGGGCTGGGGATCGCCGGGTCCGGCCTGGGGACCGCGCTGACCCAGCTGGCGATGGGCGCGGTGCTGGTGGTCGTGGTGGTCCGCGGGGCACGGCGCGCCGGGGCCTCGCTGCGACCGGCGCCGGGCGGGATCCTGGCCGGGGTGCGTACCGGCATCCCGCTGCTGGTCCGGACGGTGTCGCTGCGGGCGGCGATCCTGGTGACGGTGTGGGTGGCCACCGGGCTCGGGCCGGTCGCGCTGGCGGCGCACCAGGTGGTCAACTCGCTGTGGGGCTTCGCCGCCTTCGCGCTGGACGCGCTGGCGATCGCCGCGCAGGCGCTGATCGGGCACGCGCTGGGCTCCGGCGACCTGGCCCGGGTCCGGGCACTGCTACGCCGCACGCTGACCTGGGGTGTCGGGGCGGGGGTGGTGCTGGGCGTGGTGCTCGGGGCCGGCGGCTGGTGGTTGTCCGCGCTGTTCAGCACCGACCACGACGTGCGGCACGCGATCACGGTGGCGCTGGTGGTGGTCGCGGTGCTGATGCCGATGGCCGGCTGGGTGTTCGTGCTGGACGGGGTGCTGATCGGTGCCGGGGACGGGCGGTATCTGGCCTGGGCCGGGCTGGTCACGTTGGCGGCCTACCTGCCGTGTGCGCTGGCGGTGCACGCCTGGGCGCCGGAGGGCTGGGCGGGGCTGGCCTGGCTGTGGGGGGCGTTCGCCGGGGTGTTCATGCTGGCCCGGGCGGTGACCACCGGCCTGCGGGCCCGCGGCGGCGCCTGGATGGTGACCGGCACCTGAGCGCGCCGGCGCCCCGAACTGACCACGACCCTCCCTCGGGCCTGGCTTCCGCATCGAGGGTGCACGAATGCACGCTTCCGGAGGGTGGGAGGCGTGCATTCGTGCAACCTCGGCGAGACGGGGGGTTGCGGGGTCGGGCACGGGGGCGGGTCAGGCGGGGTGGGACGCTCGCGCACTCGCGACGACACGACCCTGACAGTCAGGCGACCAGCCGCGCCACGATCACCACGTTGTCCAGCGACCGGCCCTCGGCGCGCTGCAGGCAGGTGACCACCACCAGGCGACCGGGCACGTCCACCCACAGATCCGCCTCGGTGGGCAGGGCGGTCTTGGCGACCGATCGGGTCTCCTCGACCCGGTAGGTGTGCTCGCCCACCAGGATCTCGTCCCCGGCGGCGACCGTGGCGCGCGCCCGCGCGGTGTCGATCAGGTAGTTGCCCGGCGCCCGGCCGTTCTGCACCGAGTGCAGCGCCACGTACACGGTGCCCTCGGCGGCGTCCGCGAGCGCCACCCCGCGATTGCGGATCAGGTAGGCCGACTGGAACCCGGGCGGCCGGATCATCCCGCCGACCTCACTCATCGCGCCCAGCGGCACGTCCAGCCCCACGGAGGGTGCCTGGAACCGGTCACCGGTGTCGTCGACCAGGTCCATCCGGCCGAGTTCCTCCTCGGTGGGGACACTGCCCGGGTCGGGGTCGACCGGGGTGCCGTCCAGGTCGGTGAGCACCGCGGCGTCGGCGGCCTGCGGCGCGGTGAGCAGCAGGGCGGTGAGCGTCCCGGCCGAGAGCACGGTCAGCAGCACCGACAGCACCAGGACGACCCACTGCCGGCGGCGGCGGGTGCGACGCCCGGTCGCGGCGCGGTGCGCGGAGCGGCGGTCGTCAGTCATGGCGGGCATCCTTCCTCAACCGGGAGCCGGAGCGGACCGCACCACCCGCCCCTACGAGCAGCAGTGAGGCCGGGACGGCCCGAGCCCGAGCCCGCGCGCGGCTCAGTCCGGGTCGCCCTCCGGACGGGGCGGCCGCTGGGCGCGCTGCTTCGCCTGGAGCGAGGCCAGCAACCAGCCACCGCCCACGATCAAGCAGCCGAGGGCCGCGATCTGCAGCAACGGGCCGGCCGCGCCGCCGGCCGGGACACTGAGCGCGAACAGCACCAGGCCCACCGCGCTCAGTGCGGCGCCCCGTGCGGTGCGATCCCGTTCCGGTGCCGGCATGCCCCCCAGCCTAGGGACACCCACCGGCACCCGCACAGCACAGCGCCCCGCCCCGGGAACCCGGGACGGGGCGCTGGGTGCGAAGCGTGGGATCAGGCCGCGACGACCGTGACCTTCAGCTTGGCGGAGACCTCGGGGTGCAGGCGGACCTGCACCTCGTACTGGCCGAGGGCCTTGATCGGCTGGGCGACCTCGATCTTGCGGCGGTCGACCGACGGGCCACCGGCAGCCTTGACCGCGTCGGCGATCTCGGCGGTGGTGACCGCACCGAACAGGCGACCACCGTTGCCGGCCTTGGCGGACACGGTCACGCCGGAGGCCTGCAGGGAGTCGCGGACGGCGCGGGCGTCGTCCAGGGTCGCGATCTCGCGGGTCTTGCGAGCCCGGCGGATCGCCGTGATCTCCTTCTCGGCACCCTTCGACCACGGGGTCGCGAGGCTGCGCGGGATGAGGTAGTTGCGGGCGTACCCGTCCTTGACGTCGACGACGTCGCCGGGGGCACCCAGACCGGTGACCTCGTGGGTCAGGATCAGCTTGGCCATGGTGGTGCTCCTTCTCAGCGAGCCGACGACGAGTAGGGCAGCAGCGCCATCTCGCGGGCGTTCTTCACGGCCCGGGCGATCGCACGCTGCTCCTGGACGGTCACGCCGGTCACGCGGCGGGCGCGGATCTTGCCACGGTCGGAGATGAACTTCCGCAGCAGAGCGGTGTCCTTGTAGTCGACCGACTCGATCTTCGCCGCCTTGAGCGGGTTCTGCTTCTTCTTGGGCTTCCGGACAACGGCCTTGGCCATCGTGGTGCTCCTTCTCTTGGAGCCCGGGGCGTTGCCATGCCCCGGGATGGGGTGTGAATGGGGTGGGCGGCCTCAGGCGACCGCCCGGATACGGATCAGAACGGAGGCTCGTCCGAGTAGCCGCCACCGCCGCCGCCCTGGGGGGTGGCCCACGGGTCGTCGGCGGGCTGGTTGCCCCCGCCGCCGCCTCCAGAGCCGGCGCTGTAGCCGCCTCCGTTGAAGCCACCACCGCCGCCACCGCCGCCGAAGCCGCCGCCACCGCCGGACCGCTGGGTCCGGGTGAGCTTGGCCGAGGCGTAGCGGAGCGACGGGCCGACCTCGTCGACCTGCATCTCGTAGACGGTGCGCTTCTCGCCCTCGCGGGTCTCGTAGGACCGCTGCACCAGCCGGCCCTGCACGATGACCCGGGTGCCCTTGGTCAGGGACTCGGCGACGTTCTCCGCGGCCTCACGCCAGATCGAGCAGCGCAGGAACAGCGTGTCGCCGTCCTTCCACTCGTTGCTCTGGCGGTCGAAGGTCCGCGGGGTGGACGCCACGGTGAAGTTGGCCACCGCCGCGCCGGACGGCGTGAACCGCAGTTCCGGATCGGCAGTGAGGTTTCCGACCACCGTGATGACAGTGTCACCGGCCATGGGTGCTCCTCGGGCTCGTGGGTGAGTGAGTTCCGTTGCACGCTATCCGCGTGGACCGACGCTCAGGCGTCCTTGCGGTGCACCTTGGTGCGCAGGACGACCTCGTTCAGGCCGAGCTGGCGGTCCAGCTCCTTGGCGGTCGCCGGGGTGGAGGAGAAGTCGACCACCGCGTAGATGCCCTCGGACTTCTTCTGGATGTCGTACGCCAGGCGGCGACGGCCCCAGATGTCCACCTTGTCGACGGAGCCACCGTCGGTCGTGATGACCGACAGGTACTTGTCCAGCGACGGGGCGACGGTGCGCTCCTCGATGTCGGGGTCGAGGATGATCATCATCTCGTACTGACGCAGGCTCATACCCACCTCCTCTGGTCTCGGCGGCCACGGTCGTTCCGTGGCAGGAGGGTTCGCACATGACGTGCGAGCTGCGTGATGCGCCGTACCGTCCGGCCCGTCGATGGCGACGGCGGAAGGCACAGCAGTCGAGCAGTCTACCCGGTCAGCCGGACTGCCCGCCCGCATTGTTCGCACCGGCCTGATCAGCGCCGGGCTGTGGCGCCTGGGTGGTCGGGTCCGGTTCGGGTTGCTGGACCTGGGGGCCGGTGGACACCACGACGGTCACCACCGATCCGGGCGCCACCTGGGCACCACCACCGGGACTGATCGAGATCACCCGGCCGGAGGCCACCGACGAGGACGACTGCTCGACCACCTGCACCCCGAGTCCGGCGTTGACCAGGGCGGCCTGGGCATCGCTGCTCAGCCGGCCCTCCAGCCCGGACGGGACCGCGACGGTGGTGGGCTGCTCCGGCTCGACCGGGGTCTCCTCGGTGGGCGCCTGGGTCGGCTGCTGCGTCACCTGGGGGGCGGCGGTGGCACCGACGTTCGCCCGCTCGGGGAAGCTCAGCTCCTCGGCGTACTGCGGCAGCGTGAAGATCTGCTCCATGTAGTTGGCCCACAGTGCGGCCGGCCAGGTGCCACCGGTGACCTCGCTGACCCCGCCCCAGGGCGTGATCGTGGCCCGGTCGGAGCCGTTCTCCCCGACCTCGCTCAGCGCGACCGCGGTGACGATGTTCGGCGTGAAGCCCATGAACCAGGCGGAGCGGTTCTCGTTCGAGGTACCGGTCTTGCCGGCGATCTCCCGGCCGAGCGGCTTGACCCAGGTCTTGCCGGAGCCCTGCTCGACCACCTGGGTCATGGCGTAGGTGGCGTCGGCGGCCACGTCCGCGCTGTAGACGGTGGTGGCCGGGTTCTCGCCGCTGTAGGCGACCTCGCCGTCCGGGTAGACCGCCTCGCGGACCATGTAGGACTGGTGGTGCTGGCCCTGGGCGGCGATGGTGGCGTAGGCGTTCGCCATGTCGACCGGCTTGACGTCGTCGACGCCGAGCACGTTGGACGCCACCGAGGTCACCGGGGTGGTGATGCCGGAGTTGGTCGCGACCTCGGCGGTCCGCTCCGGGCCGACCTCCAGGTTCAGTTCGGCGTAGACCGTGTTCACCGACTGGGCGGTGGCCTTGGTCAGGTCGATCGTGCCGTAGCTGGTCCGGCCGAAGTTGTTCACCGCCGCGCCGTCCCAGCCCTCGATGGTGCGCGGGCTGTTGCCGTTGTAGCGGGAGGTCAGCGGGATGCCCTCCTCCAGCGCGGCGATCAGGGTGAACGGTTTGAACGTCGACCCGGCCTGGATCGGGTAGGTCGCCCGGTTGTACTGGTCGGTCAGGAAGTCGTCGCCGCCGTACATGGACACGATCGCGCCGGTCGCCGGGTCGGTGCTGACCACGCCGACCTTGAGGTTCGGGCTGGGTTGGTCGCCGTCGGACAACTCACCGCTGCGCAGCCGGCCGACCGCCTCGACCGCCATCTGCTGGGCACTGGCGTCGATGGTGGTGGTGATCGTCAGGCCGCCGGAACTGATCTGCTCGTCGGTGATCCCCGCGGCGGATAGCTCGGCCTTCACGTACTGCAGCAGGTAGCCGTTGGTGCCGCCGTAGGTGTCGGAGCGCTCGAAGGGCACCACGGTCGGGAAGGTCAGCGCGTCCCGGTCGGCCTGGGTCAGATACCCGTCCTCGACCATGTGCCCGAGCACGTACTCCCAGCGCTGCTGCGCCTTCTCCGGGCTGACCGCGGGGTCCCAGTTGTTCGGCGAGGGGATGATGCCGGCGATCATCGCGGCCTCGGAGACGGTCATCTCCGCCGCCGGATGGCCGAAGTACGCCTGGGACGCGGCGTCGATGCCGTAGGCGTCCCGGCCGAAGTAGATGGTGTTCAGGTACCGGCCGAGGATCTGCTCCTTGGTCTCGGTCTGGGCGATCTTGATCGCCAGCAGCGTCTCCTGCGCCTTGCCCAGGTAGTCGGTGGTGGTCGAGCCGACGTAGTACCGCTCGACGTACTGCTGGGTCAGCGTGGACCCACCCTGGGTCGGACCGCCGGTGAGGTTGTTCCAGAACGCGCGGGCCATGCTCGGGATCGACACGCCCTGGTTCTCGAAGAAGGTCCGGTCCTCGGCGGCGACCACGGCCTGCCCGACGTACTCGGGCAGCGTGTCGTAGCCGACCAGGTTCCGGTTCGGGCCCGGGAAGGTGCCCAGCTCGGTGGTGCCGTCGGAGAAGTAGGCGGTGCTGGACTGCTCCTCGACGAAGGAGTCCGGCTCGGGCACCTCGGTCAGCGCATAGGCGGCGACCACGATGCCGAGGCACAGGAAGATGAACCCGATGATCGAGCCGACCACGAACCGCCAGGACGGGATCCAGCGGCGCACGCCGGTGTAGCCCCGGCGGGGGTAGTCGATCAGCCGGCGGCGGCCGCCCTTGTCGGTGCCGGCCGTCGTGCGACGCGCGGTGGTGGACCGGGTCGACGCGCTCCCGGAGCGGGAGCCGGACGAGCCGGACGACCGTCGGTTGGTGCCTGCCACGGTGTGCCTTCCTGTCTGCCTGGCCCGCGGCTCGGTGGCCGCCGGGCCCGGATCAGTATGCGTGAGCCGCCCTGGTCGCCCGAACCCGGGGGCGGATCGACCGACGACCTTCACGCGATCGCCACCGGGTGTCCCGCGATCCTCTCAGCCCGCCGCTCCGCCCGGGAGGGACCCGGCCGATCCGGGGTGCTTGCCCGGATCGTCCCACTCCCCTACTCTCACCGATGTATCAATCCGATACATCAAGTCGAGCTCTCGATCCGTACGGGAGCGCACCCTGACCGAGGAGGACCGATGCGCGCACGCTCCGATGTGCTCGAATCGGCGATCCTCGGGCTGCTGCACGACTCCCCGATGCACGGCTACGAGCTGCGCAAGCGGTTGAACCTGCTGCTCGGATCGTTCCGCGCCCTCAGCTACGGGTCGCTGTACCCGTGCCTGAAGTCGCTGGCCGCCCGCGGCTGGATCTCCGGCTCCGACGCCAGCGAGGCCCCGGCCCACGCGCTGTCCGGCAAGCGGGCCCGGATCGTCTACCAGCTCACCGCGGAGGGCAAGGAGCAGTTCCAGACCGTGCTGGCCTCCTCCGGGCCCGCCGCCTGGGAGGACGAGAACTTTGGCTTCCGGTTCGCCTTCTTCGGGCAGACCGACGCCGAGACCCGGCTGCGCATCCTGGAGGGCCGGCGGACCCGGCTCACCGAGCGGCTGGAGATGATCCGCGACTCGTTGAGCCGCACCCGGGTGCGGATGGACGAGTACACCCTCGAGCTGCAACGCCACGGGCTCGACCAGGTCGAGCGCGAGGTCCGCTGGCTCGACGACCTCATCGACCACGAGCGCCGCACCCGCGGCGCCCGTCCCAGCGGAGACGGCGACCATGCCGATTCCCGCACGAACGCCGTGGGTGCTGACCCAGCGGCACAACCTCAGAAGGAGCGAGGATGACTGCCATCCGCGTTGCGATCGCCGGTGTGGGCAACTGCGCCTCGTCGCTTGTCCAGGGCGTGCACTACTACGCCGACGCCGACCCGGCAGGCAAGGTGCCCGGTCTGATGCACGTCCAGTTCGGCGACTACCACGTCTCCGACCTGGAGTTCGTCGCGGCGTTCGACGTGGACGCGAAGAAGGTGGGCTTCGACCTCTCCGAGGCGATCGGCGCCTCCGAGAACAACACCATCAAGATCACCGACGTCCCGCCGCTGGGCGTCACCGTGCAGCGTGGTCCGACCCTGGACGGTGTCGGCAAGTACTACGCGCAGACCATCACCGAGTCGGACGCCGAGCCGGTCGACGTGGTGCAGGTGCTCAAGGACGCCAAGGTCGACGTCCTGGTCTCCTACCTCCCGGTCGGCTCGGAGGAGGCGGACAAGTTCTACGCCCAGGCCGCCATCGACGCCGGGGTCGCCTTCGTGAACGCCCTGCCGGTGTTCATCGCCTCCGACCCGGTGTGGGCCAAGAAGTTCGAGGACGCCGGCGTCCCGATCGTCGGCGACGACATCAAGTCCCAGGTGGGCGCGACCATCACCCACCGGGTGCTGGCCCGCCTGTTCGAGGACCGCGGCGTGATCCTGGACCGCACGTACCAGCTGAACGTCGGCGGCAACATGGACTTCAAGAACATGCTCGAGCGCGAGCGCCTGGAGTCCAAGAAGATCTCCAAGACCCAGGCCGTCACCTCGAACCTGCAGGACGGCCCGCTGGCCGGCAAGAAGGACGACCGCAACGTCCACATCGGCCCGTCGGACTACGTGGCCTGGCTGGACGACCGCAAGTGGGCCTACGTCCGCCTGGAGGGTCGCGCCTTCGGCGAGGTGCCGCTGAACCTGGAGTACAAGCTCGAGGTCTGGGACTCCCCGAACTCGGCCGGCATCATCATCGACGCCGTCCGCGCCGCGAAGATCGCCAAGGACCGTGGCATCGGTGGCCCGATCCTGTCGGCGTCGACCTACTTCATGAAGTCCCCGCCGGTCCAGCACGAGGACACCGAGGGCCGCGGCCTCGTCGAAGCCTTCATCCGCGGGGACATCGAGCGCTGACCGGAGGGCAGCGAAGGGTGAGGCCGAGCGCAGCGAGGACTCGCCCGTAGCGGAGCGCAGGTCAGCGCGAGCAGTGAGCACAGGCGCTGACCGGAGGGCAGCGAAGGGTGAGCCCGAGCGCAGCGAGGTCTCGCCCGTAGCGGAGCGCAGGTCAGCGCGAGCAAAGAAACAGCGCGCGTCCCCTCGCCCGCACACCCCGCACCACACGACCCCGTCACCCCCCCCGGGTGGCGGGGTCGTGGCGTTCCTCGGCGCGGCCGAGCTCACCCCTCGGGGCCGCATGGTGCTGCCGGCGGTTGGCTGGCTACCGTGGCCCGGTGGACTCCCCCGTCCCGGAGCCCGCCGGCTCCGCCCCACTGCCCGCCGTCCCCCGCGCACCCGCCTGGTACGCCCGCCGACTGCTCTGGCGCGCCCTGGTCTGGGCGGTGGTCCTGGTCGCCGCCTACCTGGCGGTCGAGTTCCTGGTCGGCCGGGTGGACTGGGCGGCGGTCGGCTCCGCGCTGGACCTGCTGCCGTGGCCGGCCGGGGTGCTGCTGGTCGCGCTGCTGCTGGTCCGCCAGGCGTGCAGTGCCGCGCCGATGATGTTCTACCTGCCCGGGCTGCGGCTGGTCCGGTCGATGCAGAACGACCTGACCGCGAACCTGGTGGCGACCTTCGCCCCGACGCCCTCGGACCTGGTGATCCGGGTGTCGATGTTCCGGTCGTGGGGACTGGACCCGGCGATGGGCCTGGCTGCGAGCGCGATCAATTCGGTGAAGTTCTACGTGATCCGGTTCGGTGCGCCGGTGGTGGGCCTGGTGCTGCTGGCCGGGCAGGCGGTGGAGCCGGGGCTGTGGTGGTTCGGTGCCGCGAGCGCCGCGGTGTCGGTGGCGATGGTGGTGACGCTGGTGCTGATCGCCCGCGCCGATCACCTGGCCGCCTGGGTCGGGCGGACCGCGGGCCGGATCGGTCGCCGGTTCAGTGCCCGGGTCGATCCGGAGCGGTGGAGCCAGGTGGTGGTGGAGACCCGGGCCGGCACCGCGCGCGGGTTGCGCCGGGGGCTGCTGCCGTCGCTGGCCGAGCTGCTGGTGATGGTGCTGCTGGATGCGGTGATGATGCTGGTCGCGCTGCGGGCGGTCGGGGTGGACGCCGCGCAGCTGCCGACGCTGGCGGTGCTGGGCGCGGTGCTGGTGGCCTACCCGGTGACCTCGCTGCCGCTGTTCGGGCTGGGCGTGCTGGATGCCCTGCTGGTCGGTTTCTGGGTCGGGCTGGCCGGCCCGGAGCTGGAGCCGGCGGCGATCGCCGGGGTGTTGCTCTGGCGGGTGGTGACGCTCGGGGTGACCTACCTGCTGGGGCTGGGCAGCCTGGCCTGGTGGCGGCTGGACCAGCGCCGCGGGCACTGATTGCGTGCCACGGCGCGCGTTCTAGGTGGTGACGGCGCCGGATTGAGCGGTCCGGGGGTGCGGCGCGTGGGTTCCCGGGGGATGTCACCTGTCTAGCGTCATGCCCGACCGGTGCGAGGCCGGACACGGGAAGCACGAGGGGACGCGATGACGGGCGGCACGGGGCAGTCCTGGTGGCACGGCGGGGCGAACGGGTTCGGTGTGGGCGCGGAGATCGTCCCGGCGCCCGAGTGTGGCCGCAGCTGGGTGCCGGTCAGCACCGACCGGGAGCTGGCCCGGGCGGACGCGTCGGTGAACACCCGGCCGCGCGGCGGCACGCTCTACCGGGTGCAGCCCGGCACCGAGCCGGTGGCCGAGCCCCGGGACGGCAGCGCCGCCGGCTGGTCGACCACCGACCGGGTCCGGGTGCTCGCCGTCGAGGAGGTCAACCCGGTGCTGGACTGCCGGGAGCACACCCGGCTGTGCGCCCCGGCGATGTTCTGGGTGGACGACAGCCCGGTCTACGACCCCGAGGGCCATCTGCTGCCCTCCCCCGCCCAGCGCCGTCGTGGCGTCGACCCGGTGCGGCTGCGCGAGCTCGGGCCCTGGCTGCCGCTGGTGGTGCTGCAGGGCTGGCTGGGCCAGCACGAGGGCGAGCTGCCCGGCCCGGAGGGTGCCGCGTGGTTGGTCGAGCAGGAGAACCGGCGGTTGCAGGCGCTGAAGGAGAACGCCGACCGGGCGGCCGAGTCGGTCAGGAACGGTCGAGCTGCTCCTGGATCACCCGCTGGAACTCCGCCAGAGGCTGCGCCCCGACGACGAGCTCATCCCCGATGAGGAAGGTCGGCGTGCCGGTGACCCCGGCCTGCTCGGCGCGCTCCACGTCGGCCTGCACGGCGGCGCGCAGCTCCGGGTCCACCAGTCCATCGGCGAACCGGTTCAGGTCCAGGCCGTCGATTGACCCGCCGAGCTCGATCAGCGCCTCGGAGCTCCACACGGTCTCCCGGGTGGGCATGGTGGCGTACAGCGCGTCGACGAACTCCCAGAACAGGCCCTGCTCGGCGGCGGCCCGGGCGGCGATCGCGGCCTCGGTGGAGGTGTCGCCGAGCACCACCGCGGGGTGCCACTCGATCCGCACCAGCCCTTGGTCGACGTACTCGCTGATCAGCGCGGGCAGGGTCTGCTCGGAGAACACCCCGCAGTAGTAGCAGCGCAGGTCGGCCCACTCGATCATCAGCACCGGCGCATCCGGGTCGCCCAGCGCCATCGGGTCCTGCGGGTCGGAGCGGGCCAGGTCCGCGGCGGCGGAGGCCGTGACATCCGGCACCGGCTCACCGGCGGCCGGGCTCCCGGCGGTCAGGCCCACGGCGACCAGGGCGGCGACCACGGCCGCCGCGGCGGTGACCGCCCATCCTCGGGTACGTCGGTTCATCGCTCTCCTCACCTTCCGGAACTGGCGGTCACCCGGGCGGCCGGCTCACCGGCCCGGGCAGCACCAGCCTGCGGGGGCACACCGGGGTCCGGGCCGGGCGGGTGCGCCCCACCGGCCACAGGTGGCCGGATTGAGGGGCACGGGGGCGGCACTGGGTGGCGGTTCAGCGGCGATGGAGTGCTCGCTCCAGCAGCGCCATCAGGTCGCCCCGGGGCAGTCGGCGACCCCGCGGGAGGCGCCCGGCCAGGCCGGTGCGGACGCTGAGCATCCCCAGCCCGGCCAGGCCGAGCCCGAGCAGCACCGGCCAGGTCGCCTGCCACAGCGTGACCAGGTCCAGCGACGGCACCGACAGCACCGGCACCCAACGGGCGACCAGCACCCAGGCCAGCACCGTGCCGCCCAGGCAGAACCCGCTCCAGGCCAGCAGCTCGAGGTCGGCGCCCACCGTGCCGGGCCGCAGGTGCCGGCGCAGGGTCAGCCCGGCCCAGATCAGCAGCAGGGTGGACCCGGTACTGATGAACGGCAGCGCCGCGACCACGTCCACCACGAACGGCGCCTCGGACAGGGTGCGCTTGGCGGCGTACTTCGCCACCGCCCCGCTGCCCAGTGGCGCCCCCACCACGGCCAGGGCGAGCATCGCGCTGCCGCCCAGCACCCACCAGCGCAGCCGGCTCGCGCCGTGCCGCTCCCAGATCGACACCGCCAGGATCAGCCCGCCCTTGGCCATCGCGTGGTGCACGGCGTAGACCACCGCGGACAGCACGCACGCCTCGGCCAGCTCCGGCACGGCCAGCGCGGCCCCGATCAGCACGGTGACGAAGCCCAACTGGCTGACCGTGCTGTACCCGAGCGAGATCTCCGGGTCGGGGTCGAGCAACGCGGGCAGCACCACCAGGAACGACCCGGTCAGCGCGAAGGCGACCAGCGCACTCCCCCAGCCGGGCAGCGCGGTCTCGCCGAGCGGCAGCAGCCGGATCCAGCCGATCAGCCCGGTGCTGACCACCATCCCGCTGAGCACTGCGCCCACCGGCACCGACGACCGGGACTCCACCAGCGGCAGCCAGCCGTGCACCGGGAAGACGCAGGCCCGGACCCCGAAGCCGAGCAGCAGCAGGCAGACGATCGGCACCAGCTGCGGCGACCCGGCCACCACCTGGGGCACCTCGGACAGCCGCCAGCCGCCGGACCGCAGGATCAGCACCAGCGCACCGGCCACCGCCAGGTCACCGGCGCCGGTGACCACCAGGTAGACCCGGGCGGCCCGGGCGGAGGCGGCGGACGGGCCGGTGCGGATCAGTGCGGTGACCGCCAGGGTGGTGCCGACGCAGGCGACCAGCAGCTGGGCCAGATCGGTGGCCAGCAGCAGCAGCCCGTGCGTGGCGAAGCAGAGCAGCACCAGCGCGCTGAGCCGGTCGCCGCGGGTGGTGCGCAGCCGGGTGGTGGTGACCAGGGTGGCGGTGCAGATCAGCGCGGCGACCAGCAGCAGCGGCCGGGTCATCGATCCGGCGCCCGGCGCGAACCCGGCACCGGTCACCGCGAGCGCCATGGCGGGCAGCGGGGCGGCCGGGGCGAGCGGGGCGATCAGCCGGCCGACGGTCTGCGCGCCGCCGCCACCGGGGGCGGTGGTGATCAGGCCGGGGACGTGGGCTCCGGGCTGCTCCGGACCGGGGACCGGTCCCCCGGGGCGCGCCGGACCCGTGTGCGGGCCGCCGCGCCCCTGGCTCCTGGCCGCGCCGAGCAACACGACGGCCAGCGCCGCCGGCAGCGCGACGACCAGGAGCAGGAGCACCGGGCCGCTCAGAAGTCGACGGCGTCGCGGATCAGCGGGCAGGTCATGCAGTGCCCGCCGCCGCGACCGCGACCGAGTTCGGCGCCGACGATGGTGATCACCTCGACCCCGGCCCGGCGCAGCGCGGCGTTGGTCTGGGTGTTCCGGTCGTAGGTGAAGACCACCCCCGGCTCCAGGGCGACCGCGTTATTGCCGGAGTCCCACTGCTGGCGCTCGGAGGCGTAGACGTCGCCGGCGGTCTCGACCACCCGCAGCTTCGGCACGCCGAGCGACCGGGCGACCACGTCCACGAACCGGCTGCCGTCCTCGTCGGTGACCTCCACGCCGGAGGCGCCGTCGCCGGGCCGCAGGGTGAACGGGTGGATGCCGTCCACGATCGCCGGGTGCACGGTGACCAGGTCCCGGTCGGCGAAGGTGAAGACCGTGTCCAGGTGCATCGCGGCGCGCAGCTTCGGCATCCCGGCGACCACGACCCGTTCGGCCGCACCGCGCTCGAACAGCGCCCGGGCGACCTGGGTGATCGCGTGCCGGGACGACCGCTCGCTCATCCCGATCAGCACGGTGCCGTTGCCGACCGGCATCACGTCGCCGCCCTCCAGGGTGGCCTGGCCCCAGTCCTGCTCGGCGTCCCCCCACCACACGGTGGCGTCGGCGAACTCCGGGTGGAAGCGGTAGACCGCCTGCATCAGCAGCGTCTCGTCGTGCCGGGCCGGCCAGAACAGCGGGTTGAGGGTGACCCCGCCGTAGATCCAGCAGGTGGTGTCCCGGGTGTACAGGGTGTTCGGCAGCGGCGGCATCAGGTACTCGGCCGCCCCGGAGGAGTCGCGGGCGAGCGCCACGTGCCCAGTCCGGTAGTCCTCGGGCAGGTCCCGGGTGGACAGTCCGCCGATCAGGAACCGCGCCAGGTCCTTGGGGGCGAGCGACTCCAGGTAGGCGCGGGTGCCCTCGACCAGGCCCAGCCCGACCCGGTTCGGCACGATCTTGCGGTCCAGCAGCCACTCCCGGGCCGCCGGGTCGGCGACCGTGTCGGCGAGCACGTCGTGCAGCTCCACGACCTCAACCCCGCGGTTGCGCAACTTGTTGACGAAGTCCAGGTGATCGCGCTGGGCGGCCTCGACCCACATCACGTCGTCGAACAGCAGCTCGTCGGCATTGGTCGGGGTCAGCCGCTCGTGCGCCAGACCCGGCGAGCAGACCAGCACCTTGCGCAGGCGCCCGACCTCGGAGTGCACCCCGAGGGTGGCGGTGGTGTCGATGGTCATGGGAGTACCTCCTGTGAGACGGGACGACATCAGATGCTGATCCAGCCGAGAGCGAGGGCGACCACGCCGAGCACCGCGGCGGCGGTCACCACCAGGAACAGGACGAGCTCCGTCGGCCCGAACACCCGGCGGCCCTGCTCCCGGCGGGTCAGGGCGAACAGCACGGTCAACGGGGCGTAGAGGATGAACGACATCAGCACCAGGTCCAGCCCGGCCGCGAACAACAGGAAGACCGTGTAGGCCGAGGCGATCAACGGGATCACCAGCTCCCCGCCCCGGCCCGAGGCGATCCGCACCGCGAAGGCCGCGGCCAGCAGGTACGGAATCAGGCTGGTCACCGCCGTCATGTCCAGCGCGAAGTCGAAGGCGTCGTCGGAGAAGTACGTGATGACCAGGATCACCTGGGACAGCGCGGTGGACAGCAGCAGCGCGTTCACCGGCACCTCGCGGTCGGTCTGCTTGGCCAGGAACCGCGGCATGTCCCGGTCCTTCGCGGCGACGAACAGCACCTCCGCCGCCATCAGCGTCCAGGCCAGGTAGGCGCCCAGCACCGAGATGATCAGCCCGATCGACACGAAGACGCTGCCCCAGTGCCCGACCGCGGCCTCGAGCATCCCGGCCATCGACGGCTGGCGGAGCTCGGCGATCTCGCTCATCGGCAGCACGCCGTAGGACACGATCGTCACCGACGCGAAGATCGCCAGCACGCTCAGCAGGCCGAGAACGGTCGCCCGCCCTACGTCCTCGCGGCGCCGGGCGTGCCGGGAGTAGACGCTCGCGCCCTCCACCCCGAGGAAGACGAACACCGTGACCAGCATCGTGTTGCGCACCTGGCTGAACAGCGAGCCGGCGTAGTCCGCACCCCGGAAGTTGTCCGCGAACACCGCCGGGTCCAGCACGAACAGCGCCAGCACGATGAACACCAGGATCGGCACCAGCTTGGCGACCGTGACGATCCGGTTGATCGCGGTCGCCTCACTGATCCCGCGCCGGACCAGCAGGAAGAACCCCCACAGCCCGAACGAGGACAGCACGATCGCCAGCACGGTGTCCCCGGCGCCCAGGGCGGGGATCCACGCGCCCAGGGTGGACATGATCAGCACCCAGTAGGTGACGTTCCCGACGCAGGCGCTCGCCCAGTACCCCGCCGCGGAGAAGAAGCCGGTGAACTCCCCGAACCCCGCCTTGGCATAGGCGTATACCCCGGCGTCCAGATCCGGTCGCCGCAACGCGAGCCGCTGGAACACCAGCGCCAGGGTGAGCATGCCGGCACCGGCCACCACCCAGGCGATCAGCGCTCCGGCCACCCCGGTCTCCTGGGCGAACCGCCGGGGCAGGGAGAACACCCCCGCACCGACCATCGACCCGACCACCATCGCGGTCAGGGTCAGCGGCGACACCGTGACCCGTGCCGCACCGGCCGTCTGTCCTGCCTCCACTGCCATGTCGCCCTCGCTTCGTCAGAACCGCCAGTCTTCGGTCAGGCCTTGCAGATCGGCGCGGGTGGACAGGCCGAGCTTGCGCAGGGCCCGGCTCATGTGGTTCTCCACCGTGCGCACACTCAGGAACAGCCGTTCGGCGATCATCCGGTTCGGCAGGCCCTCCTGGGCGAGCAGCGCCACCTCCCGCTCCCGCGCGGACAGCGTCTCGACCTGGCCGCCGGGCATCCCCTCGCGGCCACGGCCACCGAAGCCGGCCGGCACGTCCTCGGGCTCGACCAGCTCCAGGGCGACGTCGACGATCCCGCCGGGCAGCGCGCCGGTCTCTCGCAGCCGGGCCGCGATCGCCGGGGAGTCCGCCGCGGTCATCGCCTGGTGCAGCCGCAGGTAGGGCTCCAGCAGCGGCAACCGCACCCGGCGGTACGCCTCCTCGATCCGGGCCATCCGTTCTGGGGGGTGCACCCGCGGGTACAGCAGCCAGGCACTGAGCGCGGGCTGCCAGCGGCCGGTGCGCTCCAGTTCCAGCCCGGTCCGCCACAGCTCCTCGCCCGGGTCCTCGCCCTCGGCCAGCGCGACCGCGGCCCGAGCCAGCGGCAGGCCGGAGTGGATGGTGCCGACCCGGCCGGGCGGGCTGTCCTCGATCTCCGCCAGCAGGGTCCGGGCCAGGGTCAGATCGCCGGCCTGCGACCGGTTCACCACCCCGACCACCAGGCCACGGTCGTAGAACGCCCGCTCCAACGGCCCGGGCGGACCCAGCCGCAGCGAGGTGCTGAGCACCCGCCACGCCTCCTGCGGGCGACCGGTCATCGCGTACAGCTCGGCCAGCACGGTGGCGTGCACCCGGATGCCGGTCAGGTCGAGGTCCTGGTAGGCCTTGCCCAGCAGATGCAGTTCGGCGCCCTCGGCGTCCGGGACCCGGCCGGAGTGCAGCAGGCTCAGGCCGACGATGCCCTCCTGGTAGTGCTGGATCGACGACCAGCGCCACTCCAGGGACAGCGGGCTGCGCTCGGCGTTCAGCAGGGCGAGCTCCGGCCGCCCGGCCTCCAGCAGCGCGGCGGTCCGGGTCATCACCGCCCAGCCCTCGGCCGGCCCGGGCCGCTCCTGCACCGGGCCGAGCAGGTCCTCGTCCAGCGCCCCGGACCGGACCCGCGCGGCCACCTCGTCCCGGATCACCCGGACCGCGGTGGCCATCCCACCCAGCGTCCCGGTGTCGTCGTCCGGGTCGAGGTCGTCGCCGCCGTCCCACAGCTCCCACCGCCGGCGCAGCGCGGCGAACATGCTGCGCTCCTCCGGCGGGTCGGCCGGGGACACCTCGGTCGCATCGAAGACGGACTGCACCTCGGCCGCCGTGGCCGGTCGGCGCAGCAGCGCGGTGAGCAGGGCGTTCGCCGGCACCACGGTCGGCGACAGCTGCCAACTCGCCCGCAGCGACCGCTCGCGCAGCCGGTCCTTCTCCTGGATCAGCCCGGCGACCTCCGCCGACCACCGCCGGAACTCCTCGCCGTTCCAGTTGTCGGTGCCGAGCACGAGCTCCGGCAGGCCACCGAACACCTGGGACTGCGCGGGGCCGTCCTCGTGCTCGATCCGCTCGAACATGTCGTACCGGCGTGGCCAGGTCAGCCGGTCGTTCAGCGCGTGCATCAGCGCCGGCGGCGACACCGACAGCACCTCGTCCCCGTTCGCCGCGGAGAAGCACACCACCCGGCCGCAGTCGATCAGTTCCACGATCATCGGGTCGCCGACCAGCTCCACCGCGGCGGGCCGGGGCATCGGGCCGCTGCCGGCCAACACCTCCAGCGCGGCCACCTGCTCGGGGGGCAGGCCCGCGGTCAGGGCGAGGGCGACCGAGTCCAACGGGATGTCGTCCAGCGGGCGCCGCTTGGTCCACCGGCCCTCGACCTGGCGGATGTTGCCGCCGAACAGGGCGCCGTCGACCAGGGCGGCCGCGATCCGGGGGCTGCCGCTGGACCGGGCCATCACGCTGGAAGTCAGCGCGACATCCGCCGGGCCGCCGAGCCGGTCGCTGATCAGCCGGTGCATCTGTTCGTAGCTGAGCCGCTTGAGCCGGATCTCGGCCGGTGCGCGATCGGCGACCAGCGCCCGGGCACCGGGACGGCCGCCGCGGGTCAGGTCCCGCCCGGTGGAGCAGACCAGCAGCGCCGACACCCGTTCCAGGGCCCGCCGGATCACCAGCAGCGAGACGTCGTCCACCTCGTCGATGTCGTCCACCGCCAGCAGGCTGCGCGGACCCTCCAGCTCCTCGGTCAGCCAGGAGATCAGCACCGGCACCCCGGCGGCCGCCGAGGGCACGGCCGGCGCGGAGGGGTGGCTGAGCAGAGCAGACCCGGGGCCCTCCCCGGCCGCACGGATCACCAGCCCGCCACCGACGGCATCGGCGCCGGACAGGCGTTCCAGTGCGGTGCTGCGACCCGACCCCCGGTCGCCACGCAGCAGGACGTCCCGGCCGATGGCCAGCCAGCGCCGCCCGTCGTTCACCACATCGTCGATCCAGCCGGCCGTCATGGCTCTCCCTCCCCGGGACCGAACAGCGACACTCTCGCGCAGGTCACCCCACCGGGCAACGGCTCCGGCTCAGACCGGCGCGCTGGTGCCCTCCCGGGACTCGCGCGGAGTGGGCACGCTCGCTGCCCGGGCGGCGGCCTGGGCGGCCTCACCGGTCGGGGTACCGGCCGGCGGCGGAGCAGGGGTCGGCGGCGGGGACGGCTCCCGGGACGCCAGGCCCAGCACGGCGCCGAGCTCGCCCCGGTTCGCGCAGCCCAGCTTCTGCAACGCCCGGCTCATGTGGTTCTCCACGGTCCGGATGCTGAGGAAGAGCGCATCGGCGATCTGCTTGTTGGACAGCCCGGAGACGGCCATCCGGGCCACCTCCAGCTCGCGGTTGGACAGGGTGCCGACCATCTCGTGCACCCGGGCCCGGTCGCGGCTCTGCAGCAGGCGCTTGACCGGCGTGGGCAGCTCCCGGCCGCGCCACAGGCCGACCAGGCGGTCGACCACCGGCAGCGGCACCAGCGGCAGCTGCGCGAGCACGGTCATGGTGGTCGCCTCGTCGTCGGCCGCCATCGCCTCGTGCAGCCGCAGCCAGCCGTCCAGCCGGTGACCGCGGAGCCGCGCGACCACCGAGCGCACCCGGGCGATCCGGGTCTTGTCGTACGGCCCCGGCGCGCACAGCCAGCACAGCGCGGCGGTGTACGACCAGCCCGCGGCGTCCGCCTCCACCCCGGCCTGCCACAGGTAGGACTCGCACCCCAGCTGGCGGGCGGACATCAGCGCGGCGCGGGCGACCGCGGCCAGGTCGCCGACCACGGACAACCGCGCCGGGGCGGCCCGGTCCAGTTCGGCCTCCAGGGCGGGCAGCATCAGCGCGTCCCCGGCCTGCAGCCGCAGCACGATCGACAGGGAGACGCCGCGGCGGTAGAAGCTGTTGTCCACCTCCCGGGGGGCGCCGCACTGCAACGCGGTGGACAGCGCACTCCACGCCTCGTCCTCCCGGCCGGTGAGCAGCAGCACCTCGGCCAGCACCACGTTGAGCACCTGCACCGCGTCGGCGTCCACCGCGTCCTCGGCGCAGCGCAGACCGCGGCGGATCCAGTCCTCCGCCTCCTCGTCCATCCGGTCGTACAGCAGGGACAGCCCGCGGATCGCGTGCAGCCGCACCCGGACCGCGCACGGAGCCTCCGGTCCGACCTCCTCGGCGGCGACCTCCCCGGCCAGATCCGCCCGGCCGACCTCGACCAGCGCGCCGGCCCGCAGCACCCGCGACCAGGCCCGGGTGTAGGCGTCGGCACCGGGATCGGCGTCGGTGCCGGTCAGGGCGGCGGCCGGGTCCCCGGCGGCGATCTGGGCGATCACCTCGGGCCGGACCCGGGTCAACGGGGACTCCTCGCGCGCGGCCGGTGGGGCGGCCGGGGCGAACTCCGCCACCGGCACCCCGGCCTGGTAGGCGGCCTCGTGCAACCGGGCGGTGAACTCGGCGACCTGCGCCGGGTCGTCGCCCTCGCAGAACTGGGTGCCGGCCATCACCTGGCGCTCGGTGACCGTGCTCCCGGTCCCGAGCAGGCGCAGCAGCTCGGTGGCCCGGCCGAGGTCGCGGGACACCCGCCAGGCGTCGACCGCCTCCTCCCGGCGCCGGCGGCTCTGCTCCACCACGAACGCGGTCAGCGCGCCCGGTCCCAGGCGGCGCGGCTCGGCGGACGGACCCACCGCGGCGAGGGTGTCCGGCAGCGGGTCGTCGGTCACCGCGAGCTGCGGCACATCGGCCAGCCAGCGGGAGAACCGGTGCTCACGGACCCGGGACAGCCGCTGGCGCAGCCCGACCGCGAGCGCCGGCGGCGTCACCCACAGCACGGTGGAGCCGTCCGGGCGGGTCCGGGCCATCAGCCGGCCCTCGTCGGCCAGTTGGTCCAGGGTCTCGCGGCCCAGCAGCGGTTCGGCGGCGGCGGCGTCCACGGTGCCGCGCCAGGCGACGAACTCCAGCGCGGTCATCGCGGTGGCGTCCGCGTCGGCCACCAGACCGTGCACCACGGCATCCATCGGCACCTGCTCCAGCGCCCCGGCCACGGTCCAGCCGGACGGGCCCTCGAGGATCGCCCCGGCGTACAGCGCGCTGTCGACCACGGCGACCGCGGCCCGCGGGTTCCCTGCCGACCAGGACGACACCGCGACCACCAGCCGCAGGTCCAGCGGGCCACCCAGCCGGCGCATCAGCAGCTGGTGCATCTGGTCGGCGGCGAGCGGCTCCAGGTGCACCTCGGCCGGGGACAGTTCGGCGAGCAGGGCGGCCAGGCCGGGCGACTGCCCGCGGTCCACCCCGGTGCCGGCGGTGGCGACCACCACGGCGCCGGTGGACTCCACGGTCCGGCGCACCACGCTGAGCGAGGCCTCGTCGATCTGCTCCAGGTCGTCGATCAGCAGCACGCTGTGCGGGGCCTCTAGCTCCTTGCGCAGCCAGCTGACCAGATCGTGCTCGCTCACCACTCCGGCGGCGCGGCGGACGTCCCGGGTCGAGCTGTGCGCCAGGAGCGCGGCCAGTGGTCGCTGCCCGGCAGGTTGCAGCAACAGCCGCCAGCTGCCCATCGACACGGCGGGCCGCATCAGGCCGGCCAGGATGCTGCTGCGGCCGGAGCCACGGTCGCCGCGGATCAGCACGCTGCGGCCGTAGCCCATCCAGCGCTGCACCGCGGCGGTGCCCTCGTCGATCCAGTCGGCGCTCACGGCCGGCCCCGCAAGCAGGGGGTGGGACGGCGCGAGTCGGTTCGGACGGTCACGAAGGGCCTCCTGGAACGAGCTGGGCTGAGGTCGGCTGAGCTCGCATACTTTCCCGGCGCCGGCCCATGCTCGGTGTCCTGAGTACCTGTCCGCCTAGGTGTAGGTGCGATTTGAGGTGGGTCACCCCGCCCACTGAGTGGTCGAGTCACCAGATCAGGGTCCAGCGGTGGACAGCTGGCACCTGCCTGGGTGCTGGCGCCGGAGAGTGGCGGTCAGCGGTCCAGCACCCGGCAGTCGGCGCACAACACCCGGCGCCGGCCGTCGATGTGGTGGACCGTACAGTCCTCGCCCCGGCGGATCGGGCGACCGCAGTCGTCGCAGCGGGTCCGGCGCCGGGCGATCAGGACCAGCAGCCAGCCGACCACGAGCAGGCCGAGCACCAGCAGGGCCACGCCGGCGACCTGGGCCCCGGTGATCGCCAGCTCCGGGCTGCTGGGCACCACGCCGGTGGTCTCGCCCTGCATCCGGGCCTGCACCTGGAACTGCAGCGCGGTCGAGTCGGTGCCGGCGTTGGTGTGGCGGGTGACGTCGGCGGGCAGCTCGAAGCCGATCGTGACCCGGACGGTCTGGCCGCGGGGCACCGCCACCTCGGCGATGGTGGGCCGGTCCTGGTCCAGCAGCACGGCGAACCGCTCACTGCCGGTCACCCCGGCGATGTCCCAGAACAGGTCCACCGCCTCGGCCAGATCGGCGTTGGCGGTGCCGGCCGGCAGCTCCTGGCCGACGCTGAGCTGGACGGTCATCACCGCGTCGGAGGGTCCGTCGTTGGCGAGGTCCAGGGTCCGGGTCACCCGGTCGCCCGGTGCGGCCACCCGGTCGCCGACAAACTCCGCCTCCACGGTGGCGTACGGCGCGCCGGTCCAGTCCACGTGCACGGTCCCGCCGTCCCACTCCGCGCGGATCGCCCCGTCGACGGCGGTGCCGGTCGAGGTCTCGGTGCCCCCGGTGGTCGCGGTGCCGGTCGAGGTGCCGACGCCGCCGGTGGTCGCAGTGCCGGTCGAGGTGCCGGTCGAGGTGCCGGTCGAGGTGCCGGTCGAGGTCCCCGCCGCCGGTGCGGGCTGGGCGGGGGTGCGGGCCCCGGTCAGCGGGGTCAGGCCGGCCGCCGCGAGCACCCCGGCGCCGCCGATCAGCAGCACGGTGGCGATCAGCCAGGCCAGCACCCGGGCACGGGCGGACAGCGCGCCGTCGTCGTAGCGCAGCACCTGCGGCTCGGCGCCGGGCAGGATCACGGTGCGAGCGGCCATCAGCGGTCGGCCTGGCGCCGGGCGAAGTCGAGTTCGCGCTCCCGCAGGGCGAGTTCGCGCTCGCGCAGCTCCAGCTCGCGCCGGCGCAGGTCGTCGTCGGGGGCCTGTGGCGCGGCATCCGGGACGACGTCCGGGGTGGTGACCGGTCCGGTGCCGGGCACGGCGTACACCCGGGTCCTGGGCCGCCGGAGCGTGGACCACAGGCCCCAGCCGATCAGCGCGATGGCGCCGGCGATCATCAGGACCTGGACGTGGTCGCCGGTCCACTGCCGCAGCCAGCCGAGCTTCGGGATGCCGTACAGGAACACCCCGCGCACCTGCTCGGGGGAGACCGGCTCGTCCACCGCGGAGTTCGCGTCGCCCTGGGTGACCAGCCGGCAGTCGGTGCCGTCCTCGAAGCTGCCGATGGTCTTGCCGACCACGCGGTGGCTGATCAGGGTCGGGTCGTTCGGCTCGGGGAAGTAGGTCACGATGTCGCCGACCCGGACGTCGGCGCACACGTCCTCGGTCGTCACGCCCTTGACCACGATCACATCGCCGGGGGCGAAGGTCGGCTCCATCGATCCGGACAGCACGGTCATGCTGGTGCCACCGGTGAGCTTCGGCACCACGAACAACGCCACGGTCAGGGCGATCAGCGCGATCACCAGGGCAGAGGAGAGTGCCTGACCGGCGATCCGCCACGGCGAGTCGTACCAGGAACGGCGCACCCGCAGCGGGGTGCGGCGGCCGGTGACGGCGACGCGGGCCATGTGCTTCTCCTCGGGTGCGCGGCTGGTGCGGGTGGGGATCGGGGTGCGGGGGCGGCGCCAGGGGGACACGCCGCCCCCGCACGTCAGGGGAACCGTCAGTACTGGGCGCCGGTGCCGCGCACCTGCTTCAGCGTGACGGTCAGGTCGGCCAGGGTGTCGGCCGCGGCGACCTGGTCGCGGTCGACGGTCGCGGCGTCGAAGGAGCCGTACACCACGACGGTGAAGTCCTCGGTGGGGGCCGCCATCGGGTGCACGGTGATGCCGTCGGCGTCCTCCAGACCGGCGTCCTGGCCGGCCGCCGGGGCGGACAGGTACATCAGATCGACGGCCCCCGCGGTCGACAGCGGGGTCTCCGGCACGAGCAGTGCGCCGGCCTGGTAGACCTCGTAGGTGTAGGTCATCCCGGTGTTGGTCAGGGTGTTGCCCTGCGCGCCGTCCAGGGTCAGCGAGCCGACCAGGTTGTCGCCCTCGAGGGTGACGGCGGCGGAGAAGGACGCGGCGACCTTGTCACCGGGCACGATCCGCCAGTCGGTGATCGCGGTGATCGGGTGGCCGAGCTGGGAGCCGTCGGTGCCGGTCACGATGTCGGTGGCGTCGTTCCGGTCCGCGGAGACGTCCCAGAAGGTGGTGTCCGCGGCCTGCTCGATGTTCAGGTCACCGGCGGTGACCGTGCCCCCGGCGAAGGTGCCGGTCGCCGACCACAGGGCGAAGGTCGAGCCGCCGAGCAGCAGGGCAGCGCCGCCGGCGACCCAGAGCAGGCCCTTGCGGCGCTTCTTCTCCTCGGTGACGACGATGACCGGGGACTGGGAGGTGGTGGTGTTCATCGTGCGGGGTGTCCTTCCTGGTGGCCCCGGTTCGGGTCAGGGGCTGAGGGGGTCATGGGGTGGTGCGGTTCAGGGGGTGGTGAAGACGGGCTGGTCGCCCGTGGCCACCTGGGGGTTGAGGTTCGTGATCGAGGGGTCGAGCGTGAGCTGGATGCCCGGCTCGCTCGAGGGGTCCGGATAGACGACCGCGCTCCACGAGTCGCTGTCGCGCGACGTGGTGCCGTCCATGGCCAGGGCCTCCACCCACGCCTCGTTCACGTAGGTGCCCAGCGGGTCGAGCTGCCGCGGGAAGGCGATCTCACTGCGCCACTCGGCCAGGCCGGTGTTCACGGTGCCGTCCTCGGCGGTGCCGATGACCTGGACCTCGTTGACGTAGAGCCCGTCCGGGTCGTCGATCCAGTCCATCGCCACACACCATTCGCGGGTGACCAGGTCGCCCTCCGGGTTGACCCCGGCCGCCTGCACCTGGTCGGCCTCGCCGTCGTAGACGAGGACGTTGCGGTCTTCCTGCCCCGCCGGCACGTCCGGGACCGCCGAGCAGTCGCCGCCCGCCGCCGCGGGGTAGATCTTGACCACCGATCCGGCGAGCACGGTGCCCGCCTCGGCGATACCGGTGGTCAGGTCATGGGTGGTGCCGTCCGCGGCCACCTGGGCGGTGGCGCGCACGTCGGCGACCAGTCCGGTGATGCCCATCGCGGCTCCGGTCATCCGGAAGTGCCAGAACACCGGCTCCGGGTCGGGACCGCGCTGGTCGAGCACCCGGATCAGCTCCGAGCCGGGGATGGTCAGGGTGACCGCCTCCCCCACCGTCGAGACCACCCGGGTGCTCGCGTCGTGACCGACCTGCGCGGCGAAGCTCACCGCACCGGTCTGCATCGCCGGCTCCAGGCTCTGCCGGCCGTCCGACCACAGCGCGTTCGCGGCCAGGCCTCCGGCCAGCACCGCCGCCGCAGCGGCCACGACCACCCGGCCGAGCCTGCGCGGGGCGCTCATGCCGCGCCCCCGAAGCCGGCTCCCTGGCGGACCTGCTGCAACTCGACCAGCACCTCGCCGGTCGACCACAGTCCGGTGCCCGCGGCCGGGTCGCCGTCGGTCCACACGTAGTCGCCGAGCACGTCGACCCGGATCACGACGGTCCAGTCGTCGGTGACCCCGGCGTCGGCCCCGGTCAGGCCGGGAACCGCCACGGTGCTGCCGAGCTCGGCTGCGCCGGTGGCCGGGGCGACCTGGGTACCCGCGTCGTCCAGCACGACGAAGCCCACGTCGATCCGGCCGGCCGCGATGTCCGGCGCCACGGCCGACGGGTCGGCGAACCGGACCGTCATCCCGGCGGACAGGTTGTCCCCGGTCAGCTCGGTGGTCACCGGCTGGCGGATCTCGATCACGTCGCCGGGCATGGTGAAGAAGTCCTGCGGCACCGAACCGTCGAACTGGCCGGACCGCGGCGAGCTCACGCCCGGGGTGACCTGCTCCCAGGTGGTGGCACCACTGGTCAGCGCGAGGTCGCCCGCGATCACCTGACCGCCGCCGAACTCGGCATTCGCGGCCCACAGCGCCATCGTCCCGCCCAGCAGGAGCACGGCGACCACGACCGTGGCCAGCGCCGGCGGGATCAGCCGCCGGATGCGTGAGCCGCCGGTCACGGAGTCACCGCCGTGGTGTCGGTCGGGATCAGCACGGCGCAGGCGGACAGCTTCTGCTGCTCGCCGATGCCCAGGGTGCCGATGGTGCCGATCACGCCGCCGGTGCCGAGCCGGGTGTCCGAGTCGGTGACGGTGATCCCGGTCAGCGAGGTCGCCCAGTCGTCGGCCGACACGTTGGTCACGGTGTAGACCCAGCAGACGGCCTGGCCGTCGACCAGCCGGGTGCCGGACAGCGCCTCGGTGCCGGTGGCCTCGATCTGTGCCGGGCTGGAGCTGTCGGTGACCTCGGTGTAGGCCCGCTTGGTGATCTGGACCGTCGGGTCGGTGGCGAACAGGTGCGGGGTGACCGAGGGCACCACCAGGCCGTCGTAGTTCGGGTCGGCGGAGGAGACCTCGTGTGCGATCACCACCCGGGTGTTCGCGGTGACCTGGCCCTCGGCCGCGGTCACGGTGATCGGGTCGGTCTGCTCGGCGTCCACCGCGATCACCGGCGAGGTGGTGGACAGGGCGACCCCGTGGGTCACACCGGTCTGGTCCACCGTGGCGGTGAAGGTGAGCTCCGCGCCGGGCTCCGGCGCACCGGGCCGCAGGCCGATCGTGTAGTCCTTGCCGTTCGGCTCGCCGGTCACCAGCGTGAACTTCGGCGGGTCGACCACCAGCGGGTTGGTGAAGGTGATCTGGTTGTCGGTGCTGGCCGCCGGCTGGGAGTTGGCCAGGCCCAGCTCGGAGGTCACGGTGCCGGCGCCCAGGGACGCGGTGACCGTGGCGGAGTCGTCCACCCGGGCGATCACGTCGAACTCGGTGTTGTCCGACCCGGCGACCGGGGTGACCGACACCACGCGCGGGTTCAGCCGGGCGGCGTCGATGGTGTCCGCAGTCGCGGTGGCGGTCAGTGCCAGGTCCTCGGCGGTCAGGCTGGCCGGGTCGAGCGCCATCGACGAGCGCACGGTGAAGTGCAGGTCGCGGGCCAGGGTCGGGTCGTTCTGGTCATCGGCCTGGTCGATGGTCAGCTCGGGCTGGCAGGTGCCGTCGATCAGCGCCACCCGGGAGTACTGCGAGGAGGCGGTGGTGTCCCCGGCATTCGGGTCCTGGGTCTGCAGCCGCAGGCCGCCGGAGACCGCACCCGTGGTCGGGTCGACCGGCAGGGTCGCGCCGTCGGGCAGGTGGTCCAGCCGCTCGTCGCCGGGCAGCGGCAGCTCGACCTGCAGCGTGGTGCGGGCGTCCGAGGCGACCTGGACGGACTCCAGGTAGACCTCGGCGGTCCGGGAAGCGGTCCAGTACAGATCCAGGGTCACCGGGGTGGCCGGGTAGCGCGAGCCGCTGATGTCGGCGTTGTTCGCCGAGTCGCTGGGCGGGGCGACTTCCAGGTCGATGGTGCAGCGCTGGGCGGTCAGGTTCGCGGACTGGACGTTGGCGCTGCTCCGGGCGGTCGGGAACCAGGTGTTCATCTTGCCGTTGGCGCCGTAGGACCAGTTGCTCAGCATCGTGGTGGCGTAGGAGCCGGAGGCGGTGCCCTCCTCGGTGACCGTGTTGGTCTGGGTGCCGGTGGTGGTGCCGAAGGTGTTCTGCCGGACGGTCACCGCACCGGTCTGGTACATCCGGATCGTGGACCGCGAGCTGTTGTCGCCCCAGCCGTCGAAGTAGTTCTTCTCGATCACGACGTGGGAGGCACTGACGTTCACGGCGTCCGAGTACGGGCCTTGCCAGTAGATCGCCTGCGACTGCGCGTCGCCGGCCAGGAACGTGTTGCCGGAGATCAGGCCGGTGCCGGAGATCGACTTGTTGGCCGGCAGCCGGATGATGCCGTTCATCTCCTCACTGGCCACCTGGACGTCGGTGAAGACGTTGTCGGTGATGGTGAAGGAGCCGACGGTGGCGCCCGCGCCGGAGACGCCGAAGTCGATCAGCGAGTCCGCGGAGTACTGGCGGGGGTTGGTGATGGTGTTGCCGGACCACAGCACGGTGCCGACGGTGGCGTTGCGCAGGTTCAGCAGCCGGTTGTTGTTGTCGCCGGCCCGGTTGAAGTTGGTCACCGTGTTGTTCGTGAAGGTCAACTGGTTGACGTGCTGACCCTCGGCCTGCACCGGGGTGGAGGAGCAGCCGGTGGCCGAGGAGCTGTCGCAGGAGCCGGACAGGTTCGCGTTGTAGCGGACGTTGTCGATGGTCAGACTGGTGACCGCGGTGGCGGCGGTGGTGGCGCCGTCGACCCAGCCCCATCCCCACTCGCTGTTGTTGGAGGCGAAGCCGGCCACGTCGTAGTTGCGCACCGTGACGTTGCTGGCGCCGCCGCGCACCACCAGGAACCGCTCCGGGTAGTAGTTGGCGGTCTGCACGGCACCGTCGCGGATGGTGACGTTCGCGGCATTCGGGCCGACGTAGAACGCGGTCTCGCCGGAGTAGGTGTTGTCGACCCCGATCAGCTCGATGTCCGAGCCGTTCAGGTAGAACGCGGCGGCGCCGGGGCCGTCCAGCGTGCTCACCGGCGCGGCGGTGACCTTGTGCTCCAGGTCGATGATCACCGGGGCCGTCACCTCGAAGATCGCGCCCCCGTCGCCGCCGATCGAACCACCGGAGTAGACCGAGGTGGTCCGCATCCAGGTCGAGGTGCTGGTGGTCAGGTCGATCCGGCCACCGGCGAACGCCGGGTCCATGCCGATCCGGATCTCGTCGGCGGCACGGTTCAGGGTGTTCGACTCCTGGATCGCGGCCCGCAGGGTGCACTCGCCGGCGGCGTCCGCGCAGATCCCGTCGCCGGGGTTCGCGTCGGCGGTGGTGTTCAGCGAGTTCACCAGGAGCTCGAGCTGCGGGGTCGCGCTCTGGGCGGCGGTGATCCCGGTGGCGACCAGTGCCACGGCGGCCAGCACCGCGGCGACCGGACGGCTCCACCGCGCCAACCGCGCCGACGTCCGCACACGGCGGGGCCGGGACGCAGCGGGGGCGATGCGTGCCGTCATGGGCGGACCTCCAGGGGTTCGGGTGGCGTCGACCGGCTCTCGGCGACGGAAAAGATGATCTGGTCGAATTCGGGCATTCGGTGATCGGATCGCGTGAGACCGGGGGCCGTCTGAGTAGTCGGCGCACGCACCTCGGTGGCGTCTGAGTACCGAATGCCCCCGAACCGTGGGTAGCGACACCGACATCCGCGCAATCGCGCCACCTCGTCGAGTCCGCAAATCGTGGGACTACTCAGACGTGGTCCCCACCACCCGGCGCGGGACCCGGCGCGGTCACACTCAGCCGATACCCTGACCGCCGTGCAGGTGGTCTCCGATCTGAAGCAGCTCTGGCCCCTGGTGGACTTCCGGAAGCTGCTGGTCGTCCGCCTGACCAGCCAGTGCTCCGACGGCCTGTTCCAGGCCGGGCTGGCCACCCTGTTCTTCTTCTCCCCGGAGAACGCCACCACCGCCACCGGGGTGGCCGCCGCCTTCGCCGTCCTGCTGCTGCCGTTCACCCTGGTCGGGCCGTGGGCCGGGGTCTTCCTGGACCGCTGGCGGCGACGGCAGGTGCTGCTGGTCGGCAACCTGGTCCGGGCGGTGCTCTCGGTGGTGATCGGCCTGATCATCCTGACCACCGGGGTGAGTCCGGTGGTCTACGTCCTCGCGCTGGTCACGCTGTCGGTGAACCGGTTCCTGCTGGCCGCGATGTCCGCCTCCCAGCCGCGGGTGGTCGCCGGGGAGCTGCTGCTGACCGCCAACTCGATCACCCCCACCCTCGGCACCCTGTGCAACGGGCTGGGCACCGGCATCGGCCTCGGGCTGGGCCTGATCCTGCCCCAGACCACGGTCCGCGACTTCGTGATCCTGCTGCTGGCCGCCGCCGTGATGACCGCTGCCTCGATGCTGGCGGGGCGGATCGGCGCCGACCGGCTCGGCCCGGACACCATCGCCGACGCCCGCCAGATCAAGCAGCAGCTGAGCACGATCGTCCAGGGCTTCGCCGACGGCGCCCGCTACCTGGTCCGCCGCGGCACCCCCGGCCGGGCGCTGGGCGTGATGACCGTGCACCGCTTCCTGTACGGCATGGTCTTCATCGCCAGCATCCTGATCGCCCGCAACCTGCTCTCCGACCCCGCCGACAGCCGGCAGGGGCTGCTCACCTTCGGGGTGATCGGCTCGGCCACCGGCATCGGCTTCGCCCTGGCGATCGTGCTCACCCCGATCGTGTCCCCGCTGATCGGCCCGCACTCCTGGATCGCCGCCTGCATGGTGCTGGCCGCGCTCACCCAGGCCGTCCTCGCCTTCACCGTGGCCTGGGCCGCCGTGATCGGGGGTTCGCTGCTGCTCGGCCTGGCCGCCCAGGGCGCCAAGATCGCCGTCGACACCATCGTGCAGCGGGACACCGCCGACGAGTACCGCGGCCGGGCGTTCTCGCTCTACGACGTGCTGTACAACGCGGCCTTCGTCGGGGCGGCGGCGCTCGGGGCGGTCACGCTGCCGGACACCGGGTGGTCACGGCCGGTGTTCGCCGCGCTGGCAGTGGTGTACCTGGCGGTCGGGGTGTTCTACCGGACCCGGGCCACCGAGCCGAACGCGGTGCCGGCTGCGGCCTGAGGGCTCACCCCTCGCGCTGTGCCCACCACGCGAGCAGCGCCTCACGCGCCGCGTCCTCGCCCAGCGGCCCGTGCTCCATCCGCAGCTCCAGCAGGTGCTGGTAGGCGGCACCCACCTCACGCCCCGGCGGGATACCCAGGATCGCCATGATCTGGGTGCCGTCCAGGTCGGGCCGGATCGACGCCAGCTCCTCCTGCTCCCGGAGCTCGGCGATCCGCTGCTCCAGGTGGTCGTAGGCCTCGGACAGCCGCCGGGCCTTGCGCTGGTTGCGGGTGGTGCAGTCCGAGCGGGTCAGCCGGTGCAGCCGCTCCAGCAGCGGCCCGGCGTCGGTGACGTAGCGGCGCACCGCGGAGTCGGTCCAGGCACCGTCGCCGTAGCCGTGGAACCGCAGGTGCAGTTCCACCAGCCGGGACACCTGCTTGATCGTGTTCTTGTCGAAGTGCAGCGCCCGCAGCCGCTTGGCGGCCATCTTGGCGCCGACCACCTCGTGGTGGTGGAAGCTGACACCGCCGCCGGACTCGAACCGGCGGGTGGGCGGCTTGCCGATGTCGTGCAGCAGGGCGGCCAGCCGGAGCACCAGATCCGGGCCGGGCACCGGGCCGTCCGGGCCGGTCTCCAGCGCGATCGCCTTGTCCAGGACGGTCAGCGAGTGCTCGTAGACGTCCTTGTGCCGGTGGTGCTCGTCGATCTCCAACCGGAGCGCGGGCAGTTCGGGCAGCACCCGCTCGGCCAGGCCGGTGTCCACCAGGACCCGCAATCCGGCGCGCGGGTTCGGCGACATCAGCAGCTTGACCAGCTCGTCCCGGACCCGCTCGGCGGAGACGATGGTGATCCGGTCGGCCATGTCGGTGGCGGCCGCGAGCGCCGCCTCGTCCACGGTGAAGCCGAGCTGGGCGGCGAACCGTGCGGCGCGCATCATCCGCAGCGGGTCGTCGTCGAAGGACTGCCGCGGGTCGACCGGGGTGCGCAACACCCGGCGGGCCAGATCGCGCAGTCCGTCGAAGGGATCCACGAAGGTGAGGTCGGGCAGCCGGATCGCCATCGCGTTCACGGTGAAGTCGCGCCGGGACAGGTCGCCGTCCAGGGTGTCGCCGAACACCACCTCGGGCTTACGGGACGCCGGGTCGTAGGCGTCGGTGCGGTAGGTGGTGACCTCGACCACGATCTCCGGGGTGTCGCCGGATGCGCGCTTCTGGGCGCCGATGGTGCCGAACTCGCGGCCGATGTCCCAGTGCGCGTCGCCCCAGCGGGCCAGGATCCGCTCCGACTCGTCCGGGGTGGCGGAGGTGGTGAAGTCCAGGTCGGCGCTGGCGCGGCCGAGGAAGGCGTCCCGGACCGGTCCGCCGACCAGTGCCAGCTCGTGACCGGCCGCCCGGAACAGGGCGCCGAGTTCCAGCGCGGCGGGGGCCAGCTCGGCGATGACCGTCAGTGCCCGCTTGCGCAGGGTGGCGAGGGTGTCGTCGTCGGCGGCGGGGTTCGTGGGGTCGGACACGACGCCCAAGCCTGCCAGATCGTGGCAACCGGGGCCTTCATCCAGGGGTCCGGGTTCATCCAGAGGTGCCTTGGCTACAGTGGCCGCATGCCCGAGCCGACCCGAGCCATGCCCCCGGCCGGCGTCCCCGCGCCCCCGGGTGGCCACGCGCTGCGGATCGATCCGCGCGGCGCGCGGGCCCGTGGCGCCCTGCCCGTGGTCGAGGAGACCTCGGCCGGTGGCCTGGTGGTGCGGGTGGCCGACGGGGTGCACGTCGCCGCGGTGATCGCGCGGCGCAATCGGGCCGGTCGCCTGGAGTGGTGCCTGCCCAAGGGTCACCTGGAGGGCACCGAGACCGCCGAGGAGGCGGCCGTGCGGGAGATCGCCGAGGAGACCGGCATCATCGGCACCATCGTCCGGCGGCTCGGGGTGATCGACTACTGGTTCACCGGTGACGACCGCCGGGTGCACAAGATGGTGCACCACTATCTGCTCGGTGCGGTCGGCGGCGAGCTGACCGTCGAGGGCGATCCGGACGGCGAGGCGGAGGACGTGGCGTGGGTCCCGGTGTCGGAGCTGCCCACCCGGTTGGCCTATCCCAACGAGCGACGACTGGCCGAGGCCGCCTCCGCGGTGCTCGACGACGAGGCATGAGGCTGGATGTCCCGCGGCGCCGGTGGTCGGCGCTGCTGCTGTCGGTGCTGACCCTGGCGGTCCTCACCGGGTTGGTGGCCTCCCCGGCCGTCGCCGCACCCTCCACCGACGATCTGCCGGTCGCGGTCGGCCTGAGCTCGATCAGCCCGCAGGTGCTGACCCCGGGCGAGGACCTGACCGTCACGGTGAACCTGCGCAACAACGGCGACGAGGAGATCACCTCCCCGCGCGCGTCGGTACGGATCTACCGGTACCGGATCTCCACCCGTGACCAGCTCGACACCTGGTCGGCCAGCGGCGACACCGGCCCGTACGGCGACGTCGCGGCCACCGAGATCCTGGACGAGCCGCTGCCGCCCGGTGGCACCGCGACCGTGACGATCACGGTTCCCGCCCGCTCGATCGGGCTGTCCCGCAGTGCCGACGCCTGGGGCCCGCGCGGCCTGACCGTCGACGTCTCCGACAACGGCGATCGGGTCGGGATCGAGCGCAGCTTCCTGCTCTGGAACTCCGACGAGGACGTCACCGCGACCCACGTCAGCGTGCTCACCCCGGTCACCGGCCCGGCCGTCACCCCGCCGGCCGCCGACGAGGAGGAGGACGAGGACGCAGCCCCCACGCCCGCCCCGACCGCGAGCCCGACCGAACCGACCGCCGACGCCACGGATTCCACCGACGCCACGGACAGCGGCACCGGCGACGACTCCGCGGAGACCGGCCTGGACGCGCTCACCTCGGCCGGCGGACGGCTGAACCGGCTGCTGCAGGCCACCTCCGGCCACGACTCGGTGTCCTGGGCCATCGACCCCGCCCTGCTGGACCAGGTGTCCACCGGCAGCCGGGCCGACCGGGCCTGGGCCGACTCCCTGACCGCCGCCGGTGACGGGCGCGAGGTGTTCCGGCTGCCCTGGGCCGACCCCGACCTGGCCGCGCTCGCCCACTCCGGGCGGTCCAGCAGCGCCGACCTGCTGAGCCAGGCCCTGGACTCCTCCGCCGCCGCCACCGACTCCGTGCTGGACGGCGCGGACAGCCTGCTCTGGGGCTCGAACCCCGAGCTCGACCAGGCCACGGTCGACCTGGCCGCCGGGCACGCCGCCGGTGCCGCGCTGATCGCCGGGACCGAGTCGATGCCCGCCGACGACCCGGACACCGCCTCCGCACCGGTCACCGTCTCCGGCGTCACCACCCTGGTGCCGGACGCCGGCCTGTCCGAGCTGCTGACCGACCCCGACGCGGTGCAGGCCGGCAGCACCCCGGCGGTCGCCGCGCAGCGCATGCTGGCCGAGACCGCGGTGATCGCCCGCGGCGACGACTCCGGTGGCAGCTACGTCCTGATCACCACTCCCCGCGACTGGAGCCCGAACACCGAGGCCACCAACGCCCAGCTCTCCGCCCTGGAGTCCGCACCCTGGGTGGAGACCACCTCGGTCACCGACCTGGTCGCCGCGCAGGCCGCCGGCCGGGTGTCCGGCAGTGACCGCGCCCCGCTGCCGGAGGTCGCCCGGGACTCCGCCGAGCTGACCCCGGCCTGGGTGAACGCGCTGTCCGCCGGGTGGGAGGCCGCCGAGGAGTTCGCCAGCGTGGTCGCCGACCCGCAGGCCCTGCTCAGCGGCCTGGACGGCGACGTGCTCGCCCCGCTGTCGGTGGCCTGGCGGGCGGACCCGGACGGACGTGCCGAGGCGGTCGGCGCCGCACTGGACCAGGCGTCCGCGCGGCAGAGCGGCCTGTCGGTGCTGTTGAACGAGCAGTTCACCGTGATCAGTTCGTCCTCCCAGATCACCGTCACCGTGCGCAACGAGCTCGCCCAGGACGCCACGGTCCGGGTCGAGTTGCGCCCGCAGATCGAGTTGCGCCCGCAGAAGGGCTGCCTGGAGACCGCGCGCTCGCCGCTGGTGTCGGTGGGCGCCGAGTCGGAGACGCCGGTGGTGCTCTCCCTGCGCGCCACCGCCAACTGTGACGTCACCGTCGACGTGTCGCTCACCGCCGAGAACGGCCGCGAACTCGCGATGCCGGCCACCTTCGACGCCCGGGTCGCCCCGACCGTGGAGAGCGTCGGCACCATCGTGGTGGGCGCCCTGCTCGCCGCCGGGCTGGTGTTCGGCATCTGGCGGACCGTGCGGCGCGGGCAGACCACCCGGCGCGGCGCCCGGGTGCTGGCCGACGGTGCCGGCGAGACCACCGGAAAGACCGAGGACGACGCATGACCACCCCCCTGCCCGGTCCGGAGAACGCGCCGGACCCGGAGACCGCCTCGACCGAGGAGGCCGCCGCCTCCACCGTCCGGCTCGGCCGCGCCTCGGCGATCATGGCCTCCGGCACCGCGGTGTCCCGGATCTTCGGTGTCCTCAACATCACCCTGCTCGGCTGGGCGATCGGCGTCACCACCAACGTGGCGGACGCGTTCTCGGTGGCCAACAAGCTGCCCAACACGCTCTACCTGCTGATCGCGGGCGGGGTGCTGAACGCGGTGCTGGTGCCGCAGGTGGTGCGGGCCTACCGGCGACCGGACGGCCAGACCTACGTCGACCGGCTGCTGACCGTCGGGATCGTCTTCCTCGGTGGGCTGACCCTGATCCTCACCGCGGCCGCCCCGCTCTGGGTCCGGCTCTACTCCGACTACCCCGACCCGCGGACCACCGCGGTCGCCACCGCCCTGGCGTTCTGGGCGATCCCGCAGGTGTTCTTCTACGGCCTGTACTCGCTGCTCGGCCAGGTGCTGAACGCGCGGGGGTCCTTCGGGCCGTACATGTGGGCGCCGGTGGTCAACAACCTGGTGTTCATCACCGGGATCCTGGTCTTCCACCAGCTGTTCGGCGGGGTCGACCAGGCCACCGACCTGGACACCTGGTCCACCGCCCAGACCGTCGTGCTCGGTGGCTCGGCCACCCTCGGCATCATCGCCCAGGCGCTGATCCTGCTGATCCCGCTCTACCGCAGCGGCTTCCGTTACCGCCCGCGCTGGGGGCTGCGCGGCTCGGGGCTCGGCACCGCGGGGCGGGTCGCCACCTGGACCTTCGCCGGGCTGCTGGTCGGGCAGGTCGGAGTGTGGGCGGTCAGCGTGGTCGCCAGCGCCGTCGACGGGGAGAACCTGGCCGGCAACGCGGTCTACGACCGGGCGTTCCTGATCTTCATGCTGCCGCACTCGCTGGTGACCGTGTCGCTGGCCACCGCGCTGTTCACGCGGCTGTCCGCCAAGGCCGCCGCCGAGGACACCGCGGGCGTGCGCGCCGACCTCTCGCTCGGGATGCGCACCGTCGGGCTGTTCACCGTGCTCGGCACCACCGGGATCGCCGTGCTCGCCTACCCGATCAGCCGGTTGCTGGTCGTCGACGGACCCGACGCGGCCGTGCACGCCCTGGCCCAGGTGGTCATCACCATGGTGCTCGGGCTGACCGGCTTCGGCGTGTGGTCGTTGTGCCAGCGGATCTACTACGCCTACCAGGACGCCAAGTCGATGTTCCCGATCCAGGTCGTGATGGCCGTGATCGTGGTCGCCGGGACCCTGCTCGGCCGGTGGGTGCTCGACCAGGCCTACTGGGTCGCCGCTGCCACCGGGTCGATGGCGGTGTCCTACTGGGTCGGTGCCGGGATCGCGCTGGTGATGATCCGGCGGCGACTGCGTGGCATCGACGGCCGCCGGGTGCTGCAGACCCACGTCAAGGCCCTGCTCGCCGCCGCGCTGTCCGCCGGCGCCGGGCTGGGACTGCTCGCCGTGCTCGGCCCGGTGCGCAGCTTCGGCGACGCCCTGCTGGCCTGTGTGCTGGGCGGCCTGCTGATGTCGGTGGTGTACCTCGGTGTCCTGGTGCTGCTGCGGACCACCGAGCTGCGCGCCGCCGTTGCCCCACTGCTGCGCCGCCTCAAGCGCTGATCACCGCCGCGCCGACCCGCCGCACCGGTCCCGGCTGACTAGCATGGCTCGCAACCACGACCCGAGCCCAGCACCGTGAGGAGGACCCGCGTGGCAGACCAGCGCCCCGGCACGCCCCCTGCCGGTGCCCGACGCGGAGCCACCGGTGCCACGGTCGGCGGCCGCTACCGGCTCGCCCGCCCGCTGGTCCCCGACCTGCCCGGCGCCGAACCGTGGGCCGCCACCGACACCATCCTGGACCGCCCGGTCCGGGTCGACCTGATCTCCGGCCCCCGCACCGGCGCCGCTCTGGATGCCGCCCGGCGCGCCGCCCTGGTCACCGAGCCGCGGCTGACCCGCATCCTCCAGGTCGCCCAGGACGGCGACCTCGGCATCGTCGTCACCGAGCAGGTCGAGGGCCGCACCCTCGCCGAGCTCGCCGGGGCCGGCCCGATCGCCCCCGACCAGGTCCGCGCCATCGTCGGCGAGGTCGCCGCCGCCCTGGAGGAGGCCCGCCGCCGCGGACTGCACCACCTCGCGCTGCGACCCGGCGCCGTCGTCATCACCCCCGCCGGCCGGGTCAGCGTGCGCGGCCTCGCCGTCGACGGCGCACTGATCGGCCACGCCGACACCCGGGCGCACGCCGCCAGCCGCCGCGACGCGATCGATCTGATCCGGCTGCTGTACGCCGGCCTCACCGGTCGCTGGCCCGCACCTCCCACCACCACCGGTGCGCTGCCCACCTTCGCCGAGTGGTCGCACTCCGGCGCCCCCGGCGACGAGCCCGCCGACCCGGACCCCGGCCTGCCCGCCGCCGCCGACAACACCCCTCCCGGCGACCTGGTCCCCGGCACCCCCGCCGACCTGGACACGCTCTGCTCGGTCACCCTCGGCCCGCACGAGGACGGACCGCACAGCCCCGGCGAGGTCGTGCGCGAACTCGAACCGTGGCGACCGGTGCACCCGCAGGAGCTGTACCGGGCCGCGGACGCCGGGCGGTGGCCGACGGTGACCACCGGGGCCGCGGGGGGCGCAGCCGGGTCGGTGGGCGGCGCTGGACGCAGGGCCGAGTCGTGGCTGCCCGCCGGTGCGGGCGGTGCCGGCGCGGCGGGTGGCGCTCCGGTGGCCGGTGCTGCAGTAGCTGGTGCTGCAATGGGCAGTGCAGCCGTGGCTGGAGCTGCGGCTGCCAGCTCCGTCGCCGGCGGTGCCGCTGCCGCGGGGAGCGGTGCCGGAGCTGTCGTGCCCTCCGGAGCGGGAGCCGAGGCCGACGTCGCCAAGGCTGGCGCCGCAGGAGCCGTCTCCCGAGCCCGCGCCTCCGCAGCCGGCGCCGCCGACACCGCCGGCCCGAGTCCCGCCACCTCCGCCCCGGCACGACCGAGCGCGGTGGGCCGCACCATCGCCACCCCCGACACCGCGACGTCCACGCCCGGCGACGACGACCCGACGCCGGAGCAGCCCGCACCGTGGATCGCCACCGGCGCCGGCCATTCGGCCGATGCCCCGGCACCCGAGGCTCCGCCCGTCGCCTGGGCCCCGCTGCGACCGGCCACCGACGGCGCCGAGCCCTCCACGCCCGCCGCCGATCAGTCGACCACCGGCACGAGCGCAGCCGCGAACCCTGGATCGCGCCCGGACGGTGCCACTCGCGCCGAAGCGCCGGCCACCCCCACCCAGAACCGGACCGGTGGCTCCGAGGCCGAGGCCGACGACCCCGCGGACGGCAGCAGCCCCGTGGCCCCTCCCCGTGCGACGGCGGCGGCGTCCACCCCCGAGCGACCGACTCCGGTCCCGCAGTCGTCGGCGTCTGCCGCCTCGGCCCCGGACACCACCACGCCCGGTTCCGGCACCTCCGCCCCGGCCGAGCCCGGGAACGCCGCCCCCGCGACCGCCCAGCCCACCCCCGCCCCGGACGCGCCGCGCACCGCGACGCCGTCCGAGCCGCCGACCCGCCCCGGGTCCCCGACCTCCGACGGGCCGACCGCCTCGGCCTCCACCCCTCCGACGGGAATCTCCGCCATGACCGACCAGAAGAAGCCCACCCCGTCCGAGGGCGCCGATGCCGGTGGCGCGGCCACCCCGGCGCGCCAGTCGGTCCGGCAGTCCTTCGTCTCCGGTGACGGTGCGGGAGCCCGGCGACCCGGCACCCCGCCGCCGGCGATCCCGCCGCGCACCTCCACCCGCCCCGCTGCCGGCACCGCAGCGGGAGCGACCACGCCGAGCCCGCCGGCGACTCCGGCGCCCCAGCAGGCCCCCCCAGCCACTGCCCCGCGGCAGTCGTCCGGCGCCACGCCGCCGTCCAGCCCTGCCCCGGCCACCGCGGCTGCCCCGGCCGGTGGTTCCGGCGGCGGATCGGGCACCCCGGACTGGGGCCTGCCCTTCGACCCGGAGTCGCAGCGTCCGGCCCGTGCGCCGCGGACCCAGTTCGACCCGACCCGGTGGGTGCTCGGCCTGGTCGGCGTCGGCCTGGTCGTGGTCCTGGTGATCGCGATCGGCAATGTGACCCGCCCGTGGGGTGCCGGCCGGGACGACACCGCCGGCACCGCGGTCACTGCGCAGCCCACCGCCGCGCCGAGTGAGGACGCGAGCGCCCCGCCCGCGGAGGAAGAGCAGCCCGCCGCGCCGGTCGTCGCACCGGTGATCGCCGGGATCACCACGATCGATCCCTCGGACGACAACGGTGAGAAGGAAGAGCTGATCGGCCGGATCAACGACGGCGACCCGAACACCGCCTGGTACACCCACACCTACAACCGGCCGGACTTCGCCGGGTTCAAGGACGCGGTCGGGATCGCGATCACCCTGGCCGAGCCCGCGACGGTGAACGAGGTGATCCTGGAGGTCAACGGCTCCGGCGGCAACGTCGAGGTCCGGGCCACCGACGCCGCCAACCCGACCGCCGGGGACATCCTGGCCTCCGGCCCGCTGAACGGGCACACCGTGCTGACCCTGAGCCAGCCGACCGAGACCCAGAACATCGTGCTGTGGTTCACCGCCCTGGCGCAGACCCCGGACGGCAAGAACCGGATCGAGATCTCCGAGCTGTCGGTCGGCTGAACCCGGGAACACCCGGCCGCCGCGCGCTGTTCTCCCCACGTCTTTCCAGCACGTCCCCCCGAGAGGTAGTCCCGTGACCGAGACCCCCATCCGCGACATCGTCATCGTCGGCTCCGGCCCCGCCGGCTACACCGCCGCCGTGTACGCGGCCCGCGCGGGTCTGGCGCCGCTGGTGATCGCCGGGTCCGTCACCGCCGGTGGCGCCCTGATGAACACCACCGAGGTGGAGAACTTCCCCGGCTTCCCGACCGGCGTCATGGGTCCGGACCTGATGGAGGCGATGCAGCAGCAGGCGGAGAAGTTCGGCGCCGAGGTGGTCTGGGACGACGCGACCGAGGTCCAGCTCGAGGGTCCGGTGAAGACCGTCACCACCGCCGGCGGCGATGTCGTGCAGGCCCGCGCGGTGATCCTGGCCACCGGGTCGGCCTACCGCCAGCTCGGCCTGGACGACGAGCAGCGGCTGTCCGGTCGCGGCGTCTCCTGGTGTGCGACCTGCGACGGCTTCTTCTTCCGGGACCAGGACATCATCGTGATCGGCGGCGGCGATTCGGCCGTCGAGGAGGCGACCTTCCTGACCCGGTTCGGCAAGTCGGTGACGATCGTGCACCGCCGCGACGAGCTGCGCGCCTCCAAGATCATGGCCGACCGGGCCAAGAACGACCCGAAGATCTCGTTCGCCTGGAACTCCGAGGTCGTCGCCATCCACGGCACGGACAAGGTCACCAGCGTCACGCTGCGCGACACGGTCACCGGCGAGGAGCGCGAGCACGGCGCGACCGGCGTGTTCGTGGCGATCGGCCACGTGCCGCGCACCGAGCTGCTGCACGGCCAGGTGGACCTGGACGAGAACGGCTACATCCTGGTCGAGGGCCGCTCCACCCGGACCAACCTGCCCGGGGTGTTCGCCTGCGGTGACGCGGTGGACCACACCTACCGGCAGGCGATCACCGCCGCCGGTTCGGGCTGCGCCGCCGCGCTGGACGCCCAGCACTACCTGGCCGCGCTGGCCGATGCCGACCCGGCCTCCCCGGACCAGATCCCGGCCGCGGTGGAGAGCCTGGGTGACGACGTCACCGAGGCCGACGCCGAGCGGGCCGAGGTCGCCGGGGCCCTCGCCGAGGGCTGAGCACGATGACGCTGCCGGCAGTCACGGAGAGCACCTTCGACACCGAGGTGCTGGGTTCCGGGCTGCCGGTGGCGGTCGACTTCGGGGCCGACTGGTGCGCCCCGTGCCGGGCGGTCCGCCCCGTGCTGGACGAGCTCGCCCGCAGCTACCAGGGCCGGCTGCGGGTGGTCACCGTCGACACCGAGGCCGAGGCCGACCTGGTCCGCCGGTACGGGATCGTCTCCATCCCCACCCTGTACGTCTTCCACGACGGGGAGCTGCTGCGCACCATCCCGGGCGCCCGCACCAAGCTCGAGTACGCCGCCGAGTTCGACGCCGCACTGACCGAGGCCGCCACGCTCTGAGCCGGCCGTCCCACGCGGTGGACCGGTGAACATCCGGCGCGCCGACGGTGGACGCCGCCCCGGTGGGTTGACCGTCCGTGCCACACTCGGGGAATGACCGCAGAATCGCGGCCCGGCGAGCAGACGTCGGGCCCCCTCCCGACCTCAGCCGCCAACGGCACGCGACTCGACCGGTGGATCGGCTCCTACGCCGACCGCACGCGCGGGATGCGCGCCTCCGAGATCCGCGCCCTGTTCGCCGTCGCCAACCGCCCCGAGGTGGTGTCGCTGGCCGGCGGGATGCCGTGCCTCGACGTGCTGCCGATGGATGTCCTGTCCGAGCTCAGCCAGCGGGTGGTCGCCACCCGCGGCGCCGTCGCCCTGCAGTACGGCTCCGGCCAGGGCGACGAGGGCCTGCGCGAGCAGATCCTCGAGGTGATGCGGCTGGAGGGCATCCAGGCACACCCGGACGACGTGGTGGTGACCACCGGTTCGCAGCAGGCGCTCGACCTGGTGACCCGGCTGTTCATCGACCCGGGTGACGTCATCGTCGCCGAGGCACCCTCCTACGTCGGCGCGCTCGGGGTGTTCCGGGCGTACCAGGCCGACGTGGTGCACGTCCCGCTGGACGCCGACGGCCTGGTCCCGGAGGCGCTGGAGGCCACCCTCGCCGATCTCGCCCGCCAGGGGCGCCGGGTCAAGTTCCTGTATACGGTGCCGAACTTCCACAACCCGGCCGGGGTCACGCTGTCCGCCGAGCGCCGGCCGCGGATCCTGGAGATCTGCGCCCGCTACGACGTGCTGGTGCTGGAGGACAACCCCTACGGCCTGCTCGGCTTCGAGGGCGACCCGCTGCCGGCCATGCGCTCGATGGACGAGGACGGGGTGATCTACCTCGGATCGTTCTCCAAGACCTTCGCGCCGGGCTACCGGGTCGGCTGGGCGGTCGCCCCGCACGCGGTCCGGGAGAAGCTGGTCCTGGCCAGCGAGTCGGCGATCCTCTGCCCGTCCAATGCCTCGCAGCTGGCGATCAGCGCCTACCTGGAGACCTGCGACTGGCGTGGCCAGGTCAAGCAGTTCCGGGAGCTGTACCGCGAACGCCGCGACGCCATGATCGGCGCGCTGGCCGAGCACCTGCCGGACGCCACCTGGACCGTGCCGGACGGCGGGTTCTACACCTGGGTGAAGCTGCCGGACGGACTCGACGCCAAGGCGATGCTGCCCCGCGCGGTGACCGCCCGGGTGGCCTATGTCCCCGGCACCGCGTTCTACTTCGACGGACAGGGCACCGACCACGTCCGGCTGTCGTTCTGCTACCCGACCCCGGAGCGTATCCGCGAGGGCGTCCGTCGCCTCGCCGGTGTCGTCCAGGGCGAGAGCGAGCTGGTCTCGCTGTTCGGCACCGGTGGCGGCGCACCCGGCGACAGCGTCCAGGCGCCCGGCCCCGACCTCGCATGACCGGCGGCGGGCGCGCCGGAACCCCTGCGCGCCCGCCGTCGCTCCGCACCCCTGACTAGGCTGAACACCGACGTCTGCCCACCGTTCCCGGAGGAACCAGTGCCCCCCGCACTCCCTGACAGCCCGCGCGTCGTCGTCCTCGCCGGGGGCCTGTCCCACGAGCGTGATGTGTCGATCCGCTCCGGCCGCCGCGTCGCCGACGCCCTGCGCACTGCCGGTGTGGACGTCTCGGTGCACGATGTCGACGCCGACCTGGTGCCCGCGCTCACCGAGACCCGTCCCGACCTGGTCTGGCCGCTGCTGCACGGCGCCTCCGGCGAGGACGGTTCGGTCCGGGACGTGCTCGCACTGCTCGACCTGCGCAGTGTCGGCACCGGCCCGCGCGCCAGCCGGATCGCCTGGTCGAAGCCGATCGCCAAGACCACCGTCACCCGCGCCGGGATCGCCACCCCCGACTTCGTCACCCTGCCGCAGTCGCTGTTCCGCGAGCTCGGCGCCAACCGGATCCTGGACGCCGTGGTGGGCAAGCTCGGGCTGCCGCTGGTGGTGAAGCCCTCGCGCGGTGGATCGGCGCTCGGTGTCACGCTGGTGCACTCCGCCGACGACCTGCCCCGGGCCATGGTCGCCTGCTTCGCCTACTCGGACACCGCGCTGATCGAGCAGGCCGTCATCGGCACCGAGGTCGCGGTCAGCGTGGTCGAGCTGGACGGCGAACCGGTCGCGCTGCCCGGCGTCGAGGTCGTCACCGACGGTCCCTACGACTACGACGCCCGGTACAACCCCGGTCGCACCGAGTACTTCTCCCCCGCCCGGCTGGCCCCGGAGCTCGCGGAGCGTGCCGCCGAGGTCGCCGTCGCCGCCCACCAGGTGCTCGGCCTCCGGCACCTGTCCCGCACCGACCTGATCGTCGACGAGCAGGGCCGGCCCTGGTTCCTGGAGGTCAACGTCGCTCCGGGTATGACGGAGACGTCGCTGTTCCCGCAGGCCGCCGAGGCCGGTGGCTACGACCTGCCGACCCTGTACCGGCGGGTGGTCGAGGGCGCGCTCGGCGACTGACCGGCGGCGGCGTCAGCCCTTCCGGCGGCGGCGTCAGCCCTTGAAGATCCCCGGGTCGTCCGGCGCCAGGCTGGACAGGATGCGGTTGAGGTCCTGCACCGAGGCGAACTCGACGGTCAGCTTGCCGCGGTTCTTGCCCAGGTCGACCTTCACCCGGGTCTCGAACCGGTCGGACAGCCGGCTCGCGAGGTCGTCCAGCGCCTCGTTCCGGATCCCGGCGCGGGGCGCGCGCTTGCGCTTGCCGGTCCCGTCCTCGGCACCCAGGGCGACGATCTCCTCGACTGCGCGGACCGACAGCCCTTCGGCGACGATCCGCTGCGCGAGCCGCTCGATCGCGGCCCCGTCACTGAGCCCCAGCAGCGCCCGGGCGTGACCGGCGGACAGCACACCGGCGGCGACCCGGCGCTGCACCAGGGGCGGCAGGCGCAGCAGGCGCAGCGTGTTGGAGATCTGCGGCCGGGACCGGTGGATCCGGCCGGCCAGCTCCTCGTGGGTGCAGCCGAAGTCGTCCAGCAGCTGCTGGTAGGCAGCCGCCTCCTCCAGCGGGTTGAGCTGGGAGCGGTGCAGGTTCTCCAGCAGCGCGTCCCGGAGCAGGTCGCCCTCGTCGGTCTCCCGGATGATCGCGGGGATCGAGTCCAGGCCGGCCTCCTGGGTCGCACGCCACCGGCGCTCACCCATGATCAGCTCGTAGCCCTCCCCGGCGGGGCGGACGACGACCGGCTGCAGCACGCCGACTTCCTGGATCGACCCGACCAGCTCGGCCAGCGCGTCCTCGTCGAACACCGTGCGGGGCTGGCGCGGGTTCGGCCGGATCGCCGCGACCGGCAGGGTCGCGAAGCTCGCGCCGGGCACCGGAACAAGCCCCTGACCTGCGGAAACGTCCTCGCCGGACGCGTTGTGGGCCTCCGGAGCCGCCGAGTCCTCCTGCGCCGGACGCTCGGCCGAGCGGTCCGGGAAGAACACGTCGACCGGACGGGTCGAACCGTCGGGCCGGGTGTCGGCGGTGGGGATCAGTGCCCCCAGGCCCCGACCCAGACCCCGTCGCTTCTCGCTCACTCGCCCTCCTTCTGCGCCGCGCCGGAGACACCCCGGTCGGCGAGTTCACGCGCGGCATCCAGATACGCCAGCGCGCCGCTCGACGTCGGATCGTAGGTCATCACGGTCTGGCCGTAGGACGGCGCCTCCGACACCCGCACCGACCGCGGGATCGTCGCCGACAGGGTCTCCGCCGGGAAATGCTCGCGCACCTCCTGGGCCACCTGCTGCGCCAGGTTGGTCCGGCCGTCGTACATCGTCAGCAGGATCGTGGACAGGTGCAGCGTCGGGTTCAGGTGCGCCTGGATCAGCTCGATCGACTTCAGCAGCTGACTCAGCCCTTCCAGCGCGTAGTACTCGCACTGGATCGGGATCAGCACCTCGTCCGCGACCACGAAGGCGTTCACGGTCAGCAGGCCCAGGCTCGGTGGGCAGTCCACCAGCACGTAGTCGATCCGCGACTCCCCGCGTTCGACCCGTTCCTTGAGGTAGGCGTGCAGCGCGTTCCGCAGCCGGGTCTCCCGCGCCACCATTGACACGAGTTCGATCTCGGCACCGGACAGATCGATCGTGGCGGGCACGCACCACAGGTTGTCGATCCCGGCGGCCGGCGTGACGGTCCCGGACATCGGCGCACCGTCGACCAGGATGTCGTACACCGAGGGCACTCCGGCCCGGTGGTCGACCCCGAGCGCGGTCGAGGCGTTGCCCTGCGGGTCGTTGTCGATCACCAGCACGTTCAGCCCGGACTTGGCCAGCGCGGCGGCGAGATTCACCGTGGTGGTGGTCTTGCCCACGCCGCCCTTCTGGTTCGCGACGGTGAGGATCCGGGTGTGTTCGGGTCGCGGGAACGCCCGCCCGCTCAGCTGGATCCGCCGGCTCGCGTCGATCCGCAGTTCGGCGAGTAGCGGGGTGTCCTCGTCCGCCGGGGGAAGTGAGGCGACGATCGCAGCGCGCCGCTCCTCGTCATCACCCGTCCGGGGCGCAGTCCAGTTCGAGTCGGAGGTCACCGGCGCGATCCCTTCTTCGCGGTGCGTCGCCCACGGCGACCACCGGTTGTTTCACGTGGAACGGAGCTCGCGCGGGGCGGCGCCGATCCCTCGGAGTCCTTGCGGACCACGACCACCGTCGTCGGGTCCAGTCCGTCCAGGGTCGGAGCGGTCTCGATCCGGACCTCTCCCCCGCCGTACGTGGCCATCACCTCGCGGCCGGCCTCGGCCTCATCCGCGGCACGTCCGCCCTTCAGCGCGACCAACTCGCCGCCCACTCGCAGCAGCGGCAGCGTCCACGGGTACAGCTTCGCCAGCGCCGCGACCGCCCGGGCCGTCACCGCGTCGGCGTGCAGCAGACCGACCTGGTCCTCTGCCCGGCCCCGCAGCACCCGGGCATTCGTCAGCCCCAGCTCCGTCACCACCTCGGACAGCCACTCCGTGCGGCGCTCCATCGGCTCCAGCAGCACGACCTCGGCCGCCGGCCGCATCGCCGCGATCACCACACCCGGCAGTCCCGCACCGGAACCCACGTCGACGATCTGACCGGATTCCGGCAAAAACGGCACCACCGCCGCCGAGTTCACCAGGTGTCGCTCCCACAACCGGCTCAACTCACGCGGACCGACGAGCCCACGCAACACTCCCTGGTCGGCCAACAGATCGTGGAACCCGAGAACCGTCGACCAGGCACTCCCGAACAGCTCCGGAAGCCGGTCGTCACCCGACAACGGGTCCAGTTCGGGCTGATTCGGCACTTCGTCCGCAGTCGATCGCCCCGCAGCTGAGCGGTCTGAGGTGTGGTGCGGACGCACAGAGGACTCCTGCTCTCGTAGCCGTGGCGGGTCCGCCCGGATCGGCCGGCGATCGCACGAGCGGACAGGAGACAACGGTACCCCGCGGGACCGTCAGACGGAGCGCGTCGCAACGGATCCAGGCGTCATCGGGGGACGGACGAGCGATCTGCGCGGAGGTGCACACCCTCGATCATGGCTCGACAGCCCGCCCGGCACTTGGGTGAGTGTCCCAGTCTCCCGGCGCAGCACGACGGGCTGCGCCACAGCGGACGGCGCGCATGGGCGCGCGTTCCTTGTCGCCACATCGGGGCCTCCTCCCCCGAGCAAGGACGACATCCGCGTGGTTCCACGTGAAACAGACATCGTGTTGCACCCGTTGTGCGGCCAGCGCGCTGCGCGCGGTGTGCGGCGAGCACGTCGCGCGCAGCGGATGTGGTCGGCGGTAGCTGGCGCGGTGGTCCGGCTCTTGCCCGGGGGCGATTCCCGTGTCGCGAGCGTGTTGCGCGGCCCTCGTCAACGTCAGGACGCGCGAAGGCACCCCACCGTGTTCGTCCGGGCGACGTCGGCCTGTCTCCGGGTTCGGCGATCATCGCTTGTCTGGCACCTCCGACCGTTTCGCGTGGAACCACGACTGTCGGGCCGAGGGCCGCTTCTGCCCTCTCGCCACCGCACCCGCGCTCAGATGCGTGACCCGCACTCCGCCCCGCCCGCTCACCGTGACTCGGTATGGGTCGCCAATTGCGGCGGCGTCTTGTGCTGTCCGGACTCTCGGTGCAGTGCCACCTAGGTGCACCTCCCACGTCCGCGCGGTCAGCGGCCGTGCCGAGTTCCGTGCCGACCGGGCCGGCCCACATCGCGCTGGCATCGCGCCCGGGCGCTCAGCGTCGGCGCGTTCCGTCGCAGATCTGGACCCTTAGCTACGCGTTCACGTGAAACCAGCCCTCGTCGGCGGCCCGACATCCCCACGCCCGGATGGCCGCGCGTAGCGTCGTCCGCTGCGCGCTACCCGCGGTTCCGCTCGCGCCAGCACAGCAATTCCGCCGACAGCGGCGGCTACGGCATCCGCGTCGAGGCCAAGGCCGATACCGACGACTCCTTCCTCGATAGGCCTCCAGCGACGGTCGACCGTCGCGGTACCGCCACACCGGATGTTCGTTCCACGTGGAACATGGCTCGCCCCGAACATGGGTCACCCCTCTGGCGGGCAGATCCATCGACGCTGATGTCGATGCGGCGGTTCCACGTGAAACGAAGCCCTCGATTGACCGTCTGAGCTCACACTCTCCGACACAATCCACTGATCACTGCGGCTCAGAACGCGGATTCTCCGAGCGCCGGCCGAGCACCCAAGCCCAGGTCCCGAGGCGGCGACTCGCAGACGTGGCACTCAGCTCCGAAACGAGCGCTACCAACCCGCAGGACCCTCCCCTTGCGACTTCGGCGCGGGCCAATTCCAGGGCAGTCCGGGCCGAGCGGGTCCGTCTAGGCCGGTCGGAGACACAGGGCATCAGCGACGCGTGCCTTGTCTGCCCGCAGTCCAGACGCCGCCGCTCGGAGCCATCAAGACGACCAGAACGCACGTCCGGAGCGTTCACCGGGCGCGAGACCGCCCTCGTCATGCAGACCTGCACAGCTCGCCACCCGCTCCGCAGATCCGGTCCCGATTCGATCCCGATCCGATCCCGGTCCCGATTCGGTCCCGATTCGGTCCCGATCCGATCCCGATCCCGATCCCGATCCCGATCCCGATCCCGATCCCGATCCCGATCCCGATCCCGATCCCGATCCCGATCCCGATCCCGGAACGACGGTATCGAGGCCGGTGGTGGGCGCCCGCCCCCGCTCGGCGAACCTGCCGCCATCGCGGAGTCTCACCAGCCCTGGCGGTGGCGACCCGTTCACGAACAGAGCGGCCGAGATCAACTCCTGCTCGGTGACAGGCCACTGACGGCACGAGACGTGATCAGACCGATTCCACCCTGTCGTGCGCGCCGAGCCGATCGCCCAGTTCCCGGAGCTACCGTCGCGACCTGCGTCCCCTGAACATCACCAGCCCCCGACGGCGCCACTCTGCCCTTCCTGTCTGCGTCAGGGCGGTCAGCGCTGGCGACCCGCCCACGTCCCGCAGACCCGCGCCGGTGCGAGGCCCAACCCGGCGGATCGAGTGGTCGGCTAGCCAGGGACGGACGAGGGTCGGTGCCGCGAGCCGATGTGCCTCGCCTCGATGCGGGGCACGGTTGCGGAGACACGCGACCTACGCCGGGGATGGTCGGATGCATTGCCAACCGCGCGGACCCGGATTCCGATCCCGGCCGACGCAAGCTATCGCCGAGAGGAACCGGCGTGACCGGTGGGCTCCCGGCTCCCGGCTCCCGGCTCCCGGCTCCCGGCTCCCGGCTCCCGGCTCCCGGCTCCCGGCTCCCGGCTCCCGGCTCCCGGCTCCCGGCTCCCGGCTCCCGGCTCCCGGCTCCCGGCTCCCGGCTCCCG
>NZ_JAAXOX010000014.1 GCF_012396125.1 Cellulomonas denverensis | reverse complement strand
CACCCGATGCCGTCCGCCATGACGTAGCCCACGCCCTCGCTGCGCTCGGTCATGCGCTACGTCACAGCTCCCGGCCCCGCCCGGGGCCCCTAGCCGGGCCCGATACCTCGCGCCTACCGGTGAGGCCCCAAAAGAGGGGCGCTCACCGGCCCGCCCAGGGCCACCGAACAGACAGGAGCCCCACCATGCAGAACACCACCAGCGACGGGTACACCATCGCCACCGTCGACGGCCGCGGCGACGTCTCCGTCATCGCCCAGGTCGACGACCACGACCTCACCGGCCCCAGCCCCGAGATCGTCCGTGCGGGCAACCGGATGCTGCTGCAGGCCGCCGTCGCCCGTCAGATCATCTGCCCGTTCACCGACACCGTGCTCGACGTGTCCAGCGCCGTCCTCATCACCGTCCCCGCCGGCCGCTCCTTCGTGATGAACGCCGACCACTGGGACCAGCGCGGCCCCGCCTTCCTCGCCGCCCACCCCGGCACCGAGGTCATCGACGGGCGCGCGCTGTGAGCGCCCCGCACCAGGCCGGCGCCCCCGGCCCGGCCGAGGTCGACGTCGACCCGCTGACACGGGCGTCCCGGGTGCTGAGCGCCGTAGGCGTGCAGCACACGCCGACGTACCTCGCCATCGAGATCCCCGCCTCTGACGGCCTGATCGTCGTGACCGACGGCCTCGCCGACGCCGAGTGGACCGTCTGCCGGTACACCGACCAGGGCGACTACGACGAGGGCCGCGACGCGGCCGAACGGCTCGACACCGACGACCTGTCAGCCCTCACGGCATGGGTCGCCCAGCGGGCCGCGGCCGCCAGCGCGACCGGACCAGTGCCGGCGAGTGACCCGACCGACCTGTTCGGGCCCCCGATCCACGTCTACACGCGCGCCCAGGCGATCGCGGACGGTGTCCTGCACGACGTCACCACCGACGCGACCGAGGCCGGGTTCCGCCACCCGGCCGCGCTCACCGCCGCCGCCTGGGCCGACGCCGTCGAGTGGAACACCGAGCACGGCGCCCTCCAGGACGAGGCCGGGCGCCTGTGGGACGTGCTCACCATGGCCCGGGTCTACGCCCCGCGGGCCGGCGGCTCCGACCGCGTGCCGTTCCGGGTGCTGCGGGTGCCGAACCGGCCCCGCGCCAGCCGGCCGCAGTACACCGACCTGGTGCTGCACGTCGGCCCCGGCGACCACGGCGAGCCCGTCCTCACCATCATGCTGCCCGGCGAGGACTGACCACGGCGCCCGCGCACCGCCCGGCGGGGCGGTGCGCGGGCGCGAGCTCCCAAGCAGGAGCGGGCGGCGTGACCCCGGCGGACGGCCGCGCGGGCGACCAGGCGCATCGAGCGCCGGCCACCCGCACCGGGGCCTCCGGCCCCGGACCCCGGCAACGCCCAGCCCGTGGCCAGCAGCGGTGAGGGGCCCCTCGCCCACCTGGGCACGCCGCGAGCTGGCCCCCGCTGCGCGGCTCGCGGCGCACACAGGCTGGACGACGGGACCCAGCAGACCGCCCGCACACCCCCCGCGCCCCTCACCTCGAGGTTGGCGGGTCGCCGCGCAGCCGGCGCGGGCGTGCACGGGCTCCCACCCGAACCTCCCGGGCCGGGGTGGGGTCGCGGCCGCCGCGGGCGGCGCACCCCACCCCAGGGCCTCCGGCCCCGGACCCCGGCGACGCACGCGGGGGCCGTCCGCGGCCGGGTCGACGTGGCGTCTCACCGGGGCCTGTCCATCGATCCGAGCCGGCTGATCGTTGTCGCGCCGCCGTGGGCGTCAAGGGCCGATCACCTGCCGTACGGGGTCGGGGACGGTGCTCCGCACCAAGGTCCAAGCCCTGGTCTGTCAGGCCCTTGACCCCCACAGCTCTGCGACATGGGCCTCCGGCTAACGAAGCGATGGCCGGGCCTACCGAGCACAGCGAACACCGCACCAGTGCCCGCCGCAGACACCAGGAGGACGACATGACCACCACCCCCAACCCCCACACCCCGCCGGCGACGCTGACCGTGTACTCCAAGCCGGGGTGCGTGCAGTGCCGGGCGACCACCCGCGCACTGGACAAGGCCGGGGTGTCCTACGCCGTGGTGGACCTCACGACCGACGACGACGCCCGGGCCTACGTGATGGCACTGGGTCACCGGCAGGCGCCGGTCGTCGTCACCGAGACCGGGGACCACTGGTCGGGGTACCGGCCCGACCAGATCACCGCCCACCTCCAGCGCCAGGCTGCGAGCCGGGCATGAGCACCGAGCCGGCCGTCTCCGAGGCCGACCTCGTCGACGAGCTCGCCCACCGTGCCCTGTGGTCGGCCGAGGACGCCGCGACCCTGCGCACCGCGGCGCCGTGGTGGCCGTTCGGAGGACGCGCCCTGCGGCCAGCCCTGGCAGCGCTGATCTGGGACCACGACCTCAACCGCCCGGGCGCCCCCGAGAACGGCGCGCAGCGCCTCGCGTCGGTCTGGGCGTGGATCCAGGACCGCGCGCTCGACGTCGACGCCGCACACACGGCGCACCAGAACTGGCTCCGGGACCAGCGATCGGGAGCGCGCAACGAGCCCGAGCCCGTCGACCCGTACCGCAGCGCGGCCGCGAGCTACCGAGCCGAGCGCGACTGCCTGCCCGACCCCGGGCTGCTGCGCCACGCCGCCACTGTCCTGGGCGTGGTCCCCGACCTGGGATTCCTCGACCCGCACAGCACCGCCACCACCCACGAGCTGCTCGAGCAGCTCACCAGCCTGCGCGCGGCGAACCTCGCCGCGGCACCTCGATGAAGGGAACGACCATGACCACCAGCACAGCGCCCGGCCCGTGGCCGGCTTGCCCCACCTGCGGCTCCACCCGCCGGCGTTGCCGGCGCCCGTCCGGGCACGACGCGCCCGAGTGGCACGCCGCGCGCCTGGCGCTCTGGGAGGCACTGGACGACGAGACCAAGGCGCGCCTCGAGCGGATCGTGGACCGCCCCATCGTGCGCGTGGAGCCCACCCCGGGCGACGAACACCGCTACGCGATGTGGTGCGAGCACTGCACCGGCACCTACTCCAACACCGTCAAGACCGACGTCCAGCAGGCCGCCGCGCGGCACCGCGACCTGCACCGCAACGGCGCGCTCGAGGTGACCCGATGACCGCGCGCCTGGTGCCGATGAACGCCCTGTACCCGAACCCCGACAACCCCGATTCCCGGCTGCGGGGGATCGAGGAGCTCACCGCCTCCATCCGCCTGTACGGCGTGCTGAACCCGCTGATCGTCACCCCTCGTCAGCGCGGCGGGCTGCTCATCCTCGACGGAGGGCGCCGCTACGCCGCCGCCGAGCGCGCCGGCTTGCAGGCCGTGCCCTGCGTGGCCGCCAAGACAGCGACACGCGCCGATCGGCTGTTGCTGATCCTCGCCGCCGGGCTGGGGGAGCGGCTCAGCCCGCTCGAGGAAGCCCGCCTCATGGCCGACCTGCGGTCCGAGGGCATGGCGTTCGCCGACGTCGCGCGGCGCACCGGCCGCTCGATGACGACGGTGCGCGAACGCCTGCGACTGCTTGAGGCCCCGCCCGAAGTCCAGAAGATGGTCACCGCCGGCACCCTCAGCGTGAGCGCCGCGAGCGAGCTCGCGCGCCAGACCGCCACCACCGGATCCGGGGCCGTGGCTGCCCGCACGCCCGCCAGGCCGGCGTGGTTCACCAGGGCCCACCCGCTCGCCGGCGAGGTGCGCCAGGCGTGCACGCACCGCGACACCCGCAAGGTCGTCGGGGGCGCGGGCTGCGGGCAGTGCTGGGAGCAGGCCATCGTCGACCACGCCCGCCAGGGGCAGCCGGCATGAGCGCGCTGACGATCACCCACACCCGCGCCGAGGGCACCGTCCTGGAGGGAACCGCTGCCGGCGACGGCGCCGCGGGGATCCTCACCGCGTGCGGCTGGCGCTGGTCGCGGGATCGGGGCACCTGGTACGTGCCCCGATCCCGGGACCAGCATGCCCGCCACGACCTGATCGAGGCGACCAGGTCTCAGCTGCAGCGCGCCGGCCACGACGTCGAGGTGCACGTCGACGAGCAGCCCCGGGACTTCGCGGACATCGAGGTCGACCTGCTCGCCCGGCGCCGGGCACGCGCAGCCGCGCTCAAGCGACGCGCGGTCACGGCCAAGGCACGAGCGGACGCGGCCGCCGGCGCCGAGGAGGCCGCGGTGCGCGCGCTCCCGCCCGCCGGCGAGCCCATCAAGATCGGGCACCACTCCGAGAACCGGCACCGGCGGTCGATGGACCGGGCCCACCGGGCGACCGGGAAGAGGATCGCGGCGGACGACCGCGCCCGCGAGCTCGAACGGCAGGCGCAGGCCGCGACGCAGTCCGTCGCCGCGCGGTACGCCCCGCGTCCGGTCGCTGCCCGCATCGACCGTCTCGACGCCGAGCTGCGGCAGAAGCTGCGAGCCCTGGCCCGCCTCGAGGCGGGCGAGCCCGGCACGGTCGACGCCCGCACGCGCAGCCTCCTGCAGGAGCAGATCGCCCTCCTCGAGCAGGAGCTCGAGCACTGGACGGCCACCCGTGCCGCCCAGATCGCCGACGGCCTCGCCGTCGACTACGGGCCGCACAACGTGCGCCCCGGCGACCAGGTGCAGATCTCCGGGCACTGGTACCGCGCCGTGCGCGCCAACCGCGCCACGGTCACCGTCGACATGGCCGGCGGCCGCCGAACCGCGACCGCCCCCTGGCGGAACGTCACCGACCACAACCCCGCGAACCAGCAGCAGGAGGACGCATGAACACCACATCCAAGCGCGCGCGGAGCTCCGTCGGGCACCGGCCCGGGACCCCCCACCGCGATGCCTCCACGCCGCCGGCGCCGGCTGCGCCGGCGCAGCGGGTGCGCCCGCACCCCCGCGGGCGCCGCGACCCGCGCACCGCCCACGGGCGCCTGCGCTGACCCGGCACCGCTCGCTGGCCGCCGCGTGTGCCGCGTGCTTGGCGCAGGACACGCGGCGGCCCGGCATAGTCATCGCCGCGCGACGGCGCGATTGCACACGGGGCAGCGCCAGCAGTCGACGTCGTAGACCATCGTCGCCGCATGCTCGGGGCAGTCCGGGACGGTGTTGCCGTGGGTGCTCATCGTTCCTCCTGTTCTGACCGCCGTCCGTCGGCGATCGCGACGGACCGTGCCGGGGGCAGCCGGCCTGGCAGTCGCAGGAGGTAGATGTGCGGCGGCCGTCCTCGCCCTCTGAGGGCAGGGGGCGAACCGCTGTGACCGACGGCCACAGCGGGTATAACCTTGGTTATAGAAGGAGGTGGTCGGCGTGAGCACGATGGTTCCGCACCGTGAGGTGGTCGACCGCGCACGGCGGTCGCGACTGCGCGCGCACCTGGCGCAGTTGGACTACCTGCGCAGCCTGAACGAGGCGCGCGTGCTCGGCGTCTCGCAGACGGAGATCGCCCGCGAGCTGCGTGTCACGCAGCCGGCCATCAGCAAGTCGATGAGCGCGGCGTCCTCGACGCCGCCAGTCCCCGAGGGGTTCCACGGGGGGAGTCCGTACGAGATCGCCGAGCGGTACGCCGCGGGGGAGATCTCGCGCGAGGTGCTCGTCGACGAACTCGCCCGGTGGCCCTACACGCCGCGCGACGCCGGCGACGGCATCGACTGGCTGACGTACGAGCCGGGCACGTTCGAGGACGTCGTGCGTGCGCGCCGTGACGGGCTGCTCGACACCGCGACCTATGACGCGGTGCTGGCCCGTCAGGACGAGCTGGAGCGTTGAGCCGGCCCGACGACCTCGCCGTCAGCCGGCACCGCGACCTGGTCCGCGAGCTGTCACGCCCCGGCGGTCCTCTGGCCGCTGACGGGCCGAACGCCACGGTGAACAACCCGGCCTGGTTCCGGACGCCGAACCAGCCGCGCGGTGCTCGCGGCGAGCTGCACGACCGCCTCGTCGACGCGCACCGCGAACGCTTCGCCGACGTGCTGGCCGACAAGCAGGCCATCGTCCTGGCCGGCCCGCCAGGGGCGGGCAAGTCCACCGTGCAGCGGGCGATCCTGGGTGACCGGGCGGGGGAGTGGCTAGTCGTCGACGCCGATGAGTTCAAGCACGCGCTGCTGCGAACCGCGCTCGAGGATGGGTCGTACCGGAACTTCCTCGTCCCGGACCGCGTCCGTGAGCTCGAGGCCGACGGCGAACGGTTCGCGCCACTCGAGCTGGCGTCCCTCGTGCACGAGGAGTCCTCGCTTCTCGCGCGCCAGCTGCGCGCGGAGGCGATCGCCGACGGGCTGAACATCGTGGTCGACACCGTCCTGTCGAGCGAGCGCGCGGCGCTCTCGCTCGGCGCCGACCTCGAGGCCGCCGGCTACCGCGTGCGCGTCGTCGACGTCGAAACGACCTACGAGATCTCCGCGGCCCGCGTCGAGCAGCGGTGGCGCAACGTCACCCGCGAGTTCCTGGCCGACGAGCGCGCCACCGGACTCGGCGGCCGGTGGGTCCCCAGTGAGTACACCCGCGCGCTGTTCCCGCCCGAACTGGCCGGCACGTCGGTGTGCGAGGGCGTAGCCCGCACCCTCGCAGAGCAGTGCCCCGCGGTGAGCCGGCTCGAGGTGTACCGCGTCGTCGACCCGACGCAGGCGCCGTACCTCGAGGTGGCGCTCGAACGCGGCGCTCGGCGCGGCGCCCTGGTCGATGCCAGTGCCGCCCGCGCTGCAGCGATCGCGGACGTCAGTCGCGCACGTCCGGGCCGGCGCAGCGACCCTGCCGTTGAGCGGTGATGGGTCGCACCCGCTGGGCCCGTAGTCGCGGCTGAATGACCCGCTCGGGGCGTCGCGGGATTGCTAGCGTGCGTGAGCATGGGACGGAACGCGCGGCGACGCAAGGAAGCGAAGCAGGCCGGACGCACGCCGTCGACGGCCGGCACGCCGGGGGCGACCTCGGTTCGATGGCTCGACGACAACGACGTGGCGGCCGCGGTTGCGACACCAGGTGCGTTCTCGCGACTCGCTCGGCGCAAGTGCGATGAGTGCGGGGGGTCCGATCTCGCATGGACCGACCTCAACGGGCTGCGCGAGGCCGTCAGCGATGACCAGCGCGCCCGGGTGGACGAGGTCGCCGGGTTCGTGGGTCCTGCCTCGGAAGCCTGGCTCTGCCGGACCTGCGGGAACTTCGGCGTCCTCGGCGGGTTCGAGGCATCCGCCGGGTGGTGACACCTCGCCGGGCCCGCTCCTAGCGCTCGAGGTCGAGCGCCAGACCGTTCGCGCGGGTGCGCCGGCGATCGGGCGCGCTCACGCGCCCGGCGGCCGACGAGCGACTGAGGTTCGCCAGGCGTAGCGCCTCGGCGGCGTGCGGGTCGAAGTCCCGCAAGCCGGCGCGTGACACGACCCGTTCGAACAGCTCGCGCAGCGGGGCGCGGTCGCCGGTGCGGGCGGCGTGGCTGACGTAGTCGTTCTGGTCGCCGCTGACGGCGAGCCAGTCGATGTGGTGTCCGGACTCGCGGGCGAGCGACGTCAGGTACTCGCGCTGGGTGCGGCCGTTGCCCTCCCGGAACGGGTGCGCCTGGTTGACGACGGCGTAGACGTCGGCGAGCGTGGCGGGCACATCGGCCGGCGCGACGTCGCGCAGGTGGTCGGTGGCGGCGAGGAAGTCGGCCACGTCGCGCATCGCGGGCGCGATGCGGTCCACGCGTGCGAAGAACGCATCGCCCTTGCGGATCTCGACGGTGCGGACGTCACCGGCCCAGGCGTAGATGTCCAGGAACAAGTGGCGGTGGATCGAGCGCAGGCCGTCGAGGTCGTAGGTGGCCGGCAGCGCGTGCTCGCGCATCCCGAGTGCGCGGGCTTCGACGAGGGCGTCTTCGATGTAGCGCAGCTCGGCCGGCGTGCGTGCACCGACGAGGTTGCGCAGCGTCCGGCCGTCGGGCATGAGGTAGCCGTGCCACCGCTCGCGCTCGTCGCCGGTCTGCCACGGGTGAGTCACTCGTGGGCCTGCCGCACGACCAGGTCGCGGGTGAGCGCGGCGAGCTCGTCGGCGGTGATCTCGCCGGCGACGTAGCGGTCCTGCAGGGCGCGGACCGCGGGGTCCGTGCCGCCGCGCTCCATCTCGCTGGAGTGGCGGATGCGGGCGGCGTCGGCGGCGCGCTGCGCGCGCTCCTCGTCGCTGATGGGCATGGTGTTCCTCCTGCTGCCTTTCGCTGTTCGGCTTCCGGTCCCCCGACTGGTCCGAACTGGTCGCCGTGTGCGGCGACCGGAAGCCCGTGCACATCCGCGACTTGCGGAGCGTGACCGTTCAGCTTGTGGTGACGGTCGCGGTTGTGCGCGGGCGCACTTTGGGTCCCGTCGTCCACCTGTGGGCGGGCGGAGCCGCGAAGCGGTGGAGCTCGGGCCGTCCACAGGTGGGCGAGGGGCTCAGGAGGCGAGCGGCTCGCCCACCTCACCGGTGCCGCCCTGCGGGACGGCGGCCGGTGCGAGCGGCGTGGCGCTCGCACCGCGCGAACGTCCGGCGCGGCGGGTTCCGGTGCCGCGCGCGGCCGTCGGCGCGGCGAGGCCGGCGTCGCGCAGCTCGCGCTCGGTCCACCCGGCGCTGAGCGCGGCGCGGTACTCGCGCGCGTAGGACGCCTCCGCCTCGTCGAGCGCGACGAGGGCGGCGTTGCGGCTCGCGGCGGCGGTCGCGAGGCCGTCGACGAGGGTCATGCGCGCGTCGATCGCGGCGCGCAGCTTGTCGCGGTAGGTCTGGGTGTCGGTGCTGAGGCTCGCCATGTCGGCGAGCGTAGCCGCGCCCGTCAGGGCGCGGTGGCGGCGACGCTTCGCGTCACTCTGCTGGCCGTGCCGCGCAGCCGCGCGTCACCCACCCAGCGGAGCCCCAGACGGAGCAAGCTATACACTTAGGTGCCCTAAGTGGCTTGGCCTCTCGACCTGTCGCGGTCGGAGGCTGCACACTTCGTGTGGTCCCCGCAGGGTGCGGGGTCGCTGCGCTGGCCGGGAGGACGCATGAGCGAGCAGGAGCACCGCAGTGTCGGGCGTGCTCGCGTGCTCGGTCGTGCGCGCCGGGAGAACGTCGAGGGCGGCCGGCGAGGACGGTTCGTGGTGAAGTCCACGCCGGAGGAGGAGCTGCGGCTTCGGACCCTGGCCGCTCAGCACGGTGTGAGCGTTCCGCGGCTGCTGGTGGAGTCGACGCTGGCGGCGCACGCCGGGCCGGCTGACGACGCGCCTCTGACGATCACCGAGCGCCGGCAGGCTGCCGCCGAGCTGTTCGGCATCAGCCGCCTGCTCGGCACGGTCGCGAACAACGTCAACCAGATGGCGCGGGCGACGAACGCGACCGGCGAGCTGCACGAGGACCTCGAGGCGACGCTGCGGTACGTGCGTGAGGTGCTCGGCCCGCGCGTCGAGCGCGCGGTCGACGAGGTGGTCGCCCAGTGATGCCGAACGTCACCCGCGGCGGGCGGATGCCCGGCCTGCTGGTGTATCTCGCCGGCGACGGACGGCACAACGAGCACCGCGATCAGCACGTGGTCGCCGGTGACCCTGCGCTCATGGCGTGGCACGCCGACGAGCAGCTGGACCGCGCTTCGGCCCTGGCGATCGCCAAGCACCTGGACGCCCCGAGCCGGGTGTTCGGGACCGAGGTCAACGCCCCCCTGTACGAGTGGAGCGAGGAACGTCAGCAGCGCGTGAAGGTCGGCTACGGCGACGCGCACGTGTGGCACTGCTCCCTGTCGCTGCGCGCCGAGGAAGGCGTGCTGCCCGACTCCACGTGGTCGCAGATCGCCGAGGACTTCGTGCGCCAGATGGGGTTCACCGACGACTCGGGGAAGGCGCCCTGTCGGTGGGTCGCGATCCGCCACGGCGTGTCCCAGGCCGGCAACGACCACGTCCACATCGCGGTGAACCTGGTTCGCGAGGACGGGACGAAGGCCACGACGTGGAACGACTTCCGCCGGGCACAGGAGATCTCGGGCCGCCTGGAGAAGGCGTACGGGCTGCAGGTCCTCGAGTCGCGGGAGCTCGGCCTCGGCAGCCGCGGCGTGCGCCCGGCCGAGCTCGGCCGCGCCGAGTCGCGCAGCGCGCGCGACACGCAGCGCGCCGCACTCGCGCGGCGGGTGCGAGCCTCCGCTACCGCGAGCCGGGACGAGGCGGAGTTCGTGCGCCGGCTGCGGCGCGAAGGGCTTCTCGCGAGGCCGCGCTACGCAGCCGGACGCGACGACGTCGTGCTCGGGTACTCCGTCGCCCTGCGACCGAACGCGGGGGAGCGACCCGTCTGGTTCGGTGGCGGCACCCTCGCGAAGGACCTCACGCTCCCGCGGCTGCGGTCGACCTGGCCCGACAGCCCTCAGACAGCCAGCGACGCCGTCGCTGAGTGGACCGCCGCAGGCCGAGGACAGCGCCCGGTGCGCCCGGGCATCGAGGTCGACGCGCCCGATCCTCGGCTGTGGGACCAGTACGCCGAGCAGATCGGTGAACTGAACGAGCGCCTGCGCAGCGTCGCGCCGGACGACACGGCGACCTGGACCCAGGTCGCCCGCGAGACCTCGGGTGCGTTCGCGGCCTGGTCGCTGCGCACCGAGGCCGAGCCGGGGCCGCTCGCCGACGCCTCCGACGCGCTCGCCCGCTACGCCCAGGTGCGCGCCGGTTCGGCACCGAGCAAGCAGATCACCACGCCGGCGATCCTCGGTCTGTCCCGGGTGCTGCTCGTCGCGGCCGACCGGGGCCAGTCGCGCACGTCGCAGGCGTACATGGTCCGGCAGCTCGCGAACACGCTGCACGCGCTGTTCCAGATGCAGCAGGCCATGCGCCACGCCCAGGCCGCCGCGGTGACCGAGTGGGCGGTGCGCGAGCGGCTCGCCGTCGTCGCTGCACGCTCGGCGGCGCCGGCAGCCGCGCGGCCGGCTCCCGTCCCGGGCGCGCTATCGGTCGAGCAGGCGACCGGAGGCGCCGGGCCGCGACTGCGCTCCCCGCTGCCGAACCCACTGGAGCCGCGGCCGCGCACGACGTCAGCGGCGCAGCGCGACGACGGGATCGAGCGATGACGCGCAGATAGGCGCACGCCGGCGGCCGCGGCCGGCCTCGAGGGCTACCAGTCGGGGGACCAGGAGCCATCACGAGGGAGAACGACATGAGCGAGAGCGACGGGGTCGACGAGACGATCCGCGGCGGCATGCGCACCGCCATCACCGCTGCCGGCTACGCCGGCCAGCAGGTCGCACAGGTGGTCACTGACCGAGCGCGTGCGGCCGCGCAGGAGCGCGAGCTGGCCGCGCGCGACCTGCAGGAGCGCTACGACGCCGAACGCGCGTCCGCACGTGCACACGTCGCGGTGGTCGACCGGCAGGAGTGGTGGGAGACCGCCACACAGGCGAAGGTCGCCAGGGTGTGGGAGACGGCGAACGCATGGCGCGGGCAGGATCCCGACATCGACCGTGCCGCGCAGACCATCGACCGGCAGGTTCAGGAGCGCTACGGCGTCGACCCGGCGCAGCTAGCCGAGCAGGTCCGCGCCGAGCGCGTCGCCGAGCTGCGCGCCGCCGCCGCCCAGCAGTCCGAGTACGAGCACGCTCGCCAGTGGGCCCACGAGCACGACCCGGGCTTGCTCGCCGACCACGACCGCGAGCTGATGGGGTCGGACAACGCGCGCGACGACGCGCGCACGCGCGAGCGGTTCGTCGAGACCTGGCGGGACCGCACCGGCGCCGCCGTCGACGGCGGCGCGCACCGCGCGGCCGACCGGGTCGACGAGCTGTCGGCAGCGGCCGTGCTCGCCGAGCCGGGCGAGGGGCGTGTCGCTGCCAGGACCGAGCTCGCGCGTGAAGCGGAAGTGCCCTACGACTCCGCGGAGCGCCGCCAGCAGCTCGCCGCGCGCCTGGATGGCGCCGGCATCGACAGCGAGGCCAAGGAGGCCCGTCTGATCTCCGATGCGTCCCAGGCCGTGCCGGCGAACGAGGCGATCGTCCGCCGCAGGGCAGCCCCCAAGGCGCGCCGCGCACGCCCCCAGGGCCGGCAGCAAGACAAGTCCCTCAGCCGGTAGTACGCGCTGCTGGCTGCGTTCGGACGGTCCATCTCGGGCAGGCCGAACGCAGCCAGTGCGTACGCATCGTGGTGGCACCTACGACGCGCGCGGCGGCGCTACGAGCAGACTGGCAGGTTCACCTACAGCCAGTTCCGGAACGTCTGGGTGCGCCTGATGGCGGTGACCGCCTTCCTCGTCTGGCTCGACGAGAACGGCGCCGAGCTGGACGCCCTGGAGCAAGCCACGCTGGACCGCTGGCTCGACGACGTCACGAGCGACCAGCGCAGCGCGACCGGGGACTTCCTGCGTTGGGCCGGCCGGCGTCGCCTCGCCCCACGCCAACTGGCGGTCACCTATCCCGAGGCACGTGAGCCGACCATCGTGCTGACCGACGACGAGCGATGGGCTGAACTGCGACGGTGCCTCACCGACCGGACGATCCCCGTCGACGTCGCGACGGCGGGCGCGATGTTGCTCCTCTACGGACTGCCCCTCATCCGCATCGCCGAGCTCACGAAGTCGAACCTCAACTCCGACCCCCGCACGGGCTCCGTCGACGGGTTCCGCCAGACCGCGGGCGGCCACCTGATCGAGGTCCCGCCAAGGCTCGGGCGCATGCTCGCGCAGCTGCCTGCCGACGTGGCGTCGAGGGGGACACCCCTGATCGAGTCGAGGGCGGGCGGTCCGGAGTGGCTGTTCCCCGGCAGGGGCGCCGGCGGCCACGTCACCTACACAGGCCTCGCTGAGCGCCTGCGGCGCCACGGGATCTCGGTGCGACAGTCCCGCAACGCAGCCCTCATCGGGCTCGCCGCCGACCTGCCCGCACCCGTGCTCCACGACCTGTTTGGACTCAGCATCGCCGCCTCGGTGAGATGGGCTCGCCGGGTCGGGCGTGACTGGACCGGGTATGTGGGCATCGTCAAGAAGAGCCAGAGCCAACGAGGAGGTCCGGCCGTCAGGAGTCCGTTCAACGCGTCAGGCGGTCGGTGACCCGGTCCGGTCCCGGAGCGCCTTCGCCAGCTTCTTGCGGGGCAGACGGCCGGAGGAGAAGTACTGCCCGTCGAGCAGGACCAGCGGGTTCATCGCCGGCCGGTGCCCGGCGATGAGTGCGCGCCCCTCGTCACTGTCGATGTCGACGACGCGGATCACGAGCGGGGTCTGCTGGGACATGGCGGTCAGGGCGTGCTTCGCGTCGTCGCAGAAGTGGCACGCGGGGGCCTGCACGACGGTGATGACGGGCAGGTCAGACGGCGTGGTGGACACGGGACTCCTCGGGCTGGGTCGGATCGACGGGCGGTTCATGTGGTCAACGCAGGCCCAGGAGCGGGGCGGGGTCGACGGTCTTGCCGCCGACGTACACCTCGAAGTGGAGATGACACGCCCCGGACAGCCCGGTGTTCCCGGAGTAGCCGATGAGCTGGCCCCGGCTAACCTGCTGGCCCGAGGACACGACAGATCGGGTCAGGTGGTTCGAGCTGCTCATCAGCGACTGCCCGTTCACGGTGCCGTAGTTGAGCATGACCTGGTTCCCGAAGCCGTTGCGCCATTCCGACCACTGGACCGTGCCGTCGCGCGGGGCGTAGAGCGGGGTGTTGCAGTAGGTGCGCAGGTCGATGCCGGCGTGCAGCCGGTAGTACCCGAGGATCGGGTGCAGGCGCATGCCGTAGTTCGACGTGACGTACATAGGGTCGATCGAGGTCGGGTTGGAGAACAAGACGCCGCTGGACGCGGGCGGTGCGACCGGCTGTGCCGCCTGCCCGGGGGCGGGATTCGGAGCGGGGCGGACCGGTGCTGCGGGCGCTTGCTGCCGCGCCGCCGCCTCCTCCTGCGCGGCGATCTGCGCGATCTCGGCCTCGGCGGCCGCGCGGATCGAGTCGGCCGCAGCCTGCTCCGCCTGCGCCTGGCCGCGCATGCCCTCGATGCGTTGCGCTGCGGCACTCTGGTCTGCGACCGCCTGCTGCAGTGCGATGGTCTGGGTCTGCTGCTCGGCTCGTGCAGCTTCAGCAGCCTCCGCCTGCGCCTCGGCCGCCGCCTCCATCTCGGTCAGGGTGCCGACGACGGCAGCCAGCCGGGCCTGACCTGTGCGGGCGTTCGCTTCGAGCACGACGAGCTCCTCGAGCGCACGACTCTGCAGTCGCTGTGCGGTCGCGACCGTCTCCGCGCGGTCGACGAAGTCCTCCATGCTCGCCGCGCCGACGACGACCTCGAGCGCCGCGGTCGATCCCGAGCCCTGGTAGGCGCTCCTGGCGAGCTGTGCGATCGTCGAGCGGACTTCCGCGCGGCGCGCGGCGTCGGTGTCCAGTTCGTCCTGGAGCGTCTCGCGCAGACCCACGGTGTCCTCGAGTCTGCTCTGCGCGAGAGTGGCCGTGCGTTGGGCGGAATCGGCCTGGACGGTCGCGGCGTCGAGTGCCGCCTGCGCGGCGGGAAGCCGCGCCTTCGTCTCCTCAAGGGTGAGCACCGCCTGAGCGAGATCCGCCGAGAGCTCCTCGACCGACTCCTGCAGCAGCTCGTACTGGCGCTCTGCGGCGTCGGCGCGCTGCTGAGCGGCGCGTTGCTTGTCGTCGAGGGTGTCCCCGGCCGCGCTGTCGACGGGCGCGAGAGCCGCGGTGAGCGTGAGCACCGCGGCCGCGGCGAACCCGGCGGGCGCGAACCTGCGCTGGCGAGTGCGCCGGGCGCCAGATGCTGCCCTGCAGGTGGGCTCTCGAGCGACCATCACCATCGGTTCACCGGGGCATTCGAGGCGGCTGCGTCGAGATCCGCCCGCAGGCGCCGGTACAGGTCGATGTCGATCTCACCCGAAGCCAGCCACTCATCGAGCGCGGCACGCGGCGTGCTCGCAGCGCGGGACGGGAACAACCGCGAGACAGCCCACACCGCCAACGCGACGACCGCGACCCACACGCAGCCCATGACGACCCATCCGAGGGCACTCATCTGGCACCACCACATCCCCCCGCGCTCCTCACCGGTCGACTCCTGCTCCGCATGCCCTCAAGCCTCTCGGCGCGCGGTCAAGTCTTCGCGGTCGCGGCATGAAGGTCTGATCAAGATGGCCGGTTCCGGGACCAACGGCACGGCCGGTGACCGGGTGCGGCTCCCTACCGTGTGCCCGCCGCCGGGCGCCTGACCCGGGGCTGGATGGGGTCAAGTTGTGAGTCGCCCTCGGAACCGGCTGACGGTCGTCGTCAGCGCCGTGCTCATCCCGCTGCTGGTGCTGGCCGTGGCAGCCATGGCCGCGACCTGGCCCGGTGAACGACGCCAGACCGCGCGGGTCATCGAGCCCGTCGAGGTGCAGTACCCGACGGCCGTGGTCACCGGGACCGCCCAGGAGAGCTGCCAGGGGACCGTCGAGGACCAGCGACCGGACGGCAGCATCCCGGAGACGGTCACCTGCCTGCGCGTCAGTGCCGACGTGACCAGCGGCCCGCAGGCCGGACGGAGCATTCAGATCTGGGCCACCGCCACGTTGACCCCGGACGACGTGGGCGCGGGCACCCGCATCGTGGTGGAGTGGTATCCCGCGACCCAGACCGACGACGAGGTGTGGGCGTGGCACGACTTCCAGCGCAGCCTGCCGCTCGGTGCGCTCCTGGCTCTCTTCGCGATCTCCATCGTGCTCGTCGCCGGCTACCGAGGAGCCAGGGCGCTGCTGGGCCTCATCGCCGCGTTCGCCGTGATCGGCGTCTACGTCCTGCCAGCGCTGCTCGCCGGCGAGAACGCGGTCGTCGTGGCGCTGGCGGCCTCGACCGTCATCATGACCGCCGTGCTGTACCTGGCGCACGGGCTCTCGCTGCGCACCTCCACCGCGCTGATCGGGACGCTGGCCGGCCTGGCCCTGACCACAGGGCTCGGCGCCCTCGGGGCGCGATGGGCGCACCTGTCCGGGGTGACCAGCGAGGACGACTACCGGCTGGCGCAGCTACTCGGCGACGTCGGCGCTGTCTCCCTGCGAAGCCTGTTCCTCGCCGGGCTCGTCCTCGCAGGCCTCGGCGTGCTCAACGACGTCACCATCACGCAGGCCTCGGCGGTCTGGGAGCTGCGCGCCGCGTCCCCGCACGCCACGCGGCTCGAGCTGTTCCGCGGCGGGATGCGGATCGGGCGCGACCACATCGCCTCCACGGTCTACACCATCGCGTTCGCGTACACCGGCGCATCGCTGCCGGTCCTGCTGCTGCTGCTCATCTACCAGCTGCCGCTGCTCTCGACCCTGACCAGCGGGCAGTTCGCCGCCGAGATCGTGCGCACCGCGGTGTCCTCCGTCGGGCTCGTCCTGGCGATCCCGCTCACGACGGCCATCGCCGTCGTGGTCGTGACAGCGACCGGCGCAACCGTTCCCCGACACAGCCTCAGCCACGGCCACAGCCACGCGATGTGAGAGCGGTGGGGCGGCTCAGCGCACCGGGGCTTCCGCTGCGCTACTAGCGCACGACCGCAGGCGCCGCGTCGTCGCTGTCGTCGCTCGACTCGATCGGCCGCGGCGGGTTCGAGCGGCGCGAGAGCAGCACGATCACGGCGCCCGCTGCCACGCTGAGCACCGACCACAGCTGCGGCTGCGTGAGCCCTGCGACCACGGGGGTGTTGACCCGCAGGTACTCCACGGCGAACCGGGACAGACCGCTGAGCACCAGGTACCCCCCGAACAACCCGGCACCCGGGAGCCATCGGCGAGCCGACCACAGCACCCCGGCGATCACGAAGGCGGCGATCGTCTCGTACAGCGGGGTCGGGTGGACGGGCACGGTGCTGGGAACCGCGCCGTGCGGGAAGGCCATCGCCCAGGGCAGGTCGCTCGGCCTGCCGTAGGTTCCGTCACCGGCGAGGAAGCAACCCAGACGACCCACGCCGTACGCGACCGTGAGCGGGATCGCCGCCGCCCCCGCGACCTGCCCGAGCGGCAGACGGTGCCGGCGGATCACGACGAGCGCGGACGCCACGCCGGCGATGAGCCCCCCGTACCAGGTGAACCCCATGCCGCCCAGATGGTGCCAGCTCAGGTCGTCGACGTTCTCCAGCAGGAAGTAGACCTTCGCGCCCACGAACCCCCAGATCGTGGCCCAGAACACCAGGGAGTGCGCGCTGTCACGCTTGAGCCCCAACCGGGTGAACCCCCGTCCCAGCAGATAGGCGGCGATCAGCGCGGCCGCGGCCTTGCTCACGCCGTAGGTCTGGATGTCGAGGCCGAAGATGCTGAACAGGACGGGGCGCACGTCGGGTCTTCCTGTCGTCGGGATTCGCCGACAGGGGAGCCGGCCCGGCCACGGTCTCGCGGTCAGGTTGAGAGCACCCCGCGAAGTCGGTTGACGTTGGATCAAGCAGGCCGTGACCGGCTCGAACGTTCGATCAAGGTTCGATGAAGCCACCGACCGGTGCGACGCTCTCGCTCGAAGCCGGCGACACAATGGCCCGCATGAACCCTCCTGTCGCCCTGCGTGCCGTGGTCGTCGATGACGAGAAGCCGCTCGCCGCCGTGATCGGCGGCTACCTCGAGCGCGAGGGCTTCGAGGTCACGCTCTGCCATGACGGGACCGAGGCCGTCGCCCTGCTGCGCGAGGTTGACCCGGACGTCGTGGTCCTCGACCTCGGGCTCCCGGGCCTGGACGGTATCGAGGTGTGCAGGCAGCTGCGGACCTTCTCCGACTGCTACGTCGTCATGCTGACCGCGCGTAGCGAGGAGGTCGACACCCTCATTGGTCTGTCGGTCGGCGCCGACGACTACATGAGCAAGCCGTTCAGCCCGCGCGAGCTGGTCGCGCGGATCCGCGTTATGCTGCGCCGACCCCGGCACCCGGCACCACCCGCACCGGACGCCGTGCCCGCCTCGGACGCGCGCGTCATCTCGATCGGGGGACTGCGGCTGAACCTCGATGCCCGCGAGGTCGACGTCGACGGCGAACGCGCCCTTCTCACCCGCCTGGAGTTCGACGTGCTCGCGGCCCTCGCCTCACGTCCGGGCATCGTGTTCTCGCGACCTGCCCTGATCCGTGCGGTCTGGGGTGAAGGCTGGGTCGGCGACGAGCACCTGGTCGACGTCCACGTCCTGCACGTGCGCCGCAAGCTCGGGGACACCGCACAGGAACAGCGGTTCGTGCGCACCGTGCGCGGTGTCGGCTACAGGATGGGCCCCGGATGAACACCCGCGACGCGATCGGCCCCGGCACTCTCGGCCGTCGCCTCTTGGTCTCGATCGCCCTGGTGCTCCTCGCTGCCGCGGTCACCGCCTGGATCGTGGCGACCCTCGTCGGGCCCGCGCTGTTCCACGAGCACCTGCTGCAAGCGGGCGTCCAGGACCACGAGCTCGCCGACCTGCACATCGAGGAGGCGTTCCAGTCAGCCAGCACCATCGCCCTCGCCCTGGCGATCGTGGTCGCCGGCGTGACCGCGCTGGCGGTCAGTGTGCTGCTCACCCGCCGCATCGGACGCTCCGTGGCGCAGATGTCCCGCGCCGCCGCGCAGATTGGTGCCGGACGCTTCGACGCGCGCGTCCCGCTGCCCGGGATCGGCACCGAGTTCGACACGCTGGCCGCCGCGTTCAACACCATGGCCGCGCACCTAGAGGATGACGCGCGACTGCGCGAACGGCTGATCGCCGACGTCGCGCACGAGCTGCGGACCCCGGCGGCGACCATCGCCGCGTACATCGAGGCGATCGAGGACGGGGTGCGCGTGCTCGACACCGAGACCGTCGCCGTCCTGCACGACCAGGCTCAACGGCTCAACCGCCTGGCGCGCGACCTCGCGGCGGTGACCCGCGCCGAGAGCGGCGAGCTGGACCTGCAGCTGGCCGACGTCCCGGCCTCCGACCTCCTTGACGCCGCGGCGCTGGCCGGACGCGAACGCGCCGACACCGCCGGCGTGAGCATCGAGGTGCAGGCAGCCCCCGGCGCCGGGACGGTCCGGGTCGACCGGGTCCGGCTCGCCCAGGTCCTCGACAACCTGGTCGTCAACGCGGTGCGGCACACACCAGCCGGCGGGACGATCACCTTGCGCGCCGCACCGAGCGCGCCGGACACCGTCGAGCTGACGGTCGCCGACACCGGAGAGGGGATCCCCGCCGAACACCTGGAGCACGTCTTCGAGCGGTTCTACCGGGTGGACAGCGCGCGCGATCGCGGCCGCGGTGGATCCGGCGTCGGTCTGGCGATCTGCCGCGCGCTGGTGCACGCCCACCACGGCTCGATCCGCGCCACATCCGACGGCACCGGCCACGGCTCGACGTTCATCGTCCGGCTTCCCGCCGCACCCCGGAACACCACCCCCTAGTGAGCAGCACCCTCGAGGCTTCATCGGAAATCAATGCACCCCTGACCGCCACGCAAGAACCGCACGGCACCGTTGAGGCATGCTCGAGTTCTCCGGGGCCTGCCCAGGTGCGCCCACCCCGCGTGTCACGGTGGTCCGTTCACCCGCGTGCCACCTGTGCGACGCCGCGCTGCAGACCCTCGGGCGGCTGCGCGAGGTCGTCCCCCTGGACCTCGAGGTCCTCGAGATCAATTCCGAGGAGGGTGCGCGGCTCGTCGCTCAGCACCGGCCTGCGATGAGCCCGCTCGTCCTCCTCGACGGCGCGTTCGTGAGCTCGGGCAAGCTGCGTTCTGGCCGCCTGCTGGACCTGCTGCGCGAGCGCGGCAGCGACGTCCACCTCGCGGCGGTGCGCTGATGGGGTCCCAGCTGCTGACCACGGGCAGCGTCCTGGCCGCGTTCTTCGCCGGCGGCGTCGCCCTGTTCGCTCCCTGCTGCATCGTGTTCCTGGCGCCCAGCTACCTCGCCGGGGCGGTGAAGAACCGTCGCTGGCGCCTGCTGCCCCTGACCTTCGTGTTCGCGGCCGGGCTGTCCACGGTGCTGCTGCCCATCACCCTCGGCGTCAGCATGGTCGCCGGGGCGATCGCCAAGTACCACGCACCCCTGTACTACGCCGGCGGGGCCCTCATGCTCGCCCTGGCGGCCCTGGCCCTGTCGGGGCGGATGTGGTCGCTGCCGAGCGCGTTGCGCACCCCGGACACGCGCCGCGGCGACACCGGCAGCTTCTACGCGCTCGGGGTGTTCTCCGGCATCGCGTCCAGCTGCTGCGCGCCGGTCCTGGCCGGCGTGATGACGCTGTCGGCCCTGTCCGGGTCACCGGCCGGCGGGCTGCTCCTGGGGCTCGCGTACGTCTTCGGGATGGTCTTCCCGCTGTTCGTCATGGCGTTGATCTGGGACAAGGCCCGGCTGCGCGACCGGCGCTGGCTGAGCCCCAAGCTCGTGCGTGTGCGTCTGGCCGGACGAACCCTCGTCACGAACTCGCTGAACATCGCCGTCGCGGTCGGCTTCACCGTCATGGGAGTCGCCGTCATCCTGCTCGCCGGCAGCCCCGACATGACCCGGGGGACCGAGGCGCAGGCGGCGATCGGCCGCGGCCTGACCACGGTGTTCTCCCGGTTCGAGGACTGGAGCTCACCCATTCCCGAGCCGGTCCTCGGACTCGGACTGGTGGCACTGGCCGCGCTGTTCGTCTGGGGCACCCTGTCCGAGCGGCGACGCTCCAGGACCACGAGCTCGCCCGCGGCCGAGACCACACCCCAGGACACCCACGAGCCGCACGCCGCGGCGGAGAACAGCTGCCACGGCGACCACGAAGGAGCCGCACGATGACGTCCGCCAAGGTTGCCCGGGAACGACGGGCCGTCGCACTCGCGCAGGTCCGCGAGGACCAGCGCCGGCACGACCGGCGCCGCAAGCTCGTCATGACCGGCGCGTCGGCGCTGATCGTCGTCCTGATGGTCGCGGTGGTGACCGCAGCCCTGCTCAGCGCCCGCGAGACGACCTCCAGCGACCTCGGGCCGGCACCGGACTTCACGCTGCAGGCCAGCGACGGATCGAGCGTCACCCTCTCGGACTTCCGCGGTTCGCCGGTCGTCCTGTACTTCAACGAGGGCGCCGGCTGCGGGTCCTGCCTGCAGCAGATGGGCGAGATCGAGAAGGACCCCGCCTTCGCGGAGGCCGGCATCACCGTGCTGCCCATCGTGATGAACACCGCCGAGCAGATCAGCGCTGACATGGACACCTACGGCGTCACCACCCCGTTCCTGCTGGACGACGGCACCGTCTCCGAGGAGTACGGGACGCTCGGCACCGGCATGCACGAGGGGCTGCCCGGACACAGCTTCGTCCTGGTCGACGCCGACGGCGAACGCGCGTGGTCCGGCAACTACCCGTCCATGTGGCTCGCGCCCCAGGACCTGCTCAAGGAAGTCCAGGCCCGGCTGCCTGACTGACCACCCACCGACCACAGGAGACCCCATGAGCGACAGCTGCTGCCAGTCCAGCACCGCCGAGACGACCGCCCCGGCCCACGAGTGCTGCGGCGGGACCCGCTGCAGCGGCGCCACCGCCGACGAGCACACCACGACCGACAGCACGACCACGCCCGTCGCCTGACCCCCGGCACGCGACGAGCCCTCAGCCGACCGAGGAGCACCCCTCATGTCCCCGAAGATCCCCCGAGCCGTCGCCGCCGTGGCAGCGACCCTCACACTCGGGCTCCTGCTCAGCGCCTGCTCGACCGGCGAGCAGACCTCGACCGACCAGCAGAGCCCCTCCGGCGCGACCAGCACGGCGGCAACGTCCGTCGAGCACAACGACGCCGACGTGGAGTTCGCCCAGATGATGATCCTGCACCACCAGGGCGCACTCGACATGGCCGTGCTCGCCGAGGGCCGCGCCCAGAGCGAGCCCGTGCAGGAACTCGCCGCGCGGATCCAGTTCGCCCAGCAGCCCGAGATCGACCTCATGACCTCCTGGCTGCAGACCTGGGGCGAGCAGCCGGCCGAGGCCGACGACTCCATGGGTGGCATGGACCACTCCGGTGAGCACACCGGCATGGCCGACGACGGCCAGATGCAGCAGCTCCAAGACGCCGGCGCCGACTTCGACCGGATGTTCCTGGAGATGATGATCGACCACCACACCGGCGCGATCACCATGTCCGAGGACTACCGCAACCGCGGGCAGAACGAGGACGCACTCGAGCTCGCCGACACGATCATCGCCGACCAGACCACCGAGATCGCCGAGATGAAGGCACTGCTCGCGGACATGTGAGCCGCCCCGCGATCGCGGCGCCACCGGTGCACCCCCGTGCCGGTGGCGCCGCTGTCTGCGTCCGGGCCAGATCCTTGATCGAGCCTTGACCGCACCCGCGGCCTGACCTTCACCCCGGGTGATCACGATGGGGAACGACCCAGTCCCGCACCAGCGAGCGAATCGGAGCACGACGTGATCAAGCACCACCTCAAGCACATGGCGATCGGGGCGGCCCTCGTCCTGGCGCTGCTCCTGGCCTTCGGAGTGGACCTGTCCCGGGCACTGCCCTACGCGCTGCTGCTCGCGTGCCCGCTGGGCATGGTGGCGATGATGTTCTTCATGGGCCGCGGCAACGGGCACGTCCACGGCCCGCACGACGGACCCACCAGCCACGACCACGACCACGACCACGACCACGAAACCACGCCGCCCGCCGGCGGTGGGCTGACCCGCGAGGACCACGAGCGGATCCCCTGAAGGACGCCCAGCCGACAGGGAAAACGGCGCCGCGCCACGGTCGCGCGGCGCCGTTCGTCCTGCTCGGCACCTGAGTGACGCGTCCGGCAGTATCCCCGGCTGCGCTCAGCCGACGTACTCCCAGTGCCACGGCTCCGGCTTCGAGCCCGAGGCGCGCGCCCAGCTCGGCAAGGTCCACCCGTACTCGCCGGCGTGCTCGAGCAACCACTCGTGCTCGCTCGTCCCGAACGACGACGCCCCGCCCCCGAAGTCGACCGCGACCCCGGTCCCGTGGTTCGAGGTCCCGGGCGTGGCGCACAGACTGCCCTTGTTCCGCCGGCAGGCGACCTGCGCCGCGTAGGACCGGTAGGAGTCGGTCACCACCAAGCTGGTCGAGAACACCCGCTCGAACGCCGTGTTCAGCTCCTCGAGCGCGTCTGTGGCATCGCAACGCTGCTGATGGCCGGGCGCGAAGTCCAGCTCACACAAGGCGCTCAGCGGGATCTCGCCGTTGGCGTACTGGTCGAGCGAGGTCCGCTGCGCCTGCTTGCGCGCTGCCGCCTCCTGCTCAGCCACCCGCGCGGCAGCGGCCGCTACCGCGGCCTCCTGCGCCTGCGCGGTCACGACCTGGAGCTCGGCCGTCAACGCCGCGACCCGGTCGGTCCGAGCCAGGAGCAGCGACACGGCTGCGTCCACGCTCGCCCCGGATCCACCATCGGAGCGGACAGGCGCGGCCACCACGGCGTCGGAGGCCTCCGGCAGGGACTGCGACAGGGCGGTCGCCGTTGTGGTGGGCGCGGGTTCTGCCTGCTCACCGGGCGTCGAGATCACTGCATCCAGGGGCCGCACCGGGGAGGGGGCCACAGGTGGCTGAAGCGCCAGGACCGCGGGTTGGGCCGCCTGAGTCACCGTGATAGCGGCCCGCAGGTCGCCGATCGCCTCGTCGAGCTGCCACGTCGCCTCGGCGGGGACCGAGGCCGCAACGGCCGCCGTCTTGACGGCCTGCGCCGCGCGCAGCGTGCCGCTGGCCTCGATCACCGCCGCCTGCCGATCCTCTACGACGCGGGCCGGGGGGAAACCCGGCCCGCCCGGCGCCGAGGCCGCCGGTGTGGGCATGGGCTCGATCGTCCCGGCCACGCCCTGTTGCACCCCACCCAGGGAGGCGGTGGCGAACCCGGCCACGCCGAGCGCGACGGCGGCGGCGACAGCGGCCTTGGCCGCTCCGCGTCGGCGCCGGGCGCGCTCCTGCTCGCGGCGGGCGGAACGCGATACGACGTCCCGCGGTCGGCGGACCCCTGCCGCGGGCGCTCCAGGAGCTGACGACTCCGCCTTCAGTGCGTCGTCGGCAGCATCGCTCGGCAGAGCGTGTCGCCCTCGAGCTGGTGGGCGGTCCGCAGCCTGTGGACGCGTGTCCGGATCGACCTCCGCGGCCGACTGCGGAGCTGCGCGGTGACGCGCCATGCCGGCGTGCCGAGCCGTCACCGGGTGGACCTGCAGGGCGCCGCATCGGGGGGAACTCGCACCGCACCAGCGTCGAAGAGAACTGCCCAAGCCTCGGTTGGCTCTCGGTGAAGATTCGATCAGGGGCACCGGGAGGGCGAGCTCTTGACCCAACCTCAACCCGGGGCTCACCGAATCGCAGGGAGCATCGATCTAGTGTCGACTCATACCCCCAGGGGGTATGGCCGATGCCGGCGGAATGAGCGGCCGGCCGCTACGGGATCTTCCAAGGGGTCAAGCCATGGTCGCGTTGATCGTGATTTTCACAGCCGCCGTTCTGACAGCAGGACTGGGGTGGTACTTCTTCGGGCCGCGCACCAGCAGCCGCGCCGAGCTCCGCGACGGAAGACAGGTCGCCACCATCGTCGTCAAGGGCGGCTACTCACCGGACGTCATCGAGGTCGTCCGCGGAACGCCCGTGCGGTTGCGCTTCGACCGCCAGGAGACCGGCGACTGCTCCTCGCGCCTGGTCCTGCCCGAGTTCAAAGTGAACGCCGCCCTCGCGGCGCACCGTGTCACCGAGATCGACTTCATACCGACCCAGTCCGGTGAGTTCGGCTTCGCCTGCGGGATGAACATGCTGCACGGCACGCTGCGGGTGGTCGACGACCCGACGGACCCCGAGAGCACCCTCGTCGAGCCCGACCACCGCACGGGCCGCAGTTCGGAGCCCGAACACGACCCCCTGGTCCAGGGCGCCATCGACACCGAAGCCCGGGAACGCGCCGCGGAGGTCAAGGACTTGCGCAACCGCGTGCTCGCCGGGACGGCATTGACCACCCCCGTCCTGCTCGCGGTCATGGCGACCACGCTCCTCGGGGCTACCTGGGTGCCGCCGGTCTTGCTCGACCCGCTCGTGCAGCTCCTGCTGATCGCGCCGGTCATGGTGTACACCGGGGCGCCGATCCACCGCACCGGATGGCTCGCGTTGCGCCACCGCGCGGCCGACATGAACTCCCTGATCACCCTGGGCACCATCGCGGCGTTCGGGTTCAGCCTGATCGCGACCTTCACCCCGGGTCTGCTACCCGCGGAGTCCCGGGAGGTCTACTACGAGGCGGTGGGCGTGATCATCACGCTCATCCTGCTCGGGCGGCTCCTGGAGACACGCGCGAAGGCGGGCACCGGCGAGGCGATCCGGGCACTGATCGGGCTCCAGCCGCGCACCGCGCGCGTCGAGCGCGGCGGGACGCAGATCGACGTCGAGATCGAAGACGTGCAGCGCGGCGACGTGGTGATCATCCGCCCCGGCGAGAAGCTGCCCGTCGACGGCGAGGTGCTCGAGGGAGCCTCAGCCGTCGACGAGTCCATGGTCACCGGCGAGCCGATGCCCGTGGCCAAGTCGGTGGGCGACACGGTCATCGGCGCGACGATCAACCAGACCGGTTCCCTGCGCTACGTCGCGACCCGGGTCGGGGCCGAGACGATGCTCGCCCAGATCATCCGCCTGGTCCGTGAGGCACAGGGCTCGAAGGCACCCATCCAGCGCCTGGTGGACAAGGTCTCGAGCTACTTCGTGCCCGCGGTCATGGCGGCAGCCGTGTGGACGTTCGTCGCCTGGTACCTCGTGGGGCCACCGCCGTCCGTGGTCTACGCCCTCGTCGCGGCGGTGTCCGTCTTGATCATCGCCTGCCCGTGCGCCCTCGGGCTCGCGACACCACTGTCGATCACGGTCGGCACGGGCAAGGGCGCCACGAACGGCATCCTCATCCGCTCCGCCGAGGCCCTCGAGACCGCGCACAAGCTGGACACGATCGTCCTGGACAAGACCGGCACCATCACCAACGGCGCGCCCGTGCTGACCGACGTCCTGCCCACTCCCGACTTCCAGGCCGACGAGCTCCTGGCACGTGTGGCCTCCGCAGAACAGGCTTCCGAGCACCCCCTGGCGTCCGCGATCGTTGCGGCAGCTCTCGAGCGTGGACTGCGCCTGAGCCGCCCGCAGCAGTTCGACTCCGTCACCGGACAGGGCATCATCGCCGTGCTCGACGGCTCCCAGGTCCTGGTGGGCAACGAGCGTCTGCTTAGCGGACACGGGGTGGCCGCGGGTGCGCTGCTTCGCGAAGCCGGCCGGCTCGCCGCGGAAGGCAAGACGGCGATGCTCGTCGCGATCAACCGGATGCCCGCCGGGGTCATCGCCGTCGCGGACACGGTCAAGGACACCTCCGCCCAGGCGGTCGCAGCCTTGACCGCCCGCGGCATCGACGTGGTGATGATGACCGGCGACAACCGCGTCACGGCGGGTGCCATCGCCCGCCAGGTCGGCATCGCACGTGTCGTCGCGGAGGTTCTGCCGGAGCACAAGGCCAGCGAGGTGCGACGCCTCCAGGCCGAGGGGCGAGTGGTCGGCATGGTCGGCGACGGGATCAACGACGCGCCCGCGCTCGCCCAGGCCGACGTCGGATCCGCGATCGGCACCGGCACCGACGTGGCGATCGAGTCCTCCGACATCACCCTGATCTCCGGATCGCTGACGGGACTCGTCACGGCGATCGACCTGTCGCGCGCGACGATGCGAAACATTCGCCAGAACCTGGTGTTCGCGTTCGGGTACAACGCCATCGGCATCCCGATCGCCGCCGGCGTGCTCTACCCCGCGTTCGGACTGCTCCTGAGCCCCATGCTCGCAGCGCTCGCGATGGCGCTGTCGTCGCTGTCCGTCGTCGCGAACGCCAACCGCCTGCGCCGGTTCACCCCGCGCGCCCTGGCCGTCAGCACCACCAGCACACCGCACGCCGAACCAGCCGTCCACGTGACGGCCGAACACGAAGGGCACACCACCATGACCCCCAGCTCCCAGGCACCCGTGGTCGACCCGGTGTGCGGCATGACCGTCGATCCTGCGGAAGCGGCGGCCACCCGGCAGTGGCGGCAGCAGACGTTCTCCTTCTGCTCGACGCAGTGCGCAACCACCTTCGACGGCGAGCCTGCCGCCTACGCATCCTGACCAGCCGCGCCACATGCCCGCAGCGACTGCGCCCGTCCTCCCGTCCCCGGTGCCCCGAGCCCGCGCGCTGCGTCCAGGAGGCTCAGTGCGCTGGCTCGGGGCGGCCGCGGCCGGAGGGCTGATCACCGCGGCGGCCTTCCCTGATCTTGGCTGGTGGCCGGCAGCGCTCGTCGGGGTCGCGCTGCTTGCCGCGCACCGTGAGGTGGAGTCGGTGCGCGCGGTCACCGCAAGGTGGTTCGTCTGGGGCCTGAGCTTCTTCCTCGTCCACGTCTCCTGGGCCCAGCAGGCCGCCGGCGCAGTGGCATGGTTCGCCCTGGCCACTGTCGAGTCGATCCTCGTCGCCGCGGTGGGAGCAGCCTGGGCGGCGGCCAGGCGGGCGCGCTGGGTGACTAGCCGCACGACGGTCCAGGCTGTCGTCTTTGCGTCGGTCTGGGTGGCGGGGGAGCAGCTCCGCGCGGTCTGGCCATTCGGCGGCTTCCCCTGGGGCAGGCTGGCCTTCTCGCAGACCGATGGCCCGCTGCTGGGTCTGGCGTGGCTCGGCGGCGCGCCGTTGGTGTCCTTCGCCGTGGCGCTGATTGCGTACCTGCTGACCGCGACGCTGACAGCCTGGCGCCGGGGCGAGGTCCGCACGGGTGTCTGGCTGACGGCCCTGGCCGCGGCGGCGGTGCTGGTGGGACCGGCCGTGCCGCTGGACACGAGTGCGCAAGCCGGGACGCTGCGAGTCGGTGTCGTCCAGGGGAACGTGCCCGAACCAGGCACGGACGGGGCCGCCCGGGCCTGGCGAGTGCTCACCAACCACGTCGAGGGCACCAAGTCGTTGGCCACGCAGCCCGGAGCGGAGCCTGTCGACCTGGTGATCTGGCCCGAGAACGCCACCGACATCGACCCGCGTCAGGACCCGCGGGCTGCAGCACTGGTGCAAGAGGGGGCCGCGGCGATCAACGCCCCGATCCTGGTCGGCACAGACCGCGACACCCCCGCAGGGCGCTACAACGACATGGTCGTGTGGGATCCCCGGCGGGGGCCCCTGACGTCCTACTCCAAGCAGCAACCGGCTGCGTTCGGCGAGTACGTCCCCCTGCGCGCGTTGGTCCGCGTGTTCTCCCCCGAAGTGGACCGCGTCAGCATCGACATGATCCCTGGGACGAAGCCCGGGGTCCTGTCCGTTCCGGCCCCCCGCCTCCACCGCGACATCCCGGCCGCCACCGCGATCTGCTTCGAGGTCGCCTACGACAACCTCGTGCGTGATGCAGTGGTCCGAGGTGGGCAGTTCATCGCGGTGCCCACCAACAACGCCTCGTTCGGACGCAGCCCCCAGTCGACCCAGCAGCTCGCCATGTCCCGCCTGCGGGCGGTGGAGCACGGGCGCGCCGTCATCCAGGCGTCCACGGTGGGGGTGAGCGCCGTGATCGCTCCCGACGGCACGATGAACCTCCGGACGTCGCTGTTCACCGCGGAGACCCTCACTGCGCAGATCCCCTTACGCACCGCACTGTCACCAGCGGACCGCGCACGGGACGCCCCGGTGGCGGTGGCGACGGTCGCGGCACTGATCGCCGTCGGCTCGGGCGTGGTGACCAGCCGCCGACGCCGACCTCCCGTGCACCCGTCTCGGCCCGGGACTTCGTCGGACCTTCATGAACCCTGAACGGAGCATTCAGCACACCGGGTCGAGCCTGGTGGCCATGCCACCGGAACCGGTCGACACGCCTGCCCAGCTCGCGGACGCGACGAACCCCCGATCCCGCACCCGAGCGCTGTGGTCCGCAGCGAGCAGCGCGCTCGGTGCGGTGGTGGGACTGGCACCGCACGTCCTGCACCACGTCGGCCCGTTGGTCGGTACTGCGATTGTCGCGGGTTCCGGCGGGACCGCCCTCTTCGGCGTGCTCGGGCTGGCCGCCACCGTCCCCATGCTGGTCAAGCTGCACAGGCGCAGCGGGTCGCTCTGGCTGCCAGCCGGCGCTCTCGTGCTCTTCGCGATCGCCTTCGCGTTCTCCACCTTCGTCCTCGGGCCGCTCATCAGCGGTGAGGAGCCGACGGTCCCCAGCAGCGACGTGCACGAAGGGCACCATCCCGCCGACAGCTGAAGCTCCCGACGGTGCACCTCCACGCCGCCCGTCGGCACAGCGCTGTACGGCGCGACCGCGACGCCGCACAGCGCTGGCGTCAGCCGACCCGGATGAACACCGGCGAGGTCTGCCAGATCTCGCGGATCTGCACGGCCTTGCCCGGAACCGGCGCATCGACCTGCAGGTTCCCGCCGGCGTAGATCGAGATGTGCCCCGGCGACCAGATCAGGTCGCCGGGCTGAGCCTGGTCCCGCGGCACCTCGACCCCCGCGTACCGCTGCTGCGCGGACGTCCGCGGCAGCGTCACCCCGACCTGCGCGTACACGTACGAGGTGAACCCCGAGCAGTCGAAGCCGCTGGGCGTGGTGCCGCCCCACACGTAGGGCACCCCCACGAGGCTCGATGCTGCCTCGACGATCGCGCTGCCGTTCGCGCTGGCCGGCGCGGGCGCCCCGATCCCGGGCGACGGTGCAGGCGTCTCGTCCCGGGCCGTGCTGCGAGTCGCAGCCGGGGCCTGCTCGGGCTGCGGCTCCGGCTCCGGCTCGGGGGCCGGCGGTGGCGTTACCGCCGTAGCAACGGGATTGTCGAACGTCCAGGTCGCCTCGGCCGGAGTCGCGACGACCGGCCCGGACTCGATCACCGCTCTGGCCGCCGACGTGAGTCGTGCAGTGTCCAGCAGCGCGATCCGGCTCTCGTGATGGGAGGGCACCGCCGCGGACGCCGGGGCTGCCACCAGGGAGACGACCATGCCCGACGTCGCCACGGCAGCTCCGGTGCGGCGCCCGGCGGCAGACAGACCGGAGGCGGCCACGGCCTGTGCGTCGGTCAGGGGCGTTCGGCTGCGCCCGGCCGCGCGGTGGCGCGCTCGGGCGAAGGGGCGTGCGGGCATCGACGACTCCTGCCGCCTGCGAGGTGAGCTGTCGGGTTCGGGCCGGAGCAGCCCGGCCGGTCCATCGAGACCGGCTTCACCCCAAGGGCACGACGTGCCCGTCCATCCTGGTTCCCCCGCTCCTGCCCGTGCGGTCTGCGGGTCGTCGAGCAGCGGCAGGACTCGGCGTTCTGCTCGACCCACCCAGTCGGCGCCTGGGTCGCGACGATGCTAGGCAGCCCATGCGGTGCTGTCATCGCCCACCGGCGCAATCCTGGCGTGCGAACAGGTCTCGAGACCGCCGCACGGCGCCCCGCAGGGCGGGCGAAGTCGCTGGTCGCGAGCGTTCGTCTCGCGCACGGTGTGTCGTGGACGCACGCACCGCCTCGTCGGGAACTTCAGCGAAACTTCATGGAAGCCGCTGAAGCGGCTTGATCTACACAAGCGACGCTAGACGGGAGCCGAGGGGTCCCCAGACCCCGGATCGATCGCCTGAGGAGCACCCCGAGCATGATCCGCCGTCGTCCTGTCGTCGTCGCAACGACCGCCGTCGTCCTGGCCGCGGGCGGTGCTGCGTTCGCGGTCAGCCGTGCGCTGGCTCCCGCCGCAGACACCGCGGTCCAGGAGAGCATCGATCTCCCCGCGGTCGACCGGTACGACATCACCGGAGCGACCACGCAGGGGGTCGTCGACCTCGACATCACCACCGCAGAGATGACGCTGGGTGGTCGGTCCGTCGAACGGTATCTCTACGCGGACGCTGCAAGCGAAGTCGTCCACGGGGCCGGGGTGCCGATCGTCGTCGACGTAGGGCAGCGGCTGCAGATCGACGTCACGAACTCGACCGACACCGCGACCAACATCCACTGGCACGGGATGAGCGTGCCCGCCGACCAGGACGGTCCAGGCATCCTGATCGACCCCGGACGAGAGCACCGGTACGAGTTCACCGCTGCCCGCCCAGGAACGTACTGGTACCACTCACACGAACGACCGGTGCGCGACCAGGTCGATCGCGGCATGTATGCACCGTTCATCGTCCGCGAACCCGCGGACGCGCGCTACGACCTCGACCAGGTCCTCGTGCTCGACGACTGGGTCGTGGATCGCACCACCGGTCACATGGAGGTCGTCGGCGACGTCGACACCGTCAACGGCCGCACCGGCCAGGACATCGAGCCGATCAGCATCACCGGCGGGCAGATCGCCAAGCTCCGGCTGGTGAACGCCTCGACCGCCAAGACCCAGGACCTGACGTTCCCACTCGACGTGCGCGTCACCCACACCGACGGCGCACCCCTCGTCGAGCCCTACAACACCCGCCGGCTCAGCATCGCCCCAGGCGAGCGCTACGACGTCGAGGTCGCCCCGGTCGGCCACCTGGGGTCGGGCTTGTCGATCACCAACGAGCGCGACAACGGAATGACCATCCCCGTCCACTACACCGCCTCGGACGCTCCCGCGGCCGTCTCGCCCTTCATCCCGCCCGCACCCAGCGACCTCGACCCCGACCTGCTGAGCCGCGAACCGGACATCGAGATGGTGCTCGCCGACGCGATGACGATGTCCGCAGGCATGGGCATGGCCTGGACGATCAACGGCGACGTCTTCCCCGACGCTGAGACGTTCGACGTGCAGGTCGGGCGCACCTACCTCGTGCGTTTCCGCAACGCCGGGCAGCACCGAATGGACCACCCGATGCACGTGCACGGCGCGCACTTCCGGGTGCTATCCACCGACGGCCAGGCCCTCGAGCGGGAAGTGTGGAAGGACACCGTGGCGGTGCCACCGGACAGCTACGTCGACGTCGCCGTGACCTTCGAGCAGCCCGGGACCTGGATGGTCCACTGCCACATCCTCGATCACGAGGACGCCGGGATGATGACCAGCATCACGGCGACATGAGACGGCGCGACCGGCGCCCGCCGCGGCAGCCACCCGGCCCGACCCACGTCGCCACCCCGCCGGCGTCGCGCTCGTGGATCACCGTCAGCCTCGACGAGCGAGACCGGTGGCCGGCGCTCGCGCCCGTCGCAGCGCTCGGTCTAGTGGCCGCAGGGCTGATGGCCTGGCTGGGCCTGCCGCCGGTGGACCTTCACGGGCCGCTGCACCGCTGGTTTTCTGTCATGGACCCCCTGTGCGGCGGAACGCGGTCCGTGCGGCTCGCCGCGATGGGCGATCTCGCAGCAGCATGGAAATACAACCCGCTCGGCCCGATCCTGATGACCGGGGCCGCGCTGGCTGTGCTGCGGTGGTGCGCCGGCACCGCGACCAGCAGATGGCTCGGGCTCGACCTCGCCGACCGCCGGCCTGCGCGTGCCGCTGCGGGGCTGATCACGACACTGCTGCTCGCCTTGCTCGCGGTCCGCCAGCAGCTCAACGTCGAGCTCCTGCGGTAGCCCGCGCCCGACCGCGTTCATCAGACCTTGACCGCATCGTGAGCGCGCCTCGACGGCCAGCTCATAGCGTTGCTGCCGAGTCGGTTCCCCCGCGCGCAGCGGAGGAGTTGCCGTGCACACGCGCGGACGAGACCCCCGCGCCGGCGCACAGTGTGCGCCGGGCGATACCCCGACGGGAGGCCGCCATGAGGACCACGGCTGAAGACGAGGCCGTTCTCCGGCGCCTGCGCCGCCTCGAAGGGCAAGTGCGCGGCGTCGCGACCATGATCGAGAGCGGTTCGTACTGCATCGACGTGCTCACGCAGATCGCCGCCGCATCCGGTGCCCTCCAGGCAGTCGCGCGTCAACTCCTCGACGACCACATCCGTCACTGCCTCTCGCAAGCCGCGCAGGCGTCCGCAGACGTGCAGGACGAGCGTGTCGACGAGGTATCGCAGGCGATCGCCCGCCTGCTTCGCGCCTGACACCCGAGAGCGTGCCTGGAGCGCGGTTCGTCACCCGACGATCCCGCAGACCGCAGACCGCGAACCGCAAGGACGAGACACATGCATCGTGGAGTCGGAATACCCTCGGGGGGTATGCCGTTTGAGCGGGCGAAGCCCCACTCCGGGTCGGATCACGAGAGAGGACCACCGCGATGAGCCTCGAGGACCACACCGGGCACGGGCCCGTCGATGCACCGAGTACGGCCCACTGAACCGCCCCGGGTTCCATGGAGGCTCTCAATCCACGGAGGATGAGGGTCATGGCTGCACCGAGGAAGTACCCCGACGAGCTGCGTGAGCGCGCGGTCCGGCTCGTGCTGGACGCGAAGAGGGACCCGGTGACCCGTCCGGCGGCGTGCCGGCGGATCGGTGAGCAGCTCGGGATCAATCCCGAGACGCTGCGTGGGTGGGTGAATCAGGTCGAGATCGACGCGGGCGACCGGCCCGGGACCACCACGAGCGACGCGCAGCGGCTGGCCGAGCTGGAGCGGGAGAACCGGGAGCTGCGGCGGGCGAACGCGATCCTGCGTAGCGCGTCGGCTTTCTTCGCGGCGGAGCTCGACCGCCCGTCACCCAGGTAGTCGCGTTCATCGACGCCCACCGTGCCGAGTTCGGGGTCGAGCCGATCTGCGTCCAGCTGCAGGTCGCCCCGAGCACGTACTACTCCGCCAAGGCCCGCCCGCCCTCGGCCCGGTCGGTCACCGACGCCGCGCTGAGCGAGGTGATCACGGTCGAGCACGCCGCGAACTACGGCGTCTACGGCGCGCGGAAGATGTGGAAGCACCTGCACCGACTCGGGCATTCGGTCGGGCGCTGCCCGGTCGAGCGGCTCATGCGGGCTGCTGACCTGCGCGGAGCGGTCCGCGGTCGAGCCAAGCGCACGACGATCCCGGGCAAGGACGGGGTCCGGGCCGGTGATCTGGTCAACCGGGCGTTCACCGCGACCGCACCGAACCAGTTGTGGGTCGCGGACTTCACCTACGTCCGCGCGTGGTCGGGGTTCGTCTACGTCGCGTTCGTGATCGACGTGTTCTCGAGGATGATCGTGGGCTGGAAGGCCGACACGAACATGCGCGCGGCCCTGGTCACCGACACCTTGGAGATGGCCACCTGGGCACGCGGCCGCACCGGCGTGACGGACCTGACCGGGCTGATCCATCACAGCGACGCCGGGTCCCAGTACGTCTCGCTGGCGCTGACCGAGCGCCACGCCGCACACGGCATCCGGGCTTCGATCGGCACGGTCGCGGACGCCTACGACAACGCCCTGGCCGAGTCCACGATCGGGCTGTTCAAGACCGAGCTGATCCGCCGCCGCGGGCCCTGGCGGACCCTGGACGACGTCGAGATCGCGACCCTGGAATGGGTCGACTGGTTCAACAACCGCCGCCTGCACACCGAGCTCGGCGACATCCCGCCAGCCGAGCACGAGACGAACCACTACCGTCAGAACCACACGTCAACGACGCTGGAGACCAGAGAACCGAGCCTCCACTGAACCCGGGGCGGTTCACACCACGGACATGGAGGGCACACGCCCGACGGGCAGACGACGCAGGAGCACCATGGGCACCCCGCGACCGTGACTGCAGCGGTGCCGCCTGACCACCAGGACGCGCACGGTGGCCACGAGGGGCATACAGGCCACGGCAGCCATGCCGGTCACGTCGACCGGTTCCGCCGCCTGTTCTGGGTCATGCTCGTGCTCGCGGTCCCGGTCGTCGCCGCCAGCGCCATGTTCGCGATGCTCCTGGGCTACGAGCTGCCCGACGCAACCTGGGTGGCGTGGGTCTCGCCCGTGCTCGGCACGGTCATGTTCACTTGGGGCGGCGCGCCGTTCCTGACCGGTGCCGCCCAGGAGCTGCGCGCCAAGCGCCCCGGGATGATGCTGCTCGTCGCGTTGGCGATCACCGTGGCGTTCGTCGCGTCGTGGCTCGCGACCCTGGGTGTCGTCGCCCACGGACTCGACTTCTGGTGGGAGCTCGCGCTTCTCATCGTGATCATGCTGCTCGGGCACTGGATCGAGATGCGCTCGCTCGCTCAGACGACCTCCGCTCTCGACTCCCTGGCCGCTCTGCTGCCCGACGAGGCCGAGCGCGTCGAGGGCAACGACGTGGTCCGGGTCGCCCCGTCCGACCTCGCGGTCGACGACGTGGTGCTCGTGCGACCCGGAGCCAGGGTTCCCGCAGACGGCGCGATCATCGACGGCGCCGCCGAGATGGACGAGTCGATGGTCACCGGTGAGTCCCGCACCGTGCGGCGCTCCGCCGGGGACCGGGTTGTCGCCGGCACCGTCGCCACCGACTCCGCCCTACGGCTGCGGGTGACCGCCGTCGGAGACGACACCGCGCTGGCCGGCATCCGCAGGCTCGTGCTCGAAGCGCAGAACTCGACCTCGCGCGCGCAGCGACTGGCGGACACGGCAGCCGCGCTGCTGTTCTGGTTCGCCCTCGGTGCGGCCGCCGTCACCGCCGTCGTCTGGTCGATCGCCGGCCAGCCCGACGCTGCCGTGATCCGCACCATCACCGTCCTGGTGATCGCCTGCCCCCACGCCCTCGGCCTGGCGATCCCCCTCGTGGTGTCCATCGCCACCGAGCGCGCCGCCCGCGGCGGCATCCTCGTCAAGGACCGCCTGGCCCTGGAGAGCATGCGCACGGTCAGCACCGTGGTGTTCGACAAGACCGGCACCCTAACCAAGGGCCAGCCGACCGTGACCGACGTGCGGCCCACCCCCGGTTTCGACCGCGACGAGGTTCTGGCGCTGGCCGCGGCCGCCGAGGCCGACAGCGAGCACCCGCTCGCGCAGGCGATCGTCTCGGCCGCGAGCGACCTGCACGTGCCGGCCGCCGCCGAGTTCACCTCGTCCCCAGCGGTCGGCGTCCGCGCCCGCGTCGGCGGCCGGACCGTCGAGGTCGGAGGCCCCAGCCTGCTGCACCAGAGCGGTGTCGACGAGCTCGATGGCATCGACCAATGGCGCAGCGAAGGAGCGATCATTCTGCATGTGCTCGTCGACGGCCGCCCGGCCGGGGCTCTGAAGCTCGCCGACGAGATCCGCGAGGAGTCCCGGGCCGCAATCCGGCAGCTCCACGACCGCGACGTCGACGTCGTGATGATCACTGGCGACGCGGAGGCCGTCGCCCGCACCGTCGCCGCCGAGATCGGCATCGACCGGGTCTTCGCCGGTGTCCGGCCCGAGGACAAGTCCGCCAAGGTCGCCGAGCTCCAGCGCGAGGGAGGCACCGTGGCGATGGTCGGCGACGGCGTCAACGACGCCCCCGCCCTCGCGCAGGCCGATGTCGGCATCGCCATCGGCGCCGGCACCGATGTCGCGATCGCCTCCGCCGGCGTGATCCTCGCCAGCGACGACCCTCGATCCGTCGTCTCGGTCATCGATCTGTCCACTGCCAGCTACCGCAAGATGAAGCAGAACCTGTGGTGGGCCGCTGGCTACAACCTCATCGCTGTGCCGCTTGCCGGCGTGCTCGCACCCATCGGTTTCGTCATGCCGATGTCCGTCGGGGCCATCCTCATGTCCGTGTCCACGATCGTCGTCGCCCTGAACGCTCAGCTCCTGCGTCGACTGGATCTGCGGCCACGTTGACAAGAGCCGAGCCAAGTCGGCGCCCTCGGTGCCGGAGTACCGACGGTCATCAATATGGGACGCCGCCAAGTGCTCGAGCGGACCTGCCGGTTGACGAGGTCTCAGCTCCGCGCTGAGTCCTCCCCGAAGCCTGGCGTGCCGTCAGCGACGTCGACGCCGTACATCTGTGGGCGTCGGTTCGCCGCCGGCTGCTGCGACGGGTGCCACGCGAACGTGTACCCCGCAGCCCCCAGGGCGTGCATCGAGGCCATCGCACAGACGCCGGTGTCGAGGCTCGTCGCGGCCTCGCGCGGCACACTGTAGATGGCCCCCGGCCACCAGGAGCAGCCAGCCGCCGCGGCCGGGGGTTGTTCTAGCCGGGGATGTTCCTTGGATCGTTCCCGTACGAGTTCTTCTCGTGCACCAGGCCGTCGAGACCATGGATGTGGTGCTCCAGGCCGCGCTCGATCGCGAGCTGCCGCCCTTCGGCCACGGCGGGGTCCTTAGTTGAGTGGGTCGAGCCCACTTGTGACCCGCCGATCTCGTTGAGCCATGAATCGTCCCGGTGGACGGTGTGCACCCCGTTGCCGTCGCTCACGGTCACTCCCTTCGTCGACGTCGGAAGTCTCGCGCGGGCGGGTCGACCTCGCACGCCGGCATCGCGGCCGTCACGTGATCTTGTCGCGCCTGGCCGCCAACTCGGGACCTGGGTACAGGCAGTTCAGCAGGTCGGTCACCCACTCGTCGCCGACGTAGCCCCGCGCGGCCGCTAGGCTCTCGCCGCGCAGCCCGGCCAGCTGGAAGATCTCGTCGGCGGCGGCGTCCAGCCGGTCCGCGATCCTGGCGTTCCAGCCGGCCCCCATGTTGCCTTCGGTGCCGCGCACGATGCGCGCGAGCGCGTTGAGCACGTGGCCGCCGTCGCTGGCTGTCGTGTCGTTGCTCATCGGTCTTGCCCCTCTCGTCGGAACCGACGGTAGAGGGCTATGGCAGGTGCCGTGCTGCGAGGCACCAGCGACTGGTACAGCGACGTGTCGCGATGAGACGAGTACGTCTCGGGACAGGCGCGAGAGATTGTCGGCGTGCGACGTCCTGGTTTGGGCGTGCGCCGGCGTAGTCAGCACTACGCTCGGCCACATGACCGAGATCAGCCCAAATAGTCTGCAGAGCCTCGCTGACAAGGTTGCCAAGCAATCCTATTCGAAGTACCTGCGGCGTGTGGTCCTCCGCAAGGTGCGCGGTTTTGTGGACAAAGAGGTGCGCTTCGACTTTCCGGTCACGGCACTCATTGGACCAAATGGCGGCGGCAAGTCCACTATCCTGGGCGCGGCCGCTCTCGCATACAAGGACGTCAAGCCGGAGCGATTCTTCGCCAAGAGCGGGCGCTACGATTCGAGCATGGTCAAGTGGTCGATCGAACACGGCGTCATAGACAAAGCGATCGGTTCGGCTTCGGAGGTGCGACGCAGCGTAAACTTCCCCACCTCCAAGTGGAACCGAAAGCCATTCGTTCGCGACGTGCTCGTATTCGGCGTAACGCGCACAGTTCCGGCTACCGAGCGGTCAGACCTTCGACTTGCCCGGGGGAGTCGGTTTAAAGCCGTAAGCGAGACGAAACTCCCGGCATCAGTAATCGAGGCCACGCAATCCATCCTCGGAAAAGCCGTGGGTGGCTACTCGGAACTCGACGTAACCACACGAGCCACCCTCTACACCGCACAAGATAGCGGTTCTGGAACATCGTACACGGAATTTCACTTTGGAGCCGGTCAGGCAAGCATAATCCGAATTGTGTCAGGGATTGAGGCTGCACCCGATAACAGTCTGATCCTGATCGAGAACGGCCTACACCCAGTCGCGACCAGGCGACTGGTGGACTACCTGCTCAAGATCGCGATCCGCAAGAAGTGCCAAGTGATCTTCACGACCCACTCATCCGAGGCCATCGAGGCGCTCCCGCCAGGTGCCGTGTGGGCCGCTTTTGACGGCGAGGTTGTGCAAGGGGCCTTGAACATCGAGGCGCTCCGGGCGATTACAGGAACAATTCCCGCTCGCATCGCCTTCTTTGTGGAAGATTCGCTCGCAGAGCTAGTGATTGCGGCAGCCCTGCGCCACTACGGCGTCGACATTGCAGCCGTGGCAATCCACGGACTAGGCGGAGCCGAGCAGGCCATTAAGGTACAGCACACCCGGAAGGTGGACCCGACTGCGCCGGTTCCGAGTGTCGTATTTCTCGACGGAGATAAGTCCGATAAGATCGATCCAGCTTCGCTGATCTTTGCGCTCCCAGGAGACGACGACCCTGAGGCGCACATTTATGATACGGTGATGGGCGACTTGGACAATCTTGCGGCCAAGCTGACCGCCGCACTGAATCTGCCGATCGACCAGCAGGGCCGGGTAAAGGCTGTGGTTGCCGAGACAGGTCTGACGAATCATGACCGCCACACCATTTTTCGCCAGATTGGCGAGAAGCTCGACTTGACAGCTGAACTGGTAGTCGCGAACGCCTTCATCGGGCTGTGGGCGCAACTACGGTCCAACGAGGTTGAGGCGTTGCTCTCACCAATCCGCGCGATGCTACCGATGAAGACCGACTAGGCCGAAGAGACCGAGTGCCTCACGCGGGGTCGGCGCTCGACTCGGTTCGGCGCCCGCAGGTTCCGCGTGCGGCCTACGTCTACGCGAGAAACGCTCATCTGATGAGAGAACCGGATGCTGAACTGGTGCAACGTCATGACCCTCCAGTGATGCCGCCGCATCGAGGCGCCCTCGACGTGGCGACTGAACTGCGGAGACGCTGCGTCGCACGGTGAGACGAGTTCTCTCATCTCGTCGCTACTCGTCCTACTCGTTGTCCGATAATCAACATTATGTCCGTTTGTAGTCTGCGTATCCCTCTGACCTGCGACGATGCCGCACCCCCCTGCCGCGTCGGCTGGTCAGAGGTGGTGCGGTGGGGTGTCGTAGCGGAGGTGCTCGGCCTGGTGGAGGACGTTGAGGACGAGCGCGTCGATGTGCTCGTTGGTCAGTCGGTAGTACACGGTGGCGCCGTCGCGGCGTGTGGCGACCAGGCGGCCGGCTCGGAGCTTGGCGAGGTGCTGGGACACGCCGGGCACCGGCCGTGCGAGCCGGTCGGCGATGGCCCCGACGGAGAGCTCGCCGTCGTGGAGCAGCGCGAGGATCGCCAGCCGGGTCCGGTCGGCGAGCAGGCGCAGCACCTCGACGGCGGTGTCGAGCTCGGCGTCAGGGACGGCCGCCCGGGTGGTCTCGGCGCTCACGTGCTCAGCCTGCCACGCGCGCGGCGCGATCCTGGGCCGGCCACAGCGCGGCGGTCGCCAGCAGAGCGGCTGCACTGAGTGCGGCCAGGACGAGCGCCGCGGTCCCGAGCCCTCGGCTGCCGATCCAGCCGGCCAGTGGGTAGGTGATGAGCCAGCACGCGTGGGACAGCGAGAACTGCGCGGCGAACACCGCGGGCTGGTCCTGCTCCTGGGTGGTGCGCGTGATGATGCGTCCCACCGGCGTCTCCGCGGCTGCCCACCCCGCCCCGACGAGCAGGAACAGGGCGCCCACCAGGACCAGTCCCCCGGTCCCCCGGATTTGCACCGCCGCCGCGACCGCTGCCGTGGCCACGACGAGCAGCCCGCCACCCCTCAGCATCAGCGCGCGCTCCGGCAGCGCCTCGAGCGCCCGCGGAAGGAGCAGCGCCACGATGATCGATCCCGCCCCGAGCGCGGCCATCAGCAGCGCCGCCGCGCCCTCGCCTCGGCTGTAGGTCTCCCTCGCGACGACGACGTACTGCACCAGCACGAACGCTCCCCCGGCCGCGACCGCCATGTTCAGCGCGAGCACGGCCCGCAGGGCCGGCGTCCGGAGCATCTGCGCGATGCCCCGGCGCGCACGCTCGGTGAAGGGCGCGACGTCGTCCGCCAGAACGACGGGCCGGCCCAGTCGCAGACGGGCGACGAGCAGCGCGGACACCGCGAACCCGACCGCCGTGCCGACGAACAGGTCAGAGCTCGGCACGACGAGCAGCAGCCCCGCAGCGAGGAGCGGTGACAGGACCATCTCCAGGTCCTCGCTCATCCGGGACAGCGACAGCGCCTCGGTGTACCGGCGCTCGTCCTGCAGCACCTGCGGCAGCGCGGCCTGGTAGGCCGGGGTGTGCACCGCCGACGCCGCCTGCAGGACCAGGACCAGGACGTAGACCTGCCACACGGACGACACCAGCGGCAGGCCGAGGACCACCACGACGCGCACCAGGTCCGCGGCGACCAGCACGGCCCGAGGGGGCGCCGCGTGCACCACGGCGGCCGCCACCGGCGCGACCGTGACGTACGCCAGCATCTTGATCGCGAACACCGTGCCCAGCACCAGCCCCGCCCGGGCGCCCGCGAGGTCGTAGGCGAGCAGGCCCAGGGCCACCGTCGTCAGACCGGTCCCCGCCAGGGAGATCACCTGCGCGGAGAACAGGCGGCGGTACGTCGGGACGGCAAGAGCTGTCAGCACTCGAGCATCTTTGCACGGTTGCAGTAGTGCGCAAGCGCGCATGTGCGGTGCATGCACGCCCACCGATCCGTAGGCCCGACGACGCCGGGAGACGCCTTGGCCGGCCGGTGCGCCACTCTCGACCTGGTCATCTCGCCGCCACCGCCGTGATGGTGCGCGTCGGCGACGATGCGCTTGGGGATTGATTCGACATGTGTCAAAGTAGCCACATGCCAAATCAGGTCCCGCCCAGCTCGACCCGGCGACTGTCGAACCTGGACCGGTGGCTGCCCGTGTGGATCGGGCTGGCCATGGTCGCGGGCCTCGCGGTGGGCCGGTTCGTCCCGGCTCTCGGAGGCGCGCTGGCTGATCTGGAGCTGGGGGGCATCTCGCTGCCGATCGCGCTCGGTCTGCTGGTGATGATGTACCCGGTGCTGGCGAGGGTCCGCTACGACCGGGTCGCTGCGGTGACCGGGGACAAGCGGCTGCTGGGGAGCTCGCTCGCGTTGAACTGGGTCGTCGGCCCCGCGCTGATGTTTGCCCTGGCCTGGGTGTTCCTGCCCGACCTGCCGGAGTACCGCACGGGCCTGATCGTCGTGGGCCTGGCGCGGTGCATCGCGATGGTGGTGATCTGGAACGACCTGGCCTGCGGTGACCGGGAGGCGGCTGCGGTGCTGGTCGCGATCAACTCGGTGTTCCAGGTGGTGGCGTTCTCGCTGCTGGGCTGGTTCTACCTGAGCGTGCTGCCGGGCTGGCTCGGCCTGGACTCCGCCGGCCTGGAAGTCTCGGTCGGGCAGATCGCTGTCAACGTCGCGGTCTTCCTGGGAGTCCCGCTGCTGGCCGGGTTCGCCTCGCGGTGGATCGGTGAGCGCACCCGCGGACGCCAGTGGTACGAGGAGCGGTTCGTCCCGCGGGTGGGTCCGTGGGCGCTGTACGGGCTGCTGTTCACGATCGTCCTGCTGTTCGCGCTGCAGGGTGAGGCCGTGACGTCACGGCCGCTGGACGTCGCGCGGATCGCCCTGCCGCTCCTGGCCTACTTCGCCGTCATGTGGGCCGTCGGCCTGGCCACCGGGCGGGGCTTGGGGCTGGGGTACGCGCGGTCGACGACGCTGGCGTTCACCGCGGCAGGCAACAACTTCGAACTGGCGATCGCGGTGGCGATCGGGACGTTCGGTGCGACCTCGGGGCAGGCGCTGGCCGGTGTGGTCGGCCCGCTGATCGAGGTCCCGGTCCTGGTCGCCCTGGTCTACGTCAGCCTCTGGGTCAGGGACCGCTGGTTCCGCCCGTCCTCGACCTCCCCCTCCACCGCCGAGCTGCAGGAGGCACGCTCATGACCACCACCGCCCCCGACGCCACCACGACCGCCACCGGCGGCTGCACGCCGCAGACCTCACCGGCGGACCACGCGATCGGCGCCGACGCCGCGGCGCACGTCGCCGGCACCCTGAAGGCCCTGGGTGACCCGCTGCGGCTGCGGATGCTGTCGCTGATCGCGACCTCCCCGACCGGCGAGGCGTGCGTGTGCGACCTGGCCACGGTCGCCGAGGTCAACGCTCCGACGGTGTCGCACCACCTGAAGCTGCTCAAGGACGTCGGGTTGCTGACCTCCGAGCGGCGCGGGACCTGGGTCTACTACCGGGTACAGCCGGCCCTGCGCGGCGCGGTCACCACCCTGCTGGACTCCTTCGCCCCCGCAGCCGCGGACGCCGCGAACGCGGTCCCGCTCGCCGGGCTCACCGACGCCGAGGACGCCCTGGTCCGGATCGCCGACCGCCTCGCCGTGGCGTTCCCCGACCGCGACCCCGGCGCGGTCCTCAGCGTCGTCAGGGAGTCCTACACCGGACTGGCGCGGTCCTCGGCGATCCGCTCGCACCTGGTGGTCAACACCGAACGGTTCGCCCGCCAGCGCCTGACCGACACCGCCCGGGCCCTGGACGCGGCGGACACACGCCCGCAGGTGCTGTTCGTGTGTGTCGCGAACGCCGGCCGTTCCCAGCTCGCCGCTGCCCTGCTGCGCCACTACGCCGGCGACGCGATCACCGTCCGGTCCGCGGGGTCCGCACCGGCCGCCGACGTGCACGCCGCGGTCCGGCCGCTGCTCGCCGAGCTCGGCGCCGACGGCGAGGCGTTCCCCAAGCCGCTGACCGACGACGCAGTCCGCGCCGCGGACGTCGTCATCACGATGGGCTGCGGCGACACCTGCCCGATCCTGCCCGGCAAGCGCTACGAGGACTGGGTCGTCGGCGACCCTGCCCTGGCCTCCGAGACCGGGGTGCGGGCGATCCGCGACGAGATCGACCGCCGCGTGCGCGCCCTGCTCACCGACCTGCTGCCCGACCTCGCCCTGCCGACCGCCTGACCTTCCGTGGAGACCGAGATGACCGAGACCACGCCGTCCGCCCTGTTCGTCTGCGTGCACAACGCCGGCCGCTCGCAGATGGCCGCGGGCTACCTGCGGGCGCTGTCCGGCGGCGCCGTCGAGGTCCGCTCGGCCGGGTCGATGCCCGCCGAGCAGATCAATCCGGTCGCAGTGGAGGCGATGCTCGAGGAGGGCATCGACATCCGCGCCGAGCGACCCAAGGTGCTGACCACCGACGCGGTCAAGGCGTCCGATGTCGTCATCACCATGGGCTGCGGCGACGCGTGCCCGATCTTCCCCGGCAAGCGGTACGAGGACTGGGCCCTGGCCGACCCCGCCGGGCAGGGCATCGAGTCGGTCCGCCCGATCCGCGACGAGATCCGCGGCCGCATCCTGACCCTGCTGACCGAGCTCGGGGTCGAGCCCGTCACCACCTGATCTCCCAACGCCACGAGGGCCGCACCCCGCCTGGGGTGCGGCCCTCGTGCGTGGGCTGCTCAGGCTGTGGATCGCATCGCTTGGTGGCGTGCTTCTGGTAGCGGTCAGTGGCCGATGAGGAGGGCTTCTCTGGCGGCGTCGACGAGCTCTGGGGTGAGGATGTGGAGGTCGTTGATGGTCTGGACGCGTTCGATCTGGGTGATCAGGGGAGCCTGACCCGGTTTCCCGGACAGTTGCGGTGTGGTGATCATGCCGCCGCGGTGGCGGCGGTGTGCAGGTCCTCGAAGTCGTTCGGGGACCGGTAGCCGAGTCCGGAGTGGCGTCGGACGGGGTTGTAGAAGCCCTCGATCCACTCGAAGATCGCCGAGGCGAGCTCCTCGCGGGATGACCAGGCGTGGCGGTCGAGCAGCTCGCGCTGCATGCTCGACCAGAAGCTCTCCATCATGGTGTTGTCGACCGAGGACGCGACTCGGCCCATCGAGCCGAGCAGGCCGGCCTCGCGCAGCCGGTGCCCGAAGATCCACGACGTGTACTGGCTGCCGCGGTCCGCGTGCACGATCGCCCCTGGTGCGGGGTGGCGCCGCCAGATCGCCATCTGCAGGGCGTCGACGACCAGCTCCGAGCGCATGTGGTCCGCGATGGACCACCCGACGATCTTGCGGGTGAACACGTCCAGGACCGCGGCGCAGTAGACCTTCCCGGTGCCCGTCGGGTGCTCGGTGATGTCGGTGCACCACAATCGGTCCGGGCTGTCGGCGGTGAACCGCCGCTGGACGAGGTCGTCGTGCGGTGCTGGCAGCGGTCGTTGCCCGCAGCGTTTGCGCCGGTGGCAGACCCCTATCAACCCGGCCGCGCGCATCAGCCTCGCGACGCGTTTGCGTCCGCAGGCGACCCCGAGCCCGAGACGCAGCTCGGCATGGACTCGCGGGGCGCCGTAGGTCGCCCGCGAGCCGTGATGGATCGCCGTGATCGTCGCGGTCAGCGCCTGGTCGGCGATCGCGCGGGTGCTCGGCGGTCGGTTCATGGCGTCGTAGAGCCCGGAGCGGGAGATCCCGAGGACCCGGCAGGTCGCCGCGACGGGCACCCCGTCAGCGGCCAGCTCTTGGACCAGCCGGGCGCTCATTTTGGGAGGACGTTCTCCCGGGCGAAGTACGCCGGGGCCCGCTTGAGGATCTCGACCTCCATCTCCAGCACCCGGTTGCGGCGCCGCAGCTCGACCAGCTCGCGGCGCTCGTCGGAGCTCACGCCCTCACGGCGACCGGCATCGACGTCGTCTTGGGCCATCCACCGGCGCAGACACGACTCGCTGATCCCGAGATCGGACGCGACCTTCGCGACCGGCTGCCGACCCGAGCGGGCCAGATCCACTGCTCGACGCCGGAACTCCGGCGGCTTGGCTGCAGGCATCCCAGACTCCCTTCCCGAGACGATCATCGCCTCGGACCAGGTGTCCGGAGAAGCGGGTCAGGCTCCTGGCTCGCCCACCGGGACAGCGGCTTCCGTGACTCGCGCCTCGAGCTCGGTGGTGAGCTGAGCGGTAAGACGCTGCAGCTGAGCGTGGGGGACTTGCGTCAGCTCCCGAAGACCGAGTACATCGCGGTCCACACCTGCATGCAGGGCTGGTCGGCCACCTCCAAATGGGCCGGCGTCCGGCTCCGTGACCTCCTCGAGGTCCTCGGACCTCCCCCGGAGGGTGCCAACTACGTGATGATCACCTCCCACGGCCTGGCCCAGGAGATGTGGGACCACCGGCCGCGGGAACCGTTCTACGCGGTGCTGGACCTCGACACGGTCGCCGAGGACGACACGATCCTGGCGTACGAGCGCAACGGGCACCCGTTGGAGGTGCATCTGGGCGCGCCGCTGCGGCTGCGGGTGGAGTCGAACCATGGGTACAAGATGGTCAAGTGGATCAAGTCCATCGAGTGGATCACCGACTACGCCGCGTACGGTGACGGTCGTGGCGGCACCCGTGAGGACGCCGCGATGCAGGCGTTCAACGGCCGGATCTGACAGGAGCAGGGCATGATCAGCACTATCTACACCGTCGCCGGCATGACCACAGCCGAGGATGCGCGGGCCATCAAGGACAGGCTCTATCTCGTGGCAGGTATCGGTGCCGTCGCCACCGAGATCATTCCCGACGGCGAAGCGCGCATCATCCTCAAGCACAAGGACGACGTCGAGCTGAACCGCTCGGCCATCGAGGCAGCCGTGCAGGAGGCGGGCGAATACACGCTCGCCTGACCATTACGGCTACCAATAATGAGACGAAGCACGTGCTTATTCGTCTCGGCGCATCTAGCATCACTTTCAGGAGGCAATCGTGAGCAGCGAACCCGGCTCCGCCGCATCGCACGGTGCATCCTCCCCGGTCAATTCGGCTACCGGCGCACCTGGCCGACGACGAGTCCCGCTGCGCTCGACCTGCGCCCAGCCCCATCACTGTCCATTGCCGGCACGCATGAAGGTTCTCGGCCAGGTGCCGCTCTTCGCCGGTCTGTCCCACGAGGATCTTGTCGGTATCGACCACCGCATGGTCTCGCTGTCCTGGGCTGAGGACGACCCGCTCTACACAGCCGGCGACGTGGCCGAACATCTCTACGTCATGGCAGCCGGGCGCGCCAAGGTCTCCCGCCCGACCCCGAACGGCCAGGACGTCGTCGTCGATCTCCTGGCCCCTGGCGACCTCTTCGGAGGCATGCACACCCTGGGCCAGCCCACCTACCCCGAAACCGTTCGCGCCCTGACCACCACCTGCGCGTTACGCATCGACACACGCGCTTTCCGCGATGTCATGACGCAACACCCCGAGGTCGCCCTACGGGTGGTGGACGACGTCACCGCGCTGCTAGCGCAAGCGCGTGCGGACGTCACCGCGCAATCCACCGCCACCGTCGCCCAGCGGGTAGCGACCACGCTGTTGCGCCTAGCCGAGAAGTTCGGCCAGGACAGCTCCTCCGGTGCCACATTGATCCAGTTGCCGCTGTCTCGCACTGACCTGGCCGGCATGACCGGCTCGACACCGGAGTCCGTCTCCCGGGTAATGAGCCAGCTCCGCAAGGACGGCATCATCGACTCCGGCCGCAGATGGACCGCCATCCTGGACGGCGACCGTCTGCTCGCCACCGTGGCCGCCAGTGCCTGAGGGGCGAGGACTCTCTCACGTCTGCTGCGGTTGATTGATGCACGTCATGGTTCGGTTCCTGGCCCGCTCGTAACGTCGTAGTCAGCACCCAAGAAGGGTGAGACCTCGTCAGAGAAGGAAGGAACACACCATGAGCACCACCGCTCCCGCCACCACCCACACGACCCTGCGCGCCGAAGGCTTCTCCTGCCCCTCCTGCGTGGCGAAGATCGAGAAGCGTGTCGGACGCCTGGACGGCGTCAGCGCCGTGAAGGTCCAGTTCGCCTCGGCACGCATCGAGGTCGACCACGACCCGGCCAAGGCCAGCGTCGAGGACCTGATCGCCGCTGTGGGCAGGGCCGGGTACGTCGCCAAGCCTGCCGCGTTCTGACGCCCGCCGCGCCAAGGAGAAGGACAGTGAGCGTCATGGCACAGGCGGCGCACCTGCAGCTGCGCCTGGGCGATTTTTTCTGCCCCTCGTGCGCCACCGACATCAACCGGCACCTGAAGCGTCTTCCGGGGTGCAGGCCGTGCACATCGATCTGCACTCGCACCGGGTTGACGTCGACTACGACCCCCGACGCTTGGACGTCGAGGACATCCTGGTGACCGTCGGCGGTGCCGGCGTTACCGCAAGCGTTATCTCGGAGGACAGCTAGGACCCGCCTCCACTAGGGCGACCAGGGACGTCGACCGGTGCCCAGACCAAGCGCGAGCGCACTGCCCGGGCGTCATCCCGCCACCCATCAGGGCCGCACCGGGCCGCCGGGCCCGTCAATGATCAGCGGAAGCCTGCCCGCTGCATTCTCACGTGTGAACCGCTGGTAGACCCACGTCCCAAGAACTCAGGAGAGATTGCTATGAGCGTCAAGCTTCACCATGTCCCGCCGCGCCTGGCGAGCGGGGCCTTCATATTGAACACCGGAATCACTAAGCGGTCATTGCACGTCGACGGGGCAACGGGGCTGCGGGACCAGGCCGCCAACGCGTTCCCGTTCTTGAAGAAGATGGACCCGGTCCGCTTCGGGAAGGCGTTGTCGACCTTCGAGATCGCTCTGGGCACGGCGCTACTAGCCCCGATGGTACCCACCCGGGTGGCCGCGGCCGGCCTAAGTGGATTCTCGGCCGCATTGATGGCCGTGTACCTCAAGACGCCAGGGTTCACCCGTGATGACGGAATCCGTCCAGCGCCGGCTGGCATGGGGATCGCTCGGGACGTCTTCATGCTCGGTAGCGGTCTGGGCCTGATGGTGGAGGAACTGGCAACCAGGCGAAACTGACGGGGCCGTCCCGCCATGCGCGTGACACCCGGCCCCACGGGCCCCGCGGACTGGGGTGTGGTCATGGACGCCCGCGGGCCGAGGCTACGTGGCTCGTCCGGCCGCATTCTGAGCCGGACCAGCTAAGCGTCACCGCCGATCAACTCGGCGGTGACGCTCTTCATTGCGCCAGCACGCTAGAGCAGCCCCGGCGGCGGTGCACGGATGGGTGTGCGGTTGATTGACGCCGGTCATGGTTGCCCGGTGCCGATCTTCATAACGTCGTTGTCAGCACCCCGAACTGGGGTTGGACAGCTACAGGAAGGTCGAACAGCTATGAACAAGCTGCAGCAGTGGTGGTACGGCAGGTGGGCGATCCCAGTGGTCTCCGGGGCGCTGATCCTCATCTCGTTCTTCGTGGCCCGCGGCCTCGGTTCCGATGCGTGGAGCAACGCCTTCATGGTGGCCGCCGCCGTGGTCGCGGGTACCCCGATCGTGACCAAGGCAGCCCGGGCGCTCATGGCCCGGGTCATCGGCATCGACCTGCTGGTCTCGGTGGCCGCGATCGGCGCGGTGATCATCGGGGAGTACTGGGAGGCCGCCGCGGTGACCTTCCTCTTCGCCATCGGGCACGCCCTGGAGTCCGCAACGCTGAACAAGACCCGCTCGGCACTGGCCGAGCTGGTGGCCGTGGCCCCAGACGTGGCCGTGGTCATGCGCGACGGCGTGCAGGTGGAGGTGCCCGCTGCGAGCGTGGCCATGGGCGAGATCGTCCTGGTCAAGAACGGCGCTAAGGTCCCGGTGGACGGCGAGGTCGTGGCCGGCACCGGCGCCCTGGACGAGGCCTCCATCACCGGGGAGTCCATCCCCGTGGAGAAGTCCAAGGGCGACCACGTCTTCGCCGGAACCGTCGCCAAGGGTGGGTTCCTCCAGGTGCTCGCCACCGGCATCGGCGCCGACACCACGCTGGCCCGCATCATCCACCGCGTCGAAGACGCCCAGGACGCCAAGGCCAAGACCGCCCAGTTCATGGACCGGTTCTCCGCCTGGTACACCCCGGCCATCATGGTCCTGGCCCTCGTGGTCGGACTCATCACCGGTGACGTCGTGCTCGGGCTGACCCTGCTGGTCATCGGCTGCCCCGGCGCGCTGGTCATCTCCATCCCGGTCTCCATCGTCGCCGGCATCGGCCGGGCCGCCAAGGACGGCATCCTCATCAAGGGTGGGGAGTACCTGGAGACCTCCGGCAAGATCACCGCCGTCGCGGTGGACAAGACCGGCACCCTGACCAAGGGCCGCCCGCACCTGACCGACGTCGTCGTCCTGGCCCCAGCCATGGATCGCGCCCAGGTGCTGACCTGGGCAGCCCGGGCCGAGGCCGGCTCCGAGCACCCGCTCGCCCGACCCATCCTGGAGGCAGCAGCCGCGGAGGGGCTGGCCACGTCGGGGCTGCCCGAGGTCACCGAGCCCGTGCCTGGCAAGGGCATCACTGCCACCATCGGCGGGCGCCGGGTCCTCATCGGCAACGTGGCGCTGCTGGAGCAGTACGGCGTCGCGGACACTGTTGGCGCCGGGCAGGCCGCTGAGGAGCTCGCCGCAGCGGGCAGGACGGCGATGATCGTGGCCGTGGAGGATGCGGTGGCTGGTGTGGTCGCGGTGGCTGATGAGGTCCGTCCCGACGCGGCGCAGATGGTCGCCCGTCTGCACGACGCCGGGGTGAAGAAGGTGGTCATGCTCACCGGTGACGCCCCGCTGGTGGCGAAGGCAGTTGGTGCGGCGACCGGGGTCGATGAGGTCCGCGCCGGCCTGCTGCCCGAGGACAAGCTCGACGCGGTCGCGGACCTGCAGCGTCAAGGTCACGTGGTGGCCATGGTCGGCGACGGCGTCAACGACGCCCCCGCCCTGGCAACGGCCAACATCGGCGTGGCCATGGGCGCCGCCGGCTCTGCCGTCGCCGTGGAGACTGCGGACATCGCCCTCATGGGCGACAACCTGCTCAAGCTCCCCGAGGCCGTCGGCCTGGCCCGGCGCACCGTGAACAACATGCGCCAGAACATCACCATCGCCCTGGTCACCGTGGCCGCCCTGCTGGCCGGCGTCCTCCTGGGCGGGGTGACTATGGCCATCGGGATGCTCGTCCACGAAGCTTCGGTCCTGGTCGTCATTATCAACGCCATGCGCCTGCTGCGCCGCCACCAGGACACCACCAGCGCCGTGGCGACAGCGCCGGCGCAGAGCACCACCACCGAGGCACAGGCAATGGCCCGCCGCCCGTAAGCAGCACCGGACCAGGACACCTCAACGCCAGCCGTCCCGGCCCGCCGCTGGAAATCAGCACTACCTCAGGAGGAAACACCAGGTGAGCACCGAAGAACACTTCACCATCGAAGGCAACATCGAGCACTTCACCATCGCCGACGTCGCCCAGGACAACCCCGACTTCCGCCGGGTGCTATGGACCGGTCAGCACGCCCAGATCGTCATCATGACCATTCCCCCGGGTAGTGAGATCGGTGATGAGGTCCACCAGAACACCGACCAGATCCTCACCTTCATCAGCGGAACCGGTCAGGCAGACCTCAACGGCCATACCCACCCGATCGAGGCCGGTGACCAGTGCGCCATCCCAGCCGGCACCCGGCACAACTTCCGCAACACCGGTGCTGAGCCACTCGTGCTCTACACCGTTTATGCCCCGCCCGAGCACGCCGCCGACGGTGCCTACCCGACCAAGAACGAGGCCGACGCCGCCGAGGCAGCCGGGCAGGACGAGCCCCCCACCGCCTGACGAGCACACCAACCACCGGCTGAAGCGGCCGGCCAGGTCAGGGACCACACTCGGCTCGTTCAGCGACCAACAAGAAGGAAGAAGCAACCCCATGTCCAAGGTGTACGTATTCAATGACTTCGGTGGCCCGGAGAACCAGCAGCTGGTCGACCGCCCGGCCCCCCCGCCGGGCCCGGGCGAGCTGGCGGTCAAGGTCCGCGCCGCCGGCGTCAACCCAATCGACCACAAGATCCGCTCCGGAGCTCTGGGCACCGACCTACCGCTGCCGGCCCCCATGGGTCAGGAGGTCGCCGGCGTCGTCACCACCATCGGCGACGGCGTGGAAGGCTTCGCGGTGGGCGATGCGATCCTCGGTCCGGTCGCCCCCGGATACGGGGCCTTTGCCCAGGACACCATCGTGCGGGCCACCGAGGCGGTGGCCAAGCCCGAGGAGATCTCCTTCGCCGACGCCGCCACCATCCCCGTCGCAGCAGCCACCGCCTACGACGCCACCCACCAGATCGAGCTCGAAGCCGGCCAGACGCTCCTGATCCTCGGCGCCGGCGGCGGCGTCGGGCTCATGGCCGCCCAGATCGGCCGGGTCCACCAGTTCACCGTCATCGGCATCGCCTCGGAGACCAAGCGCCAAATCGTCGAGTCCACCGGGGCCACCTTCGTCCCCTCCGGGAAGGGCGTGGCCGACCGTGTGCGCGAGGTCGCCCCCGAGGGATTGGACCTTATCGTCGACCTGGTCGGCGGGGATGCCCTGCGCCAGGTCGCCGCACTGGCCACCAGCCCCTCGCGCATCATCTCCGCCGCCGACCCCGCGACGGCCACCGAGATCGGCGGCTCCGCCCTCGAGCGCACCAGCGAGGCCATGGCCAAGATCACCGGGGTCATCGAGTACGGCCTCGTCGACCCCCACGTCACCGCCCGCTACCCCCTCGAACAAGCCGGCGAGGCCATCGTCGCAGTCGAGACTGGCCACACCACCGGCAAGACCGTCATCGAGCCCTACAGCGCCTGACGCGGGCCGACCGGTAGCACCTGTGAAGCAGCCTTGCGCTACTGGCCCGTTGAAAGGTGTGCGCCTCGCCTCTACAGCCGCAACCCGCCTCGATATGGGTCACCAGGCTGCGGCGCGGCTGCTATTGACGGGAGAATCGCACCTACACGTCCCGCAGGACGGTGCGCCTGACGATGAAGGTTTGATGAGGTTTCTGTGGCGCGCCGCGTCAATGACTGAGCAGGTAAGGGACGCTACGGAAGGAAACTCGACCGCTGCGGTGGGGAGTTTCCGCATAGGGGTCGGGATGTACGGCGAGACAGGTATCTCTGAGGGGGTACAGGCGATCGGAGGAGACGGCGATGAGCACCATGCCGCATGGCGGGATGCACGGCCAGCACCACGAGGACACCCATACCGAACTGGGCCTGGATTGTGGCCCACAGGGATATGTGGCCGTAGATCACCTGTGCTCTGTGTCCGGGCACCTTCGCTCAGTGCCCGATGAGGAGGGCCTCGCGGGCCGCTTCGACGACCTCCGGTGTCACCGTCGGGAGGTGGTTGATCTGGCGGATGCGTTCAATCTGAGTGAGGAGTCGGTCGACGAGGCGGAAGTTGCCGCCGGTGACGCGGGCGACCGTGGTGATGGCGGCGGCCTGAGCCAAGTCGTCTTCGTCCGGGTGCTTATCTGATTGCCAGCGGCGGGTGAGGACGGCGGTGAGCTCGTCGGGCCCCAGTGATCGGTACTCGTGGGCGAAGCCGATCCTGCTGTAGAGCTGGGGGTAACGGGCCAGGCGCTTCTCGATCCCGGGCATGCCGATCAGGATGACGCCGAGGCGGTGTCGGTCGTAGTAGTCGCGGACTTGCTCCAGCCCGACGGTTCTAAGCCGGTCGGCTTCGTCGATGATGAGCAGCTCGGTGAGCGCAGAGCCCGCTGAGGCCGGGTGCACGAAGGGGTCGACCTTGCCGTACTGGTGGTAGTCGACGGCGTAGGAGATCTCCTGGCACGCGCGGGGCAAGGCCCGGTCGACTTCGCGGGTGCTCGCGTTGACCGTGGGCGTCCAGAACGCGGTCCGCGCCTGCAGGACGCGTTCGGGCACGGCACCGGGATCGGTGCCGCTGGTGAGGGTGTGCTGCCAACGCGCCCAGTGATCCGTGCCGGCGTAGTGGCGAGCAGACAGGGTCTTGCCAACCCCGGGCGGCCCCCAGCACAGCCCGACGTGGCGGTGGCGTCGCACGGTGTCGGCGAACTCTGCGAACCGCCGGTGCTCCTTCGTGACCAAGAAGGAGACCTGCTCCTCACGCGGCGCCGGCGGGACAAGCTCACCCAGTCCTCTGGTCAGGAAGCGCCGGCCGTCGTCGTTCTTGCCGAGGATGCTCCGGTCGGGGGCAGGTTCAGTCGTTGGCATAGGTCCGCAGCCTGTGACGAGGGACGGGCGGCTCGGCCGGCGGACGCTGCCCGTCCACGCCCGGCAAGCCCGCGGGCTGCACCACGGCGTAGTGGTGATCCGCGGGCAAGGCGTCGGCCAGACTCCGACGCTCGCGCAGCTCCTTCTTCAGCGCCCGCCGTCTGGCGACGCGAGCGTCCTGCAGCTGCTCCAGCGTGACTGCTTCGCGGGCGAGCTCAGGTGCGATCGCCCGGCACAGGTACTTATCGCAGTAGTAGACGCGGACCTCGGCTGCGTCGCGGGGGTCGTAGCGGATGGTGACGCTCTCTCCGACGTAGGCGGCGAGCACCGGGCTGATGTACCGGGTGCCGGAGAAGCGGATCCCGTCACGTTGGACGATGCGGCTGGTAGCCGCCGTGAGCAGGAGCGTGTCGAGGTCCTCCGGGTGGGCTGGGCTGCGAGGGATCCAACCGTCGGCGAGCCAGCGGACCACGGGCGGCTGCCGGGTCTCGGAGTGCGGCCGGCTGTGATACTCCTCGACGACGAAGCGCTCGACTGCGCTGTCGAGCTCGGCGAGGGTGAGCTGCGGCGGTGTGGTGGGTTGCCCGCCGGTGCCGTGCGGGATGTACCCCGGCAGGTGCGGCAGCAGCTCGGTGGTGATGGTCCTGAAGAGGCGCTCGATCTTGCCGCGGCCTTGCGGGACCCCGATCCGGGAGTGGATCAGGCTGACGTGGGTGTCGAGGCAGACCCGCTCGAGCCGGCTGCTGGTGAAGTCGCTGCCGTGGTCGCTGTAGAGCACGTCGGGTAGGCCTTGGACCGGCCAGGCAGGGTTGCCCTTCGCGATGACGGCCTGGTGCAGCGCGAGGGCCGTCCGCTCGGCGCTCGGCGCGCCGAGGAAGAGCGTGTAGCCGGCGACGGCACGCGAGTAGTCTCCAGCACTACCGTCAGCCACGGTCGTGCCGGGCGTCGGTGGGCATCGAGGATCTGCACGTCGAGCAGCGTGTGGTCGGCCTGCCACTGTTCGTTCGGGCGGGCCGCCGAGCGCCGGTAGACCAGCTCGAACCGATCCCGATAGGCGGTGTCGCCACCCGTCGCAAGGGTGCGCAGACCTGGGTCGATGCTGGTGACGATGTCGCGCACCGTGGAGTAGCTCGGCGGAGCCAGCCCGCGGTCGCGCGCCATGTCAGCGATCCGGCGGTGCACGAACGCGGTCGTCGGGGCGGGCCGGCGTAGAGCCAACGCCTCGACGGCCGCGATGAGGTCGTCGGGCAGCCGGCGCTGGCCGGCGTCGCTGCGCCGTCGACGTTCCAGTGAATCGACGGTCCCGTCGGCCCGGTAGGTCGTTGCCCACCGGCGCAGCGTGCGTTCCGGGATGCCAGCGTGCTCAGCCAGGCGGGTCAGCGGCACTCCGTCCTGGAGGTGCTGGCACAGCAGCAAGGCCTTCTGCTGGGCCGTCAACCGAGCCGAGACCATCGCTGTCTCCTTGCTACCTCGCGGACTCCGCTGCCGCCTGCTCGGTCGCCGGCGCAGCGGTGAGGTGCTCGACGGCCCGAGGCGGCAGGTGGCGGTACAGGCTGGTGCGGGCGATCCCCGTCTTGGCGACGATCTCCGCGATGGAGTGGCCGGCCTCACGCAGGTGGGCGGCGTAGGCGAGCTTGTCAGCGTCGACCAGGACGGGTCGGCCAATCCGCCGGCCCTTGGCTGTGGCAACAGCTCGAGCGTGGGCGGCGCGCTCGACGGTGTAGGTCCGTTCCATCTGCGCGAACAGGGCCAGCAGGACGACCGCGAGCTGTCCCATCGGGTCGCTGGGGTTCGCGGAGTCGACCTTGATCGGGTCCGCGAGGTTGCGGACCCCGACGCCGCGGTCGGTGAGGTCGTGGATCAGGTTGAGGGTGTCGCGCACCGTGCGCCCCAGGCGGTCCAGGGTGTGCACGACGATGACGTCGCCCTCACGGGCGTACTCCAACACCGCCCGGAGGCCCGGCCGGTCGGTGGTCGCGCCGGACTTCTTGTCCAAAAAGATCTTGTCCCGTGCGACGCCGGCCGCCACGAGCGCCTCGACCTGCCGGTCAAGGTCCTGCTTCGCCGTCGAGACGCGTGCGTAGCCCAACTCCACCGGCCCAACGTACCGAAGGTCGTCTCTGTACGGAACCAACGGGACGCGATTTCGGGACCTACTTCTGGCACGGCGCGTCAGCCGTGCCGCCTCGGCTCGAACAAGTCTTGGACCGCTCGTCCCACTTCCAAGGAAGTGGGACAGGCTCAACTCTGTCTGACGCGTTGACCCAGCCTGGCCCTGTGTCTTCTGGTGCGGGAGTGGGAGCATCGCGTGATGAGCCAGGACTCGAGGGAGTGCTCGTGCTGCGGGCGCAGCAAGCCGCGCCGCGCTCTTCATGCGTTGGACGGCGGGGCGTCGTACATCTGTCGGCCTTGCGGCCTATGGGTGGCCCTGAGGCTGAAGGGCGACACTGTCGGCGCGGGCTCGCACGAGCCGTGACGCGCCGGCTCGGGTGCCTATGCGCAGCAGCTCGTGGGCAGCGCTGAGCGGAACAAGCCGGCGGCGATGCGCAGGGCTTCGCTCATCGTTAGGTAGGGGGCCCAAGTGTCGGCGAGGTCGTCCACGGTGAGGCCGAACTTGATCGCGTAGGTCGCTGCGAGCATCAGTTCGCCTGCGCCGTCCAGGGCAGCGTGCACCCCGAGGATCTTGCGGCTCTCGGCGTCGATGACGAGCTTGAGGACACCGCGGGTGTCCTGGTTGACCAGGGCGCGCGGGATGTCTTGCGCTCCTAGGACGCGGCATTCGCAGGCGTGCCCAGCGGCGAGAGCTTGGTCCTCCGTCAGTCCCGCGCTGGCGATCTGGGGCGTGGTGAAGGTGACGCCGGGCAGCCCTCGATAGTCCACTGCTGAGGGCTGGCCGAGCGCGCCGGCTGCGGCGACGTGTCCTGTCTGGGCTGCGACGTAGACGTACTGCGGGACGCCGGACACGTCCCCGGCCGCGAAGACCCGTGGGTTGGTGGTCCGCTGGTTCTCGTCGACGACGACGAAGCCGCGCCTGTCAGTAGCAACACCTGCTGCATTGAGAGCCAGGTCGGACGTGTCGGCGAAGCGCCCGGTCGCCACGAGCAACCGCTGGCCCGTCAGCCGCCTCTCGCTCCCGGTCCGGACCTCAACGCCGTCGTGAGTCGCCCGCACCTCCGTCGCGCGCTCCTGCACCACGGTGATGCCCTCGTCCTGAAACACGCCGAGCAACACGTCTGCAACCTCCGGCTCCGCGTGGGGCGCGAAGCGTCCGACGATGGTGACGGCGACACCGAGGTGCGCCCACAGCTGGGCCTGCTCGAGCCCGACATACCCGGCGCCGAGCACCACCATGGATGCGGGTAGGTCCTGCTGCTCCATCGCGGTGGTGGAGGTCAGGTACGCCACGTCACCCAACCCCGGGAGGTCCGGGATGTGTGCTGCCACGCCGGTGGCCACGACGTACCCGTGCCGTGCTCGCAGGGCCTGGCCGTCGACCTGCAGTGTCTCTTGGTCGATGAAGCGTGCGTGGCCCTGCAGGATCGGGAAGCCGTGGGCGTCGGCGACGTCGGCGTACTTCGCTTGGCGCAGGCGGTCGATCAAGGCCTGCTTCTGCTCCATCAGGGCGCCCAAGGCGACCGGGCCCGCGCTGGTGGAGATGCCTTCAAAGGGGTGCGTGGCCGCACGGTGGCGCTGCCCGGCGGCGGCGAGGAGGTTCTTGCTGGGCACGCAACCGATGTTCAGGCAGGTCCCGCCTAGCGGCCCGTGCTCGACGAGCAAGACGCTGTTGCCGCGGGACCGTGCCTCGATGCCCGCGGCCATCGCAGCGCCGCCGGTCCCGATGACGATCAGGTCGTACTCGTCCATGGCATTCTCCTCGCGCGCGCGGACAGGTCATCGGACGGTAGACGTTCCAGTGCGGGGGAAGGTCAAGGTCTACGGTTGACCATGCGCATCGGAGAGCTGGCCGCCACGGCCGGCGTGACGACCAAGACGATCCGCTACTACGAGAGTGCCGGCGTGCTGCCAGCGCCGGCTCGCCAAGCGTCGGGCTACCGGGAGTACGACCACCGGGCGGTCGACCGGCTGGCGTTCGTGAAGGCCGCGCAGGCGGCCGGGCTGACCCTGGCGGAGATCGTCGACGTCGTCTCTGCCCGCGAAAGCGCCGGCGCACCGTGCGCACACGTCGCGGCAGTGCTCGAACAGCACGCCCACGATCTTGAGCGGCGGATCGCCGAGCTCACGACTCTGTTAACCCAGGTGCGCCAGCTCAGCGCGCGGGCAAAGACTCTGCACCCTGACCAGTGCACCCCCGCCCAGGTCTGTCACCTCATCCCCACCGCCTGAAGCATCCGCCGTACCTGCGCGCGAACGCCGCAGCGCAGTCAGCCGCAAGGTGCACACATGATCACGGCGCCGCCGATGGCTGCCTCTGGGCCGTAGCCCCCCGTCGATGTCATGGGCCCAGCTCAACCGCCACATTGCGGCGACAGATTCCCGCCACCCAGCGCTGAAAGCCACAGACGCGCGCCGCCCGGCCCTCCGGCGCGTGTAGCGGAATCGTTCGTTTGCGGCACAGGCTGCCGGTTCAGTCAGTGCTGTATAGTTCAGCACATGCTGAGCATTGCTACTCGCCTGGACGTGATGAACCGGTTGGGCCGGGCAATGGCCGACCCAACACGGTCACGGCTCCTGATGGCGTTGTTGGAGCGGCCCGCCTATCCGGCAGAGCTGGCACGCGACCTCGGGCTGACGCGCTCGAACGTGTCGAACCATCTGGCTTGCCTGCGCGACTGCGGCATCGTGGTCGCCGAGCCCGAGGGCCGCCAGACACGTTACGAGATCGCCGACCCGCACCTGGCACGGGCGCTCAACGCACTGGTCGAGGTCACCCTCGCCGTGAACGAGAACGCTCCCTGCATCGATCCTGCCTGCCCTGTTCCCGGGTGCGCCAACGCGGAGCCTGACGCGTGATCGTTTCCTCGGTCCTGCAGGCGATCGGCCTGTTCGTTGCCACCAACATCGACGACATCATCGTGCTCTCGCTGTTCTTCGCCCGGGGCGCAGGGCAACGCGGGACGACGGCCCGGATCACCGCAGGCCAGTACCTCGGGTTCGCCGGCATCCTGGGCACCGCCGTGCTCGTGTCACTGGGCGCGGGAGCATTCCTTCCTGAAGAAGCCATCCCCTACTTCGGGCTCATCCCCCTGGCCCTAGGCCTGTGGGCCGCATGGCGGGCCTGGCGCGGGAGCGACGACGATGACGATGACGCCAAGGTTGAGGGCAAGAACGTCGGCGTCTTGACCGTCGCCGCGGTCACCTTCGCCAACGGAGGAGACAACATCGGCGTCTACGTCCCGGTCTTCCTCAACGTGGGACCCGTAGCCGTGGTCGCCTACTGTGTCGTCTTCCTCCTGCTCGTCGCGATCCTCGTCATGCTGGCCAAGTTCATCGCCACGCGCCGACCGATCGCCGAAGTCCTCGAACGCTGGGAACACGTGCTGTTCCCGATCGTTCTGATCGGCCTGGGCATCGTCATCCTCGTCAGCGGCGGAGCCTTCGGCCTCTGACGCCCTGCCCCGGCCCATGACGCATCTCGGTTGAGAGACTGCACGCACGGAGCGAAGTGAACCGCCCCGGCTTCCATGGAGGCTCTCAATCCCCGGAGGATGAGAGTCATGGCTGCACCGAGGAAGTACCCGGACGAGCTGCGGGAGCGGGCGATCCGGTTGGTGATCGAGGCGAAGCGGGATCCGGCGACGAGGCCGGCGGCGTGCTTGCGGATCGGTGAGCAGCTCGGGATCAATCCCGAGACGCTGCGTGGGTGGGTGCAGCGCGCCGAGATCGACGCGGGCGAGCGGCCGGGTACGACCACGAGCGATGCGCAGCGCATGGCCGAGCTCGAGCGCGAGAACCGTGAGCTGCGGCGGGCGAACGCGATCTTGAAGGCGGCGTCGGCTTTCTTCGCGGCGGAGCTCGACCGCCCGCAGGTCAGGTAGTGGCGTTCATCGACGCCCATAAGGACGAGTTCGGGGTCGAGCCGATCTGCCGCCTGTTGCAGGTCGCCCCGAGCACGTACTACGCCGCCAAGACGCGCCCGCCCTCCGCGCGCGCGGTCGCTGACGCCGCGCTGAGTGAGGTGATCACGGTCGAGCACGCTGCGAACTACGGCGTCTACGGGGCTCGGAAGATGTGGAAGCACCTGCATCGGGCCGGGCACATGGTCGCCCGCTGCACCGTCGAACGGCTCATGCGCGACGCCGGGCTGCGCGGGGTCGTGCGTGGCCGCGCGAAGCGGACCACGATCCCGGCCAAGGACGGGGTGCGCGCCGGGGACCTGGTCAACCGGGCGTTCCACGCCGAGGCGCCGAACCAGCTGTGGGTCGCGGACTTCACCTACGTGCGGACGTGGGCCGGCTTCAGCTACGTCGCGTTCGTCATCGATGTCTACTCGCGGATGATCGTGGGCTGGAAGGCCGACACCCGCATGCGCGCCGACCTGGTCACCGACGCCCTGGAGATGGCCGCCTGGGCCCGCGGTCGGGCCGGGGTCGCCGACCTGACCGGGCTGATCCACCACAGCGACGCGGGAGCTCAGTACGTCTCTCTGGCCCTGACCGAGCGGCTCGCGGCGCTCGGCATGCGCGCCTCGATCGGGTCGGTGGCCGATGCGTATGACAACGCGATGGCCGAGTCCACGATCGGGCTGTTCAAGAACGAGCTCATCCGTCGCCGCGGCCCCTGGCGCACCCTCGACGACGTCGAGATGGCCACCCTGGAGTACGTCGACTGGTTCAACAACCGACGCCTGCACACCGAACTCGGCGACGTCCCACCCGCCGAACAGGAAGCCCTCTACTACCGTCAGAACCCGGCCGTCACGACAGCCGAAACCAGAGAACCGAGCCTCCACTGAACCCGGCCGTCACGACAGCCGAAACCAGAGAACCGAGCCTCCACTGAACCCGGGGCGGTTCAGTTCCTCGAGCTCATGGTCGCCCACCACCGCGGCGCCGTCGAGATGGCCCAGGCCCAGATCGGCGAGGGCGCAGACCCCGACGCCCTGGCACTCGCCCGGACGATCAGGGACGACCAGAACATAGAGATCACCGAGATGGAGAACCTGCTGCGGTCCCTCTGAGCAGCCCGCAGCACGACCGGCAGGAGGCCACCCCGCACGAAAAGGTGGCCTCCTGTCGCGTGCGTCTGCCACCGGCGCTGCGGCGAAGCGCTAGGTGCGGACGTACCGTCGCCCGGTGCCGAACTCCCCGTTTGACAAGGAAGAACCTGCCCGGCCTCACCGCGTGCAGTCTGTGTGCCGGAGAGACCCTGGGCGAAGCTGACACCGCCCCGGGTGGCCAGCTGCAGCGCCTGAGGCACCTGGCCGACTCCGGCGTGGCTCGCCTGACGACCGTCGACTGCCTCGACGCGTGCGATCGCGGCGACGTCGTGGTCGCTCGTCCGTCCGGTGCATGCCGCCGCACCGGCGCACGACCGGTGTGGTTCGAACGCCTCGCCGGGGATGAAGTCACCGGCGAGCTCGCGCGCTGGCTCCGGTGCGGCGGTCCGGGCGTCGCGCGACTGCCCGACCGACTCGTCGGCAACGTCATCCAGCGCTCTGACCCCGTGCCCGCCGGCCCTGCGGCGTAGCCGTCGGATTCACGGCCTGACGCGCGTTCGCCCTTGCGCGGCCGTCCGCCGGAGAGACCCTCATCGAACCTTCATGGCGGCGCCGTCCCTCTCACCGCGCGAACACGCGGCCCTGTCCATAGCGTCGAAAGGGTCCCCGCGGCGCACGAGCGATCGATGTGCCGCACGATCCGCAAATCAGGAGGCCGTCGTGAAGACCACGCAGATGCTCGACACCTACCCCGCGACCATCAACCTCGACCGCCAGCTGCTGGCTCGCGTCATCGAGTCCCTGGTCGCCTGCTCGCAGGCGTGTACCGCGTGCGCGGACGCGTGTCTGAGTGAGGAGATGGTCGCCGACCTGCGCAAGTGCATCCGGTCCAACCTCGACTGCGCCGACAGCTGCGCGGCCACGGCGCGGATCCTGTCCCGCCACACCGGCTATGACGCCAACATCACCCGGGCTCACCTCGAGGCCTGCATCGCCGCGTGCCGGGCCTGCGGCGACGAGTGCGAGCAGCACGCGGGCATGCACGAGCACTGCCGCATCTGCGCCGAGGCGTGCCGGGACTGCGAGGCCGCCTGCGCCGAGCTCCTCGCGGCCATCCGCTGAGCCCGTCCACGCGGTGCCGGCGGGCATCCCGCCCGCAGCACCCCGTGAGTCCGTCCGACACCCCGGCAGGTAGGAGCGAGAGGAGCCTGACCCGCTTCCCCGGACACCTGTCCTGAGGTGACGATGTCATCTCCGAGAGGAGTCCTTGTGCCTGCAGCCAAGCCGGTCCGGCTACTACGACTGGCAGGTCCGACCCCCGTCCGCCCGAGCGGTCGCCGACGCCGAGCTGACGGCCACGATCGTGGCAGTCCACCAGATGTCGCGGTGCTCCTACGGCGCCCCGCGGGTCCATGCCGAGCTGCGCCTGGGCATGGGCATCGCCTGCGGCCGCAAGAGGGTCGCGCGGCTGATGCGGGCCGCGCAGGTCAGCGGCATCAGCCACCGGCGCAAGCGCGCTCGTCACCACCCGGCGCCGGCCCCGCACGAGGACCTGGTCCAGCGCCGGTTCGTCGCCGACGGTCCGGACCGGTTGTGGTGCACCGACATCACCGAGCACCCGACGAACACCGGGAAGGTCTACTGCGCCGCGGTCCTGGACGTGTTCACCCGCAAGATCGTCGGGTGGTCGATCGCGGACCACATGCGCTCCGAGCTCGTCGTCGACGCGCTGCAGATGGCGATCTGGACCCGCCGGCCGGGGCCCGGCGCGATCGTCCACGCAGACCGCGGAGCCCAGTACACGTCGTGGATCTTCGGCCACCGGCTGCGCTCGGCCGGCCTGCTCGGATCCATGGGGCGGGTCGCCTCGAGCGTGGACAACACGATGATGGAGTCCTTCCGGTCGACCATGCAGCGCGAGCTCCTGGACCGCCGCTCCTGGGCCTGCCGCGAGGAGCTCGCCGCGGCGATCTTCGAATGGATCGAAGGCTTCTACAACCCTCTCCGGCGCCACTCCGGCCTGGACTACCGGTCCCCGAACGACTTCGAGGACCTTCACACCGCCGCCACCGCGGCGGCATGATCACCCAACCCGAACTGTCCGGGAAACCGGGTCAGGCTCCAGACGAGGAGACGCAGCGATGTCCGTGCAGCGTGAGCACGATGGCGAGTCGATGAACGACGAGCACGACGGTGACGGCGCCCATCACGGGGGTGAGCGGCACGGCGGTGGGCAGGGCCATCAGATGAAGGGCATGTACCTGCGGTTCGCCGCCATGATCCTCACGGCCATGGTGGTCATGTACTGGGTGATGTTCGTCGGCTCGTGGGAGCTGGATCACGTCCGGTTCAGCCAGAGCCGGGTCTTCATGGCGGTCACCATGGGCGGCACGATGGGGCTGATCATGCTCGCCTGGATGCTGAACATGTACAAGAACGCGAAGGCGAACATCGCCGTGGTCGCCGTCAGCGTGCTGCTCCTTGCCGGCGGCGTCGCCCTCGACCGCAGCCAGGTCACGGTCGGCGACACCGCATTCATGCGCGCGATGATCCCGCACCACTCCCTGGCTATCACCCGCTCCGAGCGGGCCCAGATCGACGACGTCCGGGTGTGCGAGCTCGCCGTCGATATCATCGAGGCTCAGCAGCGGGAGATCGCCGAGATGGACTGGCTCATCGAGGACATCGAGCGCAAGGGCATCGCAGCAACGGCGGCCGAGGCCGACGCGCGCCCCGTACCGGACTTCGAGGGCACCGCGCTGCGCTCGTGCCCGACCCCCTGACCTGACCCGCTCGGCGTCGAGGTGCCCCCGAGCCGGGAATACCGGCCATGAGCACGCCGTTGGCTGCTCATATACCCCCTGGGGGTATTTTTGCGCAGATGACGGTGGAGCACGGGTCGAGGAGAAGAGCCATGAGCAACGCGCACCAGGGCCACGACGTGCACGGCGAACGACGCAGCAGCGCGAGCCAGCGGCACGAGCTGTCCGTCGAGGACACTGATCCGCTGGCTCACGACCGCCACGGTGGGCACGACGCCGGCCAGATGGAGCACGAGGGCCACCACATGCCCGCGCATGTGGATGGGCACGACGCCGAGCACCGGCCCTCCGCGAGCCACCATGGCGAGCACATGGGCGCCGAGGGTGGCCACGGCGGGCACGGGGCACACGGCGGTGGTCACGGTGACCACGTCGCCCTGTTCCGGCGCCTGTTCTGGATCAACCTCGCGCTCGCCGTGCCGACGGTCCTGCTCAGCGGGATGTTCGCCGACCTGCTCGGCTATGCCCTCCCCGACGTCCCGGGGCTCACCTGGGTCGCGCCGGCCCTCGGCACCGTGATCTACCTGTGGGGCGGACGGCCGTTCCTCACCGGAGCGGTCGCTGAGTTCCGGGCCCGCAAGCCGGGGATGATGCTGCTCATCGGGATGGCGATCACCGTGGCGTTCGTCGCCTCCTGGGGCGCGACCCTCGGGGTGCTCTCGCACGAGCTGGACTTCTGGTGGGAGCTGGCCCTGCTGGTCGTGATCATGCTGCTCGGCCACTGGCTGGAGATGCGGTCCCTGGCGCAGACCTCCTCCGCTCTGGACTCCCTGGCGGCGCTGCTGCCGGACGAGGCGGAGAAGGTCGACGGCGACTCCGTCGTCACGGTCGCTCCGTCCTCGCTCGCCCTGGGGGACGTCGTCATCGTCCGCCCGGGCGGCCGGGTGCCGGCCGACGGGCAGGTCGTCGAGGGCGCTGCCGACGTCGACGAGTCGATGATCACGGGCGAGTCGCGGCCGGTGTTCCGGACCGTCGGCGACCAGGTCGTCGCGGGAACCGTCTCGACCGACAGCGCCCTGCGCGTGAGGGTCGACGCCGTCGGTGACTCGACCGTGCTGGCCGGGATCCGACGACTGGTCGCCCAGGCGCAGTCGTCCACGACGCGTGCGCAGCTGCTGGCCGACCGCGCCGCCGGGTGGCTGTTCTGGTTCGCCCTGATCGCCGCCGTCATCACGGTCGCGATCTGGAGCGCCGTCGGGACACCGGACTTCGCGATCATCCGCGCCATCACGGTGCTCGTCATCGCCTGCCCGCACGCCCTCGGGCTCGCCATCCCGCTGGTGGTGTCGATCTCCACCGAACGCGCTGCCCGGGGTGGCGTGCTGGTCAAGGACCGTGCCGCACTCGAGCGGATGCGCGTGGTCGACACCGTCCTGTTCGACAAGACCGGGACGCTCACCAAGGGCGAGCCCGCCGTGCACGATGTCGCGACGACCGGGATCGGTGACGACGAGCTCCTCGCGCTGGCCGCCGCCGCGGAAGCCGACAGCGAGCACCCGCTGGCACGTGCGATCACCGCCGCAGCACACCATCGAGGGCTCACGGTGCCGCGCGCCGAGGACTTCCAGGCCTCGACGGCTGTCGGAGTCTCCGTCACCGTGGACGGACGCTGGGTCGCCGTCGGCGGCCCGAACCTCCTGGCCGAGCAGGGGCTCGATCCTCTGCCGGTGACCCAGCCCTGGTCCGACCGCGGACAGATCGTCCTGCACGTCGTGGTCGACGGCCGCGTGGCCGGAGCGCTAGGGCTCGCCGACGAGGTACGTCAGGAGTCCCGCGAGGCGGTCGACGCCCTTCACGCCCTCGGCATCCGCGTAGTGATGATCACCGGTGACGCCGAGCCGGTGGCCAAGGCCGTGGGGACGGAACTCGGCATCGATCAGGTCTTCGCGGGCGTCCGCCCGGAGGACAAGAGCAGCACGGTGGCCTCCCTGCAGGGTGAGGGGCGGACCGTGGCGATGGTGGGTGACGGCGTCAACGACGCGCCCGCCCTCGCGCAGGCCGACGTCGGCGTCGCCATCGGTGCCGGCACGGACGTGGCCATCGCCTCGGCCGGGGTCATCCTCGCCTCCGACGACCCCCGGTCTGTCCTGTCCGTCATCCAGCTCTCCCGTGAGGGCTACCGGAAGATGAAGCAGAACCTGTGGTGGGCCGCCGGCTACAACATCGCCGCCGTGCCCCTCGCCGCCGGAGTCCTCGCGCCGGTGGGGTTCGTCCTGCCGATGGAGATCGGCGCGATCCTCATGTCCCTGTCCACGGTCGTCGTGGCCGCGAACGCCCAGCTCCTGCGGCGTCTTGACCTGAGCCCACAGGCCTCGACAGCCGCAGCGCACGGGGCCCAGCGCGTCGGACCGCGGACAGCGGTGCCAGCTGCCTGAGCAGACGACCCCTTCATCGAATCTTCATCGCCGACGGGCCTTCGGTCGGCGGAGCCGCGCACGACGGTGAGCGAGGATCTTCACATGCGTTCTTGACTCCGCCTCGCCGCCGTCGTCGTTGCTGCCACCGCTGTGCTCGCCGGCTGCTCCGCCACCTCGGATGACGACGTCCTCGCCGACCTCGGGCTCGACGGCCTGACCGGTCAGGAGATCGTCACGCGACTCGACACCTCGACGGACAGCCTGCCGCTGAACTTCACGGCCTCCGTGCGCGAGGACGAGGTCCTCGTCGGCGACGGGACCGCCGAGGTCGCCGTGCCCCTCGACGAGGGCGAGTTCTACGTCTCGATCGCGCCGTACATCGAGACGACGCACGAGTGCTACTTCCACAGCCTCGCGACCTGCCAGGGCGAGTTGGTCGACGAACCGGTGGAGGTCACGATCACCGACGCCGACGGTGTTGTCCTCGTCGAGGAGAGCGCCACGACCTACTCCAACGGGTTCGTCGGCTACTGGCTCCCTGAAGACGTCGAGGGAACGATCGAGATCACTCAGGGCGACCTGAGCGGCAACGTTCCGTTCAGCACGACCGAGGGCAGCCCGACCTGTGTGACCACCCTCCAACTCACCTGATCGACACGGCCGCTCCGAGCGGGCTCGGCCTCCGGTCGCCGTCGACGCACAGAAGCCGGGGGTGTTGCTCAGCTCCGCGGCATTGGGCCGAGGTTGGCCGCAGCAACCACAGGTCCGAGTCGCGGGCGACAGTGCACCGCTGCGGTGCGGTCATGACCCCGCGCTGTCGAAGAATCACCCCAGCTCCCGGACGGAACGCCCGGCCGGGCACCGCCACTTAGCCTCGGCAGAAGCCCGCCATCTTCCGCTGGAAGTCACAGGACGAGGTGCTCGCCACCGCCGGCCTTCGCGTCCAGGTCGACCCCGGCGGCAACCACTGGGGCCGCCTTGAGACGTGTCGCGCGTGCTGCCTGGGCGCGCCTCGACCTCGCGGACAGGTACGGGTACGCGACGGCGACGAGGCCCGCGCCGAGGGCGATGCTCACCCCTTTCGGCAGCGGGGTGAACCAGCCGAGGGCTACGCCGATCACGGTGCCGGCAGCAGTGCAGAGAACCCAGCGGGCAGGGTCGCTCACAGCGCCCTCCTCGAGTCGAGCGGTCGCGGGCTCGTAGTCACTGGGCACCTGCTCTCTCGTCGGGGTACAGGCCCGCCGGGGGCGGGTCGAAGGTCAGCAGCTCGCGCTCGCCGCGGTGCTCGCCTGGCTTGCAGCCCTTGAGGGGCCCGTCGCTGGCCAGCACGATCGGCATGTGGTGGTCGAGGTGATCGCGCAGCCACACCGACAGGCCGAGCGCCGGGTCCTGGCGCAGCTGCTCCCAGGACAGCCACAGCGCCTGAAGGCGGACGGTCACCTCGGGGTGCTTCCACCACTGCGGGCACCAGGTCGCCGTCTTGCGCCGGTACAGCGGCAGCAGATACTCCTCGACGAACTGGATGACGCTGCCGTAGACGAGCTCCGGCTCCTGGATCGGTGGGGCGATCTCCAGGGCGGCCGCCTGCGCCTTGAGCACCTCCGCCTTCTTGCGCTCGAGGGCGCCACGGGCGCGCTCGAGCGCCACCCGTGCGACGTGGCACTCGGCTTGCCGGTCCTCGATCGCCTCTTCGGTCAGCTGCAGCTTGCGCTCCGCCCGGCGCACCGCTTCGGCGATCTGCGCGCTGCGGGCGTCGCGCGCCCGTTCGCCGGCGACGCGGCCGGCTTCGTGCTCTTCCTGCCGGCGTCGTGCGAGGTCGAGCGCACCAGCCGCGTCCTCCATCGCCCGGGACGCGGCGGCGAGCCTGCGGTCCTCGGTCCGCACCCGGGTCTCGGCTCGCTCCACGGCGGCGTGGGCTCGGTCGATCACGTCGACGTCGCTCACGTCGGGCGCGAACCCGCCGGCCGCCGGCCGAGGGTCGGGCTCTCGTGCCGGGACCGGACTGTCTCCCCAGGACCCCAGATCGATGTTCACGCCGCCACCTCCGCGGGCTCACCTGGCGCCCAGCGCTCGGTCATCTCCGTCAGGCCGTTCGGGTTGTGGCGCTTCCAGGATGCGTTGACCGCGTCGCGGTGCGGGCCGTCCATCCAGGGCACCGGCTTGACCAGCACGGGGCGACAGCCGGCAGCGACGACGACGATGCGGCCGCGCGGGAGCGAGGCCAGGTCCGAGACGTCGAGCACGCGCTCACGTGCCGCCTGCCACGAGGTCGAGCCGCCGTGGCGGGAGCTGCTCACGGAGCGGGTCGTGCGCTCGAACTCACCGATCAGCTGCGAGAGCTTGTCCAGGAAGTCCGGGTCGGCCGTCCCCCCGCCGTAGACCCGCACCGTGGAGGCGTTCCAGAGCTTGAGCATCCCCTCCCGGCCCCACACGGCTACGCCCTGGTCCCAGGACTGGAGGAACGTCTGGACGATGATGCCGCGCGACCCGAAGTGCGAGTACATGTCGGGCAGCTCCTGCCACCGGCACACGTTCGCGGCCTCGTCCAGCACGACGACGAGCGGGGTCGCCAGCCGCCCGTCGCGCAGGTGCTTGGCGTACTCCTCGGCCGCGGTCATGACCGCGACGTTGAGCGCGAGCACGATCGGGCCGGCGGTGCCGACGCCCTCCTTGGACAGGGAGTAGAGCGTGCCCTGAGACCGGACGAACGCGTGCGGGTCGAACTCACGGCGCCCAGGCGAGGGCGTGACCCACTGGGTTGCCTGTGCGTTGAGCAGGAACGAGACGATCTGCTTGGCCGACCCGTACACGCCCGCCCGCTGGCGGTCCGGCAGAGCCAGGACCTCGGCGACGGACGCGGCCATGAGACGGTGGCCGTACTGCTCGAGGAGGTGTTGCGGCTCGTCCTCGGTCGAGTCCGCCAACCACAGGAACACCTCGGTGATCGGCTTGTCACCCCGCGCGGCCGCGAGAAGCAGGCCGGCGAGCAGGTCGCGCGCCGCGCCGTCGAAGTAGGCGTCCGTGCGGGCGCCGGGCTCACGTGTGGCGTCGATGAACACCTTCGCGAGCCGGGTGGCGCTCACCTCGTCGGTGACGAACCGCAGCGGGTTCCACCACCAGGTGACCGGTTCGTCGACGAGGGCCTGCGGGTCGAACACCCACACCTCCTCCCCCGCCCGTGCGGCGCGAACGTCGCGGGTGGCGTCGACCAGGTCGCGCTTGTTCGACGTCGCCATGACCGCGCCGGGGGCGTCGAGGATCGAGGGGATGGCACGGGAGGTCGTCTTGCCGGAGCGGGGACCCCAGATGTCGATGGAGACGTCCTCCCAGCCGGCCCAGACGCTGTACCCGCCCAGCACCGCCGTGCCGACCTTCAGCCCGATCGCGTCGGGGCAGCCGAGGCGCCGTGCCGTCCTGCGGACGTGGGCCTCGCGCAGCGCGTCGACCTGCTTCCCGCGGCCCATGTGCACCGCGGCGCGGTCGACGGGCAGCTTCGCCGGGACCAGCCGCCGGTACCCCGCGGCCGCCGACCACAGCAGCCCGCCGACCAGGGCCAGGAGCAGCAGCGCGCTGATCGTCGCCGTGGTCGACCAGGCCAGCTCCCCACGTGCGAGCCCGGCAAGGACGGACAGGGGGTTACGCCCGGTCGTGGAGTTCCGGTCATGGAGGGCGTCGTCGACGCGCAGCGCGCCCCAGGCGGTGCAGGCAGGAACCGCGAAGAACGCCACCAGGCCGGCGAGCGCGACCGTGCCCGGCTCGAGGTTGCCGGGAGTGGACCGCTTCGTGGGTGCGCTCATGCCACTGCCCGCCCCTCACCGATGCGCGACTGGGCGTGCCAGCGCTTCTGCGTGTCGTTGACGTCGCGTTCGGCGGCCGTCAGGAACGTCCGGAACGGGATCCCGGACCTGCCGCCGACCTTCACCAGGAAGTGCCCGCGGCCGGGAGGTTCGGCCTCCTGGCCGCGCTGGTCGTCCCACGCCGGCGGGTCGGTCCAGCTGATGAGCATGCGCTGCTCGGCCTTGGTGAACGGCACGACCTTGTTCAGCAAGGGCATCTCCGATTCCGGCAGGCCACCGCAGATCACCATGCCGGCGCGCTCGACGAACCCGCGGGCCTTCATCCGGTCGGCGGCGTCGGGGAGCGCCTCGAGGTCGCTCATGGTGTGCGAGGCCATGACCTGCCCCACTCCGAAGGTGCGGTTCAGGCGCGTGAGCGCGTCGACCCGGTCGACCATGCCCGTGCCCGAGCGCAGCGCCTGCCACAGCTCGTCCAGCACGATGAACCGGTGCCGGCGAGGCTCGAGGCCCGCGTCCGCGAGGACCTGGGCCACGGTGACGGAGGCGAACCCGTCTGACCAGCAGGCCATGAGCGCCGCGGCACGCAGATCGGTCTCGGTCTCGTGGATCCCCGAGACGTCGAACACGACGGGGCGGGTGCGGTCGATCGGGGTTGAGGTGGCCTGGGAGAACATCGCCCCGAGGCGCCCGCCCTGCGTCAGCGAGATCAGCGAGGCCTCCAGGTTCTCGGTGATCTCGCGGTAGCGCTCGTCCACTCCACGGTCGACCGCCACATGCCGCAGCTCCTGCGGCATCTCGCGGATGACGTCCAGCAGGTCGCCGAGCACCGGGACTCGGTCCAGGCGCGCGTCGAGCAGCCGCAGGGCCGCGTCGACGATCGCCTCCTCCCGGTCCGTCGGGGACTCCTTGCGGCTGATCGTGAGCAGCGCCGAGACCATCGTGCGGCGCCGCCCGTGCGCGTCGGCCAGAACCTCGTCGGCCAGGTCGTGACGGCCAGCGGCGCGCAGCTGCGCGACGGCCTGTCGGGACTCTCCCGGGTCCAGGATGTTCAGGAACGAGCGGGCGTGCCCCAGCCGGATCACCTGGCCATCCATCGCCTCGATGACGTCGACCATGTCGGGCTTGAGGTCGCCGAGCACCATCGGCAGCACGCCGTAGGCCGCCAGCCCGACGGCCATGCGCCGGATCACGGTGCTCTTGCCGAGTCCGGGCTTGCCGAGGATGAACGCCGACGGGTTCGCGATCAGGTGTGCGCGCTGGAACCAGCTGATCGGGTCGCAGCAGAGCGTCGCGCCGGTCAGCAGGCTGCGGCCCAGCGGGACGCCGATCATGGGCGTCCCGGCGCCGACCGCGAACGGGAACAGGCCCGGCACCTGAGCTGTAGTCCCCCGCCAGAGCGGGACCTTCGGGATCCCGAATGCGTGACCGCTGCCGCGACCGGACCAGCCCCGGGCCCCGAGGACCCGAACCGCGCGCTTAGCTGCCTTGGCACGCTCACGGCGACGGCGGCCGGGGCCCGTGGGGGTAGGGCCGGACTCCCCCGCCGTGAGCGCTCCGTGCAGGGTCCGGCGGCTCTCGCTGGACTGTCGCCGGCGCAGCCGCAGCATCACGCGACACGCTCCGTAGCCGTGATCATGCTCGCGTACCGCGGCAGGTGCAGGCCGAGCGGGAGCGCTGCCGCGAACGCCGTGTCCTGGGACCCGTACGTCGGCCGAACCATCAGCCGGGCGGCCGCGGTGAGGTTCTGCACGGCGGCCGCCGCCTGCGCCTCTTGGGCTGCGTCCATCACGGTCGCCGTGATGAGCATGCCGAACGAGACCAGGCCCGCACCGGCGGCCTGCTCCGCGGCTGTCTTCTGCGCGGCCTGGTGCGCGCGGTACGCGCCGGCGCCTGCGCGTTCCCCGAGCATCGCTCGGGTCTGACGCACGTCGGCGTCGACCATGGCGGCGGCGCGGGCGGGGTCGTGCGGCGTGTACAGCAGCGTCACGCGCTTGCGAGAGACGTCCCGGTGCGGGGCGAGGACCCCGGACAGGATGTTCGACTGCACGACACCCTGAGGGGCACCAGTCACCATCCACGTGCGCGACAGGCCTGAGTCGTGCCGGTAGTCCTGCCACCCTGCCTCCGCGGCCGCCGGGCCGACGTCGGACCAGGTGAGGTCCACCCGGACGCCCTGGGAGGCGGCCTCGTCGAAGATGACCGCGGAGGCGGGGTCGTAAGCCGTGCGGACCAGCTCGCACAGCTCGGCGGCCGTCGCGGGGTGTGTGGCCCCCGCGCCTGTCGCCTCGAGGGTGCCGGTGAGGTTCGGCAGCTGGGCGGCCAGGTCGCGGCCCAGATCTTCGATCGAGCGCTTGCGGCCCGCGACGCTGCGGGCGAAGGTCAGGGCGACGTACGCGCTGACCTTGTTGGACCCGACCGGGTAGTTGTCGACGACCTCGGCCAGGACCTCCCGAGCGAACGGCGGGGCCGCGGGGTCCAGGTTCAGCGTGACCTCCTGCCGCAGCCTGGTGCCGGTGTCCGGCGCGGTCTCCACCGTGACCGATGCCGCGATCAAGCCGAGGTAGTCGCTGAGGCCGGCGAGCCAGCCGCCGAAGCGCGACACCCACCGGTCCACCTGCTCCTGGTCGACCAGCGAGTCGCCCTCGGGCTGGCTGGCCAGTACGACCGTCACGGTGCCGACGGGGGAGCTGAGTAGCGCGAAGGGGCGCTCGTAGACGTCGACGAACTCCGTCAGGCGAGTCGCGGCGGCGATGCCCGGGAGTTGGCACGTCCCCCAGGGCGTGCGGCCCAGCGGACCGGAACGGTAGAGGTTCGAGCCGCTTGAGCGGGACTCCCACCACCGCACCCTCTCCTTGGTGCGGTCGGCGACGTTCAGCCCGTGCTTGTCGCGCGTCACGGTCATGGCCACGACCGCGGCAACCACTGCGAACGCGAGCAGCGCTGCCAACCACCCCTTGACGTTGGCTACGACGACCACGACGACTAGGCCGACCATCGCGACCATCGTCCCGGCGAAGCTCAGACCGACGAGGCCAGCGCTCGTGGGCTTCTTCCAGTTGCCGTAGCCGGCAACAACACCATCGTTCGACATGGTCACTTCTCCTCACCGGTTACGTCCGTCGCGGTGCGACGGACGGAGTCCACTGCCGCGCTTCCCGCGGCCGTCACAGCGGCGGCGCCCTGCGCGGCGCCTGATCCCGCCCCCGCGCCGCCAGCCATCGGGCCGCCGCTACCGCCGCCGGCCGACGAGCCGCTCAGACCCGGTGCGCCTCCCGAGGTCGGCGTCCCGGCCGGGGCGGGTCCAGCGGGCGCGGTGCCAGCGGGCTGCTCCGAGACCGCAGCGGCCGCGCCCTGGATCGCGCCCTTGACCGCACCCGCGGCCTTCTTCGCGCCATCGACGCCCGCGCCCACTGCGAGGCCGACAGGACCCGCGGCGGCTCCCGCCGCGGCGGCGCCTCCGCCCGCTGCGGCGCCTCCGCCCGCCGCTGCTCTGCCGCTCGCTGCTGCTCCGCCGCCGCCCGCGCTGCCCCCTGCTGGGGTCCCGGGAGCTGGCATCGGGTTCGCCCCCTTGGCTGCGGGCTGCGCTCCGCCTCCGCCTCCGCCGGTGTTCTTGGAGCCGGAGTAGATCTGCCCGCCAGCAGCGATCGCACCCATGCCCGCGGCGGCGCCCATCCCGCCGCCTCCGCTACCGCTCATCGCAGCTGCGACGGCTGGGGCGATCGCCTTGAACAGGGGCGGTAGCGCGAAGAGCGCCATGAGCATGAGCGCGAGGCCGCCGAGGGAGGACACCCAGCCGGTGCCGTCGTCGGCATAGAACGGCGTCGCTGTGAGCATGAACGCGGCCGCGTAGATGAACGCGGCGATCGGCTTGTAGAGCATCCAGCCGAACATCCAGCTCAGGAGTTTGTTCAGCCAGTCCCTGCCGGTGCGCGTGCTGGACCCCGCCGCGGCGGTTGGCAGCAGACCGGCGAACACGACCATCAGCGCAGAGCGCACCACCATCAACACGATCTGCACCGCGGAGGCGAAGATCGCGACGACTGACAGCAGCAGCAGGAGGAACGCGGGCAGTCCCGTCGCGCCGGCGGCGGAGGTGAACACCAGCAGCGTGCTCACCGATCCACCGAAGCACGAGGAGTCGGCCGCTGGCCCGCACGCGAGCGATCCGTTGATCAGCTTGTTGGCCAGCGAGTCCAGGGCGCGGATCAGCAGGTTCATCCCCGTGACCCCCGCGCCCGAAATCACGATCATCGTGATGAGGCCCTGCACCAGGTCGCGGCCCGGCTCGAGGCGGTGGGTCGCGATCATGCGGATGGCGCCGACGATGATGCCCAGCACCATCGCAGCGATCGAGTACCACCACATCGTTCGTTGCAGGTACATCACCGTGTTGGAAGCTGCTTGAGGGCCGCTGCTGACCAGCGCCTGCGCCACGGGGCCGGCGGCGCCGAGCAGCACCGTCGAGAACAGCACGATCGCGAGCCGTTTCGTCGCGAACAGGGCCTCGCCCCGTCGGTGGTTGACCATCGCCATCGCGAAGATCGCGATGAGCGACAGCGCGGCGATCGTGTACCCGAGGAACTGCGCCCAACCGAGCACGGTGACGATCCCCTCGGCGCCGGCCGCGCGCGATCCAGGCTTGACCTTCACGGAGCCGTCTCCGGTCACCAGATCGGGAGTGGGTACCGCGACCCACAGCGTTCCCAGGCCCGCGACCGCGCGACCGGCCGCCTCGGCCGCCTCTCGGGCCATCTGCCCGAGAGTCGACTCCAAGAAGCCGGCCGCCGCCTCGCTCACGTGGCACGTCAGCTCGAACGTCCCGCAGCTCACTGCGCACCGTCCCACGCCGTGTAGCCGGCGAGCGACTGCACGGCGCCCATGGGCGTGCGCATCTGGCCGTCGTCGGCGAGCGCGACCTTCCAGTCGCCCTCGACCCATGTCAGGTCGATCATCTGGGCGAGCAGCGCCTGGTTGCTGGCTCGGATGACCACGTCGACGCTGGCGTTGCGGCCGTCGTACGCGGACATGGTGAACCCGGCGATCTCGTACCGGATTGTCGAGTCGCCGACGGTGACTCGACCGGCCAGGTCGGCGAGTGCAGCGTCACGGCCCGGACCCGGTGCCGAGAGCCGGTCCGTCAGCGGGGTGACCAGCGCCGGGCTCGACCCGGAGGCCATGATGTTCGCCGCCGCGAGGAGCGCGCCCAGCGGCGTGCGCGCGAAGCACCGCCGCAGCCCGTCGTCGTCCTGCAGACCCGGGCCGGCGGCCGGGTCCTTCGGTGCGAGCGTGGTGCCGACGAGCTCCCAAGTGACCTCGGGCGCCTCTGTGATGCCGCCGGTCATCTGCACGTCGCCGAGCCCGCACACGCTGTCGCTGGTGGGCTGCTCTGCCGCCGAGGGCGCTTCCTTGGCCGGCGTCGTCGTCGCGGGGACGGTGGCCTGGTTCGGGGTCGACGAGCACCCCGACACCGTCAGCGCGGCGACCAGCGCCGCGCTGACGGTGACCAGGACCGTGCGGGTAGGAGGCATCAGCCGGCCAGGACGTTGATCAGGCTGAACGCGGCGCCGATGCCCACCACACCGAACAGGACGCCGAGGATCGCGCCGGTGTGCTGCATCGCCTCGCCGCGGCGGTTGTTCAGCACCAGGACGACGATCGCGCCGATGAGAGCGAGCGCAGCGACGAAGAAGCCCGCGAACTTGGCCCACCCGGCCACGACCCAGATCCCGTCGGTGCCCGGCGGCTGCTCGGCCTTCGGGTCGATGAGGACCCCGGCGGCCACGTTCATCAGGTGCAGTGCGGTGTTCATGCCAGATACCTCTCTTCGGTGGTCCCCTGGGCGGTCGCCAGGGAAGTCGTCATCGCAGTCAGGTCCCGGATGGTCCGGGTGACCGCGCGAGGGACGCTCTGCAGAGACGGGGCCGGCTCGACGCGCCAGGCCTCGACCCACTCCAGGAGCCAGAGCTGCTGAACGCCGCCGCGCAGGATCGCGAGGAACTCCCGCAGCGGTCGTGGCAGGCGCCCCGGTGCGTCCGCGACAGCCACGAGGCCGTGCAGCTCCACGCCTGCCGGCGCCGCGCCAGCCGCCCACTGCGTCATCGCGGTCTGAGCCGCCCGCAGGCCGGCGACGTTCGTGCGGCACACGAGCACGCAGTGCGCGACCCCGTCGATCGGGTCCGGCCATGCGGGGCCGACGGCGGCCGTCCCGGGGACGAGCGTGGCGAGAGTGGACCCGCCGGCGCCGCCGTGCGCGGCGACCCACCACATCGCCGCGCGCGGGCGCACCGGAATGGCGGGCAGGCCCACGCGTGGGGCCGGGACGCCGCGCTGGGGTCGCGCGACGCCCACCAGCGTGCTGCTCGCCGGCACCGGGTCCGCGGGGGTCGGCTTGTCAGGGACGGGTGCGGGCGCGGGAGCCCACGGGTTGACGGTGCTCACGGCAGCGTCACCCCCCTCTCTTGCATGAAGGGGACCGGGTCGATCGGGGTCCCGTCGATACGCACCTCGTAGTGCAGGTGGCAGGCGGTCGAGCTCCCGGCGCTGCCGACCGCGGCGATGAGCTGGCCGGCGTCGACGACGTCGCCGGGCTGCACGAAGATCCCCGAGGGGTACATGTGCATGTAGAGGGTGTTGACCCCTCCGCCGTGGTCGATGCGCACCAGGTCGCGTTGCGCGCTCGTGCCTGCGCCGTTGGCGGCGATCACCGTGCCCGCAGCGGCCGCGTAGATGGGCGTGTCGCAGGTCGCGCCGAGATCGGTGCCCGCATGCAGCTTGTACACGCCGAGGATCGGGTGCAGGCGCATCCCGAAGCTCGAGGTGATCTTGCGGGCCGCGGGCGCCGGGCTGGTCCAGCCGTCGGCGACCACGACGCCGCCCGCCGGACGGCACTCCGCCGGCGTCTGCGGGTCGTACGTCGCGCCCGCCAGCGCAGCCACGATCTGCTTCGCCGTCGGCTCGTACTTCGCGTAGTGGTCCGGGTCGGCGTTTCGCTGCACCGCGTGGGCGGCGGCGGTGCCGGTCATCTGCTCCCAGCCCGAGACCCGCTGCAGCGCCTTGAAGAAGTTCGTGGCGCTGATGAACGGATCCATCCGGTCCGCGTAGCTGCCCCACGCTCCGTTGTCTCGCTGCTGGAACAGTCCACGCGAGTCCGGGCCCGCGGCATCGCCGTAGTCGATGACCCTCAGGCTGGATTCGCCCATCGCGGTCATGACGCCGATCTCCTGCGCTCGGGTGTTCAGCCCGAGCGCGGCCGCGGCGTTCATGATGTACGCGGCGTTGCGCAGCTGCTCGAGGCGAACCGCCGCGTCCTTCGAGATCGCGGGCCCGGAGATCTCCGGGTGGTCGGCGATCGCGTCGACGTTGAGCGTGGTCGCGTTGGTGGCGGAGGCGAGCGTCTCCTGGCACGTCGCCAGCAGCTGAGCCTGCGTGCTCACCAGGACGCCGCAGGATCCGAGGGCGAGGACCGGGCCGATCACGAGCGCTACGCCGGCGGCCGCGATCACGCCGAGCTTGCTGTCGCTCATCGCGTCACCTCGTGGCTTCGCGTGATCCGGTCGACGATCCACGACCCGTCCGGCTGCCACGCGACCAGCACCCACCACGGCCCGTCGTCGGTGTCCGCTTCCACCCAGCCGACGTACGCGGTTTCGCCCTCGTCGGGCAGCTGCACGGCCGTCACCGTCGTGACCGGGATGTTCGCCGGGTCAGTCAGGACGACGACCTCCCGGGCGCCGGGCGACAGGTACCCCTGCAGACCGGCCCACCACTGCTCGTGAGGGAGATCGGGGCGAGCCCACGCCTGCATCGCGGCCATCGCGACGTCGAGCGCAGCGCGACGCGACTCTTCCGTCCACGTCGGCACGACCTCGCGCGCTTCAGGGTCGACGAGGGCGTCGAGGTCCTCGCTGGCGACGTCCGCGGGTCCGAGCGTCGGGTACCCGGTGCTCGGTTCGCTCGGAGCAGTCGTGGCCGGCGTCACGGAACCCGGCGCAGCGCAGCCAGCGAGGATCACCAGGACCGCGACGCCGGCGGCCGCACCCTTCACTGAGCGGGGCACGGGACCACCACCGTCTTGGACCCAGAGACGACGAGCCCGTCCGCCGACACGGACCACGAGTAGGACCCGGCGGGAAGCCCCTTGAGCGTGCCCGAGAAGGACCCGCTCCCCGTCCCGATCGTCTGGGAGACGCCACCGATCGTCACGACGACCGGCCCGCTCACCCCGCCCGTAGTCGCACTCACCGAGAAGTCGTACGGGTCCTTCGTCGTGCACCCCACAGAGCCCGGTCGGATCCACAGCTCCGTGCTCGCCCCGGCCCCGCTCGTCGAGGCGGGGGGAGCAGCGTTCGCCGCCGGCGGCTGCTCCTGTGCGGGTGACCGCGATCCCCCCGCGGCTGGCGTCGTCGGCCGCGCGGCCGCTTGGGCAGCCGCAGCCGCAGCCGCCCGCTCCTGCTCCGCGAGCCAGGCTGCCTGCGCGTCGCGCACGGCCTGGGTCGGTGCAGCGAGGCCCTTCGTCTCGGCGGCGGCCGCCGCCGCAGCCGCATCCAGCGCCTCGGCGGTGGCGTCGTCGACGTCGACGTCGCGGACGTCGATCGCCTGCGCGACGGCGTCAGCCAGCGCCTGGCGCACTCCGTCGTCCGCAACCTGGTTCACGCTCGAGGCGATGACCGCGTTCGCGTCGTCCATCGCCGCAGACAGGTCTGAGCGCGCCTTCTGCCACGCCTTCGTCGCCCGCTCAAGCTCCCAGGCCGCCCGGGACTCCTCGACCGCGCTGACGGCGCTTCGCAGCACAGCGCCGGCAGCGATCACCTCACGCTCAGCCTCACGCCAGGCCGCGGCCGGAACGCTCGATCCCGCCTCGCTCGGATCAGCACGCGCGTCGAGCGCCCGGGCGATCGCCGCCTGAAGGTCCTCCAGGAACGCGTCGTCCGTCACCTTGCCTTCCGAGCTCGCGAGCAGCTCCTGCGCCGCCTGCACGTCGGTCGTAAGCCCGAGCTGCTCCTCGGTCCACTGGGCGTGCGCGGCGGTCACCTCCCGGGCGACCCAGACCCGCTGGGCCTGGGTCGCCCCGACGGCCACGAGGGCGATCGCGACCGCCACTGCGATCCAGGTGCGCGCGCGCGGTCGGCGCCGACCGGAGGCAAGCGCCCGCGCCACCTGGTCGCCGTCGACGACAGCGACTTCGTCCGGCTTGGTCTCGGAGGCGCCGTCGGGCGCTTCGCCCAGGAAGTCGGGCGCCTCCACCGACCGGGCCGCGTGCAGCGCAGCCGCGGTCGCGCTCGACGCCGAGGCCGCCTCTGCAGCCCGCCGCTGCTCGAGCTGCGCCGCCGCGTCGTCGTACTCGAGCACGAGCCGTCGCACGGCCTCGACGACCTCGTCGACATCGCCGGCGAGGGTCGCCGCCTCCTGTGCCGCCCTAGGCACGTTGGCGGCCGCGCTCCCCCGCGCGTAGCGCGCCAGCTCGCTGGCCCCGCGGATCGCCTCGGAAAGTGCCGCCTCGAGGTCGGCCGGAACCTTGCCGGCGGCGGCCCGCCGCACCGCGGCAGCCTCAATGACGCGGGCCTCGAGCGCTCGAACCGCCGCCTCGAGGTCGGCGCGCTCGGCGGCCTCTCGCTCGGCGCGCTCGGCGGCTTCCCGCTCGGCGCGCTCGGCGGCTTCCCGCTCGGCGCGCTCGGCGGCTTCCCGCTCGGCGCGCTCGGCGGCCTCTCGCTCGGCGCGCTCGGCGGCCGCTCGCTCGGCCGCATGCAGGGCTGCGGTGAAGGGAGGGCGCGGCTCCCGGTCATGGCCAGTCGGGGGAACCCCACGACCGGGCGTGACCGCGCCCTCCCGCTTGCGGGACGCCGGCGAGGTCGCCGGCGTCGTGCGCGCCCTCTTCGGGCGCCTGGGTGCACGAGTCGAGTCCGAGTCGACGCCGCGCACCGACCCGTCGGGCGAGACGACGATCTCCCACTCGCCCTCGGGGTCCTGAGTCGCCGCCTGCACCGGTCGCCCGAACTGCTTCGCAGTCGCGGTCAGGTGCCTCGTGGCCTCCTGACGTGCGCTGGCCGCATCGGTGGCAGCGATCTCGGCCGTGACCATCCCAGCGACGCGCACCTGGCCGGTGCCGTCGTCGCGAATCACGACGCTGATCCGCGGCCACGCGGCGGCCGCGGAGGTCGCGCTCCTGCTCTTGCTCTTCATCAGTCCCCCGACTGGTAGGTGTGGTTCGGCGCCGACGCTCAGCGCTGCGGCGGCGAGTTACCCGGGCGCAGGGGCGCGTGCAGGGGGTGTCCGCTCCCCTGCACCCGGGTCGGTGCCGGCGCGGTGGGCCAGGGGGTGCCCGTGCGTCCGGCGGTCGGTAGGGAGGCCACAGCCGGTGAGCCGCAGTGTTGAGCGACGGCCGTCGAACCGGTGGCCGTGACCTCCCAGCTGGTGCGCGCACTGCCGCGGGCGGACCGGGGCCCGGTGGGCTCCGCCCTACGCTCGGCGCGCTCGAGGATCGGGTCCCACACCAGCGTGGCGAGGGCTCCCAGAAGGTGGTGTGCGCAGCGCATCGCACGGCCCGCGGTCATGCGCTGTACTCGCGAGTGGTGCGGTGCAGCAGACTCGCCAACGCGAGGAACACCACCCACGCCCCGCCGGCGCGCAGCGCGTACGCGCTGGTGGGCCGTGGGATGAACGCCGTCAGGTCGAGCACGCGCAGCAGGCCCGAGGCGGCCAGCAGCAGCGTGAGCGTCACCGCCAGGCCCAGGCACACCACGACGCCGGCGGCCAGCGCGGCGATCCGCAGACCGCGCAGCGCCGCGGATGCGCGCAGCGAGTGGTGGATCGTTGCAGACATCAGTTCCTCCCGATCGCGAGCCACGCCAGGGCGGCGTCCGCACCCGGGGCATCGCCAGGAGAGCTTGGCGAGCCGATCTTGGAATGCAGGTGGACCCACCGGCCGCCGGCGGGCGTGGTGCGCACGATCGCCGCGCACCAGTCGGGGTGACCCGCGACCGTCGCCACGCAGAGCGCCCCGGCGGCCACGCTGGTGATGGGCCGGCCGGTCGTGTCGACCGTCCAAGTCCCGAGCGGGCCGGGCGTCCACGACGGGAACTGCGGCGAGAGGGACCCTCGGACCGACGCCGACGCGGGAACGGATCCACCGAACGGGTAGTCGGCTCGCAGGTCCCCTTGCGAGCCGATGAAGTTCGGCAGCGTGGCCGCCCCGGTGTCGTTCCCCGTGGAGAGCACCGACCCGCCGGCGGCGGTCCAGTCTTCGGCCAGCGCGCGCGACGCGGCCGAGATGGTCCAGGACTCCCCGGCGATCATGACCACGTCGCAGCCCGCGAGGTCCGCAGCTGTGCTCGCGGCCCTCTTGTCCAGGACCGTCGTCCAGCCGCGGTCGCGCAGCAGGTCGCTCGAGGTGAGCGTGTAGGCGATGTCCGGGCGTGTCTCCGGGGACTGGATCACGCACACGCTCGTGGCCCAGTGAGCGCCGCGGACCTCGAGCTGCACGGTCGCCGAGTCGGTGAACGCCGCCGAGGTCGACGCGGACGCCAGACCCGTCACCGTGAGCAGTACGCCGAGAACCGCAGCCAGCAGGCGGGCGGGGTGTCGCACGAAGGAGGTGGCCATCGGTCAGTCCCGCCCGATCGCGAGCCAGGCGAGCGCGGCGTCGGCCGCGGGCACGTCTCCACGCATCTGGAGCGAGCCGATCTTGGTGTGAAGGTGGACCCACCGGCCCCCGGCGGAGTTCGTCCGCGCGACGGCCGCGCAGAACTCCGCGTGGCCGGCCACGGTCCCCACGCAGACGGCACCTGCTGCCACTGCGGTGATCGGTCGTGCGCCCGTGTCGAGCTCGTAGGTCCCCGCAGCACCGGGTGTCCACGAGGGGTACGCCGGCGAGATCGCCTGCCGCGCTGCGGCGCTGGTGGGGACCGAGCCGCCGTAGGGGTAGAGCGGGAACGCCTCACCGGTGGCCCCGATGAGCTCGGGAAGGGGGTAGTTGCTCACTCCGGTGTCGTTGCCGGTCGACAGCACGGATCCGCCGGAGGCCATCCACGCGAGAGCGAGGTCCCGGGAGGCGGGCTTCACGCCCCACGCCTCGCCGGCGATCATCACCACGTCGCACCCCGCCAGCTGCGCGGGCGTGGTCGCGGCGGTCTTGTTCAGGATCGTCGTCCAGCCGACCTGACCCAGCGGCGCGCTGGCGCCGATCGTGAACACTGCGTCGGGCCGGGCTTCGTTGGACTGGATGACGCACACGCTGGTGGCCCAGTGCGCACCGCGGACCTGGAACTGCGCGCTGGCGGTGTCCGTGAACGCCGCCGTGGTGGGCACCGCCGCGCCTGCGAGTGCGACCACCGCGGCGAGTGCGACCGCCGCGTGGACGAGCTTCCTGAACGTAGTCATCGCCTGGTTCCCTTCGTGTGCCGGCGCAGCGCCACTCCCCCAGCCACGGCCGCGATCGCGGCCGCGGCGAAGCCGGCGGTGTCCGCGCCGGTGAGGGTCAGCACCGGGGCGGGGGCCGGGTCGGTGGCGAGCGCGGTGACGTCGAAGCTCGCCGACCAGGTCTGCCCCTGGGCCCCGGGCCCGGCATGCTCGCCGAGGCCGGCGCTGATGAGCAGGTGGATGGAGTCGCCGGCCTCGAGCGGCACCGCCGCCAAGCTGCCGCTCGAGGCCTCGACCTCCCCGGAGTCGCACCGAGTGGACACCGGTCCCACGGTCGGCTCGACGGGGACGCCGGCCCAAGGGCCGGCGCAGCCGGCGAGGGAGACCTGCAGCAGGTCCTCCTCGCCGACGGGTCCGTTCGGGGAGGACAGTCGGCCGGTGACCGAGATCTCGACTGCCTGCCCGGAGTTGTTGGTCACGCTGACGTCGGCCGCCCCGGTCGACCCGGGGGTGAGGCCGGCGATCACGACGTGTGACGGAGAGAGCTGGATCGGTGCCGGGTCGGCGGGCGACCCGGCCAGAGCGATCAGGAGAGCCGCGGCGATCATGTGCGCACCACCTCGGGCTGCAGCCCGTCCGGCCGCCGGCGCTCCCAGGGGGCAGCTGCCACGATCCCGCCGGCGACGAGCGCGAGGAAGTACGGACTGTGCATGAACAGGCGCAGGTAGCGCAGCGACGCGCCCAGCTTCGGCACCGCGACGACGACCCGGTCCAGGGACTGCCCGCTGTACGGCTCGGGGTCGCTGACTGCGTTGGCGTCCCCGCGCGTGGTGATCGCGCCCGTCGCCGCGTCGACGTCGACGACCCGGTGCGTCACGCGAACTCCGGTGTTGCGCACGAGCGACACGACGTCGCCCACGGCGACGTCGCCGACTCGCTCGGGCGTCGTCACCAGGAGCGACCCGTTGGCGATGGTGGGCTCCATCGACCCGCCCTGCACCTCCAGGAGGCGCACGAAGCCGGCGGCCTGGGCCAGGCCGAGCCCGACCGCCAGCAGCACAGTGGCGACGCACACCACGGTCACTGCTCTGCGGCCGAGCCCGACCATCCGCGACATGTTCACCGTCACTCCTGGACGGCGGTCAGGGTGAGGGTGAGCTTGTCGTCCTTGTTCTGCCACTCGTTCCCGGTGTTGGCCGGCAGCGACAGATCCAGGCGAAGCGGGACGGTTCCGCCCGGTGCGATCGTGAACGCGTCCAGGGACGCGCCGTTGGCCTTCCCGCCCTTGGTCAGGACGGGCGCCCCCGACGGGGTCGCGGTGAGCGTGGCGTCCAGCTGCGCGCCGAGCGAGGTGGCGCCGAGGCCCGCGAGCTTGGTGGTGACGACCGCGGGCAGGGTGCCGGGGTTCTCGACGTTGATCGTGGTGCTGAGGGTGTCGCCGGGCGCGAGTCGGTCGGTGCCGTCGGGCAGCGTCAGGGCGACGTCGATCGGACCCTGCTGCCCGTTGACCGCGAGGTCGAGCGTCCCGGTGCCGACCTCGGCGGTGATCTGGACGTCGTCGACCCAGCCGGCCAACGTGCCTGAAACGCCGAGCGCGCCCAGCAGGGTGGCGGTGACGGCGGCCTTGCCGGCGGTGGTGCGGATCCAGGACCGCTCAGCGAGCGGCAGCGAGGTGGTGGTCGGGCGCCCGCTCATCGTGACGATCGGGCGGGGGGCGTGCTCACGGTGCTTCGGCATGAGAGGTCTCCATCAGGTTCGGAACGTGCGTGGCGCAGGGTGGTGGGGCGCGCCTGGGCCGGCGGAAGGGTCGCCGGCCCAGGCGGAGTGCCTCAGGAGGAGGCGAGGTGCTGCACGCGGCGGCGCTTCTCCCGCATGTGCACGAGCTGGCCGCCGACGAGCGCCATGACCAGCGCGGCCCCGAACAGCCACCCGAGCCGCTGCACGCCCGTGATAGCGAGCTCGCCGGACGCCTGGCTCTGCTGCCCGGACGCGCTGTCGGACCACTGCGACCACGGGTCGACCGTCATCGGCAGCGTCTCGGCGGCCAGACCGCACTTCGAGACGACCGTCAAACCGCGTGACACCGTCGTCTCCTGGAACCCGTAGACGAGGTTCGTGCGGTCCTCGGGGGTCCTGTAGACCGGGCCGGTGTCGTACGTCGACAGCGACGGGGTCAGGTCGAGCTTCACGGTGGCGAGCGGCTCGCCCGTGCACAGCGGCGGGTTGCCCTTCTCCCACGCGTAGAGCCGCACCGTGACCGAGTCGCCGGGCAGGATGTCGCCGGTGACCTCGATCAGGTCACCGATCTCGTCGCCGTAGAACGGACCGCGCGGGTTCGTCGAGTACGCCTTCGTGGTGACCTTGATCGGCGGGAACGTCACCGTGGTGGTCTGCTCGGGAAGCCCAGCGGCCTCCTGGACCAGCACCTCGCCGTCCGGATCGCTAATCCGCGGCGCCCAGGAGAACCGCAGCCCCAGGTCCGGCAGCAGCCCGCCGTACGTGGTCGTGTGCTCCGGCGACTCGACCGTCAGGGTCTCCCCGACCGCCAGCGCGGGAAGCACCAGACCGGTCGAACCGTCCTCGAGGACCGGAACGTCCGCCACAGCGGTGGCGTCCTGCCGGCACTCACGCGACCCGTCCTCGACCTCGATCCAGTAGCAGCCGGACCACGTGATCCGCGAGCCCGCCTCGAGCGGACCGGTGATCGTCACGGTGTCCTGCGTCGGATCCCCCAGCACCGCGGTGCTCGTCGCCTGCGAGGTCATCGACGGCAGCGGGTAGTCCACGACCGTCACCTGGCCCTCGGTGCCCCACGGCTCGCGCAGTAGCTCGGCACCCAGCGCGTCGCGCAGGATCGGCTGCATCCCGACGCGCGGGCTCGTGCCCGGCTTCGTGCCCGCCGGCACCTGCACCCTCAAGCCCGGCGACTCCATCGAGCTCTGCGTGGGGTCGACCTGCGTCGGTTCGCCCAGAGCGAACGCGGCGCCCTCGGGGCAGGTCTCGTCCGCCGAGAGCCAGCACGCCTCCCACTGGACCGTCCAGTCCGCGCGAGTCGCACCGTCGAACGTCACCACGTCGGTGATGACGTCGCCCGGCTTCGCGGTCGGTGTCGCGACCGACGACCAGGTCGGCAGCTCGGCGGTGATGTGCGTGGTCTGCGACGGCGTCCCGAACGGCTCCCGGTCCAGGACGGCCCCGTCCGGGCTGGTCAGCACCGGTGCCCAGCCGTAGTCCGCCTCGAGCGTGCCCGCGGGCAGCTCGGCGAGCGTGGGTGCGTCGAGCTCGGGGTGGTTGTAGAACCCGGTGCCGTTGACGGTCGTGGAGTAGGTGTCCACCGGCTGCGCGCAGCCGGGCGAGGCCGGGTCGACCCACATGCAGGTCTGCCACGTCAGGGTCGAGCCCGCCGGGACAGATGTGCCGGTCACCAGGACCGTGTCGGACATGACGCCGCTGCCCGCCGTCACGTTCTGCGTGGCGGTCGACATGATGTCCAGCCACCCCGCGCCGTCGGTCGGGACGTAGAACGATTCGCGGATGTCGTTGGCCGGCGACGCGAACGGCGCTACGCGAGCGTCACCCTCGAAGCTGTACACGATCACGTAGTGCCCCGGCTGGGTCGGGCTGATGACGTCCGACGTCCCGTACCCCACGTTGTAGGTGCCGTTCTTGGCCGGCAGCGGGATCGTCTTGAACACCGGCGTGCCGTCGGGCACCGCCGCCGTCGTGATCCGGTTCTCCGTCGGCCCGTACACGGTCGCGGTCGCGGTCGCGACGTCGGCCTGCCAGCCCCCCAGCCCCGTGAAGCTCCCGTGGTCGTCCGGGTACCCCCCGGGCGTGATCGAGTCGAACACGCGGCCGCCAGCCACGACGTTGTACTCGCGGACCTCGGAGTAGTGCGTGAGGTTGTGGCGTGCGGACGTCGTCTCGCTCTCGAGCATGAACCGAGCTGCGACCGCCCCCTGCAGGTGCTTTCGCATCTCCGCGCTCTGGTCGGACAGCCGGATCTCGGCCACCCACGGATAGAACCCGGGGCCGTCGCGCTTCACCGTCCCCGGCGTCGACTTCGTCCCGGGGGCGGTGAACGTCACCATCTCCGTGCCATGCACCACGGCGCCCGAGGGCACCGCGGTGCTGGAAGCGCTCGGAGTGTTCGACGGCTTGTAGGCGGTGTTCCGCACCACCAGAGGCAGCGGGGTCCCCGAGGAGTCCTGCGGCCAGAGGTCGCCGGCGCCCAGCGACACCGTCACCTGGTCGACGAGGGCGCCGCCCTCGACGTCGACGTAGCGGTCACGGACCTGCGTCGAGAGCTGCGGGTTGATCCGCGCCGTGGTGATCTCGGTCGGCGCCATGTAGGAGTCGCTGGCGTCCGCCCGCACATACCGGCCGTTCGCCTCGCTGTCCGCCTTCCGGACCTCCCACACGAACGAGTACGTCCCGGACTTCGGCGCCGTCCACGTCGCACGCTTCGTCCCCGGCCCCGCGAAGTCCAACCACAACGTGGCGGCGACCGGCGTTCCCGACGGGATCGTCGCGCGGGTCGGCTTCTCACCAGCGACCGGACCGGCGACCGTGCCGCGGGCGCGGATCGTGACGTTCTGACCACCGACGGACGCCCACTGGTCCCCCGCCGCCAGGGCGATCGTCACGTCATCGCCGAACGATTCGCCCTTGTCCACGTACCGGGTCGTCACCTGCGTGGAGATGACAGGCTGGAACTCGACCTGCGGCTCGAACTCGTTCAGCGCGACGCACGTCATGTACCTGCCCGACGACGGGTTCGCAGCGATCACCGAGTCCACATGCGACCGCCACGTCGACGCGATCGCATCCAGCGCCGGCACACCGTCCTGCTGAAACTGCGCGTACCGGGTGCGGTCGTTGTCGTAGGTGAAGCCCGGCAGGCTCGGGTCGGTGACCTCGCTCGCCCAGGAGGGAGCGAAGGCGTCCGAGTACTCACCGGCGGGCACGCTCGACATGAACCAGTTGACGGAGCCCACCGCGTACGTGAAGTAGACACCCACCACCCGGGAGTCCGCCGGCGAGGCCGGGTACCCCATGGCCGTTGCGCGGTCGGCCGCGTTCTGCAGAGCAGCCCCGCACACGGCATTGAACGAGTCCTGCGGTGTTTGTCCGGGCTGCACGCCCTGAGTCCCTGGCGTCCGTCCGATCTGGTCCTGGAATGCGCTGACCGTCAGGCCCCAGAAGTAGTCGATCGACGCCTGGCCGCGGCCCTGGAGCGTCGGCTGCCCGACTCCGTTGAAGCCGTCGCGCGCGATCATCAGGGTGCTGGCCGAGTCGAGCAGACCGGTTCCGGCGCCGCCAGAGGAGCTACCGCCGCCGCCGGTCGCGGCCTGGGCGAGCCCGCTGCCGCTGGCCAGCAGGGCGGCGGCAGCCATCGCCGCACCCCAGCGCAGCGCGCCTCGCCGGCTAGGACCCGGCGCCTGGTTCCCGATGCGCTTGCGCACCAGGGCATGCCAAGATGGGCGTGCCTTCATCGAACAAACTCCTCGCGAGTGGGACTGACTGCACAGGTCGGGTACCTAGGTGTGGGCTCCGAGGCGGTCCCTGCTGGAATCAGGGACCGCCTCACCCATGTCGGGGCAACGTTGCCGCTCCCCCGACATAGCTCATCTGGGCGGCATCGCGCGCCCCCTCTCAGCGGCCATCAGAACGTGATCCCGCACGATGGTGTCGTGCACTCAGGGGCGGTTCCCGTGCCGAAGTTCGACCCTGACGGGCTGTGGACGCGCGGCGCCGACGAGGTACCGCCCCCACCGCCGCTGGAACCGCTCGGGCTCGCCGACCGGCCGCCTCCCGCCGATGAGCCGGAGGAACTGGCCGACGCCTTGCGCGCCGCGGCGGCCGCCTGCTCGGCGGCCGCTCGCTCGGCTGCCGCCCGCTCTGCGGCGATACGGTCCTGCTCCGCCTGCCAGGCGCTCTGCGCCTGGCTCGTCGCAGTGGTCGCCGCGGTAACCGCGTCCGTGGCCTCAGCCGCCGCGTGCGCCGCCGCCGTCAGCGCCCCAACTGTCGAGGCGATGGCCTTCTCGCGAACGGCTGAGGCAGCATCGATGGCGTCCGCGAGGTCCTGGCGCACTTGGTTGTCGGCGACCTTGCCCTCGCTGCCCGCGAGCACCGCGGCAGCGGCGTCGACGGCAGCGACCATGTCACTCAGGGCCTGGTCGTACCCGTCCTGAGCCTGGGCGAGCTCCCAGGCGGCGCGCGCCTCGGAGACCGCCGAGGTCGCCTGCTCGATCTCGCCGGCATGAGTTCGGGTCGACGAGGCGAGGGCGGTGATGGCAGTGATCTGGTCCGACCTGCTCCCCCGCTCGGATGCGGAGCCGGGGACCCCATCATCGAGGAGGTCGGCCAGCGTCTGGCGCACCTGGTCGTCCGCGACCTTGCCCTTCGAGGACTCCAGAGCCGCGGCACCGGCCTGCGTGACGTCGGCGAGCTGCACCTCAGCCTGGCTGAGCTCGTCCTGGGCGGCCGCGAGCCGCGCGTCGAGATCCGCGTCCCAGCGCGCGTAGGTCACGCCACCGCCGCCGACCACGAGCGCGGTCACGACACCGAGCACCACCAGGACGCTCGCACGCCGCGAACGACGCACCGGCGGGTCCTCCTGACCCTGACGCTCGGCGACGCTCTCCTGCTCCGTCATCACCATGTCACCCCTCCATGGGTACGTGTGGCCACGCTAGAAATCGCCCAACATGAATCTCGGGACTTATGTCCCGGGCGCCTTAACCGCCGAATGAGGAGGGCATGCCCCGCATCGTCGTACCCCGCCCCCAACCCCACTACGTCAGCCGAGCGATCGAGGTGCTCGGAAGTCACACTCGGGTCGAACTCCTCCACCAGCTGATGCGCAACGCTCCGCTCAGCAGCGACGCTCTGGCCCAGGCCCTCGAGCTCGGCGTTCGGCACGTCAACGAGCACCTCCGCGAACTCCGAGCATTCGGCTTGGTCGTCGCGGAGCCGGTTCCTGGCCCGCACGGACACCTGCGTGCCGGCTGGACGGTTGATCGACACCGGCTCGAGTACGTTGCGGCGGTGTGCTCCGAGTACCTGCTCGGATCTTGAGGCTCTGGTCGGCACATTGCCGGATTCGGGCTCGCTTGTCGCATTCGACCGTGTATCGGCGAAATGTCCGAGTCTGTCAGGTTGGGCAAGAGCAGCGGGCCGGCCGGACCCGCGCCTGGCGTTGCTCATCGACGATCCCCTGACAGCTGGCGCTCCTCGCGGAGCGTGGCTCCGAGTGACTCGGGGATCGTAGCGTTATATTGCGCTCACGTCGCAAGGTTGGGCGGATGGCGTCACCCGACTGGCTGCCATCCTGGGCGCGTGCCCCGCTTCGTCCGCCCCGCGACGCCGCTGACGTCTCGGGAGGCAGCGATGCTGTACGCGATCGACATGCCGTTGGCGCAGTCCATCCTGCGGGAGCTGTCGTCGCGAGGGCCGCTGTTGCGAGCGGAGATCGCGGATGGGCTCGGCGTCTCGGCGAGCTCGCTTCGCCTCCACCTCGAGCAGCTTGAGAACGCGGGCATCATCCAGGCGGACGTCCCTGCAGGACAGCGGCGTGGGCGTAGCGTCCGCTACTCGGTGCGGGTGAAGGGCGTCGTCGACGCCGTCGACACGCTGCTCGCGTTCGTCCTGACCACGAACGAGTACCGCGTCGCGCGCCACCACGACCCGCGAGGCGACGCGCGGGGATCGGACAACTAGCTCGGTACGCTCCCGGCGCCTCGCCCGTGCGTCTGGGCCGCCGCCAGATAGGAGCCTCGACCGGAATCCGGACAGAGTTGCCCGACACGCCGTGTCGGTTTCTGATTCAGAGTCCGCGCATGGTGTTAGGTATCGACCATGAGCACCCGCGGACACGGTGGTCGCCCCTCTAAGGGCCCCCGAGGACAGCACACAGTGCGCGCTCCGCTGCCCGTCAGCGAGGCCGGACGGGCGCGGGCCGAAAGCCTGGGCCTCGACTTCAGCGAGTACGTCACGCTGCTCATGGCCCACGACCTCGGCCTCGACCAGTTCGCGCCCACGCCGAGGCCTCAAGCAGACCAGGGCGTGCTACCCATCGGAAGAGGTGACGTGCGACTGGTCCAGTCCGCATAGACCCAGAGAACGAGTGAGGGCCCGCCCCAAAGGGGGCGGGCCCTAGCCCAGAAGCTCTGACCGGCTAAACGTTTGGCGACGGCGGCGGTCACGAGCTCCCCTCAGCGCACCCTTCGGTGTGCCTAACACTCGGGAGACACGATACCTGCGCCCGGGCGCCTTGCGCACCCCCACACGGGCGACACGCCGAGTTCGCGTGCCGCTTCACCCCCGCTCACCGCCTCCGTTGAGACCAGGCGGGCTGTCGTCGACCCCGCGATGGGCGGGCCTGCGCAGCAGTGGGCGGCTACCGCGATGCTGTTGGCAGGCGTCGACCGCGTGCGAGAGGGACGCCCCCGACGCGGCGGCGTGGAGTACCGCGCGGCCGACGAGCGGCGCCTCACCGACCGGCTCCCGGCCAAGCCCGCCGCCGTGCGCGTCTACGGCCACGACGGCTCCTGCAGCACGCTGTTCCTCGACCTCGACTCCTCACGCGGCGGCGCCGACGCCGTGGCCCGCGAAGCGACACGCCTGGTGAAGTGGTTGGCCGAGTGCGGCGCCCGCGTCATCGAGGACGTCTCCCCCAACGGCGGCCGGCACATCTACGTCCCGCTCGCTCAGCGCCTCGACCTGGCGGCCGCGCGCGAGATCGTCGAAGCCCTCGCGCTGCGCTTCCCCACCATCGACGCCTCACCCCACCGCTCCGCCCGCTCCGGGTGCATCCGCACACCAGGCTCACGGCACAAGACCGGTGGCCACCAGCAGCTCGTCACCACCCTGGCGACCGCTGTCGACGTCCTGCACCGCCGCAACACCCCCGACGTCGTCGACGCCCTGCGGATCCGCCTGGCCCCGCAGATCGCCGCCTGGCACGCCGCCCACACCCCGGCGCCCCTCTCCCCCACCGACCCGCCCGCCGTCGGCGAGCCGGCCGGCGGCGCGCCCCGCGCGCTCAGCGCGGTCGTCACCCGGATCGCCCGTGAAGGCATCTACGACGCCACCCGGTACGGGTCGCCGTCCGAAGCACGAGCCGCGGTCATGGCCGCAGCCGCCCGCGCCGGCTGGCGCCTGGCCGACGTGGTCGTGCGCCTCGAGGACGGCCGCTGGCCTGGCCTGGCCGGCATGTACGAAGCCAACCGCCCCAAGGCCGACCAGCGGCGCGAGCGAATTGCCGCCGACTGGCGCAACGCCCAAGCGCTCATCGCAAGAACCCCCCGCCGGGCCGGGAGTTCGTATGTCCGCAGATCCCACACAAGCCGTCTGGAGTCACTAGCGGGGGGGCTCAGAGGCGCTCCCTACGGACCGCCGGCCGACCCCCACCTGGAGCACCAGTTCATCCGAACCTGGACCACCGCAGTCCTGGCCTACGAACGACACCGCTTCGCACCGATCGGAACGAAGATTCGCTGGCTCCTGCGCGCCCTGGCTGAGGCTGGCCACAAGAGCGCAAGCCGGTACTTCGGATTCGGGTCACGCGCGCTCGCCGTGGCGACAGGCAGCGACCACAGCACGATCGCAGCGATGCTCAAGGTCCTGACCGAGCTCGGGTGGCTCGACCTGATCCAAGCCGCCCACGGCACCGCAGCAGACCTCTACGCGCTCACGATCCCGAAGGACGTCCAAGCCGCTGACCTGCGGTGGCACTCCGGAACCATCCACGCCAAGCGGCCGGCGTTCCGCGAGCTCGGCGACATCGCCGGCCTGGTGTTCGAGGCCCTTGAGCACGGCCGCGCGCGCAGCATCACCGCCCTCGTCGAGGCAGTCGGGTGCTCGCGATCCAGCATCGCCGAAGCCGTCGACCTCCTGTGCGAGCACGGCCTGGTCGAACGCACCACCGACGGCCTACTCCCCCACCCCGAACTCCTCGCCCGGATCGCTGAGGACCTCGGCGTCACCGAAGCGATCGCACTGCAACTGGCCACCTACGCCCGCCAACGCCGGAGGTGGCGCGCCTACCTCGCCCGACACGACCAGCAGGCCGCCTGCGGAATCTCGGAGCGCGACATGTACGACTCGGAGATAGACGAGTACTGGCTCCCTCCGCCAGGAGACGTCACGTGGACCCTCGCGGGTGTCCTTGTCGCGTAGGGCGCCTGTGATGTCAGCCCCCCGCACTCGGCTTGCCCGGCCCGCCCAGTCGAGCCCGGGCGGCTTCGCCCCAGCCTTCAACCCGGTGCACGCAAGCGATACAAGCAACCCAAGCACGGCAAGCAAACGAAGTGAGGCAACAAACCCAAGCAACACAAGACTTGTGTAGATCGTTCGCGAGGCGTACCGTCGACGCGAGCAGGCATGCAACGCATGACAACCAAGACATGCATTGCGCGTAAGGTATACAAGTCTTGTGTTACTTGGAGGGCTGATGACGTTCACCGCAGCGATCGCCAACAACAAGGGTGGGGTCGCGAAGACCGACACGACCGTCCAGCTCGCCGCCGCCCTCGGCCGCCGCAAGCTGGGCGTCCTGGTCGTTGACCTCGACCCACAGGCCAACGCCACTCGACGGCTAGGGGTCACATGGGACCCGCAGAACCCGACGCCGACCATGTCCGAGGTCGTCGCCGCGAACCAGGAGGGCGCGGGTGCGGGTGCCGTCGTCTCGTGCGGCTGGGATGAGAAGTCCATCCCCGAGGCCCAGTACATCGACGTCCTGCCTGCGCGCTTCGACCTGGGCAACCGGGAACACGAAGCCGGCGCGGTAGGTGCGGTCCGGCGTCTGCGCAAGGCGCTGCGTGGCTGGACAGAGGACTACGACGTCATCCTCATCGACACCAGGCCCGACCTCGGCCACCTGGTGCAGATGGCCCTCGCCGCCGCCGACACGACGCTGATCGTCACCACACCGGAGTACGACCCGGTCGAGGGCGCCGTCCGTGTGCGCGACTTCGTCCACCAGCACGCCGAGGACATCGGCAACGAGGGCCTGACCGTCGGCGGCGTGATCGTCACGATGCGCAAGCACACCGCGGAGCACGCCTTCCAGCTGGAGGGGCTGCGTGAGACCTTCGGTGACCTGGTGTGGGACCTGCGAACGACGCGGCGTCTGCTCGACGGGGGAGAGGTCGAGGTGACCCCCTCGTATATCCCGCACCGCACTCGTATCAACGAGGCCGACGGAGCCGCCACGTCGCTGTCGGTCTACAAGGACCCGGTCGGGCTGGAGACGACCGCCATCTTCGACCAGCTCGCCGCCCACTTCGCCCGCACGTTCCTGTCCGCCTAGGAGATCGACATGACCCGCCCGCCCCGCAGTCGCCCGTCCGGCCAGAGTCCCATCCTCGGCGTCCAGGTCGAAACGGTGCGAATGCCCGTCAAGGACGACTCTGAGTCGGCCACCACGCCGCGGAGCCCCGCTGACGAGCCAGCACCCGAGCAGACGCCCGCACCTGACCCGGTACGTCAGGAGCCCGCGGCGCCGCCCAGCGAGCACGCCCGGGCCCGCCGCCGCGGCGCAGCGCGCAACCCCGCGGACTACCTCGTCGGTCAGAAGGCCACGACCTCCCTCCAGATCTACCTCGAGCTCAAAGCCAGGGCCGAGACGGCCGTGCTGCGCACCGCCGGACAGGAAGGCGGAGTCCGGTCGCTCACCGCCCTCGTCAACGAGGCCCTCGCACGCGAGGTCATCCGACTCGAGGAGCAGTTCAACGCCGGTGAGCCGTTCGAGCCCAACCGCGGCGCGTTCCGCATGGGCCGTCCGTTCGGCAGCTGAGATGCGACGCGAGACGGAGGAGTCCCAATGAACACGGGAAACAACCCGAGCGGTCACCACGCCGCCAGAGGATCCGCCGAAGGTCTGACGGTGTCCGAACTCATCGCCGGCCTGCGCGCCGGCGCGGAGGGCAGCTACCCGGCCGAGGCAGCCACCGAGCTGCTGGTTCGGCACGGCGCATGGCTCGCACGACCGTGGTTCGTGCAGGAGTGCGTCTATGCCCTCGACGACCGTGCGGATGTGCTCGCGGTGGACTGGCGGGCGGTGCAAACCCACGTGGGTGCTGCGCAGGGCTCGCCGGCGGAGCGGGCGATCGCGCTGGTGGCCGCGCAGCTCGGCGGCTACCCCGATCCCGCTGATGAGGCGATCGACCTGCAGGGCATGCCTCCGCTGGCGTGGCTACTGGTCAACCTCGAGCGCAGGGACGTCGACCTGGTTCTCGCCGCCGTCTCGCACGCCGCCGGCACGCAGGACCACGTCGACCATGTCATGGAGCCGGGGGAGTCGGGGGAGTGGCGGGTAACCTCTACGAGCCCGAGGCTGCGGCCCGGGCCGCTTCACCCCTGGCCGGAGTTCCCCCCACCGAGCAAGGATCTCGAGGGTTCACGATGAACGCTGACCAGCCGACGCGGCTCAACGCGACGGCCGTCGCGTTGCTCGAGGCGATCGGTGTCAGTGTCAGGGACTTCGCGCTGTACTACTGGGCTGACGGCGTCTGGCACGGCGACACCTGCGGGTGCCCGGACGACCGCTGCGCCGGCCACCACCACGCCGAGGGCGTTGAGTGCTGCGAGTGCTTCTCGGCCGAGTACGACGATCTCAAGGAACGCCAGTACGACGCGATGAAGGCCGCCAGGCGTGAGCCACCGCCGCCGAGCGGCACCCCATCGAGGGCCTGATGAAGAGAGGTGCGAGACGTGCGGCTACCCGGCACACCGTCGAGCGTCAGGATCTACCGCCGCAAGGTCCACTAGAGGTGGGCGAGCAGACGGCGGGACCGGAGGAGAGGCACATGCGAGTGGTGAGGCCCCGAGCAGTCCGCAGTGCCGCATCGAGCGACGAAGCGGCGCGCGAGGTGGAGCCGGGTTCTGGGGGTGCCGAGAATGCTCGGCCGGCAGCGGGACCGCTCTCAGGGTTCTTCTCGTGGCTGATCCTCTGCGTGGTGTTCTGGATGGGCTTCCCGCGGCTGGAGCTGGCGCCGCCGGAGGTGTCGGACGACGCGCCTGCGGTGCTCACGTTCGCCGCCTCCGTAGCCGCCCGAGTGCCCCACCTGGTGCTGGTCATGGCAGGCGCCGCGGTGGTGACCTACCTTCTGCAGGCGTTCCTCCTGGGCGGCCGCCGGCGCGGGTAGACCGAGGTCTAGCGGTGTCGGTGTTCCTGGGCGACGGGGTGCGGCTCGAGCCCGAGCAACCGCCGCCGAGCAGCACCCCACCCAGGGCCTGAGGACCTCAGATCCGACGAACGTCCACGGCCGGGACCCACACGGCGCCCGTCATGACCCGCAGGTCCGTAAGCCGCACGCGCACAAGCTCGCGCGTCCACTCCACCGCGACCGTCTCGACGAACTCGTCCCCGGCCGGCCACCGCAGGACGACGCGGACCGGGACGGGGTGGTCGACGTCATGGTGCACGCCAGGCGGGACGTCGTGGCCGTTCAGCAGAGGCACGGCCGCCCGCACGCGGGCCATCCCACCGGGGACGACCTCGGGGAGCGAGAGTCGCGGCCGGTCATCGCTCACGGCCGCCTCGTGACAGCTGAGGCCCAGACCCACACCCAGCCCTCGCGGCCGTGCTCGTCGAGGTAGTGCACGTGTACGACCCGCGGGGTCCAGGCCACGGCCTCGCCGTCGACCTCGACGTCCCGCCCGCGGCCGTCGACGATCCACGCCCGCACGGCCGGTGGCAGGTTGTGACTTCTGCCGGTAGATGGCGGTGTTCTCTGGGCGACCGATGGCGGCTCGCTGTGCCGTCGATGCGGCGGCCGCCGCTCACTGGCGGTGTCCTGCTGGCTGTCTTCGGCGGGACATCGCGACAGACGGTGCTTGGTTAGCCGTTGCTGGGAATCGGACCGACGGTGAACCGCCCAATCAGTCCTTGGTATCACCCTAGCCAGTCCAGGTAGACGCCCGTGGTCCACGCGATGGCCCGGTGGCTCCGCGAGCAAGGCGGCGCCGATGATCAGCCCTTCCGGGTCCCTGTGTGCCACACCCAGGTGCGCGGGGTTGCTCGAAGTGGCGCCCGTAGGATCGGGACATGGGAGATCGACGTGCTTCGGAGATGGGGGAGAACTACCTCCGGATCATCTGGAAGGCGCAGGAGTGGCCTGGCAGTTCCGTGTCTACGAACGAGATCGCCGAGACTTTGGCGGTAACGCCCTCGTCGGTGTCAGCCAATCTGAAGAAGCTCGCCCGGGACGGATTGATCGACTACGAGCCGTATGGGCGCATCGGACTTACCCCCGCCGGTCACGAGATCGCCGTGATGGTTGTGCGTCGCCATCGCGTCTTGGAGACCTACCTGGTCGAGCGTCTAGGTCTCGGTTGGGATGAGGTGCATGTAGAGGCGCATGCCCTCGAGCATGCGGTGTCCGACCTTGTTCTGGACCGCATGGATGAGGTGCTCGGCCACCCTGCCCGCGACCCGCACGGAGACCCGATCCCTCGCTCCGATGGGAGCATCGAGCGCGCTGTGGGGTCCAGCTCCGCAGCGCGTCTGAGTGAGATCGACCCCGGCGCTCACGGATGTGTCATTCGCATCTCGGATCACGAGCCCGAAATTCTGCGGTATCTCGAAGCGCGGGAGATCAACCTCGGGACCCGTATTCACCTGGATGAGAGGAACCTGGCAGTTGGTTCCGTGTTGATCTCCCATTCAAGCGTGACGGGTGAGCGCGTGGGGGATCGCGTCGAGGTCGCCATCGGCGCGGCCGATGCGGTGTGGGTCAGCGTCGACTCATACCCTGTCGACCCTCCTGGTCGCTGATCAGGCTGCAACTACTCCGGCAGGATGTCACCCACGGGTAGCCCGGTGATCGCGTCAGTGGCGGCGGTCGCTCCATCGACAACGCTGGTCGCCTCGTCAACGAGGCCGGTTGCGGAGTTCGTGAAGTCCTGCACTACGGTCGTGGCCGACTCGCCGAGGGAGCCCAGGTCGGCTGGCAGCCCAGGGATCTCAAGCCCCACCGCCTCCTTCACACCGATGATTGCGTTCTTGAGCGCTTCCCACATGGGGTCCTCCGTCGTTGTCGGTCAGTACGGTCTGGGTATGGGGATGGGTGAGTTCAGGGTCTCCGGGTCATCTGGGCGCGCAGCCGTGCCAGATGGCGACGGTTCTCCGGCTTGGCCGCCTGCCGTCGGGCTTGGTCGATCACGGTGCGGCCCTGGGGGCTGCGGACGAATGCGGTCAGCTTCTGGATGAGGTTGGACATCGGGTTTCTCGCTCTCGGGTGGATTCGGCGGGCGTTTCAGGCGGCGGAAGCAGCGACCCACGGGTCGTGTCGGCCCACTGCTGCGGCTCAGTTGCCAGTGCTGCGTGCTCCGGTGGGCACGAGGCTGAACGCACCCTCTTCTTCCTGGGCGTTGTGCAGGCGTAGGACTGCGTACAGCCCGTAGAGCAGTCGTCGGAGCTCGACGACGTCTTCGGGTTGGACGGTGTCGTTGTCCAAGTTGGTAAGCAGTCGGCGCAGGCGGCTGACCTGGTGCTCGATTTCCGCGTGGGTGCGGCTGATCGCGGCGGTCGTGTCGGAACTGCCGAGGGCCCGGTCGACCAGCGGCACGAGCAGCGACTCGTCGGCCCGCTCGTGCGGGAGGAGTTCTCCCTCGAGACGGTCGAGCAGGGTGTGTGCCGGAGCGAGATCGCAGTTCTGCGTGGAGAGGGTGTCGGCCACGGCCCGGATCTGCTCGACGACGGCGAGCACCGCGTCGTGCTCGACCTTCAGTTCGTGCGCGATGGCGATGTCGGCTGACGGCATCGCGATCGTGTGGACCTTGCCGGGAAGGACGGCCCGCAGGGCGATGCCGATCGCGAGGATATCGATGACTTCCTGGGTGACCGCACCGGCCGCCGGCGGGAGCAACCCGACCGCTGCTGCGACCATCGCGACCAGCGACAGGCCCATACCCACCAGGACCGCCTGCAGGGCGATGCGCTTGGACCGGCGGGCGATGAGGATCGCATCGGCGAGGGCATCGAGCCGGTCGACTGTCAGGACGACGTCGGCGGCCTCCGATGACGCGGTCGCTCCCCGCGCGGCCAGGGCCACGCCGACCCCCGCGGCGGCCAGCGCCGGGGCATCGTTCACGCCGTCACCGACCATGATTGTCGCGGCGTGCGCGGCCTCGGACTCGATCGCGGCGAGTTTGTCGGCCGGGTCGCAGTCGGCCAGCACGGTATCGACCCCGACGATCCGCCCGACGGTGTCGGCGATGTCGGCCCTATCTCCGGTGACCAGGACGACCCGGCTGATGCCGGCCTCGCGCAACGTGCGGATCATTCGCGGCGCGTCGGACCGGATCGGGTCCTGGAGAAGGAACGCCCCCGCCGGTTCGCCGTCGATCGCGACGAACACGGTGAGTGAGCCGTCCAGGTCCGCGCGCCGGCGCACCTGACGCACCCATGCGGGCTGCGTGTCGCCGACGATCCACTCGGCCTTGCCCACTTGCACCTCGTGGGTGCCGACCCGCCCGCGCAGCCCGTACCCGTGCTCTTCCTGCACGTTCTCGGGCATCTCCAGCGTCAGGCCGCGGCGGGTCGCTGCGGTGACGATCGAGGAGGCGAGGACGTGCGGGGATACCTGGTCGAGCGAGGCCGCCAGGCGCAGGACCTCGTCGGCGTCCACCCGGTCGCTGGCTGTGACGACGTCGGCCAGGGTCGGCTGCCCCTGGGTCAGGGTGCCCGTCTTGTCGAAGAGCATGACGCGCCCGGCAGCCAGCCGCTCCAGCGCGCCGCCACCCTTGACGACAACACCGATGCGCGCAGCGCGGGACAGCCCGGACATGATCGCGATCGGTGCCGCAAGCAGCAGCGGGCACGGCGTCGCGACCACCAGAACGGCGACCGCGCGCACCGCGTCCCCGCTGAGTACCCACGCCACGCCAGCTAGCACCAGGGTGAGCGGGACGAAGACAACCGCGATCCGGTCAGCCGCGCGCACGAACGGCGCCGACGACGCCTGCGCTTGCTCCACGAGGCGCACCACACCCGCATAGGTGGACTCCGCAGCCACCGAGGTCGCGACGAGGTCGATCGGCGGCCCGGCGTTGACCACCCCGCTGCGCACTTCATCCCCTGCCGGTCGCTCGACCGGCAGGGACTCCCCCGTCAGCGCGGCTTCGTCCAGGATCCCACCCGACACGAGGCGCCCGTCGACCGGAACGACCTCCCCCGTGCCCACCAGGATCCGGTCCCCCCTGCAGACCTCGTCCACAGGGACCTCGACGACACTGCCCTCCAGCCGGCGCCGGGCCGTGCGCGGGGCCCGCTCTACCAGCAGGCTCAGCTCGCGCCGCGCCCGTGCCGCCGCCCTCGCCTCAAGCAGTTGGCCCGAGGCGAGCATCACCGTGATCATCGCGCCTGCGAACGGCTCGTCTACCCACAGGGCACCAGCCAGTGCGAGCAGCGCGATGACGTCGACGCTCGGCTGACGGCGCCGGATCGCGCCCGCCGTCCACGCGATCGAGAACGCCAGCCCGAGTACCGTCCCGGCAACCCACAGCGACTCCGAGAACGGCATGGCACCCAGCAGCCACGCCGCGCCGCCCCCGAGCAACAGCACGGTGGAGGAGACGAAAAGCAGTAGCTGCACACGACTGCGAATCCACGTCATCTGAACAGTCTGTGAACCCGCCCGGCTATGTGTCTACGCGCAAAGGAAGTTGTGGCACGCCTCATGAGCGATTGCACGGATCACCACAAATCGATCCAGGGCCTTCGCGTGCGTGCGCCTCGGCCATCGCAAGGGGATGGTGGCGCGCTCAGCGCGCAGCACTTGCGTAACTTGCCCCGCCCGTGTCGGGGGGTCAGTCGCGCAGGTCGAGGATGTGTTCGACGGCTTGGTGGACGAGGGTGACGATGTGGGGGTCGGTGACTCGGTAGAGCAGGCGTCGGCCATCGCGGCGTGCGTCGATCCATCCGGCCAGGCGCAGCTTGGCCAGGTGCTGGCTGATGCCGGCCTTGGTCCCGCCGACTGCGGCGACGAGCGTGGTGACGTCGACCTCGTCGTTGGACAGGATCCACAGCAGGTGCAGGCGGCCGGGGGCGCTCAGGAGAGCGAAGACTTCGGCGGCGTCCTCGAGGACGTCACGAGCCGGCGCGTCGCGGCTTGTCGGCTGGGTCATGACTGTCTCCGGATCGTCGAGTAAGGCAAGACTATAGTTGCGCAACCACTTGACAGTCCATGTACGGCGCGCTCTACTTCTCGTGTCGACCGGACGTCTCTGCGCGCCATGGCCGCGCCGGACCCGAAGAGGAGGTGAGGGGTATGAATCCCGGACATAGTTGCCCGCCCAGCGATCTCCCTTCATCGCCGGTCGGCCCGCGTCTCGGAGAGCTGTAACCCGCTTCCGTCACCATCAGGTCGGCCTCGCACGTGGCTCCTCGGCGTTGAGGATGTCCGCACCAGGTCGCGCGCCAGCATGCGTGCTCGTCCCCTCTTCCTTCTGCGCCGCCCTCGGGGTGCGCGCTGCTGCGCTTGGAGCATGTGATGACCGCTGAGACGACTGGCCGCAGCGCGGTTCTCGACAGCGCCCACGAGGGCGACATCCAGGGTGCGTTCGGCACGATCCGCCAAGGCGATGTCGCGCCCCGCACCCGGACCTCGATGCGCCTGAAGACACTGCTGGCGGTCATCGGTCCCGGCCTGATCGTGATGGTCGGCGACAACGACGCCGGTGCGTTCGGCACCTACACCCAGGCTGGTCAGAACTACGGCACACGCATGCTGTGGACGCTGCTGCTCCTGGTTCCGGTGATCTACGTCAACCAGGAGATGGTCCTGCGCCTGGGCGCGGTCACAGGCGTGGGACATGCACGGCTGATCCTGGAGCGGTACGGGAAGTTCTGGGGCGCGTTCAGCGTGATCGACCTGTTCGTCCTGAACGCGCTGACGATCGTGACCGAGTTCATCGGCATCAGCCTCGGTCTGACCTACCTGGGCCTGCCGAAGATCCCGGGCGTCTTCGCCGCCGCCGTCATCGTGATCGCGTCGGTCTCCACCGGGTCGTTCCGACGCTTTGAGCGCGTCAGCCTGTTCCTCGTCGCTGGCTCCATGACGCTGATCCCGATCTTCCTGGCGGTCCACCCGCCGGCCGGGCAACTCGTGCACGACTTCGTCGTCCCGGGCCTGCCCGGGGGGTCAGAGCTGTCCACCGTGATGCTGCTGATCATCGCCATCGTCGGGACGACCGTCGCGCCGTGGCAGCTGTTCTTCCAGCAGTCGTACCTCATCGACAAGCGCATCACCCCCCGGTTCATCCGCTACGAGCGGGTCGACCTGTGGATCGGGATCCTCTTCGTGGTCGTCGGCGCCGGCGCGATGATGGCGTTCACCGCGACGGCGTTCGCCGGCACGCGCGGGCAAGGCAACTACACCGACGCGCTCGGCGTCGCCCAGGGGCTCGCGGCCCACGCCGGCCACTGGGCCGGGATCCTGTTCGCGATCGCCCTCATCGACGCGTCGATCATCGGTGCAGCCGCCGTGGGCCTGTCGACGTCCTACGCGCTCGGCGACGTGCTGGGCCTGCGCCACTCGTTGCACCGGCGCCCGTCAGAGGCCAAAGCGTTCTACGCGATCTTCGCCGGTCTGCTGCTCGTGTCCGCGGTGATCGTGATCATTCCGGGCAGCCCGCTGGGCCTGCTGACCGAGGGCGTGCAGACGCTCGCGGGCGTGCTGCTTCCCTCGGCCACGGTGTTCCTGCTGCTGCTGTGCAACGACCGCGGCGTGCTCGGACCGTGGACCAACGGGCGCGGCATGAACATCTTCAGCGGCGTCATCATCGCCGTGCTGGTCATGCTGTCCACGGTCCTGACCGCCAGCGTGCTGTTCCCCGGCATCACCTCGGTCCAGATCATCGCGATCTTCGTCGTCGGAACGGTCCTCACCGTTGTCGCCGGGGCGTACCTGGCCTGGACCGCACTTCGCCACCGGAACAAGGCGCCAACTGTTCCGGTCGATCCCGCGCGCCCCGCCGAGCCGGAGCTCGACCGCGCCACCTGGCGGATGCCTCCGATCGCACTGCTGAGCAAGCCCGTCATGAGCGCCGGTAGCCGGACCGGACTGGCGGTCTTGCGCGGCTACCTCCTGGTGGCTTCCGCACTCGTCGTCGTCAAGGTCGTCCAGCTCGCCATGGGCTCTTGACCACGTGCGCTACCGCGTACCGACCAGAAAGAGCACGATGACCAGAGTGACCGAACCCCAGCCCGCCCCCACGGGCCAGCTCCCCGGAGTCTTGCTGCTGTCCGCACTGCTGCGCCGGACGGCCGTCGACGGTGCCGGTCACGGCCTGGGCCGGCTCAGCGACATCATCGTGCGCCTGCGCGAGGGCGACTACCCCGCAGTGACCGGCTTGGTCGCCCACGTCGGAGGTCGCGACCTTTTCGTCCCCGCCAACGAGATCCTCGCCTGGGACGACCAACGCCTCGAGCTCGCCTCGGCCCGCCTGGACCTGCGGCCCTTCGAGCGCCGCACCGGCGAGGTCCTGCTGCGCCGCGACGTCCTGGGCCACCGACTGGTCGACGTCGAAGAACCCGGCCTGGTGACCGCGCACGACGTCCGGCTCTCCCGCACCGGCGACGGATGGGCCGTCAACGCGGTCGACATCCACCCGCGGGGACTACTGCGCCGGCGAGGGGGTCACACCTGGCGCGACTGGTCGGGGTTCGAGGCCCTGATCGGCCACGACGGCTCATTGCCCGCACGCACACCGATGGGTGGGCTGCACCGGTTGAAGCCTGCCGAGCTCGCGGACATCATCGAAGACGCCTCCGACAGTGAGCAGCGCGAGCTGCTCACCCGCGTCCATGCCCACCCCGAGCTTGAGGCCGACGTCTTCGAAGAGCTGGACGAGGACCAGGCCTCCGACCTCCTCGAAGCCCGCACAGACCCGCAGATCGCCGACATCCTGGGACGGATGCGCGCCGATGACGCCGCCGACGCGCTGCTCGACCTGCCCCAAGAGCGGCGCCTGAGCGTCCTGGGACTGCTCCCGGACATCCAGCGGCAGAAGATCACCGTCCTGCTCGGCTACCAGGAGACCACCGCCGGGGGTCTGATGAGCGTGGACTACCTGCTGCTGCCCGCCACGACCACCGTCGCGGAAGCGCTCGGTGCCGTCCGGGCGGCCACGCAGATGCAGCACGAGGCCATCGTCGTCGTCTTCTGCCACGACGAGAACCAGCACGTCGTCGGGGCAGTGGGCCTGGTCGCCCTGGTCCAGGGCGACCCGCGTGCCACGCTCGACGTGTTGGCCGAACCCGACCCCGTGCACGTGCACCCCGACGCCGACCTCACCGAGATCACGCTGGCCATGGCCGACTACAACCTCCTGGTCCTGCCGGTCCTGGACCACGATGACCACCTCATCGGGGTCCTGACCAGCGACGACATCCTCGAAGCCGCCATCGCACCCGAATGGCGCCGACGGCGCGGGTAGCGGGCGATGAACACGATCGACGGACCGATCCTCGTCGTCTACGCGAGCAGGCACGGGGCGACCCAAGCAATCGCCGACCGCATCGCCACCACACTCACCGGTGCAGGGCACCGCGTGGACCTGCGAGCGGCCCACGAGCGGCTCGACGTGAGCGACTACGACACGTTCGTCATCGGGAGCGCCATTCACGGCAACTGCTGGCTCAGGGACGCCTCGGACTTCGTCGACCGCAACATCGACCACCTAACTACGCGCCCCGTGTGGCTGTTCAGCAGCGGCCCCCTGGGCACAGACACAACAGACGCCGCCGGGCGCGACCTGCGCACGAGCTCGGTGCCCACGGATGTCACCGAGTTCTCCCAGGCGATCCACCCACGGGATCACCGAGTCTTCTTCGGCGCACTCGATGCCGCCACCCTGAGCGCGAGCGAGAAGGCAGTGCGCAGACTGCCCGCCCTGCGAGGACTCATGCCTGAAGGCGACTTCCGCAACTGGGCTCAGATCGAGGCATGGGCACGCGACGTCGCCGCGCAAGCACGACAACCCGACCCCCCTACCGGAAGGACGAAGCCGTGCCACGATCAGTGAGGGGCAACACCAACAACCACGACGAAGCAGTCCGGGCCTTCAACGACGCAGGCCAGGGAACAGACCCGACCGAGATTCGCATCGCCCTCGCGGTTGCCCAGTATCACGCGACCATGGCGACCTACGAGACCGGACTGCAGATCGCCGCCCGGCTCGACGCACTCACAACCCTGCTCGCCAGCGCCCCGATACCCACCGCGACCCCTGACGCCGACGAAGGCACTTGAGGACTGCGGCCCGGGCGCGGTCCCCACCCCCCCATGGGGCACACCCGCTGCCAGGTCACCGCCCGCGACTGACCTCAAGGCGCGTTATCGACATCCTCCACCGTTTCGCATTCGAACGTTTCCGCTACATCGGCGCCGGGGTCGCGGTGAGGTCCGTAGCGGCCCGGATCGCGTAGCGGAACTCTGTGACCTTCGCAGGCAGGTCGGGGCGAGTGATCCGGCCGCCGGCGATGGCGCCGGCCGGCACCTGGCGCGCCATGTCGCGCATCGGTACCTGGGCCACCATGGACCAAGAATCGAACAGGTGTTCGATTCGGCGCAAACGTGCAGGCGGGCCGCACATGGCCCCCGGGAGGACCTGTATAGGGGTAGACAGGCGCGTGTCTACCCCTATACAATCGTGCTGTGACCGCGAGCTACTACCGCATCCAGGAAGCCTGCCGCCCGGTTGCCCAGCTCCTCGACGCGGAGTACCAGACCTCGCTGTCCTACTGCACGGGCACCGAACGCAGCGGCGTGTCGGCGTGCCGGTCCGTCGAGGACCTCGCGACCTACCTCGCGATCAGCGGGATGCCCTGGGACCCAGAGACGTTCGTGCTCGTCGAGGTCGACGCCGACCTCGCGGACGTCGAGGACGAAGACCACGACCTCGGCGCCCGGCTCGTCATCCCCACCAAGATCATCGCCGTCACGCCCGTGATGGACACCGGCCTGCTCGACCTCATCGACGCGGCCTTCGCCGCCTGACCTCCCGGAGACCACCATGCAGGAACACGAGCTGCGCGCCCTCCTCGGGCCCGCCTACGACGACACCGACATCGAGCAGCGCCTCCGCATCGACGAGGCCCAAGCTGCCATCGCCCGCCGCTGGCCCGAGCCCGACCTCGCGGACACCCGGCGGGAGGCGCTCAACGGGGCAATGCTGGTCGTCCTCGGCGACGCCACCCTGGAGGACGTCGCCAAACAGATGCACACCGCCCGCGCGGCCTACGAGGACGCCCTGGCCGCCCTCACCGGAGCGCTCATCGTGTCGGCCGGCCGGCCCGTGCAGGTGCGCGACGGGCGCGGTGGCGGGTACATCCGCGACGGCTCCGAGGTCGACCTCGCCGCTCGGGCAGGCATCTCCCGCCTCACTGTGCGCAAGGCCCTCGGGAAGTAACCACGCGGGAACGGTGGCAGGCCCGGCTCGAGGAGGCAACGCGGTTCCTCGAGCGAGAGGCCCGGCGTCCGATGTCAGACCCGGAAGGCAGAATCGGCACATGACCCAGGCGGCCGCGGGAACCCCGACGCTCAAGTTCCGGATGCGACGCGTGATCGGCCGGACCATCTGCCGAGTCCGCGGACACCGCCCCGTCCTGATGCTGCAGGGTCGCGTCGTCGCGACCGGACCTGCCGAAGTCATCGGGTCGATCGACACCGGCCCCGGCGCAACGCCGCTGTGGGGAGCGCCCACGCAGACCGTCGAGGACACCGTCGCCGGCTGCCGGCGGTGCTGGTCGCGCGTAGGCGACTAGACAGACACCAGACCTAGCAGCGGATGCAAAGGCCGGCACCACATCGCGTCCAGCTCGAAGATGATCTACGCGACGTCGCGCCTGCCGCCCCTCGTATCCCTCGCAGCGACTCGCGCTCCGCGCTCCTAGCTGCTCGCCTCACCACGAGCTGGTGGGGGAGCGGGGCGCACAGCATTCGCGCGCGCGCCCTGGGGGCGCCCACTGGTGCCGGCCCGCGCCTGCGGCGCGTCTGTTTGATCGGGCGCCCGAGCTGGCCTCCCACCACGCAGCCATCGCGTCCCACCTGGGCCGGTATCAGACCTGCGCTCCCCACCCGATGCCTGCGGGCCATGACGTAGCCCACGCCCTCGCTGCGCTCGGTCATGCGCGACGTCACAGCCCTCCGGCCTCGCGCGGGGGCCCCGTCGCTCCGGCCTGATACCTCGCGCCTGCCGGTGAGGCCCGAAAGACACGGGCGCTCACCGGCCGACCCACCCGGGCCGACCACCCACCGAGCGAGAGGGTCACCATGACCACCAGCACCACCACCCGCCCCGTCGACACCATCGCCGAGGCCCTGGCCACCGAAGGCGCACCCGCCGCCGAGTTCGCCCACCTCAACCCGCGCGACCTGGTCATCGAGGCCAACGTGCGCGGGGACGAGTCGGTCGACCTGAACCCCGGCTTCATCGGCTCGATCCGCCAGTACGGCGTCCTCATGCCGATCTTGGTCGTCCGGCAGGCCGACGGCACCCTGCACGTGCGGGCGGGCAAGCGCCGCACGCTCGGCGCCGTCGCTGCCGACGCCCCGACCGTCCCTGCCCGGATCATCGACGCCGGTCCCGGCGCCGAGCGCCTGGTGCAGCAGATCATCGAGAACGACCAGCGCAAGGACTTCACCGAGGCCGAGCGCGTCGCCGGGTACGCGCAGATGGCCCTCGACTTCGGCATGAGCGCCGGGCAGATCGCTGGACGCCTCGGGCGCACCCGGCGCGAGGTCACCAACGCCCTGCGCGTCGCCAAGAGCGAGCCCGCCCGCCAGGCCGTCGCCGCCGGGCTGACGATCGACCAGGCCGCGACCATCGCCGCCTTCGAGGACCACCCCGAGATCGTGGAGCGGCTGACCGGGATCGCCCTGAACGACCCCGACGACCTCGCCCACGAGGCCCAGGCCGAGCGCGACGACCTCGCCACCGCCCGCGCCCACGCCGCCGCCCGCGCCCGGATGATCGAGGACCTGACCGGCGACGGCATCACGATCCTCGACGCCGGTCCGACCAGCGACGACACGCAGATGCGGCACCTGTCCCACCTGCGCCAGGACGACGGCCGCACGCGGATCAACCCCGAGGACCACGAGGCCTGCCCCGGGCACGCCGCCTACATCGGCACCCCCTACTGGTCCGACGAGCCCGTCACCCACTACGTGTGCACCGACTACCAGGCCTACGGCCACAAGATCCCGTCCTACGAGCAGCACACCATCACCGCCTCGGGCGGTGGCATGACCGACGAGCAGAAGGCCGAGCGCCGCCGGATCATCGACGGCAACAAGGCCTGGCGTTCCGCCACCACCGTCCGGCGCGAGTGGTTGGCCACGTTCGCCGCCCGCAAGAGCGCCCCCAAGGGCGCCGCCGCGATGCTCGGCTACGTCGTCACCCACCGCGCCGACGACCTGATCCGCGCCTCCCGCGAGGGCCACCGGATGGCCCGCGACCTGCTCGGCCTGAACGCCCAGGCCTACGGCGGGCGGCAGGCGATCAGCGACGCGCTCGACGCCGCCGCCCCCGGGCGGCAGCAGGTCATCGCCCTGACCGTGGCCCTGGCCGCGATCGAGGACGCCACCGACGACCACACCTGGCGCCACCCGGTGTCGCACGTCGCCCGGTACCTGACGACCATCGAGTCCTGGGGCTACACCCTCGCCGCGATCGAGCGCGAAGCGATCACCGGACGCCAGCCCACCACCGACGAACCGGCACCCGCCGCCGAGCCCGACGTCGACGAGCCCGACGCGGGCAACGACGCGACCCTGACCGACGACGAGCCGCAGGACGTTTCCGACACCGACGACCTGGCCGACGGGGCGACCGACGACCTCGACCTGGGCGAGTACGAGGACCAGGACTAGCCGCCACGGTCCGGCCCTGGCTGAAGCAAGCAGCCAGGGCCGGACCCAGGGGGAGGGTCGCGACCGCTTGAAGCGACCCGACCCTGAACGTACCCGGCAGCACCCACACGCGGAGGCCGAACGGGCCGGCCGGCTGCGGTGGGTGCCGGGCGCGTCGAGCGCCGGCACCCACCCCGGGGCCCCGGGCCCCGGACCCCGGCCCGCTGGGCGGTCGCGCCTGCGGCGCGCGAGACCCGACCGCGCGCAGCTCGTCGACGTGGCCGGCCGGGCGTGGCGGCTCACCGGGCCGGTATCAGACCCGGCACCCCACCCGATGCCGTCCGCCATGACGTAGCCCACGCCCTCGCTGCGCTCGGTCATGCGCTACGTCACAGCTCCCGGCCCCGCCCGGGGCCCCTAGCCGGGCCCGATACCTCGCGCCTACCGGTGAGGCCGGGCAAGCCCAGCGCTCACCGGCCGACCCACCCGGGCCGACCACCACCCAGCGAGAGGCACCGACCATGACCACCACCTACGCCGACGACTGCGCACGCGCCGCGACCCAGCAGGGCATCGCCGCCATCGCGCTGGCCCTGGCCGTCCGCGAGATCCCCGCCACGATCGAGCAGACCGGCGGGATGACCATGGTCGCCACCGTCCACCTGCCCGACGACACCGTCCTGACCTTCACCCAGGACGGCCCCACGACGCTGGCCGCGCAGTGCACCAGCGCCCAGTGGGAGGGCAGCCAGGACGTCGAGGACCAGCACGTGCACGAGTTCCCCACCCTCGACGACGCGGTCACCTGGGCCCAGACCCGGCGCGCCCACAGCGAGGCCGCGGCGTGGCTCACCCTCATCACCCGCGTGGCCACCGGGATCGGTCTGACCGGTGAGCGCACCCGAACCGGCGCCGACGGCGAGGTCGAGGTCGCGTGGACCTGGCCGTCCGGCAACACCCACTGCGCCGTCACCATGGGCATCGACAAGTGCTGCGGACCGACGTTCAACGTGCGCGCCTACGACGACCAGGAGTACGCCGAGCCGCACTTCGAGCGCACCGTCCACGACCCGCGCGCCGTGCTGCACGCCCTGGCCGACGCTCGCCGCGTCGAGCGGTCCGTCCCGTTCGGCATCGCCAGCGACCACGACGGCGAGCAGACCGTCGTGGTCGTGTTCGACGTGTTCGCCACCACCCACCACGACGCCGCCGTTCACGTCCTGCGCCGCCTCACCGACGCCGACCTCACCGGCCACGACATCGACGCGTTCTGGTTCCCCGAGCCGCAGGACAAGCCCATCGACGGCAACGACCGCGACGCGATGACCCTGCGCCCGCTCTCCTAGCCACGACCCCGCCCGAGCCTCGGCACACCCGGGCGGGGTCGCCCCGGCTGTGGTGCGTGCCGAGCGCGTCGAGCGCCTGCACCCACCCCGGGGCCCCAGGCCCCGGACCCCGGCCCGCTGGGCGGTCGCGCCTGCGGCGCGCGAGACCCGACCGCGCGCAGCTCATCGCCGAGCTCGCCGGCCGTGGCGGCTCACCGGGCCGGTATCAGACCCCGGCACCCCACCCGATGCCTGCGGGCATGACGTCGCCCACGGCCTCGCTGCGCTCGGTCATGCGCGACGTCACACCCTCCGGCCCCGCGCGGGGCCCCTGGCCGGGGCCCGATACCTCGCGCCTACCGGTGAGGCCCGAAAGACACGGGCGCTCACCGGCCGACCCACCCGACGCGAGAGGACCCCGCCATGACCCGCAAGATCACCAGCACCCTGACCGCCGAGCAGAAGCGCGAGCGCGCCCGCGAGCTCCAGGCGTCCATCGCCGAGAAGGTCGACGCGCTGCGCGACAGCGACCAGTGGCAGGCGTTCCTCGACCTCGCCCGCGGGTTCCACGCCTACTCACTGAACAACCTCATGCTGATCTGGTCGCAGTACCCCGACGCGACCCAGGTCGCCGGGTTCCGGCAGTGGCAGGCGCGCGGACGCCAGGTCCGCAAGGGGGAGAAGGCCATCCGGATCTTCGGGTACGCGACCAAGAAGATCACCGAGGACGACGACGCTCAGGACGGCGAGCAGGTCGAGACCGACGCCACCGGGCAGCGGCGCCGCGTCTACTACCCGATCCTGTCCGTGTTCGACGTCTCGCAGACCGACCCGACCGACCCCGAGCAGCCCTCCGCCGCGCTCACCCAGACCCTCACCGGCGGCGACCCGCTCGGCATCCTCGCGGCCGTCAGCGACTACCTGGCCGCCGACGGCTGGGCCGTCGAGCGCGAGCACCTGACCGGCGGGCGGCGCGGCTACACCGACTTCCTGGCCCGCCGGGTCGTCATCGCCACCGACGTCGAGCCCGCCCAGGCCGCCAAGACCGCCCTGCACGAGGCCGCCCACGTGATCCTGCACACCGACCTGCAGCCGGGGGAGTACCACCAGCACCGCGGCACCTACGAGACCGAGGCCGAGTCCGTCGCGTACGTCGTCGCCGGGATCCTCGGCCTCGACACCAGCGCCTACACGATCGGCTACGTCGCCGGATGGTCCGACGCCGACGTCGACCTCATCCGCTCCACCGCCGCCAACGTGCTGCGCGCCGCCCACCAGCTCGCCGCCGCGATCACCACCGACCCCGCCGAACCCGCGGCCGCCTGACACCCCACCCGGTGCCCGGCGCGACGGCCGGCGGGCACCGGGTGGGCCGGCCGGCTGCGGTGGGTGCCGGGCGCGTCGAGCGCCGGCACCCACCCCGGGGCCCCGGGCCCCGGACC
>NZ_JAAXOX010000013.1 GCF_012396125.1 Cellulomonas denverensis | reverse complement strand
GCTCCCGGCTCCCGGCTCCCGGCTCCCGGCTCCCGGCTCCCGGCTCCCGGCTCCCGGCTCCCGGCTCCCGGCTCCCGGCTCCCGGCTCCCGGCTCCCGGCTCCCGGCTCCCGGCTCCCGGCTCCCGGACAGTGCTACACCTCGGGCGGGCATGAACGCAGCACCCCGACACGACTCCGGAGCGAAGCGACCACCCCGGCCGGCGTCTCAGCGGCGCGCGAGCCCTATGGCACCAGATCCATATGCGGCGCGATTCCGCCAGTCCTCTCAGGTGCGACGAATTGCTGAGAAAGCATCCTCAGAGCTCCCTCGGACACACGAGAGGCCGCCCCGAACCCGGGACGGCCTCTCGTCACTCCCCCAGCAACGCCTTCCGGCGCCGCGATCGGCTCACTTGGCGCGGATCACCACATACCGGGACGGCTCGACGCCCTCCGAGTCGGAGGTGAGCCCGGCGGCGGCGACCGCGTCGTGCACGACCTTCCGCTCGAACGGGTTCATCGGCTCGAGGGACTCGTCGGCGCCGGACTCCTTCACCCGGGTGATGGCGGCCTCGGCGAGGGCGACGAGCTCGGTCTTGCGCTCGGCGCGGTAGCCGGCGACATCCAGCATGAGCCGCGACCGGTCGCCGGTCTTCGCCTGGACGGTCAGGCGGGTCAGCTCCTGGAGCGCGTCGAGGACCTCGCCGTCCTTGCCGACCAGTCGGCGCAGCGAACGCTCCGCACCCTCGTCGGCGACGATCTCCACGGAGGCCCGGCCGTTGTCGACGTCGATGTCGATGTCGCCGTCGAGGTCCGCGATGTCGAGCAGCTCCTCGAGGTAGTCGGCGGCGATCTCGCCCTCCTCCTCGAGGCGCGAGGTGGCGGCGCTGACGTCGGGCGCCTCACTCGGTGTGGTCATCTCAACTCCTGTGTCGTGTCGCGCCCCACCGGCGCGGAGGTTCGTGGCGACGCGGGGAACACTCCCCCGGCGCGTGCTGGCGGTCGGGGTCAGGACCCCTTGCGCTTCTTGCTGGACCCGCCCTTGCCGGACTCGGGCTCGGCGGCGCCGCCGGCGTTGGGGTCGAACTCGTCGTACTCGGGCTCCGCCTGCGGGGCGGCCCCGGCTGTCGCACCGGCAGCCTTGCCGGAGGCGGACGCCGTCGCGGCACCGGACTTGCCGCCACCCGACTTCGAGGCAGACGCCGATGCAGACCCGGACTTCGCGGCACCGGACTTGCCGCCACCGGACTTCGCGGCGGACCCGGACTTGGTGCCGGACCCCGCCCCAGCCCCGGACTTGGCGGTCGAGCCCTTCGCGGACGAGCCCTTGGCAGAGGAACCCGTCGCGCCAACCTTGCCGGACCCGGAGCCCGCGGCTGACCCGTCGCCGTCGGCGGCCTCGATCGTCGGCTTCACCGGCGGCAGCTCGGGCACACCCCCGGGCGACTTCTTCTTGGCGCGCGCCTTGCCGACCGGCTGCTGACGCTGGCCACCGACCGGGCGGGCCTCCTCGATCCCGGGGATCCCACCCTCGTCGGTCAGCACCTCGCCGCGGGCAGCGGCCTTCTTCGCCTTGCGGGCCTTGAGCGCGAGCTCGGCCTGCGAGCCGGGGGCCGGCAGCCGGCGGATCGTGTAGAACTGCTGGCCCATCGTCCAGAGGTTGGTGGTGGTCCAGTAGATCAGCACACCGATCGGGAAGTTCACGCCGGAGAAGGCGAAGATCAGCGGGAAGACGTACATCAGCATCTTCTGCTGCTGCGCCATCGGGCCCTCGAGGGCGGCCGGCGGCATGTTCTTCATGGTCAGCTGGCGCTGGGTGGTGAAGGTGGTGGCCGACATCGCGACGATCAGGATGACGGTGACGATCCGGATGTGCATCGCCTGCGAGCCGTCGCCGAAGTTCGCGGCCTGCATGAACGTGCCGGACAGCGGGGCACCGAAGATGGTGGCCTGCTCGGCCTGGCCGGCGACCTCGGCGGTGAGCGGGCCGACGGCGTCGCGGCCGTAGGTCCCGGCGGCGATCTGCGGCAGCGAGTTGAGCACCCGGAACAGGGCGAAGAAGATCGGGGACTGCGCCAGGATCGGCAGGCAGGACGCGAACGGGTTGGTGCCGTGCTTGCGGTACAGCTCCATCGTCTCGCGGCTCATCGCCTCACGGGACGCGGGGTCGGTCTTCCCCTTGTACTTCTTCTGGATCTTCTGCATCTCCGGCTGCACGAGCTGCAGCCCGCGCTGTGCCTTGATCTGCCGGAAGAACAGCGGGATCAGGATGATCCGCATCACGATCACGAGGCCGACGATCGACAGGCCCCACGCCGCGCCACCGGCCGGGTCCAGGCCCAGGAACTCGAGCGCCTTGTGGAAGGCGTACATGATCCAGGCGACCACCACCATGATCGGGTACAGCAGGCCGTCGAACCAGCTCATGACAGGGCTTCTCCAGGGATCAGTGCGCGGCCGCGGCCGCGTCGTGCGAGTGTCGTCGGTGACCGACAGGTGGAACGTCGTCGACGCCGCCGGGGTTCCAGGGGTTGCAACGCAGCAGCCGCCAGGCGGCCATCCCGCCGCCGCGGATCACACCGTGCCGCTCGATCGCGGTGACCGCGTAGGACGAGCAGGACGGGTAGAACCGGCAGGTCGGCGGGGTCATCGGGGAGATGTACCGCTGGTACCCGCGCACCAGCAGGACCAGCAGGCGCCGGGGAGCCCGGAGCACACCGCGCAGGACGCCGCTCATGCCGCACTCCGCTCGGCGAGCCGCTTGCGGGCGGTGCGGAGCGCTCCGTCCAGGTCGCGGCCGAGGTCGGCGTAACCGGCTGCGGCGGCGGGTGCGAGAGCCCGGACCACCAGGTCCTGCTCCGGCCCGACCGCGTCCAGCCGGCCGGCCATCAGCGCGCGCAGCCGGCGCTTGACCCGGTTGCGGACCACGGCGTTGCCCACGGCCTTGGACACGACGAAACCGACCGCCGGACCAGGTCCGGGGTCGGTTCGCGTCATGAGGTGCACCACGAGCGTGTTCCGCCCGGCGCGTGCACCGGAGCGGACCGTCCGCTCGAACCGGACGGACTCACGCATCCGGTGCTCGGCGGGCAGCACCGCGAGGTGGTGTCAGGCCGACAGCTCGGAGCGGCCCTTACGGCGGCGCGCCGCGAGGATCGCGCGACCCGCACGGGTGCGCATCCGCAGACGGAAGCCGTGGGTCTTCGCCCGGCGCCGGTTGTTCGGCTGGAAGGTGCGCTTGCTCACGATGGTCTCCAGTTACTTCGCTGCATCGGCCGCGATCACGGCCAAAGTTCGGGTGCCTGTGCTCGACTGCTCCGTCCCCGCGTCACGCGAATGCACCGGCGTATGGGCGCGCCAGCAGGAGCCATCAGAAGGCTGGTCAACGCTACGTCCTCCGCGCGCGAGGGTCAAACCGTGATATCCGCGCAGGCCGCGCGATCACGCGGGACCGGGGCCCTTCCGCCCGGCCGGTCGACGGGTCTAGCGTCGCCTCTCACACCACGAGTACGCATCCTCCCCACCCGTGGACAGAGTCATCCAGACCTGTGGACAACGCCGGATCCCGAGGCCACGACGGCGCGGAACCAGCGGTGAAGGCCGTCACACACAGGTGTGGACAACTCTGTGGACACTGTCCGGGCGTGCGACACTCGACCAGCGCGGTGCCAGCCAGGATCCGCTCCGCATTCACGACAGCAGCGAGGACTCAGGTGCCATCCCAGGACGACCAGCTTCATCAGGTGTGGGCCACCGCGGTGGCCCAGCTCGAGGTCAGCCCGGACATCACCCCCCGGCAGCTGGCGTTCGTGCGGCTGGCCACTCCGCTGGGTCTGCTGGACGGCACGATGCTCCTGGCGGTCGGCAACGATCTGACCAAGGACTACCTGGAGACCCGGGTCCGCTCCGAGGTCACCGAGGCACTGAGCGCCGCGCTGGGCCGTGAGGGCCGGTTCGCGATCACGGTCGACCCGGCGCTGGAGACCGGCAAGGGCGACCACCTCACCTCGTCCACCGGAGCCGGCCCCGCACCGGAGCAGGACGCCGAGCCGCCGGCCCACGAGCCGGACCCGGAGCCGGTCGAGACGATCCAGCAGCCGTACCGCCGCCAGCCCGCCGGCCCCACCCCCAGTGCCGAGCCGGCCCGGCTGAACCCCAAGTACCTGTTCGAGACGTTCGTGATCGGGTCGTCCAACCGGTTCGCGCACGCCGCGGCGGTCGCGGTGGCCGAGGCGCCGGCGAAGGCGTACAACCCGCTGTTCATCTACGGCGACTCCGGGCTGGGCAAGACCCACCTGCTGCACGCGATCGGGCACTACGCCCGGAACCTGTACCCGTCCATCCGGGTCCGGTACGTGAACTCGGAGGAGTTCACCAACGACTTCATCAACTCGATCTCCGAGGGCAAGGCCGGTGCGTTCCAGCGCCGCTACCGCGAGGTCGACGTGCTCCTGATCGACGACATCCAGTTCCTGCAGGGCAAGGAACAGACGATGGAGGAGTTCTTCCACACCTTCAACACGCTGCACAACGCGAACAAGCAGGTCGTGATCACCTCCGACCTGCCGCCCAAGCAGTTGAACGGCTTCGAGGACCGGATGCGGTCGCGGTTCGAGTGGGGCCTGATCACCGACGTGCAGCCGCCGGACCTCGAGACCCGGATCGCGATCCTGCGCAAGAAGTCGGCCAACGACAATCTGTCCGCGCCGGACGACGTGCTGGAGTACATCGCCTCCAAGATCTCCACCAACATCCGCGAACTGGAGGGTGCCCTGATCCGGGTGACCGCCTTCGCGAACCTCAACCGCCAGCTGGTCGACATGTCGCTGGCCGAGATCGTGCTCAAGGACCTGATCACCGACGACGACCAGGCCGACATCACCGCCACCGCCGTGATCGGCCAGACCGCCGCCTACTTCGGGCTGAGCATCGAGGACCTGTGCGGCTCGTCGCGATCCCGGGTGCTGGTGACCGCGCGACAGATCGCGATGTACCTGTGCCGCGAGCTCACCGACCTGTCGCTGCCGAAGATCGGGCAGGCATTCGGCGGCCGGGACCACACCACGGTGATGCACGCGAACCGCAAGATCCGCGAGCTGATGGCCGAGCGCCGGTCGATCTTCAACCAGGTCACCGAGCTGACCAACCGGATCAAACAGGAGTCCCGCTCCTGAACCAGGGCCGTCGACCACCCCGGTCGGCGGCCCTTCCTGCTCTCACCCTCAACCACAGCCCGAAAGAGCGATGGGACGATTGCCCACACCTGTGGACGAAGCTGTGGATACCGGTGGATGACCCCCAGCGTTCGTGTGGACGGATCCTGCCGTTCCGGTGGACGGAGATTCGCGCTCCCCGCACTGTCCACGTGCCCCGGCGTTGTCCACCACAGCGTCCCCAGCCTCGACGCACATCCGAAACTCCGGCCTGACCTGCGACGAGACCGGTTCTCCACAGGATCCACAGACGCGATGACCACGACGACAGATTCCTCTAGAAGAAGATCCACAGACCGTCCAAGCCCTGCCGGGCCGATCCGGTCACCCGAACCGGGCTCACGATCCCGCCAGGCGAAGGAAATCGAGCCTCCGACCTCGTCCACAGGCCTCGATCCGGTACCCCGGCCAGCACCACTCGCGTAGTCTTCGGCCAGGAATCACACGCCTGGGATCACTGCATCCCACGACTGAGAGGGTGGGGCATGAAGTTCCGCGTCGAACGTGACGTCCTCGCTGAAGCCGTCACGTGGATCGCTCGCAGCCTGCCCACCCGCCCGCCGGTGCCGGTCCTGGCCGGGGTCCGCATCGAGGCCGAGGCCGACGGCGTGCTCCGGCTGGCCTCCTTCGACTACGAGGTCTCCGCGCGCTCCGAGATCCCGGCCGAGGTGACCGAACCCGGCAGCGTCCTGGTCTCCGGCCGCCTGCTCGCCGAGATCTCCCGCGCCCTGCCCGCCAAGCCGGTCGACGTCGTGCTGGACGGCACCAAGGTCTCGGTCACCTGTGGCGCCAGCCGCTTCACCCTGCTCACCATGCCGGTGGAGGACTACCCGCAGCTGCCGGCGATGCCCGGGCTGTCCGGCACCGTCGACGGCGACGAGCTGACCAAGGCGGTCGCCCAGGTCACCGTGGCCGCCAGCCGCGACGACACCCTGCCGCTGCTCACCGGCGTGCGGGTCGAGATCGAGGGCGAGAAGGTCACCCTGCTGGCGACCGACCGCTACCGCCTCGCGCTGCGCGAGCTGGTCTGGAAGCCCGCCGACCCGTCGATCTCCGAGGTCGCGCTGGTCCGGGCCCGCACGCTGAACGACGCCGCGAAGTCGCTCGGCGCCTCCGGCTCGGTGAACGTCGGCCTGGCCACCGGTCAGGGCGTGGACCTGATCGGCTTCGAGGCCGGCGGCCGGCACACCACGTCCCTGCTGGTCGACGGCGACTACCCGCCGGTGCGCCGGCTGTTCCCGGACGAGTCGCCGATCCACGCCGTGGTCAACACCCAGCTGCTGACCGATGCCGCCAAGCGCGTCGCCCTGGTCGCCGAGCGGAACACCCCGATCCGGCTGACCTTCTCCGAGGGTCAGGTGGTGCTGGACGCCGGTCAGGGTGACGACGCCCAGGCCTCCGAGGCGCTGGAGGCCACCCTGGTCGGCGACGACATCGCGGTGGCCTTCAACCCGCAGTTCCTGCTGGACGGGCTCGGCGCGCTGAACACCCCGTTCGTCCGGCTGGCCTTCACCCACCCGAACAAGCCGGTGGAGTTCACCGGCCAGGAGTCGCTGGAGGGCGAGGACCTGAAGGAGTACCGGTACCTGCTGGTGCCGATCCGGTTCGCCTCCTGACGGTGTGACCGGTCAGACGGCCGTTCCGGTCGTCATCCCCGGTCCGCCCGCAGGACAATGGCGACCGGCGGTGTCACCACGGGGTCGGCCCGTGCGCTGTCGGGCGAGAAAGGTGGAGACATGCGGATCGGCTTGGTGGGACTGGGCAGGATGGGCGCGAACATGCGGGAGCGCCTGCGCCGCGCGGACATCGAGGTCACCGGCTACGACCGGAACCCCGAGGTGTCCGACGTCGCCTCCCTGACCGAGCTGGTGCAGTCGCTGCCCGCCGGTGAGCGGATCATCTGGGTGATGGTCCCGGCCGGCGCGGTCACCCACGCGGTGATCGAGGAGCTCTCCGGTCTGCTCTCGGCCGGTGACCTGGTGATCGACGGCGGGAACTCGTATTACGGCGACGACCGCACCCACGCCGACTCGCTGGCCGCCAAGGACGTGCACTACCTGGACGTCGGCGTCTCCGGTGGCGTCTGGGGCCTGGAGAACGGCTACGGCCTGATGGTCGGCGGCGACGCCGCGGACGTCGAGCGGGCGATGCCGGTCTTCGACGCGCTGCGGCCGGAGGGCCCCCGGGACGAGGGCTTCGTGCACGCCGGGAAGGTCGGCGCCGGGCACTACGCGAAGATGGTGCACAACGGCATCGAGTACGGCCTGATGCAGGCCTACGCCGAGGGCTACGAGCTGCTCGAGGCCAAGGACATCGTCGAGGACGTCGCCGGCACCGTGAAGGCCTGGCAGCGCGGCACCGTGGTCCGGTCCTGGCTGCTGGAACTGCTGGTCAAGGCGCTGGAGGAGGACCAGGACTTCCACGAGATCGAGGGCTGGGTCGCCGACTCCGGCGAGGGCCGCTGGACCGTGGACGAGGCGATCGACGCCGCCGTGCCGCTGCCGGTGATCACCGCGGCGCTGTTCGCCCGGTTCCAGTCCCGCCAGGACACCTCCCCCGCCATGAAGGCCGTCGCCGCGCTGCGCCAGCAGTTCGGGGGCCACGCCGTGAAGTCCGCCGGTGGCGAGGTCGCCGGTGGGACGCCCGCGGGCGTGCGCTCGGAGGGCTGAGCGCCCACCGGCATGTACGTCTCCCACCTGTCCCTGACGGATTTCCGGTCCTACCACCAGGTCGACCTGACCTTCGAACCGGGGATCACGGCCTTCGTCGGGCCGAACGGGCAGGGGAAGACGAATCTGGTCGAGGCGATCGGCTACGTGTCGACGTTCAGCAGCCATCGCGTGCCGTCCGACGCCCCCCTGGTCCGTGCGGGGGCGTCGGCGGCCGTGGTGCGGTCCCGGATCGTGCGGGCGCAGGACGACGGCTCCGAACGGGCGCTGGTGCTGGACATCCAGCTCGGGTCCGGGCGGCACAACCGGGTCAAGCTGAACGGGGCGCCGTCCCGGTCACGGGACGTGATCGGCGCGCTGCGGTCGGTGCTGTTCGCGCCGGAGGACCTGTCGCTGGTCAAGGGTGATCCGGACGGCCGACGGCGGTTCGTGGACGCGCTGTGCGTGCAGATCACGCCGCGGCTGGCCGGGGTGTTCTCCGAGTACGACCGGGTGGTGCGCCAGCGGACCGCGCTGCTGAAGTCGGCGGCCGGGTTCCGCGGCTCCCGGTCGAATCTGGACCTGAGCACGCTGGACATCTGGGACGCCAAGCTGGCCGAGCTGGCGGCGCGGGTGATCGTGGCCCGGCACGCGGTGGTGGCGGCGCTGACCCCGTATGTGGCCGAGTCCTACCGCGAGGTCAGTGACGGCCAGGGCGCGGCGGAGCTGACCTACCGGTCGTCGATGGACGCCACCGACCCGGACGAGCTGGCCCCGGACGCCGGCCCGCGGTCGTTCGAGACGGTGCAGGCGGACATGCTGCGCGCCCTGGAGCGGGTGCGGCGCAAGGAGCTGGAGCGCGGGTTGTGCCTGGTCGGGCCGCACCGGGACGACCTGGTGCTCACCCTGGGCGGGCTGCCGGCCAAGGGCTACGCCAGCCACGGTGAGTCGTGGTCCTTCGCCCTGGCGCTACGGCTGGCGTCCTACCAGCTGCTGACCCACGGGCCGGTCGAGGGCACGATCAACGGCGAGGCGGATCTGTGGGTGGCCGACTCGGGTCCGGACGGCGAGCCGGTGCTGATGCTGGACGACGTCTTCGCCGAGCTGGATGCCAAGCGCCGGCAGCGGCTGGCGTCGATGGTCGCCGGTGCCCGGCAGGTGTTCGTGACCGCCGCGGTGCCCGGGGACGTGCCGGAGCAGCTGGCCGGCGCCCGGTTCGACGTGATGTCCGCCGAGGTCACCCGTGTCCGGTGACGGGTCCTTCGACCCGACCGTCCCGGTGTGCGAGCAACTGGACGGCCTGACCTCCGGCGCGCAGATGGCCCGGCTCGCCCTCGGCCGGTTCAAGGCGGTCGCCCGGTCGAAGGGCTACCGGCCCGGCCAGGAGGCTACGCGGCGTTCACCACTGAGCGCCGCCGATCGTGGTGGTCCGGGTCTGCACCCGCGGGACCCACAGACGGTGTCGGCGACCATGTCGATGCTGTTCCGGGACCGCGGCTGGGTGCCGGAGATCTCGATCGGCGGGGTGATCGGACGCTGGCGGGACGTGGTCGGGGACCAGATCGCCGACCACTGCACCCCGGAGACCTTCACCGACGGCGTCCTGGTGGTCCGGACCGACTCGACCGCCTGGGCGCAGCAGCTGAAGTTGCTGGCTCCGCAGCTGGTCAGCCGGATGGCGGAGGATGTCGGGCAGGGCGTGGTCACCGAGGTCCGGGTGCTCGGACCGGCCGGGCCGGGCTTCGGCCGGGGTAAACGATCGGTCAAGGGACGCGGCCCGCGGGACACCTGGGGCTGAGCCGCCGCGACCCCCGGGTCAGGGGAGGGGTACGCGCGCCCACCCCTCAAGCCGTCAGCGGCCCGTCTCGCACCGTTTCCACGCGGGTCCACCACGAATCTCCGGCCGCGAGAGGGTAGAATCGTGCAGTCATGCCCGGCGTGGATCCGCACCGGGTCGCCGATGCGCCGTCCGAAGCGTCGTGGAACGCCCGCCCCGTGGTCACGGGAGCGTCGTGTCCGCATGCCGGGAGTGCGCAGGACTGAGGAGCACCACTGACTGTGGCCGATCAGACACCCAAGCCGAACGGCGGCGACTACGGCGCCTCCGCGATCACCGTCCTCGAGGGGCTGGAGGCGGTCCGCAAGCGCCCGGGCATGTACATCGGCTCCACCGGCGCCCGTGGCCTGCACCACCTGGTCTACGAGGTGGTGGACAACTCGGTCGACGAGGCGCTGGCCGGCTACTGCGACACCATCGAGGTCACCCTGCTGGCCGACGGCGGGGTCCGGGTCGCGGACAACGGCCGTGGCATCCCGGTCGAGATGCACCCGACCGAGGGCAAGCCGACGCTTGAGGTCGTCATGACCATCCTGCACGCCGGCGGCAAGTTCGGCGGCGGCGGCTACGCGGTCTCCGGTGGTCTGCACGGCGTGGGCATCTCCGTGGTGAACGCGCTGTCCACCCGGGTGCACAGCGAGGTGAAGCGGGACGGCTACGCCTGGTGGATGGACTTCGCCAACGGCGGTCACCCGCAGGGCGACATCCAGCGCGGCGAGGCCACCGAGGAGACCGGCACCACCCAGACGTTCTGGGCCGACCCGGAGATCTTCGAGACCACCGACTACGACTTCGAGACCCTGCGGTCGCGGTTCCAGCAGATGGCCTTCCTGAACAAGGGCCTGCGGATCACGCTGACCGACGAGCGCCCCCAGGCCCGGGACGTGGACGACGAGGTCACCGGCGCCGAGTCCGCCTCCGGGCAGGGCCCGCGAACGGTGAGCTACAAGTACGACGGCGGCCTGGTCGACTACGTCACGCACCTGAACTCCACCAAGAAGGTCGAGCTGATCCACCCGGAGGTCATCGACTTCGAGTCCGAGGACACCGAGCGCAAGATCTCGCTGGAGATCGCCCTGCAGTGGACCAGCGCCTACTCGGAGTCGGTGTTCACCTACGCGAACACGATCGCCACCACCGAGGGCGGCACCCACGAGGAGGGCTTCCGGGCGGCGATGACCTCGCTGATCAACCGGTACGCCCGGGACAAGGGCATCCTCAAGGAGAAGGACGACAACCTCACCGGCGACGACATCCGCGAGGGCCTGACCGCGGTGATCTCGGTCAAGCTCGGCGAGCCGCAGTTCGAGGGCCAGACCAAGACCAAGCTGGGCAACACCGAGGCCAAGACCTTTGTCCAGCGGGTGGTCAACGAGCAGCTCGGCGACTGGCTGGACTCGCACCCGAACGAGGCCCGGGACGTGATCCGCAAGGCGATCCAGGCGTCCCAGGCCCGGATGGCGGCCCGCAAGGCGCGCGAGGCGACCCGGCGCAAGGGCCTGCTGGAGTCCAACTCGATGCCCGGCAAGCTGAAGGACTGCCAGTCCAACAACGCCGCCGAGTGCGAGATCTTCATCGTCGAGGGTGACTCGGCCGGCGGTTCGGCGGTCCGGGGGCGCAACCCGCGGACCCAGGCGATCCTCCCGCTGCGCGGCAAGATCCTGAACGTCGAGCGGGCCCGGCTGGACAAGGCCCTGGGCAACGCGGAGGTGCAGGCGCTGATCACGGCCTTCGGCACCGGGATCGGCGAGGACTTCGACGTCAGCAAGCTGCGGTACCACAAGATCGTGCTGATGGCCGACGCCGATGTGGACGGCCAGCACATCCGGACCCTGCTGCTCACCCTGCTGTACCGGTACATGCCGGACCTGATCATCCAGGGCCACGTGTACATGGCCCAGCCGCCGCTGTACCGGATCAAGTGGTCGAACTCCCCGCACGACTACGTGTACTCCGACCGGGAGCGGGACGCGGTGCTGGCGGACGGCCAGGCGAACGGCAAGCGGATCCCCAAGGAGAACGGCATCCAGCGCTACAAGGGCCTGGGTGAGATGGACTACTCCGAGCTGTGGGACACCACGATGGACCCGGAGCACCGCACCCTGCTCCAGGTCACGCTCGAGGAGGCCGCGGCGGTCGACAGCGTCTTCTCCACCCTGATGGGTGAGGACGTCGAGTCCCGCCGCACCTTCATCCAGCAGAACGCGCGCGACGTGCGCTTCCTGGACATCTGAGCCTCCCCGCACCTGACGAAGGATTGAGTTCGTGACCGAACTGACCGGCGACAACATCCAGCACGGCAACATCGAACAGGTCGACCTGCAGCTCGAGATGCAGCAGTCGTACCTGGACTACGCGATGGCCGTGATCGTGGGCCGCGCCCTGCCCGAGGTCCGGGACGGCCTCAAGCCCGTGCACCGCCGCGTGCTGTACGCGATGTACGACGGCGGCTACCGCCCGGACCGCCAGTTCTCCAAGTGCTCGCGCGTGGTCGGCGACGTGATGGGCAAGTACCACCCGCACGGTGACACCGCGATCTACGACGCCCTGGTCCGCCTGGTCCAGGACTGGTCGCTTCGCTACCCGCTGGTGGCCGGGCAGGGGAACTTCGGCTCCCCCGGCGACGACCCGGCGGCCGCCCCGCGGTACACCGAGTGCAAGATGGCGCCGCTGGCGATGGAGATGGTCCGGGACATCGACGAGGACACCGTCGACTTCCAGGACAACTACGACGGCCGGACCCAGGAGCCGTCGGTGCTGCCGTCGCGCTTCCCGAACCTGCTGGTCAACGGCTCGGCCGGCATCGCGGTCGGGATGGCCACCAACATCCCGCCGCACAACCTGCGCGAGGTGGCCGAGGGTGTCCGCTGGCACCTGGACCACCCGGAGGCCAGCCACGAGGAGCTGCTCGCCGCGCTGCTGACCCGGATCAAGGGCCCGGACTTCCCCACCGGCGCGACCATCCTCGGGCACAAGGGCATTGAGGAGGCCTACCGCACCGGCCGCGGCTCGATCACGATGCGCGCGGTGGTCGAGGTCGAGGAGATCCAGGGCCGGATCTGCCTGGTGGTCACCGAGCTGCCGTACCAGGTCAATCCGGACACCCTGGCCAAGAAGATCGCCGACCTGGTCCGGGACAACCGGGTGCAGGGCATCGCCGACATCCGGGACGAGACCTCCGGCCGCACCGGCCAGCGCCTGGTGATCGTGCTCAAGCGCGACGCGGTCGCCAAGGTCGTGCTGAACAACCTGTACAAGCACACCCAGCTGCAGGAGACCTTCGGCGCGAACATGCTCGCCCTGGTCGACGGGGTGCCGCGCACGCTGAGCGTGGACGCCTTCATCCGGCACTGGACCTCGCACCAGATCGACGTGATCCAGCGCCGGACCAGCTTCCGGCTGCGGAAGGCCGAGGAGGCCATCCACATCTTCCGCGGCTACCTCAAGGCGCTGGACGCGCTGGACGAGGTGATCGCGCTGATCCGCCGCTCCCCCGACGTCGACGAGGCCCGGGCCGGCCTGATGGCGCTGCTGGAGATCGACGAGATCCAGGCCAACGCGATCCTCACCCTGCAGCTGCGCCGGCTGGCCGCGCTCGAGCGGCAGAAGATCCTGGACGACTACGCCAAGCTCGAGGCCGAGATCACCGAGTACCGGGCGATCCTGGAGTCCGCCGACCGGCAGCGGTCCATCGTCCGCGAGGAGCTGGACGAGATCGTCGACCGGTACGGCGACGAGCGGCGGACCACGATCCTGCCCTACGACGGCGAGGTGTCGGTCGAGGACCTGATCGCCGAGGAGGACATCGTCGTCACCATCACCCGCAGCGGGTACGCCAAGCGCACCCGCACCGACGCCTACCGTGCTCAGAAGCGCGGCGGCAAGGGGGTGCGTGGCGCCACGCTGCGTGAGGACGACATCGTCGACCACTTCTCGGTCACCACCACGCACAACTGGCTGCTGTTCTTCACCAACTTCGGCCGGGTGTACCGGGCCAAGGCCTACGAGCTGCCCGAGGGCGGCCGGGACGCCAAGGGCCAGCACGTGGCGAACCTGCTGGCCTTCCAGCCCGGGGAGAAGATCGCCCAGGTGCTGGACATCCGCACCTACGACGCCGCCGAGTACCTGGTGCTGGCCACCCGGTCCGGCCTGGTGAAGAAGACCCGGTTGACCGAGTACGACACCAACCGGACCGGCGGCGTGATCGCGATCAACCTGCGCGAGGACGCCGACGGCCGCCCGGACGAGCTGGTGTCCGCCCGGATCGTCGACTCCGGCCAGGACCTGATCCTGGTGTCCCGCAAGGGCCAGTCGGTCCGGTTCACCGCCTCCGACGACACCCTGCGGCCGATGGGCCGGGCGACCTCCGGCGTCACCGGGATGAAGTTCCGCGGCGACGACGACCTGCTGGCCATGGACGTGGTCCGGGAGGACGCCTTCCTGTTCACCGTTACCGAGGGCGGCATCGCCAAGCGCACCGCCCTGACCGTGGACAACTACCGCCAGCAGGGCCGTGGCGGACTCGGCATCAAGGTGGCCAACCTGCCCGAGTCCAACGGTGACCTGGTCGGCGCGCTGGTGGTCGACACCGACGACGAGGTGATGGTCATCATGGAGCGGGGCAAGATCGTCCGCTCGGCGGTCAGCGAGGTCAATGCGACCGGCCGCACCACCCAGGGCGTCATCTTCGCCAAGCCGGACAAGAACGACCGGATCATCGCCGTGGCGCGCAACAGCGAACGTCAGGTCGAGGAGGATGCCGGTACCGTGGACGACGAACTGGGAGCACCGGCCACGGACGGCACCGCCCCCGCCAGCACAGCGCCGGACTCCCCGGTCGCTGACGACACCACCGAGGAGGCCGACGAGTGAGCAGTCCGAAGCCGCCGTCGATCCCGCCGCGCAAGAAGTCGGGCAGCGACGCGAGCAAGTCCACCGGATCCGCCCCGCGTTCCGGCGCGGCCGCCCGGGGTGCCGCGGTGAAGTCCAGCGGTCCGTCCGCCACGACCGCCACCAAGGCACCCGAGGCCCCGAGCACCCCGGCGACTTCCGCCCCGGCGACCCCGGCCGCCCAGGAGTCCACCGGGACCCCCGCGGTCACCCTGACCCCGGTGGCGGAGCGCCCGGCCAAGGACCGGCCCAGCAAGCCCGCGACCTCGGCCGCCGGCGATGCCGGTCCGCGCCGGGTGCGGCTCGCGGTGTCCCGGATCGACCCGTGGTCCGTGATGAAGCTGTCGTTCCTGGTGTCCTTCGCGATCGGCATCATGCTGGTCGTCGCGGTGAGCGCGATCTGGCTCGCCCTGAACGGCATGCACGTGTTCAGCAGCATCAACGACCTGGTCACCGAGATCCTGGCCGACTCCGAGTTCGACCTGCTCGACTACGTCGCCTACGACCGGGTCATCTCCGCCACCGCGCTGATCTCGATCATCAACGTCTTCCTGATCACCGCGCTCAGCACGATCGGCGCCTTCATCTACAACATCTCCGCGGCCCTGGTCGGTGGCGTGCACCTGACCATGACCGACGACTGACATCCCCGTCGTGGCCGGTCCCGTGTCTGCGGGACCGGCCACGGTTTGGGTGCACGGGCTGTGATCGGGTAACCTCATCCGGTCCGCACCGCGTGACACGGGCCTATAGCTCAGACGGTTAGAGCGCTTCCCTGATAAGGAAGAGGTCAGAGGTTCAAGTCCTCTTAGGCCCACTCCCGAGCCCACCTGGGGGATCCCATGAAGAAGCTCCTGCTCCTCGCGGCCGTCGCCGCCGTCGGCTACGTGGCCTACACGCGCTACGCCGCCGAGCGGGACGACCGGGACCTGTGGGCCGAGGTCACCGACTCGGTCGACTGACCACCCAGGGCTGCATCACCGGCCCGCACGGGGCCATGGCGCAATTGGTAGCGCACCTGCTTTGCAAGCAGGGGGTTAGGGGTTCGAGTCCCCTTGGCTCCACCCACACGAGACTCCGGCTGCCGGTCGGGGTCTCGTTCCGTTATGGCCGTCCCTTCCCCCACCTGGCCGGTCACGCTTGGATGGGCCGATGGAGCCTCGCGAGCTGCACCTGACCGCCGACACCCTCGATCACGCCCGGGACGTGGTGGCCCGGCACGTCCCCCGGTCCGCCGCCTACCGCTGGCCGCTGATCGAGGCCGCCACCGGCACCACGACCTGGATCAAGCACGAGAACCACAATCCGACCGGGGCGTTCAAGGTCCGGGGCGGGCTGACCTTCATGGCCCACCACGCCGACGAGCGACCGGGTGCCGGCGTGATCTCGGCCAGCCGCGGGAACCACTCGCAGTCGCTGGCCTTCGCCGGCGCCGCCGCCGGGGTGCCGGTGACGATCGTGGTGCCGGAGGGCAACTCCCCGGACAAGAACGCCGCGACCGAGGCCTTCGGGGCCGAGCTGATCGTGCACGGCCGGGACTTCCAGGCGGCGGTCGACCACTCCCGGGTGCTGGCGGACCAGCGCGGCCTGGTGCCGGTGCCGCCGGTGCACCCGTGGCTGGTCGAGGGTGTCGCCACCTATGCCGCCGAGCTGCACGAGGACGTGCCCGGGCTGGATGTGGTCTATGTGCCGGTCGGGATGGGCTCGGGGATCTGCGCGAACATCGCGGTGCGGGACCTGATCGGCTCCGGCGCGGAGGTCGTCGGCGTGGTCGCGGACCGGGCACCGGCCTATGCACTGTCCTTCGACCGGGGTGAGCCGGTGGCCACCGACGCCGCGGACACCCTGATCGACGGCGTGGCCTGCCGGATCCCGGACCCCGGCGCGGTGGCTGTCGTCGTCGCCGGTGCGTCCCGGATCGAGCGGGCCGCCGACCAGGAGGCGCTGGACGCGATGGCACTGCTGTACCGGGCCACGCACAACCTCGCCGAACCGGCCGGCGCGATCGCACTGGCCGCGGCCGTGCGGGACCGGGAGCTGAACCGGGGTCGCCGGGTCGCCGTGGTGCTCACCGGCGGCAACTGCGACCACCAGGTGCTGGCCCGGGCGTTCGGCGGCTGAACACGGGGCGCACCGCGAGTAGCCTCGGCGCCATGAGCCGGATCTTCCGCCAGAGCGTCGCGTCGGTGTACCCGGCGTACGTCGCCAAGGCCGAGCGCAAGGGCCGGACCGCCGCGGAGGTGGACGAGGTCATCCTCTGGCTGACCGGGTTCACCGACGAGCAATTCCGGGCGCACCTGGCGGCGGAGACCACCTTCGAGGACTTCTTCGCGGCGGCGCCGATGAACCCGCACACCGACCTGATCACCGGCGTGGTGTGCGGGGTGCGGGTGGAGAACGTCGAGGACCCGCTGATGCAGCAGATCCGCTGGCTGGACAAGCTGGTCGACGAGCTGGCCAAGGGCAAGCCGATGGCGAAGGTGCTGCGGGCGTGACATGACGACGGCCCAGCCCCCGTGCGGGGACCGGGCCGTCGTGTTCGGGTGGGTCAGGCCTGGTCGGCCTCGCCCTCCGGCTTCTTGGCCGGGCTGCGGCGCGGGGCGGCCTTCTTGGCGGCGTCCTGCACCTTCTCGGTCGCCTCGGCGACCTTCTCCTGCACGTCCTGGGCACGCTCGGTGGCTGCCTCACGGACCTCGGCGGCCTTCTCCGCGACCTTCTTGCCGGCCTCACGGCTCTTGGCGACCGCCTCACCGGCGGCCTCGCCCACGGCCTCCGCGGCGTCGCCGAGCTGGTCGTTCAGGTCCTCGCGGACGGCCTGGGCGCGGGCGCGCACCTGGTCGCCGGTCGGGGCCTCGGGCTCCCAGGGCTCGGCCCACGGGTCGTTCTGGGTCCGCGAGCGGCTCCAGGCGAACACCGCGGCACCGGCACCGACCACGGTCGCGACGATCAGGAACCGCTTGCCGGCCTTGCCCTTGGGCTTCTCGGCCTTCTCGATCGCCTTGGCGGCCTTCTTGCTGTCCTTGGTCAGCTTCGCCGGGGCGTCCTGCGCCCGGTCGGCGGCCTGGGCGACGGCGGTGCCGGCCCGGTCGGCGGCCTCGTTCACCGCGGCGACCAGCTTGGGCAGCAGATCGTCCACCAGCTTGTCGTGCGCAGTGTCGATCACCGGGCCGGCCTTCTCCGCGGCCTTCTCCACCCGGGGGGCGGCGGCCTTCACGCTCTCCTTGTAGAGGTGGTCGAGCCGGGGCAGCAGCCACTCGATGGCGGCCTCCACCCGGGGCTGGGTCCACTCCACGGCGTGACCGGCCGCCTCGCGGGCGGTCCCGGCCTTCTCCACCGCCTGTTCCTTGGCGACGACGGCGAGCTTCCCGGCCTGGTCAGCGGCCTTGGCCCGCACCTCGGCCAGGGCGGCACCCACGTCGGCGGTCTGGTCCTTCAGGCGCTCGGCCTGCAACTTGTCGGCGACGCGATCGAGCTTGCTCCGTCGGGTCAGAAAGGGCATGTCCACTCACTCCCGCTCCACGCTGGTCGAATGACCTCCCACTCTGCCACTGTGTCGGCCTTCGCGCAGGTGGCAGGCACCCCGGAACGGGCACACCGGCACAGGGTCTTCACTCGGCCGGTGGTCAGACCCCCGTGCGAAGATGACCGTATGTACGCGACTCTGCACACGAACCGGGGCGACATCCGCCTGGAGCTGTTCCCGAACCACGCACCCGTCACCGTGGAGAACTTCCGCGGGCTGGCCACGGGCGAGAAGACCTGGACCGACCCGGCGACCGGCGAGCAGAAGAACACCCCGCTCTACGACGGCGTCATCTTCCACCGGGTGATCGACGGCTTCATGATCCAGGGCGGCGACCCGCTCGGGCGTGGCACCGGCGGCCCGGGCTACTCCTTCGACGACGAGATCCACCCCGAGCTGCGGTTCTCCGAGCCGTACCTGCTCGCGATGGCGAACGCCGGTCTGCGCCGTGACCCGATCACCGGCAAGGTCGGCGGCACCAACGGCTCGCAGTTCTTCATCACGGTCACCGAGACCCCGCACCTGAACGGCAAGCACACCATCTTCGGCAAGGTCGCCGACGAGGACTCGAAGAAGGTCGTGGACGAGATCGCCACCACCCGCACCGGCCCGGGCGACCGGCCGTCGCAGGACGTGGTGATCGAGTCGGTGACCATCGAGGCCTGAGACACCGATGAGCTACCCGCAGCCGGGCGCTGCGCCCACTCCCCCGCCGCCGGTCTGCCCCCGGCACCCGGACCGCGTCTCGTACGTGCGGTGCCAGCGGTGCAACCGGCCGACCTGCCCGGAGTGCCAGCGCCCGGCCGCGGTCGGTGTCCAGTGCGTCGACTGCGTGCGCGAGGCCGCCGCCCGGACGCCGGCCAACCGCACGATCTTCGGCGGGGTGGCGCGCCAGGGCCGCCCGGTGGTCACGCTGACCCTGATCGGGTTGTGCGTGGTCAGCTACCTGCTGCAGCAGGTAGCTGATGGGTGGACGAATGCGCTCTACTTCGTGCCCTACTTCGGGGAGCAGGAGCCCTGGCGGTTCCTGACCGCGGCGTTCCTGCACGCGCCGAACCAGCCGTTCCACCTGCTGTTCAACATGGTCGCGCTGTACTCGGTGGGACCGTTCCTGGAGCAGGCGTTCGGGCGCTGGCGGTTCCTGGCGCTGTACCTGCTGAGCGCGCTGGCCGGGTCGGTCATGTTCATGGCGTTCGCCGCAGCCGACGGCGGCTGGTTCACCGGGCTGTATGGCGCCTCCGGCGCGGTGTTCGGGCTGTTCGGCGCGGTGCTGGTCGTGCTGCGCCGGGTCGGCCGGTCGGCGGGCGCGATCATCGGCGTAATCGCGATCAACGCGGTGCTCGGCTTCGTGCTGCCCGGGGTGGCCTGGCAGGCGCACCTCGGCGGCCTGATCGTCGGCGCCGCGCTCGGGGCGGTGTTCGCCTACACCCCACGGGCCCGGCAGCACCTGGCTGCGGTGGGCGCCAGCGCGATCACTCTGGTCGCGCTGGTCGCCGTCCCGGTGCTGCTGTACGCGCAGCACGGCTTCTTCGGCTGAGGCCCGGACGAGCCTCCCACCAGCAGGTTCTCGGCCCGCTGACCCCGTCCCCAGAGTTACTCACAGGTGTGGAATTACACCGGTGTAGTTATCCACAGGGCTGTCCACTGCTGGGGACAGTGGGGGCGTCAACACGGTGCAGACCGCATGGATCCGGGCCGAGGGGCCTGGGGACGCGCGGGGGTGTGTCTGGGGATGAACCGGCGGCGGCTGGGGAAACCGCGCGGGGCCGGCAAGGTCGAGTGCGGGCCGGGCGCAGGGGCCGGGCGTGGGATCGGCGAACGGTGAAGGGCTGGGGTCGCCGGGCGCGCCGGCGGCTGTGCCGGTGTTGGCAGGTCGAGGTTGCGCGAATGCACGCTTCCCGCGTGCTGAGGCGTGCATTCGTGCACTCTCGGCGCCGCGGGGCCGGGCGTGGGATCGGCGAACGGTGAAGGGCTGGGGTCGCCGGGCGCGCCTGCGGCTGTTCCGGTGTTGGCAGGTCGAGGTTGCGCGAATGCACGCTTCCCGCGTGCTGAGGCGTGCACTCGTGCACTCTCGCCCTCGCCGTGCTCACGGTGGTCGCGGCGCGGGTCTTGTCTGCCGTGGGAACCGGCACCCGGGGCGCGGACCCCGTCGGCCGGGATGCGCAGCCGGTGGCCGGCGCGCGCTCCGGGCCGGTCGTGCGGGTCAGGCCCGGCCGTGCGGATCAGGCCTGGTCGTGCGGGTCAGGCCCGGGTCACTGCCAGCGGGTCAGCATCCCGAGGCCGACCAGCGCGAAGCCGAAGCCGACCGCGAGGTTCCAGGCACCGATCGCCGGGATCGGGTAGTCGAAGCTGGTGAGGTAGGTGACCACGATCCAGGCCAGGGCCAGCACCAGCAGACCGATCACGACCGGCACGAACCACACGGGGTTGCCGACCTTCGGCGCCGCCTTCTGCTGGGGGGCGGTGTACTGCGCCTTCTTCCGCGTCCTCGACTTCGGCACGGGGATGCTCCTGACTTCATGGCCTCGACCGGATCCGACCGGGCGGGCCGCCGAGATGGCCGGACAATGTGACTAGCGTAGTGGCGTCGACCCCGAGGAGGGTGCGTGGCCGAGCAGACCGGTGACTCCGAGGCCCCGGACCAGGTGACGAACCGGTCCGGTCATGGGCCTGCCCCGGCACGCCCGGAACACCAGCAGCAGCACGCCGAACAGCCCCAGCAGCGCCCGGAACACCACCAGCACCGCGCCCGGCGCCGGCACGCCCTGCGCGGCACGATCAGCGTGGGCGTGGTGATGGCACTGGCCGGGACGCTGTTCACGGCGAACGCCCGGCTGTCCCGCGGCAGCGACGAGCGCCAGGCGGTCGACCTGCCGGGGTTGCAGGCCAACGAGGATGCCCGCCGGGAACGCCTGGCCGCGCAGGTGGAGGAGCTCCGCGGCGAGGTCGACCGGTTGACCGCGGAACAGAACGCGCAGTCCGGGATCGACTGGTCCTCGGCGGGGGTGGCGGCGGAGGTGGCGTCCGGGCAGGTGCCGGTGACCGGTGAGGGGCTGGTGGTCGAACTCGACGACGCCGATCCGAACGGTCCGCGGCCGGCCGGGGTGGGGGCGGACGACCTGGTGGTGCACCAGCAGGACCTGCAGGCGGTGATCAACGCGCTGTGGGCCGGTGGCGCCGAGGCGATGATGCTGATGGACCAGCGGGTGATCTCGACCAGTGCGTTCCAGTGCATCGGCAACGTGCTGTCCCTGCAGGGCCGCCGGTACTCGCCGGCCTACGTGGTCACGGCGATCGGGGACCCCGCGGCACTGATGGAGGCACTGGACTCGGACCCGGCGATCCGGGCGTACAAGAGCTGGGTGGCGGCGGTCGGTCTGGGCTGGTCGGTGCAGGAGCGCCAGGATCTCAGCTTGCCCGCTTACGATGGCCCCGCCGATCTGACCTATGCCAGTGTGCCGGCGGGGACCGAGATCCTGCCGGGGCTGGTCGCCGCCGCGGGCGGATCGGGCAATTCCGATCAGGAGGACTCCGCAGGATGAGCGGCACCGACCCGACCTGGCCCGGGTTCGACGAGGCGATCGCCGGACCCGCACCCGAGACCCGGCGCGCCCGGCGCTCCGACACCCGGCAGCGGCACGAGCGCCCCGCCGGTCGTCGTGGTGGGTTCGGCGGGTTCGTGCTCGGGTTCGTCGGGGTGGTCGGCGAGCTGCTGATCACCTGCGGGGTGCTGCTGCTGGCCTTCCTGGGCTGGCAGTTGTGGTGGACGGACGTCGAGGGCAACCGCGAGCAGGCAGCCGTGGTGGAGGCCGGCGGGTGGAACGACCCGATCGAGCAGGCCACCGGCATCGTCACCCCGCGGTACGACGACCCGCCGGTGATGGAGCAGCCCGAGTACCTGACCACGTTCGCCTCGATGCGGGTGCCGCGCTGGGACGGGGAACCGACCCGGACGATCACTCAGGGCACCGACCGGCCGAACGTGCTGAACCCGCTCGGTGTCGGGCACTACGACGGGGCGGCGATGCCCGGCGGGCTGGGCAACTTCGCGCTGGCCGCGCACCGCACCACCTACGGCAAGCCGTTCAACCGGATCGCGGAGCTGCAGCCCGGCGACCCGATCGTGGTCTGGACCCAGGACACCTGGTACGTCTACCGGGTGACCGGCTCGGACATCGTGATGCCGCAGGACGTGTGGACGATCGCCCCCGACCCGGAGGACCCCTCCGTCACCAACGAGACCGCGACCCGCCGCCTGATCACCCTGACCTCCTGCCACCCGATGTTCTCCGCCCGTGAGCGGTACATCGTGTGGGGCGAGTTCGAGTACTGGGCGCCCACCTCCGAGGGCATCCCCGCCGAGCTGGAAGGTGTTGAGCTCTGATGTACGGCTGGCTGTGGCGCCACCTTCCCGGACCCGCCGTGATCCGGGCCCTGATCCTGCTCATCCTGGCGGCCGGGGTGCTGGCCGCCTGCTTCCTCTGGGTGTTCCCGGAGATCGCCCCGTTCATGCCGTTCAACGACGCCACCGTCGGCGAGGAGTAGCCCTGTGGTCAGCCGCATCCTGGTCGTGGACAACTACGACTCCTTCGTCTACACCATCGTCGGGTACCTGAATCAGCTGGGTGCCGAGACCGTGGTGGTCCGGAACGATGCCGTGCCGCCGGCCGCCGAGCGCGAGGGCTTCGACGGCGTGCTGGTCTCACCCGGCCCCGGCACCCCCGCGGAGGCCGGCGCGTCGATGCAGGTGATCCGGGACTGTGCCGAGGCCGGGGTGCCGATGCTCGGGGTCTGCCTCGGGCACCAGGCGCTCGGTGAGGTCTTCGGCGGGACGGTGACCCATGCGCCGGAGCTGATGCACGGCAAGACCAGCCGGGTGGAGCACGACGGTGAGGGAGTGTTCGCCGGCCTGCCGACCCCGTTGACCGCGACCCGCTACCACTCGCTGGCGGTGGTGGACGACACGGTCTCCGACGAGCTGGTGGTCACCGCCCGGGCGAACGGCATCATCATGGGTCTGCAGCACCGGGAGCTGCCGCTGCACGGGGTGCAGTTCCACCCGGAGTCGGTGCTCACCGAGGGCGGCCACCGGATGCTGGCGAACTGGCTCGCCCTGACCGGGGACCCCGACGCCGTGGCCCGTTCCGCCGACCTGCGGCCGCTGGTGCGCGACTGACCCACCGGCAGTACCCGCTGGCCCATCGACGCCCGACCCTGCCCGGCACTTCGCGGGCCGGAACAGCACAGGACCCCGGCACCCTCAGGTGCCGGGGTCCTGTCGCGTCCGGGTCAGTTGCCTCCGGCGTTGTTGCCGTTCCCGCCACCGCCGCTGTTGTTGCTGGTCGGCGCCCCCTCGGACACCGTGATCGTCACCGTGCTGCCGATCGGGACCGAGCTACCGGCCGACGGCTGCACCGACATCACGTCGCCCTCCGGCACGGTCTCGGACTGGGCGCCGTCGGTGCGGACGGTCAGCCCGAGGTCCTGCAGCGCTGACGTCGCCTCTTCCGAGCTCATCCCGACGATGCCGTCCGGGATGGTCACCGTGGTGGGCGCGGCGGCGACGGTCAGCGTGATCGTCGACCCCTGCGGCACCGGCCCGGCGGCGCGGTCCTGGTTGATCACGGTGCCGGGTTCCGCATCGGCAGTCTCCTGCGTCTGGATCACCGCGGAGAGCTTGAGACCGCTCAGGGTGGCCTGGGCGTCCGCCTGGGCCTGGCCGACCAGATTCGGCAGGTCGACCTGGCCGGTGGAGACCACCAGGGTGATCTCGGACCCGGCATCGACGGCCTGGCCCTTGGCGGGCTCGGTGCGCAAGACCCGGTCGGCGGGCTGGTCGGGACTGTTCTCGGAGGTCACGTTGCCGACCTGGAAGCCGGCGGCCTCCAGCTGGTCACGTGCCTGCTCCTGGCTCATCCCGGTGACGTCGGGCACCGAGGCGGAGTCGGGGCCGGTGGAGACGTACAGCGAGACGGTCGAGCCCTCGTCCACCGAGGTGCCCTCGGCCGGGTCGGTCCTGGTGACCATGCCGGCGGCGACCGTGGCGGAGGGCTCGTCCACCCGGCGGACCTCCAGATTGAGGTCCTGCAGCTCGGTGGTGGCGTCGGCCTCGGCCTCCCCGGCGACCGCGGGGATGGTGACCTGTGGCGGCTGGTCGGACTCGTTGCCCTGCAGCAGCACCCAGATCAGCCCGGCGACCGCCAGCACGCCGACGATGCTGAGGGTGATCCAGAGCCACTTCTTGGACTTGCCCTCCTCCTCGTCCTCCGCGTCGGCGTCCGGGCCCGTCGGCTCGATCGCGGTCGGCGCCCAGGCGGGGGCGGTGCCGGGCATCACCTGGGTCGCCTCGGCGGTCTGTGGGGACATCACCTGGGTGGCGGCGGCCAGGCCGGCGGCGGCCAGTGCCGGGGCGGCGACGTGCCCACCGCGGGCGGCGGCCTCCAGGTCGGCACGGAACTCGGCGGCCGAGGCGTAGCGGTGGTCGCGCTCCTTGGCGAGCGCCTTGGCGCAGATCCGGTCCAGCACCTCGGGCACGTCGGAGGCGATCGAGCTGGGCGCCGGGGCGATCTCCCGGACGTGCTGGTAGGCCACCGCGACCGGCGAGTCGCCGATGAACGGCGGTCGGCCGGTCAGCAGCTCGAACAGCAGGCAGCCGGCGGAGTACAGGTCGGAGCGGGCATCGACGGTCTCGCCGCGGGCCTGCTCGGGCGACAGGTACTGCGCGGTGCCGATCACCGCCTGGGTCTGGGTCATGGTGGCGGCCGAGTCGGCCACCGCACGGGCGATGCCGAAGTCCATCACCTTGACCGCACCGGTCGGGGTCAGCATCACGTTCGCGGGCTTGATGTCGCGGTGCACGATGCCGGCGTGGTGCGAGTACTCCAGCGCGGACAGCACGCCGGAGGTGATCTCGATCGCCTCCTCGATCGGCACGGCCTGACCGTCCCGGAGGATGTCGCGGACGGTGTGGCCCTCGACGTACTCCATCACGATGAACGGCACGTGCGAGACGGCGCCGGTCGGGTCGGTGAAGGTGTCCTCGCCGGTGTCGTAGACCGCGACGATCGCCGGGTGGTTCAGTGCCGCGGCCGCCTGCGCCTCCCGGCGGAACCGCGCCAGGAACGACGGGTCGCGTGCCAGGTCGGAGCGCAGGATCTTGATCGCCACGGTGCGGCCCAGCCGGGTGTCGTGCCCGATGTGCACCTCGGCCATGCCGCCGCGGCCGATGAGCTCGCCGACCTCGTACCGTCCGGCGAGGATCCGGGATCCGTCGTCCACCACTAGGCGTCCTTCACTGTCGTCGTCAGGGCGTCCGGATCCACTCCGGTCGCACGCTCGCGCATCATGTCATTGTCCACTGCCGCCACGATGCGGCCCACACTCGTCGTGCCCGGATCGTGATCGACGCCGAACGGGTCGGCCGAGCCGATGATCCGGTCGGCCAGCGCGGCGCCGAGCAGCGCCACCACCAGCACCGCCAGCGCCAGCAGCGGCCAGCGGACCTGCATCCGGTCCAGTCGCCGGCCGGTGCGGGCGTGCGCCCGGGCCGGGGCACTGGGCCGCGCCGGGGTGCGGCCACCCACCGGTCGCCCGGTGCGGGGGTCGAAGGCCGGCGGCGGCGTCTGGTGCGCCGGCCGGGAGTCGGGTGCCTCGGCCTGGCCGCGGACCCGGGTCGCCCCGTCCGCCGACGGCCGCCGGTGTGCGCCGCCACGGGTGCGGCCGCCGACCGGGATCGATGCGGGCCGCACGGCAGGTGGCGGGGCGATCGACGGGGTGCCGGAGGCCGGGGTGCGGGGGACCAGGGCGTCCAGCAGGTCGGCCAGTTCCTCGGCGGTGCCGGGGCGCTCGACCGGGTCCTTGGCCAGCAGCCGCATGATCAGCCGGGCGAGCGCCGGGTCGACGTGCGCGGGCAGCGGCGGGACCGCCTGGTTCACGTGCGCGACCGCGATGTCGACCGCGGTGGCACCGGTGAACGGGCGCTTCCCGGCGGTGGCCTCGTAGGCGATGATCCCGAGCGCGTACATGTCGGAGGCGGCGCTGGCCGGGCCACCCACCGCCTGCTCGGGGGACAGGTACTGCGCGGTGCCCATCACCATGCCGGTGGCGGTCATCGGCACCTGGTTGCTGGCCATCGAGACGCCGAAGTCGGTCAGCTTCACCTTGCCGGTGGGCGTGATCATGATGTTGCCGGGCTTGACGTCCCGGTGCACCACACCGGCCTGGTGCGCGACGTGCAGCGCGCGGGCGGCCTGGGACAGGATCGGCAGCAGCTTGCGCGGCGCCATCACCGGTTCGGCGTCCAGCAGGTCGCTCATCGGGTCGCCGACGATCAACTCCATCGCCAGGAACGCGCTGCCCTGCTGCTCGCCGTAGTCGTAGAGCGCGGCGATGCCCGGGTGGGACAGCGATCCGGCATTGCGTGCCTCGGTGCGGAACCGGGCCAGGAAGCCGGCATCCCCGGCGAACTCCTCGCGCAGCACCTTGACCGCGACGTCCCGGGCCAGCGCCTCGTCGTGCGCGACCCAGACCTCACCCATCCCGCCGACCGCGATCCGGCGGGTCAGGCGGTAGCGGCCGCCCAGCACGACCCCGGTGTCCGGCCTCACTGGTTGATCACCGCCTCCATCACCGCGCGGGCGATCGGCGCGGCGACCCGGCCGCCGGTGGCCTCCGAGCCGGTGTCGCCACCGTTCAGCACGATCACGGCGACCGCGACCTGCGGGTCGTCGGCCGGGGCGAAGGCGGTGAACCAGGCGTGCGGGGACTGGCCCTCGATGCCGGTCTGCGCGGTGCCGCTCTTGCCGGCCACCTGGACGCCGCTGATCTGCGCGGCGGTGCCGGAGCCGGACTGCACGACGCCGAGCATCATGTCGGTCAGCTGCTGGGCGGTCTGCTCGGAGACCGCCTGGGAGTACCGGCTCGGCTCGGTCTGGCTGATCACGTCCAGGTCGGCGGTGCGCACGGTGTCGATCAGGTACGGCGTCATCAGCTCGCCGTCGTTCGCGATCGCGGAGGCGACCATCGCCATCTGCAACGGGGTCGAGCGCACCGACTCCTGGCCGATCGCGGTCAGCGCGGTCTGCGCGGCGTTCGGGTCCTCCGGGTAGGTCGAGGTGGCGACCGGCATCGGGACCGACAGCGAGTCGTCGCCGAAGCCGAACTTCTCGGCCTGCTCCCGGATCGCGTCGTCACCGAGGTCGACGCCCAGCGAGGCGAAGGCGGTGTTGCAGCTGATCCGCAGCGCGTTCGCCAGGGTGGTCTGGTCGTTCGCCCCGCAGGAGCCGCCGCCGAAGTTGGGCAGCGTGGTCCGGGTGCCCGGCAGGGTGTACTGCGTCGGCGCGGACAGCACGGACTCCGGGGTGTAGTCACCGGACTCCAGGGCGGCCGCCGCCGTGACCAGCTTGAACGTCGACCCGGGCGGGTAGTTCTCCTGGATGGTCTTGTTGCGCAGCGGGTTGCCGTCGGCGTTCAGCAGGTCCTGGTAGGCGGTGTTGGCCGCGGCGGTGTCGTGGGTGGCCAGCGCGTTCGGGTCGAAGCCCGGAGTGGACACCATCGCCAGGATCTTGCCGGTGGACGGCTCCAGTGCGACCACCGCGCCCTGCTGGCCGCCGAGCGCGTCGACGGCGGCCTGCTGGGCGGCCGGGTCCAGGGTCAGCTCCACCGAGGAACCCTGCGGCTGGCGGCCGGTGACCAGGTCCTGCACCCGCTGCCAGAACAGCGAATCCGCGGAACCGGTCAGCAGGTCGTTGGCCGCGCGCTCCAGGCCGGAGCCGCCGTTGACCACCGAGTAGAAGCCGGTGACCGTCGAGTACAGCTCCGGCTGCAGGTAGGTCCGCTGGTAGCCGTAGGGGTCGTCGACCGGGGTGGACTCGGCGATCACCTGGCCGTCGACGATGATCGGGCCACGCGGCTTGCCGTACTCCCGGTACAGGGTGCGGACGTTGCGCGGGTCGTTGTTCAGCGAGGACGCCTGCACGAACTGCACGTAGGTGGTGCCGCAGAGCAGGACCAGGAACATCACCATCGTGATGGTGGCCAGGCGGCGCAGGGCGGTGTTCACCGGTCACCTCCGTCGGTACGGCGCAGGGCCTGGGTCGGCTGGTCGTCGGTGGGGGCGACCGGCGTGGCGTCGGCCAGCGCCCGGGCCGGGGCCATCCCGATGTTCAGCCCGCCGGCGGGGGTGGCGATCAGCTCGCCGGTGATCACCGGGGCCGGGCGGCGGGCGTCGTCGGAGATCCGCAGCAGCAGCGCCACCACGATCCAGTTGGCCAGCAGGGAGGAACCGCCGTAGGCCAGGAACGGGGTGGTCAGGCCGGTCAGCGGGATGATCCGGGTGATGCCGCCGACCACGACGAAGCACTGGAACGCGATCACGAACGCCAGCCCGGCGGCCAGCAGCTTGCCGAAGCCGTCCCGGACGCCGATCGCGGTGCGCATGCCGCGCTGGCAGAGCACCAGGTACAGCGCCAGGATCGCCATCACCCCGGTCAGGCCCAGTTCCTCGCCGAGGGAGGCGACGATGAAGTCGGACTCGGCGAACGGCACCAGATCCGGCCGGCCCTGACCCCAGCCGGTGCCGAACAGCCCACCGCTGGCCAGCCCGAACAGCCCGCGGACCAGCTGGCCCGAACCACCCGGCGACCGGTTGAAGATGTCGCTGTCCAGTGCGTGCAGCCAGACGTCGAACCGCGCGGCGACGTGCCCGAAGGTGCTCGCGGCGATCGCCACCCCACCGGCGAACAGCAGCAGGCCGATGATGATCCAGCTCAGCCGCTCGGTGGCGACGTAGAGCATCGCCACGAACAGGCCGAACAGCAGCAGCGAGGTACCCAGGTCGCGTTCGAGCACCAGCACCGCGATCGACGCGCCCCAGACCACCAGGATCGGGCCCAGGTCACGCAGCCGCGGCAGTTGCAGGCCGAGGATCTTGGGACCGGCCAGCGCCAGGGTGTCCCGGTGCGTCACCAGGTACCCGGCGAAGAAGATGGCCAGCGCGATCTTGGCCAGCTCGGCCGGCTGCAGGGAGAAACCGAGCGCCCGGACCCAGATCCGCGCCCCGTTGATCTCGGTGCCGATCCCGGGGACCAGCGGCAGCGCGACCAGCGCGAGACCGGCGACCATCGCGGTGTAGGTGTACCGGCGCAGCGTGCGGTGGTCGCGCAGCAGGATCAGCACCACACAGGCCAGCACCACGGAGATCGCCGACCAGGCCAGCTGCTTGGAGGCGAACATGTTGGTCAGCCCGCGCACCTCACGGGCCAGGTCGATCCGGTAGATCATCGCCAGGCCGATGCCGTTCAGCGCGACCACCACCGGCACGATCACCGGGTCGGCGTAGGGCGCCCGCCAGCGGACCACCAGGTGCACCAGCAGGGCCAGACCGGTCATCCCGGCGCCGTAGCCGAGCACATCGGCGGGCAGCTCGTCGGTCGCGCCGAGGCCGACCAGGGCGTAGGACGCGATGGCGATGATCAGGGCGAGCAGGAGCAGACCGAGTTCGGTGCCCCGCCCGGCGCGCACCCGGTGCGCCTGGACGGTGGCCATCAGGTGCCTGCCGTCTGCTGGTCGGTGCTGTCGGTGGCGGAGCGGGTCACGCTGGGGGAGGGGGACGGGCTCGGCGACGGCTCTGGACCGGCCTCCTCGGCCAGCGCGAGCACGCGCTCACGGGCCTGGGCGAGGGAACCGGTGTGGATGGTCTGCTCCACCCGCTGCTGGACGTACTGCGGCAGGTCGTCCAGGTCGAGCTCGCTGACCTCGACCACGTCGGAGAACGTGATCGGTCCGAGCGTCTGCGGGATGCCCTGGTAGATCGCCACCCGGCCGTCGGACTCGCCGACGTAGAACTGGGTCTGGGTCCACCGGTAGAAGCCGAACCCGGCCCCGGCCAGCACGATCAGCGCGACCAGGGCGATCACCCAGCCGCGGGTCCGGCGGCGCCGGCGGGCCCGGCGCTCGTCGTCGTCGGTGTCCTCGTCCTCGATCTCCGGGGTCACCACCGGCACCCCACCGGTCGGGGTGTTCGCCTGCCGGGACAGCTCGGCGGCACGGGCGGCCGGGCCGTCCGAGGCCGCGGTGGGCATGTTGCGGGTGGTGGCGGCCGACCCGACCACCACCGCGTTGGTGGTCGGACCCGCGCCGTCCGGCAGCGTGTCCAGCTCGACCACGTCCGCCACCACGACCGTGACGTTGTCCCCGCCGCCGGCGCGCAGCGCGAGCTGGACCAGCCGCTCGGCACAGGTGTCGACGTCCTGGATCTCGTGCAGGGTGCGGGCGATCGTGTCCCCGCTGACGAAGCCGGACAGCCCGTCGGAGCACAGCAGCCAGCGGTCGCCGGAGCGCGCCTCCCGCACCGACAGGTCCGGGGCGATGTCCGAGTCGAAGTCGCCGAGCACCCGCATCACCACCGACCGCTGCGGGTGGTGCTCGGCCTCCTCCGGGGTGATCTTGCCGGTGTTCACCAGGTGCTGGACGAAGGTGTGGTCGGAGGTGACCTGGGTCAGCACCCCGTCGCGCAGCAGGTACCCGCGCGAGTCGCCCAGGTGCACCATGGCGAGCTTGTTGCCCGAGCGCAGGATCGCGGTCACCGTGGTGCCCATCCCGGCCAGCTCGGGATGCTCCTGGGACAGCGAGATGATCTCGTCCCGGGCACTGTCCAGCGCGCGCTCCAGCTCGTCCAGCGCGTCGTCCGGGCCGTGCGACTCCCCGTCCAGCGGGGCCAGCGCCGCGATCGCGACCGAGGACGCCACATCGCCGCCGGCGTGACCGCCCATCCCGTCGGCGACCACCAGCAGGTGGGGCCCGGCATAGGCGGAGTCCTGGTTGTTGGACCGGACCAGCCCCACGTCGGAGCGGGCGGCGTACCGCAGCGCGATGCTCATCGCGCTACCCCTGCAGCTCGATGACGCTCTGGCCGATCCGGATCGGCGTGCCGGGGCGGACCTCCACCGTGCCGGAGACCTTGCGGTCGTCGACGAAGGTGCCGTTGGTGGAACCCAGGTCCTCCACGTACCAGCGGTCGTCCTGGTGGAAGATCCGCGCGTGCTGGGAGGAGGAGTAGTCGTCGTCCAGCACCAGGGTGCAGGAAGGGGCGCGGCCGATCAGCACCGCGGAGCTGCCCAGCGGCAGGGTCGTCCCGCGCAGCGGGCCCTCGGTCACCACCAGCCGGGTCGGACCGGAACGGCGGCCACCGCTGCGGGCCGGCTTCGGTGCCGCGGCCGGGGTGGGGGCCGGTGCGGCGTTCGCATTGGCCTGGGTGGTGGCGCCTGCGCGCCGGCGATTGGTGATCCGGGTGCCGTACAGGTCACGGCGCAGCACCCCGATGGCGGAGAGCACGAGGGCCCAGAGCAGGACCAGGTACCCCAGGCGCAGCAGGGTGACCGTCAGTTCACTCATGAGTGCCGTTCACTCGCCCGGCTCCTGTTCGCCGTCGCCGTCGCCGGTCCAGAACATGATGCGGGTCCGGCCGATCGTCAGAGTGTTCCCGTCCAGGAGGGTGGCGGCCGGAACCTGGTGCCCCTCCACGTACAAACCATTGGTGGAACCCAGGTCCGAGGCGACCACACCCTGCGGCGTCACCCGGATCTCCAGGTGGCGGCGGGAGACCCCCGGGTCGTCCACCACGATGTCCGCCTCCGAGCCGCGGCCGATCACGGTCACCGGCCCGGTCAGCAGATACCGCTGCCCGTCGATGTCGATCAGCGGGTGCCGGGGACTGGGCGCTGCCGTCGTCGCCGGGGCTGCCGCACCCCGCACGGTCGCCGACTTCACCCGGAACCGGCCGGTCTCCAGATCCTCGTACTCGTGGAAGGCGACCGTCACCGGTCCCACGAAGGCATAGCGCTGACCGGTGGCGTGCTCGGTGACATTCGCCGCCAGCTCGTCCGCCAGCGCCTCCGCACCCCACGCCTCGACCTGGTCGTAGTCGCCCGGCGACAGCTCCACGATGAACTCGTTCGGCACCACGGTGCGGTCCCGGCCCACCACCGCCGCACGGTCGTCGACCTCCCGCCGCAACGCGCTGGCCAGCTCGACCGGCTTCACCTCACTGCGGAACGCCTTGGCGAAGGCCGTGTTCACGACGCGCTCGACCCCGTGTTCGAACCGGTCGAGGATGCCCATGTGCACCACCTCTCTCGCCGAGCACGGCTGATCGTCCGGTCACGCCGTCCGCAGAGCGCGCACGGCGACAGTCTCGGTAGATGGTAGCGACGGGACGCTCCGGATCGCGTCATCGGACCGGCGGCGCGCGGGGCGGTCTCGTGCACGGATGTGGAGGTCGCGTGGTCGCGGACGTTCCGGGAGGGTGGTTCGGGCCGCTCGGGGGCGATGTGCAAGGGCACCCCCGGATCGTGTTAATGTTCTCCAGCGCGCGAGTGGCGGAACGGCAGACGCGCTGGCTTCAGGTGCCAGTGTCCGAAAGGGCGTGGGGGTTCAAATCCCCCCTCGCGCACAGTGGGTTGTTCGTCTAGGACGGCCGAAGTTGTTCAGGTAACCCCTGGTCGGAGTGATCCGGCCGGGGGTTTTCTGTTTCTGCGGTGTGACCTGCGGTTTCGTCAGCACGTTGGTGTGCTGGAGTCGCCGGCCAGGGGCGCTCGAGGGGCTCGTGGGTGCACGCCACGGTGCCCGCTGACCGGGTGGGTCAGCGGGTTGTGCGAGTGGTGCTGTTGAGTTCGTGTGGGTGGGGTCGCCCGCCTGTGCGTCTAGCCGGGCTGTTGCGGCGGGGGATGTCACCGGTGGTGAGTCGCATGCGCAGGGCCATGCCGCGGGGCTTGTCGTGAGCCGGGTGGAGACGGCCACGATCGGGCGTGGCGGGGTCAGATCAGTCGGTCTCGTGCGTGAGGGATCGACGTTCTTCGTCTGTGGGGCGCGGGTTGGCTCGGAGCCATCGTCCTACAGAACGATCGCCCAGATCAGTGCCGATAGGGCTGCCCATGGGATCGCGGCGAGCGCGAGATCGATGTCCCTGGGCTGCGAGGCCGGATCGGGGACGAACGGGCCTGTCTCTGCCCGGCGCCACGCCCGGATCGATCGGGTCCCGCGGACCGCTCGGAGAGCCCAGACGAGGGACAGCCCAAGGAGCGGCAGTGCGCTCACGCTCAGCGCTAGGGCGAGAAGACGCACGCCCAGAGCGTGGTCGACGGCAGCTGCGAGTGCGATGCACGGCAGGCCGACCGCGGTACCGAGAGCGGCCCCCGCGAACGTGAGGAACTGGGAGAGAGCCACGGCCATGCTCTCACGCACGTCCGGGTCGGGTGATGGCCCCCAAGCCCGGTCGATCACGGCGATAGCTGTCTGCTTGCCTGAGCCACCCTCGCCGCGGCGGAGAGCACGGTAGAAGATGGTCAGAAGCGTCGACATGATCGCCAGCGTCAACGGGCTCTCGCTGATGGGTCGGTACTTAGTGCGCTGCGCCAGTGCCACAGAGCACCTCCCCGCCCATCTGCAGCGCGGACCAGGCGTCTGCTACCAGTGATGTCCTGTCCGCAGCGGCACGCGCAGCAGAGCCCGGCGTTCGCTGGAGCGTACCTGAAGCCGCGGCTGCGGCTGTTTTTGTCCGCAGCGTCGAACGCTCATCTCTCGAGCAGGCAAGGTTAGTTGTCACTGTCTGCTCGGGGGCGCGCGCGGCAGAGCCGGTCATCCGCGTGAGCGTACCTGCGGCGCTCTTGGCCGCGGCACCCTGCGAACGTCGTAGAACTTTGGCTATCTCGCAGTATTCGTGAAAGCCCAGAACACTCCAAGTCCCAGAATGACTATCGATGCGGCCAGGAGTATCAGTCGGGCCGCTGATCGCATGTCATTGTTGGCGGCGGCGCGCCGCGCTCGCTGGGGTGACTCTATTCCTGGCTTTGGTCGGGTCCAGTGTGCGATCAGGGACAGGACTGCGGCAAGACCGCATACTAACTTGCTCGGCCACCACGGCAGAAGTGTCATGGCCAAGCATGCGGCGACGAGCGCAACGGCAGGGGCCCATCGCCATCTGCGCTCGCGCACGGAGGTTGCAGCTCGGGCGGGGACTACAACCGCCCCCGTTGTCACCATGGAAACCAGTACGGCAAAGATGAAGAATGCCAGCGAGACGGCGGTCCGCAGGTCCAGGCTCATGTGGTCACTTTTCTGCGCAACTACCGGGGAATCGTGTCGGGTGAATTGTTTTCATGTTCACATTGCCCAGTGCATCCCACAATGCCCATTCGCGCCCCGCGGTGATCCGGGAAGCGTCGTAGGTCGCGGCTCGGCGACCGTGGCCTGGCTGGTCCGGGCGCCGGGTTTGTCGAGCCGCCAGATCCTACAGCGCTCTCACCCGAGGGCTGCAGAGACCACCAGCACGCAGATCCCGACGCCTAGGGAAGTCAACTGCCGTCGCCACGCAGCCGAGTCGCGGATCGGCACCCGGACAGTCGCACGCAGTCGCAATAGCCAACCGGGCACCCAGAGCGCATCAGCCCGCTTGGGTCGCCATTGGTAGCACAGCGCCGCTGCGAGCACAGCGAGGGTACCCACGCCCAGCGCTACAAGCGGGGCCGCGCGGACGGTCCACGCTGAGATGAGACCACCTATGGTGACGAGTGCCGGGGCCACCCACCATGTCGCATCCGATACCCGGCGTAGCGTCGTTTCGCTAGGCACGGGTGAGATCGACCTCACGATGCCGCCGGTGCAGACGCTCACCAGAAGCGCGCCCAGGAGGATCGTCAGGACCCAGACGAAACCTCCGCCTGAGGAACTCATGAGCACTCCGAGTGGGCCAGTGCGCCGAGTTCGAACACCCCGGCCGTCACGCGTGCTCCGATTCTCGACGACAATTGCACATGAGACGCACTGTACATAGTGCCGCCGAGGCCGATTCCCTCGCGAGCGATCGCGGAACCCAGGCCCAAAGTGGCCAGACCCACAGCTGCGTTGACCGCGGATCCGACGCAACTCGACCCAGCGTCGTGGACACCACAGCTCTTATGGTCTCGCCAACGGACGCGGCTGTGGCGATAACGGTTGCAGAGGATCTTCCCACTGGCACCGCAGAGTTCAGAGGCGCGTTCGGCTGATGCGTGATGGCGGACGCGCCGCCGCGCAGTTCGTGCGGGCGAAGTTGCTAGGGCATCACCGGGGTGCCCGCCGACTCCTTCGGCCTCGAACGCACCTCGCCGAGCGGCACACCGTCCGGGGCCGACCGGGCCGCTAAGTCCTGCGGGGGTGCAGCCGAGGCAGGCGCTTGCCGAACTACAGCACGCGTGCGGATCCGCAGAGAAGACAGGAGAAGGGTGCGACGGTGTCGTGCAGAACTTTGGCGGGCTCTTGTGTGTGGCAGGGCGGCGCGATCGTCACCATGTCGGCTCGACATAGGGGGTTTACGCCGTCACACGGAAGCGAACAGCGCGGCGATCGCGATCGGGGCCGCGTATGCCAGGTCGTACGGCTGCGGGAGTGAGCCCTTCGGTGCGATCCCGTCGTGCCAGGAGCGTCGTGCGAGCGACCACCTCACTGCCCAGCCAAGTCCGACCGCGGTCAGTGGAGCGGTGAACACGATCAGGAACAGCCGCGTGAGCAGGCTCGCTGATGTGCTGTCGGTCGCGGCGAGCAGAGCGATGCCCAGGGCGGGGCCGAGCATGCCCAGCAGACGTCGTGAACGGACCCGACGTAGTCACCACCGTGACCGGTGGGTGGGTGGGAACGTTCGTCAAGCCGGTGGGTTCAGTCGGCGGCGTCCAGACCCGCCTCGTGCGCCAGGATCGCGACCTGGGTCCGGTTCTCCGCCCCGATTTTGGTCATGGCGCTGGCTACGTAGGACTTGACCGTGGTGGGCGCCAGGAACAGGGCCGCGGCGATCTGGGCGTTCGACAGGCCCCCGGCGAGGGCCGCGGCGACGGCGCGTTCCTGCGGGGTGAGCGTGCGCAGCCGGTGGCGGGCTGCGGCACGTCGGCCCTGGGGGTCGCCGCCGGCAGAGGCCAGTAGGAGGCGGCCGACGGCGGGGGAGAGGGTGATCGTCCCGGCTGCGGCGGCGCGGATGCCGTCGTGCAGCTCGTGCGGGGTGGAGTCCTTGAGCAGGTAGCCGGAGGCGCCGGCCCGGAGCGCGGGCAGGATGTAGTCGTCGGTGAGGAAGCTGGTCAGGACGACGATGGTGGTATCCGGGCAGGCGGTGCGGATGCCGTCGATCGCGTCCAGGCCGTCCATCACCGGCATCTGCATGTCGAGCAGGACGACGTCCGGGTGCAGGGCGGTCGCCTGTTCGACGGCTTCCAGGCCGTTGGCGGCTTGGCCGATCACCCGCAGGTCGGGGGCGGTGGCGACCAGGGCGGCGATGCCGGAGCGGAGCAGTTCCTCGTCGTCGACGACCAGCACGTCGATCACCTGGCCGGTGCCGGTATCCATGCGTCCACCTCCCAGCCGCCCTCGTGCGGTCCTGCGTGCAGCGTGCCGCCGAGCAGCTCGATCCGCCTGCGGAGGGCGTCCAGGCCGTGACCGCCGCCGGTCAGGCCGGTGTCCGGTCGCGGGGCGGGGCCGTTGGTCACCCGCACCTGGATGCCGCCGTCCCGGTCGGCCAGGCGCAGGGTGGTGGCGGCGCCGGGGGCGTGCCGGGCCGCGTTGGTCAGGGCCTCGGCGACCAGGCGCAGGGCGGTGGTCCCGGCGAGGCCGTCCAGGCGCAGGCCGGGGGAGAGGTCGGCGCGCACCGGTTGGCCGAGGTCGCGGGCGCGCTGGAGCAGGGCGTCGAGGCCGGTGGGTGCGGCCGGGGCGGGGGAGGCGGACAGCAGGCCGATCAGGGTGCGCAGTTCGGCCAGGGCGGTGCGACCGCTGTCGGCGACCCGGCCGGCCATCGCGGCGACCTCCGGCTGGGCGGTGCTGGTGCCGATCAGGTTCGCCTGGATCACCACGTCGCTGAGCCGCTGGGCGACGGCGTCGTGCAGCTCGCCGGCCAGCCGGGCGCGCTCCTGGCCGATCGCGGCCTGTTCGCGCAGCTCGGCCTCGTGCGCGCGGGTGCGCTGGAGGTGACCGGCGAGGTGGGCGACGACCAGCAGGACGCAGGCGATCCAGATCGTGCCGGCGGTCGGTGCACCGGAGCTGACCGCCAGCGCGGGGAAGGCGGCCAGCACGGTGGCGGTGGTCGCCAGCGCGGCGCGGCGGTGGGACGGGAGCTGGGCGGCGACCGCGAACACCGCCACCAGGGTCGCGGGGGCGGGCGAAACGAAGGAGGTGGCGGCGCACACCGTGAGGGCGAGCAGCGGGGAGCGCCTGCGGCCGACGATCGCCGCGGCGGCCAGCAGCTGGGCGGCGGCCTCGGCGGGCACGGGCGCCCAGCCGACGCGCTCCAGCGCCCGCAACCACACCAGGATCAGGCCGACCGTGGCGCACACGGCACCGACGATCAGGTCGTGGCGGGTGATCCGCATCCGACGACGGTAGCCAGGCGCCGGACGGTCCGCCTCACCCGCGAAGGAGGGCCGTCCCGGGTGGGACGACCCTCCTGGTGGAGCGGGCGACGCTCCGGGTGGACCGGTGCGCTCAGCGGGTGGCGCGGCGGCGGAGCACCAGGCCGGTGGCCCCTGCGGCGACCAGCAGGAAGGACACGCCGATCAGGGTGCCGGCCTCCCCGCCGGTGGTGGCCAGTGCCACGGTGCCGATGCCGGCCGGGTCGGCGGCCGCCGGGATGTCGCTGGACAGCGGGGCGACGATCGGGTCCACCGCGGCGGCCGGGGTGACGGTGGCCGGATCGACGGTGGTCGGGCCGACCGCGGGGTCGGTGCCGGGGTCGGTGGCCGGGTCGGTCCCCGGGTCGTCGGTGGGGTCGTCGCTCGGGTCGTCGGTGGGGTCGTCGTCGCCGCCGGGCTCCAGGCTGGACAGGTCGACGGCGATCCAATCCCGGCCGACGGTGGGCTGGTCCAGCGAACCCAGGCCGATCAGGTGGTGGATCGCGGACGGTCCCTCCAGCCACTGCTGGGTCTCCTCGTCCCAGTAGCCGCGATGGCTGTGGTCGTCGCCGGTGAAGTAGTCCGGCGTGCCCTGCTGGGTGCCGACCGCCGATCCCCACACCTGGAACGCGGGCAGGGTGGACACGTCCACTCCGGCGGGGACCCGGACGTACACCAGGTCACCGGGGTGCACGGTGGTGACCGGGTTGCCGTGGCCGTCGACCAGGATCACTCCGGCCGGAACCGGGCTGCCGTCGGCGGTGCGCAGCTCGACGTCCACGGTGCCCGCGCCGCCGACCAGGGTGACCGCGAAGCCGTACCGGGTGGACCCGTCGGCGTCCGTGGTGGCACCCGCCGCTACGAAGCCGGGCTGCGGGGCGACCACGTGGGTGGCGAGCGCGTTCTCGATCAGCCAGGCGGCCGTCGTCATGGTCTCCATCCGGCCCTGGGAGTACTCGCCCCAGTTCCGGGTCCAGTCGCTGCCGTCGGAGCTATCCGGCACGAACTGCTGCAGCGCCTTGTCGGTCAGGGTGACGTGGCCGGCGTCGTCGACCTGGAAGAACAGGCCCATCACGTCGTGGCCGGTGGAGAAGTACCAGACGGCGAACTGGGTCGCCTCGTAGGCGGCGCGCGTCACCTGGTAGTCGTTCGTGTCCCGCTCCATCGCGTCGATCTGCTCGTCGGTGTAGCCGTAGCCGAGCAGGGACGCGCGCTGCTCGGCGGTGTAGGCGAACGGGCGGTAGTCGACGCCGGCCCGCTCGAACAGCGCCCGGGCGTCGGCCCGCTTGGCCGCGTCGTCGGCGCCACCCTTGTACCCGTTGAACACCACGGTCTGCTGCGCCGGGCCGTTCTCCCAGTGCATGCCGTCGATGTCCTGGCCGACGGTGGGCTGCGGGACCCAGGTGCCGGTGCCGTCGTCCACCCACTCGGTGCGCGGGTGGTACCAGGAGTCCTGGATGTCCCGGTCGTAGACGATCCGGTTCTGGCCCTCGGCGTCCTGGATCTCGTGGAACAGGAAGTGGATCTGCGGCTGGCCGGACCAGCCCTCCCACGCCCGGCCCGACTCGGCGCCGGCGGTCTCCAGGAAGTACCAGTAGTCGCAGCCGTTGTCGATCCACAGGTGGTCGTAGGCGGTGGCCGGGATGTCGGCGGCGGTGGCGGAGGCCCGCAGCGACGGGGCGGCAGCGAGGGCGGTGGCGGCGCTCGCGGGCGTGGCGAGGGCGTCGGTGGCCGGGTCGGTGACGTCGGCTGCGTCGGCGGGCTCGGTGACGTCGGCGTCGGTGGGGTCGGTGGGCTCGGTGGAGGCGGCGGAGGCTTCGTCGGTGGCCGGGGCCGGGTCGTCGACGGGTGCGGCGTCCACCGGCGCGGCGTCGTCGGAGGAATCGGCCTCGGGTGCGTCGGCCGGTGCCGGGTTGGTCGCCGCCTGGCCGGTCCCATCGGTGGCCGGGTCCTCGGGCAGCGGGGCGACCAGCGCATCCTGCGGCGCGGCGTCCGGCTGGGCGGCGACCGGACCAGCGGCGGCTCCCGACCCCCTGGCGGAACCCGAGCCGTCCGGCTCGGCGGCGGCGTTCGAGTCGATGGCGGAACCGGCGCCCGGCTCGGCGACGGAACTCGCGATCCCCGGGTCGTCCACCGCGACGGCCGGGATCTCCGGCGACTCGGCGGCCTGGGCGGCACCCCCGGCGAACACCCCGGTGACGGCGAGGGCGAGGACGGTGGCGACGGTGGTGGTGGCGGTGCGGCGGATGGTCATGGTGGCTCCCCTGGGTGGTGTGCTTGTGAACACATCCACAATCTCCGCGGCGCCGGATGGTGCAGTACGGCCGAAGGGAGTGAGCACCACCGCCGAACGGAGGTATTACGCCTCCCACCCGGCGATCGCCGCCGACGCCGCACCAGCGTCCCCGAGCAGTCGGCACAGCGGGAACGGTGCACGCTCCCGGTGCCCGGACCAGGTCGGGTGCACCAGCGCGTAGCCACCGTCGTCGAGCCGGACCACCAGGTCGTCGCTCGCCTCGAACCGCGCCTCGACCCGGTCGATCCGCCGGCGCAACGGGTGGCCGCGACCGATCTCCCGGTTCAGCTCGGCCCGGAGCGCCGCGTCGTCGTCGGGTCGCCACCAGCGGTCCGGCAGTGTGAGTCCGGTCATGTGTCCAGGATGACAGCTGGATCCAGATACCCCCAGGGGTATAGTCGCCGGCATGAGCAACACACGACGCCTGGTGATCGTCGGCGGGGTGGCGGCCGGGATGAGCGCCGCCGCGCGGGCCCGGCGACTGGACGAACACGCCGAGATCGTGGTGCTGGAGCAGTCCGACTACGTCTCCTTCGCCAACTGCGGTCTGCCGTACCACCTGTCCGGTGAGATCGAGCGGCGCGAGGACCTGCTGCTGCACACCCCGGAGTCGCTGCGCGCGGCGCTGGCGCTGGACGTGCGGACCGGCAGCCGGGTCACCGCGATCGACCGGGACGCCCGGGAGGTCACCGTCGCTACCGCGGACGGGGAGTACCGGCTGGGCTACGACGCCCTGCTGCTGGCGCCCGGGGCGGTGGCGGTGCGCCCGCCGATCGACGGGCTGGACGACCCCGCGGTGCACACCCTGCGGACGGTGCCGGATGTCGACGCGCTGCTGGCCCGGGTCGGCGAGCGGCCCGGCCGGGCGGTGGTGATCGGCGCCGGGTTCATCGGGCTGGAAGCGGTGGAGGCGCTGGCCGGTCGCGGGGTGGAGGTCGCGCTGGTAGAGCTGGCCGACCATGTGCTGCCGCCGCTGGACGTGGAACTGGCGCCCCTGCTCGCGGACGAGCTGCGCGCGCACGGGGTGACCCTGCACCTGGGGCTGTCCGCCCGGGCGGTGACCACCGGCGACGACGGCACGGTGGTGACACTGTCGGACGGCAGCCGGTTGCCCGCCGACCTGGTGGTGCTCAGCGTGGGCGTGCGGCCGGCGAGCGACCTGGCGCGGGACGCCGGGCTGGCACTCGGCGACCGGGGCGGGATCCGGGTGGACGGCGACCAGCGGACCTCCGACCCACACATCTGGGCGGCCGGGGACGTGGTGGAGGTGACCTCGGCGGTGACCGGGGCGACCGGGCCGGTGCCGCTGGCCGGGCCCGCCAACCGCCAGGGTCGCCGCGCGGCCGAGTCGATGCTCGGCCACCGCACCACCCCGCAGGCGCCGGTGCTCGGCACCGCGATCGTGCGGGTGTTCGGCCAGACCGCGGCGGTGACCGGGGCGAGCCCGGCGACGCTGGACCGGGCCGGGATCCCGCACGAGACGGTGCGGGTGCACGGCGGCCACCACGCCGGGTACTTCCCGGGCGCCGAGCAGGTGCACCTGGTGGCGAGTTTCGCCCCGGACGGCCGGCTGCTCGGGGCGCAGGCGGTGGGCCGGGCCGGGGTGGACAAGCGGATCGACGTGCTGGCCACCGCGCTGCGGGCCGGGATGACCGCCGACGACCTGGCCGAGCTCGAACTCGCCTACGCCCCGCCGTACGGCTCGGCGAAGGACCCGGTCAACATGCTCGGATTCGTCGCCCAGAACGTCCTGGACGGCACGATGCCGCAGTGGCACGCCGCCGACGCCGACCGGGTGCTCGCCGACAGCCTGGTGCTGGACGTGCGCTCGCGGGCGGAGTACGACCGTGGGCATCTGCCGGGTGCGCTGCTGATCCCGCACACCGAGCTGCGCGGGCGGATCGAGCAGGTGCGCGCCGCCGCGGCCGGCCGCCCGGTCGCCGTGCACTGCGCCAGCGGGGTTCGCTCGCACATCGCCACCCGGGTGTTGATCCAGCACGGTCTGGACGCCCGGAACCTGTCCGGTGGCTGGCTCAGCCTGGATCTGGCCCGCCCCGATCTCACCCGTCGCCACTCCGGCGACTGAACGAAGGAGAATCCCATGTGTAGTCCCGCTCGTTGTGCCACCTGCGGCAAGGTCACCTGGACCGGCTGCGGCCAGCACGTCGACCAGGTGATGGCGAACGTGCCGCCGAGCGAGCAGTGCACCTGCCGTTGAAGGAGAACTCGATGGAGCTCGACCCGCAGGAGATGACCAAGGTCCGCAATCGGCTCAAGCGCGCGCAGGGGCAGCTCGCCGCGGTGGTCCGGATGATCGAGGAGGGCGACGACTGCGAGGACGTGGTCACCCAGCTGTCCGCGGTCTCCCGGGCGCTGGACCGGGCCGGGTTCGCAATCATCGCCTCCGGGATGAAGCAGTGCCTGACCCGGCCGGAGACGCCGGGGGAGGAGCCGGCCCTGGACGTGGCGAAGCTGGAGAAGCTGTTCCTGTCCTTGGCCTGAGCGCCTACCCAGAGTGGCCGGGTTCCGCCGCACGGTACTCAGGTGCGCGGAACTCGGCCCCGGCGCCCGATCGCCGGTCCACTCAGGCGCCCGCAAGGGCCCACGCAATGGTGACACCTAGACCTGTCCAATGGCAGGCATGTCCTCTGTTTCCCGTGTTTCCGCGGTACTCCTCACGACGTGCGTCGCCGTCGTGGGTGGTGGTGCGCTGCCCGCGTTGGCCGCGCCCGCCGTTGATTACGCCGGGCTCGATGCGATCTTCGATGCCCCGCAGTCCGTGAACGGTGTCGTCCAGCTCGACGCCGACCTCACCCAGGACCTGTCCGACGGCGACACCACCGACCGGCTCGACCTGGCGGCCGGTTCCACGCTCACGCTGGACCTGAACGGGTACGACCTGAACACCGGCTCGGTTGTGCTGGGTGCCGGATCGCAGTTGACGATCACCGACACCAGCACCGGCACCCCCGGCACGTTCACCGCCCTCCCGATCGACAGCAACGACCCCGTGTTCGACCAGGCGGCGGGCAGGCTCGCCGCGATCGACACCGCCGAGGCCGCCCTGATCATCGAGGGCCGGGCACGGGTGCATGCCGACTCCGGCCTCAACGGCACCCCGGCCATCGGCGGCACCGGCCTGGTCGACAGCGGCACGATCACGATTCGTGGCTATGCCGACGTCTATGCCGACGGCTTCACCGGCATCGGCAGCTCCTGGGGTGTGCCCGAGACCGACACCCCGCTGAGCACCGACCCGATCGTCATTGCCGAGAACGCCACGGTCACCGCGATCGGCGACGACGGAGCGGCGATCGGTGGCGGCGTCTACCGGGACAGCGGTGACATCACGATCACCGACAACGCCGTGGTCAACGCCAGCACCAAGCCCCACCCCGGCTCGGCCGTGGCCCCGGACGGCGTCGGCCCCGGCATCGGCGGTGGCTACTGGGGTGGCAGCAATGCCGGCACCATCCGGATCGACAAGAACGCGAAGGTCACCGCGACCGGTGGCTTCGGTGCCGGCATCGGGGGTGGCACGTCGTACACCACCGACAAGGGCGGCAACGGCGGCATCATCGAGATCGCCGACAACGCGAACGTCACCGCGACCAGCCTGACCTACGGTGCCGGGATCGGTGGCGGTGCGGGTGGCGATGGTGGCGAGATCACCATCTCCGGCAACCCGACCGTGGTCGCCACCTCCGTCGGCCCGGCTGCGGGCATCGGCGGTGGCGTGAAGGGCGACGGCGGCAACGTCCAGCTGCTCGGCGGCACGATCACCGCGATCAACGGCGCCGACACCACGAACACCTCCTCCGCGGTGGGCAACGGCCGTTCGGTGACCCCGTTCGGTTCGCTGCACATCGCCGACCCGGCAACCCTGATCATCCCGGACCCGGCGATCATGCGGATTCCGGCCGACGTGACCGTGACCGGCGACGGCGAGCTGCGCGGTGGCACGACCGCCGGCACCGTGATCAACAACGGTGCGGTCCAGCTGGCCACCGAGGATGTGGACTGGTCGACCCTGGGGCTGCAGCCGAACAACTACCTGGTCACCCGGCACGCGAACACCGGTACCCCGGACCAGGAGGTGCGGGTGTTCGCCACCACCTTGGCCGCCGGTGCGCGTGCGGTTCCGGCCGAGCCGACCAAGGCCGACCACACCCTGTCCGGGTGGAACCTGACCCAGGACGGCACGGGTGAGGCGGTGGACCTGGCGCTGGACACCCCGATCACCGCGGACGTGACGCACTTCGCGCAGTGGTCGCAGAACCCGCCGGCCCCGGTCGAGGAGCCCGAGGACCCGACCACCCCGACCACCCCGGTCACGCCGACCACTCCGGCTCCGGGTGTCACCACGATCACCGCCCCGACCCGATCCGGGAACCTGGCCACCACCGGGTCGGACCTGGCCCTGTGGGGCGCGATCGCCGGTGGCCTGGTGCTCGCCGGTGGGCTGACCGTGCTGGTCGTCCGCCGCCGGTCGCAGCAGCACTGATCCCCTGACCGAGGGCCCCGTCCGGACTGATCCGGACGGGGCCCCGCTGCGTCCAGGGGTCACCACCCACCCGGGGGCCGTCCGGGTGAGGATCCAGCACATAGATCCGCCTACCCAGACCCGCCGGTTCGGGCCGTGGGGTACCCAGACACCACTGACCCACCAGGACGTTCGCGGGGCCGGATACCCAGAAGCTGGGCGGTCCCTGCCGGTGCGCATCAACCGGCTGCTGTCATCGGCTTCATGCGTACCCTCCCCCGTGCTTCCGCGATTCTGCTGACGGCGTGCGTCGCCGTCGTCGGCGGTGCGGCGTTGCCAGCGCTGGCCGCACCCACCGATGACTACACCGCGCTCGACAACGCCTTCGCTGACCCGAGCACCGTGGGTGGTCGGGCCGAGCTGGGCGCCGATCTGGCCCAGGACCTGACCAACGGCGAGCAGATCACTCGGCTGGATCTGGCGGCCGGGCAGTCGCTGGTCCTGGACCTCAACGGCCACGATCTGGCCACGGCCTCGATCACCCTCGGTGCGGGGTCGACCCTGACGATCACCGACACCAGCACCGGTGCCCCCGGCGTGCTCACCGCGACCGCGCTGGTGGGCAACCACCTGGACCCGCTGGACAACCGGCCCGCGATCGAGAGCACCGGCGCCACCCTGGTGATCGAGGGACGCGCGACGGTGGTCGCCACCGCCGGCTCGTCCGGCGCGGCCGCCATCGGTGGCGCCGACGAGGGCGACGGCGGCACGATCCAGATCGGCGGCCAGGCGAATGTCACCGCCACCGCCGCCCAGTTCGGCGCGGCAATCGGCTCCGGCGACGGCGACGAGTACCTGGTCTCGGCACTCGGCACCGGCCCGATCACCATCTCCGGGAGTGCCCATGTCACGGCGATCGCCGAGGACGGCGCCGGCATCGGCGGCGGGGTCTTCACCGACTCCGGAAACATCACCATCACCGACGACGCGGTGGTCAGCGCCACCAGTGAGGCCGGCGCCGCGATCGGCGGTGGCTACTTCGGCGGCAGCAACGCGGGTGTGATCCGGATCGACGGCAACGCGACCGTCGACGCCACCACCCGCCGCGGTGCGGGCATCGGCGGCGGCACCCAGAACACCACCTACGACTTCGGTGCGAACGGCGGCACGATCGAGATCGGCGGCACCGCGCACGTCACCGCGACCAGCACCTCCCAGGCGGCCGGCATCGGCGGCGGCCCGTACGGCGACGGCGGCACGATCACCATCTCCGGCAACCCCACGGTCACCGCGACCGCCCAGGGTCTCGGCGCGGGCATCGGCGGCGGCAACCGCGGCATCGGCGGGGACGTCCGGCTGCTCGGCGGCACGATCACCGCGATCAACGGCGGCGACACCACCGGGACGTCCTCGGCGGTCGGCAATGGATCGAACAACGCCACCTTCGGGTCGCTGCACATCGCCGACCCGGCGACGCTGATCATCCCGGACCCGGCGGTGCTGCGGGTGCCTGCGGATGTCACGGTGACCGGTGACGGTCAGCTGCGCGGTGGTGCGACCCCCGGGACCGTGGTGAACAACGGTGCGGTGCAGCTGGCGACCGAGGATGTGGACTGGTCGACCCTGGGGCTGGCGCCGAACAACTTCCTGGTGACCCGGAATGCGAACACGGGGACGTCCGACCAGGAGGTGCGGGTGTTCGCGACCACGCTGGCCGCGGGTGCACGCCAGATCCCGGCCGTACCGACCAAGGCCGACCACACGCTGAGCGGGTGGAACCTGACCCAGGACGGCACCGGTGAGGCGGTGGACCTGGCGCTGGACACCCCGATCTCGGCGGACGTGACCCACTTCGCCCAGTGGAGCCAGAACCCGCCCGCCCCGGTCGACCCGGAGCCGGAGCCGGTGGACCCGGTGACCCCGGTGGACCCGACCACCCCGACCACCCCGGACCCGGCCCCGGGTGTCACCACGATCACGGCTCCGGCGCAGTCCGGGAACCTGGCCACCACCGGTGCTCCGAACGTCGGCCTGTGGGCGGCGATCGCCGGGGGCCTGGTGCTCGCCGGTGGGCTGACCGTGCTGGGCGTCCGGCGCCGGACCCAGCACTGATCCGACACCACTGAGCGAGGCCCCGTCCGGAGTGATCCGGGCGGGGCCTCGGCATGGATCGGCCCGGCATGTCACGTGCGGTCGTCGACAGGCCGTCGTGGCTGCGACACCCAGGACACCTACTCGATCGCGCGACGTCCGCCCGCCGCCCACTCAGACGACTGCCGCTCGGTGGCCGGGCTGCTGTACCGGGTACCCAGGTTCGCCGGAGTCCTGCCTGGGGGTCGCTGCCCGGCTGTTGTCATCGATTCATGCGTTTGTTCCCCAGGATCTCTGCGACTGTGCTGACGGCGTGCGTGGCCGCCGTCGCCGGTGGCGCGTTGCCGGCGATGGCGGCGACCACCAATGACTACTCCGCACTGGACGCGATCTTCGACGACCCGGCGTCCGTGGGTGGCACCGTGCAGCTCGGCGCCGACCTGACCCAGGTCATCTCCACCGACGACCGGCTGAACCGGCTGGTGCTGGCGGACGGCTCGTCCTTGGTGCTGGACCTGAACGGTCACGACCTGTCCACGGCCGCGATCGTGCTCGGCCAGGGCTCGACCCTGACGGTCACCGACACCAGCGCCGGGCAGCCCGGCACGCTGGCCGCCCACGCACTGTCCCGCGGGCAGGCGTCGGACCCGGGCAAGGAGGACCGGGCCGGGATCGAGACCACCGGCGCCACCCTGATCATCGAGGGCCGGGCCGTGGTCGACGCCAGCAGCCCGGCCACCATGTCCGCCGGGATCGGCGGCGGGGCGCACGGCGACGGCGGCACGATCATCATCCGTGGCGACGCGGACGTGACGGCCGAGGGCGCCCAGTTCGGCGCGGGGATCGGTTCCGGTGACGGCGACTCGGCTGCCGACCCGCGCCTGCAGGCCGGTGACATCACCATCGGCGGGAACGCCCGGGTCACCGCGATCGCGGAGGACGGGGCCGGCATCGGCGGTGGGGTGTACACCGACTCCGGCGACGTCACCATCACCGACCACGCGGTGGTGACGGCCACCAGCGAGGGCGGCGCGGGCATCGGTGGCGGTTACGCCGGTGGCAGCAACGGCGGCACGATCCGGATCGACGGCGACGCGGTGGTGGACGCCACCGGCGGTTGGGGCGCAGGCATCGGCGGCGGATACCCCTCCACCTCCCGCGGGGGCGCGAACGGCGGCATCATCGAGATCGCCGGCAACGCCAACGTGATCGCGGCCAGCACCACGTACGGGGCGGGCATCGGCTCCGGTCCGCGCGGCGACGCCGGTTCGATCACCATCTCCGGCAACCCGGTGGTCACCGCCACCGGCATCGGTGGTGGCGCGGGCATCGGCGGTGGCATCCAGGCCAGCGGCGGCGACGTGCGGCTGCTCGGCGGCACGATCACCGCGATCAACGGTGCCGACATCACGAACACCTCCTCCGCGGTGGGCAGCGGCCGTTCGGGGACCACGTTCGGTTCGCTGCACATCGCCGACCCGGCAACCCTGATCATCCCGGACCCGGCCGTACTGCGAATCCCGGCGGATGTGACGGTGACCGGTGAGGGGCAGCTGCGGGGCGGTGCGACCCCGGGCGACGTGGTGAACAACGGTGCGGTGCAGCTGGCGACCGAGGACGTGGACTGGTCGACGCTGGGGCTTTACCCGAACAACTACCTGGTCACCCGGCACGCGAACGGCGGCACCTCCGACCAGGAGGTGCGGGTGTTCGCCACGACGCTGGCCGCCGGTGCGCGCCAGATCCCGGCGGAGCCGACCAAGGCTGACCACACCCTGACCGGGTGGAACCTGGCCCAGGACGGCACCGGCGACCCGGTGACGCTGGCGCTGGACACCCCGATCTCGGCGAATGTCACGCACTTCGCGCAGTGGGCGCAGAACCCGCCGGCCCCGGTGGAGGAGCCCGAGGACCCGACCGGCCCGGTCACCCCCGCGGCCCCGAACACGCCGACCACTCCGGCTCCGGGTGTCACCACGATCACCGCGCCGGCCCGGTCCGGGAACCTGGCCACCACCGGCTCGGACCTGGCCCTGTGGGGCGCGATCGCCGGTGGCCTGGTGCTCGCCGGTGGGCTGACCGTGCTGGTCGTCCGCCGCCGGGCGCAGCAGCACTGATCCCCTGACCGTACGAGGGCCCCGTCCGATCCGGGCGGGGCCCTCGTGCCGTGCTCAGTAGATCGGCCGCCCAGTCCGGTCCGGCACCCCGGACTTGCGCAGGAAGTAGCTGCGGATCTGGTCCCGCCACTCGATCGCGCTACGCCGCTGCTCGGCCAGCCGCTCGCGCACCCGGTGGTCCACGGCGGCGGGCAGGTCGGTGCCGACCAGGTCGCGCAGCGAGTCCCAGGCCACCTCGACCCCGTCCAACTGCTCGACCGCATCGGCCCGGGAGTCGTAGATGTGCTGGATCACGGTGCTGCCGGAGTGCAGGACGTGCTGGTAGGGCACGTGGTGGAAGAACAGCAGCAGCTCGTCCGGGCAGGTGTCCACCGACTCGTAGATCTCGCGCCAGGGTGACGGGTACTGGCCGGTGTAGCCGGTGCCGGTGCTGCGGGTGCGGTCGACACCGATCCCGTCCCGGTCGGCGAAGTGGTACGTGCCCCACGGGGTGTACTCGTAGCCGTCGACGTCCGGGTGGCCGTGGGTGCCCGGCCGGACCATGAAGCCGACGCCGAGCGGGGCGGTGTAGCCCTCGTACCGCCGCCAGGAGTCGTCCAGCATGGTGTGCAGCGCGGCGGCGATCCGGCGCAGGCCGTCGGCTCCGGCCCCGGCGAAGGTGAGCGCGATCCACTCGTCCAGGATCCGCTCGGGGGTCAGGGTGGAGTCCCAGGCCAGTCGCCCGAAGGCGTAGAGGTTGGCCTGCGCCAGCGGGTGCCCGGTCCAGAACGGGTCGTCGCCGACGTTGGACACCCCGGTGACGCCGGCGACGGTGTCCGCGACCGGGTGCGTGCCGTCCAGCGGGTGCCGCAGGTACTCCCGCCAGGCCGGCGCGAGGTAGCACAGGTGCCGCTGCTGGCCGGTGTACTCCTGGGTGACCTGCAGCTCGATGGCCAGCCGGGTATGCGGCATGGCGGCCAGCACCGAGGACAGCGGCTCGCGCACCTGGAAGTCCATCGGGCCGTGTTTGACCTGGAGCACCACGTTCTCGGCGAAGTCGCCGTCCAGCGGGGCGAAGTGGTCGTGCGCGGCGCGGGCGCGGTCGGTGCTGCGGTCCCGCCAGTCCTGCCGGTGGTCGTAGACGAAGGCCCGCCAGAGCACCGTGCCGCCGTGCGGTCGCAGCGCCGCGGCGAGCAGGTTGGCGCCGTCGGCGTGGCTGCGGCCGTAGGCGAACGGCCCGGGCTGTCCCTCCGAGTCGGCCTTGACCAGGTAGCCGCCGAAGTCGGGGATCGCGGCGTAGACCCGGTCGGTGGCCGTCCGCCACCAGTCCGCGACTGCCGGGTCGAGCGGGTCGGCGGTGTCCGCGCCACCGAGCAGGACCGGTGCGGCGAAGGACACCGACAGGAAGGTCCGGATGCCGTGGTCCCGGAACTCCGCGGCGATCCGGGCGACGTCGTCCAACCCGTCGGTCAGCAGCCGGGCCTCGCGGGCGTGCACGTTGACGTTGTTGATCGCCACCGCGTTGATCCCGGTCGCGGCGAGCAGCCGGGCGTAGTCGCGCACCCGGCCCAGGTCGGCGCGCACCTGTCCGTCGGCGTAGAAGATCGACCCGCCGGAGTAGCCGCGTTCGACCTGGCCCATCACCGGGTGCACGTCGATGTTGTCCCAGTGGTCCAGCATCCGCAGCGGCTGTCCGGGCGCGTGCACGGTGAGCGGTGGTTCATTGCCGGTCAGGGCCTGGACGGCCAGGTCGCGGGCCAGGGCGTAGACGCCGCGCAGCGCGCACGCCTCGTCGTCGCCGATCACCAGCAGTCGCTCCCCGTCCCGGACAAGCGCGTACCCACCGGCAGGGATCGGGGGGAGGCCGGGCAGCGCCGGCTCGGCGGCGGTGGCGACCACCAGCGTCGCCCGGTCGAGCGGGACCTGTGGGCCCAGTTCCGCGCGGGCGGTCCGGGCGCAGGGGCCGGACCCGAGCACGGTGCACGGGCGGGTGCGCAGCGGGGCGAGTGCGGCGTCGGGCAGCCAGGCGGGATGGACGTCGTCGTCGTGGGTCATGGCTCCGGGTGGGGTCGGGGATCAGGGCGCTGCGAGGTCGGCGACCTGCGGCGGGACGAGCAGGGTGCGCAGCTCCGGGTGCCAGAGCGGCGCGGTGTGCCAGCGGGCGTCCAGGGTGCCCGCGGCGGTGCGGGTGAGCAGGACGCGGTGCGGGGAGCTGGTCAGGGCCAGGTGTGCGCGCACGGTGCCGTCCGGCAGTCGTTCGGCGCGGGCGGCGACCGGCAGCACCCCCGGTTCGCCGGGCAGCGTCAGGATGCCGGTGGACCAGCGGTCCGGGTACAGCAGCAGCGCACCGCCCGGGGTGGCGAGCAGTCGGCCGCCGTCGGTGGTGTCGGTCAGGGTCCAGCCGGTCAGGTCCGGCCCCGGGCCGCCCGCCGGGGTGAGCCGGTCGCGGGCGGTCCAGGAGTCCAGGCCGGCGACCCGCTCCCGCCACCGGGCGGTCACGGCAGGGTCGGCGGCCGGCAGCGGGTCGGCGGCGACCGACTCCACCAGGCGCCAGAGCACGTCCAGGGTGCGCTGGGTGTCGGTGGTGGCGCCCTGGTACGCGACCACCAGGCCGGTGTCCGGCAGCACCAGGGTGAACTGCCCGTAGGCGCCGTCCATCCGGAACCCGTGCCGCCCGGCCCACACGCCATAGCCGTACCCGCGCGACCAGTCCGGGATCCCCGGGTCGGGCTCATGCCCAGGATCCGCCCCGCTCTCCGCTCCCGCACTGCTCACGAACTCCCCGCCGATCACCTCCCGCACCCCGCGGGGCACCACGCCGAGAGTGCACGAATGCACGTCTCCCGGGCCGTGAGAGCTGCATTCGTGCACTCTCGGCGGGGGCACGCGGCCCGGCGGGGCATCGGGCAGCAGGGCGGTGCCGAGCCGGGCCTGGTCCTCGACCGTGAGGTGCAGGCCGGAGAAGCCCTGGTCGATGCCGTCCTGCCGGCGCCACCAGCGCGGGCCGATGCCGAGCGGGTCGAACAGCCGGGGGCGCAGGTACGCACCCGGCTGCTCCCCGCTCACCGCGGCGACCACCCGGGCCAGGGTCGCGGTGGCCGGCGAGTTGTACGCGAACCGGCTGCCGACCGGGTACGCGGGCGGTGTGGCCAGCAGCACCCGGGGATCGGTCGGCATCGCCAGGGTCTGCTCCCGGCTGTGCCCGGTGGTCATCGTCAGCAGTCGGCGCAGGGTGAGCCGGTGCGGGTTCGGCAGGTCGAGGTGCCGGTCCACCGGGTCGTCCAGGCCGATCCGGCCCTCGTCAGCGAGCAGGAGCACGGCCAGCGCGGTCACCGACTTCGACACCGAGTACACCAGGGTCGCCCGGTCGGTCCGGTAGGGCGCCCAGGCGGCCCGGGCGAGCACGGTGCCGTGCCGGGCGACCACCAGGGCGTGCGGGTCCTGGCCGTCCAGGTCGTCGATCAGGGCCAGCAGTGCCGCGGTGGGCAGCCCGTGCTCCTCCGGCGCCGGGGTCATGGTGCCGGGGGTGCGGTGGAGGCGCGGATCACCAGCTCGGTGACCAGTTCCACCCGCATCGACGGCGGTTCGCCCCCGGCGGCCAGGGTGAGCAGCATCCGGGTGGCCAGCCCGGCCATCTCACGCAGCGGCTGGTGCACGGTGGTCAGGCCGGGATCGATCCACTGGCTGATCGGCAGATCGTCGTAGCCGACGATGGACAGGTCCTCGGGCACCCGCAGTCCGAGCTGCCGGGCGGCCCGCAGCACCCCGAGTGCCTGGTAGTCGGACCCGGCGAAGATCGCGGTCGGACGGTCGGGGCGGTCCAGCAGTTCCAGGCCGTACCGGTAGCCGCTGTCGGCATCGAACCCGCCCCAGCGGATCAGCGCCGGGTCCCAGGGCACGCCGAGCTCGTCGTGGGCGCTGCGGAAGCCGTCGACCCGGGCGCGGGAGCACAGCATGTCGTCCGGCCCGGAGATCGCGGCGATCCGCCGGTGGCCGAGGCTGAGCAGGTGCCGGGTGCCGGACAGCCCGCCGTTCCAGTTGTTGGAGCCCACCGTCGGCACGCCGGCCGGCGGTTCGCCCTGGGTGTCGACCACGGCGAACGGGATGGCGCGGGAGGCGAGCTGGTGGCGCTGCTTGGCGTCCAGGTCGGACATCACCAGCAGCACGCCGAGTGGCCGGCGGGCCATCACGTCGTCGATCCACTCCTGCGGCGGCCGGTGGGACCCACCCAGCTCGGAGAGCACCACGCCGACCCGCTCCGGGCCGCAGACCTGCTCGACGCCCTTGATGATCTCCTGCGCCCAGAGGTTGTCCGCGGCGTGGAACACCAGGTCGAGCAGGCGGACACCGTTGCCGGGGCCGCGGGTGGCGACCGGCTTGCGGTAGTCGTGACGTTCCAGGGCGGCCTCGACCCGGGCACGGGTCGCCTCGGCGACGTCCGTGCGGCCGTTCAGCACCTTCGACACGGTGGGGACGGAGACGCCCACCTCGCTGGCGATGTCGGCGATCCGGGTGCGACTTCTCGGCATGGCTTCCCTTCGAAAGTGTCGCTCAGCAGCAGCCGCTGGCCACTGTAGCGCAGTCCCCAGAACCCATGGCGATCCTTGACGATCCGGGTGTCCACCCCTAGGGTCCTGAACGCCAACTATCGGAAACGATGTCGATAGTTTCGACCACGGTCTCCCACAGCGAGGTGGATGTCCCATGAGTGTGAGCACCTCCCGCCCGGCGCGACCAGCGCGCCGCCGGGCCGCCGACGGCCGGGTGCCCTGGCGGACCGCCCTGCGGCGGGACTGGCAGCTGTACTCGCTGGCCGTGCTGCCGCTGCTGTTCTTCGCGGTGTTCCGCTACGTGCCGATGCTCGGCAACGTGATCGCGTTCCGGAAGTTCCGGGCCGGCGGGAACATCTTCGGCGAGGAGTGGGTGGGCTTCCGCTATGTGGAGATGTTCCTCAACGACCCCACGTTCTGGATGGTCTTCCGCAACACCCTGGTCATCGGGGCGCTGACCCTGCTGTTCTGCTTCCCGCTGCCGATCGTCCTGGCGCTGCTGCTGAACGAGCTGCGCTCGCGGGTGTTCAAGCGGTTCGTGCAGTCGGTGTCCTACCTGCCGCACTTCCTGTCGATCGTGATCATCGCCGGGATGCTGTTCCAGCTGCTGTCGCTGGAGGGCACGGTCAACCAGATCGTCACCGCGCTCGGCGGGGATGCGGTGCCGTTCCTGCAACAACCCGAGTGGTTCCGGGCGATCTACGTGTCCTCGGAGGTCTGGCAGACCGTCGGCTGGGGCACGATCCTCTACCTGGCCGCGCTGACCACGGTGGACGAGTCGCTGTACGAGGCGGCCCGGATCGACGGTGCCAACCGGTGGAAGCAGACCTGGCACGTCACGCTGCCGGGCATCCGGCCGACGATGGTCACGCTGCTGATCCTGCAGATCGGCACCTTCATGGCGGTCGGGTTCGAGAAGATCCTGCTGCTCTACAACCCGCTGACCTACCCCACGGCCGACGTCATCTCGACCTACCTGTACCGGGTCGGCCTGGTGTCCAACAACTTCTCGTACGCGGCGGCCATCGGGCTGTTCGAGTCGATCATCGGCCTGACGTTGATCCTCTCCGCGAATGCGATCTCCAAGCGAGCGGTGGGAGCGAGCCTGTGGTGACGACGACCGAGACCACCGAGACGACCCCGGCCCCGGTGGCCACCCCTCCGGTGCGACCGGGACATTCCCTGAAGGACACCCGCGGCTACCGGGTGTTCCGGGTGTTCAACGTGATCGTGCTGCTCGGCGTGGTGGCGGCGACCCTCTACCCGTTCCTGATGATCGTCGCCCAGTCGTTCAGTTCGGACACCGCGATCCGGTCCGGGAAGGTGAACATCTGGCCGGTTGGGTTCAACCTCACCACCTACCAGCTGGTGATGGGCGACTCGATGTTCTGGACCAACTACCGGAACACCGTGGTCTACACCGTGGTGGCCACGGCGATCGCCCTGGTGCTGACCACCTGCTACGCCTACGTGATCTCCAAGCACCACCTGCGCGGGCGCAGCGTGCTGATCGGGATTGCGGTGTTCACGATGTTCTTCAACGGCGGCCTGATCCCGAACTACGTGCTGATCACCAGCCTGGGGCTGAAGAACACCATCTGGGCGATCGTGCTGCCCAATGCGATCAGCGTGTTCAACCTGCTGGTGATGAAGGCGTTCTTCGAGAATCTGCCGCCCGACCTGGAGGAAGCGGCGCAGATCGACGGGCTCGGCACCTACCGGATCCTGTGGAAGATCGTCATCCCACTGTCCAAGGCGGTGATCGCCACCATGCTGCTGTTCTACGCGGTCACCTTCTGGAACTCGTGGTTCGCGGCGTTCCTGTACATGGACCGGTCCGAGCTGTTCCCGGTGACCGTCTACCTGCGGAACCTGATCGCCGGGTCGTCCACCGCCCAGTCCACCGGGGCGGTCGGCGCCGCGGACATCGCCCAGGTGTCGTCGAACATCCAGGCCGTGACGATGCTGCTCACGGTGCTGCCGATCCTGTGCGTCTACCCCTTCGTCCAGCGCTACTTCGTCTCGGGGGTGATGCTCGGCTCCGTCAAGGGCTGACTCCCGCGCCCCCGGTTCGCCGACGACTGCGCCCCCCACCTCCTGCTCGACCGACAACGACGTTCGTCACGAAAGGAAACCCCCATGTCCCAGCGCACACGGGCGCGTGGCATCGCCGCCATCGCGGCCCTGGCCCTGGCCCTGACCGCCTGCTCCGGCGGCTCCGGCTCGGACGAGGAGTCCACCGGCCTCGACAACCGCACCGGTGCGATGGAGGACTACGCCGTCGGCGACCAGTTCACCGCCACCGAACCGCTCACCTTCTCCATCCTGTACTCCGACCACCCGAACTACCCGTCGCAGAGCGACTGGCTGCTGTGGTCCGAGATCACCGAGCGCACGAATGTGACCCTGGAACCGACGCTGGTCCCGCTGAGCGACTACGAGCAGAAGCGCAGCCTGCTGATCGGCGCCGGCGACGCCCCGTCGATCATCGCCAAGACCTACGGCGGCCAGGAGGACCCGTTCGTCGCCTCCGGCGCGATCCTGCCGGTCTCGGACTACCTCGACCTGATGCCGAACCTGCAGGCCAAGATCGAGGAGTGGGGGCTGGAGGACAACCTCGACCAGCGCCGGCAGGAGGACGGCAAGTTCTACCTGCTGCCCGGTGTGCACGAGGCGCCGTGGCAGGACTACACGATCGCGATGCGCACCGATGTGCTGGACGAGCTCGGACTGGCCACGCCGACCACCTGGGACGAGTTCCGCACCGCGCTGGAGGCGATCAAGGAGGCCCGGCCGGGCGAGTACCCGTTCTCCGACCGGTACTCCGAGACCGACCCGGGCGGCGCCCTGCTGAACGTGGCCTCCCTCGGCTTCGGCACTTCCGGCGGATGGGGCTACAACAACGAGACCTGGGACCCGGACGCCGGGGAGTTCGTGGTCACCGCCGCGATGCCGGAGTACCGGGAGATGATCGAGTACTTCCACGGCCTGGTCGCCGACGGCCTGATGGACCCGGAGAGCTTCACCCAGGACGACGACGCGGCGATCCAGAAGTTCGTCACCGGCCGCAGCGCCGCGATCAGCGCCAACGCGCAGGCGATCGTCAACGACTACGAGCCGGGCCTGAAGGAGAACGTCCCGGGGGCGACCGTGGCGAAGATCCCGGTGCCGTGCGGTGACGCCGGGTGCATGCTCAACCCGGTCTCCCAACTGGAGAACGGCCTGATGATCTCCGCCTCGGCCGCCGACTCGCCGGACTTCGTGGCGATGATGCAGTTCATCGACTGGCTGTTCTACTCGGACGAGGGCCAAGAGTTCACCAAGTGGGGCGTCGAGGGCACCACCTACGAGAAGGCCGCCGACGGCACCCGCACCCTGGCGGCGGATGTCGACTACGTCGGGATGAACCCGGACGCCCCGCTGCACCTGCAGAAGGACTTCGGCTTCTCCGGCGGCAACTTCGCCTACGGCGGCAGCACCGAGCTGCTCTGGTCGACCTTCTCCGACGCCGAGGTCGCGTTCCAGGAGTCGATCGCCGACTACGAGATGATGGAACTGGCCCCGCCGGCGCCGCTGAACGAGTCGGAGAACGAGCAGCTCGCGCTGCTGGACAGCTCGCTGAAGGACGCGGTCTTCCAGGGGTCGATCCAGTTCATCCTCGGCCAGCGTGACCTCTCCGAGTGGGATTCCTTCCTGGCCGAGGTGGAGGGCAAGGGCGCGTCCCAGTACGTCGACGTGATCAACGGCGCCCGCGAGCGCTACCAGGCCGAGAACGGCTGATCGATCACCATCCCGGTGGGCGGGCGCCGGTGCGCGCCCGCCCACCCCGGCCCCGGAGGGCAGTCATGACCCGCACACCCGTTCCCGTCGTCGTCCCCACCGCGCCCGTGGCGACGCTGTCCACCGCCTGGCGCGCCTGTGTCGGCACCGGCCGGACCCGGGAGGTGCTGCACGCCGACTACCGGGACTCCCTGGCGGTGGTGCAGGAGGAGATCGGCTTCGGGGCGACCCGGGCGCACGGGATCCTGCACGACGACATGGGCCTGGTCCGGCCCTACGACCACGGCGGACGGGCCGGGACCCGGTACGGCTTCGCCTACGTCGACCTGGTGATCGACACCTGGCTGGGCGCCGGGATGGCGCCGTTCCTGGAACTCGGGTTCATGCCGGCCGCGCTCGCCTCCGGTGACCAGACCCAGTTCTGGTGGCGCGGCAACGTGACCCCGCCGCGGGACCACGACGCCTGGGCGGACCTGGTCCGGGCACTGCTGGGCCACCTGGTGCAGCGGTACGGCATCGACCAGGTGCGCGGCTGGCCGGTCGAGGTCTGGAACGAACCGAATCTGCCGGTGTTCTGGCAGGACGCCGACGAGGACGCCTACCACCGGCTCTACGCCGTCACCGCCCGCGCCGTGAAGGACATCGACCCGCAGATCGCGGTCGGCGGGCCTGCCGTGTCGCCCGGTGCCGACGACTGGCTGCCCCGGTTCGCCGAGTACGTCGAGCGCGCCGGCGTGCCCTGCGACTTCGTCAGCAAGCACGCCTACACCTCCGGCCCGGCGCAGCACGTGCCGTTCGGGACCTACCAGACCCTGCGCCCGCCGCAGGACCTGCTGACCCAGTTCGGCACCCCGCGGAGCCTGCTGGCGGAGACCGGCCTGGCCGGCCTGCCGGTGCACATCACCGAGTTCTCCAGCTCCTACCGGCCGGACAACCCGGTCCACGACACCGCCTACCAGGCCGCCTACCTGGCCCCGGTGCTGGCCCACGGTGGCGACCTGGTCGACTCGTTCTCCTACTGGACGCTGTGCGACGTCTTCGAGGAGGAGGGCGTGCCGACCGCACCGCTGCACGGCGGCTTCGGCCTGCTCGGGCACCGCCAGCTGCGCAAGCCGGTGTTCCACCTGTACGCCTTCATGGCCCGGCTGGGCGCCGACATCCTGGCCCGGGGCGCCGACCACCTGGTCACCCGGCACCCGGACGGCCGGATCAGCGCCCTGCTCTGGCAGCCCGTCGACGGCGCCACCGTCGCCGAGGACGGCCACCGGGTGCGGCTGGACCTGCCCGGCGAGGGCGACGCGGTGGTCACCGAGCGGCACGTGGACGCGCTGCGCGGGAATGCCCGGGCCGCTTGGCAGGTGATGGGCTCGCCGCTCGCCCCGGACCACCGGGCGATGGCCGACCTGCACGACGCCGCGACCCCCGCGATCACCGTCCGCCGGGTGCCCGCGCAGGGCGGTCGCCACCGGCTGGACGTCGACCTGGGCCGGCACGGCATCGCCCTGGTGGAGGTGACCGGCGCCCCGGACCGGACCCCGCCCTGGCTGGACGAGCGCCGGCTGCTCGGCGCCGGGGAACCGCGATGAACGCCCGGACCTGGACCGACGAGGAGGTCGGCCCCGGCGTGCTGTCCCGGGCGGCGGCCGGGGTCTACCGGTGCCTGGTGCTCGAACTGCTGCTGGTGCTGACCACGCTGCCCACCGCGGCGGCCTTGGTGGTGCTGGAACGCGACCCGTCCAACCTGCCGCTGTACCTGCTGGCACTGCTGCCGGCCGGACCGGCGGTGGTCGCCGGGCTGGCCGCGGCGCGCTCCTGGGAGGTCGACCGGGATCTGTCCCCGGCCCGCGGGTTCTGGCGGGCCTATCGGCGGGATGCGCTCGGCACCCTGAGCTGGTGGGCCCCGCTGCTGCTCGTCGCCACGGTGCCGGCGCTCAACATCGCCTATGCCGACGCGGTGCCCGGCGGTGCGGCGCTGCGCCCGGTCAGCCTGGTGATCGCCGCGCTGCTGGTGGTGCTGGCCGCGCACCTGGCCGTGATCCAGGCCCGGTTCACCTTCCGGCTGCGCGACGCGGTGCGGATCGCGCTGATCGAGGTGCTGCCGCAGTGGCGGTTCAGCCTGGGCGTGCTGAGCCTGCTCCTGATCGGCGCGACCATCACCGTCCTGGCCTTCGACGTGGTGGCCGCGCTGCTCGCCTGGGCCGCCGTGCTGCTGCTGCACGCGATGGCCCGCCCCCTGGTCACCGACATCACCGAGAGGTTCACCCGACATGACTGAGGCCCGCCTGCCGCGGACCGGGACGATCGCCTTCGGCGGCGACTACAACCCGGAGCAGTGGCCGCCGGAGGTGTGGGACGCGGACTACGCCGCCTTCGACGCCGCCCGGATCACCACCGTCACGCTCGGGGTGTTCCTGTGGTCGGTCAGCCAGCCCGGCCCGGACCGCTACGACTTCACCGTGCTGGACCGGATCGTGCAGCGCGCCGAGGACGAGGGGCGGCAGATCTGCCTGGCCACCGGCACCGGGGCACTGCCGCCGTGGCTGGCGCACGACCACCCGGAGGTGACCCGGGTCGACTTCGAGGGTCGCAAGCACCGGTACGGCCAGCGGCACAACGCCTGCTGGAGCTCGCCGGTGTTCCGCCGGCTGGCCCGGGAGCTGGCCGGCCGGGTCGCCGAGCGCTACGCCGACCGGCCCGCCGTGGTCGCCTGGCACATCGGCAACGAGTACGGCGGCGACGGCGGCACCTGCTACTGCGAGCTGTGCGCCGGGGAGTTCCGCGCCTGGCTGCGCCGCCGGTACGGCACGCTGGACGCCCTCAACGACGCCTGGAACACCACCTTCTGGTCGCACCGGTTCACCGCCTGGGAGCAGATCGAACCGCCGAGTGCGCTCACCGAGCACTGGCGCGGCCCGGACCACACCGCCTTCCAGGGGATCACTCTGGACTACCGCCGGTTCAGCACCGACAACGCGATCCGGCAGTTCTGCGAGGAGAAGGCGGCGATCCGCGCGCACTCCGACCTGCCGGTGACCACCAACTTCATGGGGTTCTACCAGCCGCTGGACTACCACCGCTGGGCGCCGCACCTGGACTTCGCCTCCTGGGACAACTACCCGCCCCGCAGCGACGAACCCTGGCGCACCGCCCTGACCCACGACCTGATGCGGGGCCTGAAGGACGGCGCCCCGTTCTGGCTGATGGAGCAGACGCCGACGGTCACCGCCTCCCGCGACGTCAACCCGGTCCGCCGGCCGGGGATCATGCGGCTGTGGTCCTGGCAGGCGATCGCGCACGGCTCGGACTCGGTGCTGTTCTTCCAGCTGCGGGCCTCGCGCGGCGCCTGCGAGATGACCCACGGCGCCGTGCTGGACCACTCCGGCCGGCTGGACACCCGGGCGTTCCGGGAGGTCGCCGGACTGGGGGCCGAGTTGCAGCGGGTCGGCGACCTGCTGCTCGGCGCCCGCACCCCGGCCCGGGCCGCCCTGCTGGTCGACTGGGACTCCTGGTGGGCGATGGAACTGGCGGACGGACCGAACCGGTTGCTGCGATACCTGCCCACCGTGCTGGAGTGGGGCCGGGCGTTCTGGGAGGCCGGCGCCCAGCTGGACGTGCTGCCGGTGACCGCCGACCTGTCCGGCTACGACGTGGTCGCCGCACCGCTGCTGCACCTGATCAAGGACGACCTGCCCGACCGGCTGGCCGCGGTCGCCGCCCGCGGTGGCACCGTGCTGACCGGCTTCCTGTCCGGCCGGGTGGACGAGTACGACCGGCGGTTCCTTGCCGACGTGCCCGGACCGCTGGCCGCCCTGGCCGGGGTCCGGGTGGCCGAGACCGACGCCGCCGAGCCGGAGCTGGCCAACCCGGTGACCTTCACCGACGGCGGGCCGGTGGCGGACGCGCGCTGGGTGTTCGAGATCCTGGTGCCCGAGGGGGCCGAGGTGATCGCCCGCTACGGCGCCGACTTCTACGCCGGGGAACCCGCGGTCACCCGCCGCCGGGTGCCCGCCCCGCAGGCCGGCCCGGGCGGCGAGGGCCAGGTCTGGTACGTCGGTGCGCCGCTGGACCAGGAGGGTCTGGCGCACATCGTCCGGTCCGCGCTCGGCCGGCACGACCTGCTTGGCCCCTTCGCCGAGGTGCCCGGACTCGAACTGGCCACTCGGATCACCCCGCGCGGTGACCGGATCGACCTGGTGCTGCACCACGGCACGGCGCCGGTGACGGTGGCGGCGCACGCCGACGGGGTGGACCTGCTCACCGACCGGCGCTGGACCCGGGGGGAGGCGGTGACGCTCGCGCCGGCGGACGTGGTGGTGCTGCGGCGGGACTGAGTCCCGTGCGGTGGTCCCGGCCCCGGCCGTGGTGCGCGCCGGTCCGCTCAGGCCGCCCGGCGGTTCAGCGCTGCGGCGGCGTCCAGCACGGCGTCCACCAGCGGCTGGTGCCGTTCCCACCCCGGCACCAGCCAGGCCAGCACGGCGTGCACGGTGTCGGCGAGGGACCCGCGGGCCAGCTCGGCGACCTGGTCCGGCCGGGCGTCCGCCACCGGGGCGCCCCCACCGCGCAGGTGCAGCACCCAGCCCGCCACCGTGGTCGCGGCACCGAGCGGGACCCGGCCGGCCGCGCACTCGGCGCGCAGCACCGGCGCCACCCGCGCCGGCAGCTTCTGCGAGCCGTCCGCGGCGATCTGCGCCAGCAGGTGCTCGATCCGCGGGTTGCCGAACCGGCCCAGCAGCGCACGCCGGTAACCGGCGACCTCGTCCGGCGGCAGCGCCAGGTACCGGGCGGCCTCGGTCCACCACAGGTCGACCCGCTGCCGCAGCCGGGGGTCGGCGATCGCGTCCGCCACCGTCCGGTGCCCGGCCACGCTCCCGGCGTAGGCGAGCAGCGAGTGCGCACCGTTCAGCAGCCAGAGTTTGCGCTGTTCGAACGGCCGCACATCGCCGACCAGGTGGGCCCCGGCGTCCTCCCAGGCCGGGCGCCCGGCCGGGAACTCCCCGGCGATCACCCACTCCGCAAAGGGCTCGGTGCCCACCGGGGCGGCATCGGCCAGCCCGGTCGCCGCCTGCACCGCCACCCGGTCCGCCTCGGTGGTCGCCGGGGTGATCCGGTCGACCATCGTGGTGCCGAAGGCGATCTGCTCGGCGATCCACCCGGCCAGCTCCGGCTCGACCAGGTCGGCGAGTTCCAGCACCACCCGGCGCAGCGCGGCACCGTTCTCCGGCAGGTTGTCGCAGGGCAGCAGCGTCATCGGCCCGGCACCGGTGGCGCGGCGCGCTCGCAGCCCGGCCACCACCCGGCCGGGCGCGGTCCGCACCGGTCCGCCGCGGTCGGCGCGCAGGGCGGTCAGGTCGGCCCGGACCCCGGCGTCCTGCTGGTCCAGTCCGCCGTCGGTGCCGCGCAGATAGCCGGCCTCGGTCACGGTCAGGGTCGCCACCGCCACCGCCCGGTCCGACCAGTAGCCCAGCCAGGCGTCCTGCTCGTCCGCACCGTGCACCGCCGAGACGCTGGACACCACCCGGAACCGGTCGCAGTCCGGGGCCCGCGCCACCAGGGTGTACAGCCCGTCCTGCGGTGCCAGGGCATCGGCGGGGCCGCGGGACCGGCCGGCGAAGGCGGCGATGCCCCAGCCCGCGGCGTCCGGCGCGTTGTCGGTGTACCAGGCCTGGTGCGCCCGGAAGAAGTTGCCCAGGCCGAGGTGCACGATCCGCACCGGTGCGGTCGGGCGGCCGTGGCCCGCGGCGCGGGAGAGCCGCAACCCGGTGCGGGCGGTCGGACGGTGCGCGAGGTCGATGGTCACAGCCGGAACGCCTTTCGTGGGGTGGTGGTGACGAGGTCCTGGGCGATCTGGTGGGCCTCGTCCAACGTCAGCCGGTGGTCGGCCACCAGCCGGGCGAGGTAGGCGGCGTCGGCCCGGCGGCTGGTGTCGTGCCGGGCCGGGATGGACAGATAGGCGCGGGTGTCGTCGACGAACCCGGAGGTGCGACCGAAGCCCGCCGTCTCGGTGACGGCCGCCCGGTAGCGCTCCATCGCGTCCGGGGCGTCCAGGAACCACCACGGCGCCCCGACGTACAGCGAGGGGTAGAACCCGGCCAGCGGGGCCAGCTCCCGGGAGAACGCGGTCTCGTCCACGGTGAACACCACCAGCTGGAACCGCGGGTGGGTGCCGAAGGCGTTCAGCACCGGGTGCAGGGCCGTGGTGAACTCGGTGGTCACCGGGATGTCCGCGCCGAGGTCGGTGCCCAGGCGCTCGCGGGAGTCCCGGTGGTGGTCGCGGCAGACCCCGGGGTGCAGGGTCATCACCAACCCGTCCTCGCTCGCCATCCGGGCCATCTCGAACAGCAGGCCCCGGCGCAGCTGCACCGCCTCGTCCGGGGTGGCCCGTCCGGCCCGGGCCGCTGCGTACAGCCGCTCACCGGCCGCCGGGTCGAGGGGGGCCATCCGGGCGTCGCGGTGACCGTGATCGCTGGACACCGCCCCGTGTGCGGCGAAGTACGCCCGCCGCAGCTCCATCGCCGTCACCCAGCCCGCCAGCGTGCCCGTGTCCACCCCGGCGACCTCGCCCAGCCGGTCCACCAGCCGCGGCCACTCCGGCCGCCCGGCCTCCAGGTACCGGTCCGGGCGGAAGGTCGGCAGCACCCGGCCGGGCCAGGACGGGTCCGCGGCCAGCGCGGTGTGGTGCCGCAGGTCGTCGCAGGGGTCGTCGGTGGTCGCCAGGACCTCGATCCCGAACCGCTGGTACAGCGCCCGGGGCCGGAAGTCCGGCTCGGCGACCCGGGCGGCGATCGCGTCGTACACCAGGTCGGCGGTGTCCTCGGTGGGCATCAGGTCGGTGCCGATCACCTCGACCAGCACCTGTTCCAGCCACAGCTTCACCGGCGTGCCCCGGAACGCCGGCCAGAACCGGCACAGCAGGCGGAAGGCGGCCCGGGACTGCTCGGGCGACGGGTCGGCGACTCCGACGCCCAGGTCGGTCAGTGGCACCCCTTGGGCGTGCAACAGCCGGGTCAGGTAGTGGTCGGGGGTGATCAGCAGGGCGGTCGGGTCCGGGAACGGGGCGTCCTCGGCCAGCCACCGCGCCGGGACGTGGCCGTGCGGGGAGATGATCGGCGCCGTCCGCACCGCGTCGTACAGCTCCCGGGCGATCGACCGGGTGCCCGGGTCGGCGGGCAACAGCCGGTCCGGATGCAGCGCGATCCGGGGGGCGACGGGAGACGGCAGGGTGACCATGCGGTCATCGTTCGAGGCCGCACCGAGCGACGGCAAGCGGTTGCCATCTGTTGCCCCGCGGTGGCCGTCGCCGTCGCCGTCCCGGCGGGACGGCCGCGCCGGGGTCGACCGCCGTGCGGCCGCACGGTGTGCGATCGCCCGCTGCCGCACCCGGCGACGAGACAGGCTCCGGCCGGACGTGCACGGGGCCGGAGGGAGGCGTGCGCGTCGAGGTGGGTGGTCGGTCGGCTGCGTTCAGGGACCGCAGATCGGTCAGCGCGGCGAGGTGGGCCGCAGGCCAGAACGGGATCGGTTCGGTGTCCTGCCATGGACCGGGGGCGGAGCTGGCCGTCCCGGTGTGTGGGGTCGTCGGTTCCCGTCCTGAAGGAGCGTCGCCCGGCCCGGCTGTCGGCCCTCGCCCGGCATGATCACCACCCGCTGCGTCGCGCCGCCCAGGGGTGGCAGGACGAGTGCGCGGCGGCGTGGGGCACCGGTCAGGGCGGGGTGGTGGCGCGGGTCAGAACGGGATGACCTCGTCGTCCGCGTCTGCGCCCGGGGGTGCGGGCAGTCGGGTTCCTGCGGTCAGGAGTGCGCGTTGGTCGGTCGCCGTGGTCGGGAGCGCGGGTCGGTCGGCCGGGGTGTGCGGGCGCGCGTGATCGCCGGGGTAGGTGCCGGGTGGTTCGCCGGGTCGTTCGCGGAGCATGCGGTGTTCGCCGTCGCGTCCGGGCACCGACACGTAGCGGCGGGTGAGGCTGGTCCAGACGATCTCTCCCGCGGCGGTCTGTTCGATCCGGTGTCCGGCGTGGGTGCGCAGCAGGTGGTCGCGGCGGCACAAGGGTGCGAGGTTGGTGGCGGCGGTGGGGCCGCCGTCGCCGAAGGGGATGGTGTGGTCGAGGTCGCAGGCGGTCGCGGGTACGGTGCAGCCGGGTCTGGCGCAGGTGCGGTCGCGGGCGATGACGTGGTCGGCGAGTTCTTGTGGTGGCCGGTATCGGGTTCTCCCGACGTCCAGGACCGCGCCGGATAGTGGGTCGGTGACCAGGCGCCGCCAGACACCTCCTGCGGCCAGGGCCCGGGCGGTGGCCGCGTCGATCGGCCCGTGTCCATCCATCTCGGCGGGTTCCTGGTCGGTGCCGATCAGGGTGGACAGGGGCACGGTGACCCGGACCTCGACCCGGGGCCGGGTCACCGACGGCGCACGGTGTCCCGTTGCCGCGCGATGGCCCGAGTCAGCGCCGCCGTCCTTGCCCGAGAGGCAGTCCATGTCGGCGCCGTAGCCGGTGTCCACGCCGGGCTCAGTGCCTGTGCGCTCGTGCGTGCCCGCGCGCTCGCCGGTGTACGCGCCCGGGAACGTCATCGCCCCGTGATGGGTCCCCGCGCCCTGACCGGTCCCAGCCCCGTGCTCGGGTAGCAGTGGCGCCCACGCGGGTCCGACCAGTGCCGCGTCCAGCAGCGCGTCCGCGCGCAACTGCGCCAGGGTCCGCTCGTCCCCGCCCGAGCGCAGCGCGTGGGCGGAGGCGTCCAGTGCCTGGTCCAACCGGGCCGCGTCGTGGGCGGGTAGGAACGCCCACACCCCGGCCATCCCGTCCCCCAACGGTTTGGGGCGGGCAACGTGCCGGTCCGCGCGCCCCCGCCGGCGCCGCAACGCCCCACCATCAGGGTCCACGCGCAGCAACGCCCGGTCGACGTCACGGGACAGTTGCGCCGCGGTCCGCTCCGACGCACCCGGCAGCACGGTCGTTTCGACCTCTTCGGCGGTGAACAGGTCCACCCCGGCAAGTCGGCGCACCATCACCCGCGCCCGCGCGGTATCGATCCGCCCGGTGCGCAACGCCTGACCCGTGCCCGGCAAGTGCCGCTCGTACGCCAGGCCCTCATCCACCAGGGTCTGGGCCGAGCGGCGCCCGATGTTCAGGTAGATCGCCAACTCGTCGGCGGCGGTGTTGGGTTGGTGGACGTTCCCGGCGTACTCAGGCCAGACCGGGTTCATCTCATCCCGCTCGGCCAGTTCCGCGGCCACCCGCGCGGACACTGCGTGCGCCCAGGACTCCAACCGCGCCGCCGCCTCAGCGACCGCGGGCAGGTCCAACAAGTCCACCGCGACCGGGTCGAGGTTGGCCAGCATCCGGGCCAACACCGGACCGTTCTCCGCGAGCATCTCCTCGACCTGGGCGCGCGGGTCCAGGGTCGGGTCGGCTGCCGTCTGTTCGGCCGCGACCCGGGCGGCCAACACCGGGTCGGTCACCCACCGCGGGGGTGCGTCCTCGACCGGGTCCAAGGGGTCTTCGCCTTCGAGCCACCACAGGTCACCACCGACGTCCCACGGGTCGGTGAACACCCGCGCACCCGACCGCACCGGGAGCTCCCCGGGGTCGTATTCGCGCAGGTCAAGTGCCATAAGACGACACTACCCGCCACCACCGACACGCCCGGTTGACCGCCCCAGCGAGCGCGACCAGCGGTCTGTGACGAGCTGGTGAATCCTCGTCGACGGACTGCCCTGAGGCATCCCCGTTCCGCGACGAGCCGCTAGGTCGACGGGCATCCCGGCTCCGTGATGAAGCCGGTCCTGGTCGTCGGCATCAGTCGTCGTGGCGGCGACGCGCGCTAGCCGCCCTGCGCCCCCGGCGGGCCGGAGGAGTCCCGGATCACCAGCCGGGCCGGCACCACCACCGGGCCCGGCGACCGCGACCGCGCGCCGTTCACCAGGCCGAGCAGGTTGCGCAGCCCGGTGGCGCCCATCGACTGCATCGGGGTAGACACCGTGGTCAGCGCGGGGGAGACGATCTGGCCGATCAGCACGTCGTCGAAGCCGACCACGCTCACCTGGTCCGGCACCACCAGCCCGGCCTGTTGCAGCCCGCGGATCAGCCCGACCGCCATCAGTGCGTTGAAGGCCACCACCGCCGTCGAGCGTGCCCCGGCGAGGGCGAGCGCGGCCTCGAACCCCCCGGCGAAGGTCGGCTCGAACGGGCCGATCCGGCGACCGGTCAGCTCCAGCTCGTGGCAGGCGTCGCTGAATGCCCGCCACCGGGCGCCGTTGGTCCAGGACGCGTCCGGGCCGGAGGCGTAAGCCAGATCGCGGTGTCCGGCCTCGCCCAGGTGCTCCACCGCGCGCCGGGCGCCCCGCTGCTCGTCCGCCACCACGCAGGACACGTCGGTCAGCCCGCGGTTCAGCACCACCACCGGTCGCTGCTTCGCGATGCTGCGGATCGCCGAGTCGGACATCCGGGAGGAGGTCAGGAGCACCCCCTCGACCAGCGGCAGGATCCGCTCGGCGGTCTCCCGCTCGGTGGCGGCGTCCTCGCGGGTGTCCTCGACCAGCACCCCGTAGCCCGCCGCGGAGGCGGCCACCTGGGCCCCGCGCAGCAGCTCGGCGTACAGCGGGTTGGACAGGTCGGAGACCAGCACCGCGATCATCCGGGTCCGCGCGGTGGACAGGGCCTGGGCGACCGGGTTGGCCCGGTAGCCGATCGCGGTGGCCGCCGCCCGGATCCGCTCCGCGGTCTGCGAGTTGACCCTGCCGGGGCGCGCGAATGCGCGGGACACGGTGGACGGCGCGACCCCGGCGGCCTGCGCCACGTCGTAGATCGTGGGCGGGCGCGGCGGGTGCTGGTCGGCCATCGGGTGATCGTAGGGGTCAGGCCGGCAGCAGGCGCTGGACCGCCTGTTCCACCCCACGCAGTTCGGCCAGGCCCTTGAGCCGCCCGATCAGCGAGTACCCGGGGTAGGTCTCGCGGAACTGGTCGTCCAGCATCCGCTGGCCGTGGTCCGGGCGCATCGGGATCCGCGGGCCGCCCTCGCGCACCCGGCGGCGCTCCTCGGTGACCAGGGCGGCGATCACGGCCACCATGTCCGCGTCCCCTGCGATGTGCGGTGCCTCGTAGAAGTGCCGGCCACCGTCCTGCAGCCGCACCGACCGCAGATGGGCGAAGTAGATCCGTTCCGCGAACCGCCGGGCCAGGTCGACCACGTCGTTGTCCGGCCGGGACCCGAACGAGCCGACGCACAGGGTCAGCCCGTTCGCGGGGGAGGGTGCCGCCGCCAGCAGGGCGTCCACGTCCTCGGCGGTGGACACCACCCGGGGCAGGCCGAATAGCGGGCGCGGCGGGTCGTCCGGGTGGATCGCCAGCCGCACCCCGGCCTGCTCGGCGACCGGGACCACGGCGCGCAGGAAGGAGGCCAGGTTCGCCCGCAGCGCCTCGGCGTCCACCCGGACGTAGCCGGTCAGCGCCTCGCGGAACTCGTCCAGGGTGTAGCGCTCCTCCGACCCGGGCAGCCCGAGCAGGATGGTGTCGATCAGCCGGTCGCGCGCCGCGTCGTCGAGGCCGTCGAACACCGCCCGCGCCCGTGCAGTCTGCTCGGCGTCGTATTCCGAGGCCGCTCCGGGCCGGCGCAGCAGGAACAGGTCGAAGGCGGCGAGCTGGTCGGCGTCGAACCGCAGCGCCCAGGTGCCGTCCGGCAACCGGTACGACAGGTCGGTGCGCGACCAGTCCAGCACCGGCATGAAGTTGTAGCAGACCACGTCGATCCCGCAGGTGGCGAGGTTGCGCAGCGTCTGCTGGTAGGCCGCGATCGCCCGCTCGCGGCGCGGCCCGCCGCGCTTGATGTCCTCGTGCACCGGCACCGACTCCACCACCGACCAGCGCAGCCCGGCCGCCTCGATCGTCTCCTGCCGAGCCTGGATCGCCTCGACCGGCCAGACCTCGCCGTTGGGGATGTCGTGCAGCGCGGTGACCACGCCGGTGGCGCCGGTCTGGCGCACCTGCGCCAGCGTGATCGGATCGCGGTCGCCGAACCAGCGCCAGGTGTGCTCCATGGCCGTCCTCACCGGTGGGGGCGGTCCTGTGCCGCCGTGTCGTGGCAGCCTCCGGTGCGCGGGCGGGCGGGGGCAACCGGTTGCCAGAAGTTGCTCGCCCCGGACCACCGGGAGTCCGGCAGCCCGGGGCGAGCGTGGTCAGGCCGCGGTGGTCGCCGGGAACAGCCGCGCCAGCACGTCCGCCAGCGTGACCACCCCGAGCGTGCGGTCGCCGTCCCGGACCAGCGCCAGGTGCTGGCGTTCCTCCCGCATCCGGGTCAGTGCCGCCGCCACCGGGGTGTCGGCGGACAGGCGCAGCACCGGCCGGGCCAGCTCGCTCACCGGGGTGTCGTCCGGGTGGGCCAGGGTGTCCCGGACGTGCACCACGGCGGTGTCGCCGACCAGGATCCGCAGGTGCCCGCTGGCCCGGGTCGCGGCCCGGACTCCGGCGACCGTGGCGCCCGGGTCCACCGCGGTGGGCGGGGCGTCGGAGCGGAGCAGGTCCCGCACGGTGAGCCGCTGCAGCTCCAGGGCGCCGGTGAGCTGGGCCGAGTACGCCGGATCCAGGGCACCGACGTTCGCGGAGTGCTCGACCAGGTGCCGCAGGTCGTCCGGGTTCTGGCCGGTGACGATCTGATCGGTCGGCTCGACCCCGACCCGGCGCAGCAGCCAGTTGGCCCCGTCGTTGAGCAGGCGCAGCAGCGGCCGAGCCAGCCACATGAACGCCCGCATCGGCGTGGCCAGCATGATCGCGGAGGTCTCCGGGTGGGCGATCGCCCAGGACTTCGGCGCCATCTCCCCGACCACCAGGTGCAGGAAGGTCACGATGATCAGCGCCAGCACGAAGCCCGCCACGTCGGCCAGCCACAGGGCGACACCCCAGTCCTGGAACAGCGGGGTCAGCCAGTGGTGCACGGCGGGTTTGGTGATCGCACCCAGGGCGAGGGTGCAGGCGGTGATGCCGAGCTGGGCGCCGGCCAGCAGCACGGTCAGCTCGGTGGAATTGCGCAGCGCCGCACGGGCGGAACGACTGCCCGGGGCGGCCTCCTCCAGCCGGTAGCGCTTGGCGGCCAGGGCGGCGAACTCCACCGCGACGAAGAACGCGCTCAGCGCGATCAGGGCGACGGTGACGACGACGACGGTCAGGGTGCTCATCGGGCCGCCTCCCACTCGGTGCGCTCGGACTCGGACGGCGGTGGCGCGGCCGGGACGGTCACCCGGACCCGGGCCGGCACGTGCCGCTCGATCTCCAGCACGTCCACCCGCATCCACACCGGGTCGGGCTCCTCGCTCAGCGCCAGGTCACCCGGGTCGCCGGGCAGCAGGATGATCACGCTGGTGCCGGCCTCCGGCAGCGCGCCGTGCTCGGCGATCACCAGACCGCCGATCGTCTCGTAGTCGCCGGCGGGCAGGTCCCGGCCGATCGCCCGTTCCACCTCGTCCACGTGCACGTCGCCGGACATGGTCCAGGACCCGTCGGCGTCGTCCACCGGGGCAGCCGCCGGCTCGGCGTCGTGCTCGTCAGTGATCTCCCCGACCAGTTCCTCGGCCAGATCCTCGAAGGTCAGCACTCCGGCCAGCCCGCCGTACTCGTCGAGCACGCAAGCCAGTTGGTTACGGCCGGCCGCCAGTCGCCGCAGCGCCTCCGGCAGCGCCATCGACGTCGGCACCAGCTCCGGTCGGCGCATGATCTGCTCCACCGGCGCGGCGGGATCGGTGGCGACCAGCACGTCCTGCAGGTGCACGACGCCGATCACCTCGTCCTGCGCGGTCAGCACCGGGTAGCGCGAGTGCCCCCGGCTCATCAGCTCGCGCACCTCGGCCAGCGTGGTGCCGGCCCGCACGGTGCCCACCCGGGACCGCGGGATCATCGCGTGCTCCACGTCCTGCTCCGGGAAGTCCAGGATCCGGTCCAGCAGCACCGACAGCTCCTGCGGCAGATCACCGCTCTGCGCCGACTCGGCGACGATGTGCTCCAGGTCCCGGGCGGTCGCCGAGTGCTCCACGTCATGCACCGGCTCGATCCGCAGCACCCGCAGCAGCGCGTTGGATGCCGAGTCGAACACCCGGATCAGCCAGCCGAACACCGCCAGGTACGCCGTGGTCGACCGGGCCAGCCAGGTCGCCACCGGCTCCGGGCGCGCAATGGCAAGGTTCTTCGGGAACAGCTCGCCGAACAGCATCTGGATCACCGTGGACACCAGCAGCGCGAGCACCGTGCCGACCGCGATCCCGACGCCCCTCGGCACCCCGACACCGCCCAGCGCCTCACCCAGCGCGCCACCGATCAGCGGCTCGGCCACGTACCCGACGAGCAGCCCGGTCACCGTGATGCCGAGCTGCGCGCCGGACAGCATGAACGACGTCCGCCGGGTCACCGACAGCGCCCGCCGCGCACCCGCGTCGCCGTCCGCCGCCCGGGCGTTCAGCCGCGAGCGGTCCACGGCCATGTACGCGAACTCCTGGGCCACGAAGTAGCCGGTGGCGGCGGTGATCGCCAGCACCACCAACAGCCCCAGCAGCAGGGACAGCACCCACATCAGATCTCACCCCCCGGCACCGTCTCGCCCCAGCGCGGGGGGTGGCTACTCGGGGGGTGACTACTGTCGCCGTCCATCTCTCTCCTGATCGAGGTGCTCTGTCGCTGCGGTCAACGCATGACCTACGTCCCGGGTTCCCGGGTTTTCGCCGGGCGGGACCGCGCCCGGCCCCCGCGGCCTACCGTGGCCCCATGACCCCCGCCCCGCACGACCGCCCCGCCGTCGACCTGGTCGCCGACCTGCGCTCCGGCGCCACCACCCCCACCGCCCTGACCGAGCACTTCCTGGCCCGGATCGCCGCGCTGAACGACCGGGTGGGCGCGTTCGCGACGGTCACCCCGGAGCCGGCCCGGGAGCGGGCGGCGTCGCTGGGTGAGCCGCGGGGGGTGTTGTGGGGGCTGCCGACGGCGGACAAGGACCTGAGCAACCGGGCCGGGGTGCCGACCGGGTTCGGGTCGCGGGTGTTCGCGGGGGAGCGCCGGTTCGTGCCGGAGGTCAGCGACGACATCGTGCGGGTGCTGGACGAGGCCGGGGTGGTGTCGCTGGGCAAGACCGCGGCGCCGGAGTTCGGGTTCCCGTCGTACACCGAGACGCTGGTGGGGCCGCCGGCCCGCAATCCGTGGGATCTGGGCCGGGGGGCCGGGGGGTCGAGCGGTGGGGCAGCGGCGGCGGTGGCGAGCGGGATGCTGCCGGTGGCACCGGGGTCGGACGGCGGCGGGTCGGTGCGGATCCCGGCGGCGGCCTGCGGGCTGGTCGGGCTGAAGACCACCCGGGGGCTGCTGCCGGCCGGGGGCGGGGTGGAGTCGCTGGGCGGGCTGGTCACGCACGGGCCGATCGCCCGGACCACGGCGGATGCCGCACTGCTGCTGGAGGGGATGCTGCCCCGGTCGGCGGACGGGTCGGTGCCGCACCCGCGGACGCTGCGGACGGCGGCGGGTCCGGCCGGGTCGTACCTGGCGGCGGCGCAGCGGCCGGAGATCGGGCGGCTGCGGATCGGGGTGAGCGCCTTCAGTGCCTGGGAGGGCGCGTACGACATCCGGCTGGGCGACGAGGCCCGGGCGGCGCTGGACCTGGCGGCGCGGACGTTGAGCGACCTGGGGCACGAGGTGGTGGACACCGGTCGCTGGGAACCGGACCCGGCCTACGCGCCGGCGTTCCGGACGCTGTGGATGGCGGGGGCGTCGGCGGTGCCGATCGACGACCCGGCGGCGATGGAGCTGCTGGAGCCGCTGACCCGCTGGCTGATCGGGGTCGGCCGCCAGGTGCCGGCGCGACAGGTGGTGGAGGCGGTGACGGCGCTCGCGGCGTTCGAGCGAACGCTGGTGGGGCGGGTGTCGGCCTATGACGCGGTGCTGCTGCCGGGGATGGCGCAGACCCCGCGGCCGATCGGCTGGTACGACGCCGAGGACCCGGAGCGGAACTTCGCGCAGCAGTGCGAGTACACGCCGTACACCTCGATGATCAACGTGGCGGGGCTGCCCGCGCTGGCGGCGCCCGTGTCCTGGACCGCGCCGGCCGACGGTGCCCCGGCCGGGCTGCCGATGGGGGTGCAGCTGGTCGGGTCGCCGGGTGCGGAGCGGACGCTGCTCAGTCTGTCGGCGCAGCTGGAGGACGTGCTGCAGTGGGCGCGTCGCCGGCCGCCGGTGTGGGTCACCGGCTGAGGTCGACCACCGTGCCCAGGTCGTCGCCGGCCGCGGCACCGAGGAACCGGTAGGGGCGCTCCGCGTCGTCGACGTCGGCGAGCTGCACGTCGGCCACCGCCAGGCTGATGTTGTCCCGGGAGTCGGCGGCCAGGGCGGCGGTGAGCAGGGCGTCGGCGGCGGCCTCCCGGTCCGGGGTGCCGGTGAGGATGCCGATGATCCGCTCCTCCTCGACGTAGTCGGTCAGGCCGTCGGAGGTGACCAGCCAGCGGTCGCCGTCCTGGGCGGGCAGTTCCAGCACCGGCAGGTCGGCGGTGTCCTCGGCGTGGCCGGACAGCGAGCGCATGATCACGTTGCGCAGCGGGTGGGTGCGGGCGTCGGCCGGGTCGACGGCGCCGGAGTCGACCAGCATCTGCACGTAGGAGTCGTCCCGGGTGACCCGGTAGCCGGCGCCGTCGCGGACCAGATAGGCCCGGGAGTCGCCGAGGTGGCCGATCCGGACGCAGTCGTCGCCGCCGAACACCGCCGTGACCGTGGTGGCCATCCCCTCCAGCTCGGGTTCGCGGCGGATCCGGAGGCCGAGTTCGGCATTGGCGGTGGCGATCAGCTCGGCGAGCTCCTCGGCGGAGAACCGGTGCGCGGCACGAGTGGCCAGGGCGGACATGATCCGGTGGGTGAAGGTCCAGGAGGCGACGTTGCCCCCGACGTTGCCCCCCACCCCGTCGGCGACCAGGACGTAGTCGATCGAACACCCGACCGAGTCCTGGTTCTCGGTGCGGTGCGGACCCGTCTCGGAACGGAGCGCGGTGTGGAGGGTGACCGGCATTGGTCGATCGTGCGCGGGGGAGCGGGGGCGAGGCAAGTAGATCGGGCCCGCGGGTTCACCCTGTGAGCAGATCGGCCGGCTCAGATGCCCGATTCGGGCCCGATCACCGCCGCGACCAGCGCCTCGATGGCGAATGCGGAGGTTTCGGCGAGTTCGACGTTCTCCCGGTCCAGCAGCCACTGCACCTGCAGTCCGTCCATCACGGCGAGGATCGCGGCGGCGGCCCGGTCGATGGTGTCCGGCTCGTCGATCCCGCGCTCGCGGCAGATCTGCTCGAACGCCTCCCGGATCTCCCGGCGCAGCGTGGTGTACCGCTCCTGGAAGTAGTCCCGGGCCGGGTGGTCGTCGGTGACGGACTCGGCGGAGAGCACCGCGTAGGCCTGGACGATGCCCGGTCGCCCCTCGTTGGCGAAGGCGGTGCGGATCAGGTGCCGGAACAGGTCGATGCCGTCCGGGATGCGCTGGTTCTGGAAGTCCTCGACGTCGGAGCTGTCGCGGTACTTGAGCACCTCGAGCAGCAGCTGATCCTTGGAGCCGAAGTGGTGCAGGATCCCGGCGTGGGTCATGTCGACCTGCTCGGCGATCTCGGTCAACGGGCCGTTCTTGTAGCCCTTGGACCCGAAGGTCGCCATCGCCGCGCGCAGGATGTCCTTGCGGCGTTCCAGGGTCTCCGGGCGCGCCTTGGGCGTGCGCTTCGGGGCGCTCATCTGACTGCCTTCCCGCTGTGCTGGTGCTGGGCCGGGTGCTCGCCCCGGCAGCGAGTGTAGGGGTGCGTCAGCTGTGACCAACCCGTGATCCACAAGGTCCTCCGGAACTTACTGACAGTGTAGTAACCTTCCGGCATCACGTCGTCCACACCGGGGGAACGGCCCGCACTGCCGCGGTCCGCACCGGCTCCCGCGTGGCCCTCGTGGTGGTGACCCCGCTGTCCCGGATCCCTCGCCGGGGCGTTCCGTTTCGAAGGAGAAACCGATGAAGGTCAAGATCCCCGTCGTCGCGCTGGGGCTGGCTGCAGTCCTCGCCCTGGCGGCCTGTGGCACCGGCGACGACGGTTCCGACGGTGGCGGCACCAGCTCGGGCGGCTCGGGTGCGGCCCTGACCATCGCCAAGCCGGACGGCGCGATCGCCACCGAGTCCAACAACCCGTTCGTGGGCGACGCCTCGGCGATGAAGCTCGGTTACATCAACGCGCTGCTGGAGCCGGTCGGCTTCGAGAACCTGGTCGACCCGACCCAGGAGACCCAGCCCTGGCTGGCGTCCGAGATCACCTGGAACGACGACTACACCCAGCTCGACCTGGTGGCCCGGGACGGCGTGACCTGGTCCGACGGCGAGGAGTTCACCGCCGAGGACATCGCCTTCACTTACCAGCTGCTCAAGGACCAGCCCGAGCTGGACAACGCGGCGCTGGGCATCAAGGAGGTCACCCAGGCGGACAACACCGTCACGCTGACCTTCGAGAACTCGATGTACGCCAAGCGGGACAAGGTCATCCACAAGCTGGTCATCCCGCAGCACATCTGGGAGTCGGTGGACGACCCGGCGACCTTCGAGAACCTCGACCCGGTGGGCACCGGCCCGTACACGCTGACCAACTTCAGCACCCAGAGCGTCGAGCTGTCCGCCCGGGACGACTACTGGGGCGGCGAGCTGGCCGTGCCGACCCTGTACTACGTGTCGTACAACGACAACACCGCGCTGACCACCGCCCTGGCGAACGGTGACGCGGACTGGGCGCAGGCCTTCATCCCGAACGTCGACTCGGCCTACCTGTCCAAGGACGACGCGAACGTCTACTGGGCGGCCGCCGGTCTGGGCATCGACGCGATGTTCATGAACACCACCGCCAAGCCCTTCGACGACGTGGCCTTCCGCCAGGCGATGAACCTGGTCGTCGACCGCAGCAAGCACCAGCAGATCGCCCGTGAGGGTGGCGTGCCGGAGCTGACCTCGGTGACCGGCCTGCCCACCCCGGCCGGTGACGACTTCATCGCCGAGGAGTACCAGGGCGAGAACTACGAGGTCGACGTCGACGCCGCCAAGGACATCCTGACCGAGGCCGGCTACACCTGGTCCGCGGACAAGCTGGTCGACCCGGACGGGGAGACCGTCACCTTCGAGCTGTCCGTGCCGCAGGGCTGGAGCGACTACGTCACCGGGATCAGCCTGATCGCGGATGCCGCCGCCGAGCTGGGCGTCGACACCACCCTGGACACCCCGGACTCGGACACCTGGTGGGACATGAAGACCACCGGCGACTTCCAGGCGATCCTGCACTGGACCGACACCGGCCTGACCCCGTACGACCTGTACAGCGACATCATGGACGGCCGCTGGCTGGCCCCGATCGGTGAGGCCGCCGACTACAACTTCGGCCGCTTCGACTCCCCGGAGGCCACCGAGGCGCTGAACGCCTACGCCACCGCCACCAGCGACGAGGACCGTGCGGCAGCCCTGGAGACCGCGCAGCAGATCTTCGTCGAGGAGGTGCCGGCGCTGGGCATCGGGACCCGGCCGTTCATCGCCGAGTACAACACCCGCAACTACGTGGGCTGGCCGACCGAGGACGACCCGTACATCAACCCGGACCCGACGCAGCCGACCGCGTCGCTGATCCTGACCAAGCTCACCGCGGCGAACTGACGCCGGCGCGGGTGGTGGGGCCGCCACCCCACCACCCGCGCAACCACAGACAGAAAGAGTGTGCGGTGACCAGCGACAACGTTGTGACGGTCGACGACTTCTCCGTGGTCTACGACGTGGACCCGCCGGTGCGAGCGGTGCAGCACGTCTCCCTGAGCATCCGGCGCGGGGAGATCCTCGGCCTGGCCGGTGAGTCCGGCTGCGGGAAGACCACCCTGGCCTACGGGGTGCAGCGGCTGCTCAAGCCGCCGGCGGTGATCTCCTCCGGGACCGCGGTGTTCCACGACGCCGACTCCGGCTCCGACATCGACCTGTTCGCCCTGGACGCGGAGCAGATGCGCGCGTTCCGGTGGGACAAGGTCTCGATGGTGTTCCAGGGCGCGATGAACGCGCTCAACCCGGTGGCGAACATCGGCAAGCAGCTCGACGACGTGTTCAGTACCCACCGGCCGCAGATGTCTGCGGGCGAGCGCCGGGAGGAGTGCGGGCAGCTGCTCGACATCGTCGGCGTCGGCCGCGACCGGCTGCGGTCCTACCCGCACGAGCTGTCCGGCGGGATGCGCCAGCGGGTGATGATCGCGATGGCCCTGGCGCTCAAGCCCCAGCTGATGATCATGGACGAGCCGACCACCGCGCTGGACGTGCTGGTGCAGCGGGAGATCCTGCAGCAGATCAGCGACCTGCGGAAGCAGTTCGGTTTCTCGGTCGTGTTCATCACCCACGACCTGCCGCTGCTGCTGGAGATCAGCGACCGGATCGCGGTGATGCGCGAGGGCCGGATCGTCGAGCTGGACACCGCCGAGAACATCTACCGCCGCCCGCAGCACGAGTACACCCGCACCCTGCTGAGCTCGTTCCCGAGCCTCACCGGCGACCGCGGCGACTTCGTGCGTGGACGCAGCGAAGGGGCCGCGTGATGACCACCCTCGAGTTCGCCCACGTGACCAAGAAGTACCGGGTCCGCGGCGCCGGCGACATGCTGGCCCTGGACGACGTGAGCTTCACCCTGACCTCCGGGGAGACGGTCGCCCTGGTCGGCCAGTCCGGCTCCGGCAAGTCGACGATCGCCAAGATCATCACCCAGCTGGAGAAGGCCACCAGCGGGAAGGTGCTGCTGGACGGCGCGCCGATCCCGACCCACGGCCGTGGCCTGCGCCGCTACCGCCAGACCGTGCGGATGGTGTTCCAGGACCCGTTCGCCTCGCTGAACCCGTACCACACCATCCGGCACCACATCGAGCGGCCGCTGCGGCTGGACCACGTGGTGCCCAAGGATCAGGTCGAGGCCGAGACCCGCCGCCTGCTGGAGCGGGTGCGGCTGGAACCGGACGCGGTGATCGACCGCCGCCCGCACGAGCTGTCCGGTGGGCAGCGGCAGCGGGTCGCGATCGCCCGGGCCCTGGCCTCCCGGCCGAAGCTGCTGGTCGCGGACGAGCCGGTGTCGATGCTGGACGTGTCGATCCGGCTCGGGGTGCTGAACCTGCTCGCGGAACTGCAGCGCGAGTCCAACCTCGGCGTCCTCTACATCACGCACGACCTGGCCACCGCCCGGCACTTCAGCGACCGGATCATGGTGCTGCACCACGGCGTCGTGGTGGAGCAGGGCCCGGCGGACGACGTGATCCTGCGGCCCCAGGCCGACTACACCCGGTCCCTGCGCAATGCCTCGCCGGACCCGGACCGCCACTTCTCGACCACGACCGCGGAGGGCTGAGCGATGCGGTTCTTCCTGCGCCGTGCGGCGTTCTACCTGTTCACCGCCTGGGCGGCGATCACGATCAACTTCTTCCTGCCCCGGATGCTCAAGGGCGACCCGGTGTCGGCGTACATGGCCAAGAACCAGGGCCGGATCAGCCCGGAGGCCGCCGACTCGCTGCGCACCCTGTTCGGGCTGGACGACGGCAAATCGGTGTTCCAGCAGTACATCGACTACTGGGGCCTGCTGTTCAGCGGTGACCTCGGCCGGTCGTTCTCCAAGGGTCTGGCGCCGGTCACCGACGTGATCGCCAGCGCGCTGCCCTGGACGGTCGGCCTGGTCGGCATCGCCACCGTGCTCAGCTTCTTCCTCGGCACGTCGATCGGGGCGTTCATCGGCTGGCGCCGCGGGTCGAAGGCCGACCTGGTGGTGCCGGTGGCGACGTTCTTCTCCACCGTGCCGTACTTCTGGATGGGCCTGATCGCGATCGCGGTGTTCTCCACCGCCCTGGGCTGGTTCCCGGCCTCGCACGCCTACGACAAGGGCTCGTCGCCGTCCTTCAGCCTCGACTTCATCGGGCAGGTGATCCAGCACGGCACGCTGCCCGCGCTGACCATCGTGCTCGCGTCGCTCGGCGGCTGGATCCTCGGGATGCGCAACATGATGGTGACCGTCCTGGACGAGGACTACGTCACGGTCGCCCAGGCCAAGGGGCTGTCCCAGCGCCGGGTGCTGGTGAACTACGCCGCACGCAACGCCGTGCTGCCGCAGCTGTCCAGCTTCGCGCTGTCCCTGGGCTTCATCGTCGGCGGCACGCTGGTGATGGAGCTGGTGTTCAGCTACCCCGGCGTCGGCAAGCTGCTGCTGGACGCGACCACCGCCAAGGACTACCCGTTGATGCAGGGCCTGTTCCTCATCATCACGCTCACGGTGCTGGTCGCGAACATCCTGGCCGACGTGGCCTACGCCGTGCTCGACCCGCGCACCCGCCAGATGGAGGCCTGACCATGACCGCTGAGGTCGTCGCCGCCGAACCGGCGCTGCCCACCGACCACCGCACCTCGTTCCTGGCCCGGCTGGGCCGCGGCTTCGCGATGTTCCGGAACGGCAAGTCGATCGCCGGCCTGTGCATCCTGGGGTTCTTCGTCCTGCTGGCCGTGTTCGGCGACTGGATCGCGCCCTACGGCCCGCTGGACAAGGACTTCGACTCGCTGCGGCAACCGCCGTCGGCCGAACACTGGCTCGGCACCACGCACATGGGCGAGGACGTGTTCAGCCAGATCGTCTACGGCACCCGGGGTGTGCTGGTGGTCGGCTTCACCGCCGGCATCATCGGCACCCTGATCGCCGTGATCGTCGGGGTGACCGCCGGCTACGTCGCCGGGTGGCGGTCGGAGTCGCTGTCCGCCCTGACCAACGTGTTCCTGGTGCTGCCCGCGCTGCCGCTGATGATCATCGTGGCCTCGCAGTACGACAACCCCTCGCTGCTGCTGATCGCCGGGGTGCTGGCGATCACCGGCTGGGCCTGGGGCGCCCGGGTGCTGCGGGCGCAGACCATGTCGCTGCGGAACCGGGACTTCGTGCAGGCCGCCCGGGCCAACGGTGAACCGCTGCACCGGATCATCGCGGTGGAGATGCTGCCGAACCTGACCGCGATCATCGCCTCGTCGTTCGTCGGGACGGTCACCGCGGCGGTGCTCGGCCTGACCACCCTGGCGTTCATCGGCGTCATCCCGATCACCAACCTGAACTGGGGCACGATCCTGTACTGGGCGCAGCAGAACGGCGCCTTCCCGGACTTCTGGTGGTGGTACGTCCCGGCCGGTCTGTGCATCGCCCTGCTCGGCATGGCGCTGTCGCTGATCAACTTCGGCATCGACGAGTACGTGAACCCGCGGCTGCGGTCGGCGGGGGAGCGGGCCCGGGCGATGCGGAAGAAGGGACTGAGCCCGAGCAGTGGCGTGACGGTGGTCCGGACCGACCTGGACGAGCCCGAGGTCGACGGCGGGGCCGCAGCGGGACGCCATGCCGCGGCGCCCACCGACACCGGATCTGCCGCCGGGCCCGCCGCTGAGCCCACCGACTCCGGACCTGCCGCGGGACTGACCGATCCCGGCGTCCCCACCGCCCGCGCCGAACCTGACCCCGACGCGGTCACCCCAGCGCCGCCGAGCCGCGGCTCGACCGACTGACCCCCGGGCCCGGGGTGGGTGGTGACCCCCGCCCCGGGCCCTTCCGACCACGTGCGCCCCGCGCGCACGACCTAGGGTGGTCACGCTCCCACACCCCGCGGGACGACCCCCCGAACGACCCTGGCAACGCCGCCTCCGAAGGACTCATCGTGACCGTCACCAGCCCCACCGCCCCGTACCAGGACCCGGCCGTGCCGATCGAGCACCGGGTCGCCGACCTGCTCGCCCGGATGACCCCGGAGGAGAAGGTCGGGCAGATGATGCAGCTCGACGCCCGGCCCGGGGTGGAGGACCTCGTGCTGGACAAGCACGTCGGCTCGATCCTGCACGCCTCCCCGGAGCGGCTGGCCCAGGCGCACGCCCTGACCGAGCAGACCCGGCTGCGGATCCCGCTGCTGGTCGGCGAGGACTGCATCCACGGGCACTCGTTCTTCGTCGGGGCGACGATCTTCCCGACCCAGCTGGGCCTGGCCTCCTCCTGGGACGCCGCCCTGGCCGAGCAGGTCGCCCGGGCCACCGCGGTCGAGGTCGCCGCCACCGGGGTGCACTGGACCTTCTCCCCGGTGCTGTGCATCGCCCGTGACCTGCGCTGGGGCCGCGTGGACGAGACTTTCGGCGAGGACCCGTTCCTGATCGGCGAGCTGGCCTCCGCGATGGTGCGCGGGTACCAGGGTGCCGGGCTGGACGACCCGACCGCGATCCTGGCCACCGCCAAGCACTTCGCCGGGTACTCCGAGACCCAGGGCGGCCGGGACGCCTCCGAGGCGGACATCTCCCGCCGCAAGCTGCGCTCGTGGTTCCTGCCGCCGTTCGAGCGGGTGGCCCGGGAAGGCTGCAGCACCTTCATGCTCGGCTACCAGACCACCGACGGCGTGCCGATCACGGTGAACGACTGGCTGCTGAACGACGTGCTGCGCGGCGAGTGGGGCTACACCGGCACCCTGATCACCGACTGGGACAACGTCGGCCGGATGGTCTGGGAGCAGAAGGTCCAGCCGGACTACGCGCACGCCGCCGCCGCCGCGGTGAAGGCCGGCAACGACATGGTGATGACCACCCCCGGGTTCTTCCAGGGGGCGCTGGACGCGATCGAGTCCGGGCTGCTGGCCGAGTCCGAGCTGGACGCCGCGGTCAGCCGGATCCTCACCCTGAAGTTCCGTCTCGGCCTGTTCGAGAACCCGCGCCGCCCGGACGCCGCCGCCCAGGCCGCGGTGGTCGGGTCCGCCGCGCACGCCGAGCTCAACCTCGCGGTCGCCCGGCGCTCGCTGGTGCTGCTGCGCAACCAGGGGGTGCTGCCGCTGGCCGGTGGGCTGACGGCGACGACCGGCACCGGGTTCGCCGGTGCGCTGCGCGCCGCCCCCGCCGCCGGGTCGAAGACGATCGCCGTGGTCGGCCCGCTCGCCGACGACGCCCAGACCCAGCTCGGCGACTGGGCCGGCAACTCCGGTCAGGCCGACTGGCTGCCGGACGGGCAGCCGGAGGACATGATCGTCACCGTCCTGGACGGCCTGCGCGCCACCGTGCCCGGCGACTGGACCGTCACGCACACCCGCGGTGCCGACATCCTCACCCTGGAGCCGGACCCGGAGGGCGCGTTCTTCCCGGACGGCCAGCCCCGCCCGCCGGTGGTCGTCCCGGTCGAGCCGGATCACGCGATGATCGACCAGGCCGTGGCCGCCGCGCGGGACGCCGACTACGTGGTCGCGGTGGTCGGCGACCGGATCGAGCTGGTCGGCGAGGGCCGCTCCACCGCCACCCTGGAGCTGATCGGCGGGCAGAAGGCATTGCTGGACGCGCTGGCCGCCACCGGCACCCCGATGATCGTGGTGCTGCTCGCCTCCAAGCCGCTGGTGCTGCCGGACTCGGCGCTGGACGCCGCCGCGCTGCTCTGGGTCGCCAACCCCGGGATGCAGGGCGGGCAGGCGATCGCGGAGCTGCTGCTCGGCCTGACCGACCCGGCCGGACGGCTGCCGATCTCCTTCGCCCGGCACGCCGGACAGCAGCCGACCTACTACAACCAGATCCGCGGCCAGCACGGCGACCGGTACGCCGACCTGACCCAGCGCCCGGCCTTCGCCTTCGGCGAGGGGCTGTCCTACACCACCGTCGAGTACACCGACCTGGTGCTGGACACCGAGCAGGTCGCACCGGACGGGGTGATCCGCGGCCGGATCACCCTGACCAACACCGGCGACCGGCCGGCCCGGGAGACGGTCCAGGTCTACGTCTCGGACACGGTCACCTCGGTGTCCTGGGCGGACAAGGAGCTCAAGACCTTCCGCCAGGCCGACGTCGCGCCCGGCGCCTCGGTCACGGTGGAGCTGGAGCTGCCGGTGGCGGAGTGCACGATCGTCGACGCCGCCGGGAACCGGGTGGTCGAGCCGGGGGCGTTCGAGCTGCTGGTCGGCCGCTCCTCCCGGGACGAGGACCTGCTGCGGGCGGGCTTCACGGTCGCCTGAGTACCCGCCCGGACCGGGGCCGTTCCGCCATCGCGCGGGGCGGCCCCGAGCCGGTTCAGGCGGACGCGCAGCGCCGTCCTTCACGGCGTGCGCGCCGGCCCGCGACGCCCCTCGACATCGGTCTGCCGCAGCGCACTGTCGCCGGGCTCAGCGCCCCGGCCACTCCTCCGCCAGCACCGCGTACAGGAATGCGTCGTGCCACACCGGCCGGCCGTCCGGCCCGTCCTCGAAGGAGGCGCAGCGCAGCTCGTGACCCTCCCGGCGCATCCCCACCCGCTCCAGCAGCCGCCAGGACGGGGCGTTGCGCGGGTCGCAGCGCGCGGTCACCCGGTGCGCGCCCTCGGCCGCGAAGCAGTCGTCGATCACCGCCCGGGTCGCCTCGGTGGCATACCCCCGGCCGCCGAACTCCGGGTTGAACACGTAGCCCACCGTCCAGGTCCGCCACGACGACGGGTCGACCAGCGCACGGAACACGTGTCCGACCAGCACCCCGTCCTCGATCCGCTCCACCGCCACGAACCGCGGGTCCTCCGCCCGCCGCGCCGCCTCCTGCGCCGCCTGCTCCGCGGTGTGCGGGCCGTACGGCTCGAAGCGCACCACCTCCGGGTCGCGGAGGTAGGCGTGCAGGGCGGGGCCGTCGGCGGGGGTGAACGGCCGCAGGGACAGGCGAGGGGTGTGGGCGCGCATGGGCGTCACGCTAGGAGCGCGGCGGGGGGACGGGCGAGGGGTTATCCGACGCGGGGCGGACGTCGGACGCGGGTACTACGCCACGTCGAGCCGCACGACCTGGGGGAGCGTCGTGTCGCGGGCCCGGGCGAGGTCGTAGGCGGCCTGCATCGCCAACCAGGCTCGGGCGGTGCTGACGCCGGCCAACTCCAGGCGGATGGCCAGGGACGGGCTGATCGCGGCACGTCCGTGCAGGACACGGCTGAGCGACACCCGCGAGACGCCGAGGCGCTCGGCCGCGGTGGTGACGGACAGGCCCAGCTCGGCCAGCACGTCCTCGCGCAGGATCTCGCCGGGGTGGACCGGGGTCTTCATCGCCATGGTCACCGTCTCCTTCTCAGTGGTAGTCGCGGTAGTCGACCAGCTCGACATCCGCGCCGACGAACCTGAACGTGATCCTCCAGTTGCCGTTGACCCAGATGGACCAGGAGCCGGCCAGGTCGCCGGTGAGCGGGTGGGTGCGGAACGACGGGATCGCCAGGTCATCCGGCCCGGCGGCCACGTCGAGCGCTGACAGGATGCGGGCGAGCTTGGCCGCGTGATCGGGGCGGATGCCCTTCTTGGAGCCCGACACGTAGAACCCCTCGAGGCCCTTGTGCCGGAAGCTCACGATCACCGATCGAGTGTATCGTGTAGCGCTACGCGATACAACAGCCCGACCGGACGCGGTCGTCCACAGCCTCAGCCGCGCCGCCAGCGCCGGTCGTCGTTGACGTAGGCGTAGTACAGCCCGATCAGCAGCCCGCCGCCGATGAAGTTGCCGACCAGCGCGATCCCGATGTTGCCCAGTGCCGCCGCCCAGTCCAGGCCCTCCCGGATGCCGACGATGCCGAACAGCACGCTGTTGGCGACCGAGTGCTCCAGGCCGAGGAAGGCGAAGATGAACACCGCGGTGATCATCACCAGGCACTTGACCAGGTCGGAGTCGATCAGCCCGTTGTAGACCAGCAGCATCGCCAGGTTGATGCAGAAGTTGCACAGGATGGCGCGGACCAGCAGGTCGGTCCACCCGGCGGGGCCGTCACCGAGGTAGGCGAGCTTGTGGTCGACGGCGGCGGACATCTCGGCGAGCGTCGCGCCCTCGGCGATGGTGGAGAACCGCAGCAGGACGGCGATCAGCAGCCCGCCGATCAGGTTGCCGACCAGGCACAGCCCGAGCAGCCGCAGCGCGCGCGGCCAGCTGGTGCGGCGGTGGTAGGCCCCGACGCAGACGATCATCATGTTGCTGGTCAGCAGCTCGGACCGGGAGTAGTAGATGAAGATCAGCGCCCAGCCGAAGATGATCGCGCCGATCAGCCGGCCGAGTTCACGCAGGCTGCCGGCCTCCGCGGGCACGCTGTCGAAGGCCGCGATGATCGCGTAGTTGGTGGCGTAGAGCAGACCGATGATGATCCCCGCCATGGCCGCACGCTGGAGGTAACGCCGGGTCAGGGCGCCGGACATGGTGGTCTTGGTCTCCAGCACCTCCAGGGTGGTGCTGATGAACTGCTTGCCCGGGAACAGCGGATCAGCGGTGGTCACGCGCCACACGGTGACACAGCTCGCCCGCGGGGAACAGTGCGCCGTCCTTATGATCGGGGTCATGGAACGGGCGACGCAGGGGGCGGTCGATCCGCGCCGCCGTCGCCTGGTACGCGGGGCGGCCGCGGCGGTGTCGTCGACCTTCATCGCCCTGATGTCGCACCTGATCGGCGGTGGGGCGATGCCCGGGCCGCTCGGCGTCCTGGTCCCGCTGCTGGTGGCGACCTCCGCCTGCGTGCTGCTGGCCGGGGTGCGACTGCCCTGGCTGCGGCTGTCCGGGTCGGTCGCCGCGAGCCAGTTCCTGTTCCACACCCTGTTCGTGCTGGGCGCCGGGGGCGGTGGCTCCACGCCGGAGACCGGGCACCTGCACCACGCGGAGACCTTCGTGGCCGCCGGGACCGCCCCGATGACGCATGCCGGTCCGGGCATGTGGGGTGCGCACCTGGTGGCGGCCGTGGTGACCGTGCTGGCGATCCGGCACGGGGAGACGCTGGCCGGCCGGATCACCGGGCTGCTGCGCCGGGTGACCGCGCGACTGGTCGCGGCGGTGACGGCCACCGTCCCGGCGATCGGGCAGCTGCCGTCGCTGCGGGTGGTCGCGGGGCTGCTGCCGGTGCTCACGCCGGTGTGGGTGCGCGGGACGCCGCCGCGCCGGGGACCGCCGCCGGCCGCGGTGCTGCGTCCCCTGCCTGCGACCCGGTGATCCCCGGGCGCCGGCTCCGTCGTCCCCGGGCGCGCCGTCCCCTGCCGTGACACCGGCCGGCGGACCCGCGCGGTCCCGGGGTGCCCCGAAAGTGATGACCCCATGTTTCAGCCGTTCCCGCGCGCCCTCCGGCGTGCCCTGGCCGGACTCGGACTGGCCACCGGACTCCTGCTCGCCACCGCGGGTGCCGCCACCGCGCACGACAGCCTGATCGACAGTGCCCCGGTCGCGGACCAACAGCTCGCCACCGCCCCGGCGGAGGTGCGGCTCACCTTCTCCGCCGACGTGATGGACGTCGGCGCCGCGGTCCGGGTGATCGACGACGAGGACACCGACTGGACCGCCGGTGAGCCGGTGCTGGCCGGGCCGGTGGTCACCGTGCCGCTGGATCCCGAACTGCCGGACGGTGCCTACCGGGCCGCCTGGCGGGTGGTGTCCTCCGACGGCCACGCGATCTCCGGCGTGGTGCCCTTCGTGGTGGGCGATCCGGTCGCCGCCGCCGACCGGCCGGCCACCGAGGACACCCGCGCCGTCGACCAGGTGCTCGACCCCGCCGGGCGGGACGCCCCGATGCCCGGCCGCACCGTGGTGGTCGCCGCCCTGGGCGCCCTGGTCGCCGGCGGCCTGTACGCCCTGGTGCTGGCCCTGCGAGCGCGCCGCCGCCGCCACTCCTCCTGACCCCTCAGCCGAAAGTGAGTTCCGCCATGTCCGCACGTCGCACCGCCACCCTCCTCGCCCCCGCCCTGGCCGTGACCCTGGCCCTGTCCGCCTGCTCCGACGGGGCACCGGCCGCCGACTCCAGCAGCTCCGCGGCGACCGGCACCGCCGCCGATGCCGTGCTGGTCGAGGACGCCTGGGTGAAGGCCGCCGACTCCGGGATGTCCGCCGCCTTCGGGGTGGTCCGGAACACCGGGGACCACGACGTCACCGTCCAGGGGGCGACCAGCCCCACCGCGACCGGGGTCGAGCTGCACGAGACGGTGGACGACGGCACCGGGGCGATGGTGATGCAGGAGAAGGACGGCGGCTTCACCGTCCCGGCCGGTGGCGAGCTGGTCCTGGAACCGGGCGGCAACCACCTGATGCTGATGGGCCTGACCGCGCCGGTCGAGGCCGGTGACGAGGTCGACCTGACGCTGACCTTCGACGACGGCTCCACGCTGGACGTGACCGCCCCGGCCAAGGATTACTCCGGGGCGAACGAGAACTACGGCGGCGACCAGTGACGACCCCCGATCGCCGGCCCACCCGGCGGCAGGTGCTGCTCGGCGGCGCCGTCGCCGGGGCGGGTGCGGTGGCGGCGGTCGGCATAGACGCGGTCGCCCGGTCCCGGGACACCACCACCGGCGACCGGCCCGCCCCGGCCGAGGTGCTGACCGGCGAGGAGACCGTGCCGTTCCACGGCGTGCACCAGGCCGGGATCGACACCGCGCCGCAGGCGCACGCCACCCTGATCGCCTTCGACCTGCTGCCCGGCACCGACCGGGACGCCCTGGGCCGGATGATGCGCCTGCTGTCCGACGATGCCGCCCGGCTGACCCAGGGCCGGGCGGCGCTCGCGGACTCCGAACCGGAACTGGCGGTGCTGCCCGCGCGGCTGACCGTGACCTTCGGCTTCGGGCCGGAACTGGTGCGCCGGGCCGACCCCGCCGCCGTGCCGGAGTGGCTGCGGCCGCTGCCCGCGTTCGGGGTGGACCGGCTGGAGGACCGGTGGAGCGGCGGCGACCTGCTGATCCAGGTGGCGGCGGACGACCCGCTGACCGTCGCCCACGCGCTGCGGATGCTGGTCAAGGACGCCCGCAGCTTCGCCACCGTGCGCTGGACCCAGCCCGGGTTCCGCCGGGCGCGCGGGTCGGAGGCGGCGGGCACCACGATGCGGAACCTGTTCGGCCAGGTGGACGGCACGGTGAACCCGGTGCCGGGCACCGCGGACTTCGACGACGTGGTGTGGGGTGCGGACGGCGGGACGTCGTTGGTGCTGCGCCGGATCCGGATGGAGCTGGACACCTGGGACGAACTGGACCGGGACGGCCGGGAGCAGTCCACCGGGCGGTTCCTGGCCTCGGGTGCACCGCTGACCGGGACCCGGGAGCACGACGAGCCCGACTTCGAGGCGACCACCGCGGTCGGCTTCCCGGTGATCGGCGAGTTCGCGCACATCCGCCGGGCCCGCTCCGACGACCCCCGGCAGCGGATCTTCCGCCGGGCCTACAACTACGACCAGGACGGTGAGTCCGGGCTGCTGTTCATCGCCTTCCAGGCCGATGTGGACGCGCAGTTCGTGCCGCTGCAACGCCGGCTGGACGAGCTGGACCTGCTGAACCGGTGGACCACCCCGGTGGGCTCGGCGGTGTGCGCGATCCCGCCCGGGTGCGCGGAGGGCGGGTACGTGGGCGAGCAACTGCTGGGCTGACGGGGAGGGTCGTGCCCGGCCGGGGCCGACCCCCGCCGCCCGTCCCCGTCCCGCCGAGATTGCACGAATGCACGTCTCCCGGCCCCGGAAGCGTGCATTCGTGCACCCTCGATGAAGAAGCAGCGCCTGGGGAGGGGCGTGCGCGGGGCTCGGCGGGCGGTGAGAGTCGGTTGACCAACCACGGCTCCCGCCCGGCCGGGATGCCCGGTGCGCCGATCGGGGTGAGGGTGGAGGGAGCACACCGGCCTGGAGCCCACGGGTCGACCCGCACATCGTGAGGAGTCGCCATGCGTGCCGTCGTCTACCGAGGCCCGAAGTCCGTCGAGGTCACCACCGTCCCGGATCCGCGGATCGAGGAGCCCACCGACGCGATCATCCGGATCACCACCACCAACATCTGCGGGTCCGACCTGCACATGTACGAGGGCCGGACCAACGTGGAGGAGGGCACCGTCTTCGGGCACGAGAACACCGGCATCGTCGAGGAGGTCGGTGCCGGGGTCACCCGGGTCCGGGTCGGGGACCGGGTGAGCGTGCCGTTCAACGTCGCCTGTGGCACCTGCCGCAACTGCCTGCACGGCTGGACGTCGTTCTGCCTGCGCACCAACCCGACCGAGGGTGTGGACGGGGCGGCCTACGGCTACGCCAACATGGGCCCCTACGACGGCGGCCAGGCCGAGTACCTGCGGGTGCCCTACGCCGACTTCAACCTGCTCGAGCTGCCGGCGGGCACCGAGCACGAGGACGACTTCGCGCTGCTGTCGGACATCTTCCCGACCGGCTGGCACGGCACCGTCCTGGCCGGGATGTCGCCCGGTGACGACGTGGTGATCTACGGCGGCGGACCGGTGGGCCTGATGGCGGCGCACTCGGCGCTGATCCGGGGCGCGGCGCGGGCGTTCGTGGTCGACAAGGAGCCGGACCGGCTGCGGCTGGCCGAGTCGATCGGGGCGACCGCGATCGACTTCTCTGCCGGTGACCCGGTGGAGCAGGTGATGGCGGCGACTGAGGGCCGGGGTGCCGACTGCGGCGTCGAGGCGGTCGGCTACCAGGCGCACGACGCCACCGGCCAGGAGCACCCGGAGCTGGTGCTGGACAACCTGGTCGCCACCGTCCGGGCGACCGGCGGCATCGGGGTGATCGGGGTGTACCTGCCCGAGGACCCGGGCGCGGCGACCGAGCAGGCGAAGCAGGGCCGGATCGGCTTCGACTTCGGGTCGCTGTTCATGAAGGGCCTGCACGTCGGCACCGGGCAGGCGCCGGTGATGCGCTACAACCGCCAGCTGCGGGACCTGATCGTGGCCGGGCGCGCCACCCCGTCGTTCCTGGTGTCGCACCACCTGGGCCTGGACCAGGCGGTCGAGGGCTACCGCCGGTTCGACGAGCGCGAGGACGGCTGGACGAAGGTGCTGCTCAACCCCGGAGCCTGACCGTCCCTCCCGTGGCCGGTCGGGCCGGGCTCTGCCACGCTGACCTGGGGCGGCGTCGATCCGCTGGCCGCCCGGAGAGCGAGGCGGGCTCGGATGAGCACCCAGGAACTGCCACCGATCGATCCGGACCAGGGGGAACCGGCCGAGCCGGAGCAGCCCGCGGGGCTGCGCGCCACCGATCTGGGGATGCACACCGCCGAGGGCTGGGTCTACCGGCACGTCACCCTGGCCGCCGACCCCGGCCAGGTGGTCGAGCTGCGCGGCTCGGGCGGCACCGGCCGGTCGATGCTGCTGCTCACGCTGGCCGGCCGCGCCCGGCCCAGCACCGGGACCCTGGACGTGCTCGGCTTCGACCGGCCACGGGACATCCGGCCACGCACCGCGCTGGCCCGGGTGCACGACGTGATCGGCCCGGAGCCGGAGCAGACCGTGCACCAGGCGATGACCGAGCGCGCCCGCTGGGACCGGGTGCACCCGCGCGGGTCGGACGGGCTGGGCTACCGGATCGACGAGGTCCGGGAACTGACCGGCCTGGACGCCGCGGACCATGACCGGATCGCCGGCCTGCCCCGGGTGCAGCAGACCCTGCTCGCGGTGGCGCTGGCGCTGCTGTCCCGGCCCGGGGTGGTGCTGCTGGACGACCTGGACGTGGGACTGTCGGCACCGGACCAGTCCCGGGTCTGGGACGCACTGCACGCCGCCGCCGGGCACGGGGCGGTCGCCGTGGCCAGCACCGCCGGAGCCGTCCCGCCACCGCCCCAGGCCACCCGCGTGGTCGTCGATCTGCACCCCAGCCACGTGGAGGAGTCGTGATCCGCCTCGCCCTGTCCGAGCTGCGCCGGTACCGGCTGCCGATGCAGCGGATCGCCCTGGTGTTCCTGGTGCTGCTGCCATCGCTGTACGGCGGGCTGTACCTATGGTCGAACTGGGACCCCTACGGGCACCTCGGCGACATCAAGGTGGCGGTGGTGAACGAGGACCGGCCGGTCACCGTCGAGGGCCAGGACAAGCCGGTGGCCGCCGGCGACCAGGTGGTCGACGAGCTCAAGGCCGACCCGATCGTGGACTGGACCACCACCGACGCCGAGGACGCCGCGGCCGGGCTGTCCGACGGCACGTACCTGATGACGATCACCATCCCCGCCGACTTCACCGCCAAACTGGCCTCGGTCAGCTCCGGCGACCCGCAGACCGCGGAGCTGGTGCTGCACCAGGACGGCGCGAACGGCTTCATCATCGGGGTGGCCGCCCGCGGGCTGTCGATCGAGCTGCAGGAGCGGATCAACGCCGCCGCCACCGCCGCCTACTTCACCGTGGTCTTCCAGCAACTGGGCGAACTGCGCTCCGGGCTGAGCACCGCCGCGGATGGGGCGCACCAGCTGGAGGACGGCCTGGCCACCGCGCACGACGGCTCCGGCACCCTGGCCACCGGGCTGGTCACCGCGCGGGACGCGGTCACCCAGCTCACCGACGGGGCGAACCAGGTCGCGGACGGCAACCAGCAGATCGCCGACCTGGTGGATCCGGTCGCCGACCGGCTGATCCCGGCGATCCCCCCGGTCGCGGACGCCGCCACCCGGCTGACCGACTCCGCCGCGCAGCTGGCCGGCGTGGTCTCGGACACCCAGGACGGCATCGCCGCCCGCACCGGTGGGGTGCTCGGCCGGCTCAACGACCTGGTGGCCGCCACCGACCCGAGCGACCCGCACTACAACGATCTGGTCGCCGCCCGGGACGCCGCCAACTACGCGAACGACCGGGCGAACGAGGTCAGCACCTTCACCCACGAGGTGACCACCGCCGCCCAGGACGTGGCCGGCCGGGCCGCGGCGATCGACGCCCAGGTCCCGGCGATCCAGCAGGAGCTGCGGCAGGGCCAGGCGGACATCGACCGGCTGGCCTCGGGCTCCCGGCAGGTCGCCGACGGCCTGGCCGAACTGGGCACCGGCCTGGACACCGCGGTCGGCGGGGCGAACCAGCTCACCGACGGCACCGGGCAGTTGCTGACCGGCGCCACCACCCTGGCGGATGGCCTGGACTCGGCGGTGGGGCAGATCCCCGACCTGGGCCAGGCGGACCCGGCGGGCACCGCCCAGCAGGTGGCCAGCCCGACCACGATCCGGACCGACGCGGTGAACACCGCCGAGTTCTACGGCGAGGGACTGGCGCCGTTCTTCTTCGGGATCGCGCTGTGCGTGTTCGGCGTGGCCGGGTTCACCGTGCTGCGGCCGATCAACCCGCGCGGTCTGGCCTCCCGGGCCCGGCCGGTGACCGTGGCGCTCGCCGGGTACCTGCCGGTGGCGTCGATCGGGGTGTCCGGTGGGCTGGTGCTGACCGCGATCGTCGGCTTCGGGCTCGGCCTGGATGCCCGGTCCTGGCCCGCCACCCTCGGGCTGGTGGTGGTCGCCTCGCTCGCCTTCACCGCGATCGCCCATGCGCTGCGCACGGCATTCGGGGTGGTCGGCTCGGCGGTGGCGCTGGTGCTGCTGATGCTGCAACTGACCAGCTGTGCGGGGATCTATCCCCGGCAGACGCTGCCCGCCGCGTTCCAGGTGATCCACCCGCTGCTGCCGATGACCTATGTGGTCGACGGCCTGCGGATCACGATGACCGGCGGGCCGGGCGACCGATTGTTGCGCGACTTCCTGGTGGTCGGTGGCTTCCTGCTGCTCGGCGTCGCGGCCGGGATCGCGGCGGTGGCCTGGCGACGACGGTGGACGATCACCCAGCTCAAACCGGTGCTCGGCGAGTAGACGCCGAACGGCCCCGTGGTGGATCGCTCCACCGCAGGGCCGTTCTGCTGTCCCGGGGCGGGTACGGCCGGCCGCTCACCAGCCGCGCCCGCCCCCGGTCATCGCGAGCGCTGCCCCCTCTCAGGCGGCGCCGCGCACCGCCCGCACCCGGCGAACGACGATCAGCAGCACCGCACCGGCGACGAGCAGTAGCCAGGCGGCCGCCAGCCCCGATCCGGCACCCGCACCGGTCACGGCGAGCTGCGTGGTGGCCGGCGGCGCACCGGCCACCGCCAGCTCGATCGGCAGCTCGGCCCACCGGCCGGAGGTGCCGCCGGTGGCGATCACGGTGTGCGACCCGACCGGCAGCCCGGCCGGGATCACCGCGGTCAGCCGGGCGATCCCGTCCGCCCCGGCCACCGCGGTGCCCAGGTAGACCGGGTCGGAGTGCACGAAGAACGCGACCGTCTCCCCGGGCAGGAACCCGTCGGCGACCAGTTCCATCGCCTGGCCCGGGACGGTGGCGGCCTTCGGGGTCGCCAGCTTCGCGGTCGGGGCGCCGGTGCGGGCCGGCTCACCGGTCACCGTGACGGTCAGGTCCTGGGTGTACCGGGCGGTGCTGGCGGTCTCCGGCAGCACCAGGGTGAGCTGGTGGGTGCCCGGCTCCAGCACCGGCAGGGTCAGAGTCACCGAGCCGAGCACCGGCAGCGCGCCGCGCAGCAGCTCGGTGGACCCGGCGAGCAGCACGTACTCCGCCGGGCGCGCGGTGCCGGTGACCTGGAGGGTGGCGGTGGCCGCGGTGGCGACCGGGACGGTCAGGGTGCGGGGGAAGTCGGCGGTCACCGCGGGCTTGACCACGGTGACGGTGCCGGTGCCGGTGGCCGCCCGGTACGGGTTGGCATTGCCGGCGGCCTCGGCCACCACCGAGAACCGGGCGAAGGTGTACTGCTCCTCGGTCGGGCGGTACGCAGCGGTCACCGTGTACCGGCCGACCGGCAGGCCGGACACCTGCACGGTGGCCTTGCCCGAGCCGTTCAGGGTGACCGCGCCGGGGGTGACCGGGTCGCCGCCCGCCACCGGGACCAGCGTGACCGCGACCGACCCGGTGGGCACCGGGCCACCGGCCGGACCGGCGACCGTCACCGGGATCACCGCGCCCTTGCCGACGGTGAGGGTGGACGAGCCCACGGTAACCGTCGGGGTGGTCAGCACGTTCCAGACGTAGGCGTAGTCGTACAGGGTGTCGTGCCCGGCCTCGGTCACGGTGAGCTGGACGCTGATCGTCTTGCCCAGGTCGGCGGCCCGCGGGGTGTACGACACCGCGGTGGACACCCGCTCGCCGTTCACCGACCAGGCGTAACCCAGCGTGGCCGCGCCGGACCAGCCGGTGGCCTTCGCGGTCAGCTTGGTGCCCAGCGTGGCCTGGTGGTCCACCGCGCCGTCGATTACCAGGTCGCCGTACACCGCGGGGGCGGGCTGCACGGTGGCCGAGATGGTCAGCGGCAGCGAGCCGAGCGCCGGGTGGCTGCCGGTGAGGGTCAGGGTCAGCTGCTTGCCCAGGTCGGCGGCCACCGGTGTGTAGCTGTTCGCGGTGGAGACCACGTGGCCGTCGATGGTCCAGGCGTACCCCACGGTCAGCCCTTGCTGCGGGGTGGGCGACCACTGGCCGAACACCTGCGCGCCGACCGCGCTGTCCACCCGCGGGGTGCCGTTCAGGCCGTAGCCCCCCGGACCGGTGATCGAGGTGATCACGGACAGCGGGACCCCGGCGGAGGTCGAGGCCAGGTAGCCGGCGGCGCCGGAGTAGGCCGCGGTGACGGTGCCGGACCCGGTCACGACGGTGGAGAGCACGGCGGTGCCGCCGGTCAGAGGGGCGATCCCCAGCGAGGAGCCGCCCAACCGAAACTCCACCGACCCGCCCACCGCACCGGGGACGCTCGCGGTGAACGTGACGTGGTCACCGGTCACGACCTGTGCCGGCGCGGCGGCCAGGGTGGTGGTGGTGGCGACGTCCACGCCGACGATCTCGAGCTCGCTGAGCACGGCGCCGAGCGGCACGTACCCGTCCCACTCCTCGTAGCAGTCCAAGCCGATCGCGTACATGCCCGGCGCCACACCGGTGAGGTCGAAGGTGACCTGGCCGGAGTACGTCGGGGTCCCCGGATCGGTGAGGACCATCACCGGCTCCTGGGTGGCGACGGCCTCGGCACCGTAGGGCTGCAGCCGGACGCTGGCGCCCCGGCTGTTCGGCAGACCGCTGCAGGTGATGTCGAAGGTCGCGCTCTGCCCGACGGTCAGCGAGCCGTCGCTGAAGGTGGCCGAGCCGGACACGGCCGCGGCGGTGGCCGGCATGGCCGGCAGGATCACGGCGAGCAGCGTCGCCGCCACTGCCCAGGCGGTGGGCCGCCGGAGCCGCCCCAGGGTGAATCGCACGGTTGTCCCCCGTCCGGCCGGGGTCGTCCCGGCATCGTCTGATCTGAACGGGTCCCTGATCGGCCGCCCCGGTGGGATCAGGAGGGGTCGGATCGGGTGGTTGCCGGTGGCGGGGGTGCTACCACCCCGGCCGGGGGAGCGCGCGGGGGTGGTAGCACCCGGTCGTGGTGCACTGGACTCATGCCCAGCCGCCCCGCCGCAGCGACCCTGGCGCGCGCCCTCGTCCTCGCCGTCGTCCTCGGCACCGGCGCCTGCACCCCCGGCGATGCCACCCCCGCCGACCCCACCGCGGCCACCCCGGCCATCCCGACTACCCCCGCCACGACCCCGCACCCCGGTCTGCCGCCCGCCGGCCAGGTCATCGACTACCAGCTCGGCGGTGGCTACCAGCCGGCCGACGGTGTCGCCGGGGTGATCCGGGACGTGACCGACACCCCGGCGGACGGCCTGTGGTCGGGCTGCTACGTCAACGGCTTCCAGACCCAGCCCGCCGAGCGCGACCGGTGGCTGACCGAGTACCCCGACCTGGTGCTCCGCTCGGCGGACGGCGCCCCGGTGATCGACCCGGGCTGGCCGGACGAGCTGCTGCTGGACACCTCGACGCCGGAACGCCGGGCCGGGATCGCCGCGGTGCTCGGGCCGGTGATCGCGGACTGTGCCGCCCGGGGCTTCGATGCCGTGGAGCTGGACAACCTGGACACCTGGACCCGGTCGGACGGCCGGCTCACCGAGGACGACGCGGTGGCGATGGCCACCCTGCTGGTGGACGCCGGGCACCGGGCCGGGCTGGCCGTGGGGCAGAAGAACGCCCCGGACCTGGGCGACCGGGGCCGGACCGAGGCAGGCTTCGACTTCGCGGTGGCCGAGGAGTGCGAGCGCTACGACGAGTGCGAGGCCTACACCGGGTTCTACGGCACGGCGGTGATCGACATCGAGTACGCCGACGACCTGTCCGGGCCGTGGTCGGAGGTGTGCGCCGACCCGCAGTTGCCCGCCGCCACGGTCCTGCGGGACCGGGATCTCACCGCGCCCGGCGACCCGGAGCACGTCTTCGACCGCTGCTGACGTGCCGACCGGTCGCACCCGCCCTACCGTGCAGGAATGGCGACCGAGGCGGTCACCGGCGCGGATCGAGGGGAGTCCGCGCTGCTGGTGGACATCCCTGCCCGGCGGGTGCACGTCCACGGCCGGCCGGTGCACCTGACCCGCAGCGAGTTCGACCTGCTGCTCGCGCTGGCCCGCCGCCCGGGTCGTCCGGTGTCCAAGGACGATCTGGCCCGGCTGCTCGGCGCCGCGCCGCTCGGCGGTGATCCCGGCCCGGCCGCCCGGCGCAGCATCGAGGTCCACCTGGCCAACCTGCGCCGCAAACTCGGCGACGGCCGCGACCACCCGGCCTGGATCCGCACCCTCCGGGGCCGGGGCTACCTGCTGGAACGCGGCGTGGCCCGGATCATCGGATAAAACCCTTGGCCCCGGGCGGTCACCGGTCGTAGCGTCTGTCGCACACCGGAAGGAGGTGATCCGAGAAATGAAGTCTTCTTGGACGCGTGAGGTGACTGTCCGCTAGTCGCCCGAGTACCTCGGACGGATTGCCGTTCCGCTGGTCCCCGCATCGGGCGGGCAACCGGCGAATCCCAGGCAGTCACCGCAGCCCGTGGGAGCCGCGAACTCGTCCCTCGCGGCGGGACCCCCTGATCAAGGGTCCGGCCCACGGGCTGTTGCCTGCCCGGATGTGGCAGGGTGGCGAGGTGGCCCTGAAGACCCCCGCCGAGATCGACCAGATGCGCACCGCCGGGCGGTTCGTCGCCGGTGTGCTGACCAGCCTGCGCGAGGTCGCCCGGGTCGGCATGACGCTGCGGGACCTGGACTCCCATGCCCACCGGATGATCGACGAGGCCGGTGCCCGCTCGGTCTACCTGGGCTACCACCCCTCCTTCGGCGCGATGCCGTATCCCGGGGTGCTGTGCACCAGCGTCAACGATGCCGCCCTGCACGGCCTGCCCTCGGACCGGGTGCTCGGCGACGGTGACGTGCTCAGCATCGACTTCGCCGCCGAGGTCGAGGGCTGGGTCGCCGACTCCGCGCTCACCTTCCAGCTCGGCACCCCCGACCCGGCGGCCCAGCGCCTGATCGCGGTCACCGAGGAGGCGCTGGCGGCCGGGATCGCCCAGGCCCGGCCCGGCAACCGGATGGGCGACATCTCCGCGGCGATCGGCAAGGTCGGCCACGCGGCGGGCTACGGCATCAACACCGACTTCGGCGGGCACGGCGTGGGCCGCACCATGCACGAGGAGCCGCATGTGCCGAACGCCGGCCGCCGCCGCAGCGGGCTCACGCTCCGGCCGGGCCTGGTGATCGCGATCGAGCCGTGGTTCATGGCCGGCGGGGACGGCTACACGGTCGACCCGGACGGCTGGACGATCCGCACCGCCGACGGCTCGCTGGCCGCCCATGCCGAGCACACCGTGGCGATCACCGCCGACGGCCCGGTGGTGCTGACCGCCCGGGAGTGAGGCTCACCGCCGCAGGTGCGCCCAGTCGCCGGGGTTGAGGTCCAGCCACTCGGCGAAGGACTGCGCGGGCCGGCCGGTCAGCCGCTTCACCGTGGGTGCCACCTGGGCCAGCTCGCCGGCGGCGATCGCCGCGTAGGACGACACCCACCCGTCGACCGCCCAATGCGGTGCGTCGTAGACCGCCCGGGACGCGTACGCCTCGTCCAGGGTCTCCGGCCAGTAGCTGATCGTGCGGCCGGTGGCGCGGCTGAGCACCTGCGCGGCCTCGGCCAGCGAGTACCCGGTGGGGCCGGTGACGTCCAGGGTGGCCCCGTCGAAGGGGTGCAGGTCCGCGGCGAGCAGTGCGGCGGTGGCGACATCGGCGACGTCGTCGTGCGACACCGCGGCGACCAGCCCGTCGCCGGCCGGGCCCCGGATCACGTCGTCCTCGCCCACGAAGTGCGCAATCGCGTCGTGGTAGAGGCAGTCGCGCAGGAAAGTGAAGTGCAGCCCGCTGGCGCGGATGTGCTCCTCGGTGGCCCAGTGGTCCCGGGCGAAGGTGAAGGTCGCGTCCGGGGCGGCGCCCATGAAGGACAGGTAGACGATCCGCTGCACCCCGGCGTCGACCGCGGCGTCCACGGCGGCGCGGTGCTGCGCGACCCGGTCGGCGTCCTCCCGGCCGGAGGTCAGGAACACGGTCTGTGCCCCGGTGAAGGCCGCCCGCATCGAGTCGAGGTCCGAGTACCCGGGGCTGAGCGCCACCTCGGTCTCGGTGCCGGGCAGCCGGGGTGCCCGGTCCGCGGTGCGCACCACCAGCCGCTGGTGCGCGCCCTCGGCGGCCAGCCGCACCGCCAGTCGTCGTCCCACCCGGCCGGAGGCGCCGGTCACCACGATCAGGTCGTCCATGCGGCGACGGTAGCGGGCCGGTGCGGGCGGCGCGCCGGGAAGCGGGCCCGGTGTTCGTGGGTCGGGACTACCAGGCGGTCACCACGACGGCCGCGCCGTGGCAGAGCACCGCGATCACCGGGCCGGCGATCATCCCGGGCACCCGGTAGGCCACGCCGATCGCGATGTCGCCGAGCTGGGCCACGATCGCCGCCACGAGCAGCAGCACCAGGAAGGTGGGCGCCGGCGTCAGCCAGACCGCCACCGCCACCGCCAGGCCGAGCGGGATCGCGCGGGCGGCGTACATCGCCGGGTAGAACCGGGAGGACGTGTCCTGGCCCGAGGGTGCGATCAGGCCGGGCCGGAGCAGTGCGGCGACACCGAAGCCCGCCGAGGAGAGTGCCGCCAGGGTGTTCAGTGCGGCCAGCCACCGGACCATGATCGTTCTCCTGACTATCGTTCAGTAGTGAATGATTCAGTGATGATAGCGTTGGCGGCATGAGTGAGGTCAACGGGGAGGCGATCCTGGCCGCGGCGTGCTTCCGGATGGGGGTGGCGGGGTCGCGGCTGACCCGGGCCTTCGCTGACCGGATCACCCCGCTCGGTCTCAGCCACAAACAGGTCGGCCTGCTGGCGGTGGTGGATGCCGGGCTCGCCCGCTCGCAACGGGAGATCGCCGACCGGATGCAGGTCGCGCCGAGCCTGGTCGTCTCGCTGGTCGACGGGCTGATCGAACTCGACGCCGTCCGGCGCACCCGCAGCACCACCGACCGCCGGGTCCAGCTGATCGAGCTCACCGACCGGGGCCGCGACCTGCTCGCCACCGGCGCCCGGACCGCCGCCGCGCTGGACGACGAGTTCCGCGCCGGCCTGTCACCGGCCGGCCGGGCCGCGCTCGACACCCTGCTGATCGAACTCGACGCGCGCCGCCCGATCACCGGCTGAGCGTGCCGCTCGCCCGGGATGCCACGATGGGTGGGTGTCGATGTTCGCGTCCTACCGCCCCGGAGACCGGGGAGTGCCGGACCCGGACATCCGGCTACGACCGGCGACCGGCGCGGACCTGCCCGGCATCGTCGCGGTGGCGGAGTCCCGGGGCGGGGTGCCGGCGGCGTTCGCCGAGCGACTCGCGGCACGGCTGACCGACCACACCTGGCGAGTGCTGGTCGCCGACCGGCCGGACGACCCCGCCGTGCTCGGCTGGGCGATGCTCGGGCCGTGGACCGGGCTGACCGACGCGCCCGACGGCCGGTACGTCTCCGCGCTGACCGTCGCGCCCGGCGCCCGGCGGCGCGGGATCGGCGACCGGCTGCTGGCCGGACTGCTCGCCGGCGAGGACGGAGCGGTGCACAGCGTGATCAACGCCCGCAACGGTGCCTCGCTCGACCTGCACCGACGGGCGGGCTTCACCGAGCTGGGCCGGGCCGCCCGGTTCGCCGGGATCGACTTCGACGGCGGCAGCGGAGTGCTGCTGCGCTGGACCAGGAGAGGAACGACGTGACCGAGCCCTACCGGATCATGACCGTCTGCACCGGCAACATCTGCCGATCCCCGATGGCCGAGGTGGTGCTGCGGGACCGGCTGGAACGGGCCGGGCTGGCCGACCGGGTGGTGGTCGACTCCACCGGGGTCAGCGACGAGGAGCACGGCAACCCGATCGACCGCCGCGCCCGGGCCGCCCTCGCCGCCCGCGGTTACCCGGTGCCGCACCGGGCCGCCCGGCAGGTCCGCCCGGACGACCTGGCCCACCGCGACCTGGTGCTGGCGATGACCGCCTCGCACGCCCGGGCGCTGCGCCGGATCGGCGGTGGCCAGGCGCCGGTGGTGATGTACCGGTCCTTCGACCCGGCCGCGCCCGAGGTGACCGACCGGGACTCCGAGCACCTGTTGGACGTGGACGACCCCTGGTACGGCGGGCCGGAGAACTTCGAGCTGTGCCTGGACGAGATCGAGGCGGCGGCCGACGGGGTGGTCGAGCACGTCAGGTCGGCGCTCGAGGGCTGAGTGCCGGGGGCGTCCTCCTACTGGCGTGGGCGCCGTTCGCCGGCCGCCCGGGTGGTGGCCCGGATCAGCCAGACCACTCCCGCCACGATCAGGATGACGATCACCGCCGCCACGATGTGCCACGGTTTCAACCCGATCATGCTGCCTCCGAGGTGCTGGGTGGGCCTCGTCGCCCGGGCTGACCCTAGTCAGGTGTCGTCAGCCGGGACAGCCCTTCTGACCCGCGCTGACCGGTCAGGCCAGGAACGCCGCCGCGCGCGCCCCCCAGCCGCGGATCGCGGTGAGGTCCGCCGCCACCTCCAGCTGCGCGCCGGGCAGGATCCGGGCCAGTGCACCGGCGGTGGAGACCGGGTGACCGGGGTCGGTGGTCCAGGGCAGCAGCAGCGCGGGGTGCGGGAGACGGGCGAGCACGGCGGGGTCGGGCAGGTCGCTGGCCCCGGCGCCGCGCAGCACGCTGGGCAGCACGTCGGCGGGCACCGAGGGCTCCGGGTCGAAGTCCAGTCCGTCCAGCACCGCCGGGCCGGGGGTCGCGGCGGCGGCGCGCACCCAGGGGCCGAGGCCGTGCTGCTCCACCGAGCGGGCGTCCGCCTGGTAGGTGTCGGCCTGGGCGGCCCGGGTGTCCCAGGCGGTCGGCGGGATGGTGAGCACCAGGCGGCGGAACCGGTCGGGGCGCAGCGCGGCGGCCCACAGCACGGTGGCGGTGCCCATCGACGCACCGACGGCGTCCACCGGGGCGTCCGGGCTGACCTGGTCGATCAGGGCCAACAGGTCGCCGGCCTGGGCGGACCAGGTGTAGTCGGCGGGGACCGGCGCACCGGTGGAGCCGCCGTGGCCCCGGGCGTCGTACTCGACCAGCGTCCCGCCGGCCCCGAGCGCCGACCAGTCGAACAGTCCCTCGGCCGCGGCCATCGCCCGGCTGGAGGTCAGGCCGTGCGCGGTGACCACCACCGGTCCGTCACCGGTGCGGCGGACGGAGTAGTCGAGGTCGGCACGGGGGCGGCTGAGGGTGGGCATGTGGGGGACCGTAGCCCGGGGGTCCGACACCTGTCCTGGGGGATGCGTGGCGCCACGGGCCGACGGCACGATGGGGTGATGAAGGTCTCTCAGCGTTCCCACGTGCCGCCGTTCGCGGTGATGGACATCCTGGCCGCCGCGAACGCCCGCCGGGCCGCCGGAGCGTCGGTGCTGAACCTGTGCGCCGGGGAGCCGTCGACCGGGGCGTCGGAGGTGGTGCGGCGCCGGGCGGTGGACCTGCTGTCCGGCGGGGACCTGGGCTACACCGAGTCGCTGGGTGCCCCGGCGCTGCGGGCGGAGATCGCCGCGCACTACCGGCGCTGGTACGACGTGGAGGTGGATCCGGCACGGGTCGCGGTGACCACCGGGTCGTCGGGCGGGTTCATGCTGGCGTTCCTGGCGGCCTTCGACGTGGGCGACCGGGTGGCGCTGGCCCGGCCCGGCTACCCGGCGTACGCGAACATCCTGCGGGCGCTGGGCTGCGAGGTGGTCGACCTGGACTGCGGCCCGGAGACCCGGTACCAGCCGACGGTGCAGCAGCTGGCGGCGCTGGACCCGCCGGTGAGCGGCCTGGTGGTCGCCGGCCCGGCGAACCCGACCGGCACGCTGATCGACCCGGCGGCCCTGGCGGAGCTCACCGAGTGGTGCGCGGCGAACGGGGTGCGGTTGGTGTCGGACGAGATCTACCACGGCATCACCTACCCGGCCCCGGCCGAGCCCGCACCGGGCGCCCCGACCGCCGCGGGCGCGCTGGACGGTGGGGCGGTGGTGGTGAACTCGTTCTCCAAGTACTGGGCGATGACCGGGTGGCGACTGGGCTGGTTGCTGCTGCCGGAGGACCTGGCCGGACCGGTGGACGCCCTGGCCGGGAACGTCGCGCTCTGCCCACCGGCCCTGGCGCAGCACGCCGGGGTCGCCGCGTTCAGCCCGGAGGGCTACGCGGCCGCGCAGGCGAATGTCGTGCAGTACGCGGCCAGCCGGCAGCTGGTGCTGGACCGGTTGCCGGAGCTCGGCTGGTCCCGGGTGGCACCGGCCGACGGGGCGTTCTACGTCTACGCGGACGTGTCCGGCACCGGTCTGGCCTCGCCCGAGTGGTGCGCCCGGGCGCTGGACGAGGCGGGGGTGGCGCTGACCCCCGGCACCGACTTCGACCCGGCACACGGGGCGGACTGGGTGCGGCTGTCCTTCGCCTCCTCGCCGGCGGTGGTGGCCGAGGCGGTGGACCGGATCGTGGCCTGGCAGCAGACGCTCTGACGGGAACCGGTCCACCGGGCCGGACGTTGAAGTTCCGCACACGACGACGAGGAGTCCGACATGAGGTGTCCCACCGACGGCGCCGAGCTGGTGATGTCCGAGCGCCAGGGGATCGAGATCGACTACTGCCCGTCCTGCCGGGGGATCTGGCTGGACCGCGGTGAGCTCGACAAGATCCTGGAGCGCGCCTCCGGTGCCCCGGCCCCCGGCCTGCCGGTGGACCCGCTGGCCCCCGCCGCCGACCCGCGTGCGGCCGATCCGCGGTACGCCCCCGGCCCCGGCTACCCGCCCGACCCGCGGTACGCGCCCGAGCCCGGGTACGCGCCCGACCCGCGCGGTGGCTACGAGCCCGGCTACCGCGACCCGGGCTACCGCGACGACCGCCGGTACGACCGTGGCTACGACCCGCGGTACGACAAGCGCCGCAAGCGCAAGGAGTCCTGGCTGGAGGACCTGTTCGACTTCGGGTGAGCCGCGTCATGCGCCGGACATCTGCGTGCCCTAGCCTCCTTCGACGTGGATGTGGCGGTGCTGGGTGCGACAGGTGACGTGGGGCGGCAGGTCTGCGCCCAGTTGATCGAACGGCGGGTGCTGCCCACCACGTCGCGGCTGCAACTGGTCGGCCGTCCCGGGGGTGCGTCCGGCCGGGCGTCCTACGGTCTGCGCGCCGACCTGATCGACGCCTATGACGAGCACGCCCCGCTGATCGACGTGGTGCTGGACCCGGCCGACGTGGTCGCGGACGTGATCGTGCTCGCCGCGGGCCGGACCGCCCCCGCCCGCGCCGGTGCGGTCGCCGACCGGGCCACGCTGGCGGCCGAGAACCAGCAGGTGTTCGCCGCCTACGCCCGGGCGATCGCCGAGCACGGCTCCGGGCACGAGGTCGTCGTGGTGGTCTCCAACCCGGTGGAGCTGGCGGTGGCCACGGTGGCCGCCGAGCTGGGCCGGCACCGGGTGATCGGGATGGGCGCCTGGCTGGACACCCTGCGGTTCCGGCGGGAGATCGCGGTCTCGCTCGGGCTGCGCCGGCACCGGGTGGGCGGATTCGTGGCCGGGCAGCACGGCGACGACCTGGTGCCGCTGTGGTCGACGGTGCGGGTCAGCGGACTGGACGCGGAGGAACGGGCCCGGGCGGTCGCCGGTCTGCGCGCCGGGCGGTCGCTGGACGACTTCGGCGCCGAGATCACCGGGGCCCAGACCGAGCTGGCCGGGCTGATGGCCGACCGGCCGGACCGGGCGTTCGCGCTGGTGGAGGGCTGGCTGCCGGATCTGCGCGCGGTCGCCCGGCCGTGGCTGACCCACCAGAGCGGTGCCAAGACCGCCTCCGCCACCGCGGCGGCGACCGTGGACCTGGTGGACACCGTGCTGGACGGCCGGGAGATCGTGGTCGCCGGGCAGGTGGTGCTGGACGGCGAGGTCACGGTCGGCGGGCGGGCACTGCACGGCGTGCTGGGCGTGCCGGTGGTGCTCGGCCCGGAGGGGTGGACCCGGGTGATCCTGGACGAGCCCGCCCCGGACGAGGCCCGGCGGCTGCTGGCCTCCGCCGATCGGATCGACGGGCTGCTGGCGCCCTGGGGGCTGGGCCGGGACGGTGGCGCGCCCGGTGGTGGCGCGGTGGATCGCTGGGACGCGGGCAGCAGCCGGGCGACCACCGGCCTGGCCGTGGCGGCGGCCGCCGGGCCGGAACGCCGCTGGGTGATGGAGCTGACCGGCGACGACCGCACCGGCACCCTGATGGCGCTGGCCAGTGTGTTCGCCAGCCGCGGGGTGTCCTTCGACGCGCTGCGCACCGCCGACGCCCAGGACGGTGCGGGCGAGATCACCGTGACCTTCACCGCCACCGAACGCCGCCAGCGCCTGCTGATCCGCACGGTGGCGCGGTTGCAGGCGGTGCACGCGGTGCGGGTTCGGGCCGCCGGGCTGGAGGACGCCCGGTGAGCGAGCTGCTGATCGAGGTCGACGACCTGACCCGGCCCGCGGTGCACGCGCTGCTGGCCGAGCACCTGTCCGACATGCGCTCGGCCAGTCCGCCGGAGTCGGTGCACGCCCTGGACCTGGACCAGCTGCGCGACCCGGCGGTCACCCTGCTCACCGCGTGGTACGGCACCCTGCTGCTCGGCTGCGGGGCGCTGAAGGACCTGGGCGACGGGCACGGCGAACTGAAGTCGATGCGCACCACGGTGGCCGCCCGGGGCCGCGGGATCGGCGCGGAGATGCTGACCCGGTTGATCGAGCTGGCCGCCGAGCGCGGCTGGCGGCGGGTCAGCCTGGAGACCGGGGCGGAGGACCAGTTCGCCGCCGCGCGCCGGTTGTACGCCCGGCACGGATTCACCGAGTGCGGGCCGTTCGCCGACTACCGGCCGGACCCGCTCAGCGTGTACATGACCCGCGAGCTGTGAGGGGCACGCCGGCGGACCGGCGCCGGGCGATCAGGAGCAGCCCGCCGATCAGCAGGGCACCCGCGGCGCCGGCAGCGACCGGGAACAGGGCGCCCGAACCGGTGACGGCGAGCACCGGGGACGCAGTGGCCGCGTCCTGATCCGCTCCGCCGGTCGTGGTGCCCGGGTTCGCGGGTGCGCCCGGGCTCGCGGAGACGCTGGGGGTGGGGTCCGGCTCGGGCTCCGTCGGCGGCGTGGTCGGCGGGGCGACCGGCGCCGTGACGGTTCCGGTGAGTGTGATCAGCCGGCTGGTGACGTCGGTCAGGTTGCCCGCGTCGAGGCCGTGGATCCAGACCGAGGCGTCCAGGTCCGCGGGGGCGCGGTGCCAGGTCACGGTGCCGGCGACCGTCGCGCCCGGGGCGAGCTCGTCGGTCGGTAGCGCGATCTCGACCTCGTCCGTGCCGATCGACTCACCGGTGCCGGTCCGGCCGACCGCCCCGGCGCTGAGTCGCAGCGGGACGTTTCCGGTGTTGCTGATGGTCACGGGCTGCTGCACGGTGTCGCCCTGGACCACCTCACCGAAGTCGACCGCGCCCGCCTCCATCAGCAGGCTGCGGGAAACCCCGGTGCCGCTGAGCGTGGGGAAGATCGGCAGCGAGGTCACCGTGCTGCCGACCGCGTGCACGGTGAGCCGGGCCGACGCGGCCGCGGTGATCAGACCGGTGCGTTGGGGAGTGAAGGTGACCGCGACCTCGGTGGTGTCACCGGGCTGGACGGTGACCGAGGCCGGTTGCCCGGGCGCCAGTCCGAAGTCGGCCAGGGCCTCCACCTGCGACAGGTCGATCTCCACCGGGTTCGGGGTGATGTTGCGCAGCGAGACGGTGCGGGCGGCCGAGGTGCTGCCGACGGCGACCTGGCCGAAATCGACCGCGGCGCCGAGCTCCAGGTGGAGGGCGGTGAGGTTCGCGCCCACGTAGGTGCCGGCGGTGGAGCCGTCGGCGACCGAGGTCGCGGTCATCGTGGTGCCGGAGATCTGGGAGCCCCAGGTGTTCAGGGCGGTCGGCCCGAAGGTGAACCAGAACTGGCAGACGTCACCGGCGGTCAGCTGGACCATGAAGCCGTTGTCCGGGCAGGCGCCGGCGCGGTGGAACGCCGTGGTGTCGGCGTTGGAGTTCCATCCCGACGATCGCAGCTGGATGTCCTGGTGGGCCGTGATCGTGACCGCCGCGGAGGTGGCCGAGGAGCTGCCCAGGCCGGCGGTCGCCGTGAACGAGGTCCCCGAGACGTCGAACAGGTCGTTGCTCGACGGCTCGGTCCAGGCCGCCCGGGTGAATCCGGTGCTGGTGGTGGGCGGCGGGTCGGCGGCGAAGGCGGCCGGGGCGGTGACGGTCAGGGCGGCGGCGAGCACAAGGGTGCCCAGGGCGCGGACAAGCTTCACAGGGGGACTCCTGGTCGGACGGCTGACGATCCAGGGTGCGGGCAGTTGGCCGGCCGGCCCAGGGCTGCTCCGTGATCCGGGCGTGATCTGAGTACGCCGGGTCGGCGGATCTGAGTAAGCGCACCCGGGCTGCCCGGCACCGGTTCCCCGGTGCCTGTGACCGGCCGGCCCGGCCCGGCCCGTGCGCGTGGCGGCGGCGGGCCGGGCCGGGGGCGATCAGCGGGTCGCCCGGCGCACCCGGCGCGCGGCGACCAGGCCGGTGCCGAGCAGCACCGCACCGGCGGCGACGCCCAGGATCCAGGCGGTCGAGCCGGAACCGGTGATGGCCAGCCGGGTCGTGGTCGCGGTGGTCGCGCCGGTCGTGGTGTCCGGTGTGGCGGGCTTCTCCGGTGCTGTCGGCGGGATGGTCGGCGGGGTGGTCGGCTCCGGGGCGCTCGGCGCGGCGACCGTTCCGGTCAGGGCCACCAGCTCGGTCGCGGTGGTTGCGGGGGTCACCGCGGCGGGGGCGGCACCGGAGTCGTCGCCGTTCACCCGGACCGTGGCGGCCAGGTCGTCGCCGGCTCCGTGCCAGGTCACCGTGCCGGTCACGGTCTGACCGGGGGCGACCTCATCGGTGGGCAGTGCGACCTCGACTGTCTCGGCACCGGCGGACTGCACGTCCTCGGTGGACAGCCGCAGCGGCACCGCGCCGGTGTTGGTCACGGCGATCGGCTGCTGCACGGTGTCGCCTTCGGTCACCTCACCGAAGTCGACCGGGCCGGCGGTCAGGCCCGCCTGGCGCTCGACGCCGGTGCCGATGAACTCGGACAGCCGCGGGGTGGACTGGGCGGTGCCACCGACGGTGGTGACGGTGGCCAGCGTGTTCCACCACTCGCTGACCCGGCCCAGCGCCGTGGGGGTGAACGTGACCTGGACGTCGGCGGTGGCGCCGGGCTGGATGGTGAAGGTCGCCGGCTGGTCGTCCGCGAGGTGGAACGGTGCCATCGAGGTCAGGTAGGTCAGCTCGACCCGGACCTCGTCCGGGGTGATGTTCTGTACCGCGATCGACCCCGGGGCCGAGGTCGTCCCGAGCGGGACCTCGCCGAAGTCCAGCGGTGCCGCGGGCAGCACGTGCTGCACCTGGTTCTCCAGCCCGACGTACTCCGACGCGGTCGCCCCGCCGGAGGTGGTCGCGGTGAAGTGCAGCCCGCTGATGTAGCTGGACCACTCGTCGGTGGTGTCGGGTCCGTAGCTGACCCAGATCTGGCAGGTGTCACCGGCGGCCATCGTGATGGTTTGCGACCAGACCGAGGCCGGGCAGGTCCCGGACCGGTAGATCGCCATCCCGTCGGGCTCGTCGCTCCAGGTGCCTTGCTGCATCGTGAGGTCGGTCTTGGCGGTCAAGGTCAGCACCGACGTGGTGGCGCGGGGGGCGCCGATCCCGACCGTGCCCTTCCAGCGCGACCCGGAGAGGGTGAACAGGTCGTTGTCGATCGGGTCGCCCCAGCTCCCGGCGGCGAAGCCGGTGCTGGTGGTGGGCGGCGGGTCGGCGGCGAAGGCGGCCGGGGCGGCGACGGTCAGGGTTGCGGTGAGCAGCAAGGTGCCCAGGGCGCGCAGAAGCTTCACGGGGGGACTCCAGATCGGACGGCTGACGATCCAGGCTGCGGGTGGCCGTGTGGTGGGTCTGCGGGGTGCTCCGCGGTTCGCGCGTGATCTGAGTACGCCGGGTCGGGCGATCTGAGTGACCGCACCCGGCGTCCGCGGCACCAGCCACCCAGTTCCGGTGCCCGGCCCGTACACCCCCGGGGGCGGCGGGCCGGGCACGGGGCGGTCAGCGGGTGGCCCGGCGCATCCGGCGTACGGTCACCAGCGCGACGCCGGCCAGCACGGCACCGGCCGCCGCGGTCAGGGCCCAGGTGGTCGACCCGGAACCGGTGGTGGCCAGCCGGGTGGCGGTGATGGTGGCAGTGCCGGTCGTGGTGTCCGGCGGGGTGGTCGGCGCCGGGGTGTTGGTCGCGGTGACCGCACCGGTCAGGGCGACCACCTCCGACACCGGGGTGGCGGCGGGGACGTTGAGCGCCGCGGCGTCGGCGTCGGTGCCGGTGATCCGGACGCTGGAGGCGAAGCCGGCGGTGGCCGAGTTCCAGGTCACGGTGCCGGTGACCGATTCGCCGGGGGCGACCTCATCGGCGGGCAACTCGACCCGCACGTCCTCGGGGGTGGCGGCGGAGCCGTCCTGGACCACCGCGTCGGCGGTGAGCACCAGCGGGACCGGCCCGGTGTTGGTCACGGTGATCGGCCGCTGGGTGGTGGCGCCCGGGTCGACAGTGCCGAAGTCGACCGGGCCGCTGCTCAGCGCGGCCTGGCGGGCGATGCCGGTGCCGGTGAACGCCGACAGTGGGGTCCGGGCCTCGGTGGTGCTGTTGACCGGACGCACGATCCCGACGGTCTCGTCGTCGGCCACGGCCTGGCCCTCCTGGGTCGGGGTGAAGGTCACCGCGACCTCGGCGGAGTCGCCGGCGAGGAGGGAGACCGTGGTCGGCTGACCCGGGGCGAGCTGGAACGGGCCGATCGCGGTCATCTCGGTCAGGTCGATGTCGACCGGTGTGGTGCCGGTGTTGCTGATCGTGAAGGACTGCGGGGCGGAGGTGGTACCGACCACGACCTCACCGAAGTCCAGCGGTTCGCCCTCGACCTCGTAGGACACACCGACCTGAACCCGGACCTCCTGGGACGCAGTGGTTCCGTCGGGCGCCTCGGCATAGAACTGCAGCGTCCGGCTGGTGGCCCCCCACTCGTCCATGGCCTCCGGTCCGAAGCTCGCCCAGAACTGACAGGTGTCGCCGGCCGACATCTCGACCTGGGTCCTGATCGGGTCGCCCGGGCAGAGCCCGGCGTGCGGGACCACCAGGAGGGCGGGATCGCCGCCCCAGTTGTTCAGCATCCGGTGCTCTCGGACCGTGATGTCGCGGTTGGCGGTCAGGGTGATCACCCCGCCGGTCACCTGCTGGGTGCCGAGGGCGGCGTCGCCGTACCACCCGGCCGCGGAGACGGTGAACAGGTCGTTGCTCACCGGGTCACCCCACCGCTCCTGCACGACTCCCGTGCTGGCGGTGGGCGGCGTCGAGTCGACGGCCATGGCGGCGACGGGGGCGATGCCCGCCACGGCGACGGTGGTCGAGAGGGCGAGCAGGGCTCGCAGGGGGCGCTTCACGGATGCTCCGATCACGGGGATGCGGCGGGCGGCGCGCTCGCGGCGGCGTCACACGGGGACGCTCCATGGTCGGGGTGGCGTGCGGTGAAGCGGCGGTCGCGACCGGATCTGAGTAGGCGGGTGGCAACGAACTGGGTACCCTCGCCGCCCGCCCTGGAGACGATCACCCGGCGACCGGTCCGGGGGCAGACGGATCCTCCGCCGACGGTTACGCTGTGCCCGGTCTCACAACTTCACACGCTGCTCGAACCACGGCGGGAGAGCCCACCCGCCACGGTGGCGCCGAAGGAGCAAACCCTCCCCGGGAATCTCTCAGGCACCCGTACCGTCGTGGCCAGGCAACTCTGGAAAGCGACCGGCTCGCCGGTCCACCGACGGTGCAAGTCGGCGCGCCCCGGGCCCCGTGCGGGCCACGGCGGACCGGCAAAACTCTCAGGTCGTGTCCCCGGGCGCGGATGACAGAGCGGGGAGGACGCCTACCGCCCGTCCGCCCTTGGAGCAGCCGCGTGACCTTCACCCTGGATGAGTTCGCCGACCGGCACATCGGTCCGCGCCGCACCGACACCGCCGCCCTGCTGGCCCCGATCGGCGACTACGCCGACCTGGACGCGCTGACCGACGCCGCGGTGCCCGCCACGATCCGCACCGCCCGGCCGCTGGACCTGCCGGCCGCCCGGACCGAGACCGAGGTGCTGGCCGACCTGCGGGCGATCGCCGCGAAGAACACCGTGCACACCCAGATGATCGGGCTGGGCTACTCCGACACCATCACCCCCGCGGTGATCCGCCGGAACGTGCTGGAGTCGCCGGCCTGGTACACCGCGTACACGCCGTACCAGCCGGAGATCGCGCAGGGCCGGCTGGAGGCGCTGCTCAACTTCCAGACCGTGGTGGCGGATCTGACCGCGCTGCCGGTGGCCAATGCGTCGCTGCTGGACGAGGCCACCGCGGTCGCCGAGGCGGTCGCCCTGATGCACCGGGCCGCGAAGGGCCGCGCCGGGGTCGTGCTGCTGGATGCCGACTGCCTGCCGCAGACCCGGGCGGTCGCCGAGGGCCGGGCGCACGCCGCCGGACTCGGCCTGGTGGTCGCCGACCTGACCGACGGGCTGCCCGAGCTGGACCAGGACCTGGTCGGGGTGGTCGTCCAGGCGCCGGGTGCCTCCGGGGCGGTCCGGGATCTGCGCCCGCTGATCGCCGCCGCCAAGAAGCGGGGCGCGCTGGTCACGGTCGCCGCCGATCTGCTGTCGCTGACCCTGCTCACCCCGCCCGGCGAGTTGCGCGCCGACATCGCGGTCGGCTCCTCGCAGCGGTTCGGGGTGCCGTTGTTCTACGGCGGCCCGCACGCGGCCTACCTGGCGGTGCGCACCGGCCTGGAGCGGATGCTGCCCGGCCGGCTGGTCGGGGTGTCGATCGACGCGGACGGGGCGACCGCCTACCGGTTGGCGCTGCAGACCCGCGAGCAGCACATCCGCCGGGAGAAGGCGACCAGCAACATCTGCACCGCCCAGGCGCTGCTGGCGATCGTGGCGTCGATGTACGCGGTCTACCACGGGCCGGACGGGCTGCGGGCGATCGCCGAGCGGGTGCACGGGCACGCGGTGTCCCTGGCCGGCGGGCTGCGGGCCGCGGGGGTCGAGGTGGAGCACGCGGTGTTCTTCGACACCGTGCGGGCCGTGGTGCCGGGCCGGGCGCGCGAGGTGCTGGCCGCGGCGCTGGAGCGCGGGATCAACCTGTGGGCCACCGACGACGACCACGTGCAGATCGCCTGCGACGAGGTGACCACCCCGGCGCACATCGAGGCGGTGCTGGCGGCCTTCGGCGCGGGGGCACCGGGCGCAGCGGGTTCGGCGATCCCGGCGGAGCTGGCGCGCACCAGCGCCTACCTGACCCACCCGGTGTTCCACCGGCACCACAGCGAGACCGCGATGCTGCGCTACCTGCGGATGCTGTCCGACAAGGACCTGGCGCTGGACCGCACGATGATCCCGCTCGGCTCCTGCACCATGAAGCTGAACGCCACGGTGGAGATGGAGTCGATCTCCTGGCCGGAGTTCGCCGGACTGCACCCGTTCGTGCCCGCCGACCAGGCCGCGGGATACGCCGAGCTGATCGGCGACCTGTCCGGCTGGCTGGCCGAGATCACCGGCTACGCCGCGGTGTCGGTGCAGCCGAACTCGGGTGCGCAGGGTGAGTTCGCCGGGCTGCTGGCGATCCGCGGCTACCACGAGGCCCGGCAGGTCGAGGGTGAGCCGGTGCGGGACGTCTGCCTGATCCCGGCGTCCGCGCACGGCACGAATGCCGCGTCGGCTGCGTTGGCCGGGATGCGGGTGGTGGTGGTCGCCACCGCCGAGGATGGGTCGATCCTGCTGGACGATCTGCGGGCCAAGCTGGACCAGCACGGCCCCGAGGTCGCGGCGATCATGATCACCTACCCGTCCACGCACGGGGTGTACGAGCAGGACGTCCGCACGGTCTGCGACCTGGTGCACCAGGCGGGCGGGCAGGTCTACATCGACGGGGCGAACCTGAACGCGCTGGTCGGACTGGCCCGGCCGGGCGAGTTCGGCGGCGACGTGTCGCACCTGAACCTGCACAAGACGTTCTGCATCCCGCACGGCGGCGGCGGTCCGGGCGCCGGGCCGATCGGGGTGGCCGAGCACCTGGTGCCGCACCTGCCGCCGGTCGAGCCGGGTGCCGCGGGGATGGTGTCCGCCGCGCCGTTCGGGTCGGCCGGGATCCTGCCGATCAGCTGGGCCTACGTCGCACTGATGGGCGCCGACGGACTGCGCCGGGCCACCCAGACCGCGGTGGCGTCGGCGAACTACCTGGCCGCCCGGCTCACCGACCACTTCCCGGTGCTCTACACCGGCCCGGCCGGGCTGGTCGCGCACGAGTGCATCCTCGACCTGCGGGCGGTCACCAAGGAGACCGGGGTGACCGCCGAGGACGTGGCCAAGCGGCTGATGGACTACGGCTTCCACGCCCCGACGCTGTCCTTCCCGGTGGCCGGCACGCTGATGGTCGAGCCGACCGAGAGCGAGGACCTGGCCGAGCTGGACCGGTTCGTCGACGCGCTGGTCGCGATCCGGGGCGAGATCGACGCGGTCGCCGCCGGCCGGTGGCCGCTGGCCGACTCCCCGCTGCGGGGCGCCCCGCACACCGCCGCCGCGGTCACCGCCGATGTCTGGGACCATGCCTATGGCCGGGAGCTGGCGGCGTACCCGGTGGCCGCCCTGCGCGGTGCCAAGTACTGGCCGCCGGTCCGCCGGATCGACGGCGCCCGCGGGGACCGCAACCTGATCTGTGCCTGCCCGCCGATCGAGGCCTACGCCGAAGGAGCCAGCCTGTGACGATCATCGAGTCCCCGCTGAACGACGAGCACGTCGCGCTCGGGGCCACGCTGGTGCCGTTCGCCGGCTGGTCGATGCCGCTGCGCTACAGCTCCGACCTGGCCGAACACCAGGCGGTGCGCACCGCCGCGGGACTGTTCGACCTGTCGCACATGGGCGAGCTGCACCTGGACGGTCCGGGGGCCGGCGCGGCACTGGACTACGCCCTGGTCGGCAACCTGACCGCGCTGGCGGTGGGCCGGGCGCGCTACACCATGATCGTGGCCGAGGACGGCGGGATCATCGACGACCTGATCGTCTACCGGCTGGCCGACGAGTCGTACCTGGTGGTCGCCAATGCCGCGAACGCCGCCGTGGTCGCCGAGGCGCTGACCGAGCGGATCGACGGCTTCGACGCGGTGCTGACCGACCGGTCGCGGGAGACCGCGCTGATCGCGGTGCAGGGCCCGGCCGCGGCGGAGATCGTCGTCGGGCTGACCGACCCCGCGCAGGCCGACGCGGTCCGGGAGCTGAAGTACTACGCCTCGGTGCCGGCCACCGTCGGCGGGGTGGACGCCCTGGTCGCCCGCACCGGGTACACCGGCGAGGACGGCTTCGAGCTGTTCGTGCCCGCCGACCGGGCGCCGGGGCTGTGGCGCACGATCCTGGCCGCCGGACAGTCGCACGGGCTGGTGCCTGCCGGGCTGGCCGCGCGGGACAGCCTGCGGCTGGAGGCCGGGATGCCGCTGTACGGCAACGAGCTGGACCGCACCACCGCGCCGCACGACGCCGGGCTCGGCCGGGTGGTGAAGCTGGACAAGGTGGACGCCGACGGTACGCCGCTGCCGTTCGTCGGCCGGGCTGCCCTGGCGTCCCGGGCGCATGCCAACCCGTCCCGGGTGCTGGTGGGGCTGGTCGGCTCCGGTCGCCGCGCCGCCCGGCACGGCTATCCGGTGGTGATGTCCACTGCCGACGACGCGGTCACCATCGGCCAGGTCACCTCCGGTGCCCCGTCGCCCACGCTGGGCGTGCCGGTGGCGATGGCCTACGTCAGCCCCGAGGTCAGTGCCCCGGGCACCGAGCTGGCCGTCGACATCCGCGGCCGCCGCGAGCCGGTGCGCGTGGTCGCCCTGCCCTTCTACCGCCGATCCCAGTCCTGAGGAGCCCGACATGAGCCAGACCCCCACCCATCTGCAGTACACCGCCGAGCACGAGTGGATCGACGCGGGCAGCCCGGCGACCGTCGGCATCACCGCCACCGCCGCGGACGCGCTGGGCGACATCGTCTACCTGGAGCTGCCCGAGGTCGGCGCGGCGATCAGTGCGGGCGCGGTGATCGGTGAGGTGGAGTCCACCAAGTCGGTGTCCGAGCTGTTCTCCCCGGTCACCGGCACGGTCACCGAGGTGAACCAGGCCGCGGTCGACGAGCCGTCGGTGGTCAACTCCGACCCCTACGGCGCGGGCTGGCTGATCAAGGTCGAGGTCGAGTCGACCGGGGCGCTGCTCAGCGCGGAGGAGTACGCGGCGCTCGCGGCCGGCTGACCCGGCTGCCTCCTGACTCCTGCGGCCAGATCGGCGGCCCGGCTGCTGAGTTCGTGACTCCTGCGCCCACATCGGCAGCCCGGCTGCCGAGGTCGTGGCGGGAGTCACGAACTCGGCGGGAGCGTCGCTGCTGTTCGGCGGGGCACCGGGGGTGTTCGGGGGGCGAGATGGGGCGCTGGTCCGAACGGGTGGTCTTCACCCGGTGGGGCGGGAAGCGTTTCCCCGGGAGTGACCTGGGACTTCGGACCCAGAATCGTGGGTGATATGCCCGGAATGCCCTGACCTCGCGGGGTCGGGGTTCTTCGGGAAACCCGTGGTGGGCGCGCACTATTGCCGATCACAACCGGTAGACGGCCGCTGGACCCCCCGCAGCCGCGCCTCGTCACCCACCGGAGGAACGATGACCACGATGGAGATCGCCCCGAACACCCGGAGCGACATCTTCGGCGAACCGCTGACCACCCGTGAGCGGATCGTGCTGGCCGAACTGACCGAGGACGTCACGCTCGAGGACATCGCGCGTCGGCTCTTCGTCACCCGCAACACCGTGAAGTCCCAGGTCCGGAGCGTCTACCGCAAGATCGGCGTCTCCACCCGGACCGAGGCAGTCGCCTGGGCCAAGGCCGCAGGCATCCGCTGACCTCGCACCGGCACCCCCTGCCGGTACGACGTCGACCACACCGGGATGGGCCGAGGTGCGCGGCCCGTCCCCGGTGATCCCCTTCACCCGCCGGTCGCGGCGACCACCTCCGCGGCCAACTCCCGGGCCGCCGCCGAGGGCTGACGGCCCGCCGACCAGACCATCCGGAGCCGGCGCCGCAGATCCACCGCCGTCGGCACCGCCACCAGCTCCCCGCGGGCCAGCTCGTCCGCGACCGTGAGCTGCGACAGCACCGCGGCGATCCGCCCGGTGCGCACCATCGTCTTCACCGCCGAGGTGGAGCCGAGCTGGTGCACCGACCTGCCGAGCGTGACGCCTGCCGCCGACAGTGCCTCCTCCAGGACCTCCCGGGTGCCCGAACCCTCCTCGCGCACCGCCAGCGGACCGGCCGCCAGGGTCGCCGCGTCCAGCGGTTCCGCGCGCCCGGCCCACGGGTGGCCCGGGACGACCACCACCAGCAGCTGGTCCTCGCCGACCACCCGCTGCCGCAGTCCGTCGCTCACCCGCGGGCCCTCGACGAACCCCAGGTCGGCCCGGCCGTCCAGCACCGCGGCCATCACGTCCCGGGAGTTCGCCACGGTGAGCTCCACGGTCGGCGCCTCCGGTGACCGTCCGGCCAGCCACACCGGCACCAGGTACTCCGCGATGCTCAGGCTCGCGGCCAGCCGCACCCGGTCGCCCTGCCGGAGCTCGGCCACCTCGCGTTCCAGCGCGTCCGACGCGGACAGCACCGCCCGGCCACGGGCCAGCACCGCCTCGCCGGCCGCAGTCAGCCGGGTGCCGGTCGCCGACCGGTCCAGCAGGGTCAGCCCGGTCCGGCGCTCCAGGCGGCGCAGGCCGGCACTGACCGACGGCTGCGCGATCCCGAGCGCGGCGGCCGCGGCGGTCAGCGACCCGTGGGTGGCGACGGCGTCCAGCAGATCGAGGGCCGCCAGCGGGATCCGGCCCCGGGTGGTCGGGGCCTCGGGCAGATCCTGCGGGTCGGGCATAGCCTCAGGCTAGGGGGTGCCAGCGGATTCGGCGTTCCGCGGGGCCATGCACCAGGCGCACCGTGGACCCGTGAACGACGCCCACCCCACCACCACCGCTCTCGA
>NZ_JAAXOX010000012.1 GCF_012396125.1 Cellulomonas denverensis | reverse complement strand
CGCGCCACCCTGGCCGGAGCCGGCCACGTTTGCAGCCCCGCCGCCGGAACCGGACGCCGGGGTCGCCGCAGCACCCTGGCCGGGCCCGTCCGCCGGCGCCGCAGCAGCACCACCGCCCTGGCCGGGCGTCGCGGGCGTCTCCCGGGCCGGGGGCGCCTGGTCGGCGCCGCCCTGTGCGGCCAGCCGGGCCGCTTCGAGTTCACGGAGCTGCCGCCGGGTGAGCGGGGTGCCGGGTGTGCTCATGACTGTTGACCTTCGTACAGACGGTATTTCGAGATGTACTGGACGACACCGTCCGGCACCAGGTACCAGACGGGGCGTCCCTCCCGGGCGCGCGCTCGCACGTCGGTGGACGAGATCGCCAGCGCGGGGATCTCCCACTGGCTGACCCGGTGCGTGGGCAGTCCGTCCAGGATCAGTGGGTGTCCCGGTCGGGTGACCGCGACGAACTGGGCCAGGTCGAAGAGCTCCGCGGAGTCCTTCCAGGTGAGGATCTGGGCGATGGCGTCGGCGCCGGTGATGAAGTACAGGTCGGTGTCGGGCCGCTCCGTCGCGAGGTCACGCAGGGTGTCCACGGTGAAGGTGAGGCCCGGACGGTCGATGTCCACCCGGCTGACGGTGAACCTCGGATTGGATGCCGTGGCGATCACGGTCATCAGGTAGCGGTGTTCGGCCGGTGTGACCTCGACGTCCTGCTTGAACGAGGGTGCCCCGGTGGGGACGAAGACCACCTCGTCCAGGTCGAACCGGGCGGCCACCTCGCTGGCGGCCACCAGGTGCCCGTGGTGGATGGGATCGAAGGTGCCGCCCATCACCCCGAGCCGGGTCCGTCGCTGCGCCATGCCGTCGCCCTGCCTCAGTGGCGGGTGCCGACACTCCGGAAGGCGTAGGTGACCAACAGCAGGGCGATCAGGGCACCGAAGCCGGCCAGCCCGAACACGGCGGGCGGGAAGGGCAGCTCGTTCCCGTGCTCGGCGGCTGCCTCGGCGGCGCGCAGCACAGTGTTCACTTGGGTCCTCCAGGGGTCGTCGTGGGAACGGTCCAGTGTCGCATGCCCGGACGTGACGGTCGGCGGTCAGGGACGGATCTGGCCCTCGCCGTGCACGATCCACTTGGTGGTGGTGAGCTCCGCGAGGCCCATCGGGCCACGGGCGTGCAGCTTTTGGGTGGAGATGCCGATCTCCGCACCGAGTCCGAACTCCCCGCCGTCGGTGAACCGGGTGGAGGCGTTCACCATGATCGCGGCGGAGTCCAGTTCGGCGACGAAGCGCTCGGAGGCCGCCAGGTCACGGGTGACGATCGCCTCGGTGTGACCCGAGGTCCAGGTCCGGATGTGCTCGATCGCGGCGTCCAGGTCGTCGACCACCCGCACCGCGATGTCCAGGGACAGGTACTCGGTGGCCCAGTCCTGCTCGGTGGCGGCGACCACGGTCACGTCCTCCGGCGCCAGTGCGGCCGCCTCGGCGTCGGCGTGCACCGTCACCCCGGCGGCGCCCAGGGCTGCCAGCGCGGCGGGCAGGAACCCGGCCGCGGCGTCCCGGTGCACCAGCAGGGTCTCGGCGGCGTTGCACACCCCGACCCGCTGGGTCTTGGAGTTGAGCAGGATCGGCAGCGCGATCGCCGGGTCGGCACTCGCGTCCACGTACACGTGGCAGTTGCCGACGCCGGTCTCGATCACCGGGACGGTGGCCTCCTGGACCACGGTGCGGATCAGGTCGGCGCCGCCCCGCGGGACCAGCACGTCGACCAGCCCGCGGGCGTGCATCAGCGCCACCCCGCCCGGCCGGCCCCAGGCGTCGATCGACTGCACCAGGTCGCCGGGCAGCCCCTGCTCCACCAGCGCCTCGCGCAGCACGTCCACGATCACCTCGTTGGACCGGGCCGCCGCCGAACCGCCGCGCAGGATCACCGCGTTGCCGCTCTTGAGCGCCAGGCCGGCCGCGTCGACCGTGACGTTCGGCCGGGCCTCGTAGATCATCCCGACCACGCCCATCGGCACCCGGACCTGGCGCAGCCGCAGGCCGTTGGGCAGCGTGGAACCGCGCACCACCTCGCCGACCGGGTCCGGCAGCGCCGCCAGGTCGCGCAGGGCGGCGGCGATCGCGCCGATCCGCTCCGGGGTGAGGGCCAACCGGTCCAGCAGGCCGGCGGAGGTGCCCGCTGCCCGGCCACGCTCCAGGTCGTCGGCGTTCGCGGCGACGATTCGGTCGGTCTGGGCGATCAGGGCGTCGGCCAGCGCGTGCAGGGCGGCGTCCTTGGTGCCGCGGGTGGCGACGGCCAGCGCCCGGGAGGCGGCCTTGGCGCGGCGGGCCACGGCGAGCACCTGCTCGCTCACCTCGGCGGCCGGCTGCGCTGCGGTGGTGGTCATCGGGCCAGCGTAGTCCGGGGGGCCCCGATCCGGTCAGCCGGCGGTGGAGCCCCGCGGGACCAGGCGGCTGGGGATGGTGGTGGTGCGAGGCCGGGGGTCACCGTCGATCGCGCCGAACAGCAGGGCGGCGGCCCTCCGGCCCAGTTCCTCGAGGTTGAGATCGATGCTGCTGAGCCGGGGCCGGGCTCCGTCCGAGATCAGGCCCCAGTTGTCGTGCCCGAGGACGGCGATCTCCTGCGGCACGGCGCGTCCGCGTTCGCGGGCGGTCTCCAGGGCGCCGCGGGCGATCAGGTCGCTGCCGCAGACCAGTGCATCGACCTCCGGGTGCCGGCCCAGGATGCTCGCGGCCGCGATGCGACCCCATTCCTCGGTCCAGGCGCCGTAGAGGGCGGTGCCGCCGACCGGCTCCAGCCCCGCCTCCGTGAGGGCGCGCATCGCGCCGTCGACCCGCTGCCGCGCCGCCAGGAAGTCGATGTCCCCGGCGACGATCCCGATCCGGCTGCGACCCAGGGCGAGCAGATGCTCGACCGCCATCCGCCCACCGGCCAGGTCGTCGGTGACGACCGACGTGTCCTGCGGATCCTCGGACGGTGCGTAGGCGTAGACCACCGGTACCGGCAGCGCGCCCAGCGACGGGCGGGGATCGGTGCGGGCACCCACCACGATCAGGCCGTCGACCCGTCGGCTGAGCAACGTGTGCAGGTGGTGTTGCTCGCGGATGCTGTCGCCGCGCGCGTCGCAGAGCAGCACGGAGACGTCCCCGGTGCCGGCGACGTCCTCGGCACCCATCAGGATCGGGATCGAGAACCGGCCCTCCAGGTCGTGGGTGATCAGCCCGATCGTCCGCGATCGGCCCGAGGCGAGATGCCGCGCCGAGTTGTGCGGCCGGAACCCCAGCGCCTCAGCGGCCGAAACTACTCTTTCGCGAGTTTCGGCGCGAACCTGCTCCCGGTTGTTCAGCGCCTTGGAGGCGGTCGCCGGGGAGACGCCCGCCAACCTCGCCACATCCGCGAGTCGTGCCGGGCGCCCGTCCGCCGCGCTGCCCACCGCCATCTGTGCCCCCTTTGGGCTGGAGATTCTCGTGCCTGAGCCGAAGCATAGCCGAGCCGGTCCGGGCCGCGGAGCCCGATCACCGGCCGCGCACCCCGCCGGACCCACGCGCACCATGCCCGCACCCACGCCCTTTGACGAATCGGCCATCGCTCGGTTAGCGTCGGCGACCGAAAGCGATTTCGGTCACGAGCGAGGACGCACATGACACCGACGACGACGTCGACCACCCCGGCCGGGAACACCGGGCGGCCGCACCGCCGCACCCCGATGTCCCCGGCGGTCCCCCACCGCGGCGACCGGCTGCCGCTCGGCATCGACGAGGTGCTGATCGACGGCGGGTTCTGGGGCACCCGGCAGTCCGTCAATCACGAGGCGACGCTGGAGCACTGCCTCGGCTGGCTCGAGCGGCTGGGCTGGGTGGCCAACTTCGACGCCACCGCGCAGGGCATGGGCGGGCCGCGCAACGGCCGGGAGTTCGCCGACTCCGAGATCTACAAGGTCCTGGAGGCGCTCGCCTGGGAGTCGGCGCGGACCCAGGATCCGCAGGTCGAGGGCCAGTACCAGCGATTGGCGGCACGGGTGGTGGCCGCCCAGGCGACCGACGGCTACCTGGGCACGCGGTTCGGCGGGGCCGGACAGCCGGGTCGGTACACCGATCTGGAGTGGGGGCACGAGCTGTACTGCGCCGGACACCTGATCCAGGCTGCGGTGGCCAGGCTGCGCACCCACGGCGAGGACGAGCTGGTCCGTGCCGCGCTGCGGGTGGCCGACCACGTGGTCGCGACCTTCGGTCCGGAGGGGATCGAGTCGGTGTGTGGACACCCCGAGATCGAGGTGGCCCTGGCCGAGCTGTCCCGCGCCACCGGGCGGCAGGAGTATCTGCACCAGGCGCGGTTGTTCGTCGAACGCCGGGGGCACGGCGTCCTGGCCGACATCGAACTGGGCCGGGACTACTTCCAGGACGACATCCCGGTCCGGGACGCCACCGTGCTGCGCGGTCACGCGGTACGCGCGCTGTACCTGGCAGCGGGGGCGGTAGACGTCGCGGTCGAGACCGGGGACCGTGAGCTGCTGGACGCCCTGGTGGCGCAGTGGGAAGCCACGGTCGCCGCCCGCACTTATGTGACCGGCGGTATGGGTTCGCGGCACACCGGCGAGGCCTTCGGCCTCGATCACGAACTCCCGCCCGACCGCGCCTACTCCGAGACCTGCGCCGGGGTGGCGGCCGTGATGTTCTCCTGGCGGCTCTACCTGGCCACCGGACAGATGCGCTACGCCGATCTGGTCGAACGCGTGCTCTACAACGTGATCGCCACCTCACCGGCAGCAGACGGCCGGGCGTTCTTCTACGCCAACCCCCTGCACCAGCGGGTGCACGGCGCACCGGTCGACCCGGACGGGGTGAGCCCCCGTGCCGCCTCCAGCCAGCGGGCGCCCTGGTTCCAGGTGTCCTGTTGCCCGACCAACATCGCCCGGACCCTGGCCGGACTCGGCGGGTACGTCGCCGCCTGGCACGGGCAGGAGCTGGCCCTGGTGCAGTACATGGCCGGCACCATCCGCACCACCGCCCCGGACGGTTCACCCGTGGTCCTCCGGGTGAGCACCGCCTATCCCGAACACGGCCGGGTGGAGATCCAGGTGGACCAGGCGGCCGCCGGTGTCGCACTCGTGCTCCGGGTGCCGGCCTGGGCACAGGGCGCGACGGCCGAGGTCGACGGCGCGGCGCTGCCGGTGACTGCCGACCGGGTCCGGGTGCCGTTGGTGGCGGGCAGCACCATCGTGCTGACCCTGCCCGTGGCACCCCGCTGGACGGCACCCGATCGGCGGGTGGACGCCGTGCGCGGCTGCGTCGCCGTGGAGCGGGGTCCGGTGGTCCTGTGCCTGGAGTCGGTGGCGCTGCCGGACGGCACCGATCTGCACGACGTGGCGGTGGTGCCCACCACCGAGCCGCCGCGGTCGTCCGCGGAGGGCGGCGCGCTGGTCCGGGCGGTCCGGTACGCCGGGGCCGAGGCCGATCCGCTCGACGTCGAGCTGCGGCCGTACCACCAGTGGGGCGAGCGCGGTCCGACCCAGATGCGGGTGTGGTTGCCACAGCGGTGACCCACCACACACGTGCGCGCGCCGGACGGCTCGCGTTCCGAGACAGTACACGTCAGAGCAAGGAGGCTTTCGATGTCCCGACCCACATCCTGGCGCCCGACCCGGCGCACCACCGCTCCCCTCGGCGCCGCCGTGGCGGTGCTGCTGGCCGTCACGGCCTGTGGTTCCGGCGGGGACAGCGCCGGATCGAGCACCGGAGACGGCACGATCTCCGGCGAGGTGACCATCGGCTGGTCCGGTGAGGGCGAGTGGGGCGAGTACCTGCGCGCCGCGATCGCCCGCGCCGAGGCCGCCTACCCCGACCTGACCATCACCCCGGTGGTCTACCCCACCTACGACGACCAGCTGAACCAGCTGCCCACCGAGTTCGCCGGCGACACCGCCCCCGACATCATCCAGTGGGACGGGGCGGCCCCGATCGCGCAGTACGCGAGCGAGGGCGTGATCGAGCCGCTGGACGACTGGGTCGACAGCACGGACAAGGATCTGTCGGTGTATCCGTCCTCGCTGATCGACGGCTGGACGATCGACGGCACGCTCTACGGCGTCCCCCTGTTCCTGCAGCACTCCGGGATCGCGGTACGGACCGATCTGCTCGCCGAGTCCGGCATCACCGAGTCACCCCGGACCCTGGACGAGTACGCGCAGGCCGCCCAGGCGGTCACCGAGCAGACCGACGCGACCGGCACGGTGCTGCTGGACTCGCTGTTCCACATCAGCCAGTACCTGTACGCCTTCGGCGGCGGCTACGACTACGGCCGCACCATCGACTCACCGGAGAACGTCGCCGGCCTGACCTATCTGGTGGACCTGTTCAGCGAGGGCTGGGCGCAGACCGCCAAGCAGCTCGGTGCTACCTGGGACGGCGAGGCCTTTGCCGCCGGCTCCGCCGCTCTGTCCGACGCCGGTCCCTGGTACGTGTCGTTCATGGCGGCCACTGCGCCGGATGTCGACTACGACCTGCTGCCGCTGCCCGGCCCGGACGGCGAGCAGACGGTGGTGACCTACAGCGGTGGGTACTCGATCAACGCGCGATCCGAGAACACGGCTGCGGCTCAGGCAGTCCTGGAGATCCTCACCGACGACCAGGCACAGGCCGACCTGCTCGAGTCGGGCACCCAGGTTCCGGCAATGACCAGCTACATCGATCAGTACCGGGATGCCACGCCCGCCTATGCCGCCTTCACCGACGAACTGATCGAGTCCGGGCGCACGCTCGACTACCCGCTGCAGACCACGGAGTTCGGCAACGCGCTCGTCGCGGGCTTCCAGGACCTGGTGTTCAACCCCGGGAACCAGACGCCGGAGGAGCTGCTCTCGCAGCTCCAGGACACCTATGGGCAGTGACCTGACCGCCCGGCCCGGCAGCACCGCCGGGCCGGGTGGTCCGCCCACGAGCCGGCCCCGGGCCACGGACTGGCGCACCCGGCTGCGCGCCCGGCTGCCGGAGAATCTCACTGCCTGGGCGATGGTGGCTCCGGCGGTGGCCCTGCTGTTGTGGTGGTTCGTCTGGCCGATCGTGCAGTCGGTGCTGCTCAGCTTCCAGCAGGTGAACAAGTTCCACTTCGACGAGCGCGAGTTCGTCGGGCTGGCCAACTACCAGGCGCTGTTCGCCGACCCGGCGTTCGGCCGCTCGCTCGGGATCACCGCCACATTCATCGCCCTGGTGGTGCCGGCGCAGACCCTCCTGGCGATCCTGATCGCCGCGATGCTGGTGTCCGCCAGCAGGGGGCGGACCGCGCTGCGCACGGCGGTCTTCGTCCCGTACATGACCTCCACCGTCGCGGTGACCACGATCTTCATGCAGTTGTTCGTCTCCGGCGGCCCGGTGTCGGCCTCCCTGGAAGCGCTCGGCCTGCCGGGCGGGACCTGGTACGCCGAACCGTCGACTGCGCTGTACTTCCTGGTCCTGGTCTACGTGTACATGTTCGTCGGTCTGTACATCGTCATCTTTGTCGGCGGGATGGAATCCATCGACGCGTCCCTCTACGAGGCCGCCGAGGTCGACGGCGCCGGGGTGCTGCGCCGGTTCTGGTCGGTGACCGTGCCCGGGGTGCGGCCATTCACGGTCTTCGTGGTCCTGACCGGGTTCATCCAGGCGGTGCAGGTCTTCGATCAGGCCTACGTGATCTCGGGTGGCACCACGCTGGGCAGCCCGGCCGGTGCGACCTCCACCATCGTGATCTTCATCTATCAGCAGGCATTCCGGCTGAACGCCGTCGGTCTCGGCAGCGCCGCCACCGTCATCCTGCTGGTCGCGATCGTCGCGGCCGGCATCCTCAGCCGGCTTGCGGCACGGAGGACGAACTCATGAACTCCCCAGGTGCGACCGCCAGGCAGCCAGTACGTGGGCCACGCCGGGGCCGGCGGTCCCGGATCGCCCGCAGCGTCCAGTACACGACACTCACCGTGATCGCCCTGGTGATGGTCGCACCACTGGTCTTCGGGCTGTACGTGTCACTGCTTCCGCCGGAGCGCTATCTCGACCTGGTCGGGCCGGGCGACCTCACGCTGGCGAACTACGCCTACGTCGTGCAGCACGCATCGATCGGCACCTGGTACCGCAACACGCTGGTGGTGACCGCGCTGGTCGTCGGCGGAGCGGTGCTGGTGAACACGCTGGCCGGATACGCACTGGCCCGGTTCCGGTTCGCCGGCCGGCGGTGGCTGCTGCTCGGGGTGATCGCGATCCTGCTGGTCCCGCTCCAGGCCTACCTGATCCCGCTGTACCTGCAGATCGCCTCCTACGGGTGGCTGAACAGCCTGATCGCCCTGGTGGTGCCGTTCTTGGTGAACCCGCTGCTGATCTTCCTGATGCGCCAGACCTTCTCCACCCTGCCCGCCGAACTCGACGAGGCAGCCGCGCTGGACGGTGCGGGGCGGTTCCGGACCTTCCTGCAGATCGGGGTGCCGCTGGCGATGACCGGCATCGCGACCCAGGCGATCCTGGCGGGGACCTGGACCTGGAACAGCTTCCTGATCCCGGTCACGATGGTGAACGATCCGGACAAGTTCGTCCTCACCGTGGGACTGAACAGCCTCCAGGCGCAGAACTACACCCTGCCGACGGTGCAGATGGCGGGGGTGGTGCTGCTGACGATCCCGGTCGTGCTCATGTTCGTGGTGTTCCAGCGGTTCATCGTGCCGAGCCTGGCCAGCTCCGGCATCAAGGGATGAACACCCACGCCGTCGACCGGCGCCCGGTCGCCGACGGCTCCGGGATCGAACTGTCCTGTCCCGCCGGGCGCTGGCGGGCAGCCGCCCCGGTGCAGATCCTCGTCGTGGCACCAGGCCAGGCGGTGCCACGGACCGTCGCCGTGCCGTACACCGCGATCCGCCGGGATCGGGCCGGCGGGATGCACGGCACGGCGACCGTTCGGGTCAGCCCCGGCTGCACCGTGCAGGTCGAGGATCACTGGTCCGGCGGCACCCAGCTGACCCTCCGGCGCTCGGTGCGGGTCGAGGGGACGGCACCCGGTGGTTTCGCGAGCGCGGTCGGTCTGGCCCGTGTCACGGCCGAGGACTGGCCCGAGCTGGAGATCACTGCGCCGGGTCTGGTCTACGGCCACGCCCGCCCGGTGAGCGCCTGGACGCTGGGCGGGCCGGAGGCCCTGTGCTCCGGCCTGCGGGACGTGCTGATCCGGGAGGACCGGCTGTCGGCACCGCACCTGACCGTGCGCTACCCGGACGGCGTCGCCCTCACCGTGCACCGGGAGGGCGGCACCCGCGCCACCGTCGCCGCCGACGGCCTGGACGAGCACGGCGGGATCGTGATCGATCCGCGGGTGGACCTGGTGGCGCTCGGCGGCCGCAGCACCGCCGGCGGTGTCGAGGTCGGTGGCGCCTACCCGGCGGCCGAAGGCGAGTGGTCCTACACCAGCGGTGGCCTGCCACTCACCGGGCTGCCGGGCTGGCGGATGACGCTGCACCCGCTGCGCGACGGCCTGCGCCACGGGGTGACGCTGGCCTGGACCGTCATGCCCCCCGCCGACCGCGCCACCCACCTGGCGCAGGCCCGCGAGGCGGCATGGCGACGGCACCGGCCGACCGCTGAGCCGGTGGCGGCCCGGGAGTACCTGCTCCCGGTCGCGCGGGTGCTGGCCGGCCAGGTGCGCACGGCACCGACCGGAGGCGCCGGCGTCGGGCTGGAGTCCGACCCGCGGACCGGGCTACCGGTGCCCGGCGCGACCGCAGCCGTGATGGGGTTCGTGGGCGCGGGGACCGACGTCGGTGCCTGCCTGCTCCGGATCGCGGACCTGATCCGCGCGGGCGACCTGCCCCGACCGGACGCCACTGGGCCCACTGGACCTGCCGAGGCCGACCTGCTGGCGGCAACCGGCAGCGCCGTGCTCGACACCTTCGCCGCGCTGCCGCTGAATCCACCGGCCGGTGAGGGCTGGGACCTTGCGACCGGAGCCGTCACCACCTACCGCGACCTGAACGGGATCCCCGCCGTGTTCGCCCGTGCCCTGGCCGAGGGTGGCCGCGCCGCGCTCGCCGCCGCTGCCGGACGTACCGGACCGGCGGCCGACCGCTGGCGAGCGTGGGCCCGGTCCGGGGCAGCATTCCTGCGCGGCCAGCAGCGGGCTGACGGTTCATTCCCCAGAGCCTGGCGAGCCGGGACCGGGGACGTGCTGCAATCCTCGCCGACCGCCACCGCGAGTGTGGTGCCGTTCCTGATCGAGGCGGCAGGTCCGGACCCGGCCGGTCTGGAGGCGGCGGTGCGGGCCGGCGAGGAGGTGTGGGCCCGGGTCGGCGAGCGGCTGGCCTATGCCGGAGCGACCCTGGACAACCCGGACGTGGTGGACAAGGAAGGCGCCATCCTCGCGGCCCGGGCGTTCCTGGCCCTGCACCGTCGCACCGGTGAGGACGCCTGGTTGGACCGGGCGCTGCATGCCGGACGGGTGGCCGAATCCTGGGTGCACCTGGTCGATCTGCCGATGCCCGCCGATGCCCCCTGGCCGGACCTGCACTGGAAGCCGGGACGCTCCACTGTCGGCCTGCAACTGATCACGTCGGGGGTGACGATGTCGGACGGGTTCCTGGTCGCGGACGCCGCCACTTTCGCCGACCTGGCGCTGCGATCCGGCCAGGCGTGGCCCGGGCGGGTGGCGCGACTGGTGCACCACGGCTCACTGGCCATGCTGGCGACAGCCGACCGGACCTGGGACCTCGCGGGGCCAGGCTGGCAGCAGGAACACTGGGGGCTGGGCCCGCGCCGGGGCTACGGGCTGAACCGGCACTGGTTGCCCTGGACCGCGGTCGCGGTGCTGGACGGTTACCTGCGCCTGCACGATCTGGGGCCCGCGGCCGAGGCATTGGTCGGCCTGGACGGCTGATCAGTGCGGGCGACGCCGCACCAGCACCAGGTCGTCGCGGTGCACCAGTTCCCGGTCGTAGCCCTTGCCCAGGTCGGCCCGCAGGTCGGAGGTGGACCGGCCGAGCAGGTCGGGCACCTCATCGGCCGAGTAGGCCACCAGCCCGCGGGCGATCACGGCGCCGTCCGGGTCGACCAGCTCCACCGGGTCACCGGCGTGGAAGTCGCCGTGCGCGGCGGTCACCCCGGCCGGCAGCAGCGACTTGCCGCGTTCCAGCACGGCGTGCACCGCACCGGCGTCCAACACCAGCCGGCCCCGGGTGCGCGCGGCGTAGGCCAGCCACAGCAGCCGGGTGGAGGTCCGGCGACCGGTCGCGGCGAACCAGGTGCCGACGTCCTCCCCCGCCAGCGCACCGGCCACCTGGGCCGCGGAGGTCAGCACCACCGGGATGCCGGAGGCGGTGGCGATCGCGACCGACTCCAGCTTGGTCACCATCCCACCGGTGCCGACCCGGCTGCCCCGGGCGGTCACGTCGATGCCCTCCAGGTCCTGCGGGCCGCGCACCTGGGCGATCCGCTCCGATCCCGGGTGGGTCGGCGGGCCGGTGTAGAGCCCGTCGACGTCGGTGAGCAGGGTCATCGCGTCGGCGTGCACCAGGTGCGAGACCAGCGCGGCGAGGCGGTCGTTGTCGCCGAACCGGATCTCGTCGGTGGCGACGGTGTCGTTCTCGTTCACGATCGGCACGATGCCCAGGTCCAACAGCCGGTCCAGGGCGCGCTGGGCGTTGCGGTACTGCCCGCGGCGCATCGTGTCGTCGGCGGTGAGCAGTACCTGCCCCACCCGCAGTCCGTGGTCGGCGAACGCCCGGGTGTAGTGCGCCACCAGCAATCCCTGGCCGACCGAGGCGGCGGCCTGTTGGGTGGCCAGGTCCCGGGGCCGGCGGGACAGACCCAGCGGGTCCATCCCGGTGGCGATCGCACCGGAGGACACCAGCACCACCTGGTGGCCGGAGTTCACCCGGGCGGCCAGCACGTCCACCAGGGCGCGCAGTCGCTGCGGGTCGAGCCGGCCGTCCGGGTCGGTCAGGGACGAGGACCCGACCTTCACCACCACCCGGTGCACCTCGGGCAGCAGACGGCGGTCGGTCAACGGGGCGGCGCTCACGCGGGACATCATCCCGCGTCCGTGCCCCGGGCCGTCACCGGCATCCGGTCGGCGGACGCCCGGGCGGTCACTCCGCCTCGGGGTCGGACCAGTGCCCGGCCTCGCGCTCCTGCCACAGCTCCTCGCGGGCCTCCGCCTTGGCGTCCATCCGCTCCTTGTACTCGCGGCGCTTCTCCCCGCGGGTCGGGCGGCTGTGGTCGTCCAGGCGCATGTCGGTGCCGCGCGGGCCACCGAGCAGCTCGGAGCCGGTGGTCAGGGTGGGCTCCCAGTCGAAGACCACCGCCCGGTCGCCGTCACCGATCACGACCTCGGCACCGGCGACCGCACCTGCCTTGAGCAGCTGGTCCTCCACACCAAGCCGGGCCAGCCGGTCGGCCAGATAGCCCACCGCCTCGTCGTTGGTGAAGTCGGTCTGGCGCACCCAGCGCTCCGGCTTGCTGCCCCGGACCTGGAAGTACTCGTGGTCACCGTCCTGGCGGCGGGTCACGGTGAAGCCACCGGCGTCGACCGCCTTGGGCCGCAGCACCACGCGGGCCGCCTCCGGCTGCGGAGCCTCCCGGCGGGCCTGCTCGACCAGTTCGGCCAGCGCGAAGCTCAGCGGGCGCAGCCCTTCGTGGCTGGCGGTGGACACCTCGAACACCCGCAGGCCGCGGGCCTCCAGGTCGGGACGGACCATCTCGGCCATGTCCCGGGCGTCCGGCACGTCGATCTTGTTCAGCACCACCAGGCGCGGACGCTCGTTCAGCGGCACCCGGCCGCCCTCGATCTGCAGGTCCCCGCTGTACGCGGCCAGCTCGGCCTCGATCACATCCAGGTCGCGGACCGGGTCGCGGTCCGATTCCAGCGTGGCGCAGTCCAGCACGTGCACGATCACCGCGCAGCGCTCGATGTGCCGGAGGAACTCCAGACCCAGGCCCTTGCCCTCGCTGGCGCCCGGGATCAACCCCGGCACGTCGGCGACGGTGTAGCGCGCGTCGCCGGCCTGCACCACGCCCAGGTTCGGCACCAGCGTGGTGAACGGGTAGTCGGCGATCTTCGGCCGGGCGGCGGACATCGCGGCGACCAGGCTGGACTTGCCGGCGCTCGGGAACCCGACCAGCGCGACATCGGCGATCGTCTTGAGCTCCAGCACCACGTCCGCGGCGTCGCCCGGCTCACCGAGCAGCGCGAAGCCGGGGGCCTTGCGCCGCGGCGAGGACAGGGCCGCGTTGCCCAGCCCGCCGTGACCGCCCTCGGCGATCGTGTAGGTGGCACCGACGCCGACCAGGTCGGCCAGCACCTCGCCCTCGGGGCTCTTGACCACGGTGCCGTCCGGGACCGGCAGCAGCAGATCCGCACCGGTGGCGCCGTTCCGGTTGTCGCCCATCCCCTGGGTGCCGGAGGGCGCGTGCCGGTGCGGCGAGTGGTGGTAGTCCAGCAGCGTGGTGACCTGCGGGTCGACCACCAGGATCACGCTGCCGCCGTTCCCGCCGTTCCCGCCGTCGGGGCCGGCCAGCGGCTTGAACTTCTCCCGCCGGATCGAGGCACAGCCGTGGCCGCCGTCACCGCCACTGGCGTGCAGCACCACCCGGTCGATGAAGGCGGCCATCGTTCACTCCTCTGCTCCCCGGGTCGTTGCCCGGGACCTACTGAAACATGCCGAAGGGGCGCACCGCCGACGCGGTACGCCCCTTCGACCGAAGAACCGAGGTCAGTCCGCCGTGACGACGTCGATGACCTTGCGGCCGCGGCGGGTGCCGAACTGCACCGCACCCGGGGCCAGGGCGAACAGGGTGTCGTCCCCGCCACGGCCGACGTTCACGCCGGGGTGGAAGTGGGTGCCACGCTGCCGCACGATGATCTCGCCCGCGCCGACCACCTGGCCGCCGAAGCGCTTGACGCCCAGACGCTGGGCGTTCGAGTCACGACCGTTGCGCGAGGAGCTCGCGCCCTTCTTGTGTGCCATCTCAAGGCCTGCTTTCTAGATCCGGGTTTTCACGACGCGGGCGGACCCGCGGCAGGTCACTTGATGCCGGTGACCTTGAGACGGGTCAGCGCCTGGCGGTGACCCTGGCGACGGCGGTAGCCGGTCTTGTTCTTGTAGCGCAGGATGTCGATCTTCGGGCCCTTCTCGTCCCGGACGACCTCCGCGGTGACGGTGATCTTCGCGAGCGCCGCGGCGTCGGAGGTCACCTTCTCCCCGTCGACGAGCAGCAGCGCAGGCAGCTCGACGGTGGCGCCGGCACCGGCCGCGAGGCGGTCGACCACGACGACGTCGCCAACGGCGACCTTCTCCTGACGGCCGCCGGCCTTCACGATCGCGTACACCACGTTGCTGCTCATCTCTGCTCGTCGAACTACAGGTTCTGGGGCGTGTGCCGGAGCCGACGACCCCCGCACGCGCCGGTTGTCGGCGGCGGACCGGGAGAGCTCAACGGCTTCACACACGAACGGCGCTCTCCGACAGGTCCTGCCGAAACGGGACCACGCGCCAGAGCGCACCGACGTTCAAGGATACGCGGGCCGCTCGGTAGGGGTCAAACCACCGGGCGGCCCGCGCACCCGTCGTTCACTGTTCCGGCTGCTCCGGGGACTCGGTCAGCTCGTCGATCGCCTGATCCGGCATCGGCTCGCCGTCCTCGAACACGCTCGGGTCGACCTGGGCCAGCGCCAGCTCCGGCTCGGCCCCACCGTCCGCACCGGAGGTCTTCTCCCCGGTGCCGAGCTCACCCAGCGCGGCGAACACGTCCAGGTACGGACGCTCACCGCCCTCGGCGGCCGGCGAGGTGACCTCGGCCGCGGCCGGCTCGGCGGTCGGCGCCTCGTCCTCGCTCTGGTGTGCGTGCGCCGCGGCGGCCGCGATCGTCGCCAGGGTGGCGTTCACCTGCTCGCGCGCCTCCGGCAGCACCGGCACTGCGGTCTCCTTCTCCGGCGCCGGAGTGGCCGAACCGGAGCCGCCACGCTTGCGCCGCGACCGCTTCGACTCGCCCTCGCCGGAGGAGGACTTCTCCTGCTGCTGGTGCTGGTGCTGACCGCCACCACCGTTGCCGCCGGACTTCTCCACCGGCTCGGTGTGCACGATGAAGCCGCGGCCGTGGCAGTGCTCGCAGGTCTCGGAGAACGCCTCGACCAGGCCCTGGCCCACCCTCTTGCGGGTCATCTGCACCAGGCCCAGCGAGGTGACCTCGGCCACCTGGTGCTTGGTCCGGTCCCGGCCCAGGCACTCGACCAGCCGGCGCAGCACCAGGTCGCGGTTCGACTCCAGCACCATGTCGATGAAGTCGATCACGATGATGCCGCCGATGTCCCGGAGCCGGAGCTGGCGGACGATCTCCTCCGCGGCCTCCAGGTTGTTCCGGGTGACCGTCTCCTCCAGCGTGCCGCCCGCACCGGTGAACTTGCCGGTGTTGACGTCGACCACGGTCATCGCCTCGGTGCGGTCGATCACCAGCGAACCGCCGGACGGCAGCCACACCTTGCGGTCCATGCCCTTGGCGAGCTGCTCGTCGACCCGGTGGTCGTGGAAGACGTCACCGGTCCCGGTGTACTTGCTCATCTTCTCGACCAGGTCGGGCGCCAGCTCACCGATGTAGCCGGAGATCGTCGACCACGCCTCGTCACCCTGGACCACCAGGGAGCTGAAGTCGTCGTTGAAGATGTCCCGGACCACCCGGATCGCCATGTCCGGCTCACCCTGCAGCAGCGACGGCGCCGAGGCGGTCTTCGCCTTCTTCTCGATCGCCTCCCACTGCGACTGCAGCCGGGCGATGTCCGCACGCAGCTCCTCCTCCGAGGCACCCTCCGCGGCGGTGCGCACGATCACGCCCGCCGAGTCCGGCACGACCTCGCGCAGGATCTTCTTCAGCCGGCTGCGCTCGTTGTCCGGCAGCTTGCGGCTGATCCCGGTCATGCCACCACCGGGCACGTAGACCAGGTAGCGGCCGGCCAGGGTGACCTGCGAGGTGAGGCGGGCGCCCTTGTGCCCGATCGGGTCCTTGGTGACCTGGACCAGCACCGAGTCGCCGGACTTCAGCGCCTGCTCGATCCGGCGGGTCTTGCCGCCCTCGACCCCGGCGGCGTCCCAGTTGACCTCACCGGCGTACAGCACGGCGTTGCGGCCACGGCCCACGTCGACGAACGCCGCCTCCATGCTGGGCAGCACGTTCTGCACCCGGCCGAGGTAGACGTTGCCCACCATCGACGCCTGGGCCTGCTTGGACACGTAGTGCTCGACCAGCACGCCGTCCTCGAGCACCGCGATCTGGGTGCGCCCGTCCAGCTCGCGCACGATCATGCTGCGCTCGACCGACTCGCGGCGGGCCAGGAACTCGGCCTCGGTGATGATCTGGCGGCGGCGACCGGCGTCCCGGCCCTCCCGGCGGCGCTGGCGCTTGGCCTCCAGCCGGGTGGACCCGCGCAGGGCGGTCACCTCGTCCCGGCCGGTGCCACGCCCCGCGGACGACGACGACGAACCGGAGTCCCCGTCGCCACCCCGGGAGCGACGACGGCGGCGGCGGCGACGGCTGCTGCCGGACCCCTCGCCCTCGTCGTCGGAGTCGCCGTCCTCGGCGGACTGGTCCTCGGCCGACTCGTCCTCCGCGGACTCGGCGGAGTCGTCCTCGCCACCGTCCTCGGACTCACCCTTGGCGCGGGAACGACGGCCACGGCCACCACGACGGCGGCGGCGACGGGGCGAACCCTCGCCGTCCTCGGCCTCGTCGCCCTCGGACTGCTGCTCGTCGGTCTGGTCGTCGGCCTGCTCGTCCTCGGCGGGCACCTCCGGCTGCTCCTCGGCGGTCTCCTCCACCTCGGACTGCTGGCCGGAACGCTTGCGACCACCGCGGCGGCCACGGCTGCGGCGACCGCCACCGGTGGACTCCGGCTCGGTGGACTCCGACTGCTCGGCCGGCTCCTCCGCGGCGGGCTGCTCGGCCTCGGCCTCCGCGTGCGCGGCGGCGGCGATCTCCTCCGGCGACCCGGCGGGGGCCTGGGCACGACGGCGGCGACGGGGGGTGGGGTCCGGCGCCTGGAACAACAGCGCGGTGGTGGCCAGGCGGCCGGCACCGGCGGTCGGCTTCTCCGGCTCGGGGGTGACACCGGAGAAGGCGGCCAGCACGTCCAGCGCGGCGCCCTGCCCCTCGGTGGTCTCCTCGGTGGCCTCCTCGTCCTCCTCCGCCTCGTCGGCGGGCTCGGTGGCCGGAGCGGAGGGCTCGGGGGCGGGCGTGGCGACCGGCTCGGCGGCCGCGGCGGCCGGGCGGGTGGCGCGGCGGGACCGGGTGCGGCGGGCCGGGGCGGCGGGGGCCTCGGTGGCGCTGGTGGCGGGCTCGTCGGCCGCGGACCCGGTGGTGGCGGACCCGGTGGTGGCCGACTCGGGGGTGCTCGCGGTCCGGGCAGTGCCGCCGGCGGCCTCGGCCGGTGCGTCAGCGGTGGTCGCAGCAGCGGAGGCCGGCGCGTCGGTGGGCGCGGCGGCCTTGCGGGTGGCGCGTCGGCGCTTGGGTGCGGCGGGGGCGTCGGCCGCGGACGCAGCGGCGGTGGCGTCCGTGGCGGACACGTTCGTGGCGGCGGTCGCGGCAGGAGTCTGCGGGGCGTCGGCCTCGGTACCGGACGGGGCCGGCTCGGTGGTGGCGGCCTTGGCCGGGGCCTTCTTCTTCGCCGGGGCGCGGGTGGCGCGCTTCTTGGGGGCAGCCTGGTCGGCGGGCGCATCGGCGGCCGACGCGGCAGTGTCGGCGGGCGCGCCGGTCCGGTCTGCGGTGTCCGCAGCGGCGGTCCGTGCGGTGGCGGTCCCGGCGCGGGCACCGGTCTCGGCAGCGGCGCTCTCGACGGCCGGGGCGGTCTCACCCTCGACCGGGGCGGCGACCGCCTTCTTCCGGGTGCGGGTGGCCTTCTTCGCCGGGGCCTTCGCCGCGGCGGGCTCGGCGACCGGGGCAGCCTCGGCGGTCGCGGCACCGGCGTCCGGCACCTCGGTGGCCGTCGTGGCGGTCGCGGTCTTGCGGGTCCGGCGGCGCGGGGCGGCGACCGGGGCCTCGGCGGCGACCTCGGGGGCGGCGGTGCCGGTGGTCGGCTCGGTCGCCGGGGTGGCCGAGGGTGCCGCGGCGGTAGCGGGGGCCTCGGCCGGCGTGGCGGCGGGGCGGGTGGCGCGGCGCGGGCGCTTGGCGGGGGTGGTCCCGCCGGTCGCAGCGGTCACGGCGTCGGTGTTCTCGGATGTCACGTGCGTGTGCTCCTGGGTGCCGCGGATCCGCCGGTCACACCGCCGGCGCCCCACGGGCTGTTCGGTCGTCGCTCGCGTCCCCGCGGCGACGGAAGTCGATGTCGGTCGCCCACCCCGTGCGCTCGGCGCCATCGCCTGCCCTCGCCCGCCGTCATCTCGACGGGGGCGCACGGGCGGCGGCTGGCGTGCTCGGCGCGCCGGAGAGGCGTACTCGCAAAAACCAGCGCAGGCCGTGTGAGTTCCTGCTGCCGCAGCGAGTATCGCACAGTGCCCTACGTCACGCGCGGAGGACCGTCCCGGGCCCCGTGTGCGACACATCACCACACGCGACGAAGCGACAGGGTGTCAGATCGCGGGACCTTCGTCCTATGCTTGTGAACACAGGCGCAATAGCGTCGGCGACGGGTCACACCCCCGGACCTTCGGCCCTCCCACACCCGCCTCGCACCTCGGACGGAGCCCCCCAGTGGAAGCCCTCGACCTGGCACGGTGGCAGTTCGGTATCACCACCGTCTACCACTTCATCTTCGTGCCGCTGACCATCGGACTGTCGCCGCTGGTCGCCATCATGCAGACCATCTGGGTGCGCACCCAGAACGAGACCTGGCTCAAGCTGACCAAGTTCTTCGGCAAGCTGTTGCTGATCAACTTCGCGATCGGCGTGGCCACCGGCATCGTGCAGGAGTTCCAGTTCGGCATGAACTGGTCGGAGTACTCCCGCTTCGTCGGTGACGTCTTCGGCGCACCCCTCGCCATGGAGGCCCTGGCGGCCTTCTTCGTGGAGTCGACCTTCCTGGGCCTGTGGATCTTCGGCTGGGACAAGCTGCCGAAGAAGATCCACCTGGCCTGCATCTGGGCGGTCGCCATCGCCACCAACCTGTCGGCCTACTTCATCCTGGCCGCCAACTCCTGGATGCAGCACCCCGTCGGCGCCGAGTTCAACGTCGAGACCGGCCGCGCCGAGATGACCGACATCTGGGCGGTGCTGACCAACAACACCCTGCTCGCCGCGTTCCCGCACACCATCACCGCCGCCTTCCTGACCGCGGGCACCTTCGTCGCCGGCATCGCCGCCTGGTGGATGGTGCGCCTGGTCCGCAAGGGGCAGGAGGACAAGGCCCGCGAGATCTACCGTCCCGCGGTCAAGCTCGGTGTCTTCACCATGCTGGTCGCCGGTGTCGGCCTGGCCATCTCCGGCCACGCCCAGGGCCAGCTGATGTTCGAGCAGCAACCGACCAAGATGGCCGCAGCCGAGGCGTTGTGCGAGACCGAGGACGGAGCGGCGTTCTCGCTGCTGGCCATCGGTGACCTCAGCAACAACTGCGAGGGCGTCACGCACTACCTGCAGATCCCCGGCCTGCTGTCCTTCCTGGCCAACAACGACTTCTCCTCCGAGCTGCGCGGGGTCAACGACCTGCAGGCCGAGTACGAGGCCCGGTACGGCGACGGTGTCACCGACGTCAACTACATCCCCGACCTGACGGTGACCTACTGGTCGTTCCGCCTGATGATCGGCTTCGCCCTCGGCTCGGTCGCACTCGCCCTGACCGCGCTGTGGCTGACCCGCAAGGGCCGGGTCTCCGGCAACAAGTGGCTGGCCCGGATCGGCATCTGGGCGATCCCGACCCCGTTCCTGGCCTCGGCCTTCGGCTGGATCTTCACCGAGATGGGCCGCCAGCCCTGGGTGGTGGCGCCGAACCCGAGCGGCATCGACGAGGTCCGGTTGCTGACCATGCGCGGTGTCTCCGAGGTGGTCAGCCCGACCGAGGTCATCCTGTCGTTGGCGCTGTTCACCCTGCTGTACGGGGTGCTCGCCGTGGTCTGGTTCCGCCTGATGAAGCGCTACGCCTCGGAGGGTGTCGCCGACACCGAGAAGGACGTCTCCCCCGACAACCCGGACAACAAGCCCGACCCGAACGACCCCGCATCGGCCGACCGGCCGCTGTCGTTCGCCTACTGAGGCAGGAGTCAGCGACATGGACCTCTCGATCCTCTGGTTCCTGCTGATCGCGGTGCTCTGGACGGGTTACCTCGTCCTGGAGGGCTTCGACTTCGGCGTGGGCATGCTCCTTCCGTTCCTCGGCCGGAACGAGAAGGACCGCCGCGTCATGATCAACACCATCGGCCCGGTCTGGGACGGGAACGAGGTGTGGCTGCTCACCGCCGGTGGCGCCACCTTCGCGGCCTTCCCGGAGTGGTACGCCACCCTGTTCTCCGGGTTCTACCTCCCGTTGTTCCTGATCCTGCTGGCGCTGATCGTCCGGATCGTCGCCTTCGAGTGGCGGGGCAAGATCAACACCCCCGGCTGGCGGGCCTGGGCCGACCGGGCGATCGTCTTCGGCTCCTACGTGCCGGCGATCCTGTGGGGCGTGGCCTTCGCCAACCTGGTGCGCGGTGTCGAGCTGGACGCCAACTACCAGTACGTCGGCGGGTTCTTCGCCCTGCTGAACCCGTTCGCCCTGCTAGGCGGGCTGTGCCTGGCGTCGATCTTCCTGACCCACGGTGCGGTGTTCCTGGCGCTCAAGACCTCCGGCGACATCCACACCAAGGCCGCCAAGCTCGCCGAGACCTCGTCGGTCGTCACCCTGGTGGTGGCCGCGGCGTGGGCGATCTGGGCCCAGCTGGCGTACTCGGTCGCCTGGACCTGGGCTGCCGTGGCGGTCGCCGCGATCGGACTGCTCGTCGTGGTCATCACCACCCGGCAGCGGCGTGAGGGCCGGGCGTTCGTCGCCTCGGCCGTGGTGATCGTGGCGGCGGTGGTGCTGATCTTCGGCTCGATGTACCCCGACGTCATGCCCGCCCTCAACCCGGACTACTCCCTGAGCATCGCGGCGGCGTCCTCCACGGACTACACGCTGACCGTGATGACCTGGGTGGCCGTGATCCTCACCCCGATCGTCCTGCTCTACCAGGGCTGGACCTACTGGGTGTTCCGCAAGCGGATCTCCGCCGACCACATCCCGGAGCACACCGGTCTCACCTTCGCGCAGGTCACCGCGCGCAAGGACGAGGCCGGCGCCGCTCAGGTCTGAGGGAGACACTCTCCTCCGTGAAGCCGCTCGATCCGCGTCTGCTGCGTTATGCCCGTGCCGCCCGGGGCTATCTGGCCCTGACGGTCGCGCTCGGGCTGGTCACCGCCGGACTCGTCATCGCCCAGGCGATCCTGCTCGCGCAGGTGCTCGCCGAGGCCGCCCATGACGGTGTCCCGCTGGCCGACCTGCTGCCGCGGATCGGGTGGCTCGCGGTGGTGATCGCCGCCCGTGCGCTCGCCACCGGGGTGCAGGAGCGGTACGCGCACCGCGCGGCCACCCGGGCGGTGACCGAACTGCGCGAACAGGTGGTGGCCCGGGCCGCGGAGCTCGGGCCGCGCTGGCTGGCCGAGGGTGCCGGTCCCCGGGTGGTCACGCTGGCCACCCGGGGGCTGGACGCCCTGGACGCCTACTTCGTGAAGTACCTGCCGCAGCTGGTGCTGTCGGCGACGGTCACCCCGGCCACGCTGGTGGTGATCCTGCGGCTGGACTGGGTCAGTGCTGCGATCGCCGCCGGCACCCTGCCGCTGATCCCGATCTTCATGGTGCTGATCGGCCAGCTCACCCAGGGCCGTTCCGAGCGCGGGCTGACCGTGATGCAGCGGCTCGGCTCCCAGGTGCTCGACCTGATCGCCGGGATCGCCACACTGCGTGCCTTCGGCCGGGAGCGCGGTCCGGCCCAGCGGGTCCAGGCGCTCGGCGACGCGCACCGCAAGGCCACGATGGGCACGCTGCGGATCGCCTTCCTGTCCGGCATGGTGCTGGAGCTGCTGACCACGCTGTCGGTCGCCCTGGTCGCGGTCAGCATCGGTCTGCGGCTGGTCTACGGCCAGATGACCCTGGTCGACGGGCTGGCGGTGCTGATCCTGGCGCCCGAGGTCTACTGGCCGCTGCGCCAGGTCGGTGCCCAGTTCCACGCCTCCACCGACGGGGTCGCCGCGGCGGAGCAGGTCTTCGAGGTGGTGGAGACGCCGCTGCCCGCCACCGGCACCCGCCCGGCCCCCGACCTGCGCCGGACCACGATCCGGCTCACCGACGTCACGGTCCGGGCACCCGGCCGCGACCAGCTGGCCCCCGCGCACCTGGACCTGGAACTCCCGCCCGGCAGCACCGTCGCCGTCACGGGTCCCAGCGGCGCCGGCAAGTCCACCACCGTCGACCTGCTGCTCGGCCTGCTGCGGCCCGACTCCGGGGCCGTGGAGTTGGTGCCGCAGGGCGAGGACCCGGTGCCGCTGGCCGAGATCGACCTGCACGGGTTCTGGCCGCAGATCGCCTGGCTCCCCCAGCGGCCGGTGCTGGAACCGGCCGCCCTGGACCAGCTGGTCCGCGGCGACGGCACCGATCCCGCTCGCCGGGACGAGGCCGCCCGGCTGACCGGCCTGGACGCGGTGGTCGCCGGGCTGCCGCAGGGCTGGGACACCGACCTGGGCCGCGGCGGCGCCGGGCTGAGCGTCGGACAGCGCCAGCGGGTCGCTCTGACCCGAGCGCTGCTGTCCCCGGCGCCGCTGGTGGTGCTGGACGAGCCCACCGCCCACCTGGACGCCGCCGGTGAGCGGGTGGTGCTGGACACCGTGCGCCGGCTGCGGGCCGACGGCCGGACCGTGCTGCTGGTCGCCCACCGCCCGTCGCTGATCGCGCTGGCCGACCGGGTGGTGACCGTCCGGGCGGAGAACGTCCCGGCAGCCCTCACCCCCTCGGAGACCACCCCGCCGGACACCGTGCCCACCGGAACCGCCTCGGCCGACCCGGACGGCTCGGACGGCTCGATCCCCTCGGCCGGCCCGGACGGCACCATCCCCTCGACCAGCCAGGAGGCCGGCCGATGAGCGCCACCCGCACCGCACCGGCCGCTGCCGCGGGCACCCTGACCCCCGCCGGTCGCCGCCAGGACCCGCTGTGGCGGGCGGTCGCCCTGCTGGACGTGGACCGGCGCCGGTTCGCGCTCGCCGCCCTGCTCGGCACCCTGGCCCTGGGCTGCGCGGTCGCCCTCGCCGCGGTCTCCGCCTGGCTGATCACCCGGGCGGCCCAGATGCCGCCGGTGCTGCAGCTGTCGGTGGCGACGGTGGGGGTGCGCGCCTTCGGCATCGGCCGCGGGCTGTTCCGCTATCTGGACCGGCTGGTCTCGCATGATGTGGCGTTGCGCGGGATGGCCACCCTGCGCACCACGCTCTACACCCGGCTGGCCGGCGGCCGTCCGGAGGCGACGCTGTCGGTGCGCCGCGGCGACCTGCTGGCCCGGGTCGGCGCGGATGTCGACGCGGTCGGCGACGTCGTGGTCCGTGGCCTGCTGCCCGCGACGGTGGCGCTGGCGCTCGGGGTCGGCACGGTCGCCGCGATGTCCGCCTTCCTGCCGGTGGCCGGGGCGATCCTGGCCGCCTGCCTGGTGCTCGCCGGCGTGGTCGCCCCCTGGCTGGCCCAGCGTGCCGCCCGGGCGACCGAGGAGCGCGCCGCCGACGCCCGGGGCCGGATGGCGGCCGCCGCCCTGGGGCTGCTGGACGATGCCGGGCCGCTGGCGGTGCAGGGCCGGACCGGTGCGGAGCTGGCCCGGCTGCGGGAGGCCGACGCCGACCTGGCCCGTGCGACCGATGCCGGGGCCGGACCGGCCGCGGTGGCCGCCGCCCTGGGCAATCTGGCGATCGGGATCGCGGTGCTGGGTGCGCTGCTGACCGGCATCCCGGCACTGGCGGCCGGGCAGTTGGCCGCGGTGGAGCTGGCGGTGATCGTGCTGACCCCGCTGGCCGCGTTCGAGGCGACCAGCGTGCTGCCGGCCGCCGCGATCCAGGTGCACCGCTCCCGCACGGCGGCCCAGCGGCTGATGGCCCTGCTGGACGCCGCCGACGCCCCCGAGGACGACGCCGCCGCGCGCCCCGCCCCGGTGGCCGACCCGGTCGACATCCCCGCCTGCGGCCCGGTGATCACCGCCCGCGGGCTGGCGGTCGGCTGGCCGGGCCGGGCGCCGGTGCTCACCGGGTTGGACCTGGAACTGCGGCCGGGCCGGTCGCTGGCCGTGGTCGGACCGTCCGGCATCGGCAAGACCACCCTGCTGCTCACGCTGTCCGGCTTCCTGCCGCCCCGCGGCGGCGAGCTGCTGCTGGACGGTGTGCCGCTGACCGACACCGATCCGGGCGCCCGGCTGGCCCGGCTGTCACTGACCACCGAGGACGCGCACGTCTTCGAGACCACCGTGCTGGAGAACCTGCGGGTCGCCCGCGGCGACGCCACCCCGGAGGAGGCCCGGGCGGCGCTGGTCACCGCCGGGCTGGGCGACTGGCTGGCCGGGCTGCCCGACGGGGTGGACACCGCCCTGGGCGCCGACGGCCGGAGCGTCTCCGGTGGCGAGCGCCGACGGCTGCTGCTGGCCCGGGCCCTGCTCTCCCCCGCCCCACTGCTGCTGATCGACGAGCCGGCCGAGCACCTGGACCCGGGCACCGCCGACCGGCTGGTGGCCGATCTGCTGGACCAGTCCGAGGACACCACCCGCGGCGTGCTGGTGGTGACGCACCGACTGGCCCCGCTGGCCGCCGCGGACGAGGTCCTGTTGCTCGATCGGGGCACGGTCGCGGCACGCGGCACCCACCAGCAGCTCCTGGCGGCCGATGCCCAGTACCGTGAGGCGCACGCCGCAGAGCTCGACGAGGGTGGGAACGACGAATGGCCGACAACCTGACGAACCGGCATCCCGGGCACGGCGTCACGACCACGATCCACCTGACCGACCCCGACGGTCGCCCGCGGGTGGAGATCGGCGCCGAGGACGAGTTCGGCGACCACCTGAGCGATCTGCTGGACGCGGTGCTCTCGGTCGCCTCCGACCTGGAACTGCCGACCGTGCTGGAGCGGTTCGTCCGGGTCTCGGTGGAACTGACCGGGGCCACCTACGGCGCGATCAACGTGCTGGACTCCCGCGGCGAGTCGACCACCTTCGTGCAGGCCGGGGTCCCGGCGGAGCTGGCCGCGATGATGGGCCACCCGCCACACGCCCGCGGGGTGCTGAGCAAGATCCCGGACCACGGGGTGCTGCACCTGGCCGACCTCACCGAGCACCCGGCGTTCGAGGGCTGGCCGAACAACCACCCGTCGATGGGCTCGTTCCTGGGTGCGGCGGTCCGGGTCCGCGAGCAGGTCTACGGCTACCTGTACCTGGCGGACAAGGCGGGCGGCTTCACCGAGCAGGACGACAACACCGTGATCGCGCTGGCCGCCACCGCCGGTGTGGCGGTGGCGAACGCCCAGCTGTTCTCCGAGGGCGCCCGGCGCGAGCACTGGCTGCGGGCCGGCCAGGAGATCACCACCATGCTGCTGTCCGGTGCGGACGAGGAGGAAGCGCTGGCGCACATCGCCGCCACCGCCCGGGACGTCGCCGACGCCGACGCCGCGGCCCTCGCGCTGCCCGGGCTGGGCGGGGAGTTGCTGGTCGAGCTGGCCGACGGGCACCGGGCGGACGAGCTCATCGGGTCCGTCCTGCCCCAGTCCGGCAGCTCCTGGTCCGTGATGACCGAGGGCTCCGGGATGCTGGTGGAGTCGATCTCCGCCTCCCGGCAGGTCAAGGTCCCCGCGATGCGCGCCTTCGGCTCCGGCATCTTCGCGCCGTTGCAGACCTCCGGCCGCGGGGTCGGCGTGCTGATCCTGCTCCGGCGGGTCGGGGCACCCGTGTTCGCCCCGCACGACCTGGCCACCGCCGAGTCCTTCGCCTCCCAGGCCGCGCTGGCCTTCGTGCTCGCCGAGGCCCGGCACGCCCAGGACGTCGCCGCCCTGCTGGACGAGCGGGAGCGGATCGCCCGGGACCTGCACGACCTGGCGATCCAGCAACTGTTCGCCACCGGCATGCAGCTGGAGACCGTGCGCCGCCGGGCCGCGCGCGGGGTGGATCCGGCCGAGCTGACCAGCATCGTCGAGGAGGCGCTGGACAACGTCGACGAGTCGGTCCGCCAGATCCGGCAGATCGTCTACGCGCTGCGCGACCCGGACGCCGCCACCGGCATCATCGAGCGGCTGCGCCGGGAGGCCTCGCTGGCCCGCACCGGGCTGGGCTTCGCCCCGTCGCTGGTGGTGGAGCTGGACGGGGAGACCGTCTCGGACGGCGACTACATCGTCGCGGACCTGGTGGACGAGCGGATCGGGCCGGACAAGACCGACGACGTGGTCGCGGTGGTGCGCGAGGGTCTGGCGAACGCCGCCCGGCACGCGCACGCCTCGTCGGTGTCGGTGAAGGTCAGCGTCACCGGGCAGGGCCCGACCGGCACCGTGCAGGTCGAGGTCCGCGACGACGGCCTGGGGCTGCCCGTGGTGCGGGACCGGCGCTCGGGCACCGGCAACCTGGCCACCCGGGCACGGCAGCACGGCGGGACGTTCTCGCTGGGGGCGGCTCCGGACGGGCCGGGCACGCTGCTGAGCTGGGAAGTCCCGCTCGGCTGAGAACGGCGGGACGGCCCCGACCGGGAGGTCCGGTCAGGGAGCCGGGGTCAGGCAGCCGGGGTCAGGAGTGCTGGCCGGTGTCGGCGCGCCAGCTGGAGTGCCGGCGGGCCGCCACCCAGGCCGCGACCTGGGTCCGTCGCTGCAGGCCCATCTTGGACAGCAGCGAGGTGATGTGGTTCTTGACGGTCTTCTCCGCCACGCCCAGCTTCTCGGCGATCTCCCGGTTGGACATGCCGTCGCCGATCAGATCCAGCACCTTGAGCTCGCTCGGGGTGAGGTTCTCGGTCGGGTCCTCATGCCCGGCGCGGCGGCGGGTGACCGTGCGCTCGTCCAGCAGGGTCCGGCCGGCGTGCACCGCGCGGATCACGTCGGTGATCTCCGCGCCGCGGACACTCTTGAGCAGGTAGGCGGCGGCACCGGCCTCCAGCGCGGCGGCCAGCGCGTCGTCGTCGAAGCTGGTCAGCACGATCGCCCGCGCCTCCGGCAGCAGCGACTTGACCTGGGTCATCAGGTCGATGCCGGTGCCGTCGGGCAGCTGCAGGTCGACCAGCAGCACCTGGGGGTGCACCAGTCCGGCCCGGCGGACGCCGTCCGCCACCGACCCGGCTTCGGCCACCACCTTCATCCCGTCGGCCCGCTCGACCACCTCGGCGATGCCCCGCCGGACGACCTCGTGGTCGTCGACGATCATCACGGAGATCGGCGCGGTGCGTGCGGGCTCAGGGGCGGCATTCGTCGCGGACACCTGGTCATCGTAGCCACTGTCCGGGACCAAAAGCCCGAACCTGCCACTGGCGTCCCGAACCCGGCTGCGCCAGTCTCCTGCCATGACGCTGGTGCTGCTCCCCGACACGATCCCGTTGGACCCCCGCCTGCCCGAGGGTGTTCGTGCCGCCCGGTACGACGTGCACCAGCCGATCCCGCCCGAACTGCGCGGCGCCGAGGTGCTGGTGGCCTGGGGCAATCCCGCCGACCGATTGGCCGAGGCCGCCCGCGACCTGACCGCCCTGCGCTGGGTGCAGTCTCTGGCGGCGGGGCCGGATGCGGTGCTGGCGGCGGGCTTCGATCCCGCGGTGGTGGTGACCTCGGGCCGCGGGCTGCACGACGGGCCGGTCGCCGAACACACCCTGGCCCTGCTGCTCGCGCTCGCCCGGCGGTTGCCGGAGGCGGTACGGGCCCAACAGCGCCGGGAGTGGTCCAGCGAGATCGGCGGGCTGCAGCCGATCCCGGGCAGTGACGGTGCCGGCTTCGGGTCGCTGTCCGGGGCGCGGGTGCTGATCTGGGGCTTCGGGTCGATCGCCGCCCGGCTGGCCCCGGCGCTGACCCTGCTCGGCGCCGAGGTGGTCGGGATCGCCTCCACGGCCGGACGCCGGGCCGGCTACCCGGTGGTGACGCTGGACGAGGCGCTGGACCTGCTCCCCCGCACCGACGCCCTCATCGACATCCTGCCCGCCACCACCGCGACCCGGCGGGTGGTGGACGACGGCATCCTGCGCCGGCTGCCGGCCCGCGCGGTGTTCGTCAACGTCGGCCGGGGCAGCACCGTCGACGAGGGTGCGCTGCTGCGCGCGTTGCAGGAGGGCCGGCTGGCCGCGGCCGCGGTGGATGTGACCGCCACCGAGCCGCTGCCCCCGGACTCGCCGCTGTGGGACCTGCCAAACCTGCTGATCACCCCGCACGCCGCCGGTGGCCGGCCGGTGGGCGCGGACACCCTGCTGGCGGACAACCTGGCCGCGTTCCAGCGCGGGGAGCCGCTGCGGAACACCGTGACCCGCTAGCGCGGCTGGCACACCGGGCAGAAGTGGCTGGACCGGTTCATGAACTTTTCCCGCACCACCGGCGCCCCGCAGCGCGGGCAGGCCCGGCCGCCCTGGCCGTAGACCGCCAGCGACCGGTCGAAGTACCCGCTGGCGCCGTTCACGTTGACGTACAGCGCGTCGAAGCTGGTCCCGCCCTGGCGCAGCGCGTCGCGCATCACCTCGGTGACGCCGTCCAGCACCCGGTGCGCCTGCTCGGCGGTCAGGTCGGGGGTCGGGTGCTCGGGGTGCACCCGGGCGCGCCACAGGCCCTCGTCGGCGTAGATGTTGCCCACCCCGGACATCAGGGTCTGGTCCAGCAGCGCCCGCTTGACCACGGTGCGCTTGCGGCGCAGGGCCCGGGCGAGCGCCTCCCGGTCGAGGGCGGGGTCGAGCAGGTCGCGGGCGATGTGCGCGGCCGGGCCGGGCACCAGGGCGGCAGCGGAGCCGGCGCCACCCGGGCGTCCGTCGGCGGTCGGTTCCAGGTCCACCACCGCCAGGTGCCCGAAGGTGCGCTGGTCGACGAAGTCCAGCGCTCCCCCGTCGTCCAGCAGCAGCCGCACCCGCAGGTGCCGGTGGTCGCCGCCCTCGGCCGGGTCGGCGCGGACCAGCAGCTGGCCGCTCATGCCGAGGTGGGCCAGCAGCGCGTCGTCGGACTCCGGGGCGCCCAGCGGCAGCCAGAGGAACTTGCCGCGCCGGACCGCGGCGGTGAACTCCCGGCCGACCAGGCGGCCGGTCAGGTCGGCGGCACCACCCAGGTGGCGGCGGATGCTGGCCGGCCGGCGCACCTCGACCCCGGTGACCCGGCGGCCGACCACATGGCGCTCCAGGCCGTCGCGGACGGTCTCGACCTCGGGCAGTTCGGGCACGGAGGTCTCCGGCTCAGTCGACGGGGGCGGTGGCCTGCTCGGACAGCGTGGTCCAGGCGCGCTCGGCGGCCTGCTGCTCGGCGAGCTTCTTGGCCGACCCGGTGCCGGTGCCACGGACCTGGTCGGCGACCACGACCTCGGCGGAGAACACCCGCGCGTGGTCCGGCCCGTCGCTGGTCACGTGGTAGCTGGGCGCACCGAGTCCGAGGTGGGCGGTCAACTCCTGCAGGCTGGTCTTCCAGTCCAGCCCCGCACCCAGGTGCGAGGCGGCGGTCAGCGTCGGGCCGACCAGGCGGAGCACCAGCTCCCGCGAGGGCTCCAGCCCGTGCGCCAGGTAGACGGCGCCGAACAGCGCCTCCAGGGTGTCGGAGAGGATCGAGTCCTTCTCCCGGCCGCCGGTGGCGATCTCACCCTTGCCGAGCAGGGTGTACGAGCCCAGGTCCAGGGTCCGGGCGACCGCTGCCAGGGCGCGCTGGGACACCGAGGCGGCGCGCATCTTCGCCAGCTCGCCCTCGGAGAGGTCGGGATACCGGCGGTACAGCTCCTCGGTGACCACCAGTCCGAGGACGGTGTCGCCGAGGAACTCCAGCCGCTCGTTGGTGGGGATGCCACCCGCCTCGTGGGCGAAGGAGCGGTGGGTCAGGGACAGCACGAGCAGCTCGGGGTCCAGATGGATCCCGAGCTGCTCGGCAAGCTGTGCTGCGGTGGTGCTCATGCGGTGCTACGACCGTGCGGGCACGGTCGTCGACGGGGCAATCAGCCCGCGTGCTCGGTCCGCATGGCGTCCGCGTACACCCGGCCCTTGTAGGTGCCGCAGGTGGGGCAGGCCTGGTGGGGCCGGTTCACCGCGTTGCAACGGGGGCAGGTGCTCATCGTCGTGGCAGTGGTCTTCCACTGCGACCGACGCGCACGGGTGTTGCTGCGCGACATCTTGCGCTTCGGAACAGCCACGGCTAGCTCTCTTTCTGATCGTCAAGCGTGCTCTGCAGGCCGCCAAGCGCAGCCCACCGAGGGTCTAGGGTCTCATGCCCGTGGTCCGGGTCATCAGCCAGGTGCGCACCACAGATGGAGCACAAGCCCGGGCAGTCGTCCCGACACAACGGCTGGAACGGTAGCGCAACCACCACCGCATCCCGCAATGCGGGCTCGACGTCGATCAGCTCGCCGTCCAGCTCGCGCAGGTCCTCGTCCTCCTCGTCCCCGGCGTCCGACGCGGCCTGGGCACGCTCGGGGTAGACGTAGAGCTCCTGGATGGCGACGTCGACGTCCTCGACGACCTCATCCAGGCAGCGCACGCACTCCCCGACCGCCCGGGCCTTGGCGGAGCCGGACACGAACACCCCCTCCATCACGGCCTCGAGCTGGAGGTCCAACTCGACATCCGATCCGGTGGGAACGCCGATCACCTCGGTGCCGAGATCCTCCGGGGCCGCGACCGTGCGCTGGACACGACGCATCGATCCCGGACGTCGGCCGAGCTCGTGGGAATCGAGCACGAACGGCGAACGGGGATCGAGGTGAGTCGCGCGCTCCACGGTCCACGGTCCTTTGACGAGGGGGTCTCGGTCCGCGGTAACCCGGCAGGACCAGCGACCAATGCTACGGCACCCGGGGCGGGTTACCGAATCGAGTGCGTCACACCCCGTCGTCGAGCCGGTGCGCCAGCTTGGCCCGCCCGGCCTGGACCTGGGCGACCAGCTTGCCCAGGTCGATCTCGAAGTCGGCCAGCCGCCGGTCGCAGTAGTCGTCGGCCTCCCGGCGCAGCTCGGCGGCCCGGTCCTCGGCGGCGGCGACGATCTCGGCCGCACGCTGCTCAGCCTGGGCCACCACCGCCTGCTCGCCGACCAGTTCCTCGGCCCGGCGGCGGGCGGCTGCCTCGATCCGCTCGCCCTCCTCCCGGGCGGCGGCACGTGCCTGGGCGGCCTCGGCCAGCACCCGCTCCGCATCGGCGATCTCGGTGGGCACGGCGGCGCGGGCCTGGGCGACCAGGTCCAGCAGCTCGGCGCGGCTGACCAGCACCGAGGACGACATCGGCATCGGCCGGGCATGGGTGATCGCCTGCTCCAGGGCGTCCAGCACCCCGGTCAGGCCGTCGGTCCGTTCGGTCATCGGGCCCCTCCTGTGCTCAGTTGCTCAGTGCCTCGCGCACGGCGTCCCCCACGCCGGCCGGCACCAGGTCGTCGATCGGGCCGCCGTGCCCCGCCACGTCCTTGACCAGCGAGGAGGCCACGTGCGCCAGCGCCGGGTCACCGGGGACGAACACGGTCTCCACCCCGGACAGGTGCCGGTTCATCAGGGCCATCGGCAGTTCGGCGTCGAAGTCGGCGCCGCCACGGATGCCCTTGACCACCAGATCCGCACCCAGGTCGCGCAATGCGTCGGCCAGCAGCCCGGAGGTCGCCTGCACCCGCACCCCGTCCAGGCCGGCCACCGCCGACCGGATCAGCTCCACCCGCACCTCCACCGGCAGCAGGGCGCGCTTGGCGGCGTTGTGCGCCACCAGCACCACGACCTGGTCGGCCAGCGACCGGGCGCGGCGGAAGACGTCCAGGTGCCCGAGGGTGACCGGGTCGTAGGAACCGGGGCAGACGGCGAGGGTCACGCCCTCAACCTACCGTCGCCGGCTCCGTCGGCATCCGCTCGGCCAGGTGCACCACGGTCTCGCCGTAGGTCTTGGCGCTCAGCTCGGCCAGCCCGTCCGGCCAGGTGGGTGCCGCGCTGCGGGCGGAGCGTTCCACCACCACCACCGCCTCGGCGGCCAGTGCGGGCACCAGGTCGGCCAGGATCCGGTCCACCGTCTCGCCCGGCACGTCGTAGGGCGGGTCGAGCAGCACCAGGTCCCACCCCGCGGCCACCGGCCGGGTCACGAAGGTCTCCACCCGGTCTTTGACCACCTGCACCCGGTCCCGCAGGCCGAGCTGGGCGACGTTGCGGCGGCACACCTCGGCGGCGGCCTTGCCGAGCTCCACCAGGGTCACCGACGCCGCACCCCGGCTGGCCGCCTCCAGGCCGAGCGCACCGGAACCGGCATACCCGTCCAGCACCCGGGCACCGGCCACCACGCCCAGGTGGTCCAACCGGGAGAACAGCGCCTCCCGGACCCGCTCCGAGGTCGGCCGGGTGCCCGCGGGCGGCACGGCCAGCACCCGGCCACCGAGCGACCCGGCGACGATCCGGGTCACCGCTGCGCCTCCAGGGCCTTCTGCTGGTCCAGCATCCGCTCCATCAACGGCTTGGTGTTGGTGCTGGCACCGACCGTCCAGGCGATCAGCGAGAACACCAGCTGCACGGCGAGCACCGGCAGCAGCACCCGGCCGAGCGCGACCGAGATGATCACCGGGATCAGGCCCAGCACCGCGACGTCCGGGCCGCGGGCCAGCACCGCCAGCACACCACCGGGCAGCGCACCGGCCGGGGTGGAGACCAGCGGGCCCTGCCAGTTCGGCGCCGGGCGGAACGCACCGCGCAGCGCGGCACCCGCCCACACCGGGGTCGACGCCACGCCGAGGGCGATCCAGCCGGCCGGGTCGCCGTGCCAGAGCCCGATCGCGGTGAAGGCGACCAGCGACCAGAGCAGCATCGCCAGCGCCGGCACCAGCAGCCGGGTGCGCCGGGTGGCCTGGGCGGACATCGGCAGCAGCCGGTCCAGGATCGGGGCCATCTCCGCCCGCCGGGCGCCCTCCGCGGTGGCCAGCATGCCGACGTAGCCGCTGACCAGCACCGCCAGGCCGACGCCCAGCGCCCCGGCCAGCCGTGGCGTGATCACCACCAGCACCGGCACCAGGGCCGAGACCACCAGCTGCACCAGATGCCGGGGCGAGCGCACCAGCACCGTCAGGTCGGCTATCACGATCGCCGACTTCGGGCCGCGGACCGCGCGCAGCCGCCGCGACCGGCGCCGGCGCTGCCGGGCCGCGGCGTCGGAGAGCGCACGGCCGAGTTCGCGGGAGTCCAGCGAGACCACCGCACCGGCGGCCTGGGAGGCGACCGAGCCGCTCTCACGCAGGTCCCGGCCGCGGATCCGGCCCAGTCGCCGGTCCTGGGTCCAGCCGAGGGCCAGCACCGCGAGCGCCAGCAGCACCAGCGCCCACTCCGGCAGGTCCGGCAGCGCGGACAGCCGCCAGCCGGTGAGCGCTGCGACCAGCGCCAGCAGCGGGGCCAACGCGATCACCAGGTCGCCGATCAGCGCCACCGAGCGGCGCGGGAACTGCACGGTCTGCGCCAGTCCGGCCAGCAGCACCACCGCCGCACAGCACAGCGCCGCCAGCGCCCCGAGCCGGAGCACGTGCCCGATCCCGTGGTCGGCCAGCAGCCCGCCGTCCAGCAGTGCGAGCAGCACCCCACCGACCAGAGCCGCCAGCACCGGGATGCGCAGCGAGGCGGGGCGCAGCAGTCCGCGGCGGTCCACCGGCAGCCCGAGCCACCAGGTGGCCTCCGCGCCCTCTGCGCCCACCGGCCCCAGCCGTCCGGCCAGGGAGAGCACCGCGCCGAGCACCGCCACCGCGCACACCGCGACCACGGTGGGCAGGCTGATCCCTTCACCCAGTGAGGCGGCGTCCTGCGGCGGCAGCGACGAGCGCAGTTGCCCGGCGACACCGAGGGCCACGCCCATCCCGATCGCCATCATGATCACGGCGTAGTAGGCGTCGTTCAGCACCGAGCCCAGGCTGGCGCCGGCCTTGGTCCGGGCGACCGCGGCGGTGAACCGGCGGATCGAGCGCGGTCCGGGGATCGAGCCGATCCCCTCCCCGGGTTGCAGGACCGGGGCGTCCAGGGTGGTCACAGCACCCCCGGACGCAGGGCCTCGGCGGCCTGGTCCGGGCTGAGCAGGCGGCACACGTCGTCGGCGATCAGCACCGCGCGGTCGGCACAGGCCCGCAGCAGGTCGGGGTCGTGGGTGGCCAGCAGCACCGAGCCGCCGGCCTGCTTCTCCGCGACCAGGCGGTCGGCGAGCCGGTCGCGCATCGCCACGTCCAGCCGCTGCTCCGGCTCGTCCAGCACCAGCAGCGAGCGCGGCCGGACCAGCCCGGCGGCGAGCAGCAGGCGGCGGCGCTGCCCGGAGGACAGGGCGACCGGCAGCGAGTCGGCGTGCTCGGTCAGCCCGAACTCGGCCAGCAGGTCGGCGACCACCTCGTCCGCACCGGCGACGCCGTGCCCCCGGGCGGTCAGGTACAGGTGCTCGGCGACGGTCAGTGCCGGGAAGTAGGCGTCGTCGTCCAGCACGCTGGACACCCGGGTGCGGAAACCGATCTCGCGCTCGTCGACCTCGCGGCCCAGCACCTGCAGGCTGCCGCCGGCCGGTTCGAGCAGGCCGAGGCAGGCGCGCAGCACGGTGGACTTCCCGGAGCCGTTGGCGCCGACCAGGGCGAGCACCCGTCCGGGCGGGAGGGCGAAGGACACCGGGGCGCACACCGGCTCCCCGCCGTACCCGACGAGCAGATCGACGGCACGGATGACAGGCGGCTTGGACACGGGGGTCAGCCTACGCACGCCGATCGGGGCCGGCGTACGACCTCAGGTCCGGTCCAGGAACTCCTCGCGCTCGCCGTCCAGCAGCAGGTCGATCGCCACCCGCAGGTCGGGGTGACGCTCCAGCTCCGGGTCCTCCCGCACCACCGCACGGGCCTCGGCGCGGGCCTCGGTGATCACGTCGGCGTCCCGGGTCACCCGCAGCAGCCGCAGCGAGGTCGCCCCGCCGGACTGGGCGGCGCCGAGCACATCGCCCTCCCGGCGCAGCTCCAGGTCGACCGCCGCCAGCCGGAAGCCGTCCCGGGTCTCGGCCAGCGTGCTCAGCCGTACCTCGGCGGGGCTGCCCGGGAACACGTCCGCCACCAGCAGGCACACCCCCGGCTTGGTGCCACGCCCGATCCGGCCGCGCAGCTGGTGCAGCTGGGAGACCCCGAACCGGTCGGCGTCCAGCACCACCATCACGGTGGCGTCCGGCACGTCCACGCCGACCTCCACCACGGTGGTGGACACCAGCACCGGCACCGTCCCGGCCGCGAACTCGGCCAGGGCGCGCTCCTTCTCCTCCGGGGTCATCCGGCCGTGCAGCACCCCGACCGGCAGCCCGCCGAGCTCCGGGGCGGCGGCCAGCTCCTCGGCGACCTCGAGCACCGCGCGCAGCGGGCGCTTGGCCGGGCCCTCGTCGGCGACCAGCTCGGCGCCGTCGTCGTCCTTGGCATCCGGGTCGATCCGGGCGCAGACCACGTAGGCGCGGCCCCCGGCGGCGACCTCCTCCCGGACCCGCTGCCAGGTGCGCCGCAGCCACCGGTCGTTCCCGGCCGGCACCACGTGGGTCACCACCTCCGCCCGGCCGGCCGGCACCTGGTCCAGCACCGAGGTCTCCAGATCGCCGAACACGGTCATCGCCACGGTGCGCGGGATCGGGGTGGCGGTCATCACCAGCAGGTGCGGGGTGCTGCGGCCCTTGGCGCGCAACAGGTCGCGCTGTTCCACCCCGAACCGGTGCTGCTCGTCGACCACCACCAGCCCGAGATCGGCGAACTGCACGTGCGCGGACAGCAGCGCGTGGGTGCCGACCACGATCCCGGCCGCACCGGAGGCCGCCTCGGCCAGCGCCTGGCGCCGGGTCGCTGCGGACTGGGAGCCGGTGAGCAGGGTGATCCGGGTGGCGTCCTGGGCGGCGCCGAGCATCCCGGCCTCGGCCAGGTCGCCGAGCAGGGCACGCAGGGTGCGCTCGTGCTGGGCGGCCAGCACCTCGGTCGGGGCGAGCAGCGCGGCCTGACCGCCGGCGTCCACCACCTGCAGCATCGCCCGCAGCGCGACCACGGTCTTGCCCGAACCGACCTCGCCCTGCAACAGCCGCTGCATCGGGCGTTCACCGGCCAGCTCGGCGGCCAGCTCCGCGCCGACCCGCTTCTGCCCGTCGGTCAGGGTGAACGGCAGCCGGGCGTCGAAGGCGTCCAGGATCCCGCCGGGCCGGGCGGGCCGGGCGACCGCGCCCTCGCGGGCCACCCGGGCGCGCCGCCGGGCCAGCTCGGTCTGCAGGACGAAGGCCTCCTCGAACTTCAGCCGGTCCTGCGCCCGGCGGATCTCGGCGTCGTCCTCGGGGCGGTGCAGCTCGCGCAGGGCGCCCAGCAGCTCCGGCATCCGGCGGCGGGCCAGCAGCTCGGCGGGCAGCGGGTCCGGCACGTCGGCGGGGGTCAGCAGCGGGAACAGCGCCTCGACCGCCTTCTGGATCTTCTCGGTGGGCATCTGGGCGCTGGCCGGATAGAGCGGGATCGGCCGCCGGGTCGCCTCGACCCCCTCCGCCTCGTCCTCGACGTCGACGCCGATCAGCCGGTAGGTCGGGTGGGCCAGCTGAAGGCGGCGGTTGCGCGGGTCGATGCCGACCTCGCCGGAGAACAGGCCCTCCACCCCGGGCTTGAGCCGGCCCTCGTGGTAGCGCAGTGCGCCCTTGCGCTTGGCGAAGAACACCAGGCTGAGCGTGCTGCGGCCATCGGTGATCTCGACATTCATCAGTGCCCCGCCGGTGCGGGTGGTCCGGACGGTGGCCTGCGCCACCCGGGCCATCACCGTGACGTGCTCCTTGGGGGTGAGCGAGGCCAGGTCGGTCATCTCGCCCAGGTGGGCGTAGCGCCGCGGGTAGTGCCGCAGCAGGTCGCCGACGGTGTGCAGGCCGAGCTTGTCCAGCTTGGCGCCGGTGGCCGCACCGAGCACCGACGCCACCGGCCGGCCCAGCAGCGGCCCGGGCCGCACCACCGCGTCCTCCAGCCCGGTCATGCCGGCACCTCCCCCGCCAGGGCGCGCACCACCGCGAGCACCCGGTCCTCGTCATCCGCCTCGGCGATCAACGTGGCGCCCGGCGGCAGGGCTGCGGCACACTCGCCGGCCCACGCGCCGGGGAGCACCGGCACCGGGTCGGCCCCCGGGCCCGGGTCATGGGCGGGCGCTGGGTCGGGAGCGGAAGCTAGGTCGCGGGCGGGCGCTGGGTCGTGGGCGGGCGCAGCGTCGCCGCCGTGGACCGCGTCGGGCACCCGATGTGCACCCCCGGCCCGCGCATCCCGCACCGCCCGGTCCAGCGTGGGCCGCCACCGCCCGGCGGGCACTCCCGGCCCGGCGACCAGCACCACGGCACCGCACCGGGCCAGCTCCGGCACCCGCTCCGGCGATCCGGTCACCGCCACCGCGGTCGAGGTCCGGCCGTCCAGGGCCTCCACGACGACCAGCACCGGCTCCGGGTCGGCCGCGCCCTGCACCACGGCCACCGCGGCGGCCGGATCGGCGGTGTGCACATGGGACTGGCGCAGCCGCCCCGGGCCGTCACCGGGTTCGGCGACCACCGCCACCGAGTCACCGATCGAGGCCAGCCGGGCGCGCAGGGCGTCGTCATCCCCGGCGGGGAGCACGGCCATCACCTCGAAGCCGGACATGCCGCGCTCCGGGAGGGCGGCGGGGGCCGACTCGGGCAGCCAGCTCAGGTCCAGGGCGGTGGCGAGTCGGAGGTCACCAGTGGCGTCTGGGCCCTCGGCCCCGAGAGTCCCGGGAGCCCCGAGCGTCTCATCCGCGGCGGCCACCCAGGCGGCGAGCACCACCAGCAGCGCACAGGCGCCCGCGTCCAGCACCCGGGCATCCCGCAGCACCGGGTGCCGACCACTGATCGCGGCCAGGGCATCCTGCCCGGCGGCCAGGGCGGAGGCCAGGGCCTCGCGGTCCTCGTCAGCGGCCGCGCCGGCCGGGAGTCCTCCGGCATCGCCGTCCTCACCCCGCCGGGCATCCCCGGCGGCGCGCGCCACCTCCGCCGCCAGGTCCAGCACCGTCCCGTCCTCCGGGGCCAGCACCGCCGACCGGGCCGACCGGGCCGCGGCCGCCAGCGCGGGCACCACCCCCTCCGCGGCGCCGCGGGCCAGCCCGGCGAACCAGTGGCTGAGGATCATCCCGGAGTTGCCGCGGGCGGCGAGCAGGGAGCCACGGGTCGCGGCGGCCAGCACGGCCGGGCCGTCGGCGGCGGGGTCCAGCGCGGCGACCTCCTCGACCGCACCGCGCAGGGTGAGCAGGCAGTTGGTGCCGGTGTCCTGATCGGCGACCGGGAAGACGTTCACCGCGTCGATCCGCGGCCCCGCCTGCTCCAGCGCCTGCGCCGCGCGCACCAGCCACCGGCGCAGCACCGGCCCGTCCAGCAGTCGACCCACCACGTCCCTCGACAATTCCTCTCGCCTGTCACGCCGGGGTCTACTGTGCCGTACCGGGCCCGTTTGGGTCCTGACCCGCTCGTGGGCTAATCTGTCCCGGTTGCCCGACCGCGATCCGTCGCGTGCGAGCACAGGTGGCAGCTCCGCCCCGGCCCCGGGCCAGCGGTGCGGACCGCCCCAACCGACGCCTCATGAGATTTCAGGAGAAGACCGTGGCTGCCAACTGCGAAGTCTGCGCCAAGGGCCCGTCCTTCGGGCACAGCATCTCGCACTCGCACGTGCGCACGAAGCGGCGCTGGAACCCGAACATCCAGCGCGTGCGCGTGGTGGTGGCGGGGACCCCGAAGCGGATGAACGTCTGCACCTCGTGCCTCAAGGCCGGCAAGGTGCAGCGCGCCGTCTGACGCGACAGATGTGACGAAGGCCCGCCCGGATCCGTCCGGTGCGGGCCTTCGCGCTGTCCAGGGGCTGTGGCACGCTGGTCGGCATGTCCGATATGCGCCCGGAGTTCACCGTCCGCCCCGCCACCGTCGCGGACGCCGACGCGATCGCCGGGGTCCACATCCGGTCCTGGCAGAGCGCCTACCGCGGGATGCTGCCCGACGAGTACCTGGACACCCTGGACCCGGCCGAGCGGGCCACCCGCTGGCGGCGTCAGCTCGAGCACCCGGACTGGGGCACCACCTGGGTGGCGGTGGAGGGCGACACCGTGGTCGGTTTCCTCTCGATCGGGCCGTCCCGGGACGAGGACGCCGACTCCCGGACCCTGGAGATCTACACGGTGTACCTGGAGCCCGCGGTGCTCGGCAGCGGCGCCGCCCGGGCCCTGATGCGCACCGCCCTGGCCGAGGTCCCGCCGCGCAGCACCGTCACGCTGTGGACCGCCACCGGGAACGAGCGCAGCCGGCACTTCTACCGCCGGCACGGATTCGCCCCGGACGGCACCGAGCGCACCGAGGACATCGGCGGCACCGAGCTGCCCGAGGTCCGCTACCGCCGGGGCTGACCGCCCGGGTCTCAGCCCCGGAAGTGGTCCCAGCCGGGGCTGATCGCCTCCGGCGGCATGCCGTCGACCAGCACGCCGGGCTCGCCCGCCCGCACCCGGCCGATCACCCGGAACCCCTCCGGCACCGGCCCGCCGAAGGTGGCCAGCAGCCCGTGGTCCTCGCCGCCGGTCAGCAGCCAGCGCACCGGGTCGGCGCCGAGCTGGTCGGCGGCCTGCGCCACGGCCGCCAGATCGTCCGCCAGCGCCTCCCGCGGCCGCCCCAGGTCGATCTGCACCCCGGAGGCCCGGGCGATCCGGCCCGCGTCCCGCAGCAACCCGTCGGAGACGTCCAGCATCGCCGTGGCACCCGCGTCGGCGGCGGCCGGTCCCGCGGCCAGCGGCGGGCGCGGCGACCGGTACAGCTCGACCAGCTCGGCCGGCCCGTCCTGCCCGGCGGCCAGCAATGCCCAGCCCGCCGCGGACCGGCCGACCGTCCCGGCCAGCGCGACCAGATCGCCGGGCCGGGCACCGGAGCGCAGCACCGGGTCGCGCCCGGCCAGGTCGCCGTGCACGGTCACCGCGACCACCACCGCGTCCCCGCCGGACAGGTCGCCGCCGACCACCCCGGCACCCACCGGCCCGGTCAGATCCGCCAGTCCGCGCGCCAGGTCCTCCACCCAGGCCACCGGCAGCGTCCCGGGCACCACCAGCGACACCACCAGCGAGGTCGGCCGGGCGCCCATCGCGGCCACGTCCGCCAGGTTCTGCGCGGCGGCACGCCGGCCCACCGCCCGCCCGTCGGACCAGTCCAGCCGGAAGTGCCGGTCCTGGACCAGCACGTCGGTGGACACCACGAACCGGCCGTCCGGCGCCGCCACCACCGCCGCGTCGTCGCCCGGGCCGAGCAGGGTGTCCTGCCCGGCGGGCAGCAGCGGGAAGATCCGGGCGAGCAACCGGTCCTCGCCCAGATCGGCGACCGTGGGTGCTGCGGGGGTGGTGGGTGTGGCGTCATTCACGCCGGTCACGGTAGCCGGTGCGGTTAGCGTGGTCGGGTGAGTCCCGCCGCCACCGCCCGCCTGTCCGCCCTCGCCGTCGCCGTGCTGGCGGTGGCGGGCTGCGCCTCCTCGGTCGGGGTGCCCGCCGCCCCGGACGCACAGGACCCGGACTGTGCCCGGGTGATCCTGGCGCTGCCGCAGAGCCTGGGCGACGGCCTGGAACGCCGGCAGACCACCAGCCAGGCCACCGCCGCCTGGGGCACCGGCGACCAGGTGGTGGTGCTGCGCTGCGGGGTGGAGCCGCCCGGTCCCACCACCGAGCAGTGCGTGACGATGGAGACCGCCTCCGGCGCCACGGTGGACTGGCTGGTCCGGGCCGAGTCGACGCCGGCGGGCGATCCCACACCGGCCGCCACCGACCCGGCGCTGGACCCGGGCGGGTCGGACTGGACCTTCCTCACCTACGGCCGGGACCCGGCGATCGAGGTGCAGGTGCCGGCCGCGGTGGTCGCCGAACGGTCGACGACCTTCCTGGACGCCCTGGTGCCCGCGGTCTCCCAGATCGCCGCCGACCGGTCCTGCGTCTGAGTCAGCGCAGCCCGGTGGGGCGCTCCAGCGCGAGCTGCAGCAGCTCGTCCAGCAGGTCCGGGTAGCTGATCCCGGACTCCTGCCACATCCGCGGGTACATCGAGTACGGGGTGAAGCCGGGCATGGTGTTGATCTCGTTCACGATCACCTCACCGGCGTCGGTAACGAAGACGTCCACCCGTGCCAGGCCCTCGCAGTCGATCGCCTCGAAGGTGCGCACGGCCACGTCCTGCACCCGGGCGGTCACCTCGGCCGGCAGGTCGGCCGGGCAGCGCAGCGACACCGCCTCCTCGTCCAGGTACTTCGCCTCGAAGTCGTAGAACGTGTGCTCGGCGTCGGTGACCACGATCTCGCCCGGCAGCGAGGCCCGGGCACGCGCTCCGCCCCGGCCGCCGAGCACCGCGCACTCGATCTCCCGTCCGGCGATCCCGGCCTCGATGACCACCTTCGGATCGTGGCGCTGCGCCTCGGCGATCGCGGCGGGCAGGTCGGCCGGGTCGGTCACCCGGGTGATGCCCAGGCTGGAGCCGGCCCGGGCGGGCTTGACGAACAGCGGCAGGCCGAGGGCGGCCACCCGGTCGCGGATCCCGCCGCGGTCGGCCGCCCAGTCGTCGCCGCGCAGGGTGGCGAACGGCCCGATCGGCAGACCCGCCGCCGCCAGCGCCACCTTCATGAAGTGCTTGTCCATCCCGACCGCGGAGGCCAGCACCCCGGCGCCGACGTAGCGCACGTCCGCCAGTTCCAGCATCCCCTGCAGGGTGCCGTCCTCGCCGTAGGGCCCGTGCAGCAGCGGCAGCACCACGTCCACGGTGCCCAGGTCCGCGGCGGGCAGCCCGGGCTCGATCACCCGGACCTCGCGCGCACCGGCCTCCTGGGGCAGCAGGACCCGCTCCGGCAGCTCGGCCACCTCGGGCAGCGTCCCGTCCGTGATCCGCCACAGGTCCGGGTCGTCGTCCACCCGCACCCACCGGCCCTGCGGGGTGATCCCGATCGGCAGCACGTCGTAGCGCTCCCGGTCGATCGCCCGCAGTACCCCACCGGCGGTGGCGCAGCTGATGGCGTGCTCCCCTGAACGGCCCCCGAACAGGACCAGGACGCGGGGACGGGGTGCGGAAGCGGCTGAAGTGGACATCGCGGACGAGCCTACCGATCCGTGGAACGTGCATCCGCCACCCGAATCGGCGGGTTTAGTGTGCGATCCGTGACCCAGGACCACGATCCGCGCCAGCTCTCCCCCGCGACCGTCGCCGTGTCCGCCGGCCGCCCCGCCCGGGTGCAGGGCGCCCCGGTGAACCCGCCGGTGGTGTTCTCCTCCACCTACGTGTCGCAGGGCACCCCCGGCCCCGCGCCCGAGCTGCTCTACGCCCGCGGCGGCACCGAGACCTGGCTGCCGTTCGAGGAGACGCTGGCCGCGCTGGAGGGCGCCGAGCTGCCCGCGCTGGTCTACGGGTCCGGGATGGCCGCGATCGCCGCGGCGCTGTCGCTGATCCCGCACGGCGGCCGGGTGGTGGTCCCGCGGCACGCCTACCAGGTGCTGCACGGGTACCTCGCCGATCTGGCCGATCGCTCCCGGGTCGAGGTCGAGGTGGTGGACATCGCCGACACCGACCAGGTGGTCGCCGCCCTGCGGCCCGGCACCTCCATGCTCTGGATCGAGTCGCCGACCAACCCGATGCTGGAGGTGGCCGACCTGCCCGCGCTGGTCGCCGCCGCCCGCGAGGTGGGTGCGCTCACCGTGGTGGACAACACCTTCGCCACCCCGCTGGTGCAGCGGCCGCTGTCCCTGGGTGCGGACGTGGTGGTGCACTCGGTGACCAAGTACCTGGCCGGGCACTCGGACGTGGTGCTGGGTGCCGCGCTGTCCGACGATCCGGAGCTGCACGCCCGGCTGCTGGCCTACCGCACGCTGCACGGGGCGATCGCCGGGCCGGCGGAGGTCTACCTGGCGCTGCGCGGGGTGCGGACCCTGGCGCTGCGGGTCGAGCGCGCCCAGGCGAACGCCCTCGACCTCGCCCACCGGCTGGCCGAGCACCCGCGGGTCGCGGAGGTCCGGCACCCCGGGCTGCCCACCGACCCGGGTCATACCCGAGCCACCGCCCAGATGGCCGGCTACGGGGCGATCATCGGGCTGCGGCCCACCGGCGGCCCCGAGCGCGCCGACGCGGTGGTCGCGGCCCTGCGGCTGTGGGTCCCGGCCACCAGCCTGGGCGGGGTGGAGTCCAGCATCGAGCGGCGACGGCGGTTCGGCACCGAGTCGGTGACCGTGCCGGAGGATCTGCTGCGGCTCAGCGTCGGCATCGAGGACGTCGAAGACCTGTGGGCCGACCTGGACCGGGCGCTGCGGGAGAGCTGACGCTCAGACGCCCTCGGCCTTGCGCGGCCGCTCCAGCAGCAGCGGGGCCAGGGCGTCCACCGGCAGATCCTCGTACAGCACCCGGACCACCGCGGCGGTGATCGGCATCTCCACCCCGACCCGCTCGGCCAGATCCAGCACCGACCGGGAGGTCTTCACGCCCTCCGCGGTGCCCCCGGTGGCCACGATCGCCTCGTCCAGCGTGAGGCCCTGCCCGATGTGCACCCCGAGGCGGTGGTTCCGGGACTGCGGCGAGGCGCAGGTGGCCATCAGGTCGCCCATCCCGGCCAGCCCGCCGAAGGTCTCCGCCCGGGCACCGAGCGCCAGCCCCAGCCGGGTGATCTCGACCAGGCCGCGGGTGATCACCGTGGCCATCGTGTTGTAACCGAAGCCGCGCCCCTGCGAGATGCCCACCGCCAGGGCGATCACGTTCTTGACCGCGCCGCACAGCTCCACGCCGACCACGTCGTCATTGGTGTACGGCCGGAAGTACGGGTTGGCGCAGGCCTGGGCGACCTTCTCCGCGGTGGCCGGATCGCCCGAGGCCACCACGGTCGCGGTGGGCTGCCGGACCGCGATCTCGTCCGCCAGGTTCGGGCCGGACAGCACGGCGACCCGGCGCTCGGGCAGGTCCAGCACCTCGGCCAGCAGCTGGCTCATCCGCTGCTGGGTGGCCAGCTCCACGCCCTTCATCAGCGAGACCGCCACCGCCTGGTCACCGAGCCGGCCGCCGAGCGGGGCCAGTGCGGTGCGGGCGGACTGGGCCGGCACCGCGACCGCGATCACCTCGGCGCCGTCCACCGCACGCAGCAGATCGGCCTGGCCGCTGATCCCGGCGGGTAGCTCCACCCCCGGCAGGTAGCGCTCGTTGCGGCGCTCGGCGGTGAGCTGGGCACAGACCGCGGCGTCCCGGCCCCAGACCGTGACCTCGCACCCGGCGTCGGCCAGCACCGCGGCGAACGTCGTCCCCCACGCCCCGGCACCCAGCACGGCGGCCCGGGTCATGCCGACTTCTTCCGCATGTCGAAGACCTCCGCCGGCGGCTGCTCGCCCCGGATCTCGGCCAGCTGGGCGGTGATCGCGGCCATCACCCGGGCGGTCGCCTCCCGCAGGGTCGCGGCGTCCCGGGGCTTGTCGTACAGATCCGACAGGTCGACCGGCGGACCGGCCACCACGGTCACCCGCTTGGGCGGGATGGGCTTGAACACCTTGCCGTAGCGGGCCAGCAGGTCCTGGGCGCCCCACTGGGCGATCGGCACCACCGGCACCCGGGTGTCCAGCGCGAGCCGGGCCACCCCGGTCTTGGCCAGCATCGGCCACAGGTCGGGGTCCCGGGTCAACGTCCCCTCGGGGAACACCGCCACGCACTCGCCCTCCGCCAGCGCCACCTCCGCCGCCTCCAGCGACCGGCCGGCGTCCGAGGTGCCCCGATACACCGGGATCTGCCCGGTCGTCCGGAGCACCCAGCCGAGCACCGGCACCGAGAACAGCGAGGACTTCGCCATGATCTTGGGCGCGACGCCGCTGTCGTACAGGTAGTGCGCGAAGGTGACCGGGTCCAGGTTGGTCAGGTGGTTCCCGGCCGCGATGAACCCACTGTCGGTGGGCAGGTGCTCCTGACCCCGCCAGTCACGGCGCTGGATCGCATAGAGCAGCGGCCGCAGCAGTCGGGCGACGTTGCGGTAGGCACGGTTCGATCGGGCGGGATGCACGGGAAGGGATGCTACCCGGGACGGTCCGGCGCTCAGCCGCGATCGAACTCGGCGCCCAGGGCGGTGAGCTTGTCGGTGAAGTGCTCGTAGCCCCGGTCGATCAGGCTGATCCCGCGCACCTGCGAGGTGCCCTTGGCGGTCAGCGCGGCGATCAGGTGGCTGAATCCGCCCCTCAGGTCCGGGACCTCGATGTTCGCGGCGGACAGCGGCGACGGGCCCGAGATCACCGCCGAGTGGTAGAAGTTCCGCTGCCCGAACCGGCACGGCCGCCCGCCCAGGCACTCCTTGTAGACCTGGATCGTGGCGCCCATCCCGCGCAGCGCGTCGGTGAAGCCGAACCGGTTCTCGTACACCGTCTCGTGCACGATCGACAGGCCCTTGGCCTGGGTCAGCGCCACGACCAGCGGCTGCTGCCAGTCGGTCATGAAGCCCGGGTGCACGTCGGTCTCCAGCACGATCGACCGCAGGTCGCCGCCGGGGTGGAAGAACCGGATCCCGTCGTCGTCGATCACGAACTCGCCACCGACCTTGCGGAAGGTGTTGAGGAAGGTGGTCATCTCCGGCTGGGTGGCGCCGCGTACGTAGATGTCGCCGCCGGTCGCCAGGGCCGCGGACGCCCAGGAGGCCGCCTCGATCCGGTCGGCCAGGGCGGTGTGCTGGAAGCCGGTCAACCGGTCGACGCCCTCGATCCGGATCACCCGGTCGGTGTCGACGGAGATGATCGCGCCCATCTTCTGCAGCACGTTGATCAGGTCCATGATCTCGGGCTCGATCGCGGCGTTACTGAGCTCGGTGATGCCCTCGGCCCGGACCGCGGTCAGCAGCAGCTGCTCGGTGGCGCCCACGCTCGGGTACGGCAGGGTGATCTTGGTGCCCTGCAACCGCCGGGGCGCCCGGATGTGGATGCCGGCCTCACGCTTGTCCACCACCGCGCCGAACTGGCGCAGGATCTCCAGGTGGTAGTCGATCGGCCGGTCACCGATCCGGCAGCCGCCCAGGTCGGGGATGAACGCCTCGCCGAGCCGATGCAGCAGCGGTCCGCAGAACAGGATCGGGATCCGGCTCGACCCGGCATGCGCGTCGATGTCGGCCACGTGCGCGGACTCCACGGCGGAGGGGTCCAGGTGTAGCACCCCGGCCGCCGGATCGGCCTGCACCCGCACGCCGTGCAGCTCCAGCAGCCCGGAGACCACGCCGACGTCCCGGATCTGCGGCACGTTGCGCAGCACGCTCGGGGTCTCCCCCAGCAGCGCCGCCACCATGGCCTTGGAGACGAAGTTCTTGGCCCCCCGCACGGTGATCTCCCCGGTCAGCGGAGTCCCACCGTTCACGTACAGCAGATCGCTCATCCCCCCATCGTCCCGCACCGCCGGCCCCACTCACCGCCCAACGCGCGGGACACGCTCCCGCCGAGAGTGCACGAATGCCGCTCTCCCGGGCTGGGAGGCGTGCATTCGTGCACTCTCGGCGCTACCGGACGCGCGGGGCGGGCGCGCGCGGGCGCGCGGGCCGGTCAGGCCCCCGGGCGACGGCCGAGGGTGAGCTCGACCGGCCGGGCCGGGCGGACCGGGGCCGGCGGCAGGTGCTTGGCCGGAAGGGTCTTCGGCCGCCAGGCGGCGCGGGTCTGCTCGAAGGCGGTGATGTCCTGCTCGTGCTGCAGGGTCAGGCCGATGTCGTCCAGCCCCTCCATCAGCCGCCAGCGGGTGTAGTCGTCGACGTGGAAGGGCACCACGACGTCCTCGCAGGTGGCGGTGCGGGTGCCCAGGTCCACGGTCACCTCGGCGCCGGGGTGGGTCTCCAGCACCTTCCAGATCAGCTCGATGTCCTCCTGGGCGACCTGCGCGGCCAGCAGCCCCTGCTTGCCCGAGTTGCCGCGGAAGATGTCGGCGAACCGGGCGGACAGCACGGCCTTGAAGCCGTAGTCCTTCAGCGCCCAGACCGCGTGCTCACGCGAGGAGCCGGTGCCGAAGTCGGGCCCGGCGACCAGCACGGAGCCGGAGCGGTAGGCGTCCTGGTTGAGCACGAACTCGGGGTCGTTGCGCCAGGCGGAGAACAGCGCGTCCTCGAAGCCGGTCCGGGTGACCCGCTTGAGGTACACGGCCGGGATGATCTGGTCGGTGTCGACGTTGCTGCGCCGCAGCGGGACCCCGACGCCGGTGTGCTGAGTGAACTTTTCCATCACGGACTCGATTCGGTGGGGGTCGGTCAGGCGGGCTGCAGGTCGGTGAGCGGGGAGCCGTCCGGCACCTCGACGCCCTCACCGAGGTCGGACACCGAGGACAGCGTGCCCCGGATGGCGGTGGCGGCGGCGACCAGCGGCGACACCAGGTGGGTGCGCCCGCCCTTGCCCTGCCGGCCCTCGAAGTTGCGGTTCGACGTGGAGGCCGACCGCTCGCCCGGCGCCAACTGGTCCGGGTTCATCCCCAGACACATCGAACACCCGGCATTGCGCCACTCGGCCCCGAAGTCCAGGAAGATCCGGTCCAGGCCCTCCTCCTCGGCCTGCAGCCGCACCCGGGCGGAGGACGGGACGACCAGGACGCGCACCGAGTCGGCCTTCCTCTGGCCACGCATCAGCTTGGCGGCGGCCCGCAGGTCCTCGATCCGGCCGTTGGTGCAGGAGCCGATGAACACGGTGTCCACCGCGATCTCGCGCAGCGGCTGACCGGGGGTCAGGCCCATGTACTCGATGGCCCGCTCGGCGGCGACTCGCTCGTTGGCGTCGGCGATCTGCTCCGGCACCGGCACGCTGCCGGACAGCGGCAGGCCCTGGCCGGGGTTGGTGCCCCAGGTGACGAACGGCTCCAGCTCGGCGGCCTCGATGATCACCTCGGCGTCGAAGGTGGCGTCGTCGTCGCTGCGCAGCGTCGACCAGTACTCCACCGCGGCGTCCCAGTCGGCACCCTCGGGGGCGTGCGGGCGGCCCTTGAGGTAGTCGAAGGTGGTCTGGTCCGGGGCGATCATCCCGGCCCGGGCACCGGCCTCGATCGACATGTTGCAGATCGTCATCCGGCCCTCCATCGACAGCGACCGGATCGCCTCGCCGCGGTACTCCAGGACGTAGCCCTGACCACCACCGGTGCCGATCTTGGCGATCACCGCGAGGATGATGTCCTTGGCGGTCGCGCCCAGCGGCAGGGCGCCGTTGACCGTGATCGCCATCGTCTTGAACGGGGCCAGCGGCAGGGTCTGGGTCGCCAGCACGTGCTCGACCTCGGACGTGCCGATGCCGAAGGCCAGCGCACCGAAGGCGCCGTGGGTGGAGGTGTGCGAGTCGCCGCAGACCACGGTCAGGCCGGGCATGGTCAGCCCCAGCTGCGGGCCGACCTGGTGCACGATGCCCTGGTCGGCGTCACCCAGCGAGTGCAGCCGGACACCGAACTCCTTGGCGTTGTTGCGCAGGGTGTCGATCTGGGTGCGGCTGGTCTCGTCGGCGATCGGGAGATCGATGTCGAGCGTGGGAGTGTTGTGGTCCTCGGTGGCCAGCGTCAGGTCCGGGCGGCGCACCTGCCGTCCGGCCAGCCGCAGGCCCTCGAACGCCTGCGGGCTGGTGACCTCGTGCACCAGGTGCAGGTCGATGTAGAGCAGGTCCGGGGCGCCGTCCGTGCCTCGTCGCACGATGTGGGCGTCCCACACCTTCTCCGCCAGGGTGCCGGCCATGTCTGGTCCTCTCGCGTGGGGGCTCGCTGAGATGTTTCTCGGGTGTCGCACTTGCGTCTCAGCGGCTGAGACGCCAATATCGACCTATGGACAACTCTAGCGGAGTCGGCGTTCTGGACAAGGCCGCGGCCGTCCTCAACGCTCTTGAGGCGGGCCCCGCCACCCTCGCGCAGCTGGTCAACGCCACTCATCTGGCCCGGCCGACCGCGCACCGTCTGGCCGTCGCGCTGGAGCATCACCGCCTGGTGGGCCGCGACATGCAGGGCCGGTTCGTGCTCGGCCCGCGGCTGAGCGAGCTGGCCAGCGCCGCCGGCGAGGACCGGTTGCTGGCCGCCGCGGGCCCGGTGCTGACCGCGCTGCGCGACCACACCGGGGAGAGCGCCCAGCTGTACCGGCGCCAGGGCGATCAGCGGATCTGCGTGGCCGCCGCCGAGCGCCCGATCGGCCTGCGGGACTCGATCCCGGTCGGCGCCACCCTGACCATGACCGCCGGCTCGGCCGCGCAGATCCTGCTCGCCTGGGAGGAGCCAGACCGGCTGCACCGGGGCCTGCAGGGGTCGAAGTTCACCGCCACCATCCTGTCCGGCGTCCGCCGCCGCGGCTGGGCGCAGTCGGTGTCCGAGCGCGAGGTCGGCGTGGCGTCGGTCTCTGCGCCGGTCCGGGGCCAGTCCGGCCGGGTGGTCGCCGCGGTGTCCATCTCCGGGCCGGTGGAGCGGCTGTCCCGCCAGCCCGGCCGGCTGCACGCCGCCGCGGTGGTCTCCGCCGCCAACCGGCTGACCGAGGTGCTGCGCCGCACCTCGGAGTGAGACGCCCACCGGCCGGGTCGCCCACGGGTGGCCCGGCCGGTGGTCATTCCTGGCCAGAGAGCCAGAAAGGCCCGATCACATTTCTGTGACCGGGCCTTTCCTCTGTACCCCCAAGGGGATTTGAACCCCTGTTACCGCCGTGAGAGGGCGGCGTCCTAGGCCGCTAGACGATGGGGGCCTAGTGATCAGACCCGTGCGGGCTTGACCGGGAACTACTCTACAGCATCCTGCGCGGCCTGCGAAATCCGCCCCGAGGGGCTTCCTCCACCAGATCGTGCGCTGGGGTACCAGGACTCGAACCTAGACTAAGTGAACCAGAATCACTCGTGCTGCCAATTACACCATACCCCAATGGCGGGCATTTCCCCTGGTCCGGGCCGCTTTCCATCGCGGCGACCGGCGCCACGAGGGAGAGGAGGACCGGCGCTCAGTGGACGCCGTACCGACCGGGAACACTACCGGACCGGCGGCCCGGGTACCAAACCGGCCCCGGTGTGCCGCCGGTCACGCGCCCGGTCCGGGCCGATCGCCCGGTCGGTCCAGGCCGAGCAGCCCCGGCAGCTCCGCGAGCGAGCGGATCACCCGGTCCGACTCCCCCGCCGTCACCACCCGGCCGGCGTGCACCGCCGATCCGGCACCGCTGCGGTCCAGCCAGATCCCGGTCAGGCCCGCCGCGGTCGCCGCCCGGGCGTCCACATCCAGCTCATCGCCCACGTAGGCGGTCCGCTCCGGTGCGGTGCCCAGCCGGGCGCAGGCCTCGGTGAACACCCGGGGGTCGGGTTTGCCGAAGCCCAGGGTGTCCACGCCGACCAGCATCGGCACCCGGTCGATCAATCCGGCGCCGGTCAGCTTGCGCACCTGGTACGCGGTGCCGGCATTCGACAGCGCCCCGACCTTGATCCCGGCCGCCAGCAACCGGTCCACCAGCACCGAGGCGTCGGCGTGCGCGGCCCAGGAACCGGAGAACGTCCGCTCGAACAGCGCGTTCCACTCGGCATAACCCTGCTCGTCCAGCTGCGGCCCGCCGAAGTCCCGGTGCAGGTCGTTGGCCCGGTCCATCCGCTGTTGGTCGTAACCGACCTCGCCGCGGGTGTACTGGCGGTACCGGCCGTGCACGTCGGCACGCCAGTGCGCCAGCACCTCCCCGGCACGCTCCGGCGCCAGGCCCGGCAGCCACACCGCCGACACCGCGGCCAGCGCCAGGGCGAACGCGCCCCGGGTGTCGACCAGGGTGTCGTCGATGTCGAACAGGACCCCGTCGATGGTCCCCGCGGTCACAGCGTGGCGCGCAGGGCGGCGATCCGGGCCAGGGCGGAGTCCTTGCCCAGCAGCTCCAGGGACTCGAACAGCGGCGGCGAGACCCGGCGGCCGGAGACCGCCACCCGCAGCGGGGTGAAGGCGAATCGCGGCTTGAGGCCCAGGCCGTCCACCAGGGCGGCCTGCAGTGCCTGCTCGACGGTGGCGGTGCTGAAGTCGGTCAGCGGCTCCAGGGCCGCGGTGGCGGCGTCCAGGGCGGCGGCGGGCTCGCCCTTGAGCGCGGCCCGGGCGTCCTCCTCGACCACCAGCGCGGCGTCGTCGACGAACAGGAAGCCGAGCATGTCCGGCGCCTCGCCGAGCAGCTTGATCCGGGTCTGGATCAGCGGCGCGGCGGCATCCAGCAGCTGCCGGTGGGCGGCCTCCAGGTCGGCGTAGGAGTCCGCGAGCACCAGGCCGGCCCGGTGCAGGTAGGGCACCAGGCGGTCGCGGAAGTCGTCGGGGGCCAGCATCCGGATGTGGTCGGCGTTGATCGCCTCTGCCTTCTTCAGGTCGAAGCGGGCCGGGTTCGGGTTCACGTCGTGGATGTCGAAGGCCTCGACCAGCTCCGGCACGGTGAAGATGTCCCGGTCCGGGCCGATCGACCAGCCGAGCAGCGACAGGTAGTTCAGCAGGCCCTCCGGGGTGAAGCCGCGCTCCCGGTGCAGGAACAGGTTCGACTCCGGGTCGCGCTTGGACAGCTTCTTGTTGCCCTCGCCCATCACGTAGGGCAGGTGGCCGAACTCCGGCATCACACTGGCCACACCGAGCTCCAGCAGCGCCCGGTAGAGCACCACCTGGCGCGGGGTGCTGGACAGCAGGTCCTCGCCGCGCAGCACATGGGTGATGTTCATCAGCGCGTCGTCGATCGGGTTGACCAGGGTGTAGAGCGGGTGGCCGTTGGCCCGCACGATCACGTAGTCCGGCACCGAGCCGGCCTTGAAGGTCACGTCGCCGCGGACCAGGTCGGTGAAGGTGATGTCCTCGTCCGGCATCCGCAGCCGCAGCACCGGCTCACGGCCCTCGGCGCGGTAGGCGGCCTTCTGCTCGTCGGTCAGGTCGCGGTCGTGGCCGTCGTAGCCCAGCTTCGGGTCCCGGCCGGCGGCACGGTGCCGGGCCTCGACCTCCTCCGGGGTGCTGAACGACTCGTAGGCGTAGCCGCCCTCGACCAGGCGCCGGGCGACGTCGGCGTACAGGTCCATCCGCTGCGACTGCCGGTAGGGCTCGTGCGGCCCGCCGACCTCGACCCCCTCGTCCCAGTCCAGGCCGAGCCAGCGCAGCGCGTCCAGCAGCTGCTGGTAGCTCTCCTCGGAGTCGCGGGCCGGGTCGGTGTCCTCGATCCGGAACACGAACGTGCCGCCGACGTGCCGGGCGTAGGCCCAGTTGAACAGGGCGGTCCGGATCAGGCCGACATGCGGCGTACCGGTCGGGGACGGGCAGAAACGAACGCGGATGTCGGAGCTCACACCCGCCAGCCTAGCGAGGCTCGGCCGCGCCCTCCGCCGCGAGCGCCACGATCCCGTCCCGGGCGCCCGGTGCCCAGACGTCGCCCGGGACGTCGCCGGGCAGCAGTGGGTTGCCGTGGCCGACGAACCGGTCGTCCCGCCCCGCCGCCCGGGCGGCCCGGAAGTCCGCGAGCGCACCCAGCGCCCACCTCGACAACAGCACGATCGCCACCAGGTTCACCGTCGCCATCAGCGCCATCGCGATGTCCGCGATCGCCCACACCGTGTTCAGCGCGGCCAGCGAGCCGAGCCCGACCGCCGCCAGCACCGCGGTGCGCAGCAGGGTCAGCGCCCGGCCGCGCACCCGGAGGAAGGTGAGATTGACCTCGGCGTAGGCGTAGTTGCCCAGCACCGAACTGAACGCGAAGACGAAGACGATCACGGTCATCAGCACCGCGGTCCAGCCGCCCAGCTCGTGCACCACGGCGTCGGTGGTCAGCACGGCGCCGGCGCTCTGCTCGGTGCGGCCCGGCAGGTACACCTCGGGCCCGGCGCACAGCACGATGAACGCGGTGGCGGTGCAGACCAGCATGGTGTCGACGAACACGCCGAGCGACTGCACCAGGCCCTGCTTGACCGGGTGGGTGACGGTGGCGGTGGCGGCGGTGTTCGGCGCCGAGCCCATCCCCGCCTCGTTGGAGAACAGCCCACGCCGGGCACCGTTCAGCACCGCCGCGAGGATGCCGCCCGCCGTGCCGGCCAGCGCGGTGTCCAGCCCGAAGGCGCCCCGCACGATCTGGCTCAGCACGTCCGGGACCGCCGACAGGTTCAGCGCGATGATCACTGCGGCCAGCAGCAGGTAGGCGCCGGCCATCAGCGGCAGCATCCACTCGGCCACCCGGGCCACCCGGCGCACGCCGCCGAACAGCACCGGCGCCGCCAGCACCATCAGCAGCACCGCGGTCAGCCCGACCGGGACGCCATGCGAGGAGTCGAGGGTGCTGGCGATGGTGTTCGCCTGCACCATGTTGAACGCGAAGCCGAAGGTGAAGACCAGCAGCACCGCGAAGACGATCCCCCACCGCCGCGAGCCCAGGCCGCGCTGGATGTAGTACGCCGGGCCGCCCCGGTAGGAGCCGTCCGGGTCCCGGACCTTGAAGATCTGCGCCAGGGTGGCCTCGACCAGACCGGTGGCCATCCCGACCGCGGCGACCACCCACATCCAGAACACCGCACCCGGCCCGCCGAGGGTCAGCGCCACCGCCACCCCGGCGATGTTCCCGGTGCCGACCCGCGAGGCGAGCCCGACCGCGAAGGCCTGGAAGGAGGAGATGCCGCCCTCGGCGCCGGTGCGCGAGCTGGACAGCTGACGCAGCATGGCGGGAAACATCCGCACCTGGACGAAGCCGGTGCGCAGGGTGAACCACAGGCCCACGCCGATCAGGACGTAGATCAGCCAGTGGCTGTAGAGGGTGTCGGTCACGGTGTCGAGCACGGACTGCAGGTCCATGGCGCTCCTGTCGTCGTGCTGGCGCGGTGCCCGCCGACCCTAGCGGGGTCGTCAGCCCCGGCGCAGCACCGGGTTCCGCAGCACGCCGATCTCCTCCACCTCGACCTCGACCACGTCGCGCGACTCCAGCAGCCCGACCCCGGCCGGGGTGCCGGTCAGGATCACGTCGCCGGGCAGCAGGGTCATCACCTCGGAGATGTACGAGATCAGGGCCGGCACGTCGAAGATCAGCTGCGAGGTGCGCCCGTCCTGCTTGGTCTCGCCGTTCACCCGGGACCGCACCGCCAGATCCTCCACGTCCAGCCCGGGGACCACCCAGGGGCCGAGCGGGCAGGAGCCGTCGAAGCCCTTGGCCCGGACCCACTGGGAGTCGGTGCGCTGGGCGTCCCGGGCGGTGATGTCGTTGGCGACGGTGTAGCCGAAGACGTAGTGCAGGGCGTTCTCCGGGGTGACGTCCTTGGTGACCTTGCCGATCACCACCGCCAGCTCGGCCTCGTAGGAGACCTCCTCGGTCCAGTCCGGCAGCACGATCGGGTCGTCCGGGCCGACCACGGAGGTGTTCGGCTTGAGGAACAGCAGCGGGGAGACCGGGACCTCGTTGCCCATCTCCGCGGCGTGGTCGGCGTAGTTGCGGCCGACCCCGACGATCTTGGAGCGCGGGATCACCGGCGCCAGCAGCCGGACGCCGTCGCCCAGCGGGATGCGCTCTCCGGTGGGCTGCACCGGGGTGTAGATCGGATCGCCGGTGATGACCACCAGCTGCTCCTGGCCGGGCTCCCCCTCCACGAGGGCGTAGCGGGGGTCGTCTCCGGTGGTGAATCTCGCAATCCGCATGGCCCCGAGCCTAATCGCCGGGCCGGTGCCGCACGCTCAGACCCGGGCCAACACCTCGCCGTGCAGCACCGCGAACCAGCCGCCGGGCTGCTCGCCCCACTCGCGCCACCCGGCGGCGAGCTGCTCCAGGCCGACCTCGTCGGCGAGCCCGTGCTCCACCGCCTGCCGGGCGAAGTCCGACTCGGTGCAGCGCTCGGCCCACAGCCCGGACCACCAGCGCCGGTCCTCCGGTGAGGCATAGCACCAGACACCGGCGGTGCTGACCACGTTCTCCGGGTCGAAGCCGGCCTCCAGTGCCCAGGAGTGCAGTCGCCGGCCGGCGTCCGCCTCGGCTCCGTTGGCTTGGGTGACCTCGTGGTAGAGCGCGGACCACTCGTCCAGGGCCGGGTCCTGCGGGAACCAGGTCATCCCGGCATAGTCGGCGTCCCGCACCGCGACCACGCCGCCGGGGCGGACCACCCGGCGCAGCTCGACCAGCGCGGCGACCGGGTCCTGCAGGTGCTGCAGCAACTGGTGGGCGTGCGCGACGTCGACGCTGTCGTCCTCGACCGGCAGGTGGTAGGCGTCACCGGTCTGGAACTCGACGTTGGTGGCGCCGGCGCGGCGGGCCTCGTCCCGGGCCAGCTCGATCACCGCCTCGGAGCGGTCGATCCCGATCACCTCGCCCGGCGCGACCCGGGCGGCCAGGCCGAGGGTCAGGGTGCCGGGGCCGCAGCCGACGTCGAGCAGCCGCTGCCCCGGCTCCAGGGCAGGCAGCAGGTAGGCGGCGGAGTTCTCGGCGGTGCGCCAGCGGTGCGAGCGCAGCACGCTGTCATGGTGTCCGTGGGTGTAGACCTCGGGTGCAGGGGTGGTCACGGGTCCACGCTAGATCCGCTGCCCAGGTTTCGGGACCGGGTGTCTTGCCCTCTGAGACCTGGGCCGCACCGCTACCGTGACCGCATGCGACGGATCGAGGGGATCGACCTCGCCCGCGGGCTCGCCGTGCTGGGCATGGTCACCGCGCACGTCGGGCCGCAGTGGTGGCTGCTGGAGGTCGCCGACGGGCGGTCGGCCGCGCTGTTCGTGCTGCTGTCCGGGGTGTCGGTGGCGCTGATGTCCGGCGGTGCGGAGCCGGTGGCGGGCATCCGGCGGGTGCAGGCCCGGACCCGGATCCTGGTCCGGGCGTTCGTGCTGCTGGCGCTCGGGGTGGTGTTGGCCGCGCTGAACACCCCGGTGGTGGTCATCCTGCCGACCTACGCGCTGCTGTTCGCGGTGGCGGCCTGCCTGCTGCGGACCTCGCCGGCCCGGCTGCTGGTGGCCGCGGGGCTGGTGGTGCTGATCGCCCCGCAGCTGCGGCCGCTACTGGCCGACCTGGTCCAGCCGACCTGGAACGGCGGCGGCATCGTCGACCTGGTGCTGGGCGAGTACTACCCGGCGCTGGTCTGGATCGCCTATCTGCTGGTCGGGCTGGCGGTGACCCGGGCGGACCTGGGCAGCCCGGTCACCCGGCGGCGGCTGCTGATCGGCGGCGCGGCCGCGGCGGTGCTGGGCTACGGGTCGGCGGCGGTGCTGACCCGGGTGCTGCCGGTCACCACGCCGGTGCTGCCCGGGGTGACGCTCGAGCAGCTGGTCACCTCCGAGCCGCACAGCTCCAGCACGCCGGAGGTGCTGGGGAACATCGGGGTCGGGCTGCTCACGCTGGTGGCGTGCCTGTGGCTGGCCGGACGACTGCCCCGGGCGACCGCGCCCCTGGCGGCGACCGGGCAACTGGCGCTGACCGCCTACGCCGGGCACATCCTGGTGATCTGGTTCGCCGGTGCCGGGGTGGTCTGGGAGCCGACCGCCGTGGTCTGGCTGGTGTTCCTGGTGGTGATCGTGGCGGCGTGCTGGGACTGGCGGCGCCGGTTCGGCCGCGGGCCGGCCGAGCGGGTGCTGCACCGGATCGCGCAGCGCTCGGCGGACATCGCCCCGGACGTGCTGCCCCCGGTCACGGGGAGATCAGGCGCCGATCCCACCTGACGCCGTCCCACCGGTACAGCAAGCGCATGTGCGCCCGGTCCGAGACGCCCTGCCAGAACTCGACCTCCTCGGCGCGCACCGCCCAGACCTGCCAGTCCTCGGCGACCAGCCCCGGCTCCCGGTCCACCCGGTCCCGGGCCCGGCGCACCTGGGCCTGCATGTCCTCCACCGACGCCAGCGGCTGCCCAGGCACCCCGGCCAGCAGTGAGGCCCGGGCACTGGGCGACCGGGCCAGGAAATCGGCCCGCCGATCGGCCTCCGGCACCTGCTCGGCCCGGCCGACGATCCGGACCTGACGGCCCAGCGGCTGCCAGTACACCGTCAGCGCGCACCGCGGGTCGGCCATCAGGTCCAGGGCCTTCTGCGAGCGACCGTCGGTGGCGAACCGCCAGCAGCCGTCCACCACGTCGGTCAGCAGCACCACCCGGGAGCGGGGCTGCCCGTCGGCGTCCACCGTGGACACCCCGAGCGCGTGCGGCTCCGGCACCCCGACGTCGATCGCGGCCTCCAGCCAGTCGACGAAGGCGGTCGCCGGGTCCGCGGACAGGCTGAACGGGTCGACCTCGGGCAGGTCGCCGGTCAGGGCGGGCAGGGTGCGCAGTCGCGCGGCGATCGAGGACACGTGACCAGTATCACGTCGTCCCCGACCGCCCGCCCGGGACCGTCAGCCGATCGCGAGCAACGGGTCGCCCGGGGCGATCGCCGTCCCGGGGGCCGCCAGCCGCTCGACCGCGGACGGGTCGGCGTCCAGCGCGATCACCGGGCACACCGCGGGCCGGCCGGAGGCGGTCACCGCCGCCGGGTCCCACTCGACCAGCACCTGCCCGGGCTCGACCCGGTCCTGCTCGGTCGCGTGCAGGGTGAAGCCCTCGCCGCCCATCTGCACCGTGTTGATCCCCAGGTGCACCAGGACGCCCTTGCCGTCGTCGGTGGCCAGCACGAAGGCGTGCGGATGCATCTTGACCACGGTGCCCGCCACCGGCGCGACCACCCGGCCGCCGGCCACCGGGTCCGGCTCGATCGCCAGACCCGGGCCGACGATCTCGCCGGAGAACACCGGGTCGTCGACATCCGCGAGCGCGACGACCGTGCCCGCCACCGGGGCCAGGACGGACAACGCCGCCATCAGCGCAGGTCCTCGATGTCCGAGGCCAGCGTGTCCGCCTCCGGGCCGACGATCACCTGCACGCCGTCGCCGCCGAAGACCACCGCGATCGCACCCGCGGCCTTGAGACCGGCCTCATCGACCTGGGACGGGTCGTTCACCTCGACCCGCAACCGCGTGATGCAGGGCTCGAGGTCGACGATGTTGTCGTCGCCACCGAGGGCGGCGAGGATCTGGGCTGCCTTGCTCATGGGTCTCTCCTTCGTGGGTGGTGCAGGTTCGTGGGTCAGAGCAGGTCGTCGAGGTCGGAGGCCAGCGTGTCGACCTGCGGGCCGATCACAATCTGGACCACCCGGCCCTGGGTCATCACGCCGAAGGTCCCGGCTGCCCGCAGTCCGGGCAGATCCACCCGGGACGGATCGGTCACCAGGCAGCGCAGCCGGGTGGTGCAGGGCTCGATCTCGACGATGTTCTGCACACCGCCCAGTCCGGCCAGGATGTCGGCGGCCTGCGTGCTGCCGGAGGTCGCGGCGACTCGGAGTCGTCGGCTGGTCATGCGCTCACCTGCTCGTCGTTGCGCTGTCGGGGGGTCAGCACGGCGCCGGGCGCGCGCAGCGGCACCCAGACGCTGTAGCGATCACTGCGGTAGGTGGCCTGGGAGAACATGCACGGCCCGAGGTCGGCATAGGTCCGGCGTTCGGCGCGCATCACGACCCGGCGGCCGGGGGTGAGGCCGAGCAGCTCGGCCTCCTGATCGGTGGCCTCGCCGGCGGACAGGGTGTCCTCACCCCAGGACGGGGCACACCCGGCGTCGCGCAGGGCGCCGTACACGCTCTCCGGCACGCCGTCGTCGAACAGCTCGGGCACCAGGGCGACCGGCACCCACAGCCGCTCGACGCTCATCGGCTCGCCGTCGGCGCTGCGCATCCGGGCCAGGTGGTGCAGCGGGTCGCCGACCTCGATCTGCAGCGACTCGGCGATCGCCGGCGTGGCGGGCACCCGGGCGGCCGTGAGCACCCGGCTGGCGGGTTCCATCCCCCGGGCGCGCATCTCCTCGCCGAAGGTGGTCAGGCGCATCTCGAAGTCGATCAACCGCGGCGCCACGAATGTCCCGCGGCCCTGCTCGCGCCGGAGCACTCCCTCGGCGACCAGGGCGTCCACCGCCTGGCGGACGGTCATCCGGGACACGCCGAACCGGTCGCAAAGCGCCCGTTCGGACGGGATCGGGTCGCCGACGCCCAGCTCGTCCACCAGGGCGGCCAGGTAGGCGCGCACGGCCTGGTGTTTGTAACCAGCTGGTTGCGTCATCGCGTGTCCTTTCGGGCGGTCTTGACACATCCTGCTGGTCCAGACCACTCTGGCGCAACTGGTCCAGACAAGTTATCCACGTCACACAGCGGACTGACCCGCACGCAACGAGGAGTGCCATGACCACCACCACAGCGGACGCCCGCGGCGCCGCGAAGCAGAAGCGCGGATTCCCCGGCTTCGCCCAACTCCAGCGGATCGGCCGCTCGCTGATGCTGCCGATCGCCTCCCTGCCCGCCGCGGCGCTGCTGCTCCGGCTCGGCCAGCCGGACATGCTCGGCGCCGACGGGCTCGCCGGGACCTGGTCCTGGATGCAGCCGGTGGCGGATGTCTTCGCCGCCGCAGGAAATGCCCTGATCGGCAACCTGCCGATCCTGTTCGCGCTGGGTGTGGCCATCGGCTACGCCCGCAAGGCCGACGGCTCCACCGGCCTGGCCGCCCTGGTCGGCTACCTGGTGTTCAAGGGCGTCACCGACGCCCTGTCCCCGTCCATCCTGGGCAAGGCTCCCGAGGGCGAGACCCAGGAACTGATCAACTACGGGGTGCTCGGCGGCATCGTGATCGGCCTGACCGCCGCGCTGCTGTTCCAGAAGTACTCCCGGATCAAACTGCCGACCTATCTGGCGTTCTTCGGCGGGCGGCGGTTCGTGCCGATCGTCACCGCCGGTGCCTCGCTGATCATCGGCGTGGTGTTCTCGCTGATCTACCCGGCCTTCGACACCGTGTTCACCGCCGCCGGCGACTGGGTCACCGGCTCGACCGTGCTCGGTGGCTTCATCTTCGGCACGCTGAACCGGCTGCTGCTGCCCTTCGGCCTGCACCACCTGCTGAACTCGCTGCCGTGGTTCCAGTTCGGCGAGTACACCAACGCCGCCGGTGAGGTCTTCCACGGCGACATCCCGCGGTTCCTGGCCGGCGACCCGACCGCCGGGGCGTTCACCACCGGGTTCTTCCCGATCATGATGTTCGCCCTGCCGGCCGCCGCGCTGGCGATCATCCACACCGCGAAGCCGAAGAACCGCAAGGTGATCGCCGGTGTGATGGGCTCGGCGGCGCTGGTCGCCTTCGTCACCGGTGTGACCGAGCCGCTGGAGTTCAGCTTCGTGTACGTGGCCTACCCGCTGTACGCGATCCACGCGGTGCTGACCGGCACCTCGCTGGCCCTGGTCAACGCTCTCGGCATCCGGGACGGCTTCGGCTTCTCCGCCGGCGCGATCGACTACGTGCTGAACTTCCGGATCGCCGAACAACCGCTGTGGCTGATCGCGATCGGACTCGGCTACGCGCTGGTGTACTACTTCCTGTTCCGGTGGGCGATCGTGAAGTTCAACATGAAGACGCCCGGCCGGGAGGACGACCCGGCGACCGAGGCCGCCGACGAGCAGCGGATCGAGACCGCTGCCGCGGTGGCCGGTGACACCGGCGTCGGCGAGGGTGGCGCCACGGTGGTCGAACCGAAGGGCTAGCCCGCGGCCCGCACCTGGTCGACACCCTTGTTCGCGAGCTGATCGGCCCGCTCGTTGCCGGGGTCGCCCGCATGCCCCTTCACCCACTTCCAGGTGATGGCGTGCCGGGCGACCTCGGCGTCCAGGGCCTGCCACAGGTCCTGGTTCTTGACCGCCTTCTTGTCCGCGGTGCGCCAGTTGTTGCGCTTCCAGCCGGCGATCCACTTGGTCACGCCCTGCATCACGTACTGCGAGTCGACGTGCAGGGTGACCCGGCAGGGCTGGTTCAGCGCCCGCAGTCCCTCGATCACCGCGGTCAGCTCCATCCGGTTGTTGGTGGTGAGCTCCTCGCCCCCGAACAACTCGCGCTCATGGCTGCCGGCGCGCAGCAGTGCCCCCCAGCCGCCGACGCCCGGGTTGCCCTTGCAGGCGCCGTCGGTCCACATCTCGACCGTGGGGGTGTCCTCACTCATGGGCTGCACCCTAATCGGCATGACAGGATCGCTCGGTGCTCTCCCTCGCCGACCGGATCCCCGCCGACCCCACCGACGCCGACGCCCTGGTGGCGGCCTTCACCGGGTGGGCCGAGGACCGGGGCCTGAGCCTCTACCCGCACCAGGAGGAGGCGATCCTGGAACTGGTCACCGGCGAGCACGTGATCCTGGCCACCCCCACCGGCTCGGGCAAGTCGCTGGTGGCGACCGCCGCGCACTTCATCGCGCTGGCCCAGGGCCGCCGCACGTACTACACCGCCCCGCTCAAGGCGCTGGTGTCGGAGAAGTTCTTCGCCCTGGTCGAGGCGTTCGGCTCGGCCAACGTCGGGATGATGACCGGCGACTCCGCGGTGAACCCGGACGCCCCGATCATCTGCTGCACCGCCGAGATCCTGGCGAACCAGGCGCTGCGCCAGGGCCCGGAGGCCGACATCGGCCAGGTCGTGATGGACGAGTTCCACTTCTACGCCGACCCGCAGCGCGGCTGGGCCTGGCAGGTGCCACTGCTGGAACTGCCCCGCACCCAGTTCCTGCTGATGAGCGCCACCCTCGGCGACGTGTCGTTCTTCGTCGAGGACCTCCAGCGGCGGACCGGCACCCGGGTGGCGGTGGTCGCCGGGGCCGAGCGGCCGGTGCCGCTGACGTTCAGCTACGTGGCCGAGCCGTTGCACGAGCTGGTCGAGGAGCTGGTCACCACCCACCGCTCGCCGGTGTACCTCGTGCACTTCACCCAGAAGGAAGCCGTCGAGCGGGCACAGTCGCTGCTGTCCATGACGCTGACCTCCAAGGACCAGAAGGCCGCCATCGCCGAGGAGCTGGGCGACTTCCGGTTCGGCAGCGGCTTCGGCAAGACGCTGTCCCGGCTGCTGCGGCACGGGGTCGGGGTGCACCACGCCGGGATGCTGCCCAAGTACCGCCGGGTGGTGGAGCGGCTGACCCAGAAGGGCCTGCTGCGGGTGGTCTGCGGCACCGACACCCTGGGCGTCGGGATCAACGTGCCGATCCGCACCGTGCTGCTGACCAGCCTGGTCAAGTACGACGGGGTGAAGATGCGCCACCTGACCGCCCGGGAGTTCCACCAGATCGCCGGGCGGGCCGGGCGGGCGGGCTTCGACACCGTCGGCGAGGTGCTGGTGCTGGCGCCCGAGCACGTGATCGAGAACCGGCGCGCGCTGGCCAAGGCCGGTGACGACCCGAAGAAGCTGAAGAAGATCGTCCGCAAGCAGGCGCCGCCCGGATCGGTGAACTGGACCGACAAGACCTTCGAGCGGCTGCGCGACGCCGACCCCGAGCCGCTGACCTCCTCGTTCACCGTCTCGCACGCCATGGTGCTGAACGTGCTGGCCCGGCCCGACGGCGACCCGGTGGCCGCGATGCGCCACCTGCTGCTGGACAACCACGAGCCGGAGGGTGCCCGCGGCCGGCTGGTCCGGCAGGCGATCGCGATCTACCGCTCGCTGCGCACCGCCGGGGTGATCGAGCGGGTGACGCTGCCGGACGGCCGGCGCACGGTGCGGCTGACCCTGGACATCCCGCCGACCTTCGCCCTGAACCAGCCGCTGTCGCCCTTCGCCTACGCCGCCCTGGACCTGCTCGACCCGGAGGACCCGGGCTACGCGCACGACGTGGTCAGCGTGATCGAGGCGACCCTGGACGAGCCCCGCCAGGTGCTGTCCGCCCAGCTGAACAAGGCCAAGGGCGAGGCGGTCGCCCAGATGAAGGCGGACGGCCTGGACTACGACGAGCGGATGGCGCTGCTGGAGGAGATCAACTACCCGCAGCCGCTGGCCGAGCTGCTGACCGCCGCCTTCGTCACCTACCGGAAGTCCAACCCCTGGGTGGCCGACCACGAACTGTCGCCCAAGTCGGTGGTCCGGGACATGCACGAGCGGGCGGCGACCTTCACCGAGTACGTCTCGCTCTACCAGCTGGACCGCACCGAGGGCGTGCTGCTGCGCTACCTGGCCGACGCCTTCCGGGCGCTGCGCCAGATCGTGCCGGAGGAGGCCCGCACCGAGGACCTGCGCGACCTGATCGAGTGGCTGGGCGAGGTGGTCCGCGGCACCGACTCCTCGCTGCTGGACGAGTGGGAGCGGCTGGCGCACCCGGAGGACCTGGACGACGCCACCGTCACCGAGTCCCGGCCGGAGGACGACACTCCCCCGCCGATCACCACCAACCGCCGGGCGTTCCGGGCGCTGGTCCGCGGCGCGCTGTTCCGCCGGGTCGACCTGGCCTCCCGGGAGGACTACCGGGCACTGGGCGCTCTGGGCGACCTGGATGCGGACGACGTGCCCTGGGACGCCGACCGCTGGGGCGACGCGCTGGACCCGTTCTACGACGACCACGACGAGATCCTGACCGCCCCCGCCGCCCGCGGCCCACTGCTGTTCCAGGTGGACGAGCGCCCGGAGGAGCACGGCGGCCGGGGCGACCTGTGGACGGTGCGCCAGATCCTGGACGACCCGGAGGGCGACCACGACTGGCGGATCGACGCGCTGGTCGATCTGCCGGCCTCGGACGCCGCCGGGGAGGTGCGGCTGCGGGTGCTCGCGGTCGGCCCGCTCTGAGCCGATCGGTGTGGCAAGGCTGGCCTGCCTGAGGGAAGGCTGACCTACGTTTGCGCAGGTCAGGTGAGGTTTTCCTTCGATGACAGCCGGTGATTCCCGGCCTACCGTGGCGGTATGAGCACACTGTCGGAGCACCTGATCGGACGCCGGGAACCCACGCCCACGCTGCCGACCGCCGAGCGGCTGAACTGGCTGCGCGCGGGGGTGCTCGGCGCGAACGACGGCATCGTCTCGGTGGCCGCCACCGTGGTCGGGGTGGCCGGCGCCGCCTCCGATGCCCGCAGCCTCGTCGTGGCCGGAGTGGCCGCCCTGGTCGCCGGGGCACTGTCGATGGCGGCCGGCGAGTACGTCTCGGTCAGCAGCCAGCGCGACGCGGAACTGACCATGCAGGCGCACGGCGTCATGGCCGAGGATGCCGGACTGACCAACCCCTGGCACGCCGCCTTCGCCTCGCTGCTGGCCTTCATCGCCGGTGGTGCGATCCCGATGCTGATGGTGCTGGCCCCGCTCGGCGGGCTGCGGGTCCCGGCGACGTTCGGCGCCGTTGCGCTGGCACTGGTGCTCACCGGCGCGGTGTCGGCGAAGCTCGGCGGTTCCCCGGTCCCGCGGGCGGTGCTGCGCAACGTGGTGGGCGGTTCGCTGGCGATGGCGGTGACCTTCGGGATCGGCAACCTGGTGGGGCTCGCGGTCTGACCTCGGCTGGCTACCCTGAGGGCGTGAGCCGCGCCAAGCAGCACCCCACCGGCACCCCGGCCCTGGTCGCGCTGGCCGCCGCCGGGGTCGCGCACACCGTGCACCCCTACGAGCACGACCCGTCCTCCACGCTCGGCTACGGCCTGGAGGCGGCGGCGGTGCTGGGGGTGGAGCCGGAGCGGGTGTTCAAGACGCTGATGACCTCCGTCGACGGCACCCTCACGGTCGCGGTGGTGCCGGTCACCGCCAAGCTCGATCTCAAGGCGCTCGCCCAGGCGGCCGGAGGCAAGAAGGCGGCGATGGCCGACCCCGCGGCGGCCGAACGCGCCACCGGGTACGTGGTCGGCGGCATCTCCCCGCTCGGCCAGAAGACCGCCCACCCGACCGTGCTGGACGAGACGATCTGGCTGTTCGACACCGTGTTCGTCTCCGGCGGGCGGCGCGGCCTGGATGTGGAGCTGGCCCCGGACGACCTGGTGCGGCTGACCGGGGCCGTCGTCGCACCGATCGCCCGGGACTGACCGATGAGCCTGGACCAACGCCTGGCCCGGGTGCGCGCCCGGATCGCCGCCGCCGAGTCCGCCGCCGGGCGCTCCCCCGGCTCGGTGCGCCTGCTGCTGGCCACCAAGACCCAGGATGCCGCCGCGATCCGCGCCGCCCTGCTCGCCGATGCCGCCGCCTCGGCCACCACCGCCGGCGCCGCCCACCGGATCCTGATCGGGGAGAACCGGGTCCAGGAGCTGGTCGCCAAGGCACCGGAACTGATCGATCTGGCCCCCGAACTGCACCTGATCGGCCCGCTGCAGTCCAACAAGGTCAACGCCGCCCTGCGCTGGGCGAGCTGCGTGCAGAGCGTCGACTCCACCGCCCTGGCCGAACGCCTCGACCGGCGCTGTGCCGCCGAGGGCCGCACCCTGGACGTCATGGTGCAGGTGAACGTCTCCGGCGAACCGACCAAGAGCGGAGTGTCCCCGGCCGACGCCGAGGCGCTCGCCGACCGGGTGCGCGCCCTGGACCGGCTGCGGCTGCGTGGCCTGATGACCATCGGCGCGAACTCCCCCGACCAGGACCTGGTCCGGGCGGGCTTCGCCCGGCTGCGCGACCTGGGCGCACGGATCGGCACCACCGAGCTGTCGATGGGGATGAGCCGGGACCTGGAGGCGGCCGTGCAGGAGGGGGCGACCATCGTCCGGGTCGGCACCGCGGTGTTCGGGGCCCGGGGATGAGCGGCGACCGCCGGTTCCCCCGCTCGGTGTTCGACCGGGGCCAGGAACCCGACGCCCGGTTCTCCCTGGCCAACGAGCGGACCTTCCTGGCCTGGATCCGGACCTCGCTGGCGCTGCTCGCCGGTGGCGTCGCTCTGGAGGCCCTGGACCTGCCGGTGCAGCCGCAGTGGCGGCTGGCGGCCTCGCTGCTGCTGATCGCGCTCGGCATCGTCGCGCCGGTCCAGGCCTGGGTCGGCTGGGCGCGCGCCGAGCGGGCGATGCGGGAACGCCGGCCGCTGCCCGCCCCGGTGCTCAGCAGCCCGCTCGCCGCCGGGGTGGCACTGGCCGGGGTGCTGGTCCTGATCGGACTGCTGCTGCGATGACCGGGCCGGCCGCCGGTGACGCCGCCCCGCCCGGGGTGCAGCCCGAGCGCACCGCCCTGGCCTGGCGCCGCACCTCGCTCGGCCTGGCGACCGGTGCACTCGCGGCGGGCAAGGTGCTCGAACCGCTGACCGGCCCGGCGATCTGGCTGCTCGCGACCGCCGGTGTCCTGGCCGCCCTGGCCCTGGCGCGCGCCGGTGACCTGCGCGCCCGGCGCTGGGCGGCGGTGATCGACCGGGAACCGGACCGGGTGCCGGGCCCGGGCGGGCGGACGCCGGCCCTGTGTGCGGGCGGGGCGTTGCTGCTGGGCGTCGCCGCGCTGGTGGTCGTGCTGAGCTGACGGCACCGTCCTGCCTGTCGGGGCCGGTGGGTCAGCCGGGGCCGGTGGGTCAGGGCACCCGGGCGGTCCACTCCGGGTTGCCGAACTTCTCCGCCACCAGCTGCTCGGCCCGGGCGATCTCCTCCGGCCGGAGCTCGGAGTCCACCGCGCGGTACCGGCTGCGGAAGTAGGCGTCGAAGGCGGCGATCACGTCCTCGCGCGCCATGCCGGTCTGCGAGCGCACCGGGTCCACCCGCTTGTTCGCGCTGGTGGTGCCCTTGTCGGACAGCTTTTCCCGCCCGATCCGCAGCACCTCCAGCATCTTCGCCGAGTCGATGTCGTAGGCCATCGTCATGTGGTGCAGCACCGCACCGCCGGCCAGCCGCTTCTGCGCCGACCCGGCGATCTTGCCCGCCGGGGAGGCGATGTCGTTCAGCCCCGCGAAGGTGGCCGTCACGCCCACCTCGGCCAGTGCGCCGATCACCCAGTCGTCCAGGAACCGGTAGCTCTGCTCGAAGGACAGTCCGTCCACCAGCGATGCGGGCACCACCAGCGAGAACGTGATGCAGTTGCCGGCCTCCATGAACATCGCCCCGCCACCGGAGATCCGGCGCACCACCGTCACGTCGTGCTTGGCCACCCCCTCCGGGTCGACCTCGTTGCGCAGCGACTGGAACGACCCGATGAACACCGCGCGCTCGTTCCACTCCCAGAACCGCAGGGTCGGACCACGACGACCGGCGGCCAGTTCCTCGGTCAGCACTTGGTCCAGCGCGCCCAGCGTCGCCGGCGGCAGCGGACCCGGGTGGATCACCTCGAAGGTGTGGTCCTGCCACCCCGTCGCGTGCCCCAGCGCCCGGCGCACCGCGATCGCCACCGCCTCGGCGGTGAAGCCGACCATGGTCACCGGCTCCGGCAGGCTGCCGTCCGACTCGGCCCGGGCCAGCGCGGTGTCGATCGCCTCGGTCAGCTCCGCCACCCGGGCATCGGCCGGACGTCCGGTGAGCGCCGCGTCGATCACCTCCAGCGCGGTGTCCGGCTCCAGGAAGAAGTCGCCGCTGATGTGGACCGTGGACAGCCGGCCATCGGTGACCTCGACCTCTGCCGCCACGAGCTTGCCGCCGGGAACCTTGTACTCGCCTCGCACGGGATCGATCCTAGGCCCGCCACCCGCCCCGCGGTCGCCCCCGCTCCCCTGGCCGGCCGCGGGCCGCCCCGACGGGAGCCGCTCGTCGTCCCACCGCTGCCCAGAGCCCCGCCCACTGCTCCGGCGTCAACTCCCGCGGCAGCGCCGACGACGGCACCCCGAGCCGCCGGAGCTCGCCCCCGGCGCGTCCGCCCAGGATCTGCCCGATCCCCCGGCCGCGGCCCTGGAACACCTGCCGGACGAACTCCCGGTACCGCCGCCGCTCGGACACCGGCACCAGGGGCCGCTCGCGCCGCCGCAGCACGAGCAGCCCGCCGTCCACCCCGGGTCGCGGCCGGAACGCCTCCGCGGGCACCCGGCCGTGCAGGGACGCGGCCACCCAGGGGTCGGACTGGGCGGTGAGCAGGGTGCGCCCGCCCACCCCGGCGCGTTTGCGGGCCACCTCCCACTGGGTGAGCAGGACGGCGTGCTGCCAGGAGTCGTCATCGAGCAGCCGGCGCAGGATCGGCGTGGTGAGGTGGAACGGCACGTTGCCGACCACCACCGGCGCGTCGAGCGGCACGGTGAGAGCGTCGGCACGCCGGACCCGAACGGCGGGCAGCCGTGCGGCCAGGCGCCGGGCGCGGTGCTCGTCGAGCTCGATCGCGGTCAGCGGGCGGCCGAGCCGGCTCAGCGGGACGGTGAGGGCGCCATCCCCCGCGCCCAGTTCCAGGATCGGGCCGCAGGCGTCGGCGACCAGGTCGACGACGCGCCGGACGGTGGGCGGGTGGTGCAGGAAGTTCTGGCCGAGTTCGTGTCGGCCGCCGTGATCGGATCGCATGGCTGGGCTCCGGTCGCCGAGGCGGGAGCACCGGTGGGGACGCTGGCGCCCCGCCGTCCGGTGCCGTGGGCATCGGGTGGCGGCGCGGGCCGAGCGGATGAACCGGTCCGCGCGCTCAGGCGCGCCGGATCCGGATCATCGCGAAGGGGCCCGGCGTCGCCGAGCCGCTGTTCAGCGTTCCCATGCGGGGGACGGTACTGCGGCACCTCAGCTGGGCGCCGCTTGTTTTCAGCGCGGGTCGACGCCCCGGTTGCGCAGACCCCAGATCGCCGAGTCGGTCAGTGCCTCCCAGGCGGCCTCGATCAGGTTCGGCCCGACCCCGACCGTGCTCCAGGCCGTGGTGCCGTCGGTGGTCTCGATCAGCACCCGGGTGATCGCGTCCGTGCCGTGATTGGTGTCGAGGATCCGGACCTTGAAGTCGATCAGCTCGAACTCGGCCAGCTCCGGGTACACCCGCAGCAGGGCCAGGCGCAGCGCGGCGTCCAGGGCGTTGACCGGGCCGTTCCCCTCGCCGGTGGCGACGATCCGCTCACCGCCGGCGTGCAGCTTCACCGTCGCCTCGGCGGTCGCCGGGGTGCCGCGGGATCCGGCGCGCTCGACGATGGTGCGCCAGCTCTCCACCCGGAAGTATCCGGGCCGGCCGCCCTCGACCTCCTCCAGCAGCAGCAGCTCGAACGAGGCATCGGCGGCGTCGTAGGTGTAGCCCTGCGCCTCGGCGTCCTTGACCCGCTGGGTGACCCGGCCGAGCAGATCGTGCTGCCCGGTCAGGTCCAGGCCGAACTCGCGGCCCTTGAGCTCCACCGACGCGCGGCCGGCCATGTCGGAGACCAGCATCCGCATGTCGTTGCCCACCGCGGTCGGGTCGATGTGCTGGTACAGATCCGGGTCGACCTTGATCGCCGAGGCGTGCAGCCCGGCCTTGTGCGCGAAGGCGCTGGCGCCGACGTAGGGCTGCCGGGCGAACGGCGCGATATTGGTGATCTCGCTGATCTGGTACGCGATCCGGGTCAGCTCGGCCAGACCGCCGGTGCCGTCCGGGGGCGGGGCCAGCACATGACGACCGGTCTTGAGCTCCAGGTTGGCGACCGTGGCGAGCAGGTCGGCGTTGCCGGTGCGCTCGCCGTAGCCGTTCACGGTGCCCTGCAGGTGGACCGCCCCGGCCTCGACCGCCGCGATGCTGTTCGCCACCGCGCAGCCGGAGTCGTTGTGGGCGTGGATGCCGAGCCGGGCGTCCGGCACCTGCTCGCGCACCGCGGTCACCGTGGCGAACACCCCGGCGGGGAGCATGCCGCCGTTGGTGTCGCACAGCACCACGGTCTCCGCGCCGGCCTCCACCGCGGTGCGCAGCGCGCTGAGCGCGTACTGCGGGTCGTAGGCGTATCCGTCGAAGAAGTGCTCGGCGTCGACCACCACCCGGCGGCCCTCCCGGCGCAGCACCGCGACGGTGTCGGCGATCATCGCGAGGTTCTCTGGGCCGTCGGTGCGCAGCGCCCGCTCCACGTGCCGGATGTCGCTCTTGGCCACCAGGGTCACCACCGGCGCCTCGGAGTCCAGCAGCGCCCGCACCTGCGGGTCGTCCCAGGCCCGGACGCCCGGCTTGCGGGTGGCGCCGAAGGCCGCGAGCACGGCGTGCCGCAGCCGGAGCTCCTTGGCCGCCCGGGCGAAGAACTCGGTGTCCTTCGGGATCGCCCCCGGCCAGCCGCCCTCGATGTACCCGACGCCGAGCTCGTCCAGCAGCGGCGCGATCGCCAGCTTGTCGGACACCGAGAGGTTCATCCCCTCCTGCTGGGCGCCGTCGCGCAGCGTGGTGTCGTAGACGTCGAAGGCGCCGGGACGCTCGCCGGCGCCGCGCGGGGCGTGTGCCCAGCCGGTGGGGGGCAACGGGGTGGTGCTCACGGTGACTCTTCTCGGCAGGGATCCGGGCGACGGACCGGGATGCTCGGTGCTGGTCGGCGTGGATGGTGCGACGGGGCTGCGGCCGCAGGCGAGTGCAGCAACAAAAAGACCCCCCGGGATCGGGAGGTCGGCGCGTCCGCGGGGATGATGCGGACGCGCTAGGCAATGAGCGACAGTGTGGTCACGGCCACATGGTGGCACACCCCGGGCCGCCCGTCACGCACGTCCGCGGACCGGACGATCCGCCTGCACCGCCCCGCGCGCCCGCAGCCACCACGCCGAGAGTGCACGAATGCACGCCTCCCGGGTGGAGAGACGTGCATTCGTGCACTCTCGGTGGAGCGGTGGAGCGGTGCGGCGGTGGGCCGGGGCGAGTCAGACCAGGCGGTGCATCCAGCCGTGCGGGTCGGCGGCCCGGCCGTACTGGATGTCGGTCAGCTGGCGCCGGATCGACATCGTGGTCGTCCCCGCTCCGCCGTCGCCGACGGTCTGGTCGAAGCCCGCACCGGCCAGTCGGCCGATCGGGGTGACCACCGCGGCGGTGCCGCAGGCGAAGACCTCCGCGATGCTGCCGTCGGCCAGGCCGGCCAGCAGCTCGGTCAGCGGGATGTCGCGCTCCTCGATGGCGTGGCCCTGCTCGGACAGCAGGGTGAGGATCGAGGAGCGGGTGACGCCCTCCAGGATGGTGCCGGTCAGCCGCGGGGTGACCACGGTGCCGTCCGCCCGGACCAGGAAGACGTTCATCCCGCCGAGCTCCTCCAGCAGGGTGTTGGTCGCCCCGTCCAGGAAGCAGACCTGCTCGCAGCCCTTGGCGTAGGCCTCCTGCTGCGGGAGCAGGCTGGCCGCGTAGTTGCCGCCGCACTTGGCGTTGCCGGTGCCGCCGGGACCCGCCCGGTGGTAGTCCTCGGCCACCCAGATCGACACCGGTCGCACACCCCCGGCGAAGTACGACCCGACCGGGCTGGCGATCACCAGGTACTCGGCCTCCAGGCTGGCCCGCACGCCCAGGAACGGCTCCGAGGCGTACATGAACGGCCGCAGGTAGAGGCTGGTCTCCTCGCCGGAGGGCACCCAGTCAAGGTCGGTGCGGACCAGCGCCTGGATCGAGCCCAGGAAGTCCTCGACGCTGAGCTCGGGCAGGGCCAGCCGGCGCGCGGACCGCTGCAGGCGCTCGCCGTTGGCCCAGGGGCGGAAGGTCCACACCGAGCCGTCGTCGTGCCGGTAGGCCTTGAGACCCTCGAAGATCTCCTGGGCGTAGTGCAGCACCGCGGTGGCCGGGTCGAGCTGCAGCGGGCCGTACTTCTCCACCCGGTGGTCGTGCCACCCGGCGTCCTGGCTCCAGGAGATCCGGGCCATGTGGTCGGTGAACACCGAGCCGAACTTGGGCGCCGCGAGCAGTGCCTCGAGGTCGGCACCGGTGGTCGGGGTGTCGGTGGGGTGCACCTGGAAGGTGCGGGGGGTCGTGTCGGAGATGCTCATCGCGCGGGGCCTTTCACCTGGCGTTCGCCTGGAACAGCATGACGGTACCCGGGGCGACGGCCGGACGGACAGCGCAGGCCGGGACGCGGTCGGCCGGGTGGCCGGACCTGCCCGGTGGGGCCTCAGCCGGCGATGCGCGCGGCGAGGTCCTTGCCCACCTCGGCCGTCGTGCGTACTCGCCCGGACCGCTCCAGCACGTCGGCGGCCACCGCGGCCTCGACCTTCGCCGCGGCGTCGGGCAGCCCGAGGTGGTCGAGCAGCAGCGCCACGGACAGCACGGTCGCGGTCGGGTCGGCCTTGCCCTGCCCGGCGATGTCCGGGGCGGAGCCGTGCACCGGCTCGAACATGCTCGGCGCGGTGCGGTCCGGGTTGATGTTCGCGGAGGCGGCCAGCCCGATCCCGCCGACCACCGCGCCGGCCAGGTCGGTGAGGATGTCGCCGAACAGGTTGTCGGTGACGATCACGTCGAACCGGGACGGGTCGGTGACCAGGAAGATGGTCGCCGCGTCGACGTGCAGGTAGTCGACGGTGACCTGCGGGAACTCGGCATTGACCGCCTCGACGGTCCGGCGCCACAGGTGACCGGCGTGCACCAGCACGTTGTGCTTGTGCACCAGGGTGAGCTTCTGGCGCGGACGGGCCGCGGCGCGGGCGAAGGCGTCCCGGACCACCCGCTCCACCCCGAAGGCGGTGTTGACGCTGACCTCATTGGCGACCTCGTGCGGGGTGCCGACCCGGATCGCGCCGCCGTTGCCGACGTACGGGCCCTCGGTGCCCTCCCGGACCACCACGAAGTCGATCTCGCCGGGGTCCGCCAGCGGGGAGGACACCCCGGGGAACAGCTTGGCCGGGCGCAGGTTCACGTAGTGGTCCAGGGCGAACCGCAGCTTGAGCAGCAGCCCGCGCTCCAGCACGCCGGAGGGCACGCTCGGGTCGCCGATCGCGCCGAGCAGGATCGCGTCGTGGGTCCGGATCGCGGCCAGGTCGTCGTCGGTGAGCGTCTCACCGGTGGCGTGCCAGCGGCGGGCGCCCAGGTCGAAGTCGGTGGTGCGCAGCGTGCGACCGGTGCCGGTGAGGGCGGCCTCCAGGGCGAGCAGCCCCTGCTCGACCACCTCGGTGCCGATGCCGTCGCCCGCGACGACTGCCAGATCGATCTGCTGCGCCATGGGTCGAGGGTAGCGGGTCGTCCCACTCTGCGGGACCGGGTGATCACATCATGGACGACTGCGGGGCGCCCAGCTCGGCCAGCGCCCGGGCCAGATCGGCCCGCGACCCGACGATCGTGCCCCGCAGCGCCGCATAGGCCGGGGCCAGCGTGACCTGCGCCCGGCCGTCGGTCAGCCGCAGCGACGGCGGACGCCGCACCCCGATCGACCCGCGCACCGCCATCGGCGCGAACTCCGGCCGGCGGAGCACCACCCAGCGCGGTCGGTCCTCGCCCCGCGCCCAGACCTCGAACCGGTCCGGCAGCGCCGCGATCACCACCGGCGTGCCGCCCATCTCGTTCCAGCCGCGTTCCGGTGCACCCAGCAACCGGGCCTCGACCCGGGTCTCCGCGGTGGTGTACCCGGGGATCACCACCGCCCCGGGGCGCAGCCGTGCGACCTGCGCCGCCCACCGCCGCAACCGGCCGGCCACCGCCAGCATCACCGCCCCGATCAGCAGCACCGAGAGCACGACCGCGACCAGGACCAGGCCGCGCGCCTGCGGATCGACCAGCGCACCGCCCAGCCGGATCACCGCGACCAGCCCGACCACGACGGCGACCGCCCGCACCGCCCGGACCACGCCCGACGGCGTCACTGCCCGGCCGGCCCGGTGAACGGCACGCCCAACTCCGCCAGCGCCCGCTGCACCGCCGCCATCGCCCGCGCCGGGGCCGACACCCCGAACGCCGAGTACACCGGCAGCACCGTGACCCGGGAGACGCCGTCGGTGAACTGCAGCGCCGGGGTCGGCTGGACCCGCACCACCCCGGACAGCGGCATCGTGCCCAGCACCGCCGCGGGCGGGAACTCCGGTCGCCGGGTGATCGCCCACCGCGGCCGGTCCTCCCCCGCCGCCCAGACCTCCACCCGGTCCGACAGCACGGCCAGCGCCACCGGCGACCCGCCGAGTTCGTCCCAGCCCCGCTCCACCGCACCGGACACCCGCGCATCCGCCCGGGTCTCGATCGTGGTCACCGCGGCGATCACCGGCGCGCCGGGGCGCAACCGGGCCACCCGCCGGGCCAGCAGCCGGGGCCGGCCGGCCAGCAGTACCACTAACCCGGCGGCCAGCAGCAGCGCGACCGGCAGCCCGGCCAGGATCCAGACCCGCAGGCCATCGGGCGCGACGACCGACAGCAGCCGGATCGACACCAGCCCCACCAGGAGCACGCTGAGGACCCGGACCGCCACCGACAGCCGGGACGTGCTCATCCGCGGTCGCCCGGGCGCGGGTACAGCAGCTCGAACCGCTCGGTCACCACCGGCAGGTCGTCGCTGAACTGCTCGCCCAGCGGCTCCAGCACCCGGCGCCAGTACTTCTCGTGCTCGCGGCGCCAGCTCGCCAGCGTCCGATCGTCCTCACCCTCGGCGGCGGCGTGCTCCTCGGACACCTCGGAGAACGGCACCGTGGCGACCTCGGTGGTGCGCAGCAGGGCGCGCGGACGGCCCGCCGAGTCCAGCACGATCGACAGATCACCCCGGACCGGCATCGGCTCGTCGGCGTGCGTGAACTCGGCCAGCGCGGTGGCGGTGCCGGTCTTCTCCCCGGACAGCACCAGGTCCAGCAGTTGCTCGGCCAGCTCCGGGTTGTCACCGAAGGACCAGGTCTGCGGCACCATCGCCGCGCTCACCCCCAGGCCGGTGACCACCGAGGTGCGGACCACCCCGGCGCGGTGCCGGGCGGCCTCCCAGAAGGCCAGGATCTCGGCGGCGTGCTCGTCGGGGGTGGGGGTGGGGTCGGTCATGGGGGTTGATCCTGCCAGGTGGACGGGGACGGGCCCCACCCCCTGGTCGAGGGGGTGGGGCCCGTCGTGGTCGGGTTGGGTGCGGACGGGGCCGAACCCGCTGTTCTTGTGGTCGGGTTCGGCTCCGCGCTGAGCTACGGCAGGGGCTCGTTCCTCGCCCCTACCTCTGCTCAGCGCTGCGCCGAGCCCTCGGTGTAGTCGGTGTCCGAGGGCTTGACCCAGGCGAACAGCTTGCGCAGCTCGCGGCCGACCGGCTCGATCGGGTGGTTCTGGCCCTTGGCCCGCAGCTCCTGGAACTCCGGCGCACCGGCGTCCTGGTCACCGATGAACCGCTCCGCGAACGCGCCGTTCTGGATGTCGGCCAGCACCGCCTTCATGTTCTCCTTCACCCGCGGGTCGATCACCCGGGGGCCGGAGACGTAGTCGCCGTACTCGGCGGTGTCGGAGACCGACCAGCGCTGCTTGGTGATGCCGCCCTCGTAGATCAGGTCGACGATCAGCTTCAGCTCGTGCAGCACCTCGAAGTAGGCCACCTCGGGCTGGTAGCCGGCCTCGGTCAGGGTTTCGAAGCCGTACTGGATCAGCTGGGAGACACCGCCGCACAGCACGGCCTGCTCGCCGAACAGGTCGGTCTCGGTCTCCTCGGTGAAGGTGGTCTTGATCCCGGCGGCACGCAGGCCACCGATGCCCTTGGCGTAGGACAGCGCCAGCGCCCAGGCCTGACCGGAGGCGTCCTGCTCCACGGCGACGATCACCGGCACGCCACGGCCGTCGACGTACTCGCGGCGGACCAGGTGGCCCGGGCCCTTCGGCGCGACCATGACGACGTCGTGCCCGGCGTCCGGGGTGATGTAGCCGTAGCGGATGTTGAAGCCGTGGCCGAAGACCAGGGCGGCACCCTCGTTCAGGTTCGGGGCGATCTCGTCCCGGTACAGGTGCCGCTGCACCTGGTCCGGGGCGAGGATCACGACGACGTCGGCCTCCTTGACCGCGTCGGCGACGGCGAGCACCCGCAGGCCCTCGTTCTCGGCCTTGGCCCGGGACGCGGACCCCTCACGCAGGCCGATCCGGACGTCGACACCGGAGTCGCGCAGGTTGAGGGCGTGCGCGTGCCCCTGGCTGCCGTAGCCGATGACGGCGACCTTCTTGGACTGGATGACGGACAGGTCGGCGTCGTCGTCGTAGAACAGCTCGGCCACGATGGGTCTCCTCTGGGTTGATGCTGCGGATTCGGGGAAGGTCAGGCGGAACGGGTGACCCGCTCCAGGGCACGGTCGGTGATCGACCGGGAACCGCGGCCGATGGCCACGATGCCGGACTGCACGATCTCCCGGACACCGTAGGGCTCCAGGGCGGCCAGCAGGGCGGCCAGCTTGGCCGGGCTGCCGATCGCCTCGATCGTGACGGTGTCCGGCACCACGTCCACGACATGGGCGCGGAACAGGTCGACGACCTCCAGCACCTGGGTGCGCTGGGCACCCTCGGCCCGGACCTTGATCAGCGCGAGCTCACGCTGCACGGAGGCGGCGTCCTCGAGCTCGACGATCTTGATCACGTTGATCAGCTTGTTCAGCTGCTTGGTCACCTGCTCCAGCAGCACCGGGTCGACGTCGACCACGACGGTGATCCGGGAGATCTCCTCGTGCTCGGTCGGGCCTACGGCCAGGGAGTGGATGTTGAAGGACCGGCGGGCGAACAGTCCGGCGACGCGGGTGAGCACGCCGGGCTTGTTCTCCACCAGGACGGAGAGCGTGTGTCGGGTCATCGTGATCAGTCCTCGCGATCCCAAGCCGGGCTGATGCCCCGGGCGTACTGGATGTCGTCGTTGCTGACGCCGGCGGCCACCATCGGCCACACCATCGCGTCGCGGGAGACGGTGAAGTCGACCACGACGGGCTGGTCGTCGATCTCCATCGCCCGCTTGATCGTCGCGTCCAGGTCGGCGGGCGACTCGCAGCGCAGACCCACGGCGCCGTACGCGTCGGCCAGCTTCACGAAGTCCGGGACCCGGCGGGTGCCGTGCCCGGTGTGCAGGTCGGTGTTGGAGTAGCGCTGCTCGTAGAACAGGGTCTGCCACTGCCGGACCATGCCGAGCGAGGAGTTGTTGACCACCGCCACCTTGATCGGGATGTCGTTGATCGTGCAGGTGGCCAGCTCCTGGTTGGTCATCTGGAAGCAGCCGTCGCCGTCGATCGCCCACACCGTGCGGTCTGGCTCGCCGACCTTGGCGCCCATCGCGGCCGGCACCGAGAAGCCCATCGTGCCGAGGCCACCGGAGTTGATCCACGAGTTCGGCCGCTGGTAGCGGATGAACTGCGCGGCCCACATCTGGTGCTGGCCGACGCCGGAGACGAAGATCGACTCCGGCCCGGACAGTTCGCCGATCCGGCTGATCACCTGCTGCGGGGCCATCAGGCCGTCGGCGGTGTCGTCGTAGCCCAGCGGGAAGGTCTCGCGCCAGGTGTCCAGCTGGCTCCACCACGCGGCCAGGTCCGGCTTGCCGTGCTGGGCGTGGGCGGCCTCCAGCTCGGGCAGCAGGTCGGCGATCACCTCGCGCAGGTCGCCGACGATCGGCACGTCCACGGCCTTGTTCTTGCCGATCTCCGCCGGGTCGATGTCCGCGTGCACCACGGCCGCGTTCGGGGCGAAGGAGTCCAACCGGCCGGTGACCCGGTCGTCGAACCGCGCGCCAAGCGCCACCACCAGGTCGGCCTTCTGCAGGGCGGCCACCGCGGCCACCGTGCCGTGCATCCCGGGCATGCCCAGGTGCTGGGGGTGGGTGTCCGGCAGTGCGCCGCGGGCCATCAGGGTGGTGGTGACCGCGGCACCGGAGGCGTCCACCAGGCGGCGCAGCGCATCGGCGGCACCGGCCCGGATGATCCCGCCACCGGCCAGGATCACCGGGCGGCGGGCGGTGGCCAGCAGCCGGGCGGCCTCGCGGATCTGCTTGGCGTGCGGCTTGGTGACCGGGTGGTAGCCGGGCAGGTCGAGCTGCTGCGGCCAGGAGAACGTGGTGTTCGCCTGCATCGCGGACTTGGCGATGTCGACCAGCACCGGACCCGGGCGGCCGGTGGCGGCGATGTGGAACGCCTCGGCGATGGTGCGCGGGATCTCGGCCGGGTCGGTCACCAGGAAGTTGTGCTTGGTCACCGGCAGCGTGATGCCGACGATGTCCGCCTCCTGGAAGGCGTCGGTGCCGATCAGCGGGGCGGCGACCTGGCCGGTGATCGCCACCAGCGGGATCGAGTCCATGTTGGCGTCGGCGATCGGCGTGACCAGGTTGGTCGCGCCCGGACCGGAGGTGGCCATGCAGACGCCGACCTTGCCGGTGGCGTGGGCGTAGCCCTGGGCCGCGTGGCCGCCGCCCTGCTCGTGCCGGACCAGGATGTGCCGGATCCGGGTGGAATCCATCAGCGGGTCGTAGGTCGGCAGGATCGCGCCGCCCGGGATGCCGAAGACGACCTCGGCCCCGGCCTCCTCGAGCGAACGGACGATCGACTGGGCGCCGGTCACCTGCTCGGTGACGGGCGCAGTGCGCAGCGGCTGGGCGGTGGCGAGTCGCGGCTCGGCGGCGGCCGGTGTGGCCGGGCGGCGGGGCGGAGCCGGGTGGGGGCCCTGGACCATCGAATCTCTCCTGGCTTCGGGGGGCGGGGTGGTGCGGCCGATCGGATGTGCCGCCGGGGGTCCGTCGGCAACAAAAAACCCCTCGGGTCCTCCGGGGAGAACCGTTCGAGGGGTGCGCGCTGACGAGACCTCGCGGGGCTTCAGCCAGCGCGCCCGGGAAGTACTACGAGGGAGATCGTCTGCATGTCCGGCACGTTACGCCGAAGCCCGTCGGGTGTCACGCCTCGGCTCCGGTCGTCTCACATGGTGGTTCGCGAGTCCGTTTCATGGACGATCGGGCCTGACGCCGCCGACCGGCTGGCGGACCGGCCCGGGGACGCTACGGTCGGGCCATGGGAGCCCGTCCGAGTCAGCACCACCCGCACCGCACCGCCGCCCGCACCGCGCTCGCCGCCGTCGCGATCGCCACCCTGATCGCCGGCTGCGGGGGGAACGACCCCGAGCCGGGCGCCCCGACCTCCACCAGCACCGGCCCGGCACCCACCGCGACCACCGCCCCGGCTCCGGAACCGTCGGACACCGCATCGCCCGGCGACCTGCCGTCCGACGAGGCCGCCGACTCCGCGGCGCCCTGGGACGACCCCACCGGCGCGGCATCGTCGGCCGACGCCCAACTGACCGCCACCGCCCTGCGCACCGGCGCCCAGGTCGGCTACGACCGGGTGGTGCTGGAGTTCACCGGACAGGGCACGCCGGGCTGGACCGCCCACCGCAGCAACACCGCCGTCGAGGACCCCACGGGCGAGCTGGCGCCGATCGAGGGCGAGGGCTACCTGCTGATCGTCGCCTCCGGACTGCTCACCCCGCCGGATGGTGGGCTGCCCGCCGGGAGCACCGCCCCCGGCATCTCGGTGGTCACCGGTGCGTCATTCACCGGGGTGTTCGAGGGCGAGTCCCAGCTCTGGATCGGGCTGACCGCCCCGGACGCGCCCTACCGGGTGTTCACCCTCACCAACCCGACCCGCCTGGTGATCGACGTGCAGCGGTCAATGGCCTGAGCGCACCGCCCGCACCACCCGCGCCTCCCAAGGCCGCAGCACGGTCGGCTCGCCACCCTGCTCCGGGTGGGTGCCCAGCACCAGCTCGCCCCACCCGCCGTCGACCAGCGGCCAGTCCGCGCCCAGATCCACCGCCCGGGACTCGCCGGACACGTTGACCACCACCAGCAGCGCGTCGTCGTCCAGGGTCCGGGTGAAGGCGTAGACCTGCTCGTCCTCCGGCAGCAGCATCCGGAACTCGCCCAGCGCCACCGTGGCGTCCCGGTGCCGCAGCTCGATCAGCCGGCGGTAGTGGTGGAACACCGAGTCCGGGTCGGCCCGCTCCGCCTCGGCGTTGATCTGCACGTGGTTCGGGTTCACCGCCAGCCACGGCGTGCCGGTGGTGAACCCGGCCTGCGGTCCGGCATCCCACTGCACCGGGGTGCGCGCGTTGTCCCGGGACATCCAGGCCAGGCCGGCCAGCAACTGCTCGTCGGTGGCGGTGCCCAGTGTGCGGGCCTCGGCGACGTGCCGGATCGACTCGATGTCCCGGTACTGGTCGAAGCGGGCGAAGTGGGCATTGGTCATGCCCAGTTCCTCGCCCTGGTAGACGTACGGCGTCCCGCGGTGCAGGTGCAGCAGCGTCGCCAGTGCCTTCGCCGACTCCCGGCGGTACACCCCGTCGTCGCCGAACCGGCTGACCACCCGCGGCTGGTCGTGGTTGTCCCAGTACAGGCTGTTCCAGCCGGTGTGCGCCAGCCCGGCCTGCCACCGGCCGAAGGTCGCCTTGAGGTCGGTCAGCTTCAGCGGGCGCGGGTCGAACTTCCCGCCCGGGCCGTGGTCCAGACCCACGTGCTCGAACTGGAACACCATGTCCACCTCGGCCCGCGCCGGGTCGGTGTACTTCAGCGCCTCCTCCAGCGTGACGCCCGGGGTCTCGCCCACGGTCAACAGCTGGGCGTCCCGGCCGGCGAACACCTCGCGGTGCATCTCCTGCAGGAACTCGTGCACCCGCGGCCCGTCGACGTAGTGCGGGCTCCCGTCGCCCCAGATCCCGGCCACCACCGCGCCGTCCGGCAGCGAGGTGTCCTTGGAGATCAGGTTGATCACATCCATCCGGAAGCCGTCCACCCCGCGGTCCAGCCACCAGCGCATCATGGCGTAGACCGCCTGCCGGACCTCCGGGTTCTCCCAGTTCAGGTCGGGCTGCTTCACGCTGAACAGGTGCAGGTAGTACTCCCCGGTCGCCGGGTCCGGCTCCCAGGACCCGCCGGAGAAGAACGAGTGCCAGTTGGTCGGCTCGGCGCCGGGCTGCCCCAGCTCCATCCCGTCCCGCGGGGGCCGCCACCAGTACCAGTCCCGCTTCGGGTCGTCCACGCTCGACCGGCTGGCCACGAACCACGGGTGCTCGTCCGAGGTGTGGTTCACCACCAGGTCCATCACCAGCTTGATCCCGCGCTCGTGCAGCCGCGCGATCAGCTCGTCCAGATCGGCCAGGGTGCCGAACGACGGGTCGACATCCTGGTAGTCGCTGATGTCGTAGCCGTTGTCGTCCTGCGGCGACCGGTAGATCGGCGACAGCCAGACCACGTCCACGCCCAGCGCGCTCAGGTGGTCCAGGTGCTCGATGATCCCGCGCAGGTCACCGATCCCGTCACCGTCGGAGTCCGCGAAGGACCGGGGGTAGATCTGGTACACGGTGGCGCGGGTCCACCAGGGGGCGTCCTCGACGGTGAAGCTCATGGTCACGAGCCTGGCAGATCACCGGAGCGCGGGCCAGGCGGAGGTGCGTCACCTAGATCAGCACGGCCCCCTTCGACGCCGACTGCACCAGCTTCGCGTACTTCGCCAGCACCCCACGGGTGTACTTCGGGGTCAGCGGCGACCAGCCCTCCCGGCGGGCCGCCAACTCCTCGGCGTCGACCAGGACGTCGATGGTCGCCGCGGCCACGTCCAGCCGGATCCGGTCACCGTCCCGGACGAAGGCGATCGGGCCGCCGTCCACCGCCTCGGGGGCGATGTGGCCGACGCACAGGCCGGTGGTGCCACCGGAGAACCGGCCGTCGGTGAGCAGCAGGACGTCCTTGCCGAGGCCGGCGCCCTTGATCGCGCCGGTGATCGCCAGCATCTCGCGCATGCCGGGGCCGCCCTTGGGTCCCTCGTAGCGGATCACGACCACGTCGCCGGCGGTGATGGTGCCGTCCTCCAGGGCGTCCAGGGCGGCGCGCTCGCGCTCGAACACCCGGGCGGTGCCCTCGAAGACGTCGGAGTCGAAGCCGGCCGACTTCACCACGGCGCCCTCGGGGGCCAGGCTGCCGGACAGGATGGTGATGCCGCCGGTGCGGTGGATCGGGTTGTCCAGGGCGCGCAGGATCTTGCCGTCCGGGTCGGGCGGGTCGATGTCGGCCAGGTTCTCGGCGACGGTGCGGCCGGTGACGGTGAGGCAGTCACCGTGCAGCAGTCCGGCGTCGAGCAGCGCCTTCATCACCACCGGGACCCCGCCGATCCGGTCGACGTCGTTCATCACGTACCGGCCGAAGGGCTTGAGATCGCCCAGGTGCGGGACCTTCGCGGCGACCCGCTTGAAGTCGTCCAGGGTGAGGTCGACCTCGGCCTCGTGCGCGATCGCGAGCAGGTGCAGCACGGCGTTGGTGGAACCGCCGAAGGCCATCACGACCGCGATGGCATTCTCGAACGCCTCCTTGGTCATGATCTGGCGGGCGGTGATCCCCTGGCGCAGCAGCTCGACCACGGCCTGGCCGGACAGGTGGGCGAAGTGGTCCCGGCGGCGGTCGGCGCTGGGCGGGGCGGCGGAACCGGGCACGGACATGCCCATCGCCTCGGCCACCGACGCCATGGTGTTGGCGGTGTACATCCCGCCACAGGCACCCTCGCCCGGACAGATCGCGCGCTCGATCCGGTCCAGGTCGCCCTTGCTCATCAGGCCGCGGGCACAGGCACCCACCGCCTCGAAGGCGTCGATCAGCGTGACGTCCTTCTCGGTGCCGTCCTCCAGCTTCACCCAGCCGGGCATGATCGAGCCGGCGTACAGGAACACGCTGGCCAGATCGAGCCGGGCGGCGGCCATCAGCATGCCGGGCAGCGACTTGTCGCAGCCGGCCAGCAGCACCGAGCCGTCCAGCCGCTCGGCGGACATCACGGTCTCGACCGAGTCGGCGATGATGTCCCGGCTGACCAGGGAGAAGTGCATCCCCTCGTGGCCCATCGAGATGCCGTCGCTGACCGAGATGGTGCCGAACTCGAGCGGGTAGCCACCCGCGGCGTGCACCCCGCCCTTGACCGCCTGGGCCAGGCGTTGCAGCGACAGGTTGCAGGGCGTGATCTCGTTCCAGGACGAGGCGACGCCGATCTGGGGTTTGCCCCAGTCCTCGTCGCCCATCCCGACCGCCCGGAGCATGCCCCGGGACGCGGTGGCCTCGATGCCGTCGGTGACCTGCCGCGACCGCGGCTTGATGTCCGGGTTCATGCGCCGACTGTAGGCGCGTGTGCGCCGATCAGCGACGGATGCGGCTCACATCCCGGACGGCACCCCGGTCGGCGCTGGTGGCCATCGCGGCGTAGGCCTGCAGCGCGGGCGAGACCACGCGGTCGCGGTCGCGCGGCTGCCAGGGGTTCTCACTCGCCTCCATCTTGGCCCGGCGCTCGGCGAGGACCGCGTCCGGCACGTTGATCCGGATCAGCCGGGTCTCGACGTCGATCTCGATCTCGTCGCCGTCCTCGATCAGGCCGATCGCGCCACCGGCGGCGGCCTCCGGGCTGACGTGGCCGACCGAGATGCCGCTCGACCCGCCGGAGAACCGGCCGTCGGTGATCAGCGCGCAGACCTTGCCCAGGCCACGGCCCTTGATGAACGAGGTCGGGTACAGCATCTCCTGCATGCCGGGGCCGCCGGCCGGGCCCTCGTAACGGACGACCACCACGTGGCCGGGCTCGACCTGCTTGGTGAGGATCTTCTCCACCGCCTCGTCCTGGGACTCGCAGACCAGGGCCGTCCCGACGAAGTGGAAGACGTCCGGGTCGATGCCGGCGGTCTTGATGATCGCGCCGTCCTCGGCCAGGTTGCCGCGCAGCACGGCCAGGCCGCCCTCGACGGTGTAGGCGTGCGCCACATCGCGGATGCACCCGGTGGCGGCGTCGGTGTCCAGCGACTCCCAGACATTGGAGGTGGAGAACGCCTGGGTGGTGCGCACCCCGCCGGGCGCGGCGTGGAACAGCTGCTGGGCCCGCTCGGTGGCGTGGCCGCCGCGGATGTCCCAGTCGTCCAGCCAGGCGCGCAGGGTCGGGGTGTGCACGCTGGTCACGTCGTGGTCGAGCAGCCCGGCACGGTCCAGCTCGCCGAGCAGCGCGGGGATGCCACCGGCCCGGTGCACGTCCTCCATGTGGTAGTCGGGGTGGTTCGGCGCGACCTTGGCCAGGCAGGGCACCCGGCGGCTCAGGGCGTCGATGTCGGCCAGGGTGAAGTCGACCTCGGCCTCCTGCGCGGCGGCCAGGATGTGCAGCACGGTGTTGGTCGAGCCGCCCATCGCCACGTCCAGCGCCATCGCGTTGCTGAACGCGGCCCGGGTGGCGATCCCGCGCGGCGCCGCGGTGTCGTCTTCGTCGTCGTAGTACCGGCGGGCCAGGTCGACGATGGTGCGGCCGGCCTCCAGGAACAGGTCCCGGCGGGCGGAGTGGGTCGCCAGGGTGGAGCCGTTGCCCGGCAGGGACAGCCCGAGCGCCTCGGTCAGGCAGTTCATCGAGTTGGCGGTGAACATCCCGGAGCAGGACCCGCAGGTCGGGCAGGCGTTCTCCTCCACGGTGGCCAGCGCCTGGTCCGAGACGTTGTCGTCGGCGGAGTAGTTGATCGCGTTGATCAGGTTGAGGTGGGTCTTCGCCACACCGTCGGCGACCACGGCCTTGCCGGCCTCCATCGGCCCGCCGGAGACGAAGATGACCGGGATGTTCAGCCGCAGCGCCGCGTTGAGCATCCCCGGGGTGATCTTGTCGCAGTTGGAGATGCAGACCAGTGCGTCGGCGCAGTGCGCCTGCACCATGTACTCCACCGAGTCGGCGATCAGGTCGCGGCTGGGCAGGGAGTACAGCATCCCGGCGTGGCCCATCGCGATGCCGTCGTCCACCGCGATGGTGTTGAACTCCTTGGCGACCCCGCCGGCCTCCTGGATCGCGGAGGCCACCAGGTCGCCCATGTCCTTGAGGTGCACGTGGCCGGGCACGAACTGGGTGTAGGAGTTCGCGATCGCGATGATCGGCTTGCCGAAGTCCTCCGAGCCCATGCCGGTGGCACGCCACAGCGCGCGGGCGCCGGCCATGTTGCGGCCGTGGGTGGATGTACGGGAGCGCAGCGGACGGCTCACGGGGAACTCCTTAGCAACCGGTGTCGACGGTCACGGTACGTCCAGCGCGCCGGTGCTGGTGACGGCGTCCGTCCACTGATCGACCAGGGGGCGAGACGCCGGTCAGTCCCGGGCCTGCCAGGTGCAGATGCAGGCCTCGTTCCCCTCCGGGTCGGCCAGCACCCAGAACGCCGGGGCGCGCAGGTCGCTCAGCAGGATGCCGCCGGCCGCCAGGGCCGCAGCGATCCGCGCCTCGGCCTGGTCGTGCGGCACGGTGACGTCCAGGTGGATCCGGTTGCGCTGCGGACGGGGCTCGTCCATCTGCTGGAACCAGTAGGCCGGTCCGGCGCCGTGCGGGTCGGTCAGGGCGTCGTCGCCGTCGTCGACGTAGCCGAGCACCGCCCGCCAGAACGGCCGGACCGCGGGGATGTCCAGGGCATCGATCGCGACCTCCTGGACGCTCAGCGTCTCCGGCGCGCCGGGAATGCCCATCCGGTCGGCCAGGTCGGTGATCGCCGCAGCCAGCCGCAGGTCGCGGACGGTCAGCCCGCCGGCGTCGTGGCTGGTCAGCTCGATCCGGACCCGGCCCCAGGCCAGCGTGAGGTCCGGGTGATGCTGGTGCGCCTCGGCCAGCGCGGCGACCTCGGCGGCGAAGCTCGCGCCGGTGGCGTAGTCGGCCGGGCGGAACGCGGCCACCAGGCGGCGCAGCAGCACCCGCCAGTGACGCTGGTCGGCGTGCCGGGTGGCGGTGGCGGAGTCGATGCGCTCGGTCATGGCCCCACTGTGACACCGGCCGCCCACACCCGCTTGCGCTTGACGTAACGTCAACTGGAACGGTGCTGTCCATGGCCGCGGAGAGCCCGCGGCCGGCATCGAGGGAGCGCGAGCAGATGACGGTCGACGGCGGCCCGTGGACCACCGCGGAGGTGGTCCGATTGTCCGGGGTGACCTCCCGGACGCTGCGGCACTACGACGCGATCGGCCTGCTGGTCCCGGCGGGGAACGCCCCCGGCGGGCAGCGGGTCTACGGCGCCGCGGAGCTGCTGCGGTTGCAGGAGATCCTGGTGCTGCGCGAGCTCGGCGTGCCACTGGCCGCCGTGGCCGAGGCGCTGCGGTCCACCGCGGACCGCGCCGCCGCCCTGCGCGAGCACCACGACCGGTTGCTGACCGAGCGGGACCGGCTGGACCGGTTGGCCCGCACCGTGGCCGCCACCCTCGATGCCCTGGAGGAAGGGAGCACCATGTCCGCCGACGATCTGTACGCGGGCTTCGACCACCGGCAGTACGAGCAGGAGGCCCGCGAGCGCTGGGGCGACCCGGCCGTCGACCGCAGCACCGCCCGGTGGGAGACCATGTCCGAGGACCAGCGCCGTGATCACCTGGCCGAGGGCGAGGCCCTGAACCGTGCGCTGGCCGACCTGATGACCGCCGGGGTCGCGCCCGGCGATCCGGCCACCCGGGACGCGGTCGCCCGGCACCACCGGTGGGTCAGCCTGTTCTGGACCCCGGACGCGGAGGCGTACCGCAGCCTCGGGTCGATGTACGCCGACGACCCACGGTTCGCCGCCACCTATGACGCGGTCGCGCCGGGCCTGGCGGCCTACCTACGGGACGCGATCGACACTCACGCCGCCGCGGTGACCGGCAGCTGAGCCCGGTCGGCCGGGTGCGTCCAGGGACCAACGGCCCGGGACGCCCTCAGGCCCCGGGGGCACGCTGTCTCACGCGAGCCAGCGGCCGACCGCCCGGGCTCGCACGCTCCCGGGGCGCCGACCCGCTCCCGGGGAACGAACGTCGGGGCACCATCGGCTCATCGCCCGGGCCGGTGGTGCCCCGGCTCGTTCCCGGGCCCGGCACCGCCGCACCCGCCCGGTCGCCCCCGGTGTCCTCGCTGGCTAGCGTGACCGCGATGACCACCCTGCACTGGTTCCGCCGCGATCTGCGACTCGGCGACAACCCCGCCCTGATGGCCGCCGCCGACCAGGGCGATGTCCTGCCCGTCTTCGTCCTGGACCCGGCGCTGTGGCACTCGGCGGGCGATCCGCGACGGGCCTACTTGCTGCGCAGCCTGCGGGCGCTGGATGAACAGCTGGACGGCGGCCTGCTGATCCGGCGCGGCGACCCGTGCACGGTGATCCCGGACCTGGCCCGGGAGGTGGCCGCCGAGGCGGTGCACATCACCGCGGACTCTGCGCCGGCCGGCCGCCGCCGGGACGAGCAGGTGGAGCGCGCGCTGGACGTGCCGCTGGTCGGCACCGGATCGCCGTACGCCGTGACGCCCGGCCGGGTCCGGACCAAGGGCGGCGACGGCTACCAGGTGTTCACCCCGTTCCGGCGCGCCTGGCAGGACCACGGCTGGCACTCCCCCGCCCCCGGCCGGCACGCGGCCCGCGAGCGCCTGCGCCTGGTGGACGCATGTCGCTCCGACCCCCTGCCCGAGGCCGAGCCGCCGGCCGGGATGCAGTTGCCCGAGGCCGGTGAGGTTGCCGCCCTCGACCGCTGGGCGGCGGTGCTGGACGGACCCCTCGCGCACTACGACACCGAGCGCGACCGGCCGGATCTGGACGGCACCTCCCGGCTGTCGGTGCCGCTGAAGTGGGGCGAGGTGCACCCCCGCACACTGTTGGCCGATCTGGCCCGGCACCGGTCGGCCGGGGCGGACACCTTCCGCGGGCAGTTGGCCTGGCGCGACTTCCACGCCGACGTGCTGTTCCACAGCCCGTCCGCCCGGGACACCTCGCTGACCCCGGTGCTGCCGGAGGACTCCTGGGCCGAGGGCGCCGAGGAGGACGCAGCCCTGACGGCGTGGGCGGAGGGCCGCACCGGCTATCCGCTGGTGGACGCCGGGATGCGGCAGTTGCGCGGCGAGGGCTGGATGCACAACCGGGTCCGGATGGTGGTGGCCTCGTTCCTGGTGAAGGATCTGCACGTGCGCTGGCAGCGCGGGGCCGCGCACTTCATGACCTGGCTGGTGGACGGTGACGTGCCGCAGAACCAGCTCAACTGGCAGTGGGTGGCCGGCACCGGCCGGGACGCGGCGCCGTACTTCCGGGTGTTCAACCCGGTGCGCCAGGGCCTGACCTACGACCCGGAGGGCCGCTACGTGCGGCGCTGGGTACCGGAGCTGCGGGACATCCCCGGCCGGGCGGTGCACGAACCGTGGAAGCTGCCCCGGTCGGCGGCGCCGGACTACCCCGCCCCGGTGGTCGACCACTCAACCGAGCGGGCCGCGACGCTGGCGGCCTACCAGGAGCAGCGCCGCCGCTGAGTGGCGCCGGGACAAAGGTCCCAGATTCCGCCCGCCCTCACCGCCGATCTGACCGGCTTGGCCGCTGTCCACTCACTTCAACCCGGGACTTCAGTCCCAGCCGAATCGCCCGAGCCACCCGGATTCACTCTCCCGGGTGTCCGATCGGGACCACTCCGGGACCTTTGACCCGGTTGAACCCCGATCCGATGGAGCACATTGGGAAAACCATCACAAAGATGGCACCGACGATTCGGAGAGCCGACACATGACCGCCACCACCGCACCCAGCGCCGCCGCCACCGCTGCCGCCGCGCCGGCCATCCGCACCCAGGAGGACGTCATCCTCTCGGTGCCGGTCCGCCGGACCCTGGCCGTGCTGCGGTACGCCACCGGCTTCATCTTCCTCTGGGCCTTCCTGGACAAGACCTTCGGCCTGAACTTCTCCACCGCCTCGGCGGATGCCTGGATCCACGGCGGCAAGCCGAGCCAGGGCTTCCTGACCTTCGCGGCCACCGGTCCGCTGCAGGGCTTCTTCAACGGCATCGCCAGCCCGGCCTCCGACGTCCTGTTCATGCTCGGCATGCTGGCCATCGGCCTGGCGGTCATGCTCGGCATCGGCACCCGGGTCGCCGCGGTCTCCGGCACCCTGGTGATGGCGATGATGTGGCTGGCCGAGTGGCCGGTCGGCGCCAGCGGCAGCGGCACCAACCCGTTCGTCGACTACCACGTGATCTACGCGATCGCCCTGATCCTGTTCGCCTACGCCTACGCCGGCGAGACCTGGGGCCTGGGCAAGTGGTGGCGGAACCTGCCGATCGTGCAGAAGTACCAGTGGCTGCGCTGATCGACACCACCTCCGCCGGCTGATCCCGGCGGAGCCCTCCACGACAGGAGGGCCGGTGCCCCGCCCGGGGAACCGGCCCTCCTGTTGTGTCCGGATCAGACGCCGCGACCCGCGCGGTACTCCTCCTCCAGCATCGACATCACGATCGCGTCGCACCAGCCCTCGCCGTCGCGGTAGGCGTCCCGGCGGCGGCCCTCGTGCCGGAAGCCGATGTTCTCGTACAGCGAGTGGGCACGGGCGTTGATGCTCAGCACGTCCAGCTCCACCCGGTGCAGTCCGATCCCGTCGAACGCCAGGCCCAGCACCAGCTCGATCGCCTCGGTGCCGTACCCGCGACCGCGGTACCCCGGTCGCATCACCAGGCGTAGGTTCGCGCTCTTGAGCACCGGGTCGATGTCGTTCAGCACGATCTCGCCCAGGTACTCGTCCGAGCCGTTCGCGGTGATCGCCAGGTCGATCCGGTCCGGCTCGCCGGAGATGGTGGCGCACCAGCGCTCGATCTGCTGGCGGGTGAAGGTCGCGGTGGTGCCGGTGGTGCGCATCGCCTCCGGGTCGTTCACCATCTCCCACATCCCGTCGGCGTCGTCGGCACGCACCGGCCGCAGCCGGACCATCTCCCCTTCGAGGGTCGGCTTGTCCATGGGTCCTCCTGTGTCCGTCCCGGCGATGCTAGGCCGGGGATGTTTCCGGGACATGGCAACGGCGCGGGCGATCCGTGCTCGCCCGCGCCGTCGTCCCGTGTCTGCGGGTCAGCCGTTCACGCGCTCCAGCACCAGCTCCCGCACTCGGCCGGCATCCGCCTGACCACGGGTGGCCTTCATCACCGAGCCGATGATGGCGCCCACCGGGCCGAGGTTGCCGGAGCGGATCTTCTCCGCGATGTCCGGCTGGGCGGCCAGCGCCGCGTCGATCGCCTCCAGCAGCGGGCCGTCGTCGGAGACCACTTCCAGACCACGGGCCACCACCACCTGCTCCGGATCGCCCTCACCGGCCAGCACGCCCTCCAGCACCTGCCGGGCGAGCTTGTCGTTGATCCGGCCGGCGTCGACCAACTGCTGCAGCTGGCCGATCTGGGCCGGGGTGATCGGCAGCTCGGCGAGCTCGACCTCCTGGGTCTTGGCGGTGCGGGCCAGCTCGCCCATCCACCACTTGCGGGCGGCGGCCGGGCTGGATCCCGCGGCGACGGTGGCCTCGATCAGCTCCACCGCACCGGCGTTGATCACGTCCCGCATCTCCGGGTCGGAGTAGCCCCACTCGGCCTGGAGCCGGCGGCGACGGGCGGCGGGCAACTCGGGCAGGTTGGCCCGGATCTCCTCCACCCACTCCCGGGACGGGGCGACCGGCACCAGGTCCGGCTCCGGGAAGTAGCGGTAGTCCTCGGCATCCGACTTCACCCGGCCCGAGGTGGTGATGCCGGTGTCCTCGTGCCAGTGCCGGGTCTCCTGGATCACGGTGCCCTGCTCGTCCAGCACGGCGGCCTGGCGGCTGATCTCGTACCGGACCGCTCGCTCCACCGAGCGGAACGAGTTGACGTTCTTGGTCTCGGTGCGGGTGCCCAGCGGCGACTCGGGAGTCGGCCGCAGCGAGACGTTCACGTCGGCGCGCACATTGCCGCGCTCCATCCGGGCCTCGGAGACCTCCAGGGCCCGGAAGATGTCCCGCAGGGTCTGGACGTAGGCCCGGGCGACCTCCGGTGCCCGCTCGCCGGCACCGACGATCGGCCGGGTCACGATCTCCACCAGCGGGATGCCGGCCCGGTTGTAGTCGACCAGGGAGTACTCGGCGCCCTGGATCCGGCCGGTGGAGCCACCGACGTGGGTGTTCTTGCCGGCGTCCTCCTCCATGTGCGCCCGCTCGATCTCGACCCGGAACACCGTGCCGTCCTCGAGCTCGACGTCCAGGTGGCCGTCGAAGGCGATCGGCTCGTCGTACTGGGAGGTCTGGAAGTTCTTCGGCACGTCCGGGTAGAAGTAGTTCTTCCGGGCGAAGCGGCAGGTCTCGGCGATCTGGCAGTTCAGCGCCAGGCCGATCCGGATCGCGTACTCCACCGCGGTGCCGTTCACCACCGGCAGGGCGCCCGGCAGGCCCAGCGACACCGGGGTCACCGCGGTGTTGGGCTCCGCGCCGAAGGTCTGCGGGGCGGCGTCGAACATCTTGGTCCGGGTGCCGAGCTCGACGTGCACCTCGATGCCGATCACCGGGTCGAACCGGCGGACCGCCTCGTCGTAGTCGACCAGGTCCACGGTGCTCACTTGCCCACCTCCAGTTCGGGCGCCTGCGCCAGCAGCGGGCCACCCCAGGACTTCTCCAGCAGCGCCTCGAGGGCGGCGCCCACCCGGTAGAGCCGGTCGTCGGCCTTGGCCGGGGCCAGCACCTGGAACCCGGAGGGCAGGCCATCGTCGGACAGGCCGCTCGGCAGGGACAGACCGGGGATGCCGGCCAGGTTCGCCGGGATGGTCGCCACGTCGTTCAGGTACATCGCCAGCGGGTCGTCCAGCTTCTCGCCCAGCTTGAACGCGGTGGTCGGCGTGGTCGGCGAGACCAGCACATCCGCGGCGGCAAAGGCGTTCGCGAAGTCGCGCTGGATCAGGGTCCGGACCTTCTGCGCGCTGCCGTAGTAGGCGTCGTAGTACCCGGCGGACAGGGCGTAGGTGCCCAGGATCACCCGGCGCTTGACCTCGTCGCCGAAGCCGGTGCCACGGGTGGCGGCCATCACGCGCTCGGCGGTGACCGGCCCCTGCTCCGGCTCCACCCGCAGGCCGAAGCGCATGCCGTCGAACTTCGCCAGGTTGCTGGACGCCTCGGACGGCATGATCAGGTAGTACGCGCCCAGGGCGTACTCGAAGTGCGGGCAGGAGACCTCGACGATCTCGGCGCCCGCGGAGCGCAGCAGCTCCAGCGACTCGTGGAACCGGGCCAGCACGCCGGGCTGGTAGCCCTCGCCCTGCAACTCGGTGACCACGCCGACCCGCAGACCGGACAGGTCCCCGGTGGCACCCTGGCGGGCCGCGGCGACCAGGCCGGGCAGCGGGTCGGGGATGGAGGTGGAGTCGCGCGGGTCGTGCCCGCCGATCAGCTCGTGCAGCAGCGCCGAGTCCAGCACCGTCCGGGTGACCGGGCCGGCCTGGTCCAGGCTGGAGGCCATCGCGATCAGGCCGTAGCGGGACACCGAACCGTAGGTCGGCTTCACCCCCACGGTGCCGGTGACCGCGGCCGGCTGGCGGATGGAGCCACCGGTGTCGGTGCCGATCGCCAGCGGGGCCTCGAAGGCGGCGACCGCGGCCGCCGAACCACCACCGGACCCACCGGGGATCCGGTCCAGGTCCCAGGGGTTGTGGGTGTCGCCGTAGGCCGAGTGCTCGGTGCTGGACCCCATGGCGAACTCGTCCATGTTGGTCTTGCCCAGGATCGGCAGGCCGGCGGCCTTGATCCGCTCCACCAGGGTGGCGTCGTAGGGCGGCACCCAGCCCTCGAGGATCTGCGACCCCGCCGTGGTCGGCAGGCCCCGGGTCACCACGACGTCCTTGACCGCGATCGGCACGCCGGCCAGCGGGTGCAGCTGCTCGCCCGCGGCCCGGCGGGTGTCCACGTCGGCGGCGGTGGCCAGCGCCTGCTCCGCGGCCACGTGCAGGAAGGCGTTCACCGCGGGCTCGACGGCGGTCATCCGGTCCAGGTGGGCCTGGGTGGCCTCGACGCTGGACACCTCGCCGGCGGTGAGCTTGCCCGCCAGGTCGGCCGCGCTCAGGCGGGTCAGGTCGGTCATCTCACTCCTCCCCGAGGATCTGCGGGACCAGGATCTTGCCGTCCTCGGCCGCGGGGGCACCGGCCAGCACGTCCGCCTGGGACAGCGGCTGCTCGGGCACGTCGGCGCGGAAGACGTTGGTCATCGGCAGCGGGTGGCTGGTGGCCGGGACATCGGGGGTGGCGACTTCGCCGACCCGGGCGACCGAGTCGACGATCACCTGGAGTTCGCCGACCAGCCGGTCGACCTCCTCCGGCTTCAGGTCGATCCGCGCCAGGCCCGCGACGCGCGCGACCTCATCACGAGAAAGAGAGGACATGCCGGGAAGTCTAGTCGGCGGGTGCTCCCCCGGTGTCAGACCCGCGCGGCCGACACCAGCGCGAGCACCGCGTCGGCGTAGGCGTCGGCCGCCTCGTCCGCGGCGAAGGACCGTTCCGGCTGCCCGGGCAGCTCCACCACGACCAGGTAGCGCCCGTCCAGCGAGCGGGCCAGCGACCGGAACGTCCCGCCGAGCAGCTCGCGCAGCTGGTCCTCGCGTGGCAGCCAGATCGCCTCGTCCTGGGTGACCGAGTCCAGCGCCCACTCGGTGGTGCCGTTGAAGCCGAGCACCGTGCCGGTCGGGTAGTGGTGCGGTTCGATGGTCATCTCACTGATGGTGAACACCTCCCCGGCCATCGCGGGCTGGCGGAGCGCGAACCGGTCACCGGCCCGTGGCGTCCAGCGCAGGCCTGCGGCCTGCAACACCTCGGCGCGGTCCAGTGACAGCATGCCGCTCATCGGCCCCTCCTCACCCCTCGCCGGGTCACGACCTCAGCCTGCACCGGCGGCCACCTCAGCACCACCTCAGTGTGCGCCCCGTTCCCGGCGGCGCCCGATGCTGCCCGGCTGCCCGATCCCCCGCCCGCCCCCTCAGCCCGAGGCTGGAGAGCAGCCGGAAGGACCGGCCCGGGTTCGAGGGAGAGCGTCATGGACATGATCTGGGGACCGGCGCTGGACGCCGAGATCCGTTACCGCCAGTCGGTGGTGCGCGACACCGCCCACGACGTCGGCCTGCACTGGCGCTGGCACCACCGCCGGTGACCGCGGCCGAACGCGCGCGACTGTGGGCGGCGCCTGTCACCATCGACGCCATGAGCTGGTCGGCGGCGCGGGTGCCCTTCATCGCACGGGAGACCGAGCTCGCCGCGCTGCGGGCCGCGGTGGCACGCGCCGCGGCGGGCGAACCGGGCCTGGTGCTGCTGGGCGCCGACGCCGGGGTGGGCAAGACCCGGCTGCTCGACCAGCTGGGCGACCGGGTGGCCGAGGACGGCGCCACCGTGGTCACCGGCCACTGCGTGGACCTGGGCGAGATCGGGCTGCCCTACCTGCCCTTCGTCGAGGTGCTGCGCCGGTTGACCGACGGCCGGCCCGAGGTCGCCGCGGTGCTGGACGACCGTCCGGCGCTGCGGCGGCTGCTGCCCGACGGCGCCGCACCCGCCGAGCCGGCCGAGCGCCTGCAGCTGTTCGATGCGGTGGCCGCCCTGCTCGCCGCCGCCGGGGCGCCGGGGCGGCCGCTGGTCGTGGTGCTGGAGGACCTGCACTGGGCGGACGCGTCCAGCCGCGACCTGTTGCGCTTCCTGGTGGCCCGGCTGCGGACCGAACCGGTGCTGCTGATCGGGTCCTACCGGGCGGACGACCTGCACCGGCGGCACCCGCTGCGCCCGGTGCTGGCCGAGCTGGGCCGCCACCCGCGGGTGCAGCGGATCGAGCTGGCGCCGTTCGGCACCGACGAGCTGCGGGCCTTCACCACCGCGCTGACCGGTGCCCCGCTGCCGGAGGACGTGCTGCGCCGGATCGAGGACCGCTCGGAGGGGAACGCCTACTTCGCCGAGGAGCTGACCGAGGCCCGGGGTGCGGGCGCCGACCTGCCGGAGACCGTGGCGGACGCCCTGCGGGCCCGGTTCGAGCAGCTCGGTCCCGCCGGGCAGCGCCTGGTGCGTGCCGCCTCCGCCGCCGGCCGCCGGGTGACCGAGCCGCTGCTGCGCGCCGTGGTCGCCGGCGACGGGATCGACGTGGACGAGGCGCTGCGGGACGCGATCGCGCACCACGTGCTGGTCGGCGACGAGGACCGGTTGGCGTTCCGGCACGCGCTGCTGGCCGAGGCGGTCTACACCGACCTGCTGCCCGGCGAGCAGATCGCCCTGCACCGGGGCTACCTGCTCGCCGCCGACGCCGACCCGGGCCTGGCCACCGCCGCCGAACGCGCCCACCACGCGCTGCTGGCCCGCGACGACCGGCGCGCGATCCTGGCCGCCCGGGAGGCCGCCGCCGAGGCAGCGCGCCAGCTCGCCCCGGACGAGGAACTGCGCCACCTGGAGACGGTGCTCCGGCTCTGGCCCGGGGTGCCCACCGCCGCCGACGACCTCGGCACCGACCGGGTCGCCCTGCTGATCGCCGCCGCGGCCGCCGGTGGCCGCGCCGGACTGGGCACCCGGGCGGTGGCCCTGGCACAGGACGCCCTGGCCCCGGCCCGGGAGCACGGTGGGGTCCGGGCCGCCGAGGCGCACGTCGCCCTGGCCCGGCACCTGCTGGCGGTGGAGCGGATCGAGGACGCCCTGGCGCAGACCACGCTGGCCGAGCAGGCCCTGGGCGCCGACCACCCGGAGGACGACGGCCCGGTCCTCGCCTGGGTGCTGGCGACCCGCGCCCGGGCCGCCCTGAACGCCGATCAGGACGAGCTGGCCGCGCGCGCCGCCACCGCTGCGGTCGACCAGGCCCGGGCGGCCGGTGCCGCCGATGCCGAGGCGGACGCCCTGATCTCCCTGGCGGTGCTGGTGGTCGACGACCCGGAGCGCGCCGCCACCCTGCTGCACGAGGCGCTGCTGCGTGCCCGCGAGTCCGGCGACGTCGGCACCGAGCTGCGCTGCGCCTACAACCTGGCCGCCAACCGCTTCTACGCCGGACAGCTGCCCGAAGCCACCACGGTCGCCACCGACGGACTGGCCCTGGCCCGGCGCACCGGCCTGACCTGGAGTCCCTACGGCGTCGAGCTGCGGCTGTTCCTGGACCTGATCCGCTTCACCCGCGGCGACCTGTCACCCGCCACCCCCACCGGGGACGCCGGCCCGCCACCGGCCGCCGCCGCGCTGGAGTCGGTGCAGTTGTACGCCGCCGTCGCCCGGGGCGATGCCGGGGTGGCCGAACACGCGCTGGCGCTGGTGCACGGTGCCCACGAGGACACCCAGATCACCATGATCGCGGGCGGTTGCACGGTCGACGCCCTGACCTGGGCCGGCCGCCCCGAGGAGGCGCTCGCCCTGGCGCTGGACCTGATCGAGGAGATCGGCCGGGCCTGGACCGACTCGTTCCTGGGCGGGATCTGGCTGTCCGCGCTCGGCATCGCCGCCCTCGCCGACCTGGCCGCCACCGACCGGATCGCCGGGCGCGACCCCGCGGACCGGCTGGCCGCGGGCTCCGAGCTGCTGCGCCGTGCCGTGGACACCGCCGGACGCGGCCGCCCCCGTGGTGGCCCGCTCGGACCCGAGGGCCGGGCCTGGCTGGCCCGCGCCCACGCCGAACACACCCGGCTGACCGGCGACCCGGACCCCGCGCTCTGGGCCGCCGCCACCACGGCCTTCGGCTACGGCTACCGCTACGAGGAGGCGCGCACCCGCTGGCGCTGGGCCGAGGCGATGCTGGCCACCGGCGACCGGGACGGCGCCCGCACGCGGGCCGCCGAGGCACTGGCCACCGCCCGGGCGATCGGTGCCGCACCGCTGGCGACCGCGGTGGCGGACCTGGCGCGGCGCGGCCGGCTGGACCTGCCCGGGGTCGCCAGCACCGGCGGCGACCTGCTCACCGCACGGGAGTCGGAGGTCCTGATGCTGGCCGCCACCGGGCTGAGCAACCGGCAGATCGGCGAACGGATGTTCATCAGCGCCAAGACCGTCTCGGTGCACATGTCCCGGGTGCTGGACAAGCTCGGGGCCTCCGGCCGCGCCGAGGCGGTGTCGATCGGTCACCGGCGCGGGCTGATCGAGGGGTAGTCAGCGCTCCCGGTACACGTAGCGCTCCACCGGGACGAAGCCGAGCTCCCGGTACAGCCGCTGGGCCGGGGTGTTGTGCACCTCGACCTGGAGGAACGCCCGCTCGGCGCCGTGCGTGACCGCCGCGCGCAACCCCGCCAGGGTGAGCGCGCGACCGGTGCCCCGGCGACGGGCCGCGGGGGTGACGGCCAGGCAGGACAGCCCGGCCCACTCCCCGGCCGGCGCGACCCGGAGCACCCCGAGCGCGGTGCCGTCCGGTGTCCGGGCGGACAGGTAGCGGGCCGGGCTGCCGGTGAGCAGGCGGGCGGCGAGCTCGCGCTCCGCGGCCCCGGGGCGGGCACCGTTCTGCTTCACCCCGAGCCAGCCGGCCAGCCAGTCGTCGTCCGGGCGGTCGGCGTCGGCGATCACCGGCCCGGCGGGAGCCGGCCGGGGTGCCACCGGCGCGGCCTCCCGTGCCCCGGTCGATAGCGCTTCGACGCCGGACGACCCGGTGTCACCGGGCTCGGTGCCGTTCAGCTCACGCGCCCAGACCTCGGTCACCGACGCCTCGGCGTAGCCGCGATCGGCCAGGCGGCGGTCCAGCCCGGCGGGCGCCGCGGAGCAGATCCGGAACACCGCCGGCTGTCCCACCGCGGCGTAGCGGGCCTCGATCCGCTCCAGGTCGTCCTCGCCCAGTGCGGCACCGGGGGTGGCGGGCACGGCGCTGTTCGCCCGCTTGGTGAGCCCGCCGGTGAAGCCGAGCAGCCAGTCGCCGATCCGCTCGGTGCGGGCCGGCAGCCAGGTCGCGCGTTCGACCGCCAGTCCCGGACCGCTCACTCCCCCGCCTCGTCCGAGCCCCCGTCGCCCGGCCGGTCGCCCAGCGCCTCCGGCCCGCCGGCCAGCAGCGCGGCGAACCCGTCCTCGTCCAGGATCCGCAGCCCCAGCTCGCGCGCCTTGGTCTCCTTGGACCCGGCGTTCTCCCCGACCACCACGTAGTCCGTCTTCTTGGACACGCTGCCGGCCGCCTTGCCGCCCCGGGCGAGGATCGCCTCCTTGGCACCGTCCCGGCTGAACCCGGCCAGGCTCCCGGTGACCACCACGGTCACACCCGCCAGGGTCAGCGGCACCGACTCGTCCCGCTCGTCGCGCATCACGACCCCGTCCGCGGCCCAGCGGTCGACGATCTCCCGGTGCCAGTCCTCGGCGAACCAGTCCCGGATCGACTCGGCGATGGTCGGGCCGACGCCCTCCACCTCGCTGAGCCGGGCCACCGCGTCCTCGCGGTCCAGCGCCTCGCGCAGCGCCGCCATCGACCCGAACTCCTGTGCCAGCGCCCGGGCCGCGGTGGGGCCGACGTTGCGGATGCTCAGCGCGACCAGCACCCGCCACAGGTCCTTGGTCTTGGCCAGCTCCAGCTCGTTCAGCAGCTTGATCGCCTGCTCGGAGGGCTCGTACTCCGGCAGCGTGCGGCCCTCGGCGGCGGCCTCGGCCTGCTGCTTCTTGGTCCACTTCAGGGCGCGGCGGAACGGTGCCCGGCGGCGGACCACCCCGTCCTCGTCGGCCTTCGGCTCACCGGTCTCGGCGTCCCGGACGATCGCCTCGACCTGCATCAGCGTGGCCAGGCTGCGCTCGCGGACCGCGCGGCGCTCCTGCTCCGGGGCGTCCAGCCCGTAGCCGACCAGGGAGAACAGGTCGGCCTCGTTCACCAGCGGCGGCTGCTCGGGGATCTCCGGCTGGGTCAGCGCGGCGGCGGTCACCTCGCCGAGGGCGTCGATGTCCAGCGCCCCGCGCGAGCCGATGTGCTCGACCCGGCCGCGCACCTGCGCCGGGCAGGTCCGGGCGTTCGGGCACCGCAGGTCGACCTCGCCCTCACGCATCGGGCGCAGCTCGCTGCCGCACTCCGGGCAGTGGGTGGGCATCACCCAGTCGGTGCGGGGGTAGCCGTCGTCCGCCAGCGCCGCCACCGGCCCGACGATCTCCGGGATCACGTCGCCCGCCTTGCGCAGCACCACCATGTCCCCGGGCCGCACGCCCTTGGCCGCGACCACGTCCTTGTTGTGCAGGGTGGCCATCGACACCGTCGACCCCGCCACCCGCACCGGTTCCATCACGCCGTACGGGGTGACCCGTCCGGTCCGGCCGACGTTGACCTCGATCGACAGCAGCCGGGTGTTCACCTCCTCCGGCGGGTACTTGTAGGCGATCGCCCACCGCGGTGCCCGGCTGGTCGCGCCGAGCCGCCGCTGCAGGGCGATCTCGTCCACCTTGACCACGATGCCGTCGATCTCGTGCACGACGTCGTGCCGGTGCTCGCCGTAGTGGTCGATCATCTGCTGCACCCCGGCCAGCCCGGAGACCACCTGGCTGTACGGCGAGACCGGGACGCCCCAGCCCTCGAGCAGCCCGTAGATCTCGGACTGCCGCTCCACCCCGGCGCCACCGGTGCCGTCGCCCCAGCGCAGCGCGCCGATCCCGTGCGCGAACATCCGCAGCGGCCGCGAGGCGGTCACCTTCGGGTCCTTCTGCCGCAGCGACCCGGCGGCGGCGTTGCGCGGATTGGCGAACGGCGCCTTGCCGAGCGCCACCTGCGCCGCGTTCAGCTTCTCGAACTCGGCGACCGGGAAGAACACCTCGCCGCGAACCTCGATCTGTTCCGGGTGGGTGGCCGGGTCGCCGCCGAGCTCGTGCGGGATGACGCCGATGGTGCGCACGTTGGCGGTCACGTCCTCGCCGGTGCGCCCGTCGCCGCGGGTGGCCGCCCGGACCAGCCGCGCCGGGCCGTCGCCCTGCCGTTCGTACAGCAGCGCGATCGCCAGCCCGTCGATCTTCAGCTCGGTCAGGTAGTGCAGCCCCGCGTCGTCCGGGAGCTCCAGGTCACGGTGCACCCGCAGCGCCCAGGCGGCGATCTCCTCGGCGGAGAAGGCGTTGTCCAGGGACAGCATCCGCTCGACGTGGTCGACCGACCGGAACCCGCCCGCCACCGAGCCACCCACCGTGCCGGTCGGCGAGTTCGGCCCGATGTAGCCGTACTCGCGCTCCAGTGCCTCCAGCCGCAGCATCAGCCGGTCGTAGGCGGCGTCGTCCACCACCGGGGCGTCCTGCACGTAGTAGGCGTCGCGCAGGTGCCCGATCTGATCCGCGAGCATCGCCCAGCGCTCGGCGACCTCATCGGCGCTCAGGCCACGGTCGGCGGGGTCCAGGTCGCGGCGGTTCTCCGGCGTCGCATTCACGCGGCTCATCATGCCGTCACCTGCCGACATCCACCGCCCGGGATCAGGTCCGCCCGACCGCGATCAGCCGGTCCAGTCCCGGGACCACCCGCGACCAGGAGGCCACCGACAGCTCCAGGCCCTGGTTCCGCCCGTCCCCGACGTACAGCCAGGTCTCGTCGTCGCCGACCCGGCGGTGCAGCACCAGGGCCAGGTCCTCGCCGGTCACCTCGTCCTCCTCGGGCGGCAGGGGTTCGCCGACGCCGCGCAGGGCGAGCACCGGGACGGAGAGTGAGGCGCTGACGTGCCGGCGGTCGCGCTCGTGGTCGGCGACCTCGTGCAGCACCACGCACCAGGGCGGGCAGGTCTCGGTCAGCCACGGGGGTGGGGTCTGGGTCTGCACGGCATCCTCCTGGGGTCGGTCACGAGGGGGCTGTCCCCCGCTGGCGACACATTCACCAGGGGCACCGACACCGGCCCGGAGTTATCCACAGGGCCCGGCCGGCTCAGGAGAATCCGAGCAACTCCCGCGGGTCGACCTCCAGGTCGTCGGCGAGCTGTTCCACCGACTGCAGGGTCAGGTTCCGCTCGCCGCGCTCGACCCCACCGATGTAGGTCCGATGCACACCCAGGCGGTCCGCCAGCGCCTCCTGGCTCAGCCCCTGCTCCTCGCGCAGTCGTCGCAACTCCTGACCGACCCGGCGCTGCAGCTCTCCTCTCACGCGGTCAACGGTCGATCCTCGCTACTGATCCGTCTACAGACTCATGAGTAGCACAGGGCAGGTCGCAGGTCGATCAGGCGGGCGGCAGGAGGGAGCCGAGCGGCGGAAATGAGGTGGCCGGGGCGCCGGGACGAGGGGTGGCGGGCGCCCGACCGGGTAGCACCCGCGGCACGAGGACTCGCGCAACCGGGCCCGGCGCGGGACGGCTGAGTGAGCGCGCCGCCGGTCGCGGGACAGCTCAGCCGGCGGGCCGCCGTTCGCGGAGCAGCTCAGCTCGCGGGCCGCCGGTCGAGCGGCGACTCAGTGCGCCGAGCCGGAGGCACCCGCCCCGGGCCCGCACAGCAGCTCCCGCCACCCGACCCCGAGCCGATCCGCCAGCTCGGTGAGGGTGCTCAGCGTGAGATTGCGCTCGCCGCGCTCGACCGCCCCGATGAACGTGCGGTGGTACCCGATCGCATGCGCCAGTTGCTCCTGGCTCAGACCGCGCTCCTGCCGGATCCGCCGCAGGGCGAGGCCCAGCGTGCGGTGCAGTTCCCGATCCATGCCTGCCAGCGTGAACCCGCGCTACCTATCCGTCGACAGCTCGATGAGTAGCACGCTGCAGCTCAGCGCCCATTTCGCCCGGACCGTGACGATCCCGGCATCCGGCGTTCCCGCCACACCGACAACCCGACCACGGCCAGCAGCACCACCCCGGCCAGCACCGCGCCGGCGGCGATCCAGCTCACCGCGGCGGGTGCGGCATCCAGCGGCACCACCTCGGCGGTCCCGTCCGGCGCCCACCGGCACTCGGCCGCGGGGGGCAGCACCGAGTAACGCACCTCGGCGGAGTCGGTGCCCGCGGCGGCGGCCGCCACACAGGGCTGTTCCTGGCCGGCACCGGTCAGCATCGACCCGGTGGCGACCTGCACCCAGAGCACGATCAGGGTGATCAGGCCGGCCAGCGCCAGCCCCGATCCGGTCAGCAGCAGCACCGCCCGCCGGATCGCGGTCCGTCGTCCGGTCACGTCAGTCCTCCGCCCGTTCGGCGACCAGCTCGGCCGCCCGTGTCACGGTGGCCAGGGTGGCACGGGCGACCCGCGCCGCGTCCGGGACCCCGGTGTCCGGCGCCGGGGCGAGCAGGCCGACCTCACCGAGTCCGGCGGTGGCCAGTCCCACCCGGCGCCAGCCGTCGATCAGCGGCCGCGCGACCCCCTCGACGTCCGGCCCCGCGCACTGGGACGTGCGCGGTGGTTCGAGCTCGGCCCACAGCCGCAGCCCGGACTCGACCACCTCGGCCACCGTCTCCCACCGGCGTTCGTCCAGGGTCGACAGCCGCACGCCGATGCCGTCCGCACCGGAGCGCCCGGCCACCGGGGCCAGGCCGGCCCCGGCACCCAGGTGCACCACCACCCGGTGCGCCCCGCCGTCCCGCAGCAGCCCGACCGCCCGGGTCAGGCGCTCGGCGACCTCCCCGGCCGGGACGGACCGCAGCCGGGCGTAACCGGAGAACGTGGGCAGCGTCCCGCCGACCACCGCGGCCAGCAGCGGCTCGTGCAGCAGCACGGTGGGTTCGGCGCCGGGCAGCACCCGGGTGATCGCCGCCAGGTACTCCCCGACCCCGGTGCCCAGCGACTCGACCAGCTCGGTGACCGCGCCGTGGTCGGCCACCGCGCGGTCGCCCCGGGCCAGGTACACCGAGGCGGCCAGGGTCAGCGGGCCGCAGACCGGCACCAGCAGCGGCCCGGTCCAGCCGTGTGCGGCCACCGCCAGGGCGTCCACCGTCTCCCGGCGGGCCGCGTCCAGGCGGGCCGCGTCGTGTCCGGGCCGGTCGGCGAGCCGCCAGCCGTGCGGGCCCAGTTCGGCGGGCAGATCGACCAGCAGCCCCAGCCCGGCCGCCACCGCGGAGTGCTCCGGCCCGCGCTCGGGCAGCCGCACCACCCAGGGCACGCCCACCGCCGGTGCCGGGGTCTCGGCGACCTCACCGGTCACCGCACTCTGCGCCTCCAGCGGATCGACACCGGGCCAGGGGCCGGTGCCGGAGACCTCGATGCTCACGCGATCCGGGCCCGTCCGGCGCGGACCGCCGCCGCCACCGTCGCCTGGCCCAGCACCCGGTCACCGCGGTAGAGCACCGCCGACTGCCCGGGGGCCACGCCGCTGAGCCGGTCGTGGTCGATCTCCACCCGCAGCCCGTCCTCGCCCACCGCGCGTGCCCGCACGGGCACCGGGTCGCCGTGCGCCCGCACCTGGAGCAGGCAGTCGGTCCAGTCCTCGGGTGCGGGAGCGAACCAGACCGCGTCCTGACCGTCCAGCGCGTGCACGGTCAGGTCGTCGGCCGAGCCGACCACCACCCGGTTGCGCACCGGTTCGATCTCGAGCACGTAGCGCGGCTTGCCGTCCGGCGCGGGGCGGCCGAGCCGCAGTCCCTTGCGCTGTCCGACGGTGAAGCCGTACGCACCGTCGTGCTCGCCCAGCACCTCGCCGCCGGCGTCCACGATCTCGCCCGGGCGGGAGCCGAGCCGGTCGCGCAGGAAGCCCTGGGTGTCGCCGTCGGCCACGAAGCAGATGTCGTAGGAGTCCGGCTTGGCCGACACGCTCAGCCCGCGGGCGGCGGCCTCGGCCCGCACCTCGTCCTTGGACGGCACGTCGCCGAGCGGGAACATCGCCCGGGCCAGCCGCTCCGGGCCCATCACCGCGAGTACGTAGGACTGGTCCTTGGCCAGGTCGGCCGACCGCCGCAGCACCGGCAGCCCGTCCTCCGCCAGCCCGGCCCGGGCGTAGTGCCCGGTGCAGACCGCGTCGAAGCCGAGGGCGAGCGCCTTGTCCAGCAGCGCGTCGAACTTGATGTGCTCGTTGCACCGCACACACGGGTTGGGGGTGCGCCCGGCCTCGTACTCGGACAGGAAGTCGGCGATCACGGTGTCCTCGAACCGCTCGGACAGGTCCCACACGTAGTACGGGATCCCGAGCACGTCGGCGGCCCGGCGGGCGTCCCCGGCGTCCTCGATCGAGCAGCAGCCCCGCGATCCGGTGCGCAGCTGGGCCCGATTGCGGGACAGCGCCATGTGCACCCCGACCACGTCGTGCCCGGCGTCCACCGCCCGTGCGGCGGCCACCGCGGAGTCCACCCCGCCGGAGAGTGCAGCCAGCACCCGCATCAGCGCACCCCCACCAGTCCGGCGGCCCGCGCCCGCTGCACGGCCCCGGGCAGGGCGGCCAGCAGGGCGGTCACGTCCTCCTCGGTGGAGGTCCAGCCCAGGGTGAACCGCAGGGCGCCCCGGGCGGTCGGCTCGTCCAGCCCCATCGCCAGCAGCACGTGCGAGGGCTGCGGCACCCCGGCCTGGCAGGCCGACCCGGTCGAGCACTCCACCCCGGCGCTGTCCAGCAGGAACAGCAGCGAGTCGCCCTCGCAGCCCGGGAAGGTGAAGTGGGCGTTGCCGGGCAGCCGGTCCGGCCCGGTCGCGCCGCGCAGCACCGCATCCGGCACCGCGGCGCGCACCCCGGCGACCAGGCGGTCGCGCAGCGCCGCCAGCCGGGCGGTCTGGGCCTCCCGCCCGGTCACCGCCTGCTCCACCGCCACCGCGAGCGCCGCGATCCCGGCCACGTCCAGCGTGCCCGAGCGGACCCCGCGCTCCTGCCCGCCGCCGTGCAGCACCGGGGTCAGGTCCAGCCCGCGCCGGGCCAGCAGCGCGCCGGTGCCGACCGGGCCGCCGACCTTGTGCCCGGTCAGGGTGAGCGCGTCCAGCCCGGACCCGGCGAAGTCGACCGGCAGCTGACCGACCGCCTGCACCGCGTCCGAGTGCACTGGCACCCCGTGCTCGGCGGCCAGACGGGTGATCTCCGTCACCGGCTGCACCGTGCCGACCTCGTTGTTCGCCCACATCACCGACACCAGCGCGGTCTGCGCGCCGTGCTCGGCCAGCTCCGTCGCCAGGGCCTGCGGATCGACCCGGCCCTCGCCGTCGACCGGCAGGAACACCAGCTCGGCACCCTCGTGCTCGGCCAGCCACTGCGCCGGGTCCAGCACCGCGTGGTGCTCCACCGCGGAGACGATCACCCGGCGTCGTTGCTGGTCAGCGTCCTGCCGCGCCCGGAACAGGCCCTTGATCGCCAGGTTGTCCGCCTCGGTGCCACCGCTGGTGAAGATCACCTCGGAGGGCCGGGCGCCCACCGCGGCGGCCAGCCGTTCCCGCGATTCCTCGACCACCCGCCGGGCCGCCCGGCCCGCGGTGTGCAGGGACGACGGATTCCCCGCGGCCAGGTGCGCGGTCATCGCCGCCACCGCCGCCGGGGTCATCGGCGTGGTCGCCGCGTGGTCCAGATAGGCGTTCACGGCCACGAGTCTACGAAGGCGTTTGGCAGGATGTGCGCGTGAGTGCCGACGACGCGATGACGCCAGCCCCGGCTCCGATGGCCTTCAGTGGGCAGCGCCTGGACTGGCGTGACCTGCCGCGCGCGGTACGGACCCGGATCCAAGAGCTCGCCGGCGCCCAGGTCAGCGCGGAGACCAGCGCGACCACCGGGTTCAGCCCGGGCTTCGCCGCGGTGCTGGAGCTGGCCGACGGCCGCGGGGTGTTCGTCAAGGCGGTCTCCCCGGAGCAGAACCCGCAGTCGCCGGAACTCGCCCGGGCGGAGGTGCGGGCGGCCCAGGCGATCCCGGCGCAGGTCCCGGCGCCCCGGCTGCTGTGGCACGACGACGACGGCGACTGGGTGCTGCTCGGCTTCGAGGTGGCCACCGGCCGGCCGCCGCTGGTGCCGTGGCGTCCGGTGGAGCTGCGGCGGGTGCTGGACGCGATGGCCGTGCTGGCCGAGGCCCGGCCGGTCGAGGGGCACCGGCTGCCCGCGACCTCCGAGCACTTCGCCGAGGAGTTCCGCGGCTGGCAGCTGCTGGCCGCCGGGCCGGGCGCCGACCTGGACCGCACCGCCGACTGGGCCGAGGGCACCGGCGACTGGCTACGCGCCCACCTCGGCGACCTGACCACCTGGGCCGCGGACGCCCCGGCCGCGCTGGCCGGCGACCGGCTGGTGCACGGGGACCTGCGGGCGGACAACGTGATGATCGACGCCGAGCACGTGGCACTGATCGACTGGCCGCACGCCAGCGTCGGCGCCGGCTGGGCCGATCTGGCGTTCATGCTGCCCAGCGTCGCGATGCAGGGCGGCGGCTGCCCGCAGGAGATCTTCTGGGCCGAGCCGATGGCCGCCGGGGTCGAGCCGGAGCGGCTGCGCGCCGTGGTCGCCGGGCTGGCCGGGTACTTCACCCACGGTGCGCTGCAGCCGCCCCCGCCCGGCATCCCGAACCTGCGCCGGTTCCAGCGGGCCCAGGCCGAGCAGGCGCTGCGCTGGCTGGCCACGCTGGCCTGAGCAGCCGGGGCGGTCAGCCGCGTTCGCGCAATGCTTCGGTCAGCGCCGGCACCACCTCGAACAGGTCGCCGACGATCCCGTAGTCCGCGATCTCGAAGATCGGCGCCTCCGGGTCGGGGTTGATCGCGACGATCGTGCCGGAGGCCTGCATGCCGCCGCGGTGGTGCACCGCCCCGGACACCCCCGCGCCGATGTACAGCCGCGGGGTGACGGTCACGCCGGTCTGCCCGATCTGCGCCTCGTGGCCGATCCAGCCCTCGTCGGTGGCCACCCGGGTCGCACCGACCGCGGCGCCGAGCACGTCGGCCAGCTCCTCCAGCGGACCAAAGTCGCCGTCGGTGCCCCGGCCGCCGACCACCACCACCTGCGCGGAGCCGAGCTCCGGCCGGTCGGAGGGCGCGGTCGGCGTGTGCTCGACCACCCGGATCCCCCGGACCGCGGCCGCGGCGGACACCTCGTGCTCCTGCACCCGGGCCGGCGGGCCGTCGACGGAGGTCGCAGTGACCGCACCCGCCTTCAGCGTCACGGCGGCCCGCTCCGCGGTCACCGCGCACCGGGTGTTCCAGGTGCCGGCCAGCACGGACTTGTCCGTGACCACCCGGCCCTGCTCGTCCCGGGTGACCGCCACGGCATCGGCGATCAGCCCCGCGCCGGTGGCGACCGCCAGGTGGGCGAGCACCTCCTTGGCGTCGAAGCCGGAGGTCGCCAGCACCACCGGCGCGTCGGCGACCGCCGCCAGGGCCGCACCCTGCACCGCGGCCAGCCGGGGATCGGCGTCGGTGACCTGGACCCGGTGCAGCACACTCACCCCGTACCGGCCCAGCTGGGCGGGCACGTCGTCGTCCATCGGCGCGCCGATCCAGACCGCGTGCACCTCCCCGAACACCCGCGCGGCCGTGACCGTCTCCAGGGCAGCCGGACGCAGGGCGCCCTCCTCGGTGTGATCCACCAGGACCAGCACGTCGCTCATCGGTCGCCCTCCCGCACCAGGCCCTGCTCGATCAACCAGTCCGCCAGCGCTCGGCCGGCCTCCGCCCCGCCGGTCACCAGCACCTGTTCGGTTCGCGGCGGCCGGGGTGCGGCGGCCAGCACCTCGGTCCGGGAGCCGGCCTGGCCGACGGTGGCCGGGTCCAGGCCCAGGTCCGCGAGCGCCAGGGAATCCACCGGTCGCTTGCGGGCCGCCATGATCGCCTGGAAGTTCGGGTACCGCGGCTCGTTGGCCCCGTCGGTGACCGACACCAGCGCGGGCAGCGGCGCGGCCAGCACCTCGGTGGCGTGGTCGAGGTCGCGGCGCACCGTGACGTTCCCGCCGTCGACCCGGACGTCGGCGGCCAGGGTGAGCGCGGGCAGGTCGAGCAGGTCGGCGAGCACGGCGGGCAGCAGCGAGGTGAGCCCGTCCAGCCCGGCCATCCCGGTCAGCACCAGGTCGACGTCCCCGATCCGGCGGATCGCGGCGGCCAGCACGGTGGCGGTGGCGATCACGTCCGACCCGGCAATGTCGTCGTCCAGCACGTGCACCGCGGCGTGGGCGCCCAGTTGCAGTCCGCGGCGGGCGGCGTCCTCGGCGTCGTCCGGTCCGACGGTCAGGGCGACGACCTGCACCCCGTCGGAGTCCTCGGCGGCCTCGGCGATCCGGGCGGCCGCCTCCAGGGCGTTCTCGTCCAGCTCGTTGATCGTCCCGTCACCACCGTCGCGCACCATCCGGTGATCCGTTCCGAGGGCACGTTCACCCTGGATGTCGGGCACATGCTTCACGCACACCACGATCTTCACCCGCTCCACGGTACCCGTAGTGGTGAGGTCACCCTCACCGACACCTGAGCAGTACCCAGCAGGCCCCAGAATGGTCGGGTGAGTGCCCCCATCCCGACCCGCCTCGGCGTCCACCTGGCCGGCGACGGCATCGAGGTCGCCGTCCTCGCCCCGCACGCGGAGGCGATCGACCTCTGTCTGTTCGACGCCGCCCCCGACGGCGGGTGGTCCGAGCGCCGGATCCGCCTGGACGGTCCCGAGCTCGGAGTGTTCTCCGCCCGGGTCCCCGGGGTGGGTGCCGGCCAGCGCTACGGCCTGCGCGCGCACGGGCCGTGGGACCCGGTCAACGGACTGCGGTACAACCCGGCGAAGCTGCTGGTGGACCCGTACGCCGTCGGCCTGACCGGGGAGCTCGGCTACGGACCGGAGACCTACGGGCACCGGGTGGACGACACCCTGGCCGGCGATCCCTACGGCCCGGCCGACGACCGGGACTCCGCCGCCCACGTCCCGCACGGTGTGGTGCTCGACCTGCGCCAGGACCCGGAGGCCGACCCGACCGGCAACCGCCCCCGGGTGCCCTGGGCCGACACGGTGGTGTACGAGGCGCACGTCCGCGGCCTGACCGCCCGGCACCCGGAGATCCCCGCCGAGGAGCGCGGTACCTACGCCGCCCTCGGCCACCCGGCACTGATCCAGCACCTGCAACGGCTCGGCGTCACCGCGGTGGAGCTGCTCCCGGTGCACGCCTGCGCCCCGGAGCCGCACCTGGTCGACCGTGGGATGACCAACTACTGGGGCTACAACACCCTCGGCTTCTTCGCCCCCGACCCGCGCTGGGCGAGTGCCGCCGCCCGGGCCGCCGGACCCGCCGCGGTGCTGGCCGAGCTGCGCACCGCGGTGCACCGGTTGCACCAGGCCGGGATCGAGGTGCTGCTGGACGTGGTCTACAACCACACCAGCGAGGGCGGCCTGGGCGGCCAGCACGTCAGCCTGCGTGGGCTGGACTCGGCGGTGTACTACCTGCACGACGGTGGGCACCCGGCCGCGCTGGCCGACGTCACCGGCTGCGGCAACTCGCTGGACTTCCGGCGCACCGAGGTGGTCCGGCTGGCGCTGGACTCGCTGCGGTTCTGGGTGCAGCAGGTCGGCGTGGACGGGTTCCGCTTCGACCTGGCGGTCACGCTGGGCCGCGGGCACACCGGCTTCGACCCGGACCACCCGTTCCTGGTCGCCACCGCCACCGATCCGGTGCTGCAGGGAATCAAGCTGATCGCCGAGCCCTGGGACCTGGGACCGGGCGGCTGGCGGACCGGGCAGTTCCCGCCGCCCTGGTCGGAGTGGAACGACAAGTTCCGCAACTCGGCCCGGTCGTTCTGGCTGGCCGACCCGGCCCGGGCCACCCACGGCGACGCCGGCCACCGGGTGCGCGACCTGGCCACCCGGTTGTCCGGCTCGGTGGACCTGTTCGGGCACACCGATCCCCCGCTGCTGCGCGGCACCCGCTCCTCGGTCAACTACGTCACCGCCCACGACGGCTTCACCCTGGCCGACCTGGTCGCCTACGAGCACAAGCACAACGAGGCGAACGGCGAGGGCAACCGGGACGGCACCGACGACAACCGGTCCTGGAACCACGGCGTGGAAGGCCCGGTGGAGGCCACCGCCGTCGCCGCCGACATCCTGCCGATCCGCCGCCGCTCGATCCGCAACCTGCTCGGCACCCTGCTGCTGTCCGCCGGCACGCCGATGCTGACCGCCGGGGACGAGATGGGCCGCACCCAGCACGGCAACAACAACGCCTACTGCCAGGACGGCGAGCTGTCCTGGTTGCCCTGGGAGCTGTCCCCCTGGCGGCAGGACCTGCTGGCCACCGCCCGGCACCTGACCGCCCTGCGCCGCGCCCACCCCGCCCTGCGCGGGCAGGCGTTCTACACCGGCCGCCCGGTCGGTGCGGACCAGCTGCCGGACCTGTCCTGGTACGACCCGCAGGGCGAGCCGTTCACCCACGACCGCTGGCACGACGGCGATCTGCGCACCCTGCAGATGCTCCGGGTGCACGGCGAGGACCGGGCGCTGCTGGTGCTCAACGGGTCGCTGGAGCCGCAGTCGGTCACGCTGGCGCCCGGCGGCCGCTGGCAGCTGGCCTGGGACTCCGCCTGGGAGCACCCGGACGACGCCCGCAGCGCCGCGATCGAGGGTGAGCTGCACCCCGGCGGCCCGGTGCTGATGGAGCCGCTGAGCCTGCGGCTGTACACGCACTGACGCCGGGCACCCCGGTGTGGGGTGCCCGGCGTCAGGGTCGGTCGGGTCAGCCGGCGTTCGCGACCAGGCCCACCTCGGCCACCGAGCTCAGCCCGTCGTGCCGCGGCACCACCCGGACGCTGTAGCCGAACGGCCCGGAGGCCTCCAGCGTGACGTCCCCGGCGAAGGCGTGCCGACCCGCCTCGTAGCTCTCCACCAGGGCTAGGGAGTCGGTGCTGAACGCGTCCAGCTCGTCGCTCTCCGACACCCGGCCGTGCACCACCTGGACCTCGACGTCGGCCGGGTCCAGCTCGCCGAGCGAGACATAGGCCCGCACGTGCAGGGTGTCGCCGACCTGCGGCACCTCCCCCACGCCGCCGGACTCCACATGGTCCACCCGCACGCCCTGCCAGCCGGCCCGGACCTTGCCCTTCCAGGCGGCCAGTTCGCGGGCGCCGGTGAAGCCGGCCGGAGCGCCGAGCTCGCGCCCCGCGGTCGCGGCCGGGGTGTAGAGCCGGTCCACGTACTCGGCGACCATCCGGGTGGCCTGCACCTTCGGGCCGAGGGTGGCCAGGGTGTGCCGGACCATCGACAGCCAGCGCTGCGGCAGGCCGGCCTCGTCCCGGTCGTAGAACCGCGGGGCGACCTGGTTCTCGATCAGGTCGTACAGCGCGGCGGCCTCCAGGTCGTCCCGGCGGTCGGTGTCCTCCACCCCGTCGGCGGTCGGGATCGCCCAGCCGTTCTGGCCGTCGAACCACTCGTCCCACCAGCCGTCCAGGATGGACAGGTTCAGCCCGCCGTTCAGCGCGGCCTTCATCCCGGAGGTGCCGCACGCCTCCAGCGGGCGCAGCGGGTTGTTCAGCCAGACGTCGCAGCCCGGGTACAGCGACTGCGCCATCGCGATGTCGTAGTTCGGCAGGAAGACGATCCGGTGCCGGACCTCCGCCTGGTCGGCGAACCGGACCAGCTGCTGGATCAGCCGCTTGCCCTGCTCGTCCGCCGGGTGCGACTTGCCCGCGATCACCAGCTGGATCGGCCGCTCCGGGTCGGTCAGCAGCCGGGTCAGCCGCTGCGGGTCACGCAGCATCAGGGTCAGGCGCTTGTAGGTCGGCACCCGCCGGGCGAAGCCGATCGTCAGCACCTCCGGGTCGAGCACGCCGTCCACCCAGCCGAGTTCGGCCGGGCTGGCGCCCCGCTCGCCCCACGACTTGCGGACCCGGCGGCGGGCCTCGGTGACCAGTGCCTCGCGCAGGGTGTGCCGGATGCCCCACAGCTCGGAGTCCGTGATCGCGTCGGAGCGCAGCCAGTCGGCGTCCTCGCCCAACCGGGCGGCGGCCAGGTCGCTGAGCCGGCGGTCCACCCAGGTCGGCGAGTGCACGCCGTTGGTGACCGAGGTGATCGGCACCTCGCTGTCGTCGAAGCCCGGCCACAGCCCGTCGAACATCCCGCGGGAGACCTCGCCGTGCAGCAGGGAGACCCCGTTCGCCCGGCCGCCGAGCCGCAGGCCCATCACGGCCATGTTGAACACCAGCGGGTCGCCGCCGGGGTAGTCCTCCGCCCCGAGCGCGAGCACCCGGTCCACCGGCACCCCCGGGTCGGCGTTCGCGCCACCGAAGTACTGCTCGATCAGCCCGGTCTCGAACCGGTCGATGCCGGCCGGCACCGGGGTGTGGGTGGTGAACACCGTCGCGGCGCGCACCGCCTCCAGCGCCTCGTCGAAGCCCAGCCCGGCCTCGGTGACCAGCTCGCGGATCCGCTCCACGCCCAGGAATCCGGCGTGCCCCTCGTTGGTGTGGTAGACCTCCGGCGCCGGGGCCCCGGACAGCCGCGACCACACCCGCAGCGCCCGCACGCCGCCGACGCCGAGCAGCAGCTCCTGCTGCAACCGGTGCTCGCCGCCACCGCCGTACAGCCGGTCGGTGACCTTGCGGGCCATGTCGTCGTTCTCGGGCACGTCGGAGTCGAGCAGCAGCAGCGGCACCCGGCCGACGGTGGCCACCCAGATGTGCGCGTGCAGGGTCCGGTCGCCGGGCAGGCCGATCCCGATCGTCGCCGGGGTGCCGTCCTCCTCGCGCAACAGGGTCAGCGGCATGCCGTCCGGGTCGAGCACCGGGTAGCTCTCCACCTGCCAGCCGTCCCGGGTCAGTGCCTGCTTGAAGTAGCCGGCGCCGTACAGCAGGCCGACCCCGATGATCGGCACGCCCAGGTCCGAGGCGCTCTTGAGGTGGTCGCCGGCCAGGATGCCCAGGCCGCCGGAGTACTGCGGCAGCACCGCGGTGATCCCGAACTCCGGGGAGAAGTAGGCGATCGTCGACGGCAGCGCGGACTCGGTCTCCTGACGGCGCTGGTACCAGCGCGGCGCGGTGACGTACTCGCGCAGGTCGGCGGCGGCGGCCCGCACCGCGGCGACCACGTCCGGGTCGGCGGCCAGCTCGGCCAGCCGCTCCGGGGCCAGCGCGCCCAGCAGCGCCACCGGGTCGCCGTGCACCCGGTCCCAGGTCTCCGGGTCGATGCGCGCGAACAGGTCGCGGGTCGGCGGGTGCCAGGACCAGCGCAGGTTGTGCGCGAGCTCGTCCAGATCGGCGAGTTCGGCGGGCAGCGAGGTACGGACGGTGAATCGACGGATCGCTCTCACCCGCGAGAGCCTACGCATGTGACCGGGCTCACTGCACCCGCCGGAGGTCCCGGACGCGAAGAATTCACATCCGGTGCCACGTCCCGGATGCCTGACGGGGGTCGCAATGGATAGGTTCGCGGATGTGACCTCGACGACTCCGTCCGCCCGCCGACCTCGCCGTACCCCGGCCAAGGCGGCCATCCCCGCAGCTCAGCTCGGCCACCCGCCCATCGGCCGGATCCCGGTGGTCGACGTCTCCCCGGTGGTGGACGCCGGGCGCTGGCCCGCCAAGGCCGCCGTGGGCGAGGCGGTGCCGATCCGGGCGACCGTGTTCCGCGAGGGGCACGACGCGGTGGCGGCGACCGCCGTGCTGGTCGACCCCGAGGGCCGGGACCACGCACACGGGGCGATGGTCGACATCGCCCCCGGGCTGGACCGCTACGAGGCGCGGCTGGTCCCGGACCGCCCGGGCCGGTGGGGTTTCCGGGTCGAGGGCTGGTCCGACCCCTACGGCACCTGGTCGCACGACGCGCCGCTCAAGGTCGACGCCGGGGTGGACGTCGAGCTGATGCTGGCCGAGGGCGCCCTGCTGCTGGAACGGGCCGCCGAGCCGCTGACCGGCGCCCCGGCCCGGACCCTGACCGACGCCGCGAGCGCCCTGCGGGACGGCGCCCGGCCCGCCCAGGTGCGGCTGGCCGCCGGGCTGACCCCGGACGTGCGGGCCGTGCTGGCCGCCCACCCGGTGCGCGAGCTGGTCAGCTCGTCCCCGACCTACCCCCTGGTGGTGGACCGCACGCTCGCGCTGTCCGGCGCCTGGTACGAGATCTTCCCGCGCTCGATCGGCGCCACCTACGACGAGGCCACCGGCGAGTGGACCTCGGGCACCCTGCGCACCGCCGCCCGGGACCTGCCCCGGATCGCCGGCCTGGGCTTCGACGTGGTGTACCTGACCCCGATCCACCCGATCGGCGCCACCCACCGCAAGGGCCGCAACAACACCCTGGATCCGCGGCCCGGCGACCCGGGCTCCCCCTACGCGATCGGGTCGGCCGAGGGCGGGCACGACGCCATCGACCCCACGCTGGGCACCTTCGAGGACTTCGACGCCTTCGTCGCGGACGCCAAGGAACTCGGGCTGGAGGTCGCGCTGGACCTGGCGCTGCAGTGCTCGCCGGACCACCCGTGGGTCACCGAGCACCCGGAGTGGTTCACCACCCGGCTGGACGGCACCATCGCCTACGCCGAGAACCCGCCGAAGAAGTACCAGGACATCTACCCGCTGAACTTCGACAACGACCCCGAGGGCATCTACGCCGCGGTGCGGGCCGTACTGCAGGTGTGGATCGACCACGGGGTCACCGCGTTCCGGGTCGACAACCCGCACACCAAGCCGCTCAGCTTCTGGGAGCGCCTGCTCGCCGACGTCCGGGCCGCACATCCGGAGGTGATCTTCCTGTCGGAGGCGTTCACCCGCCCGGCGATGATGCTCAACCTGGCCCGGATCGGCTTCCACCAGTCGTACACCTACTTCACCTGGCGCAACACCAAGGAGGAGCTGGCCGAGTACCTGGCCGAGGTCTCCGGTGAGCAGGGGTCCTGGATGCGGCCGAGCTTCTGGCCGACCACCCACGACATCCTCACCCCGTTCATGCAGACCGGTGGCGTCGCCGGCTTCGCGATCCGGGCGGTGCTGGCCGCGCTCGGGTCGCCGACCTGGGGCATCTACACCGGCTACGAGCTGGTCGAGGACGTGCCGCGCCCCGGGGTCGAGGAGCAGATCGACAATGAGAAGTACGAGTTCAAGCCCCGCGACTGGTCCCAGGCCGACCGGATCGGCATCGCCCCGCTGCTCGGCGCGCTGAACACCATCCGCCGCGAGCACCCGGCGCTGCGCCAGCTGCGCAACCTCACCGTGCACGCCACCTCCGACCCGAACCTGCTGGCGTTCTCCCGGCACCTGCCGGCCGACCTGTCCCCGACCGGCCGGGCCGACACCGTGCTGGTGGTGGTCAACCTCGACCCGCACGGCGCCCACGACGCCACCCTCGACCTCGACCTGCCCGCCCTCGGCCTGGAGCCGGGTGCCCGGTTCGTCGCCCACGACGTGCTCTCCCAGGAGGTCTACGCCTGGGACGCCCACCCGTGGGTCCGGCTCGACCCGTACCAGCGGGTGGCGCACGTCATCCAGGTGGAGCGGGTGTGAGCCGCGCGGGCGGGACGGGCGGTCAGCCGGTGCCGCCCGCCGACCCGGTCGCGCCCAGCACCCAGGCGATCGCGCTGACCGCCCTGCCCCGCCGCCGCCAGCCCGAGGTCCCCGAACGCCCGGACGCCTCCGGGCTGGCCGACGACCCGCAGTGGTACCGCACCGCGGTGTTCTACGAGGTGATGATCCGGTCGTTCTCGGACTCCGGCGGCGCCGGCTCCGGTGACCTGCGCGGGCTGACCGACCGGCTGGACTATCTGCGCTGGCTGGGAGTCGACTGCCTGTGGCTGCCGCCGTTCTTCCCCTCCCCGCTGCGGGACGGTGGCTACGACGTCGCCGACTTCACCGCGGTCGCCTCGCAGTACGGCAGCATCGACGACTTCACCGCGCTGGTGCAGGCCGCGCACGACCGCGGCATCCGGGTGGTGGTCGACCTGGTGATGAACCACACCAGCGACCAGCACCCGTGGTTCCAGGCCTCCCGCTCCGACCCGGACGGGCCCTACGGCGACTTCTACGTCTGGAGCGACGACAACACCCGCTACCCGGACGCCCGGATCATCTTCGTGGACACCGAGTCGTCGAACTGGACCTTCGACCCGGTGCGCCGGCAGTACTTCTGGCACCGGTTCTTCAGCCACCAGCCGGACCTGAACTTCGACAACCCGCGGGTGGCCGAGGCGATGATCGACGTCGCCCGGTTCTGGCTGCGGCTGGGGGTGGACGGCTTCCGGCTGGACGCGGTGCCCTACCTGTTCGAGCGGGACGGCACCAACGGGGAGAACCTGCCGGAGACGCACCAGTTCCTGCGCCGGCTGCGCGCCACCATCGACGCCGAGTTCCCGGGGCGGATCATGCTGGCCGAGGCGAACCAGTGGCCCGAGGACGTGGTCGAGTACTTCGGCACCGAGGACGAGCCCGAGTGCCACATGTGCTTCCACTTCCCGGTGATGCCGCGGATCTTCTACGCCCTGCGCGACCAGCGGGCCACCGCCATCGTCGACATCCTGGCCGACACCCCGCGGATCCCGGCCGGCGCGCAGTGGAGCACCTTCCTGCGCAACCACGACGAGCTCACCCTGGAGATGGTCTCCACCGAGGAGCGCGCGTCGATGTACGGCTGGTACGCCCCGGACTCCCGGATGCGCGCCAACATCGGCATCCGGCGCCGGCTGGCCCCACTGCTCGACGACTCGCGCAAGGAGATCGAGCTCGCGCACGCCCTGCTGCTGTCCCTGCCCGGAAGCCCGTGCCTCTACTACGGCGACGAGATCGGCATGGGCGACAACATCTGGCTGCCGGACCGGGACGCGGTGCGCACCCCGATGCAGTGGACCCCGGACCGGAACGCCGGGTTCTCCACCTCCGACCCGGGCCAGCTGTACCTGCCGGTGATCCAGTCGCTGGTGCACCACTACAACAACGTCAACGTCGAGGCCCAGCTCGCCCAGACCACCTCGCTGCTGCACTGGGTCCGGGGCATGCTCGCCGTCCGCCGCCGCTACCCGGCCCTCGGCCGCGGCGACTACCGGGCGGTCCGCGGCGACAACGACGCCGTGCTGGCCTTCAGCCGCACCGACGGCGACCAGACGCTACTGGTGGTCGCGAACATGGCCGCCACCGCCCGCTCCGCCACGCTCACCGCCCCCGACCTGGCCGGACACCGGCTGCGTGACGTCTTCGGCGGCAGCGACTTCCCCACCGTCGCCGAGGACGGCACCGTGACCCTCACCCTGGGATCGCGCGACTTCTACTGGCTGGCGGTGGAGTGATGTCCGACCGACAGGTCGCCCGCGAGCCGCGCGACGACGCGCTGGCCGCACTGCTCGGTCCCTGGCTGCCGCACCGGCGCTGGTTCCCGGCCAAGGGCACCAGCGCCCGGGTCAGCGCCGTGGGCGGCACCACCCTGGTCGATCCGCACGGTGAGGCCGAGGTGCGGGTGCTGCTGCTGCGGGTGGAGTCCGGCTCCGGGGAGTCGGTGCTGCAGGTCCCGCTCACGCTGCGGCCGGGTGCGGTGCCGGGTGCGGTGCCGGATGTGGCCCCTCCGGGTGGGACCGACCCGGACCCGGGCGTGGCGGGCTCGGCCTCAGGCACCGGGGCTCCGGCCTCTAGCACCGGGGCTCCGGCCTCGGCGCCGCCGGACTCACCCGCCCCGCGGGGCTCCCTCGCCGACCCCGCCGCCCTGGTCGGCACCCTGCCGGACGGCACCCTGGTCCGCGACGGAGCCGGAGACCCGGCCTTCCTGCGCGCCTGGCTCGCCTGCGCCGAGGTCGACCCCGGATCCCCGGTCCGCCCCGAGGACCTGGGCGACCCGAGGGTGATCTCCGGCGAACAGTCCAACACCTCGGTGATCCTGCCCGGCGCTGGTCCGGACGGCCGCACCGCCATGCTCAAGGTCTTCCGCGGCCTGTCCGCCGGCGAGAACCCCGACGTGGACGTCCCGCGCGCCCTGGCCCGGGTCGGCTGGGAGCACGTGCCACGCCCGCTGGCCTGGATGTCGGCCCGCTGGCCGGACGGGCAGGGCGTGGTGCACGGCCATCTGGAGGTGCTCAGCGCCTTCGTACCAGGCGCCCAGGACGGCTTCGAGCTCGCCTGCGCGATGGCCGGCCGCGGCGAGTCCTTCGACGAGCTGGCCCGGGAGCTGGGCGAGGTGATCGCCCAGATGCACGCCGCGCTGGCCGAGGCGCTACCGGTGACCGACGAGGACATCGCGGACGGCCCTGGCCCCGACGGCGGGCGCGCCGGGGGTCCGGCGCCCGCGGGGTCCGAGGCTGCTGGGGCGGAGGTCGCCGGGTCTGAAGGCGCTGAACCTCAGGGTGCCGGGACCGACGCGGCGGAGCAGGCCGGCTGCCCGGCCGCGCACGCCCTGGCCGACGCCCTGATCGCGCGCTTCGCCTGGGCCAGCGGCATCGTCCCCGAGCTGCGCGACCACCACGGCCGGGTGCACGCCCTGGCCGAGCGGGTCCGCCTGCTCACCGGCTTGCCCGCGCGGCAGCGGGTGCACGGCGACCTGCACCTGGGTCAGGTGCTCCGCGGCGACGGGACCTGGTACGTGCTCGACTTCGAGGGTGAGCCGCTGCGACCGGTCGCCGAACGCACCCGCCCGGACCAGCCGCTCCGGGACGCCGCGGGCATGCTGCGCTCCTTCGACTACGCCGCCGCGGTCGGCAAGGCGCCCGACGCCTGGACCCGGGTCGCCCGGGACGCCTTCTGGTCCGGGTACACCGCGGCCGCTCCGGCGCTGGACCCCGGACTGGCCTCGGTCTTGCTGCGCACGCTGGAACTGGACAAGGCGCTCTACGAGGCGGTCTACGAGGCGCGCAACCGCCCCGACTGGTTGGTCATCCCGCTGCACGGCGTCGAGCGCCTGCTGGACTGACCCGCCCGGGTTTGTCCCCGGCCCGGGTGACCGTCCATGCTGGCCACCATGCGAATCGTCGTGACCGGTGACAGCGTGACGGACTGCGGCCGACGGCAGGACCCGCAGGCGCTCGGCCACGGCTACGTCCGGTTGCTCGCCGAGGGGCCGCTGTCCGGACAAGAGGTGCGCAACACCGGTATCAGCGGCAACCGGCTCGCCGACCTCGCCGAGCGCTGGGCCGACGACGTCCTGGCCGCCGAGCCCGGCCTGGTCAGCGTCCTGATCGGGGTGAACGACACCTGGCGCCGCTACGACGCCGGGCTGCTCTCCCCGGTCGACGACTTCGAGCGCCGCTACCGCGACCTGCTCGCCACGCTGCCGACGGCCACCCGGGTTGTGTTGCTCGAGCCGTTCCTGCTCCCGGTCACCGAGGAGCAGCAGCAGTGGTGGACCGAGGACCTGGCGGCCCGGGTGGAGGCCGTGCGCCGGATTGCCGCCGATCACGACGCCGTGCTCGTCCCCACCCATCAGGCACTCACGGCCGCGGCCGGCGACCTCGGAAACGCGGCGCTGGCCGCCGACGGGGTGCACCCGACCGCCGAGGGACACCGCGTGATCGCGGACCTCTGGTGGCACACGGTCGCCCCCACCCTGGCCTGACCTGGGGCGGCGGCGCCCACGTCCGCCCGGCGCGGCCACCCACCAGGGACCGATGTCGCTGCACGATTGGTCCGGTGGTGGTTGGGTAGGGCCATGGAACGCGGACCGTCGCCCGTCACCGTCGACCCCGGCACGCTGCGCGCCGTCGCAGCCGGCACCTATCACGAACCGCATGCCGTCCTGGGCCCGCACCGCACCCCGCACGGTGTGGTCGTGCGTACCCTGCGCCCGCTCGCCGATGCGGTGGTGATCATCACCCCGAGCGGCCGGGCCCCCGCGGAGCACGAGCAGGACGGGATCTGGACCGCCGTGCTGCCGGACACCGAGGTCCCGGACTACCGGATCGAGGTGACCTACGGCGAGGACACCACCACCGTCGACGACCCGTACCGCTTCCTGCCCACCGTCGGCGAACTGGACCGGCACCTGATCAGCGAGGGCCGCCACGAGCAGCTCTGGCAGGTGCTCGGCGCCAACGTCAAGCACTACCCCGGCACGCTCGGCGCGGTCGAGGGCACTGCCTTCGCCGTCTGGGCGCCCAACGCCCGGGCCGTGCGGGTGATCGGCGACTTCAACCTCTGGCAGGGCGCCTCGCACGCGATGCGGTCCCTGGGCAGCTCGGGCGTCTGGGAGCTGTTCATCCCCGGCGTCGTGGCCGGTGCCCGGTACAAGTTCGAGGTGCTCGGCCCCGACGGTCACCTGCGCCAGAAGGCCGACCCGCTCGCCAAGGGCACCGAGATCCCGCCGGCCACCGCCTCCGTGGTGGTCGAGTCCGGCTACGAGTGGGCCGACGACGACTGGATCACCCGCCGAGCCGCCACCGACCCGCACGCCGGCCCGGTGAGCATCTACGAGGTGCACCTGGGCTCCTGGCGCAAGGGCCTGTCCTACCGCGATCTGGCCAGCCAGCTGACCGAGTACGTGCAGGACCTCGGCTTCACGCACGTGGAGTTCCTCCCGGTCGCCGAGCACCCGTTCGGCGGGTCCTGGGGCTATCAGGTCACGTCCTACTACGCCCCGACTTCCCGGTTCGGACACCCGGACGACTTCCGCTACCTGGTCGACGCCCTGCACCAGGCCGGGATCGGCGTGATCCTGGACTGGGTGCCCGCGCACTTCCCCAAGGACGAGTGGGCGCTGGCCCGGTTCGACGGCACACCGCTGTACGAGCACCCGGACCCGATGCGGGGCGAACAGCTCGACTGGGGCACCTACGTGTTCGATTTCGGTCGCAACGAGGTGCGCAACTTCCTGGTGGCCAACGCCACCTACTGGCTGGAGGAGTTCCACGTCGACGGCCTGCGGGTCGATGCCGTCGCCTCCATGCTTTACCTGGACTACTCGCGCGAGTCCGGTCAGTGGCGGCCGAACGTCCACGGCGGCCGGGAGAACCTGGAGGCGATCGCGTTCCTGCAGGAGACGAACGCGACCGCCTATCGCCGTACCCCCGGCGTCATGATGATCGCCGAGGAGTCCACGGCCTGGCCCGGCGTCACCGCCCCCACCGATGCGGGCGGACTCGGCTTCGGGCTGAAGTGGAACATGGGCTGGATGAACGACACCCTGCGCTATCTGGCGGAGGAACCGATCAACCGGCGCTACCACCACCACGAGGCCACGTTCTCCCTGGTGTACGCCTTCTCCGAGCACTTCGTTCTGCCGCTGTCCCACGACGAGGTCGTGCACGGTAAGGGCTCGATCATGCGCAAGATGCCCGGTGACGACTGGCAGCAGCGGGCCGGTGTACGCGCCCTGCTCGGCTACCAGTGGTCGCACCCGGGCAAGCAGCTGCTGTTCATGGGCACCGAGTTCTCCCAGGGCACCGAATGGGCGGAGTCCCGGTCGCTGGACTGGTACCTGCTCGACCACCAGGAGCACCGCGGAGTGCAGTCCACCGTCCGCGACCTGAACGCCCTGTACCGGCGCCACCCCGCGCTCTGGGCACTGGATCACAGTCCGCAGGGCTTCGAGTGGATCGACGCCAACGACGCGGACAACAACGTCCTCGCCTACCTCCGGCGCGACGACCAGGGCGACATGGTCGCAGTGGTGATCAACTTCTCCGGCGTTCCGCACGAGAACTACCGCGTCGCGCTCCCCCAGGGCGGCACCTGGACCGAGGCCCTGAACACGGATGCGCAGGAGTACGGCGGATCCGGCGTCGGCAACCTCGGCCAGGTCGAGGCCCGTCCGGAGCCGCACCACGGCCGCGCGTTCTCCGCCGTGCTCCGGGTGCCTCCGATGGGCGCTCTGTTCCTCACCCCGGCCTGACCCCGACGCCGACGTCCGCTGCCCCGTCCCACCCAGGGTGGGACGGGGCAGCGCTCTGTCCGGGCAGCCCAGTGCGCGGCGGTGCGGGGCGGTGGCCGGGACCAGCTCACTGCGCATCGCCGGCGACCCGACCTCGACATAGCGCCGTGCCACACAAGTCCGGAAACGACGAAAGGCCACCCCATCAGGGGTGGCCTTTCGTGAAAGGTGTCCGGCGGCGTCCTACTCTCCCACACCCTGGCGAGTGCAGTACCATCGGCGCTGAAGGGCTTAGCTT
>NZ_JAAXOX010000011.1 GCF_012396125.1 Cellulomonas denverensis | reverse complement strand
GCAACCGACACACAAAGTGGCACCCCACACTCACATGCAAGGCACCGTTCAGATTCGGCTAATCGAACACGACCCGGACGGGGTCCAGATCGCATCCAGTCAACCAAAGACTTCAACACCCCTCACCAGCCCCCGAATAGGAACCAGATCACGACGTCGAGCCATTTGGCATCAACTACTTAGGCACACTGTTGAGTTCTCAAAGAACAGACGCGCATCCTTCATTCGCTCTCTCGAGCGTCCGACCGGAGGCAACCGTTCAAACTTAGCGGATCCGTTCCTGCCGGTCAAGTCCGTCGGACTCTTCCTTCTGGCCGGATCCTCCTCGGCAGGACCGTGGTCCGGGCACGAGGCTCCGGAGTGGGTTCTTCCGAGGGGGTGGCCACCCGGGGGACCAGCCACCGGGTTGATCCTCGGTGTCCGTTCCTCCCTGCCGGGCGACATCGAGAACATTACGCAGCGGCTGGAGCGGACGTCAACTCGGTCCAGGGTGACGGCGGCCACACAACCGCAGGTCAGGGGCGCGTGGCCCGTGATTCCGGGCGGGATCGGCGGTTCGGGCGCTTGGACGGCGGTGCGGACGCCCGCGGTTCGCTCGCTCGACCCCGAGCCGGAGCAGCGAGCCGGGTCCGCACCCGGGTGCCGGGTGCCGGGTGCCGGGTGCCGGGTGCCGGGTGCCGGGTGCCGGGTGCCGGGTGCCGGGTGCCGGGGACGACGATGCCCCACACCCTCGGTCGGTGAGGGTGTGGGGCATCGGGTCGGGTCAGCGCATCGGGCCGGGTCAGTACAGCGCGCTCGCCAACGCGCGACGGGCGGCCTGCACCCGGGGGTCCTCGGATCCGACCACCTCGAACAGGTCGACCAGTCGCACCCGGATCCGCTCCCGGTCGGGCCCGAAGGTGACCCGGATCGTGTCGATCAGGCGGGCGAAAGCGTCCTCGATCTGGCCGCCGAGCACGTCCATGTCGGCCACCGCGAGCTGGGCGTCGACGTCGCCGGGGTTGTCGGCAGCGGCGGCACGCACGGCGGCGAGGTCCGCACCCCGGGTCCGGGTGAGCAGTCCCACCTGTGCCAGGCCGGCCCGGGCCAGGTCGTCGCGCGGATTCTCCCGCAGTGCCTGCTCGTAGGCGGCGGTCGCCGCGGGCAGATCGTCGGCCTCGATCGCGTCGTAGGCGGCCTGGTGCAGCGGGGGCAGCGGCGGCTCCTCCACCGGGGCCGGAGCCTCGGGCGTCTCCCCACCGCCCGGGACCGTGCCGGTGATGCCGTTCGCCTCGGCGGCCTGGAGCACCTGGTCCAGCACATCCTTGATCTGTGCTCGCTCGGGGGCGCCCTGGAACAGGGGCAGCGGCTGTCCGGCGAGCACCGCGACCACGGTCGGCACCGACTGACTCTGGAAGGCGGCCGCCACCTGGGGGTTGGCCTCGGCGTCGATCCGCGCCAGCTGCAGCCGACCGCCGTACTCCCCCACCAGCGTGCCCAGCTCGGTCGCCAGCCCGACGCTGGCCTCGCTCCACGACGCCCAGAGCAGGACGATCACCGGGTGACCGGTCGAGGACTGGACCAGCGCCGGGAAGCCCTCGGTGTCGACGTCGACCACGAACGGACCCGGGGCCGGCAGCCCGCCGGGCGCCCCAGGGGGCGGTGTCGCCGGGCGCGCCAGGCTCGACAGGTCCACGGCACCCCGCATGTTGAGCCGGGGTTCGCCGGCCGGGTTCTGGGTCATGCTGCTCTCGCTCCTGCTCTGCTGGATGGTGCGGTCACTCGCCGGTGACGGCGGTCCTGGCATGTTCGGCGGCGAGCACCTGGATCCCGGCGTCGCTGCCCGCGGGCGGGACATAGAAGACGACGACGTCGGTCCAGGTGCGCACCAGGTTCTGGCTCACGCTCTCCTTGCCGGTGAGCGCCTTGTCCAACGGGTCGGTCAGGGTCACGGTGCCCTGGCTGATCGCGGCCGTGGTGACCGTGGTCATCTGGCCCACCACGATCGCCCCGCCGTCGGCGGTGCCGAGCGCGCTGACCGAACCAGCCTCCGGCGCCACCGTCTCGCTCACGGTCGCCACCGCCTGGAGCCCCTGCACGGTCTGGGCCCGCACCGCCTCGATCGCGCTCCGGAAGAAGCTGGTGCCGAAGGTCGCGGCATAGGGCGAGGCGTCACCGTTGGTCAGGACGTCGGCGTACTGCGCCAGCACGTCCTCGGGTGGGAGCACCAGGCTGGTGTCGTCGGCGGACAGCTGCGGGCTGCCCGTCGCCGGAGCCGCGGTGGCCGGCATCTGCACGCCCTCGCCGAGCCGCGCCCAGCCCCAGAGCTTGTACTCCTCGCGGGGGCCGTTCTGGATCAGCACCAGCAGCAGCGGGGCCTGCAGGTCGGCGGGCTGTTCGGTGACGACGATCTGGGTGCGCGGCCAACTCGTGGTGTCCGGGGTGATCGTCACCTGCGCTTCGGTCGGGATGGTCACCGGTGCCCGTTCCCCGCCGGTCGCCTGGGCCCGGACGTACTCCGCGGAACGGATCGCCAGTGCGGGGCCGGTGACCCGTGGGTCGAGCTGGTTCGCGTCCAGTGCGGCATCACCGGTCGCCAACACCTCCTCGACCTGGTCGAGGACCCGGGCCGACTGGGTGGCGTCCAGCACCGGCGGGGCCTGGGCGGGCACCGGCTCGGGCTGCGGCTCCGGCACCGGGTTCGCGCAACCCGCCAGCCCGATCACGGCGGCGAGGGCCAGGGCGAGTGCGCCCCGCGTGCGGCGGGCGTTCATCGGTCCTCCTCCCGCTCGGGGTGGTCGTTGTCGGTCTGCTCCCCCTGGGCGTCCGCGGGGAAGCCCCACATCCGCCGCCAGGAGTCGGCGCGCTGCGTGCTGGACAGGCTCTCGTCCTCCTCGTCCACGCCGGGCACCGCCGGGGCGGAGTCGTCGTCGATCGGTGCGGCCGGGGCCGTGGGGGCCGCCGGTGCCGGCCGCTCGGGTGCGGTCGTGGGCGCTTCGGTGTCACGTCCACGGCGCCACGGCATCCGCGAGGCGAGCCCGCGCCGGGATGCGGCGGGGGCGGCGTCCGGTGCGGCGGCGGCCGGGTCCCCGCCGGTGGTGGTGGCCGGAGCCGAGTCGGTGCTGGTGGCCGGGGCCGAGTCGGCGTTCGGGGCCGGAGCGGGGGTGGGCGTCGTCGTTCCCGGCGCCGGCGTCGCATCGGCCGGCCGCCACGGAGCGCCCGGGGACGCGGAGCCGACACGGCCGCCCTGGGTGGACGGGGCACCGGCAGCGGTCGGGCCGCCAGGCGCAACGCCGGGGACCGCGGGACCTGAGCCGGTCGGGGTGACCGGTGCGGTCGTGCCGCCGGGGCCGGTGGGGGTGCCGGCTGCGGGGCGGCCGGTGGACGGCTCGGGAGGCGCAGGGTGACCCGCGTCGGGGGCTCCCGGGCCGGGGTGGCCGGCCGGAGCGCCGGTGCCGGGCGTCGCACCCGTCACTCGCGGTGCGCCCGGCGTGGCCGGGTCGGCGGGGCGAGGGCCGGTACCGCCGGGGGCGGTGGCCGGAGCTGTGCCGGGCGTACCAGGGTCGCTGCTGCGGGCCGGCAGCGGCGCGCCGGGGCGTCCCGGGGCCGGGCTGGACGACGGAGCCGAGGAGCCGGGGGTGGCGTCACCACGGGGGGTCGGGGCGGAGCCGCCCGGTGTCGCGCCGACACCGGTCGTCGGAGCAGGTGTGCCCGCAGTGGCGTCGCCGCCGGGGGTCCGCGCGGAGCCGCCGGTGGTCCCACCCGCGCCGGTGGTCGGTGCCGGTGTGCCTGGCGCAACGCCGCCACGGGTGGTCGGTGTGGTCGGTCGCCAGCTGACGGCGTCGGGGCCGGCCGAGGCGGGCTCGGCGGTCGTCCCCGCCGGATCGGCGGGAGTGCCGGGCCGGGCCGGCGAGGTGTCGCGGGCGGCATCGTCGGATGCCGAGGTGCGATCGGCACGGGAACGCCCGCGGCCGAACAGCGAGCGCCAACCGGTCGCGGCGGGGGCTGCGTCGGTGGCGTCCGCCGCGTCCGCGTCGGAGGGCCGAGGCTGGCCGGTGGGGGTCGTCGCGTCGCCGCCCGGCTTGTCCGGGGAGGAGGCGACGGGGATCGCGGTACCGGGGGCCGGGGTGGAGCCGGTTCCTGCGGAAGGTGCTCCGGTGGTCCGGGGGGCACCGGCACTCGGGGATGAACCCATGCCCGCCGGGCCGGTCGACGCGGATCGCGGGGCGGGACCGCCAGCCGGGATGGCACCGCCGGTCGCGGTGGCACCGCCAGTCGGGGCGGCACCGGCAGTCGGGGCGGCACCGGCAGTCGGGGCGGCACCGGAGCTCCGGGGGGCGCCGGCACTCGGGGCAGCACCGGCAGTCGAGCCGGCGGCAGTCGAGGCGGCGGCGGTCGAGCCGGCACCGCCAGTCGCGGTCGGACCGGTCAGGGTGGGGATCGTGCCGGTGACGACCGGGATCGCACCGGTGGCGCCGCGGCGTCCACGACGCGAAGCGGCGGCGGCCTCGGCCTCGCGGATCTGCCGGCGGGTCATCGGCTGGCCGGTGGCCGGGTCGATCAGCGGGACGGTGCCGGTGGTGGTCGGGACGGGGGCGGTGCCCTCGCCGGTCTGCGGGGTGACGACGGCGATCATGCCGGTGCTGACGTCGTGCCAGTCGGCGCCGGAGGCGGAGCGGCGGATCCGGATCGCCAGGATCGCGGCGATCGCCAGCAGCAGGACGCCGACGGCCACGCCGGGCCACAGCCAGGGAGTGGTGACCTCCTGGGGCCAGGAGAGCTCGAGGGTGGGGGCGGTGTCGCCGAGGCTGACCGCGAGCAGCGACCAGCGGCCGGAGTCCGGGGCGCTCCACTCGAGCGAGGCCGAGCCGTCGCCGGTGACCTCGGTGACCCACATGTCCGAGCCCGCGGGGTCGGCGGCGGTGCCGGTCGCATCGGCGGCGGCATCCGCGGAGGCGGACGGGCTGGGCTCAGCGGTCGCCTGCTCGCCGGCGTCGGCGGAGGCCGAGGCAGAGGCGGTGGGCTCGGGCTGCGACGACTCACCGGTGCTCAGCGCGAGCTCGTGCCAGTCGGCGAGGCCGGTGACCAACTCGTGCGGGTCGGTGCCCACCCAGGCGAGCACGTCGGTGTCGCGGCCGACGGCCAGGACGACCGGGGAGCCCTCGGCGCGGACGGTGACGGTGACCGGGTCACCGGCGACCTCCAGGACACCCGGTTCGGTGACCAGGGTCTGGGTGTCGGCGGTCGCCGTGGCCACCAGGGGGTCGTCCGCTCGCCAGGCGGTCGCCGAGGCGATCCCCAGAGCCGCGGCGGCGAGGCCCAGCAGCCCGAGCAGGGCCGCGATGAGTCGCTGAAGCACGCATGTTCCTTCCTGACGTGACGAACCAGGATAGGCAGTCGGGCAGGCATCCGGACACTTCGGGGCCCACGGCCGGCCGTCCTGGTGGACGTGAACCGGTCGTCTGCGGGCCCGAGTCGGGTCTGCCCCTGCCGGAGGTCGGCTCCCGGCGGATACCCTGAACGCGGATGCCGGCCGTGGCCGCCGCCGTGTGTCCCTCCCGTTCGACGGGAGTCCCGCCGCTGCCATTCCCAGGAGGACCTTCCGTGCCAGAGGACCGCATGCTGTTCCCGGTCGTCAACTTCCGCGGTTACGACCGCGAGCAGGTCGACAGCCGGATGAGCGAGCTCGAACACGCACTCGGCGAGGCCCGCTCGCAGGTCGCGTCCCTGGACGAGCGGGTGCTGCAGATCTCCGGGGAGCTCTCCGAGGCGCACCGGCAGCTCCGCGAGGCCGAGCGCCCCACCTACTCCGGGCTGGGCTCCCGGATCGAGATGCTGCTGCGCTCGGCCGAGGAGCAGTCCTCGGATGTGGTCCAGCAGGCGAACGCCCAGGCCTCCGACGCCCTGGCCCGCGCCCGGCTGTCGGCCGGCCAGCTGCGGGCCCGGGCCGAGAACGAGGTCGCCGAGCTGCTGGCCACCGCCAAGCGCGAGGCCACCGAGGAGCGCACCACGGCGCACGCGGAGGCGGAGAGCGTGCTCACCGCGGCCCAGCGCCGGGCGGAGGAGCTGGTGGGCTCCGCCGAGCGGGAGGCGTCCCGGATCCAGACCGCCCAGGCCACCGAGGCCAGCGAGCGCAAGGCCAGCCTGGAGCGGGAGCTCGGCACCCTGCGCGCGACCGTGGAGCGGGAGACCACCGAGCTGCGGATCAGCACCGAGCAGGCCGCCGAGCAGCTGCGGAGCACCACCGAGTCGGAGGCCGCCGCGCTGCGGGCCGCCGCCGAGCACTACGACCAGGACCTGCGCCAGCGGGCCGACGCCGAGACCTCCGCCCAGCGCCAGCAGGCCGAGGCGGAGACCTCCGCGCTACGCCAGCAGACCGCCGCCGAGGTGGCCACACTGCGCACCGAGACCGAGCGCTGGGCCGCCGACCTGCGGTCCTCGGTCGCCGCCGAGGTCGCCGAACTGCGCCAGACCACCGGCGAGGAGGTCAACCGGCTCCGCGCGGAGGCCGCGGCCTACGCCGACCAGGTGCGGTCGGCGGCCGAGCGTGCCGCCACCGAGCTGCAGCAGCGGGTGGCCGCCGAGACCGCGGCGGTGCGGGCGGAGGCGGACCAGTACTCCGGCTTCGTGCGGGCCACCGCCGACCGGGAGACCGCCGAGCTGCGCGCACAGGTCACCGAGGAGATCGCCGCCACCCGCCAGCAGGCGGAGCAGGAGCTGAGCACCGTCCGCGCGGAGGCCGAGCAGTACGTCGCCGAGCTGCGGGCCACCGCCGAGCGGGAGACCACCGAGCTGCGCGAGCGCACCGATCACGAGACCGGCATCCAGCGCGCGCAGGCCGAGCAGTACGCGACGGAGCTGCGGGCCACCGCCGAGCGCGAGACCACCGAGCTGCGCGAGGCGACCCAGCGCGCGGCGGACGAGCTGCGGGACACCACCCGGCGCGAGACCGACGAGCTGCGTGAGCAGACCCGGTTGCAGGTCGACCGGCAGCTCACCGAGGCCGGCCGTCAGGTCGAGGAGCTGTCCGGGCAGGCCCGGGCCGAGGCCGAGTCGCTGCAGCAGCAGGCCCGCCAGGCGCTGGCGGACGCCGAGCTGGCGATCGTCACCCAGCGCGAGCAGGCCGAGCGCGCCGACGCCGAGCGGCACGCGGTCGCCCGGGCCGAGACCGAGAAGCTGGTCGCCGACGCCGAGGCGCATGCCGCGGCCGCCGAGCAGCGGGTGGCCAAGGCGCTGGAGCAGGCGGAGAAGGTGCGCCTGGACTCGCAGAACCAGGCGAAGGAGCTGCTGGCCAACGCCCGGCAGAACGCCGACCGGGTGGTCGCCGAGGCCCGCGAGCACGCCGAGAAGACCCTGTCGGAGTCGATGAGCGAGGCCGAGCGCGAGCGGACCACCGCCCAGCGCCAGGTCGAGGACCTCAACCGCCAGCGCGAGTCGATCACGACCTACCTGGACGAGCTGCGCAACCTGCTTGGCGCCGACCCGGTGCCGAACCGGCAGACGCTGGAGCGCGCGGACCGGGCGCAGGCCAAGTTCGAGCGGGAGGCCACCGCGCCCGCGGCGGCCAAGTCGGCCAAGTCGCCCGCCAAGGCGAAGGCTCGCCCGGCACCGGTGTCGGCCGCCGGGCCGAAGCCCACCGGCGAGGCCACTGCGGCCACCGGCACGGAGGCCGCGGCCCCCGAGTCCGAGACGCCGGCGAGCGAGGCTGGTGCGGCGGGTCAGAAGGATGGGTCGCAGAGCCAGGAGGCCGCCGCGCCGAGTCAGGACGCCGGGTCGCCGGCCGGTGAGCCGGGCAGCGACGCCGGGTCCGCCGGGCACAACGGGGCTCAGGACGCCGACTCCGCCAACGCGGTCGCCGGCCAGGACGCCCCCGACCAGGCCGCCGGGGAGAACACCGCGGCGGCCGAGGACGCGCCGACCGGTGACGCCCAGCCCGACGCCGATGCCGCGACCGAGCCCGCAAAGGCAGACGCCGCGACCGAGCAGCCGGCCGAGCAGAAGTGACCGGGTCCGCGGCCGCCGACTGGCGGGATCAGCGCCGGGAGGCGGCCGCGGCGCACGAGGCCGCGTTGCTGGCGCGGCAGCGGGCCGAGTCGGCGAAGGCCCGGCAGCTGATCCAGGAGTTCCTGGTGCGGGCCCGTGAGCGCGGGATCGCCCCGGAGCCGCTGCGGGCGCAGGGCTATGGCGGTCGCGGCTCGTTCCGGACCGGCATCGAGGGCTGGTACCTGCGCCGGGACCGGACCGTGGCGGTGGGCAGCGACGGGGAGTTCTACGTGCTGACCGTGCCCGGGTCGCTGGCGGCGCGGTGGCGTGGCGTCGAGCTGACCCCGCAGGACCCGCCGCTGGTGATCGGCGCCGGGGGCAAGGACGGCGAGTCGCTGGACCTGCCGATCGCGCTGGCCCGGGTGCTCGGCGAGGAGTAGACCGGCCCGGCTCAGACCCGGGCGATCAGGGCGTTCAGCGCGTCGGCGACGGCGGGGGGCTGCTCGACGGCGGTGAGATGACCCGCCGCGGGGACCACCACCGGCTCGATGCCGAGCTCCCCGGCCATCGCGGCGGCCTGCTCCGGCGGGGTCGGTCCGTCCTCCGCGCCGACCAGGACCAGCACCGGGGCGGACCAGCCCCGCAGCACCGCGGTCCGGTCCGGGCGGCCGGCCATCGCGCGCTGGGACCAGGCGATCCCGGCCGGGGACTGGGCGTCGATCCACTCGGCCAGCTGTTCGACCAGCTCGGGCCGGGTGTGGCGGGTGGTCTCACCCAGCAGGGCATCGGCCATCGGGCGGACCGGGTCGACCGTGCCGCCCTGCTCGGCCTGGTCGGCGATCCGGCGGCGGTTCGCGGCGGCCTCGTCGGTGTCGGCGACCGCCTTGGTGTCGAGCAGGCCGAGGGCGCGCACCAGCTCGGGTCGCCGCTCGGCGAGGGCCAGTGCCACGTAGCCGCCCATCGACAGCCCGGCGATCACCGCGGGGCCGGGCAGCACGGCGGCGACCGCATCGGCGGCGGCCTCGATCGAGGGCTCCGCGTCCGGCAGCGGCGCGGTGCCCATCCCGGGCAGGTCGACCGCGAGCACCGGGGTACCGGCGGTGATCAGCGGCGCGACCGCCGTCCACATCCGGGAGTCGACCGGGAACGCGTGCAGCAGCACCAGCGGGGTGCGGCCGTCGTCGCCGGGACGCAGGGTGTGCAGATCGACGCTCATCGGTCCTCCTCGGTGGCCGGGGCGGCCTGCTCGGCGGGGCCGTCCCAGGTGGTGGGCAGCGGCAACGGGAACCCGGGCCGGACGTGGCCGACGATCTCGTCCAGCACCCGGCGGACGTAGCCCTCCCCCACCCACAGGTGCTTGGCGCCCTCGACGGCGATCACCTCCGCCTGGTGCACCCGGGCGAACCGGCGGCGGGCCTCCTCGGGGCGCAGGAAGTCGTCGTGCTCGGGGACCAGGGCGACCAGCGGCCGGCCGTCGGCGTCCCAGGCGTCCAGGTCGTCGTCGGTGGCGCGGTGCAACGGCGGCGAGAGCAGCACGGCCCCCTCGATCAGCGGGTCCAGGCCGTGCATCAGGGTGAGCTCGGTGCCGAAGGACCAGCCGACCAGCCACGGGTGCGGCAGGTCGTGGAACTCGGCGAACTCGATCGCGGCGTGCACGTCGAAGCGCTCGGAGCGGCCCTCGTCGAAGCTGCCCTCGCTGGTGCCGCGCGGGCTGCTGGTGCCCCGGGTGTTGAACCGCAGCACCGCGAGGTCGGCCAGCGCCGGCAGCCGCCAGGACGCCTTGCGCAGCACGTGGGAGTCCATGTAGCCGCCGTGGGTGGGCAGCGGGTGCAGGGTGACCAGGGTCGCGGCGGGGGTGCGCGGGGTGCCGTCGGCGTCGACCGGGAGTGCCAGCTCGCCGACCAGGGTCAGGCCGTCGGCGGTGTGCAGCTCGATGTCCTCCCGGTGGGCGGGCAGGACGGTCAGGGATCGGATCGGGGTCTGGGTGCTCATCGGGTCCGAGCGTAGTTCGCCCGGCGGCGCGATGACCTGCTCAGCGGGTGGGCCGGCGACGCAGCCGGGCCTGCCAGCAGGAGGTGTGCCAGTGCCGCCGGTTCTCCAGCGCGGCGGTCTCGCCCAGGATGCTGTCCGCCTGCCAGGCGACCACGTGCGGGGTGCCGGTGGCGATCAGCTGGTCGCAGCCCGGGCAGCGGAAGGTGCGGTCGGAGCCGCGGACCTGCTGGGTGGTCCACTCGCCGTCCGGACCGGATTCCCAGCGTCGGATGCCGCCGAGCCGGTCCCGGTCGAGCGGCACGTGCTCGGCGCCGTAGGGGCGCTTGCCGGAGCGACGGGAACGGGGCACGGGTCCATCCTCTCCGATCTCAGACGGTGCCCGCGCGCCGCCCGCCCGGTCGATGCTGCGGGGCGGGCGGCGCGGGGGTGGGTCAGCCCAGGTCGGCGGCGGTCTCGGCCGGGGCGATGGTGCGGGTGCGGATCAGGTCGGCGTACCAGTACGCCGAGTCCTTCCAGATCCGCTCCAGGGTGTCGTAGTCGACCCGGACGATGCCGAACCGGCGGTCGTAGCCGTAGGCCCACTCGAAGTTGTCGAACAGCGACCAGACGAAGTAGCCGCGCACGTCGGCACCCCGGTCCATCGCCTCCCCGACCGCGTCGATGTGGTCGTGCAGGTAGCTGACCCGGTCCAGGTCGTGCACCCGGCCGTCGCCGGAGACCTGGTCGGCGAAGGCGGCGCCGTTCTCGGTGATCGCCAGCGGCAGGTCCGGGTAGCGCTGGTGCAGCGAGACCAGCAGGTCGACCAGGCCCTGCGGCTCCTGGTTCCAGCCCATCGCGGTGTGCGGGCCCGGCTGCGGCAGCCACTCCACGTCCTCGGCGCCGATCCAGGTGCTGACCTTCGACGACTTGTGACCGTCGACGCCCGGGCTGCCGTCGCCGACCTGCGGCTCGCCCTGCAGCCGGCGCACCCGGCCGGTGGAGTAGTAGTTGACGCCGAGCAGGCTGAGCGGCTGGTGGATCAACTCCAGGTCACCGTCCTGGACGAAGGACCAGTCGGAGATGGCGGCGGTCTGGGCGGCGATCTCGGCCGGGTAGTGGCCCTCCAGGATCGGCTGCAGGAAGACCTCGTTGGCGATCAGGTCGATCTTCCGCCGGGCGGCCAGATCCTCCTCGGACTCGCTGTCGGCCCGGGTGACGTGCAGGTTGAGGGTGATCGAGACGGTGGTGTCCTCGCCCAGCACCTCCCGGATGGCGGTGGACGCGAGGCCGTGGGCCAGGTTGAGGTGGTGCACGGCGGCGAGCGCGGCGGCCTGGTCCTGGCGGCCCGGGGCGTGCACCCCCGAGGCGTAGCCCAGGTAGGCCGAGCACCAGGGCTCGTTCAGGGTGGTCCAGATCTCGATCTTGTCGCCCAGGACCTCGGCCATCTTCCGGGCGTAGTCGGCGAACAGGTAGGCGGTCCGGCGGTTGGCCCAGCCGCCCTCGTCCTCCAGCGGCTGCGGCAGGTCCCAGTGGTACAGCGTGACCACGGGGTTGATCCCGGCGGCGAGCAGACGGTCGACCAGGTCGGTGTAGAAGGCGATGCCCTCCTCGTTCCACTCCCCCGAACCGTCGGGCTGGACCCGCGGCCAGGAGATGGAGAACCGGTAGGCCTCCAGCCCGAGCTGCTGCATCAGGGCGACATCCTCGGGCACCCGGTGGTAGTGGTCGTCGGCGACCAGGCCGGTGTCGCCGTTCAGCACGGCGCCGGGGACGGTGGCGAAGGTGTCCCAGATCGACGGGCCGCGACCACCCTCGGCGGCGGCGCCCTCGATCTGGTAGGCGGCGGTGGCCGATCCCCACACGAAGTCGGCGGGGAACTGGCGGCCGGACGGGCGAGTGGTGCTCATGCGGGTCCTTCGGATCGGTCGGGAACCGGCCGGCGGCTGGGTGCGGGGCTGGCCCGGGCAGACGGCGGTGTCGGCGGTTGTCGAAACGATACGATACCGCGGTGGGAACGCTCCCGCGACCCCCTGTTCCGGGCGGTTCGATGGGATTTCGATGTGTTCGGGTGACCTGGGCGGCTGTGCCGCGCGATCACCGGCCTCCGCGGATCGAACCGCTTCCCCGGCCGACTAGGGTGAGCGCCATGGCGACGATCGACGATGTGGCGAAGGCGGCCGGGGTCTCGGCCTCCACCGTCAGCTACGTGCTCAGCGGCAAGCGGCCGATCTCGCCGCGGACCCGGGAGCGGGTGGAACGCACCATCCGCGACCTCGGCTACCGCCCGCACGCCGGTGCCCGCGCGCTCGCCTCCAGCCGCAGCAACGTGATCGCCCTGATGGTGCCGTTCCGGCCCGGGATCAACGTGCAGATCATCATGCAGTTCGTCGCCGGGGTGGTGTCCGCGGCCCGGGCGCACGACCACGACGTGCTGCTGCTCACCCAGGACGACAGCTCCGGGGTGGACCGGGTGGCGTCGTCCTCGATGGCGGACGCGATCATCGTGATGGACATCGAGGCCGAGGACGAGCGACTGCCCGCGCTGCGCTCGCTCAAGCAGCCCTCGGTGCTGATCGGCGTCCCCTCCGACCCCAGCGGACTGTCCTGTGTGGACCTGGACTTCACCGCGGCCGGACGGCTGGCGGTGCGCACGCTCACCGACGCCGGGCATCGCCGGCTGGCCCTGATCGGCGCCTCCCAGGAACGCTTCGACCGGCGGGCCAACTACGCGGTCCGGATGCGGGCCGGTGCCACCGAGGAGGCCGAACTGCGCGGCGCGGACTGTGCGGTCCTGCCCTGTGAGCCGAACTTCGCCGGGGGCACCGCCGCGCTGGAGCGGGTGCTGGACGAGATGCCCGGCGTCACCGGCCTGGTGGTGCACAACGAGCTCGCGCTGCCCGGGGTGATGTCGGCGCTGGAACGGCGTGGAGTCCGGGTGCCGGAGGACATCTCGGTGGTGGCGATCGGCGCCGCGGACACCGGGACCGCACTGGCCCGGGAGCTGACCGGGATCGACGTGCCCGGCGAGGACATCGGCCGGGTGGCGGTGGAGATGGTGATGGCCCAGCTCGACGGCGAGGCGCTCTCCAGCACCCGGCTCGTCTCCCCCGACGTCACCCCCCGCGGCTCGGTCGCCGCCCCCGCCGTCTGACCCCTCCCGATCCCGGCCGGGGGTGCCGAGAGTGCACGAATGCAGGCCTCCGGGCGTGGGAGGGCTGCATCCGTGCACTCTCGGCGAGTGCGACCCGGTCAGAGGGTGATCGTCGCGCGGTCGCCCTCGGCGGAGACGACCTGGTCGCCGAGCTGGAGCGACCAGGGGGCGATGGCGCCGGTGGCGACCGCCGTGACGGTGTCGCCGGAGCGGGTCACCCGGAAGCTCACCTCGCCGACCCGGGTGGTGGAGTCGTGACCGTCGGCCGGCTCGAACACCCGCAGCGTGACGCCGTCGGCGTGGTCGTAGTCCGGGCGGTCGGTGCGGGCACCCACCGGCAGCACGCTGTCCGGGCGGGCGAGCAGCGGCACGGACAGGAAGTCGTGCTGCTGGCGGTGCCAGCGCGGGCCGGTGACCGTCGAGCCGTCGATCAGGCTGGTCCAGGTGCCCTCGGGCACGTAGACGTCGACCTCCCCGTCGGCGGAGAACACCGGTGCGACCAGCAGGTTCTCGCCCAGCATGTACTGGGTGTCGACGGTGGCGGCGGCGGGGTCGGCGGGGAACTCCAGCACCATCGGGCGCATCACCGGCAGGCCCTCGGTGTGGGCGGTGCGCCCGACCCGGGACAGGTACGGCATCAGCGACAGCTTCAGCTCGGTGAACCGGCGGGTAACCTCGACGGCCTCCTGGTCGAAGGCCCACGGCACCCGGTAGGAGTCCGACCCGTGCAGCCGGGAGTGGCTGGACAGCAGGCCGAAGGCCAGCCAGCGCTTGAACACCGCCGGGTCCGGGGTGCCCTCGAAGCCGCCGATGTCGTGCGACCAGTAGCCGAAGCCGCTCATCGACAGCGACAGCCCACCGCGCAGCGACTCGGCCATCGACACGAAGGTCGACTCGCAGTCGCCGCCCCAGTGCACCGGGAACTGCTGGCCACCGGCGGTCGCGGACCGGGCGAACAGCACCGCCTCGCCCTCGCCGCGCTCGGCGACCAGCAGGTCGAAGACCGCCTTGTTGTACAGGTGCGTGTAGTAGTTGTGCATCGCCTGCGGGTCCGACCCGTCGTGCCAGACCACGTCGGTGGGGATCCGCTCGCCGAAGTCGGTCTTGAAGCAGTCGACGCCCATGTCCAGCAGCGCGCGCAGCTTGCCCTGGAACCAGGCGACCGCGTCCGGGTTGGTGAAGTCGACCAGGCCCATGCCGGCCTGCCACAGGTCCCACTGCCAGACCGAGCCGTCCGGGTTCGTGACCAGGTAGCCGAGCTCGCGGCCCTCGTCGAACAGGTAGCTGCGCTGGGCGATGTACGGGTTGATCCAGACGCAGACCTTGAGGTCGCGCTCGTGCAACCGGCGCAGCAGGCCCTCCGGGTCCGGGAAGGTCGCCGGGTCCCAGACGAAGTCGCTCCAGTGGAACTGCCGCATCCAGAAGCAGTCGAAGTGGAAGACGCTCAGCGGCAGGCCGCGCTCCGCCATCCCGTCGATGAAGGACAGCACGGTGTCCTCGTCGTAGGAGGTGGTGAAGGAGGTGGACAGCCACAGGCCGTAGGACCAGTCCGGCACCGCGGCGGGCCGACCGGTCAGCGCGGTGTAGCGGCGCAACACGTCCTTGGGGTCCGGACCGGCGATCACGTAGTAGCGCAGCCGCTGACCGGGCACGCTGAACTGGGTCCGGGACACCGCCTCGGAGCCGATCTCGAACGAGACGTGCTCCGGGTGGTCGACGAACACGCCGTAGCCCTTGTCGGACAGCAGGAACGGCACGTTCTTGTACGCCTGCTCCGAGGAGGTGCCGCCGTCGGCGTTCCAGACATCGACGGTCTGGGAGTTCTTCACGAAGGCGGTGAACCGCTCGCCCAGGCCGTAGACGTGCTCGCGGACGCCCAGGTCGAGCTGCTCGCGGACGTAGGCGGTGCCGTTGTCGTCGACCAGGGCCAGGCCGCGGGCGTCGGAGCCGGTCACCCGGCGGCCGTCGACGGCGATGTCCAGCGACCAGCCGCCCTCGGCGGCGACGGTGGCGGTGAGGTTGCCGGTGGTCAGGGTGGCCGGTCCGCCCTGCGGGGCCTCGACCTTGGCGACCGGGTGGCCGGCGCCGGTCAGCTCGAAGTGCGGCCCGCGATCCAGGGCGCCGCGGAAGTGCTCCACGGTCACGCCCAGCACGCCCTCGGCCGGCGAGTCCAGGGTGATGGTCACCAGCGGGCGGTTCAGGGTGTCGCCGCGCTTGGTCAGCTTGGCGGTGGCGGCATAGACGGTGAGCGAGCCGTCGCCCGCCACCACCTCGTCGACGCCGACCGGCCGGAGCAGGCTCACTCCGGGTCGGGTCATCCAGTAGCCGTCGGTGAACTTCATCGATCCTCCTCGATCAGGGCAACGGCGGACTCGGCAGGCAGCTCGAGGTCGCCGGTGGTGTGGGAGCCGCCGATCAGGTCGGTGGCGGGAAAGGGCAGCGCGACCGTGCGGGTCTCGGTGCCGTGGTTCAGCAGGAAGAGCACGTCGCCGCGACGGATCGCCTCGACCCCGGGCGGGACGGCGAGCGGGCCGCGCAGCCCGGCGGCGCCGGCGCACTCGCGCACGATCCGGGCGAGCGTGGCGGCGGGCGGGACGGTGGACAGGTACCAGGCCTGGCCACCGGCGGCGGTCTGGCGGCGGGTGAGCGCCGGCCGCCCGTCGAGCCCCGCACCGGCGTAGGCGGCGAGCACCTCGGCGTCGTCGGCGCGCAGCAGCTCCGACCACGTGCCGGCGGTGAATTCGCCGAAGCTGTCGCTGACCACCGGCGCCCCAGCCTCCGGCAGCGGGCGGTGCTGCTCGCCGCTGACCCCGAGCACCCCGGCCCACGGGCCGGGGAATCGGCCGGCCCGGATGTGCGCGTCCGGGTCGGCCACCGCGGAGAACGGCCCGACCAGCAGCACTCCCCCGCGCTCGGGCACCCGGGCCAGTCCCGCCGCGTCCTGGTCCGACACCAGGTACAGGCTCGGGACGACGACCAGGTCATACCGGTCCAGCTCGTCACCGGGATGCACCACGTCGACCGCGATGCCCTCCCGCCACAGCGGCTCGTAGGCGTTCAGCAGCAGCTCGACGGCGTCCATCCGGTCGCTCGGGCTGCCCGGTGCACCGGCCGCCCACCAGGAGTTCCAGTCGAAGACCAGGGCGGCCCGGGCCTCGACCCGGCTACCGGCGACCCGGCGCAGGCGGGACAGCACGGCGCCCTGCTCGACCACACTGCGGTGCAGATCGGTGTCCGGCCCGGCGTGCGGCAGCATCGCGGAGTGGAACCGCTCGGCGCCGGCCAGCGAGGCCCGCCACTGGAAGTAGCAGATCGCGTCGGCCCCGTGCGCGACCGCGCGTAGGGAGTCGACCAGCATGGTGCCGGCCGAGCGCGGCAGGTTGTGCGGGCGCCAGTTCACCGCGCTGGTCGCCTGCTCCATCAGCACCCAGGGCCGGCCGTCGCCGAGCGAGCGCATCAGGTCGTGGGTGAGGGCGGCGCGGGCGGGGCTGCGCGGGTCGGCGGGGTCGGAGTACCAGTCGTCGGCCACCACATCCAGGTCCTCGGCCCAGCTGCGGTAGTCGACCAGCGGGAAGAAGCCCATGAAGTTGGTGGTCACCGGGATACCGGGGGTCAGCTCGCGCAGCAGCGCGGCCTGCACCCGGTACAGGTCCCGCAACTGGTCGGAGGCGAACCGCCGGTAGTCCAGCTCCTGGGTGGGGTTGTGCAGATAGGGCGCGGTGCGGGGCGGGATCACCTCGGACCAGCGGCCGTGGTGCTGGGACCAGAACGCGGTGCCCCAGGCCCGGTTCAGCTCGTCCAGCGTGCCGTAGCGGTGCCGCAGCCAGCCGCGGAACGCCTCGGCGCACAGGTCGCAGTAGCAGATCTGGCCGAACTCGTTCCCGACGTGCCACATCGCCAGCGCCGGGTGGTCGCCGTAGCGCTCGGCCAGCACCCGGGTGATCCGCAGCACGTGCTCGCGGTACACCGGGGAGGTCGGGCAGAAGTGGTTGCGCGAGCCGTGGCTCATCCGGACGCCGTCGGCGTTCACCGCGGAGGTCTCCGGGTGGTCGATCGCCAGCCAGGGCGGTGCGGAGGCGGACGGGGTGGCCAGGTCCACCGCGATCCCGGCGTCGGCGAGCAGGTCCAGCACCCGATCCAGCCAGTCCAGCGACCACCGGCCGGACTGCGGTTCCAGCATCCCCCAGGAGAACACCCCGACCGTGACCAGGTTGACCCCCGCCGCGGACATCAGCGCGACGTCCTGCGGCCAGACCTCGGCCGGCCACTGCTCGGGGTTGTAGTCGCCGCCGTAGAGCAGTCCGCGCTCCTCGACCAGGGCGGTGAAGGCCGCCCGGCCGGCGGCGCGCTGCGCGGGGTCGGGGGGTGGGGCGTGGGGGTTGAGCTCAGGCTGCACCGTGCGTCATTGCCTCGGGGTCGGGGCTTCTGTGTCGAAGCGCTTCGATTACGGTAGGGCGACTCTAGCAACGGAAGGGAAACGTTGTCGAGAACCGGGGCGGAGGGCTGGCAGGGCGACGCGATTCGACGACGCTCAGCAGTCCAGCAGCACCGGCTCCCCGGCCGGCAGCACCACCCGCCACACCCGGTCGCGCCAGCGCACCTCCCGCGGGCCGGCCGAGCGTGGCGACCGGGCGGTCAGGGCGACCCGGACCGGCACGCCGTCGCGCCATTGCAGGTCCACCGCGACGCCGGGCCGGACGATCAACCCGGTCACCGCGCCGCGTCCGGCCAGCGCGGAGGGCAGCGCCGGGAACAGCCGGATCGTGCCGTCCACCTCGCCGGCCAGCAGCTCGGCCACCGCCCCGACCAGACCGAGGTTGCCGTCGATCTGGAACGGCGGATGCGCGGCGAACAGGTTGCGATACACCCCGCCGGCGTGCGGCCCCCGCGACCGGCCGTCCCAGACGGGGCGCAGCGCGAGCCCGAGCACCCGGCCGGCCCGCTCACCGTCCCCCAGCCGGGCCCACAGGGCGGCCTTCCACGCCACCGACCAGCCGGTCGAGTCGTCGCCCCGGCGGTCCAGCGTCGCCGCCACGGCCGCGTGCCGCCCGCCGGGCCCGGAACCGGGATAGGCGAACACCAGGTGCGAGACGTGCCGGTGCTGCGGCTCGGTCTCCGGGCGGGGCAGGTCCCACTCCTGGAGCGTGCCGTCCGGGGCGGTCACCGGTCCGGGCACCCGGGGCAGCGCGGCCTCCAGCTCCGCCAGCACCGGGTGCCACAGCCCCAGCCGCGCGGCCAAGCCGTGCACGGTGCCGCCCAGCTCGTGCAGCAGCGCCCGGTCCATCCCGGAACCCCGGGTCAGCGCCGCCGGCCCGTCGCCGGTGTGGAACCGGTTCTCCGGGGAGGTGGAGGGCCAGGTCGCCAGGGTGCCGTCCGGGCGTTCGGCCAGCAGGTCCAGCGCGAATTCCGCGGCACCCACCGCCACCGGCCACAACCGCCGGCACCAGGGGTCGTCCACCAGGTCGCAGCGGCGCAGCTCGTCCAGTTGGCGCACCAGCCACACCCCGCCCATCGGCCACTGCGCCCAGGAGGCGTCCCCCGCGGTCGGGGCGGTGTACGCCCAGGCGTCGGTGTTGTGGTGCGCCACCCAGCCGCGAGCGCCGTACAGCCGGCGGGCGGTGTCCGCACCCCGCTCCGCCAGCGCCTCGGCCAGGTCGAGCAGCGGCTCGGCGGTCGGGGCCAGGCCGGTCGGAGCGGCCGGCCAGTAGTTCATCTCGGTGTTGATGTTCAGGGTGTAGGCCGCGGACCACGGCGGGCGCAGGTCGTCGTTCCACAGCCCCTGGAGCCCGGCGGGCAGTCCCCCCGGACGGGAGGCGGCGATCAGCAGGTAGCGGCCGTAGTCGGTGAGCAGGGCGAGCAGGCCCGGGTCGGCGGCGAGCGGACCGCCGGGGTGGGCGGCGGCGCGCAGCACCCGGGTGTCGGTGTCGGGTGCGCCGGGGCCGGGGTCCCCCAGGTCCCCCAGGTCCCCCAGGTCCCCCAGGTCCAGGGTGAACCGGTCCATCAGCCCGCGATGGTCGGCCCGGTGCCGGTCGCGCAGCTCCGCCCAGGTGGCGTGCGCCGCGGCCGCCAGGATCGCGGTCGCCCGGTCCGCCGCCACCCCGCTGGGCGCAGCGCCGATCCGGTCGAAGGTGGTGGCGGTGACCAGCCGGAGCTCCAGCTCCCGCACCCCGGTCAGCCGTACCCCGGCGGGGGTGTCGGCACGGGTGCCGTCATGCGCCCAGGCCACCGCGAGCGCCGCGGTCAGCGGGCTCACCCCCTCCACCTGCCAGCGCAGCGGCGGTTCGCCGGGTTCGTGGCCGGGGGCGACGTCGGCCGGCAGGGTCATCCGCAGCACGGCGCCGTCCGGGAGCCGGGTCAGTGCGGGTTCGCCGAGCCGGGTGGCCAGCTCCAGGTCGACGTCGATCGGCCGGTCGGCGGTGAGCCGGTGCACCAGCACCCGGTCGACGGCGCTGACGAAGGTGGTCTGCCGCACCCCGGCAGCCAGCACCCGGTGTTCGCCGTCCCGCAGCGACAGGGCGCGCACCAGGGAGGCGCCGGGGTCCACCCCCAGCCGGAGCACCAGGTCGGCCAGCGACAGGAACGACTGCACGTAGTCCTGCTGGAGCACGGCGAGCGCGCGTTCGGCCTCGACGATCCGGCCCTGGTCCCACAGCCGGCCGGCCTCCGCCCGGGCGTGGGCCGCCTGCTCCGCGGTGACCGTCCCGCGCCGGGCGGCCGAGCCCGGGCCGCCCGACCAGGCGGTGGTGTCGTTCAGGGCCAGCCGGAGCCGGTCCGGGGCGGCCAGCACCATCGCCCCGGTCCGGCCGTTCCCGAGCGGGAGCCCGTCCAGCCAGCCTTCACTCGGCCGGCTGAACCGCAGCTCCCGCCCGGGGTGGTCGCCGGTCATCTCAGAACCGCACCCCGCCCGCGGCCAGGCCGGAACGCCAGAATCGCTGCAGGGAGATGAAGATGACGATGATCGGGATGATCGACACCAGCGCCCCGATGATCACCAGGGTCTGCAGGCCCGGGATGGTGATCGCGGCCTGGCTCCAGCCGGACAGCCCGACCGTGACCGGCTGCAACCGGGTGTCGGTGAGCACCAGCAGCGGGAGCATGTAGCTGTTCCAGGAGCCGATGAACGCGAACAGCAGGATGGTCACCGACCCGGAGCTGAGCAGCCGGGAGGAGATCGAGCGGAAGATCCGCCACTCGCTCGCCCCGTCCAGCCGCGCCGCCTCCAGGATCTCCCCCGGCACCGCGGACCCGGCGAAGACGAAACCGAGCATCACGCCGAACGGGTAGACCAGCTGCGGCAGCAGCACCCCGAGCATGGTGTTGTTCAGCCCGATCTCGACCAGCAGGACGTAGATCGGCTGGGCCAGCACGGTCTGCGGGATCAGCATCGAGCCGAGCACCGCGCCCAGCACGACCGAGCGGCCCTTGAACCGATAGACCGCCAGCGCGTACCCGGTGATCACGCTGATGAAGGTCATCAGGATCGAGCCGAGCCCGGAGTAGATCACCGAGTTGCCCAGCCAGCGCCAGAAGATGCCGCCGTCCCGCGCGGTCAGGTCGGACAGGTTCTGGAACAGGTTGAAGTCGGCGAACCAGAACCCCGGGGTGGAGAACAGGTCGCCGGTGCTCTTGGTCGAGGCGACGATCAGCCAGTACACCGGCACCAGGAAGTAGATCGCCGTGACGATCATGACCGCCCAGCCGATCACCCGGGCGGCGCGGCTGGGCCGTTCGCCCTCGGCGGTGGTACGCGGCTTCGGCGGACGGCCCGGGGTGGTGGCTGCCGGACGGCCGCTGACGATGGTCGGGGCGGTCATCGCGCACCGCCCTTCCTGCGGTTGGAGGCGGCGGACAGCGCGATCGACAGGATCATCGTCACGATGCCGAGGAGCACGGCCATCGCGGAGCCGAGGTTGAGATTCCCGCCCAGGGTAGTGGTCTGGTAGATCGCCATGTTCGGCGTGTAGGACCCGGAGATGTTCGAGGTGATCGAGCGCAGGGTCATCGGCTCGTTGAACAGCTGCAGGGTGCCGATGATCGAGAACAGCGTGGTCAGCAGCACCGCGGGCATGATCATCGGGATCTTGATCTGCAGCGCCAGCCGCAGCTCGCTCGCCCCGTCGATCCGGGCGGCCTCGTACATTTCCCGCGGCACGGTCTGCAACGAGCTGAAGATGATGATCATGTTGACCCCGGTGACCGACCAGATCACCACGTTGACCAGTGACCACATCACGGTGCCCGGCGCCAGGAACTGCGGGTCGACGCCGAGGTCCTGCAGCACCGACACGATCGGGCTGACCTTCGGCTGGTACAGGAAGCCCCAGATCAGGGCGGCGACCACCGACGGGACCGCGTAGGGCAGGAACACCGAGAGCTGGAAGAACTTCTTGCCGCGGACCATCGCCGAGTCGAACAGCAGCGCCAGGGCCAGGGCGATCAGCAGCATCACCGGGACCTGGACCACGCCGAACAGCAGCACCCGGCCGAAGGCGCGCAGGAACTCGGAGTTCCCGAACGCCTGGACGTAGTTGTCGAAGCCGACGAAGGCCTCCTCGCCGCCGCCGAAGCCCAGCCCGGACCGCTGCACCGCGAAGAAGCTCTTGTAGACCGCGATCACGATCGGCAGCACCAGGAAGACCACGAACAGCGCGGCGAAGGGCGCGATGAACACGTAGGGAGCGGCCCGCAGCCCCCCGCTCCCGGCACCACGACGGCGCCGGGAGCGGGGGGCCACGGTGGCCGGGGAGGCCGAGGTCACTCCTGCACCTCGAGGCCCATGTCCTGCAGGTCCTTCACGGTCTTGGCCTGGACCTGGTCCAGTGCCTCGGCGAAGGTGAGCTGGCCGTTGGCGACCTGGGCGAAGGCGTCCTTCAGCGCGTCCTGGGTCAGGTCGAAGGTCGGCCCGTCCACCCAGGTGTCCGGCACGGTGGCCGCGGCGTCGGCGAAGACCTGGTTGGCGACCTGCCCGCCGAAGTACTCGTCCTCGACCAGCAGGGCGTCGTTCTCCTGACCGACGTAGGCCGACGGGAAGACCCCGCCCTCGATCAGGTGGGTGGTGCCCTCCTCGCTGGCGTTCAGCCAGCTGATGAACTCCACCGCCTGCTCGACGTGTTCGGTGCCGCGGGGCACCACGTTCACCGAACCGCCGGACTCACCGGCGGACTCGGAGCCGGCGAAGGTCGGGGTCGGGGCGATCCCCCACTTCCCGGACAGGTCCGCAGCGCTCTCCTTGAGCAACGCGGGGAACCAGGCGCCGTAGTTGATGGTGGCGATCGTCCCGTCGTTCACCTCGGCCCAGTACTCCGGGGTCCACATCTCGACGACCTTGACCAGGTCCTCGTCCAGCAGGGTCTGCCAGACCTCGGCCACGTCCTTGCTGGCCTCGTCGTTGACGCTGACCTGCCAGGAGTCGCCGTCGATGCCGTACCAGGAGCCGGAGTTCTGCCACACCGACTGGATCCAGAACCCGGCCTCGTTCGGGGAGAACTGGGCGATGTACACCTCGGGGTTCGCGGCGTGCAGCGCTCGGGCGGCGTCCAGGTACTCGTCCCAGGTGGTCGGCACCTCGATGCCGTACTGGGCGAACAGGTCGGTCCGGTAGAGCAGCCCGGACGGGCCGGAGTCCTGCGGGACCGCGTACACCTTGTCGTCGAAGACCACGGTGCCCCAGGACGACGGGGTGAACTCGTCCTGCAGGTCGGCGGCGTACTCGGTGATGTCGGTGAGCCGGTCGTTGATGATGTGGCCCGGCAGCGAGTGGCTGGACATCTGCACGATGTCCGGGGCGGTGCCGGCGTCGATGGCGGCCGGGATCTTGTCGCCGTCGTCGCCGGTCATCCGGAAGAAGTCGATCTGGATGTCGGGGTTGGCGGCGTTCCACTCGGCCACGGTGTCCTCCAGGCCGGGGACCCAGCCCCAGAACTCGAGGGTGACCGGCTCGCCGTCGCCGCTGGACCCGCTGCCGCCGTCGCCGCCGCCCGAGCAGGCCGTCACGGCCAGGCTCAGCACTCCGACGGTCGCCGCGGCCGCGAGCAGCCGCTTCTTGCTCCCACTAGCCATCGTTGGCGTTCCTCTCTGAAGCCACCACGCGGGTGGACCCGGTGGGCAGCCGGGGCGCTGCTCACCTCCGCGATCGGTTGAAGCGCTTCGACCCTGGAGAGGGCGGCTGCCACCGGGGTGGCATGTGCGGAAATGTGCGACTCCGAGCGCCGGTTCGTGAGGGCCGCCGGACGGTGCCGACGGGGCGTGCGCAGCGGAACTGCGCCTTCTCAGGTCTCCGTTGCCCTTCGTTGCGCAAGCGCTTCGACGGTCTCGCAGGGGCGACCTTACGGGCAGCACAGGCCGGATGACAAGTCCCGGCGATCAACCCCGGACAGGATCGCGCAACACCGGACACGGCGCCGCTACGCCGGAGACGGCGTGAACTGCGGGAACGGTCAGCGCCGACGGCGGCGCAAGGCCAGGATCGCGGCGCCTGCGACCACCAGGGCGGCGGCCGACACCACGACCACACCCACCTGCGTCCCGGTGACCGCCAGGCCGGCCGGCGCCGGGACGACGGTCGCAGCGATCACCGTGAAGCCCGCTCTCGCCGTCCCCGAGGTGGCGGTCGCGGTCACGGTGTGGGCACCCGGTGCGACGTCGGCGGGCACGGTGAAGGTGAGGGTGAACCCGCCGGCCTGATCCGCGATCACGGTGCCGAGGCCGACCGGCGAGGAGGTGAGCACCAGCTGGACCGGCTCCCCGGGGACGAAGCCGCTGCCGACCGCGGTCTGCGATTGCCCCGCCATCCGGATCGGGTACCGCACGGTCAGCCCGGGCACGGCGGCCGGCTGGACGGTGATCGTGACGGTGCGCTCGGCGGTCCCGTGCAGGTTCGTCGCGGTGACGTCGATCGTGACCGTGCCGGCCGCGGTGGGCGTGCCGCTGACCCGGCCGGTCGCCGGGTCGAGGGTCAGACCGGCGGGCAGCGGCCCACGGGCGACCGCGGTCACGGTCGGAGCCGGGTCGCCGGTCACCGCAGGGGTGAAGTCGAACGGGGTGCCGACGGTGCCGGTCGCCGGGCTCCCGGCGACCGTGGGTGCCTGGCCGGCGGCGACGGTCCAGGTGAAGGCGCTGGTGTCGGTGAGTGTGCCGGCACCGGTGGGCGAGGTGGCGGTGACCGTGACCGGGTAGTCCCCCGGGGTGGTCGGCGTGCCGGTGATCCGGCCGGTTGCCGGGTCGAAGCTCAGGCCGTCGGGGAGCCCGGTGACCGCGAAGCTCACCGCGAGGCCGGGGGTGGCGACGCCGCCGGGGGTGACCGGGCCCAGGGCGACGCCCACCGGATCGGTGCGGGAGCCGGTGGCGTCGATGCCGAGGCTGGACTCGTCGATGTCCAGGCTCACCGGGGTGATCCGGGTCAGGTCGTCGGGTGTGCCGGCGTCCCCGTTCAGCGCCGTGAAGGCGCCGCCGACCAGGAGGGCACCGTCGGAGGTCTCGGCCAGGGCGGACACCGAGCCGTTGAACCCGGTGCCCAGGGCGTCGTTGACGTCGTCGTCCAGCGAGCCGTCCGGGGCGAACCGGACCAGGGAGTTGGGCACCACGCCCGCTCCGGAGTAGTTGCCGCCGACCAGCACACCGCCGTCGGCGCTCACCAGCACGGTCGCGACCACGGCACGGCCGAAGGTGGCCGCGGTCGCGTTGAACGACGTGCTGGTGTCCCGGACCCCGTCACCGTCCACGCGCAGCAGTCCGGCGGGGGTCGCATCCCCGTCGATCGCCGAGAACGTGCCGCCCAGGATCACCCCGCCGTCCGCGGTCGTGGCGATCGTGTACACCACGCCGGACACCCCGGAGCCGACCGCCGCGTTGAAGCCGGTGTCACGGTCGGGGCTGCCGTCCGCGTTCAACCTCGCCAGCCGGGCGGGGATCGAGTTCTGCAGGTTCAGGGTCTGGAAGACACCACCGACCAGCAGGTCGCCGTCGGGAAGCGCGGCGACCGTGTCGACCCGGTCACTGAAGCCCTGCGCCAGGCTCGCGGCCAGCGCGGTGTCGAGGCTGCCGTCCGCCCGCAGCCGGATCAGGCCGCGCGGCACCCGCGAGCCGTCGAGGAAGGCGAAGTCGCCCACCACCAGCAGATCGCCGGTGACCTCCCAGGCCAGATCGGTGACCGGGCCCTCCAGCCCGGAGCCGAGCGCGGTGACCCAGGCCGGATCGGGCACGCCGCCGGCCGGGTCGAGTCGCACCAGTCGCTGCGGGATCGTGGCGGCGCCGTCCATCGTGGTGAAGTCACCGCCGATCACGATCTGGCCGTCATCGGCGAGCAGCCCGGTCCGCACCCGGGCGTCCAACCCGGTGCCGAGGGCGGCGTTGAACCCGGTGTCGGTGTCCGGCGAACCGTCGGCGTTCAACCGCACCAGATGATCGGGGATCGACCCGTCGCCGTTCAGGCTGGTGAAGTCACCGCCGACGATCAGATCGCCGCTGCCGTCGGCCAGCGGCAGCACCACCTGCACGGCCGCGTCGAAGCCGGCGCCCAGACCGGGCATGCCCGGGAGGGCCGCCCACCCCGTGACCAGTGCCTGGGCGGTGCCGAGCGGCAGGACGACCAGAGCGGCGGCCAGCGTGCTGGCGGCGACACGGCGCAGCGACATGACGGGTCCTCGGGGCGAGACGGCGGGTGCCGGGCGCACCGTCGCCCGGCACCACTGACACCCGAGTGTCTCGCGCCGCGTGGGTACCGCAAGTCCCCCGTGCACACCGGGTGGGTGGTGACGCGGTACGGGGCGGACGCGCCGACCGCGCATCCGCCCCGTACCCCGCCGGCCGTCCCCCGACCCGCCGGTTCGCCCCCGCGCTCAGCTCACTTGACCGCACCCGCCGTGATGCCACGGGTCAGGGTGCGCTGGAACATGATGAAGAAGATGATCGCCGGGATCATCGACACCAGGGCGCCGGCGTTGGTGGTCGGCGCATCCATCATCCGGTCGCCCTGCAGCGAGGCCAGCGCCACCGGGATGGTCTGGGTCGCGTTGGTGGTCAGCATGACCAGCGGGATGAAGAACTCGTTCCAGGTCCAGATGAAGAAGAAGATCACCAGCACGGACATGGTCGGCCGCACCACCGGGAAGACGACGCTCCACAGCGTGCGCCACTTGCCCGCCCCGTCCAGCGCCGACGCCTCCAGCAGCGCCTTCGGGAAGGTGCCGAGCACCGAGGACAGCAGGTAGGTGCCGAACGCCGCCTGGATCACGGTGAAGATCAGGATGATCGACCACTGGTTGTTGCTCAGCCCGACCTTCTGCGCCATCTGGAACAGCGGGTAGACCAGCACCTCCTGCGGCAGCATGTTGGCCAGCAGGAACAGGGTCACGATCGACATCCGGCCCTTGATCCGGCCGACGCCCAGCGCATAGGCGCTCAGCAGGGACACCACCACGGCGAAGATCGCCACGAAGCTGGAGATCCACACCGAGTTGAGCAGCTTCTCCGGGAAGTTGACCCGCTCCCAGAAGTTGACCAGGCCGTCGGTGTAGAGCTCCTGCGGGATGCTCAGCGGCCCGTTCGTGGAGTAGTCCGCCGGGGACTTGAAGGCGTTCAGCACCATGATGACGAACGGGATCATCATCAGCACCGCGACGATGATCGCGGCGGCGAGCACGAACCAGCGGGCCACGCCCCGGCGGTGCCGTCGATCGGTGTCGGTGGCCTTGGAGCGGCGCGGTCGCCGGCCGGCGCCGACCCCCGCCGAGCCGGGCAGGGTCTCGATCTGCGTGGCCATCAGTGCCCCTCCTCCTCACGACGGGCACTGCGGGCCTGCAGCACCATGATGACGACCGCGACCACGATGATCAGCAGCGTCAGGACGTTGGCGATCGCGGCGCCGTAGCCGACCTTCGACTTGTCGAAGAAGTTCAGGTACGAGTAGTAGCTCGGCACCAGCGTCGAACTCTCCGGGCCACCGCGGGTCAGCACGTAGATCGGTCCGAAGACCTTCAGCGCGGCGACCGTGCAGGTCAGCGTGATGACGAACGTCTCCGGCTTGATCTGCGGCAGCGTGATCGCCTTGAACCGGTGCCACCAGCCCGCGCCGTCCAGCTCGGCCGCCTCGTACAGCTCGGGGTCGACCCGCTGCAGCGCGGACATGAAGATGACCACCGGGTAGCCGATCTGGATCCAGATCAGCACCAGCATCACGCTGGGCAGGGCGGTGTCGGTGGAGCCCAGCCAGTTCGGCGGGTTGTCGATCCCGATCCCGCGCAGGATCACGTTCACCGCGCCGGTCTGGGAGTTCAGGATCCAGTTCCACAGCACACCGGCCACGGCGACCGGCAGGATCTGCGGCAGGTAGTACAGCGCGCGCAGGGTGGAGGCGACCCGGGGGCCGAACCGCTTGCCCAGCACGTCGAACAGCACGGTGGCGAGCAGCAGGCCGATCACGGTCGGGATGATCACCATCGCGCCGATCATCGCGATCGAGTTCTTGAACGAGGTCCAGAACTGCTCGTCCTGCATCAGGTCGGCGTAGTTGCCCAGGCCGTACCACCGCATCGGGGCGTTGCCGCCCTTCCACTTGTGCAGGGAGTAGTAGATGTTCATCCCGAACGGGATCAGGATGATGACGGTGAAGCCGATCAGGCCCGGCAGCAGGTAGGGCACATAGCCCCACTTGCCGCGGTTCTTGCGTCGGCGCGACGGGGTGGTCGCAGTGGTGGTCGTGGACATCAGGGGGCCGTTCTCCTCGCAGGTCTCCGCTGGATTCGGGGGATGGGAGGCGCGCCGGTCCCGTCACCGTGGCGACGGGACCGGCGCGGAGGATCAGCCCTCGAGCAGGTCGGTCTTGCCGTCCTCATAGGCGCTGGACAGCGAGTCCAGCACCTCGTCCGGGGTCTTGGACTGGTTGATCAGCGACTGCATCTCGGACACGATCACGTCGTAGAACCCGGCCACCGGCCAGTCGGGGTAGAACGCCAGGCCGTCCTCGTCCAGGACGGTGTTGAAGTTCTCGGTCATCTCCCGGGTCTTCTCGTCCGTGATGCCCGAGGCGTCGGTGGACGCGACCGGCAGGCCACCCGCCTGGCCGAGGATCTCCTGCACCTCATCGCTCAGCGTGATGTCGATGAAGTCGTAGGCCAGGTCCTTGTTCGCCGCGTTCTCCGGGACCACCCACAGGTTGCCGGAGGAGCCCGGGTGCAGGTCGTTGCCCGGGAACAGGCCCTGGCTCCACTGGAACGGGATCTCCTCGTTCAGCCGGCCGAACCACCACGAGCCGGAGACCATGATCGGGTAGGTGCCGTTGATGAAGGACACGCCCATGTCCTCGGCGGTCAGCGCGGCGGAGTCGGAGGCGATGTAGCCGGCCTTGATCCACTCGTCGAGCTTGTTGGTCGCCTGGGTGAAGGCGTCGTCGTGGAAGTCCACGTCGCCCTTGAACAGCTGGTAGTCGTCGACCAGCGACCGGTCGCCGTAGTGCAGCACCAGCTCGTACCAGAGCTGACCCATCGGGTACTCCGACCCGGCCTCGGCCAGCGGGGTGATGCCCTTCTCCTTGAACGCCGCGAGCGCCGCCTCGAACTCCTCGAAGGTGGTCGGGATCGCGATCCCGTTCGCGGTGAACATGTCGTCGTTGTAGTAGTTGCCGACGAACTCGCCATAGTTGGCCACGCCGTACCAGTCGCCGGAGCCCATCAGGCCCTGCTCGTCGTACATGCCGGTGGTCTGGATCGAGGCGGGCAGGATGTCGCCCCAGCCACGGGACTCGGCCTCGTCGGTCAGCGGGGTGATCAGGCCCTGCGAGGCCAGCTGGCCCGCGGTGGCGTTGCCCTTGTTGTACTCCATCACGTCCGGCACGTCGTCGCCGGTCAGGAAGATGGAGGCGTTCTTCTGGATCTGCTCGAAGGTCTGGTTCTCGACCTTCACCGTGACGTCGGGGTGCTCGTCCTCGAAGATCTCGATCGCGCGGGCCCAGGCCTGGCCCATCGCCGACTCGTCGTTCTCGTAGTGCCAGACGGTCAGGGTGTTGGCGTCGGAGCCCCCGCCTCCTCCGCCGTTGTCCCCACCGCAGGCCGCCAGGGCCAGGGGCAGGGCGAGCGCCATCGCGCCCGCCACGTACCTGGTGCGCTGAGCCTTCACGTCGTTCCTCCTCGTCGAGTTACTGCCGGGTCGTACAGGTCTTCCTGCGCCGGTGAACGCCGGTGCAGGGTCGGGGGGTCTAGGGGTGCGGGCCGCCGCGGGGCGCCGGGCCGGTGCTGCCCAGGTCGACGAGTCCGCAGCCGATCAGCGTCGGCGCGGGCACCTCGCCGGTGCCGAGCACGCTGAGCAGCAGGTCCACCCCGGCGCGGCCGAGGGCGACCCCCGGGGCGTGCCAGGTGGTCAGCGGCGGCACGGTCTGCCCGGCCACCGCCGGGGTGGACACCACCGCGGCGACCGAGACATCACCGGGGATCGCGACCCCGCGGGCGGCGAACTCGGCGACCAGCCCGAAGGCGGCCTCCTCGTTCATCACCAGCACCGCGGTCGGTGGCTGCGGTGCGTCGAGCAGCTGCGCGGCCACCACCCGCCCGCCGGCCACCGACTCCTCGGCGAACACCTCCTGGGCGGGCAGTCCGAGGCCGGCCACGATCCGCCGGTAGGCCTCGCCGGCCCGCACGGTCGGTCCGTGGCCCTCGGTGACCCGGTGCTCGGCGTGGTTCACGAACGCGATCCGGCGGTGTCCCAGTCCGGACAGGTGCTGCACCGCCGCCACCACGGTCGCGTCGAAGTCGATGTCCACCACCGGCAGGCCGTCGTCGCCGGTCCGCCCGATCAGCGCCTGCGGGATCCCGGCCTCGGCCAGCGCGCGGACCCGGGCGTCGCCGGTGCCGACCTCCATCAGCAGCACCCCGTCGGCCAGCCCCTGCCGGGCGACGTCCAGCAGCCCGGCGGCGTCATCGGTGGCGAACGGCCAGAGCACCAGCTGGTAGCCACGGTCCTGGGCGGCCTCGGTGGCGCCGATCACGAACTCGGCGGAGGTGCGGGAGAGACCGGCCGGGCCCATCGGGAAGGCCAGCGCGAGCACGTGGCTCCGCTTGCTCGCCAGTCCGCGGGCCAGCGCGTTGGGCCGGTAGCCGAGTTCGGTCATCGACGCCTCGACTCGGGCCCGGGTGCCGGCGGACACCGGCCGCGCGGCGGTCAGGGTGGCGGAGACCGTCGACAGCGCCACCCCGGCATGCCGGGCGACGTCCTGCATGGTCACCACCACTCCACTGCCCTCTTCCTCGACGGCACGGCTCTACCTCACTGCAGAGTCGAAGCGCTTCGCGTGGCCGTAACTCTAGCCACCGAACTAATCGAAGGTCCAGCTGGGCGCGGAAGCGTTTCGATACCGTGATCATCGGATGATCAGGCGGTCAGGGCGATCCCTGGGACGAATCGGTTCGACACACGGCGACGACGACGGCGCGGGACGGGCGGGCAGCCGGGCGGCTGGGCGCGGCGGGCAGGTCGGCGCGGGCCCGGCGGGCACGAGGGTGGGCGCGCGGGGCCGGACACCGACACGGTCGCGCGCCGCCCGCCGCCGCTAGGACTCCCCCGCGCCCCGGCGGGACGACGCCAGCAGCGAGCCCACCAGCAGCAGTGCCACGAAGCCGCACAGGATCGTGATCGGCCACTGCCCGAACCCCGCCGCGGCGCGCTGGTACCAGGCCCGGCGGCCGGCGCGTTCCGGACCGGCCAACTGGTTCCAGACCGGGGGAACGTGCACCACCACTCCAACCATCAGGCACCCGGCCGCGGCGAGGAACGCGGGGCGCGGCCGGCCGGTACCGACGGAGGGCCGGGTGGCATGGCGGGCGGGGCTGGTCACGGCGGGTCCTCGGGCTCGAACGGGCGGACCACCGCAGGCTAGGGCCGGGGCGCGGGCGTGCGACCCGGGGTAAGTGGCGGAGGGCGAGGTCCTGGGTGGACCGCCCCGGCCCCCCACGTCACGGACCCTGGGTCGACCCGCGCCCTCGGCGGGAGAGTTCAGTCCTCGATCAGGACGCCCGCCCGGTACACCGCCACCGGCGCGAGCTCGTGGTCGGTGACCAGGACGTCCGCCCGGCGACCGGCGACCAGGGCACCGAGGTCCTCCCGGCCCAGCACGTGGGCGGGGGTGGTGGCCGCGGAGCGCACCGCCGCGACCATCGGCACTCCGGCGGCGACGGTCGCCCGCACCACGTCCAGCAGGTGCGCGGTGCCACCGGCGATCGCGCCGGAGCTGCCGTCGTCGGCGATCAGCCGGGCCACGCCCTCTCCGACCCGGACCGCCATCGGCCCGAGCCGGTAGTCGCCGTCCGGCATCCCGGCCGCGGCCATCGCGTCGGTGACCAGCATGATCGACTCCGCGCCGACCAGGTCGAAGATGCTGCGCACGGTGGCCGGGTCCAGGTGGGTGCCGTCGGCGACCAGTTCAACCACCAGCTCGCCCCGGGCGGCGGCGGCCAGGCAGGCGGCGATCGGGCCCGGGTCGCGGTGGTGCAGGGGGCGCATGCCGTTGAACAGGTGGGTGGCGGTCAGCCGCGGCGACCGGCCGGGCAGGAGTCCGCCGCCGACCGCCTCGGCCCGCTCGCCACCGGCCAGCAGGGCCCGGCCGCGCTGCACCGCCGCCTCGACAGTCGGGGCGTGGGCGTCGGTGTGCCCAATGGACGGCAACGCCCCGGCCTGCACCAGGGCGGACATCGCATCCGGCCGGCCGGGACCGCCGTCGGCGACACCGGGCACCTCGGGGGCGATGGTCATGGTCACCAGGTGGCCGCGGGCGGCGGCGGCGAGCTCGGCCACCAGCACCGGGTCCCCGCCCAGCATGTCGCCGGGGTTCTGGGCGCCGCAGCGATCGGCGGACAGGAACGGGCCCTCGGAGTGGATGCCGATCAGCTCACCGGCGTCGACCAGGTCGGCCAGCAGGGCGGCCCGGGCGAGCAGCACCTCGCGAGGGGCGGTGACCAGGGAGGCGACCAGGCCGGTGGTGCCGTGCCGCAGGTGCTCCCGGGCGGCGGTCCGGGCCTGGTCGGCGGTGGTGGCGTCCGGGAAGGACTCCCCGCCGCCGCCGTGGTCGTGGATGTCGATCAGGCCGGGCAGCACTGTGGTGCCGGGGGCCGGCTCGGCGGGCAGCTCGTCGCGCCACTCGGCGGGCAGCTGCTCCACCGGCCCCACCCAGGCGATCCGGTCGCCGCTGAGCACGACGACCCCGTCGGGCTCGATCTGGGTGGGGGTGACGACCTCGCCACGCAGCAGGGTCGGGGCGTCGGTGCGGTACGTGCTCACCCGCCCATTGTGGACCTGGCCACGGTCCCGGGGCCACGGCCCGGGGTCCCGCGTGTGCAGCTCAGAACAGCCGGGAGTCCACGTCGTCGACCCCGCGCATGGCGTCGTAGTCCAGCACCAGGCAGGTGATGCCGCGGTCGGTGGCCAGCACCCGGGCCTGCGGCTTGATCTCCTGGGCGGCGAACACCCCGCGCACCGGCGCCAGCAGCGGGTCGCGGTTCAGCAGTTCCAGGTAGCGGGTGAGCTGCTCGACGCCGTCGATGTCGCCGCGCCGCTTGATCTCGACCGCGACCGTGCCACCGCCGGGGCCCTTGGCCAGGATGTCCACCGGGCCGATCGCGGTCGGGTACTCCCGGCGGACCAGGGTGTGCCCGCTGCCGAGCACCTCGATCTGGGCCGCCATCAGCTCCTGCAGATGTGCCTCGACCCCGTCCTTGACCAGACCCGGGTCGACGCCCAGATCGTGCTCGGAGTCGTGCAGCACCTCGTGGATCTCGATCACCAGCAGGTCGTCGCTCTTGGTGTGCTGCACGGTCCACACCTGCTCGACGCCGCGCTCGGCCGCCTCGCCCTCGGCGGGTGCGGTGCGCAGCGTGCACGGCGGGCTCATCCAGTTCAGCGGCTTGTACGAGCCGCCGTCGGAGTGCAGCAGCACCGACCCATCGGACTTCACCACCACCAGGCGAGTGGCCAGCGGCAGGTGGGCGTTCAGGCGGCCGCTATACCGGGCGGCGCAACGGGCGACGAGCAGGCGCATGTGTGTGTCTTCCTCAGATCACCAGGTAGGAGGCGGTCGGTCCGGCCTCCAGCCAGGACGTCAGGCCGGCGTAGGCCTCGCGGGACATCACCAGCTCGACCTGTTCCTCCAGGCCGACCGGACCGCCGGCGACCCGGCAGCGCACCACCAGCGGTCCGCCGGGACGCCCCTCGTGCAGCGGGGCCCGTTCCAGCACGCTCAGCCCGGACCGGGACCAGGTGCGGGTGGCCCGGAAGGACAGCGACCGCAGCTTGAACCAGTACAGGCTGTGCGCCCCGTAATGCGCGACGCCGGGGACCTGACGGCCCCCGGCGCGCACGGCACAGGAGAAGGAGCCCACCCGACGGGTCAGGGTGTGCCACCGGGACAGTGCGACCCCGCCCACGGCCAGCACGACGACCACGACGAACAGCGCGATCAGCGCGACGTGGACCTCGTGCACGGGTGGGTCAGGCAGCCGGGGTGGCGGTCTCGTCGAGGCCGTCCACCACCACCGTGACCTGGTCGTCGTCGACGGAGAGGAACCCCCCGTGCACGACCCACTGCTGCTTGGCGCCGCCCTCGGTCTCGATCCGCACCCGGCCGTGGCCGAGCACGGACAGCACCGGGGTGTGACCGGGCAGGATGCCGATCTCGCCGTCGGAGGCGGGGGCGCTCAGCGACCGGGCGGCACCGGACCAGATGGTGCCGTCGGTGCCGACCAGGTCGACCTCGAGCTTGCCGGGCATCAGACCCCGTACTCCTTCTGGATCCGGGCCCAGTTGCGCTCCAGGTCCTCCAGGCCACCGATGTTGAAGAACGCCTGCTCGGCGATGTGGTCGAACTCGCCGGCCGCGATCCGCTTGAACGCCTCGACGGTCTCGGCCACCGGCACGGTCGAGCCGACCACGCCGGTGAACTTCTCCGCCATGTAGGTGTTCTGGGAGAGGAACTGCTGGATCCGGCGGGCGCGGGCCACGACGGTCTTGTCCTCCTCCGAGAGCTCGTCCACACCGAGGATGGCGATGATGTCCTGCAGCTCCTTGTTGCGCTGCAGGATCGACTTCACCTGGGTCGCCACGTCGTAGTGCTCCTGGCCGACGTACCGCGGGTCGAGGATCCGGCTGGTCGAGGCCAGCGGGTCCACGGCCGGGTACAGACCGCGGGAAGCGATCTCACGGGAGAGCTCGGTGGTCGCGTCCAGGTGGGCGAAGGTGGTCGCCGGCGCCGGGTCGGTGTAGTCGTCCGCGGGGACGTAGATCGCCTGCAGCGAGGTGATCGAGTGACCGCGGGTGGAGGTGATCCGCTCCTGGAGCTGACCCATCTCGTCCGCCAGGTTGGGCTGGTAGCCCACCGCCGACGGCATCCGGCCCAGCAGGGTGGACACCTCGGAGCCGGCCTGGGTGAACCGGAAGATGTTGTCGATGAACAGCAGCACGTCCTGCTTCTGCACGTCGCGGAAGTACTCCGCCATCGTCAGCGCGGACAGCGCCACCCGCAGTCGGGTGCCCGGCGGCTCGTCCATCTGGCCGAAGACCAGGGCGGTCTTGTCGAAGACCCCGGCCTCCTCCATCTCACCGATCAGGTCGTTGCCCTCACGGGTGCGCTCGCCGACACCGGCGAACACCGACACACCACCGTGGTCCTGGGCGACGCGCTGGATCATCTCCTGGATCAGCACGGTCTTGCCGACACCGGCACCGCCGAACAGGCCGATCTTGCCACCCTGCACGTACGGGGTGAGCAGGTCGATCACCTTGATGCCGGTCTCGAACATGGTGGTCTTCGACTCGAGCTGGTCGAAGGCCGGCGGCTTGCGGTGGATCGGCCAGCGCTCGGTGATCTCGAGCTTCTCGCCCTCGGCCAGGTTCAGCACCTCACCGGTCACGTTGAACACGTGGCCCTTGGTGATGTCGCCGACCGGCACCGAGATCGGCGCCCCGGTGTCGGTGACCTTGGCACCGCGGACCAGGCCGTCGGTCGGCTTGAGCGCGATGGCGCGGATCAGGGAGTCACCCAGGTGCTGGGCGACCTCCAGCGTCATGGTGAAGCCGCCCTGGGTCTCGCCCTCGCCCTGACCGGACAGGTCGATGTCGACGGTCAGTGCGTTGTACATCTCCGGGATCTGGTCCGCAGGGAACTCGATGTCCACGACGGGCCCGATCACGCGCGCGACGCGGCCCACGCCCGGCGTGGCCGTGTCCTTCGCGTCGACGGTGGTGGCGGTCATGTCTGCCTCACTTCGTGTTGCCGCCGCTGCGGCGGCGTGGGGGTTCTGGTCTGCGGGTGGTTCAGGAAGCCAGCGCGTCGGCGCCCGACACGATCTCGCTGATCTCCTGGGTGATCTCGGCCTGGCGGGCCTGGTTGGCCAGCCGGGTGTAGGTGCGGATGAGGTCCTCGGCGTTCTCGGTCGCGGTGTGCATCGCGCGCTGGCGGGAGGCCAGCTCGGAGGCCGCGGCGTGCAGCAGGCAGGAGTAGATCCGGGTCCGGACGTACCGCGGCAGCAGCGCGTCCAGCACCTCCTCCACGCTGGGCTCGAACTCGTAGAGCGGCAGCACCTCGTCCGAGCCGTGCTCGACGACGCCGTCCACGACCTCCAGCGGCAGCATCCGGATCACCTGGGGACGCTGGGTCACCATGTTCTGGAACCGGGTGCTGACGATGTGCAGCTCGCCCACCCCGCCGTCCTCGGCCGGTGCCGCGAAGTCGGCCAGCAGGCGGCCGGCGATCTCGTCGGCGAGCTCGGCGGTCGGGGCGTCGGACTGGCCGGTCCAGGACGCGGCCAGCTCCCGGTGCCGGAAGGTGTAGAAGGCCTCCGCCCGGCGTCCGGCGACGTAGAGCGCGACCTCCTTGCCCTCGCCGCGCAGCCGCTCGATCAGTGCCTCTGCCTCCCGGATCACACTGGCCGAGTAGGCGCCGGCCATGCCGCGGTCCGAGGCGATCAGGAGCACGGCGACCCGGTTGGTGTCCTCCCGGTCGGCCAGCAGCGGGTGCCGCACGTCCGAGTGGGTGGCCACCGCGGACACGGCCTTGGTGATCGCCGTGGCGTAGGGGCTGGCCGCCGCCATCCGGTCCCGGGCGCGACCGATCCGCGAGGCGGCGATCAGCTCCTGGGCACGGAACATCTTCTTGAGCGACTGGGTCGACCTGATCCGCTGGCGGTAGACCCGCTGCTGTCCGGCCATGCTCAGGCCTTCTTCTGCCGGACGATCTGCTCCTGCTCGACCGGGGTCTCGGACTCCTCCTCGGCGCCACCCACCAGCGGGGTGCCGTCGCCCTTGAGGAAGCCGGTCCGGAACTCCTCCACCGCGGCGGCCAGCGCCTCCTCGGTGTCCTCCTCCAGCTTGCCGGTGGAGATGATCGTGCTGAGCACGTCGGTGTTCCGGCGCAGGTGGTCCAGCAGCTCGGCCTCGAACCGGGCCACGTCCTCGACCGGGACGTCGTCCAGCTTGCCCTTGGTGCCGGCCCACACCGAGGCGACCTGCTCCTCGGCCGGGTACGGCGAGTACTGCGGCTGCTTGAGCAGCTCCATCAGCCGGGCGCCACGGGTCAGCTGGGCACGGGAGGCCGCGTCCAGGTCGGAGGCGAACATGGCGAACGCCTCCAGCGACCGGTACTGGGCCAGGTCCAGCTTCAGCGTGCCGGAGACCTTCTTCATCGCCTTGATCTGCGCGTCACCACCGACGCGGGAGACCGAGATACCGACGTCGACCGCCGGGCGCTGGTCCGCGTTGAACAGGTCGGACTGCAGGAAGATCTGGCCGTCGGTGATGGAGATGACGTTGGTCGGGATGTACGCCGACACGTCGTTCGCCTTGGTCTCGATCACCGGCAGGCCGGTCATCGAGCCCGCGCCCAGCTCGTCGGAGAGCTTGGCGCAACGCTCCAGCAGACGGGAGTGCAGGTAGAACACGTCACCGGGGTACGCCTCACGGCCCGGCGGGCGGCGCAGCAGCAGCGACACGGCGCGGTAGGCCTCGGCCTGCTTGGACAGGTCGTCGAAGATGATCAGGACGTGCTTGCCCTCGTACATCCAGTGCTGGCCGATCGCCGAGCCGGTGTACGGGGCCAGGTACTTGAAGCCCGCGGGGTCGGAGGCGGGAGCGGCCACGATGGTGGTGTACTCCAGCGCACCGGCCTCCTCCAGGGCGCCGCGCACCGAGGCGATGGTGGAGCCCTTCTGGCCGACCGCGACGTAGATGCAGCGCACCTGCTGGGCCGGGTCGCCGGTCTCCCAGTTCGCCTTCTGGTTGATGATCGTGTCGATCGCGATCGCGGTCTTGCCGGTCTGGCGGTCGCCGATGATCAGCTGACGCTGGCCGCGGCCGATCGGGATCATGGTGTCGATCGCCTTGATGCCGGTCTGCAGCGGCTCGTGCACCGACTTGCGGGCCATCACGCCGGGGGCCTGCAGCTCCAGGGCGCGGCGGGCGTCCGCGGTGATCTCGCCCAGGCCGTCGATCGGCTGACCCAGCGGGTCGACCACGCGGCCGAGGAAGTCGTCGCCCACGGGGACCGAGAGCACCTCACCGGTGCGGCGGACCTCCTGGCCCTCCTCGATCCCGGAGAACTCGCCCAGGACGATGACGCCGATCTCGCGGACGTCCAGGTTCAGCGCCAGGCCGAGCGTGCCGTCCTCGAACTTGAGCAGCTCGTTGGCCATCGCACCCGGCAGGCCCTCGACCTGCGCGATGCCGTCCGCGGCCAGGGTCACGCGGCCGACCTCCTCGGAGGCGGCGGCGGTGGGCTCGTAGGACTTCACGAAGCTGTCGAGCGCAGCCTTGATCTGGTCCGGCCCGATGGTCAGCTCAGCCATTGTTCTCTCCTGTCGAGACCGGCCCGTGCGGGCCGGTCAAGTTCTGGTTGCGCCGGGTCATCCGGCCAGACGGCGGCGGGCGTCGGCGACCCGCGCCGACACGGTGCCGTCGATGACGTCCGGACCGACCTGGACACGCATCCCGCCGAGGACCGCGGGGTCCACGGTGACGTTCAGCTGCACCTGGCGGCCGTAGGCACGGGCGAGGCCGGACCGCAGACGGTCCTCCTGCTCCCGTGTGAGGGCGGTGGCACTGGTGACCACCGCGACGGTGCGGGACCGGCGCTCGGCCGCGGCATCCGCCAGCGCGGACACGGCCGAGACGCTGCCCACGGTCTCGGACTGGTACGGGATCCGCTCCAGCAGGGTCAGCGTCCGCGGGTTCACCACGGGGCCGAACAGCTGCCGGATCAGCTCCTGCCGTGCCTGCTGCGAGGTGTTCCGGGTGGCCAGTGCCTCCCGGACGTCCCGCTCGGCGACCAGGAAGCGCTGGGTGCGGAACAGGTCCTCCTCGACGGTGTCGAGCACGCCCTCCGCCTCGGCACCGGCCAGCACGGCCTGGTGTCCGAGTCGTTCCAGGGCGGCCGGCAGGTCGGACTCGTGCGACCACCGCGAGCGGACCACGCCGCCGAGCAGATCGACGACCCGCTCGTCGGCCGACGAGCCGAGCACCCCCGCGACCAGTGCGGCCTTGGCCTCACCGGGCGCGGCCGGGTCGGTGAGCGCGCGCCGGAGCTGGCCGGAACCACGGACCACGTCCGCGAAGGCCAGCACCTGCTCGCCCAGCGCGGCCGCTTCCGCGCCGACCTGCTGCCAGAGCGTCTCGAAACGCTCGGCAGCCGCCGTCAGGGACGCCTGGCTCGCCGCGCGCATCAGCGCTCGCCCGCCGGGGTCGACGCGGCCGTCGCGGACTCGGACTCCAGCTCCTCGAGGAAGCGGTCGACCACCCGGGACTGCCGGGCCTGGTCGGACAGCGACTCACCGACGATCCGCGAGGCCAGCTCGACGGCGAGCTCGCCGACGTCCTGGCGCAGCGACTCGGCGGCCTGCTGGCGCTCGGCGGCGATCTGCCGCTGGGCGGTCTCCACGATCCGGGCGGCGTCGGCCTGGGCCTTCTGCCGCAGCTCGGCCACGATGGCCGCGCCCTCGGTCCGGGCGTCGTCCCGGATCCGGGCCGCCTCGGCACGGGCCTCGGCGAGCTGCTGCTTGTACTCCTCCAGCAGCTCCTGCGCCTCGGCCTGCGCCTCTTCCGCGTGCTCCAGGCCGCCCTCGATCTTCGCGGTGCGCTCGTCGAGCACCTTGAGGAACTTCGGCAGGACCTTGATGAAGACCGCGGCGATGATCGCCGTGACCACCAGGGACCAGACGATGTCGTAGGTCGCCGGGAGCAGGACGCTCTGCGTCGACTCCTCGGCGGCTGTGACGAAGGCGTGCATCAGATCAGAAGACGAAGCCGGCGACGAAGCCGATCAGGGCCAGCGCCTCGATGGCACCGAGCGCGATGAACATGTTGGTGCGCAGCAGACCCGCGATCTCGGGCTGGCGAGCGGTCGCCTCCTGGGTCTTGGCGACCATGATGCCCAGACCGATGCCGGGGCCGATGGCAGCCAGGCCGTAGCCGATGGTGGCGAGGTCTCCGGTGATCTCCACGATCATGTTTCCTTCCGTTGACGTCCCGGCGTTCGGGACGGGAACCGCTGGACCGGCCGGGGCCGGTTGTCCTCGGGGGTGAGGTGCCGTCGGGTCAGTGGTGCTGCTCCGACAGCTGGATGTAGACCGCGCTCAGCAGGGTGAAGATGTACGCCTGCAGCGCGGCGATGAAGATCTCGAACAGCGTGAACGCGAAGCCGGCGGCGAAGGTCACCACGCCGACCGCCTTGAGCGCGGCGGCCGCCTCGAAGAACAGGAAGTGGGTCGCCGCGAAGCACAGGACCAGCAGCAGGTGGCCGGAGATCATGTTGACCAGCAGACGGATGGTCAGCGTGGCCGGCCGCAGGATGAAGGTCGAGATCAGCTCGATCGGCGTCAGGATGATGTACACCGGCCACGGCACACCGGCCGGGAACAGCGACTCCTTGAGGTAGCCGGTCACGCCGTGGGCACGGATACCGGCGATGATGAAGGCGATCCAGCTGATGATCGCGAGCACCAGCGGCAGGCCGATCACCGAGGTCCCGGCGATGTTCAGCCCGGGGATCACCCCGGTGATGTTCATCGCGAACACGGTGAAGAACAGGATGGTCAGCAGCGACAGGTACTTGCGCCCGCCCTGCTTGCCGAGGATCTCCTCGGCGATCTGGACGCGGACGAAGTCGAGGGCCATCTCGGCGATGTTCTGGCCACGGCCCGGCACCAGGCGGACCCGGCGGGCGGCGAGCAGGAACAGCCCGCACAGCACGATGGTCGCGATGATCCGGACCAGCATGATCCGGTTGAGCTCGAAGGGGGTCCCCTCGAACAGGATCGCGTCGGGGAAGAACTCACCGATCGTGGGCACGTGGAAGCCGGACTCGTCCCCCGCGGCGGACATCATCGAAGGCACGAGGTTGAACAACAGTTCAGGCTCCTGGGGTCAAAGGGGCGCAGCCGGCACCGTGGTGGCTGTCGGACGGTGTGCAGCCTAACTCACAGGATGACTCGTTGATCACATCTGTTCAGAGTTGGGCGAATCGGGCGTGATGTACGGAACCCGATGGCGCACGACTGCACGGTAATCGAGAAGAGCCGAGGCGGCTACACCCACCAGCAGGACGATGCCGAACACGCGCTGGTCGTAGAAGTCGAGGCCGCGCAGCACCACCAGCACGGCGATCACCACCACCACCTTGGCCAGCCAGGTCACCATCACCACCGCGGTCATCCGCTGCACGGTGGAACTCGCGGTGAGCAGCATGGACAGCGGCGTCGCGCCGGAGAACACCAGGGCGAGCGCGGCGCCGATCAGCGCACCCCACAGGCCGGGCAGCCCGGCGACCGCCAGCCCGATCCCGCCGCCCAGCACCACCAGCGCGGCGGTCAGCAGCAGGGTGGCGCGCAGGGCGGTGCGGAACACCGGGGCGGTCTGCGGCGCGGCGGTGGCGGCGAGGATCTCCCGTTCCCGGGCTCGACGGGCCTGCTCCGCGGACGGCGGGGTCTCGGGCTGCTCGGTGCTCACGTCGGGTTCCTCGGGGCTGGGTGGTCGGTGGTCACGGGTGGGGGGCGGCGCTCAGGCCCCGGACGGCGTCGTGGGCCCGGGCAACGTCGTGGGTCCTGGCACCGTCGTGGGCCCGGGCAGCGCGGTCCGGGCCAGCGGGGCGGGACGGTCCGGGCCATCGGGTCCCCGGTCGCCGGCGGCCGGGTCGGCGTCGTCCGGGCGGCCGTTCGAGCCGCGCAGCGGGCCCAGGGTCAGCAGCAGGGCGACCACCACCCCCAGCGCGGTGCCGATCAGCACCGCGGTGGTGGAGAACCAGACCAGGGCGACGGCGGTGCCGGTGAACACCGCGGTCCACACGTACAGGATCACCACGGCGCGGCGGTGGCTGTGGCCCAGGGCGAGCATCCGGTGGTGCAGGTGCATCCGGTCCGGGTGGAACGGCGACTTGCCCGAACCCAGTCGCCGGATCACCGCCATCCCCATGTCCAGCAGCGGCAGCAGCAGCACCGCCACCGGCAGCAGGATCGGCAGGAACGCCGGGAAGGACTGCCGGGGCAGGGTGCCGGTGTCGATCTGCCCGGTGACCCGGATCGAGGCGGCGGCGATCATCAGGCCGATCAGCATCGACCCGGAGTCGCCCATGAAGATCCGGGCCGGGTGGAAGTTGTGCGGCAGGAAGCCGATGCACGCGCCGACCAGCAACGCCATGATCAGCGTCGCCAGGCTCGCGTAGCTGGTGGACCCGGCGTTCACGGTCAGCCAGTAGGAGTACAGGAAGAACCCGGCGCCGCCGATCGCGATCAGCCCGGCCGCCAGGCCGTCCAGCCCGTCGACGAAGTTGACCGCGTTCATCGCGACCACCACCGTCAGCACGGTCAGCACCAGCCAGATCCGGCTGGACCCGAGCACCACGCCACCGATCGGCAGTTGGTAGAGCTGCAGGCCCTGGGAGGCCATCATCAGCGCGGCGAGCACCTGGCCGACCAGCTTGGTCATCCAGTCCAGGTCCCAGATGTCGTCGGCGATCCCGAGCAGGCAGACCATCACCGCCGCGGCCACCACCCCCAGCACCGGCCGCGGATTGATGAACACGTCCGCGAGGAACCGCATCTGGGTGGCGAAGGCCAGCGCGACCAGCATCCCGGCCAGCATCGCCATCCCGCCCAGCCGCGGGGTCGGGATGGTGTGCACGTCACGGGACCGCACCGCGGTGATCGCCCCCCAGCGCAGCGCGCACCAGCGGGCCAGCGGCGTCAGCAGGTAGGTGGACGCCGCCGCGACCAGCAGGAGGAGGACGTAGACCCTCACCGGCCGGCGTCGCCTTCCACCGGGGCCACCGCCCGGAGGTCCTCCATGCTGATCGCACCCTCGCGGACCACCCGCAGGTCGTCGCCGGTCGCGTCCACGATGGTCGAGGCCACCCCGCCGGGGGTCGGTCCGCCGTCCAGGTAGACCTGCACCGCGGCACCGAGCTGCTCGTGCGCCTCGGTCACGTCCAGGGCGGAGGGCTGCCCGGTCTTGTTGGCCGAGGACACCGCGAGCGGACCGGTGCGGCGCAGCAGTGCCAGCGACACCGGGTGGTCGGGCACCCGCAGGGCGACCGTGCCGTGGGTCTCGCCCAGGTCCCAGACCAGCGACGGCTGGGCCCGCACGATGATGGTGAGGCCACCGGGCCAGAACGCGGCGGCCAGGTCACGCACGGCCGGCGGCACCGAGGTGGCCAGCCCGTCCAGGGTGGCGACCTCGGGCATCAGCACCGGCGGCGGCTGCTGGCGTCCGCGCCCCTTGGCGGCCAACAGGGCGGCCACCGCCTCCGGGGTGAAGGCGTCGGCACCGATGCCGTACACCGTGTCGGTGGGGAGCACGATCAGCCCGCCGCGGGACACGGTGTGCACCGCCGCGTCGATGGCCGGGCCCCAGCTGGCGGGGTCGGTGGCGTCCAGGACCGGGTCGGCAGTCACGGGACGTGAGTCTGTCACGTCCGGCTGTGTGCCGGGGACGGCGCGCCCACCGGGGCCGAGCGCCGGGCCACCAGCATCCGCGGCCGGCCGGTCAGGTCCGGGTCGGTGCGCACCTCGACGAACGCACCGGTCGCCACCGCCGCCGCGCGGGCCCGGGCGTCCTGCACCTCGGCGTGTTCCATCACCAGCAGCCCACCGGGGGCGAGCAGCCGGACCGCGGCATCGATCACCGCCCGGGGCACGTCCAGCCCGTCCGCCCCGCCGCCGTACAGCGCCAGGTCGGGGTCGTGGTCACGGACCTCCGGGTCGACCGGGACCGCGTCCGGCGGGATGTACGGCGGGTTCGACACCAGCACGTCTACCCGGCCGGCCAGGTCGGCCAGCAGGGTGCGGTCGCGCACGTCGCCGGTCAGCACGGTGAGGTCGGCGCCGGCCAGCCGGGCGTTCTCGGTGCTGAGCGCCACCGCGTCCAGGGAGGCGTCCACCGCGGTCACCCGGGTGCCGGACACCTCGGTGGCCACCGACAGTGCGATCCCCCCGGCGCCGCAGCACAGGTCCAGCACCACCGGCTCCTGGCCCAGGCCGGCCAGCCGGGCCGCCTCGTCCACCGCCACCTGGGCCACCTGCTCGGTCTCCGGCCGGGGCACGAACACCCCGGGCCGCACCCGCATGGTCAGGTAGCGGAACACCGTGCTGCCGACGATGTGCTGCAGCGGCTCGCGCCGGCACCGGCGGTCCACCAGCTCGGCATAGGCGGCGGCGAAGCCCTCGGGCACCGGCGGCGGCAGCACCAGGTCGACCCGGGGCAGGTCCAGCGCGTGGGCGGCCAGCGCCAGGGCGTCGTGCCGGGGCGATCCGACCCCGGCGTCGGCGAGCAGCCGGGTGGCGCCGTCGACCATAGCCCGCAGCGCCGGCGCGGTCATGCCTCCTCCGCGGCGGCGGCCAGCCGGGCTGCCTCGTCGGCGTCGATCGCGGACTGGATCACCGGGCCCAGGTCACCGTCCAGCACCGCGTCCAGGTTGTAGGCCTTGTACCCGGTGCGGTGGTCGGCGATCCGGTTCTCCGGGAAGTTGTAGGTCCGGATCCGCTCCGAGCGGTCCACGGTGCGGACCTGGGAGCGCCGCGCCGCACTGGCAGCGGCGGCGGCGGCCTCCTGCCGGGCGGCCAGCAACCGGGCACGCAGCACCCGCATCGCCTGCTCCCGGTTCTGCAGCTGCGACTTCTCGTTCTGCATCGACACCACGATGCCGGTGGGCAGGTGGGTGATCCGGACCGCCGAGTCCGTGGTGTTCACCGACTGCCCGCCCGGCCCGGAGGACCGGTAGACGTCGATCCGCAGGTCGTTCGGGTCGATCTCGACCTCACCCGGGTCGTCGACCTCGGGGAAGACCAGCACCCCGGCGGCTGAGGTGTGGATCCGGCCCTGGGACTCGGTGACCGGCACCCGCTGCACCCGGTGCACGCCGCCCTCGTACTTCAGCGCCGCCCAGACCCCCTCGGCCGGGTCGGTGACCGAGCCGCGGGCCTTCACCGCGACCTGCACGTCCTTGTAGCCGCCCAGGTCGGATCCGGTGGACTCCAGCACCTCGGTCCGCCAGCCGCGCTGCTCGGCGTAGCGCAGGTACATCCGCAGCAGATCGCCGGCGAACAGGGCGGACTCCTCGCCGCCCTCCCCCGCCTTGATCTCCAGGATCACGTCCCGGGCGTCGTCGGGGTCCCGCGGGATCAGCACCCGGCGCAACCGGTCGGCGGCCTGCTCGGCGGCGTCGGTCAGCGCGGGCAGCTCGGCGGCGAAAGCCGGGTCGGACTCGGCCAGCTCGGTGGCGTCGGCGCGGTCCTGCTCGGCGGCCTCCCACTCGCGGTAGGCGGCGGTCACCCGGCCCAGCTCGGCGTAGCGGCGGCCCAGGCGGCGGGCCTCGGTCGCGTCCGCGTGCACCGACGGGTCGGCGAGCTGCTGCTCGATCCGGGCGTGTTCGGCCAGCAGCGGTCGTGCCGCCGCGAAGGACTCACTCATCGCCACTCCCCGTCCCGGACATGACAAGCGCCGGTGACCGCGAGCTCGTCGAGCCCGCCGTCACCGGCGCCAGGGTCGTCAGTTGCCGCGCTTGCCGTAGCGCGCCTCGAACCGGGCCACGCGGCCACCGGTGTCCAGGATCTTCTGCTTGCCCGTGTAGAACGGGTGGCAGGCGCTGCAGACGTCGGCGCGGATCTCGCCGGAGGTCTCGGTGGACCGGGTGGTGAAGGTGTTCCCACAGGTGCAGGTCACCGTGGTCACCACGTACTCGGGGTGGATACCAGACTTCATGGGGTGCTCTCCTAGTCAGAGTGTCTCCGGGTCGTGCGCGGGGGTGCGCACGTGAACCGCAGACCGACGGAACATTGTGCCAGAACAGGCTGGGTGGACGAAATCTTCCCGCCGGGCGCGATCGGTTCCGCCGTCCTAGCGTCGAGGTCATGAGCCGCCCGCGCGTCCTGCCCGTCCTCGCCCTCGCCGTCCTCGCCCTGCTCAGCTCCTGCTCCGGCGGCGGCGACACTCCCCTGCCGACCGCGACCGTCACCGCACCGGCGGCCACCGTCACCGCCGAACCGACCGCCGCCCCCACCTCGGCCGGCTGCGTCCCCGCCGGCGACGGGGTACCGGGCGGCGCCCAGTCGATCACCACCCTGGACCTGGACGGCGACGGCGGCGACGACCAGCTGTGGATCGCCGACGACGGCGCCGACCGCACGCTCGGGGTGACCACCGCCTCCGGCGCGACCTTCACCCATCCGATCGACCTGGCCGGACCCGCCGGGGCCACCGCCTTCGCCCTGCGCCCCGCCCCCGGCGACCCCGGGCTGGTGCTGCTGTCGGACAACCGGGTGGCCGACCTGCTGATGGTGCAGGGCTGCGCGCTGGTGGCGGTCACCGACGCCGAGGGCCGCCCGTGGCAGTTCGACCTCGGCTTCGCCGGGAACGGCACCGGCGTGGGCTGCGTGGACCTGACCGGCGACGGGCAGCCCGACCTGGCCGGGCTGAACGCCGACCCGGACACCGGCACCGTCGAGCGCACCCAGATCACGCTGACCGGCACCGTCGCCGCCGCCGGGACCCGGGACCAGGTCACCCCCGGCGCCCAGGACGACACCGCGCACGCGATCACCTGCGGCGACCGCACGATGGACGCCGACGGGGTGCGCGAGGCACAGGGCTGAGCCGGAACGCCCCTACGATGGCGCCATGCTGCGGATCGGCCTGGCCATCGACGACGGGCTCGACCGGCCGGACGGCGTGCAGCAGATCATCCTCACCCTCGGTCGCCGCCTGACCGCGCTCGGCCACGAGGTGCACTACCTGACCTCGGCCACCGAGCGCACCGACCTGCCGCACCTGCACGTGCTGTCCCGCACGGTGAGCGTGAAGTTCAACGGCAACCGCCTGGGCACCCCGCTGCCGCTGCGACGCTCGGCCGCCCGGGCGCTGCTGACCCGGCTCGACCTGGACGTGCTGCACGTCGCGATGCCCTACAGCCCGTTCCTGGCCGGGCAGCTGGTGTCGGCCGCCGGGCCGCGGACCGCGGTGACCGGGTCGTTCATGATCTACCCGCAGGACGCGCTCACCCGGTGGGGCATCCGGGCCCTCGGCACGCTGGAACGGCGGCGGCTGCGGCGGTTCGACGCGCTGTCCGCACTCTCCGAGGCCGCGCAGGAGTCCGCCGAGGGCGCCTACCACCGCCCCGTGCCGGTGATCGGCGCCCCGGTCGAGTTGCCCGCACCGGTCTCCGCGACCCACGACGGCCCGCCCCGGATCGTGTTCCTCGGCCGGCTGGTCGAGCGCAAGGGGCCCCGGGAGCTGATCGCCGCCGCCGGGGCCCTGCACCGCGCCGACCCGGATCGCCGCTGGACGCTCACCCTGGCCGGTCGCGGTCCGCTGCTGGACGAGCTGCGGTCCGCCGCCGACCGGGAGGGACTCGGCGAGCGGGTGGACTTCCCCGGCTTCGTCGCCGAGGAGGACAAGACCGCCCTGCTGGCCGGCGCCGACCTGGTGGTGCTGCCCTCCCTGGGCGGCGAGAGCTTCGGCATCTCCGTGGTGGAGGCCCAGGCGGTCGCCACCGGCGTGGTGCTGGCCGGGGACAACCCGGGCTACCGCACCACGATGGCCGGGCTGGAGGCGCAGCTGGTCGACCCCCGGGACACCGCCGGCTTCGCCCGGCTGCTCGCCCGCTGGCTGGACGACCCGGACGGCCGGGCCGCCGTGGTGCCCGCCCAGCGCCGGGCCGCACAACGGTTCGAGGCCGGGGCGATCACCGAGCAGACCCTGGCCTGGTACGACCGGGCCCTGGCGCGGCGGCGCGGCTGACCCTGGCCTGGTACGACCGGGCCCTGGCGCGGCGGCGCGGCTGACCCACCCGGGACGACGAACGGCGGCGACCCCCGCAGGGATCGCCGCCGTCCGGCCGGGCCGAGGGCTCAGTCGTCGGACTTGCCGCCCGCACCCGGGGTGGTCTTCTGCACCTGGAGCAGGAACTCCACGTTGGACTTGGTCTCCCGCAGCTTGCCCAGCAGCAGCTCGATCGCCTGCTGCTGGTCCAGGGCGCCCATCACGCGGCGCAGCTTCCAGACGATCTTGAGCTCGTCCGGGGAGATCAGGATCTCCTCGCGGCGGGTACCGGAGGCGTTGACGTCCACCGCCGGGAAGATCCGCTTGTCCGCCAGCGAGCGGGACAGGCGCAGCTCCATGTTCCCGGTGCCCTTGAACTCCTCGAAGATGACCTCGTCCATCTTGGAACCGGTCTCCACCAGGGCGGAGGCCAGGATGGTCAGCGAGCCACCGTTCTCGATGTTGCGGGCCGCACCGAAGAACCGCTTCGGCGGGTAGAGCGCCGAGGCGTCCACACCACCGGACAGGATCCGCCCGGAGGCCGGGGCCGCCAGGTTGTACGCCCGGGACAGCCGGGTCAGCGAGTCGAGCAGCACCACGACGTCCTGGCCCAGCTCGACCAGGCGCTTGGCCCGCTCGATCGCCAGCTCGGCGACCATGGTGTGGTCCGAGGCCGGGCGGTCGAAGGTGGAGGCGATGACCTCACCCTTCACCGTCCGCTCCATGTCGGTGACCTCCTCGGGGCGCTCGTCGACGAGCACGACCATGAGGTGGACCTCGGGGTTGTTCGCGGTGATCGCGTTGGCGATCTGCTGCATGATGATCGTCTTACCGGCCTTGGGCGGCGCGACGATCAGACCGCGCTGGCCCTTGCCGATCGGGGCGACGATGTCGATCACCCGCGGGGTGATGTGGCTGGCGTCGTGCTCCAGCCGCAACCGGTCCTGCGGGTACAGCGGGGTCAGCTTGCTGAAGTCCGGGCGCTGCCGGGCCTGCTCGGGGGACATCCCGTTGACGGTGTCCAGCCGGACCAGGGCGTTCGCCTTGTTCGGCCGGTTGCCCTGCTGCTGCGGGGGCTGCTCGCCCTCCCGCGGCGCCCGGACCGCACCGGTGATCGCGTCACCGCGGCGCAGACCGGCCTTGCGGACCTGGCCGAGCGGCAGGTACACGTCCCCGGCACCCGGCAGGTAGCCGCTGGTGCGGACGAAGGCGTAGCTGTCCAGCACGTCCAGGATGCCGGCGACCGGCACCAGCACGTCGTCCTCGGAGATCTCGATCTCCTCGTAGGGCGCGTCCTGGCCGCCGCCACCGCCGCGGCGGTTGCGCTTGTTGCGGTCCCGGTCGCGGTAGCGGTCCCGCGAGCGGCGACGGCGACCGCCGCGCTCGTCGTCGTCGTCCCGGCCGCCCTGCTGGTTGCCCTGACCGTTCTGGTTCTGGCCACCCTGGTTCTGGTTGCCCTGGTTGCCGCCCTGGCGCTGGTCGCGCTGGCGCTGGCCCCGCTGCTCGCCGTCCTGGCCGCCGCGGTCCTGGCGCTCACGGCGCTCGCCGCCGGTCGGGCCCTCGGGCAGGGTCACGTCGATCACCGGGGCACCGGCGTTGCGGCCGGCCCGCCGGGAGCGGCGCTCACCGGAGTCGTTGCCGTTCTGGGCGTGGCCGCCCTGCTGGCGGTCCAGTGCGGCCTCCAGGCCGGCCAGCGCGTCCTGCTTGCTGCCGCCCTGGGCACCCGCGTCCCGGGTGCCGGCGTCCTGGGTCGCGCCCTGGTTGCCGGAGCCCTGGTTGCCGGAGCCCTGGTTGCCGGAACCCTGGGCGCCGGCGTCCTTGCGGTCGGAGTTCCTGGCGCCGGAGCCGGTGCGACCGGCGTCCTGCGTCGTGGCCGCGTCGGCCGTGGGGGCCTCGGCGGCCCGGGTGGCGCGGCGGCTGCGGGACGGGGCGCTGTCGCCCGCCGGCTGCTCCGCGGACTTCTTCTTGGTGCTCCGGGCCGGGGCACCGTCACCGCCGGAGCGGGACTGGATGGCCTCGACCAGGTCGCTCTTGCGCATCCGGGACGTGCCCTTGACGCCGAGCTCGGCGGCCAGCGCCTGCAGCTCGGGCATGCGGAGAGCGGAGATGGAGCCGCCCGAGCGTGTGCTCGGCGCGGACTCGATGGTGTCTGTCACGAAGGACCCTTCCCCCTCGTCGGGGACCGTCGCCCACCCACGGGGCACGGTCGGCGTCCGCCTCGCTCCGGGCGGATCGCAACGGAGGCCGCACAACTCACGTCTGTCGGACATGGCATGTGGGGCTGGATGTTCCCGGCCGTAGCACGTGGTGTCCCACCCCTCCTGCGGCAGCAGATGCCGGGAGACTCATGCGGTGGGGTCCGTCGGACGATGTCCGGGGAACGGCGCCAGCATAGCACCGGCACTCAGGGCAGTCGACGCCAGAGCGCTCCGTCCTCGCTCAGCCCCAACCGCTGGATCCGCCAGCCGCCCATCGCGCCGCCGAAGACCGCGTCCAGCGCCCGGTCCGCGTCGGTCTCCCGGTGGTCCATCGGGCGGTCGTCCCCGTCGGCGGTCCGGCCGAAGGCCAGCACGGTCGGTCCGGCACCGGAGACCACCGCCGGGACCCCGTGCGCACGCAGGGCGTCCACCAGGGCCAGCGACTCCGGCATCACCGACCGGCGCTGCTCCTGGTGCAACCGGTCGCCGGTGGCGTCGAACAGCAGATCCGGCCGGTGGCCGAGCGCCTCGACCAGCAGGGCCGCCCGCCCCGCCTGCCAGGCCGCATCGGCGTGCGACACCTGCTCCGGCAACACCCCGCGGGCGTGCCGGGTGGACAGCCGGGTCCGCGGGACCACGGCGATCGGCAGCACCGTCGGGTGCACCGGGATCCGCACCGCCCGCACGTCCGGTCCCTCGCACCAGGCCAGGGTGGCGCCGCCGAGCAGTGCCGGTGCGGCATTGTCCGGGTGACCCTCCAGGTCGGTGGCCAGCCGGAGCACCACGTCGTCGCCCAGCGACTCCGGCTCGGCGACCAGCGCCCGGGCCGCCAGCAGCCCGGCCACCACCGCCGCGGCGGAGGAGCCCAGCCCGCGGCCGTGCGGGATCCGGTTCCGGCACACCAGGTGCACCCCGGTCTGCGGCGCGCCGACATGGTCCAGCGCGTGCCGCATCGCCCGCACCACCAGGTGGTCCTCGCCGGAGGGCAGCTCGTCGGCGCCCTCCCCCACGACGTCCACCCGCACATCCGCGACGCCCAGCGCCCGGACCTCCACGTCGTCGTAGAGCCCCAGCGCCAGCCCCGCGGTGTCGAAGCCCGGCCCGAGGTTCGCGCTCGTGGCGGGCACCCGCACCCGGGCCCGATCCGCTCCCAGTCGCACGGCGTGCCTCAGCCGAGATCCAGGGCGGCGGCGATCTCCATCACGTCCGGGCGGACCCGCACGGTCTCGACCTCGCCACCGTCGGCGGTGCGCAGCGCCCACTGCGGGTCCTTGAGCCCGTGCCCGGTGACCGTGATGACGATCCGCGCCCCGGCCGGCACCCGGCCCTGCTCCGCGGCGGCCAGCACCCCGGCGACCCCGGCGGCGGAGGCCGGCTCGACGAACACCCCCACCTGCGAGGACAGGATCCGGTGCGCGTGCAGGATCTGCTCGTCGGTGACCGCCTCGATCACCCCGCCGGAGACGTCCCGTGCCTGCTCGGCCTGCGACCAGGACGCCGGGTTGCCGATCCGGATCGCGGTGGCGATGGTCTCCGGCTCGGTGATCGGGTGACCGGCCACGATCGGCGCGGCACCCGCCGCCTGGAAGCCCCACATCTGCGGGGTGCGGGTCGCCACCGCCGGCAGCGCTGCACCGGCGTCCAGACCCGCGTACTCGCGGTAGCCCTTCCAGTAGGCGGTGATGTTCCCGGCATTGCCCACCGGCAGCGCGTGGATGTCCGGCGCGTCGCCCAGCGCGTCCACCACCTCGAACGCGCCGGTCTTCTGACCCTCGATCCGGTCCGGGTTCACCGAGTTCACCAGCTCCACCGGGTAGGACTCGGCGAGCTTGCGGGCCGCGATCAGGCAGTCGTCGAAGTTGCCGTCCACCTGCAGCAGCCGGGCGCCGTGCGCGACCGCCTGGCTCAGCTTGCCCATCGCGATCTTGCCGTCCGGCACCAGCACCGCGCACAGCATCCCGGCGTGGGTGGCGTAGGCGGCCGCGGAGGCGGAGGTGTTGCCGGTGGACGCACAGACCACGGCCTTCGCTCCCCGGCCGGCGGCGGCCGAGATCGCGGTGGTCATCCCCCGGTCCTTGAACGAGCCGGTCGGGTTCATCCCCTCGACCTTGACCCACACCTCGGCGCCGGTCAGCGCCGACAGCGCCGGGGCGGCGACCAGCGGGGTGCCGCCCTCACCGAGGGTGATCACCCGCTCGTGGACGTGTGCGGGCAGCCGGTCGGCGTACTCCGCGATCACACCGCGCCACTGCTGTGCCATCAGACTCCCTCAACCCTCAGGACGGACACGACCTCACGGACGGAGTCGTGCTCGGCGATCGCGGCCACCGTGGCGGACAGTGCCGCCTCGGTCGCCTCGTGCGTGGTGATCACCAGCCGGGCGACCGCCTCGGCCGGCTGCACCGACTGGCGGACCGCCTCGATCGACACCCCGTGCTCGGCCAGGACGGTGGCGACCTGGGCCAGCACCCCCGGCCGGTCGGTGACGTCGAGCCGGATCTGGTACCGGGTGCGGGCGGCCCGGGCGGGCAGCACCGGCAGCGCGGCGTAGAACGACTCGGCCGGGCCGCGGCCACCGTGCACCCGGTGCCGGGCCGCCGAGACCAGGTCGCCCAGCACCGCCGACGCGGTGGGCGCGCCCCCGGCGCCACGGCCGTAGAACATCAGCTCCCCGGCGGCCTCCGCCTCGACGAAGACCGCGTTGAACGCACCCCGGACCCCGGCCAGCGGGTGATCCTGCGGCACGAGTGCGGGGTGCACCCGGACCTGCACCCCCTCCGGGCCGTCCTGGTCGGCCGGGCGGTGCTCGGCGATGGCGAGCAGCTTGACCACGTGACCGGTGCGGGCCGCCCAGGCAACGTCCTCGGCGGTGACCCCGGTGATGCCCTGCCGGTCGACGTCGGCCAGCGACACCCGGGTGTGGAAGGCCAGCGACGCCAGGATCGCCGCCTTCGCCGCCGCGTCGTAGCCCTCGACGTCCGCGGTCGGGTCCGCCTCGGCGTAGCCCAGCTCCTGCGCCTCGGCGACCGCCGCGTCCAGGTCCAGCCCGTCGGTCGCCATCCGGTCCAGCACGAAGTTGGTGGTGCCGTTGACGATGCCCAGCACCCGGCGCACCCGGTCCCCAGTCAGCGACTCGCGCACCGGCCGGACCAGCGGGATCGCCCCGGCGACCGCCGCCTCGAAGTAGATGTCCACCCCGGCGGCGTCCGCGGCGGCGTACAGCGTCGGACCGTCCTCGGCCAGCAGCGCCTTGTTCGCGGTCACCACCGACGCCCCGCCGCGCAGCGCCCGCAGCAGCAGGGTCCGGGCCGGCTCGATCCCGCCGACCACCTCGACCACGATGTCCGCCCGGTCCACCAGTACCTCGGCGTCGTCGGTCAGCAGTGCCGGGTCCACCACCGGGTCGCGCGGGGTCGCCAGGTTGCGCACCGCCACCCCGACCAGCTCCAGCGGCGCGCCGACCCGGGCCGCCAGGTCGGCGGTCTGCGTGGTCAGCAGGCGCACCACCTCGGTGCCGACCACCCCGCAGCCGAGCACGGCCACCCGCACCGGGGCGTTCTGGGGCGTGACGTCGGGCGTGCTCTGCGCAGTCACCGGGTCTCCGTTCGCATCGGGCCGAACCGTGACCGGGCGCGTCGCAGCGAATGCCGTCCGAGGGGTCCGCGCGCGGTCACGGCCCAGGATAGGGGCGTGGCAGGGGCCGGCCGGCGGGTATCCACTGCGTGGGCGGGCATCACGGGAGTTCGGGTTCCAGACCGGGGGCGTGCCGGTCGATCATGCGGCGGACGCCGGCGGTGAGCTCGATCAGTTCGCGATCCACCACGTCCCGGATTACTTGCTCCTCGATCTGGTCGTACACATGGGCGATCACGTTCCGGGTGGCCCTGATCTGCGGCCACCGCTCGCCGAACGCCTCGTCGAGCCAGTCCCGGGGAACGTTGGACAGCGCCTCGATCGCCGACGACAGCCGCATGCACACCGCATCGAAGACCACCGGCATGGCGAGGTCACCCACCGTGCGGTGCCGCTCCATGAGCGCGAGGTGGTCGAGGGCGACGCCGAGAGCGTCGATCGGGTCGCGGCTCACAGCGGCACCGCCTCCGGGAGTGCCTTGCGGGCGATTCTCGGCCACAGCGACCTCGCATTGGCCACGTCGACCGGGCGACGCAACGCCTCCTCGAGTTCGACCTGCAGACCGGCCATGTCGAACAGCCCGGTGTCCTCGGCGTAGTCCACCAGGAAGTCGATGTCCGAGTGCTCGTCGTCCTCGCCGCGGGCCACCGACCCGAACACCCGCACGTGGCTCGCCCCGTTCGCGGCCGCGATCCGGACGATCTCCTCGCGCTTGTCCCGCAGCACCCAGGTCAAGGTGCTCGACCCGTGGCCCGGCCGCGTCGGCGCTGCGTCGGCGGGCTGCGCCTCTGCCCCCGGGGCGGTTTCGCTCGCCGGCTGTGGCTCGTGCTGCGCCGGTCCCTCCGGGCTGCCGGCGCCATCCCCGCCGCCCGCCTCGGCCGGCATCGCCACCGCGTACTCCACCACCGGCGTCCGGGTCGCACGCAACAGCCGGGCCACCTCGGGCTGGCTGCGGCCGATCGCGGCGGCGATCCGGCGTTGACTCCAGCCGAAGTCGGCGGCCTGGCGCACGGCGCGGGTCAGCGCCCGGGATGCCTCCGCGCGGAGCCGGTCGGCGTACTCGTCGACGTCGTCCAGGTAGTGCAGCAGTGCCCGATCGACCGCGGTGAGTTCGTCCTCGCTCATGGTCGCACCTCCTGATAGGAGATGCTATCAGCCCAGGTCGAGGGCCAACAGGTCGTCCTCGGTCTCCCGGCGGACCAGCACCCGGGCCTCGCCGTCGCGCACGGCCACCACCGGCGGCCGGGGCAGGTGGTTGTAGTTGGAGGCCATCGAGCGTCCGTAGGCGCCGGTGGCGGCGACCGCGAGCAGGTCCCCGGCGGTGGTGTCGGCGGGCAGCTGCACCTCGTGCACGACGATGTCGCCGCTCTCGCAGTGCTTGCCGACCACCCGGGCCAGCACGGTCCGCTCGGCACCGGCCCGGTTCATCAGCGCGGCGGTGTAGTGCGCGCCGTACAGCGCGGGGCGGATGTTGTCGCTCATCCCGCCGTCCACCGACACGTAGGTGCGGACCCGGCCGTCGTCGAGCCGGACCGGCTTGACCGTGCCCACCCGGTACAGGGTGAGCGTGGTGGGGCCGACGATGGTGCGGCCGGGCTCGAAGGACAGCCGCGGGGCGGGCGTGCCCAGGTCGGCGCAGGCGCCGGTGACCGCGGCGGCGATGTCCTTGGCCATCCGCTCCGGGTCCAGCGGCACGTCGCCGGGCAGGTAGGCGATCCCGAAGCCGCCGCCCAGGTCGACCTCCGGCACCAGGACCCCGGTGCGGGCGGCCAGCTCGGCGCGCAGGGCCAGCACGGCCCGGGCGGAGACGGTGAAGCCCTCCGGGTCCAGGATCTGCGAGCCGATGTGCGAATGGATGCCGAGCAGCCGCAGCTCGGGCAGTTCCACCGCCCGCAGCAGCGCCGTCATCGCCGGGGAGTCCTCCCCCGCGATCGACAGGCCGAACTTCTGGTCCTCGTGCGCGGTGGAGATGTACTCGTGCCCACCGGCGTGCACCCCGGTGGTGACCCGGATCATCACCGGTGCCGGGTCGCCGCCGCGCTCGCGCACCAGGGCGGCGATCCGGTCCAGTTCGGGCAGCGAGTCGGCGATGATCCGGCCGACCCCGGCGTCCAGGGCGCGGCGGAGCTCGTCGTCGGACTTGTTGTTGCCGTGCAGGCCGATCGCAGGCCCGGGCACCCCGGCGCGCAGGGCGACCGCGAGTTCGCCGCCGGTGGCGGTGTCCACCCGCAGGCCCTCCTCGTGCGCCCACCGGGCGACCGCCACCGACAGGAACGCCTTGCCGGCGTAGTAGATGTCGACCTCGCCGAAGGCGGCCTCGAAGGCGGTGCGCAGCGTGCGGGCCCGGTCCCGGAAGTCCGCCTCGTCCAGCAGATAGGCCGGGGTGCCATACGTGGTGGCCAGCTCGCGCAGGTCGAGACCGGCCAGTCGCACCGCCCCGTCCTCGCCACGGACCGCGTGCGCGGGCCAGGGCAGGCCGAGGTTCACATCCGCTCCGGCGCGGAGACGCCGAGCAGGTCGAGGCCGTTGGCCAGCACCTGGCGGGTGGCGTCGTTCAGCCACAGCCGGGTGCGGTGGGCGTCGGAGACCTGCTCCTCGCCGAAGGGCACCACCCGGCGCTTCTGGTCGTACCACTTGTGGTAGCCACCGGCGACGGTCTCCAGGTAGCGGGCCACCCGGTGCGGCTCGCGCAGCTCGGCGGCCTGGGCGACCACCCGGGGGAACTCGGCGAGCAGCCCGAGCAGGGTCGACTCGGCCGGGTGGTCCAGCAGTGCGGCGTCGAAGCCGTCCTCCCGGCGCACCCCGGCCTCGGCGGCGTTCCGGGCCACGCTGACCGTGCGCGAGTGGGCGTACTGGACGTAGAACACCGGGTTCTCGTTGGTGGCGGTGGTGAGCAGGTCCAGGTCCAGGTCGATGCTGGAGTCCACCGACGACCGGGCCAGCGAGTACCGGGCGGCGTCCACCCCGACCGCCTCGACCAGATCGTCCAGGGTGACCACGGTGCCGGCCCGCTTGGACATCCGGACCGGCTCGCCGTCCTTGACCAGGTTGACCATCTGGCCGATCAGGATCTCCAGGTTGACCCCGGGCACGTCTCCGAAGGCGGCGCACGCGGCCATCATCCGGCCGATGTAGCCGTGGTGGTCGGCGCCGAGCATCATGATCGCCCGGTCGAAGCCGCGCTCGCGCTTGTCCAGGTAGTAGGCCAGGTCACCGGCGATGTAGGCGGCCTCGCCGTCGGACTTGATGATCACCCGGTCCTTGTCGTCGCCGAAGTCGGTGGTCCGCAGCCAGACCGCGCCGTCGGACTCGAAGATGTGGCCGAGCTCGCGCAGCCGGGCCACCGCCCGGTCCACCGCGCCCGACTCGTGCAGCGAGTCCTCGTGGAAGTACACGTCGAAGTCGACGCCGAAGTCGTGCAGCGCCTGCTTGATCTCGTCGAACATCAGGTCGACGCCCCGTGCGCGGAACACCTCCTGCGCCTGCTCGTCCGGCAGCTCACGGGGGTCGGTCTCCCCGGCGGCGACGGCGTCGGCGATCACCCGGTCCGCGATGTCCTGGATGTACTGGCCGCCGTAGCCGTCCTCCGGCGCCTCCAGCCCGCGGGCCCGGGCCAGCAGCGACCGGGCGAACCGGTCGATCTGGGCGCCGTGGTCGTTGAAGTAGTACTCGCGGGTCACGTCGGCCCCGGCGGCGGACAGAATCCGGGCCAGGCTGTCGCCGACCGCGGCCCAGCGTGCGCCGCCGATGTGGATCGGGCCGGTCGGGTTGGCCGAGACGAACTCCAGGTTCACCGACTGCCCGCGCTGGCTCTCGCCCCGGCCGTAGCCCGCCCCGGTGTCGACGATCGACCGGGCGAGCTCGCCGGCGGCCGCCGCGTCCAGGGTGATGTTGAGGAAGCCGGGGCCCGCGATGTCGACCTTCGCGATGCCGGGCACATCGGCCAGCCGCCGGGTCAGCTCCTCGGCGAAGGCGCGCGGATTGGTGCCGGCCTTCTTCGCCAGCTGCAGGGCGACGTTGGTCGCCCAGTCGCCGTGCTCGCGCTGGCGGGGCCGCTCCACGTGCACGGTGTCGGGCAGGTCGTCGGCGGCCAGGGCGAAGGTGCCGTCGGCCACCGCCGCGGTCAGGGCGGCATGCAGGGAGGCGGAAAGCTCAGCGGGAGTCACCGGAGCAGGATATCCGCCCGGTCAGGACTCCCGATGACCCCGCGGCAGCCACGAGTCCTCCAGGAACACCGGGCGGCAGGCGACCACCGCGCCGGTCATCAGGACCGCCAGGGTGCCGATCAGGAACAGCAGCGGCCAGGTCCAGTCCGCGGTGGCGTCGTACAGCACCCCGATCAGCAGCGGGCCGACCGCGGCGATCGCGTAGCCGATGCCCTGGGTGAAGCCGGACAGAGAGGCGGCACCGGCCGAGGTGCGGGTGCGCAGGTTGATCAGTGCCAGCAGCAGCGGGAACGCGCCCGGCCCGAGCCCGCCGACCAGCACCCACAGCCAGACCGGCCCGGACGGGTGCAGCAGCAGCCCGAGGTAGCTGAACAGCCAGCACGCGACGAAGAAGATCACCAGGCCGATCGGGTTGCGCATCCGCGAGGCGGCGATCGGGGCGATCAGCGCCGGCGGCAGGCCGAGGATCGCGTAGACGCTCAGCCAGGTGCCGGCCGAGTGCGGCGAGGTCCCGGAGTCGATCAGGATCTGCGGCAGCCAGGCGAACATCGCGTAGGACCCGAGCGAGTTCATCGCGAAGGTCACCGCCATCCCCCAGGCCAGCGGACTGCGGTACACCCGGCCGCCCGACCGGTGCCGGCTGGTCAGGGCCGGAGTGGTCGCCGGGCCACGGCGCAGCAGACCGGACAGTTCGGCCCGGGCCGCCGCCGACCGGATCACCACCACCAGCCAGGGCAGCGCGGCCAGGATCCCGACCACCGCCCAGATCGACAGCGCCGGCCGCCAGCCCACCCGGTCCGCCACCGGCACCACCACCGCGGCGGGCAGGGCGGTGCTCACGCTCAGCGTCACCGAGTAGGCCGCGGTCACCACGCCGACCCGGTCCGGGAAGTACCGCTTGACCAGCGGCGGCAGCAGCACGTTCCCCATGCCCATCCCGGCCAGGGCGACCACGGTCCAGACCAGGAACCCGGTGGACGAGTGCATGGTGGACCGGATGATCTCCCCGGCGGCGGACAACGCCATCGCCGCGATCAGCAGCGGTTCCAGCCCCACCCGGCGCGCCAGCACCGGCGTCAGCGCCCCGAACACCGCGAACGAGGCCACCGGGATCGTCCCCAGCAACCCGGCCTGGGTCGGCGACAGCGCGACATCCGCGCGCACCAGGTCCAGAATCGGCGACACCGAGGCCACCGCGATCCGCAGGTTCAGCGCGACCAGCAGCACCCCGGCCAGCACCACGAACCGGCCGCGCCACGGGCGCAGTTCGGGGGTGACATGGTCGGGCGCAGGCATGGGTACTCCAGGAATCATGGGAGGGTGGCGTCGGCGGCGGGCGGTGTGGCTGGCGGACGAAGCGGACCGTCGTGTTGAATCGCCGCACACCTGACCTGGGAGAGTACCCGCATGATGCGACGCACCGGTTTGATCGACTCGACGGTGGCCCAGCTCCGGGAGCGGATCTCCTCCGGCGAGTGGCCGGTGGGCACCCGGATCCCCGCCGAGCCGGCCCTGGTCGAACTGCTCGGAGTGGGCCGCAACACCGTGCGCGAGGCGGTGCAGTCGCTGGTGCACTCCGGCCTGGTCGAACGCCGCCAGGGATCGGGCACCTACGTGCTCAGCGCCTCCGAGCTGGCGGTGACGTTCTCCCGGCAGATCGCCGACGCCCGCCAGCGCGACGTGGTCGAGGTGCGGCGCTCGCTGGAGGTCGAGGCCGCCCGACTGGCCGCCCGCCGCCGCACCACCTCCGACGTCGCCTCGATCACCGCCCTGCGGGACGCCCGGGCCGAGGCCTACGCCGCCCACGCCCTGGACCGGATGGTGGCCGCCGACCTGGCGCTGCACCGCGCGATCGCCCGGGCCGCCCGCAACCCGGTGCTGCTGTCGCTGTACGAGAGCCTGATCGACGCCATCACCGAGAACATCCGGTTCAACTTCGCCCAGGTGCTGCAGGACGGGGACAACCACGACGGCCTGGTGGACGCCATCGTCCGCGGTGACGTGGCCGGTGCGGTGGAGGAGACCTCGGACTACCTGTCCGGCCTGCTCGGCGAGGACTGACGCAGCCACCCCCGAGGGGCTGGTAGTGTCATGCCTCGTTCCGATCGCGGTCGGGACGAGATGCCCTCGTAGCTCAGTGGATAGAGCGTCTGCCTCCGGAGCAGAAGGTCGTAGGTTCGAATCCTATCGAGGGCACATCCGAAGGCCCGGTTCCCCGGTGGGGGCCGGGCCCTCGTCGTGTCTGAGTGGTGGTGTGCGTCCGCCGCGCGGGTGGAGGCTGTCGCCATGAGCGGCACGGTGGTCCTGGACGTGAACGAGACCCTGTTGGACCTGGACGCGCTGCGGCCGTTCTTTGCCCGGCACCTGCACGACCCCGGGGTGCTGCGGCAGTGGTTCGCCGAGCAGATCCTGTACTCCGGCACCCTGACGCTCACCGGTGGCTACACCGACTTCGCGACGCTGGCGGTGGCCACGCTGCGGATGGTCGCGCAGACCCATGGCGTCACGCTGTCCGAACAGGCGGTGGACGAGTTCCGGAGCGCGCTGTCCAGGCTGCCCGCGCACGAGGATGTGGTCCCGGCGCTCAGCCTGCTGCGCGATGCCGGGCTGCGGGTGGTGGCGCTGACCAACTCGGCGGCACCGGCGGCGCGGGCGGGCCTGGCCACCGCCGGGATCCTGGACTTCTTCACCGACGTGGTGTCGGTGGACGCGGTGCGGCGGGCCAAGCCGGCGCCGGAGGTGTACGCCCATGCCGCCCGGCACCTGGGCGCCCGGCCGCGGGAGCTCCGCCTGGTGGCGTGCCACACCTGGGACGTGATCGGTGCACTGGCCTGCGGCTGGTCGGCGGCGCTGGTCGCCCGGCCCGGGAACGCGCCGCTGCCGCTCGGGGTGCAGCCGGACATCGTGGCACCCGATCTGGTCGAGGTGGCGCGGCAGATCGTGGCGGCAGACGGCTGATCCGCGACGGTCAGGACGGCGCGACTCCGTTCCCGGCCCGCGCGGTCCGCCGGTACTCCCGCGGCGTGGTGCCGGTCTCGGCCCGGAACTGGCGGTTGAAGTTGGACAGGTTGCCGAAGCCGGCCGCGAAGCAGACCTCCGCCACCGGCATCGTGGTCTCGGCCAGCAGGGCGCAGGCCCGGATCACCCGCAGCCGGCGGATCGTCTCGGCGAAGCCGCGCCCGGCCGCGCGCCGGAAGAACCGGGAGAAGGCCGGCGGGGTCATGCCGACCAGCGCGGCGACCTCCGGCAACCGGAGCTGCCCGGTCAGGTGCTCGGTGAGGTGGTCGAGCACCAGGTCGATCCGGTCCTGTGCCGCCGCGTCGCCAGCCGAACCCGGGCGCCCGGACAGGACCCGGCGGTCCGCCCCGGGAGCGTGGATCAGGTGGTCGAGCAGGTCGAGGAACGCGCGCAGCCGGGTGATTCCCGTGCTGTGGCCGACCGTCTCCAGTGCCTGCGCCGCGGCCATCGCGGTGGGGCCGCCGTATTCGATGCCGCGCGCCGCGTCGTCCAGCAGCCGGACCGCCGCCGACATCTCCGGGGCGACCCGGGCCAGGGCGCGCATCCGGTCGGGGTGCACCTGGAGCACCACGTCCCGGTCCTCGATCACCTCCCCGGGGCCGAGGTCGCTGATCCAGTTGTGCGGCAGGTGGGCGCCGACCAGCACCAGGTGCCCGGGCGCGAACCGTCCGACGTGGTCGCCGACGAACGCCAGTCCGGTGCCGGAGCGGATCAGGTGGATCTCGGCCTCGGGGTGGGTGTGCCAGCGGGCCAGCGGGTGCGGGTAGGAGTGGGTGTGCCACCGGATCGTGCTGTCCACGTCGGGCACGACGAGTTCGCGGGCCGGTGGGCGGTGGCCGGGTCGGAGCGGCGCGGAGGGCTGCACAATCCCGCATGATGCCGTACGCCTGGGGCAGTCGAGCGGGCCGACGGAGCAATTTCGTATCAGTCGACGGTGCGTGAGGCCGCTAGATCGGACGGCGGGCGGCACCGACGATGACGGGCATGACGACCATCCCCTCCCCCGCCGTCACCATGCGCCGCGCCCTGGCCGAACCGCGGGGCGCCGTGCGCCTGGAGAACCAGCCGGTGCCGGAGCCGGCCGCCGGCCAGGTCCAGGTCGCCGGCACGCTGGTCGGCATCTGCGGCTCCGACACCCACGCCCTGGCCGGGGCACACCCGTTCCTGACCGGCCCCTACGTCCCCGGGCACGAGGCGGTCGGCGTGGTGACCGCGCTGGGTCCGGGGGTGGACGGTCCGGCAGTGGGCACCCGGGTGCTGCTGAAGCCGAATGTCGCCTGCGGGTCCTGTGTGAACTGCGCCGCCGGGCGGACGAACGCCTGCGAGCGCCTGAGCTGGATCGGCTGCGACCCGTCCCGGCACTGGGCCGGGGCGATGGCGGACCGCTTCGTCGCACCCCGGGAGAACCTGTTCCCGGTGCCGGACGCGGTCGACGACCGGACCGCGGCGCTGGTGGAGTGCCTGGCCACCCCGGTGCACGCGGTGCGGATCGCGGGCGACCTGACCGGTGCCCGGGTGGTGGTGCTCGGCGCCGGGACGATCGGCGTGCTGACCGCGGTGGCCGCGCGGCGGGCCGGGGCTGCCACGGTGGTGATGACGGACAACGACCCGGGCAAGCTGGCCCGTGCGACCCGGATCGGCGCCGATGCGGCCGTGCCCGCCACCGCCGGTGACGCCGACGAGCGGGTGCGCGACGCGCTGGGCGGATCGGCCGACGCGGTGTTCGACTGCGTCGCCTCCGAGCGGTCGCTGCGGCAGGCGATCGGGCTGCTGCGCCGCGCCGGGTCGCTGCTGGTGGTCGGTGTGCCCGCCCGGGCGGCGAGCCTGCCGATGCCGGAGATCCAGGACTGGGAGCTGCGGATCCAGGGTTGTGCGGCCTACACCGAGGTCGATGTGGTTACTGCGCTGCGGATCGCCGGTGAGGGGCTGATCCCGGTCGAGGAACTGGTGTCGGCGGTGTACCCGCTGGACGGCGTGGCCGCCGCCTTCGCCGCTGCCGCGGAGGACTCCTCCGGCAAGGTGCTGGTCGCCCCGCACTGACGGCGCCGGTTGCGGGCATGCGGGTCCTCGATACGTTCGAGGGGAGCCGTCAGCCGATGGAGGGATCCCCGCCATGACCACGACCGCCCGCCGCACCGTCACCCTGTTCGCCGCGGGGGTGATCGCCGTCGCGGTGCCGGCCTGCACGGCGGACCCCGAGCCGACCGCCGCCGGCAGCACCCCGGCGCAGCAGGACACCCCGGACACTCCCGATACCCCGGACGCCCCGGACACCCCGGCCGGCGGTGGGAACGCCCTGCTCGACGGCAGCACCCTGGTGGACATCGGGACCTACGAGGGCACCTGGCTGGTGACCACCGTGGAGGGTGCGGTCACCACCATCGACGACCCGGCCGGCTCCGAGCTGCCCAGCACCTGGGTGATCGAACCTGCGGGCTCCACCGGGATGGTGCAGGTGCGGTCCAGCGCCACCACCGACGACCGGGAACAGTGCCTGGCCCTGCCCGGCGACGACGTGGTGAGTGTCGCCACCTGCGACGACACCGACCCCGCGCAGCAGTTCGAGGTCACCGCACTCGACCGGCCCGAGCAGGTGAACATCTCCAACGCCAACGGCTACCTGGTCTCCGACCCGGAGGGCGGCGTGGCGGTCGAACCCGACCCGGCCAGCCCGGCGAGCGTGTTCACCCTGACCGAGCGGGGCGCCGCCGCGGGCTGATCGGCGTTGTCTACCCTGGTCGCGTGCAGCCACTGACCAGCAGCGAAGTCGCCGACCGGGTCTCACGTGGCCAGGTGAACCAGGTCGAACGGGTGACCAGCCGCAGCGCCCGGGACATCGTGGTCGCGAACGTCTTCACCCGGGTCAACGCGATCTACTTCGTGCTGTTCTGCGTGGTGGCGTCCACCGGCGCCTGGTTCGACGGGCTGTTCGGCCTGCTGATCGTGGTGAACAGCGCGGTCGGCATGGTGCAGGAGATCCGGGCCAAGCGGACCCTGGACCGGCTGGCGATCCTGAACGCCAGCACGGTGACCGTGATCCGGGCGGACGGGCCGCTGGCGCTCGACCCGGCCGAGATCGTGCTGGACGACGTGGTCGAGGTCTCGGCGGGCGACCAGGTGCCGGTGGACGGCGACCTGCTCGCCACCACCGGGCTGGAGGTGGACGAGTCGCTGCTGACCGGCGAGTCCGAGGCGCTGGCGCCGGCGGTCGGGGCGCCGCTGCTGTCCGGCAGCGTGGTGGTCGCGGGCAGCGGCCGGCTGCGGGCCACCCGGGTCGGCGAGCAGGCCTATGCGGCGAAGCTGGCCCGGGAGGCGTCCGCGTACTCGGCGCCGTCCTCCGGGCTGCGGGCCGGGATCGACACCATCCTGCGCTACCTGACCTGGGTGCTGATCCCGGTCGGCGCGCTGATGATCTGGAACCAGCTCACCCAGACCGACCTGCCGCTGAGCGACGCCCTGCGCGGGATGGTGGCCGCCCTGGTGCCGATGGTGCCGGAGGGCCTGGTGCTGATGACCAGCGTCGCGATGGCGGTCGGCGTGATCCGGCTCGGCCGGCGGCAGTGCCTGGTGCAGGACCTGCCCGCGATGGAGGCGCTGGCCCGGGTGGACGTGGTCTGCTTCGACAAGACCGGGACGCTGACCGAGGACGGGATGCGGGTCCGCGAGCTGGTGCTGCTGGACGGCGACGACGACCTGGCCCGCACCGCCCTGGCGACGATCGGTGCGGGCGAGAGCCGGCCCAACGCCAGCATGCAGGCGATCCTGGAGGGCACCGCCGGAGCGGTCGCCGCCGAGGCCGAGGCCCGGGTGCCGTTCTCCTCCGCCCGCCGCTGGGCCGCCGCCCGCACCGCCGGCACCACCTGGCTGGTCGGCGCACCGGATGTGCTGCTGCCCGGTGACCCGGTGCTGGCCCGGGCGAGCGCGGAGTCCGGGCAGGGCCGCCGGGTGCTCGCGCTGGCCCGCACCGCCGCGCCGCTGGACGGTCACGCCCTGCCCGGCGGGATCGCACCGGTCGCCCTGGTGGTGCTGGACCAGCGGGTGCGGCCCGAGGCGGCGGACACGCTGCGGTTCTTCGAGGACCAGGGCGTCACGCTCAAGGTGATCTCCGGCGACGCACCGGTGGCGGTGGGCGCGGTGGCCGGCCAGGTCGGGCTGCCACACGCCGACGCCACGGTGGACGGCCGGGAGCTGCCCACCGACCCGGAGGAGCTGGGCCGGGTCGCCGAGGCGTCCAGCGTCTTCGGCCGGGTCCGCCCGGACCAGAAGCGCGAGCTCGTCCGGGCGCTGAGCTCCCGCGGCCGGACCGTGGCGATGACCGGCGACGGGGTGAACGACGTGCTCGCGATGAAGGAGGCCGACGTCGGGGTCGCGATGGGCAGCGGCAGCCCGGCGGCCCGGGCGGTCGCCCGGCTGGTGCTGCTGGACTCGTCCTTCGCCACCCTGCCGTACGTGGTCGCCGAGGGGCGCCGGGTGGTGGCGAACATCGAGCGGGTGGCCACGCTCTTCCTGTCCAAGACGGTGTACTCGGTGCTGCTGGCCCTGGTGGTCGCGCTGACCGCGCTGCCGTTCCCGCTGCTGCCCCGGCACATCACGCTGATCGCCTGGTTCACCATCGGCATCCCGGCGGCGGTGCTCGCGCTGGCACCGAACAAGGAGCCGGCCCGGGACGGGTTCGTCGGCCGGGTGCTGACCGCCGCGCTGCCGGGCGGCCTGGCGGTGGCGGTGGCCGCCTACGGGGCGTACGCGGTGGCGCGGTCGGTGATCGGCACCGGATCGGCGGACACCGTGCTGACCTCCACCGCGGCGTTCCTGGCGCTGGTGGTGGTGGCCTTCGACATCCTGATCGACGTGGCGCGGCCGCTGCGGCCGTGGAAGGTCGCGCTGCTGGCCGCCATGATCGGGGCGATGACGGCGGTGGTGGCGATCCCGCTCGGCCGGCGGCTGTTCCTGCTGGAGCCCGGCGACGGACGGGTGCTGCTGATCGCGGCCGGCGCGGCGGCGGTCGGGCTGGTGCTGCGCCGGGTGGCCCGGTGGGCGGTCCGGCGGTTCGTCGCGCGACGGGTGGCTCGCACGGACCGCCGGGTGGCGTCCGCGGCCTAGACTCGTCCGGACGACGGCGAGGGAGGCAGGACATGGGCGTGATCGGCCAGGCCGAGGACGGCACCACCCGGGCGCTGCTGAGCGTGTTCGGCCCGGCGCAGATCGGCGACCCGCTCGCGCCGGACCGGGACATCCCGGCCGAGGACCGTGAGCGCGACCAGGCGTTGCAGGACGGGTTCGTCCGGGTGGTCGGCGCGGACGGCCGGTCGTACCTGGTGCCCCGCGGCTGACTGCCCTCTCCCTGGCCCGCACCCGCCCCCGGCGCCCACGGCGCCCTCCCGGCCCGGGACGGCGACAGGACGACGACGGGGCGGCAGGTGACCGGGACCCGGCCACCCACCGCCCCGCGGTGAGACCCTCGATCAGCGCGTGATCTCGACCACGAGCCGGTCGCCGCGGTAGACCCCGGCCGACCAATCGATGGTGACCACGTTGGCCCCCGGCACCAGGCCGGTGAGCGTCACGGTCCGGGTGCCCGCGCTGGTCAGCAGCGTCTTGGCCGGGACCGTGCTCGCGATCGGTGCCGCATCGTTCACCGCGTACTCCACCGCGAGAACCGCCGAACTCTTGTTGGACAGGGTCAGGGTCGCCGACCCGGTGGCGTCCACGGTGCCGACGGTGGCGGTGGGGGCGGTGAGCGTCGCCAGGCCGATGTTCTGGCTGATCGCGCTCACGTCGCCGTCGTCGGCCAGGTGGTACCTGCCGATCAGGGTCAGGCCGGCGAGCGCGGGCGGCACCTCACCGTCCCAGCGCACCGAGGGCGACTTGGTGGTGCCGCTCAGCGCCAGGTAGATGTCGGTGTCGTAGGGCAGGTTCCGCAGGGTGTACGAGCCGGCCAGCGACGGGGTGGTGGTGCTGCTCAGCACCGTGCCGTCCGCGGCGTAGGCGGTCAGGGTGACGGACTCGGCCAGGTCGAGGGTGTCCTTGGTGCCATTGGCGTTGGAGTCGTTGAACACCGACCCGGTGATGGTGACCGGCTTGCGGACGCCGAACTCGTAGCTGGTGGTGCGCTTGACCCGCAGGTTGGTCAGCTGCCAGCCGCCGCCCCAGCGGTCCACGGCGACGAAGTGCGTGGCCGGCAGCGCGGCGATCAGGTTGGCGACCTGGGCGACCGTGCCGGTGACCTTGCTGACCTGGTCGGACAGCTCGGTGCCGAGCAGCTTCTCGGTGTCGGCCTCGTCGACCACCCGCACCGCCGACGACAACGCGGAGGCGAGCTGCTGGAGGTACTCGTTGCGCGGGGTGGTGCTGATGTCGCCGGTGCTCAGCAGTGCGGGGTCCATCGCCAGCAGCGCCGTGGCGTCGCCGGAGGACAGCAGGTCGATGAAGGCGGTGATCCGGGAGATGTCGCCGAGCAGGTCGGTCAGGGTGAGGTTGAACGGCGAGCGCATGATCACGTAGGCGCCGGAGGGCACGTCCTGGTAGGTGATCGGCTGCCCGCCGGAGGTGGTGCGGAACTGGATCGCACCGCCCAGGTCGACGGTGCCGCCGATCGCCCCGAGGATCGCCGAGCCGATGTCGATGCTGCCCAGCGACCCGTCGGCGATCGCCTGCTGGGTGCGGAGCACGTCGATGAAGATCAGGGTCTTGCCGTCGACCGCGGTCTCCTGGGCGTCCCAGGTGCCGTTGCCGTTCGCGTCGTCGAACACCGAGGCGGACAGCGTGGTCTGCGGGGTGGCGGGCACGTCCGCGATGCCGAGCGGCTTGGTCAGGCTGACCTTGACGGCGGCCGGCTCCTGCGGGAAGCGGTACCCGTCCGCGCGGACCGCGGTGTAGTAGGTCCCGGCGGTCAGCTGGCTCGCGGCATAGGTGCCGAGCCGGCCGGTGGTCAGCGTCCGCACCGGGTCGGCGCCGGTCGCGGCGCCCTCGGCGGAGGTGAACAGCTCCACGCTGGCGCCGGACAGCGGGAGGTCGCCCACCGAGTAGGTGCCGTCGGCGTCGGCATCGATGTAGACCGTGCCGCTGACCGTGTAGATCGCGGCGGCGGCGGAGGCGGGTGGGGCTGCGCTGATCACCAGTGCGGCGGACAGGGCCGCGGCGGTGGGCAGCGCGAGGAGTCGGGTCGGGTTGCGCATGCGCGGCAAGCTAACGAGCGCCGAGGCGGCTCACAGCGCGTTCACCGACGCCGCGGGCGACGGGGTGTCCCGATGCGGGCGCCGCGACCCGCGACCGTGCAGGCCGGTCACCCGCGGGCGGGTCCGGGCCGATCAGAGCCCGTCGATCAGTCCCAGGTCACGGAAGGCGGTCACCAGGTCCTCGGCGCTCGGCGGCGGGGCGGTGCGGTCGGCCACCGCGATCACCGCCGGGTCGCCGTCCTCGATCGCCACCCCGATCCCGGCGAACTCCAGCATCTCCAGGTCGTTCAGTCCGTCGCCGACCGCGATGGTGTCCTCCCGGGGCACGCCGAGGTGGGCGATCACGTCCCGGATGCCGATCGATTTGTCCACCGCGGCGACGTAGATCTCCCCGGCCCGCTCGCCCAGGCCCGGGATCGAACTGGGCAGCGCGGCGATCTCCGGCCCCATCTCCCGGGCGAGCTGGGTGACCGGCACCGCGCAGTCGAAGCAGGTGATCTTCGCGAACGAGACCGTGGACAGGTCGGCGTCGGCGATCAGGCCGTCCAGGATGTCCAGCGGTCCCTCGTGCCGGGACTCCTCCGGGTCGGCCTGCATCCGCGCGGTCCACGCCGCGCGCAGCCGCTCGCGGACGTCCGGCGGGCCGTAGAGCGCGTCCGGGGCCTCCAGCACGTAGGCGGCGTCGTGCCGGTGCAGCACCTCCACCGCGCGGGCGGCGATCTCCGGCGGGAACCGGCGGTCGGCCAGCAGGGTCCCGTCGACCTCGACGTAGCCGCCGGCACTGGCCACGATGCCGTCGAAGCCCGCCGCCAGGATCCGCTCCGGGAGCATCGACTTGGGCCGGCCGGTGCACAGCAGCACCCGGTGCCCGGCGCTGCGGGCGGCCCGGACCGCGGCCACGTGACCCGGGGGCACGTCGCCGTGGTCGGCGAAGGTGCCGTCCACATCGAGGAAGATGATCCGGCGGTGTGCGGGGTTCCCAGTCATCGCCCCCGACCCTATCGTGCCGCCGGTGAATCCCTACCGGTCGGTCGCCAGTGGCCGGTACCCCAGCGTGAGCCGGGTGGCCCCGCCGTCGCCGGTGGCGTACACCCCGATCCACAGGCCGAGGAACCCGCCCGCGCTGACCGAGTCCAGGCTCCGGCCGTCCGCCACCGCGACCTCGGTCAGGTGATCGGTGTCCGGCCCGGCCAGCAGGGCGTAGTCCTGCCCGCTGGTGCGCAGCACGCAGACCGTGGCACCGGCGGGCAACTCGCCCAGCGCGAGCTCCCGGCCGGCCCGGCGCAGCACCGCCCGGGTGCGGGACCCGTCGGTGAGCAGGGTCAGGTGGTCCGACTCGGACTGCCGCACCGCCAGCCCGGCCCAGGTGCCAGGCGCCGGGGTCGAGTCGAGGGTGACGACCACCTCGCAGTCCCGGTGCCGCTGGCGGACGCCCAGGAAGGACGTCGGAGCGGTGTCCGCCAGGGTGGCCGGGCGGGCCGGGAGCAGCCAGCCGTCGCCATCGGGGGTGGCCAGGTCGGTGGGCAGGTGGCGCGGCGCGCACCAGGCCGGGTCGCCGGGCGGCACGAGTCCGGTCGCCGACGGGACGGGTCCGGCGGTGGGCGACGGGTCCGGCCCGGCGAAAGGCACCTCGACCTGCGCCGGCACCCGGCCCTCCCCCGGGGCGAACACCGGCCAGCCGTCCTCCCAGACCACCGGCACCAGGAACGTCTCCCGGCCCAGGTTGTGGTGGAAGCCGCCGTAGGGCCGCACGCCGAGCAGCAGTGCCCACCAGGACCCGTCCGGCGCCTGCACCAGGTCGGCGTGGCCGGCGGCGGCGATCGGGGCGTCCCGGCCCAGGTGACGGTGGGTGAGCACCGGGTTCGCCGGGTTGCCGGTGTACGGGCCGGTGACCCGGTCCGCCCGGGCGACCGCCACGGCGTGATGGAACTCGGTGCCGCCCTCGGCGGTGATCAGGTAGTAGTGGTCGCCGACCCGGTACAGGTGCGGCCCCTCGGACCAGACCGCGCCGCGCACCGCCCCGGTCCACAGCACGTGCTCCGGGCCGGTCAGCTCCCCGTCGACCAGCTCCCGGAGCCAGATCCCGGTCTGTCCCGGCCACTCCGGCTCCGCGGCCGGGCGGGTGGCATGGAACCAGACCCGGCCGTCGTCGTCGACGAACAGCGACGGGTCGATCCCCTCACCGGCGAGCCAGACCGGGTCGGACCAGGGACCCGCCGGGTCCTCGGCGGTCAACAGCAGGTGCCCGCCGCCGCCGACCACGGTGCACACCAGCCAGAACCGGCCGGCGTGGTGCCGCAGGGTCGGCGCGTACAGCCCCTGGGAGGACGCCAGCCCGGCCAGGTCGAGTTGCCCGGTCACCGCGTGCCCCACCGGCTCCCAGTGCACCAGGTCGCGGCTGCGGTGCACCGGGAGGCCGGGCAGGTACTCGAAGGTCGAGTTCACCAGGTAGAACCACTCCCCGACCCGGCACACGCTCGGGTCGGGGAAGCAGCCCGGCAGCACCGGGTTGGTGGCTCTCATGCGTGCTGGGGCACCCCCACGCGCTCCACCCGGACCAGGCGGCCGTCGGCGGCGGTCACCCGGTGGACGTCACCGGTCACGCTCAGCGTGGCCCGCTCGGTCGCCGTGCCGGGCACCTCCCGGACCTGCGCCGAGCGGTGGTTGGTGATCGTGCCGGAGGTGGAGGTCCGGGCGCCGTCGGTGCCGGCGGACGAGGCGGCAGCGTGGTCGCCGACCCAGATCTGCACCTCGCCGGGCTCGACGATCCGGGTCAACGACCGGTCGCTGAACGCCAGCCGCGCGGTGGGCACCACGAACCGGAGCCGTGCCGACTCCCCCGGCGCCAACTCCACCCGGTGGTAGCCGAGCAGCTGGGCCACCGGCCGCACCACCGTGCCCTGCACGTCGTGGCCGTACAGCTGGACCACGTCCGCACCCGCCCGGTCGCCGGTGTTGGTGACGGTGACCTCGGCGGTGAACTCGCCGCCCGCGGCGACCGTGTCGTCCACCACCAGCTCGGTGTGGCTGAAGCTGGTGTAGGACAGGCCGAAGCCGAACGGCCGCACCGGGGTCGAGTCGGCGGAGGTCACGTCCGACGGACCGCCGAGCACCGGGGTGAGGTACCGGTACGGCTGCGCACCGGCGGACCGGGGCAGGCTGACCGGCAGCCGGCCGGAGGGGTTGGCCGCGCCGGTCAGGATGTCAGCGATCGCCGTGCCGCCCTCCTCACCCGGGAAGAACGCTTGCAGCACCGCGGCCGGCCGCGGCCCGTCGCCGAGCGCCCAGTCGAGCACGTAGGGGCGGCCGGTCAGCACCACCAGCACCACCGGGGTGCCGGTGGCGACCAGCTCCTCGACCAGACGGCGCTGCACCCCCGGCAGGTCCAGCGACTCGGCGTCGTTGCCCTCCCCGACGGTGCCCCGGCCGAACAGCCCGGCCTGGTCACCGACCACCACCACCGCGACCTCGGCGGCCCGGGCGGCGTCCACCGCCTCGGCGAAGCCGCTGGTGTCCTCCCCCTCGACCGCGCAGCCGGCCACGACGGTCAGGTCGAGCCCGGCCGCACGCAGCGCCTCGGCGACGGTCGGCACCTCGATGCCCATCGGCACCTCGGGGTGGGACGGCAGCACGTGGTTGGCGAAGGCGTAGCAGCCCATCAGTGCCTCGGCCCGGTCGGCGTTCGGCCCGATGACGGCGACCTTGCGTGCGGCCAGTGGCAGCACGCCGTCGTTGCTGAGCAGCACCACCGACTCCTGCGCCAGCAGCCGGGCCAGCGCCCGGTGTTCGACCGGGTCCAGATCCAGCTCCGTGGGCGGCTCGCCGGCGTAGGCCTCCGGGTCGAGCAGGCCGAGCTCCTCCTTCTGCGCCAGCACCCGCAGCACGGCCCGGTCGACGATCGCCTCGTCGGTCAGGCCGGCCCGGATCCGCTCCGCCAGCGGCGCGAGGTAGGCGTCACCGGTGGGCAGCTCGACGTCGATCCCGGCGGTCAGCGCCAACTCGGCCGCCTCGCCGCGGTCGCCGGCCACCCGGTGCATCACCTCCAGGAAGGCCACCGCGAAGTAGTCGGCGACCACCACCCCGTCGAAGCCCCACTCCTCGTGCAGCAGCCGGGTCAGGTACTCCTCCGAGGCAGCCATCGGCACGCCGTCCAGGTCGACGTAGGCGTTCATCACCGACTTGGCCCCGCCGTCGCGCACCGCCATCTCGAACGGCGGCAGCAGCACGTCCGCCACCTCGCGCGGGCCGATGCTGACCGGGGCGTGGTTGCGCCCCGCCCGCGACACCGAGTACCCGACGAAGTGCTTCAGCGTGGCGTGCACCCCGGCGTCCTGGAGGCCGCGCACGTAGGCGGTGCCGACCGTGCCGACCAGGTACGGGTCCTCGCCGATGCACTCGTCGACCCGGCCCCAGCGGGCGTCGCCGATCACGTCCAGCACCGGGGCCAGGCCCTGGTGCACGCCGAGCCGGCGCATCGAGTCGCCGATCGCCCGCCCGGCTTGCTCGACCAGCTCCGGGTCGAAGGCCGCACCCCAGGCCAGCGGGGTCGGGAAGGTGGCGGCCCGCCAGGCGGCCAGTCCGGTCAGGCACTCCTCGTGCACCAGCGCCGGGATGCCCAGCCGGGTCTCCCGCTGCAGGCGCCGCTGCTCGTCCCACAGCCAGGCGGCGCGCTCCGCCGGGTCGACCGGCCGGGTGCCGTACACCCGGGTGTAGTGGCCGATGCCGTGCCGGGTGATGTCGGTCAGCTCGCTCGACGCCTGCTGGCCGGCAGCCATCTCGGACTGCATCGGGGCGACGGTCCCGTGCTGGTCGATCCAGTAGCCCACGATCTGGGCCAGTTTCTCCTCGAGGGTCATCTCCGAGTGCAGCGCGCGCACGCGTTCGGAGACCTTGGGCATAGCAGGGACGTCGGACACGGGGGCCCTTCTCCTTCGTCATGACGCGCGAGTGTCTGCGGCTCCACGCGCGTCGAACGCGGAGCCCAGGTTGTGCAGCTGGGTCAGCCCTTGACGGCTCCGGTGAGCCCGCCGACGATCCGCCGCTCGAACAGCGAGAAGAAGATCAGTGCCGGGATCATCGACAGCGACGTGAAGGCCAGGACCTTGGCCGTGTCCACCGAGTACTGCGAGGCGAAGTTCGCCACCCCGAGCGGCAGGGTGAACGTGTTCGGGTCGGACAGGATGAACAGCGGGAGCATGTAGCCGTTCCACGCCCCGACGAACGCCAGGATCCCGGTGGTGATCACACCGGGCAGCGAGAGCGGGATGACCATCCGCCAGAAGAACCCGAGCCGGCTGGCCCCGTCGATCGAGGCCGCCTCCTCCAGTTCCATCGGGATCGCCCGCAGGAACGGCACCAGGATGATGATCGTCACCGGTAGGGCGAAGGCGATCTGCGGCAGGATGATCCCGGCCAGCGAGTTCGTCAGCCCCAGGGTGCGCACCATCAGGTACAGCGGGGTGATGGCCACGGTCATCGGGAACATCAGACCGGCGGCGAACAGGGAGTACATGACGCCCTTGCCGGCGAAGTTGTACCGGGCGATGACGTAGGACGCCATCACGCCGAGGATGACCACGCCTACGGTGGTGCCCAGCGCCGAGATCGCGGAGTTGCCCATCGCGGTCCAGAACGACTTGGACTGGAGCACCTCGACGTAGTTGCTGATCACCCAGGGCGACGGCAGCCCGGCGGGGTCCTGCGTGATCTGGGAGTTCGTCCGGAAGCCGCCGACGACGATGAAGGCGACCGGCGCGATACACGCCGTGATCAGCACCATCGCGATCAGGTAGGTCACCGGGCTGCCCCAGGAGAACTTCTTGGTCGGGCGCAGGTCGTAGGTCCCCGGAGCAGCCTCCGGCAGCCGGGACCGCCCGGTCGTCGCGACGCTCACTTCTTCCTCCCCTTCCTACCCGAGGGGCCGGTCAGGGCGCCCTGGGTGTCCCGCCGCAGCACGAACCGCTGGTAGAACAGCGCGACGACGAGCGAGATCAAGAACAGCACGACCGCGACCGCGTTGCCGTACCCGTAGTTCCCGGCCATGTGACCGTTGAGGTACATGTACGTCGCCATCGTGGAGGTGCCCGCGGTGGCCGCCACGTACTGGCCCCAGATGATGTTGACCAGGTCGAACAGCTGCAGCGCGCCGATGATGGACAGGAACGCCCAGATCCGGATCGTCGGGCCGAGCAGGGGCAGCGTGATCCGGAACTGCTGCTGCCAGAAGCTGGCCCCGTCGATCGAGGCCGCCTCGTACAGCTCCTCCGGGATGGACTGCAGGCCGGCCAGCATCAGGATGACCGCGAACCCGACGTACTTCCAGGTCAGGATCACCATCAGGGTGCCCATCGCGAAGTTGGGATCCGCGAGCCACGACTGCTGCAGGTTCTCCAGGCCGATCCTGGCGAGCAGGGAGTTCACCGCTCCGGTGTCGGCCATCATCAGCGACCAGCCGGTCCCGACGATGACCTCGGAGATCACGTAGGGGACGAAGATCAGCACCCGGATCACGGACCGGCCGCGGATCTTCTGGTTCATCAGCAGGGCGAACAGGATCGCGATCGGACCCTGCAGCACCAGGGACAGGATCGCGATGACGAAGTTGTGCCCCACGGCCGCCCGGAACGTCGGGTCGGTCAGGATCGTGACGTAGTTGTCGAGCCCGGCGAAGTCCGTCGGCGGGCCGAAGCCCTTCCACTTGAAGAAGCCGTAGTAGGCCGCCATCAGGATCGGGGCGATCACGAACGTCAGGAACATGAGGATCGCCGGGCCGGACAGCACGGTGATCTCTGCGCGCTTGCGCCAGTCTCCTCCGCGGCGGCGCGACGCCCTGCGCGCCGTCGGGGGCGGCGTGTGGCCGCCCCCGACGGTGCTCGAGGCGTCCGGCACCACGGATTCTGAGCGCAGAACCGAGGAGTCGGACATCACGTCACTCTCGCGCTGCTGCGGAGTTCATCGCTGCGACGATGGAGTCCGCGTCGCCCTTGCCGGCGAGCATGTCGACCACGCCGGTGTTCAGGGAGTTGCCCACGTTCTGGCCCAGGACGGTGTCCAGCCAGGTGATGACGTACGCCGCGTCGTTGTACGCCGTCATGATCGGCTCCAGCGCCGGGTCGGCCACGGCCCCCTGGGCCTCCTGGTTCGCCGGGATCGTCTGGTACGCCTCGGCGTACGCCTCCTGCTGGTCCTTCGTGGCGATGAAGTTCAGGAAGTCCTCGCAGGCACTCGGCGCATCCGCCGCACAGGAGAACCCGTCGACACCGCCCATCATGGCGGTCGGGTCACCGTCGCCACCGTCCACCTCGGGGAACGGGAACCAGCCCAGGTCGGGCAGCGGCTGCTCGTCCGGGGTCAGGGACGCGATCACGCCCACGTTCCAGCCACCCATCAGCTCCATCGCGGCCTGGTGGTTGGCGATCAGGCCCGCCGAGGAGCCCGCACCCTCCTGGGCCGGAGTGGTCAGGAAGCCCTGGTTGAACGGGTTGGTGCCGGCGAACTCCTCCAGCTCCTCACCGGCGGTCTGCCAGCACGGGTCGTCGAACTCCTTGGCGTCCGCCGCCTTGCTGATCGTCTCCTGCGAGCAGGACCGCAGCGCGAAGAAGTAGTACCAGTGCGCGGCCGGCCAGGCGTCCTTGGCACCCAGCGCGATCGGCTGGATCCCCGCGGCCTTGAGCTTGTCGACGGCGGCGTTCAGGTCGTCCATCGTCTTCGGCTCTTCGGTGATCCCGGCCTGCGCGAACAGGTCCTTGGAGTAGAAGATCCCGCCGGGGAGCACGGCCGTGGGCACCGCGTAGTTCTTGCCGTCGACCTCGAAGGCCGACAGGGCCGCACCCATCGACGACTTGGCGTCGTCGCTGATGGAGTCGGTCAGGTCCTTGACCTTGCCGGTGGCCACGATGTCGGCGAGCTTCTGGCCGCCGCGCGCCATGAAGATGTCGGGCAGATCGCCGGAGTTCACCGCCGTCTGCAGCTTGCCGTCCATGTCCTCGTTCTGGATCGTCTGGATGTCGAACGAGACATCGGGGTTGTCCGCCGTGAACGCCTCGGTCGCGTCCACCCAGTACTGCTTGCCGGGGCCCGTGGTCGAGTTGTGCCAGATCGTGAGCGTGACCGGCCCGTCCTCGTCGCCGCCGCCCGAACCGCCGCTGCCGCAGGCGCTGAGCCCCAGGATGCCGGCCATCAGGGCGGCCGAGGCCACGAGCATCTTCCTTGTCTTCATGAAATCTGTCCTCTTCGTTGAGTTGAACAGAAGCGTTGAGGCCCACTCCCCCGTGCGGCCGACCCGTGATGGGTCGCGCCCGCCGTCAGACCTCGCCCTTGCGAAACCCGTCATCGTCAACCGGCTCGTGGGGCCCACCCTCCCTAACGATCCGAGGGTGTGTCAACCGTTATCGATAACGTTTTCGCAACCGGGTAAGCTCCTCGCATGTCTCGTCGAGTGACGATCACGGATGTGGCCCGGGCCGCCGATGTCTCGGTGGCGACCGTGTCCAAGGTGATCAACGGCCGGTACGGCGTGGCCCAGGCCACCTCAGCCCGGGTCCAGCAGGTGATCGACGACCTCGGCTTCGAGTCGAGCCTGGTCGCCCGCTCGCTGCGGTCGCACCGCACGCAGGTGATCGGGATCCTGGTCGCCGAGTTCGAACCGTTCAGCACCGAGATCCTCAAGGGCGCCGCCGCCGCGGTCGCCGACGCCGGGTACGAGCTGCTCGCCTACACCGGCGCGATGAGCGGACCGGGCTGGGAGCGGCGGTACCTGTCCCGGCTCAGCGGCACCCTGATCGACGGCGCGGTGCTGGTCACCCCCTCGGTGGTCGAGGCCGAGGCCCAGGTCCCGGTGGTCGCCGTCGACCCGCACACCGGGCCCACCGGCTTCCCCACCGTCGACTCGGACAACCTCACCGGCGGACGCCTGGCCACCGAACACCTGCTCGCCCTCGGCCACCGCCGGATCGCCTTCCTGGCCGGGCGGCCGGACCTGGAGTCCTCCCACCTGCGCGAGTCCGGGTACCGCCAGGCGATGGCGGCGGCCGGGATCGACGTGGACGAGTCGCTGATCCGGATCGGCGACTACCGCTCCGAACCCGCACGCGGCCCGATGTCCGAACTGTTGGCACTGGACGAGCGGCCGACCGCGGTCTTCGCCGCCAACGACATCTCCGCCATCGCCGCGATGGAGGTCGCCCAGGCCGCCGGCCTCCGGGTGCCGGAGGATCTGTCCGTCGTCGGCTTCGACGACGTGCCCGAGGCCGCCGGCGCCACCCCGCCCCTGACCACCGTGCGGCAACCGATCCAGCGGCTCGGCGCCGAGGCGGTCACGATGCTGCTCACCCTGCTGCGCGGGGACCAGCCCGGCGCGATGCACGTCCGCCTGGACACCACCCTGGTGCGGCGCGGGTCGACCGCGGAGCTCGCCCGCTAACCTGCTCGGCGTGACCTGGCCCGAGGTGCTGCGCACCGCGCTCGCGGTGACCGTGCTGATCGGGATCGCCCTGGCCGTGACCCGCGCCGGGCGGGTGCCGGTCGGCCGGGACACCCTCTGGGCGGTCGGTCGCGGGGCGGTGCAGCTGATGCTGGTCGCACTGGTGATCGCCTGGGTGTTCCGGCACCCGGCCGGCATCGCGGTCTACCTGCCGGTGATGGTGGTCGCCGCCGCGTTCACCGCGACCCGCCGGATCGGGCTCGGCCGCGCGGTCACCGGGCACCTGGTGCTGGCGATCACCGCCGGGTCCGCCGTGGCCGCCGGGGCCGTGCTGGCCAGCGGAGCCCTCGCGACCGAGCCGGAGACCGTGCTGCCGTTCGCGGCGCAGATGATCGGCGGGGCGATGACCGCTGCTGCCGTCAGCGGTGGCCGGCTCCGGGAGGACGCCCGGACCCAGTGGGCCGAGGTCGAGGGCTGGATCGCGCTCGGCGCCCGGCCCGGGCAGGCGGTCGCCGAACAGGCCCGGCACGCCGTCCGCTGGGCGCTGGTGCCGGGCATCGACCAGACCCGCAGCGCCGGACTTGTCACGCTGCCGGGCGCGTTCGTCGGCCTGCTGCTCGGCGGGGCCTCCTCCGCGCTGGCCGCCCAGGTGCAGCTCCTGGTGCTGGCCGGGCTGCTCGCCGCCCAGGCGGTGTCCGGCGTCCTGACCGTCCGGCTGCTCGGCCCCCGGGTCGGCGCCCTGCGGCCCGCGGACACCTGACCGTCGGGGCCGGGTAGCCCGCGGGTGCGCCAGCGTCCGCCGCAGTCTGTCCCCGTCTCGCCTCCTGCCCGCCCCCGCCTCGCGCCTCCCGCCCGTCCCCGCCTCACCTCACCTCGCCTCCCGCCTCCCCCGCCTCGCCTCCCCTCGCCTCCCCTCCCCTCGCCTCGCCTCCCCTCCCCTCGCCTCGCCTCCCCTCGCCTCGCCTCGCCTCGCCTCGCCGAGAGTGCACGAATGCACGCCTCCCAGCCCCCGGAGGCGTGCATTCGTGCACTCTCGAGGAGGAAGTCGGGCCCGAGGGGCGGGTCGAGCACGGGGGGCGGGTCGAGCACGGGTGGGCCGGGTCGAGCACGGGCGAGCCGGGTCGAGCACGGGCGAGCCGGGTCGAGCACGGGTGAGCCGGGTCGAGCACGGGTGAGCCGGGTCGAGCACGGGTGAGCCGGGCCGAGCAGGACTCGGCCGGGTCGGTCAGTACTCGCCGGGTCGAGCAGGACTCGCGGGGTCGGTCAGGACTCGGCCGGGCGGCCGGTGGGGCGGGCGTAGTACGACCAGGGGAACCAGCCGCCGCCGACGACCCGCCAGCCGTCCGCCTCGAGCCGGGCGCGTCCGGGGCCGAGGACCGACACCCGGCGGTGCTCCCAGGCGACCGAGTCCTTGACCAGGTCGTGGAACAGGATTCCGTAGCCGACCGAGTGCCAGCCCTGCCGGCCGTAGTGGTCGAGCTGCTCCATCTCGTCGAAGGCGGTCACCGGGGACAGCCGCCACACCTCGCCGACGGCGGCCCGGGCGGGGTCGGACACCCGGTCGTGGTGGTCGGGGCCGGGGTCGCCGAAGCGTTGCTGGGCGGCCTGGCGCGACATGCCGAGCCGGTCGCCGATCTGGGCCCAACTGGTCTTCTGGTGCCGGGCCGAGGCGACCGCGTCGTCGCGCATGGTGGCGGCCTCCTCGGACAGCACCTGGGTGAAGGCGACCAGGTCGAGGCCCGCGTCGCGGTCGCCCGAGTCCTGGGCCCGGACCAGCTCCGGCCGGACCCGGGCGACCAGGTCGTGCAGGGCATCGCGGGCGGCGGTCCGGTCGTCGCCGGTGTTCCGGTCAGCGGGCATCGTCGTGACCGCCCTTCGGCAGCAGGCGGGGGCCGGTGGGCGCCGAGGTGGCGACCGCGAGGCCGAGCAGGGCACCTGCGGCGGCCAGGCAGACCAGGGCCACGACGGTCGCCACCGCCCGGACCCAGCCCGGACCGGTGCCGAGCGCGAGCGGGACGACCAGGGTCATCACGCCGGAGAGGGCGATCAGGGCGGCGGTAGCCGGGAGTGGGCGGCCAGCCGGGGCGGCGTCGCCCAGCGGGCGGAGGGCAGGCTTCCGGGTGCTCATGACGTCAAGGATCGCTTGACGCTCCGGTGATGTCAATACGGGATTGACATCACGGGAACAGCACCCGGGCCGGGCCGGTCGTGCTGACCGGCCCGGCCCGGGTGGCCGTGCGCCGTGCGGCCCGGGCGCGATGCCCGGGGCCGGGGTCGGCGACGCCCGGCGTGGGTCCCACCCGGCGTGGGCGAGACCCCGGTGCGGGTGACGCCCCGTGCGAGGCGACCCCCGGCGTGGGTCCCACCCGGCGTGGGCGAGAGCCCGGTCCGGGAGACGCCCGGTGTGGGCTACGCCCGGCGCTGCTGAGCGCGGCGGGCGAGCACGCCCGCGGTGATCAGTCCCGCGGCCAGGAGCAGCAGTCCGGCGATCCCGGCGCCGGTGACCGCCAGCCGCGTCGGCGTGGTGCCGTCGCCCGTGCCGCCCGTGCCGCCCGTGCCGGTCGTGCCGTCGCCGCTGCCGCCCGGGTCGCCCACCGCGGCGAGCACGGTCAGCGGCGCCTCCGCCACCACCGCCCCGGCGACCGCCCGGAGGGTGTGGGCGCCGGCCTCGGTGCTCGCCGGGACCGTCACGGTCGCGGCGAACGTGCCGTCGGCGGCGGTGGTGACCGTGCCGAGCTGCACCGGGTCGGAGTGCAGCCAGAGCTCGACCTCGGCGCCGGCCGCGAAGTCCGCACCGGTGACGGTGACCTGCTCGCCGGCGCGCACCTGGCCGGCGGACAGCGTGATCGAGGCGGACGCGACCGGGTCGACCGGCGCGGTGCCCTGGGCCTCGGTCAGCACAGCCACCGTGCGGGCCGGGACGGTCACGGTGCCGGTCTCCTGGTCGAAGGTGGTGGATCGCACCACGTCGTCCGCCCCCTCGGCCTGGACCGCGGACAGGGCCAGATCGTGCCCGGCCAGCCCGTCGACCGTCTCGGTGATCGGCTCACCGGTGGTGTTGAACACCACCAGCAGGCCGTCCAGCTCGGGATCGGCTTCCTCGCCGACCGTGTCGTCCACCCGCATCACGATCACGCCGGGGGCGGCGTCCGGGCCGGAACCGGGGAAGGTCAGCTTGGCCTGGATCTGGTCGGCGTCACCGAGCCGGAACAACGGGGTGGAGCTGCGCAGCCGCAGCAGGTCCTGGGCGGCCTCGGAGGCGGTGGCGATGTCCTCGGCGCCGGGCTTGAGGTTCGCGTCGGCCAGCAGCGGGCCCTGCACGTCCCAGTAGTCGCCGTTCTTCTCCTCCGGGGGCAGCCCGACCCCGAAGTTGTTGGTCTGCCCGGTCCAGTCGAGCAGGTTGAAGTGGTCGCCGGAGTTATAGGAGTCGCGGTCCAGCGACTTGCTGCGCAGCAGGTCGGTCCCGGCGTGCCAGAACGTGACCGACTGGGACAGGGTCGCGGTAGCCAGGGACAGGGTGTTCATCCGCACCCGGTCGGACATGTCCATGTCCGCGGGCAGCTTGGTGGTGAGCACGTCGAACAGCGTCTCGTTGTCGTGGGCGTCCACGTAGGAGACCACTTCCTCCGGGGACGTCGCGTACCCGGCCGGCGAGCCGTTGTAGTCGATCTGGTCGCCGGTGCGCACGGTGCCGTCGGAGGTGAGGAAGCTGTAGTCCCGCAGGTTGCCGGTCAGGCCGAGCCGCACCAGGTCGGTGGCGTGGGCCAGGTCGGCGTACTCCTGCTCCGACCCGGTGTTCACGGTGCCCGCGTCGCCGAGCTGGGCCTCCCGGCCGTTCGGTTCGACGGCCAGGCCGGTGCCGAAGCCCTGCTCGAACAGCGAGCCGCCGTTCACCGGGCTGCCGCCGCGCACGGCGTCGCGCAGCCGGTCGGAGAAGGTGCCGATCCCGGTGCCGTCGAGCTGGCCCTGGGTGGCCTGGGTGAACAGCGCGTTGCCGGACACCTCGCCGAAGTCCCAGCCCTCGCCGTAGAGGTAGATCGCGGAACCGTCGACGCCGTCCTTCTCCAGGGTGAGCTCGTCCAGGGCGGCACGGATCGCCTCCATGTTCTCCCGGGAGTGGTGGCCCATCAGGTCGAAGCGGAAGCCGTCGACCCGGTAGTCCTTGGCCCAGGTGACGACCGAGTCGACCATCAGGCGCTGCGCCATCGCGTTCTCGGTGGCGACGTTCTGGCAGCAGGTCGAGGTCTCGATGCTGCCGGCGGAGGTCAGGCGGTGGTAGTAGCCGGGCACGATCTTGTCCAGCACGGACTTGTCGTCCTGTCCGGCGGCGGCGGTGTGGTTGAACACCTGGTCCAGCACCACCTGCAGGCCGGCCTCGTGCAGGCCGCCGACCATGGAGCGGAACTCGGCCACCCGGGCGCCGCCGTCCTGGTTGCCGGTGGTCGCGTAGGAACCCTCGGGGGCGAAGAAGTGGTACGGGTCGTAGCCCCAGTTGAAGGCGTCCTGGTCCTTGATCGCGTTCACCGCGTCCTGCTGCTCGCGCGAGTCGGCGGCGAAGCCGGACAGGTCACCGGTGGTCTGCTGCTGAGAGCGGTCCTCCTCGATCGAGGCGATGTCGAAGGTCGGCAGCAGGTGCACGGTGGTCAGCCCCGCGTCGGCCAGCTCACGCAGGTGGGTCATGCCGTCCGAGTCCTGCCGGGTGAAGGCCAGATAGGTGCCGCGCTCGGCCTCCGGGACGGTGCTGTCGCTGATCGAGAAGTCCCGCACGTGCAGCTCGTAGATGGTGTGGTCGACCGCGTTCTCCACCACCGGGGCGGCGTTGTCGGTCCAGATCGTGGGCTGGAACGCCGGGTCGTCCAGGTCGATCAGCACCGAGTGGGTCGAGTTGAGCGTCAGGGCGACCGAGTACGGGTCGGTGACCGAGTTGGTCACCACACCGGTGCCCGGGACGTAGACCTCGACGTCGTAGCGGTAGCTCATCCCGTTCCAGGACGGGTCGCCGGTGACCGACCAGGTGCCGTCGTCGGCGCGGGTCATCGGCACCGATCCGCCCGCCAGGTCCAGGGCGACCTGCTTGGCGGTGGGCGCCCACACCCGCAGGGTCGGGGCACCGCCGGACCAGGTCACGCCCAGCGGGGTGTCGTCGTCGACGGTGTACAGCGCGTCGATCACCCCGGCGGTCTGCACGCCGGTGGAGTAGTCCACGGTGCCCGCGCCGGTGAGGGTCACCCGGAGTTCACCGCTGAGCAGGGCGGCGGCGTCGATGCCGTCGGGCAGGGTGAGCGCACGGTAGCCGCGGACCCGGGGCTGGGCCTCGGCCAGCTCGGCGGAGACGGTGCCGGCGTCGGTCAGCGCGATGGTCTGCCCGTCGCCGGGCAGCGTGACCCCGGAGTCGGCGACCTGGATGCCGCCGTTCGGGGCGGCCTGCAACGCCCAGTCGCCCGACCCGGCGGAGGCGGGCACCGCCAGAGTGCGGGCGTCCAGCCAATAGGCGGTGGAGCCCGATCCGGGCACGGCGCCGTCCACGTCCACGATGACCTCCCCGGTTCCGAGATCGAGGGTGATGACCACCTCGGCGCCGTCCCGCGGCACCTCGAAGGTCACATTGCTGGCAGGGTAGGACCGGTCCCAGTTGCTCTCGACCACGGCCTTCGTCTCGTAGCTCCCGGCGGTGAGCCGGTCCGTGCGCAGCTCGTACACCGTGCCACCGATCGGGGCCATCCAGCTCCCCAGGCAGCCCGGGTCCCAGGTCCCGCCGCAGCCGAGCTGGTCCTGGAAGCTGCCCGCGGCGACCACGCTGACCCCGGTGCTGCCGTCGGCGGCCAGCTGTCCGACCGCGTGCGAGCCGTCGTCGTAGCGGAAGGTGACCTGCTGTTCGGTGTCCAGCGTGAAGGCGACGTTCTGGCCGCCGGTGCCGTAGGACTCGGCCCAGCTGTGGTCGATCGCGACCTTGTACTCGTAGTCACCGGCGGGCAGCGTGAACGTGCCGGAGTACACCGATCCGGTGCGCGCGGTCAGTTCCGCGGCGGTGCACGTGACGTCCCATTCCCCGCAGCCGATCGCCGGGCCGAGGGTGCCGGCCAGGGAGACGGTGACGTCCCGCGGCGGGGCGGCCGCGGCGGGGGTCGCGGTGGCGGTGGGCAGGACGATCCCGACCCCGATCAGGGCCAGGGCGGCCAGCAGTGCCGGTATCCGGCGGGTCCAGGGGGGTGGGCTCGGGCGGTGCGCCACGTCGACTCCTTCGTCGCAGAGAGGGCCCCGGGAACATGGATGACGACCGGGGATTTCGGCGACGCTAGCGACGGCGGGAACGCGGCCACAAGGGCTCTTACATCATCGGATGAATCGGGACGAAATGATGGGCAAATTCGGGCGAATCGGCACTTTTCTGTTGCAGGGTTCCGGCGCCCGGCGGCCCCGGAACGGCCTCAGCCGACCCGCGTCCCGAGCCCCTGCAGCTCCAGCACGGCAGCCTTCACCGCCGCCGCCGGCACCCCGCCGGAGGACAGCCGGCCGGCCACCACCGGGGGCACGTCAGCCTGCGAGCACAGGATCACCGGGGCGTCCGCGTCGGAGGCCGGCAGCCGCCCGTGGGTGCCGCGGACACAGCTCGGATCGAGCGGTGTCGTGGACATCGCGTAGCGCAGGCCGAGCCTCTTGCGCACCAGGTTGAGTCCGGCCCGGGCCTTCGCCAGCCGGTCGCCCGGATCGAAGAACAGCTCCGCCGGGTCGTAGCCGGGCTTGCGGTGGATGTCCACGCCGCGGGCGTAGTCGGGTGCCCGGTCGTCGTCCAGCCAGAAGTAGTAGGTGAACCAGGCACCGGGCTCGGCAACCAGCACCAGCTCGCCGGCATTCGGGTGGTCCAGGCCGAACCCGGCCTGCGCCGCCCGGTCCAGCACCAGGTCCACCCCGGGCAGTCCGCGCAACAGGGCGCTCACCCGGGGCAGGTCGCCGGGGTCGCGGACGTAGACGTGGGCCACCTGATGGTCGGCCACCGCGAACGCCCGCGAGGTCCACGGGTCCAGCTGCTCACGCCCGTCCTGGACGTACACCTCCAGCAGCCCGGCCGACCGCAGCAACCGGTTCACGTCCACCGGGGTGGTCGCCGGCTCGATGCCGTACTCGGAGACCACCAGCACCGTGATCCCGCGGGCCTCGGCGTCGTCCAGCAGCGGGGCCAGGGCGGTGTCCAGCTCGGCGGCGGCGGCATCGGCCCGGGGGTCCAGCGGACCGAAGCGCTGCAGGTCGTAGTCCAGGTGCGGCAGGTAGGCCATGGTCAGCGCGTCGTCCCGGGTGGCCAGCAGGTGCCGGGTCGCGGCCACGATCCATCGGGTGGAGACGATCGAGGCGGTCGGGCCCCAGTACTGGAACAGCGGGAAGTCGCCGAACCGCCCGGTCAGCTCGTCGTGCAGTGCCTGGGGGCGGACGTAGGCGTCCGGCGACTTGCGGCCGTCCGCGTGGTAGACCGGCCGCGGGGTGACCGTGACGTCGGTGGACATCCCCATCGCGTACCACCAGCACACGTTGGCCGCGGTGTAGCCCGGGTCGGCGCGGCGGGCGGTCTCCCACAGTTTCTCCCCGGTGACCAACCGGTTGTGCTGCCGCCACAGGTGCACCTCCCCCAGCTCCCGGAAGTACCAGCCGTTGCCGACCGCGCCGTGCTGCGCCGGGGCCAGGCCGGTCAGCATCGTCGACTGCACCGAGCAGGTGACCGCCGGCAGCACGGTGTCCAGCCGGGACTGCCAGCCGCCGGAGGCCAGCCGGCTCAGCCGGGGCATGTGCGCCAGCGCGCGCGGGGTCAGCCCGACCACGTCGAGCAGCAGCACCGGTCTCATGCCGACCTCCTGACCTTCGAGGCACCGGGTTCGGGCACCGGCACCGGGCGGACCGGCCGGTCGGCGGCCCACAGGTCGGCGGGCAGCAGGTGCTCGGTCGCCCAGCGCAGCTCGGCCGCGATCCCGGCCACCAGGTCGGACTCCGCACGCGCCGCCAGCTCCGGGGGCAGCACCGACCAGGTGTAGGTCTCCACGTCCAGATGCGCCTCGTCGCCGTGCGGGGTCCGGGCCACCGCGCCGACCGCGGTGCGCAACACATCGGTGGTGGCGGACAGGGGCGCGGCGGGCCGGGCGTGCAACGGCACGTGCACATGCACCCGCCACGGTCCGGCGGCGGGCAGGGTGTCCAGCGCCTGCGGCAGGTCGTCCACCCGGAGCACGCCGTCCGCCCCCTGCTCCCGGGTCTGGTGCAGGTAGCGCGGCTCGGCGAACCGGGCCACCGCTGCCCGGGCCGCCGGGTCCGACGGGTCGTCCACCTGCAATGCCGCCGACGCCTGGACCTTCACCACCCGCAGCCCGGCGTCCCGGATCCGGCGCACCGCCTGCACCGGATCGGCGAAGGAGGTCGCCAGGTGGCAGGTGTCCAGGCAGATCCCGACCAGCTCGGGGTCGATCCGGTCGGTGCGGGCCGCGAGCCAGTCGACCACGTCGTCCACCGTGTCCAGGATGCAGCCCGGCTCCGGCTCGATCGCCAGCCGCACGGTCCGCGGCAGCGCGCGCAGCTCGGCGGACACCCGGGCCAGCGCGGCGGTGGCGGCCTGGTCGTCCTGCGCCGTCCAGCCCTCGCGCCAGCCCAGCGGCAGGGTGGAGATCGACCCGGCGGCCCCCTCGGGCAGCAGGTCGGCCAGCACCCGGGCACAGGCCAGGGTGTACTCCGCCCGCACCGGATCCGCCCAGGTCGGCTGGTAGACCGCCAGCTTCACCACGTCGGCGTGGAAGCCGCCGTACGGGAAGGCGTTCAGGGTGTGCACGGTCAGCCGGTGCTCGGCCAGCGCATCGCGCAACCGGTCCCGGTCGGCGGCCGACCCGTCCAGCCGGTGCGCCAGCTCGGCCGGCAGCCACAGCCCGACGCCCAGGGTGTCCAGCCCCGCAGCCCGGCGGACCGGCCCGGCATAGGCCGCCAGCTGGGCGATCACCCCGTCCAGGTCCTCGGCCGGGTGCACGTTGGTGCAGTAGGACAGCAACATCCCGCGCCCCCTCATGCCCGCACGCCGCGCAGCACGGAGGAGCCCTCGAACTCGGCCGGCGCCGGTACCTGCCCGGCGACGAACCCCGGCACCGGCTCCAGGATCAGGTTCGCCCCGAAGAACTCCACCGGGTTGCGCCACAACACCCGGTCCACGTCGTCCTCGGTGAAGCCCGCCTCCAGCATCGTCATCCCGGTGCGCCAGGTCTTCAGCGGATCCGACCGCCCCCAGTCGGCGGCCGAGTTCACGATCATCCGGTCCAGCCCGTACTCGCGCAGGATCGCCACCATCCGGACCTCGTCCATCTTGGTGTCCGGGTAGATCGAGAAGCCCGCCCACGCCCCGGCTTCCCGGACCAGGCCGACCGTGGTCTCGTTCAGGTGGTCCACCAGCACCCGGTCCGGGGTCAGCCCGGCCTCCCGGACCACGTCCAGGGTGCGGCGGGTGCCGGCCAGCTTGTCCCGGTGCGGGGTGTGCACCAGCGCGGGCAGGTCCGCGTCCAGCGCCATCGCGAGCTGCGCGGCGAAGACCTCGTCCTCCTCCGGCGTCATCGCGTCGTAGCCCAGCTCCCCCACCGCGACCACGCCCTCCTTGGTCAGGTAGCGCGGGATCACCTCCAGCACCTCCCGGCAGCGCGGGTCGTTCGCCTCCTTGGGGTTCAGCCCGATGGTGGCGTGGTGCCGGATCCCGAACTGAGCGGCCCGGAACCGCTCCCAGCCGATCAGTGCGTCGAAGTAGTCCACGAACGAGCCCACCGAGGTCCGCGGCTGGCCCAGCCAGAACGCCGGTTCCACCACCGCCCGGACCCCGGCGGCGTACAGCGCCTCGTAGTCGTCGGTGGTGCGGCTGGTCATGTGCAGGTGCGGGTCGAGGATGCGCATCAGGACTCCTGGTTCCGGGGCCCGGCGATCCGGGCGAGGTCATCGGGGACGGTGCGCCCGGCGGCGCGGCGCTCGGCGGCCAGATCGCCGGCCATCCGGGCCAGCTCGGCATCGGCGCGTTCGGTCAGGCCCGCCACCGCGTCCAGGCTGACCTGCTGGAACACCAGCTTCACCACCGCGTGCCGCCAGGTGTGCTGATCCAGGTGGGCGGCGGCGAACGGCCCGGTGGCGGCGGCGACCAGCGACGGGTCGTTGGTGCGCAGCGCGTCGGCGGCCAGCTCCCGGCCGGCGGCGACCAGCTCCGGCGGCAGCGGGCCGCGCACGGTCAGGGCGTCCAGCCCGCGCAGCACCCCACGGCGCTCGCCGGAGTCGCCCTCGCGGTACCGGTCGCGCAGCTCGCCGGCCAACGCGGCGGGGTCCAGGCCGGAGTCGAAGGCGGCGACCACCAGGGCGGCCCGGGCGGCGTCGGCCACCGTGCCGTGCACCGTCCCACCGGGGTCGGTCGCGGGGCGCAGGGCCTCCCGCGAGGTGCGCCGGGCGGCCCAGGCGAGGTGGGTGGCCAGGGTGCTCGGGTCCCGGCGCACCGCGGCCACGGCCTCGGCGGCCCAGCCGGCCGGCGGGGCGAGGGCGGCGGTCACCACGGGCGGCGCGGCGGCGGTCGGGGGCTGGGGCGGGTCTGCCGCGGGGATGACTCGGGCGGTGGCCTGGGTGGGGCGTGGGCCGGGCATCGCGGCGGCGGTTCCGGCCCGGGCGGTGGCCTGGGTGGGGCGTGGGCCGGGCATCGCGGCGGCGGTTCCGGCCGCCGGGCCGCCGGGGGCGTCGGGGTCGTGGTCGGTGCGGGCCGGGGACGGCGTCGTCGGCGTCATGGCTGCTCCTGGGGTGTCGGAGGGAGTGGGCGGTTGGGCGTCCCGGATCAGGGCGGCGCGGGCGCGGGCGCGATCGGACCGGCCGACGCGGTGGCGTCGGGTGGCACTGCAAGGGTGGGCGCGGTGGCGGCGCGGATGGCGTCGCGGCTGTGCTGCAGCAGGCGGGGGGCGTCCCAGGAGTGCCGGGGCAGTTCGACCGAGACGACGTCGGTGTAGCCGGTGCGGTCCAAGGTCGCGAGCGCCGCGGCCAGGTCCAGGTCGCCCTCGCCGAACGGGCGGTGCTCGTGGTGGGTGCGGGGCATGTCGTCGATCTGGACGTGGGCGAGCGCCGGGGCGGCGGCGGCCAGGGCGCCCGCTACTCCCCCGGGCTCGACCACCAGGCAGTGGCCGATGTCGACGGTCAGGCCGAGCGCGGGTGGATCGCCGAGGGCGCCGCGCAGGGCCAGGGCGTCGCCGACGGTCTGCACCACCATGCCGGGTTCGGGTTCCAGGGCGAGCCGGATGCCCTGTTCGGCCGCAGCGCGCGCCAGCCCATCGACCCGGTGCCGCAGCCGGTCGTGGGCGGCCGCGGGGTCGTCGCCAGGGCCGAGCACGCCGGAGAAGAACTGCACCGTGGTGGCACCGAGCTGCCCCGCGACCCGGATCGCCTGGCGCAGGTAGTCGATCCGGGCGTCCGCGTCCTCGTCCACCAGGGCCGGCGCGTGCTTGCGGCGCGGGTCGAGCAGGAACCGGGTGCCGGTTTCCACCACCACCCGCAGGCCGAGCGCGTCCAGCCGACGGCGCAGCCGGTCCAGGTCGCCGGGTGGCGCCCACGGGTCCAGGTGCGGGAAGCCGAGGGTGAGCGCGACCGCGCCATAGCCCTTGTCGGCGATCAGGTCCAGCGCCTGGGGCAGCGGGTGGTCGCCGAGGCCGTTGGTGCCGTAGCCGAGGGTCCAGGCGGTCATGTCTCGCTCACCGCCCGGGTGCCGCGGCGAAGCAGGACACCCGCGGCACCGGCCACGCCGATCACCGCGGCGGCGGCCGGGGAACCGGACCGGGCGGCCCAGGCGGCCTGGAGCGGGATCATCGCGCGGATGCCGGCACCGGTCGCGGCCCGGGCCAGGTCGGCGGTCGGTCGCCGAGCGGCGGCGAGCTGCGGCGGGAGCACCGCGGCGGCGTAGGCGACCGTGGCGGCCAGCGCCCCGGCCCGGGCGGCGGTGCGAACGGGGCGACGACCGGCCACGGCGGGCCGGGAGCCGAGTGCCGATGCGACGGACCCGGCGACGGCCGTGCGCCCCGTGCCGGCCGTACGCCCAGCGGCGCGCACGCTGCCGAGCGCGGCCAGGGCGGTCGCCACCGTGACACCCGCGCTGACCGCCGCCACCGCGCGGGCGTCCCGGACCGTGCTGCCGTGCACCTCGCCGCGGGACAGCCAGGTGACCCCGGCGGTGTGCGCGGCGACGGTGAAGGCGGCGGGGGCGGCGGCGCGCAACCGGCCGGCACCGGCGCCCATCAGCACGTCCAGCCCTCGGCAGGTGGCCATCGTGGCGGGACCGGCGGGACCGTCCTTGAGCACGGCGTCGTACAGCCACACCCCGGTGGCCAGCGGCACCGCCATCGCCAGCGACCGGACGCCACCGCCGACCGCGGCCAGCGCGATCCCGGCCGCACCCAACCCGGTGGCCACGGTCAGCGCGCGCCGCGGGGTGACCCGGCCGGAGGGGATCGGGCGTTCCGGGCGCTCGGTGGCGTCCAGCTCCCGGTCGGCCCAGTCGTTGAGGGCCATCCCGCCGGAGTACAGGCAGGCCGAGGCCAGCGGCAGGGCGGCCCGGCGCACGGTCCACGGGTGCCCGGCGGCGGCGGAACCGGCGAGGGTGTCGCCCAGGACGGTCAGCACGGCGGGGGCCCGGACCAGCTCCAGGTGGTCGGCCAGAGTGGGCGCCGGGCGGTAGCGGGCCGGGTCGCCGTACAGCAGCGGTCCGGTCACAGGGCGGCCGCCGTCCGCTCCGCCCAGTCCCGCAGCGCCGCCGCCTGATCGGCCGCCCGGTGCTGGTCGCTGGCCCAGGGGTCCTTGAAGAAGAAGCCCAGCTCCGGCACCACCCCGGCCAGTCCGGCCCGGTCGGCCAGGTCGAGCAGCCGGGCCAGGTCGAGCACCATCGGGGCGGCCAGCATCGAGTCGTAGGCGCTCCAGGTGGTCTGCAGGGTGATCCGGGAGCCGAGGAAGCCCTGCACGTGCACGTGGTCCCAGGCGACCTTGACGTCGCCGAGGTCGGGCACGTTGTCGATGTGCAGCGGGGTGACGTCGGTGCCGGTGAGGTCGCGCAGGCCGCGGGTCTTGGAGGCCAGCTTGGACCGGACCGCCTCCGGGTCGGCCAGGGTGGCACCGTCGCCGCCGCCGAGCAGGTTCGCACCGGCCCAGGACAGCACCCGCAACCCCCGGTCGGTGAAGGCCGGGGCCAGCACGGTGCGCAGCCAGGTCTGCCCGGTCTTGCCGTCCTGCCCGGCGACCGGTACCCCGGACTCCCGGGCCAGGTCGAGCAGCGGGACCATGCCGGTGGACGGGGTGAAGCAGGCGTACGGGCTGCCCGCCAGCAGGGCCGCCCAGGCGGCGACCGAGGACGGCGGCAGCACCACCCGGTCCGGTTCGGTCAGTGCCTCGACGGTGAAGCCGGTGGTGTCGTGCGGCGGCTCGGTGGAGGACAGGTCGATCACCACCACCCGGGCCAGGCCGTGCCGGTCGCGGAAGGCGGCGAGGTCGGCGGCCAGGCGTTCGGCCTCCTGCTGCTGCGACCGGCCGGGCGGCAGGGTGGCGTAGCCGGGCCGGACCTCGGCGTCGGCCAGCTCCAGGTCGTCCCGGGCGGCGGTCAGCAGGGCGGCCGGGATCATCCCGGCGTCCACCAGGGTCTCGGCGCGCTTGACCAGCGACACGTGGCTGACGTCGTGCCCGCCGACCACGATCCGGTCCCAGTCGGTCAGCCCGGGCCAGCCGGCGGTGACGCAGCCCTCCGGCCCGGCGTTTCCCCGGGCCAGGGCGGCCAGGCCGAGCACGGCGGTGGTGGCGACCGAGCCGCGGGCGCCGATCAGCCACAGGCCGGTGCTCACGCCTCCTCCCGGGTGGAGAACGCCGAGTCGAAGGCCGCGTCGGGGGCGTCGAAGGCCAGTGACCGGACGAACTCCAGCGCCTGCGGGGCACCGAGCAGCCGGTCCATCCCGGCGTCCTCCCACTCCACCGAGATCGGGCCGGCGTAGCCGATCGTGTTCAGCGTCCGGAAGGCGTCCTCCCAGGGGACATCGCCGTGGCCGGTGGAGATGAAGTCCCAGCCCCGGCGCGGGTCCGCCCAGGGCAGGTGCGAGCCGAGCCGCCCATTGCGGCCGTTGCGCATCCGCTTGCGGGTGTCCTTGCAGTCCACGTGGTAGATCCGGTCCTGGAAGTCCCACAGGAAGCCGATCGGGTCCAGGTCCTGCCACACCATGTGGCTGGGGTCCCAGTTCAGGCCGAAGGCCGGGCGGTGGCCGATCGCCTCCAGGGTGCGCACGGTGGTCCAGTAGTCGTAGGCGATCTCGCTGGGGTGCACCTCGTGCGCGAAGCGGACACCCACCTCGTCGAAGACGTCCAGGATCGGGTTCCACCGGTCCGCGAAGTCCTGGTAGCCGGCCTCGATCGTCTCGGCGCGCACCGGCGGGAACATCGCCACGTACTTCCAGATCGCGGAGCCGGTGAAGCCGACCACGGTGTCGACGCCGAGCTTGGCGGCCAGCCGGGCGGTGTGCTGCATCTCCTCGGCGGCCCGGCGGCGCACCCCCTCCGGGTCGCCGTCACCCCAGACCCGCGGCGAGAGCATGTCCTGGTGGCGCTGGTCGATCGGGTCGTCGCAGACTGCCTGGCCCTTCAGGTGGTTGGAGATCGCCCAGACCTTCAGGCCGTACCGGTCCAGGATCTCCCGCCGGGAGTCGAGGTAGTCGTCGTCGTCCCAGCGCCACGGGTCCAGGTGGTCGCCCCAGCAGGCGATCTCCAGGCCGTCGTAGCCCCAGCCGGCGGCCAGCTCGGCCACCTTCTCGAACGGCAGGTCGGCCCACTGGCCGGTGAACAGGGTGATCGGTCGCATGTCTTCTCCTTCGAAGCGGGCACGGGGCGCGCGGTGGGTGCGGCGGAGCCCCGGGACGGGACGGGAGCCGGCGAGGTCCGGCATCGGGGTCAGGCGGTGCGGGGCGGCAGCACGCCACCGGGCGGCCCGGACCCGCCCAGTGCCGCCGCGACGGCGGCGTCCACCGCGCGCTGCTGTGCAGCCTTCCGGCGCCGGCCGGCCCCGGTGCGCCAGACGATCAGGGCGACCAGCAGCAGCAGGGCCGCGATCCAGGTCCACGGGATCGCCCAGGCCCTGGCCGAGGCGGTGGCGGTGGGCACGGCGACGTCCTCGGCGGAGGCGTCGGCGCCGGTGGACATCGGGACCACGGTGCCGCCCACGCTGACCTCCGCGCTGGCCAGCAGCAGCGGCCAGACGTCCTCCAGGGTGGCGGTGCGCTGCACGGTGGCACCGGGGATCAGCTCGGGCAGGTCCACCTGGGCGGCCGGGGTGCTGCCCCAGCCGAACGGGCCGCCGACCGTGACCGACTCCCCCGGTGCGATCCGGGCGTTGCCGGTGTTCGTGACCGTGAAGCTGACCGTGGCGGTGCCGGGGGCGAGCGGGTTCGCACCGGCGCCCAGGTAGCTGATCTGCACGTCGTCGACGGTGAGCGCGGGCGTCAGGGCGCCGGTGACCCGCAGGTGCACCCGGGAGCCGAGCCGCCGGTCGACGGTGACACCCTCGGCGTTCTCCACCCGGAGCGTGGACACCACACCCCCGGCGTAGTCCCCGGGCTGGATGTCCGCCGGGACGGTCAGGGTGAAGGGCACCTCCACCGACTCCCCGGCCGGCACCGTCACCGGGCTCCCGGCGACCGCGGTCCAGGCGCCCAGTGCCTCGGACTCCTCACCGGCGGGCAGCAGGTCCAGCGTGCCGTCCGAGGTGAGGAAGCCGTCGGCGGCGTACACGTCCAGGGTCAGCGGCTCGGCGCCCCGGTTGGTGACGACGATCGCGTCGGTGAGGGTGCCGCCGGGCGGCAGGCGGTAGGCGAAGTTGGGCCGGTCGGTGCCGTGCACGGTGTTCGCCGGGCGCACGCCCCAGGAGACCTGGGAGGCCGGGTCCGCCGGGGTGTCGGTGGGCGTCGCCGCGCCGGAGCGGGGGGCGAAGGCGAACAGCCCGGCCAGCGCGAGGGTCAGGGTGAGGATGACCACCCGGAGCACGACGCGCAGGGCGGTGCTCGACGGGCGGGCGGCGAGGTCGTCGTGGCCGTTCGTTCGGGTAGGGCTGGTGAACATGGGGACCGCCTGGATGAGGGAGTGGGCGGGGCTGGGGGTGCCGCCGTCCCACCCGGACCGGTGCCCGGGCGGGACGGCGGCGTGCCGGTCAGCTCAGCGCGGTCAGCGTGAGCGTCGCGGTGTAGGTGCCCGACGGGGAGTCGAGCGGGAGCTGCAGGTCGAGGTCGGCGCCGACCAGCGCGGAGCCACGGGCGTGACCCTCCTCGGCCGAGGCCAGGGTCCGGGCCACCGACAGGCCCTCGCCGCCGTCCTCGAACCCGCTGGCCACCGGCGGACCCGCCACCGCATCGCCCTCGTTCTCCAACACCTCGGGCGTCCAGCCCAGGTACTCCGAGGACAGCGACTCGCCGCCCGCGGCGAAGTCGGACACCTGCGCGGTGACCGACCAGACCGGGTCACCGGCCCGGGTGTCCTGCACCCGCACCGGCACGATCTCCCCGGTGGCCTGGTAGCGGTCCTGGAGCTCCTCGGCGACGCCCAGGTTCACCAGGCCGTTGCCACCCTCCAGGGACCAGATCAGCTCGCCGGCCCGCTGGTCCGGCACGGTGACCGCGATCGCCTGGTCGCCGGCGACGGCCTCGCCCGGCTGCTCGCCGGTGAAGTCGCCCTCCACCGACCCGGCGCTCACCCCGGGACCGAAGGCGGCCGCCGGGTCGTTGCCGTCCAGCCGGATGGCCCCCAGGACGGTGGTCTGGGCGACCCGCAGGTTCGCGGTGTTGCCGCTCAGCACCAGGTCCTTGCCGATCGTGTTGCCCCAGGCCCCGGCGGTGCCGTCGGCGTTCGCACCAATCAGCACGTCCCGGGACGACCCGGTGACCGACACCGTGCCGCCGACCACCGCACCGGAGACCAGCGCCCCGAAGTCGGCGTCCTCGACGGTCACGTCGCCGTCCACCCCGGTGCGCACCAGGTCGAGGTAGGTCGGCGCCTGGGCCAGCACGCCGCCGGTGATCCGGGAGTCGGTGATCTCCACGTCGACCCCGCCGGTGGCGACCGAACCGCCCACGGCCAGGTCGTTCAGGTACAGGAACCCGACCCGGGTGTCCGCGGCGTACACGCTGATGTCGCCGCCGACGCTGGTGCCGTCGATCAGCACGCCGTACGGGTCGGTGGCGACCACGTCGCCGGTGATGGTGGCCGAGGTGGCGTCCAGCCAGCCGTCCGCCTCGACGATCACCGAGCCCTCGACGGTCGCGCCGCCGAGCACGCAGTCCGCGCCCGCCGGGACCACCAGGTCGCCGGTGATCGTCTGGTCGCCCAGGTCGGTGCTGCAGTCGGTGCCGGCCGCCTGGGCCACCGGGACCGCCACCGCGGTGAGGGCGAACGTCCCGACCAGCACGGCCGGGATCTTCCACATGCGCTTCATGGTTTCCTCTCCCCGCCTCAGCCGCGCAGACCGGCGATGGCGTCGTAGCTCCGGTCGGCGTTGCCGAAGGAGTCGAGCGGGTGCGGCGGGACGGCGGTGGTGGCCGCGTTGTCCTGCTCGTAGAGGCCGAAGTGCTGGCCCCGGGTGCGCAACTGGGACAGGAAGGACTGGTAGGGCAGGTCACCGGCGCCGAACTCGATGATGTCGTAGCCGTTGGCGCTGGCCTCGTTGGCCTTGCCGTCCTTCAGGTGCAGCAGCGGGTAGCGCCGCGGGTTGCGCAGGATGTAGTCGATCGGCTCGAAGCCGGGGTACTTGTGCTGCCCGACGTAGGCCCAGTAGATGTCCATCTCCAGGTAGACCAGGTCGGGGTCCGTGTTGTCGTAGAACACGTCGTAGAGCCGGACCGACGGGTCGACCGGGTCGAAGCGGAACTCCCCGTCGTGGTTGTGCTGGTAGATCTTCATCCCGGCGGCCTTGACCTGTTCGCCCCAGCCGTTCCACTCCTCGGCGGCGGCCAGGTAGCCCTCCTTGGTGGCGGTGTTGGTCGGGGCGTTCCCGGTGCCCAGGTGCGGCAGGCCGAGGATGTGCGCGATCTCGATCTGGTTGGCCAGGTCGGTGCGGAACAGGCTGGTGCTGACGTGGGTGCCGACGGCGCGCAGCCCGTTGTCGTCCAGCAGGGTGCGGATCTCCTGCGGGGTGATCGCCCCGACGTTCCCCTGGGTGTACCCGGCGAACTCGATCTCCGAGTAGCCCATCGCGGCGAGCTCCTCGAACACGACGCGGAAGCCGACCGAGGACACCTTGTCGCGCAGGGTGTAGAGCTGGATGCCGATCCGGTTGGCCGGGACCAGCTTCTGCCCGCCACGGCCGGGCGCCGCGGCGGTGGGTGTGAGCGCTCCGGCCGTCTGGACGCCGAGCGCGGTGCCCACACCGACGGCCACCGTGGAGGCGGCCAGGGCCTTCATCACCGAGCGACGGCTCATGGGCCGGGCCGGGATTGTCTCGTGCTGGTGCATGTCTCTCCTTCGAGACTCGCGGGGTCCCGCGGGGCCGGACGGATGCCCGGCCCCGCGCGACCACTAGCTGCGGACGGTGAGGGTGGTGCTGGTGCTGCTCGGTGCGATACCGGCCGAGCCGCCGTAGGCGACCTGGACCTGGTACGTGCCCGCGGCGAGCTTGCCGAGGGTGACGACGCTCGCGCCGGTGGCGTCGAGGGTCCCGGTGACCGTCGCCACCGTGGCGTTGTTGCGCTTGACGGTGACCGTGACGTCGCCGGCCGGGACGATCCCGGTCGCCGACTGCACCTGCACCGAGACCTTCGCGGCGACGGCAGGCTTCACCTGCGGCGCCGTGGCGGTGACGGTGGAGGTGGTGCGGGCGACGGTCAGGCGGACGGTCGCCTCGGACGGCTTGAACACCTCGCCGCCGGCGTAGACCACCCGCAGGGTGTGGCTGCCCACCGCCAGATCCGCGGCGAGCGGCACGTCGGCGGTGCCCGCCTCGGTCAGCGGGGCACGGCCCACCTCGGTGTCGCCGAGCAGAACCGCCACCTCGCCATCGGCGGTGCCCTCGTCTGCGGCGACCGCGACCGTGACCACGCCCGGGTCGCCGTAGCCGACCCGGCCCGCGGCGACGGTCGCCGTCAGACTGGTGTCGACGGTCGGCTCCTGCGGCGCGTCCAGGTCCACGGTGAAGGCGACCTGGCCGATCTCGGAGACGTTGCCGGCGGTGTCGGTGGCCCGGTACCGCAGGTCGTACACCCCGTTCTCACCGAAGGTCACCCCGTACTGCTGGTTCGCGGCCAGGGTGATCCAGGTGGCACCGCCGTCCCGGCTGTACTGCACCGAGCGGAGCGCACCGTCGTCGGTGGGCTGCACGGTGAACCGGACCGGCTCGGTGAACACGCCGCCCACACCGGTCGGCTCGGCCGGGGTGAGGGTGTGCGCCACGGTGGGGGCGGTGACGTCCGCGACGCCCGCGCCGACCATGGTGATCGAGTCCAGCGCCAGATCGTCGCCGCTGGTGATCACCAGATCGCCGGTGCCCTCCGGTGCGGTGAACGCGATCTCCACGTCCTTCCATCCGGCACCGGCCGGGATGGTGGCGGTGGCGAAGGGCTGGGCGTCGGCCCCACCCCAGCGCAGCTGGATCTGCCCGCCGCCGTTGGCCCGGACCACCGCACCGGTGATGCCGGTGAAGTTGACCGGGCGGAAGGTCAGCGTGTCCCCGGTGCCCAGGCCGCGCACAGCGTTCCCGCCGGAGGCAGACTCGTCGGCGTAGACCGTGACGCCCTGGCGTGCGGCGTGCTCGGCCTGCTGGGTCTTCGGGTTCAGCCGGGCGGTGACCTCACCGCGGGCGGCCGGGACACCGTTGGCACCGGCGTCGGTGTAGTTGACCACCACGGCGCCGTACAGCAGCGCGCCGGGCCCGTGCTCCGGGGAGTTCGGGTCGGTGGCGAAGGCACCCTGGCAGCCGGTGCCGGAGCTCTCCGGGTGGGCGTGCTCGTCGTGGCCCAGACCGTAGGTCCAGGACACCCGGCTGCACACCGTCTCGGTGCCGTCCTCGGCGTCGGCGGTGGTCACCTTGAACGGCACCGCCTGGCCCCAGTCGAAGAACCCGCCGTCGGCCGGGTACTGCAGCGTGACCTCGGGCGCCTGGTTGCCGACCGAGATCGGGTGGCTGGTCAGGGTGAACTTGCCCTGCGGGTCGGTCACCCGCAGCCGGGCGGTGTACAGGCCCAGCTCGGTGTAGGTGTACGACGCGGTGACGCCCTCGGCGTCCCAGGTCCCGTTCCCGTCGAAGTCCCACTGGTAGGTCAGTGCGGCCCCCTCCGGGTCGGCGGAGTCCGCGGCGTCGAACGCGACCTCCAGCGGTGCGGCGGAGGACGAGGCCGGGGTGGCGGTGAACTCCGCCCGCGGCGACTTGTTCCCCTCCGCGTAGGAGATCCGGTACAGCCCGGCGTCCGGGTTGGCCCGGAAGAAGCCGTCGCCGTAGTCCAGGACGTACATCGACCCGTCCGGCCCGAACTCGATGTCCATCGGGTTGTCGATCGGCGGGAAGTCCTCCGAACCGATCACCGCATTCGGCGTGACGTCCTCGATGTGGGTGACCTCGAAGGTGTCCCAGTCGACGGTGAAGGCGGCGATGTAGTCCTGGGAGAACTCGCCGAAGAACGCCTTGGAGTCCCAGTACTCCGGCCACGCACTGTCCCCCGATTCGGGGTCGTAGTGGTAGACCGGACCACCCATCGGGCCCTGGCCGTTCCCGGTGCCGAAGTTCACCAGCTCGTCCCACGGCTGGTCGCCGGGGCTGTCGCCGTAGTAGAGCGTGGCCGGCTTGGCCGGGGGCAGCTCGGTCAGGCCGGTGTTCCAGCGCGAGTCGTTGACCAGGTTCTCCGGGTCGAAGAACGCCCCCGGGGTCGCGGTGGCGAAGTCCCAGTCGTTGTAGGCGAAGTTGTCACCGGTGACATACGGCCAGCCCGCGTTGTGCGGGTCGTCCAGGCTGGTGACGTTCCACTCCACCAGGCCCATCGGGCCCCGGCCCGCGGAGTCGGCGACCGCCTTGGTGGCATCCGGGCCGTAGTCGCCCCAGGACAGCGAGTTCGTCTCCGGGTCGACGTCGAGCTTGAACGGGTTGCGCACGCCCATCACGAAGATCTCCGGGCGGGTGCCCTCGGTGCCCTCCGGGAAGAGGTTGCCCTCCGGGATGGTGTAGCTGCCGTCCTCCTCGACGTGGATCCGCAGGATCTTGCCGCGCAGGTCGTTGGTGTTGCCCGCACCCCGGCGGGAGTCGAAGCCCGGGTTCATCCCCGGCGCGTCGTTGTTGGGGGCGAAGCCGTTGGCGCCCGGGGTGCTCGCCGGGGTGTTGTCCCCGGTGCCCAGGTAGAGGTTGCCGTCGGCGTCCCAGTCGAAGTCGGCGCCGACGTGGCAGCACTGACCGCGCTGCACCTCGACGTCCAGGATCTTCTGCTCACTGGCCAGGTCCAGCGCATCACCGGTCCACTGGAAGCGGGACAGCCGGTTCACGCCGACCCACTGGTCCCAGTAGGACTCGTCCGCGCCGGCCGGCAGGGTGTTCGGGGCGTTCCCGGCCGGGGTGTTCCCGGGCGGGGCGTACACCAAGTACACCCAGCCGTTCTCCTCGAAGTCCGGGTCGATGCCGATGGACTGCAGGCCGTCCTCGGAGTTCGCGTACACCGGGATCGAGTTCGCGATGCTGGTGACGCCGGTGGCCGGGTCGGTCAGCCGGACGTCGCCGTTGCGGGCGGTGTGCAGCACCCGCCCGTCGGGCAGCACCGCCAGGTCGATCGGCTCCCCGACGTCCTTGGTCAGGGTGACCTTCTCGTAGTTGCTCCAATCGAGTGCCGCCTCGGCACCCGGTTCGGCCTCGTGGTCGACGCCGTCGTGGGCCTGGGCGGGTGCTCCGATCAGCGCGAACGCCGTTCCCGCCAGGACCGTCGCCAGGATGGCGGCGATCGGCCGTCGGCCGCGATGAGCTCGCGGCTGGATATCCTTCATGGGTGATGCAGCTCCTCAGGGGGTCTGGTCGCCGGGGTCGGGTCCGGGTCGTGCAGCGGCAACGGCACCCGACCTCGTCATGACAGGGGCCACCGGCTCCGTCGCCGGCGGGGTCGCACACCTGCTCCTTCCACGTCGTTGTGGGCTCGGGACTGACGGACGTACTCAGCCGACCGCCGTCCAGCGGCTGTCGTCGGCGGCCGAACGCTCCACGGCGTCCAGCACCCGCTGCACCGCCAGCCCGTCCGCGAAGGACGGTGCCGGGTCGGTGCCCGCGGCGATCGCGCCCACCAGGTCGACCACCTGGTGGGTGAAGGCGTGCTCGTAGCCCAGGCCGTGACCGGCGGGCCACCAGGCGGCGATGTACGGGTGCTGCGGCTCGGTGACCAGCACCCGCCGGAAACCCTGCACGTCGTCCTGCCCGTCGAAGAACTGCAGCACGTTCATGTCCTCGAAGTCGAAGGCCAGCGACCCCGCCGACCCGCTCACCTCGATCCGCAGCGCGTTCTTGCGCCCGGTGGCGAACCGGGTGGCCTCGAACACCCCCAGTCCCCCGCCGGACAGCCGGGCCAGGAACACCGCGGCATCGTCGACCGTGACCGGCCCGGTGGTGTCGCCGGGCGCGGCCACCAGCCCACCGGTGGGACCGCCGGCCGGGTAGGGCCGCTCGGTGACGAAGGTCTCCAGCGCGGCGGCCACCCCGGTCAGCGCCTGCCCGGTGACGAACTGGGCCAGGTCCACCGCGTGCGACCCGATGTCGCCCAGGGCACCGGAGCCGGCCAGCTGCTTGTCCAGCCGCCAGGTCAACGGCGCCTGCGGGTCGACCAGCCAGTCCTGCAGGTACTGCACCCGCACGTGCCGGATCTCGCCTAGCCGCCCGTCCGCCACCAGCTGGCGGGCCAGCTGCACCGCGGGCACCCGGCGGTAGGTGAAGCCCACCATCGAGCGCACCCCGCGGGCGGCGGCACGCTCGGCGGCGGCCACCATCGCCTCCGCCTCGGCCAGGGTGTTGGCCAACGGCTTCTCGCACAGCACGTGCTTGCCCGCGTCCAGGGCGGCGATCGCGATCTCCGCGTGGGTGTGGCCCGGGGTGCAGATGTCCACCAGGTCCACGTCGTCGCGGTCCAGCAGCTCGGGCCAGCCCGTGACGGTCTGCTCCCAGCCGAGCCGTTCCGCCGCGGCCTTCACCGCGCCGGGGTCCCGGCCGGCCAGCACCCGCATCCGCGGGGCCAGCGGCAGGTCGAAGAACCGGGGTGCGGTCCGCCAGGCCTGGGAGTGCGCCGCGCCCATGAAGGCGTAGCCGACCATCCCGACGCCGAGCGTGCGGCCGCCGTGTGCCTCGTCCATCGACGGGCTCCTTCCGTGGTCGGTGCCCCGGGCCGGTCCCTCCCCGGCCCGGGGCACCAGCTCAGGACTCGAAGGCCGAGTCGATGTACTCGTCGACGTTCTCCTCGGTGACCACCGGGGCGTACAGCTGCACGGTGCGCGGCACGCTGAACGAGGCCAGGTCGCTGAGCGAACGGTCGCCGTGCGCCACCAGCCGGGCGAGCTTGATGCCGTCGGCGGCCTGGGTGGACGGGTAGATGACCGTGGCCTTGACCACCGACTCCGGGTCCTGGATCTCGCGCATCATGTTCGCCGAGCCCGCGCCACCGACCAGGAAGAACTCGTCCCGGCCGGCGTTCTCGATCGCGGCCAGCACGCCGACACCCTGGTCGTCGTCGTGGTTCCAGATCGCGTCGATCTCCGGGGCGGCCTGCAGCAGGTTCGCCGCCGCCTGTTCCCCGCCCTGGACGGTGAAGTCGGCGGCCACCCGGTTGGCGACCTCCAGCCCGCAACCGTCCAGCGCGTCGGCGAAGCCCTGCGACCGGTCCTGGGTCAGCGGCAGCGAGTCGATGCCGGCGATCTCGGCCACCACCGCGTCCGGCTGGTCGCCGAGCTGCTCGCAGATGTAGGTCCCGGCCGAGACGCCCATGCCGTAGTTGTCGCCCAGCACCGTGGTGCGGGAGGCGAACGGGCTGGAGAACTCCCGGTCGACGTTGATCACCGGGATGCCGGCGTCCATCGCCTTGGTGGCGACGTCGGTCAGGGCGCCCCCGTCGAAGGGCAGCAGCACGATGGCGTCGACGTCGTCGTTGATGAACTGCTCGATCTGGCTGATCTGCAGGTTCACGTCGTTGGTGCCCTCGGCGACCCGGAGCTCGACGTCCTCGTACGTGTCGGCCTCGGCCTGGGCGGCGGTGGTGATCGCGCCCATCCAGCCGTGGTCGGCGGCCGGGGCGGAGAAGCCGATCACGACGGTGTCGCCGGGTTCGTCGTTGTCGGAGACGGCCTGGTTCACCGCCCCGCCACCGGTGTCGTCGGTGTCCTCGGCGGGGGTGTTCGACGTGCAGCCGACCAGGACAAGCCCGGCCACGGCGGCCAGGGGGATCAAACGGCGGACGGACATGACGATCTCCTTCGATGGATGTCCGGAATGCGGGCAGGGGTGGGTAGGGACGTGTCGGGGCGGTGCGACCTCGGTGCTCCGGCCACGAGGTCGGTGGCGCGGGTACCGAAGCCGGAGCGGGAGTACCGAACTCGGCGAAGCAGGGGCGGGCGCGCGTCAGCCGGGGGTGCGGGAGACGAAGCGCTGTTGCAGCAGGACGGCGGCGATGATGATCGCGCCCTTGGCGACGGCCTGGACCGAGGAGTCCAGGTTGTTCTGGATGAACAGGTTGGTCAGGGTGGCGAAGATCAGCACCCCCAGCACCGTGCCGACGATCGTGCCGCGGCCACCGGCCAGCAGGGTGCCGCCGACCACCACCGCGGCGATGGCGTCCAGCTCGTACAGCTGGCCGTTGGTGGAGGAACCGGCGCCGGTGCGGGCCAGCATCATCACCGCGGCGATGCCGGCGGCCAGACCGGCGAGCGCGTACAGCAGCATCGTGTGCCGCTTGACCGGGATGCCGGCCAACCGGGCGGCCTCCGGGTTGCCACCCACGGCCACGGTCCGGCGGCCGAAGGTGGTGCGGTTGAGCAGGAACCAGCCGGCGACCGCGACCAGCGCGAAGATCCAGACGATCTTCGGCACCCCGAGCAGGTCGCCCTTGAAGGTGGACTCGAAGCTGTCGACGGTGACCAGCTGGGTGCGGCGCTGGGCGATCAGCTCGGCCAGGCCGCGGGCGGCGACCAGCATGGCCAGGGTGGCGATGAAGGCGACCACCTTGCCGTAGGCGATCAGCACCCCGTTGATCAGGCCGGCGACCACACCGACCGCCAGCGCGCAGCCGACCATCACGATCCAGCCGTACTGGTCGGCCATGGTCTGGGTGGCCAGCGTGGTCGCCCACACCGAGGCCAGTCCGAGCACCGACCCCACCGACAGGTCGATCCCCCCGGCGGTGATCACGAAGGTCATCCCGATGCTCAGCACCCCGATGATCGATGCGGTGGACACGATCACCGTCAGGTTGTCCAGGCTGGCGAACCGGGTGCCGGAGGTGGCGTACCCGATCACCCCGAGCACCACCAGGGCGATGATCAGCCCGATGTTGCGCATCCCGGCCCCGCCGAAGCTGAACCGCTGGTGCGGGGCCGCCTGCTTCTCCACCCGGGCCTGCTCGGCCGCCGGGGGCGCCGCCGCTGTCTGACCGCTCACGCCGCACTTCCTTCCATCACCATGTCGAGCACGGCGTGCTCGTCGATCTGATCGGCGGGCCCGGTGTGCACCACCCGGCCCTCGGACACCACCAGCACCCGGTCGGCCAGACCGAGCACCTCGGGGATCTCGCTGGACACCACCACCACGGCGGCGCCGGAGTCCGCCAGCCGCCGGATCAGGGCGTAGATCTCGGCCCGGGCCCCGACGTCCACCCCGCGGGTCGGCTCGTCCAGCAGCAGCACCCGGCAGCCGTGCACCAGCCAGCGGGCGAGCATCGCCTTCTGCTGGTTGCCGCCGGACAAGGTGCGGATCGGCCGGTCCACCCCGGCCGGGCGCAGGTCGAGCGACCGGGCCTGCTCGGTGGCGGCGGCGCGTTCGGCGCGCTCGTTCAGCAGTCCCCCGCTGGCGAACCGGCCGAAGCTGGCGAGGGTGATGTTGCGGTAGACCGGCTCGTCGAGCAGCAGCCCCTGGCTCTTGCGCTCCTCGGGGGCCAGCCCGATCCCGGCCCGGACCGCCGCGTCCACCGACCCGGGCCGGAGCCGGCGCTCGCCGACCCGGACGGTCCCGGCGGTGGCCCGGCGGGCACCGTAGACGGTCTCCAGGATCTCCGAGCGGCCGGAGCCGACCAGGCCGGCCAGCCCGACGATCTCCCCGGCGCGGACCTGGAAGCCGACGTCCCGGAACACGCCGCGCAGGGCCAGCCCCTCGACGTCGAGCACCACCGGCGCCGCAGCGCCCTCGGTGTCGCGCGCGACACGGGCCGGGAAGGCGTACTCCACGTTCCGGCCGGTCATCAGCTTGATCAGGTCGGCAGTGGGGGTGTCCGCCACCGGCAGGTTCGCGGCGACGGTGCGGCCGTCCTTCAACACGGTGATCCGGTCGCCGATCGCCCGGATCTCCTCCATCCGGTGCGAGATGTAGACGATGGCGACCCCGGACGCGGTGAGCTCGCGCACCACCCGGAACAGGTTCTGCACCTCGTCGGAGTCCAGCACCGCGGAGGGCTCGTCCATGATGATCACCCGCGCGTCGTGGGACAGCGCCCGGGCCATCGACACCACCTGCTGGGCGGCGGCGGACAGCGTGCCGACCTCCCGGTTGGGTGACAGTTCGGCGTGGCCGAGGCGGCGCAGCAGCTCCCGGGTGTGCCGGCGGGCCTCGCGGCGGTGCTGGACACCGGCGGTGGCGAGCTCGTGGCCGAGGTAGACGTTCTCCGCGACGGTGAGCCCGCCGACCACGTCCAGCTCCTGGTACATGGTGGCGATGCCGAGCTTGAGCGCGGCGACCGGGGTGGCGATGGTGACCGGGCGGCCGTCGACCAGGACGGTGCCCTCGGTGGGCTGGTGCGCCCCGGCCAGGATCTTGATCAGGGTGGACTTGCCGGCGCCGTTCTGCCCGAGCAGGCAGTGCACCTCGCCGGGCAGGACCTCCAGGTCCACTCCGTCGAGCGCCCGGGCACCCGGGAACTCCTTCACGATGCCGCGCATCTGGAGCAGCGGCTGGGGGTCGTCGTTGACCATGTGGCGATCCTCACCAGAGTTTCGTCGGCTGTCAATCAAAAGTCAGGAGTTCGTCGGCGCGTTATGTGATCGTGACCGACAGAAGTGAGGGACAGCGCACCCCAGGTCATGGGGTGGGCTTGGTCCGGCTTGCGGGCGGGGCGCGTCATCGCGGCCCTGACAAACTGTCGAACTCGGACGAGTCGGACAAGCAGGACGGTACGGGACCTTTTGCCGCTTGCCAAGCACAAGTGCCGCACAGCTTGGACGAAAGCGGCCGACGCGGACGTCACTTCGTGGTTCACTGACGGGGTGCAGGACGTCGTGAAGCTCCCCCAGCGGCACACCGGTGCCGGCGAGCTGTTCCAGCTGCTCCGGGACGGTCGGCCCCGGACCCGGGCCGACCTGGCCGCAGCCACCGGACAGGCCCGCTCCACCATCGCCGCCCGGGTCGACATGCTGATGGCCGCCGGCCTGATCTCCCCCGCCGGGGAGGCCACCTCCACCGGCGGGCGGCCACCGACCACCTTCGCGTTCTGCCCCAGCGCCAAGGTCGTGCTCGCCGTCGAGCTCGGCGCCACCCACGCCCGCGCCGCGATCACCGACCTGGGCAGCACCGTCCTGGCCGAGACCGAGTCACCGCTCGCCATCGCCGAGGGCCCCCAGGTCGTCCTGGACTGGGTGGTCACCGCCGCCCGCACCCTGCTCGCCGAGCACGGCCGCGACCTCGGCGACCTGGCCGGCGTCGGCGTCGGCCTGCCCGGACCGGTCGAGCACTCCACCGGCCGCCCGATCAACCCGCCGATCATGCCCGCCTGGGACGACGTCGACGTGCCCGGCATCCTGGCCGCCCAGCTGCACGCCCCGGTGCTGGTCGACAACGACGTGAACCTGATGGCCCTCGGCGAGCACCGCACCGCCTGGCCGGACGTGGACGACCTGCTGTTCGTCAAGGTCGCCACCGGCATCGGCTCCGGCGTGATCTGCGACGGCGACCTGCGCCGCGGCGCCCAGGGCACCGCCGGGGACATCGGCCACATCGCCGTCCCGGGCGCCGAGGGCGTGCCCTGCCGGTGCGGCAACGTCGGCTGCCTGGAGGCCGTCGCCTCCGGCCACGCGGTCGCTGCCGCCCTCACCCGCCAGGGTCTGACCGCCGCCACCGGCGCCGACGTGGTCGCCCTGGTCCGCTCCGGCGACCTCGCCGCCAGCCGCGCCGTGCGCCAGGCCGGGCGGGAGATCGGCGCCGTGCTCGCCGCCTGCGTCAGCCTGCTCAACCCGTCGATGATCGTGATCGGCGGCATCCTGGCCGAGGCCGGCGAACACCTGATCGCCGGCATCCGTGAGGTGGTCTACTCCCGCACCCTCCCGCTGGCCACCCAGCACCTGCGGATCGTCACCTCGCAGGCCCGATCCCAGGTCGGCATCCTCGGCGCCAGCGCGATGGCGGTCGACCACGTGCTCAGCCCGGAGGCGGTGGACGCGCTCATCGCGTGACCACCGCCGCCGGGCTGCCGGGGCTCAGGTCCGGGGCTCAGGCCCGGCGCTGCAGCCGGTGACGCAGCAGCAGGGCACCCGCCCCGGCGAGCAGCGTGGCACCCGCCGTGGCCAGCCCGGCCGGCACCCCCGCACCGGTGGCGGCCAGCACCGTGGTGGTCGGCGGTGCCGTGGTCGTCGGCGGGACCTCGCCGGCCGGGGGCACCACCGTGGGATCCGTCACCGTGACCCTGACCTCGACCTCCACCACCTGTCCTGCGTAGTCCCGCACCGTCACCGAGAACACGTCCGTGCCCACGAAGTCCGCGGCCGGGACGTAGCGCAGCGTCCCGTTGGCCAGGGACCGCCGACGGTGCCGCCGTTCGCCGTGTAGCTCGCGGACTGCTGCCCCGCCCACTCGTCCTGGCCGGACGCGGGCAGCGCCGACCGGTAGTCCACCACCGTGGGAGCGCCCGCCGCCACCAGCAGGTCGAGCGAGGCCGACTCGGCCACGGCCGCCGGTGCGAGTCCCAGATCGGTGTCCGCTGCCGGAGCCGGAGCCTGCGGCGGGGCGGCGCCGGGCTCCGGTGCCGGCGACTCCGCCACGACATCACCGTCCGGGCCGGCGGGATCCGGCAGGACGGTCTCCCCCTCGTCGATCGGGCCGGGCTCGGTCACCTCCGCCGGATCGGTCGCCCCCACCCCGGCATCCGGGTCCGGCACCGAGCCGGGATCCGGTTCCGCGAGGGGCTGCTCGGCGGTCACCTCCGGCACCGGCGGTGTGGGCTCGGCCGCTACGGCCGACACCGCGCCGGTCCCGATCACCATGACTCCGGCCACCGCGACCACCCGCAGCCCTCGTCCTGCCCTCATCCACCCGTCCATGGCCGTTCCCCTCGTCGGCGCCGGTGCGGCATCCCGGCGGTTTGGTCCGCGGCAGCGTGTGGACCGCGGTACTCAGATGACGTACAGGGAGGCGGAAAGGTTGGGTTCAGCGCTGCAGGGCCCGGTGGCGCAGGAGCACCAGCCCGGCACCGGCCAGGACGGCCGCCCCGGCGACGGCCAGCCCCGCCCCGACCTGGACACCGGTGGCCGGCAGCACGCCGACGTCGACCGTCACCGTGACCCGGACGTTCTGCCCAGCAGGATCGGTCACGGTCACCACGAACGTGTCCTGACCGGTGAACCCGGTGGCCGGGGTGTACGTCAGGTCGTGCGGCGCCGGTGGTGCGCTCAGCGTGCCGTGCCCGGGGTCGGTCCAGGTGGACCCGACGGCCACGCCGTTGCCCCCGGCGGCCGCAGCGGGGTGGACGACCACGGCGGTGTCCACCGGGGTAGCCACGCGCACGGCGGCGTCGGCCAGCCGTGGCAGGACGTCGACCTGGACCGTGCCGGTGGCCTCGCCACCCACGCCCGTCACCGTGTAGGGGAACTGGACGGCGCCGATGTGGCCCGCCGCTGGGGTGAAGGTGACCTGCCCGGTGGCCGCGTCCAGTGCTGCCGAGCCGTGGGCCGGATCGACCGGGCCGATGGCCGTGATGCGATCGAGCGCAGCACTGGCCAGCGGAACCGCGGCTCGGGTCTCCGCCGCGTCCGCTCCGGCCGCCGGAACCGGCTCGGTCTGAGCGGCTCCGTCCGGACTCCGCTCGGGTGCGACGTAACCGAAGGTGACAGGCACCTCGGCCGGCGTGTACCGCTGGATCGGAACCCCGATCGTCTCGTGATGGACCGTCACCAGGAACAGGACCTGATACTCGGTCCCGCCGGCGAGCACCGTCACCGTGAGCGGGTCGTCGGTGCCCGGCGTCTCGTCCGGAGCGACGTACTCGATCGTGCCGGCGGAGAGGTCCACCGACGCCGTGCCGAAGGTCGGGCCGCTGACACCGACCAGGGTGACCTCCCCTGCGTCTGGGTAGAGCTGCGCGAAGGTCTCGGCCCACGGCACCATCTGCGTGCGGCCCCGCACGGCCGTGAGCCACGTGACCGCGGTCTCTTCGGTGACGGCAGGCTGGGACGGGTCGTCGGTGGCGGTCACGGCCGGAGTGGCGGGCTCTGCCTCCTCGGCGGGGACCGTGCCGGCATCCGGTGCGAGGGACTCCTCCGGCTCGGGGGCAGGCTCGGAGGTCGGCTGGACCACCGGTTCCGTCGCAGGCGACCCCTCGGCGGCCACGGTGGTGGCGACCCCCGATCCGAGCAGCAACACGCCGGTCACGGCGGCGACCCGCGCGCCTCGTCCGGCACTGACCCATCCACGCATGGAGCTTCCCCCTGTTTCGCGTCGTCGACGACGCCTCGAGGCGCGGAGGAGTAACCGCGCGGACCCGATGGTGCCGGTCGGGAAGCCCTCGGTGGCGGATCTGAGTGGTGATGGTGGACGAGTTGAGGGGAGGGCGCCACTCGTTCCTGGTCGCTACCCAGGGGCGACGGCTCGCGCCGCCGACTCGATCAGCGCCGCAGGGCCCGCCGCCGCATCACCAGCAGCACCCAGCCCGCCAGCACGCTCGCCACGGCGGCTATCAGTGCCGTCCGGGCCGGGACGCCGGTCGCCGCCAGCGTGGTCACCGGCTTCACCTCGGCGACTGACCTGCACTGGGCATCCCACCCATGTCCCGTTCCCCTCGTTCGCGCACGACGGTGTGCCGCGCGCGGCCGACCTTGCTGTCCGGGAGGTGGCAGGTCCGGGCCGCTGGGTGCCGGCTGTGCACGGAATGAGGGTGTCGGAAGGGGGGATGGGGTGGTGGGTGTCCGCGCACGCCACACCCCGGACGCACGCCCCCGGGGTGTGGCACGAGCCCTCCCGCTCGCACCACACCCCCGAGGACCGCCAGGTCAGCCGCGCGCCGCGCCCTCCCGGATCGACGCGGTGCCCGAACTCAGGGCGCCGGTCAGCACGGCCGCCTTGTCCACCCCGGTGGCCGCCAGGAACTCCTCGGCCACCGCCCGGTCGAGCAGCAGCGCGTAGGACACCTCCCGCCCCCGGTCGCGCTGCCAGGTCACCAGCCGGTCCAGCACCTCGTCCCGCGGCCCGGCGATGTCGACCAGCGACGGGTCGGCGGTGGTGACCGAGGTGACCTTCCACTCCTCGTCCAGGTCGAGGACCAGGGAGGTCCACAGCGCCCCAGCGTCGTACACGCCGAGCACCGCCGTCGTGCCGGGTGCCACGTGGGCGCGGGCGGCGGCCTCCACCTCCTGGAGCGAGGCGCCGATCCGCCACTGCAGGCCGAGCTGCGACCGGGCCGGGCCGGGGTGGGTCACGATGCCGGCCGGGAAGCTGTCGATCGTGGCGTAGGTGTTCTGGACGAAGGCGTCCAGGTCGGCGTCGATGTCCCAGGCGTCCTGGATCGAGGCGAAGTAGGCGTCGACGTCGTCGCGGTCGAGCACCACCACCAGGTCGGTGGTGTCCGCGTTGGCCCGGTACAGCTCCCGGGCGACCCCGGCCGGGTCGTCGACCGTCGTCACCGTGCCCGCCACCGGGATCCCGTCGGTGTGCCGGAGCTTGAGCACCCGCCCGGCCTCATGGATGACCACGATCCGCCGGGCGGCCTTCGCCGAGCGTAGGAGGAGGGACTGGGCGTTGCGCCACTGGTCGACGTCGATGTCGGCCATGAGGACGTCCTTGTGCAGCATTGACCTTGTCCTTTCAGGCGGTGACGGTGCACCGGTAGACGTGGATGGAGTAGGGCGGCAGCGTGTCCGTGATCGCGCCGTCCTCGACGGGCACCGTGCGGCCGGACCACAGTTCGGTGACCGTGCCGGTGACGGTGCCCGGGCGGACGGTGGCCGCGATCTCCCGGTCGGTCGGGTTCGCCACGTACACCACCTTCGCCGCCGGGTCCTCGGGGGTGCCGTGGATGGCGACGTCCAGCGCCGGGTCGTTGGCGGTCCAGGCGGTGACCCCGGCGTCCCGTCCTTCGGCGGCGACCACCTCGGGCACCCGGTCGAGATCCCGGACCAGCACGAGCCGACCGGTGCCGACGGTGGCCCGCCGGACGCCGTCGGTCTCCGTGCCGGCGGCGAGGGCGTCGGCCAGGATCGTGCACGGTCGCATCGTCTGGTCCAGCGCGGGCGCCTTCGGTCCCATCACGACGGTGTTCCCGGCCTCGGCGTGCCGCAGCAGCGACTGCTGCAGGCCGGCGTCCAGGTAGTCGAGGGTGGTGACCACCACCAGCTTGCGACCGGCCCAGCGGTCGGGCGCCAGGGCGGTGTCCGACAGCAGGTAGCCCAGCCCGGAGCCGGCCATCGCCTGCGAGAACGCGGTGAACCAGGTGCCCTTGGCCAGCTGCACCGGCTGGTCGAAGCCGAGCGGCTCCTCGCTGACCGTCAGCGGCCCCGCGTACTCCGAGAAGCCGGAGGGCGTCTCCAGGAAGTCCCCGGGGAAGGACACCAGCACCGCAGCCGCCTCCAGCCGGTCGTAGTCGCGGTTGGCGAGCAGCAGCGCGTCCGCCTCACGCGAGTACCGGTCCAGGCCGTTCTCGCTGAGCAGGGCGTTGACGTGCCCGAACATCTCGACCTTGTCCGCCCGCTCGCGGCCGTCGCGCCGGATCGGGGAGTCAAGCCACCGGTCCCGCTCGACCAGCATGTAGCGGCTGAAGCCCTTGATGCCGTGCATCAGCGCCGCCTTGGTGACGAACTCCTCGTCGGACAGGTCGCCCGGGTTGAGGTACCAGGGCCAGACGCCCGCGATGAACTCGGGGATGTACGGGTACCGGCTGGACCCGACCACGTAGGACACGACGGTCTTGACGTGCGAGTACAGCTCCTTGCGGGCGTAGATGTCGAAGCCGACGAAGTCCAGCTTCTCCTCCAGGCCCATCAGGTTGAACGGCGTGGTGAAGCCGGAGGCCGCGCCGCCCGGGCCGAGCGGGTGGGGGTAGTTGTGGAACAGGGCGATCCCGCCGAGGCCGCGCTCGCGCATCATGCCGCCGAGCCGGTCCATCGAGGTCACCAGGTACCGCTCCCGGTACTCCGCCCAATCGGTGTACCAGGGGATGTCCTGGCGCTCGGTGCCGGCGAACCGACGCGGCGGGTCGAGCTGGGCCGGATCGGTGTACGCCCGGCCGTAGACCGCGGCGACGGTGGCGAGGTCGCCGTACTTGTCCAGCACGAACTGCCGGTAGCCCGCGATGGACTCCTCGGAGAAGTCGGCCGCGTAGGCGTTGACGTTGAAGAAGTAGGCCATCTCGTTGTCGACCTGGGCGGCGACGATCCCACCGTGCGGGTAGGCGTGCTTGGCCAGGATCGCGCAGATCGCGTCGTACCAGAGCGCGGTCTCCTCGAAGAACTCCTCGCTGGCGTAGTTCAGCGCCGGGATCGGCTTGGGCACCTGGGTCAGGATCACCTTGGAGCCGCGGGCGCTGCGGGCGTGCAGGCGCTCGTTGGCCAGGATCCTTTTCGGGTAGCCGAACCAGGTGAGCTCGGAGTTGATCTGCGGGCCGGGCCGCACGACGACCGAGAACCCCTTGCGCTCGCACAGCGTGAGGAAGGCATCGATGTCGTTCGAGGGGTTGATCTGCCCGAAGTCGAACTGGCCCCGGGAGATCTCGTGCACCTCCCACGGGATGTAGATCGAGATCATCGTGAAGCCCATCGCCGCGACCGAGTCGAGGATGGGTTCCCATCGGTCACGGTCCAGGCGCCAGTAGTGCACGGCGCCGCCGTAGAGCGCGGTCGGTTCGCCATGGAGGGCGAGACGGTGGTCGGAAATGGTGACAGGGCGCTGCGCACCGCTGCTGTGGGGCACGGCTCTTCCTTTCATCGAGGGGATTGGTGCTGACGTCACTTCTTGCGGGCGAGCGCCACCGCGAGCACGATGATCACGCCCCGCACGACCTGCTGCTGGCTGGAATCGAGGCCCGCCAGGATCAGCCCGTTGCTGATCAGGGCCATGAGCAGGGCGCCGAACAGGGTGCCGATCACCGAGCCCTTGCCGCCGGAGAGCGCGGTGCCGCCGAGGATCACCGCGGCGATCGCGTTCATCTCGTCGCCCGAGCCCCACTGGAACCGGCCGGAGTGCAGCCGGCCGGCGTAGAGCATCCCGGCGAGGGCGGCGGTCATCGAGCAGATGAGCATCACCCGGAAGGTGATCCGGGCGGTGTTGACGCCGGAGTACTCGGCGGCCACCCGGTTGGCGCCGGTCGCCAGCACCCGCCGGCCGAACCGGGTCTTGCGCAGCACCACGGCGCCGATCGCGACGACGATGGCCATCCAGACCACCAGACCCGGCAGCGGGCCGATGTTGCCCGAGCCGAACACCGTGTTGAAGGTGCTGTCCAGGATCGGTTGGGGTGCGGAGGCCGTCACCCACTGGGCGACCCCGACCGCGATGCCCAGCATGGCCAGTGTGACCAGGAAGGACGGGATCCGGACGTAGGCCACCAGGGCACCGTTGATCGCGCCGACCAGCAGGCCGACCGCCAACCCGGCCACGATGCCCGGCACCAGTCCGGCGTGCGAGATCGTGATCGCCGTGGTGATCGAGGACAGGCCGGCCACCGACCCGACGGACAGATCGATCTCCGCGGCGGCGATCACGAAGGTCATGCCGACCGCCATGATCGCCACGATCGCGGTCTGGCGCAGGATGTTCAGCAGGTTGGTCGAGCTGAGGAACCCCTGGTCGCCCAGGAGCAGCGCGAAGACGCAGAACACCAGCACGAACCCGACGTAGATGATGTCCCGGCGCCAGTCGATCCGGGCGGCGATCGCGCGCCAGCCGCTCGGTGCGACCACCTCGCCGGTCAGGGCGGCGGGGGCGGTCATGCGGCCAGCCCCTGCACCGCGAGCTCCAGCTCGACCTCCGAGGCGACCTCGGCGGCGTCGAGGCTGTCGACCACCACCCCGTCGCGCATGATCAGGAACCGGTCGCACATGGCGATCAGCTCGGGGAACTCGGACGAGATCACGACAACTCCCTTCCCGTCCCGCGCGAGCTCGCGCACGATCCGGACGATCTCCGACTTGGTGCCGACGTCCACGCCGGCGGTGGGTTCGTCCATCACGAGGACGTCGGGAGCCGTCCCGAGCCACTTCGCGATGACGATCTTCTGCTGGTTGCCGCCGGACAGGAGGCGGGCCGGGGCGTCCGGCCGTGCCACGGCGATCGAGAACCGCTGGATCAGTTCGTCCGAGAGCCGCCGGACCTGGTCGACGGCGACCAGCCCCCGGCGCAGCACCCGGTGCAGCAGCGGCAGGACCAGGTTGGAGCGGACCGAGTGGTCCAGCACCAGGCCCTGCAACCGCCGGTCCTCCGGCACGAGCACGATGCCGGCGGCGATCGCGTCCCGCGGCGAGCCGATCCGCAGCGGCTGACCGTCGCGGGTGACCGTCCCGGCAGTGATCGGGTTCACCCCGAACAGGGCGCCCGCCAGCTCGGTCCGGCCCGAGCCCATCAGGCCCGCGATGCCGAGCACCTCCCCCGCGTGCAGCCGCAGGTCGGCGCCGTGTACCCCGCGGGCGTGCAGGTCGCGCACCTCCAGCAGCACCGGGGCGTCGGCCGGGACACCGCCGACCGCCCGGCCCGCCGCGGCGAGCTCCCGCCCGGCGATCCCCGCGACGATCTCCTGCGGGGTGATGTCCGCCAGCCGTGCGGTCAGCAGGTGCCGCCCGCCCTGCAGGATGGTGATCCGGTCGGCGATCCGGTCGACCTCGTCCATCCGGTGCGAGATGTAGATGATCGCGATGCCCTGGGCCTTCAGGCGGCCGATCAGCTCGAACAGGGCGTCGACCTCGTGCTTGGCCAGGGACGCAGTGGGTTCGTCCATGATCAGCACCCGGGCGTCCCGGCTGAGCGCCTTGGCGATCTCGGTGAGCTGCCACTGGGCGGTCGGCAGGCCACCCACCTCCGCACCGGGGTCGATGTCGACCTCGATCCGGCGCAGCAGCGCGGCGGCCTCCCGGCGCATCCGGGCGTCGTCGATCAGTCCGCGGCGACGGGGCTCGTCGTCCAGGAAGATGTTCTGGGCGACGGTGAGGGTGCTGACCAGGGAGAACTCCTGGAAGACCATCCCGATCCCGGCGGCCTTGGCCTCCTGGATCGAGCTGGCCCGCAGGTCGGTGCCGAAGACCTCGACGGTCCCGGCATCCCGCTGGTAGACGCCCTGCAGGATCTTCATCAGTGTCGACTTGCCGGCGCCGTTGCCGCCGGCCAGCGCGTGCACCTCACCGGGCAGGACCTCGAAGGACACGTCCCGCAGGACCGGTACGCCGTCGAAGGCCTTGTCGATCGCCCGCATCCGGACCGCGGGCACCGTGCCCGGGCCGGTGGTGTGGTCGCCATGCCCGGTGCGGGGCGCAGCAGGGGAAGGCATCTCCACCTCCTCGGTGGTCGTGGGGGGCGGACGGTCAGTCGGTGAAGGCGTTGGCCAGGTCGCTCGGCGGGTCCTGGTTGTAGACCGTGGACCAGGCCTCCAGCACGTTGTCGTGCGTGACCGGGAGCGCCGGGAGTGCCACGAACGCCGGTGCCTCGCGGCCGAGCAGCGCACCCGCGGCGAGGTTCGCCTCGGTCACACCCTGCTCGTAGGGCCGCTGGGCGCCCAGGCCGATCACCATGTCGTCCTGCGCCAGGGCGATGGCGACGTTGGTGCCCAGGTCCTGGGTGGCGATCTTCAGGTCATTGCGGCCCGCGGACCGGGCTGCGGCCATCACGCCCTCGGCCGGCACGTCCCAGACGGCCCAGATGCCGTCCAGGTCGGCGTTCTGGGTGAGCAGGGCGTCGGCGACCTTCTGCGCGTCACCGGCGAAGTCCGGACCGGCGATGCCCCGCTCGGTGACGACCTCGATGTCGGGGTACTGCTCCTCGATCGTGGTCATGAACCCGTCGTAGCGCTGCTGGGTCACGAAGAAGTCCGCCTCGTGGTAGATCACCGCGATCTTCCCGGCGCCGCCGAGGGACTTGGCCATCAGGTGCGCCGAGACGACGCCGTTGCCGTAGTTGTCGGCCGAGACCATCGACACGTAGTCCGTGCCGGCCTCCAGGCCGTCGGGCACGTTGTCCATGAACACGAGCTTGATGCCGGCGTCGGCCGCCGCCTGATAGGCCGCGGCGGTCGCCACCGGGTCGGTCGGGATCGAGACGATGATGTCCGGGTTCTTGGCCATCACGGTCTCGATGTCGGACACCTGCTGCCCGGGGTCAAAGTTCGCGTCCGTGACGGCGACCACCTCGATGCCCAGCTCGGCGAAGCGGGTCTTCAGGCCGTCGATCTGAGCATTGGCCCAGTCATTGCCGCCGTAGTGCATCACGATCGCTGCCGTGGCCCCGAGGTCGGCCACCTGAGCCACCTCCTCGTCGCTGAGGTCGGCCACCTCCGCCGGTGACGGTTCCTCCCCGTGCGGGCCGGTGGCCAGCACCTGGTCCGCCAGCTCGGCGAGCGCCGCGTCGGCTTGGGCGGAGACGCCCGAGTCGTCCGCGGCGGTGTCATCCGCCTCCGACGAGCAGGCCGCCAGAGCCAGCGCGGCCACGGCGACCGGGGCCGCCCACTTCCACGTGCGCAACATCATCAATCTCCCTTGATCGGTGAAGCTGGATGGTCCGGCCGGGCGACCCACCCCCGGAGGTCCGGCCCGGTCATCGCCTCCGCGTCGAGGCCGATGACTACGCCAGTGTGAACGTTCGCCCTATCGCCGTCAAGGATCTAGGCGAACGTTCGCCCAAACATGGGACGAGCGACGGCCGGGGAGGGGGCAGCGGGATGGGTGGAGCGGGGACCCAGCGGGACGGTGGGCCCGCGGGACGGGTGGGCGGCGCGACGGGTGGGCCGCGGGACGGGTGGGCCCACGGGACGGGTGGGCCCAGCGCGAAGTGTGGATCGGAGACGGGCCGGCGAGGGCGGTGGACCGAGGGGCGGGCGGGGCGGCGGTGTCAGCGGGGCGGAGCCGTGGAGGCCCGCACGATCAGCTCGGGCTGGGCCGGGGTGGTGTCGGCCGGCTCACCGTCGATCAGGCGCAGCAGGATCTCCATGCACCTGGTCCCGACCGTGACGAACGACTGCCGCACGGTGGTCAGCGGCGGGAAGACCTGCGAGGCGAACTCGTTGTCGTCAAAGCCGACCACCGAGATGTCGTCGGGTACCCGCACCCCGTGCTCGTACATCGCCCGCAGGAAGCCGAGCGCCATCAGGTCCGAGGCGATGAAGATCGAGCCGGGCAGACCGTCCGCGATCATCCGCTGCCCGATCCGGTACGCACTGTCCCCGGTCCAGTCGCCGTACCGCACCGGCAGGGCGGGGATCCGGGCATCCCGCAGCTCGCCGAGCCAGCCGCGCAGCCGCACCTGGCCGTCCAGCCAGTCCTGGCTCCCGGCCAGATGCGCGATCTCCCGGTGCCCGAGCTCGATCAGGTGCCGGGTCGCCAGGCGGGCACCGAGCTCCTGGTCCTCGTAGAACACGGTCAGCTTCGGGGTGCTGGTCTCGCCGGGGGCCAACAGCACCACCGGCACCGGGATGGTGATCTCCTGGGTGACCTTGTCCAGCGGCATCCGTGGCGCTATCACCACGATCCCCTCCACCCCCCGTTCGATGAACGAGGAGAACGCCCGGACCGCGATCTGCCAGTCCGGCGCGCGCAGCGTGGTCACCACGGCGGTGTAGCCCGCCTCCCGCGCCGCCGCCTCGACCGCCGCCAGCGTGCTGACCGGGCCGTATCGCGGCGAGGCGTCGGCGATGATCCCGATCGTCCGGGACCGGCTGGTCACCAGCGCACGGGCGGTGTCGTTGCGGTGGTACCCGAGGCGGGCGATCACGTCCTGGACCCGCGACCGGGTCTCCTGGGAGACCCGCGGGCCGCCGTTCACCACCCGGGAGACGGTCTGGTACGACACCCCCGCCTCGCGGGCGACATCCTTCAGCGAGGGGCGGCGCGGCTCGCCACCTGCTGCCATACCGCGACCCCTTAGCGACCGATCCAGAACAACCGGTTCCATCATCGCTGCTCAACCGGCCGCACGGAGGTCAACGCGCCGCACCCGTCATCCGGTCGGCATCGCCCGGGCCGCCAGCAACTCGCGGGTCACCGGATGCCGCGGCGCGGCGAACACCTCCGCCACCGCCCCCTGCTCGACCACCCGCCCCCCGCTCATCACCAGCACCCGGTCGCACACCCGCCGGATCACCCCGAGGTCGTGCGAGACCAGGACCAGTGACAGCCCGGCGGATCGCCGCAGCTCCACCAGCAGCTCGAGCACCGCGGCCTGCACCTGAACGTCGAGGGCGGAGACCGGCTCGTCCAGCACCAGCACCCGGGGATCGCTCGCCAGCGCCCGGGCGATCGCGACCCGCTGCCGCTGCCCGCCGGAGAGGGTGCGTGGGCGGCGGGCGGCGAGTTCGGGCGGCAGATGCACGGCGGCCAGCAGCTGCTCGACCGTGGGCGAGGAGTCGCCGGTCCGGGCCTGGCGGAGCACGGCGCCGACGGTCAGCCGGGGGTCCATCGAGCCGAGCGGGTCCTGCGGCACCCACCGGATCGCTCCCCGCTGCGCACGACGGCGGGACTCGGGCAGCGCCGACCACGGGCCACCGTCCAGTTCCACCGTTCCGGCGCCCGGGGTGTCGGCGGCCAGCAGCAGGCGGGCCAGCGTGGTCTTGCCGGAGCCGGACTCACCGACCAGCCCGATCGCCTCGCCGGCGCGCAGCTGCACGTCCACCCCGTCCACCGCGGGCAGGTGCAGGCCACCGGGCAGCGGGAACACCCGGCGCAGTCCGCGTCCGGTCAGCACCGGGTCGCCGGGTGCGGGCATCGGGCCGGGTCCGTCCGGCAGCCGGGCGGCGGCGACCAGTCGCCGGGTGACCGCGTGCCGGGGCGCGCCGACCACCTCGGCGACCGGGCCGGACTCCACCACCCGGCCGTCGTCAATCACCAGCACCCGGTCGGCGACCCGGGACACCGCGGCCAGGTCGTGGGTGATCAGCAGCACGGCGGTGCCGGCGTCGCGCAGGTCGGCGAGCAGGTCCAGCACCCGCGCTGCGACGGTGGCGTCCAGCGCGGTGGTCGGCTCGTCGGCGATCAGCAGCGGCGGATCGGCGGCCAGGGCGGCGGCGATCAGCGCGCGTTGCCGCATCCCGCCGGAGAGCTGGCCGGAACGCTGCCGGGCGCGCAGCTCCGGTTCGGGCAGCCCGGCCCGGGCCAGCAGCTCGTGCACCCGGGCCGGGCGGGCGGCGCGGGGCAGCCGGGGGGCCGGGCGGCCGGAGTCGTCGCGCGGGCGCCGGATCGCCAGGGTCTCGGCCACCTCGGCGCCCACCGTGCGCAGCGGGTCCAGCGAGCCGAGGGCGTCCTGGAGCACCAGTCCGACGTCCCGGCCCCGGGCCGCCCGCCACTGCCGCGGCCCGAAGGCACGGGCGTCCCGGCCGAGCAGGGAGAAGGTGTCCGCCGTGGACGGTTCCAGACCGACCAGCGCCCGGGCCAGCACCGACTTGCCGGCCCCGGAGCCACCGACCACGGCCAGGCACTCCCCCGGGTCGATCCGCAGGTCGATCCCGTGCAGCACCGGGCGGCCGAAGGCCACCCGCAGCCCGGCGACGTCGAGCACCGGCGCGGTCATGTCGCCACCCGGCCGATCCGGCGGCCCAGCACGGTCAGCGCCGCTGCGGTCAGGGTGATCGCGGTGCCCGGCATCACGGTCAGCCACCAGGCCGAGTCCAGGTAGAGCCGGCCGGCGTTCAGCATCGCGCCCCATTCCGGCGACGGGGGCAGGGCGCCGAGGCCGAGGAAGCTCAGCGCGCACACCCAGACCACCGCCTGCCCGATCCCGAGCGTGGCCACCGACACCAGCGGCCACAGCGTGTTCGGCAGCAGGTGCCGGCCGAGCACCCGCACCGGCCCATGTCCCTCCAGCCGGGCCGCCTCCACATAGCCGGAGGCCGCCACCGTACGGACCCGGGCGCGCAGGATCCGGGCGTAGCCGGGGGCGGTCGCCACCCCGACCGCCAGCACCGAGGACCGCACCCCGGCGCCCTGCACCGCGACCAGCAGCAGCGCCAGCACCAGGGTGGGCAGCGCGAACAGCACCTCCAGCACCCGGCCGACCGCGGCGTCCAGCCAGCGCGGACCGAGTCCGGCGGCCAGCCCGAGCACCAGTCCGGCCCCGACCCCGATCGCGGTGGCCGCCGCCCCGATGCCCACCGAGGCGCGCGCGCCGTGCACCACCCGGGTCCACAGGTCGCGCCCGGACTCGTCGGTGCCGAGCCAGTGACCGGGCCCGGGCGGCAGGAAGCTGTGCAACGGGTCGATCGCGGTGGGGTCGCCCGGGGCCAGCAGGCCGGGCCAGACCACGGCGACCGCGATCAGGCCCACCACGACCGCGGCGAGCACGGTGGCGACCCGGCCGGTCATGCCACCACCTCCGGCACCACCGCGGTGACCGGGGCGGTCCGCGGGTCGAGCAGGCGTTCGATCAGGTCGACCACCGTCATCACGACCACATAGGCCAGCGCCACCACCAGCACCGCACCGATCACCACCGGCACATCCCGGCTCAGGGTGGCGTCCAGCAGCAACCGGCCCAGACCCGGCCGCCCGAACAACGTCTCCACCACCACCGCCCCGGACAGCAACGAACCGAAGGCCCAGCCGGACAGCGACACCGCGGGCAGCACACCGTGCCGCAGGCTGTGCCGCCAGAGCACCCCGACCGCCGAGCCGCCGCGCGCCCGGGCGGTGACCGCGAACGGCGCCGCCTCCGCCTCGGCGACCGAGTCCCGGATCAGCTGGCCGAGGAACCCGGCGACCGGCACCGCCAGCGTGACGGTGGGCAACACCAGTGAGGCCGGGTCGTCGCCGGCACTGGTCGCCGGGAACCAGCCCAGGGCGGTGGAGAACACGCCGATCAAGACCGCGCCCAACCAGAAGTGCGGCACCACGGCGGCGACCACCTCGGCGCCGCGCAGCACCGCCGCACAGGCCCGGCCCACCGGCCCGTGCGCCCGGGTCGCGGCGGTGGCGACCGCGAGCGCCAGCACCCAGGCCAGCACCAACGCCAGCACCGCCAGCAGGAAGGTGCCGGGCAGCTGTGCGGCCAGCAGCTCGCTCACCGGCATCCGGCGGGCGTAGGAGTCGCCGAGGTCCAGGGTGACCACCCGCCACAACTGGGTCAGGTACTGCACCACCAGCGGCCGGTCCAGCCCGTACTGCTCCCGGGCCGCCGCCACCGCCTCCGGTCCGGCCTGCGAGCCCGGTCCGCCGAGGATCGCCTCGGTCGGGTCACCACCGGCCGCGCGCAGGGCGAAGAACACCGCGGTGGCGACCACCCAGGCCACCAGCAGCGCCGAGCCGATCCGGCCCAGCAGCCACCGCCACCAGACCACGGGTCAGGAAACCAGGCGGGCGTCGAGGAAGGTCGGCGTCGCCACGGTGTTCAGGGTGCGCACGCCCTCGGCGCCGCTGACCAGGAACCGGTTCAGCTGGTCGTACAGCGGCAGCACGGTGTAGCTGTCCAGGATGATCTGCTGCGCCTGCTGGTAGAGGCCGGCGCGCTCGTCCGGGTCGGCGGTGGCCACGGCGCGGTCCAGCAGGTCGTCCAGTGCGGGGTCCTTGAGCTGGGCGTGGTTGGCGAAGTACCCGCTGGGCGCCGGGATCGTGCCGTCGGAGTGGTAGAGGATCCGCAGCACGTCCGGGCCGACCTTGGTGTAGGGCGCGCTGACCGCCTCGTACTCGTTCGCCCCGAGCGCGGTGTACCAGCCGGACAGGTCCAGCGGGGTCAGCACCACGTCGAAGCCGGCCTGCTTGGCCCCGGCCTGGATCTGCTCGAACAGCGACTGCTCCGCGGCGACCGACTGGTTGGTGCTGACCGGGAAACGCACGGTCAGCCGCTCACCGTCCCGGGTGCGGTAGCCGTCGGCGTCGCGCTCGGTCCAGCCCGCCTGGTCCAGCAGCTCGTTCGCCCGGTCCAGGTCGGCCCCGAACAGGCCGGGGTCGGAAAGCACATCGGGCTCGACGCTGGACAGCACCGAGGTGGAGCGCTCGACCGTCCCGGCGAACAGGGTCTCGATCCCGGCATCCACGTCGGCCGCCCGGATGAAGGCCTCCCGGACCCGGATGTCGTCGAAGGGCGCCTGGGCGGAGTTCAGCTCGATCCGGTTGGAGGCGCCGGGGCGCGGGGCGTCGATCAGCGTGATGTCCCCACCGGCGGCGGCCACCGCATCCGGCTGCGGGTTGTCGATCACCTGCACCTCACCGGAGCGCAGCGCGGCGTAGCGGGTGGCGGCATCCGGGATGAACCGCCAGGTCAGGCCGTCCAGGTGCGCGGTGCCGTCGTGCCCGGCCTCGGGGTCCAGCCCGGCGTAGTCGTCGTTGCGGACCAGGTCGACCTGCTGCTGCGGGATCCAGCGCTCCACGATGAACGGTCCGGTGCCGACCGGTGCGGCGCAGTTCTCCTCCATCCCGCGCGCGATGCCGGCCGGGGACTGCATCGCGGTCCACTGCTGGCTGAGCGACTCCAGCAGCGCCGAGTCCGGCTCGGTCAGGTGGAACCGGGCGTGGGTGGCGTCGACCGCCTCCACCGAGGCCACCTTCTGCACCGCCAGGTAGCCGGTGGACGATCCGGTGTCCGGGTCCTGCAGGTGCTCGATGTTGGCCCGGACCGCCTCGGCGTCGAAGGGCGTCCCGTCGGTGAACTCGATCCCGTCGGCGAGGGTGAAGTCCCAGGTCAGACCGTCATCGCTGGTCTGCCAGTCGGTGGCGAGCCAGGGCAGGATCGTGCCGTCCTCGGCCCGGCCGACCAGCGGCTCCAGGTACTGGGTGCTGATCAGCGCCTGCGGGTAGTTGCCGCCGACGTGCGGGTCCAGGCAGGTCGGTTCGGCGTCGCCGCTGGCGTACACCAGGGTGCCGCCGTCCTGCGCGGTGGGGGTGGCGGTGCTGCCGCCACCACCGGTGCACGCGGCGACCAGCAGCACCGGCAGGGCGGCGGCGAGGACCAGGACGGACTGACGGGCCACGGGGGCTCCACCTTCGACTCGGGATTGTTGAACCGGATCCAAGAATAAGGGGGACCTTCGGCCCGGCACCTACCATGAGCACGTGACCATGCCCACACGCCGCGGACGCCCCCGCGCCTCGTCCCGGGCCATGCTGGAGGAGGCCGCCGGGGAACTGTTCCTGGAGCGGGGCTACGACGCCACCTCGGTCGCGGACATCACCCAGCGCGCCGGGGTCAGCCGGTCCAGCTTCTTCAACTACTTCGACCAGAAGTCCGACCTGCTGTGGGCCGGGTTCGACGACCTGGTCACCCGGCTGCGCGCCGACCTGGCCGCCCCGACGGCCGGCGCCGGGAGCTCGGCGGCCCGCACCGCCCTGCTCCGACTGGCCGGCGACCTGCCCGCCGACCACGTCGCACTCGCCTTCACCCAGTCCGACGCGATGGGGCTCGGCGAGGACCTGCACCTGGCCGCCGCCCGCCGCACCCTCGCCGTCGCGGACGCCCTGCTGCCCGCCGCCGCCGGCCTGGACCCGCTGCACGCCCGGGTCGCCGCCACCGCCTGGTCCGGCGCGCTGATCGCCGCGGTGCAGGAGTGGTCCCGCGCCGGGGCCGACCGCACCAGCCTCCCGAACCTGCTCACCCGCGCCCTGGCCCCGGTCGCGGGCGCCTTCGACTGACCCCGCACCGGCCCGCCGGGCGAGGGCACCGCGCCCCCGCGCTGGCTCCCCCGCGCTCACTCCCCCGCGCTCGCCCCCGGCGGACTGCGTTACCTGGCTCCACCTCGCCTCACTGCCTGCCTCGCCTCACCGCCCACCCAGGCTCACCGCCCACCCAGGCTCACCCCCGCAGCGCCGAGTTCGGCACTCCCGCTCCGACTTCGGTACCCGCGCCGCCGACCTCGCGGCCGGAGCACCGAAGTCGCACCATCCCACCTCACCGCCGCGCCGCCTCCTCCGCGCCTTATCGCCGCACCGCCCCGCCGCGCCTCACCCCGCACCACCCCCTCCGCACCGCCCCCTCCGCGCCGCCTCGTCCGCGCCGCCGCGCACCGCCTCACCCCGCACCGCCTCGCCCGCACCGCCTCGCCCGCTGGTGCCCGCCCCGGCGCAGGCGCTGGACAAGCACGTGGTCTTCGTCCCGGTGGAGCAGGCCGGGGCCCTGGTCGACGCGCTGGCCGCCGCCGGTGCCGGGGCGATCGGCGAGTACCGGC
>NZ_JAAXOX010000010.1 GCF_012396125.1 Cellulomonas denverensis | reverse complement strand
CCCCGCCCCCGCCGCCCCCCGGACGCAGGCCGCCGACGCCGAGAGTGCACGAATGCACGCCTCCAGAGCCAGGAAGGGTGCATTCGTGCACTCTCGGCGGGGCGCGGACGCGCAGGGAGGGACGCGGGCGGCGCGGGGGCTCGAGACCCGGGACGCGCGCGGGTTCGGGCCCGGGGCCGCGCGGGTGCTGCCTGGGGTGCTGGCCGCGCTGGCGGTGTCGGGCGTGTGCGTGGGGATCAGCCTGGCGGCTCCGGCGGCGCCGGCGTTGTTGATCGCGATCGTGCTCGGTGCGGTGGCCCGGGCGGCCGGATGGTTGCCGGCCGCGCTGGAGCCGGGTCTGACCTGGACGGCGCGGTACATCCTGCGCGCCGGGGTGGTGCTGCTCGGGCTGCAACTGTCGGTGGGCGACGTGCTGGACCTGGGGCTGGGCGAGCTGGTCGTCCTGCTGGTGACGGTGGCCACCACCTTCGGGGTCACGCTGTGGCTCGGGCGGCTGCTGCGGGTCCGGCGGGCGGTGACGTTGCTGGTGGCGACCGGGTTCTCGATCTGCGGGGCGGCGGCGGTGGCCGGGATGAGCCCGGTGGCCGACGCCGAGGAGGAGGACGTGGCGACCGCGGTGGCACTCGTGACCGTGTACGGGTCGCTGGCGATCGTGGCGCTGCCGCTGCTCAGCCGGGTGCTCGGGCTGGACCAGCGGACGGCGGGGCTGTGGGCCGGGATGTCGGTGCACGAGGTGGCGCAGGTGGTGGCCGCGGCGGGCACGGTGGGTGCGGCGGCGCTGACCGTCGCGGTGGTCGCCAAGCTCGCCCGGGTGGTGCTGCTGGCGCCGATGGTCGCCGGGGTGGGCATGGTGCGGCGCCGGACCTCGGACACGGTCGGCGGGCGGACCGCTCCGCTGGTGCCGGGCTTCGTGATCGGCTTCGTGCTGGCGGTGCTGCTGCGGACCGTCGGCGCGGTGCCGGAGGCGGCGATCGGCCTGGTGAAGCCGGTGACCACGCTGGCGCTGGGCGCGGCGATGGTGGCGCTGGGCACCCAGATCCACCTGGGCCGGTTGATCCGGACCGGCGGCCGGCCGCTGCTGCTGGGCGGGCTGGCCACGCTGGTCGCGGGCGGGGTGAGCCTGGCCGGGCTGTCCCTGCTGTGACCGGGCATTCCCGGTTGCGCTCTCCGCTGACCCGGACCGGTGCCGGCCGGAGCGGCTGGCAGACTGCGATCGTGCCCGATTCCCCGACCCTCGTGGTGGCCGCCGCCATCGTCGACGACCTCGACGCGCCGACGGCACTGCTCGCCGCCCGCCGTTCCGGCCCGGTCTCCCTGGCCGGTCGCTGGGAGTTCCCCGGCGGCAAGGTCGAGCCCGGGGAGACACCGGTGCAGGGCGTGCACCGCGAACTGCGCGAGGAGCTGGGGGTCGGCCTGCGGCTCGGCGCCGAGCTGGCCGGACCGGACGACGGCGCCTGGCGGCTGTCCGAGAAGTACACGATGCGGCTGTGGCTGGCCGAGATCGTGGACGGCGAACCGCAGCCGCTGGTCGAGCACGACGAGCTGCGCTGGCTGCCGCTCGGCGACTGGCACCAGGTGCCGTGGCTGGACGCGGACGTCCGGATCGTCGACGCGCTGGCCGCCCACGCCGCGCGGGTCTGAGCGTTCGCCACCCGCGAACGATCTGGGCTTAGCACTCAGTGGTCGAGAGTGCTAAAACTCCTTCCGTAGCCCATCCGGTGACACACCGGATCAGCTTTCCGGCCCCGGGCGGTCCGGGGTCCGGCATCGAAGGAGGTGACGGGCTGTGGCTACTCGATTCGACCCATTCCGGGAGATGGACCGGTTGATGACCCAGGTGCTCGGTGCGGAGCGCGCGGCCGCGCAGATGCCGATGGACCTGTACCGCTCCGGCGACCACTACGTGGCGCACTTCGACCTGCCGGGTGCCGACCCGGGCTCGATCGACGTCAACCTGGACGACCGCACCCTGACCGTGCGGGCCCAGCGCACCCCGCACCCGGACGAGGGCGTGCAGTACCTGACCAAGGAGCGCCCCACCGGCACCTACGCCCGGCAGCTGACCGTCGGCCGCGGCCTGAACCTGGATGCGGTCAGCGCCTCCTACGCGGACGGCGTGCTGACCCTGACCATCCCGGTGGCGGAGGAGGCCAAGCCGCGCCGGATCGAGGTGCAGACCGGCTCGCCGACCGGCATCGAGGCCGCCCCGGCCTGATCCCGCACGGCACCCGATCCCGCAACGCACCTGATCCCGCACGACACACGGCCGGGCCGGAGCACGCTGCTCCGGTCCGGCCGTCGTGTGTGCCGTCCCGTCCCGGCTCAGGCGGAGGGCACCGCCAGCCCGGCGCGCACGGTGCCGGTGGCGGCGACCATGTGCTCCAGCGAGGGCGTGACCTCCGCGTAGCGCCGGGTCTTCAGCCCGCAGTCCGGGTTGACCCAGAGCTGGGCCGGGTCGATGTCGCGGACCGCGGTGCTCAGCAGCCCGGTCACCTCGGCCTCGGACGGCACCCGCGGGGAGTGGATGTCCCACACCCCGGGGCCGACCTGCCGCGGGTACCCGGCGGCGGCGATGTCGGCGAGGATCTCCATCTTCGACCGGGCCGCCTCGATCGAGGTGACATCCGCGTCCAGACCGTCGATCGCGCCCATGATCTCGCCGAACTCCGAGTAGCACAGGTGGGTGTGGATCTGGGTGTCCGGCCGCACGCCCGAGGTCGCCAGCCGGAAGGACCGCACCGACCAGTCGAGGTAGGCGTCGTGGTCCTCGGCGCGCAGCGGCAGCAGCTCGCGCAGCGCCGGCTCGTCGACCTGCACGATGGCGATCCCGGCGGCCTCCAGATCGGCGATCTCGTCCCGGAGGGCGAGCGCGACCTGGTTGGCGGTGTCGGCCAGCGGCTGGTCGTCGCGGACGAAGGACCAGGCCAGGATGGTGACCGGTCCGGTGAGCATGCCCTTGACCGGCTTGCTGGTCAGCGACTGGGTGTAGCCGGTCCAGCCGACCGTGATCGGCGCGGGCCGGGAGACGTCGCCCCACAGGATCGACGGCCGGGTGCACCGCGAGCCGTAGGACTGCACCCAGCCGTTGCGGGTGACCGCGAAGCCGTCCAGGTTCTCGGCGAAGTACTGCACCATGTCGTTGCGCTCCGGCTCGCCGTGCACCAGCACGTCCAGCCCGATCCGCTCCTGCAGCTCGACCACGCCGCGGATCTCCGCCTTCATCGCCTCGTCGTACTGCTCGGCGGTCAGCTCCCCGGCGGTGAACGCGGCGCGCGCCTTGCGGATCTCCGGGGTCTGCGGGAAGGACCCGATGGTGGTGGTCGGCAGCGGGGGCAGGTGCAGCCGGGACTGCTGGGCCTCACGCCGGTCGTCGTACGGCCCACGGTGGAAGGCGGCGTCGTCCAGCCCGGCGGCCCGGTCGCGGACCTCCGGCCGGACCACCCCGGCGGCCTCGGCGCGGGACCGTCGGGCGTCGGCGGCGGCCAGCAGCTCGGCGTGCACCGCCTCACGACCCTCGGTCAGGCCGGTGGCGAGGGTGACGACCTCGGCGACCTTCTGGTCGGCGAACGCCAGCCAGGACTTCAGGGTGTCGTCCAGGTCGGGCTCGTCCTGCACGTCGTGCGGCACGTGGAACAGCGAGGTCGAGGTGCCCACCGCGGTCTGGCCGGCGCCCAGGCCCTCCAGCCGCTCCAGGGTGGTCAGCGCGGCATCCAGGTCCGCGCGCCAGATGTTGTGACCGTCGATCACGCCACCGACCAGGACCTTGCCGGCCAGGGCGGTGCGGGTCGCCGGCGAGGCCTCCGGCAGCCGGCCACGGACCAGGTCCAGGGCGATGCCGTCGACGTCCGAGGCGGCCAGCACGTCAAGCGCGCCGCGCAGCTCACCGTAGGGGGCGGCGACCAGCAGGGCCGGCCGCTCGTCGGCGGTCAGCTCGGTGGCCAGCACCTGGTAGGCCCGCTCGGTGGCGGCCAGCAGGCGGTCGGTGTCCACGCCGGTGGAGTCGGAGACCAGCGCGGGCTCGTCCAGCTGGACCCAGGTGGCCCCGGCGGCCTTGAACGCGCGCAGCAGGTCGGCGTAGACCGCCAGCACGTCGTCCAGCCGGTCGATCGGGGCGAAGTCCTCCGGGGCGTCCTCGGTCGCCTTGGCCAGCGCCAGGAAGGTGACCGGCCCGACGATCACCGGGCGGGTCAGCACGCCGTCGGCCAGCGCCTCGGCGAACTCCCGCACCGGGCGGTCCGAGGAGTAGGAGAACGTGGTGGCCGGGCCGATCTCCGGCACCAGGTAGTGGTAGTTGGAGTCGAACCACTTGGTCATCTCCAGCGGCAGGTCGTCGCCGCGACCGCGCGCCACCGTGGAGTACCCGGCCAGGTCCAGCCCGCCGGTGGCCGGGTCCCGCAGGTCGGCGAACCGCTCCGGCACCGCACCCAGCACCACCGCGGCGTCCAGCACCTGGTCGTAGAAGGAGAACGCGCTCGGGATCGCCGGCAGCGTGGTGCTCAGGCCCAGCTCGGCCAGCCGGGTCCGGGTGCGGCGGCGCAGGTCGGCGGCGGTCGCCTCGACCTCGTCCGCGGTGGACCGGCCGGCCCAGAAGGACTCGATCGCCTTCTTCAGTTCGCGCCGGGGCCCGATGCGCGGGTAGCCCAGGACGATGCCGGCGGGGAACGGGTGGGTGTGGGTCATCTTCGCCTCAGGTGGTCGGGACGGGGACAGGGGTCGTGGCGGCGGCACCGGCCAGTGCCACCCGGGCGCGGGGGGCGCCGGATCCGCCGATCCCGGCGCCGTCGAGCAGGTCGAGGGCCGGTCCGGCGTTGTTGAAGGTGTACAGGTGCACGCCCGGGGCGCCACCGTCCAGCACGGCGTTCACCAGGTCGATGCCCAGCCGGGTCCCGGCGCGGTGCCGCTCGGCGGTCTCGGTCTCCGGGTCGAAGGCGTCCAGCCGGGCCAGCACGTGCTCGGGCACCCGGACGCCGGTCAGTTGCTCGACCCGCCGCAGCCGGGCCGGGTCGGTCATCGGGATGATCCCGGGCACGATCGGGATGGTCACCCCGGCGTCCCGGGCGAGCTGGACCAGCTCCAGGTAGGACGGGGCGTCGTAGAACAGCTGCGTGATCGCGAAGTCGGCACCGGCCTCCTGCTTGGCCAGCAGGGCGGCGATGTCCTGCTCGCGGGTGCTGCCCGCACCGGCGTTGCCCCGGGGGAAGGCGGCGACCGCCACCGACAGCGGGCGGACGGTGGCGCGCACCGCCTGGGCCGGGCTGCTCGCACATCGCCGGGCCTCGATCTCCCGCAGCAGGCCGACCAGGGCGCTCGCGGTGGGCAGACCCTCCGGGTGCGCCTGCCACGACCCGTCCGCCGGCGGGTCGCCGCGCAACGCCAGGAACGCCCGCACCCCCTCGTCCAGGAACTCCTCGACGGTGTCGGCGAGCTCCTGCCGGGAGGTGCCGACGCAGGTCAGGTGGGCGATCGGGGTCAGCGACGTCTCGCGCAGCAGCCGGCGGACCAGGGTTCGGGTGGTGGTCCGGGTCGATCCGCTGGCGCCGTAGGTCACCGACACGAAGTCCGGCCGGGCCTCGGCGAGCCGCTGCACGGTGGCCCACAGCTTGGGGGCGGCGTCCGGGTTGCGCGGCGGGAACAGCTCGAAGGACACGGTAGGGCGCTCGACCGCACCCAGTCCGTCGGTGACGGCGGGAGTGTGTCCCTCTGCGCTCACGCTCATTCGTCGCTCCATCGGTCCTGGCGGAAGCACCCTCACCCGCGCACGCGCGGGGGGTTGCTGCGACGTCGACGAGCCAGGTCTCTCGGTCGCTCTGGATGGGTGCCGCCACGCTAGGTCGGCGGCGGGAGGCCTGGCAAGCATTCCTGACACGACAGGGCACTGGTCCCCAGGCACCCGTTGACACCCGTGTCCGCGCGGCCATAGCTTCGGCGCCACTCCGTCCGGCCGTCCGCCCAGCCCGCGCCCGGCCACCCGAACGTCCGGCACCTCCGCATGGATCCACTCACCGATCCAGGAGGTTGTCATGCGTCTGCACCGCTCTGACCTGCCCGAATCCGTCACCGTCGACGATCCGGCGCCGGCCGCCCCTGCTCGCCGCAGTCTGCTCCGCCTGGGTGGGGCGTCCCTGCTCGGCGCCGCCACCGTGCTCGGCACCACCACCGCCGCCCGGGCCGACACCCCGATGGGCGGCAACGGCAACGGCAACAGCTCTGCCCGCACCACCCGCAGCGTCCCCACGGTCGCGGACCTCCGCGCGCTCAACCCGGCCAAGGGCGACGTGGTGGTGGTGACCGGGTACGCCGCGGCCGGTGACGGCGGTGCGCTCCTGGTCCGCTGGGACGCCGACTCCACCGCCGAGCACAACGGCGGCACCGTGATCGCCCCGGCCCGGCAGCGGGCGAAGGGCCGCTGGCACCTGGTGCACGACGGCACCGTCGACTTCCGGCAGTTCGGGGTGCTCGGGCCGGACACCGCGGCCGATGACGCGCTGGACGCCCTGGTCGGCGACCCGGCGGTGCAGCGGATCGAGGCGCACACCGATCTGAACTTCGTCCGGCGGCACCGGTTCGCCCGCTCGGACCTGGTGCTCGACTTCGGTCACCACCTGGTCACCACCGAGGGGATCGAGCCGGCCGCCGCCAACGACCCGTTCGCTGCGGTGCTGTTCTTCCAGGGCGCGGTCACCGACGAGGTGGTCACCGGCGCGCTGCCCGACGATCTGCCGGAACAGGTGGACATCCTGCCGGTGCCGGACTCGGCGGCCTTCACCGTCGGGCAGTGGTGGGCGGTACAGACCGACACCCGGCCCGGTGGCGGCAGTGCCGAACGCGAGCTGATGTACCTGCTGCAGGTGACCCAGATCGTGGACGGCACCCACGTGCGGGTCGGCTACAAGACCGGCTGGGCGCTCGCGGCCGGGCGCACGCTGACCTGGACCCGGGTCGACCCGGTGCAACGGGTCACGGTGCAGCGGATGCGGTTCCGGGGCACCGGCACCGACCAGGTCACCGGCTCGCACCCGGTGGCCTTCGAGTACGCCACGCACTGCGACGTGCACGCGATCGACGCCGAGGGCACGTTCTGGCCGGTGATCATGCGGCGCTGGAACACGACCTACGTCACGTCGCAGTGCTCACTGCGCAACCCGGTCAGCGTCACGCTCGGCGGCGCGGGCTACCTCACCCAGCAGATCAGCTGCCTGTACGCCCAAGTGCGGGACTGCCGGACCTCGAACGCCCGGCACCTGAACGACTTCACCTGCGCCGCCTACTCGATGGTGCAGAACTGTCACGGCGACGGCGACGTGCAGGGTCCGTTCGTCACCCACGGCCAGTACGAGCACGACCTGACCTACATCGGGAACAGCGGCCTGATGACCTTCGCGAACTCCGGGGCGACCTGGGGTGGGCGAGCCAAGCGGGTCACCGTCCGGCAGCAGGTGGCGGCACTGTTCTTCGCCCGGGTCGGGGTGATCGACCTGACCCTGGAGGACTGCCAGGTGGTGAAGGACCCGAGCATGCCGGACTACCCGAGCTGGATGTGGGTGAACGCGGACGGCCTGCAGATGCGCGGCTGCCGGGTGGATGCCCGGTTCCAGCTGTCCCAGGCGACGGCGGTGTCCGCGCGGCCGACGGTGATCGAGGACTGCGTGATCGGCCTGACCGCGGCGGACGGCACCCTCCCGTTCATCGCGGCGAACGTCAGCACGCCGGTTTCCTTCGTCCGGACCACGATCACCGGCCTGGACGGGGCGACCACCTCCTGGCAGGGCACCGGCCCGCTCACCCTGACCGGCTGCACGCTGCGTGGCATCGGCGACGACGGGGCCGGAGCGCCCGTGCCGGTCTCGGCCGCCCGGCTGACTCTGGACGGCACCCGGCTGGAGAACACCGGGCTGGTGCTGGCCGGAGCCGCCGACCAGGAGTTGACCGCGGTCGGCACCCGGGCGACCGGCGGACCGTCCGGTGGCGCGGTGTTCAGCCGTTCCGGCGCCACCACCCGCGCGGTGACCTGGAACCTCGACGGCCACACCGGCACCGCCGACCGCGCCGACCTGGCGCACGTCCGGGTCACCGAGGGCGTGAACCACTACCGGTCCACCGGCTCCACCTATGCCGGCGGGGCGCTCGACCTGTCCGGGTTCGCCGCGGGTTCGACCCTCCTGCACACCGGCTGCGTCGAGCGCGGCGTGACCCGGTTGGCCGTGCCGCCCACCGGCGACGGCGTCCTCACCGACGGCAACCTCCTGGTGTGACTATTCGGCATTACCGAACAGCACCAGGCTTTACAGAACCGTAACCCGGAGCTGTTGCCCCCGACCAAGGCGCTTGCTTGAATGAGTTATCCGTTCGGTCGTGCCGAATGGCGTTTGGAAAGCTCTTGGCGGAGCCGCAGGACCCCGGGGATGACGGTCGGGCTGGACCCCTCCCCACCACGCAGGGCGGTACCCCACCCGGGGTGCCGCCCCGCGTGCGTTTCGGGCCTTCCGACGAGACCCATCTGGCTCCCGTGCTGCCGTCCAGTGCTCCTGAATGGCCACGTGCCCCGAGGCCACTCGATGCCGGGTCGTGTCCCTGCCCCGGGATCGCGCCCTGGGGCCGGGTGGTCCGCACCGCCCCGGAAGGACCGGATCGACGTCTGTGCAGCGCTTGGCGTGTCGTCGCCTGGGCGTGTCGCGCCAGAGTAAGGGTGTGTGCGCAGCTCGATCCGGGGTTGTTGTGGTCGGACTCCACGTTCCCGAACCCTGGCGCGGAACGGTCCATGCCCCACGTCCGACTCCCGCGGCCCCGATCTCCGCGCATCGGGCCCACGCCTGACGACTAGCACCTGGCACGTTCGGACGTTCGGACGTTCGGACGCTCGGTGCCTGGTGCTCGGTGTTTGACGCCCGGTGCCTGGCGCTCGACGCCCGACGGCCCACGCCTGGTGCCGGGGCGCGCAGAGTGCCCGACACCCGCAGCCCGGCACCGCAGCACCCGGGTCCAGGCCGCTTCGACGCCCTGAGCCCAGCCCGTTCGACGCCGAAGCCCGTGCAGTCGGTGCGCACGACCTGGCCACCTCGGGCGGGGCGGGCTCGTCTGCGCCCGGAGTGGGCCGCCATGGCTCACGCCCGGCCCCGTTCACGCGCACACCTCGGTGAGCACCCGTGCCGCATCGATCAGCGCCGCTCCGGTGATCACCCGGCTGTGGTCACCGCGGGTCACTGCATCGACGAAGCCGAGCAGCGGGGGTCGCAGGTAGTCCGGGTCCAACTCCAGTGCGGCATCGACGCCCGGCCCGCTCAGGTGCCAGCCGTCGTGGTCACCGAGTTCGATCACCGCCGTTGCGCGGCCGACCGCGATCTCGGCCACCCGGCGGCTGCCGTGCGTGGTGACGCCGATGAGGCGCGGGCGTTCGCCGGCGTCGACGGAGGGGGCGGACAGGGCACCCAGCGCTGCCTCCACCGCGTGCACGCCCAGGAACAGGCGCCCGCCCCACGGTGAGGCCGGGTCAGCGGGGCCGGTGACCCGGATCCGCAGGGTGTTCGGTCCTGCCGACCAGTGCTGTGCCGCGGCGCGCACGGTCGGATGCCAGCGCAGGGCCGAGGAGGAGGTGAGCAGCACCCCGGCGCGATCGGCGGCGGCGACCAGGGCCTCGGCGTCGCGGAGGTCGGCGACGAACGGCTTGTCGACGAACACCGGGATGCCTGCACGCAGCAAGGGCTCCGCCAGGGCGCGGTGGTGCGCCGGGTCGCGGGTGGCGACGATCGCGGCCTCGCACCCGGCGGCGCGGACGGCCCCGGCGACCCCGGAGGGCTCGGTGACTCGGGAGGGCTCAGCGGTACGGGAGGGCTCGGCGGTTCGGGAGGGCTCGGTGGCGCGGGAGGGCTCGGTGGCGCGGGAAGGCCCGGCGGTTCGGGAGGGCTCGGTGGCCCGAAAGGTCCCTGTGGTTCGGGAGGGCTCGGTGGCCCGGGAGGTCCCGGTGGTTCGGGACGGCTCGGCGGCGCGGGCCGGCTCGGAAGTCCTGGGGAGATCGGAGCCGCTGCCGAGGTCGGCGGTGGACCCGGCACAGACCTGCCGCAGCCGGGCGATCCGCTCGGGCGGGACGGGCTCGGCGGGCGTGTCGATCAGCGCGCCGATCCGGGCCGGCCCCAGGCGCGCGGCGGCCGACAGTCGGACGATCTGGTCGACGTGGGAGGACGCCAGACCGACGACGGCCAGGCGCATGGGTGATCCTCCGAGCTGCGGCGACTGCGGACCAGGCGATGGTATGCGCTTACGGGGCCATGTGGGCCGGGCTGCAGCCGACTGATGCGCAGGTTGCCCGGGTGGGGTCTGGGTGTGCGCCCGACTGCGCTGGGTCCACCCGGGTCTGGGTATGCGCCCGACTGACCGGGGTGCACCTGGGTCGGGTATCTGGGGCGGGACTACGACAATCCCGGATCTGGCCGCACGCACACCCTCACCCCCGCGCGACACGCGCGGGCAAGACACGCCGGGCCGCGCCGCCCGGGGCTGGTCCGGCGGCAAGAGCGCCGCGGCTTAGGGGGTGAGCGCGGCGCCCTGGGGGTGAGCGAGGTGGCCCGGGGCGCGCGAGGCGGCTGGGGGTGAGCGAGGTGGCCCGGGGGTGAGCGACGGGTCTGGGGGTGAGTGAGGTGGCCCGGGGCGAGCGAGGGGCCTGGGGGTGAGTGAGATGGCCCCGGGGGTGAGCGACGCTGCCAGGGGTGAGCGAGGTGGTCCGAGGGTGGGCGACGCCGCCAGGGGTGAGGGAGGTGGTCCGAGGGTGGGTGAGGCGGCCTGGGGGTGGGCGACGCGGCCCGGGCGCGCGACGCCGCCGGCCCGGGGCGGTCCGGCGACGGGGTGCTGCAGGGGACCGGCGGAGCGGTCGGGTCCAGGGCGTGGCCGCCCGGAGCCATCGAGATCGGTGCGGGACACCTGCGGTTCCCGGCGCGGGCGGTGGCGGCGGCTGGCGGCGGCGTCAGCCGGGGTGGTGGGACGGGGGTTGCCGGCGAGCGCGCGGGGGTCAGGCGGGGAGGGCCGCGGCGAGTTGGGCACCCCAGGCGCGGGCGCGGTCGAGTTCACCGTCGGCGAGGGGGCCGGTCATGCCGGTGACCTCGAAGCCCTCGGGCGGGGTGGCCAGCCGGTAGCCGAGGGTGGTGAGCTGCTTGGCCATCGCCTTGGCGGCGCGCTTGGGGAACGGGCGGTTGACCCGGGTGTCGAACGCGGCGGCGAGGGTGCCGGCCGACGGGACCAGGGTGGCGAGCCACTCGCGGACGCCGGGACCGGTGTCGGCGCCGGGCAAGTCGGCGACGGCGGCGCGGGCCTCGTCGGTGGTGGCGTGCTTGTCGCGGTCGGCGCGGGTCTCCGGGCGGCTCATGGTGAAGGTGTGGGTCGGACCGCCGACGATCAGCAGGTCGGCGCCAGGATCCGTGGGGGCGTCCAGGACGTTGACCAGCGCGATCGGTACGTCGGGGCGGGCCTGGCGGAACCCGTCGGCGACCGCCTCGGCGAGGTCGCGGGTGTTGCCGAACATGCTCTCGAACACCAGGCATGCCTGCATGGGCGCTCCTCGGGACTCGGCGTCGGATGGGGTGCGGGCGGCGCAGTCGGTTCCAGCGTGTCCCCGGCGATCACGGGGCGGCAGGGTCCGAGGTCCCGGGTGAGGGGATCGAACTCGCCTAACCCTGGTCGGTGATACCGAACAGCGGCTAGCCTGACCGCGCTCGGGCGGCAGAGACGACCACATTCAGGGGGAGACCGATGGCGAGCGGCACCAGCAGACCCGCGGCGACCGAGGCCGAGGACTCGCGCTACTGGGTGAAATCCGTGTCCCGTGCGGTCGACGTGCTCGAGCTCCTGGCCGCCCAGCCGCCGGGTGAACCGATGTCCGTGACCGACATCGGTGCCGCCCTGGGGCTGTCGAAGAGCGCGGTGTTCGCCACGCTGCACACGCTGACCCGGCGCGGCCTGGTCGCCGACGAGGGCAGCGGGATGACCCGGCGGTACCGGCTGGGCATGGCGCTGGCGCGGCTCGGCTCCCAGGCGCTGGCCCAGACCTCGCTGCGGGACGTGGCCCGCCCGCACCTGGTCGCCCTGGCCCGGAGCACCCGGTCGACCGCCCGGCTGGCCACCCTGGTGCAGGACCAGGCGGTGGTGATCGACCAGGTCGGCGGGAACGAGCGGGTGCGGCTCGACCTGCGGATGGGCTCGCACGAGCTGCCGCACTCGACCGGCCTGGGCAAGGCGATCCTGAGCTGCCTGCCGGCCGAGGAGATCCGGGCGATCGTGGACCGGGTGGGGCTGGTGCGCCGCACGTCGCGGACGATCACCGACCCGGACACCCTGGTCGCCCACCTGGCCGAGGCGCGGGTGGCCGGGTACGCCTTCGACGACGAGGAGGACGCCGACGGGGTGTTCTGCATCGGGTCGCCGCTGTTCGGCCACGACGGTGCCTGCGTCGGGGCGATCTCGATCACCGGACTGAAGCTGGACCAGCCGTCCTGGCACTACCAGGAGCTCGGTCGCCAGGTCCGGGATGCCGCGCAGCAGATCAGCCGTGACCTGGGCTTCGACCCGGAGGCCGAGGTGGTCACGATCGTCGGGGTGGTTGACGACCCGGACCAGCAGGACTAGCGTCCACGCAATCGCGGAGCCGTTCCCCAGCCCGGAACGCCCCGCGCGCAGGCCAGCCCCCTGCGCTCCGCCACTCGGTCGGCCCTCGATGGGGAGGGACGACCGGGGCGCTCTTCCCCCGAACGCCACGACGCACGACCGCCCGACGATTCTCGTGAGGCGGTCGGCAGCATGTCAGCAGGTCCCGCGCAGTCCCGAGGCGACATGTCGCTCGGACAGCAGCCGGTGGGCGCCCTCGCGCGTGCCGTGACGGCGGGCCAGGTCGAGGCCGAGGGCCGGGCCGCGACCGGCGCACCGGTCGGTGGGTTCACCAGCCCGACCGCCCCGGCGGCGCCGTCGCCCACTCCCTGGCAGCACACCTCCGCACCCCGGTCGGCGGACGCCGTGGAGGGCCTGCCCCCGGTGACGATCGCCCTGGTCGGCGCCGGCAACCGTGGCCAGTCGTACCTCTCCTGGGCGCACGCCCACCCCGAGCGCGCCCGGCTGGTCGCGGTGGCCGACCCCCGTCCGGAGCGCCGGGCGGCGGTGGCGGCGGGCGACCCGGCGGTGGCGCACTACGACGACTGGCGCGAGCTCGCCGCGCAGGGCCGGGTGGCGGACATGGTGATCGTCTCCACCCAGGACCGGCAGCACGCCGAGCCTGCCAAGGCGTTCGCGGCGCTGGGCTATGCGGTGCTGCTGGAGAAGCCGATCGCCCCGACCGAGGACGAGGTGCGCGACATCGTCGCCGCCGTCGAGGCCACCGGGGTGCTGTTCGGCGTCTGCCACGTGCTGCGGTACACCCCGTACACCGACCTGGTGAAGGAGGTCGTCGACTCCGGGGTGCTGGGCCGGCTGATCGACGTGCAGCACCTGGAGCCGGTGGGCTGGTGGCACATGGCGCACTCCTACGTGCGCGGCCCGTGGCGGCAGGAGGCCACCTCGGCCCCGATGCTGCTGGCCAAGAGCTGCCACGACCTGGACTGGCTGCGCTACGTCACCGGGCTGCGGATCGAGCAGGTGTCCAGCTTCGGCTCGCTGACCGAGTTCCGGCCGGAGAACCGCCCCGCCGAGGCCGCCGACCGCTGCCTGGACTGCGTGCTCGAACCGTCCTGCCCGTACTCCGCGCCGCGGCTCTACCTGGGCACCCTGCGCGCCGACGGCCCGGTGTGGCCGGTCAGCGTGATCACCGACCGCACCGACGAGGCCGGGGTGATCGAGGCGCTGCGCGAGGGGCAGTACGGCCGCTGCGTGTGGGACTCGGACAACGACGTGGTCGACCACCAGGTGGTGGCGATGCGGCTGGAGGGCGGGGCCGCGGCGACCTTCACCATGACCGCGTTCTCCGAGCAGACCCACCGGCAGACCCGGATCTTCGGCTCGCACGGATTCCTGGAGGGCGACGGCGAGCGGGTCCGGGTCGTCGACTTCCGCACCAACACCAGCCACGTCCTGGACTCCGGGGTGCTCGGCGGCTCGAATGCCGCGGGCGACCACGGGGGCGGGGACAGCGGGCTGATGGACGCCTTCACCGCCGCAGTCGCCACCGGTGACCGCAGCTGGGTCCGGTCGGGTCCGGCCGAGTCCCTGGACAGCCACCTCGCCGTCTTCGCCGCCGAACGGGCGCGGCACTCCGGCGAGGTCCGTGTTGTGCACCATCCACCGAACCCCCGGGTTCCGATCAAGGAGATGCGATGAGAGTCGTGACGAAGTCGCTGGTGGCCACCGGCGCCGCCTGCACCGTCCTGCTGGCGGGCTGTTCGTCCTCGGACAGCGGTGGTGGCTCGGGCGCCGAGGGGGAGCTGTCCGGCGAGGTCACCATGTGGACCTATCCGGTGATCGCGGACGAGCCCGCCCACCAGGCATTCTGGGACGAGCAGATCGAGGCCTTCACCGCCGAGCACCCCGACGTGACCGTCAAGGTCGAGATCTACCCCTGGGCCGGCCGGGACGAGTCGCTGACCACGGCGATCGCCTCCCAGACCGCCCCGGACGCGGTGTACCTGATCCCGGACCAGCTCGCGACGTACCAGTCGTCCATCGAGCCGATCGACGACTACCTGTCGGACGAGCACAAGGCCGACCTGCTGGAGAACGTCCGGGACTCGATCACCGTCGACGGCCAGATGCTCGGCTCGCCGATCCTCACCAGCGCGAACCCGCTGGTCTGCGACAAGGCCGCCTTCGACGCGATCGGGGTCAGCGAGTACCCGACCACCTGGGACGACCTGATGGACGTCGCCCCGGCGCTCAAGGAGCAGGGCATCTACGCCACCAACTACTGGGGCTCGCCCGAGGTCACCCTGAACATGACGTTCTACCCGCTGCTCTGGCAGGCCGGAGGTGACGTGTTCAACGACGACGGCACCGAGGTGGCCTTCGACTCCGAAGCGGGCGAGCAGGCACTGCAGTACCTGGTCGACCTGAACGAGGGCGGCTACCTGGAGCCCGACCTGATCACCACCACGCCGAGCATCGAGCAGACCGCGCTGGCCCAGAACAAGGTCGCCTGCACCTGGCAGTCCGGCCCGGCGGACGTCGAGCCGTACTGGGGCACCGAGAACATCGTGATCCAGCCGCCGCTGACCGAGTCCGAGACGATCGGCTACGGCACGGTCGGGTCGCTGTCCATGCTGGCCGGCTCGGACGCCAAGGACGCCACCGGCGCCTGGATCGACTTCGTGACCAGCGCGGACCCGGTGAAGGAGTACGTCACCACCGCCAAGATGTTCTCCCCGCTGACCTCGACCGGTGAGCTCTACGCCGACGATCCGGTGTACGGCGCGATCGAGCAGACCATCCCGGACACCACCGTCGGCCCGGTGAACGAGCACGCCCGTGAGGTGATGGGCGTCCTCGCGCCGGAGATCCAGGCGGCACTGCTCGGCCAGAAGTCCGCGGAGCAGGCACTGCAGGACGCCGCCGCCTCCGCCGACGCGATGCTCGGCTGATCCGTGGCCGCAACCGTCGAGACGCCCCGCGGTCGCCGGGGCCGAGGTGTGATGGCGCGCTGGGACGCGCGGGTCGGGCTGCTGTTCGCCCTGCCGGTGTTCCTGCTGTTCCTGGCCTTCCGCTTCGGCCCCGCGATCGCGGGTGTCGGTCTGAGCCTGTTCGACTACGACATCTCCGGCTCACTGGAGTGGGAGGGTCTGGCGAACTTCGACCGGATGATCCACGACCCGGTGTTCTGGCAGTCGCTGCGGGTCACGGTGCTGTACTCCGTGCTGGCTGTGCCGCTGTCGGTCGGGATGTCGCTGGTGATGGCGCTGGCCGTGCGGCGGCGGTTCCGCGGTGTCGGGTTCTTCCGGTCGGTGTTCTTCCTGCCGGTGATCACCTCGCTGGTGCTGGCCGGGACGGTGTTCGTCTGGGTGTTCTCCACCGGCGGCCCGGTGTCGTCGATCTCCAGCGCGCTCGGGGGCAGCGGCCAGTCCTGGCTGTCCTCGACCACGCTGGTGATCCCGGCGCTGGTGCTGGTCGGGGTGTGGTCCCGGTTCGGCTACGGGATGTTGATCCTGCTGGCCGGGTTGCAGGACGTGCCGCGTGAGCTGGAGGAGGCGGCGCTGACCGACGGTGCCGGTGCCTGGGCGCGGTTCCGCTACATCGTGCTGCCGCACCTGAAGCCGTCGCTGTTCTTCCTCGCGGTGATCGAGACCACCGCCAGCTTCCAGGTGTTCGACCTGATCTTCGTGATGACCCAGGGCGGTCCGGCCCGGGGCTCCTACACCCTCGTCTACCTGCTGTACGACCAGGGCTTCAAGTACGTCGACTACGGCTACGCCGCCGCCATCGGTGTGGCGCTGTTCGCGATGACCCTGGTCGTCGCCCTGATCCAGCGCCGATTCCTGGGGAGGGACCCGAAGTGAGTGCTCCGACGCTGCCCCCGCCCGTGCTGGACGCCGCCCCACCACCGGCCCGCCGTCGGCCGTACCGGGCACTGGAACCCACCCGGGCCGGGAAGGTCTGGCGGGGCATCCTGCTCGGCATCGGCGCGGTGATCACGCTGTTCCCGTTCTACGCGATGGTGATCATCGCGCTGAAGCCGGAGACCGCCGTGCAGTTCCCCGGCTCGCTGCTGCCGTGGAACCTGGACACCTCCTCGTTCGGCGAGGTGCTGTCCGGCAAGAACATGGGCCAGTGGTTCCTCAACACCGTCATCTACTCCGTGGTGTCGGTGGTGCTGGTGCTGCTGCTGGCGTCGATGGCCGGGTACGCCTTCGCCAAGAAGCGGTTCCCGGGCCGGGAGGTGATGTTCTGGTCCTTCCTGGCGATGGTGATGGTGCCGTACCACGTCACGCTGATCCCGACCTTCATCGTGCTGGCCCGGATGGGCGGGGTGAACACCTACTGGGGCCTGATCCTGCCGACCCTGGCGAACGCGCAGGCGGTGTTCCTGATGCGGCAGTTCATCAAGGGGCTGCCGGATGAACTATTCGAGGCGGCCAAGATCGACGGCGCCGGGGAGTGGCGGACCTTCGCCCAGATCGTCATGCCGCTGTGCAAGCCGGTGCTGGCCACCCTGGGCACCTTCGTCTTCCTGTGGCACTGGAACGACTTCCTGTGGCCGCTGATCATCGGCAAGAGCGCCGACATGTGGACGCTCACCGTCGGCATCGCGTCCATGCGGCAGCAGCAGGTGCCGCTGTCGGTGGTGCTGGCCGGGTCCGTGGTGGCCCTGGTGCCGATCTTCGCCGCCTATGCCGTGGCGCAGCGCTCCTTCCAGGAGGGCGTCGCGCACACCGGGATCAAGGGCTGACCTCACCGATGCGGAAGGATCCGATGTTCACCTCGCAGACCGAGCTGGAGGACCGGCTCACCACCCCCTCGCCCGCCCTGGTCGCCGACCTGGCACGCTCCAGCGGCGACCTGGTGATCCTGGGCGCCGGCGGCAAGATGGGCCCGACCCTGGCGGTGCTGGCCCGCCGGGCGATGGACGCCGCCGGCCGGACCGGGGATGCCGTGCACGCGGTCTCCCGCTGGTCGGACGCCGCGCAGGCCGATCACCTGCGGTCGCAGGGGGTGTCGGTGCACGCCGCCGATCTGCTGGCCGACGCCGAGCCGGAGCTGCCGGACGGTGCGGACGTGCTGTTCATGGTCGGCGCCAAGTTCGGTTCCGCCTCGGCACCGTCCTGGGCGTGGGCGGTGAACGCCGCACTGCCGGACCGGGTCGCGCGGCGCTACGCCGGGTCGCGGATCACCGCGTTCTCCACCGGGAACGTCTACCCGCTGGTGCCGGTCGAGTCCCAGGGCGCGGCCGAGGACCACCCGGTCGGGCCGGTCGGCGAGTACGCGATGTCCTGCCTGGGCCGGGAACGGGTGTTCGCCCACGGCGCGCTGACCCGGGGCACCCCGGTGAGCCTGATCCGGCTGAACTATGCGGTGGATCTGCGCTACGGCGTGCTGGCCGACATCGGCGCCACCCTGCTGGCCGGTGAGCCGGTCGACCTGACCACCGGGCACGTGAACGTGGTTTGGCAGGGCTACGCCAACGAGGTCACCCTGCGGGCGATGGCGCACGCCTCGCCGGAGGTGTTCACCCTGAACCTGACCGGCCCGGAGGTGCTGCCGGTGCAGCGGGTGGCCCGGCGACTGGCCGCCGGTCTCGGGGTGGAGCCGGCCTTCACCGGGGAGCCCGCGCCCACCGCGCTGCTGAACGACGCCACCCGGTGCTTCGACCTGTTCGGCTACCCGGACGTCACCGCCGGACAGCTGATCGACTGGCAGGCCGCCTGGCTGCGCGCCGGGCTGCCGACCAGCGGCAAGCCGACCAAGTTCACGGTCCGGGACGGGGCGTTCTGATGCTGGCTCCCGAGCTGCACACCCTGCTGCACGACGGCGCGGTGATCCCCGCCCACCCGCTGGCCCTGACCGCCGAGCGCCGGTTCGACGAGCGGCACCAGCGTGCCCTGACCCGGTACTACGCCGCCTCCGGCGCCGGCGGGGTCGCGGTGGGCGTGCACACCACCCAGTTCGAGATCCGCGAACCGGGGATCGACCTGTACCGCCCGGTGCTGGAACTGGCCGCCGACGTGCTGGACCGGGAGGTGGACCGCCCGTTCCTGCGGGTCGCCGGGGTCGCCGGGCCGGTGCACCAGGCGGTGGCCGAGGCGGAACTCGCCGCCGGGCTCGGCTACCACGCGGTGCTGCTCAGCCCGCCGCGGCCGGCCGCCGGGGAGCCGGAGCCGACCGAGGACGCGATGATCGAGCGTGCCGCCGCGGTGGGCGAGGTGCTGCCGGTGATCGGTTTCTACCTGCAGGCGGCGATCCGCGGCCCGCGGCTGGGCCTGTCGTTCTGGCGCCGGTTCGCCGAGCTGGAATCGGTGGTCGCGGTGAAGGCAGCGCCCTTCGACCGGTACCGCACCCTGGACGTGGCCCGTGCGGTCGCCGGATCGTCCCGGGGCGCCGACATCGCGCTGTACACCGGCAACGACGACGCGATCGTGGCGGACCTGTTGAGCACGCTGACCTTCGACGGCCCGGACGGGGCGCCGGTGACCCGGCACGTGGCCGGCGGCCTGCTCGGTCACTGGTCGGTGTGGACCCGCCGGGCGGTCGAGCTGCTGGACCGGGTGCGGGACGCCCGGGCCGGGGACGCCGCCGCCACCGTCGAGCTGATGGCCCGGGCCGCCGCGATCACCGACGCGAACGCCGCGCTCTTCGACCCGTCACACGGCTTCGCGGGCTGCATCGCCGGGGTGCACGAGGTGCTGCGCCGCCAGGGCTTGCTGGCCGGGACCTGGTGCCTGGACCCGGCGGAGGGCCTGTCGCCCGGACAGCCCGAGGAGATCGACCGGGTGCTCCGCCTGCACCCCTGGCTGACCGACGACGACTTCGTCGCCGAACACCTGGACGGGTGGCTGCGATGACCGGCGCCCAGCCCGCGAGTTCGCCGGTCCCGCACCCGGATCGTCAGCCCCGCCCCCGCACCCACGGCGGGAGTGCCGAACTCGGCGCCGCGACCGTGCTGGTGGCGGTGCCGGAAGGACTGCGCGCGGAGTTCTTCGACCGGGACGCGCTCGCCCGGCTGGACGCGGTGGCCGACCGGCTCGGCGGGACGGTCGAGTGGCTGGACGGTGGGACGGCGCTGGCGTCGCCGGGCGTGGTCCGGCCCGCCGCCCGGGTGCTGGTCACCTGCTGGGGCCAACCGCCGCTGGACGCCGCCCTGCTCGACCGGCTGCCCACGTTGCAGCTGGTCGCGCACACCGGGGCCAGCGTCCGGCCGTTCGTCACCGGGGAGCTGTTCGCCCGCGGTGTCCGGGTCACCCAGGCGGGACAGGGGATGGCCCGGCCGGTCGCCGAGGTCGCACTGACCTTCACCCTGGCGCTGCTGCACCAGGTGCCCCGGTTCGACCATGCCCTGGCCGCCGGCGCCGACTGGGCCACCGCCGAGTCCGCCCCGCCCCGGCACGAGCTGCTCGGCAGCACGATCGGCGTGGTCGGCGCCTCCCGGACCGGGCGGGCGAACATCGCGCTGCTGACCGCCCTGGGTGCCCGGGTGCTGGTCGCCGACCCGTACCTCACCGACGCGGACGCCCTGGGGGTGGAGGCGGTGGAGCTGGACGAGCTGTTCCGCCGCAGCCGGATCGTCGTGCTGCACGCCCCGTCGCTGCCGGAGACCCGGCACCTGGTGGACGCCCGCCGGCTGGCGCTGATGCCGGACGGCGCCGGGCTGGTCAACACCGCGCGGTCCTGGCTGGTGGATGAGGCGGCGCTGCTGGCCGAACTGCGCACCGGCCGGATCGACGCGGCGCTGGACGTCTTCGACGCCGAACCGCTGCCCGCCGACCACCCGCTGCGCGCCCTGCCGAACGTGCTGCTCACCCCGCACCACGCGGCCGGCACCGTCGAGGGCCGGTTGCGCCAGGGCCGGATCGTGCTGGCCGAGCTGGACCGTGCTGCCCGGGGCGAACCGTTGGAGCATGCGGTGACCCCCGACGACCTGGAGCGTGTCGCATGACCTTCCCGTCCGGCCCCGCCGCCCTCGGCGTGTGGAGCACCCTGCCCGACCCGGTGACCGCCGAACTCCTCGGCCGGGCCGGCTACGACTACCTCTGCGTGGACCTGCAGCACGGGATGACCGGCCCCGGCACCGTCGTCCCGGTGCTGCAAGCGCTCCGGCATACCCCGGCCACCACCCTGGTCCGGGTCGCCGACCACCGCCCGGACGCGATGATGCGGGCGCTCGACCTCGGCGCCGACGGGGTGATCGTGCCGATGGTGGACAGCCCGGAGCAGGCCGCCGCCGCGGTGGCCGCCTGCACCTACCCGCCCGCCGGCTTCCGGTCCTGGGGGCCGATGTGGGGTGACGTCGACGGCACCGCGCCGGCGCCGGAGCGGGCGGATGCCGACCGGCTGGTGTTCGTGATGGTGGAGACCGCCGCGGGCTTCGAGGCGGTGCGGGAGATCGCCGCGGTGCCCGGGCTGGCCGGGATCTACGTCGGCCCGAACGACCTGGCGCTGACGCTCGGGCTCGGCCGGGAGACCTATGCCGGCTCGGCGGCGGTGCACCGGGCGCTGGACACCGTGCTGGCCGCGACCGAGGCCGCCGGGATCGTGATGGGCCTGCACTGCGCCACCGGGCAGATGGCGGCGTACTGGCGGGAGCGCGGCGTGCGGATGCTCACCGTGGCCACCGACTCCACCCTGCTGCGCACCGCCTCGGCCGACGTGCTGGCCACCGCCCGGGGTGAGGCATGACCGCCCCGGTGCTCCGCGACGCGCTGCCCGCCGTCACCACCTGGACCCCGCGCGAGTCCGCCGTCACCGCCGGGGTCGCCCGGGCCGACGTCACCCCGCCGACCGGTATCCGCGCGCACAACTGGGGGGCGGCGCGCACGGAGCTGGCCACCGGCGTGCACTGCCCGCTCACCGCCACCGTGCTGGCCTTCCGCGACCCGGCGGCCGGCCGCTGGCGCTACCTGCTGACCCTGGACCTGGGCTGGTGGCGGGACACCGCGTCCTTCCTGCGGCTGCGCGACCCGATCCTGGCCGCCCTGGGCGCCGACCCGGACGACCTGCTGCTGCACCTGGTGCACACCCATGCCGGCCCGTCGATCAGCGACCTGGGCCTGGACCTGCCGGGCGCCGACCTGCTGCCCGGGTACCAGGACACGCTCGTCGCCGCGGTGACCGCCGCCTGCCGCAGCGCCCGGGAGTCCGCCGCCCCCGCGGTGCTGACCTGGGCGCAGGGCCGGTGCGACCTGGCGGTGAGCCGGAACCTGCCCTGCGGCGACCGGGACGTGGTGGCCTTCGACCCCGGCACCCCCGCGGACGACACCCTGCTGGTCGGCCGGCTCAGCACCGGGGGGCGCACGATCGCCACCCTGGTCAACTACGCCTGCCACCCCACCACACTGGCCCACCACAACAGCCTGCTGTCCCCGGACCTGGTCGGCGCCACCCGGGAGGTGGTCGAGACGGCCACCGGCGCACCGTGCCTGTTCCTGCAGGGCGCCTCCGGCGAACTGTCCCCGCGCGAGCAGTACGGCCCCGGCACCGAACAGACCGACCGCAACGGCCGGGTGCTCGGCCACGCCGCGGTCGCCGTGCTGGAACGGATGGGCGAACCCGGCACCCGGCTGCGCTTCGACGGGGTGGTGGAGTCCGGCGCGCCGCTGGGACTGTGGCAGCGCGAACCCACCGCGGTGCCCGCCGACGTCGACTGCACCGCCACGGTCGTCCCACTGCCCGCCCGCCCCGCCCCGACCGCCGACCAGGTCGCCGACCGCTGGTCCGGCATCGACCCGGTCGCCGCCACCGAGCGCCTGCGCCGCGCCACCCGGCTCGCCGAGGGCTACCTGGACGGCGACACGGCCCGGCACCCGCTCTGGGTCTGGCGGCTGGGCGACGCGGTGATCGTGGCGCACCCCGGCGAGGCGTTCTCCGCCTTCCAGACCACCCTGCGCACCCGGCACCCCGACCGGGCGGTGCTGGTGCTCAACCTGACCAACGGCCCCGGCTTCGTCTACCTGCCGGACGCCGGCTCGTATCACCGCGACCGGTACCAGGTGTGGCAGACCCTGCTCGCCCCCGGCGGCCTGGAGCTGCTGACCGACGCCGCCGACCGCCTGATCGCCGGACTCGCCCCGGCCCGTGAGGAGACCGCATGACCGCGACCCGTTCGGTGGTGGTGACCGGATCGTCCTCCGGCCTCGGCCGCGCGATCGCCACCCGGCTGGCCGCCGACGGCTGGGCGGTGGTGGTCACCGGCCGGGACACCACCCGCACCGCCGAGGTCGCCGACACCCTGCGCGCCACCGGTGCCCGGGTCGCCGCGGTGGCCGGGGACGTCGCCGACCGCGACCTGCACCCGCGCCTGCTGGCCACCGCCACCGGGCTGGCCCCGCTCGGCGGCTGGGTGAACTGCGCCGGGATCACCGTCCGCAACGGCCTGACCGAGCTGTCCGAGCCGGACACCTGGGCGATGGTCCGCGGCAACCAGCTCGGGTCGCTGTGGGGCTGCGAGACCGCCGTCGGTGCGTTCCTGGCCACCGGCGAGCCGGGCGCGATCGTCAACATGTCCTCGGTGCACGGGTCGCGGGCCTACCCCGAGCACACCGTGTACGAGATGACCAAGGCCGCGGTGGAGGCGCTCACCCGGTCGGTCGCGGTGACCTACGCCGCCCACGGCATCCGGGCCAACGCGGTCGCCCCCGGCGCGGTCCGCTCCCCGGCGCTCGACGAGTCGTTCCGCCGCGCCCCGGACCCGGTCGCCGCCGAGCGCTTCCTGGCCGACCGCTCACCCGCCCGCCGGATCGGGGAACCCGAGGAGGTCGCCGCCGTGGTCGCCTTCCTGCTGTCCGGCCAGGCGTCCTATGTCTCCGGGCAGACGGTGGCGATCGACGGCGGCTGGCTGGCGGCGCTCGCGGACGACCCGGACGACCCGGAGGCCCGCCGGGCGGGGGTGACGGGATGACCGCCCCGCTGCGCTCCGCCGCCTGGTTCTCCGGCACCGACGAGGTCGCCGTGCTGCACCGGGTCGCCCTGCGGCTCGGCCCCGAGGACCTGGGCAAGCCGGTGATCGGGATCGCGGACACCGCCAGCGACCTCAACCCGTGCAATGCCGGCTTCACCGCGCTGGCCGAGCAGGTCGCCGAGGGGGTCCGGGCCGCCGGGGGCATCCCGGTCCGGTTCCCGGTGATGTCGCTGGGCGAGGACCTGATGAAGCCCTCGGCGATGCTCTACCGGAACCTGGTCGCGATGGAGTTGGAGGAGACCGCCCGCGCCTATCCGCTGGACGGCGTGGTCCACCTGGCCAACTGCGACAAGACCGTGCCCGCCGCGCTGATGGCCGCCGCCTCCGCCGACCTGCCCGCGCTGCTGCTGCTCGGTGGTGCCCGGTCGGCACCGGAGTTCCGCGGCCGCCCGCTCGGCGCCGGCACCGACCTGTGGCGGGCGCTGGACGACCGCCGGGCCGGCACGCTGGACGACACCGGCTGGCGGGACCTGGAACGCTGCCTGACCTGCGCCGGCCCGGGCGCCTGCAACGTGATGGGCACCGCCTCCACCCTGGCGATGTTGAGCGAGGCGCTCGGCATGGCCCTGCCCGGCACCGCACTGCTGGACGCGGTCGGCCCCGGTATCGAGCAGGCCGCCCGGGACACCGGTGCCCGGGTGGTCGCCCTGGTGCACGAGGACCGGCGACCGTCGGCACAGATGACCCAGGCGGCACTGGACACCGCGATCCGGGTGCTGGCGGCGGTCGGCGGGTCCACCAACGCGGTGATCCACCTGGCCGCGATCGCCGGGCGCCTGGGCCTGGACGCGAGCCTGACCCGGATGGACGCACTCTGGCGGGACGTGCCGCTGCTGGCGGATGTCGAACCCTGCGGCTCGGGCCTGGTGCACCGCCTGCACCGCGACGGCGGACTCCCCACCCTGCTGGCGGCCCTGGACGCCGCCCTCGCCGAGCGGGCCGCGGACGGCCGGACGTGGGCGGAGGTGGTGGCGGACTTCCCCGCGCCCGGCCTGCCCGGCTCGCTGATCCACACCCTGGACTCGCCCGTCCTCCCGGCGCCCACGCTCGCCGCGGTGCACGGGTCGCTCGCCCCCTCCGGCGCGGTGATCAAGGTCGCCGCCGCCACGCCGGACCTGCTGACGCACACCGGGCGGGCGGTGGTCTTCGACTCCTACGCCGACATGCGCACCCGGCTGGACGATCCGGAGCTGGACGTCACCGCCGCCGACGTGCTGGTGGTGCGCGGCTGCGGCCCGGTCGGCGTGCCGGGGATGCCGGAGTGGGGGATGGCCCCGATCCCGCAGCGGCTGGTCGAGCAGGGCGTGCGGGACCTGGTGCGGATCAGCGACGGGCGGATGAGCGGCACCTCCTTCGGCACCGTCGTCCTGCACGTCGCACCCGAGTCCGCGGTCGGCGGGCCGCTCGGCCTGGTCCGCGACGGTGACCCGATCCGGCTGGACGTGCCCGCCCGGCGACTGGAGTTGGTCGTCGACCCGGCCGAACTCGACCGCCGCCGGTCCACCGCCCCGCCACCGCCCACCTCCGCCGAGCACCTGCGCGGCTGGCCGCGGCTGTACGCCGACCACGTGCTGCAGGCCGACCGCGGCGCCGACCTCGACTTCCTCACCGCACCGACCCCGGCGCACCGCCGGTTCGTCGCACCCGTGGTCGGACGGTCCTGATGCCGTCGACCGTTCCCGACCCCCGACCGGCATCCCGCCACGAAGGAGACACCATGACCGCACCCAGGCCCCTCGCGGGCGTCCTGCCGGTGATCCAGACCCCGTTCACCGCCGACGGGGCGATCGACGCCGCCGCCCTCGGCCAGGAGATCGACTGGGTGCTCGACCAGGGCGCCCACGGCATCACCACCGGCATGGTCAGCGAGATCCTGCGGATGTCCGCCCTGGAACGCGACCAGCTCGCCACCCTGGTCTGCGACCGGGCCACCGCCCGCGGGGCACTCAGCGTGATCAGCGTGGGCGCCGAGTCGACCTTCGGCGCGATCGCCGCCGCCCGGCACGCCGAGTCCGCCGGGGCCGACGCGCTGATGGCGATCCCGCCGATCACGGTCCATCTCGACGACGACGAACTGTTCGGCTACTACGCGGCGATCATCGAGGCGACCGGCATCGGCGTGGTGGTGCAGGACGCCTCCGGGTACGTCGGGCGCTCGCTGTCGATCGACCTGCAGATGCGACTGCTGGACCGGTTCGGCGACCGGGTGTTCTTCAAGCCCGAGGCGGCGCCGATCGGTCAGCGGCTCACCCTGCTGCGCGAGGCCACCGGCGGCCGGGCGAAGGTCTTCGAGGGCACCGGTGGGGCGGCGCTGATCGACTCGTTCCGGCGCGGGATCGTCGGCACCATGCCCGGGTCGGAGGTGGTGTGGGCGATCGTGCGGATGTGGGATCTGGTCGGGGCCGGGCACTACGACGCGGCGTACGAGATCAGTGGTCCGCTGTCCTCCCTGGTGGCGCTGCAGACCTCGATCGACGTGTTCGTCGCGATCGAGAAGCACCTGCTGGTCCGCCAGGGCGTGCTGCCCGCCGCGCACACCCGCGCGCCGCACGGCTTCGTGCTGGACAGCGAGACCCGGGCCGAGGTGGACCGGCTGTTCGACCTGCTGCGCGAGCGCACCCTGACCGCGGCGGCCGTCTAGCCTCGGCGCCATGACCCCGCACGACCTGGCCACCGCCCCCGCCCCCACCCGCCGGATCGACGTCGACCAGCTGCTGGCGACCCTGCCCCGGATCGACGCCGACCCGGTGGCGCTCGGCGAGGTCCGGGCCCGGCTCGGCGAGCGCCCGGTGTGGCACGGCGGGGAGCTGACCTGGGTCGACGTCGAGGCCGGGCTGGTGCACCGCTGGCCGGACGCCGATCCGGCGCGGGCAGCCCAGCCGTGGTCGGCCGGGTCCACGGTGGGGATCGCCTGGCCGGCCGGGTCGGGCGGGGTGCTGGCCGCCGCCACCGGCGGTCTGCGGCTGATCGACCCGGATCCCGCCGGTCGCTCCGCCCTGCTCGGCGCCACCCCGCCGCCCGGGCAGCGCTGGAACGACGGCGCCACCGACCCCGCGGGCCGGCTCTGGCTCACCTCGATGCCCGCGGACGACGCCACCGCCCCCGGCGCGGTCCACCGGCTCATCCCGGAGACCGCCGAGGTGGCGATCATCGACGTGACCTGCGGCAACGGCATCCAGTTCAGCCCGGACGGCGCCTGGATGTACCTCACCGACTCGGTCCGCCGCGTGCTGTACCGCCTGCGCTACGACCTGGACACCGGCATCCCCGGCCCGCCCGAGCCGCTGCTCGCGTTCACCGCGGACGGCCCGATCCCGGACGGCACCACCGTGGACGCCGACGGTGCGCTCTGGGTCGCGGTGTGGGGTGCGGGCGCGGTGCTCCGCCTGACCCCGGACGGCGAGCCGGTGGACGCGATGGTGCTGCCGGTGCCGCTGACCACCTGTCTGGCGATCGGCCCGGACGGCACCGGGTGGGTGACCACCGCGGGGCGGCCGGATGCCCGGCTGGGCGACCCCGGCGCCGCGGACGGTGCGGGGGCGGTGTGGCGGGTCCGGCTGCCCGCGGGGGTGCGGCCGGGGCTGATCAGCCCGGTCAAGGGCGCCTGAACCTCGGCGGCCCGGCCCTGGCCCGGACCCCGTCAGCGCAGCACGACCCCCAGCTGATCGGCCTCCCCGTCGGCCGACACCGGCCCGGCCACCCGCCCGGACAGCCAGATCACCGCCGCCCCGGAGGCGACCACCAGCGCGATCCCGCCCAGCATCCACCCGGTCAGCCGGTCGCCGAGCAGCGTGGCACCGACCAGCGCCCCCATCACCGGGTCGACCGCGAACAGCGTCCCGGCCACCCGCGGAGAGGTCAGCCGCACCGCCAGGAAGTCCAGGCTGAACGCCATCGCCACCCCGAGCAGCCCGGAGGCGACCAGCGGCAGCAGGTCCCGGCCCTCCACCAGCGGGATCGCCGGCACCGAGAACGGCGCCAGCAGCACCGCCCCGACAGTCACCGACAGTGCCAGCCCGCCGAGCCCGGAGTCGTCGTCGCCGACCCGGCCGGCCAGCACCGTGTACCCGCCGAAGGCCGCCGCGGCGCCGAGTCCGGCCAGGACACCCACCGGGTCCAGGTCGCCCTGCGGCCCGGCGACCAGGGCCACGCCGACCAGGGTCAGCACCGGCAGCAGTCGCTGCGCCCCCCGGGCGCCGACGGCGGCCACGGCCAGCGGCCCGCAGAACTCCAGGGTGACCGCGACACCCAGCGGCACCCGCTGCACCGCGTGGTAGAACAACACGTTCATCGCGGCCATTGCGATGCCGTACAGCACGATGCCGAGCCAGGCGGAGCGAGTGCGACCGCGCAGCCGGGGCCGGGTGAGCAGCAGCAGGACGACCGCGGCCACGGTCATCCGGAAGCCGGACACGGCCGGGATCGGCAACCGCCCGAACAGTCCTTCGGCGAGGGCGGCGGAGACCTGGATGCCGGCCGAACCGACCAGGACGCAGGCGGTGGCGGTCAGGGCACGGGAGCGCGGGGTGGAACGCATGGGGACTTCCTCACGATGAGCGATCGGCTGGGTCGGAGGGCAGCACCCGGCCCCCGCACCGGGTGCGGGTGGGGGAGTGCGACCGTCAGGCCGCCGAGGGGCCCCGGCGCGCCGAGCAGCCGAGGAAGCTCATCGGATCCATGGCGGGCACTGTAGACACCCGCGCCCGGCATCCGGGACGGCGTCTCAGCCCGCGGCGGTGCTCCAGATGCCGGGGTGCACCGTCCGGGCGATGCTGGAGAGGCGGGGCCAGGACCCCGCCCATCCACAGGGGGTTTCGGCATGTGCACAGGTATTCGGTTCACCGACGGCAGCGGCGCGCTCTACCTGGCCCGTAATCTGGACTGGACCAGCGGGTACGGCGAGCGGGTGGTGATCACACCGACCGGCTATCAGCCCCGGTCACCCTTCGAGGCGGTGCCGGCGATCCGGCACGCGGTGATCGGCATGGGCATCGTCGAGGAGGGCACGCCGCTGTACTTCGACTGCGGGAACGACGCCGGGCTCGCGGTCGCCGGGCTCAACTTCCCCGGCTACGCCCAGTACGCCACCGGGCCGGTCGACGGGAAGACCAACGTGGCGGCCTTCGAGTTCCCGCTCTGGGTCGCCTCCCAGTTCTCCACCGTCGACGAGGTCGAGGCTGCCCTGGCCGACGTGGTGATCGTGGACCGCCCGATCAACGACAAGTACCCCAGCTCGCTGCTGCACTGGATCATCGGCGACGCGAACCGGGCGATCGTGGTCGAGTACACCGCCGACGGGATGCACGTCTTCGACGACGACGTGGACGTGCTGGCCAACCAGCCCGGCTTCGGCTGGCACCACGAGAACCTGCGCAACTACCTCAACGCCTCCCCGGTGTTCCCCGACGAGCTGGTGCTCGGCCGGGCGCACCTGGTCCCGTTCGGCTCCGGCTCGCACATGCGCGGCATCCCGGGCGACTACTCCTCGCCGTCCCGGTTCGCCCGCGCCGCCTACGTGCACGCGCACTACCCGCAGCAGTCCACCGAGCAGGCGAACGTCAGCCGGGCGTTCCACACCCTGCAGCAGGTCGCGATGGTCGACGGCAGTGCCGCGATGGCCTCCGGCGAGTTCGAGAAGACGATCTACACCGGGCTGTTCTCCTCCCGGACCACGACCTACTACTGGAACACCTACGACGACCCGGCGATCCAGAGCGTGGCGCTGTCCGACCACGACGCGGCCGGGACGGAGCTGGTGGTGGTCTAGGGCACGGCCCTGTCGGCTGGGGAGTCGCGCCAGGCGAGGTCGGCGGCGAGCCACCGGCGACCGGTGGCGGTGCCGTCCAGAGCGGGGTCCAGGAACTTGTGCACGAGGGTGACCGCATCGGCGAACGACGTGAGGTCTGCGACGATCGAGACCTTGCGGGCCGCCGGGGGATACGTCCGTTCCCATGCGGGCGGAGGTGAGAACGCCGGTTCGCCGGGGAGTGCCCGGTGCGCCCACTCCCCGCGGATGGCGCGGATCAGCGCGCTGCCGTCGACGTCTTGTGAGCGGGCGAACACGACCAGATCGACCAGGTCGCGAACCCGACTCGATGGCAGGTCATTGTTCGTCCCGTAGGTGGCCTGGGTCGCGCAGAGCTTGTCGGCGATGTGATCGACCACCGGGTACAGGCGGATCGGGGGCGTGGCGAGACCGGGCAGCTCCAGCACCGGGTCGTCGTACGGCTCGGGGTCCGTCGTCATCAGCGAGCCGGTCACCAGGTCGACGCCGAACCGCGACTTCAGCGTCGCTCCGCAGTAGGCGTCGAAGCCGACCCGGCAGCCCTGCAGGTTCGGCTGCTCGGCCCCGCCGACGTTCGTCTCGACCCTCGTGACCACGAAGCGGAAGTGATCGCGCAGGTCGATTGCGGCAGCGGCGCGGAGTGCGTCGATCGCCTGGTCGAGGTCGAGCTCGAGGGCCGCGTGGCCTTGGCCCGATCGGTGACCGCCGCCCACAGCGCGGTCCCCGTGCGATACCCCTGGATCGCCGCCATCAGCGTTCTCCTGTGCGGGTGGTGGCCCTGATCGGTTGCGCGGCTGGAGCGTTCATCGACGGCTCGTGAAGCTGGCCGAGCGCCGCCAGGATCGGCATCAGGGTGCTCGCAGCACCGGCGGCGAGCAGGTCGCGACCGGCCGGTGTGTCGGCGAGCTCCTGCACCAGCGCGGCCGGGCTGAGTCCGACGAGATCCAGCAGATGCTCGACGAGCGCGCGTCCGTCGCGCTGTCCGTAGCGCCGGGCAGAGGACTCGACGCGCGCGGCGAGCTCGGGGAGGTCGATGACGCCGCGGCGGGTGCCCTGGCCGATGATCTGCGCGACGTGTTCGGCGTCGTGGCCGTCCCGCAGCAGGTCGGCCACGGTGCGTTCAGCGGTCGTGGTCGGCAGTCCGTCGACGAGGGTGACGTCCGAGTCGGTGAGGGTGCTGCGGTGCAGCCGGATGCTGCGGCGGGTCTGCTTGCGCTCCGCCAGTGTGATCTCGGGTGTGTCGTCGAGCAGGTCGCCCAGGCCGTGCAGGGCCGCAGCCGACGTGTGGGAGACGACGCCGGCGGCCGGCGGATCGGCGAGCCGTTCCTCCGCGGTGCGCGCTGGATCGAGCGAGAGCCATGCCGCGCGCAGGGCGCGGTGTTCCGTCGGCGCCGAAGCGCTGGCGTACACGCCGTGGTCGACGCGCTCCAGCACCCCCGCCTCGGCGAGGCGGGCGAGCTGGAGGCGAGTCACGCCCTCGCGCTGTGCCTGCGCGGTGGTCAGGAGCCCCCACTGGCCCGCCGCAAGCCGGGAGACCAGGCCCAGGTCGCGCATTGCTGACCGAGTCATGCTGCGATCGTATCACTTAGATGATACAAACGAAGCAGAGCTGGCTCCCCCTAGAACCCGCACGCCTCCCCGTGCCCGATCGCCCCGGCGGGCAGCCCGAGGTACCGGCCGACCCCGGCGCCGAGGTCCGCGAGCGACCCCAGGTCGGGCAGCCGCAGTGGCACGGCGCTGGCGGAGTCCCCGCCGTGCACCGCCAGCACCGGGGTGTACTCGCGAGTGTGGAAGGCGTGGCCGATGGTCGGGTCGTTGCCGTGGTCGCCGGTGACGATCAGCAGGTCCTCCGGCTCGAGGGCGGCGCACAGTCCGGGCAGGGCGGTGTCGACCTGTTCCAGCAGGTCGGCGTAGCGCCCGGGGTCCTGCTGGTGCCCGGCCAGGTCGGTCTGCTGGACGTTGGCGACGGTGAGGCCGCCGCGGCGCAGCCCGGCCAGGGTGTCGGCGAGCACGGTGGCGGTGTCCACCCCGGGGCGGTTGCTGACCTGGGGGCCCTCGGCGTGCAGGATGTCGGCGGCCTTGCCGACCAGGGTCACCGGGATGCCCGCGGCGGCGGTCGCCTGGGGCAGCTGGCGGGAGTGGTCGATCGCTGCGCCCAGGTGCTGGACCTGCAGGCCACCGAGCCGGTAGAACCCGGAGGCGGGGGTGTCCAGTCCGAGGGTGTCGTCCGGGCCGGGGCGGACCGACTCGGCCAGCGGCCGGTCCGAGTGGCCACCGACCGCGATCACCCGGGCGACCGGGGCCACCCGGCGGACGACGTCGGCGATCGCCAGGATCTGGTCGAAGCTGAGCTCGTCCAGCCGGGCGGAGACGTTCCAGTTCAGCCCGGGGTCGGCCTCCAGGTTGTCGTGCACCAGCGCGGCACCGTCGACCACCAGCGGGGCGCGGTTGTCGCCGAGCGGTTCCACCCGGTGCCCGGCCTCGCGCAGCACCGCGGTGAGCTGGTCGGCGCGGTCGGCGACCCGGCACAGGGTCACGTGGCTCATGTCCGCGCCCATCATGGTCTGGTGCCCGGCGAAGGTGTCGGCGCCCGGGTAGCCGAGGGCGGCCCGGCGCACCGTCGAGCGGCGGCGCAGCGCGTGCTCCGGCTCGGGGAGCAGGTCGGCCAGATCCGGTCGCAGCCGGGCCAGTCCGGCCCCGGTCAGGTGCGGGATCCGCAGCGGGCGACCGCGTTCCCGCACCGACCAGGCCGCCAGGGCACCCAGGGTGTCCGCGGCAGTGTCGCCGGGCCGCAGTTCGCCGGCGTCCGGCATCGCCCCCACGCCGAACCCGTCGACGACCAGGATCACCGCGGCGGTCACCGGGCCACCTCCGCGCACGCGGCGACCGCGGCCTCGTCCAGCGGGCGGCCGAGCGCGTCGAAGACCCCGTCGATCCGCGGTCGCCCGTCCCGCAGCCCGGAGACCACCGCGAGCCGGGACCGGGTGACGAACACCTGGGTCCGGAACGCCATGATCACCGGGTCGCCGACGTGGATCCGGGCGGCGTCCTCCCGCCGGGGGTCCAGGGTCCGGTAGTAGTCGATGTTCTCCGCCGGTCCGGGCAGGACGCCGGTGTGCAGGTCCCCGGTGGCGGTGCGCACCAGGGCACTGCGGACCTGACCGCGGGGGTAGAACCCGCCGCCGAACACCCGGGGCCGGTCCGCCCCGCAGTGCTGGGCGATCTCGGTCAGGTACACCATCGCGGGCACCTCGGGCAGGGTCAGGTCGTGCGCGTGCTGCGGGGTGGTGCCGGTGAGCGCGTGACCGGGCTCGGCGTGGGTGGCGCCCCAGGCGGCCAGCTCGGCGATCGTGGCGACCGAGGACCCGGAGGGCAGGTCCACCAGCACGTCCGGCACCCCGAGCGAGCGCAGGGTGTCGGCGGCGGCGAGCACCTGGCGCAGGGTCGGGGTCGGCTCCGGTGTGCCGTCCGGGCCGAACAGCAGGCAGGGGAACCCGGTCACCCCGGCGATCCGGACCCCGGTCATCCCGGCGGCGGCCCGGTGCACGGCGGCGACGTCGTCCGGGGCGAACCCGCCTTCCTGCCCGGGGTAGGTGCTGGACGGGTCGCCGGCCATCCGGAGCAGCACGTCCTGCACCCGGCCCTGGCGCGCGGACTCGGCGGCCACCGCCCGCAGGTTCTCCAGGTCGTAGACGGTGACCGCGCGCGGCCGGCGGGCCAGCACCCGGGGCAGGTCGCGCACCGGGATCTGCACCAGGTGGCCGACGTTGCCGAGCGCGACCCCGGCCGCGTCCAGGGTGTCGGCCTCGTGCACGTCGATGGCGGCGGCACGGGGCAGGTGCCGGGCGATGGTCCGGGACAGCAGCGGGTTGCGGCCGATCTGCTTGATGACGAACCACAGCTCGACGCCGTGGGCGGCACCGGCGGCGGCCAGGGCGGCGGCGTTGTGGTCGACGGCGTCGCGGTCCACGACGTAGGTGTCGGGGGACAGCCGGCCGGCCTGGTGCAGGGCGAACGCGGCCTCGATCAGCGGGCGATTACGGGATTCGGTGGCGGACAGGAACATGGAGCACTCCTTGCAGATCGGCGGACGGGGGTCGTCCCGGGTCAGCCGGTGCGGGCGGAGCGCAGGGTGCGCGCCAGCATGTCGAGGGTCAGGTCGGCCCCGGCGCGCATCGGGTTGATCCGGATCGCCCAGTCGGCCAGGTCGGGCCGGGCGTGCAGCGAGGAGCCGGACAGCCGGTAGATCAGCGGGGTGATCTCGTAGCGGGAGTTGGAGCCCACCGGGTAGGGGGCGGAGCCGTACCGGGCGGCCAGCGCGGGCACCTGGCGGGCGACCGGCTGGTCCAGCAGCGCGATCACGCACCGGTCCTGGGCGTTGGCCATCGTGGCGTCCACGATGCCGGGCACCTCACCGGCGACCAGGCGCTCGCAGACCTCGGCGGTGGCCACCGACTGGGCGGCCCAGTTCAGCGGCACCATCACCAGGGCCCGGAGCGCGTCCAGCGCCTGGTGGCCCTGGACCTGGCCCCCGCCGGAGTAGGTCGCCTCGTGCACCCGGTCGATCAGGTCCTGGTCGCCGAGCACCACGGCCACCCCCTCCGGCCCGTGCAACTTGAACAGCGAGAACGCGGAGGCGGCGGCACCGAGCTGGGTGCCGATCCGCGGGGTGCGGACCGCGCTGTAGTTGTCGTCGACGATCACCCGCCGCCCGGCCTGCCGGGCGACCGCGATCACCTCGCCGAGGTCGTAGGAGTCGGTCAGTTGCTGCCGGGAGTGCTGCAGGTACACCCACGCCGGGGCGTCCGGGGCGCCGACCGCGGCGCGCCAGGCGTCGCGGTCGTTGGCGTCGGCCCGGACCAGGGTGACCCCGGCGTCGGCGAAGGTCCGGGCGGTGGTCGGGTAGTCCGGCGCCTGGTGCACCAGCAGCCGGCGGTCGCCCTCGGACCAGGGCCCGGCGGCCAGCGCGACCCGGATCGCGCCGGTGCCGGCACCCTGGACCAGGGCGGCGGCCGGTGCCTCGAAGGCGTCGGCCAGTGCGCGCTCGGCCCGTGCGGTGGCGTCGGGCCGGCCGAGACCGGGCACCACCCCCAGGTCGGAGCGGAACAGGCCGCCGTCCGGGAAGTGCCGGGCCAGGCCGGCGACCAGGCGCTGCTGCAACGCCATGGACTCCTCGACCGTGGCGGCCGGCAGCGGGGTGGTGGTGGGCAGAGTGGGGCGGTCGGCCATGATCAGCTCTCCGGCTCGGGGGCGGACAGGAAGCGCAGGGCGTTGTCCCGGTAGAGCAGCCGCATCGTGGACTCGTCCACGCCGGCCGACCGCAGCCGGTCGGCGAAGGTGCCGAGGACGTGGCCGTAGCCGGTGCCGCCGTTGACCCGCAGGTAGGCGTCGCGGGACACGTCGTTGGACAGCAGCACCCGGTCGGCGTGCCCGGCCTCGATCAGGTCGAGCAGCAGCCGCAACCGCACGTCGTCGCTCTGGTAGGACGCCTTGCCGACGGTGTCGAAGGCGACGTAGGCCCCGGCACCGGCGATCGCGCGGTGCTGACCGCCGTCGTCGCACAGGTCCTGGTGCCCGATCGCGATCCGCTCCGCGGGCAGGCCGGTCGAGGTGAGCAGGTCGAGCTGCCCGGGACCGCCCTGGCCGAGGTGGGCGTGGGTGGCGACCGACAGACCGGTCGCCACCGCTGCCCGGCCCGCGGCCAGCAGGGAGACCCGCTCGCCGTCGGTGGGCTCGGGGCCGTGCGAACCGATCTCGCCGAGCACCCCGGGCCGGATGCCGCTGCCCGGTGCGCCCTCCCGGATCTCCTGCACCAGGGAGGCGGTGACCTCGTCCACCCCCCGTGCGGCCAGGTCCTCGGGGTGGAACGCCTGGTAGTAGTAGCCGGTCGCGGTCACGGCGTGCACGCCCGCGGCCCGGGCGACCCGGTCCGTGCGGACCGGGTCACCCCCCATGCCGCGGCAGGACAGCTCCACGACCAGCGCGAGGTCGTAGTCCTGCCGGGCGTCGGCCAGCTCGTCGATCAGCAACTGCTCGTCGCCGAGGACGGCGGTGGTGTCCGGCCCGCGGCGCAGGTCGACCGCCAGGTGCTCGTGGGCCAGCACGGTGCCGGTGATCGCCTCGGCGGGCACCGGGCCGGTGGTGGTGCGGATCATCGCGATCAGCCCCCGACCGGCGTGAACAGGTTCGCCCAGTACAAGAGGTTGAGCAGCACCCCGGCGACCAGCACCGCGGCGGGTCCGGCGGCCATCCGGACCACCGGCCGGCCCATCGCCTCGTTCACCAGGTAGAGCCCACCGACGATCAGCATCGCCATCCCGCCACCGAGGGCGTTCGCCGCCATCAGCGACCCGACCAGGATCGCCAGACCGAGGGACTCGGTGATGCCGGAGCGGATGTGGTCCGAGGAGTCCCGGATCGAGGGCCAGCGGCCCAGCCACTTGCCGATGAAGGACACCGCGGAGATCTCGACGCCGAAGATGGCCGCACCGGCGATGGCGGCCAGCGCGAGGGTCACGCCCAGCGGCAGCCCGGAGCCCGCCAGCAGGTAGCCGACCGGGTAGACGATCGTGATCCCGGCCATCGCGTAGGCACCGGAGGCCAGTGCCGTCGTGACGATCAGCGGCACGAAGCCCAGCACACGGACCAGGTCCATCGACGCGGCGCCGGTGAAGTCGCCCTGGGCGATCAGGAAGCTGGTGGCCTCGCCGCCACCGAAGATGCCGGAGGCGGCGACCATCGCGACCCCGGCGCCGAGCACCATGAACCACGGGGTGTGCCGGCGCAGTCGGGCGGCGTTCGGGCCGAACAGCTCGTCGACGACGGCCTCCGACTCGGCGCGGGCCCGGACCGCCTCGTCCGCGGCAGCCTGACCGGATGTCCGGGCCAGCTCCAGCAGCTCGGCCTTCTGTGCGGCACGGGCCCGCAGGTCGGTGCGCACCGCCAGCACCAGCAGCAGCACCACGCCGACCGCCATCGCCACCGACGGGGCGAAGATGCTCCAGCCCCACCACTCGCCGGCCTTGACGAAGAACACCACCACGACCAGCTCGGCGCCGAAGGCGATCCCGCCCCAGGCCTTACCGAACTGCCGGGCGATCGCCAGCACCGGGAACAGGCAGAACAGCCACAGGATCGGGTCGGACATCGCGGTCAGCGCGGACAGGAAGTCCACCGGCAGCTCGCCGGCCAGCGTGGTCGCCCCTGCCAGGCCGTAGGAACAGACCGCGCCCCAGGCGATACCGGCGATCGCGGCGATCCAGCGCCGGGGTGCCAGCAGACCGAGGATCTCGACCGGCAGGAAGATCAGCCACGGGTTGAGCACCGTGGTGGACAGCGCCATCGGCGCCCCGAGCCCGAAGATGAACCCGGCCGACAGCCCGAAGGCGATCGCGGCCATCGCGGGCCGGGTGGTGCGGCCCTGGATGAAGTCGAGCAGGAACGGCCGCACTCCGTCGTTGAAGACGGCCAGCGCCTGCTGGGCGAGCAGCGCGCCGACGGCGCAGACGGCCATCACGACGACGGACTGCCACCACTGGAAGTTGATTGCCCCTGATGCCGCCGAGGCGGCGAGTACTGCGCTCATGCAGACTCCCGTAGGGTGAAGGCGATCGCGGATCATCACGCCCGGTGCGTGACGGCGCGTTCGCGGGGGTTGGCCGGCGTCCCGGGTGGGGCGCCACATCCGCGGGTGCGGATCTCGGTCAGGGGCGGCGGGAGGGCAATCCCGCTGCCCCGTCCTGTGTCCGGTGGGTCCGGACGACTGCGGTCAGCGGCGGGCGTCCAATGCCTGCCACACGACCGGGACCAGCTCGTCGATCTGGTCGATGGCGAAGCCGAGTGCGACGGCTCCCTCGTCCAGTGCGGCTGTGACGGCGTCCCGGCTCGGCACCCCCCGGCCGAAGGTGTGGCAGCGGGCTGCGCCGAGCAGCCCGACCAGCACACCCAGGGACGCCCCGGCACCGGTGTGGCAGGTGCCGAGGTAGTAGTCGGCCCGCCCGGTGCGCAGGGCCATCGCGGCGTCCATGTCGGAGCCGGTGACGACCTCGTCGCCGGCCGCCAGGAGCGGCCGCAGGAGGTCGGCGACCTGGGCCCTGCCCACTCCGCCGGTGATGATCTTCATCGATCTGTTCCTCTCTGGTGCGCGGGTCAGATGGTGGCGAGGTGCAGGCCCAGCAGCCGCACCTCGGTGTCGGGAAGGTCCACCCCGAGCGCCTGCTCGGCGCGCCGGGCGAGCTCGCGGGCGTGGTCGTAGGCGTCCGGGCGTTCGGCGATCGCCGCGTCCACGACGTCCTGCGCCTCGAAGACGGTCAGCGGCTCGCCCCGCACGGCACGGTTCAGGGCGTTGACCAGGTGCGAGGTGAAGATGCCGAGCACCTCGTCGGTGCGCCGGTCGGCGGGCAGCGCGAGCCGGTTCAGCTCGTCGCGGACCACCGGCACCACCGACGGGTCGATGTTCTCGGCGTCGGTGAACACCTGCAGTCGCAGCTCCAGGGCGTCGTCCATATCGTCTCCTCGGTCAGTAGGCGGGCACCCGGCGCCCGTGCAGCACGTCGTCGGTGACCGCCCGCACCAGGTCGAGGTCGACCGCGGCGACCAGGGCCGCCGGGACGCGCTCGGTGCCCTCCCGGGCGGCGAGGACGGCGTGGGTGCTGCGGGTCGGCCCGTCGGGGTCCGTGGTCAGGGGTTCTGCGGTGACGGCGGCGGTCAGGTGCTGGTCGATCTCGTCCAGGTTCCACACGGTCGCGTCCACCTCACCGCGCTGGAACGCCTGGTCGAGCTGGTTGTACGAGGTCTCGACGTAGCGCACGTCGTCGCGACCGCCGAAGAGCTGCCGGACCAGCTGCACCTGGTCCGCCGAGGCGGGGTCCACCGCCACCCGCAGGCCGGGCTGGTCGCGGTCGCGTCCCTCGGCGAGCAGCAGGCCGTGGTCGGAGACATAGGTGCGCGGACCCAGGTCGGCCAGCGCGACCAGCGGCGCCTCGGTGCTCAGCACGTCGAAGGCCAGGCCGGAGACCACCGCCACGTCGACCCGGCCCTCGACCACGGTGGCGACCCGCTCCGCCGAGCCGCGCATGTAGGACAGCGACAGCGGCACGCCCAGCTCGTCCAGCGCGCAGCGCAGACCGGAGGCCAGTCCCTCGTAACGGCGTGAGTACGGCAGCGGCATCGCCACCGACAGGGTGCCGAGCCCGCCGAGCTCCCAGAGCATCGCCCGGTCGGCGCTCTCCAGGAAGGTGCCCAGCCGGCCGCGGGATCGGGTGGCGATCGCACCGGACTGTTCCAGCAGTTCCAGGCCGGACTGGATGGTGCCGTTGCCGTAGCTGAGTTCGGCGGCCATGTCCCGGACCAGGGGGAGCTGGGCACCGACGGGCAGGCCGAGCAGGCGACGCGCCAGCTGCATCGCAGCCAGCCCGTTGCGCGACATGAACGGCGCCAGGTCGGTACCCATGTCCGGACACTATCCGGGATTCTGGATATTTGGAAGAGGCCCCGTGCGGAGGGCGTGAGGATCGGGGCCCCGGCCGCATGGGAGTCGTCAGGACCGCAGCCCTCCGGCGCGCACGGGTGTGCGCTGGGACCAGGAGCGATCCGGGCCGGCCATTCGCTCCACCCGATCTGTGGGAGGCATGTCATGTCCACCGAGAACTCGCCCCGGCCGGCCCTGGTCGGGGCCGTCGCCCTCGCCGCACCACCGGCGGCGGCCGCCCTGCTCGCGCTGGCCGGTGACCGGGTGACGCCCGCGGTGTCCGCGCTGGTGCTGGTGCTGGTGGTGGTCGCCGCCGCGGCCTCCGGACTGCGCTGGGCCGGGGTGGTCGCCGCGCTGTCCGCCGGAGTGTGGTTCGACTTCTTCCTGGTCGACCCGGTGCACAGCTTCACCGTGCTGCGCCGCGACGACCTGGAGGTGACCGTGCTGTTGCTGCTCACCGGGCTGGCGGTGACCGAGCTGGCACTCTGGGGCCGCCGCCAGCAGGCCCGGTCCAGCCGCCAGTCCGGCTACCTGGCCGGCGTGCTGCGGGCCGCGGAGCTGGCGACCCTGCCCGGCACCCCGGCCGACCTGGTGATCACCCGGATCGGCGCCCAGATCACCGCGGTGCTCGACCTGGACGACTGCCGGTTCGAGGCCGAGCCGGGCCGGACCCGATCGGCGGTGCTGCTGCACCGGGACGGCTCGGTCACCGAGCGCGGCGCCCGGGTGGACGTCGACCGGCACGGCCTGCCCACCGACGACCTCACCGCGCTGCCGGTCGAACACGACGGCACCGTGCTCGGCCGCTACCTGCTCACCGCCGCGACCCGGCACGCCCGGCCGAGTACCGAACAGCGGCGGATCGCGGTGACCCTGGCCGACCAGGTGGGCGCGCGGCTGGCCCGGGACGCGGCGGGGGAGTCGCTCAGGCGGTGAGGTACGCCAGCACCACCGGCTCGTCCTGCCCGGCCCACGTCCCGCTCAGCGTCGCCGCGGACGCTGCCGGCTGGTCGGTGAGCGGGCGGCGGACCACGACGATCTGGTTCTGCCCGTCGGCCACCTCCCCGCTGCCGCGCACCCGCAGCGTGGGCTCGCGCTCGATCAGGCCCTCCGGCTTCTGGACGAACAGCCGCACCTGGGTGTCGGCCTCGCGGATCACCCGGGCCAGCTCGCCGCGGTACACCGGGTCGCCGGGGGCGTCGTAGACCCAGCGGGTGCCGAGCACCGAGTGCTGCATGGTCCCGATCAGCCACTCCCGGGCACCGGGCAGCTCGGCCGCGCGGTAGGTGACCGGCACGTGCACCAGCTCGCCGTCCACCTCCAGCAGGTGCGACTCCATGCCGACCTCGCCGTCCGGGTCGTCGAAGCGGTAGGCGGCCACCGGCCGGGCGGCGGCGGCCGGGCGGCCGAACCAGCGCTGGGTGGGCAGCCAGGTGGCGATCAGCTCGGCCTTGGAGGGGGTCAGCTTCGCGGCGTACAGGAGGGCCATGCGGTCACGCTACACAGCGGTCAGGCGCCCAGCCCTCGGTGGGGATTGGGCGGGGCGGTGGACTCGCGCACCACCAGCCGGGGCACGTGCCGGTCCAGGGTGAGCGCGGTGTCCCCGTCGAGCATCCGGTGCAGCAGGTCGAAGGCCGCCGACCCGAGCGCCAAGAAGTCCTGCCGCACGGTGGTCAGCGCGGGCCGGGTGAACGCCGCCAGCGGGTCGTCGTCGAATCCCACCACCGAGATGTCGCCGGGCACGGTCAGCCCCGCGTCGTAGATCGCCCGGATCGCGCCGAAGGCGATCTCGTCGTTGGCGCAGGCCAGGGCGGTCACCGCATCGCCGTACCGGTCGAGCAGTTCCCGGGTGCCGGTGTACCCGGACCGCGGCTTCCAGTCCTCGCACCGGATGATCGGGTACTGCGGCAGCAGTGCGGCGTTCAGTGCGTCCTGTACCCCCTCGGACCGGCGCTCGCGGGTCTCCTCGTGCGGCGGCGCCAGGACGAACACGGTCCGGTGGCCGAGCGAGATCAGGTGCTCGGTGGCCTCGATCGCCCCGGTGTACTCGTCGATGGTCACCGACGGCCGCAGCAGGTCCTCGTTCGGCCCCGGGCCCTTGGTGGACACCGCGGGCAGATAGGCGGGCAGTGCCGGCACCACCGCATGGGCCGGCGGGTCGAAGTCGAGCACCACCACCCCGCCGACCGCGTGCGAGGCCACCGTGCGGACGGTGGACCGGATCGCCTCCGGCCCTTCGCCCTCGATCACCGCGATCAGCACCGCCATGCCGTGTTGGCGAGCGCGCTGTTCGATCCCGGCGATGGTGGTCGCGTAGCCGTAGTCGGCGGTGGTGGAGGTGACGACCGCGATGGTGCCCACCCGGCCGGAGACCAGGTGCGTGGCGGCGGCATTGCCGAAGTAGCCCAGCTCGTCCATGGCCGACTGCACCTTGGACCGGGTGGCGTCCGAGACCTTGGCCGATCCCTCGATCACCCGGGAGACCGTGATGGTGGACACCCCGGCCTGCCGGGCGACGTCGGCGATGGTGGGCCGTGCGGGGAAGGCTGCAGCCATGGAAGGCACCCTAATGGCGGTGACGGTGCAGCTCAGGGCATTCGGTGCTCACCCCTTGACCGCCCCGCTCATCAGACCGGACATGAAGTAGCGCTGCAGGAACAGGAAGATCAGGGCCACCGGGGCCACCGCGATCACCGACGCGGCCATCAGCCCACCCCAGTCGATCGAGTTCGCGCCCTTGAACAGCATGATCGCCGGGGTCAGCGTCCGCAGGGAGTCCTGGGAGATGAAGATGTAGCCGAACATGAACTCGTTCCAGGCATTGATGAAGGCGTACAGCCCCACCGACACGATGGTCGGGATCATCACCGGCAGGATCACCCGGCGCAGGGTGCCCAGCCGGCTGCACCCGTCGAGCTGGGCGGCCTCCTCCAGCGTGATCGGGATCGAGTCGTAGCCCGAGCTGAGCATGAAGGTGCACAGCGGGATCACGAACGTGGTGTACGCCAGGATCAGCGACAGGTGGGACTCCAAGATCCCGAGGTTGCGCATGGTGATGTACAGCGGCACCAGCAGCAGCACGCCGGGGATCATCTGCGACACCAGCATGAAGAAGTTGGTGTACTTCACCGCGCGCATCCGGAAGAACCGGCTGAACACGTAGCCCGCCAGCAGCGAGATCACCAGCGACAGCCCGCAGGCGCACAGCGAGACGAACAACGAGTTGCGGATGTAGGTGGTGAAGTTGTGGTCCACCAGCACATTCGTGAAGTTCTCCAGCGTGGGGTTCTCGATCCAGAAGGACGGGACCCGGGAGCGGATCTCGGTCTTCGGCTTGAACGAGGAGATGAGCATCCACAGGAAGGGGAACAGGCAGTACACGGACAGCAGGACCAGCAGCACATAGGTGACCAGGTGCGAGAGCCGGCGCTGGGCAGTGGCATTCATGGCAGGCCTCCTAGCCGACGATCTCTTCGCTGAGCTTGCGGCGGTAGCGGTAGTAGACGACGAAGATCAGCGAGGTCCCGATCAGCATCAGCGTGGACAGCGCCGAGGCCATCCCGACGTTGAAGTCCTGCATCGAGTACCGGTAGATCAGGATCGGGAGCGTGATCGTGGCGTAGTTCGGGCCGCCCTGGGTCAGCACCCAGATGAAGTCGAAGTTCACCGCGGTCCAGATCAGGTGGATGAACACGATGATCAGCGAGGTCGAGCGCAGCTGCGGCATCGTGATCGACCAGAACCGCCGCCAGGCCGAGGCCCCGTCCAGCGCCGCCGCCTCGTACAGATCGCCCGGAATGGCCTGCAACGCGGCCAGGAAGGAGATCGTGTAGTACGGGAACGAGCGCCAGATGTTGACGAAGATGACCGTCGGCATCGCCCACGCCGAGTCGCCGAGGAAGTTGATCGGCTGGTCGATCAACCCGGACCTGGTCAGCAGGGAGTTGATGATCCCGAAGTCCGGGTTGAGCAGCCAGGCCCAGGTCATGCCGGCGACGATGATCGGCACCAGCCACGGGATGAAGGTCAGCACCCGGAACACGCCCTGCCCCCGCACCTTGCGGGCGAGGAGCAGGGCGGCTCCGAGGCCGATCAGGTACTCACCGATCACCGACCCGAGGGTCCAGACGACCGTGTGCGCGACCGCCGAGCCGAAGTGGTCGTCCGCCACGACGTCGGCGAAGTTGCCGAGTCCGGCGAAGCCGCTCACGTTCGGATTGATCAGGTTCGCGTTCGTGAAGGCGTCGATCAGCACCCGCACCAGCGGGTAACCGATCAGCACCAGCAGGAACACCCAGGCGGGGGCCAGTGCGCCGAAGGCGAACCGGGTGCCCGCGCGTGGGCCGGCGGGACTGACCCGCGACGTTCTCGCTGCCACAGTGATCCTCGGGGTTCGGTGTCGGTGCGGGGGTTACTCGGCGAGTTCGCCGGAGTCGGACAGCGCGGTGTTGATCTGCTCGGACAGCCAGATCGCGGTCTCCTCCGGGTCCTGGCCCTCCTGGAGCACCCGGGCGAGGGAGTCGATCATCGCCTGGGTGATCGAGCCGAGGGTGACCGGCGGGAAGGTGACACCGGTCTCCATCAGCGCGCCGAAGTCCTGGCTCCACTTGGAGTCGGTGGACACGTTGTCCAGCGCGGAGCGGTCGGTGAACGCGGCCTGCTGCCAGTCCTCGCTGGCCCAGGCCCGGGCGAGCTCGGTGGCCCCCTCCAGGTTGTCGGTGGTGTTCATGACGAACACCGGCTTGGCCTCCAGGTAGGTCGCCGCCTCACCGTCGGCCGGGGCCGGGATCGGGTGCACCGAGATGTCGGCCATCTCCGGGTTGGTCTCCTCGCGCTCGGCGAGCCAGTTGCCGGTGACGTAGCTGGCGGTCAGGCCGGTGGCGAGGTTCTCGTCGGTCTCCTCCCAGCCGTAGGTCGCCGAGTTCGGGTTCACCGCACCGCTGTCCATCAGGTCCAGGTAGAACTGGAAGGTCGCGGTGGCGGCGGCCAACTGGTCGTCGTCCTCCTGCCAGGTGTTCCGGAACCCGCCGCCGGACTGCTCCTCGGCGATGGTGGCGCCGGCCTGGGCCAGGTAGACCAGCAGCTCCTGCGGCGAGCGCACTCCGGTGCCGGCCACGCCGTAGAACGAGCTGCCGGTGGCGTCCTGCACGGTGGAGCCGACCGCGAGCACGTCCTCCCAGGTGGTGGGCACCTCGACCCCGGCCTCGCTCAGCAGGTCGTCGTGCACCAGGTAGGCCCGCACGGTGGTCTCGTAGGGGAAGCCGACGACCTTGCCGTTGATGGTCATCGCGGACTTCACCGCGTCGGAGACCTGGTCCTTGTCCTCCCACTCGTCCCAGGCGTCGGACAGGTCGGCGAGGATGCCCATCTTGTCGAACTCGCCGACGTACTCCGGCAGGCCCCAGACCACGTCCGGCAGGTTGCCGCCGGCGGCCGAGGCGATCAGCTTCTCGTGCAGCATGTCGTAGGTGAAGTTCGTCTGGTTCACCGTGTAGCCGGTGGTCTCCTCGAACTCCGCGATCATCTCCGCGCTGGCGTTGGCGGTGTCGGCGCCCTCGGTCCAGGCGGTCCACATCTCCAGCGTGCCGGCGGAGTCGCCGCCGCCGTCGTCGCCCCCGGAGGAGCAGGCGGTCAGGGCCAGGGCGGCCACGGCGAGGCCGGCGACCGGCCTCAGGTGGGTGGTCTTCATCAGATGCCTTCCAGGGGGTGTGTGCTCTTCGGTGAACGGCGTCCCGGTCGCCCGTGCACCGGCGGCGACGGTGCAAGGGCGGTGTCCGCTGCCCGGTGCGGACCCGGCACGCCAGCGTGCGGGATCCAGGTGGTTGTGACGAACGTTGAGCATGTCTATCCAGTCGGCCGGTGGCTGTCAAGCCCTGATGATCAAGGGTCACATGATCGTGATGTGCACTCAGGGCGAACGGGATTGACGAGCGAGTCGATCGCTGTGATAGTCGTTCATCATTCGATGCCGGACTCGCACTGACGCGCCGTGCCGGCACCCGACACCTCGCCTGGACGACACATGACCTCTCTGACCTGGGGCTCGGACGCCGCACCCCTGCACCTCGATCTTCCCGCCGACGCGCCGGTCACCCTCGGCCTCGCCCCGCGCACCCCGCTGCCGGACGGGCCCACGCCCCGGCACCTGCCGCGACACGCGATGGCCGAGGCGCTGCTGCTCGGCGAGGGCCGGGCACTGACCTCGACCCGGACCGACCGCACCGCCGTCGGCGACCGGCTGCGCTACACCGGGCACCGCACCGCCACCCGGGACGGCGCCGAGATGATCGAGATCGACCAGTACGACCCGGAGACCGGGCTGCTGGTCACCACCACGCTCACCCGCTACGACGACCTGGCCGCCTACCGGGCCGTGACCACCCTGCGGAACCAGGGCGAGCGGGCGCTGACCGTGCAGGCGGTGACCTCCGTGGTGCTGCGCGGCCTGACCGGCTTCCTCGGCGACCCGCGCCGCACCCGGCTGTGGACCGCCCGCAACGAGTGGTGCGCCGAGAGCCGCTGGTCCGCGATCGACCTGATGGGGCCGGAGGGCCTGCCCGACCTCAACCCCGCCGCGCACGGCCAGTCCGGCCGCGGCTCGCACTCGCGCGGGTCCACTTCCACCTGGTCCTCCGGCGAGTACGTGCCGGTCGCCGGGCTCGAATCCGGCGACGGACCGGCGCTGGCCTGGCAGATCGAGGCCAGCAACCCCTGGCGCTGGGAGCTGAACTCCCAGTACGCCGACTCCGACCTGTTCACCCTGGCGCTGATGGGCCCGGACGACCTGCACCACGCCTGGACCACTGTGCTCGATCCTGGCGACAGCTTCAGCACCGTGCCGGTGTCCTTCGCGCTGTCCACCGCCGGGCTCACCGGGGCGATCGCCGAGCTCACCGGGCACCGCCGCCGCTCGCACCTGCCGTTCACCGCCGACGCCGCCCGCCCGCTGGTGTTCAACGACTACATGAACGCGCTGATGGGCGACCCCACCACCGAGGCGCTGCTCCCGCTGATCGACGCCGCCGCGGCCATCGGCGCCGAGGTGTTCTGCATCGACGCCGGCTGGTACGACGACGGCTACGACTGGTGGCCGTCGGTCGGCGCCTGGGAACCGTCCACCCGGCGGTTCGGCGACCTCGGCCTGACCGGCGTACTGGAGTACATCCGCGCCGCCGGGATGGCCCCCGGCCTGTGGGTCGAGCCCGAGGTGATCGGAGTGCGCTCCGCCCGGGCCGCCGACCTGCCCGAGGACGCGTTCATGCACCGGGCCGGCGTCCGGATCGTCGAACACGACCGCTACTTCCTCGACCTGCGCTCCCCGGCCGCCCGCGACCACCTGGACCGGGTGTTCGACCGGCTGATCGGCGAGTACGGCGCCCGCTACTTCAAGTGGGACTACAACGTCACCCCCGGCACCGGCCCGGACACCGGCGTCTCCGGCCCCGGCGAGGGTCTGCTCGACCACGCCCGCGCCCACCTGGACTGGTTCGAGGCGCTGCGCCGCCGGCACCCGGACGTGATCATCGAGGCCTGTTCCTCCGGCGCCCAGCGGATGGACCAGGCGATCCTGTCCCGCTACGACCTGCAGTCCACCTCCGACCAGCAGGACTACCGGCTGTACCCCACCATCGCCGCCGCCGCCCCGATGGCGATGGCCCCGGAACAGGCCGGCAACTGGGCCTACCCCCAGCACGAGATGACCGACGAGCAGATCGCCTTCAACCTGGTCACCGGGCTGTCCGGCCGGCTCTACCTGTCCGGCAACCAGGACCGGCTCGACCCCGGCCAGCGCGACCTGGTCCGCGCCGCCACCGCGCTCTACCCGGAGGTGATCGCGCACCACGCCGCCGCCACCCCGCTCTGGCCGCTCGGCCTGCCGGAGTGGGATGCCGACACGGTGGCCCTCGGCTCGCTGCGCGGCGAGGAGCTGCTGCTGTTCGTCTGGCACCGGGCCGGCCAGTCCGAGGTCGTCCTCCCGCTGCCCCGGTTCGCCGGCCGGGAGCTGCGGGTGGAGACGCTCTACCCCACCGAGCTCGCCGACTGGGCACCCACCTGGGACCCGGCCACCGCCGAACTCCGGGTCCACCCGGCGGGCGAGTCCGCCCGGGTGCTGCGGGTCCGGCCGTGACCGTGCGCACCCCGGCCTACGACCGGGACCGGCTGCGGGTCGGTGTGGTGCACCTCGGTGTCGGGGCGTTCCACCGGTCGCACCAGCAGACCTACTGGGACGCGATCGCCGCCGGTGGTGACTTGGACTGGGGCGTCTGCGGCGTCGGCCTGCTCCCCACCGAGACCGCCCTGCGCGACGCCGCCCATGCTCGGGACGGCCGCTACACCCTGGTCACCACCGCCCCGGACGGCACCCGGCGGGCCCAGGTGATCGGCTCGCTGATCCGCTACCTGCACGCCCCCGACGACCCGGCCGCCGTCCTGGACGTGCTGGCCGACCCGGCGACCAGGATCGTCTCGCTCACCATCACGGAGGGCGGCTACGGCATCGACGACGCGACCGGCACCTTCGCCCCCCGCGACCCGCTCACCCTGGCCGACCTCGACCAGCCGGACGGCCTGCCGATCAGCGCCTTCGGCTACCTGGCCGCTGCCCTCCGCCGTCGCCGGGCGGACGGCACCCCGCCGTTCACGGTCCTGAGCTGCGACAACATCCAGCACAACGGCGACGTCACCCGGGCCGCCCTGACCGCCTTCACCCGGCGGCACGACCCGGCCCTCGCCGACTGGATCGCCGCGGAGGTCGCCTTCCCCTGCACCATGGTCGACCGGATCACCCCGGTCACCACCGACCTCACCCGCGCGATGGTCCGCGACGACTACGGCATCGACGACCCCTGGCCGGTCGCCGCCGAGCAGTTCCGGCAGTGGGTGATCCAGGACGACTTCCCCACCGGCCGGCCCGACCTCGCGACCGTCGGGGTCGAGCTTGTCCCCGATGTCGCCCCCTACGAGAAGCTCAAACTCCGGATCCTGAACGCCTCCCACCAGGCGCTCGCCCACCTCGGCATGCTCGCCGGCCACACCTGGGTGCACGAGGCGGTTGCCGACCCGGTGATCGCCGGTCTCGTCCGCCGCTACCTCACCGACGAGGCCGTCCCGACCCTCGATCCGCTGCCCGGCACCGACCCGCTCGCCTACGGCGACCAGGTGCTGGACCGCTTCGCCTGCGCCGCGGTCGCCGACCGCCTGGACCGGATCGCCGTCGACGCCTCCGACCGGATCCCCAAGTTCCTGCTGCCGGTGGTCCGCGACCAGCTCGCCGCCGGCGGGTCGATCGACGTGGCCGCCCTGGTGCTCGCCGCCTGGGGGGTGTCCATGCAGCGGCGCGGGACGACGGTCGTGGACCGGGCCGCCGCCGAGCTGCTCGCCGCGGTCGCGCGGGAGGACGAACGGCCGGGGGCGCTGCTGGACGTGGTGCCGGTGTTCGGCGAGCTGGGGGCGGACCCGCGGCTGCGGCGGGCGTACTGCCGGGCGCGGGAGGCGCTGCTCCAGGACGGGGTGGCGGAGTCGGCAGACCTCTGACCCGTCCAGCTTTCCATCCGGACACCCCGGTTCGCGGGCCCTGGCCGGGGAAGTACGGACGGCGGGCCCGTGCTGCCACCGGACCGGCCGCGTCTCGGTCGCCGCCGTGCCCTGGGGTGGGAACTCGTCATGTTCCCGTGCAGACAGGTGCTCCATGTTGCTCCGCCTCGCGTCCTCCGTCCTGCTCGCGACCGCCTTGGTGCTACCGGGTGGCGGCACCGCCGGTGCCGATCCCACCGGCCCGGTCACGCCCGCGCTCGGGCTGGTCGACGGCGGTGCCGAGGTCACGGTCCAGGCCGACGACCCGGTGCGGTTCACCCAGGTGGCCACCGGCGACGCCCACACGCTCGCGGTGATGACCGACGGGACCGTCTACGCCTGGGGCACCGGCGATTCCGGACAGCTCGGCCTCGGCGACATGACCCAGGCCCTGGAGCCGACCGCGATCGACCGGGAGGCCTTCGGCGGCGAGGACGTCGTGCAGGTGGTGGCCGGCTCCGCCCACTCGGTCGCACTGACCAGCGGCGGAGCGGTGTACACCTGGGGGGCGAACGCGCGCGGGCAGCTCGGCCTCGGGAGCGGTGTCACCGGGAGCGCCGAGCCGGTTCTTCTGGCATCGCTCGCGGCGCTGGTGGGCTCCACCGTGACCCAGGTCGACGCGGGTGCGGACTTCGCCGTGGTCCTGACCGGCGCCGGGGCGGTCTACGCCTGGGGCTGGGGGTCGCTCGGCCAGATCGGGATCGGCAGCACGGCCACGCAGTGGGATCCGGTGCTGGTGGTCGAGACCCTGGACGGAGTGCCGGTCGCCCAGGTCGCTGCCGGCGAGAACTCGGTGGTGGCGCTCACCGAGCACGGTGCCGTCTACTGCTGGGGGAACGGCGGGAACGGTCGCCTGGGACGGGGCAGCTCCGGCGTGTCGGTGTGGCCGGTGCCGGTCGACACCAGCGGCGTGCTCGCCGGTCAGACCGTGGAGTACGTGGCCATCGGGACCGCGAGCGTCTATGCCGTGACCGAGGACGGGTCGATGGTCGCCTGGGGGAGCAACGCGAACGGGGAACTCGGCACCGGGGCGTCCGGCGCGATGGAGAACTCCGTGCCACTCGCGGTCGATCTCGGCGCGCTCCCCGACGGGGCACGGATCGTCGAGGTGGCCGCGACGCTCTCGATCGCCCTCGCGAGGGACGACCAGGGACGCCTCTACGGCTGGGGCAGCGCCGGCGACGGCATCCTGGCCGGCGGGCGCGACGCCGACCGGCCGGAGCCGCTCGAGTACGACGGTGACGCTCTGACCGGAGCAACCGCCCTCGGGATCGGACCCAGCGCCGGCAGCTACGACCAGCGCCGGGCGTTCGCCGTCACCGCGTCGGGCGACATCCTCGCCTGGGGCACCGGTCAGGTCGGCCAGCTGGGTCTGGGCGCCCCGGCGGATCGGGTGGTCGAGACGCCGCACTCCCTGCACACCGCGATGACCGAGGTCCGGTTCGGCGACGTCCCGGCCGCCCAGGTGCGGCGCGAGGGTGCCGTGGTGCACGCCGTCACCCCGCCGCACGCCGCCGGGACGGTCGACGTCCACGTGCGCACCGGGGACAGCACGATCACCCACGACCAGGCGTTCACCTACGGCACCGCGCCCCGCCCGCTCGTCCTGCCGGTAGGGGAGTACGGCCAGGCGGACCGCCAACTCGAGCTCGTCGCGATGCTGAGGAGCGGCTCCGCCGTCACCATCCGGTGGGAGGTCGAAGGCGCCGATGGCACCTGGGGCCCCGTCGACCCCGACCGCACCGAGCAGCACGACGCCGTGACCGGGGAGACCGTGACGACCCGGCTCCGGGTGACCGCACCCGACGGGACGGACCAGTACCGGCTGACCGTCACCAACCCGTTCGGCGCGTGGACGTCCGCCTCGATCTGGGTCCAGGGCGTCGCCTGCCCCACCCTCACCGGTGAACCGCACGCCGCCGTGGCCGGGGAGCCGTACGCCTTCACCTTCGACACCAGCTCCGACACCCTGGCGACGGGAGTGGACCCCAACGGCGGCGCGCTGCCCGACGGCCTGACGCTGTCCACGGACGGGCTGCTGTCGGGCACCCCCACCACCGCGGGCAGCTACCAGTTCCGCGTGCTCGCCGCCGACCCCTCGGCACACGCCGTGTGCGGGTCCTCGGCGCCGGCACTCGACGTCGACCTGGTCGTCCACGAGCCGGTGACCCTCGGCGGCGAGCCCCCGGCCGGTGAAGTCGGGACGGCCTACGCGCACACCTTCACGGTCGGCGGGACACCGGCACCGGAGCTGACCATCGCCGAGGGAACGCTGCCCCCGGGCCTGGAACTGCAGGCCGACGGCACCCTCACCGGCGTGCCGACCACGGCGGGCGAGTACCGGGTCGGGGTGGTGGCCGCCAACGGCGTCGGGGCGTCCGTGCGGGTGGACGTGGTGATCCGGATCGATCCGGCGGGCGCGGCCGGGACCGGGACCGGCCCTGGTGCCGGTGCTGATGAGGGTGTTGGTGCCGATGCCGGGACGGGCGCCGGTGGTGCCGACGCCGGGACGGGTGCCGGTGGTGCCGACGCCGGGACGGGTGCCGGTGCTGCTGCTGTCGACGCCGGGACGGGTACCGGTGCTGGTCTCGCGGCGACCGGTGCGGATGGCCTGGTCCCGGGCGCGCTCCTGGCGGCGGGCCTGCTCGGAGTCGGCGGGCTGATGGTCGTGGGGAGGTGGCGCGGCACGCGCTGAGCCGCGAGAACTACGAGAGCGCGGTTGTGTGGTGCGTACTGCGATCGACACCGGTGAGCTGCCCGCCGAACGGCCGGGCACGCGGCGCAAGGTCCGGCTTCGTGATGTGCTGGAGTACCGCGAGCGTCGGCGCCGTCAGCAGTGCGACATGCTCGCCGCGACGGCGATCGACATCGACGACGAGGACGATCCGGCCGAGGTGGCGAGTCGGCTCCGCAAGGTACAGGCGGCTCGCCAAACGACGGCGACGGTGAACCGACCCAAGTTTGACCGGGCTCCCCCAGGGGAGAGACAGTATCGTGACGGGCACGCGAGACGACATCGATATCCGCGTGGTGATTCGCGATGGAGGGATATGGTCGGGCTACCCCGCGAATCTTCCGAAGAATCCATGAGTGCCATGGGGCGCTACCGGAAACGTATCGACGCCACCATCGAGCGAGCTTCGGCGTACATGCGAGAAGGGCGACTTGCGCTAGCAATCGAGATGGCAAGCCACGGAGAGCCCGCGGAGGCGATGGTCTCGTTGGCTTGGGCAATCGTCGACGAAGGTGTCAAAGTGCCGGCCGTGGTGATCAGTGAGATCGAGGTTCTGTCAGCCGGATGGATTCCCGAAGGAACATTGCCCGACACGCTGCATGATCACGTTCTGCCCGACTGAACACGGCTCAGTTCTGGGGACAGAAATCTAGCGCTGTCCCTCTCGTGTGACCGCTGGACACCCTGCCAAGTGGTCGTCCACCATCCCGCACGCCTGCATCGCCGATCCCGGAGCTGACTACGCCATCCCGCAGTCCTGTGGGGGCGACGCGACGATCGACGACGCGCACATGAGCCACGCCCACTGCCACGCATCGCGAGATGCGCCACTGACACCACCCGCGGGCCACGAGGGCGAGTGGCCGCCATCGTGGTGGAGTCTAGGGGGATGAGCGAAGAGCACGCGCAGTTCAGTGTCCACAACGAACCGGCTTGGCGGGAGCGGGCGAACTTCATTGTGAATGCGGTGCTGCCAGAGCCTGTGGGGTAGCCGGGAGGGCGTGGCTCACAGGTTGAGTGAGTTGGGCGGATTGCTGGAATGGTCGTCGACCAGCTTGCTGGCGGTTGATGCGCGCGACTTGCCGCGGGCGACCCTCTCGAGCTGAACTCGGCGTGGTCCGTTCCGGTCTACGGCAACCATCCGGGCGACCCGTGCTACGCGGCGGACTATGCCTCCTCGGTCTGCACCCAGACGTGGCGATGGAATCTCGAGTACGTCGTCGACACCTCGGGTAACACGCTGACCTACGCCTATGAGAAGGAGACCAACAACTACGGTCGGAACCTCAACCAAGCGGTGTCGACCTATGTGCGTGGCGGCTACCTGAATCGGATCGAGTACGGACAACGTGCCGGCTCCGAGTCAGCCTCGCAGGCGCCCGCCCGGGTCGAGTTCACCGTCGCCGAGAGATGCCTGCCCTCCGGTGGGATCACCTGCGATCCGGCTCAGCTCACCGAAGCGAACGCGAAGTCCTGGCCGGACGTTCCCTTCGACCTGATGTGCACCTCCACCACTAGCTGCCCCGAGCAGACCTCGCCGTCCTTCTTCACCCGCAAGCGCCTGACCAGCGTGAAGACCCGGGTCCTGGTCGGATCGTCCTACCAGGACGTCGACGCCTGGAACCTGCGGCACACCTTCCCCGACACCGGCGATCGCACCAACTCCGCGCTCTGGCTGGACGGCATCACCCACCAGGGTCTGGTCGGGTCGACCATCACGCTGCCCGAGGTGACGTTCCGCGGTGAGCAGATGGCCAACCGAGTGGACACCACCGGCGACGCCGGCCCGCCGATGAACCGCTACCGGGTCACCGCCATCAGCTCCGAAGCCGGCGGCACCACGACCATCAACTACTCCGCTCCCGACTGCACCTCCGGCAGCCTGCCCGCGGCCGCGGACAGCAACTCCCGGCGTTGCTTCCCGGTGTCGTGGCAGCCCGAGGGAACCGGCCCGGAGATTCAGGAGTACTTCCACAAGTACGTGGTCAACACCGTCGTCGAGAACCCGAACGATGAGGTGTCCGCCGCGGTGGAGACTGCCTACCACTACGTGGGTGACCCGGCCTGGCACTATGACGACAGCCCCTTCACCGCCCCCGCCCACCGGACCTGGAGCGAGTTCCGGGGGTACGCCGCGGTGGACGTCATCACGGGTTCGGCGATGGAGCAGCGTTCCCAGGTCCGCACCCGGTATTTCCGCGGAATGGACGGCGACCGGCTCGCATCTGGAGGCACACGTCAGGTCACCGTCGACGGCATTGCGGACACCGAGCGGCTGAACGGCTTCGTCCGCGAAGAGATCACCTACAACGGAATCGACGGGCCCGAGATCGGCGGCACGGTCACCACGCCGTGGATCTCCGCTGCGACCGCCGTCGGAGCAGACGGGACTCGCGCGGCCTTCCTCCGGCCCGGAACGGTCGAGGAACGCACCGTGGCTCCTGCACTGCCCGGTGGGGTGCGCACCACTCGGTCCGTCACTAGCTACGAGACCGCCTACGGCCTCCCCACCCAGATCGACGACCAGGGTGACGTCAGCACCGCCGCCGACGACCGGTGTATCCGAACCGAGTACGCGCAGAACCCGGCGGCCTCGATCATCTCCACGGCCAAGCGCGTCGAGACAGTCTCGGTGAACTGCGCAACCGCACCCTCCCGGCCGCGCGACGTCATTTCCGATGAGCGCACGTTCTACGACGGCGGCGCCTTCGGCGCGGCACCGACCCGCGGCCTGCCGACCACCTCCCAAGTCGTCTCCGCCTACTCCGGCACCACGCCGACCTACGTGACCACCAGCACCACGACCTACGACAGCCTCGGCCGCCCGACGGTTGCCACCGACGCGATGGGCCGGGCCTCGACCACCGCGTACACCGGTACGGGGGGCGTGGTCACCGGCACCACCGTCACCGCCCCCGACCCGGACGGCAGTGGCCCGATCACCGCCGGGGTCACCACCGCGGTCCTCAACCCGGCCTGGGGGTCGATGGTCAAGACCACCGACCCGAACGGCAAGGTCACCTCCGCCACCTTCGACGCGCTCGGCCGGACCACCGCGGTCTGGAACCCGGGCCGTGCCCAGGGCAGTGCCAGCGCGCACACCACCTACGAGTACACGATCTCCAAGACGGCACCGAACACGGTCACCACCAAGACCCTCGCTGCCGACGAGACCTATCTGACCAGCGTCGCCCTCTACGACGGCATGCTCCGGCCCCGCCAGACCCAGTCGCCCTCGGCGGCCCGGGACACCCCCGGCCGCATCATCACCGACACCTTCTACGACAGCCGCGGCAACGTGGCCTGGTCGAACGGGTCATGGTTCGCCGCCGGAGCGGTGAGCACATCCCTGGTGGTCCCGACCACCGCGGTACCCAGCCGTACCCGCTACCTCTACGACGGTGCGGGCCGTAGCACGGCCACGATCACCGACGTCGGGGAGCAGGAGCGCTGGCGCACCACCACCAGCTACGGCGGCGACCGCGTTACCGTGGACCCCCCGCAGGGCGGCACCGCGCAGACCACCATCTCCGACGCCCGCGGCAACACCACCGAGCTGCGCCAGTACCTCGGCGGCCATCCCACCGGTGACTTCCGCGCGGTGAGCTACGGCTACGACCGCGCCGGGAACCTCACCTCGGTCAAGGACGCCGCGGGGAACGCCTGGTCCTACACCTACGACCTGCGCGGCCGACAGGTCACCGCGACCGACCCGGACAAGGGCGCGACGACCACCACCTACGACGAGGCCGGCCTCGTCCGCACCACGACGGATGCACGGGGGGTCACGCTCTACACCGTGCGCGACCAGCTCGGTCGCCAGACCGAGCTCCGCGACGGCACCGCCACCGGGACCCTGCGGGCCAAGTGGACCTACGACACCCTGCTGAAGGGACAGCTCACCTCGTCGACCCGGTACTCCGGCACGGCGGCCTACGTCACCGCGGTCACCGGCTACGACGACGCCGGGCGGCCACTCGGCGCGTCGGTCACGCTGCCCAGCGCCGAAGGCACCTTGGCTGGGACCTACACCACCAGCTACACCTACACGGCCGACGGCCAGGTCAAGTCCATGAAGCTGCCGGCCGGCGGTGGACTCGGCGCCGAGACCGTCACTACCCGCTTCGACTCCCTGTCCCGCCCCGAATGGATGTCGGGCGGTCTCGGGTGGGGTGTCTACGTCGCCGACACCGTCTACGACGTCTACGGCGAGCCGCTGCGCTACGACCTCGGTAACACGTACGCGTTCTTCCTCAACTACTCCTACGAAGAGGGCACACGACGACTGCAGAAGACCTGGGTCGAGCGCGAAGGTGTCGGCGGTCTGGACATGGACCTCACCTACACCTACGACGCGTCGGGTAACCCGACCTCGGTCGTCGACAACCCCACCGACAGGCCCGCTGACGCCCAGTGCTTCGCCTACGACGGCCTGCGCCAGCTCACCTCGGCCTGGACCCCGGCGAGCTCCGACTGCAGCGCCCCGAAGTCGGTGACGGAGCTCGGCGGACCAGCCCCGTACTGGACCGACTACGCCATCGATGCCGCCGGAAACCGGTCCAGCGAGACGACCCACACCGCCGCTGGCGACACCACCCGCACGTACGCCTACCCGGCCACCGGTGCGGCTCGCCCGCACGCGGTGTCCACCGTGAAGCAGACCGGCGCGGCCGGCGCGGCCACCAGCTCGTACGCCTACGACGCGACGGGCAACACCACCACCCGCAACGTCGGCGGCAAGGCCGGTCAGACCCTCAAGTGGGACGCCGAGGGTCGTCTGGAGTCGATCGCGCAGGGCACCAGCACCGTCATGCAGGCGCTCTACACCGCCGACGGCGAGCGGCTGATCCGCCGCGAGAACGGCGTCGTCACGCTCTACCTGCCCGGCGGCCAGGAGCTCGCCCTGACCACCGCCACCAAGGCGGTCAAGGCCACCCGCTACTACGGCTTCAACGGCCAGACCCTGGCGATGCGCACTGGTACAGCCGGTTCGACGGTCAGCTCACTGATCTCCGACCCGCACCAGACCGCGTCGATGGCGATCGCCAACACGACCAAGGTCATCACCCAGCGCCGCACCGACCCCTACGGGAACACGCGTGGCACCGCGGCGGCATGGCCGGGCGACCACGGGTTCATGAACAAGGTCCAGGACGCCAGCGGCCTCACCCAGGTCGGGGCGCGGTACTACGACGCCCTGATCGGGCGGTTCGTGTCGGTGGACCCGGTGTTCGACCAGTCGGCGCCGCAGTCGTGGGGGTCGTACTCCTACGCGGACAACAACCCGGTCACCTACTGGGATCCGACCGGGATGTGGTCGTGGAAGAACGCATGGAACAAGGTCAGGCGCGGGGTCAGTGCCGCGGCGCATGGGGCGGTAAACCTCGTCCGCAGGTACCAGGCCGAGATCGTCGGCGTCGTGGTCGGCGGAGTGGTGACGGCGGGTTGCTTGGCCGTGACATCGGGTACCGGTTCGGTGGGGTGCTTTGCCCTTGGCGGAGCCGCCGGCGGAGCGGCGACGAACTTGTGGCGGTCGAGGGTGCAGAAGACCCAACCGTTCTCCTGGCGGTCGCTGGCCAGAGACACGGCGATCGGGGGTCTTGTCGGTGCGATCGCCGGACCTGCCTCTGGCGCGGTTCGCTCCGCGACCTCCGCGGTGGTCAGCAGGGTGGCTCCCGCTGTCGCCGCCCGGATCGCAGCGCAACGAGCGGCGAGTACGGTGGTGACAGGCCAGCTCAGTCGTGCCACTCTGAATGCCGGGGCGCGGTCGGGCGCGGCCTCGGGCGCAGCTTCGGGCGTAGCGGACGCATCGATGGACTCGATGACCGCCGCGGGCGCCACTGTTCGTCATAGTTCGACAGCCACGGCGATCGGAGACGACTCATCGACTGTGGTCAATTTCGGCCGGTCTCAGGGCGCCGGCGGCCGCCATGACGTGATTGTGCACGGCACTTCCGAAGGTCGTCCGCTCGTCAACGGAAATGTGACCAACACGCAGCAGATTGCGGACGCGGTTCTGGAGAACCCGAACTATCGACCGGGTTGTGCGATAACACTGGTAATGTGTCACGGTGGTCGAGAGGCGGCCTCTGAGCTATCAAGGATCTTGGATGTTGACGTGGTCGCAACAACCCGAAAAGCACAGCTTAGCCCCATCGATGGCGGACTAATGCAGGGAAGCTTCTGATGATCGCACGGTCGATCCTGCCCCTGGGCGCGCTGGCTCCTGCGCCGGGAACAGTTTGGGACGCGTCTTCGATTGATAGAACCGCGGTTCTCTTGGGTCCAGTGCGCTCCCAGGTGGTCAGGTACTTACGAGGGTGTCCGCTATTTCTCGCCTGGATGGAGTATACGCGCGACGAGATAGGAGGCAAATTCGATGTGGCCGGCGGATCCGGTATTCAGTCCGACGGCGTCTATTACTGGCGTGTTGATGCGTCGGAGTATGTTCGTGAGTACGGGATCGGCATTCCGGCATCCGCCATCAATCATTTTGAGGCCATGAAATGGGTGCCGCCGAAGTTTGATCACGGCGAGTACATAGAGATTTTCGAACACCTAGATCATATTGTGGGAACCGGCGTCGCAGAGTGTTAGGGCGCGACCTTTTGGTTGAGTATTCCAGTCGGGTGAGCGTCTAGGCTGGGGAGAACGACGTCCGAGGCCTCGATCTGCCGTACGGGGCAATGACGCGCGATGAGGGCAAGAAGACTGTGGTCGATTTGGCGATCATGTCGGCACCGCTGGCCCACGAGGTCGATGACGCATTGGACGATCCCCGCGAGCAGTTCGGCCTCGCAGCGACGACGACAGGAGCGGCGGCGATGACCGCAGCCGCTGATGCCGCACGCGACCTGATGGAAGGCCGCGTGGACCCGACGACTGCCGCGCACCGGATGATCGGAGGTTCCTAGGAGATCGCCGCCACGACCGGACACCCCGCCAGGTGGTCGTCCACCATCCCGCACGCCTGCATCGCCGCGTACGCCGTCGTCGGCCCCACGAACCGGAACCCGGCCTTCTTCAGCTCTTTCGCCAACGCCGTCGACGCCGGGGTGACGGCCGGCACGTCGGCGAAGGACACCGGCCGCACCCGCTCGGACTCCGGCGTCGCGTAGGACCAGAAGATCGCGTCCAGGCTGCCGCCCGCTGCCTGCAGGTCCAGCAGTGCGCGCGCGTTCGCGATGGTTGCCAGGATTTTGGCCCGGTTCCGGATGATCCCGGCGTCGGCCATCAGGCGTTCGACGTCGTGCTCGTCGTACCCGGCGACCACCTCGGGGTCGAAGTCCGCGAACGCGGCCCGGAAGCCCTCACGTTTGCGGAGCACGGTGATCCAGGCGAGCCCGGACTGGAAGGCCTCCAGCGACATCCGTTCGTAGAGCGCCCGGTCGCCGTGCACCGGGACGCCCCACTCCTCGTCGTGGTAGCGCTCGTACAGCGGGTCGCCGTCGCCGAAGCACCGTGCGCCGGCGGGGTGTCCGTCGGCGGTGGCGGCGGTGACGGGGTGCTGGACGGCATCGCTGGTCATGCCGCCAGCTTGCCGCACGGCGCCGACATTCCATCATGTGAACGCCGCCTGTCTGGCAGGTGAGACAGGCGCTACCGTCGCAAGCCGCGCACGACTCCGATCCACCCCGCCCCTGCGGACCCGCCGGTAGGACCTGCGATGCCGGTGCGCGAACCGTCCACGACCAGGGGAGCAGCCCGCCGATGTCCATCTCCGCCACCCAGACCGCCAGTCAGGCACCCGTGCCGGTGAACTCGCCCGGGCGGGTGATCGCGGCCAGCCTGGTCGGCACCACGATCGAGTTCTACGACTTCTACGTCTACGCGACCGCCGCGGTGCTGGTCTTCCCGAAGCTGTTCTTCACCGCCGCCGACTCGAACACCGCGCTGCTGCTGTCCTTCGCGACCTTCGGGGCGGCGATGGTGGCGCGGCCGGTCGGGGCGATCTTCTTCGGGCACCTGGGCGACCGGAACGGCCGGAAGTCGACCCTGGTCGCGTCGCTGCTGACCATGGGGGTCGCCACCTTCCTGATCGGGCTGCTGCCGACCTACGGCAGCGTCGGTCTGCTGGCGCCGATCCTGCTGCTGGTGATGCGGCTGGCGCAGGGCTTCGCACTGGGCGGCGAGTGGTCGGGTGCGGCGCTGGTCGCAACCGAGAACGCGCCGGAGGGCAAGCGCGCCTGGTATGGGACGTTCCCGCAGGCCGGTGCGCCGATCGGCTTCATCATCGCGAACACGCTGTTCCTGATCATCAACGGCGTGCTCGGCTCGGACTCGCCGGAGTTCCTGAGCTGGGGCTGGCGGATCCCGTTCCTGTTCTCCGCGGTGATGGTGATCGTCGGGCTGTGGGTCCGGCTGAAGCTGGTGGAGTCCGAGTCGTTCAAGACCGCGGAGAAGTCCGGCAAGATCACCAAGCTGCCGCTGGGCACCACGCTGACCCACCACTGGCGCGCGGTGGTGCTCGGCACGTTCATCATGCTGGCCACCTACGTGCTGTTCTACCTGATGACGACCTTCGCGCTGACCTACGGCACGGCGGCGACCGAGCCCACCGAGGCGGGCACCCACGGGCTCGGGATCCCGTACGTGCACTTCGTGCTGATGCAGGTGATCGGCGTGGTGTTCTTCGGCATCTTCACGCTGCTGTCCGGGCCGCTGGCGGACCAGATCGGCCGGCGCAAGCTGCTGATCTGGGTGACCTCGCTGATCGCGGTGTTCGGCCTGACCTTCGACGTGTTCCTGATGGTGCGAGAGGACGTGGCGTTCACCGGGGCGCTGGCGCAGTCATTCCTGGTGCTCGGCTTCACGCTGATGGGTGCCACCTTCGGGCCGATGGGCGCGATCCTGCCGGAGCTGTTCCCGACCAACGTGCGGTACACCGGGTCGGCGATCGCCTACAACGTGTCGTCGATCCTGGGCGCGGCGCTGGCCCCGATCATCGCGCTGGAGCTGTGGCGGATCGCCGACGGGTCGACCTGGCTGGTCGGGGTATACCTGACCGGTGCGGCGGTGCTCACGCTGATCGCACTGATCCTGTCTCAGGAGACCAAGGACCAGGACTACTCACGGGTGTCGCACGACTGAGCGCTACCCGGCGACGCTCTCGCGCAGGTCGTCCAGGATGCCCTGGACGTCGAAGCCGGCCGCGGTGATCGCCTCCTTGGTGACCCCCGGCTCGCTGCACCCGAAGCTCTCGCTGAACTCCTGGTCCCCGACGGTCAGGTTCATGCTCCCGCCGTCGCCGTCCATACAGTCGGAGTCCTCGGGCGCGTCCACGCCGTCCAGGGCGTCCCGGTGCCGCAGCGCCCGGAGCAGTTGCTCGTCCCGGTCCTGCGGGCGCTGCTCGGACTCCGGCGGCAGGTCGGCGACCGAGTAGGTGAGGGTGGCGGTCTCGCCGTCCAGCCGCAGCTCCAGCGTGGCCTGCGGACCCCAGCTGTGCCCGGGGCTGTACGTGAGCGTGCCTGTCACCGGGCCGTCGACCGGTTCCGGCGCAGCGGTGCAGGCGGCCGTCGCCAGCAGCACGGCGGCGACCAGTGCGGAGCGCACGACGCGTGCGGACATGGCATCGGTCCTGTCGGTCGGGCGGCTGACCGGGGTGATCCGGCCACGATAGGGACCTGCGACCGGGTACCCAAGCCCCCGGTGTCGGAGGCGTGCGCCAGGCTGGTCGGGTGACTCCCGCCACCCGACCGGCCCTGACCCCCGACCTGTCCGGCACGGAGCTGCGCCGCTGGTACTGGCTGAAGGAGGAGCTCGCCGACTTCGCCCGGTTGCTCGGCGTCCGCGCCACGGGGAGCAAGCAGCTGCTCACCGACCGGATCGCCGCCCGGCTGGACGGCCGGGAGTTCGCCGAACCGGTGCGCGCCCCGTCCGGCGCTGGCCGGCAGCTGTCCGGGCCGCTCACCGCGGACACGGTGATCCCGCCCGGGCAGCGCTGTAGCCAGGTGGTGCGGGCCTGGCTGGCGGAACAGGCCGGGCCGTCCTTCCACTTCGACGCCGAGATGCGCGCGTTCTTCGCCGCCGCCGACGGCACCCGGACGATGGGCGACGCGCTCGACCACTGGCACCGCACCCGCGATCGGGGCGAACGGTCGATCGACCCGCAGTTCGAGTACAACCGGTTCACCCGCGCCTGGCGTCGCGAGCACCCGGAGGGCGGCCGTGCGGAACTGCTCGCGGCGTGGCAGGAGTACCGCAACCTGCCGGTGGACGAGCGGGGGCGTGCCTAGTACATCCCGCCCATGATGCGGTCGGTGTCGAACCCGGCGACCGCCATCGCGTCCAGGGGGATCGAGGCGTCGCCGCAGTCGAAGGTCTCGCTGACCTGCCGGTCGCCGATCGTGAGCTCCACCGACCCGCTGCCCGCGTCCATGCAGGTGGCGCCGTCGCCGTTGGGGCGGTTGTCCAGCGCCTGCTCCGAGGTCAGGAACTCGATCAGCTCGGCATCCCGGTCCTGGGGCCGGGACTCGGTCTCCTGGTCGCCGCCACCGGAGGCGTAGGTGAGCACGGCGGTGCTGCCGTCGAGGTCGAGCTGCACGGAGCCCTGGACGTCGCCGATCGCGTAGCGCAGGGTGCCGGTCACCGCATCGCCTGCGGCAGGGGGTGGCGTACTCGCCCGGGCCCCGGCGGAGGGCTTCGCGTCCGCGCACCCGGCGATGGCGAGGACGACCGCGGCGAGGGCCGGCAGGGCGGCGCGGCGGAGAGTGGACATGGCATCGGGCCCGTCGGTCGGGCGGCTGACCGGAGGTGCGGGTGCGGCCCAGGATACGAACGCGCCGGCGCTACCCAGTGACCGAAGTCCCACCCCGGGTTGGCCATCGCTGCCTAATCTGGAAGTAAAGCGTGCATCCGTTCCATCTCACATGGTGGAAAAGTGGGGGATGCTCCGCGTGGTGATGATCGGCCCTACGGGGCAGGGATCGCGGAGGGATGACCGATGACCGAGAACGCCCGGCGACTGATCGCCGACCTGGATCTGTCCGCCGAGGTGCGGGCCTGCCTGGACGCCGCCCCGCGGGTGATCGCGCCCGAGAGCCGTGCCGAACTGTACCGATTGGCCCTGGGCCCGGAGGGTGGCCCGACCTTCGCCGTCGAGTACGAGGTCGACGGCCGCACGATCCGGGAGGCCGACATCGCGCGCTGCCGGAACGGGATCGCGGTGAACTATCCCGAGGACTACATGCGCCGCCGCGACCCGGACTGCATGCGGATCGCGGACGACCTGCCGACCGACAAGCCGCGCTACCGCGACGTCTTCGGCACCGGCTTCGAGCAGACCCGGCAGGAGACGCTGGACTGGCTGGCCGGCCAGGCGCTGGTCGTGGTGCCGTTCAAGGCGGGCGGGCCGACCCACGGTTACCCGTCGCTGGCGATCTGCCCGGTGAATGCGGCGTTCTTCGCGCTGACGCTGGTCGACCTGCAGGGCTGGGTGACCTTCGAGGAATTGGGACCGTTCAGCCCGCGCTCGATCCTGTACGTCGCCCCGCCGTTCCGGCACACGCACTTCGACGGCCGCCAGGTGGTGGTGCACAACCGCTCGGAAACCCTGCACGAGGTGTGGGCGTACAACCTCTACCCGGGACCGAGCGCCAAGAAGGGCGTGTTCTCGGTGCTGCTGGACATCGGCGAGCAGGAGGGCTGGCTCACCGCTCACGCCTCGTCGGTCGAGGTGACGACCCCGTACGAGAACGTCACCGTGATTATGCACGAGGGCGCCTCCGGCGGTGGCAAGTCGGAGATGTGCCAGGAGATCCGGCGCGAGGACGACGGCCGGATCCTGGTCGGCACCAATGTGGTCCGGGACGAGCCGTACTACATCACCCTCGGTGAGACCTCCGCCCTGGCACCGGTCACCGACGACATGACGCTGTGCCACCCCGCGGTGCAGAACCGGCCGGGCAAGCTGACGGTCGCCGACGCCGAGGCGGGCTGGTTCGTCCGGGTGGACAACCTGACCAGCTACGGCGAGGACATCCCGTTCGAGCGGGCGGTGATCGAGCCGCAGGAACCGCTGGTGTTCCTGTCCATCGACGGCGTGCCGGACGCCACCGCGCTGCCCTGGGAGCACACCCTCGACTCCACCGGCAAGCGCTGCCCGAACCCCCGGGTGGTGATCCCGCGCAGCTTCATCAAGAACGTGGTCGCCGAACCGCGGGTGGTCGACGTGCGCACCTTCGGCGTGCGGATGCCGCTGTGCACCCGGGAGAACCCGACCTACGGGATCATGGGCATGATGCACGTCGTGCCGCCGGCGCTGGCCTGGATCTGGCGGCTGATCGCCCCGCGCGGCGACAAGAACCCGTCGATCGGCGAGTCCAAGGACGCGGTCAGCACGCTGGCGCACGGCGGGATGGTCGCCGAGGGGGTCGGGTCCTACTGGCCGTTCTCCACCGGCACCAAGGTCGCCGCCGCCAACCTGCTGCTCCGGCAGATCCTGGACACCGACCGCACCCGTTACGTGCTCACCCCGAACCAGCACATCGGCGCCTACCGGGTCGGGTTCTCCGGCGAGTGGCTGACCCGGGAGTACCTGGCCCGGCGCGGCGGCGGCCGGATCCAGCGCGACCAGCTGCTGCCGGCCCGCTGCTCGCTGTTCGGCTACAGCCCGGTGGAGATGAAGCTGGACGGCCAGCAGATCCGCCCGACCCTGCTCCGGCCGGAGAGCCAGTCGCAGGTCGGCACGGACGCCTACGACGCGGGCGCGGCGATCCTGCAGAACTTCTTCGCCGCGGAGCTGACCCAGTTCCTCACCGACGACCTGGACCCGCTGGGCCGGCAGATCATCGAGGCCTGCCTGCGCGGGGCGACGGTGGCGGAGTACGAGGAGATCACCCCGCTGCGGGCGTGACGCCGGGCGCAAGCCTCACCCGGCCAGGTGCCCCCACCGCGGCGCGAGCTCCCGCCACGGCCCAACCGCCGCCACCGCACCCTCCTCCAGCACCACCACCCGGTCCGCCCGGGCCAGTGCCGCGCGCTTCGAGGTCGCGCCGATCACGGTGGTGCCGCGCTCGCGCAGGGCGGACCACAGCTCGATCTCCGTGCTCGCGTCCAGGGCGCTGGACACGTCGTCGGCGAGCAGCAGCTCGGCGCCGGTGGCCAGCGCCCGGGCGAGCGCGAGCCGCTGCACCTGACCACCGGACAGCCGGACGCCGCGGTGGCCGACCAGTGCGTCCGGCCCACCCGCCTCGGCGACGTCGGCGGTCATCCGCGCATCGTCGAGCGGTCCGTCCACCGGGCGGTCGTGGTCCAGGCGCACGTTGTCGGTGAAGGTCCCGGACAGCACCCGCGGCACCTGGGCCACGTGCGCCACCCGGCCCGGTCGCAGGAAGGTCTCGGCATCCTCGACGTCCGTGCCGTTCCACCGGATCCGGCCGGTGTGCGCCATCAGGCCGGCCAGCGCCGACAGCAGACTCGACTTGCCGGCGCCCACCCGGCCGAGCAGCAGCACCAGCTCGCCGCGGGCGACCGTGAGGTCCACCCCGGCCACACCGATCGTGCCGTCGTCGTGCACGGCGCCCACCCCGCGCAGCTCCAGGGTGTCCAGCCGGTCCCGCGCGTCCGGCCCGGGCCGCGGCGCCACCCCGGTCGACAGGTCGACGCCCGGCGTCTCGGCCACCAGGTCGGCGCCCGCAGCGAAGGACGCGGTCGCCCGCTGCCAGGACCGGGTGCCCGGCGCCTCGGTGACCACGGCGCCCGCGACAACGCCGAACCAGTTGAACCCGGCGACCGCGCCCGCGACCAGCAGGGTGCTCGCCAGGTCCCAGACCCCGGCGAGCAGGGCACCCCAGGCCACGACCGCGCCGACCTGCACCATGATGATCGGCACCCCGTCAAGCACGGCCTGCACCCGGTGCTCGAACACCGCGGCCTGCACCCGCCCGTCGTCCACCCGGCTCAGGTGGGCGTGCACCTGCGGGGTCCGGGCCGCGAGCTTGACCGTCCGGGCCGCGTCCAGCGCGGAGACCAGGGACCGGCCGAAGCCCGCACGGGCCGCGGCCGACCGGGTGGCCGATCGCCCGGCGATCCCACGGCCGGCCAGCGCACACACCGCGCTGACGACCAGGACGGCGAGCAGCACGGCACCGGCCAGCAGCGACCAGCTGAGCACCGCCGTGACCGCCACCAGCACCAGGCCGTTGACCAGGTCGACCCAGCGGTCGGCGTACCGGGCGTACCGGTCCGCGTCGAGCGCGCGCGCCACCACCTCGCCCGGCGGGGTGCGGCGCAGCCGGTGCTGCCGGGTCTGGCCGACCAGCACCGACATCCGCACCCGGAGCAGCAGTTCGACCCACCACTTCGGGTACAGCCGGAACGCCAGCGAGTTGCACGGGGCGACCAGCAGGAGCGTCACCGCCAGCGCGACGACCAGGCCGGTGGTCGGCTCGCCCGCGCGCAGCCCCTCGACGGTGTGGCCCCACAGGTAGCCGGTGACGGCGCCCTGAGCGGCGAACAGGCTGGACAGCAGGAACAGCAGGCCGCCGAGCAGCCCCCAGCGGGGCCGGACCAGCAGCGCGTGGGCGATGCCGCGCGTCAGGCTGGGCCCGGTCCCGGGATCGCGCAGCACGGGCGGCGGGCCGGTGCGCCGGCGGGCACCGACCTCGGGTCCGGCGTCCGGGTCGGCGGCGGCATCGGCCCGCGCGCCGTCCAGCGCCTGCGGGTGACCCTCGGCCCGGCTCGCGTCCAGCAGTGCCCGGAACGGCCCGTCCTCCCGGGCCAGTGTCTCCCGGGGTCCCTGCTGCACCACCCGGCCGTGGTCGAGCACGACGACCTGGTCCGCGCGCTCCACCGTGCCGAGCCGGTGCGCCACCAGCACGCCGGTCCGGCCGCCGAGCAGTCGTTCGGACGCGGCGACCACCCGGGCCTCGGTCAGCGGGTCCATCCGGGCGGTCGCCTCGTCCAGCACGACCACCTGCACGTCCCGGACCAGCAGCCGGGCGAAGGCGACCAGCTGCTCCTCGCCCGCGGACAGGGAGGTGCCGCCCGGGCCGAGCAGGGTGTCCAGTCCGTTGGGCAGCCCGGCGACCCACTCGGTGAGCCGCAGCTCGCGCACCGCGTCCTCGACGTCGGACCGCGGGACGTCGGCGAACAGGGTGATGTTCTCGGCCAGGGTTCCGGCCACGATCTCGGTGCGCTGGGTGACCACGCCGACGGCGCCGCGCAGCGCCTGCAGGTCCAGGTCGCGCACGTCGACGCCGCCGAGCAGCACCGAGCCCGGCTCCGGTTCGACCGCGCGGGACAGCAGGGACGCGAGCGTCGACTTGCCCGACCCGGTCCGCCCCACCAGCGCGACGGTCTGGCCCGCGGGCACCCGCAGGTCGACCCCCTGCAGGGCGAAGGTGCCCTCGGCGTAGGCGAAGTGCAGGTCGCGCAGCTCCAGGTCGAGCGGACCCTCCGGCACTGCGCCGCCGCCGATCGGCTCGGGCTCGGTGTCCAGCAGTTCCCGGATCCGGACCAGCGCCCCGATGCCCTCCTGCACGTCGGGCAGGTGCCGCGCCAGCATGTCGAACTGCCCCACGAACGAGGCGGTGACCAGGAACAGCGTCACCAGTTGCGCCACGGACAGGTCGCCGGCACCGGCGAGCACCACACCCGCCACGACGACGCCGGCCAGCAGCGCGTGCAGCAGGGTGCCGGCCTTGGCGGTCATCGTGGTCTCGATCGCCAGGACCCGGTCGAGCATCCGGTGCACCAGCGCGGAGGACTCGGCCAGCCGCCGCACGGCGAACGCCTGCCCGCGGCTGGTGCGCAGGTCGTCGCGGGCGGCGACCGCCTCCTCGAAGGCCGCGGCGTTGTCGGTCCAGGCCCGCTCCTCGATCACCTTCCGGCGCGCGATCTCGCCCAGCGCCGGCCGCACCACCAGCACGGTGACGCCGCCGAGCAGCGGGAACAGCACCCAGGCCTGCCACCAGGTCAGACCGCCGACGATCCACAGCGGCACGCAGCCGACGACGGTGCGGCCCAGCCCCCAGACCTGACGGCGCACCAGGGTGCCGACCGCGTGCGTGTCGTCGTCCACCCGGTCCAGCACCTCGCCGACCGCCTGCTCGGTCAGCGTCCCGAGCGGTTGGTGCAGCGCGGCGCTCAGCAGGTCGCCGCGCAACCGGCCCTCGGCCCGGTCGACCACCCCGGCCCAGGCGACCTGTCCGACGGTGTCGACCAGCGCCGCACCGACCAGGCACGCCGCGAGCAGCCACAGCCCGGCGGCCGTCGGGTGCTCGGCCAGATCGCCCGCCACGACGGTGCCGAGCGCAGCCCCGATCGAGGCGCAGACCAGCGCGACGAGCGCGAGCCCGGCCACCGGTCCGCGCAGCCGCCGCCAGTCGAGCCGCCGGTCCGGATCGACCGGGCGCACCGGACCCGGCCGGTGCAGTCGCCCAGGGTTGTCCACGGTCCTCCTTCTGACCACAGGAACGGCACAGCCTGGCAGAGAGGCGGCCCCGGGGCGGCCATCTTTTCCCGGCGTGCTGCCCGGTGCGCTACCTCGACGACCTGCGCGACGGGTGGCCCACGCACACCGCTACCTACTGGACCGCCGCCACCGCCGGGCCGTGACAGGCTGGGGCCGGGCCCGCGCCCGGCGCGTCGGGCCGGTACCAGCGCGAGGAGGACCCCGGATGACGATGCCCCCGCTCGGATGGGCCGCGGTCGCCGCGGTGGCGCAGGGAGTACTGGCCGTCCGGCGGCGCCCGACCGTCGGGTCGATCACCGTCGGCGCGCTGCTGGGCGCCGGTGCGCTCGCCGTCGGACTGGCACCGGTGGTCCAGTTCCGGCGGTCCGGCACCACCATCAACCCGGTCGCGGTGGACCGGGCGAGCACTCTGGTCACCACCGGGATCTACCGGCACACCCGCAACCCGATGTACGTCGCAATGGCCGGCGGATTGGTCGCGCACGCCGTCCTCCGGCGGTCGCCCGCCACGCTGCTGCCGGTCGTGGGCTTCGTCGCCGCACTGAACCGCCGGCAGATACCGGCTGAGGAGGCGGCGCTGACCGACCGGTTCGGCGCGGAGTACCAGGACTACTGCCGCGATGTTCCGCGCTGGCTGGGGCCGGTTCGGCCGTCGGACCAGACACCGGCGGGCGGCACACCGGCCTGACCGGGGCCGGCGGGACGCCCATTCCTCATCGAGAGTGCACAGATGCACGCCTCCGGGGCCGGGAGGCATGCGTTTGTGCACTCTCGGCGCGACGCGGGGAGGGGGCGGCGGCGCGGTGTTACACCGAAACACGGCGGTGTTACACTTGCGGCGTGCCCACCCTCAAGCCCCGTCACGCGATCACGGAGACCCCCGAGGTCGCGCATGCGCTGGATGTCGCGCGCCGGCACTGGCCGGACCAGCCGCCGTCGCGACTGCTGACGCGCTTGATCGAGACGGGCGCACAGGCGGTCGAGGCGCGCGAGCTCGACGCCGCGCGGGAGCGGGAGCGGGCGGTGCTGGAGCTGACGGCGTTGTCGACGTACTACCCGGAGGGCTACCTCGATGACCTCCGCGACGGGTGGCCGCAGTGATCGTGGCCGACGCCAACGTGGTCATCGCGGCCACGAACCCGGCAGACGCGCATCACGAGCGGGCGCGCGCGATCCTGCTCGAGGACGGCGGCGACGGCGTGGTGCTGCACTCGCTGACGATGGCCGAGGTGCTCGTCGGCCCGGCGCGAGCAGGCGAGCAGGACCGGGCGTACACGGCCTTCGCTGCGGCAGGGATCCGCAGTTCATCGGCGACCGACCCGGGGCCCACCGTGCTGGCGCTGGTGCGGGCGAGCGCGGGACTGAAGATGCCCGACGCGTGTGTGCTCGCGACCGCCGAGCACCTGTCGGTCCCGCTGGCCACGTTCGACGCACGGCTGGCGCGTGAGGCCACCGCCCGCGGCGCCACCGTGATCGGCGCCGCCTGATCCTCAGCCGATCGCGGCCAGCGCCTTGCGCACCCGCTTCTCGCTCACCGGGACCGGCGTGCCGAGCTGCTGGGCGAACAGCGACACCCGCAGCTCCTGGATCAGCCACCGCGCGTCCTCCAGCGCCGCGAGGTCGGCGGGCACCGGGGTCCGGGAGGTGACCCGGGCGCGGGTCTGGCCGAGCAGCTGTTCCAGGTCGTGCACCTGCCAGGCGAGCTGTTCGTCCCGGCTCGGGTTGTCGCCGGCCTTGTCCAGCCGGTGCGCGGCGGCGCGCAGGTAGCGGGGCAGCTGGGCCAGCCGGTCGGCGCCGGTACCGGCGATGAAGCCGTCGTACACCAGGCCGGCGAGCTGGTCCTTGACGTCCTGCACGGTGCCGAGCAGGGCGAGCGACCGGGTGCCACGGATCGCGGCGTCCAGCTCCCGGGCGGCGGTCAGCACTGTGGCGACGGTGCCGACCAGGTCGTGCACGCCGTCCTCCAGCCGGTCGCGGACTACGGCGCGCAGGGCGGCGTAGGACTCGGCGGTGTGCACGGCGGTGGCGGGGCGTCCGGCCAGGTACTCGGTGAGCAGGCGATCGGTGGCGGCGAGCTGCAGGTCGGTGACCAGGGCATCGGTGGACGGGTAGGGGCTCGCGGCCAGGGCGAGCGACTGCTGGCCGGTCCAGCGGCTGGTGATTCGGCCGGTCGCCAGTCCGGCGTCCAGCACCAGCAGGCGGCGCAGGCCCCGGCGGTGGGCGGTGGCCTGCTCCCCGGCGTCGGCGAGCACCTGCACCCGGACCGTGCCGTCGTGGCGTTCGACCAGGGCCGGATACCCGCGCACGGTGAGGCCGCCGGTCTCGGCCTCGATCCGCTCGGGCAGGACACCGTTCGGCAGCCCGGTGGGCCAGCTGGTCAGGTCGGTGTCGGTGAGCCCGGGCACCGCGGGCAGCGCGCCCGGCAGCTCGGTGGTGGTGGTGCGCTTCGGGGTGGGGCGGCGGTCGCCGATCGCCTCGGTCATCGCGTCCCGGACGGCGCTGCGCACGGCGGTGGACACGGCGTCCTGGGTGCGGGCGGCCAACCGGCGCTGCAGCACGGCCAGGTCCTTGCCCTCGTCCACCACCCGGCCGCGGTCGTCCTCGACCCGGAAGGTCACCCGCAGGTGGGCGGGCAGCCGCTCGTCGTCGAAGGCGTCGGCCGGCACGTCCACGTCCCGCAGCGCGCGCACCGCCTGCCGGAAGCTGTCCCGGAACGACGGCGCCGCGTCCCCGGCCCGCACGGTGTCCTCCCAGGAGGCGGTGTGCGCGTCCAGCCAGGCGACCACGTCCCGGGCGACGTCCGGCGCGGGCACCAGCTGCACCCGGACCGGCTTGGGCAGCGCCCGGATGGTGGCGGTGGCCAGCTCCTCGCGCAGGCCGGGCACCAGCCAGTCGAAGCCGTCCGGCTGCACCCGGGCCAGCGTGACCAGCGGCAGGTGCACGGTGATCCCGTCCGCATCCGCGCCGGGCTGGAACTGGTAGGTCAGCGGCAGCGAGAGGTCGCCCTGCGGCCAGGCGGAGGGGAAGTCGGACTCGTCCACCGCGGCGTCGTCGGCGACCAGCAGTTCGCGGGTGAACGACAACAGGTCGGGCTGCTCGCGCCGGGCGGTCTTCCACCACTGGTCGAAGTGCCGGGCGGAGACCACCGACTCCGGGATCCGCTCGTCGTAGAAGTCGAACAGCGCATCGTCGTCCACCACCAGACCGCGCCGCCGCGACCGCGCCTCCAGGTCCTCGGCCTCGCGCAGCAGCCGCCGGTTCTCGGCGAAGAAGGCGTGATGGGTGCTCCACTCGCCCTCGACCAGGGCGTGCCGGATGAACAGCTCCCGGGCGTGCTCGGCGTCGACCTTGGCGAACAGCACCCGGCGGCCGGTGACGATCGGCACCCCGTAGAGCGTGACCCGCTCGGTCGCCATCGCGGCGCCCTGCTTGCTGGACCAGGTCGGCTCGGAGTAGCTGCGCTTGACCAGGTGCGCGGCCAGGTCCTCGGCCCACTCCGGCTGGATACGGGCGACGTCGCGGCCCCACAGCCGGGAGGTCTCCACCAGCTCACCGGCCATCACCCAGGCCGGCGGCTTCTTGGCCAGGGCGGAGCCGGGGAAGATCGCGAACCGGGCGCCGCGGGCCCCCAGGTACTCGTTGCGCGGCCGGTTGTCCTTGCGCGGGGTCTTCTGGGCGGACGCCCGGACCTCGGTGACCTCCTGCATGCCGAGCTGGGACAGCAGCCCGGCCAGCAGCGCGACGTGGATCCGGTCCCCATCCCACTCCAGGCGTAGCGAGCCCTTGGACAGGTCCTCCCTGGCCGCCGTGAAGGCGTCGGCGTCCCGGTCGGAGCGGCGCGGCGGGGACAGCGCGATGCCCAGCGGCTTGGCCAGCTCCTTGAGCTGGGTGACCACGTCCTGCCACTCGCGCAGCCGCAGGTAGTTCAGGTGCTCGGCCTTGCACAGCCGGCGGAAGGCCGACCCGGACAGCTCGCGCTGGGCGTCCCGGATGTACTGCCACAGATTGAGGTAGGTGAGGAAGTCCGAGCTGGGGTCGGCGAACCGGCCGTGCATGGCGTCGGCCTGCGGGCGGGTCTCCACCGGGCGCTCGCGTGGGTCCTGGATCGACAGCGCGGCGGCGATGATCATCACCTCGCGGGCCACCCCGCGGCGACCGCCCTCGACGATCATCCGGGCCAGCCGCGGGTCCATCGGCAACTGGGCCAGGGCCCGGCCGGTGCTGGTCAGCCGGGTGCCCTGCGGGGTCGACTCCAGCGCGTTCAGCTCGGTCAGCAACTGCACGCCGTCCCGCACCGCACGGACGTCCGGCGGGTCGACGAACGGGAACTGCGCCACGTCCTCCGGCCCGGTGGCCACCCCGACCGCGACCATCTGCAGGATCACCGAGGCCAGCGAGGTGCGCAGGATCTCCGGCTCGGTGAACCGCGGCCGGGACTCGTAGTCGGACTCGGAGTACAGCCGGATCGCGATGCCGTCCGCGACCCGGCCGCACCGCCCGGAGCGCTGATTCGCCGACGCCTGGGAGATCGGCTCGATCGGCAGCCGCTGCACCTTGGTGGCCTTGGAGTAGCGCGAGATCCGGGCGGTGCCGGGGTCCACCACGTAGCGGATGCCCGGCACGGTCAGCGAGGTCTCGGCGACGTTGGTGGCCAGCACCACCCGGCGGGTGCCGTGCGGCTGGAACACCCGGTGCTGCTCGGCGGCCGACAGCCGGCCGTACAGCGGCAGCAGGTCGATCGCATCCGGTCGCCGCGGGTCGTTCACCCGGGGTCCGAGGTGGCTGCGCAGCGCGTCCTCGGCGTCCCGGATCTCCCGCTCACCGGACAGGAACACCAGCACGTCGCCGGGCCCCTCGCGGGTCAGCTCGTCCACCGCCTCGCAGATCCCGGTCATCAGGTCGCGGTCCTCGCGCGGCGGCCGGGCCGGGGCGCGCGGGCCGTCGTCCGGGTCGTCGGTGGGGTCGTCCGGCGACAGCGGGCGGTAGCGGATCTCGACCGGGTAGGTCCGGCCGGTGACCTCGACCACCGGAGCCGGCTCGCCGTCGGCGTCCGCGAAGTGCGCCGCGAACCGGGCGGAGTCGATGGTGGCCGAGGTGATGATCAGCTTCAGGTCCGGGCGGCGGGGCAGCAGCCGGGCCAGGTAGCCCAGGATGAAGTCGATGTTCAGCGACCGCTCGTGCGCCTCGTCGATGATCAGGGTGTCGTAGGCGCGCAGCTCCGGGTCCCGCTGGATCTGGGCCAGCAGGATGCCGTCGGTCATCACCTTGACCAGGGTTCGCTCGGACGACTCGTCGGTGAACCGCACCTGGTAGCCGACCAGCTCGCCGATGCTGGTGCCCAGCTCCTCGGCGATCCGTTCCGCCACGGTGCGCGCGGCGATCCGGCGCGGCTGGGTGTGCCCGATCTGCCCGTCCCGGCCGCGACCGAGCTCCAGGGCGATCTTGGGCAACTGGGTGGTCTTCCCGGACCCGGTCTCACCGGCGACGATCACGACCTGGTGTGCGCGGATCGCCTCGGCGATCTCGGCCCGGCGGGTGGACACCGGCAGCTGCTCGGGGTAGCGCACCGGCGGCAGGACGACGGCGCGGCGGGCGTCGGCCATCGCGGTCAGGCGGCGGGTGCGGGCGGTGGGGTCGTCGGACCGCCGCCGGGCCCGGCCGTCCCGGGAGCGCTCCTGCGCGGTGCGGTGCCGGTCATCGGGGGTGGGCCGTTGCGCCCGGGTGGACCGCTGCTCCTGGGTGGGCCGCTGCTCGGGGGTGGGCCCTTGCTCCGGCGCGGGCTGCTGCACGGGGGTGGCTCCCTGGTCCGGCGCGGGCTGCTGCTCGGGGGTGGGGCGCTGCCCCGGGGTGGGTCGCCGGCCCCGGCCGCCCCGGCGTCGTCGCGGCCGGCCGGCCCCGCGCGCACCGTCGGCGACGGGACCACCGGGGTCGGCGGTCGGCGGGGTGGGATCGGCGGGGGTCACGGCCGTCCATTGTCGCTGCTGCGGGCCGGGGGGCGCGAACGGATTCGCGGCGAGCGATCAGCGGGTGGCGGGAACGACCCCCGGTTCCTCCCGCCGCGCCGCCCCGGCGATGGCCAGGCTCAGCACGATGAACGCCCCGACCACCAGCAATGACTGCCGGGTGCCGACCGCCGCCGCCAGCAGGCCGAACAGCGGCGGGGCGGCCAGCGAGGTCACGGTGCTGAACGACGCCACCACCGACACCCGCACACTCGCCCGCAGCGGGTCGTCGGCCGCGGCGGTGGTCGCGATCGGGTTGCCCAGCGCCGCGCCGAAGCCCCAGAGGACCACGCCGATCCAGGCCACCGGCAGCGACGGCCCGGCGACGAACAGCAGCAGCCCGGTCAGCGCCGACACCCCGGACACCCGGAGCACCGCCACCCGGCCGAACCGGTCGATCAGCCGGGTGCCGAAGATCCGGACCACGGTCATCGCCACCACGAAGCTGCCGTAGGCCAGCGCCCCGACCGCCTCCCGCGCGGCGAAGCCCTCCACCACGGCCAGCGGCATCCAGGTGGCGGCGGTGCCCTCGGTGAGCGAGGCGGCCATCAGCACCAGGCCGAGCAGCAGCGTGCGGGGCTCGCGCCAGGCCGACAGCGCCTCCCGGGCCGCGCTGCCACCCTGGGCGGTGGAGCGGTCGCCGGACAGGGTGACCGCCGTCGCCGGGCGCAGTGTCGCCAGCCGGATCGCGGTCCCCACCCCGACCACCACGATCACCTGCACCCCGATGCCGATCCCGGCGCGCGCGAAGCCGGCCGCGATCAGGGCGCCCAGCGCGGCGCCGACCGAGAACAGCGCGTGGAACTGCGGCATGATCGCCCGGCCCATCCGCTGTTCGACCGCCGCCGCGCTGACGTTGATCGACAGGTTCACCAGGGCGGAGGCCACCCCGTTGATCACCGCGCCCGGGATGAACAACAGCACCGACCCGGTCAGCGCCGAGGCGGCGAGCAGCCCGAAGCCCACCACGTTCGCCAGCGCCGCGACGGTCAGGGTCGCCCGGGCGCCGATCCGGGCCACCACCGCACCGCCGGACAGTGCGCCGAGCAGCGACCCGACCCCGCCGATCACCAGCAGCCGGCCGAGCATCGCCGCATCGATGTCGAGCGCGGTCATCAGCGACGGCAGCCGGCTGGTCCAAGACACGTTGATCATGCCGAACAGCGCGAACTGGCCGAGGACGGCGAGTCGCGCGCGGGTGGCCACGGTCGTCGTGGTGGTCACGGTGCAGGTCCTCCCGGAGCGGATCGAGCGCGACGTCGGTCGGCGGTCGATCGGACGCGATCCGGACGGGGCGCGGCCACGCTAGCGAACGGAGTACCGGCGACGGGAACGGAAATACCGTGGACAGCCACCGTTCCCCCGTTCTACCGTCGTCGCCATGTGGATCTGACCGGCTCCGAGTCCTGAGTCCGACTCTCTCGCCGATGCCCTGACGCGCACGGCGGCCGGTGGTGATCCCTTTGTCTCCTTCCACTCCTGTCCTGCGGGCGTCCGCGCTGTCCCGTGCCTACGGCGACCGCCGGGTGCTGACCGACCTGTCCTTCGCCGTCGATCCCGGGCACCGCCTGGGCCTGGTCGGGGAGAACGGGATCGGCAAGTCCACCCTGCTCCGGCTGCTCGCCGGGGTGGAGGAGCCGGACACCGGTGAGGTGCACCGGCCCGCCGACCTGGCCTATCTGGCGCAGGAACCGCCCTTCGGTCCGCTGGCCACCCTCGGCGACGTGATCGGCGGGGCGCTGTCCGAGGTCCGGGCGGTGGCCGCCGAGCTGGAGGCCGCGGCGACCGCGCTCACCGAGGACACCGCCGAGGCGGCCACCCGCTACGACCTGGCGCTGGCCCGCGCCGAGGCCGCCGAGGTCTGGGACGCCGATGCCCGGGCGCAGCGGGTGCTGGCCGGCCTCGGGCTGGGCGAGGTCGATCCCGGGCGCACCTCCGGGTCGTTGTCCGGCGGGCAGCGGTCCCGGCTGGCGCTCGCGGCGGTGCTGATCCGCCGGCCCCGGGCGGTGCTGCTGGACGAGCCGACCAACCACCTGGACGACGACGCTGCCGACTTCCTGGCCGGCGCGCTGGCCGAGTTGCCGGGTGCGGTGGTGCTGGCCAGCCACGACCGGGTGTTCCTGGACGAGGTGGTCACCGAGATCCTGGACCTGGACCCCGGTGTCGAGGGCCCGCGGGTGATCGGCGGCAGCTATACCGACTTCCGGGAGGCCAAGCGGATCGCCCGGGAGCAGTGGCAGCAGCGCTGGCTGGCCGAGCGCGAGGAACTGTCGGCGCTGCGCGCGGCGATCGCCCCGGACGGCAAGGCGCGGCAGGTGGTGCACGGCCGGCCGATGCGGGACAACAACAAGATGGCCTACGGGCGGCACGGCGACTTCGTGCAGCAGCAGGTCGGCCGCCGGGTGCGCAACACCCAGCGCCGGCTGACCGAGCTGGAGCGCGAGCAGGTCCGCAAGCCACCGCGCGAGCTGCGGTTCACCTCGGCGCTGACCGGGACGACCCGGCGCGAGGGCACCCTGATCTCGGTCCGGGACGCGGTGGTGCCGGGCCGGGTCGAGGTCGGGGCGCTGGACGTGCACGCCGACACCGCGCTGCTGGTCACCGGCCCGAACGGCTCCGGCAAGTCGACCCTGCTGCACCTGCTGGCCGGGGATCTGGCCCCGGCGAGCGGCACCGCCTGGCGGGCGAAGGGCGTCACGGTGGCCCTGTTGGAGCAGGACGTCGGCCTGGCCGAGGACGACCGGAGCCCGCTGGCGGTCTACGAGCTGGTCAGCGAGCGGCTGGCCGACCCGGTGCCGTTGCAGGACCTCGGCCTGGTCGCCCCGCGGGACCTGAACCGCCCGCTGCGTGAGCTGTCGGTCGGGCAGCGGCGCCGGGTGGTGCTGGCCCTGCTGGTCGCCCAGACCCCGGACGTGCTGCTGCTGGACGAGCCGACCAACCACATCTCGCTGGCGCTGGCGGACGAGCTCGGCGATGCGCTGCGTACCGCCCCGGGTGCGGTGGTGGTGGCCTCGCACGACCGGTGGCTGCGGCGGCGGTGGCACGGCGAGCAGCTCGAGGTGGTCGACGGCCGGTTGGTGCCTACGCTGAACGCATGAGCGAGGAGCGGGCGGCACGCGCCCTGGCGGAGTCCGGCATCGACCACACGATCACCCGGCACGGCCCGGTGGGGTCGCTGGCCGAGGCGGCGGCGGCGCGCGGGGTCCGGCCGGAGGACATCGTCAAGACCCTGGTGGTGCGGCGCGGCGAGGACGACTACCTGTTCGTGCTGGTGCCGGGCGGACGGGCGATCTCCTGGCCGAAGCTGCGCGAGCTGCTCGGGGTGAAGCGGATGTCGATGCCAGACGCCGCCACCGCCAAGGAGGCCACCGGCTACGAGCGCGGCACGATCACGCCCTTCGGGTCGCTGCACGCCTGGCCGGTGATCGCCGATGCCACGGTGCCCGGGCGGCGGGTGTCGATCGGCGGCGGGGCGCACGGGGTCGCGGCGACGGTGGACGCGGACGACATGATCCGGGTGCTCGGCGCGACGGTGGCGGATGTGACGGAGCCCGAGCCGATCGCGTGATGTTCATGTGCAGGTCAACGATTGGTCGCGTGACCGGGGAACGTCCAGGCGCCTCGATGCGTTCTCCTGGGTGTGTCACGGCGGCCACCAGGTGCCTCCGGGGCGGCGGGACCTGCGGATGCGGGCCGGCCGGACCGGGGGCATGATCCTGCGGCCGCACCTTCCGACAGAGCCGAGGACCGATGGACCCGAATGACGACCCCACCCGGGTGGGCGGGATCGATGTGACCACCTCGCAGGGGTGCACGCTGGTCCGCTTGTGGGGGGAAGTGGACGGGGCGCTGCGCGCGGATGCGAGCACGTCGATGGCGCAGGCGCTGGCCACCGACCAACCGATCCTGGTGGACGCCACCGGGCTCACCTTCATCGATTCCTCGGGGCTGGCGTTCCTGCTGCAGCTGCACCTGGCGGCGGGGGAGACCGGTCAGCGGGTGACGCTGCGCGACCCGGATCGCCAGGTGATCGACCGGCTGGCCCTGATCGGGATGGACCGGGAGTTCGAGCTGGAGAACACCGTGCCGACCCAGGCGGTCACTGCGGTCGTCACCGGGGCGGTCGCCGTGGTCTCCGCCTCCCGGGCCGCCGTCTGACTGTCCACAGACCCGCCGCCACGCCGGTGGTCCCCAGCTGATGCTCCGGATGCACCGAAGTGTCGGTGACCGCGGCTAGCTTCGGGGTATGCGACTGCTCCACACCTCCGACTGGCACCTGGGCCGGACCCTGCACGGGGTCGACCTGACGGCGCACCAGGCGGCGTTCTGCGACCACCTGGTCGAGGTGGTGGCCGAGCAGCGGGTGGACGCGGTGCTGATCGCCGGGGACGTCTACGACCGCGCGATCCCCCCGGTGGAGTCGGTGGAGCTGCTGTCCGGCACCCTGCGGCGGCTGGCGGAGCTGACCACCGTGGTGCTCACCCCCGGCAACCACGACTCGGCGGTCCGGCTCGGCTTCGGCGCCGACCTGCTGTCCGACCGGGTCCGGATCCTGGCCGACCAGCGCCGGATCGACCGGCCGGTGCTGCTGCCCGGCGCGGACGATCCGGGGGTTGCCGTCTACGGCCTGCCCTACCTGGATCCCGACGTCGCCCGGCACACCCTGGCGCCCGAGGGCGAGGTGCTGCCCCGCTCGCACGCCGCGGTGCTGGGCGCCGCGATGGACCGGGTGCGTGCCGACCTGGCCCGGCGGGACGGGGTGCGGTCGGTGGTGCTGGCCCACGCCTTCGTGGTCGGCGGCGAGGCGAGCGAGTCCGAGCGGGACATCCGGGTCGGCGGCGTCGACCACGCGCCCTCGGCGGTCTTCGACGGCATCGACTACGTCGCACTCGGCCACCTGCACGGCCCGCAGCGGATCACCGACACCATCCGGTACTCCGGGTCGCCGCTGGCGTACTCCTTCTCCGAGGCCCGGCACACCAAGTCCAGTGTGCTGGTCGAGCTGCCCGCCACCGGCGCCGCCCGGGTGGAGCTGATCCCGGCGCCGGTGCCCCGGCGGATGACCGACCTGACCGGCACCCTGGACGAGCTGCTGGCCGGCACCGGGCACCAGGACGACTGGGTGCGGGTGACGGTGACCGACCCGCGCCGACCCGAGGACCTGTACCGCCGGGTCAAGGCCCGGTTCCCGCACGCCCTGGTGATCCAGCACCAGCCACCCGCCACCGCCCAGGTCCCGCGCGGTGCCGAGGTCGGACCCGGCCGCGACCCGCTGGAGGTGGTGGCCGACTTCATCGCGCACGTGGGTGGTGCGGCGCCGACCGAGGAGGAGTCCGCGGTGCTGCGCCGGGCCTACGAGCAGGTCATGGCCGCGGAGCGGAGCGCCTGATGCGGCTGCACACCCTCACCCTGCAGGCGGTGGGCCCGTTCGCCGGGCGGTACACCGTCGACTTCGCCGCGCTGTCCGCCGGCGGGCTGTTCCTGCTGGAGGGGCCGACCGGTGCGGGCAAGTCGACCGTGATCGACGCGGTGGTCTTCGCGCTGTACGGCAAGGTCGCGGCCGCCTCGGCCAGCGAGGACCGGTTGCGCAGCGCCTTCGCCGACGAGGACACCGAATCCGTGGTGGACCTCTGCTTCGAGACCGCGCACGGCGTCTACCGGGTCCGGCGCACGCCCGCCTACGACCGGGCCAAGAAGCGCGGCACCGGCACCGTCCGGCAGAACGCCACCGTGAAGCTGTGGCGGCTGACCGCGGTGCCCGACGACCCGCAGTCCGAGCCGGTGGGGGAGATCGTCTCCACCCGGCTGGACGAGGCCGGCGCCGAGCTCACCGCGATCATCGGCCTGGACCGGACCCAGTTCGTGCAGACGATGGTGCTGCCGCAGGGCGAGTTCGCCGGGTTCCTGCGCGCCGAGCCCGAGCACCGGCGGGTGCTGCTGCAACGCATCTTCGGCACCGAGGTCTACGACCGGCTGGAACACCGCCTGGACGAGGACCGCCGGGCCGCCCAGCGCGAGGTCGAGGCCGCCCGCACCGCCGTGCAGCTCGCGGTCGAGCGGTTCTGCGCGGCGGCCGGCCGGAGCGAACCCTTGACCGCGCAGGTGGACGAGGACCTGGCCGGCGTGCTCCGGGAGACCGGCGAGCTGCTGACCGGGGTCCGGGCCGCCGCCGAGGCGAGTGCGGAGGCGGCCACCGCCGCGGGGCTGCGCGCCCAGCAGGCCCGGCAGCACGCCGACACCGCCGCCGAGCGGGTCCGGCGGGTCGAGCGCTGGGTGGCGCTCACCGCGGAGCGGGACCGGATCGCCGCGGCGGCCGAGCGGATCGGCCGGGACCGGGCACGCCTGGACCTGGCGCGCCGGGCCGGCGCCGTCGCCCCGCTGCTGCGCGGCTGGGACGAGGCGCGCGAACGGGTGGCCGCGGCGGACAAGGAACTCGCGGCGGCCCAGGACCGGATGCCGGCCGGGATGCCCGTCGGCGTCGACCCGGGATCGGTCCGCCGGTTGACCGAGCTGCGCGACCGGGCCCGCGACCACGTCGCGACTCTGACCCGGCTGGTCGACCTGGAGTCCGGCCTCGACCGCCGCACCGAGGACCTGGCCCGGCTGCGCGCCGCCGCAGACAGCTGCCGGGCCGCCGTCGCCGACCTGGACCTGCGCCTCGCCGCCCGCCCGGACCAGCGGCAGGACCTGACCGCCGCGCTGGACGCCGCCACCGCCCTGGCGCACACCCTGACCGCGCGGGAGCAGGCCTGGCAGACCGCCGGGAGCGTGCTGGACGCGGTGCGCGAACACGCCACCGTGACCGCCCGCCGGGACCAGGCCGCCGAACACCGATCGCAAGCAGCCGCGTCCGCGCTGGCCGCCGCCGAGCGGGAGAGTGCGCTGCGGGCGGCCCGGCTGCGCGGGATCGCCGGTGAGCTGGCCGGCACCCTCGCCGACGGGGAGCCCTGCCCGGTGTGCGGCGCCGTCGAGCACCCGGCACCGACCGCGCTCGCCGACGGGCACGTCACCGCCGAGCAGGTCGCCGAGGCCGAGGATCAGCGCCGGGCGGTCGAGGAACGACTGCGCGACGCCGATTCCGCCCTGACCGCCCTGGTCGCCCGGGTGTCGGCGCTCGCGGAGCGCACCGGTGGCCGGGATCTGGCCGCCGCCGAGGCCGAGCTGTCCGCCGCTGCCGTGGAGCTGGACGCCGCCCGGTCCGCGGTGGCCGAGCAGCAGCGCTGCGCCGACCGGCTGCGCGACCACGACCGGGCCACCGAGGAGCTGCGGACCCGCCGGGAGGCCGCGGTCGCCGAGCTGGGTCGCGCCGAGCACACCGCCGCTCAGGCCGCCGACCAGCTCGATCGCGACCGCGCCGAGGTGCGCGCCGCACTGGACGGCAACCCGACCGTGGCCGCCCGGCAGAGCGCCGAGCGGTCCCGGGCCGAGGCCGCCGATGCGGTGCTGGACGCCTGGGGTGGGGTGCGGGCCGCCCGGGAGCAGGTCGCGGACTGGCAGCGGCGACTCCGGCACGCGCTGGTGGAGCAGGGATTCCTCGCCGCGCCGGGGCTACCCGCCGGCGATGGCGAGCAGACGCTTCTGGACGGGCGGGGCATGCTGGCCGAACCGGTGGATGCCCTTGACCTGCCGGCGGACGGGACCGGGCTACCGGCGGACGGGGCCGACCTGCCGGCGGACGGGGCCGAGCTGCCGGAGGACGCGGTGGCCGCCGCGCGGGCGGGGGTGCTGCCCGCCGCCGAGGCCGACGCCCTGGATGCCGCGATCACCGCGCACCGGTCGGCCTGGGACCGGGTGCTGGCCGGACTCGCCGAACCCGAGCTGGCCGGGATCGACGCCACCGCCGACCTCGACGCCGACCGCCGTCGCGCCGCCGAGGCGCTGGCCACCGCCGAGGAGCTGCGCGTGAGCGCGGAACAGGCCTCGGCCACCGCGGCGGTGGACCGCCGCCGGGTGACGGAGGCCGACCAGGCCGACCGCCAGGTGCACACCGCCGCGGCGCAGGCCGGGGACCTGCTGCGCCGGGCGGCGCCGGTCACCCGGATGGCCCGGCTGGCGGCGGGGCAGGACGGCGGGCAGGGCCTGTCGCTGGGCACCTACGTGCTGCAACGCCGGTTCGAGGACGTGGTCGCCGCGGCGAACGACCGGCTGCGGCAGATGTCGGACGGCCGCTTCGAGCTCGCCACCTCGCACGAGCGGGAGACCCGCAGCCGCCGACTGGGCCTGGCGATGCGGATCATTGACCACCACAGCGGCGACACCCGCAACCCCAAGACGCTGTCCGGCGGGGAGACGTTCTACGTCTCGCTCTGCCTGGCGCTCGGGCTGGCGGACGTGGTCACCGCGGAGGCCGGTGGGATCGAGCTGGGCACCCTGTTCATCGACGAGGGCTTCGGCAGCCTGGACCCGCACACCCTGGACGCGGTGCTCACCGAGCTCGGACACCTGCGGGCCGGGGGCCGGGTGGTCGGCCTGGTGTCGCACGTCGAGGCGATGAAGTCGGCGATCGCCGAGCGGATCGCGGTGCGGCGGCGGGCGGACGGGTCGTCGTCGCTGAGCGTGATCGCGGGCTGAGGGGCGGCTCACCAGGTCCAGCCGCGCGCGGTCAACTCCACCTCCTCGCGCAGCCGCTCCCACGGGTCGCCCTTCGCCCGGGGCAGCACCTCCACCCCGGCCAGTCGACAGGCCTCCGCCAGCAACTGGTCGTAGGCCAGCTGCCCGGCGATGATCCGCTCCGCCCGGGCCCACGCGCGCGGGTCGTCCTCCAACCGCCGCAGGTGCTGGGCCACGATCGACAGCCGGGTCTGCACCAGCAACGCGTCGAACGGATCGGGGAACCGGGCGAGCGCCGCCGCGGCACGCCGCCTGCGCCGGAGCACGACCAGGACACCACCGGTGATCACCGGCGGGACGAGCACCAGGAGCAGCCAGGACCACGTCATCGTCAGACCCCGCCACCAGGGTAGAACCGCCCGTATCGCTCAGCTCGCCGAGGGAGTAAGGGCTGGTCAGGGGCAGGGTCGGGGGTAAGTCGGGGGTTTCCCCGATGGGCCGGCAGTTTCCGGCTCAGTAGCGTCATTGTGACCAGGTTCACCTGGGCCGGTCGCTGACGCTTTTCAAGGAGAGGGACCCCGATGACGACCACAGAGGCGATCGCCACCGCGCGCGGCCTGGTCAAGACCTACGGCACCGGCGAGGCGGCCGTCCGCGCGCTGGCCGGCGTGGACGTGGACTTCGAGCGCGGCCGGATGACCGCGATCATGGGGCCCTCCGGCTCCGGGAAGTCGACCCTGATGCACTGCATGGCCGGGCTGGACCGGGTCGACTCCGGCGAGGTGGTCGTCGACGGCGAGCCGGTGTCCCGGATGAGCGAGCGCGAGCTGACCAAGCTGCGCCGCACCCGGCTCGGCTTCGTGTTCCAGGCGTTCAACCTGGTGCCGACCCTGACCGCGCTGGAGAACATCACCCTGCCGCTGGACATCGCGCGCAAGCCGGTCGACCGCACCCTGCTGGACCAGGTGGTCGAGGCGGTGGGCCTGAGCGACCGGCTCTCGCACAAGCCCGGCCAGCTCTCCGGTGGCCAGCAGCAGCGGGTGGCGTGTGCCCGGGCCCTGGTCACCCGGCCCGCGGTGGTCTTCGCCGACGAGCCGACCGGCAACCTGGACTCCACCTCCTCCGGTGAGGTGCTCGGCTTCCTGCGCCGGTCGGTGGACCAGCTCGGGCAGTCGGTGGTGATGGTGACCCACGACCCGACGGCGGCGTCGTATGCGCACCGGGTGCTGTTCCTCGCGGACGGCCGCCTGGTCGGCGAGCTGGTCGACCCCACGCCGGAGACCGTCTTGGCGAAGCTCGGTTCGCTCACCCCGCAGCGTGCCGAGGCGGCGCTCTGATGTGGCGGGTGGGCTGGCGCTCGGTGCGGGCGCACATCGGCCGGTTCCTGCTGTCGCTGCTGGCGGTGGCGCTGGGAGTGGCCTTCGTCGCCGGCACGTTCTCGCTGCGGTCGATGATGTCTGGGTCGTTCGCCGGGATCGTGGAGTCCTCCGCCCCGGCTGACGCCTACCTGATGGCGCCCCAGAGCGACGACGACTCGTTGTCCTCGATGGGCAGCACCACCGGGACGGTGCCGCTCACGCTCGCGGACGAGGCGGCCGAGGTGGAGGGTGTCGCCACCGCACTGCCGACCCTCAGTGTGTCGGTGGTGCTGATCGGGGCGGACGGCACCGCGGTGCAGAGCACCCAGGCGCCGAGCATGGCGGTGCTCTGGCACGCCGACGACCCGAACTGGGGTGACCCGGCGGAGGGCCGGGGGCCGCGGGACGCGACGGAGATCGCCCTGGAGAAGGCCACCCTGGAGTCGTCCGGGCTGGAGATCGGGGACACCACCTCGATCGTGCTCGCCGGGCAGCTGACCGAGGTCACCGTGGTCGGGATGATCGACCCCGAGGCGGCGATGATGGGCGCGAGCATCGTGCTGCTGAACGCCGACGCCGCACTGGCCCAGCTGGCTCCGGACGGGCAGGTCGGTTCGGTCGAGATCTACGCCGAGCCGGGCGTCGACCAGGACACCTTGGTCGAACGGCTGGCACCGCTGACCGGCCCCGGCGTCGAGGCGGTCTCCGGCGACGACGTCCGGGCGGACCTCCAGGCCGGGATCGACGACATCCTCGGCTTCGTGGCGACCTTCCTGCTGGTGTTCGCCGGGATCGCCCTGTTCGTCGGCGCGTTCATCATCTCCAACACCTTCGCGATGTCGGTCCGGCAGCGGATGCGCGAGTTCGCGCTGCTCCGGGCGGTCGGCGCCTCGCCGCTCCAGGTGTTCGGCTCGATCCTCGGCCAGGCGGCGATCGTCGGCCTGGTGGGCTCCGCGCTCGGCGTCCTGGGCGGGTTCGGCCTGGTCGAGGTGCTGCGGTCGGTGCTGGGCTCGATGGGGATGGAGATGGCCGGTGACCTGCCGGTCGACACCGCCACCATCGTGGTGTCGATGCTGGTCGGCACCGTGGTCAGTGTGCTGGCCGCCGCCGTCCCGGCCCGGCGTGCCGCACTGGTGCCGCCGGTCGAGGCGATGCGGGACGAGGTGGTCACCACGGAGCGGTCGCTGCGCCCCCGGGCACTCGGTGGCCTGGCGCTGGTGCTGCTCGGTGCCGGGGCGATCGTGGTCGCGGTGTCCCAGGCGGAGGCGAGCTGGGCGCTGACGGTGGACGGGATCGGTGCCGCCGCGGTGCTGATCGGCGTCCTGATGCTCTCCCCGGTGCTGGCTCGCACGGTGGTCGGGGCACTGGCCTGGCCGTTGGCCCGGCTGTTCCGCCCGGTCGGCCGTCTCGCCCGGGGCAATGTGGTCCGCAACCCCCGGCGCACCGCCAACACCGCCGGCGCGCTGATGATCGGGATGGCGCTGGTGGGGGCGGTGTCGGTGATCGCGGTGTCGGCGAAGAGCTCGCTGAGCGATGTCGTCGAACAGCAGACCGATGGCGACTTCGTCTTGTCCGAGATCAGCGGGGCGATCCCCGGCGGTCTGATCGACGACGTCGAGGCGCTGCCGGACGTCGAGGTGGTGGACGCGATGCGGTTCGCCCTCCTGCCGGTCCAGGACGGCGGCGCGGGCATCGTCGCCGGGATCCCGGAGGGGATGTTCGGGCGGTCGATCAACGTCGAGGTGGTCGACGGGTCGCTGGACACGCTGGCCGAGGGTCAGGCCGTGGTGAAGGAGGAGACCGCGGACGCCGACGGCTGGGAGGTCGGCGACCAGGTCACCCTCAACGGCACGGAGTTCACGGTCGGGGCGATCATCTCCACCGAGGTCATCGGCGCCCCGTGGATGGTCGGCCAGTCCGAGCTGGACCAACTCGTCCCGCGGGTGCAGCAGCTGTGTGACGTGGTGATGATCCATGCCGCCCCCGGCGCCGACCTGGACCGGCTGCAGGACGAGCTGACCGCCGCGGCCAAGCCGTACGTGGTGGTGGCGGTGATGTCCGCCGACGAGTGGACCAACTCGTTGGCGGCGCAGGTCGATCAGATCCTGGTGATCATGTACGCGCTGCTCGGGCTGTCCGTGGTGATCGCGGTGCTCGGCATCGTCAACACCCTGGCGCTGTCGGTGATCGAGCGAACCCGGGAGATCGGACTGTTGCGGGCGGTCGGTCTCGGCCGGTTGCAGCTGTCCGGCACCGTGGTGGTCGAGTCCGTGCTCACCGCGGTCTTCGGCACCGTGGTGGGCCTGGTGATCGGGGTGGGGCTGGCCGCGACCCTGCCCCGGCTGATGGAGGACGTCGGCTTCAGCACGCTGTCCATCCCCTGGCTGAACCTGGCCGGGATGGTGGTGCTCGCCGTGGTGGTCGGGGTGATCGCCGCGCTCTGGCCGGCGATCCGCGCGGCCCGGATGAAGGTGCTGGACTCGATCAGCTACGAGTGAGTCCTCGGTGTGGGCCGGGCCGTGGTGGCCCGGCCCACGCCGGTGTCAGTCCTGGTCGCCCAGCACCCAGCCGTCCGGACCGGTCAGCCGGTCCGCGGCCGCCGGTCCCCAGCTGCCCGGCCGGTAGGGCTCCGGCGCCGGGCGGTCCGGCCCCTGCAGCGGGGCGAACGCCCGCCAGGCCGCCCGCAGACCCTCCGGGGTGGTGAACAGCGACCGGTCGCCGACCAGCACGTCGTGCAGCAGCGACCCGTAGGCCGACACCGGTCGGCCGCCGTCGACGTCCTCCAGGGCCAGCGAGGCCGTGCCGGTGCCGAGCCGCAGGTCCGGCCCGGGCCGCTTGACCGTGGTGGTGACTTCGATCGCTCCGTCGCCGGCCAGCGACAGCGCGATCCGGCCGGGTCCGTTGGGTTCGCCGAACAGCTGCTCCGGGGTGCGCAGCACCAGCGTCACCTGCTGGGCCGACCGCGCCATCCGCTTGCCGGTGCGCAGCAGGAACGGCACCCCGCGCCACCGGTCGTTGTCCACCCACAGCCGCGCGGCGACGAAGGTGTCGGTGGACGAGTCGTCGGCGACCCCGTCGATGCCCCGGTAGCCCTCGAACTGGCCCAGCACCACGTCCTCGACCGGGTCCAGCGGCCGGAAGCAGCCGATCATCCGCTCGCGGGCCTCCGCCAGGTGGGCGGCGTCGAACCGGGCCGGCGGCTCCATCGCGACCTCGGCGGCCACCTGGAACAGGTGCGTGACCAGCATGTCCAGGGCGGCGCCGGTGGCGTCGTAGAAGTCGGCCCGGTCGGCGACGTCCAGCGTCTCCGGCAGATCGATCTGCACCTCGGCCACGTGCCGGGCGTTCCACACGCCGCTGAACAGCTCGTTCCCGGACCGCAGCACGTGCAGGTTCTGGGTCGCCTCCTTGCCCAGGAAGTGGTCGATCCGGAACACCTGGTCCTCGTCCAGCACCTCGTGCACCAGGGCGTCCAGCTCCTCGAAGGACTCGGACGAGGTGCCGTAGGGCTTCTCGTACACCACCCGGATGCCGTCGGTCAGGCCGTGGGCGCGCAGGCCGCGGGTGGTCGGGCCGAAGGCGCTCGGCGGCACCGCCAGGTAGTGCACCACCGTCGGCTCGGTGCCGCCGTCGCGCAGGGCCTCGGTCTCCCGGGCGATGGCGTCGACTAGTTCCCCGGGATCGTCCTCGGTGAAGCTGCGGGCATAGTGCAGGTGCCCGTCGAAGACGCCGCCGTCGACGTCCTCCGGCCCGAACTCGCTCAGCGCATCCCGGGCCAGCTCGGCGAAGTCGTCGTCGCTCGCGTCCCGCCGGCCGGTGCCGAGCACGGTCCAGCGGTCGGGCAGCAGCCCGGCCGCGGCGAGCTCGGCGACGGCGGGGAGGACGAGTCGGCGGGCCAGGTCGCCGCGGGCGCCGTGCAGCACCAGCAGCACCGGAGGCTCGGGGGTGGGACGGTCGGTCTCCGGGTGGGGCACGGGGTCTCCGTTCAGTGCGTGGGGTCGGGGCGGGTGCTGGGGGAGTCGTGGCGGGCGCCCGCGGGACGGTGCTCGTCCGGGCGGGCGGGGTCGGCGTCACGGTGGCCGGCCGCGGACTCGCCGTGGCCGTGCTCGCCCTGCTTCGCCAGGAAGTCCTTGGCCTTGTCGACCGCCGAGTCGATCTTGCGGTCGGTGCTGTCGCCGGTGCGGGACTTGACCGCATCGGCCGCCTTGTCGAGTGCTCCGGCCACCTGGTCCTCACGACCGGCCAGTGCCTGCTTCGCCTTGTCGACGTAGTCGCCGATGCCCATCTGCCGCCCCTGTCTCGTGCTGGTCGCCGGTCCACCGCCGGCCTGGATCGAGTCAACGCGGCGGCCCAGCCACCCGCAACCGCTGCCGCGACACCTGGGGACCACGGCAGAAATCCCGGGCACTGTGGACAACTCGGAGGTGAGGACGGGCCGAGCGCGTGAATGTCCGGCAGAGATCGGCGATCCCGGGCACCCCGGAACGCCCGGCCACGTACTGTCGGGCCCGTGCCTGCCGATCGACGCCGCCGACGTGGCTGCCTGGTCACGTTCGTCCTCGCCCTGGTCCTGCTCGCCGGAGGCGCGCTGCTCGCGGAGTACGCCAGTCGCTCGCTGGTGCAGAGCCTGGCCTCCGACGCCGTGCGCAACGGGCTGCACACCGACCGCAGTCTCGACGTCGACGTGCCGCAGACCCCGGTGCTGCCCCAGCTGATCCGCGGCGAGCTCCGGGAGGTCGACGTCACGGCGGACACCGCCCGGATCCGCGGGGTCGACATCGTGGACGTCCAGGCCCAGGCCACCGGTGTGCGGATCCGTGGCGAACGAGGCGCCGACGAGGTCACGGTCACCGCGACCCTGCCGTCGAGCACCATGCAGTCCCTGCTCGCCGAGCGCACCGGCTGGGACCTCCAGGTCGCCGAGCAGGACGGACTGCTCGTGCTCTCCGGCGAGACGCTGGGCGTGCCGCTGTCGGTGTCCCTGCAGGTCGCGGCCACCGACGGCGCGCTCACCGCCACGATCACCCAGACCACCATCGGTGGGGTCACGGTGGATGCGGTCCAGCTCCCGCTCGGCCTGAACGACCAGCTGGGCAACCTGGCCGGCATCACCGATCAGCTCGCCGCGCAGGCCACGATCGATGACGCCGAGGTGGTCGACGGCGGACTCCAGGTCACTCTCGTCCTGCGCGACGTCCTGATGGACGACCTGTGACCGGGGCGGGGTGAACGACATCCTCGACGGGATCGGCTCGCTGATCGCCGAGATCTGGCAGCGCGCCACCACCGCCCAGCCCGAGGCCGGGGCGCCGGTGGTGCTCGGCACGTTGGTGGCCGTGCTGGCCTGCCTGGTGGTGCCATGGGCGTGGCACCTGGCCCGGCACCTGCTGACGATCGTGCACGAGGCGGCGCACGCCCTGGTGGCGGTGCTCTCCGGCCGTCGGCTGTCCGGCATCCGGCTGCACGCCGACACCTCCGGCCTGACCGTGTCGGTCGGCAAACCGCGCGGGCCGGGGATGGTCGCCACCGCGTTCGCCGGGTATCCCGGGCCCGCGGTGCTCGGCCTCGGGGCGGCGTGGCTGCTCGGGCGGGGCTACGCGGTCGGGCTGCTGTGGCTGCTGCTGATCGCGCTGGCGCTGCTGCTGGTGCAGATCCGGAACTGGTACGGCCTGTGGGCGGTGCTGGTGACCGGGGTGCTGCTGGTCGCGGTCAGCTGGTGGGGGAGCGCGGCGGTGCAGGTCGCGGTGGCGTACGCGGTGACCTGGTTCCTGCTGCTCGGGTCGCCGCGCGCGGTGCTGGAGATGCAGGCCGGCCGCCGCCGGGGCGGTCGTGGCTCCGGTGGGTCGGATGCCGACGTGCTTGCCCGGATCACACCGCTGCCCGGCGGGTTCTGGGTCGGGGCGCTGCTGCTGGTCTGCGTCGCGGCCCTCGCGCTGGGCGGCTGGTGGCTGCTGGACGGCACGGTGCTGGGGGACGGCGCGGTGCTGGGGGATGGCACGGTGCTGCGGGACGGCTTGGCGCTGCTGGACGGCACGGCGCTGGGGGCGATGGCGGCGTGACCGCTCGGCTGGGTGACCGGATTGCGGCACGATCCGTCCCGCCCCCGTCCCTTGGCCGCTACCCGGCGGTGACGCAGGTGCCGAGCTGTCGGTCCATCGCCTCCGACTCGGCCGCGGTCACCCACAGCCCGTAGGCCGCCTTCACCCGGATCTGCTGCACCACATAGGCGCAGCGGAAGCCGGTGCTCGGCGGCAACCAGGTCGCGGCGTCGCCGTCCCCCTTCGCCTGGTTGATCCCCCCGTCCACCGCGAGCAGGTTCGCCGGGTCGTTGGCGAACTCCTTGCGGGTCTCCGCGTCCCACTGCTGGGCGCCCTTCTGCCAGGCGTCCGACAACGCCACCACGTGGTCGATCTGCACCGCTGCGCTGTCCGGTCCGCGTTCGAAGTCGATCGTCCCGCCGCCGTACGGGTCCACCAGGGTGCCGGTGAGCACCACACAGTCCCGGGTGCCGTCCTCGAACGTGAGGTCGGTCAGGTCGCGGGCCAGCACGTCGTTGCGGGTGTCGCAACCGTTCCGGTCCACATCCGCCCAGGCCGCACCGAATTCGTCCCGGCTGTACCCGGTCCGGGGCGCGCGACCCTTCACCTCCAGGGCGGCCAGCTCCTGCTCGGCGCGGTCCAGGTCGGCGGCGGTGATCGGGAACCGCGCCGACTCCTGGTGCTGCTGCCAGACCGGGAGCCCGGCGCCGACCGCCACCGTGATGGCCAGCAGCAGCCACAGCCAACCGGTGCGGCGCCGACCACCCCGACGGGGACCTGTGCCGCCAGGCCGGAGTCCGGTGCGGGCCCGGCTGGTGAGCGCACCGGCGCGACCGGCCGGACGGGCGCCACCGGGACGGCGGCGGGCAGGGGTGCGGGGGGATCGGGTGGAGCTGGGCACGGGGGCACCCTGGCACATCACACCCACACCGGATCGCCACGGCACGGACCCCGAGCACCCACCGGGCTCGCGGGCCTGGTCCCTAGCCTCGGGCACATGACCAGCGGGACCGGCGGGCAGCCGGGCAGCGGAACAGGCGATCGCGCGACCACCGACGTGGTCGGGCACCGCACGAGCACGCCGGACCGCGATCCCACCCCGGACCTCGACTCCACTCCCGGCGCACAGCCGGACGAGCGGGCCGCGCCCACCCGCCGACGGGCGAGCACCCCCGTCACCCTGCTCAGCCTGGCGGCGGTCGTGGCGGTGGGCCTGCAGGTCGCCCGGTTCGGTTCGGCGGGCTGGGCGGACATGGCGGGCGGTGCTCTGTACGCGGCGATGGCGGTGCTGATCGCTCGGTTGGTGCTGCCGGCGGCGTCCCCGTGGATGCAGGCGGTGCTCGGGCTGGGCTGGTGCTGGCTGGTGGAGTTCGCCCAGCTCACCGACGTGCCGACCACGGTGGTCGACGCTTTCCCGCCGGCGCGGTTCGTGCTCGGCACCACCTTCAACGCGGCCGACCTGGTGGCGTACGCGGTGGGGGCGGTGGGCTGTGCGGCGGTCATCGTGCTGTCCTCTCGGCGGTGGTCCCGGTCACGCTGACAGCGATCGGGCTGGGAGCAGACGAGGACGGGTCGGCCCTGGGGACCACGGCTGCCGATCGGTGGCTGTGGACAGTCGAAGGATGGTCGGCTGCGGGCAGGCGGTGGCCCCAGCCCGGCCAACCTCAGCAGCCCGTCGGTGGTCCAGCCTCGTCAGCTCAGCAGCCAGTCCGGCGCCCGCAGGAACCGCTGCGCCACCTGTGCCACCCGCGCCTCGGCCTCCTTGCCGGCACCGACCCGTCCGAACCACTGCAACTGCCGCAGCATCACCAGCGCACACGCCGCGACCGCATCGGCCCGGGTGAGGGGCCGCACCGACTGGTAGCCCGCCGCCCACGCCTGGGCCTGGGCGGTGTCGGGCGGTCCGCCGGTGTCCCAGCTCAGGGCCGCCGCCAGGTCGAGCATGAACCAGCTGAACCCGGAGCTGTCGAAGTCGACCACGGTCACCCCGTCGGCGGTGAGGATCAGCTTCTCCGGGCGGAGGTCGCCGTGCACCAGGCCCCAGGTGTCCGGCGCCCGGGAGGCGCCGCGCAGCAGGTCGAGGGCGCACTGTTCGGCGCGGTCGAGCAGGGCGGTGGCGGCGGGGTCGGCCGGGAGCGATCGCCAGTCGCCCCAGCGGGCGCCGGTGCCGACCAGGTCGGTGGTGTCCCAGGTGGGGCGGACGAACCCGCGGGGCCGGTGGTAGTCGAGGGCGTGCTCGTGCATCCGGGCGGCGGTGGCGCCGAGCAGGGCCAGGCAGGTGAACGGGTCGCCGTCGTCGTCGAGCTCGTCGCGGAGGGTGTGGTCGCCGGCCCAGGTGGTGGTCAGGCAGATCCAGTGCCGGTCGTCGTCGTCGGAGAGCAGGGCGACGTCCCGGCCGTCGGCGGGGGTGATCACCGCGGGGACCCGCACCACCCCGGCGGCGTCGAGGTCGGTCATCCAGGCGACCTCGGACTCGGCGGCGGCGGTGTCCTCCATGTACGGCGGGACGGAGAGCCGGGCGACCGCGACCGGCGCCCGGTCCACCAGCACCAGGAAGCTGGCGTGCAGGTCGGCGGCGATCAGGCGGAGCCGGGTGCGCTGCGGTTCCCAGCCCCAGGCGGCGCACAGACCGTCGCGCAGCCAGTCCGGGGGGAAGCCCGGCGCGAGCAGACCTGCGACCGGTCCGGGTCTCACCCGCAGTCGCTGTGCCGGATTGGTGGCGCTCATCATCGACCCCCCGCTCGCCCGTTGGTGGCCCTGAGTGTCCGGAGCCGGTTCCGGGGTGGACAAGGCGTCGTGGGCGGATTTCACGCAGGTGTTACCCAGGCCGGGCGCTGCTGTCGCGGGGGAAACCTGGTGGACGCATGGGTGCCGCCTACGCTGGCGCGGTGACCGCCGACCCCGCGCCGATCCCCGCCCCGTCCGCTGCTTCCGGATCGCCCCGGTCGGGGCAGCACCGCGACCTGCCGCCGCACCGGGTGCGCGAGCACCGCCTGACCGTGCCGGTCGATCACGCCGATCCGGCCCGGTTCGGCAGCATCGAGCTGTTCGCCCGCGAGCTGGTGGACCCGGCCCGGGACGGCGAGGACCTGCCGCTGCTGCTGTTCCTGCAGGGTGGTCCGGGTGGTGCCGGGCCGCGCCCGCTCGGCGGTGGCTGGTGGACGACGGCGCTGCGCACGCACCGGGTGGTACTGCTGGATCAGCGGGGCACCGGGCGATCGTCCCGGATCGACGGCCGGACCGTGGCGGCGATGGACCCGGCCGTGGCGGCCGAGTACCTGGCGTGCTTCCGGGCGGACGCGATCGTGCAGGACGCCGAACTGGTGCGCCGGGCGGTCTACGGCGGGCGGCGCTGGGCGACCCTCGGCCAGTCCTACGGCGGCTTCTGCACGCTGACCTACCTGTCCCGGCATCCCGAGGCGCTGACCAGCTGCTACGTCACCGGCGGCCTGCCCGGCACCACGGCCACCGCGGAGGACGTGTACGCCCGGACCTTCACCCGGCAGCTGGCCCGGAACCGTGCGTTCGCCACCCGGTACCCGGAGGACCAGCGCCTGCTGGATGCCCTGGCCGACCGGCTCGCCGTGGGGGACGTCCGGCTGCCGAACGGCGACGTGTTCCACGTGGAACGGCTGCGCACCCTGGGCATGTCGTTCGGGATGAGCACCGGGGTGGACGCGCTGCACTGGGCGCTGGACACCATCGACCTCGGGCCGGACGGGGTGCCGTCGCCGGCATTCCTGCAGTGGGCGCAGACCGAGACCGGCTTCGACGCCAACCCGCTGTACCTGACCCTGCAGGAGGTGATCTACCACCAGGGCGAGCGGTCCGGGGGGTGGGCGGCCGAGCAGGAGCGGGACCGGCGACCCGCGTTCGCCGCCGATGCCCGGCCGCTGGCGCTCACCGGTGAGGCGGCCTTCAGCTGGATGTTCCGGGACGTCGCCGCGCTGCGTCCGTTCCAGGCAGCCGCCGAGCTGCTGGCCGCCCGGACCAGCTGGCCCGCGCTCTACGACCTCGACCGGCTGGCCGCCAACGAGGTGCCGCTGGCCGCAGTGCAGTACCTGGACGACCCCTATGTGGACATCGACCTGGCCCTGGACACCGCGGCCGCGATCGGCAACGCGCAGGTCTGGGCCACCAACGAGTACCTGCACGACGGGCTGCGGGTGGCCGGCGACGTCATCCTGCCTCGGCTGTTCGACCTGGCGGCGGGGCGGTGGACGGTGACGGGTCGGTGAGTTCCGACCGGACTCCCTGGCGCCAGTCCCCGGAGCAGGAGCAGGCGGAGGACCGGCTGGAGGAGTGGGCGGGCGAACCGGGTCCGCCGCCGGCCGGCGCCTATCCCCCGGAGGACGAGGTGCTGCCGCCGGACGGGCTGCCCGGCGCGCTGCCCTGGCAGATGGCGGACGGCTCCACCGCTCTGCTGCCGGTGAGCTACGACCCGGGCCGGGTCACCGAGCTTGCCCCCGGGCTGTACCAGGCCGGATACAGCACGTACGGTGCCGGACCGCAGGGCGCGGCGACGCTGCGGTTCCGGGCGGCCGACCCGGACCAGGCCGCGGCGGCGATCCAGGACCGTGCCGCGGCGCTGGACAGCGAGCGTGATCCGGCCGGGCCGCCGACGCCGTTCACCTACTGAGCCGCCTGGGTGGTCCGGAAGTCCTAGGTGCTGCCGGAGGTTCGGGCGAATTGCCGGTCTCGCACGCGCTCTCAGAGCTGAAATCGGGACTTTGGTCCTGACCGGTGGCGTGCCCGTCCTGGGCTCAATGGCCCTTGACGGTCCCCTCAACGGCGAGGCGACCCCGGTCGGCGGGCACGGTCGCCCGCCGGAGAGGAGTGCGTGATGAAGGCTCTCGTCTATCACGGTCCCGGGCACAAGGAGTGGGAGGACGTCCCCGACGCCCACGTCCTGGAACCGACCGACGTGGTGGTGCAGGTGGACACCACCACGATCTGCGGCACCGACCTGCACATCCTGCTCGGTGACGTCCCGGCGGTGACCGACGGCCGGATCCTCGGGCACGAGGCGGTCGGCACGGTGGTCGAGACCGGCACGGCGGTGGGCAAGTTCGCGGTCGGCGACCGGGTGGTGGTCCCGGCGATCACCTCCTGCGGCACCTGCCCGTACTGCCGCACCGGCAAGGCCAGCCACTGCCAGTCGGTGGGCGGCATCGGCTGGATCCTCGGCCACCTGGTGGACGGCACCCAGGCGGAGTTCGTCCGGGTCCCGTTCGGCGACACCTCGCTGCACCGGGTGCCGCAGGGGCTCACCGACGAGGAGGTCATCTTCCTGTCCGACATCTTCCCGACCGGGTACGAGATGGGCGTCCGCAACGGCGCGGTCTCGCCCGGCGACTCGGTGGTGTGCATCGGCGCCGGCCCGGTCGGCCTGGCGGCGATGGCGACCGCCCACCTGCACGGGGCCAAGCGGATCATCGCGGTGGACCTGGACCCGTTCCGCCGCGACCGCGCGATGCAGGACTTCGGCGCCACCCACGCGGTGGACTCCGGGGTCGAGGGCTGGCAAGAGGAGATCCGGGCGCTGTGCGGTGGCCGGGGCGCGGACGTGGTGATGGAGGCGGTCGGCATCCCGGCGACCCTGGAGGCGTCCTTCGACCTGGTCCGGCCGTACGGGCACATCGCGAACATCGGCGTGCACGGCCACCCGGTGACCCTGCCGATCGACCGGCTGTGGATCGAGAACATCACGATCACGATGGGACTGGTGGACGGGGTGACCGCCCCGATGCTGCTGGACCTGGTCGCCGAGGGGCAGCTGGACATCCGGCCGATGGGGACGCACACCTTCCGGCTGGACCAGATGCACGAGGCCTACGAGGTCTTCGGCAAGGCAGCCTCGAACAAGGCGCTCAAGGTGGTGCTGCGCCGCTGAACCCCACGGTGACGGCCCGGCACCGGGGGCCGGGCCGTCACCGCGGTCATCCCCGGGGCGGTCACACCCGCATGGTCGACGGCCCGCGACTCCCCCAGAACTCGTGCGGTGGGGCGCCGGTGTCCACCCGGGCGGCGACGTCGGCGTCCGGATCGGTGCTCTCCAGGGCGTACACCGGTGGTCCGGGGCTCGACCGTCGGCTGAGTGTGGTCCGGCTCTGCGGGCCGAGTGCCCTCGTCAGGGCTACCGTCGGGGAAGTGACCGCTGCACTGCCCGCCCCCGAGAAGACCTTCTTCGGTCATCCGCGCGCGCTCTCCACCCTGTTCTTCGTCGAGATGTGGGAGCGGTTCTCCTACTACGGGATGCGCGCGCTGCTGGTGCTCTACCTGGTGCAGCCGCTGACCTCGGACAACCCCGGGCTGGACCTGGACGACGGGGTCGCCAAGGCGATCTACGGCACCTACTCCGGGCTGGTGTACCTGACCCCGCTGGCCGGTGGCTGGATCGCGGACCGGCTGATCGGGCTGCGGCGCGCGGTGCTCTGGGGCGGGATCGTGATCGCCTCCGGGCACTTCCTGATGGCGGTGCCGGCCGAGCCGACGTTCTGGGTCGGGCTGCTGGCGATCGCGCTGGGCACGGGCCTGCTCAAGCCGAACATCTCCGGGATGGTCGGCAAGCTCTACGCCGAGGGCGACGACAAGCGGGACGCCGGCTTCTCCCTGTTCTACATGGGGATCAACCTGGGGTCGTTCGTGGCGCCGCTGATCTGCGGCTGGCTGGGCCAGGGCTACAACTGGCACCTCGGCTTCGGCGCCGCGGGTGTCGGCATGACCCTCGGCCTGGTGCAGTACGCGATCGGCCGGCGCCGGCTGCACGGGGTCGGCGACCAGCCCGAACTGCCCGCCACCGCCCGGGAACGCCGGTCGTTGGGGATCGTGGCGGTGATCGTGGTGGTCGGCCTCGGCGCGCTGATCACCGTGCTGTCCCTGCTCGGCCAGGAACCGGTGACCGCCGTGACCTCCTCGGTGTCCATCCTGATCCTGGTGGTGCCGGTCTGGTACTTCTGGCAGATCCTGCGCGGCACCCGCGGCGCCGAGGACCCGCACGCCCGGCGCAAGGTCACCGCGTTCATCTGGCTGTTCGCCGGGGCCGCGGTGTTCTGGATGGTCTTCGAGCAGTCCGGGTCGACGCTGAGCCTGTTCGCCGAGCAGGTGACGAACCTGTCGGTGACCAGCGGCTTCGCCATCCCGGCGTCCTGGATGCAGTCGGTGGAGCCACTGTTCGTGATCATCTTCGCGCCGGTGTTCTCCGCGATCTGGCTGCGCTGGGGCGCCCGGGCGCCGCGGACGTCGGTGAAGTTCGCGCTGGCGCTGGTGATCGTCGGGGCGTCGTTCCTGGTGCTGATCCTGCCGATGTCCAGCTTCAACGACGACGGCACCCGGGCCACCGTGTGGTGGCTGGTCGGGGTCTACCTGCTCCAGACCTGGGGCGAACTGCTGCTGTCGCCGAACGGGCTGTCCGCGACCACCCGGCTGGCCCCGGCCGGGTCACTCGGGCAGTTCCTGGCGCTGTGGTTCCTGGCCACCTCGGTCGGCACCACGATCGGTGGTCAGATCGCCGGGGCCACCGACGATGACCCGGTGCTGTCCTTCGCGCTCTGCGGCGGGATCGCGGTGCTGTTCGGCCTGGTGATGTTCGGCGCGGTCAAGCGGATCAACGCGTTGATGGCCGACGTGCACTGACTGCGCGGGTGGTGCGGACCCGGATGCGCCGGCGTCCCGCCCCGCGCCGTCCGTCGTCCCCGCCCCGCACGTCCCCGCCCCGTCCCGCCCCGTCCTGCGCCGCCCGGCGCCGTCCCGTCGCGCGCCGTACGCCTCGCCGCCCGTCCCGTCTCGCCGAGACTGCACGAATGCACGCCTCCCAGCCCAGGAGGCGTGCATTCGTGCAACCTCGACGGGGGCGGCTGGGCTCGGAGAGCTGGGCTCGGGGGCGGCCGGGCTCCTCAGTCCCAGCTGCCGCGGGCGTACTGCGGCACCCAGCCGGCGGCCTGGCCGGGCAGCACGGTGGCGTCCGGCGCGCCGGCCTCGTGCGCCAGGACCGGGATGTCGTCACCCAGCTCCCGGGCCGCCCGCAGCGGCCAGGACGGGTCGAACAGTGCCGGGCGGCCGATCAGCACCACATCCGCGTCGCCCTCGGTCAGCACCTTCTCCGCCTGGTGCGGGGTGGTGATCAGCCCGACCGCGCCGCTGGCGATCCCGGCGTCGCGCACCTGGCGGGCGAACGGCACCTGATACCCCGGCCCGACCGGGATGTCCGCGTGCACGTTCCCGCCGGTGGACACGTCGACCAGATCCACGCCGTGCTCGCGCAGCCAGCCGGCAACCGTGGCGGTGTCCTCCCCGGTCAGGCCGCCCTCGGTCCAGTCGGTCGCCGACACTCGCACCAGCAGCGGCGCGTCGTCCGGCAGCACCGCCCGCACCGCGTCGACAGTGTCCAGCAGCAGCCGTGCCCGGCCGGCCAGGTCACCACCCCACCGGTCGGTGCGGGTGTTGGACAGCGGGGACAGGAACTGGTGCAGCAGGTAGCCGTGCGCCGCGTGCACCTCCACCACGTCGAACCCGGCCGCCAGCGCCCGGCGGGCGGCCTCGGCGAACTGGCCGGGCACCGCCTCGATCTCCGCCGCGGACAGCTCGTGCGGGACGGCGTACCCGGCGAAGGGCTCCTCACTCGGGGCGACCGTGCTCCAACCGCCCTGGTCGGCGGGCACCGATCCCCGGCCCTCGCCGAACGGGCGGTAGGTGGATGCCTTGCGGCCGGCATGCGCCAGCTGCACGCCGGAATGCGCGCCCCGCGCCCGGATGAAGTCGGTGATCCGGCGCCAGGCCGCGACCTGGTCGTCGTTCCAGATCCCGGTGTCCTGCGGGGAGATCCGGCCCTCGGGCACCACGGCGGTCGCCTCGGTCAGCACCAGGCCGAAGCCGCCGACCGCGCGGGCGCCCAGGTGGACCAGATGCCAGTCGGTGGGCAGCCCGTCCCCGGCGGCGGAGTACTGGCACATCGGGGCCAGCCAGATCCGGTTCCGGAAGGTGGTGCCACGCAGGGTCAGGGGGCTCAGCAGCAGACTCACGCCCCGGGCAACATCCGCGGGGGCCGGATCTGTTCCTCAACCACCCCGGACGGCAAGGACGACGTTGACCAGCGTCGCCAGCAGCAGGCCCAGGGTGCCCAGCCGCACGGCGAGGTCGCCCCGGGTCCGGCGCGCCCGCGGGGGTGCCGGGGCCGGCGCGAGGATCGACGCGCGCAGTGCCCGGGCGAGCTCAGCGGCCTCGGTGTCGGCCCGTACCGCCCCGCCGTGCAGCACGTCGTCCACGGTCAGCTGCTCCGGGGCGTCGTCTCCCCCCAGCTCCGCGGTCAGGTAGTCCACGATCAGCGGCAGCTCCGCCAGCGGCAGCACCGGCATCATCGACCGCAGGTGCCCGGCCAGCCGGTGCGTCCCCACCACCAGCGCCCCACCGTGCACCACGGTCGGCGCCAGCTCCTGGTCCTCCAGCACCAGCACCGGCCGGACCAGCCGCCGGTGCTCCGGAGCCAGCAGCGCGGTCACCGCACCCGCTGCGCCGGCCACAGTGGCGACCTCTCGGACGTCGTGGCCCATCCGCAGCGTCCCGGCCGACACCGTCGCGTCGCCGTGCCCGGGCACGGTCTGCAGCACCAGGATGCCGCCCGGACCCACCACGATCCGCTCGATGTCCGCCCACGCGGAGCCCGGGCGGTGCAGGTCGTGCAGCACGGTCCAGCCGTCCGGCTCCACCTCGGCCAGGGCCATGCCCGTGCCGCCGAGCCAGTCGTGCCCTCGTGCCGTCCGCCGGATCATCTGCTCACCCCACGGTTCTGATCGGAGGCCGGCCCGGGGTGCTGAGGAGATCGGGGCAGGTGGTGCGCCGCCTCCGCCGGGCCCGCCCTCCTGCGACGGGCCCGGCGCGGAGGCATCAGCCCAGCCGGATCTGGACGCCGCCGGAGAACGGCGAGTCGTGCAGGGTCACCGTCTCCAGGGTCGCGTCCGCCGGGATGTCGAAGACCAGCGTGCCGGAGATCTGGTTGCCCGGGTTGATCTGGCTGGCCCACACGTCGGTCTCCCCGGCGTAGAGCGTCGCGGTGGTGTCCACCGAGTGCGTGCGGCCCTGGGTGTCGGTGGCCTCCTGCGAGCTGGCGAACAGGTACTGCGGCTCGGTGCCCGAGTTGGTCACGGTCAGGTGCACCAGCACGTACTGGCCCTGCGCGTCGCTGGTCAGGTACTGGCTGCCGACCTGCGGCACCCCGGTCTCGACCCCGGTCACGACGAAGCTGAACTTGCCGTCCGCCGCGGTGGCGCCGATCCCCGGCAGCTCCGGCTCGGCGGGCTGCTCGGCGGCCGGCTCCTCGGCGGCGGGCTCCTCCGCTGCCGGTTCCTCCGCCGCCGGGGCGTCCGCGGTGGGAGCGCTGGCCGCGGGCTTGTCGTCTCCGCCCCCACCACCGCCGGCGATGGCGATCACGATCACCAGCACGACGGCGGCGCCGAGGCCGGTGAGCACCTTGTGCCGGGCGAACCAGGACCGCTTCGGGGCCGGCGCCGGCTGGCCGTAGGGCTGACCGGGCATCGGCTGGCCCGGGTAGGGCTGGCCCTGCGGCTGGCCCGGGTGAGGCTGGCCCTGCGGCTGGCCCGGGTACGGCTGGCCGTTCGGCTGACCGGGCGCCGGCTGGCCGTGCGGCGGCGGGCCGTACGAGGGCTGGCCGGACGGGGTGGGCTGCGACATCGGAGGTCTCCTCGGATCGACGAACGGCATCGCGGTGATGCCTGACGGCAGCCTCCCGGCGGACGCACGGTGACCGCGTCGCCGCACCGGCTCGACCCGGTTGGCCGATCGGATGACAGCCCCCGACGCCGCGGGCACCGAACGGCCGACGACCGGTGCGCGCCCCGGTTCTACGCTCGGGGCATGTCCACACCGCCGTCCGGGGAGCCGCCGCGGCCCGAGCCGCCGAGCGCCGGGCCGGCGGCGGGTGCTGCCCGCGGGGAGGAGCGGGGCACGGACGCGCGCCGGGCGGGGGAGGGCCCGGTGGTCGATGCGCCGGGTGCCGGGCCGGCTGCGTCGACCGGGGTGCCGGGCGCCGAACGGGTCGCTCCGGCTGAGGCGCTGGGTCCTCTGGGTGCGCCCGGACGGGGTGCCGGATCCACGCCGTACCTGGGTGACTGGGGATCGTCGCCCATGCCACTGGCCGGGCGCCCCGCGGGGTCTCCGCCGCCGGGAGCCGTGCCGCCCGCTGCGGCCCGGCCGCGGCCGGTCGGCAGTGCGTCTGTGCCCGGCGTCGGGCAGCCCCCACCTCCGGCGCCCCCGCACGCGTCGACCAGGGCCTATCCCGCCCGGCCGTATCCCGTCCCGCCTGGCGCTCGGCATCCTTTGCCAGGCCCGGGGTATCACGCCCCGCCCGACCCGCGGTATGTCGCCCCGCCCGGCCGGGGGTATCCCGCCACCCCGGCCGCTCCGCATGCCATGCCGCCCGGCTCGCCGTACCCCGGCGCGCCCGCCGGTCCGTCCCCCGCTGCGGGCGCCTACCCCGCTACAGGCGGCTACCCCGCAGAGGGCTCCGCGCCCCATCCGGCCTTCCGCCCGGCCGCCGGAGGCCCGGCCACCGGAGGCCCGGCCGTTCACCCGGCCTCGCCCTACGCCACCGCGGTCCCCGGACACCCTCCCGCCGGACCACCGCTCCCCCCGCCCCCGCCCCGCACCGGCCCCCGGGTGCTGCCCCGCGCCCTGCGGATCGTGCTGGACGTGCTGCTCCTGCTGGTCTGCGGCTTCTTTGCCCTGGGCACGGCGGCGGTGCAGACCGCGGACATGAACATCGGCTGGATGCTGGTGTCCTGCCTGGGAGCCCTGGCGATCACGCCGATCCTGCTGTGGCGCCGCAGTCATCCGGTGCTGACGACGGTGGTCGCGGCCTGCGCCACCCTGGTGCTGCCGATCGACAACCTCGCCGTGTTGATCTGCCTGCCCTGGGTGATCGCCCGCCGTCCGGCGCGGACCGCGTGGTGGGTGGGTGCGCTGGCGACGTTCGCCGCGATCGTGGCGCTGGTCCGGGACGCGCTGCGCGGGCCGGAGCGGTCGATCTTCTTCATCGCGGACCAGGTGACCGGCGAGCGCCAGCCGTGGCCGGTGCTGGCCTACGTGGCGGTCGGCGCGTTCGTGCTGCTGGTGTCGATCGGCACCGGCCTGCTCCGCCGCAGCCGGGGCTCGGTCGCACAGGCCGAGTCGGCGCAGCGGCAGCTCCGGGCCGAGCTGACCACCGAACTCAGCCGCCAGGACGAGCGGGACCTGATCGCCCGCGAGCTGCACGACACGGTGGCCCATCACCTGTCGGTGGTGTCGCTGCGGGCGTCGGCGCTGGAGGTGACCGGGGACGACGCGGTGCAGGAGGCCGCCCAGTCGGTGCGGACGTCGACCCATCAGGCCCTGGAGGAGATGCGCGACCTGATCGGGGTACTGCGCAACGGGCAGGCGTCGCTCACCGCCGGACCAGGGCCGGGCCGGACGCTCACCGAGCTGCCGGAGCTGATCACCACCGCCCGGGAGTCCGGTGCCGATGTCGCGGCCAACGTCTTCGTCAGCGGGGGTGACGTGGCCCCGCCGGTGCTGACCCGGGCGGTGTACCGGATCGTGCAGGAGTCGCTGACCAACGCGATCAAGCACGCCCCACACCAGCGGATCGACCTGGAACTGCGGGCCGGTCCGGGCCTCGGCGTGCACCTGCGGGTGTCGAACCCGCTGCCGGCCACCCCGGTCGCCGCGCCGGGCTCGGGCACCGGACTGCTCGGGGTGCGGGAGCGGGTGGCGTCGGTCGGCGGCACCGTCGAGGCCGGAGCACAGGGCGACCGCTGGGTGCTGACCGCGCACCTGCCCTGGCCCGCGGAGGACTGACCGGCCACTACCCTGGCGCCGTGACCCGGGTTCTGGTCGTGGACGACGACGCGCTGGTGCGCACCCTGCTGCGGACGATCCTGGAACAGCAGGGCGTGACCGTGGTCGGCGACGCCACCGACGGCGACGAGGTGGTCGCCGCGGTCCAGGCCCACCGCCCGGACGTGGTGCTGATGGACCTGCGGATGGCCCGGATGTCCGGCGTCGAGGCCACCGCCGCGGTCACCCGGCTGCCCGACCCGCCCGCGGTGGTGGTGCTGACCTCCTTCGACGCGCAGGACCTGGTGCTGGCCGCCCTGCACGCCGGCGCTCGCGGCTACCTGGCCAAGGACGCCGCCCCGGCCGAGATCGCCGACGCGGTGCGGGCGGTCGCCGCCGGGGGCAGCCGGCTGTCCGACCGGGCCGCCCGTGCGCTGGTGGACCACGTCGGCGCGGATGCCGGTGCCCAGCGCGCGGCCGAGGCGCACCGCCGGCTGGAGGTGCTGAGCGACCGGGAGCTGGAGGTCGCGGTGGCGGTGTCCCGTGGACTGTCGAATGCGGTGATCGCGGCGCAGAGCTTCGTCAGCGAGGCCACCGTGAAGACCCAGCTGGCGCGGGCGATGACCAAGCTCGGGCTGGAGAACCGGGTGCAGCTGGCGACGCTGGTGGACCGGGCGGGGCTGGCGGAGGGCTGATCAGCCGCGCGCCAGGTCGCCGGCGCTCCGCGCAACGGGGCCTCGGGGAGGCTATATCGAGATGTGTCAACATAGAGACATGTCGAATCAGACCGGGCCGATGACCGACGCGGACGCGACGCGGGGGGCGGCTGTCCACGCTCGATCGATGGTTGCCGCTGTGGATCGGGCTGGCGATGGTCGCCGGGCTCGGGCTGGGCCGGTTCGTTCCCGGCGTCGGGGACGCGCTGGCCGAGCTGGAGGTGGGCGGGATCTCGCTGCCGATCGCGCTGGGTCTGCTGGTGATGATGTACCCGGTGCTGGCGAAGGTGCGCTACGACCGGGTCGCGGCGGTGACCGGCGACAAGCGGCTGCTGGTGAGCTCGCTCGCGTTGAACTGGGTGGTGGGCCCGGCGCTGATGTTCGCCCTGGCGTGGGTGTTCCTGGCCGACCTGCCCGAGTACCGCACCGGCCTGATCATCGTCGGCCTGGCGCGGTGCATCGCGATGGTGGTGATCTGGAACGACCTGGCCTGCGGCGACCGCGAGGCGGCAGCGGTGCTGGTGGCGATCAACTCGGTGTTCCAGGTGGTGGCGTTCTCGCTGCTGGGCTGGTTCTACCTGTCCGTGCTGCCCGGGTGGCTCGGCCTGGACTCGCAGGGCCTGGACGTGTCGATCGGGCAGATCGCGGTGAACGTCCTGGTGTTCCTCGGCGTCCCGCTCGCCGCCGGGTTCGCCTCGCGGTGGATCGGTGAGCGCACTCGCGGACGGGACTGGTATGAGGAGCGGTTCGTCCCGCGAGTGGGTCCGTGGGCGTTGTACGGACTGCTGTTCACGATCGTTCTGCTGTTCGCTCTGCAGGGTGAGGCCGTGACCTCGCGGCCGCTGGACGTCGCGCGGATCGCCCTGCCCCTGCTGGCGTACTTCGCGGTGATGTGGGCCCTGGGCCTGGCCACCGGGCGGAGCCTGGGGCTGGGGTACGCGCGGTCGACGACCCTGGCGTTCACCGCGGCGGGCAACAACTTCGAGCTGGCGATCGCAGTGGCGATCGGGACGTTCGGGGCGACCTCGGGTCAGGCGCTGGCCGGTGTGGTCGGCCCGCTGATCGAGGTCCCGGTCCTGGTCGCGCTGGTCTACGTCAGCCTCTGGGCCAGGGGCCGCTGGTTCCGCCCGTCGTCCTCGACCTCGCCCGCCGAGTGGCAGGAGGCACGCTCATGACCACCACCACCGATGCCTGCACGCTGCAGCCCTCGCCCGCGGACCACGCCATGGGTGCTGAGGCCGCCGCGCATGTCGCGGGCACCCTGAAGGCCCTGGGCGACCCGCTGCGGCTGCGGATGCTGTCGCTGATCGCGGCCTCCCCAGCGGGCGAGGCGTGTGTGTGCGACCTGGCCACGGTCGCCGAGGTGTCCCAGCCGACGGTCTCGCACCACCTGAAGCTGCTCAAGGACGTCGGGCTGCTGACCTCCGAGCGGCGCGGGACCTGGGTGTACTACCGGGTGCAGCCGGCGCTGCGCGGCGCGGTCACCACCCTGCTGGACTCCTTTGCCCCTGCGGCTGCCGACCCCGCGAACGCGGTCCCGCCGGCCGGGCTGACCGATGCCGAGGACGCGCTGGTGCGGATCGCCGACCGGCTCGCCGCGGCGTTCCCCGACCGCGACCCCGGCGCGGTGCTCAGCCTCGTGCGGGAGTCCTACACCGGTCTGGCCCGGTCGTCGGCGGTCCGCTCGCACCTGGTGGTCAACGCCGAGCGGTTCGCCCGCCAGCGCCTGACCGACACCGCCCGGGCCATGGCCGCCGCGGACTCCCGCCCGCAGGTGCTGTTCGTGTGCGTCGCGAATGCCGGCCGCTCGCAACTGGCCGCCGCCCTGCTGCGGCACTACGCCGGCGACGCGGTCACGGTGCGCTCGGCGGGGTCTGCGCCCGCCGCGGACGTGCACGCCGCGGTCCGGCCGCTGCTCGCCGAGCTCGGCGCCGACGGCGAGGCGTTCCCCAAGCCGCTGACCGACGACGCCGTGCGCGCCGCGGATGTCGTGATCACGATGGGCTGCGGCGACACCTGCCCGATCCTGCCCGGCACGCGCTACGAGGACTGGGTCGTCGGCGACCCGGCCCTGGCCTCCGGCGCCGGGGTGCGGGCGATCCGGGACGAGATCGACCGCCGCGTGCGCGCCCTGCTCACCGACCTGCTGCCCGACCTCACCCTGCCGGCCCCCTGATCCCGCGGAGAACCCGATGACCGAGAACAAGCCGTCCGCCCTGTTCGTCTGCGTGCACAACGCGGGCCGCTCCCAGATGGCCGCCGGCTACCTGCGGGCGCTGTCCGGCGGCGCCGTCGAGGTCCGCTCGGCCGGGTCGATGCCCGCCGAGCAGATCAACCCGGTCGCCGTGCAGGCGATGCTCGAGGAGGGCATCGACCTCCGCGACGAGCGCCCCAAGGTCCTGACCACCGACGCAGTGAAGGCGTCCGACGTCGTCATCACCATGGGCTGCGGGGATGCGTGCCCGATCTTCCCCGGCAAGCGGTACGAGGACTGGGTGCTGGCGGACCCGGCCGGGCAGGGCATCGAGTCGGTCCGCCCGATCCGCGACCAGATCCGCGCCCGCGTCCTGACCCTGCTCGCCGAACTCGGGGTCGAGCCCGTCACCGCCTGAACCGCGATCCCACCTGGTGCATCAACGGCCCAGGTACGGGTCGGGGTGCATCACGCCTCCTGCGGTGCGGGCTTGCGGGCGCGCACGATCGCGCCGTGCATCCCGTCGGCGACCGGGTGGGTGAAGGTGACCTCGGCGTCGGCAAACCCGGCGGCAGCCAGGCCGTCGAGGTACTCGGTGCGGGACAGTGCCCCGGCGATGCAGCCGACGTAGGAGCCGCGCTCGGCGCGCTGTTCGGGGGTCAGGTGGTCCTCGGCCACCACGTCGGAGATCCCGACCCGCCCGCCGGGCACCAGCACCCGGAACGCCTCGGCCAGCACGGCCTGCTTGTCCGGCGACAGGTTGACCACGCAGTTGGAGATCACGACATCGACGCTGGCGTCCTCCAGCGGCAGGTCCTCGATGGTGCCCTGGCGGAACTTGACGTTGGTGGCGCCGGCCCGGGCGGCGTTGGCGCGGGCCAGGTCCAGCATCTCCTCGGTCATGTCGACGCCGTAGGCGAACCCGCTCGGCCCGACCCGGCGCGCGGACAGCAGGACATCGATCCCGCCACCCGAGCCCAGGTCCAGCACCCGCTCACCCTCGCGCAGCTCGGCGACCATCAGCGGGTTCCCGCAGCCCAGCGAGGCGGCCAGCGCCTCGGCCGGCACCGCCGCGGCATCCTCCGCGCCGTACAGCCCGGACCCGAACCGCTCGTCGATCACCAGGTCGGTGGGCCCGCAGCCGCCGACGGTGTCCGCGCCGCAACAGCTCCCGTCGCCGCTTCCCTGCACCGCCGCCAGCGCGTACCGCGCCCGCACCTGCTCCCGGATGTCCCCGGCCATGGCTCCTCCTCGCATCGATGATCGTCAATACCGGCAGCGTGGCGCAGACATCGACGACTGTCAACATCGACATCCGTCTATGAGTGGCGCAGGATGGGGCCATGGCTCTCGATCTGCTTCCGGTGACCGCGACCGCGTCGGGCTGCTGCACCCCCGTGACGGGGTCGGCGATGAGCGCCGAGGACGCCGAGCGCACCGCCCGCACCCTCAAGGCGCTGGCCGACCCCGCGCGACTGCGACTGCTGTCGATCATCGCCGCGCACGACGGCGGCGAGGCGTGCGTGTGCGACCTCACCGAGCCCGTCGGGTTGTCCCAGCCGACCGTGTCCCACCACCTCAAGGTCCTCGCCGAGGCAGGCTTCGTCACCCGCGAGAAGCGTGGGGTGTGGGCGTACTACACGCTCGTGCCCGAGGCGGTCCGGGCGCTGACCGCGCACCTCGGTGACCACCTGCTCGACCGGCCGGCCGCGTGACCGCCGCGCCCGTCGGAGGCAGGGGCTGAGGGGTCACGGGCCGCACGCCGGCAGGTGTGGAGTCGCTGCACGAGACCCTGTACTGGCTGTCGCAGCCCGCGATCCGCGAGGAGGTCGCCGGTGCGCACGCCGCGGCTGCCGACGGCACGACAGTCTGCGGCGAGGATCTGCGCGCCCGGTACGGCCTGCCGCCGCTGTGACCGAGCGGCCGTGGACGGTCCGGGTCGCGCCGAGCGCCCTCCGATCGCTGGACCGGCTCCGGCCCCGAGTGGCCGCGGCGGTGGTCGAGTTCGTCACCCGCACCCTTCCGGAGAACCCGGAGCGGATGCCGAAGCCGCTGCGCGATGAGCTCGAAGGTCTGCGTCGTGCGCGCCGGGCGACTACCGGGTCCTGTTCGCCCTGGACCACGAGAGCCGCGTGCTCCTGGTCGTGCGTATCGCCCACCGCGCCGACGCCTCTCGCTGACGTCCGTTCTGAGCCGGTCCGTGCACGAACCCGCACATCAGCGGATGTGCGCGTACCTGCTCACAGTCCCGACCGCCGCGCGTACACCCCCGGGTCGATCCCGCGCAGCTCGCAGAACTCCCGCACCGGCCCGGTCAGCAGCAGGTCGGTGTGCCGCAGGTCGGCCGGGGTGCGGGCGCCGAGCAGCGTCATCAGGTCGCCGATCTGGCCGAGCCAGGTCTCGATCCGCTGTACCAGGGCGACCTCGCCGTCGGTGAGCAGGGTGCGCAGGAAGCCACCGGCGACCCCGACCGCCAGGGCGCCGAGGGCCAGGGCGCGCACGGCGTCCAGCGGATGGCGCAGGCCGCCGGAGGCGAGCAGGTCGACGTCGCAGTCGGCGGCGTCCAGCAGGCCCTCGACCGCGGACTGTCCCCAGCCGGCCAGGTACGCCATGCCGCCGTCGGTGCGGCGGTCGGACTCGATCGCGGTGAAGTCGGTGCCGCCCCGGCCGGAGACGTCGACGGCGGCCACGCCCAGGTCGCGCAGGGCGGTGACGGTGCCGCGGGACATCCCGGCGCCGACCTCCTTGGCGATCACCGGGACGCCGACGCCCTCGACGATCGCGGCCAGGTTGTCCGACCACCGGGTGAAGTCCCGGTCGCCCTCCGGCATCACGATCTCCTGCGCCGGGTTGAGGTGGACCTGCAGCGCGTCGGCCTCCAGGATCTCGACCGAGCGGCGGGCCTGCTCCGGGCTGAGGTTGGCGTTGATGTTCGCCATCACGAAGCCGTCCGGGTTGGCCTCGCGCAGCACCCGGAACGACGGGATCGCGGCGGGCTCGCGGTGCAGGATGCCGGTGGAGCCGCTGGCGATCGGGACGCCGGTCTCCCGGGCGGCGCGGGCCAGGGCGCGGTTGATGGTGCCGGTGTGCTCGGTGCCGCCGGTCATGGCGTTGATGTAGAGCGGCACGTCCCAGGCCAGCACCCGGCCGCGCACCGCGAGGTCGACCGCGGCCCGGTTGCCGGCGGCCAGCGGGTGGTTCATCGGCCGGACGTGGTCCAGGTCGTGTGCCCGGGGTTCGGCGTGCTGGGCGGAGGCCAGCCGGACGTGGTCGGCCTTGCGGACCGCGTCGCGCTCCGCCGCCGAGTGGGGGGTGGCGGTGGGCTCGATCGGGGGCTCGGCGGTCACAGGATCGGCTCCGCGACGCGCAGGTCCAGGTGCCGGACCCCGGTGGACTCCCAGGCGGCGATCATCGGGCTGAGGTCCAGACCGCGGTCGACCAGGACGATGCCGCAGTCGCCGCCGCCGGCCCCGGAGGACTTGGCCGCGGCGCCCACCGCGTCGGCCCCCTCGCAGAGTGCCCGCAGGGCGGGGGTCTCGATGTCGACCCCGGCGGCGCCGGCCAGTGAGGTGAGCAGGCGGCGGGCCCGGCGCAGTTCGACCTTGGCGGCCGGGGCGTCGTCGTGGGCGATGGCGTCGGCCAGGGCGTCCACGCAGTCCCGGGACTCGGCCAGGAAGTCCGGGTAGTGCGACTCGGCGGCGCCCTTGCGGGACTGCATCGCCTCGACCAGCCGGGTGGTGGAGGCCGGTTGCCCGGTCCAGCCGACCACCAGGTCCATCGTGGCCGGGGTGGGCAGTCGCCGGACCGCGAGCCCGGGCCAGTCGGCGGCCAGCAGGTCGGTCAGCGGGGTGCCGGTCTCCAGTCGCAGCCGCACCCACTCCCGGTCCAGCGCGGCGTAGCGGATCCAGCCGCCGTACAGGCTGGCCGCGACGTCGCCGCCGGAGCCCATCGGGTTGACCCGCATGGTGGCCAGCAGGGCGAGCTTGAGCAGCTTGTCGGTCGGCAGGTGCAGCTCGTAGAAGGTGTCCAGCGCCCGCACGGTGGCGGCGGTGACCGCGGCGGAGGACCCGAGCCCGAACTTGCGGCCGGAGTCGTCGTCCAGCTCGCTGGCGATCTCGATGTCGTAGAAGGACAGCGTGCGGCCCTGCTCGGTGGCGAACCGCTCCACCACGGCGATGGCGGCCAGCACGTAGTCGAACGGCCGGGAGTCGTGGTCGAGCACCACCCGGTGGCCGTTGCGCCGCCAGACGATCGGCAGCCGGCCGTACTGGTCGGAGGTGATCGAGCCGGCGTCCTCGGCGGGGGCCAGCCGGACGGTGATCGCCCGGTCCACCGCGATCAGGATCGCCGGGTACCCGGCCTCCACCACGGCGTACTCCCCGGCGACGAACAGCTTGCCGTGGGCGCGGGTCTCGATCATGCGATCGCCCCCGCCACGCTCAGCGCCGGACCGGGCCGGGCGGTGATCACCAACCGGTCCAGGTCGCCGTCGGCGCCCTTCGCCAGGGCCGCGGCGACCCGGTCCAGGTCGGTGGCGGCGCACAGCACCTTGACGTTCGGCCCGGCGTCCATCGTCGCCCAGCAGGCCAGCCCGTCCGCCCGGAGCGCGGCCACCTCGTCCAGCACCGCGACGGTCTGCCCGGTCCAGTACCGCACCGGCGGGCGGGCGCCGAGCATCGTGGCGTGCATCCGCAGCGCGTTGGACTCGGCGAGCTCGCCCAGCCCGGCCAGGTCACCGGCGGCGACCCGGTCCAGCATCAGCATCACGTCCCGCTCGGTGGACTCCACCCAGCCGGCGAAGAACGGCGAGGTCTGCACGGTCCGGCGCATCGCCTCCCGGCTGGACACCGACTTCACGCCCGGGTTGAGCACGACGACGGCCATCGCCGGGTCCAGTGCCCCACCGGGCTCACCGCCGGGCACCGGCTCGGCGTAGCTGCTCGCGTCGTCGGTGCCCGCGTGCCAGACCACCAGTCCGCCGAACACCGATCGGCAGGCCGACCCGGACCCGCGGCGGGCCAGCCGGGACAGTCCCCGGTCGTCCAGGTCCAGGCCGTAGGCCCGCGCACCGGCCCCGGCCAGCGCGGCGAAGCCGGAGGCGGAGGAGGCCAGCCCGGCACCGATCGGCACGGTGGAGGTGGACGTCACCCGGGCGTAGCCGCCGCCACCGGCCTGCTCGCGCACCAGGTCCAGGAAGCGCCGGACCCGGTCCAGCGAGTTCCCGGTCATCGGGGCGCCGTCCAGGGTGGCCAGGTCGGCACCGGCGGCCTGCGCCTCCGGGTCGTCCGGGACCACGGTGGTGGTGCTGCGGAAGGCGTCCAGGGTCAGCGACAGGGAGGACGTGGCCGGCAGGGCGAGCGCCTCGTCGCGCTTGCCCCAGTACTTGGCGAGCGCGATGTTGGCGTGCGCGACGGCAGTCGCGGGAGCAGTCATGCGAGAGGCACCTGGGACGTGGAGGGCTGCCGCGCGTCGATCCGGTGCAACCACGTGCGGGGTGCGCCCGAGCGGCGCAGAGCAGCGGCGATCGTACCAGCGGAGGCGGCGTCGGCGGCGAGCGCGAGCAGACATCCGCCCTGGCCACCACCGGTCAGCTTGGCCCCCAGCGCCCCGGCGTCCAGGGCGGTGCGCTGCAACCGGTCCAGCTCGGGCGAACTCACGCCCAGCTCGGCCAGCGCCTGGTGCGCCCGGGTCAGCCGCTCGCCGAGCAGCACCGGCCGGTCCAGCCGCAGATCGGTCACCGTCTCCCGGGTGATCGCACCCAGCTCGGAGATCAGCTGGGCGCCGCGGGCGGGATGCCGGTCCCGGAACGAGCGCACATCGGCCACCGCGACCCGGGTCCGGCCGTGCACGCCGGTGTCGGCGACCACCAGGTGCGCGCTCAGGTGCAGGTCGAGTGGGCGCATCGCCCCGCCCTGGAACCAGATCGGCACGGTGGAGGCGGTGGTGCGGGCGTCCAGGCCGGACGGGCTGCCGTGCGCGACCCGCTCACCGACCTGCACCAGGTCGAAGTGTTCCTGCGCGGTCAGCGTCCGCCCGGCCAGGTCGGCCAGTGCCAGGGCGAGCGCCCCCGCGGTGGCGGCCGAGGACCCGAGTCCGCGGGCGGCCGGGATGCTGGACTCGGTGCTCAGTGTGAGGTCGCGGTGCGGCAGGCCCAGATGATCCAGGGTGGCCTCGATCGCGGCGCGGGGCGCGGCCAGCTCCTCCGGGGCGTCGGCCAGCGGCCCGGAGTACAGCACGGACTCCAGGGCGAGCGGACCCGGCTCGTGCCGCGCGGTGGCGTGCATCGGCAGGCTCGCCAACGGCAGCGCGATGGCGGGCTCGCCGTACACCACGGCGTGCTCCCCGGTCAGGATCACCTTGGCGCGGGTGTGCCCCGTGCCGGTGCGGTTCTCGATCATCGGCTCCTCACATCAGCTGGGTGATCAGCCACGGGCCCGCGTACAGCGACATGAACTGCACCCCGTAACTCACACCCATCCGGTTCAGAGTGCCGCAGGTCAGGCCGACCAGCAGCACGGCGAAGACATTGATCCATCCCGCGTCCAGGTACGCGAGCAGCAGGACGAACACCAGGAACACCGCCAGCACCGCCTCGTGCGGCACCCGGCGGGTCACGATGGCGGTCAGCCGGAACGAGTACCGGACCGCCAGCACGTAGGACAGCACCAGCGCGATCGCCCCGCCGACCACCACCGCGACGATGAACTGCGACGTGTTCAGGATGTGGTGCAGGTTGTGGTCCAGGGTGAACACCGGCGGTGCGTTGAACAGCGCATTCGCCGGGCCGATCGCCACCGGGGACAGCGGCAGCCCGATCGCCAGCAGCGGGATGATCAGCCCGGCCAGATAGGTGGAGTGCGCGAGCGCGGCCATCGCGGTGATCGCCCGGCTGGACCGCTGGCCCGGGTCCTTCGCCCTCGTGCCGGCCGCCTCACCGAGCAGCAGCGTCAGCGCCACCGGGCTGAGGAAGAACAGCGGGGTGGAGATCGCGGACACCGCGGCGCTGGTGCCGAGCTCGGCGCGGGTGAGCAGCTTGCGCGGACTCAGCGACTGGCCCTTCAGTTCCTCGCGGCCGATCACCACCGGGGTGCGCCCGGCCCGCGGCATCGACCGGCGCAGCGCCGGGTTCAGCACCTCGGCCAGCGACAGCAGCAGCGGGCCGGCGGTGATCGACAGGAAGAACGACACCGTGATCGTCCCGTCCGCGGCCAGGATGCCGACCTGCCGGTACAGCGCCTGGACGCCCTGGAACAGCAGGATCAGCGGCACGATCGACAGCAGCGACAGGATCCGGTTCTTGCCGATCAGCGCCAGCACCACCGCGCCGATCACGAACAGCAGCGAGCCGTGCCGGCGCAGGTCCTCGGCATAGGGCGCGATCGCCCCGGCGATCAGCAGCGCCAGCGGCACCGACACCAGGGTGCCGATCACCGACCCGGCGGCCATCTTCCGGATGGTCTGCGCCGCCAGACCCTCCCGTTTCAGGGTGAGCGCGTGGTCGATCATCGGCGCGGACAGCACGCCACCGGGCAGGCCGACCAGGGCGGTGGGGATCGAGTTGGTCAGGTTGAGCGTGACCACCGCGGCGATGAAGAACGCCAGCACCACCTGCGGGTCCACCCCGGCCAGCACCAGCGTCAGGGTGACCGGCAGCAGCACCGAGGTCTCGTCGGTGCCGGGCACGAAGCCGATCAGGGTGTACAGCACGACGGCGGCCAGCGCGGCGAGCACCATCGGCAGCAGGAGGGTCAGGTCCACTCGGGTCTCTCGGGGTCAGGGGTGGCGCCGGGGAGGGGGCGGCGCGAACGGGGCCGGAGCGGTGGTCAGTCGGTGCCCGGGTCGTCGACGATCCGCACGTCCCGCTTCGGCCGGATCACCACGCAGGCGATCGCGAAGCCGAGGGCGGCGCCGCCCAGACCCCAGAACAGCGGCTGCCCGCCGGCCAGCGAGCCCAGCCAGACCGCGGCGACCGTGGGGACCGCGCAGGCCGCCAGCGCGATCAGCAGGTCGCGCAGCGAGAGCCGGTCGCCCCAGATCTCGACGTAGTCGCCGTCGGTGTCCATCTGTCCTCCAGGAGGTCCGTCGCGGGCTCGCAGGTCCCGCGCCGCGACAACCCTAGGCGGCACGGCGGGGGTACGCCGTGGCACAGGTGTGTCTGGCCTGTGCAGACAGTCGGTGAGTCGCGTCACGAGTGGCGGGATCGCGCGACGCGCGGAGGATGGAGAGGCATGAACGACCAGACCACTCCCCAGGACCCCCGCACCCAGCATCCGACCCCGGAGCAGCCCGCGGAGACCATCGAGCACCCGGGCCACACGGCCGAGATGTCCCAGCAGCCGGACCACGGCGAGCGCAGCTACGTGGGCTCCGGTCGGTTGGCCGGCAAGCGCGCGCTGATCACCGGCGGCGACTCCGGCATCGGCCGCGCGGTCGCCATCGCCTTCGCCCGGGAGGGTGCCGACGTGGCGATCGCCTACCTGCCGGAGGAGGAGGACGACGCGCAGGAGACCGTGCGCTGGATCCGCGAGGCCGGCCGCCGTGCGCTCACCCTGCCCGGCGACATCCGGGACGAGGCGCACGCCCGCTCGCTGCCCGGGTCGGTGGTCGCCGAGTTCGGCGGGTTGGACATCCTGGTCAACAACGCGGCCTTCCAGATGTCCCAGGACGGTGGCCTCGCGGACCTGACCACCGAGCAGCTCGACCGCACGCTGCGCACCAACCTGTACGCGATGTTCTGGATCACCCAGGCCGCGCTGCCGCACCTGTCCGCGGGCGCCAGCATCATCAACACCACCTCGATCCAGGCCTTCGAGCCCAGCCCGCAGCTGATCGACTACGCGGTCACCAAGGCCGGGATCTGGAACTTCACCAAGGGCCTGGCGCAGCAGCTCGCCGAGGACGGCATCCGGGTCAACGCGGTCGCCCCCGGCCCGATCTGGACCCCGCTGATCCCGGCGACCATGCCGGCGGAGAAGGTCGAACAGTTCGGCGGCGACACCCCGCTCGGACGGGCCGGGCAGCCTGCCGAGCTCGCCCCGGCGTACGTGTTCTACGCCTCGCAGGAGTCCAGCTACATCACCGGCGACCGGATCGGCGTCACCGGCGGTCGTCCGCTGCCCTGAGCCACTCTGCCCGTCCCTGACGAGCCCGGCACACCCCGTGGTGTGCCGGGCTCGTCTGCGTGCTGGTGAGTGTCCGCGCGGGGGAGGTCAGTGTGCGCTCAGTGTGGAGCGCGGCTATTGGGGCCTTTGAAGCCCGTGACTGACGGCCTAGAGACACGTGATCCACGTGTTTGGCCCCGTGAGAGACCGTGCAGAGGCACGCCTGCACTGATTCGGCGCCGACAGTGACCGGGATATCCGTGTGCCCGTGAGGGCGACGTCAGTCGTGCAACCGAAGCGAGGGTCGATGCGTAGAACAATCAGGGGGACCGCCAACCAGGCGGTCCCAACATCACCGCGGAAGCGGGGCACGGTGCGGCGGCTGCTGGCCGCCGGCACCGCTCTCGCCCTCGGAGCGGGGACTCTCCTGAGCGGGACGGTGCTCACGGCCTCGTCCGCCTCGGCTGCGACCACTGCCCCGATTCTGGACCTGGGGAATGCTCAGCCGCTGCCGTCTCCGTTCGTGTATGACGAGTACGCGTTGTGGGGTGGGCAGGGGACGTACTACTTCACCTACCCGCTGACCGAGGACTCCGCCCAGGGTGTGGTCACTGGTTCGCGCACCACCCCGGTGATGACTTCTCCCGGTCCGTACATCTCAGGTGACCCGTTGTCGACGCTGGCGGTCGATGGTGGTGGCGCCAATGGTGAGCGCACGCCGCGGATGTACGCCTGGACCTGGGGCGACGGGCGGACCGTGGGGAACTGGCCCGCGGGCTACCCGACCCCGTGGACCGACTACATCCCCATCGCCGCCTATGACGAGGGTCAGACGACCGGCAAGGTGCACTTCGTGCCGACGCCGCGTGTGAGTTCGGGCCTGAGCACCGCCTACAACTACTGGTCCGGTGGTGAGGTCTACCAGAGCACCGGTGAGCTGTACCTGTCCTCGGGTGAGTGCGCCGGCATCAACGCGTCGTTCCGCCTGGCGATCTACGACCCGACGACCGGGACCACCCGCGGGTCGGGCAAACTGGTGCCGAACACCGCCGCCGACGACATCTTCGCCGCCGCTGACGGCTGCTGGCCGAGCGGGTACGTCGCCTCGGACATGGCCATCGACGCCGAGGGCAACTTCTACCTGACCGTGAAGGGCGCGGGTAACACCGTGTACCTGGTGCGTGTGGTTCCCGGTGCCGACCAGGCCCAGTGGCGCTACAACGTCGTGGGTCAGATGAAGAACGCCGACGGTTCGAACTACGTCTCCGACGGCTTCTACGGCATGGCCTTCCACAACGGCCAGCTCTACCTGCAGGCCACCCGCGACTGGTCGACGGCCGGAATCGTCCGGGTCGACCCGCTGTCGATGGTCGTCCAGGCGAGGACCTCCGACACCTCGCTGGGTCAGGACCTGGCCGCGGCGCAGACCGCCCCGGTGCTGGACGGTGTCGTGTACAACGACGCCAACGGCAACGGTGTGATCGACTCCGGCGAGACCGGCTTGGCCGGGCAGACCGTGGCGCTCTACGACGACGCGGGCACCCTGCTCGGGACCCGCCAGACCGACGGCGCCGGCAACTACTCCTTCATCCTGAACTCGTCCAGCAAGACCTACCAGGTCCGGCTGGCCCAGCCGCAGGTGAACGGTGTCAATGCCGTGCAGACCTACGCCGCCGGCCGTTCCAGCGGCTCGATCAACTCGGTGACTGCGCACTGCCTGCGCGGGGACTTCCGGGACACCTCCGGTGCCTGTGAGGGCCGGATCGCGATGCCCGCGGCCGACCCGAGCGTCGGGGCGATCGGTGGCACCGAGAACCTGGACGCGATGCCGATCCTCTCCACGGTGACGGTGAACACCCCGATGGAGGTCACCTCGGCCGACTTCGGCGTCTACGCCGCCGGGACCGGTTCGTGGGGTGACGCAGCCTTCTCCTCCACCGCTGCCCAGCAGGGCCCGCGGCTGTACGACTACGACCCGGACAGCACGCTGCGTCTGGGCGACACGCGTGGCGAGTTCACCGATGGCTCGACCACCAACAACCACGCCACCGACGACGGTGTTGCGATCGCCGGGCCGAACGGCCGGATCGCGCTGCAGGACAACACCACCATCCTGGCGGTCGGCAACGAGTACGACGTGATCGGCAACCTGCAGGGCGACGCGGCGGGCAACGCCCAGCTGTCCGCCTGGCTGGCGGCGACGAACAGTCCGTCCGACTTCCGCACCAACAGCACCAGCACGACCGGTCAGGCCGGAAGTGCGGCGCAGAAGTACCTCTACGCGGGTGCCGACGACGCCGTCGCGACCCTGCAGGTCCCCACCAGCCCCGACCCCGCCGGTGGACTGTCGTCCACCTGGCTGCGTGCGGTGGCGACCGATGCCGACTCGATCACCGAGCCGGACAACACCAACGGCCAGTACCAGCCCGCGCAGGGCTCGGCAGCGGCCAACACCACCCCCTGGGTGAACCGCGGTGAGATCGAGGACTACCGGGTCTCCATCGCCAACGCCGTGATCCGGGTCGCGGCCACCACGCTGAACGAGGTCGCCGACGGTGACTTCGGCTACCAGCTCACCGGGCCGATCTCGACCACCGCCCCCTCGGCGAACTCGGTCACCTTCCGGCCCTCGCTGTCCAACGCCCTGACCTACTCGCCGGTGTCGCACGCCGTGTCGAACGTCGGCCAGGACGTCAGCGTCGCCAACAACACCATCCCCGAGGGCTGGTCCCTGGTCGGCGCGAAGGTCGTCGACACGAAGACCGGTGCCGAGGTGCCCGGTTCCTCGGTGAACCTGAACACCCGCCAGGTCTCGATCCCGGGTTCGGCGATCACGCGTGGCAGCGACCTGACGGTCGAGTACACCTACTCGTCCGGTGCCGACGCCAGCCGGTCCTCCTGGACTCTGGAGCCGCTGCGGGTCACCGCGGACGGCACGCAGGCGGCTGTGGCCACCGCCACCATCAACGACTCGCGAGGCGAGCCGATGGCCGGTGCCGACGTCTCCTTCTCCGCGCCCGAGGGCGTGCAGGTCTCGGACGTCACCGATCACGGTGACGGCACCTACACCGCCACCTTCACCGCCACGACCTTGATGAGCGCGGACATTCGCGCCTTCGTGGTGCAGAACGGCTCGCCCACCGAGCTGCCCGAGTCGCCCAAGACGGTGAACTTCGTCGCGGGTGCCCCGGTGGTGGGTGAGGGACTGTCCTCGGTCAGCATCGACGACCAGGACCCGCGTGCGGCCGACGGCGTCGCCTCGCACACCATCACCACGGTGCTTCGTGATGCCCATGGCAACGGCGTCACCGGTTCGGCCGGCGACCTGGCCGGAACCAGCACCCAGAAGGGTGTGACGGTCTCTGCCTTCACCGAGACCGGCACGCCGGGCATCTACACCGCCACCGTGCGTTCCACCGTCGCCGGTGACCACCCGGTCACCGTCAGCTACAACGGGGACCTGGTCATCGGCACCGTCACCGCGGTCTACGCGGCCGGAGCGCCGGATCTCGCGGCGGGCGCCTCGGCGCTGACCGCGCAGACCACGGGGAACCGGACGGTCTCGGACCCGGCGACCGTGGTCGTCGAGAGCGTCGACAACGTGCACACCGCTGCGGTCACCTTGATCGACGCGAACCGCAACCCGGTCGCTGGTGTGCCGGTCCAGTTCGCGATCAATGGCACGGCGGTCGCACTGGGCTCGACCGAGGTGACCACGGGTGCCGACGGTGTGGCCCTGCTGCACCTCGCTTCCTCGACCGCGGGCAGCTCCACCGTGACCGCCTCGGTCAACGGTGTCGCGGTCCAGCCGGGTGCCGGAGTGTCCTTCGCCTTCGTGGCGGGCGCGCCGGTCGTGGGTGAGGGCGGATCGTCCATCACCGCTTCCACCGGTGCGGTCGAGGCCAACGGGAAGGCCACTCACTCCGTCACGGTCAAGGCCGTCGACGCCTTCGGGAACCTGGTTCAGGGCGCCGAGGTCGAGTTCTCCCTGCCGGAGGGCCTGACTCCCACCGGTTCGGTCACCGGGACCACCGGCGCGGACGGGACCTACCGGGTGCTGGTGTCCTCGACCACCGCCCGCACGTACGAGGTCACGGCCACGGTCAACGGCGAGCAGATCACCGAGGGCAGCCCGGCCACGGTGACGTTCATCACCGGAGCTGTTTCCGCGGCGCGTTCTTCCTGGGCCGTCACTCCTGAGAGTGCGCAGGAGGTCGGCGCGCAGTTCACCGCCACCGTGCAGCTCAACGACGCCACGGGCAACGCCGTCGGCGCCGGACAGGAGGTGTCGTTCACGGTGCCGACCGGTGTGTCGGTCGTCGAGTCGGGTCCGTACCTGTCCGACGACAAGGGGCAGGTCGTGGTGCACCTGACCTCGACCACCGCCGGATCCTTCCCGGTGTCGGCCTATGTCGGTGCCGACCGGATCGGTTCGGCGCACACCCTGGTGTTCACGGCCGGCTCTCCGGACCTGAGCGCGGAGGGTGGATCGCACCTGTCGGCCACGACCGGGACCCGGATCGCCGACGGCAACACCCCGCACACGGTGTCCGCCACGCTGGTGGACCAGTACGGCAACCCGGTGCCGGACATCGAGGTCGACTTCGCTCTCGCCGAGGGCCTCGCTGTCGCCGCCGGCGGTTCGACCACGGTGAGCACCAACGAGTCCGGTGTGGCCGCGCTCGACGTGGTCTCCAGTACTGCCGGCACCTACGACGTGACCGCGTCGGTGGGTGGCGTGCAGATCGTCAACGGTTCCCCGGCCACGGTGGCGTTCTCTGCCGGTGTCGTGGACATGTCACAGTCCTCGTTCACCATCTCTCCCGAGGGACCGCTGGCGGCAGGCTCCGGTGCGGAGTCGACGTACACCGGTGTGGTGCAGGCGCGGGACGCCGGAGGCAACCCTGTCTCGGGTGTGACCGTGGTGATCACTGCTGAGCCCACCGTGGCCGAGCAGCCGCTGGTGGGGACCACCGATGCCGACGGCCGGATGGCTGTGGACTTCACCTCCACCGTGGCTCAGACCTCGCGTCTGACCGCGTACCTCACGGTCAATGGCACGGCGCAGCCGCTGCCGGCTCTCAACCGCACGTGGATCGCCGGTGCCCCGGACCTGACCGAGGACGGCAAGTCGACTCTGTCGGCCACCTCGGGCAGTCGGCTCGCCGATGGGGCGGCCGCTCACACCCTGACTGCCACCGTGCGTGACAGCCTGGGTAACCCGGTGTCCGGTGCCGAGGTCGCGTTCCAGCTCCCGGGCGGAGGCATTGCCGCCGCCGGTGGAGGAAGCACGACCAAGACCACCAACTCGGCTGGAGTCGCGGAACTCAACGTCGTCTCCACGACCGCCGGTTCCTTCGACGTCACCGCAACCGTGAACGGCGAGCCGCTGCTGAACGGCAGCCCGGCGACGGTCACCTTCGTGACCGGTTCGGTGAGTGCCGCTGACTCGACCCTGACCGTGGCCCCTGAGGGTCCGCTGTCGGTGGGTCGTGAGGGCGACAACACCTATACCGCGACCGTCCTGGCTCAGGACGCCAACGGCAACCCGGTGCCGACCACCGCCGTCACCTTCGAGGTGCGCGACGCGGCAGGCAACGTGGTCACCGAGCCGCGACTGACCCAGCTCTCCGCCTACGCGGACGAGAACGGCAATGCCGTCACCACGGTGAACTCCACCCTCGCTGGTGAGTTCACGCTGCGCGCCCTGATCGATGGGCAGCTCGTTGGTGGCCAGGGGGCGAAGGTGGTCTGGACCGCCGGTGCGGCCTCTGCGGAGACGTCCGCCATGACCGTCACCCCGGGTGCGGTGGAGGCCGATGGTCAGTCCGCGCACCGTGCGACGGTGAAGGTCACCGACGCCTACGGCAACCCGGTTGAAGGCGCCACGGTGGCCTTCGGTGTCGCGGACGGCCCGCAGCTCAGCGCGCCGACCGCCGTCTCGGGGGCCAACGGTGTGGCCACGGTCGACATCACCTCCACGCAGGCGGGTGAGTTCGCGGTGACCGCTGCCATCGACGGCACTGAGGTGTCGGGTAGCGGGCAGACCGTCGAGTTCGTGAACGGGGCCGCTTCGGCCACCGCGTCGAGCTGGACCGTGACCCCGGAGGGGCCGCTCCCTGCCGGGGAGGCGTTCACCGCGGTCGTGCAGGTGAACGACGCCAACGGGAACCCGGTCTCGGGAGCCACCATTGGGCTCGACCTGCCCACCGGCATCACGGTGGCCGAGTCCGGTCCCTACGTCTCTGACGCCGAGGGCAAGGTCACGTTGACCCTGACGTCGGAGATCGCCGGGGAGTACCCGGTGTCGGTGACGCTCGGCGCCGACCGGATCGGTGAGACCAAGACTCTGGTCTTCACCGCCGGCGAGGCCTCGACCTCTGAGTCGAGCATCGCCGCGACCTCCCCGGTTCAGGCGAACGGCACGGACACCAGCACGGTGACCGTGACCCTCAAGGACGGCTTCGGCAACGTGGTCACGGATGAGTACCCCGTGTCCGTCACCACCACCGTGGGCACCGCCACTGCGGCTGTGCCGAACGGAGATGGCACGTACACCGCCACGGTGTCCTCGCTGACCCCGGGCACGGCCACCATCAGCTTCACCATCGATGGTGCGGTTGCCGACGACAGTGCGACGGTGGAGTTCGTGGCGACTCCGTCCACTCCGGTGGTCAACCCGTCCAACGGGAAGGACGTCACCGGTCAGATCGATCCGGGTGCGACCGTTCGCCTCGAGGACGGGCAGGGCAACGAGATTCCCGGCTCGCTCGTGGTGGACCCCGACGGTTCCTTCACCTTCGTGCCGAGCCTCCCGCTGGAGGATGGCACCGAGGTCGTGGTGACCGCGGTGGATGAGAACGGGTACGAGTCCGACCCGGCCCTGGTCGTGGTCGACGCGGTGGCTCCGGCTGCTCCGGTGGTTCCGCCGACGCAGGGTGAGAAGGTCGAGGTTGAGGGTGTTGAGGAGGGCGCGACGCCGTCCATCGTTGACCCTGAGACCGGTGAGCCCATTCCTGGTGAGTGGACTGACAATGGTGGTGGTTCCTGGACGTTTGTTCCGGAGACCCCGCTGACCGAGGGTGACAAGGCTGAGGTCGTTGTCACCGATCCGGCTGGGAACGAGTCCGATCCGGTGGGTGTGGTGGTGGATACCACTGCTCCGGAGGCTCCGGTGGTTCCGCCGACGCAGGGTGAGAAGGTCGAGGTTGAGGGTGTTGAGGAGGGCGCGACGCCGTCCATCGTTGACCCCGAGACTGGTGAGCCCATTCCTGGTGAGTGGACTGACAACGGTGCTGGTTCCTGGACGTTCGTGCCGGAGACCCCGCTGACCGAGGGTGACAAGGCTGAGGTCGTTGTCACTGACCCGGCCGGTAACGAGTCGGAGAAGGTGACGGTCGAGATTGACCAGACCCCGCCGGCTGACCCGACGGTTCCGCCCACCCAGGGTGAGAAGGTCGAGGTTGAGGGTGTTGAGGAGGGCGCGACGCCGTCCATCGTTGACCCCGAGACCGGTGAGCCCATTCCTGGTGAGTGGACTGACAACGGCGACGGTAACTGGACGTTTGTTCCGGAGACCCCGCTGACCGAGGGTGACAAGGCTGAGGTCGTTGTCACCGACCCGGCCGGTAACGAGTCCGACCCGGTGGGTGTGGTGGTGGACACCACTGCTCCGGACGCACCGGTCCTCAACCCGTCCAACGGGTCGAGTGTCAGTGGTACTGCCGAGCCGGGCTCGACGGTCACCCTGACCGACTCCGAGGGCAACGAGCTGTGCCGTGTGATCACCGACCCGGTCTCTGGTGCCTTCAACTGCACCTTCGACCCGGCGTTGACCGATGGCATGGTCGTGACCGCGGTGGCGACCGACCCGGCGGGCAATGCCTCCGACGGTACGTCGATCACCATCGACACCCGAGTGCCGGATGCTCCGGTGCTGAACCCGACCAATGGTTCGGTGATCACCGGTTCCACCCTTCCTGGCGCCAGCGTGCGCCTCACTCTGGAGCCTTCCGGTGAGGAACTGGCCGTGGTGGAGGCGGACCAGAACGGTCGGTTCTCCGTTCCGTTCGATCCGGCACTGGTCGACGGCACCGTCGTCGGTGCGGTGGCGACGATGCCCTCCGGCAACACCAGCCCGCAGTCCCTGGTGACTGTGGACGCGGTGGCTCCGGCTGCTCCGGTGGTTCCGCCGACGCAGGGTGAGAAGGTCGAGGTTGAGGGTGTTGAGGAGGGCGCGACGCCGTCCATCGTTGACCCTGAGACTGGTGAGCCCATTCCTGGTGAGTGGACTGACAATGGTGGTGGTAACTGGACGTTCGTTCCGGAGACCCCGCTGACCGAGGGTGACAAGGCTGAGGTCGTTGTCACCGATCCGGCTGGGAACGAGTCCGATCCGGTGGGTGTGGTGGTGGATACCACTGCTCCGGAGGCTCCGGTGGTTCCGCCGACGCAGGGTGAGAAGGTCGAGGTTGAGGGTGTTGAGGAGGGCGCGACGCCGTCCATCGTTGACCCCGAGACTGGTGAGCCCATTCCTGGTGAGTGGACTGACAACGGTG
>NZ_JAAXOX010000001.1 GCF_012396125.1 Cellulomonas denverensis | reverse complement strand
ACCCCGAGACCGGTGAGCCCATTCCTGGTGAGTGGACTGACAACGGCGACGGTAACTGGACGTTTGTTCCGGAGACCCCGCTGACCGAGGGTGACAAGGCTGAGGTCGTTGTCACCGACCCGGCCGGGAACGAGTCCGACCCGGTGGGCGTGGTGGTGGATACCACTGCTCCGGACGCTCCGGTGGTTCCGCCGACGCAGGGTGAGAAGGTCGAGGTTGAGGGTGTTGAGGAGGGCGCGACGCCGTCCATCGTTGACCCCGAGACCGGTGAGCCCATTCCTGGTGAGTGGACTGACAACGGTGGTGGTTCCTGGACGTTCACTCCGGAGACCCCGCTGACCGAGGGTGACAAGGCTGAGGTCGTTGTCACCGACCCGGCCGGGAACGAGTCCGACCCGGTGGGCGTGGAGATTGACACCACCGCTCCGGACGCACCGGTCCTCAACCCGTCCAACGGGTCGAGTGTCAGTGGTACTGCCGAGCCGGGCTCGACGGTCACCCTGACCGACCCGACGGGGACGGTGCTCTGCACCGTGACCGCGGATCGGATCTCGGGTGTGTTCGGTTGCGAGTTCGAGCCCGCCCTGGCGGACGGTCTCGTCGTGACCGGCGTGGCCACCGACGCGGCCGGGAACGTCTCCGACCCTGCCTCCGTCGTCGTGGACACCTCCCGTCCGGCCCCGCCGGCACTGAACCCGTCCAACGGGTCGACCATCTCCGGCACCACGGTGCCGGGTGCCACGGTCGAACTCACCCGGGTCGTCACCGGCGAGAAGCTGGGCACTGTGGTTGCCGATGAGAAGGGTGCGTTCAGTGTGCCGTTCGATCCGGCGCTGGTGGATGGCACCGTGGTCGGCGCGATCGCGATCGTGGCGACCGGCAACATGAGTGACCAGTCGATGGTGGTGGTGGACCGGGTTGCCCCGGACGCCCCGGTGCTCAAGCCGAGCAACGGCACCCATGTGTCGGGTTCGGCCGAGCCGGCCTCGACGGTGACCCTCACCGGACCGGACGGTGCGGTGCTCGGGACGGTCGTGGCGGACGCGACGACCGGTGAGTTCCGGGTGCCGTTCGACCCGGCGCTGCCGGACGGTCTGGTGGTCACCGCGGTGGCGACCGACGCTGCGGGCAATGTGTCCGACCCGGCTTCGGTGACGGTGGACGCGGTGGCTCCCGAGCCGCCCGTGGTCGATGAGACCGAGGGCGACAAGGTCACCGGGTGTGCCGAGCCGGGCTCCACGGTCAACGTGTACGACTCCGAGGGCAACCTGATCGGCACGGGTACCGCTGGTGAGGATTGCCGGTTCGAGATCGTGCTGGACCCGCCCCAGGGTCCGGGCTCGGAGATCGAGGTCGAGGTGGTCGACGAGTCCGGCAATGTCTCCGAGCGGGTCCGGGTGACGGTCAAGCGCCAGGTCGTGGTGACGCTGTCCAAGGACGAGGTCACCGCCGGCGACGACCTGGTCGTCACCGCGACCGGCCTGGCCGGGAACGAGGCCGCCGAGATCTGGCTGCACTCCACCCCGGTCCGGGTCGCTGAGGTGACCACGAGCGCCGACGGCACGGTTCAGGCCACGATCACCATTCCGGTGAACGCGGCGGCCGGTGACCACCAGGTCGTGGTCAACGGGTTGGAGTCGAAGGCCGAAGGATCAGCTCCGCTCCGGGTCGTCGCGCCGGTGGTTCCGCCGGTCGTGGTCGGTTCGCTCGCCATCACCGGTAGCGAGCTGGTCATGGGCCTTGCCGGGGTGACGGCACTGCTGCTGACCGGTGGACTCCTGCTCGCGCTCCGCCGGCGCCAGCAGAAGGAGGAGCAGGCATGACCGAGGTTCACTCGGTGGGGGCGTCGGCTGAGGCCGGCGCCCCCGGGGCGGGGGACGTGACGCGCCCCCGGGCCGACTCCCCCGAGACAACAGCGCGACGTCGCGGTTCGGGCGCCGACACACCCGGAACGGGCAGCACGTCCCGTCGGCCCCGCTGGGTGCTCTGGCTGGTCGGCGTCGTGGTGCTCATCGCCGCGGGTGTCCTGGCTTGGCTCGTCTTCGGTGGGGCGGATACCGCGACCGAGGAGCGGGATACCGTCTCCGTGGCATCCGGGTTCCCGACCGAGATCCCACTGGCAGAGGGGACACTCGTCGAGTCCCGGCAGTTGGGTGACCGGGCGTACACCGCGATGGTCGAGGTCTCCGGATCCGACCAGCAGGAAGCCGCCCTGACCATCCTGGAGGAAGCCGGGTTCGTCCGGTCGGGAGAGGTGCAGCGGGATGGGGTGCGTTCCTACTCGCTCATCTCGGGCCAGTACGGCGTCACCCTGGTGATGAAGGAGTCGGGAGGCAAGCCGGTGGTGGCCTACACCATCGCTCCGCGCTGACCGATCTCACACGCGAGACCCCCGGGCCGTCAGGGTCCGGGGGTCTTGTGTCCGCCCGGCGGTCGTCCGCTGCCCTGAGTAGTCCACCCAGGCGGGCGCGCCTGGTCACCGGTGGCTGGCCGGGCGCGCCTACTGTCGGGAGACGTGAGTACGCTGCAGCGCCTGACCGTCTTCACCGGTGCCGCCCCGGGCCTCGACCCCCGGTACGTGGCGGTCGCCGCCGAACTGGGTGGCTGGCTGGCCGAGTCCGGGATCGAGCTGGTGTACGGCGGTGGCACGGTGGGCATGATGGGCGCGCTCGCCGACGCCGTGCTCGCTGGCGGCGGGCGGGTGACCGGGGTGATGCCGGAGGCCCTGATGGAACGGGAGCTCGCGCACCGCGGGATCACCACCCTGGAGGTGGTGCCGGACATGCACGCCCGCAAGTCGCGGATGGCGGAGCTCGCCGACGGCTTCGTGGCACTCCCCGGCGGTGCGGGCACCCTGGAGGAGTTCTTCGAGGTGTGGACGTGGCAGCGGCTCGGCTTCCACGACAAGCCGGTCGCGCTCTACGACGTGGCGGGCTTCTGGCAGCCGCTGCTCGGTGCCGTCGAGTCGATGGCGACCGCCGGGTTCCTGTCGCCGGGCTACCAGGAATCGTTGGTGGTGGCGCAGGGCCCGGCGGAGTTGACCTCGGTGCTGGCGTCCTGGCGGACGCCGGCCACGACCTGGCGCGCCTGAGCGTTCCGGGCCGCCCCGGCTCAGACCCCCGCCAGCTCGCGCGCCCGGTCCAGCACCGCGCCGATCATCGCCGGGGTCAGCCGTCCGGTGAAGGTGTTCTGCTGGCTCACGTGGAAGCAGCCCAGCAGGGTGAGCGACGCCTCGCCCCGCCGGAGCGTGACCTCCGCCCCGTGCCCGAACCGGGGGCGAGGCCGGGGGACCGCCCAGCCCTGCTCCGCCAGCGTGCGCAGCAGGGCGTCCCAGCCGAACCCGCCCAGCACCACTGCGACCCGCGGCCGGACCAGCTCCAGCTCGCGCGACAGCCACGGCCCGCAGCGCCGGCGCTCGTCCGGGGTGGGCTTGTTCTCCGGCGGGGCGCAGTGCACCGGGGCGGTGATCCGCACCCCGGTCAGCCGCAGCCCGTCGTCGATGTGCGTGCTGGTCGGCTGGTTGGCCAGGCCCGCGGCGTGCAGCGCGGCGAACAGGAAGTCGCCGGACCGGTCGCCGGTGAACATCCGGCCGGTGCGGTTGGCACCGTGCGCGGCCGGGGCCAGACCGACGATCAGGATCCCGGCGGTGGGGTCGCCGAAGCCGGGCGCCGGGCGGCCCCAGTAGGTCTGGTCCCGGAACGCGGCGCGCTTGTCGGTGGCGACCTGTTCGCGCCAGGCGACCAGCCGCGGGCAGGCCCGGCACTCCGCGATCGAGCCGTCCAGCTCCAGCAGGTCGAGGGCGGCGGGGGCGGTGACGGCGGGCCAGTCCGGGTCGTCGGGGGAGCGCTCGGCGGTCATCGCCCGGCTCAGGCGAAGCGGTCGGGATCGCCGGCGCCGACCCGGACCACCTCGGGGAAGCCCTCCGACCAATCGATCACCGTGGTCGGCTCGGTGCCGCACTCGCCGGTGTCGATCACCACGTCCACCTGGTGGTCCAGCTCCTCCTTGACCGTCCAGCCGTCGGTCATCGGGGCGTCCTCGCCGGGCAGGATCAGGGTGCTGGACAGCAGGGGTTCGCCGAGCTCGCGCAGCAGCGCCTGCACCAGCCGGTCGTCCGGGATGCGCACGCCGACGGTCTTCTTCTTCGGGTGCGCCAGCCGCCGGGGCACCTCCTTGGTGGCCGGCAGGATGAAGGTGTACGGACCGGGGGTCGCGGCCTTGATCGCACGGAACGGCCCGTTGTCCAGGTGCACCAGCTGGCCGAGCTGGGCGAAGTCGCTGCAGATCAACGTGAAGTGGTGCCGGTCGCCCAGGTGCCGCAGGGTGCGGATCCGGTCCGGGCCGGTGCGGGAGTCGATCCGGCAGCCCAGCGCGTACCCGGAGTCGGTCGGGTAGGCGATCAGGGCGTCGTCGTCCCGCAGGGCGGCCACCGTCTGGGCCAGCGCGCGGGGCTGCGGGTTCTGCGGGTGCACGTCCAGGTAGCGGGCCATCCCCCGAGCGTAGGCCGGACCGCCGGCCCGGGCACGGCACTCAGGCCCGGGACAGCACCGCCACCAGGAAGTCCGACTCCGGTCCGAACGGCCGCAGGTCCCAGGTGCCGAACCGGTGATCGATCAGCAGTCCGGCCGCCTCGGCGTCCACGGTGAGCTGCTCGAAGGCGTAACCGCGCCCGGCGCCGAAGCCGGTCACCAGCCGCCCGTCCGGCTCCAGGTGCTGCCCGATCCGGCGCAACACCTCGACCTCGGTGCCCTCCGCGATAAAGGTCAGCACGTTCCCGGCCATCACCGCGATGTCGAACCTCTGGTCCAGCTCCAGCTCGGCGAGGTCGCCGACCAGCCAGGTCGAGCCGGGCTCGTCCGCCCGGGCGGTCTCGATCAGCAGCGGGTCCACGTCGACGCCGACCACGGTGTGCCCGCGCCGGGCCAGCTCGCCACCGACCCGGCCCGGGCCGCAACCGGCGTCCAGGATCCGCGAGCCGCGCGGCACCATCGCGTCGATCATCCGGGCCTCACCGGCCAGGTCGGCACCCTCGGCCGCCATCGCGCGGAACCGTTCGACGTACCAGACCGAACGGTCCGGGTTGCTGAGTCCGATCTGCTCCCAGCGGGTGGGCCGGCGCATGGGTGTCCTCCGAGGGTCGGGTGGGGTGAGGCCGAGCGTAGCCCCGCCCCACCGGCCCTCAGTGGTGCAGGACCTTGCCGGTCTGCTTCGACACCTTCTTGGAGGCCTTCTTGCCGGCCTTCTTGGCCTTCGAGCCCAGGGTGTCCAGCAGGAAGCCGGCGGCGGCCCCGAGCATGATCACGTCCTTGGCCACCCCGATGCCGTCCGGGTTCGGCCGGATGTCACCCGGACCGCGGTGCAGCGCCGGGGTGCGCAGGTACAGGCCGACCAGCCCGGCCGAGAACGCGGTGAATCCCGCGGCGACCCAGGTCTTGGGCAGCACCGGGACCAGCAGTGCGGCGCCCAGCGTCACCTCGGTGCCGGCGAGCACCGTGGTGAAGGTCTTGGGGTCGACGTTCTTGAGCACCGGATAGGCGTTCGCCGCCATGCCGTGATAGTTCGCGGCGGCGTCGTCGGAGGCGGACAGCTTGTCCAGGCCGGAGTTGAGGATGTAGGCGCCGGCTCCCAGTCGGAGCGGCAGATGGCGGAGCTTCACGTGCTCTCCCTCGTCGGAGCGGATGGGGTACGAGGAGGTCGTCCCCGTACCCCGACGCTACGGCGATCGCCGCGTCCGCGCCCGTCAGCTACCGGCCAGGATGTCGACCACGAAGATCAGCGTCGACCCGCCCGGGATCGAGTCCTGGTCCTCGTCGCCGTAGCCCAGGTCCGGCGGGATGATCAGCAGCACCTGGCTGCCGACGGTCTGCCCGGCCAGGCCCTGGGTCCAGCCCGCGATCACCTGGTTCAGGCCGAAGGCGGTCGGGGCGCCGCGCGACCAGGAGGAGTCGAAGGAGGTGCCGTCCCACAGCCAGCCGCTGTAGTTGGCCACCACGGTGCCGGTGGAGGTGACCTCCGGGCCGGTGCCCTTGATCAGCGGCTGCACGATCAGCTCGGTCGGGGCGTCGCCGTCCACCGGGGTGATCGACGGCTCGCCGTCCTCGGCCAGGGTCACGGTCGGCAGGCCCTCGGCCGGGGCGACCGCCTCACCCTCGGGGGCGTCCAGCACGTCCTGGGTGGCCGTCACGTCCACGACCCAGATCAGCGCGCTCTCCTCGCCGGAGTCCAGGGTGCGCGGGCCGGCGTACAGCACCCGGACCCCGACCTGCTGGCCGGTCAGCGCGTCGCTCAGGACCTCGGGCAGGCCGCTGGTGCCGGCCTCGGCGCTCATCCAGTAGCTCTGCGGGGTGCCGGAGTAGGTGCCGCCCTGGTCCGAGCCGTCCTGGCCGCTGACCGCGCGCAGGTGCAGGCTGACCAGCTGACCGTCGGCGATCTCCGCTCCGTCGCCCTCGTCCAGCACCGTGGCGGCGTCGGTGTCGATGGTGAACGGCCAGTCGGCGGTGATCTCCGGCTCGGTGCCCGGATCGCCGGTGACGGTCACCTCGTCCAGCGCGGCCAGGGCGTCGGCCGAGGCGGACGGGTCCGCGGTGCTGGTGCTGCTGGTCGGGTCCGGCTCGTCACCGCCGGAGGCGCATCCGGCGAGCAACAGGGTGGCGGCGATGATGGCGGCAGCCGTACGGCGCACGAGAGGTCCTCACGTCGGGGGCAGGGCGGTCGGCGGATGGCACCGAGGCCCGGGCGGGATCGATGGTAGACCGGGTGTCTGTGACGAACGGGCCGGGCGGGACGGGGCGCGGTCGCCGGCCCAGACAGAGTTGATCGGTGGCCCAGGGGACCGTTCCGGTCGTCAGCCCAGGCGGGCCAGGCCCAGCGAGGCCAGCACGCAGGCCAGCTCCTGGGAGATCTCGCCACCACGGGCGGCGATCATCTCGACCATCAGCAGCGCGGCCTGGGTCCGGCACTCCTGGTCGACGTCCACCGGGGCGCCGTCCCGGGCACTGGCCCGTTGCCACTGGTCGAGCTGGCGCAGGGCCTGGTAGAGCTGGGCGGCCTGGTCAGCGGACAGCGGGACCACGCCACGGTGCGCGGCAGGCAGGTCGACCCGGATCGTGGTCTGGGGACCCCTGGGCATCGTCCACCTCCGCGGCTCGGGACGCGGCCGGGTGCCGCGACAACCCCCAGTCTTCGGGCCGTGGCGGCCGGCGATGCGGGACAGGCGGCGACTTGGGTGGTGATCGGAGCGCACTCCTGGCGATCTGCGTAGACCTGAGTGGTGCGTCACCGCGGACTGAGTACCACCCTCAGCCGGCCACGATCCGCGGCGCGTTCCGGGCCACCCAGCCGACCAGGGGCAGCAGGACCCCGGCCAGCTCCTCGCCCAGCGGGGTCAGCGAGTAGTCCACCCGCGGCGGGATCGTCGGCTGCGCCTCCCGGTGCACCAGGCCGTCCTGTTCCAGGGTGCGCAGCGTGGAGGCGAGCATCTTCTCGCTGATCCCCTCCACCGTGCGGCGCAGCTCGCCCCAGCGCTGACCCCGCTCGGCCAGGGCGACCAGCACCAGCACCCCCCACCGGCTGGAGATGTGGTCCAGCACCACCCGGCTCGGACAGCTCGCCGGCAGCACGCCGTCCACCATCAGTTCGGCCAGCAGGGTCCGCGGGGAGTCGGTCACGGTCATGTCCGCGACTCTACGCCGCGCTGGCCTCGATGCTTACCGGTGGGGCAGTACCTGACCGCAAAGTGGGTACCGGCGATTCGGAAGGGAACGGGTGCGGGCGCGCGTTGTCGCTGGTCGCCGGGATCGACCGGCCCGATCACCAGGAGGAACACCCATGTCCATCGTCGTCACCGGGGCCACCGGCCAGCTCGGCCGCCTCATCGTCCAGCACCTGATCGCCGACGGGGTGCCCGCCGGGCAGATCACCGCCACCGGCCGCCGGGTCGAGCGGATCGCGGACCTCGCCGAGCAGGGCGTCCGGGTGGTCGAGTCGGACTACACCCGCCCCGAGACCCTGGTCGCCGCGTTCGCCGGGGCCGACACCCTGATGCTGGTCTCCGGCTCCGAGGTCGGCCGGCGCACCGCCCAGCACCGCAACGCCATCGACGCCGCGGTCACCGCCGGGGTGCGCCGGATCGTCTACACCTCCGTGCTGCACGCCGACCGCACCACCCTCCCGGTCGCCCCCGAGCACGTCGAGACCGAACAGCTGCTGCGCGACTCCGGTCTGGCGATCACCCTGCTCCGCAACGGCTGGTACACCGAGAACTACCTCGGCGACCTGGCCCAGGCCGCCGAGACCGGCACCATCGTCGCCGCGGTCGGGGACGGCCGGGTCGCCTCCGCCACCCGGGACGACTACGCCGCAGCGGCCGCCGTCGTGCTGCGCACCGAGGGTCACGAGGGTGCGGTCTACGAGCTCTCCGGCGACCAGGCCTGGACCTTCGACGACCTGGCCGCCGCCGCCACCGAGGTGCTCGGCCGCCCGGTCGAGTACCGCCGGGTCACCGTCGACGAGCACCGCGAGCTGCTGGCCGCCGCCGGACTCGACGAGGGCACGATCGGGTTCCTGCTCGCGATGGACCAGAACACCGCCGCCGGGGAGCTGGCCGACACCACGGGGCAGCTGGCGGCGCTGATCGGGCGGCCCACGACGCCCCTGGCCGACGCCCTGCGTGCGGCGCGAGCCGAGGGCTGACCGGCTGCGGGTGGCCGGCGCCACGGCCTGACCGGCTGCGCGCACCCCGCGCCTCGGCCTGACTGGCTGCGCGGCGCGGCGCTGGGCGGGCCCTGGACTCGCCCGGCGCGGGCTGGCCTGGACTCGCCCGGCGCGGGCTGGCCTGGACTCGCCCCGCGCGGGCTGGCCTGCACCCGGGTGCCCGGGGCACGCGGGCTCCCGGCCGCCCGGGCGTCGGCCCGACCCGCTACGCACCGAGGGCGCAGTTCCCGTCGCCCGAATCGCTCCGGGCCCAACGCGAACTGCGCCCTCGGCGCGACGAGTGCGGAGAAGCTGCGGGACATATCGCCCGAAGGGCCGCAGGTTCTCCGCATTCGTGGCCGCGCGAGGGTCGCGCGCGTGTGGCCTTGCCCGCACTGGGACCCGCGCGTCTGTGCGCGTGCCACCTGGTCGAGGGCGCAGTTCGCGTCGCCCGAATCGCCCCGGGCCCAACGCGAACTGCGCCCTCGGCGCGACGAGTGCGGAGAAGCTGCGGGGCAAACCGCCCGAAGGGTCGCAGTTTCTCCGCATTCGTGGCCGCGCTCGGCCGCGCAGAGCCGCGCTGGGCCGCGCTGGGCCGGTGGGCCGGTGGGCCGCGCAGAGCCGCGCGGGCGTGAGGCGGTCGGCCTCCGTGGCCGCGCAAGGGCCGTGCAGCCCGGCCGGGCCTGGGCTGACCGGCTGCGCATCGTCGAGGGCGCAGTTCGCGTTGCCCGAAGCGTCCCGGCGCCACCGCGTACTGCGCCCTCGGCACAGGCCGCCCCCGGGCAAAACGCCCGAACCGCCAGAACCAGCCCGTGCCGAGGTGCGGGAGTCGGGGTGCGGCGTGAGGCTCGGGGTATGACGCGATTCGGGTACACGCTGATGACCGAGCAGTCCGGGCCGAAGGAGCTGGTGGGCTACGCCGCCGCGGCCGAGCGGGTGGGATTCGACTTCGAGGTGAGCTCCGACCACTACTTCCCGTGGATCGACGAGCAGGGGCACGCGCCCTACGCCTGGTCGCTGCTGGGCGCGGTGACCCAGGTGACCTCCCGGGTCGACCTGATGACCTACGTGACCTGCCCGATCATGCGGTACCACCCGGCGGTGGTGGCCCAGAAGGCGGCGACCCTCGGCGTGCTGTCCGACGGGCGGTTCACCCTGGGACTCGGGGCGGGGGAGAACCTGAACGAGCACGTGGTGGGCGAGCGCTGGCCGGCGGTCGGAGAGCGGCACGACATGCTGGCGGAGGCGATCGAGATCATCCGGTCGCTGCTGGACGGGGAGCGGCTGACCTTCGACGGGGTGCACTTCCGCACCGACTCGGCGAAGCTCTGGGACCTCCCGGACGGTGGCGTCCCGCTGGCGGTCGCGGTGTCCGGTGCGCAGTCGATCTCCCGGTTCGCCCCGCTGGCCGATCACCTGGTGGCCACGGACCCGGAGGCCGGGATCATCCAGAAGTGGGACGAGGTGCACCCCGGCCCGTCGCGGAAGATCGGCCAGATCCCGATCTCCTGGGACCCGGATGCCGAGGTCGCTCGGCAGCGGGCGCACGAGCAGTTCCGCTGGTTCGCCGGCGGCTGGCACGTGAACGCCGACCTGCCGACCACCGAGGCCTTCGACGCGGCGACCCAGTTCGTCCGGCCCGAGGACGTGGCGCAGACCATCCCGTGCGGCCCGGATCTGGACGCGATCGTCGAGGCGGTGTCCGCGTACTGGCAGGCCGGGTTCACCGACATCGCCCTGGTGCAGATCGGGGATGCCGCGCAGCAGCGGTTCCTGGACGAGGCCGCCGGGCCGCTGCTGGACAAGTTGCGCTCCGCCGCGCCGTCGAACTGATCACCCGAGGAGGACGAGATCATGGCCGTCACCGCATTCCAGGACCTGCCGCTCGCCGACCGCGACTGCGACTGGGACGGTGCCGCCGCCGAGGAGCGGGTCCGGCGCTGGGCGAAGGCCGAGGACGGGCCGAACCAGCGGTACCGGGACGCGCACGTCTGGTATGACGCCGACGCCAAGGACAACTTCACCGGGTACAAGCTGCTGATCGCGGACGTGATCGACGGCCGGCTGTACGCGGTGCCGCGCGGGGTGTTCGCCGCCGCCGCGGTGATGCAGGGCTCGCGTGGTGGCGTGAAGCTGCCGGAGAAGGACCGCGACCGGGTGCGCAGCCACCTGGCGAAGTACTACGCGAAACTCGACGAGGCGCCGCCCTGGGAAGATTGACCCATGACGCCGACCGCCCCCACTGCCCGACAGGTCCGCCGGTGGCGGCGGTACCTGGCCGACGAGCGCGCCGAGGCCGCCGTCTACCGCGACCTGGCCTCCCGCCGGACCGGTGAGGAGCGGGACATCCTGCTGGCGCTCGCGGAGGCCGAGGGCCGGCACGAGGCGCACTGGGAGGCGCTGCTCGGCGACCGGGCCGGGCGGCCGCTGGCCGGCGACATCCGCTCGCGGGTGCTGGCCTGGCTGGCGCGGCGGTTCGGCGGGGTGTTCGTGCTGGCGCTGGCGCAGCGGGCCGAGGCGCGCAGCGAGTACGAGCAGGATGCCGACGCCACCGCCTCGATGGCTGCGGACGAGCGGATCCACGGCGAGGTGGTCCGGGCGCTGGCGATCCGCGGTCGCAGCCGGATCTCCGGCACGTTCCGCGCGGCGGTCTTCGGCGCCAACGACGGTCTGGTGTCGAACCTGGCGCTGGTGCTCGGCATCGGCGCGTCCGGGGTGGGCGCCTCGACCGTCCTGTTCACCGGACTGGCCGGGCTGCTGGCCGGTGCGCTGTCGATGGGTGCCGGTGAGTACGTGTCGGTCCGGTCGCAGCGCGAACTGCTGGACGCCGCCCGCCCCAGCCCGGAGGCCCGCGCCGCCCTCGGCCGGCTGGACATCGACGCCAACGAGCTCGCCCTGGTCTACCGCGCCCGCGGGATGGAGCCGGAGGCGGCCAGTGCCCGGGCGGCCGTGGTGCTGAACGACATCGCGCACGAGCTCCCGGCCGAGCGCGCGCTCACCACCGCGGAGACCGACCTCCCCGAGCCGGACCAGCACGAGACGGTCGGCAGCGCGGTCGCCGCCGCGGTGTCCAGCTTCTGCTTCTTCGCCTCCGGCGCGCTGATCCCGGTGCTGCCCTACCTGTTCGGCATGTCCGGCCTGCCCGCGGTCGCGCTCGCCAGCGGCCTGGTCGGCGTGGCCCTGCTCGGCACCGGCGCGACCGTCGGGGTGCTGTCCGGCGCCTCACCCGGCAAGCGGGCGCTGCGTCAGCTCGCGATCGGCTTCGGCGCCGCCGCGGCGACCTACCTGCTCGGCCTGGCATTCGGCACCACCGTCGCGTGATCTGGGTCACACTGCTTCCAGATAGGTATGCCTGCCCTTACCGTTGAGCCCATGACCGCAGTTGCCGCCGAGGTCACCCAGTCGACCGCCCTGCCGTTCCGGACCTTCGACGTCCGGGTCTCGCGCATCCAGGACATGTGCCCGTCGTTCCGCCGGATCACCTTCACCGGGGACGACCTGCACCTGTTCGCCGACAACGGCTTCGACCAGCGGATCAAACTCTTCCTCCCGCTACCCTGCGGCTACGACACCCTGCCAAGCGGTGCCGACTGGTACACCGAGTGGCGCGAGCTGCCCGAGGAGGTCCGGCACCCGATCCGGACCTACACCGTGCGCGCCGTCCGCCAGCACCTCGGTGAGATCGACGTCGACCTGGTGCTGCACGGCTCCACCGGCCCCGCCTCGCGCTGGGCCACCGAGGCCCGGGTCGGCGACCCGCTCGCCATCCTCGGGCCGAACGCCGAGCACGACGGCACCGCCGGTGGCATCGACTTCGTCCCGCCCGCGCACACCGATCGGCTGCTGCTGGCCGGTGACGAGACCGCGGTCCCGGCGATCGCCGCGATCCTGGAGCGCCTGCCCGCCGACGCCCGCGGCGAGGTTGTGCTCGAGGTCCCGCTGTCCGGCGACTTCCTCGACCTGCGGACGCCCGAGGGCATCGCGGTGACCTGGCTGCCCCGCGACGGCGCACCGCACGGCTCCCGCCTGGTGCCCGCCGTCCAGGCCGCCTGCGTCCGCCTGATGCCGCTGGAGGCCCCGCGCCCCGAGGGCATCGAGCTGGAGGACGTCGACATCGAGAACGGACTGCTCTGGGAGCTCCCGGTCGACGCCGAGGGTCGCCCGCTGCGCCAGAACGCCGCGCTGTACGCCTGGCTGGCCGGCGAGGCCGGGGCGATCAAGGCGCTGCGCCGGCACCTGGTCAGCGAGTGCGGCGTCGACCGCAAGGCGGTCGCGTTCATGGGGTACTGGCGCGAGGGGCGCGCGGAGAACTGAGCCGCGGCCACACCACCACAACGACATGACGAGGGGCCTCACCGGATCACGGTGGGGCCCCTCGCCGTGTGCGCGTGCAGCCGGTCGGCGGCACCGCGACCCGGTGGGTGGGTGTGTGTGCCCACCCACCGGGATGTTCAGCCGCGTCGCCGTCGTGCGGCGACCGCTGCGGTGCCGGCGCCGATCAGCAGCACCGCGCCCAGGGCGATCCCGGCCACCGCGGCCGGACCGGTAACGGCCAGTCCGGGCTTGATCACCGTGGTGCTGGGCGGGTCCGGCGTGACCGGGGTCGGCGGGACGGTCGGGTCCGGGGTCGGATCGGGAGTCGGTTCCGGGTCGGGTTCCGGCTCCGGGTCGACCGGCGGCACCGGGGTCCAGGACGCCACCAGCGTGAAGTCCTGCGTCACCGGGCTGCTGAAGTCGTAGGGCGCCCCGTCGAGCAGCCACCCGTTGAAGGTGTGGCCCGGGTAGGTCGGGTCGGCGGGCTCGGTGACCGGGTCGCCGGGGGTGATGCCGGTGACCGGGTCGACCGCGCTGCCACCGGCGGAGTCGAAGGTGACGGTGTAGGTCAGCGGGGCGAACTGGGCGTAGAGCGTCTGGCCCGCGGCGGTGGCGTCGGTGACCTGGGTGCCGCCGGTGGGCTCGGTGAACCAGCCGGTGAAGGAGTGCAGCGCCGGCGGGGTGGGGTCGGGCGGGAAGGTGACCGTGGTGCCGGGGTTGGCGACCTCGTACCACCCGGTGGCCGCGTCGGTGCCGGTGAAGTAGCTGTCACCCTGCGGGAAGGTCGGCGTCTGGCCGGACCAGCTGCCGCCGTTCGTCGCCTGGTCGAACTTCACGTACTCCATCTCCAGGCTGCCGGAGTCGGGGAGGGCCTTGAAGCCGACGCCGCGACCGTCCGAGACCAGGCTGGTCGCGGTGGTGCCGGCCTGGTACGCGGTCAGGGCCGTCGAGGTCAGCGGCGGGGCGATCCGGACCGTGGTCACCGGGTGCGTGGTGCGCCCCGGCCGTGCATCGCCGGCGATCGCGGTGGTGCCGTTCGCGGTGGCGGTCGGGGTGGCGGTGCCGAAGACGTCCAGCAGCAGCTGGGCCTCATCCGCCGCGGCGATGGTGACCGCGTTGTTCGTGCAGCCGACGTTGGTGGTGCAGGAGACGTAGGTGGTGTGCACCGACGTGGCCCGGGTGAAGATGTTGTTGGTCGCGGTGAGCTTCGGCGACTGGATGCCGCCGCTGTCGAACCCGAGGTGACCGCCGACGTCGACGCCGGAGTTGATGGCCTTGGTGTTCCCGACGAAGGTGTTGTGCTCCAGGGTGACCTGGGACCGCAGCGACGCCTGGATGACGCCACCGGAGTCCGAGGTGTAGTTCCCGGAGCGGTTGTTGATGAAGGTCGAGTTCTGCACCACGATCTGGCTGGCGTAGGGGCCGGCCGAGGTGGCGGAGCGGCCCTCGATGAACAGCGCGGCGCCGTCGTCCTCTGCCTCGTTCTCCTCGAAGGTGCTGCTGTCGACGAAGATCGACCCGTTGGTGTACGCCGACGAGTTGAAGGCGGAGACCGCGCCGCCGTCGGCGTTGGCCGGCGTGCTCGTCGAGGCGGTGGTGTTGCGCGCGAAGTAGTCGTTGATCAGGTGCAGCTGCACGCTGGAGTTGTGCATCGCGATCGCGCCGCCGCGGGGCTGGGTGCCGCCCTCGGTGAACTGGTTGCCGATGAAGGCGGAGTCCTCGAACACCAGCGTCCCGAGGGTGTTGGCGTTCACCCGGACCGCGCCACCGGAGTAGCCCGACCCGCTGGTGCCGGTGTTGTCCTCGAAGGTGGTCCGCTGGAACAGGCTGGTCGCCGTGGCGGAGTAGCGGCCGAACAGCAGGGCGGCCGCGCTGGAGGCGGTGTTGCCGGTGAACGAGGAGTCGGTGACGGTCAGGTCGCCGCTGCTGCCCCCGCTGACCACCAGGGCGGTGGTGCGCAGCCCGGTCAGGTCCAGGCCGGACAGCGTGACCTCGGCGGAGTCGTTCTGGGTGATCTGCACCCCGCCGTTGCCCGCGGAGGACCCGCCCGGCAGGGTGAAAACGAGGTTCCTCAGCGTGAAGGATCCGGTGCCGGAGACCGTGGCGGTCAGGTGCGGGCCGCTGGCGGCGGGGTAGAGCGTGCGCCCGCCGCCGTCGATCTCGATGGCGACACCCGACGCGGCGGTCAGCGTGATGGTGGACGGCAGCGTCTCCGGGAACGTGGCGGCCAGGGTGATGGTGGTGTCCACCGCGGCCGAGGCGACCACGGTCTGGAGTTCCGCCACCGTTGCGACCGTGACCGGGTCGGCGGCGTGCGCGGTCTGGGGGACCGCGGCGACACCGCCGAGTCCCAGGGTGACGGCGCCGATGACAGCGCCCAGGGTGGTGAGTCGACGTCCCACGGTGCAGCTCCTGCTCGGTGGTCTGAGGCCGGGGCAGACGGCTGTTCGCCCCGGAATGCCAGTAACGCCCGGCCGCGCGGGGCACTCATGGGGACAGGCCTGAGGGGCGAGGGTGTCGTAGGTGGCACTCCCCGGTTTCCTGGGTGGCCGCAGCGGCGTGAGTGGGTGTCGACCGCCACCCACGAGCTCGCCGGGGTGCGCCATGCTGTCCGGTGAACCCACCCGTGGAGGTCCGCCGTGCCCGCTCTGACCGTGACCGTGCCCGATGCCGATCTGCTGGACCGCCTGGGTCCGCCGCCGTCCGGGATCCGCTACGCCGTCTGGGACCTGGCCGAGCGGTCCGGCGCACCGGCGGGCCCGCTCGACCTGGTGGTGATGCCGTACATGGCCCCGGCACCGGTGCTGGACGCGCTGGCCGGGCTGGAGGTGCGTGCGGTCCAGAGCCTGGCGCTGGGCTACGACCGGGTCGCCGACCACCTGGTGCCGGAGGTGGTGTTCTGCAACGCCGCCGGGGTGCACGAGGGGGCGACCGCGGAGCACGCGGTGGCGCTGGTGCTGGCGGCGCAGCGGGAGCTCCCGGCGTTCGGCGACCAGCAGCGGGCCGGGCAGTGGCGGCAGGACCTGGCGCCCGGGCTGATCGGCCGCCGGGTGCTGATCGTCGGCACCGGCGGCGTGGGCGAGGCGGTCCGCAGCCGGCTGGCGCCGTTCGAGGTGGAGATCGTGCGCTGTGCCACCCGGGCCCGGGAGGACGAGCACGGCCGGGTGCACGCGGCGGCTGAGCTGCCGGAGCTGCTGCCGGCCGCGGACGTCGTGGTGCTGGCGGTGCCGTTGACCCCGGCGACCCGGCACCTGGTGGACGCCCGATTCCTGGCGGCACTACCCGCCGGGGCGCTGGTGGTGAACGTCGCCCGGGGACCGGTGGTGGACACCGAGGCGCTGCTGGCGGCGCTGACCGCGGGCCGGGTGCGGGCGGCGCTGGACGTCACCGACCCGGAGCCGCTGCCCGCCGACCACCCGCTGCGCACCGCGCCCGGGCTGATCCTCACCCCGCACGTGGCGGGACGGACGACGACGATGGCCGGCCGGCTGGCCCGGTTGGTGCGCGACCAGGCGACCCGGCTGGCCGAGGGGCGTCCCCTGGCGAACCGGGTGACCCTGCACTGACCGGTATCCGGGCCCACCACCCGATCGCCGCGGCGGCCAGCCCGACGACCCCGGCGGCGGCGAACGCGGGCCCACCCCCGGACAGCGCCCCGGCCGCGGCCGCCCCGATCGCCTGGCCGAGCACCAGGGTCACGAACAGCGCGGCGGTCCCGGTCGCCGCCCGGCCCGGGTCGATCCGCGCGGTCCAGCTGATCAGCACGCCGGTGGCTGCGGTGTATCCCCAGCCGAACAGGGCGCAGACGCCCACCGCCACCACCAGGCGGTCCGCCGCGCCGGGCAGGGCGAGGGTGGCGATCGCGACCGCGCCGCCGGTCAGCCACCAGGCGGTCCGCACCGGCAACCGCACCGTCCACCGGCTGGTGAGCAGCACCGCCGCACCGCCGGCGCCGAGCGCGATCCAGGCCACGGTGGACCCGTTGCCCGGCGACCCGGCACCCGCCAGCAGGCTGCGCCCGTAGGACCAGACCGCGGCCGACCCGGCGCCGAGCAGCAGCGCAGCGGCCAGCGGGGCGCGGTGGCCGGCGAACCAGCCGGCCGGCGGGAGGGCGCGCGCGGGCGCCCCGGTGCCGCGCCGCCGGTCCCCGGCCAGCACCAGGACGGCGGCCACGGCGGTGACGATCCCGGCGACCAGCCACCCGGCCCGCCACAGCGGGAGCAGCGCCAGGGCCAGCAGCCCGGCGACCACCAGCCCCGGTCCGGTGCCCGCGTTCGCCGTGTTCTGGGCCCGGTCCCGGGCCGTCGCCGGAGTGTTGCGCTCCACCAGGGCGACCACGGCCGGGGAGGCGAACCCGGCAGCCGCCGAGCTGAGCACGGCACCGGCGGCCAGCATCCCGGGCCCGGGCGCCAGCGCCATCGCGGCGCAGCCGACCGCGGCGGTGATCCCGGCGGCGACCACCAGGGCGCGCGGGTGCCGGGCGCCGGCCAGGAACCCGATCGCTGCGGCCAGGCAGTAGACCAGGGACGCCCCGGCGGAGATCAGCCCGGCCGTCCCGGCGTCGAAGCCCAGCTCACGCTGCATGTCGGGCAGGTAGAGGCCATACGCCAGCCGGACCAGGCCATAGCTGGCGGCGATCAGGGCGGTGGCGGAGGCGATCAAGAACGACAACGAGCGTTTCACTTCTCGACCTTAGGATGACGTCATGCCTATCCGCATCCGCACCGAGGCGAAGCTGCTCGACGCCGCCGAGGAGCTGTTCTTCACCCGGGGCATCGCCGCCACTCCGGTGGACCAGGTGCTGGCCCGGGCCGGGGTGTCCACCGCCACCCTGTACCGGGGCTTCGGGTCCAAGGAGGCGCTGGTGGCGGCCGCCCTGGACCGGCGGCATCAGGACTGGCAGGCGAGCTGGGACCGGGCGATCGCGGCGCAGGACACCGACCGCGGGCGGCTGCTCGCGGTCTTCGACGCGCTGGACGAGTTCCGGAGCCGGACCGGTGCCGCCCGGTGGTGCGCGTTCCTGGGCTCGGCCGCCGAGTACGCCGACGCCCCGCCCGAGGTCGCCGCCGCCGTCCGGCTGGACACCGACACCCTGCGCGACCGGCTGACCGAGCTGGCCGCACCCCTGACCGGCGACCCGGCCGTCCTGGCCGAACGGCTGCTGCTGGTGGTGACCGGCGCGCTGGCGATGCGGCTGCGCGAACCCGGCACCGGGACCGCCACCGCCCGGGCGGTCGCCGCGGCCGTGATCGACGCCGCGCGCCCGTAGCATCGGCCCGTGCCGCCCCGCTCCCCGCTCCCGCCCCGTCACGGCCTGAGCGCCGCCTGGCTGCGCACCCCCGACCGCGACCGCTCCCGCCCGGAGGCCACGCCCTGGCCGACGATGGCGGACTGGTTGCACCACCGGCTGCCGGAGCACGTGGAGGTCGACGCGATGCTGGCCGAGGGCCGGTTCGTCGCCGAGGACGGCCGGGTGGTCCGGGCCGGCGACCCGTTCCGGCCGCACGTCTTCGTGTTCTTCCACCGCGACCTGCGCGAGGAACCCGAGGTGCCCGGGACGATCCACGTCGTGCACCGGGACGAGCGCCTGGTGGTGGTGGACAAGCCGCCGTTCCTGTCCACCATCCCGCGCGGGCGGCACGTCACCCAGAGCGTGGTGGTCAGGCTGCGCGCCGAGCTCGGGCTGCCGGAGCTGTCCCCACTGCACCGGTTGGACCGGGTCACCTCAGGGCTGGTGATGCTGGCCACCGAGCGGCGCTGGCGGGGCGCCTACCAGTCGGCCTTCGAGCACCGGGCGATGACCAAGACCTACTGGGCACTGGCGCCGATCCGGCCGGAGCTGGCGTTCCCGCTGATCGTCCGCGACCACCTGGACAAGGAGCGCGGCCGGCTGCAGGCCCGGGTGGTGCCCGGCGCGCCGGTGAACGCCGAGACGCTGATCGAGTGGGAGGGCGAGGTGGACGGGGCCGGGCTGTACCGGCTCTCGCCCCGCACCGGGCGGACCCACCAGCTCCGGATGCACCTGAACGGGCTGGGCATCCCGATCCTCGGCGACCCGCTGTACCCGGTGGTGCAGGACGTTCCGGTGGACGACTTCAGCCGGCCGCTGCAGCTGCTCGCCGGGCGGCTGCGGTTCACCGACCCGGTGGACGGTGCGGAGCGGGAGTTCCGCAGCGCGCGGCGATTGCCGATCGCGCCGCAGGGGTGATCCGTCTCAGGGCGTAGCCGGAGATACGCCCGTGGGCCGATGTGGCCGGGCCGCCAGGCGCGCGAGCATGGGGGACAGTAGCCAACAACGGAGGAGTCGTCGTGTCCTGGCAGGTGCTGATCGTGCTGGCGGAGTTCGCCGTGGTGTGCGCCGTGATCGGTGCGGGCACCCTGGTGCAGCGGGTGCGCCGGCGCGGGAAGCTGCCGGCGGTCCGGCGCTGAGTCAGCGCCCCTCGGAGGTCTCCAGCCGTTTGCGCTGCATCGGCCGGGCGGGTTGGTCCGGGCCGTTCCACACCTGCACCGCACCCCACAGCGACGCCGCCACCGGCACGGCCAGCACGGCGCCGGTGATCCCGGCCAGCACGGTGCCGACGGTGACCGCGACCAGGATGACCAGCGGGTGCAGGGCCAGCGACCGTGCCATCACCACCGGCTGCAGCAGGTTCCCCTCCAACTGGTTCACCGCGATCACGATCGCCACCACGATCAGCGCGTCCACCCAGCCGTTGGCCACCAGGGTCACCAGCGCGGCCAGCACCCCGGCCAGCGTGGCGCCGACCAGCGGGATGAACGCCAGCAGGAAGACCAGCACCGCCAGCGGGATCGCGAGCGGCACGCCCATGATCACCAGGCCGACCCCGATCCCGATTGCGTCCACCGCGGCGACGATGGCGGTGCCGCGCACGTAACCGCCCATCGTGCTGACCGTGCGGCCCCCGATCCGCTTGCCGCGGGCGTAGGCCTCACCCTCGAACGGCCGGAGCAGGAACTCCCAGATCCGCGGCCCGTCCTTGAGGAAGAAGAACAGCACCACGAAGGTCAGCACCGCGCCGGTGACGAAGTTCGCCCCGGCCGAGAACCCGGCGATCGCCCCCGCGCCGAAGCTGCTGGAGGTCAAGAAGCCGGTGACCGTGTCCTGGGCGTCCTGGATCTGCTGCTCGGAGATCTCGAACGGCAGGTGGCGCAGCGACTCCTGGAGTTCGCCGAGCCCGGCGACCGCCTGGTCGGCGAGGTCCTGCCACTGGTCCACCACCGCGTAGACCACGGCGGTCATCACCCCGGCGAACACCGCGACGATCGCGAGCAGCGCCGCCCAGGTGGCCAGGATCGACGGGAAGCGGTGCCGGCGCAGCCAGGACACCAGCGGGTGGATCGCACTGGCCAGCACCAGGGCGATCAGCACCGGGATCACCACCAGCGTGAGCCGGGTCAGGGCGAACACCGCCACGGTGACCAGTGCGATCAGGGCCAGCGCCTGCACCGACCGGGTGGCGATCCGGCCGAAGTCGTCCGCCCACAGCGCGCCCGCGCGGGGTGCGGCAGGGTCGACCGGTCCGCCGCTCGGTCGCTCCGGTTCGGTCCTGGGTCGTCTCGCCCACCACATCCGCGCGCTCACTCTCCTCGCCTCGGGCCCGTGAGCAGCGAGATTACGGGGACGGGACCGAGCTCGCCCGGTGGGCAGCCGGATCGGGGAGTTCGGCGATCCGATGAATGACGGCCGGACAGCCGTTCCAGAAAATGCGGGGATCGGGATTGTTGCTCATTTCTGGAAATGCCCTCTAGTGTGGCGCCCGCGAAGGGGAGTAGCCCGGCCGGTCAGGCGCTGACCGGCAGCGATGGTCGACACACTGGTGCCGCAGCACCCGGTCATCGCGCCGATCCGGTGGGCGAGACCTTCGGCCGAACCGTCATTGTTCGCGGTCGGCCGGAGCCCCGGTGCTTCGGCTGGTTGCCGCCAGTCCGGAAGGTCCCGACACCACCATGTCCGCCAGGTCCCTCGCCGTCCCGCCGCTGCGGGTACTGGTCAGATCGCTGACCATCGCCGTGCTGATCGCCGCCCCGGCGCTCGTGCTGCGGCTGTCCGGCAGCCACCCCGACCCGCTGATCCAGCTCGTCCTGTACGGCGCCGCCGTGGTGGCCGCCTCCTTCGTGCTGGCCTGGGCCGCGGAGGCCGCCCAGGTCGACGTCTCCGGCGGCTTCGCGATCGCGGTGCTCGCCCTGATCGCCGTGCTGCCCGAGTACGCCGTCGACCTGTTCTACGCCTACACCGCCGGCCACGACCCGGCCTACGTGCAGTACGCCGCTGCGAACATGACCGGCTCGAACCGGTTGCTGCTCGGCCTGGGCTGGCCGCTGGTGGTGCTGGTCTCGCTGTACGTCGCGGGCCGGGTCAGCCGCAAGCCCACCCGGCAGCTGGCGCTGGAACCGGGCAACCGGCTGGAGCTCGGCTTCCTGCTGATCGCCGGGGTCGCCGCCTTCGTCATCCCGGCCACCGGGCACATCCACCTGGTGTTCGGCCTGGCGATGATCGGCTGGTTCGGCTTCTACCTGTACCGGCTGACCCGCGGCGAGGCGGAGGAGCCGGACCTGATCGGCACCGCCGCGGTGATCGGCGCGCTGCCCCGCAATCGGCGCCGGCCGCTGGTGGTCGCGCTGTTCGTGCTCGCCGCACTGGTGATCCTGGCCAGCGCGGAGCCGTTCGCCGAGTCGCTGGTGGCCTCGGGCACCCAGCTGGGCATCGACGAGTTCCTGCTGGTGCAGTGGCTGGCCCCGCTCGCCTCCGAGGCGCCGGAGTTCATCGTCGCGATCCTGTTCGCCTGGCGCGGCAAGGGCACCGCGGCGATCGCCACCCTGATCTCCTCCAAGATCAACCAGTGGACCCTGCTGGTCGGCTCGCTGCCGATCGCCTACCTGGCCGGTGGCGGGTCGGCGAGCCTGGTGCTGGACACCCGGCAGACCGAGGAGATGCTGCTGACCGCGGCCCAGACCCTGATGGGCGTGGCGATCCTGATCTCGCTGCGGTTCGCCCGCTGGTCGGCCTGGACGCTGCTCGGATTGTTCGCGGTGCAGTTCGTGGTCACCGGCACCACCGGGCGGTTCGTGCTCTCCGTGGTGTACCTGGTGATCGCGGCGGTGGTGCTGGCCCGGCACCGGCGGCAGATCCTGCCCACCCTGACCGCCCCGTTCCGGCGAGCCGGGGCCGAGCGGGCCGAGCCGGAGTTGCTCGGCGTCTGACCTGCGGGCCGTGCCGCCCCGTGCTCTGATGGGCCCTCGGATCGACGGGGAGGACCCACCACGATGGCCCAGACACGAGGCGACCAGTGACGGTGCGCGCGGCGGCCGGCCGCGCCGGCGACCACCCGCTGCTGGAACGCGGCGCCCGGCTCGGCTATGCGGCCAGCGGTGTGCTGCACCTGCTGCTGGCCTGGGTGACCGTCCGGCTGGCCTTCGGGTCCGGCGGGCAGGAGGCCGATCAGCAGGGTGCGCTGGCCCAGCTCGGCTCCGAGGGCGCCGGCCGGGTACTGCTGGTGGTGCTGCTGGCCGGCTTCGTGCTGCTCGCGCTGTGGCAGGCGGTGGACGCGATCGCGCACGGTGACGCGGCGGACCGGGCCAAGGCCGGCGGCAAGGCCGTGGTCTACGCCGTGCTGGCCGCCACCACGGTGCAGGTGCTCGCCGGCGCCGGTTCGGGTGGCACGCCGACCGCCGGGCTGCTCGGCTCGGTGCCCGGTCGGGTGCTGGTCGGGCTGGTCGGCGCCGGCATCGTCGGGGTCGGCGGATACCACGTGGTCAAGGGCTGGCGGCGGACGTTCCTGGACGACCTGCGCCGGCACCCGGGTACCGCGGTGGAGCGCGCCGGGCAGGCCGGGTACATCGGCAAGGGGGTCGCCCTGGTCGTGGTCGGGGTGCTGGTGATCGTCGCGGCGATCCAGGCCGACCCGGAGCGGGCCCAGGGGATGGACGTGGCGCTGCACACGCTGGCCGGGCTGCCGTTCGGGGCGGTGCTGCTGTGCCTGATCGCGCTCGGCTTCGCCTGCTACGGGGTGTACGCCTTCGCCCGGGCCCGGTTCGCGGAGGTCTGAGCCGCCGCGTCCGGGTCAGCCGCCGGCCACCCGGGCGGCGTGATCGGGCACGGTGGTGAACTGCTCGCGCGGCGGTCGCCGGTAGGTGCCGGTCCGCACCGGGCGCGACGGCAGCTCCACCGGGGGGTGCGGCACGTCGGAGTACGGGATGCTGGCCAGCAGGTGGTGGATCATGTTCAGCCGCGCGGCCTTCTTGGAGTCCGACTCCACCACGAACCACGGGCTGTCCGCGGTGTCGGTGTGCGCGAACATCTCGTCCTTGGCCCGGGAGTAGTCCTCCCACCGGCGGATCGACTCCAGGTCCATCGGGCTCAGCTTCCACTGCCGCAGCGGGTCGTCCAGCCGGGACCGGAACCGCTTGAGCTGCACCTTGTCCGACACCGAGAACCAGTACTTGCGCAGCAGGATGCCGTCCTCGATCAGCATCTGCTCGAAGCCGGGCGCCTGGTGCAGGAACCGGGCGTGCTCCTCGTCGGTGCAGAAGCCCATCACCTTCTCCACCCCGGCGCGGTTGTACCACGACCGGTCGAAGAGCACGACCTCCCCGGCCGACGGCAGGTGCGCGACGTAGCGCTGGAAGTACCACTGCCCGCGCTCGCGGCCGGTGGGGGCGGGCAGTGCCGCGATCCGGACCACCCGGGGGCTGAGGTACTCGGTGATCCGCTTGATCGTGCCGCCCTTGCCCGCGGCGTCCCGGCCCTCGAAGATCACCACCACCCGCGCGCCGGTGGCCTGCACCCAGCGTTGCAGCGTGACCAGCTCCGACTGCAGCCGGTACAACTCGGCCTCGTACTCCTGCCGGGACAGCTTCGTCATGTCCGGACCGTAGCCCGGCGGCGCGGCGAGGTCGAGGGCAGCGGCGGGAGTCTGCGACCCTGGACCGGACGCGCGTGCCGTTCCCGCCGACCACCCGGTCGTCAGCCGTCGGGCCGGCCGCCGGAGCTGGAAGGCGTTCGCCATGACGACCACCCCCGTCCTGTCCCCGCCGGTGAATCTGCGTGACCTGGCCGGTACCCCGGTCGCCGGCGGCACCGTCCGTCCCGGGATGCTGTGGCGGGCCGACGACATGTCCTGTGTCACCGAGGAATGGGCCACCCAGGCGGTGTCGGACGGCCTGAGCCACGTGGTGGACCTGCGCTCGGCCGCCGAGGCGGAGGCCACCGGGCGCGGGCCGCTGGGTCGGCTGCCGGTCAGCTACCACCACGTGCCGATCTTCGACACGGTCGGGGGCGGCGGTGGCGCGGACCAGGACGTCCTGGCGCAGCTGGCCCGGGTGGACGTGACCGCGGTCGGCCGGGCCTACCTGACCATGCTGCGGGAGAACGCCCCGGCGATCGTCGCCCTGCTCGGGATGATCGCGGCGGCCTCCGGGGTGACCGTGGTGCACTGCGCGGCCGGCAAGGACCGGACCGGGGTGCTGGTCGCCTCGGTGCTGACCGCCCTCGGCGCCGAGCAGGACACCATCGTGGCCGACTACGGCCGCACCGCCGACAACCTGCACGCGATCTACAGCCGGATCATGTCGGTGCACGGGATGTCCGCGGAGATGCTGGACGGACCGCAGGCGGCCGCCCTCGCCGCGCTGAGCCGGGTCCCGGTGACCGATCTGCCGCCGATGATGGGTGCCGACCCGCGCTCGATGGCCGCCATGCTCGACCTCGCCCGGGAGGAGGACGGTGGTCTGGAGCAGGTGCTGCGCGCCGGTGGGCTGACCGACGGCCTGGTCACGGCCCTGCGGCACCGCCTGGTCGACCCCCGCGGCTGAGCGGGCGGGACCGGCCGGGCTCGCCTAGCGTGGAACCCCAGCAACGAGGGAGGAATCCGCGATGAAGGCGAAGAGCGCGTTCGTGGTCGGTGCCGCACTGGGCTACGTGCTCGGCACCCGCGCCGGCCGGGCCCGGTACGAGCAGATCAAGGGCTGGACCTCCAGCCTGTGGCACGACCCCCGGGTGCAGTCCAGGGTCGACGACCTGGAGACCGGCGCCGCGCAGTTCGCCAAGGAGCAGGCCGGTGCGCTGAAGGACAAGGCGGTCGACGCGGTCAAGAGCACCCTCTCCCGCACGCCCGAGCCGGAGGTGCGCAGCACGCCGCCGGATGGCACGACGCGGTCCGGGTCGCTCGGCGGCTGACCGCCACTCCCGTCAGCGGCCCGCCACGGCGGGACTCACCGGCCGGCCATTCCGCTCAGCGGAGTTGGTCGGCCGGTGCCGCGTAGTGCATCGGCCGCGGGTGCGCCCGGGCGACCTGGGCCACGCAGTCGGACAGGTGGTCGTAGACGTCGTCGTGGACGTAGGCGGGCAGGCCCTGCGCCAGGTCTTCGGTCAACGGCTCCGGCACCGCGGGGTCCGGGTAGTCCTCGTCCCGGGCCCAGTCCGGCTTCATCGCATAGGCGACCCGGCCGTAGCGGCGCAGCACGTCCAGGTCACGATCGGCGGCGGCCCACTCCTCGGCGGGCAGTGCCGCGTCGTGCAGGTGGGTGTGCAGCAGGTCGCAGAACCGCTCGAAGTCGCGGTCCCAGTTGATGTTGCCGTTGTGCTGCGCCTCCTCCGCCAGGGACTGCACCGCACGGAGCAGTTCGCCCTGCAGGACGGTGCAGCGGCCGTGCTCCGGCACCAGCTCGGTCCAGATGCTCTGGCACTCGGTGCTGAACCGGGGGCGGTAGCCGGGGTGGACCTGGTCGCCGGGGGCGGGGAGCGGCTGCGGTTCCTGACGACGCAGACGATCGAGGAAGGACATGCGGGCCAGCGTGCCTCACCGATGGGCCCGGACGCGAGTCCGGGCGGCTCCGGCGGGTCGGGTCGAGTACCCCGCCGGTGCCGCCCGGGTGGTCTAGATGACCAGACTGAGCAACAGGATCACGATCAGTGCGGTCACCGACAGCACACACTCCATCAGCGACCAGGTCTTGAACGTCTGGCCGACGGTCATCTTGAAGTACTCCTTGACCAGCCAGAATCCCGCGTCGTTCACGTGGCTGAGGAACACCGACCCGGCGCCGATCGCCAGCACCATCAGGGCGACGTGGCTCGGGGACAGGCCCTCGGCGAGCGGCGCCACGATCCCGGCGGCGGTGACGGTCGCCACGGTTGCCGACCCGGTGGCGACCCGGATCAGCACCGCGACCAGCCAGGCGGCCAGCAGCGGGGAGATCGGCGCGTCGGCCAGGCCGTTGGCGATCACGTCGCCGACGCCGGTGTCCACCAGGGTCTGCTTGAAGCCACCACCGGCACCGACGATCAGCAGGATCCCGGCGATCGGCGCGAAGGAGGAGTCGACCAGCTTGCTGACCTGGCTACGGGTCCGGCCCTGCAGCGTGCCGAACAGCACCAGCGCGACCAGCGAGGTGATCAGCAGCGCCTCGAGCGGGGTGCCGATGAAGTCCAGCACCTGACCCACGGCGGTGTCCTCAAAGCCGATCGTCTCCGCCAGGGTCTTGGCGAGCATCAGCACCACCGGCAGCAGCACCACGGTGATCGCGATGCCGAACGAGGGGCGCTTGGCGTCCTCGTCCCGGTCGCCGGCGCCGAGGATCTCGGTCGGCGGGTCCAGTGGCACCCAGCGGCTCATCGGCTTGGCCAGGAGCGGGCCGGCCACCGCGACGGTCGGCACGGCGACCAGCAGGCCGAGGCCCAGGGTCAGGCCCAGATTGGCCTGCAGCGCGTCGATGGCGATCAGCGGTCCGGGGTGCGGCGGCACCAGGCCGTGCAGCGCGGACAGACCGGCCAGCGCCGGGATGCCGACCGCGATCATCGACAGCTTGGACCGCCGGGCGACCAGCATCACCACCGGGATCAGCAGCACCACGCCGACCTCGAAGAACAGCGGGATGCCGATGATGAACGCGGCGAAGGCCAGCGCCCACGGCAGTCGCTTGGCCGGAGTCTTGGCCAGGATGGTGTCGACGATCTGGTCGGCACCGCCGGAGTCGATCAGGAGTTTGCCGATGATCGCGCCCAGGGCGATCAGGATGCCGACCCCGGCGACTGTCGTGCCGAGCCCGGTGGTGAAGGAGGTGAAGGCGTCGGTGTAGGGCAGGCCGGCGATCACGGCCAGCACCGCGGCGCCGATCATCAGCGACAGGAACGGGTGCAGCTTCAGCCAGACGATCAGCGCCACCAGCACGGCGATGCCGATCACGGCGGCGGTGACCAGGCGGCCGGTGGAGGCGACCGGGCCGGCCTCGACGGCGGCGACCAGGAGTGCGGTGCTCATCAGGCGGTCCTCCGGGCCTCGATGCCGAGCTCACGCAGGGCGGCGTCCGCCACGGACTGCGGGGAGATCGCGATCGGGATCACCACGCCGTCCTCGTCGTCGCCGAGTCGCTGCAGGGTCTCGAACTGGGAGGGCAGCAGCGAGGGCGGCATGAAGTGGCCCTTGCGACCGGACATCCGCTCGCCGATCTGCTCGATCGTGCCGTCCAGGTGCACGAACCGCACCCGGCCCTCGGCCTCGCGCAGCACGTCCCGGTAGGCGACCTTGAGCGCGGAGCAGGTGACGATCGCGCTACGGCCGGCCCGGGTCTGCTCGGTCAGCCAGTCCCGGATGGCCTGCAACCAGGGCCAGCGGTCATCGTCGGTCAGCGGGGTGCCCGCCGACATCTTGTCGATGTTCGCCTGCGGGTGGAACTCGTCGGCCTCGGCGTACGGCCAGCCGAGCCGGTCGGCGAGGATCTGCGCGACGGTGGTCTTGCCTGACCCCGCGACCCCCATCACCACCAGGTGTTGGACGTCGGACATGGGTGACCTCCTCAGAACGTCATTGTCCGGGCGCTGTGTCCGGTGCCGGCCACTGTGGCACAAAAATACGATCTTTGGAACCCCATGGTCATACCAGAACCGAGGCCCGGTTGGTCGGCACCGAGGTGACCCTGGCATGCTCGGCGGAGCCCCGCGCGGCGGGGTGCGACCGTGCAGGTGGGCCCGCAGGCCCGGAACAGGAGTCAGCCGTGCCTGAGGTGTTGCACAGCCGTGTGACCGACACTCTCGGTGCCGAGATCGCCTCCGGGCAGCCGGCCGCGGGCCAGGTGCTCACCCTGGAGGGCATCCAGCAGCGGTTCGGCATCTCGCGCACCGTCGCGCGGGAGGCGATGCGCTCGCTGGAGCACCTGGGACTGGTCACCTCCCGGCGCCGGGTCGGCCTGGTGGTCCGGCCCGCGCGGGACTGGGCGGTCTTCGACCCGCAGGTGATCCGGTGGCGGCTGGCCGGCCCGCACCGGGTGGCGCAGCTCCGCTCGCTGACCGAACTGCGCGCCGCGATCGAACCGGTCGCCGCCGCCTCGGCCGCCTGGAACGCCGACGGTGCACAGGCCGACCGCCTGGTGGACCTGGCCGCCCGGCTCCGGCACCTCGGTGAGGCCGGCGTGACGGAAGAGTTCCTGGAGGCGGACATCATGTTCCACCACCTCGTGCTCGCCGCCAGCGGGAACGAGATGTTCCAGGCGCTCACCGAGGTGGTCGCCGAGGTGCTGGCCGGCCGCACCCGGCACGGCCTGATGCCGCACCACCCCCGCGAGGAGGCGCTGGCCGCACACGAGGCGGTGGCGGCGGCGATCCGGGCCCGCGACCCGGAGGCCGCGGAGCAGGCGATGGGCCGGATCACCCGGGAGATCCGCGCGGCACTGAACGAACTCGCCTGACCGCGCCCGGCGCCGCGGGGCCCGCGCCCGCGGCTGAACCCGACCTCCCTGGCCGTCGCCGGCCGGGGCTCCGGAACCGGCGCCGGACCTGACCTCGCCGCGCCCTGACCTGCCGGGCCGGCCCCTGCCGGACCTTGTGGCGCTCGTCCGCCGCGCCGAACTCGCCCGAATACTCGAAACCGACCCCGCTCCCCGTCCCCGTCTCACCGAGGTTGCACGAATGCACGCCTCCCGGCCCCGGAAGCGTGCATTCGTGCAACCTCGATGAGGAAGCCGGGCCCGAGGGAGGGTCGGGGAGCAGGGAGCGAGGGCTGGGCGGGCGGTGCGCGTCAGGGGCGCGGCACGTTGCGCAGGTTCGACCGGGCCATCGACATCACCTCGGCCATGCCGCCGCCCAGGATCTCCTTGCTCATCGCGGCGGTGAAACCGGTGACCTGCTGGCGGGTGATCTTCGGCGGCAGGGACAGCGCCCGCGGGTCGGTGACCAGGTCGACCAGCGCCGGGCCGTCGTGGCTGAACGCCTGGCGCAGCGCGGACCGGATCTGGGTCGGGTCCTCGACCCGCACCGCCGGGATGCCGACCGCCTGGGCAACCGCCGCGTAGTCGATCGCGGGTGAATCGGTGCCGAAGCTCGGCAGCCCGTCCACCAGCATCTCCAGCCGGACCATCCCGAGCGTCGCGTTGTCGAACAGGATGATCTTCACCGGCAGGTTGTAGTGCACCAGGGTGATCAGCTCGCCGAGCAGCATCGACAGGCCACCGTCGCCGGCGATCGCCACCACGTGCTTCTGCGGTGCGTCCCGGTCGTCCCGGGCGGCGAAGGCGGCGCCGATCGCGTGCGGCACCGCATTGGCCATCGACCCGTGCAGGAAGGAGCCGATCACCCGGCGCTTACCGTTGGGGGTCAGGTAGCGGGCCGCCCAGACGTTGCCCATCCCGGTGTCGACGGTGAACACCGCGTCCTCGGCGGCCTCCTCGTCCAGCAGCACCGCGGCGTACTCCGGGTGGATCGGGGTGTGGTGCTCGACGTCCTTGGTGTACGCGCCGACCACACCGGACATCGCCTTGTGGTGCTTCTTCAGCATCGAGTCCAGGAACCGGCGCGAGGTCTTGCGCTGCACCTGGGGCAACAGCAGCCGCAGCGTCTCCGCCACGTCGCCGACCACCGCCAGGTCCATCCGGGTGCGGCGGCCCAGCCGGGTCGGCTCGATGTCGACCTGGGCGGTGCGGACGTCGGCGGGCAGGAACTGGTCGTAGGGGAAGTCGGTGCCGAGCAGCAGCAGCAGATCCGCCTCGTCCATCGACGACTGCAGTGCGCCGTAGCCCAGCAGCCCGGTCATCCCGACGTCGTAGGGGTTGTCGTACTGGATGTGCTCCTTGCCGCGCAGGCTGTGGCCGACCGGCGCGCCGATCAGCTCGGCCAGCGCGATCACCTCGTCGTGCGCGTCCCTCACCCCGGCGCCGGCCAGGATCGTGACCTTCTTCGCCCCGTCGATCGCCTCGGCCAGCGCGGCGACCTCGGCGGCGTCCGGCACCACCCGCGGCGGCACCGGGCGGGTCAGCACGTCGGTGGCCGGCACCGGCGACTCCATGTCGGCGACGTCACCGGGCAGGGTGAGCACTGCAACCCCGGGCGCCCCGTAAGCGTGGTGGATCGCCGAGCGGATCACCCGGCCGGCCTGCACCGGGCTGGAGATCATCTCGGAGTACACCGAGCACTCCACGAACAGCCGGTCTGGGTGCGTCTCCTGGAAGAACTGGGTGCCGATCTGGGCGCTCGGGATGTGCGAGGCGATCGCCAGCACCGGGACCCGGTTGCGGTTCGCGTCGTAGAGGCCGTTGATCAGGTGCAGGTTGCCCGGCCCGCAGGAGCCCGCACACACCGCGAGCGTCCCGGTCAGCTCGGCCTCCGCGGCGGCGGCGAAGGCGGCGGCCTCCTCGTGCCGGACATGGACCCAGCTGATGTCCACCCCGTCCTTCTGCGCGCGGCGGACCGCGTCCACCACCGGGTTCAGGCTGTCGCCCACGATGCCGTAGATGTGCCGGGCTCCCGCCGCGACGATCTGCGCCACGAGTTGGTCGGCGATGCTGATGGTCCGTGCCACGGTCTGCTCCCTCGGTCTGCGGATGGTGGGCCCTGTTCCGATAGTCATCCCATGTTTGGCGCGCTGCCAGTCGGCTGGGTGTCTGGTCGGTCACGCCGAGGTGCCTCCACCCTGCCCCGCCCGGACGACCCCCGCCCGGCGAGCCGGTCCCGGACGGCGGAAACCATGGAGAAGAACGCCCGAACCGTCCGACCCTGAGCAGAAACTGTGTGCAGCGCCACATCGCGGGTTCGATAGTGGGACGCTCCGGGACGTGCGTGAGAACTCCTGGCAGAACGCCCTGCGCCACCGGCTGCTCGACTACACCCGGTGCCCCGACTGCGCCGCGCCCCTGACCGGCCCCGCCTGCACCCGGTGCGGCCTGCGACTCGACGGCGACGACGGCATCCAGCTCGCCGAGGTCGCCGACGCGGTCGCCGCCGCCCTCGGCCGGCACGACCACACGGTGGTCGAGGTGCGCGAGCGGCAGGGCCTGGTCCGGGCCGGCGAGGACGGGTCGGGCTGGCGGGTGGCGGATCTGCTGCCGGCCGCGGGGGAGCGCGGGGCGGAGCGGTCCGATGCGGGCACGGGCGGGCGGGGAGACGCGGTGCCGGATGGGCAGGGGCGCCCGGACGGCTGGGTCAGGTATCCGGGTGCGGGGGTCGCGCCGGGCGCGGGGGGCACCGGAACCCCGGGTGCGACTGGCGGGCCGGATCGCGCGCCCGGGGTGTCCGGCGGGCCGAGTGCGGAGGGTGCACCCGCTCACCCGGGCGGTGCGTCGGGAGGGTACGGCCACCCGGGCGCGGCTCCGGGTGCGGCGGGAGGTCCGGGGGCGGGTTCTGACCCGGGTGCGGCGGGAGGTCCAGGTGCTGCCGCGTCCTATCCGGGCGCGACGGCTGGTCCCGGTGCGGCGGCTGGTCCGAGCGCGGCCGCGTCCTTCCCCGGTGGGCCGGGAGCCCCGGGTGTAGCGGCGTCCTACCCGGGTGGGCCGGCAGCCCCGGGTGCGCCTGGTGGCCCTGGCCCGGCACCCCGCCCCGGCGCCGCGCCCTACTGGGCTCCGTACCCGCCGGGCCGCCCCGGGGCCCCGCCCCAGGCGGGCCCCTACCCGCCGGCCGGCCGCCCCGGCTACCCCGGCGGCCCGGTCCCGCCGCCCCCCGGTGTACCTGTCCCCGCCCCGGTCGACGTGAGCGCGATCTTCGCGCTGGCCGGATCGGCCATGTTCGCCGTCGCCGCCCTGGTGTTCGGCTTCTTCCTGGTGGCGGACAGCCCGTTCCTGCGCGCCGGGGTGCTGGTGCTGTCCACCGGGATGTCCGCGGCCGGGACCTGGCTGCTGCTGCGCCGCGGTCTGCGGTCGTCGGCGCAGGCGGTGGCGTGGCTGACGGCGGCGCTGGCGCTGGTGGACTGCTGGGTGCTGGCGTTGCTGGTGCACGGGCATGCGCGCCCGGTGGTGGCGGCGCTGGGGGTCGCCGCGGTGGTGGCCGGCGGGGTGCTGGCGGGCCGCCGGACCGGTCTGCGGGCGTGGGCGTCGCTGGTGGTGGTGCTGCCGGTGGTGCCGCTGCTGCTCGGCGCGGCGACCGGCGACGTGACCGGGTTGGTGGTCGGCATCGCGCTGGCCGCCGCGACGACGCTGGTGCGCCGGCCGTTCCGCGAGCGGGTGGCGTCTTCGGTGGGGGTGCGGACCCAGGCCGAGTCGATGGTGCTGGTCGCCTGGACGGTGCCGCTGCTGGGTCTGCTGCCGCTGTTCGTCACCGGGGCGGTGTCCCGGTTCGACCCGGGCAGCACGGTGTCGGACGGGGTGCCGGTGCTGGTGTTCGTGGGTCTGGGGCTCGGGTTGGCGGTGACCGCGGTGCTGACCGCCGTCCAGGCGTGGTCGGAGGGTGGCCGGTTCTGGCTCGGCATGGGCGGGTTCCTGCTGGTCGGTGCGGCGGCTGCGTTCGCCGCGGCGGCGCCGACCGGGGCGCTGGTGCCGGTGGCGGCCTCGGTGGTCTGGCTGGCGCTGGTGTCGGCGGGCGGGCGGTGGCGGAACGGTCCGCTGCACCGGGCCGCGGTGCTGGGCGGGGCGGTCGCCGTGCTGGTCAGTGCGGTGTCGGTGCTGGAGTCGACCGTCGCGGTGGCGGTGCTGGTCGAGCAGACCGCAGCGGCGCGGGTGCCGGAGCTGCTGCCGATCGGCGTGTTCGACGGTGATCAGGCGGGGCCGTGGCGGGCGCTGGTCGCGGCGGGCTGTCTGCTCGGGCTGTCCCTGCTGACCGAACGGCTGCGGCTGCCCGACCGGGTGGCGCGGGTGGTCATGCCCCCGGCGACCCCGATGTCGCCGCCGCAGTTCCGGCGCGAACCGCGCCCGGCGTGGGAGCGCACGGTGGGCCGGGTGCTGGCACCGGTGTCCGTCCTGGTGGTGGCCGGGATGCTGCCGGTGCTGCTGCGGCCGTGGTCCGGCGCCCTGCTGGCCGGCGAGCTGCTGGTCGCGGTGGCGCTGGTCGAGGCCGCCCGGCGGGTCCCGCGGCCCGGTCCGTGGTTCTCGATCCTGCTCACCGGTGCGGTCGGGCAGCTTGCGCTGCTGGCGATCCTCGGCTGGGTGTCGCGGCCGACGGCGCTGATCGCCGGTCTGGTGATCCCGGTGCTGGCGCTGCGCCTGCGCCGACTGACCAGCCCGGACCTGCGATGGGTGCCGGTGCTGGTGGCCGTGATCTGGCCGTCGCTGGTCGCGGCGGTGGCGCTGACCTGGCTGGAGTGGTCCGCTCCGACGATCGCCGGGGTGCTGGCCGTCGTGCTGGTCGCCCTCATGCTCGCGCTGACTCCGGCGCGCCGGGTGGACACCGGATCCTGGCTCGCCGTGCTGGTGGTCGCGGCGGTGCCGGTGACGGTGGCGTGCGCGACCACGCTGGCCGACCGGAGCTGGGCCGCCGGGTGGACCGCCGCCGCGCTCGCGATCGCCGAGGCCGTGCTGCTCGCGACCCGGACCCGGCCGGTCCCGGGGGAGCTGCGGGTGCTGACCGCGGCGGCGCTGCTGCCCACCCTGGTGGTCGCGGCGGTCAATGCCGGGGCGATGCTGCTGCCCGGATCGGCCTCCCCGGTGCTGCTGCCGGTGCTGGCCGTGCTGTCGGCGGTCGTCGCGGTCGGGGCGCCCGGGATGGGTGGCCTGCTGGCGCGCCGCGGCATCGCCTCCGCCCGGATCGCGTTGGAGTGGTCGGCGCTGGGCACCGGCGCGGCGATCCTGGTCGTCGCGTGGGCGTGGCCGACCACGGGTGCGGACACCGTGCTGGTGGTCACCGCCGTGCTGGCCGCCGGGGCGAGTGCGGTGGCGGCCCGCTCCGACCGCCGGCCGGTGTGGTGGGTGGCGGCGGCCCTTTGGAGTGGGGTGCTGTGGACCGCGCTGGCCTGGGGCGGGATCGGCCTGGTCGAGGCGTACACCGTGCCGCCCGCGCTGGCCGCGGTGCTGGTCGGCGGCTGGCTGACCCGCCGCCGCCCGGAGCGCTGGTGGCCGCTGGCCGCGTCCGGGCTCGCGCTGCTGGTGGTCCCGACCCTGGTCCTGCTGTTGGCCGGCCGGGAGATCGACATCCGGGCGACCGTCCTGCTCGCCGGTGCCGCAGTGCTGGCCGGGCTCGCGTTCTGGCTTGGCCGTCCTCGGCTGCGCCCGGTGTTCGGCGCGCTGACCGACCCGCTCGCCTGGGCCGCGGGGGCCGCCGCGCTGGCCGGTCCGGTCCGGGCGGTGTGGCTGGCGGTCGACACCCCGTGGGCGACCGAGGCCCGCAACGCCGCGGTCTTCGGTGCGGCCCTGGGCTGGGCGGTGATCGGCGCGGCACTGCTGGCCCTGGCCGGGCTGCTGCTCACCGCGCGCCGCGCGGCCGCCTGGCGTCCGTGGTCGTCGGCACCGGCGCTCGCGGCGTTCACCATCGCCGGCCTGAGCGCGGTCCGGCCGACCTGGACCGTGGTCTGGGTGGCGCTGGCGCTGGAGTTGGCCGCCCTCGCGCTGACCGTGCTCGCGGTCCGGCCCGGCGGGCGGCTGGTGCTGCCACCGGCCTGGTTCGGCTGGCTGATCGCGGTGGCCTGGGCGATCGGTGGCTGGAGCCTGCGCGAGCTGCGGGTCGAGGTCTACGCGCTGCCGCTCGGGCTCGGACTGACCCTGGCCGGTCTGCTGGCCCTGCGCGCCGGGGACGACCGCCCGGGACCGCGCGCCTGGCCGGTCGGGTTCCGCGGCTCGATGGCCACCCTGGCACCCGGTGTCGCCGCCACGCTCGGCCCGTCGCTGCTGGCGATCTGGACCGACCCGGTCACCTGGCGGGCGATCCTGGTCGTCGCGCTGTCCCTGGTGTTCATGGTCGCCGGTGCCCGCGAGCTGCTGCGCGCACCCCTGGTGATCGGGTCGGTCACCCTGGGCCTGGCGGTGCTCAGCGTCTTCGGCACCCAGCTCGGCAGTGCGATCTCGGCCGGTCCGTGGCTGCTGACCCTGCTGTCCGCGGGCGGGCTGCTGCTGGTGCTCGGGATCTACGCCGAACGCCGCAAGCCCGCCGAGGGGGAGGCGCGACCGGTGCTGCGCTGACCGGGTTCAGTCCAGGTCGTCGAGCCCTGCCCTCAGCATGTCCTCGATCTGCACCAGGTACCCCGGCAGCCAGTCGCCCTGGTACCGGCGCGGCCGCACCTCGACCCGCATGATCAGCGCCAGGTAGACCCGGCAGAACGCCAGTCGGCGCCGGATCTCGGGCCGGTCGAGCGGCAGGTCGCCGCCGGCCTCCCGGTACCCGGCGGCCAGGTTCGGGTCGACGTCGGGCCGGAACGGGTCGCAGCCGATCAGGTCGAACAGCGGGTCGCCCCAGAACGCCCGCTCCGGGTCGATCACGGCGGTCAGCGCGCCGGTGTGTGGGTCGATGAACTGGTTGCCCGGCCACAGGTCGGCGTGCACCAGCGCGGGGCGCTCGACGGTGGCCAGGTCCTCCCGGTACCGGGCGAGGGCGGCGCGCACCCGGTCGGCGGGGACCGGCACCGACCAGTCGGCGGCGTCGGCGAGCACGGCCTCGATCATCGCGGTCAGGGTGTCCGGCCAGGTGTCGCCGCGCAGGGAGTCGGGCCCGGAGGGGTAGCCGTGGTACTCGCCGGTGTGCCGGTGCAGAGCGGCCATCAGCCGGCCGACCCCGGGGTTGCGGACCGCCGCGGTCGCCCGGGCCAGGTCGGGCTCGGAGTCGGCGCGCACCCCCTCGGCCCAGGTCGCCACCACCAGATCACCGGGCAGGTGCTCCCGGCTGAAGTCGGTGAGCAGCGGGCGGGGCATCAGCAGGGCCGGGTCGTCGACCGCCTCGGCGTACACCAATGCCTCGGTGCGGATCAGATCGTGCTCGTAGCGCAGCAGGCTGTCCTCCTGCGCGGGGGCGGTCTTGGCGACCACCCGTCGGCCATCGGCCAGGTCGACCCGGACGCTGGTGGCGAACATGCCACCGGCGAGCTGGGTCAGCCCGGTCACCGGTCCGAGCGGCTCCAGGGCGCGCAGCAGGCCGGTGCGGGTGTCGGCGTCGATCGGTGGGGTGCGCAGGTCGTCGGGCACGCCGGTCACGGTATCGGCCCGGCGCAGGGTCAGTGCGGGGCGACGGTCCCGGTCTCCATCGGGGTGGCGCCGGCGCGCAGCGTGCGCAGGGCGGCCAGCACCGCGACCACGGCCAGCACCCCGGAGCCGAGCACCACCAGGTACCCGCCGTGGGACCCGTGCGCGTCGATCACCGGACCGGCGATCGCCGACCCCGCGGACACCCCGACCCCGAGCGAGGTGCCGACCCAGGTCAGGCCCTCGGTGAGCCGGGCCCGCGGCACGAAGCTCTGCACCAGGGCGTTGCCGTTCACCAGGGTGGGGGCGATCGAGAACCCGGTGACGAACATGACCACGGCCAGCGCCACCATGGTGTGCGCGAGCACGAACAGTGCGGTGCCGAGCACCAGGGCGACGGTGCCGATCGCGAACCGGATCCACAGCGGGCTGGCCCAGTGCCGGGCGCCGTACAGCAGGCCGGAGATCAGCGACCCGCAGGCGAAGATGGCCAGCAGCACGCCGGCCAGTCCCTCCCGGCCGTGCTCGGTGGCGAAGGCGACGGTGGAGACGTCGGTGGCGCCGAAGATCGAGCCGATCGCGATGAAGACGATCGCGAGCACGATCATGCCGGGGTTGCGCATCACGGAGCGGCGGGGCGCGGCGTCGGCGCCGGTCGGTCGCGGGGTGGCGGGCGGTTCGGTGCCGCGCTGGGACAGGAACCAGTAGCCGCCGACCACCATGCCGATCACCGGCACCACCAGTCCGGCGGCCGGCGCGACGCTGGTGGCCAGGGTGGTGGCGAGCACCGGCCCGACCACGAACACCAGCTCGTCGGCGGCGGACTCCAGGGAGTAGGCGGTGTGCAGCTCGCGGCCGTCCTGCACCAGGTGCGACCAGCGGGCCCGGACCAGCGCTCCGAAGGACCCGATGGTGGCGCCGACGATCACCGCGAAGACGAACAGGATCCACGACGGTGCCCCGGCCAGTGCGGAGAGGATCAGCGCGATCAGGCCGGTGGCCGAGATCGCGACCGCCGGCCGCATGATCCGGGCCTGGCCGTGCAGGTCGACGAACCGGGCGATCTGCGGCGAGCACACCGCCTGGGCCAGCACGTACACCGCCGAGACGCCGCCCGCCAGCGAGTAGGAGCCGTACAGCGCCCGGATCATCAGCACGATGCCGATGCCGACCATGGACATCGGCAGTCGCGCCACCAGCCCGGCGGCGGAGAAGTTCAGTGCGCCAGGACGGGACAGGACGACGCGATAGGGACCCACGGTCCCAGTCTGGGGTACGGCGCCGACACCGGCCGAATCGTTTCGGGGGCGCGGTCGTCGCCGCCACGCGCCTCCCTCGCTCGACTCGGCGCCCGCGCGCGAACCGGCCCGCCCGGCGCGTTCCAGCGTGGCCTCGCCCCGGTGTCCGTCATCCCGCGACGTGGGCTCCGTACTTCTGCGGAGGTGGGCTCCTTCGCCGGTGCCGGCCGTCCCTAGCGTGAAGCCGCCGGTCCTGACGACCGGCCGCCGGCCCGCAGGGGGCACGGCTGACGACAAGGGGGAACGACATGCTCACGACCACACGACGGGCCGGGCTCGTCCTGGGCCTGGTCACCGCGCTCGGAGCCACTGGGCTGCCGAGCGCCACCGCCGCCACGGCGGCCACCGACCGGATCGACTACGGCCTCGCAGCGGAGATCATCACCGCCGCCTGGGAGGCGAATGAGGCGCTCGACCGGATCGGGCTGACTGCCGCGGACCTGGAGCTGCCCGAGCGCGATGACGACTTCTACCAGCAGGTCGCCGCCGGCCTGGACACCTGGCTCGAGGACCAGGGGGCGGACCGTGACGTCGCACCGCGGACGGCGGCCGCGCCGACGGCGTCGAGGTCGAGCGAGGAGGAGCAGCTCACCGCCGCACGACTGGCCTACGCCGGCTACATCGCCGAGGTCAACTCCGCCCGAGACCGCCAGGCCAGGTCGCTCAATGACGAGATCGTCTACATGTACCTGTCGCACTACGTCGACGTCCCACGTGGCCTGCTGCCGGGCCTGGCGGACGCCTCGAACGACTACCAGTACCTGTCGGCGTGGATCACCGACGACGACCGGCTGGTCTACGACCGATTCCTGTCGACCAGCTCCACACTGGAGCACGCGGACGCGCTGAAGCAGGCAGCCAACGCACTGATCGACCTCAAGGGTGCGGTCACGCATCCGGTGTTCGAGGCGGTGAACCTCATCACCGTCACGTCGGCGGCGCTCGATGGGGCGACGGGTGTGGAGGATGTGAAGGGGACGATCAACTCGTGGAGTCGCTACCTCGGATCGACTTCGGACAGCCCGGAACGTGTGGTGGAGAACCTGGTCGATGGGTCGCTCTCCGTTGAGTCGCTCAACAAGCAGGTCGTCCAGGACACTGTCGGCCTGTTCGCTGCTGGGGTGGGTGCGGCAGCGGTCGGCTCCGGGCCGATCGGGTGGCTCGCGACGGGCGCTGTGCAGCTGGCGAACATGGCGTACTTCGGCACCCGGACCCTTGCGCAGCAGGCGAACTACGCCGCGATGATCGCGAGCAACCAGGGGCGGTACTCGGAGCGGCTGTGGCGATACCTGATGGGCGGGTGACGCGCTGCGACACGGCCACACCGCACAGGATCCGCTGAGGGCGGGCGGAGATGCCGACCAGCGCAGCACCCGGTCGCTCCGGGGCATGCCCGCGGTGTGGCCGGTGGTCGTTGGACCGCAACGACGGGCCGTGTCTGTGGTGCGGGCTCGGTGCGAGCGGTTCGCGGCGTTCCTCCCGCGCTCGAGCGGAGCGCCGCTACCGGGTGCTCCTGCTGCTCGTCATCTTCGGTGTCATCGCCGCTGCCTCTCTCGCGGTGAGTTTCCCCGAGGGCACCGAGGTCAGGCACTCGCTGTTGCCTCCACTCAGCCCGACGCGCCACAGGCCCCATCTCGACAGCTACCCGCTCGGGCCTGTCGTTCTGTGTGTCACTCTCCCGCTGGAGTTCGCCCTGTGGCTGCGCAGGAGAGCGCTGGCCCGTGGGTGGGCGCCATGGCTCGCCGCGGCGGTGCTCGTGCCGATCTGTGCGGGGTCGGCCGCCGTCCTCGCGGGTCCGGTCCGCGCTCGGCTCATCGAGCGGTTGGTCGCGGAGGCGGTCGCCGGGCGCCGGGAGCTGATCCGGCCGGGGGAACTCGCGGACTTCGAGGCCTGGGCCGGTGGCATCGCGGGGGCCTACATCGACAAGGCGCTGGTCTGCTTCACCGCCATGGTGCTGGTGGTGCGGGTGATCGCGGCGGTGGCACTGCGATGGCAGGCCCGAGTCGATGCCGACCGTCGTCGCCGCGACAGCGCCTGGCCCTAGCCCAGCGCACACCTCACCCGCGCAGCCTCAGCCGCCGAGCGCGTCCCCCACCACCGAGCGCGCCGCCTCCTGCACCTGCGCCAGGTGATCCGGCCCGACGAAGGACTCGGCGTAGATCTTGTACACGTTCTCGGTCCCGGACGGCCGGGCCGCGAACCAGGCGTTCTCCGTGGTGACCTTGAGCCCGCCGATCGCCGCACCGTTGCCCGGGGCCTCGGTGAGCTTGGCGGTGATCTGCTCCCCGGCGAGTGTGGTGGCGGTGACCTGCTCCGGGGACAGCTTGGCCAGTGCGGCCTTCTGCTCCAGGGTGGCCGGGGCGTCGACCCGGGCGTACCAGGACTCGCCGAACTCGCCGACCAGTTCCGCGTGGTGGGCGGACGGGCTGCGCCCGGTGGTCGCCAGGATCTCCGAGGCGAGCAGCGCCAGGATGATGCCGTCCTTGTCCGTGGTCCACACCGAGCCGTCGGTCCGCAGCAGCGACGCCCCTGCGGACTCCTCGCCGCCGAAGCCCACCGACCCGTCGAGCAGGCCGGGCACGAACCACTTGAAGCCGACCGGGACCTCCAGCAGCGACCGCCCGGTGCTGCGCACCACCCGGTCGATCAGCGAGGAGGACACCAGGGTCTTGCCGACCGCGGCGCTGTCCGGCCAGCCCGGGCGTGCGCCGGAGAACAGGTACCGGATCGCCACCGCGAGGTAGTGGTTGGGGTTCATCAGCCCGGCGTCCGGGGTGACGATGCCGTGCCGGTCGGAGTCGGCGTCGTTGCCGGTGGCGATGTCGTAGGGCGCGTCCCCGTCCATCGCCTTGACCAGCGAGGCCATCGCGGAGGGGGAGGAGCAGTCCATCCGGATCTTGCCATCCCAGTCCAGGGTCATGAAGGACCAGCGCGGGTCGACCTGCGGGTTCACCACGGTCAGGTCCAGGCCGTAGCGCTCGGCGACCGCCGCCCAGTACTCCACCGACGCGCCACCGAGCGGGTCGGCGCCGATCCGGATCCCGGCGGAGCGGATCGCGTCCAGGTCGATCACAGAGGACAGGTCGTCGACGTAGGCACCCAGGAAGTCGTGCCGGCGGGTGGTGTCGGCGGCCAGCGCGGCGTCGATCTGCACCCGCGGCACCCGGTCCACCCCCTCGGCCAGGATCTGGTTCGCCCGGTCCGCGATCCACCCGGTCGCCTCGGAACCGGCCGGACCGCCGTGCGGCGGGTTGTACTTGAAGCCGCCGTCCCGCGGCGGGTTGTGCGAGGGCGTGACCACGATGCCGTCCGCGAGCCCGGGGCCGGTGGCGCGCACGCCCTCGGCGGTGGCGGCGCCGTTGTGCAGCAGGATCGCGTGCGACACGGCGGGGGTCGGGGTCCAGGAGTCCCGGGCGTCGATCCGGACCTCCACCCCGGCGGCGGCCAGCACCTCCAGCGCGGTGCGCCAGGCGGGCTCGGACAGCCCGTGGGTGTCGCGGCCGATGAACAGCGGCCCGTCGGTGCCCTGCCCGCGGCGGTACTCCACGATCGCGGCGGTGATCGCGATGATGTGCGCCTCGTTGAAGGCGCCGTCCAGCGACGATCCGCGGTGGCCACTGGTGCCGAAGACCACCCGCTGTGCCGGGTCGTCGAGGTCGGGCCGCCGGTCGTAGTAGGCCGACAGCAGGGCGTCGACGTCGATCAGGTCGGCAGGCTGGGCGGGAGTTCCGGCGCGGGGGTCCATACCCGGTGATCCTGCCACTCGAACGCGCTCCGAGCAGGGCGGAAGGTCCATCTGGGGACGACCTGAGTACGACCGCGCCTGTGGACAGCCGACCGCCCCGGTAATCTGGCCCGCATGGCCACCGCATCCTCCATCGACTTCGTGCTGCGCCCCTTCGAGGGCCTCCCCGGCGAGCCGGACTGGGTCGCCCTGCGCGAACTGGTGCCCGCCGCCACCGCCACCGCCCGGACCACCGCCGACCACGGCGCGCGGGACATCACCGTCACCACCGTGCTGCCGGACGGCTGGGCCGCCCTGCACCGGGCCGACGGGGTGGTGCTGCTCGCGCTGCAGACCGTCGGTGGTTCCGGCGACCCCAGCCGTGACCTGGCCGCCGCGCTGCTGGAGGCGCTCGACTCCGAGCCCGGCACCGCGATCGAGACCGTCGGCCTGCCCGAGCCCGGCCCCCGGCTGCAGGACGTGCTGGACCCGACCGTGCCGTTCGAGGTGACCGTGCTGGACACCTTCGGCTACTGGATCGCCCCGGACACCGAGATGACCGACGACCTGAAGCACGCGGTGGAGGAGGCGGACGCCGGCATCATCGACACCAAGAAGCTGCCCGGCGTCGAGGCCGCCTACTGGGTGCGGATGGGCGCCAAGGAGTTCCTGCGCTGGGCGCAGCCGCACGAGGAGCAGCAGGTGCTGGACGCCCTGGCCCGGCTGCACGCCAAGCGCGCGTCCGGCTTCGACGGCTCCAAGTTCATCGGCTACTTCCGGTCCACCGGCCTGGTCGTCCCGGTCTGGGAGCTGGCCCGCGGCTCCGAGGCGGAGGACATCGAGGCCGCCCTGCGGGAGTTCGCCCCGTCCTTCACCGCCGCGCTGGAGAACACCGAGCCGCTGGACGCCAACGAGCGCCGCGCCCGGGCCGGCATCGTCGCCCGCCAGGTGACGCTGCGCTGAGCCCCGCGCCCCGTCACGCCGCGGCCCCCACCTCCGGGGGTCGCGGCGTCGTCGTGAAGGAACCGGTCCGGTCCCGCGTGTGACGAGGCCCCGGACCTCGGCGGATCGCTAGGCTGAGTCCGTGACGGGCGAGGCTGAGCAGCGGACCGGATCCGACCCGGTGGCGGAGCAGGACGACGACGGCGTGCCCGGATCCGCCCCCCGCACCGGCAAGCGCCGCCGCGGCCAGTCCGCCGAGCCGGCTGCCGCCGTGGCACCCCGGACCGGTCGCAGCCGCCAGCGGGTCGCCGTGGTGATCCCGGCCAAGGACGAGTCGCGCCGGATCGCCGCCACCGTCCGCTCCGCCCGCGCCATCCCGCACGTCGACCTGGTGCTGGTCGTCGACGACGGCTCCGAGGACAACACCCAGCACGTGGCCCGGGAGGCCGGCGCGGTGGTCGTCCGGCACTCGCACAACCGGGGCAAGGCCGCCGCGATGGAGACCGGCGCCGCCGTGGTCGCGATGCGCGACGCCCCGGACCGTCCGCCCCGCCTGCTGTTGTTCATCGACGGCGACCTGGGCGACACCGCGGTCAACACCGCCCCGCTGGTCCCGCCGGTCCTGGAGGGCACCGCCGACCTGTCGATCGCCCTGCTCCCGCCGCAGCCGGGCGCCGGTGGCCGCGGGATCGTGGTGGGCGCCGCCCGCCGGGCGATCCAGTCGCTGACCGGGTGGACGCCGACCCAGCCGCTGTCCGGGATGCGCTGCCTGACCCGGGAGGCCTTCGAGGCCGCCACCCCGCTGGCCCGTGGCTGGGGGGTGGAGACCGGCATGACCATCGACCTGCTGCGCAAGGGGTTCGTCGCGGTCGAGGTGCCCTGCGATCTGCGGCACCGACCGTCCGGCACCGACCTGCGCGGTCAGCTGCACCGCGCGGCGCAGTACCGGGACGTGCAGCTCGCCGTGGCCGCGCGCCGGGTGCGCGCGGTCGGCCGGGGCGGCAAGGCCCGCCAGGCCTGACGGCTTCGCTGTCGACCGGCGAGGCCGGGCCGGTACTCAGGACCGGTCCGCGGCGACCGTGCCCTTCGGCTGCAGCGTCAGCATCCAGGTCGCACTGGCCGCCACCAGCAGCGGCACCGCCAGCCCGATCCCGGTGGCCGGCACGACCACCCCCGAGTCGTTCAGCGCAAAGCCCAGGAACAGGGTCACGCTGAGCCCGATCAGCCCGGGCATCAGCACCGGGGCATCGGTGGACAGCCGGCGCAGCGGGGCACCGGCGGACAGCCAGGCGTAGGGCCCGCCGTCGGGGGCGCCGACCGCGTTGCGGGCCGGGCGGCCGAGCAGCAGGACCACCAGCAGCACGCCGCCGATCGCCAGCAGGGTCTGCTCGCTGCCGAACAGGATGCCCAGATTGGCCTGGCCCTTGCGCAGCAGCACGGTCCACAGCCCGCCGTCCAGCACGGTCTCGATGAACCGGCCCAGGTGGGTGCGGTCGTCCGCCGGGCGCGCGTAGTCGATCAGGGCCAGGCCGATCACCACGACCGCGCCGGCCAGCAGCACCCCGAGCACCCGGCGCCAGTTGAGCTTGATCCCGGCGACCAGCAGCGCCATGATCGCGAAGCCCGGCACCAGGGCCGGCGGTCCGCCGAAGTCCGCGCCGATCGAGGGCATGCCGTCCACCACGGTGGCGACGATCCCGACCACGGCGACCACCCCGGCGGCGGCCCAGCGCCGGCCCCGTCGAACCAGCGGGTTGGCCAGGGCGAGGGCGACCAGCACCATCGCGGTGGCGAACAGCGCGAACGCCGGGTTGCCGAAGCCGTAGAACCGGCCGGCGACCAGGGAGCTCGGGCCCATCATCGAATCCAAGGCCAGCCGTGCGCCGGTGGCCACGTCCCAGGTCAGCACCAGGGCGGTGATCCCGGCGACCGTGCCGAGCGGGCCGAGGAAGCTGCTGCGCCACGGCGGGAGCAGGGCGACCAGGGCGATCGCCAGCGAGAACAGCGCGACCACTCCGGCGAGCGCCCAGCCGGCGGAGGTGGCCCGCCACCAGGGCAGCAGGTTCGCCAGGAAGGTGGACACCGGCACCGCGGCGACCACGACGGCGGCGATCCGCAGCCCGCGCAGCACCCGCTGCGGGGTGACGCGCGTCCGGCCGCGCACCCGGTTCGGCCGCCACCGATCGAGCAACCGGACGAACCACTGCCGGACCCGGCTGTTCAGACCGACGGTGACCAGCGCGTACAGCGCCAGATTCATCGCCACCCAGATCACGTAGAAGGTGCTGACCAGTGGCTTGGCGGCCTGCGCGTGCCGGTTCTGGTCGATCAGGTAGGCGACCCGGGCGGTGGCGGTGTCGTCGTCGATCCGCTGGGAGATCACGCTGCCGACCATCGCGCCGCTGGGCGCCTGGTCCCGGATGCCGAGCGCGGTGAGCAGCGTCGGGGTGACGTCGGTGACCTGGAGGTAGCCGTCCTGCCGGGTGGATCCGGAGCGCAGCATCCCGCCGGTGTACTCGCCGCCGCCGATCGCCGGTCCGGTCGCCGCGGCCAGTTGTAGGTGCGGTCGCCGGGAGGAGTCGGCGAGCGAGACCAGGTAGACGGTCGCGTCGGTGCCGGCCCGGTCGATGCCCTCCAGCACGGCGGCGATCTGCGCGTCGATCGCCTGCACCTGCTCGGCCCGGGTCGGCTCGATCACCACGTCGGTGCCCGAGACGTCCGGCGTGGTGCCCTCGTCCTCGGCCGGTTCGCCGTCCACGCCCGAGCGGCCCCGGGTCTGGTAGCCGGGGTCGCGCACGGTGCCGGCGTCCACCACCAGCAGCTGGGAGCCGGCCATCGCGGCCTCGACCTCGTCCTGCAGCTCCTCGGCGGTGGCGGGGCGGCGGATGTGGGTGCCGACCGGCCGGCCCTCGGTGTCGGCCAGCGCGATCGCGGCGCCGGGCCCGATGCCGGTGGCGGACAGGCCCGCGGCGGCCACCGTGTCGCCGAGCAGGCCGAGCCGGGAGTCGTAGCCGGAGGCCTTGGTCGCGGTCAGGTAGTCGTCCCACCCGGGCACGTCGCCGTCCGGCAGTGGGTCGCGCAGGGTGCGGCAGGTGCCGTCCGCCACGGTGAGATCGTCGGAGCGGCCACCGGAGGAGACCGCCAACCAGCCCGCGGACGGACAGGTGAAGGAGCGCTTGGACCGGACCACGCTGGTGCCGACCGAGCCCTCCCGGGACAACGACCAGAGCGCCGGGGTGGTCAGCGAGCCGATGTCGTCCCAGCGCAGGCCGGTGACACCGATCAGCACCACCGGGGCGTCGGTGTCCTCCTCGGCGGCACCGGCGGGGGCGGCCAGCCCGACCCCGGTCAGCAGCACCAGCAGCGCCAGCGCGGCGGACAGCAGGGTCCGGATGCGGCGGGGCATGGCGGCGGGCGGGATGGACGTCGGCACCGCTCCAGCCTACGGGCGCACTACGCTCGGCACGGTCGCCCGGCGGCGGTGTGGACGGCATGTGCACGCCCAGGCCACAGGGCGCTCACCGCCCGCACACGCTCGACCACAGGAGCCCGTGATGACCGCGCCCGCCGCCCGTCCCCGGTACGCCTACCTCGGCCCCGCCGGGACGTTCACCGAGGCCGCGCTGCGCCAGGTCGTCTCCGACACCGAGGCCGAGTACCTGCCGCAGACCGATGTCACCTCCGCGATCGAGGCGGTGCGGGAGGGCCGGGCCGAGCACGCGGTGGTGGCGATCGAGAGCACCGGCGAGGGCGGGGTCACCGCCACCCTGGACGCGCTGGCGGTCGGCAGCCCGCTGGTGTTGCAGCGCGAGATCCTGGTGCCGGTGGACTTCGCGCTGGTCGGACGCCCGGGAGTCGAACTCGCCGACGTCCGGCGGATCAGTGCCCACCCGCACGCCTGGGTCCAGTGCCGCCGCTGGTTGGCCGCCCACCTGCCGCAGGCCACCCACGTCCCGGCCAGCTCCAACACTGCCCCGGCCGCGCTGCTGGCTGCGGAACCGGCACAGGAGCTGGGCTTCGACGCCGCGCTGGTCCCGCCGCCGGCCGTCACCCACTACGGCCTGCGGGTGCTCGCCGACCAGGTCGCGGACAACACCGAGGCGGTCACCCGGTTCGTCCTGGTCGGTCGCCCGGGCCAGGTCCCGCCGCCCACCGGTGCGGACAAGACCACGCTGGTCGTCCACCTGCCCAGCAACGAGGCCGGTGCCCTGCTGTCGATGCTGGAGCAACTCGGCACCCGCGGGGTGAACATGTCCCGGATCGAGTCCCGTCCGATCGGCGACGCGCTCGGCCGGTACTCGTTCTCGATCGACATCGAGGGACACATCGCCGAACCCCGGGTCGGCGAGGCGCTGATGGGCCTGCACCGGACCTGCCCGCAGGTGCGTTACCTGGGGTCGTACCCGAAGGCGGACGGCAAGGCCACCGACGTGCGGCGCGGCACCGGGGACGCGGAGTACCAGCGGGCGCTGGCCTGGGTGGAGGCGGTGCGCTCGGGGGAGGCGTTCTAGCCCGGGAGTGACCGGAGAACCAGGTGCGGATGCCGGGTCAGCGACGCGCTCGGACCCCGCGCGGTTCGTGTGGCCCGAAGGCGCCCGAACGGCCTCGGGACACCGCCCGGACGCCGAGGAGATACCCGACGCCGATGATCACCCAGGTCGGGTCGACACCGCCCACGGCGGACAGGCCAGGGGGCGACCCCGCAGCAGCGAGCACCGCGTTGGCAGCCGCGTCGGCGGCGAACCCGGGCACGACGCCCAGAGCCACGACGCTCCAGCCCAACGCCGTCGAGTATCTCGTGTGGGTCAGGAGCCACAGGGACCCGTGAGGGGCGCCGGCACGGGCCTGACCGGCGAGGGCGAACCCGATCGCCGCCAGGACAAGGCACAGCGCGACGAGGCTGAGGTGGTTGGCGGCACGCCCCCCGCCCTGCATGTCGTTGAAGAAGAACTTTGCCGTTGCTCCGACCGACGACACGTCCCCGACGCGGTCGTCTGAGAGGGAGATCGCCGGATCGCTGAGGGCGACCACGACCGTCGCGGTCGGCCTGGTGAACCCGCTCACGAAGACGACCACCGCCGTCAGGCTCCCCACGACTACCGCGATCACACCCAGGACTCTCGCCCAGACGGTGAAGCCCGTGTTCATCTCAACCCCCCCTGACACGTCACGAGATGACGTCATGCCCGCGGCGGCTTGGGGCGCCTCGACGTCTGCTGGTGCCAGCGCGCGGAGGACTGCACGCACCAGAGCGCGTACGACACGCCGATCAGGGGGAATCCAACCCGGACCACGGGGTCCTCACTCAGGGCCATCCCTAGTGTTCCGACCGCCAGAGAGACAACGCCGGCGATCAGGTCTGACCTCTTGCTCGGATACCAACCGCGGATAGCGGCTGCCACGGCGAAGGCGAAACCCAGAAAGGGAACGAGATGGGCGGTCATCGGCAGTTGCACGCATTCCCTGGGTCGGCTCGGCGCGGCCTGCGCCGGTTGTGGGCTGAGTTCCATGAGCAATGTAGCGCGGCCTGGTGGAGGCGGTGCGCTCGGGGGAGGCGTTCTAGTCCACGGGTGACCGGCGGACGAGTTCGACCGCCAGCGCGCCCACGATCATCGCCGGACCGAGCACAGTGCACAGGGTGACCAGGCCGTTGACGACGGACATCGCCATCTGGGGAGTCGGGACCTGGCCGTCGAGTAGGACGGCCGTGAGCGCGGCATTGGCGGCCAGGACGACCGCGCAGAGCGTCACCCCGGCCCAGAACAGTCTGGCCGGGGTGCGGATCCAGGTCAGGACCGTCGTCATGAGGAGCCTTCCGTCGCGGGCGGACCGGGTGTGCCGCCCACGCTAGGAGGCGCCCCCGGCTCGGTGGAAGGGGGGTTACCGCAGGGCGCTCACCACGGCCGCTCGACCCCGCCGCCGCTGCCCTCGTCCTCGCCCTCCGGATCGGAGCCGCCGCCGTCGCCGCCCCCGTTGCGCTCCTGCAGCTCCTGCTGGCGCTGCTGCTCCTGCTCCTCGGGGGTCGGGCCGCCCTCGCCGCCCTCGCCCTCGCCGGAGTTGGGGTTCATCTGGTCGCCCATCTCGCCCGCCTCGCCGGCCTGCTCCTCCAGCTGCTGGGCCTGGTCCTCGGCCTGCTGCTGCTCCTCGTCGGAACGCTGGTCCTCGCAGGCGGGGTCCATCAGCGCCTCGGCGGCGGCCAGGTAGTCGGCCTGGGCGCTCTCGGTCAGCCGCTGGCCGGCGTCGACCAGTTCGGCCAGGGTGCGGTCGCCCCACTCCGCGTCCTCCGGCACCGGCTCCCCGGCGCCGCGGAGCCGGGACAGTTCGGTGATCCAGCGCACGTGGTCGGCGGCCTCGGCCATCGACCCGTCGGCCACCGCGGACAGGACCACCGCACGGTTGGTCTGCACGTCGCAGCGGGCGTCCTCCGGGACCAGGCGCAGCGCGCGGTCCAGGGAGAACAGTGCCAGGCGGGGCGACTGTCCGTCGGCCATCCGGGCGGTGCCCTCGTCGAAGGGTGCCTTCCACTGTTCCATCGGGGCCCACTGGCCCAGCCAGGCGAAGGTGGTCGCGCCGCGGCCCTCGTCCTGGTCGCGGTAGGCGGAGACCGCGGCCTGGGCGGACAGGGTCATACCGAGCAGCACGCCGGCGACGGCCAGCGCGGGCACCCAGAGGAAGGCGGACCAGCCGATCAGGCCCCAGCGGGCCGGGCGGCGCTCGCGCGGGGGCAGCAGCGGTCGGCGGGTGCGGCGGGGGCTGCCCTCCGGACGGGAGCGGCGGCGCAGGCGGCTCATCGGTCCTCCTTCGCGGGCGTCGGTGCGGTGCCCGGTCCGGGCGAGGTGACGGGCTCCGGCGCCGGGGTGGGTGCCCAGGACGACACCGGGGTGGTCGCGGTGGCCGGTGCGGACGGTGCGGCCGGTTCGGTGGCGGAGTGCGGTGCGGAGCTGGATCCGGTGCTGCGGGTCCCGCGGCGCAGCGGCACCCAGCCTCGCACCAGCAGCCAGGCCTCGACCAGCAGGATGAGTGCCAAGGCGATGGCAGCGGGCCAGACCACCGGGTTCCAGATCAGGATCTGGCGGCCCTCCGCGCGCAGTTCGCTCTCGGCCTGCACGTCGCCGACCAGGCCGGTCAGCTGGGCTTCGTCCGGGCCGACCCGGTGCACGTAGGGGATGCCGAGCTGGTCGGCCACCGCCTGCAACGCGGCCTCGTCGAGGATGGACACCGCCTCCTGGCCGGCGGCGTCAGTGATGTACCCGCTGCCGTCGTCCTTCAGCATCCGGCCGCCCTCGGAGGTGCCGTAGCCCAGGACCGCGCCACCGTCGACCAGGTCGGCCATCGACTCGTAGGACGGCACCTCCTCATCGTCGGTGGACTCGCCGTCGGAGAGGAAGAACACCAGCCGGACGTGGTTCGGCTGGGCCTCGGCCGCGTTCTGCAGCGCCTCGGCCAGCAGGTCCACCGGGCGGCCGACATTCGACCCCCGGGACTGGGCGGTGGGCTCCTGGCGCAGGGTGTCCGCCCAGCTGGTGACCGCGTGGCCGTCGCTGCTCAGCGGGAGCTGGCGGCTCGCGGTGGAGTCCCAGGACAGGATGGAGTACCGGGCACCCGGCACGGCGGCGACCAGGGCGGGCAGGTCCTGCTTCACCCCGGACAGCCGGGTGCTGCCGTCCACATAGTCCTCGGCGGCCATCGACCCGGTGCGGTCCACCACCAGGAACACGTCGACGCCCACGCCGACCTCCTGGCTGCTCGGCCGGCTCACCGACGGCCCGGCGCCGATCACGGCCAGCGCCAGCACCGCGACCGCACGCAGCACCCAGTGCCCGGTCCCGCCGGTGGCCAGACCACGACCGGACCGCTCGCCGGCCACGGCACGGCGCTGGGCGACGGCCTGCCAGACGCAGAAGCCGAGCATCGGCAGCAGCAGGACGAGCAGCAGGGCGAGCGGGATCAGCGGGCGCAGGGTCATGACCTCACCCGCCACTGCAGCACCCAGAACGCGGCCAGCGCGAACACCAGGCCGAGGAACCAGTTCCGCGGGGTGTCGGTGATCCGGATCTCCGGGTCGGTCTCCAGCACGGCGGTCTGCTGGCTGACCACCTCGTCCATGATGCCGTCCACCGCCTCGGCGTCGTCGGCGAACCAGGTGTGCCCGCCGGCCTCGGTGATCAGCGAGGTGAACTCGATCTCCAGCGCACTGCCGCGCAGCGCCGCCGGTCCGCCGTACAGGCCGAATAGGGTGACGTCGCGCTCGGTGGTCAGGTCGATCGCCTGGGACAGGGTGTAGACCGGGTCGCCCATCAGCTCGTTGTCGGTGACCAGGATGATCGAGCGGGACCGGGTGTCATCCTCCTGGTCGAACAGCAGGCCGCAGGACGCCAGCCCGTCGCCGATCAGGGAGGACTGGCCCTCGCCCAGGTTGATCGTCCCGGCGGTCCAGCGCTCGTAGGCGGACAGTTGATCCGCCGAGTACCAGCCGGACACCCCGTCCAACACCTCGGCGCCCTTCTCGATCTCGTCCAGGGCGATCGGGTAGTCGTCGGTGAGCGGGAAGACCGTCCGGCTGGTGGAGTTGAAGATCGACAGCCCGACCCGCTCGCCGCGGAAGTTCTCGATCAGCTGGGTGAAGGTGTCCAGCACGGCGGCGTCGTAGTCGACCATCGACCCGGACACGTCCAGGCAGAGCACGATGTCCCGGGTGCCGAGTCGCTCGGAGATGGTCTGCTGGTGCATCGGCCGGGCGATCAGCACCGCGGCGCAGGCCAGGCTCAGCGCCAGCAGCGCGGCACCGGCGGCGCGCAGCCACTGGTAGCGGCGCAGCACCGAGCGCACGGCGGGGATCGCGTCCAGGTCGGCGGTGGCCGCCACCCAGCGGGTCCGGCCGGCCCGGCGCCGGCTCCGTCGCAGCCACGCGATCCCGCCCACGGCGAGCGCGAGCACGGCGACGATCGCCAGCGCCCAGGGCCAGACGAGTCCGGAGGTCACCATCGGCTGATCACCTCCCGTGCGCGGCCGATCGCCTGCCGTGCCGAGGCCGGGGTGGCACCGGGGGCGGAGAACGCCGGGTCCAGCAGGGCGGCGACCAGTTCACCGGTGCCGCCGGTCCAGCCCAGTCGTCGCAGCTCGGTCGCGGTCAGCGGTTCGGCCTTCACCCCGCGGCGGACCGTGGCGAACTCCCGCAGCACGGCGGCCACCTCCAGTGCGGCGACCCGGGGCTCGACCTGGTCGGCGGCCAGCCGGGTCCCGATCTCGTCCAGGTCGGCCAGCCGCCGTGCCCGGGCGCCGGCGTATGGGTCGGCAGGGGTGCCGCCGGCCAGCGGGTCGTCCGACACCGGCTGCTCCGGGCGTCCGTCCGACCGGCGCCGGCCCAGCCGCCAGGCGGCGACCAGCCAGGCGATCACCAGCACCAGCAGGCCGATCGCGAGCCACATCCAGCCCGCGCCGTACGCCCGCGGCTCGACCAGATCAGCGGGTCCCACGTCGCCTCCGATCCAGCGCCGCGGCCAGGGCCGTGATCGCGTGCTCGGAGGACGCGACGGTCGCCTGGGGAACGCCCAGCCGGCGCAGCATCCCGTCCCGCAGCAGGGTCTGCTCGGCCCGGTGCCGGGCCAGGGCCTCGCGGACCTTGCGGTTGCCGCGCAGCACGCCGGGCACCGGCCAGCCGTCCAGCACATCGCGGGAGGGCGCGCTCTGCGGGTCCAGCGGATCCGCGTCGGCGACCACCAGCGCGATCACCCGGTGCTTGCCACCCAGCAGGCGGGTGATCGCCGGGGCCTGGGCCGGGGTGAGCGAGGCGGCGTCGGTGACCAGCACCACCAGCGCCGGGGTCCGGCTCAGTGCCCGCACCCGGTTCAGCACCCGGGTGAAGTCCGGCGCCGGGCCCTCGGTGGTCAGCACCTCGTCCACCCGGCGCAGCATGAGCTCCAGATTCGCCCGGCCGCTGCGCGGGGGGACCCGGACCAGGCGCTCGGCGTCTCCGGCGATCAGGCCGACCGGGTCGCCGCGGTCCAGGGCCAGGGTGCCGACGATCGCGGCGAGCTGCCGGGCGATGTCGGTCTTGGTCTCCCCGGAGGCGGCGGTGGCGGCCATCGTCCGGCCGGAGTCCACCACCAGCAGCACCGGGGCGGCCGCATCCCGCTGGAACCGCTTGATCACCGGCACACCGGTCCGCGCCGAGGACTTCCAGTCGATGTCCCCGACGTCGTCGCCCGGGGTGTACAGCGCCAGGTCGTCGAAGTCCTGGCCGTGGCCCTGCAGCGTCGAGGAGTGCAGGCCGTCGCGCAGGCTGGTGGCACGCCGCAACGTGGGCAGTGCCAGGACGGCCCTGGCCTGCTCCACCCGTGCGGCCGTCGCATCCAGCGACGACCCCGCCTGCTCGGTCATCTCCGCCCTCAGGGAGTGGGCACCGCGGCGAACACGGCGTCGATCAGGCTCTCCGACGTGACGCCGTCCACCAGGGCGTCCAGGGTGCGGACCAGCCGGTGCCGCAACACCGAGTGCCGCAACGCCTTGACGTCCTCCGGGATCACGTAGGCCCGGCCGGCCAGCACCGCCAGCGACTGGGCGATCTGCATCAGGGCGATCGAGCCACGCGGGCTCGCGCCCACCCGGACATGCCGCTGCAGGCCGGGGATCGGTGCCGGGCCACCGCCGCGGGTGGTCGCGACCAGGGCGACGATGTAGCGCCGGATCGCGTCGTCCACGTACACCCGGCGGGTCAGGTCCTGCAGGAAGCGCACGTCGTCCAGCGCGACCGGGTTCCCGGTCATCGGCGCGGTCTGTGCCCCCGAGGAGATCCGGCCGAGCACCTCGATCTCCTCCGGCGGTGCCGGGTAGTCCAGCACCTCCTTGAGCAGGAACCGGTCCATCTGGGCCTCGGGCAGCACGTAGGTGCCCTCCTCCTCGATGGGGTTCTGGGTCGCCAGCACCACGAACGGCGTGGGCAGCGGGTGCACCTCGCCGCCGATCGAGGTCTGCCGCTCCTGCATCGCCTCCAGCATCGCGGACTGGGTCTTGGCGCTGGACCGGTTGATCTCGTCCAGCAGGACCACGTTCGCGTGCACCGGGCCGAGCTGGGTGCTGAACGTGCCGGTGGCGTAGTTCAGGATCTGGGTGCCGACGATGTCGTTCGGCATCAGGTCGGGCGTGCACTGGATCCGGTGGAAACTCCCCGAGATCGACGCGGCGAGCGCCTGGGCGGCGGTGGTCTTGGCCAGGCCCGGCACCGACTCCAGCAGGATGTGCCCACCGGCCATCACCGTGCACAACAGGGCGGTGCGCAGGTTGCGCTGCCCGACGACCCGCTGGTCGAAGAAGCTGCCGATCTGCCCCACCAGCACCTGGGCATGCTGCAGTTCCCGCTCGCTGATCCGGGTGTCGCCGTCCGTCATGGGTGGCCTTCCTGTGTGCGTGCTCGGTGCGTCGCCGCGGGCCAGTATGTCGTGCCGCGGTGACGGTCGCGTGGGCGGTGGGTGGCCCGGATGGGTGGAATCCGCCCCGCGGAGGGGTACTGGTGCGACGGTCAGGGTGACCCGGCGGACGGCGCCTCGGGGTGGTCGCGCACGGCGGCACCGTGCTGCCACGGGGCGGGCTGAGTAGCCGGTGGGGCGCCGGTGGGGGCCGTGCGAGCGGTCAGCGCGCCCCGACCCGGACCACCAAGGCCCCGGGGTCGACCCGGGCGGACAGCTCGGTGACCTGGCCGATCACGTCCCCGTCGACCTGGACGTACTCGCCGCCGGCGACCGTGACGTGCACCGTGCGGGCGCGGGCGTGGTCGATCCGGCCGATCTTGGCCGGCAGCTGCGGGGTGACGCCGACGCCCTGCAGCACGACCTCGCCGAACAGCTGGGCCCAGCCGGCCACCCCGCCCCGGGTGTCGATCGCGGCGATGTCCAGCCAGCCGTCGTCGAGTTCGGCGTCCGGCAGCAGGGTGATGCCGCCGGGCAGCCGGCCACAGTTGCCGATCAGCAGGCTGCGGACCCGGGCGGGCTCCTCGGTGCGGTCGTCCAGGGTGACCGTGGTGCGCAGCCGGCGGCCGTGCAGGTGCTTGATCCCGGCGACGAAGTAGGCGATCCAGCCGACCTTCGCCTTGAGGTCGTCGTCGGCGTCGGCCACCATCGCCGCGTCGAAGCCCACCCCGGCGATCACCAGGAAGATGTGGTCGCGCGGCACGTCGGCATCGTCCGGCAGGTCGTCGGCGGCCTCGGCGATGTCGTCGGAGACGTTCGACTCGAACTTCAGCACCCGCAGCCAGCCGACGTCGATGGTGCGGTCCACCCCGTCCAGGGCGAGCTGGAACGCCGCCAGCGGGTCGCCGATCGGGATGTCCAGGTTGCGGGCCAGCAGGTTGCCGGTGCCGACCGGGACTAGGCCCATCGGGACGCCGGTGCCGACCAGGCCCTCGGCGACCGCGCGGACGGTGCCGTCGCCGCCGAGCGCCACCACCAGGTCGGCGCCCCGCTCGATCGCCTGCTTGGCCTGGCCGATGCCCGGGTCCTCCGGGGTGGTCTCCAGCCAGAGCGGCTCGGGCAGGTACTGCTGCGAGCACAGCCGGCGCAGTTCCGGGCGCAGGTCCGCGACGCCGGTCTTGGACGGGTTGGCCACGAAGGCGACCAGCGGCCGGGACGGCTCCTGGTCCGCTGCGGCGGCCGGCGACTCCACGGTGGCGCGGAACGGCGCGCGGGCCGGCAGCGCCGATCGGCGGGTGGTCAGTGCCAGCGCCAGGGCGGCGACCGCCACGATGAGTGCGGCGACGGCCAGCCATCCCTCCCAGGTCATGGCCCGAATGTACGCACTTCCACCGACTTCCGCCCGGCGCCTGTGGACAACGGGTGGTGCGGGCCGGTGCGTCAGTAGGATCGACGGGTGATCGATCTCAAGCTGCTGCGCCAGGACCCCGACCTCGTCCGTGCGAGCCAGGTGGCCCGCGGCGACGATCCCGGGCTGGTCGATCAGGTGCTGGACGCGGACGCCCGTCGTCGTGCCGCCCTGACCGACTTCGAGAACCGGCGCGCCGAGCAGAAGGCCCTCGGCAAGCAGGTCGCCTCCGCCCAGGGCGAGGAGAAGCAGCAGTTGCTGGCCCGGGCCAAGTCCCTGGCCGAGCAGGTCAAGGCGCTGCAGTCGGATGCCGACGCGGCCGAGGCGGAGGCCACCGAGCTGTCCCGCCGGATCGGCAACATCGTGGCCGAGGGCGTGCCGGCCGGCGGCGAGGACGACTACGTGGTGCTGCGGCACGAGGGCACCCCGCGCGACTTCGCCGCCGAGTACGGCAGCGACTTCCGGGTCCGCGACCACCTGGAACTGGGCGAGGGCCTGGCCGCGATCGACACCGAGCGCGGCGCCAAGGTCTCCGGTGCCCGGTTCTACTACCTCACCGGGATCGGTGCCCGGCTGGAGCTCGCGCTGCTGAACGCGGCGGTGGATCGCGCGCTGGCCGCCGGTTTCACCCCGGTGATCACCCCGACCCTGGTCAAGCCGGAGATCATGGCCGGCACCGGGTTCCTCGGCGCGCACGCGGACGAGATCTACCGGCTGGAGGCCGACGACCTCTACCTGGTCGGCACCAGCGAGGTGGCGCTCGCGGGCTACCACTCGGGGGAGATCCTCGACCTGTCCGCCGGGCCCAAGCGCTACGCCGGCTGGTCGGCCTGCTACCGCCGGGAGGCCGGTTCCTACGGCAAGGACACCCGCGGCATCATCCGGGTGCACCAGTTCCACAAGGTCGAGGCGTTCAGCTACACCACCGTCGAGGACGCCGCCGACGAGCACCAGCGCATCCTCGGCTGGGAGGAGCAGATGCTCGCCCTGGTCGACCTGCCCTACCGGGTGATCGACACCGCCGCCGGCGACCTGGGGTCGAGCGCCGCCCGCAAGTTCGACTGCGAGGCGTGGCTGCCCAGCCAGAAGCGGTACCTCGAGCTGACCAGCACCTCCAACTGCACCACCTTCCAGGCCCGCCGCCTCGGCGTCCGTGAGCGCACCGCCGACGGCGAGGTCCGCCCGGTCGCCACCCTGAACGGCACCCTGGCCACCACCCGCTGGATCGTCGCCATCCTGGAGAACCACCAGCAGGCCGACGGCTCGGTGCGGGTCCCCGAGGGCCTGCGCCCCTACCTGGGCGGCCTGGAGCTGCTCGAACCCACCGGAGGAGCATCGCGATGACCCACCCGCGCACCGTGGCCGGGACCCTGATCGCCCTGGACGTCGACGGCACCCTGATGACCTACGACGGGGTGATCTCCGACGCGGTGCGCGAGGCGGTGGACGCCCTGCAGGCCGGCGGTGCGCACGTGGTGCTGGCCACCGGCCGCGGCGTGCGGGCCACGGTGCCGGTGGCGCTCGACCTGGGCATCACCTCCGGCTGGGCGGTCTCCTCCAACGGTGCCGTCACCTCCCGGCTCGACCCCGCACTGCCCGGCGGCTACGAGGTGGTCCGGGAGATCACCTTCGACCCCGAGCCCGCACTGCGGGTGCTGCAGATGGAACTGCCCGACGCCCTGTTCGCGGTGGAGGACGTCGGCCGCGGCTTCCAGGTCACCCGGCCGTTCCCGGACGGCGAGCTCACCGGCGACCAGCGGGTGTGCAGCTTCGACGAGCTGGTGTCCCGCCCCGCCACCCGCGTGGTGGTCCGCGACCCCGGCAGCACCCCGGACGAGTTCCGCGAGCTGGTGCACCGGGTCGGCCTGCACCGGGTGTCCTACGCCGTCGGCTGGTCCGCCTGGCTCGACCTGACCCCGGGCGGGGTGAACAAGGCCTCCGCGCTGGAGGACCTGCGCCAGGACCTCGGCGTCGAGCCCTTCGCCACCGTCGCGGTCGGTGACGGGTCGAACGACCGGGAGATGCTGGCCTGGGCGGCCCGCGGGGTGGCGATGGGCCACGCCGAGGACGACGTGCGCGCCGCGGCGGACGAGGTCACCGGGACGATCGAGGACGACGGGCTGGTCGACGTGCTGAGGTCGGTGCTGGCCGAGGGCTAACGGCCGTACATTTGTCCGTACAGACGGAGGTGAGGGCATGGCTGCAACCGCTCGCCTGGAGTTCCGGGTGACCCCGGAGGACCGGGCGTTGATCGAACGCGCAGCCCGGTTGACGGGCGAACCGGTCACTGCGTTCGCGCGCACTGCGGCCGAGGAGCGGGCGGAGCGGGTGCTGCGCGCCCACGAGTCGGCCACGACCGTGCCGGCGGAGTTCTTCGACGACCTGATCGCCGCGTTCGACCAGCCCTCGCAGGTGAACCCCGGCCTCGCCGGCGCGGCCGCGCGTCTGCGCGAGACCGTCGTCCGTGACTGAGTTCCGGTCCCAGCCCTTCGACCCGGCGCAGCACGACGCCGATGGCTTCAGTTGTGGCGAGTCTGTACTGGATGCCTGGCTGCGGGAGCACGCCGCCGTGAGTTCCCACCGAGGGACCGCCCGGACGTGGGTCTGGGTGGACTCCGGCGGAAGGGTGGTCGGCTACTACGCGCTGACCGCGCACAAGATCGCCCGGGAGCAGGTCCCGTCCCGGATCGGGCGCGGCGGCCCGGCTGAGATCCCGGCCGTCCTGCTGGCTCGCCTCGCGCTAGCCGAGCATCTGCGCGGGCAGGGGTGGGGAGCGGTGCTGGTCGCCGACGCACTGGGACGCGTGGTGGCGGCGACGCGGACGGTCGCCGCGCGGGTGGTCGTCGTGGACGCACTCGCCGAACCGGTTGCGCGGTTCTACGAAGGGCTGGGGTTCCGGCGGGTCCCGGGCAGCCTGCGCCTGGTCCAGAAGATCGCCGACATCGAGGCGGCACTCGATGCCGAGGGGCACTGATGCGGCCCCATCCCGCACCGACAGGTCCATGCCACAGCCCTACCGGATCCGGCAGAGAAGTGGTCGCCGCCGGGAGGGTCTGACACGACCTCCCACGGACCGGGCCGGGCTCCTAGTGTCGAGAGGACGAACCGACCGAGCGAGGAGCAGTGCTGTGCGTGGAGTGGTGATGTACGCCCCCGGGGACGTCCGGGTGGAGGAGCGGCCGGACCCGCGGATCGAGGAGCCCACCGACGCGATCATCCGGCTGACCGCGACCTGCATCTGCGGGTCGGACCTGTGGCCGTACCGTGGTGCCGAGCCGGTGGACCATGCGCCGATGGGGCACGAGTACGTCGGGGTGGTCGAGCAGATCGGGCCGGAGGTGCGGACCCTGAAGGTCGGCGACTTCGTGGTGGGGTCGTTCTGGTCGTCGGACAACACCTGCGAGATCTGCCGGGACGGGTACCAGGCGTACTGCGTGCACCGCACGCTGATGGGGCTGATCGGGACCCAGGCGGAGAAGGCGCGGATCCCGCTCGCGGACGGCACGCTGGTCGCCACGCCGGGGATGCCGGAGCCGGACCTGATCCCGTCGTTCCTGGCCGCCTCGGACGTGCTGGGCACCGGCTGGTTCGCCGCGGTCGCCGCGGAGGCCGGGCCGGGCAAGACGGTCGCGGTGGTCGGCGACGGCGCGGTCGGCCTGTGCGGGGTACTGGCCGCCCGGGAGCTGGGCGCGGAGCGGATCATCGCGTTCAGCCGGCACGCCGACCGGCAGGCGCTGGCCCGGGAGTTCGGCGCCACCGACATCGTGACCGAGCGCGGCGAGGCGGGCGCGGCGCGGATCAAGGAGCTGACCGGCGGGCTGGGCGCGCACTCGGTGATCGAGGCGGTCGGTACCCAGGAGGCGATGATGCAGGCGATCGCGTCCACCCGGCCCGGTGGTCATGTCGGCTTCGTGGGGGTGTCGCACGACGTGGCGATCCCGGGCGACGTGCTGTTCGGTGCCGGCATCCACCTGCACGGCGGTCCGGCGCCGGTGCGGCGGTTCCTGCCGGAGCTGGTGCGGCTGATCTGGGACCGGGCGATCGATCCGGGGAAGGTCTTCGACCTGGTGCTGCCGCTGGACGAGGCCGCCGAGGGCTACCGGGCGATGGACGAGCGCCGGGCCACCAAGGTCATGCTGTCCCTGTGAGCCACAAGGACGACGTCCGCGAGTTCCTGATCTCCCGGCGGGCGCAGGTGACCCCGGAGCAGGCCGGGCTGACGGTCTACGGCGACGACCGCCGGGTGCCCGGTCTGCGCCGGGAGGAGGTCGCGGAGCTGGCCGGGGTGAGCCTGGACTACTACGTCCGGCTGGAACGCGGGAACATCGCCGGGGCCTCGGACGAGGTGCTGCACGCGATCGCGGGTGCGCTGCGGTTGGACGAGGTGGAGCGCCGCCACCTGTTCGACCTGGCCCGCCGGGCGCCGGCCCGGGTGGCGCGCGAGGGCCGGACGGCCGGGCGGCTGCGGCCGTCGGTGCGCCGGATGCTGGACGCGCTGAGCGTGCCCGCGCTGGTGACCAACGCCTGCCAGGACATCCTGGGTGCCAACCCGGCGGGCGCGGCGCTGTTCGCCCCGCACCTGGAGTCGGAGCGGCCGAATCTGGCCCGGTTCATCTTCCTGGACTCGCGGGCGCCGGAGTTCTACGCCGACTGGCCGCTGGCCTGCCGGCTGACCGCGGCGATGCTGCGGTACCGGGCCGGACGGGACCCGCTGAACGAGGACCTGACCGCGCTGATCGGTGAGCTGTCCACCCGCAGTCCGCGGTTCCGGCAGGACTGGGCCGACCACGACGTGCACGAGCACCGCACCGGTCGCAAGCTCTACCGGCACCCGGTGGTAGGGGAGATCGACCTGACCTACGACGTGCTGGAACTGCCCGGCGAGCCCGGGCTGTCGATCACCACGTACACCGTGGACCCGGGCTCGGAGTCCGAGCGCCGCCTGGCCCGGTTGCCGGTCTAGCGGTCCGCCGGTGGACCCCGTGCCGCCCGGAGAGGCAGAATCGCCGCCATGGCGCACGGCATCGTCGACGTGGCCCGGGCGGCTGGGGTCTCCACCGCGACCGTGTCCCGTGCGCTGCGCGGACTGCCGAATGTCACCGAGTCCACCCGGCAGCGGGTGCTGCGCGCGGCGGACGACCTGGGCTACGTGCCCTCGCCGTCGGCGGCGTCGCTGGCCACCGGCCGGACCCGGACGATCGGGCTGATCTCCCCGTGGGTGTCGCACTGGTTCTTCGCCAATGTGATCGAGGGTGCGGAGCGGGCGCTGCGCGCGGAGGGCTTCGACGCGCTGCTGTACACCTTCGAGGTGGAGCGGGGCGCGCGGCGGCTGGACCTGGACCCGGGGGTGCTGCGCCGCCGGGTGGACGGGGTGCTGGTGGTCGGGCTGCCGTTGGAGCCGCCGGAGATCGCCACGCTGGACGAGCTGGGCTACCCGCTGGTCTTCGTCGGGCCGGGCGCCCCGGACCATGTCACGGTCGGGCTGGACGACGTGGACACCGCGCGGCGGGCGGTGGCCCATCTGGCCGGCCTGGGTCACCGGGTGATCGCGCACCTGTCCGGGGAGCCCGACGACGTGCTGGCCTGGTCGCCGGCGGTGCGGCGGGCGCACGGCTGGCGCACCGAGATGGCCGCGCGCGGGCTGGCGGTGTCGGCCGGGCTGGAGGTGCACGGGCACTTCGACGTGGCCGGCGGGCGGGCGTCGATGCACCGGTTGCTGGACGCCCGGCCGGATGTCACCGCGGTGTTCGCCGCCTCGGACGAGATGGCGATGGGCGCGATCCTGGCGATCCGGGACCGTGGGCTGCGGGTGCCGGAGGACGTGTCGGTGATCGGGGTGGACGGGCACCAGATGGCCGAGGTGCTCGGGTTGACCACCCTGGCACAGGACGCCTGGGACCAGGGGGCGACCGCCGCGACCATGCTGCTGGAACTCCTGACCGGGGCTCCGGTGCCCCGCGATGTGGTCTTCCCGACCACGCTGATCGAGCGGACCTCCACCGCGCCGCCGGGCGGTATCGGGTGATTCAACCCCTGTGACCCAATTGTGACCCCGCTGATGGGCGAACTGGCTTGCGCTGGGCAGATGTAAACGCTTGCATGAGTCGGACGCGCCGGGGCAACGAGGCACCGGTGTCACCACGACGATGTGGAGGCATGGCAGATGACCACCATCCGTCGGCACCGAGCGGGTGCCGTCATCGCTGGCGGCCTCGGAGTCGCCCTCGCCCTCGCCGCCTGTTCCTCGGGCGGCGACTCGGACGGCGGCAGCACCGAGGCGGGCGGTTCGACCGGCCTGGAGATCGATTGCGCGCCCTATGAGGAGTTCGGCGACCTCGAGGGCACCGAGGTGTCGGTGTACACCTCGATCGTCGAGCCCGAGCAGAAGACGCAGGAGGACTCCTACGACCCGTTCGAGGAGTGCACCGGCGTCACCGTGAACTACGAGGGCTCGCGCGAGTTCGAGGCGCAGCTGCTGGTGCGGATCCAGGCTGGCAACGCGCCGGACATCGCGTACCTGCCGCAGCCCGGCCTGCTGCGCACGATCGTCGGGGACTTCCCGGACGCGATCGTGCCCGCGCCGGAGGCGACCGAGGCGAATGTCGACGAGTTCTTCAACGAGGCGTGGAAGGAGTACGGCACCGTCGACGGCACGTTCTACGCCGCGCCGCTCGGGTCGAACGCCAAGTCCTACGTCTGGTACTCGCCGAGCATGTTCGAGGACGCCGACTACGAGGTCCCGGAGACCTGGGACGACCTGATCGCGCTCTCCGACCAGATCGTCGAGGACGGCGCGATGCCGTGGTGCGCGGGTGTGGAGTCCGGTGACGCCACCGGCTGGCCGGGCACCGACTGGATCGAGGACATGGTGCTGCGCACCGCCGGCCCGGACGTCTACGACCAGTGGGTCAACCACGAGATCCCGTTCAACGACCCGCAGATCCTCGAGGCCTGGGACGCGGCCGGCGACATCCTGAAGAACGACGAGTACGTGAACGCCGGTCTGGGCGGGGTCGACTCGATCGCCACCACCCCGTGGACCGACGCCGGGTACCCGATCCTGGACGGCACCTGCTGGATGCACCGGGCGGCGAACTTCTACGCCACCCAGTGGCCGGAGGGCACCGAGGTCGCCCCGGACGGTGACGTCTACGCGTTCTACCTGCCGAACATGGACACCGACACCAAGCCGGTGCTGGTGGGTGGCGAGTTCGTGGCCGCCTTCGACGACCGTCCCGAGGTGCAGGCGTTCCAGACCTACCTGGCCAGCGCGGACTGGGCGAACGTCAAGGCCCAGACCACCCCGGCCGGCGGCTGGGTCAGCGCCAACAACGGTCTCGACCCGGAGAACCTGGCCACCGAGTTCGACCGGCTCTCCGCGGAGATCCTCTCGGACGAGAACGCCGTGATCCGGTTCGACGGATCGGACCTGATGCCGGGTGAGGTCGGCGCCGGGACGTTCTGGACCGCGATCGTCAACTGGCTCACCGGGTCCTCCACCGAGGAGGTCACCGAGCAGGTGGAGTCGAGCTGGCCGTCGTCCTGAGCGCACACCGCTCACGCCGGCCCTGATCGGTACACCGGACCCGGCCGGGCAGGAATCCCCTGCCCGGCCGGGCCGGTCCACCCAGCTCGGAGAGACAGATGGACTGGTTGACGAATGCGAACACCACAGGTGGCAAGTTCCTGCTGATGTTCCTGGCGATCGCGCTGTTCGTGATCGTGATGGGCGCGATCCTGCTGCTGGTCGATCGCCCCAAGCGGGTCCCGCGCTGGGCGGTGGCGACCGCCTTCGCCGGGCCCGCGCTGCTCCTGCTCGCCTGGGGCCTGGTGCGCCCGGCGCTGATCACGGTCTGGAATTCGTTCTTCGACCGGCGCGGGCAGGAGTTCGTCGGGGTGGACAACTACACCCAGGCGCTGACCACCGGCCAGTTCCAGGGGGTGCTGGTCACCACCGCGGTCTGGGTGATCCTGGTGCCGGTGGCCTCCACCCTGATCGGCCTGCTGTACGCGGTGCTGGTCGACCGCACCCGGTTCGAGAAGCTGGCCAAGGCGCTGGTGTTCATCCCGATGGCGATCTCCATGGTCGGCGCCTCGATCATCTGGAAGTTCGTCTATGAGTTCCGGCCGAACCAGCCGGGGGTCAGCCAGACCGGCCTGCTGAATCAGGTGCTGGTCTGGATCGGGCTCGAACCGCAGCAGTTCCTGATCAACTCGCCGTGGAACACCGTGTTCCTGATCGTGGTGATGGTCTGGATCCAGACCGGTTTCGCGATGACGGTGCTGTCCGCGGCGATCAAGGCGATCCCGGACGACATCGTGGAGGCGGCCCGGCTGGACGGTCTGGGCGGGACCAAGATGTTCCGCTACATCACGGTGCCGTCGATCCGGCCGGCGCTGGTCGTGGTGCTCACCACGATCGCGATCGGCACGCTGAAGGTCTTCGACATCGTCCGGACCATGACCGGTGGGCAGTTCGGCACCCAGGTGATCGCGAACGAGTTCTACACGCAGGCGTTCCGGCAGAACAACCAGGGGCTGAGCGCCGCGCTCGCGGTGATCCTGTTCATCCTGGTGATCCCGATCGTCGTCTACAACGTGCGCCAGCTGCGCCGGTCGGAGGAGATCCGATGACAACCACCCCCTTGCCTCCCACGGGTGCGGTGCCGGAGGAGCTCGCGCCGGACACCGGCAACCCGGAGCGCCCCCGGCGGCTGTCCCGGCTGGAGAAGCGGGCCATCGCCACCAAGGGCCGGCTGACCTCGCCCTGGGCCTCCCTGATCGCGATCGTGATCGCGGTGTTGTGGACCATCCCGTCGATCGGCCTGCTGGTCACGTCCTTCCGGCCGGCGCTGGACATCCGGCGCTCCGGCTGGTGGACGGTGTTCGGCGGACTGTTCTCCGGCGACGCCGAGTTCACCCTGGACAACTACGACCAGGCACTGTTCGGCTCCGGGGCGAACCTGTCGACGTTCTTCGTCAACTCGTTCGTCATCACGATCCCGGCGGTGATCATCCCGATCACCATCGCGCTGCTGGCGGCCTACGCCTTCGCCTGGATCGACTTCCGCGGCCGGGAGTTCCTGTTCGTGGCGGTGTTCGCGCTGCAGATCGTGCCGCTGCAAGTCACGCTGGTGCCGCTGCTGCGGGACTACGTGAACCTGGGGATCAACGGCACGTTCTGGACCGTCTGGCTGTCGCACTCGATCTTCGCGCTGCCACTGGCGATCTTCCTGCTGCACAACTTCATGAAGGACATCCCGTCCTCCCTGGTCGAGGCGGCCCGGGTGGACGGCGCCGGGCACGTGAAGATCTTCATGCGGGTGCTGCTGCCGCTGCTGGTCCCGGCGATCGCGTCCTTCGGGATCTTCCAGTTCCTCTGGGTGTGGAACGACCTGCTGGTCGGCCTGACCTTCACCAGCACCGGATCACGCCCGCTGACCGTCGCGGTGGCCGAGATGGCCGGCAGCCGGGGCGGGGAGTGGCACGTCCTGACCGCCGGGGCGTTCATCTCGATGATCGTGCCGCTGGTGGTCTTCCTCGCCCTGCAGCGCTACTTCGTCCGCGGGCTGCTGGCGGGGTCGGTCAAGGGCTGATCCCGCGAGCACTCAGGGAACCCCCGGCCGCGCGGGCCGGGGGTTCCCTGCTGCGTAGGCTGGTGCGGTGCCCGCGCCCCACCGTGTCCCCGCGCCGGTGCTGTTCGTCTTCTCCGGGCTGACCCAGTACGCCGGGGCCGCGCTGGCGGTGGGACTGTTCGCGGTGATCGCCTCGCCGACGGTGGCCTGGCTGCGGATCGCGGTGGCCGCGGTGGTGCTGATCGCCTGGCGGCGGCCCTGGCGGGCGCGCTGGACCCGGCGCTCGCTGCTGACCGCAGCCCTGTTCGGCGTGGTGCTGGCCGCGATGAACGTGACCTTCTACCTGGCGATCGACGTGCTGCCGCTGGGCACCGCGGTGGCGATCGAGTTCCTCGGGCCGGTGGCGGTGGCCGCGGTCACCGGGCGCGGCTGGCGGGAACGGCTCGGCATCGTGGTCGCCGCCGCCGGGGTGGTGGCGCTAGCCGGCGTGCAGCTCGGCGCCGGGGACGACCCCCGGGTGACGCACGGGCTGATCGCGATCGGGGCCGCCGCCGCGTGCTGGGCTGGGTACATCCTGCTCGGCCGGCGGGTGGCCACCGGGACCGATGCCGGGCCGGACGCGCCGGACGGCTTCGCCTCGCTCGCGGTCGGGATGGCGGCCGGGGCGATCGTGTTCGCGCCCTTCCTGGCGGGCGGCTCCGGACCGGTGTGGCACGACCCGGCGCTGGCCGCCGCGGTGGTCGGCATCGCGGTGCTGTCCTCGGTGGTGCCCTATGCCGTGGAACAGGTCGTGCTGCGCCGGGTCACCGCCGCCACCTTCGCGGTGCTGCTGGCGCTGCTGCCGGCCACCGCGGCGGTGGTGGGCGCGGTGGCGCTGCGCCAGTGGCCGCACGGCTGGGAGATCGCCGGGCTGGCCTGCGTCTCGGCGGCGATCCTGCTGACCGCGGTGCCGAGCCGCCGGCCGCGAGTCGTCGGCTAGAGGTACTGCCCAGGACCGTGCTCGCCGGGACGCCCGGCCGGCGGGGGAGTCCCCGGCAGGGCGCGGCGCATCTGGCTGAGCTGGGACTGTGCGGCCATCTGCTGGGCGACCAGGGCGGTCTGGATGCCGTGGAACAGGCCCTCCAGCCAGCCGACCAGCTGGGCCTGGGCGATCCGCAGTTCGGCATCGGAGGGTGCGGCGTCCTCGGTGAACGGCAACGTGATCCGGTGCAGCTCCTCGACCAGCTCCGGCGACAGGCCGTCCTCCAGCTCGGTGAGCGAGCGCTCGTGCACCTCGGCCAGCCGGGTGCGGGCGGCGTCGTCCAGCGGGGCGGACCGCACCTCGTCCAGCAGCTGCTTGATCATGGTGCCGATCCGCATCACCTTGGCCGGCTGGTCGATCTGCGGTGCGAGGTCGCCGCCGGACTCCTCCTCGCCGGGCTGCGCGCCGTCGCCCAGGACGACGATCCGCGGACGGTCGGGCTTCGCGTCATCGGTGGTCATACCCCGATGCTGCCGCTCGCCGGGCCGTCGCGCGACCGCCCGGGTCAGGGCAGCAGCAGCACCTTGCCGAAGACCTCGCCGGAGTCCATCAGCCGGTGGGCGTCGGCGGCCCGGTCCAGCGGGAGCCGGGCGTGCACCACCGGGCGGACCCGGCCGTCGGCGACCAGCGGCAGGACGTGCTCGGTCACCGCGGCGACCACCGCGGTCTTCTCCGGCACGCTCCGCGGGCGCAGGGTGGTGCCGGTGACCACGGCGCGCTTGGCCATCAGCGCGGCCAGGTCCAGCGTGCCGCGGGTGCCGCGCTGGGTGCCGATCACCACCAGCCGGCCGCCGGTGGCCAGGCAGGCCAGGTTCTGGTCCAGCCCGCCGGCGCCCAGCACGTCCAGGATCACGTCCACCCCGCGGCCGCCGGTGGCCGCCAGCACCGCGGCCGGCACGTCCTCGCTGCGGTGGTCGATCACCAGGTCGGCGCCCAGTTCCCGGCAGCGCGCCGCCCGCTCCGAGCCACCGGCCGTGGTCAGCACCCGGACGCCCAGCGCCGCCGCCAGCTGCACCGCGAACGAGCCGACCCCGCCCGATCCGCCCTGCACCAGCAGGGTCTGGCCCGGCGCCAGCCCACCGGTGTCGACCAGGTTGGTCCACGCCGTGCAGGCGGCCTCCGGCAGGCCACCGGCGGTCACCAGGTCCAGGCCCGCCGGCACCCGCAGCACCTGCCCGGCCGGCACCAGCACGTACTCGGCGTAGCCACCGCCGGCCAGCAGCGCGGCCACCGGCAGATCGTCCGGCCAGGCCGCCGGGTCCACCCCGGCCCCGCGTGCGGCCACCGTGCCGGAGACCTCCAGCCCGGGCCAGTCCGGGGCGCCCGGCGGCGGTGGGTAGTGACCCTCGCGCTGCAGCAGGTCCGCACGGTTCACCCCGGCGGCGGCCACCCGGATCACCAGCTCACCCGGTCCCGGCACCGGATCGGGTCGCTGCGCCACGACCAGGCACTCCGGTCCACCGGGTTGTTCCACCTGCACGACTCGCATCCGTCGAGGGTACGTCCGGATGAATCCGCGCCGAGCGCTCATGTCGCCGGGTGAATCGGCCGATGGGCTGTGAACGGGCGCTCTCCGCGAGTGTGCCCGCCGACGGCCGACCGGTCGCGGGAGACTCAGGAGGCAGGTCGACATGCTGCGCAGGCTCGGCATCCGCGCCAAGGTGCTGGCGGTGCTCGCGCTGCCGGTGCTGGTGCTGCTGGTGGCCAGTGCCTACATCGCGGTGCAGTCGGCCGCGCAGGCCCGGACCGCCGCCGCGGTGAGCCAGGTCGTGCAGGTGCTCCCGGACTACGCCATCGCGGTCGAGGCGCTGCAGCAGGAACGCACCATCTCCATGCAGAAGGCCGGCGACGAGCCGCTGTCCGGCAACCTGAACTCCTCGCGCGGGTCCACCGACCGGGCGCTCGCGGCGCTGGCCGAGTCGATCGCGGGCCTCGACCTGTCCGACCTGGACTTCCGGGTCGGCGAGGCGATCGAGACCGCGACCACCAAGGCCGACCTGAGCAGCATCCGCAGCCAGGTCGACAACGAGACGCTGCCGCAGTCCCTGGTGGTCTCCAACTACACCGACGTGATCGCGGCACAGAACAACGTGCCCGCCCTGGTGGCCGAGACACTGTCCGACCGGTCGCTCGGTTCCCGGCTGACCGCCTACGGCCAGGTCGCCACCACCATCGAGCGGGTGCTGCGCGCCCAGCCGACCTCGGTGGAGGTGCTGCTGGACGACGGGGCCGACCCCGAGCAGGTGCGTGAACTCGCCGGGCTGTTCGCGGTGGCCGACGACGCCCGGACCCAGGCCCGCACCACCACCAACAACCTGCGGCTCGCCGGCATCCAGCTGCCCTCCCGGGATGCCGACCTGGCCGCGATGCAGCTGGCGATCGAGTCCGGCAACCCCGAGACCATCGCCTCGGTGAACAGTGCCCGATGGAACGCCCTGGTCAACGCCGAGCTCGCCACCCTGCGACCGGTCGGTGACGACCTGCTGGCCTCCGCGAGCGACCAGGCCGACCGCCTGGCCGCCGAGGCCCAGCGCGAGGCACTGATCACCGTGGGCATCACGGTGGCCGCGACCGCGCTGTCCATCGTGATCGCCTTCCTGGTGTCCCGCGGCATCGTCATCCCGCTGCGCCGCCTGACCACGGCCGCCGGTGAGGTCCGCGAGGAGCTGCCGCGCCTGGTCGAGCAGGTCGCCGAGCCGGGCAAGGCCCCCGACCTGTCGCTGGCCGAGATCCCGGTGACCTCCCGGGACGAGGTCGGGCGACTGGCCGCGGCCTTCAACTCGGTGAACGCCACCACCATCCAGGTCGCCCGGGACCAGGCGGCGCTGCGCGGCTCGATCGCGGAGATGTTCGTCAACGTGGCCCGCCGCGACCAGGTGCTGCTCGGCCGCCAGCTCGCCTTCATCGACTCCCTGGAACGCTCCGAGGAGGACCCGGCGACCCTGGCGAACCTGTTCCGCCTGGACCACCTGGCCACCCGGATGCGCCGCAACGCCGAGTCGCTGCTGGTGCTGGCCGGCATCGACTCCGGCCGCCGGCTGCGCGAGGCGATGCCGCTGTCCGACGTGGTCCGCACCGCGTCCTCCGAGATCGAGCAGTACGACCGGGTGCAGCTCGACCTGGGCGCCGACCCGCTGATGCACGGCTTCAACGCCCTGGCCGCCGCACACCTGATGGCCGAGCTGCTGGAGAACGCCACCCTGTTCTCCGAGCCCGGCACCCCGGTGCAGGTCCGCACCGCCGAGCGTGCCGGTGAGCGCAGCGGCGACCGCCAGGTGCTGGTCACCATCACCGACCAGGGCCTGGGCATGAGCGACGACGAGCTCGCCGAGGCCAACGCCACCATCGCCTCCGCTGCCGCCACCGACGCCATCGGCGCCCAGCGTCTGGGCCTGTACGTGGTCGCCCGGCTGGCCGCCCGGCTCGGCGCGCAGGTCTCGCTGGCCCGGGTCTCCGACGGCGGCTCCGGCACGGTCGCCACCGTCACCTTCCCCGGCGCGCTGTTCACCGCCGAGCCCGGGACCGCCGGGCCGCTGGAGAGCGCCGCCACCGGTGCTATGCCGGCCATCGACCCCGCCGGGCAGCCCGAACCGCCCACCGCGGTGCCGGTCGACCTGGCCGCCCTCACCGACGGCGCCACCGGCACCGGCCTGCCCCGGCGGCGGACCAGCGGTACCGAGCGGACCGCCGAGCCGGTCGCGCAGCCGGATGTCGTGCTGCCCGCCCCCGCCGAGACCACCCTCGCCCCGGAGATCGCCACCGCCTCCGCCGGTTGGGCGCCCGCCATCGCGCCGGATGCCGCACCGCTGCCCTCCCGTGGCGCCGGGCTGCCGAGCCGTGGCGCGTCGGGGCTGCCGACCCGCACCCCGGGGACCGCCGCCGACCCGGCGGCGACCGAGTCCGTGCCGGAGGGCCCTGCCGGGCCGCGGGCCGGGCTGTTCGCCGGGTTCCGCGGTCGTGGTGCCGTGCCGGAGGAGTCGGCCGCGACCGCTGCTGCGCCGGTGCCGGACGAGCCCGCCGAGCCCGTTGCTGCCCCGGTGCCGGAGCCGGACGATGCCGCCGGGTTCAGCAGCCGTGGTGACCTGCCGGAGGAGTTCGCCGCGACCGTTGCGGAGAACCACGCCGCCGGGTTCGTGGTGCCCGCGCTGATGCCGGACGAGGACGAGCCGCTGGTCGCCGGATGGGGCGGGCCGGTGCCGGTCGAGTCCTTCGGCGCCGTGGTCGACGAGGGGCCTGCCGCGGAGCAGGACTGGCTGGCGGCGGAGCCGTATCCGGTGCCGGAGACCTCGGGCGCCGGGACCGACGGATCGGCGGCGGGGGCTGTGCCGGGTCTGGTCGCGGACGGGCCGGGCAACGATGTGCCGGGCGTGGACGCGACCTGGGACCTGCCGGGTGTGGATGCGGGCTCGACCGCCGACCCGGAGTGGGGCGCGACCGAGTCCGGTGCGCGCGCCCAGGACGTCGGCCCCACCGCCGGATCGCCCGCGCCGGAGCCGGCGCCCGGCCCGCAGGCCGCCGTGCCCGCCGAGGCCACCCGCTCCGAGCCGCCGTTCCACGTGCCCGAGCCCTTCGCCCCGATCGACGCGGCGGACGCGCCCGCCCCGGCCCGGGAGCGACGGGTCGAGGTCCCGGACTTCGCCAGCGTGGTGCGCGGCGACGGCACCGACGAGCCCCCTGCTCCGCCCCGCCGCGAGCGTGGCGCGAAGGCCCGGCGGCCGTTCTTCTCCTTCGGTCGTCGCCGTCGCCCCACCGAGCCGCGCGCGGTGACCGGTGCGCACAAGCTGGTCACCCCCACCGGCACGGCGACCCCGGCCACCCCGGCGGCCACCCCGGCCCCTGCCACCGCCCCCGCCGTCGAGCGGGTGCCGGTGCCGACCTGGGCGCCGCAGGACACCGCGCCGACCACCGTGCAGGACTGGACCCCGGCCGGACCGGCCGCGCAGGACCCGGCGGCCGGGTCGCCCGAGTGGGCCTCGGCCGGGACACCGGACTGGGCCGCCGAGCCGGGCCTGGCGGGCGGTGGGCAGTGGACCGCGACCCCGCCGGTCGGCCAGGCCGGCGCGCCGGCTGCCGAGGAGTCGTGGACTCCGACCCCGCCGGTCGGCCCGGGTGCCGGGGCGTGGGCCTCGACCGCTCGCTCCGACGCGGAACCAGGGTCCTGGTCGCCGGCGGCTCCTGTCGACGGTGGTGTCGCCGCGTCTGCTGGTGGCACTCCGGCCGCGCCGGCGTCCTGGGCTACCGACCCGGCTGCCCCCGCGTCCCCGGCCACCGACCCGGCAGCCCCCGGCCCCTGGGCCACCAGCCCGGCCACGCCCGGCTCCTGGGCCGCCGATCCGGCAGTCCCCGGCTCCTGGGCACCTGGCCAGGAGCAGGCCCCCGCGCCCGAGCAGCCCGCCCCCGGCGCCGCACCGGCCTGGTCCCCGGCAGGCGCCTGGGCCCCGGCCGAGCACGACGCGGCGGACGGCACCCCCTCGTCGGCGCTGCCCACCCGGGTCCGCGGCGAGGTGCCGCCCCCGGTGGAGGACACCCCGTCGGCGCCCACCACCGGTCAGCGTCGTGACCTCGGCGCCTGGGCCTCGGCGCGGGCCGCCCGCACCGATGCCGAACCGCAGGACGGTGCCGCACCGGTCACCCCGACCGGCTGGGCGCCGGAGCAGGCCGAATCCGACCTCGGCGCGGGTGCCTTCGGCGCTCAGGGCGCCGCCACCCTCGCGATGCGAGCCGACATCCAGGAGCAGGCGTTGAGCGAGCTGAGCCAGCTGTCCGCCTACCGGCCGAAGACGGTCGACCGGCCTGCCGGATCACTGGCCCGCCGGGTGCCCAACCAGGTGCCCGCGGCCCCGGAGATCGCCCCGGCGACCGGTGCCGCACCCCGGGACGCCGACGCCGTGCGCGATCGGCTGTCCAGCTTCCAGTCCGGATCCCGCCGTGGCCGCCGCGCGCTGTCCGACGGCCGGTCCGGTCCCACCGACGCCCAGCCCACCCCGATCCCGTGACGGCAGCCCCGGCGCCGTCGTCCGCCACCCCGATCCCGCAGCCGCCGGCTGCCATCCCCCAGGAGGATGAGTGACCACCCTCAGCACCGAGGCAGCCAACTTCGGCTGGCTGCTGGACAACTTCGTCCGGACCGTGCCCGGCACCCGGCACACGCTGGTGGTGTCCGCCGACGGTCTGCTGATGGCGATGTCCGAGCAGCTCGACCGGACCAGCGGCGACCAGCTCGCGGCGATCGTCTCCGGCATGTCCAGCCTGACCCGCGGCGCCGCCCGCCAGTTGCGCGCCGGTGACGTCCGGCAGGCCATCGTCGAGATGGACAACCTGTTCCTGTTCCTGATGAGCGTGTCGAACGGGTCGGTGCTCGCCGTGGTGGCGGACGCCACCTGTGACGTCGGCCTGATCGGCTACGAGATGGCGATGCTGGTCTCCCGCACGGAGGCCACGCTCACCCCTCAGCTGATCACCGAGATGCGTTCCTCCCTCCCCGTCGACGGCGCGACCCGCCCGGTGTGAGGCTGCGATGAGCGAGAGCGAGTTCGAGACCCGGACGGTCCGGCCGTACGCCGTGACCGGTGGCCGGGTGCGCTCCGAGCGGTCGGACTACCCGCTGGAGGCGCTGGTCGAGCTGCTGCCCGGCGGTGTCGTCGGCCAGGGACTCACCCCGGAGAAGCGCGCCATCCTGCAGCACGCCTCGCACGGCTACATCTCGGTGGCCGAGCTGTCCGCGTTGCTGCACCTGCCCCTCGGCGTCGTCCGGGTCGTGGTGTCGGATCTGGTCGAGGCGGGGTACGTGCGGGTGCACGGCTCCGACCCGGTCGAGGTCAGCACCGGCCAGTCGCCCGCCCTGTCCCTCAGCGTGCTGGAGAGTGTTCTCAATGGCATTTCCGCCCTCTGACCCCGGCCTGAGCACGGTGGACGCCGCGGCGACCACGGTGCCCGCCGCCCGCACCGCAGGACCCGGCGAGCAGCCCGGCGCCGCTCCCACGGTGGTCAAGATCGTCGTCGCCGGTGGCTTCGCGGTCGGCAAGACCACCTTCATCGGGTCGATCTCCGACATCGAGCCGCTGAACACCGAGGCCGCGATGACCGAGCACTCGGTGGGCGTCGACGACGCCGGCGGGGTCTCGGACCGGAAGACCTCGACCACGGTGGCGATGGACTTCGGCCGGATCGCGCTGCCCGGGTCGCTGTGGCTGTACCTGTTCGGCACCCCGGGCCAGGACCGGTTCCTGTTCATGTGGGACGACCTGGTGCGCGGGGCGATCGGGGCCGTGGTGCTGGTCGACACCGACCGGTTGGACCAGTGCTTCCCCGCAGTGGACTACTTCGAGTCGCGCGGCATCCCGTTCGTCGTCGGCGTGAACTGCTTCGACGGGGTGGCCAAGCACCGCCTGGAGGACGTGCGCGAGGCGCTGGCCATCCCGGATCACGTGCCGGTGCTGTACACCGACGCGCGGTCCCGCGACGCCACCAAGCAGAGCCTGATCCAGCTCGTCCAGCTCGCCATGCAGCGCCTGCGCGCGGCCTGACACCACCTATCGGCCCGCCGTCGCACCCCTGCGTACGGCGGGCTGAGCCACACCCAGGAACCTGGACACCACCTACCCGGATACCCTTCCGACATGCGGGTCTACGCCGACGGGTCGGCGCTCGTCCGCTACCTGACAGGCGTCCCGCAGTCCGACGAGTGGAGCCGATGGGCAGCGGACCGGGAGCCGGACCTCCTGGTCACGTCGTTGTCCCTGAGCGAGCTGCGTGCAGCGGCCGCCGGGCAGACGGCGTCCGTCCGCATGCGCGCACTCGATGTCGCGGACCGGTTGGAGGAGGTGCGCTACTTCGATCAGGCCCTCCGGCTCGCATCGATGGTCACCGGCGTGCTGTCCCCCTTCGGTGCCCTCCACCTAGGAGTGGCGGCTGCACACCCGGAGGTGGGTGCCATCGCCACCTATGACGCCCGGCTGGCCCAAGTGGCGCGGATGTACCACCTGGTGGTGGTCAGTCCCGGACTGCCCGAGGACTGGTTCGCGGCGCGCTGAGCACAGGCCTACCGTCGGGACATGGCCCTCGCACTCGACCTGTCCGGACGCACCGCCCTCGTCACCGGTTCCACCCAGGGGATCGGCCGCGCCATCGCCGCCACCCTCGCCGCCGCGGGCGCCCGGGTCGCGATCAACGGCCGCCGCCCCGAGGTGGTCGACTCCGTGATCGCCGAGCTGGACGGCGACCTGATCGCCGCCCCCGGGGACGTCACCACCGCCGAGGGCACCGCCGCGGTGCTGGACGCCGTCGGCCAGGTCGACATCCTGGTGAACAACCTCGGCATCTTCGGCGCCACCCCCGCACTGGAGATCACCGACGAGGAATGGCAGCGCTACTTCGACGTCAACGTGCTGTCCGCCGTGCGCCTGATCCGTGCCACCCTGCCCGGCATGACCGCCGCCGGCTGGGGCCGGGTGCTCACCATCGCCAGCGACTCCGCCGTGGTGATCCCGGCCGAGATGATCCACTACGGCACCACCAAGACCGCTCTGCTCGCCGTCACCCGCGGCTTCGCCAAGGAGGCCGCCGGCACCGGTGTCACCGTCAACTCCGTGATCGCCGGCCCCACCCACACCGGCGGCGTCGAGGACTTCGTCTACCAGCTGGTCGACCGGTCGCTGCCCTGGGACGAGGCGCAGCGCGAGTTCATGCGGCTGCACCGCCCCCAGTCCCTGCTGCAGCGCCTGATCGAACCGGAGGAGATCGCCCAGATGGTCGCCTACCTCGCCTCACCCCTGGCGTCGGCCACCACCGGCGGCGCGCTGCGGGTCGACGGCGGGTATGTGGACGCGATCCTGCCCTGACGATCGCTGAGGTAGTCTCGCCGCGCACGCCAGGAGGGCTGGCTGAGCGGCCGAAAGCGACGGTCTTGAAAACCGTTAGTGCGGTGACCCCGTACTCAAGGGTTCGAATCCCTTGCCCTCCGCAGGAGCAGTGTTTGTGTTGGTCAGAGCGGCAATCCACAGCACCTAGGCTGCCGCTCTGGCCGCGCCTGCCGCATCGGTCTGTGCAGCGTTCCGCACGGTCGTGGCTGTCAGGAGTCACGTGCGTGCTCGAGGAGCGGACGGGGCTGACGACGGACGTCGTGTACGACGGTATGGCACCAGCCTCATCAGGAGGCGTCGGCGCGAAGTCATGGACGCCGGTCCCGCACCTCGTAACCCGTGATCGGCTGCGGCTCGTGACGACCATGGCAACTGGATGACGGCGCGTCTTCACGACGCGGATTGCACGGGCGTCGGTAGGTTCTGGACATGTCGCTCGCTCGTGTCAGCGCAGTCAGGATCAACAGCATCCTGCGCAACCGGCGCATCACGCCGGGCGATCTCGACGTACGGCTCGGTCGCAACATCCGTGTCGCGGACCTCGTCGTTGAGGACCAGGACATCGATCTTGACGACCTCGAGGCGCTCGCTTCTCTCCTGAAGCGGCCGTGGCCCTACCTGCTGATCGACGACCCTGAGCCGCCGCCCGCAACGGGCCAAGACCACCGCACCGTTGCCAACCAGGCCGCGGGCATCTCCCCTGAGCTCGTCACGGAACTCGAGGCGGCAGCGGAGATGCTCGACGCCGCCATCGAGCTATTCCCCGATGATGTGGTTCAACTTCCCGCCGTTCGTATCGACGTCGATGTCCCGGTCGAGACCGCGGGTGAGCGCGTTCGAGCAGCGCTCTGTGTGAGCATCGACGAACAACGCGCCGCGAAGGACGAGTACGCGGCGCTTCGACTGTGGGTCGAGGCCCTCCACCGTCAGTGCATCTACGTCGCGCAACGCCGCCTGGAAGACCCGACTGTCAGGGCGTTCAGCTTGCGACGCGAACAGCACTGCATCGTGGTCGTAGACACCCAGGACACCCCGTACGCGCGCCTGTTCTCAGTGGTTCACGAGTACGTGCACGTCGTCATGCGCGCCACCGGCCTGTGCGACCTCGACGACCACGCGACGATTGAACGGTTCTGCAACGCCGTCGCGGGCGCAGCCCTACTCCCATCTGAGTTGCTCGTTGACGCGCGCAGTCATCCGTGGGGCCGCGACGACACCGAGGACGATGCGACGCTTCGGCTGCTCAGCCGGCACGTGCATGTCAGCCAGGCGGCGCTCCTCATCCGCATGAAGGACCTTGGGTACATCACCCAGACGCGGTTCGACATGCTCGACGGACGCCGCCAGACACGCAGGGTCGAGTCAAAGGACGGAGGTTCGTACTACCCGTCGCAGATCAACAAGGTCGGTCGGCGCTTCGCCGGCGAGGTCCTCACGAGCCTTGACTCGGGCAGGCTGGCACGTCAGGACGCTGCGGCCCTGCTCGGTGTCGCGGAGCACAACGTGGCTCGATACCGCGAGGAGTACGCGGCCCGGAGCGGCCGGTGACCGTTCAGCCCGCACTGTTCGACGTCGAACCGAGGTACTGCATCGACACGAACGTGATCGTGTCCTTCCTGCACCAGGCTGACGACGAGTTCTACGGCGCTGACGTGTTCGCCCCACAGTGGGCGCTCTTCGAACGACTGATCACCAACGGCGAGATCATCGCCCCCGACGCGGTGAAGACCGAGCTCGGAAAGTGGGCGCTCAAGGACCAGAACATCCACGACTGGGTGCGTGCACGCCCGGGCATGTTCCGAGGTCCGACCACCGACCAGCTCACGAAAGCGAAGGAGATCGTGAACCGACTCCCCGGCTACGGGCGGGACCTGCACTACCTCGGTGACCTCATGGTTATCTCACTCGCCGCCGTCGAAAACCTGACGGTGATCACGCTCGAGACTGCGGACGGCCCGGCACCGTCCCGCATGCGACCGAAGATCCCGTACACGTGTGGCGAGTTCGGCATCAATTGCACGAGCGTCGCCGGCTTCCTGCGTCGGGAGCAGCCCCGCACCGTTCCCGGCCCGTAGTTCTGCTCAGGCACACGGCGGGAACTCCAGGAGCTCCCCTGCCCACCTGACCGACCTGGTCGAAATCAGGCGGCTGCTCTAACACTGGACTGGGGCCCCACGCGTGGAGCCGACGGGACTCGAACCCGCGACCAAACGCTTACCTTCGAGGTTCGCGACTTCGGTGGGCGTACGCACGCGGTGGTGACTTCCGTCGGCGTGCCATTTCGCTGATCCTCGAGGTCATCGACGTCTGACGCCGGACATACGTAAGGCGCGAGCGCCACGACCGTTTGGACGGGTCTAGAGCCTTCGACTTCCCTCGGCTTCTGCCTCGGGCACGTACCACGATACGCGAGCACGAACACGCGGTCCCGCGCCCATCTGCGCGATCTGACATGGCGGGCCGCTGGGCTCAGCCCAGTGCAGCCGCTGCCACGCCAGTCGCGATCGAGCCGGCAACGACGGTGACCACGCGAGTGAGATCAACCCAGATGCGCCTGACCATAGGCACCACCCCCGATTCCTTGCTCCTCTGCCGGTCCGAGCGGACCTCTTGGTGGGGGAGCCGGGCTTCGAGCAGGTTGCAGATGATCGCGATGACTACGGCAGCCGCTGCCATGGACCCGGAGACCGGGCTCAGCCAAGCGACGGCGACCATTCTGGCATCACGTTCGACCCGCGGATAGCGCCAGGTGGGCGAGTCAAGCTGCTATGAACATGAGCCATGAGCGCTCTGAATGACCTCGACCCCCTAGTTCGCCCACTGCTGGAACCGATCGGGCTCATCGCGCTCTCCGCGACGCGCGTCGAGTTCGCGCTCGCTGTCGTCCGCGCGCTCGCCACAGGCGGGAACGTCGACTACCGGGGCAGCGCCAAGGACAAGGTGAGCGCGATCAAACGGAGCCCCGCACTTGCCGAGATGGCCGGGACCGAGGCAGCACGAACCATCGAGGGGTGGGCCGCGGCCGCCGAAACCGCGCTGAACGAGCGAGGGGAACTGATGCACAGCTTCGCGTCCGTGACGTCAGACATCCTCGACGAGGACTGGATCCGTATGGGCGAGGAGCCGCCGATCAGCCGCGTCGTGTCGCTCACGAGGCTCAAGGGCGGGGCCCGCGTGCGGAGCAAGGAAGACCTCTTCGAACTCGCTGATCGACTGTCCGGACTGGCCGACCGGCTGCCGTCGATGCACGACACACTTAGGGAGTCCACCGACAAGTATTGACCCGACGCGCGTGAGCATGTATCAGAACCCGTGGTTGTTAAGCGGTTGTCAATCGGCAGCGCGGGACGCCTTGCCAGGCCCTCGACCAGCATCAACGCGTTCTGTCGTCGCCCTTGAAAACCGTTAGTGCGGTGACCCCGTGCTCAAGGGTTCGAATCCCTTTGCCCTCCGCCAATGCAGTGTTCATGCATCGCGGGAGCGCAAGCGGCCGTCCGAGGAGCAGTCGAGCGTTGAGACCGGACGGCCCGCGCGCCGGCTCAGATCCGAAGACGAGCCTTGAACATCGCGGTCACGCGCTGGGCGCTGGTCAGCCACGAACGCATCTCCGGATCGATCCATCCGGCCACGTCGTACGCAGCGTCGATCTGACTCCTCACCTTCCGCACCTCCAGGAGTGGCTCAAGGTGCGCGACGCGGTTGCGCAACTGGTAGACGAGGTCGACCGCGCGGGTGACGTCCCCGCCGTTCTTGTCTGCCGGGAGGTGTGGGAAGGCGTCGACGACGGCATCGCGCCACAGAAGCTGTCGCCCGGCATCGCGATCGGGGAGCAGGTAGCGCCACGTGCCGAATGACGTCTGGGCGAGCACGTCAGCGTGGAGTGGGGTGGTGTTCGGACGGTTGGCGACCGCCTGAGCTGCGCGGGGCACAGCCTGCTCGAGCGCGCGATGCGCGAGCCGTTCCAAGAGAGGTGCTGGGTCCAGGAGCCAGTCAGCCGCGTGCGGCTCTCCAGTCGTCCGGGAGACCTCGGTCGTGTTCCAGGCGCACAAGCAGGGGTCGATCGCGTTGCGCAGTAGAACCTCGAAGCGGTGCAGTACCTCGTAGGCGGCACCCGACATCTCGATGTTCCACGAATAGAGGCGCAGAGCCCGGCCGGTGTCACCGTTCGACTCGCGAAGGAACGGAGCGAGTCGCAGGTCCGTGATGTACCGCACGCGTGCTGCCTCCATCGGGCGCAGGCGTTGAGTACCGCTCGTCACCTCGCGTACACTCCTTCTCGAAAGCGGAGACAGGTTCTTCGTTACAGCTCGTCCGATGGTCCGTCCGGCTCGACCGGCGGGCCATTGGCATTTCCTGGGCTCGACTCCGCCACCTTTCAGCCCCACGCTGTGGGCAGGAGCCTACGTTGTCACTGGTGGCGGTTCTGCGGCCCTCGCCAGCCGAGCTGGCGTGGGCTCACGAGCCGTCCCGGTCGTCGCGGATCATGAGGGAAGCGCCGAGGGCATCGAGCACGCGGAGCGCTCGTGCGAGCTCCGCCCCGGTGCGGGTACCGGCCTCGACCTCCCCGACCCAACGACGGGAGACGTCGGCGGCGCGCGCGAGCTCGGCCTGGGTCAGGCCCTGTTCCCGGCGCAGTGTCTTGATCGCCTCCCCCAGCAGGGGTAGCGACCGGGCCGGCAGCAGGCGGGCGTGGGTCATGGATGCCACGGTACTGTGGCATTGCTGCGATGCGACACAGATGTAGCACGGCACCCGCCACCGCCCCCCGTGCGGACGTACCCTGATCCGACCGGTGCCGCATCGGCAGCGGGACGCACAGGCGAACGGCGGGATCCGCGCGGCCCGTCGCGCCCATCACGGCGAGATGCCGTCACCGCGGGGCCGAGTTCCCCGTTGGTCACACCCGGATCGCGGGGCACGGCCGGTGCCGGTCCCGGGTCCGCCATCGAACGACGGTGCCTGTCGCCGGACCCCCCTCCTGGCGACGGGCATCGTCATGTCTGGCACGGTGGGCGGATGCGGATCGAGGCAGTCCTGGGGGACATCACCACACAGCGGGTCGACGCGATCGTGAACGCCGCCAACTCCTCGCTGCTCGGCGGCGGTGGGGTGGACGGGGCGATCCACGCGGCGGCGGGCCCGCAGTTGCTGGCCGAGTGCCGGGAGCTGCGCCGGAGCGCGCTGCCGGACGGGCTGCCGGTGGGGGAAGCGGTGGCGACCGGGGCCGGGGAACTGCCGTGCCGGTGGGTGATCCATACCGTCGGGCCGAACGCGCACCGGGGCCAGACCGACCCGGCACTGCTGCGCAGCTGCTTCAGCCGCAGCCTGGATGAGGCGGCGCGGGTCGGGGCGCGCACCGTGGCGATGCCGGCGGTGTCGGCGGGGGTGTACGGCTGGGCGGCGGGCGACGTGGCCCGGGAGGCGGTGGCCGCGGTGCGCGGGTGGGACGGTGACGGGGTGGAGCTGGTGCGGTTCGTGCTGTTCTCGGCCGCGGTGCTGGACGAGTTCCGCGCCGCGCTGGACCCCGTCGGCTGATCGGGCCCGGGGTCAGCGCCGCGCCGGCAGCCGCCCCAGACCCTCCCGCAGGTCCGCCGCCGAGGCGGTCAGCGACACCCGGATCCACCCCTCGCCGCGCGCGCCGAAGGCCGATCCGGGCGCGACGGCCACCCCGCGCGTCAGCACCAGGTCCTCGCAGAATGCGGCCACGTCGCCGCCGGTGGCGTGGGACAGGTCGGCCCACAGGTAGAGCCCGCCGGCCGCGGCCAGGTACGGGATGCCCAGGCGGTCGAGCACGGCGGTGGCCAGCTCGCGGTGGGCGGCGTAGGTGGCGCGTGCGGTGTGCACGTCGTCCTGCGGGCCGGTGAGGGCGGCCAGGGCGGCGTACTGGGCCGGGCTGTTCACGCAGGAGACGATCGCCTCCTGGACGGTGGGCATCAGCGGGGCCAGCTGGTCCGGCACGATCAGGGCGCCGACCCGCATCCCGGTCATGGCGTGGTCCTTGCTGAAGGTGTGCAGGGTGAGCACCCGGCCGTCGGTGTCGTGGGCGCCCGGCGGGACGTGCGGGCCGTCGGCGAAGGCGGCGTAGCACTCGTCGGAGAGCAGCCACAGGTCGTGGGCGCGGGCCAGCGCGACCAGCTCGGCGACCAGGGGGTCCGGCAAGGTGGTGCCCAGCGGGTTGGACGGGGAGTTCAGCACCAGCAGCCGGGTGCGGTCGGTGATCGCAGCGGCGACGTCGGCCGGGCCGGGCAGGAAGCCGCGCTCCGGGTGCAGCGGGTACGGCCGGGGTGTGGCCTGGAGCAGGTGGGCGGCCATGCTGAACGGCGGGTACCCGGGGTCCGGCACCAGCACCTCGTCCCCGGCGCCGACGGTGAGGCTGAGCGCCAGGTGCAGGGCCTGGGCGCCACCGGCGGTGACCCAGACGTTGTCCCGCCGCACCGGCAGCGCGTGCACCGGGCCCAGCCCGGCGGCGACCGCGTCCCGCAGTGCGGGGATGCCGCCGTTGGGGGTGTACCGGGTGTCGTCCCGGTCGAGCGCGTCCCGGGCCGCGGCCAGGATGTGCGGCGCGGTCGGCAGGTCCGGTTCGCCGACGCTGAGCACGATCGCGCCGGGGGTGGACCAGGCGAGTTCGGTCACCCGGCGGATGCCGGAGGCGGGGACGGTGGCGGCATGGCTGGCGATCCGGGGCACCCGGGCACGGTATCGCCGGTGGATGTCGGCCAGATGTCGGATCATGATCCAGATCACACTCGGGAACCCGTCCAAGCGGATGGTCGTTATCAACATCGGCACGTAAGCTGCCGAATCGGATACCCGGCATCCCCTTGCCGGACCGCACCGGTGCGGACGGTCCCGCACCGCACGCGCCGCGGGTCCGCCCCCTCACACGAACGAAGGACGTTATGGCAGAGCTGCTCTACCGGCTGGGCCGGTTCTCCGCCCGGCGGGCCTGGGTCGTGATCGTCGGGTGGCTGCTCGCCCTGGCGGTCGCGGCAGGGTCCTATCTGACCTGGGGCGGGACGCTCAGTTCCACGGTGGACATCCCCAACACCCCGACCTCCGAGGTCACCGACAAGCTGTCGGCGGACTTCGCGGCGGCCAGCGGTGGTTCCGGCACCCTGGTGTTCAGCACCGAGGACGGCTCCGCCTTCACCGCCGAGCAGCAGCAGGCGATCAGCGACACCCTGACCGAGATCGGCCAGATCGACGGGGTCTCCGCCGCGGTCGATCCGTTCGCCACCGAGGCCCAGCGCCAGGAGCAGGCCGACCAGCTTGCCCAGGGGCAGCAGCAGATCGACCAGGGCCGGGAGCAGATCGAGCAGGGCCAGGCGCAGATCGACGCCGGCCAGGCCCAGATCGCCGCCGGTCAGGAGCAGCTGGACCAGGCCCGGGCCGCCGCCGAGGCAGCCGGTGCGGACGCCGCCACCCTGGCGCAGTTGGACGCCCAGCAGGCGCAGCTCGACGCGCAGCAGGCCGAGCTGAACACCCAGCAGGAGGCGCTGACCGCCGCCGGCTCCGAGATCGAGGCCGGTGCGCCGCAGGTCGAGGACGGCCAGGCGCTGCTGGACATGGCCGCCGGGTACCGCACGGTCTCCGAGGACGGCTCCGCGGCGGTCGCGACCGTCTCCTTCGAGAAGCCGCTGATGGAGGTCCCGACCGAGATCAAGGAGCAGGTCGAGGACACCGCGAGCGGCGCCGACATCGCGGGCGTGAACGTGGACATGTCCTCCGATCTGGCCGCCGGGGTGCCCAGCATCGGCGGCATCGCCGAGGTGATCGGTGTCGCGGTCGCCGCGATCGTGCTGTTCATCATGCTCGGCACCCTGATCGCCGCCGGTCTGCCGCTGATCACCGCGCTGATCGGCGTCGGGGTGAGCGCGCTCGGCGCCCTGGCGCTGTCCGGCACGGTCGAGATGATGTCGGTCACCCCGATCCTGGGCGTGATGCTCGGGCTGGCGGTCGGCATCGACTACTCGCTGTTCATCCTGAACCGGCACCGCCGTCAGCTCCGGGAGGGCGCCGAGATCCACGAGTCGATCGGGCTGGCGAACGGCACCTCCGGCAACGCGGTGGTCTTCGCCGGGGCGACCGTGCTGATCGCGCTGCTGGCGCTCAACGTCACCGGCATCCCGTTCCTGGGCCTGATGGGCTCGGTCGCCGCCGCGTCGGTGGCGATCGCGGTGCTGGTCGCCATCACCCTGACCCCGGCGCTGCTCGGCCTGGCCGGCAAGCGGGTGCTGCCCAAGAAGCACCGTGACGCCGAGCCGGTGCCGGTCCGCTCCGGCCTGAAGCCGATGTCCACCGGGTCCGCGGTGCTCCGGGTGGTCGGCGGACTGGCCGCGCTGGCGATCATCGCGCTGCCGGCGCTGGGCATGCGGCTCGGCCTGCCGGACGGGTCGCAGGAGACCCCGGACAGCACCCAGTACCGGGCGTACACCATCACCGCGGAGAAGTTCGGCGCCGGGATCAACGGCCCGCTGCTGGTGGTCGCCGACGTCGAGCCCGGCCAGGACGAGGCCGCACTGACCCACCTGCAGGCGAGCATCGGCGGCCAGATCATGGCCGAGGACGACGTCGCCGCGGTGGTCCCGGTCGGGGCGTCCGACTCCGGCACCATGCTGGCGTTCCAGGTGATCCCGGTGGACGGCGGCACCTCCGAGTCCACCGAGAGTCTGGTGCACGCCCTGCGGGACCTGACGCCGACCGGCGCCACCGACTCGCTCGGGGTGGCCGGTGTGGCCTCCGGCAGCATCGACATCTCGGAGAAGCTGGCCGATGTGCTGCCGCTCTACCTGACGGTGGTGATCGGGCTGTCCCTGATCATCCTGATCCTGGTGTTCCGGTCGATCGTGGTGCCGCTGATCGCGACCCTCGGCTTCGTGCTGTCGGTGTTCGCGGCCTTCGGCGGCGTGACCGCGATCTACCAGTGGGGCTGGCTGGGCTCGGTGTTCTCGGTGCACGAACCGGGGCCGGTGCTGAGCTTCCTACCGACCATCCTGATCGGCGTGCTGTTCGGGCTGGCGATGGACTACCAGCTGTTCCTGACCTCCGGGATGCGCGAGGCCTACGCCCACGGCTCCTCGGCACGGCTGGCGGTCACCGAGGGTGTCCGGGCCGGTCGCGCGGTGGTCACCGCGGCCGCGATCATCATGATCAGCGTCTTCGGCGGATTCATCTTCTCGCACACCGCGATGATCCGGCCGATGGGCTTCGGCCTGGCGTTCGGGGTGCTGGTGGACGCCTTCGTGATCCGGATGCTGGTGATGCCGGCCCTGATGCACCTGTTCGGGGAGAAGGCCTGGTGGCTGCCGAAGTGGCTGGACCGGATCCTGCCGAACGTCGACGTCGAGGGCGCCAAGCTGGAGCGGGCGCACCACGCCGGTCCGGCCGAGGTCGCCGGGGCGCACGCGACCGCGGCACCGGTGGACGCGCCGTCGCCCGCCGACCACCCCGGTGAGGGACCGTCGCACAAGGCCTGAGTCAGGCACGACGGAGGCCGGTGACCGCAATGGTCACCGGCCTCCGTCGTGTCTCAGCCCGCGATCGGTGCGGCCAGTGTCGGTGCCGGTCAGTGGGCCCGGCGGCGGCCGAGCACCAGCAGCGTCCCGGCGGCGGTCAGCAGGGCGGCGATCCCGGCGATCCCGGCGGCCTCGCCACCGGTGATCGCCAGCGTCCGCACGCCGGTCGAGCCCGGGTCGGCGGGCGTCGTGCCAGCCGGTCCTGCCGGTCCTGCCGGGGTGGCGGGGGTCGGCGTGGGGGTCGGGGTGCCCGGCCCGGCGGCGACCGTGAGCGTCGCGGCGTCGCTGGTCACGCTGCCGAGGCAGTTGGTCACCACGGCCCGGACGTCCTCGGTGGCGGCCGGGGTCACGGTCAGGCTGTCCGCGGTCTCGCCGGCCAGGTCGGTCCACGGGCCGGTGCCGGTGCGGGACTGCCACTGGATGGTGGGCGCGTCGTCACCGGTGACCGTGACGCTCACGGTGGCCGAGCCCCTGGCGCCGACCTGCACCGATTCGGGCTGGTCGACGATTGCCGGCAGCGTGCCGTAGCTGAAGCCGTCCGGGGTGGTCTGCTGCTGCACCGGGCCACCGAATACCCGGTAGCCGACGGTGACGTCCACCGGTCCGCACCCGCCCGGGGTGGTGGCGGTCCAGCCGCCGGCGGTCGGGGCAACCGCGGTGCCGGGCACGCCGCCGAAGGTCACCTGGTCGACGGTGAGGTCCACCGGCTGCACGGTGGGCGTCGGGGCGCGATCGGTGACCGCGCCGCCGAGGCCGAGGCCGGGGCCGGTGCCCCAGGAGTAGAACGTGCCGTCGTCGGCGATCGCGTTGACCTGCACGCCGCCCTGGCGTAGCGCGGTGATCCGGGTCCCGGCCGGCAACTGTGCGGGGGTCGGGACGCGCACGTCAGGGCTGGTCTGCCCGGAGCCGTCACCGATCACGCCGTAGAACGGGTTCCCCCAGCTGTACACCACTCCGTCGGTGCTGAGCGCGGCGGAGGTGTCGATGCTGGAGGTGATCGTGGTGAACCGGAGGGCGGGGTCGGCGGAGACCGGGCCGGGGGCGTAGCGGGTGAGAACGGTGCCGGTGCCGAGCTGGCCGTCCGCGTTGGCGCCCCAGGACCACAGGGTGCCGTCGTCGGCGATCGCCAGGGAGTGCCACCACCCGGCTGTGACCTGGACGAATCGCACCCCGGCCGGCGCCTGCACCAGCACCGGCAGGTACTCCACCCCGCCCAGAGACCCGGTGCCGACCTGCCCGCTGCCGTTGCTGCCCCAGCCGTAGGTCTGGCCGTCGGTGCCGATCACCAGCATGTGGCTCCCCTGGCTGCTGCCCGCCGTGAGGGTGGTCACGCCCACGCCCGGGGGCATCGACACCGGCAGCGGCGTGCTGGACCGGATGAAGGTGCCCGAACCGAGCTGCCCGCTCGCGTTGGCGCCCCACATCAGCAGGGTGCCGTCGGACAGCAGGGCGGCGGAGTGCCGGTAGCCGGCCGCCAGTGCGGTGACCGTGCTTCCCGGGGGCAACAAGACCGGAGTGGGCGACGGGGAGTCGGTCAGGGTGCCATTGCCGAGCTGTCCGTCGACGTTGTCGCCCCAGGCGTAGAGCACCCCGTCCGACCCGAGCGCGAGTGCGTGTTCGTTCCCGGCGACCACCTGGGTGAAGGTGACTCCGCTCGGGGTGTCCACCGGAGCGGGGACGGTGTGGGCGGCAGTGTCGGCCGCACCGTTGCCGAGCTGTCCCTGGGCGTCCTGCCCCCAGCTGTACAGCAGTCCGTCCTGGCCGAGGGCGACCGAGAATGCCCCGCCGGCCGAGACTTCGGTGAAGGCGAAGCCGGGCAGCACGTCACCGACCACGGTGCCCCCGGCAGTGGGGCCGCCGTCCGGGGTCGGGGCAGCGTGGGCCAGACCGGCACCGGCCGCAGTCAGGCCGAGGGCGATCGCCGCGACGGTGGCACGGCGGAACAGTGACGGGGCAGGCATGTGCGGTGAGTCCTTCCAGACGACGGGGACCGGGTCCCCTGTCCGGAGGCGGTCACGCGGCGTCCACTGTGAACGTCGCCCGACGCGCCCTTAGCACCGAAGTGAGTGTGGATGAGTATGTGGTCCGGCGTCGTCGGCCGGAGTTGAGTGGTCTGCCGTGATCCGGGCCACTCGGGTTGAGCGGGCTACCCAGTTCCTGAGTGCTCCCGCTCAGTGTGTGGCCCAGTGTTGCGCGATCGCGCCGATCTCCTCGGAGGTCAGCGCCGGTTCCAGCATGCCGGTGCCGGGGGTGTTGCGCAGCCCGTCGATCAGCAGTCGCAGGTAGCGGCGGTAGGCGTCGGGGCGGGTGTCCTGGGAGTGGGTGGCGAGTTCGGTGACCATCCACAGGATCAGGCCCAGGTCGTCGTTGGTCGCGCCCGGTCGCAGATCGCCCTCGGCCCGGGCCCGGTCCATCAGCTCGCAGCCGATCCGGGCGAAGTCCTCCAACCGGTCGCCGAGGTCCAGCCGGGTCTCGTCCATGGTGAGGGCGACATCCCGCAGTCCGATGTTCGCGGTCAGCAGGTCCGCGCCACGTTCGATCAGCATGATCACCCCGTCCCAGGCGCGCTCGGCCCGCATCGCCTGGGCGGCGACCTCGGTCATCTCGCGCAGCGGTTCGGCCAGCGCGGCCTCGACCAGGTCCTTCTTGTCCGGGAACCGGCGGTAGACGGTGCCGACACCGAGGCCCGCGTGGTGGGCGATCTCGTTCAGCCCGACGCCGAGCCCACGGGTGGCGTACAGCTCCCGGGCCGCGGCGACGATCCGCTCCCGGTTCCGGACCGCGTCGGCACGCAGCGGACGGGGGTCGTCCTGCGTCGGTTCCGGGTCGGTGGGCACCCGCCGAGCCTAGCAACCTGATACCGGTCATCCATTTCGGGCCGGGCGGGCACAATGGCGACATGTCCTCCTCCGATCCGCTGCGCTCCGCCACTCCGGTGTCCACCGTGCTGGGCCTCGGCCTGGCGGGCACCGGTGCCTGGCTGGAGTACCTCGGTGCCCGGGACGCCTCGCTGGTCGAGTGGGAGTGCGCGGTGAGCACCTGCGGCACGAACGACCTCGCCGGCGCCGCCCCGATCCTGGGCATCCTGGCGCTGGTGCTGTCCGGAGTGCTGCTCACCCGCTCGCTGCGCACCGCCGCCGCGCCGCTGCTGGTGCTGCTCGGCGCGGGATCCGCCCTGCTCGGCTGGCGGTCGGCGATCGACCAGCGGCTGGTCACCGCCGACTCGGTGCAGGGGTGGCTGATCGCGGTCGGTGCAGTTGCCGCGGTGGCGCTGGTGGTGGCCGTCGTCGCCGTGATCCGCGAACTGCGCCGGTCCTCCTGGTACTGGGTGCTGCTCGGTCGCACCGGGACCTGGGGCCGGGTGACCGACTACCGGAACGACCAGGACGGACCGACCGCGACCCTGCACTTCGCCGACGCGGCCGGCAACCGGTACCGCGTGCAGACCCGGGTGCCGCGGGATGCCTTCCGGCGACCGCCCCGGGTGTACTACGACCCGGTCAGCCCCACCGACCCGGACCGGCTGCGGGTGACCATGCCGGTGGCGCCGCTGCTGGCGAAGCAGCGGGACGCCCAGTCGGCCGCCGTGCGCCGGATGCTCCCGCTGCCCGGAGACGACGACCGCAGCGACCGCACCACCATGAGCGTCGGTCCGGACGGCACCCGGACCACCACCAGCACCGGGCCGGCGGGCTCGCGGATCGCCACGGTGACCCCGGACGGCACTCGCACCGTGACCACGGTGGACGCGGACGGCACCCGGACGGTCCGCACCACCAGCAGCACGACCAGCACGACCAGCACCGGCAGCACCGAGACGATCACCGACGTCACGGCCGCCCTGGAGCGACTGGCCGAGCTGCACCGCACCGGCGCCCTGTCCGACGCGGAGTTCAGCGCGGCCAAGTCGGCGGTGCTGCGCCGGTGATCGAGCCGGCGGAGGTGCGCGCCCTGCTGGCCGAGCGCCGGCGGGAGGCCGAGCACCGCCTGGCCGGGACCTCCGCCGAGCGGGCCGCCGTGGTCTCCGCGGCCCGGGAGTCCGCCACCGACGACGAGCACGACCCGGAGGGCTCGACCATCGCCTACGAGCGCGGGATGCTCGATGTGCTGGCCGGACGGCTGCGCCAGACCCTGGCCGACGTGGACCTGGCCGAGCGGCGACTGGAGCGCGGCGAGTACCAGGTGTGCGAGCGCTGCGGCGGCCCGATCGCCGACGACCGGCTGCGCGCGCTGCCCACGGTGCGGACCTGCCGGGAGTGCGCGGGGCGGTCGCCGGGCCGGTCCTAGACTCGCTGCCGTGCCTGCCCCCGCGGCCCGTCCGCTGCGTGTGACCGTGCTGGGCCAGGTGACCGCCTGTGCGCAGAGCGGGGACACGCTGCTGCCGGTGCCCGGCCGGGGCGCCGATCTGGTTGCCGCCCTGGTGCTGGCATCGGGCTCGCCGGCGTCGGCGGAGCGGCTGATCGACGAGGTGTGGCCGGACGGCCCGCCCGCCTCCGGCCGCGCGGCATTGCAGACCCTGGTCTCCCGGCTGCGGGCCGGGCACGGCGCCGATCTGGTCCGCTCCACCGCGGCCGGCTACGCGCTGGGGGTGCCGGTCGCGGAGGTCGACCTGTTGCGCGCCGAGGCCGCCGCCACCGCCGCCCGGGCCGCCCTGGACGCCGGCGATCCGCAGCGCGCCACCGACCTGACCGGCGCCGCGCTGGCCGAGCTGGGCGCACCGGAGTCCGGCGTGCCGGAACCGGAGCTGCGGGCCGCGGTGACCGCCCGGGCCGAGCGTGCCCGCACCGACCTGTTGCGCAGCCGGGTGGCCGCCCTGCTCGCCGGCGACGCCCCGGCCGCCGCCCTACCGGCTGCCGAGGAGCTGGCCGCGCTCGCGCCGCTGGACGATGCCGCCCAGCCCGCCCTGATGCGCGCGCTGGACGCGGCCGGTCGCAGCTCGGAGGCGCTGGCCTCGTTCGCCGCCTACCGGGAGCGCCTGGCCGACCAGCTCGGCACCGACCCCGCCGGGCCGGTCACCGACTTCCATCTCCAGCTGCTGACCGCCCAGGTGCCCGCCACCCGGCCCCGGGTGCTCGGCGTGCGCGCGGTGCCCGGCGACCTGCTCGGCCGGGACCAGGACCTGGCCGCGGTGCAGCGGGCGCTCGCGACCGCCACGGTGGTCACGGTGCTCGGCACCGGCGGGCTGGGCAAGACCCGGCTGGTGCAGGAGGTGGCCCGGCGCACCGCCGATCGCGGGGAGGCCGTCGCGGTGGTCGAACTGGCGTCGGTCCGCAGCCCGGCGGACCTGCTGCCCGCCCTGGCCGATGCGCTCCGGGTGCCCGATCCGGTCCGCACCCCCGGCGTGCCGGCCGACCAGCGGGGTATCCAGGACCGGGTCGCCGACCGGCTGGCCGACCACCCGACCCTGCTGGTGCTGGACAACTGCGAACAGGTGCTCGCCGCGGTCGCCGAGGTGGTCACCGAGCTGTGTGCCACCGTGCCCGGTCTGCGGGTGCTCACCACCAGCCGGGCGCCGCTCGGCGTCCCCGGCGAGCAGGTGCACCCGCTGCTGCCGCTGCCCGCCACCGCTCCCGATGGCGGGCCCGGACCGGCGGTGGCGCTGTTCACCGCCCGGGCCACCGCGGTCCGGCCGGGGGTGGCGCTGCCGCCGGAGGTGCTGGACCGGCTGTGCCGGAAGCTGGACGGCCTGCCGCTGGCGATCGAGCTGGCCGCGGCCCGCACCCGCTCGATGACCGTGGAGGAGATCGACCGGAGGCTGTCCGACCGGTTCGGGCTGCTCACCGGTGGTGGCGCCGGGCTGCCGGAGCGGCACCGCACCCTGCACGCGGTGATCGCCTGGAGCTGGGACCTGCTCACCGCCGCGCAGCGGGTGCTGGCCCGCCGGGTCGCCGCACTGCCGGACGGCTTCCCGGCCGAGGCCGCCGTCGCGCTGGCCGGACCGGACGCCGACGAGGTCGCGGTGCTGGACGACCTGGACGCGCTGGTGGCGCAGTCGCTGCTGCGGGCCGAGGAGCACCGGCCGACCCGGTCGATGCGCTACCGGATGCTGGAGCTGGTCCGCGAGTTCGGCGAGCGGGAGGCCCGGGCCGCCGGGGACGAGGAGCTGATCCGGCACGCCATCGGCGACTGGGCGCGCGACCTGGCGGCCGACCGGATCGGACCCGACGGGCCGGACCGGGTGCAGCTGGACCCGGTGATCGAGCGGGAGCAGGACAACCTGGTCGCCGTGCTGCGCGCCGAACTGGCCCGCGGGGAGGACGCCCGGGTGGACGTGGCGGTGGCGGTGTTCGGCGTCGTGGCGATGCGCTGGCTGCTCCAGGGCGCCCACGACGAGCTGGTCCAGGTGCAGCGCCGGCTGCTCGGCCTGGCCCGGGACTGGACCTCACCGCCCGGGCTGGCCGATGCCGCGGTGCTCGGCTTCGGCATCGCCACGCTGACCGAGGTGATGTGGGGCGACCTGCGCCACGGTGCACTCGCCCGGCGGCTGGTCGGCCGGGCCCGAGCCGCCGGACCGGTCAGCCCGGTGAACGAGCTGCTGGCCGACCTGGTCCGGGAGGTCGCCGACCCGGCCGCCCTGAACCGGGTGCTGACCGCGGCCCGGGTGGCCGAGGACCCCGCCGCCCGCCGGTTCGGCCTGCTCGCGTCGTGGAGCATCGCGGAGAACGACGGCCGGATCGACGACGCGATCGGCCACGCGGAGGGCGCGCACCGGATGGGCCGGGAGCAGGACGACCCGTGGACCATCGCGCTGTCGGCGGTGCAGCTCGCCGGGGCGTACACCCAGAGCGGCCGGCCGGCGGAGGCAGTGCCCTGGATCGACGAGGCCGAGGGAGCCCTGGACCGGCTGCACGCGCTGGAGGCCGGCCCGGCGATCGTGGCGATCGAGGAGGGGCTGTGGCAGGTCCGCGGCCTGACCCTGCTGGCCCTGGGGGAGTTCGACGCCGCCGCCCACCTGTTCGGCCGGATGGCCGAGGAGGCGCAGGACCAGCGTGAGGCGGCGATGCTGACCCGGCTCGGTGCCGCGGAGACCGCCTTCGGCCGGGGCGATCTGACCACCGCGCTGGCGCACTACCGCGACCTGCTCGCCGCCACCGACGGCGACGAGTGGCGGCAGAACCCCTGGCGGCTGATCGCCACCGGCACCTGCCTGGCCGCCCACGCACTCGCCGGAGAGACGGACCCGCCCGAGGTCGCCGCGGCGGCGGAGTCGGCGCGGTCGATCCCGATCCGGGCCGGCAGCCGCGCGGTGCCCTACGCCGACCGGCCGGTGCTCGGCGTGCTGCTGCTCGGCACCGCGGCCTGGCGGATGGCGGTCGGCGAGGCGGAGCACACCGTGCTGCCGCTGATGGCCCTGGCCGAGCGGATGCGGTCCCGGCAGGACTACCGGCCGCTGCACCGGCACCTGCACTGGGAGCGGGCCACCGCCCGCTACGGCGAGCAGGCGGTGGCCGGCGCCCGGGCCGCCGAGCTGGCGGCCGGGCGGGCCGGCGAGCTGGACCGGGCGATCGCCCTGCTCGCCGGCTGACGCCGGACCGGCTGACCCCGGCCCGAGACGCCCGGACCGCGTGCTCAGGCGCGGCGCATGTACGCCCGCACCGTCAGCGGCGCGAAGACCGCCATCACCACTGCCGCACCCAGCAGCGCCCAGCCGGCATCCGCGGTCCACGAGCCGTCGATGGTCAGCGCCCGCACCCCGCTGACCAGGTACGACACCGGGTTCACGTTCACGAACGACTGCAACCAGCCCGGCAGGGTGTCCGCCGGGACGAAGGCGTTGGACGCGAAGCACAGCGGGAAGATCACGATCATCGAGATGCCCTGCACCGAGGACGCCGAGCGGGCGGTCACGCCGAAGAACGCGAAGATCCAGCTCATCGACCAGCAGCACACGATCACCAGCAGCCCGGCGGCCAGTACCCCCGGCACCCCGCCGCCCGGTCGCCAGCCGATCAGCAGGCCCATGGCGAAGGTGAGCGAGGTGGCGATCGCGTACCGCACGGTGTCGGCCAGCAGCGCGCCGGACAGCGGGGCGATCCGGGCGATCGGCAGCGACCGGAACCGGTCGAAGATCCCCTTGTCCATGTCCTCGCGCAGCTGGATGCCGGTGACGATCGAGGTCGTGATCACGGTCTGCGCCAGGATGCCGGGAATGAAGAACGGCAGGTAGCTCTGCACGTCCCCGGCGATCGCCCCGCCGAAGACGTAGGTGAACAGCAGGGTGAAGATGATCGGCTGGGCCGTCACGTCGAACAGCTGCTCCGGGGTGCGCTGCATCTTCAGCACCCCGCGCCAGGCCAGCGCGAAGGTCTGCCGCACGGTGGTCAGCAGCGGTACCCGGTTGGTGGCCTGTGTGGCCAGCTCGGCCGGGTTCAGGATCGCGGTGCTCATGCCAGGACCTCCTCGGGAAGGGTGGTGGTGTCGTCGTCGGCGCTCGCGGGCCGGCCGGTCAGGGTGAGGAAGACCTCGTCCAGGGTGGGCTGTTGCACCGCCACGTCGGACAGGTGGATGCCGGCCGCCCGCAGTGCGACCAGCACCTCGCCCGCGGAGTCGGCGGCCGGGACCGGGGCGGTCAGCCGGCCGTCCGGGCTCAGCACCGGGGCGACCCCCAGCACGGCCTCGGCCAGCCGGCTCGCCTCGGCCAGATCGGCGTCGTCCGCCAGGCCCAGGTGCAGCCGGGCGGTGCCCACCGAGGACTTCAGCTCGGCACCGGTGCCCTCGGCCACCACGGTGCCGCGGTCGATCACGGCGATCCGGTCGGCCAACTGGTCCGCCTCGTCCAGGTACTGGGTGGTCAGCAGTACGGTGGAGCCGCCGTCGATCAGCGAGCGCACGGTGTCCCACATCTGCAGCCGGGTGCGCGGGTCGAGGCCGGTGGTCGGCTCGTCCAGGAAGATCAGCGGCGGCCGGGCGATCAGCGAGGCGGCCAGGTCCAGCCGGCGGCGCATCCCACCGGAGAAGTGCTTCAGCGCGCGGTTGCCGGTGTCGGCGAGCCCGAACTCCTCCAGCAGCCGGGCGGACACCCGGTGGGCGTCCCGCCGGGACAGTCCGTGCAGCCGGGCGAACAGCACCAGGTTCTGGGTGGCGGACAGCCCCTCGTCCACCGAGGCGTACTGCCCGGTCACGCCGATCAGCCGCCGGACGGCCTGCGGCTCGGTGCGCAGGTCGCGGCCGAAGACGGTCGCGGTGCCGGCGTCCGGGCGCAGCAGGGTGGCGAGCATCCGGATCGTGGTGGTCTTGCCGGCGCCGTTCGGACCGAGCACGCCGTACACCGATCCGGTGCGGATGTTCAGGTCGATGCCGTCCACCGCCCGGTTCTCGCCGAAGGTCTTCACCAGGCCGCGGGCCTGCACGGCCCAGGGCAGGTCGGTCGTCGTCATGGGTTCTCCTCCTCGGGACTCGACTGAGGCCGATCCTGCGCGGGGGCACTTGCACCGCACTGTCATCGCGCTGACAGGCACTGACAGCGGCCGGCATGCGGCGGCGAGCGGGGTGACCCACACTCGGAGGCGTTCCGCGCACCGTCGCCCGGGGGAGCCCGCCATGTCCCGCATCACGCCGTTCCTGTGGTTCCACGATCGCGCCGAGCAGGCGGCGGAGTTCTACGTCTCGCTGTTCCCGGACTCCCGGATCCTGCACACCGTGCACGCCGCGAGCGAGCTGCCCGACGTCGAGCCCGGCCAGGTGCTGGTGGTCGAGTTCGAGCTGGACGGCCAGCGGATCCGGGCACTGAACGGCGGGCCGTCCTTCACCCTGGACGAGGCGTTCTCCCTGGTGGTGGACGCCCCGACCCAGGAGGAGATCGACCGGCTCTGGGACGCCCTGATCGCCGACGGCGGCCGGCCCAGCCAATGCGGCTGGCTGCGGGACAGGTTCGGGCTGTCCTGGCAGATCGTCCCGCCGGTGCTGAACGAGCTGCTGGCCGATCCGGACCCGGAGCGGGCGGCCCGGGTCACCGCCGCGATGCTGACCATGGGCAAGCTCGACATCGCCGCACTGCTCGCCGCCGCCGAGGGCTGACCGGCCGGCCACTTACCCTGGTCCGGTGAGCACCACCTCCGGCCGCGGCAGTGTGACCATGCAGGTCCGCTGGTCCGACGTCGACCTCTTCGCCCATGTGAACAACGCCGCCTACCTGCGGTTCCTGGACGACGCCCGGTTCGCCCTGTTCCCGAGCATGGGGGTGGACCCGGCCGGGCGGCCCACCGACTCGATGCTGGTCGTGGTCAAGCACGAGATCGACTACCTGGCGCCGCTGACCTTCCGCCCCGAGCCGGTGTCGGTCGAGGTCTGGGTGCCGCGGATCGGCCGGTCGTCGGTGGACTTCGCCTACGAGATCGTGGACCAGGACGCCGGCCGGACCGTGTACCTGCGGGCCCGGTCGCGGATGGTGCAGCTGGACCGGGTCGACCTGGCGCCGCGGGCGTTCACCGCCGACGAGCGGGCGGTGTTCGAGCGGTACCCGGGCGACGGCCCCGCACTGCACCCCTGGTGAACCGGCTCAGCCCGGCAGTCCCAGCGCCGCCGCGATCGTGCTGACCACCCCGCCGCGGGTGTTCGACGGCACCACGTAGCGGGCCGCGGCGCGCACGTCCGGGTGCGCGTTGTCCATCGCGCACGACCAGCGGGCCGCGGCGAGCATCCCGAGGTCGTTGCGGTAGTCGCCGAACGCCATCGTGTGCTCCGGCCCGATCCCGAGCTCGTCCTGCACCCGGCGCAGGGCGTGGCCCTTGTCCGCCTCCGGGCTCATCAGGTCCAGCCAGTGCTGCCCGGACACCAGCACCCGGACCGGGCCGTCCAGATCGGCGAACGCGGGTGCGGTGCGCTCCTCCACCGACCCGGCGTCGTGCACGGCCACCTTGAGCAGCACGTCGTCCACCCGGGTCAGGTCCGCCACCTCGGTGACCACCGAGTAGTGCTTGCGGACCTGCGCGGCGAACTCACCCTCGAAGTACTCGACATACGCCGAGCGCGCTCCGGAGACCACCACCCCGACCGGCAGTCCGGCGGCGGCCAGTTCCCGGGTGTGCTGCACCGCCCGCGGGACGATCCCCTCCGGCAGCGGAGTCGTGGACAGGACCCGGTCGGCCCGTCCGACGAACGCCCCGTTCTCGCCGATGCAGGTGTAGTCGTCGCCCCTGCTGCCCAGCTGCTCCCGGATGTTCGCGAACTGCCGCCCACTCGCCGGGCAGAAGGCGATGCCACGCCGGTCCAGCTCAGTCAGCAGCGGCCAGATCCCGTCCGGCATCCGGCCCTCGTCGGTCAGCAGCGACCCGTCCATGTCGGTCGCGATCAGCCGGATCTGGTCGGTGTCGGGCAGTGCGGGCGGGACCAAGACCGGATCGGGTGTCGACATGCTGGACATCCTCGCAGCACCCGGCGGCCCGTCCGCCGTCGACGGAGACGCTGTGCGCATCCGCTCCCGGTGCCGGCGGTGCCACGGTCTCGTGCGGTTTCGCCCATCTCTGAACGGTGATCCACCCGTCGGCGCTGGGAGCGCGGGGCAGAGTCCAAGGCCACGACGGTCCTGTGCCGCCGCCCAACAGCATCGAAGGAGACCCTGTGCGCATCCACCGCGGCCTCGCGGCCCTGACTCTCGGCGTCGCCGCCGCCACCGTCCTGAGCGGCTGCGGCAACGGCGATGAGCCGGCCACCGCCACCGGCGCCAGCACCGCCGCCGCCGACCCGACCCCGGTGGTCGCCGAACAGGAGACGGACGGGCTCGGTCCGGACAACTTCGCCCAGCGCACCGTCGCCGCGCTGGTGACCGCCCAGACCATGCAGATGTCGATGGAGATGAGCGGCCAGGGTCAGACGGTCAGCATCAGCGGCCCGGTCCGGATGACCAAGACCTCGATGGACATGCACGTCGACTACGACATGATGGGCATGACCTTCGACATGATCCTGGTGGACGGCCAGATCTTCATGGGCACCGAGGGCCAGTACCAGGAGATGACCGCCGCCGACATGGGCGCCGAGTCGGTCGAGGAACTGATGGCCCAGACCGACGCCCGGGCCCAGATCGAGGGCATGCAGGCCGCGATCGTCGCCGTCGAGGCCCAGGGCGAGGAGGACGTCGAGGGCGTCACTACCACGCACTACCTGGTCACCGTCGACCCCACCCTGCTCAGCGACGTGGACCCGGAGGCGGTCGCCGCGATGGGCGACTCCTTCACCTACGACTACTGGGTCGACGACCAGGACCGCCCGGTCCGGATGGGCTACAGCGTGCAGGGCGTGGACGCGGTGATCACGTACACCGGCTTCGGTGAGCCGGTGGAGATCGCCGCACCGGACCCGAGCCAGCTGGTCACGGGCCTGTTCTGATCCCTCGGTGCTGAGCTGCTCGCCCGGGATCAGCCCCGGGCGAGCAGCTCGGACACCAGTTGCGGCACCGCGACCTCGATCGGCTCCCGGATCACCCGGTGCGCGACGTGGTCGTAGGGCGTCGGCTCGGCGTTGACGATGATGACCTCCGCCCCGGACTCCGCCGCGATCCCGGTCAGGCTCGCCACCGGCTGCACGCTCAGCGTGCTCCCGATCGCCAGGAACACGTCCGCGTCCTGCGCCGCCGCGATCGCCCGGCCCAGCGCGTCCTCGGGCAGCCGCTCGCCGAAGTAGACGACATCCGGCTTCAGGATCCCGCCACACTCCAGGCAGGCAGGTTCCCGGTCCCGGTCCAGCCGTTCCAGCACCGCGGTGGTCGCCTGCCGTGCCCCGCAGCGCAGGCAGCTGGTGGTGCGCAGCCCGCCGTGCAGCTCCACCACCTGCTCCCGGGAGTGCCCGGCCGCCTGGTGCAGCCCGTCGAAGTTCTGGGTCAACAGCGCTTCCAGCAGCTCCGCCCGCTCCAGCTCCACCAGGGCCCGGTGCGCCGCCGACGGCGTCGCGCTCCACGCCGGGTGCTCGCGCCACATCCGCCACCCCGCCTGCCGGATCGCCGGGTCGCTGGCGTACCGGTCGATCTCCAGCAGCTCGGCCTGGTCCGGGTGCCGGGTCCAGGTGCCCTCCGGTCCCCGGAAGTCCGGGATCCCCGCGCCGGTGGAGATACCGGCACCGGTCAGGACGGTGATGTGCGAGCCGGGGCGACGCTGGTGCATGAGACGACCTTGCCCCCTCCACCGTCCGCGATGCCAGTCCGCCGGCCGCGGCCGCGCTCGCATGCCCGTGCGGACACCCCCGGTCTCGCCTGCCTGGCCCGGGCCGCCGAGGGCGCAGTTGCGGGTGGTGCCAGAGCCGTTCGGCCAACGCCAACTGCGCCCTCGGTGCCATCCGGATGGGCGGTCGGGCACGAATGCGGAGAAGGTGCCGCGGTTCGGGCGATTCGGGCGGCAGGTTCTCCGCACTCGTGGGCGCGCGGTCCGGTGCGTTCGTCGCTCGGTGCGGGGAACGGTCTCGTGGGACGAGGGTCTCTTGTCCCGGGCGGGATGGCATCCGCGCGGCTGTTGTGCCCATTGTGGTCGGCATGGGGATGAACCGGTGGCCCGGATGGGCGGGGGCTAGGTTTCGTGAGCGGATGTCGTTGCCCTAGGGCTCGCTCGGTTCAGAGAGGGATGCACCTGATGAGGAAGTTCATCATTGATGTCGCCATTGTCGCTGCGGTCGTCCTCGTGGGGTTTGCCGTCACGGGTCACCTCGACAGTCCTGGCGGGTTTGTCTTCAGTGTGATATTCGGTGTCGCTTACGCTGCGTGCCGGTGGGGATACCGTCGACGGATGAACAATTCGACTGCGCGGTGATGTGTGGCGCTCAGCGTCCGCGCTTGCGCCGGGACGCAGGCTTCGCGGCGCCCCGGGCCCGCCGCCCCGGAGTCTTCGGCTCCGGGGTGCGGGCGGGTGGGGTCGCCGCGCGGCCGCGGGAGCTGTTGGCGGTGCGGCCGCGGACGATGCCGATCAGCTCCTCGATCAGTGGGTCGTCCTCGCGGTCGCGGGTCCAGGCGAGGGCGGCCTGGGTGGCGGGGGCGCCGGTGAGCGGGCGGTAGGTGAGGTCCTTGCGGTGGTGCAGCCGGGCGAGGGACATCGGGGTGGCCAGCAGCCCGACCCCGGCGGCCACCAGTTCGACCGCGTCGGCGGTGGTCGGTGGGGTGGGCAGCAGGGATGTCTCGCCCGGGGGATCGGTCCAGCGCAGCACGTCGTCGGCGGGGACCAGCAGGGTCTCCTCGGCCAGGTCGTCGGGGGCGACCTCGTCCAGGGCGGTCAGCAGGTGGTCCTTGGGCAGGACCAGCACGGTCACCTCGGTGAACAGCGGGATGGCGTGCAGCCGGTCGCGGTCCACCGGGAGCCGGAGCAGGGCGGCGTCGACGGTGCCGTCCAACAGGGCGCCGGCGGCCTCGGCGTCGGTGAGCTGGACCAGCTCCAGTGGGTGACCGGGCAGGCGCTGGGACCAGGTGCGGGTCCAGGAGGTCGGCGCCATGCCCGGGGTCAGGCCGAGCCGCAGCCGCGGATCGGGGGTGGGGGCGGTCATGGCGGTCCTTCCGGTGGTGGGCCGGACCAGGGTAGTCGGACGGCCGCGGCGCTACCCGGTTCCGTCGCGCGACGGCCCCGGCACCACTCACTCGGTACCCGATTGCCCCCTTCCGGCACCGGAGATCCTCAGCGCGCTCGTAGCGTGGCGGACGCACCCGTACACCGACCGTGGAGGTACCCCCGATGAGCCAGCGCCAGTCGATGCTGTTCGGCGGCGCGATCGCGGTGGCGGTGATGGCGGTGATCGCCCTGGTGGTCGTGCTGGTCGTGCTGCCCGGGTCGGGTAGTGCCGACGTGGCCGACCCGGTGTCGGTGGACCCGGGCACCGCGGGGGCGACCATGGCGGTCGAGACGCCGACCGCGGCCGACTTCGCGCGGAACGACCCGGACGACCCGATGGCGATCGGCGACATCGACGCCCCGGTGCTGATGATCGAGTGGGCGGACCTGCGCTGCCACTACTGCGGGCAGTTCGCGAACGAGACGCTGCCCGGGTTGCTGAGCGACTACGTCGAGGACGGCACGCTGCGGATCGAGTGGCACAGCGCGGTGGTGCTCGGCGGCACGTCCGGCGATGCTGCGGTCGCCGCCCGGGCCGCGGGGCAGCAGGGACTGTTCTGGGAGTTCGTCGAGGCGCTGTACGCCACCGAGCCCACCGGGGAGACGGTCTGGGACCGGGCCGCCCTGACCGCGCTGGCCGCCGGCGTCCCCGGCCTGGACGCCGAGCAGTTCGCCGCGGACCTGGACGACCCGGACCTGATCGCCGCCGCCGAGGAGGAGGCCGATGCCTCCCGCCGGATCGGCGTGGAGAGCACTCCTACCTTCGTCGTCGGCGATCAGGTGCTCCGGGGCGCCCAGCCGCTGGAGAACTTCGCCACCGTGATCCAGGACCAGATGGCCTGAGTCAGTCCTCCGACGGGCCGGCCGGGGTGGCCAGACCCTGCTGGATCAGCTCCATCACCGAGGCGTCCGCCAGGGTGGTGGCGTCCCCGACCTGCCGGTGTTCGGCCACGTCCCGCAGCAGCCGGCGCATGATCTTGCCGGAGCGGGTCTTGGGCAGTTCGGGCACCACGAGCACCGTGCGCGGCTTGGCGATCGGGCCGATCAGCTTGGCCACGTGCCGGCGCAGTTCCTCGCCGATGGTCTCCGGGTCGGTGCCGGCGTCCCCGCGCAGGATCACGAAGGCGACCACGGCCTGACCGGTGGTGTCGTCCGCGGCGCCGACCACGGCCGCCTCGGCGACCGCCGGGTGCGCGACCAGGGCGGACTCGATCTCGGTGGTGGACAGCCGGTGCCCGGACACGTTCATCACGTCGTCGACCCGGCCGAGCAGCCAGATGTCGCCGTCGTCGTCCTTCTTCGCCCCGTCCCCGGCGAAGTAGATCCCCGGGAATCGCGACCAATAGGTGTCCTTGAACCGCTGTTCGTCGCCCCACACGCCGCGCAGCATCGCCGGCCAGGGCTCGGTGATCACCAGGTAACCGCCGGCGCCGTTCGGGACCGGGTAGGCCTCGTCGTCGACCACCGTGGCGGCGATGCCGGGCAGCGGCACCTGGGCCGAACCGGGCTTGGCGGTGGTGATCCCGGGCAGCGGGCTGATCATGATCGCGCCGGTCTCGGTCTGCCACCAGGTGTCCACCACCGGGGTGCGGTCGCCGCCGATCACCCGCCGGTACCAGGTCCAGGCCTCCGGGTTGATCGGCTCGCCGACCGACCCGAGCACCCGCAGGCTGGACAGGTCGCGGGCGGCCGGGATGTCCTCGCCCCACTTCATGCAGGTCCGGATCGCGGTCGGGGCGGTGTACAGGATCGACACCCGGTACTTCTGCACGATGTCCCACCAGCGGCCCTTGTCCGGGGTGTCCGGGGTGCCCTCGTAGATCACCTGGGTCGCGCCGTTCACCAGCGGGCCGTAGACCACGTAGCTGTGGCCGGTGATCCAGCCGACGTCGGCGGTGCACCAGTAGACGTCGGTCTCCGGCTTGAGGTCGAAGACGTTCCGGTGGGTCCACGCGGTCTGGGTCAGGTAGCCGCCGGTGGTGTGGAAGATGCCCTTCGGCTTCCCGGTGGTGCCCGAGGTGTAGAGGATGAACAACGGGTGCTCGGCCTCGACCTCGACCGGGGTGTGCTCCTCGCTCGCCGCGTCCACCGCGTCGTGCCACCAGACGTCCCGGCCCTCGGTCCAGTCGACCTCCTGCCCGGTGCGCCGGACCACCAGCACGGAGCGGACGATCTCCCCGCTGCCGGCCGCCAGTGCCTCGTCCACGGTGGCCTTGAGCGCGCTCGGGGCGCCGCGGCGGAAGCCACCGTCGGCGGTGATCACCACCCGGGCGTCGGCGTCCACGATCCGGGAGTGCAGCGCCTGCGCGGAGAACCCGCCGAAGACCACCGAGTGCGGCGCGCCGATCCGGGCGCAGGCCAGCATCGCGATCACGGCCTCGGGGATCAGCGGCAGGTAGATCGCCACCCGGTCCCCGGTCCGGACGCCCAGCTCGGTGAGGGCGTTCGCCGCCTTGGACACCTCGCGCAGCAGGTCGGCGTAGGTCAGCGTGCGGGTGTCGCCGGGTTCGCCCTCGAAGTGCAGCGCGACCCGGTCGCCCCGGCCGGCCGCCACGTGCCGGTCCACCGCGTTGTAGGCGGCGTTCAACCGCCCGTCGGCGAACCAGCGGGCCACCGGGGCGCCGGACCAGTCCAGCGTCTCGGTGAACGGGGTGGACCAGTCCAGCAGCGAGCGGGCCTGGTCCGCCCAGAACCCGAGCTGGTCGGCGTTGGCCCAGGAGTAGAGCTCGGCGTGGGCGTTCGCCTGGGCGGTGAAGGCGGGATCGGGGGCGAAGCGGCGCTCCTCGGACAGCAGGTTCTCCAGCCCGGGGCGGGCCGGCGACGTCTGTCCGGTGGAGTCGTCGGTGTTGTGCAGGACCACGGTGTCCTCCCAGCGTGCGGCAGCGCGGCCGTCGTCATCGACCGCCGTCCTGCACCTTAGTAGGACTTACGTCCTATGCACGGGGAAATGGACTCAGATGCGCGGAATGCGACGACGGTGCAGCGCGGCGAGGGTGATCCCGGTCGCCAGCAGGAGGGCACCGACCACGAACAGCGTGCCCGAGGTCGCCGCCACGACGGTCCGTTCCACCGACCCGCGGGTGTAGTCGGTCGCCAGCCAGGACACCGTGTCCGCATGCGTGGTCGCCGGGACGTACAGGTAGACCACGCCGATCACGGTGGTGAGCAGCCCGGCCGTCAGCGGTGCCGCGGTCGACCAGGCGCCGACCCCGATCAGTGCCGCCAGGACCAGCACGCCGACGGTCACCAGCACCACGCCCAGCGGGTCGTAGGACGCATCCCAGCCGGGCGCCTGCACCCCGAGGATCCGGGACTGCCCGAACACCACCAGCCAGCACCCGGCGGCGCCGGCGAGCAGGCCGATCAGCATCCCGGCCAGCAGTCGGCCGACCCCGCCCCGGCGCTCCTGGCGCGCGGGGCCCGGCGCGGCTGCCGAGGGCACCGGGGCCACCGGCAGCACCGGTGCGGCCTGCGGCGCGGCGACCGTGGCATCACCGGGCGGGACCTGGTCATCCGACGGGCCGGTGCCCGGCAGATCCGTGCCGTACGGCGCCGGGGCCGGCGCGGGCGGCGGGGTGACCGAGAACGGGTCCGGCGCCGCGGCGGAGTTCGGGTCCAGGTCGGAGCGGAAGCTGGTGCGCCGGACCGCGGTCGCCGGGCCGCCGGCCGGGGTGAGCGGGTCGGCGGGGGCGGTCAGCGGGTCGTCCAGCGCGGAGGGGCCGGACAGCGCCGGGAGCGCGGCCGTCGGGGCGGTGTCCGCCGGGGTGGCCAGCCGGGGCAGGTCGCGGTCGAGTTCCGGGTCGGGCTCCGGGGGCACGGGGGCGGGGCGGCCGCGCAGGTGGGCGCCCCGGCCGGGGGTGGTGGCGGGCTCCTCGGGGGCGCGGGTTGCGGCGGCGGGCGTGGGGGTACCGGTCCCCGCGACGGACTCGGGGGCGCGGGTCGCGCCGGCCGTGGAGGTGCTGGGGCGGGCCGGGGAGTCGGTCGCTCCGGGCTCGGCCCCGGCCGTGGGGGTGCCGGCTGCGCTGCGCTCGCTCGGGCCTGCGGCCGTGGGGGCCCCGGCCGTGTCGCGCTCGCGGGGGTCGGCTGCCGTGGGGGTGCCGGCCGTGCCCCGCTCGCCCGGGCCCGCGGCGGTGGGGGACTCGGCGGGCCGGGGCTCGTCGTCGGGAGTCGCCCGGTCGTCCCGGACGGCCTCCCCGGGCGCGGGCACCGGTTCCGTCACGGGCGCAGCCGGGGGCGTGGTCGCGTCGTCGTCGGTGGGCTGCTGCTCCGGGGTGCTGCTCATCTCGGGCTCCTCGCGGTCGCCACCGGGCGGCCCCGGGGCTGATCTCGACCCGTCACTGCCTGGTCGGGTGGGGTCTGTGGTGCCTCGACGGTAGGCGGCGGGACGGGATGACGCGCGGCGGCACGCCCGGGAGCGGCCGGATCGCTCAGGCGCCGATGCGCTCGACCCGGTCCACGGCGTCCAGCGGGGCAGGCGGCAGCACCGGGTCGGCGGCGGGCGCCGGGGAGGCGGCGACCACGTTCGCGGCACCGACCAGCAGCCCGCCACCGGCCAGGTTCCCCAGCCCGACGAACAGCACGTTCCGGGCGAACTCGCCGATCCCGGCGTGCGGCACCCCGTCCAGGATGCCCAGGCTGAAGGTGGTCATGTTCGCCACCACGTGGTCGAAGCCCGAGGTGATGAACACCATGACGCACGCGAAGATCACGATGATCTTGGCGACCTCGTTCTGCAGCCGCCCGGCGCACCAGATCGCCAGGCAGACCATCAGGTTGCACAGCACGCCGCTGAAGAACAGCTGCACGTTGCTCTCCGCGGCCTTGTGTTCGATCATCCCGGCGATCGCCCGGCCGGCCGGGGTGTCCGGGCCGAGGGTGCCGGACAGGTGCAGGATCACCGCCAGCAGGATCGCGCCCAACAGGTTCCCGGCCAGGCAGGCGAGCAGGGTCGCCCCGGCGCGGCCCCAGCTGATCGTCCGGCGGAGCGCGCCCTGGGTGAAGATCATCATCGCGCTGGTGGCCAGCTCACCACCGGCGACCACCACGATGGTCAGCGCCACCCCGAAGACCATGCCCTGCACCAGTGGCGCCAGGCCGGAACCGGCGTCCTTCAGCGGGCCGCCGGCGGTCACCATGATCACGACGCCGATGCCGATGTACATCCCGGCGAGCATGGTGTTGACCAGGTACACCCAGGGTCGACGGGCGAGGTCGGTCTTGGTCCGCGCGGCGCCGGTCTGGTAGTCGAGCGCCTGGGTCACGGTGAGCACGACGTCCATGCTCCGGCATTCACAAGCGGTAGTCATGGGACGAAAAGCCCGATTCGTCAGTCCCGGCGCAGCATCACCGCGACCTCGAAGTGCCCGGTCTGCGGGAACATGTCCAGCAGCCGGCCGGTGGTCGGCCGCAGCGACGGCATCGCCGCCAGGTCCGACGCCAGCGAGACGGCGTTGCAGGACGAGTACAGGACGTGCCGGACGCCGGAGCCCTCCAGCCACTGCGCCAGCCGGGAGCCGATCCCCCGGCGCGGGGGGTTCACGATCACCAGGTCCGGCGGGGCCGTCGCCGTCAGGGCGAAGTCGGTGGCGTCCCCGGCCGCGAACCGCAGACCCGGCAGCCCGGACTCCGCCGCGGTCTGCTCGGCCGACGCGATCGCCTCGGCGCTCAACTCGATCCCGGTCACCGCACGGCCGGGCGCGGCGACGTGCAGCGCGAAGCCGCCCACCCCGCAGTACAGGTCCCACACGGTGCGCGGGTCCACCGCGTCCACCCAGTCCCGGCCGGTGCGGTACAACGCGGCGGCGACCTCGGTGTTGGTCTGGAAGAAGCTCTGCGGGCGCAGGTGCAGATCGAGGCCGTTCAGCCGCATCCGCAGGGTGTCCGAGCCGGTCAGCACGATCTCCCGCGCGCCCTCCAGCACCGCCCGGTGCTCGGGCAGGACGTTCACCGTCGCCACCGCCAGGGTGGGCAGTTCGGCCTGGAGGGTGGGCAGGTGCTTGCGGATCCGGGCCAGCGCCTCGGTGCTGCGCAGCACGAAGCGCACCATCAGCTCGCCGTCGGGGGAGACGGTGACCAGCAGGTTCTTCAGTTCGCCGCGCCGGGCCGGGACGTCGTAGGGCTCCAGCCGGGCCAGCGTGATGAACCGGGCCAGCGGTCCGAAGGCGGCCTGCAACTGCGGGGGGTAGAGCAGACAGTCGCGCAGGTCGATGCCGGCGCCCTCCGGGTCCAGGATGCCGAGCGTCGGGGCCGCCGCGGTGCCGCCGACCACCAGCTTCGCCTTGTTCCGGAACCCCGCCGGCGCGCTGAGCACCGGGTCGAGCCAGGCGATCCCCGGGCCGAGCAGTTCCTCGCAGCGGGCCTGCTTGCCGCGCACCTGGTCGTCGTAGTCGCGCTCGATCAGCGTGCAGCTACGGCACCGGAAGGCGTCGTAGTGGGGGCAGAGCAGGCGCGGCACCGGCCCATCGTACGGAGCCGGTGCCCGGCGCTCAGAACCCCGGCAGGGCGGCGATCGCGCCGGTGTCCGCCCGGGGTTCGCTGCCCGCCAGCGCTACCTCGGTCACCGCCGCCGCCACGATCGCCGCGACGTCCGGGTGGAAGACGCTCGGGATGATGTACGCCGGGTTCAGCTCCTCCGGCGTGACCACCGAGGCCAGCGCCCGGGCGGCGGCCAGCAGCATGTCGTCGGTGATCGCGTGCGACTGGGCGTCCAGCAGGCCGCGGAACACCCCGGGGAAGGCCAGCACGTTGTTGATCTGGTTCGCGACGTCCGAGCGGCCGGTGCCCACCACGGCGGCGTGCTCGGCGGCCACCACCGGGTCGACCTCCGGCCGCGGGTTCGCCAGCGCGAAGACGATCGCGTCCGGGTTCATCGTCGCCAGGTCCTCGCCGGTGAGGATGTCCGGGGCGCTGACCCCGATGAACACATCCGCCCCGGCGACCGCACCCGCCAGCTTCCCGGACTGCCGCCGCGGGTTCGTCTGCTCGGCGATCCAGCGCAGCTCCGGCGAGGCCAGCTCCCGGTCCGGGTGCACGATGCCGTCCACATCCGCCACCACCACGTCCCGCGCACCGGCCGCCAGCAGCAACTTCAGCACCGCGGTGCCCGCCGCGCCCGCGCCGGACAGCACGATCCGGACGTCCTCGATCCGCTTGCCGACCACCCGCAGGGCGTTGGTCAGCGCCGCGGTCACCACGATCGCGGTGCCGTGCTGGTCGTCGTGGAACACCGGGATGTCCAGCCGCTCGCGCAGCCGCCGCTCCACCTCGAAGCAGCGGGGCGCGGAGATGTCCTCCAGGTTGATCCCGGCGAACACCGGCGCCACCCGCACCACCGTCTCGACGATCTCGTCCACGTCCTGGGTGTCCAGTGCCAGCGGGAAGGCGTCGATCCCGGCGAACCGCTTGAACAGCGCCGCCTTGCCCTCCATCACCGGCAGCGACGCCAGCGGCCCGATGTCCCCGAGCCCGAGCACCGCGCTGCCGTCGGTGACCACCGCGATGGTGTTCCGCTTGATGGTCAGCCGGCGGGCGTCGTCCGGCCGGGCCGCGATCGCCTCGCACACCCGTGCCACCCCGGGGGTGTAGGCCATCGACAGGTCGTCGCGGTTGCGCAGCGGCACCTTCGGCTCGATCGAGAGCTTGCCGCCCAGGTGCATCAGGAACGTCCGGTCGGACACCCGCTCGATCTCCACGCCGGGCAGGGCGCGCACCGCCTCGACGATCCGGGTCGCGTGCTCCTGGCCGCTGGTGGCGCAGGTGACGTCCACGGTCAGGCCCTGTTGGCCGGAGGCCGTCACGTCCAGCGCGGTCACGATCCCGCCGGTCCGTTCGATCGCCCCGGTGAGTTCGCTCACCGCCGTGGGTCGGGCCTGGATGTGCAGGCGGGCAGTGATGGACGAGGACACGGTCGGCGTCGACATCCGGCCATTGTGGCCTGGATCACGCGCGTCGCACCCGGAACTAGGGTGTGCGCGTGGCGGAACGAGGAGGGTCCGGGCCCGGTCGCGGGTCGGTGCGGAGTTCCGTGGACCCCCTGGCCGGACTGCTCGGGCTCGACGGGGTGGCGGAGGCGGTGGACGCCGCGCGGAGCGGATGCGAGGACCTGCGGTGGCACGAGGGGTTTCGGCGCCGCTGGCGGGAGATCCGGGCCGAGGCCGACCTGCGGGCGGTGCGAGGCAGCGCGGCGGTCGAGGGTGCCCGGGTCCCGCTCACCGCCGTGCGGCGATTGGCGGTGGGGTCGGCCGCCGACGACCCCGATCTGGCCGTGGCCGCCGGAGCGCTGCGGGCGACCGCATTGGCAGCACGCTGGCGGCCGGACCTGGGCGCTCGCAGCGGACCGCCGGTGCCGCCACTCGCCGAACTGCTCGCCCGGCTGCACACCGCCGCGATGCGCGACCTGCTGCCGGACGAGGAACTGGGCCGGCTGCGCACCGGCGACCAGCCCCGCGATCTGACCGGCCTCGGACCGGCACCGGACGGCGACGCGCTGGCCGGCCGGATGACGCTGCTGAGCCGGACTCTCGCCGCGACCGGCGTCCCGGCGCTGGTGGCCGGCTCGGTGCTGCACGGCGAACTATTGGCGCTGCGGCCGTTCGCCGCCGGGAACGGGGTGGTGGCGCGGGCGGCCGCCCGGTTGGTCCTGGTCCGGCGTGGGCTCGACCCCACCGGGGCGGTGGTCGCGGAGAGCGGCTGGGCCCAGGCGCCGAACCCGTACCTGGGCGCCGCGGCGGGATTCTCCACCGGCACCGCGCAGGGGGTGGCCGGGTGGATCACGTTCTGCGCGCGCTCGGTGCTGGCCGGGGCGCAGGTGGGCCGAGAGGTGGCGGACGCGGTGCTGGCGGGCCGGCTGGGCGAGTCGCCGGTCGGTCTGCCGCCGGAACACACAGACGACGGCGCCCACGAGGAGCGCCGTCGCTGAACATATGGTCTCGAGGGTGATCAGGCGTGCAGTGAAGACGTCGCTACGGGACCAGCCCGGTCGACGCGCCCTATGCGTGGGCGGATCGCGCGTGGGTGCCTTCGAGACCATTCTGTTGTGAGACCGATCACAGCACGGACCAGGCCTCAGTGGAAGGGTTCGCGATAAACCCGCAGGTCACAGACTCGGCTTGTCCGTTTGGTGGGATCGCGTCTCACCCATCGATCCGCGCCGCACGCCGGCGGCGATCCCCGCCGCGACCACCGTGACCGCAGCCGCCACCAGAGCCACCGCCCGCAGTCGCCGCCGTGCCTGCACCTCGACCCGCGCGCCCCGGAACCGCAGCGTCTGCCAGCCCTCGGCCGCCGCCAGCCGGCGCAGCCCCCGGTCCGGGTTCACCACGTACCCGTGACCCACCGCCGCCAGCATCGGAGCATCGGTGACCGAGTCGGTGTACGCCGAACTCGCCGCCAGGTCGTAGCCCTCCTGCTCGGCGAGCCGCCGCATCGCCACCGCCTTCGCCTGCCCGTAGGCGTAGAAGTCGATCTCGCCGGTGTACCGCCCGTCCTCCACCGCCATCGCGGTCGCGATCACCCGGTCCACCCCGAGCAGCCGGGCGATCGGCCGCACCAGCTCGGTGGCCGAGGCGGACACGATCACCACGTCCTCACCCGCCGCGTGGTGCTCTGCGATCAACCGCTCGGCCTCGGGCTGCAGCACCGGCCGGATCGCACGGTCCACATGCGCCTCGACCAGCTCCTCCACCCGGGCCACCCGCCACCCCGTGACCGTCCGGGACAGCGCGAGCCGCAGCCGCTCGGTCCGCCCCTCGTCCGCGGTGCCCAGCAGGAACGTCACCTGCGCGTAGGCCGAGCGCAGCACCGCCCGCCGGGTCAGCAGGCCGCCGGACAGGAACGGGCGAGCGAAGGCGGAGGCGCTGGACGTGGCGATCACGGTCTTGTCCAGGTCGAAGAACGCGGCGGCGCGCCGGTGGGTGGGGTCCGGGGCGGGCGACTGCGGGGAGGTCATGCGGGCTCCTGTCGGTCCCGGGCTGGGCGGGGCGGGGTGGCGAGGGCGCGGGGGGGTGCGAAGGGCGGGAAGCGCGTGCGATCGGGCCGTGCGGTGTGCGGTCGAGCCGTGCGGTGTGCTGGATCGGAGCTGTGCTGTGGGGGTGCGCGGGCGGTGCTGGGTCGGGCGTCTGCCGGGAGGTTGTGGGCCGGCCGTGTGCTGCGGGGCGGGTGAGGTGGCTCGGCTCCCTGTGGCTGGGGTGCGGATCGGGATGGCGGGGGTTGAGGGCGAACGGGGTGTCGCGAAAGCCGAGCGTATCCGCGCGAAACCGGGCCGACGACCTGTCCACACCCGTGTGCGCGCCGCGGTGGTCCCCAGGCAGCCGGACGAGGGCTGGGCTCGGGGCATCGGTACGGCAGACGGTAGCCACCGGCCGGAGGGAGCGACGGATGGTGGCAGAGCCCGCGGGGGCGATCGGCGTGCTCGGTGCGCGGGGTGGGGCGGGCGCCTCCACCCTCGCGGCCCTGCTGGCGCATGCCCTCGCCCGGGACGGCCGGACCGTGCTGGTCCAGGTCGGTCCGTGCGCGGCGCTGGACGTGGTGCTGGGCACCGAACACGACGACGGCGTGCGCTGGCCGGATCTGGCGGAGGCCCGGGGTGACGTCGACCCCGGACAGCTCGCCGCGGCCCTGCGGCGCTGGCGCCGGTGCGGATTGCTCGCCCCGGATGACCGGCGACCGGGACCCATCCCCGACCGGGTGGAGACCGATGTGCTGGCTGCCCTGCGCCGCGGTCATCACAGCGTGGTGGTCGACCTGGATCGGGTGGCGTTGGCCCGCGACGGCACCACCCCGGCGACGGAGCACTGCGACCGGATCGTGCTGGTCGTACCCCGGGACATGCCCGCGGTCGCCGGGGCGCGACACCTGCTGCCGCACCTGCCGGCCTGGGCCCGGACCGGGATTGTCACCCGGCGACCGTCCCCCGGCGGGCTGGGCGGCCCCGAGATCGCCGCCGCCCTCGGCCTGCCCTGGTGGGGCGAGCTGCCGGGCGGGCGGACGATCGCCCGGTCGGTCGACGCCGGGGTGGGTCCGGTCGCGGCCCGCCGCACGGTCGCTGCCCTGCGCCGACTCACCGGGGAACTGGCATGAACCCGGCCGCCGACGACGGTCTGGTCGACGCGGTCCGTGCCCGATTGGCCCACGAGCCGGGACCGGTCACGCCCGAGCGCCTGGACGCCGCGCTCCGGGACACCGGTGCCGTGGTGGGCAGTGCCGCCGTCGACCAGGTCGCCCGCCTGCTCCGCGCCGAACTCGTCGGTGCCGGGCCGCTGCAAGCGCTGCTCGACGACCCCCAGGTCACGGACGTGGTGGTCAACGGCCCGCAGGACGTCTGGGCCGAACGCGCCGGTGCCCTGCGACCGGTCCCGATCGACCTGGGTGACCCGGCCGCCGTACGGATGCTCGCCGTGCGGCTGGCCGCGACCGGGGGACAGCGGCTCGACGACGCCCGGCCCACGGCGGACGCTCGGTTGCCGGACGGCACCCGGCTGCACGCCGTGCTGCCCCCGGTCGCCGACGGCTGCACCCTGCTGTCGCTGCGTGTCGTGCGGCACCGCCCGTTCACGCTCGCCGACCTGGTCGACGGCGGGACGCTCGCCTCCGGCGTCGATGCGGTGCTGGCTGCCCTGGTCGCCGCGCGGGCGAACCTGCTGATCTCCGGCGCCACCGGCACCGGCAAGACCACCCTGCTGTCCACCCTGCTCTCCCTGGTCGACCCCGCCGAACGGATCGTGTGCATCGAGGAGTCCGGCGAACTGGCCCCGCAGCACCCGCACGTGATCCGGTTGCTGGTCCGGCGCGCGAACGTCGAGGGCGCCGGGGAGATCACCCTGACCGACCTGGTGCGCGAGTCGCTGCGGATGCGACCCGACCGGGTGGTGCTCGGCGAGTGTCGCGGGCCGGAGGTGCGTGAAGTGCTCGGCGCCCTCAACACCGGGCACGACGGCGGCGCCACCACCGTGCACGCGAACGCCGCCCAGGACATCCCGGCCCGGCTGGAGGCACTCGGGGCCCTCGCCGGCATGACCCGCGAGGCGGTTGCCGCCCAGGCGGTCAGCGCCCTGCACGCCGTGATCCACCTCCGCCGGGTCGGCGGTCGCCGCCGGGTCACCGAGGTCGCCGTGGTCGGCCGGGACCCGGGCAGCGGGACGCTCACCGTCGAACCGGCGGTGCTGTCGCCCCCGGGCGGTGCTGCCACCGCCGGCCCGGGGTGGTCGCGGCTGGCCGATCGGATCGGCTGGCGCACGAGGTGACCGGCGCCGCGCTGGTGGGAGGGCTGTGTGGGCTCGCCGTGCTGTGGTTCGCCGGGCCCGCACCCGCCGCCGCACGGGTCCGGCCGGGTCGGGCTCGCCGTCTGCGGGTGCCGGGGCGACGCCGATCGGTGTCGCCGACCGCGGAGTTGATCCGGTTGCTGGGGGCGGTCGCGGCGGGGCTGCGGGCTGGCGGGTCGCCCGCGGTGGTGTGGGAGGCGCACCTCGGCGTGGGGGTGGGGCCGGACGGGGTGCCAGAGCTGGACGTGCTGCTGCGCGCGGTGGGGATCGCGAGGGGCGCCGCCTCCGCCGTCGGCACGCGCGCTGCTGCCTCCGCCCGTGCCGCATCTCCGGCTGGCCCCGTCGCTGCCGTCTCCGCCACCCCCACGACCTCTGCCGTTCGCGTCGCTGCTGCTCCTGCTGCTCCGGCGATCGTGGCTGCCCGCCATGCCGGGTCGGTCCTCGCCGCGTGCCGGGTCGCCGCAGAACTCGGCGCCCCGCTGGCACCGGTGCTGGAGCGGGCGATCCGCACCGTCGAGGCCGAGCACGAGGCCGAGGCCGAGACCGCCGCCGCCCTCGCCGCGCCACGCCAGACCGTGCGGCTGCTGAGCTGGCTCCCGCTCTGGGGTGTCCTGCTCGGGGTGGTCGTCGGGGCGGCCCCGCTGGCCGTGCTCCTGGACGGCGGTGTCGGGTCGCTCTGCCTGCTGCTCGGCGGCACCTGCGCGCTGCTCGGGCGGTGGTGGATCGGGCGACTGGTGGCCCGGGCTCGCGCGGCGGGGAGCGTCGATGCCGGCCGGCGCTGAGCTCGTCGCGGCGCTCGCGGGGTGCGCCGTGTTCCTGCTGTTCCCCGTATCCGGTCGGCCGGTCCGCACCCGCGTGGCGCCTCGTGCGGCCGAGCCAGTGGACCCCGCGCTCGTCCTCGACCTGCTCGCCACCGCCGTGGAGGCCGGTGCCGATCTGCCCCGCGCGCTGGCCACGGTCGGTGCGGCGCTCGGCCCCGGAGGTGAGCCGCTGCGCCGGGTTGCCGCCGCCCTGTTGCTCGGCGCGGAGTGGGCCGCCGCCTGGTCCGACGTGCCACCCACGATGAGCCCGGCGCGGACCGCTCTCGAACCGGCCTGGACCACCGGTGCCTCGGCTGCCCCGGCACTGCGGTCCGCCGCGGTCGAGGAGCGACAGGCCAGGCGGAGACGGGCCCGCGAGGCGACCTCGAAGCTGGGGGTGCGCCTCGTGCTGCCACTGGGGCTCTGCTTCCTGCCCGCGTTCGTGCTGATCGGCGTGGTGCCGGTGTTGATCTCCCTGGCCGGCCGCCTCGCCGGATGACGGGCCGCACCCCTGTCCACAGGGGGTGTTGTGGCGCCGTGGTCCCCAGGCGGCCGCCCACCCCCTGGGAGCGAGGGCGCCGGGCGGCGAGGGTCGTGCTGACCGGCAAAGGGCCGGAGTTGGGGAGCAGGACAGATGACAGTCGAGCACATGACCCGGACCCAGGCGGACGGACCGCGGACCCCGGAGCAACACGGCCCGTCGCTCCAGGAGCAGCACGACCCGGTCCCTCCGGAGCCGCGCAGTCCGTCGATCCAGGAGTCGCGCAGCCCGTCGGTCCAGGAGCAGCGCAGCCCGTCGGTCCAGGAGCCGCGCGGGCCGTGGTTCCCGGAGGAGTGCGGCACCCAGATCCCGCAGCAGCGCGGTCCGGCGGAGGAACGGAGCACCCGTGCCGATGTCGCCGCTGCGACGATCACCGCGCACCAGACCCTGCTCGGCGGCGCCCGCCGGCCCGGTCAGGTCGAGTCCGCCGACGAGGCTCCGCTGGCGGAGGTCGTCCAGCTCCGCACGCCCGCGGCTCCCACGCGGCCCCGGCGCCGGTGGCGGCGTGGGTTGCCCGACGCGGGCATGGCCACCGCCGAGTACGCGGTGGTGCTGCTCGCGGCGGTCGGCTTCGCGGGCCTGCTGATCGTCATCCTCACCTCCGCCGAGGTGCGGGAGGCACTCACCGGCCTCGTCCGCGGTGCGCTGTCGGTGTGAGCGACGCGGACCGTCGGTGGACGACCGCGAGCGCGGGGCCGTCACCGCCGAGTTCGCCGTCGTGCTCCCGGTGGTGACCCTGCTGATCGCGGCGCTCCTGGTGATCGCGTCCTGTGCGGTGGCGCAGATGCGGTGCGCCGACGCCGCGCGGGCCGGAGCCAGGAGCGCCGCCATCGGCGAGCCGGATCAGGTCGTCGCCGAGGTGGCCGAGCGGGTCGGGGGTGGTGGGGTCCGGGTCGCGGTGCATCGCACGGACGGCTGGGTCGAGGTGGTGGTGCACCGCGACCTCGGCCCCAGCCTCCCGGTCGTCGGCGCGATCACCGTGAGTGCTGCGGCGACCGCATGGGCCGAACCGTGATCGCGGCGGTGATGGCCGGATCGGGTCGTACGTGGCACGGCGGACGGTGCGGGCCGGACCATGACCGCCGCAGCGACTGCGTGGGTCGAAGCATCACCGCCGAGGCAACTCGACGGGCCCGGGCCGGGACACCGCACACCGGCGCGGGACCGCGACCTCGGCGTGGACCAGCGGAGCGCGACCACCGCGCGGACCGTGACCGGGGGTCGGGGTCGGTGCTGGCGCTCGCGGTGATCGCCTCGGTGCTGGTCCTGATCGGCTGGCTCGCTCTCCTGGGTCAGGCGGAGCAGGCGCGCGGCCGGGCGCAGAGTGCTGCGGACCTGGCGGCGATCGCCGGGGCGACCGCGCTGCGTGGCACCGGTGACGGCTGCGCGCTGGCGGAGGAGGTGGTCCGGCGAAACGGAGCCGTCCCGCACAGCTGCGCGCTGATCGAGGGCGGCGTGGTCCGGATCGAGGTGGTGGTGTCGGTGCCGTTCGGTACGGCGACCGCTGCGGCCCGGGCTGGTCCCGCCTCCGCCCGGGGCGGCGGTCGCTGACGGGTCCGAGGGCTATGCCCCGGTCAGCCGGTGTGCGACAGCACCGCGTCCAGCAGCCGGACCGCCGCCGCCTTCTCCAGGGGGTTGTTGCCGTTCCCGCACTTCGGGGACTGCACACAGGCCGGGCAGCCGGTCCGGCACGGGCAGGTGGCGACCGCGTCGCGGGTGGCGCGCAGCCAGGTGGTCCCGAGGTCGAAGCCGCGCTCGGCGAAGCCCGCCCCACCGGGGTAGGCGTCGTGGACGAACACGGTGGCCTGTTCGGTGTCGGCGTGCATCGCGGTCGAGACGCCGCCGAGGTCCCAGCGATCGCAGGTGGCCAGCAGGGGAAGGAGGCCGATCGAGGCGTGTTCGGCGGCGTGCAGCGCACCGGGCGCGAGCTCCTGGGTGACCCCGGCCTGTTCCAGCACCTCGGCGGGCGCGGTCCACCAGACCGCGGTGGTGCGCAGCGTGCGGGCGGGCAGGTCCAGGGTCTCGGCGCCGAGCACCTGCAGGTCGGGGATGCGCTTGCGCTGGTAGCTCATCACCTGGGTCGTCACGTCGACCACGCCGAAGCCCCAGGTGATCGGACCCCAGTGCTGCTCCTGCGTCGTCTCCTGGATCTCGACCGTGGTGAGCCAGCGGGACCAGGTGCCGTAGTCGACGTCCCGCCGCTCGGCGAGTGCCACTCCGTCGGCCAGGTTCAGCTCGGAGACCACGTAGCCGGCTCCCTGGTGCACGTAGACCGCCCCGTCGTGCACGGTCGAGTCGGCCGAGGCGGCGTCGACGGTGCCGAGCAACCGGCCGGTCGAGGACTCCACCACCCGGACCGGGTCGCCCCCGGTACCGCGCAGGTCCGTGAGCCGGGTCGCCTGCTCGGGATGGGTCCAGTACCAGCCGGAGGGTCGGCGGCGCAGGGCACCCTGGGCGACCAGGACGTCCAGCAGCTCGCGGGTGTGCGGCCCGAACAGGTCGAGTTCCTCGGCGCGCAACGGGGTCTCGGCGGCGGCGGCGCACAGGTGCGGGGCGAGGACGTACGGGTTGCCCGGGTCGAAGACCGTTGCCTCCACCGGTGCGTCGAGCACGGCCTCCGGGTGGTGCACGACGTAGGTGTCCAGCGGGTCCTCCCGCGCGACCAGGATCACCAGACCGTCGGCCCCGGCCCGTCCGGCCCGGCCGGCCTGTTGCCACAGCGACACCCGGGTGCCCGGCCAGCCGGCGATCACCACCGCGTCCAGGCCGGAGATGTCCACCCCGAGCTCCAGCGCATTGGTGGTGGCCAGCGCCCGCAACCGACCGGTGCGGATCGCCTCCTCCAGCTCGCGCCGCTCCTCGGGCAGGTAGCCACCGCGGTAGGCGGCGACCGCGGCGGCCAGACCGGGGTCGATCGGCCGGAGGTGCTCGCGGGTCACGGTGGCGACCGACTCGGCGGCGCGGCGGGAGCGGGTGAAGGCGAGTGACCGGGCGCCGGCGGCGGTGAGGTCGGCGAGGAGTTCGGCGGTCTCGGCGGTGGCGGATCGGCGCGGTCGTTCGGTGTCCTCGGCCACCACGTCCTCGCCGGTGCCCACCGGGCCGTGGCCTTCCGCGTCGCCCACCGCGCCGCGACTCTCGGTGCCACCCGCCGCGCCGCGACTCTCGGTGCCACCCGCCGCGCTGGGCTCGTCGACACCCGGGACGCCTCCACCGGCCGCGGCACCCCCGACCGCCCCGGTCGCGGCACCCGTCCGCCCGTGCACGTCACCCTCGACCGTCCCGTCGGCGGCGGTCTCCTGCGGCGGAGCACCCCCGCCCGCCCCGGCGTCCGACTCCCGGTCGACGTCCACCGGCACCTCCGGCAGCGGTAGCGCCCACGGGTCCTCCTCCGGCACCAGCTCCGACCACGGTCCGGTGACGCCGGGCAGCTCCGGCGGCTGCCACAGCGCGATCGTCTTGCGACCGGCCGGGGAGGCGTCCTGGTGCACGGAGTGGATCAGCTCGGGGTCCGCGCCGATCAGGCGGCCGGCACTCGCGGCGGGGTCGGCGGTGGTGGCCGAGGCGAGCAGGAACACCGGGTCGGCGCCGTACAGCCCGGCCAGTCGCCGCAGCCGGCGCAGCACCGCGGCGACGTGGGCACCGAACACGCCCCGGAAGGCGTGGCACTCGTCGAGCACCACGTACCGCAGGGAACCGAGCAGCCGGGACCAGCGGCGGTGCTGCGGCAGCAGGGCGAAGTGCAGGAAGTCGGGGTTGGTCAGCACCACGTCGGCGTGGTCGGCGATCCAGCGCCGTTCCTCCCGGGCGGTGTCGCCGTCGCAGGTGGTGACCCGGATGTCGCGGATCCCGCCGGCGGTCAGCACCCGGTCCACCGCACTGAGCTGGTCGGCGGCCAGCGCCTTGGTGGGGCACAGGTAGAGCACCGAGCCGCGCCGGGTGACGGTCTCGATCCGTCCGCGGTCGGCGGCGGGGACGTGCTGCCCGGCCCGGACGGCGGTGAGCGCGGGCAGCCAGAACGCCAGCGACTTCCCGGACCCGGTGGAGGTGGACAGCACGGTGTGCTGCCCGGACCAGGCGGCCTGCGCGGCGTCGGCCTGGTGCTGCCACGGCTCCGCCACGCCGAGCATGCGGTACCCGGCGACCAGGGCGGGGTCGGCCCAGTCCGGCCAGGGGGCGGTCCGGCCCTCGCGCTGGGGGAGCTCCCGCAGGTGGGTCAGCCGGCCGTCGCGCCGGCCGTCGGCGAGCAGCCGGTCCAGGAGGGAGTCCACGGTGAACATCCTCACCCCTGCGGGGCGACGCGGTGGTCGCCACCGACGGCGCACACTCCGCAGAGTGGGCTCGCCTACCCAAAATCACGGGCCCGCGACCGGATATCCCGTGTACCCGACAACGTTTTGCGTGGCAGAACACACCCTGTGGTGGGTGATTGCACCGCTGACTGCGTGCGTGTCGGTCTGTTTGAATGCTCTCAGCAGGGAGGGAGTCAGCTCGTGGACGTGACTGTGTCGAGCACCACCAGGAACGGCCGGACGGTCGTCGACGTCACCGGAGAGGTCGACGTCTACACCGCACCTGCCCTGCGCGAGCGGCTGACCGCCCTGGTCGATGCCGGCCGGACCGACCTGGTCGTCGATCTGACCGCGGTGCGGTTCATGGACTCCACCGGGCTCGGACTCCTGGTCGGCGTGCTGAAGCGGGTCCGCGGGCTGGACGGGCAGCTCCAGCTGGTGATCGACGCCGAACGGCTGCTGAAGGTCTTCCGGATCACCTCGCTGGACCAGGTGTTCACGGTCCGGGCCACCCGGGACGAGGCGCTGAACGCGCCGGGGGTCGCCGAGGACTGAACGAGGCCGGGTGGGTGATCCCATTCACCCGGATGCAAGCGAAAAATCCCCCTTCGTCCTACAGTGTCGCTCTGCTCGGCAACGGGGCCGGGCTCGATCCGCCGCGGCCGCCGCCACCCGGTGCGCCGTGGGCGAGGGGGAACGATGGTCGATCTCGGCTCGGGCAGTCTGGTCATCGTCGCGGTGGTCGCCGTGGTGGCGGTCGCCGCGCTGGTGATCGCGCTGGTGCTGCGGCGGCAGGTGCTGGCCGCGGACGAGGGCAGCGCGTCCATGCGGGAGATCGCGCTGGCGGTCCAGGAGGGCGCGCAGGCGTATCTGTCCCGGCAGTTGCGAACGCTGAGCGTGTTTGCGGTAGTGGTGCTGCTCCTGCTGGTGCTGCTGCCCGGGGACGCCGGCGTCAAGATCGGCCGCTGCGTGTTCTTCCTGCTGGGGGCGGCGTTCTCCGCGTCGATCGGCTACCTGGGGATGTGGCTGGCCACCCGGGCGAACGTCCGGGTCGCTGCCGCGGCGTCCCGGCCCGGCGGCCGCGCGGAGGGTGCGCGGATCGCGCTGCGGACCGGCGGGGTGGTCGGGATGAGCGTGGTCGGGCTGGGCCTGCTGGGTGCGGCGGCGGTGGTGCTGCTGTACCGCGGCCAGGCGCCGGCGGTGCTGGAGGGCTTCGGTTTCGGGGCGGCGCTGCTGGCGATGTTCATGCGGGTCGGCGGCGGGATCTTCACCAAGGCGGCCGATGTCGGCGCGGACCTGGTCGGGAAGGTCGAGCAGCACATCCCGGAGGACGACCCGCGCAATGCGGCGACCATCGCGGACAACGTGGGCGACAACGTCGGCGACTGTGCCGGGATGGCGGCCGACCTGTTCGAGTCCTACGCGGTGACGCTGGTGGCGGCGCTGATCCTCGGCCGGGCGGCCTATGGCGAGCACGGGCTGGTGTTCCCGCTGCTGGTGACCGCGATCGGTGCGGTGGTGGCGGCGCTGGGCGTGCTGGTGACCCGGGTGCGCGGGTCGGAGAGCGGGCTGACCGCGATCAACCGCGGGTTCGCGATCGCGGCGGTGGCCGGGGCGCTGCTGGCCGGGCTGGCGGCGCTGGTCTACCTGCCGTCCAGCTTCGGGGCGCTGGACGGCACCGCCGGCCTGGCGGACCACCCGGGCGATCCGCGCTGGGTGGCGGCGGGGGCGGTGCTGATCGGGGTGCTGCTGGCCGGACTGATCCTGTGGGTGACCGGTTACTTCACCGGCACCGACTCCAAGCCGACCATTCACGTGGCGCGGACCACCCGCACCGGGGCGGCGACCGTGGTGCTCTCCGGCATCGGGGTGGGCTTCGAGTCGGCGGTCTACACCGCGGGCATCATCGCCGCCGCGATCTGCGGGGTGTTCCTGCTGGCCGGCGGGTCGATCGCGCTGTCGCTGTTCCTGGTCGCGCTGGCCGGCTGCGGGCTGCTCACCACGGTGGGCGTGATCGTGGCGATGGACACCTTCGGCCCGGTGAGCGACAACGCGCAGGGGATCGCGGAGATGTCCGGCGACGTCACCGAGGAGGGCGCGCAGATCCTGACCGACCTGGACGCGGTGGGCAACACCACCAAGGCGGTCACCAAGGGGATCGCGATCGCCACCGCCGTGCTGGCCGCGACCGCGCTGTTCGGTTCCTATGCCGATGCGGTCAGCACCGCGATCGCCGACCTCGACCTGACGGCGGTGCCGGGCGACATCGTGCTGGCGATGACCGACTACCAGATCATCAGCCCGATCACCCTGGTCGGCGTGATCCTCGGGGCGGCGACCGTGTTCCTGTTCAGCGGCCTGGCCATCGACGCGGTGACCCGGGCGGCGGGGGCGATCGTGCTGGAGGTGCGCCGCCAGTTCCGGGAGCTGCCCGGGATCATGACCGGTCAGCAGCGGCCCGAGTACGGCCGGGTGGTGGACATCTGCACCCGGGACTCGCTGCGGGAACTGGCCACCCCGGGGCTGCTGGCGGCGTCCGCCCCGATCGCGGTCGGCTTCGGGCTCGGGGTCGGGCCACTGGCCGGGTTCCTGGCCGGGGCGATCGGCGCGGGGGTGTTGATGGCGGTGTTCCTGGCGAATGCCGGCGGCACCTGGGACAACGCGAAGAAGCTGGTCGAGGACGGACGGTTCGGCGGCAAGGGGTCGCCGGAGCACGAGGCGGCGGTGATCGGCGACACCGTGGGCGACCCGTTCAAGGACACCGCGGGCCCGGCGATCAACCCGCTGATCAAGGTGATGAACCTGGTGGCGTTGCTGATCGCCCCGGCGGTGGTGGCGGTCAGTGTCGGCGACGACGCGAACCAGCCGCTGCGGCTGGGCATCGCGCTGATCGCGGCCGGGGTCGCCTTCGGGGCGGTGATCATGTCCCGGCTGCGGGCCGCCCGGGTGGACACCGCGGCGGAGGTGACGGCGGACGCGGTGGACTCGCGGGTATGAGGTTCGACCGTTCCGCCCGGGTGAGGCAGGCTGGCGGCATGCGCCTCGCACCTGCCCTGACCGGTCTGGCCCTCCTGATCCCGCTCGCCGCCTGTACCGGTGGCGGGGACGACGAGGCCGCCACGTTCTGCGACCAGAGCGAGTCGTCGCTGGCCGAGATCGACGCCATCGGCGCGCTCGGCGACGACGCGGGCGGGTTCGCCGACGCGGTGTCCCAGATCAGCACCGGCTTCGCCGAGGCCGACCCGCCGGCGGAGATCGCCGACGACTGGGCGACGCTGGGCGGACTGTTCTCCGACCTGTCCGACCGGTTGGAGGGCGTGGACACCGACGACCAGGAGGCCGTCGCAGCCGCCGTCGGCGAGTTCTCCGAGCAGGTGAGCTCCACCGAGCTGGGTGACGCCTCGGACCGGGTGTCGGCCTACGTCGCCGAGCACTGCGCCGAGTGACCAGCCGAGTGACCAGCCGAGTGACCATGCGCCTGCACCTGATCCGGCACGGGCAGACCCCGTCCAACCTCACCCACGCCCTGGACACCGACGAGCCGGGCGCCCCGCTGACCCCGGAGGGCGAGCGGCAGGCCCGGGCGGTCGGCCGGGTGTTCGCGAACCGGCCGCTTGCCGCCGTGTACGCCTCGCATCTGACCCGGGCCCGGCAGACCGCCGCACAGGTCGCCCGCCCGCACGGGCTGGAGGTGCAGCTCCGGCAAGGGCTGCGCGAGATCCTGGCCGGTGACCTGGAGATGCGCACCGACCCGGCCTCCGTGCAGCAGTACCTCGGCACGATGATCGCCTGGGCCGCCGGCGACCTGGACCGGGTGATGCCCGGCGGCGAGGACGGTCACCGGACGCTGGAGCGCTACGACCGGGTGGTGGCCGAGGTCGCCGGGACCGGGGTGCCGGAGGCTGCGCTGGTCAGCCACGGCGCGATCATCCGGTTGTGGGCGGTCACCCGCGGGGCGAACCTGGACCCGGCCGAGGCCGCCGAGCGCTGGCTGGACAACACCGGGGTGGTCACCCTGGAGGGCACCCCGGGCGACTGGCAGGTCACCGCCTGGCAGGACGAGGTCGTGCCGCACGCCTCCGCGGTCCCCGGCGACGGCCCGGGTGGCCGCCCGGTCCCGCTGACCTGACGCCGAACCCGGCCCCCCCACCCAGCCCCGCCCGGGCAGCGCACCCGTTGAATGCGGAGAAGTTGCCGCCCGAATCGCCGGAATCGCAGCAGGTTCTCCGCATTCAACGCCGACCCCCAGGGGACGTGAGGCGATGCGGGCGGACCGCGGCTCAGGGGGGTGGCCCGGGACGCCCGGGCCCGGATCGGGGAGGATGACCCCGTGCACTCCGACCCCGCCGCCCCGACCGCCGACCGTGAGCTGATCGCCGCGCTGCGCGCCGATCTGGCGGGGGCGGACTTCACCGTCGACGGGGTGGAGGACCTGCTGGGCCCGATGGCCGCCGCCGCGCTGCACCGCGAGGAGCCGCTGCCCGCCCTGCGCGCCACCGGCGACCGCACCGACCCCCGCGCGGCCCTGATCCGCGCCTTCGTGCTGGGTGCCGAGGTGACCCGCGCCGCCCTGGACGCCGCGCTGCCCACCCTGGGATCGTCCGGCGCGGAGCGGCTCGGGCTGGTCGAGGGTGACGGCGATGCGGTCCGGGCGCGGGTGGATCTGCGGCCGTACCAGGCGGCGGACGGTGCCGGCCAGGTGGACTGGTGGATCGCCTCCGACCTGGGCGAACTGGCCACCGGCGGGGCGTTGCGCGCCGATCACGTGCTCGGGGTCGGTGGCGCGTCGACCACGCTGGCGCAGGTGACCGTGCGGGACCCGCGCGCCCGGACCCTGGACCTCGGCACCGGCTGCGGCATCCAGGCGCTGCACGCCACCCGGCACAGCGCGCACGTCACCGCCACCGACATCTCCGCCCGGGCACTGGACTTCACCCGGTTCAACGCCGCCCTGGCCGGGGTGGAGCTGGACCTGCGGGCCGGGTCGATGCTGGAGCCGGTCGCCGGTGAGCGCTTCGACCTGGTGGTGTCGAACCCGCCGTTCGTGATCACCCCGCGCGGCCGGGAGGACGTACCGCAGTACGAGTACCGGGACGGCGGCCGGACCGGCGACGCGATCGTGCGCGAGCTGATCACCGGGGTCGGCGACGTGCTGGCCCCGGGCGGGGTGGCCCAGCTGCTGGGCAACTGGGAGATCCGGCGCGGCGAGGACTGGCACGAGCGGGTCGGCGCCTGGCTGGACGAGTCGGGGCTGGACGGCTGGGTGATCCAGCGGGAGAGCCAGGACCCGGCGCAGTACGCGGAGACCTGGATCCGGGACGGCGGCACCTCCCCGGACCGGGACCCGGCGGGCTGGCGGGAGCGGTACGGCGCCTGGCTGGACGACTTCGCGCAGCGGGACGTCGAGGCGATCGGCTTCGGCATCGTGGTGCTGCACCGGCCCCGGGACGGCCGGACCACCAGCCTGCGGCGGCTGGAGGAGGTGACCGGCACCGTGCGCCAGCCGCTCGGCCCGGTGATCTCGGCGGCACTGGCCGCGCACGACCGGCAAACCGCGCTGACCGACGCCGAGCTGTCCGGGCTGCACCTGCGGGTGGCGCCGGACGTGACCGAGGAGCGCTACCTGCGGCCCGGCGACACCGACCCGCAGATCGTGCTGCTGCGCCAGGGCGGTGGCTTCGGCCGGACCGTGCAGGTGGGCACCGCGCTGGCCGGCTTCGTCGGGGCGTGCGACGGGGACCTGTCGGTGGGCCAGATCGTCGGGGCACTGGGCGCGCTGCTCGGCGTGGGTGCCGAGGCGGTGGCGGCCGACGTGCTGCCCGAGGTCCGTGGCCTGCTGACGGACGGTCTGCTGCTGACCTGACTCCTGCACAGCCTGGCCACAGCCTCGTGCTACGGCCGCCCCAGGACCGCTCCTTAGCGTCGGGTCAGCGGCGCGGGTCGAGTGTGCGACTCCCCGCGTCATCGGACCGTCGTGAGGGAGAACATGCTGTCGCTGTGGAGGCGGACCCGCCCATGGGTGCGGATCGTGGGCCTGGTGGTGCTGCTCGGGGTCGCCGGGACGGGGGTGTACTGGTTCGGCTTCCGCAGCGACCCGGCCACCGCCGCCTCGGGTGAGACGACCTCCGCGGTCGCCGCCAGCACCACGACCTTCGAACAGTCGGTGTCGGCGTCCGGGACCCTGACCCCGGCGGTGCAGGAGAGCGTGAGCTTCGAGGTGCCCGGCACCGTCGCCTCGGTGGACGTCTCCGCCGGGGACACCGTGACCGCGGGCCAGCAGCTGGCCACCGTGGACACCCTGCAGCTGAACGCGGACCTGCTCGCCGCCAAGAGCGAGCTGGTCAGCGCCCAGGCCAACCTGTCCAACGCCCAGGACGAGGCGGACGGCTCGGACAGCTCCGACGCCCAGATCGCCTCGCTCGGCGCCCAGGTCGAGGTCGCCCAGGCCGCCTACGACCAGGCGGAGGAGGACATGGCGGGGGCGACCCTGACCGCCCCGGTCGACGGCCTGCTCACCGAGGTCAACGTCGAGGTCGGCGACTCGGTCGGCAGCAGCAGCAGCTCCACCGGCGGTTCGGCGGACGCCTCCACCGGGATGACCGGCATGACCGGCACCACGACGTCCTCCAGTTCGAGCTCCAGCTCCACCGCGCAGTTCGTGATCATCGGCACCGAGTCGTGGTCCGCGAGCGTCACGGTGGACGAGACCGACGTCGCGCTGATCTCGGTCGACGACCAGGTCGAACTGACCGGCGACTCGCTGGACGACACCGTCTACGGCACCGTCTCCGAGATCGGCCTGGTGTCCACCAGTTCCGGCGGGGTGGCGTCGTACCCGGTGACGATCCAGGTCACCGGTTCCCCCGAAGGCCTGCACGACGGCGCATCCGTCACCGCCGAGATCATCTACCAGCGGCGGACGGATGTGCTGGCCGTGCCGAGTGCCGCGGTGACCACGGAGGACGGCCAGACCGTCGTCAAGCAGGAGGGTGCTGACGGCGAGCAGGTCACCACCGTGGTCACCGTCGGCGAGACCTCGGGCACGATGACCGAGATCACCGAGGGCCTGTCCGAGGGCGACGAGGTGCTGGTCACGACGTTCACCCCCGGCAGCGGCAACTCCGAACAGTCCGGGGACCGCCAGCAGCAGGGCCAGATGCCCGACTTCGGTTCGGGTGAGATGCCGGAGATGCCGAGCGGCGGCCAGATGCCGCAGATGCCGCAGATGGGCGGTGGCAGCAATGGCTGAGCTGCTGCTGGACCGTGAGCCCGCCGGCTCGGGCACCCCCGGCGACCCGGTGATCGAGCTGGCCGGCGCCCGCAAGACCTACCGCTCCGGGACGATCGAGTTCGAGGCGCTGCGCGGCATCGACCTGCGGATCGGCACCGGGGAGTACGTGGCGATCATGGGCCCGTCCGGCTCCGGCAAGTCCACCCTGATGAACATCATCGGCTGCCTGGACGTGCTGACCGAGGGCGAGTACCGGCTGGCCGGTGAGGACGTCGGCGAACTCGACGAGGTCGACCTGGCCGAGGTCCGCAATCGCCGGCTCGGCTTCGTGTTCCAGCAGTTCCACCTGCTGCCCTCCCTGGCGGCCTGGCGGAACGTCGAACTCCCGCTGGTCTACCGCGGCGTTCCCGGCACCGAGCGGCGCGAACGGGCGGTGGCGTCGCTGGAGCGGGTCGGTCTGGGCGACCGGCTGGACAACCGGCCGGGCGAACTGTCCGGTGGCCAGCAGCAGCGGGTCGCCGTGGCCCGGGCCCTGGTCGGGGAGCCGGCGCTGATCCTGGCCGACGAGCCGACCGGCAACCTGGACTCGGTCTCCACCGAGGACGTGCTGGCGCTGTTCGACGAGCTGCACGCCGCCGGTCGCACCATCGTGCTGATCACCCACGAACTCGAGGTCGCCCAGCGCGCCCGCCGCATCGTGTTCGTCAAGGACGGCCTGGTGCAGTCGGACGAGGTGAATGCCCGATGAGCTGGGCCGAGACCTTCCGCACCAGCTGGTCGGCGGTGCGGGGGCACAAACTGCGCTCGCTGCTGACCGTCCTGGGCATCCTGATCGGGATCGCCGCGGTGATCCTCACCGTCGGCCTCGGACTGGGCACGCAGAAGGACGTCAGCGAGCAGATCAGCTCGCTGGGGTCGAACCTGCTGATCGTCACCCCGGGGTCCAGCACCGACTCGGACGGCATGCGCGGCGGCTTCGGCACCGCGGCGACCTTGACCCGGTCGGACGCCGAGGCGCTGGACTCGTCGGTGAACGCCCCGGACGTCGGCGCGGTCGCCCCGGAGAAGGAGACCTCCACCTCGGTCGAGGCGAATGACACCAACTGGACCACCTCCGTGGTCGGCACCACCGTCGACTGGCTGGACGTCCGGTCCCGCTCGGTGGTCTCCGGGGAGTTCTTCGAGACCGAGGACGACGACGCGGGCGCCCTGGTCGCGGTGATCGGCCAGACCACGGCGACCGAGCTGTTCGGCACCACCAACGTGGTCGGCCAGTCGCTGACCATCGCCGACACCACGTTCCAGATCGTCGGCGTGCTGAACTCCGCGGGGTCCAGCACCGACGCCGACCTGGACGACATCGTGGTGGTGCCGCTGACCACCGCCGCGAACACCATCTCCGGCGGGCTGGACCGCAACTCGCTGAGCACGATCTACGTCCAGGCCGCGTCCTCGGACCAGCTGTCCGCCGCGTACCAGGAGGCGCAAACCCTGCTGCTCAACCTGCACGGGATCACCGACGCCGACGCGGCCGACTTCACGATCGACTCGCAGGACTCGCTGGTCAGCACCGCCACGTCGGTCTACCAGACCCTGACCGTGCTGCTCACCGGCATCGCCGCCCTGTCCCTGCTGGTCGGCGGGATCGGGGTGATGAACATCATGCTGGTCTCGGTCACCGAGCGGACCCGAGAGATCGGCCTGCGCAAGGCGCTCGGCGCCCCACCGTGGGCGATCCGCCGGCAGTTCCTGGTCGAGGCCGCGGTGCTCGGCCTGGCCGGCGGATTGCTGGGCGCGGTGCTCGGCGTCGTCGGCGCCGTGACCCTGCCCTCCGCACTGGACACCTCGATCGTCGTCTCCGGGCTGGCGGTCGGCGGCTCGGTCGCCATCGCCATTGCGATCGGCATCGTCTTCGGGGTCTACCCCGCCACCCGCGCGGCGAAGCTCGCGCCCATCGACGCCCTGCGGTCGGAGTGACCGTGCCATCCCTGAGGAGAACCATGTTGACCACTCGTTCGCGTGCCCTGACCGTCCTGCCCGCCGCAGCCTCCGTCCTGGTGCTGCTCGCCGCCTGTTCCTCCGGCTCCGACGACGCCGGTGCGGCCGAGACCCAGGACACCGGCACCAGCAACGCCCAGCCGGCCGGCGGCGACCAGATGCCCGGAGGTGGCGGGGTCTCCGGTGAGATCGCCGCGGTCTCGGACGCCCTGATGCAGGTGCAGGGCGACGACGGCCAGACCGCCGTGGCCTGGGACGACGACACCACCGTCACCCAGACCGTGTCCGCCGCCCTGGCCGATGTCACCGCCGGGGTGTGCGTGACCGCGGTGATCGGCGACGACGACCTGGCCACCAGCATCGCGATCAGCCAGCCGGTGGACGGCGAGTGCACCGGCGGGTTCGGCGGCGGGATGTTCGGCGGTGGTGGCGGTGACCGGGAGATGCCCAGTGACATGCCCACCGAAATGCCGGACGACATGCCCTCCGGCATGCCGGACGACCTGCCGGAGGGCGGCGGCGGCTTCGGCCAGGCCACCTCCGGGCTGGTCACGGCCGTCGACGGCAGCACGATCACGGTGGACGTGGTGTCGATGACCCCGCCCGGCGACTCCGGCTCCGACTCCGCCGAACCGACCACCGAGTCCACCGCGGTCACCGTCTCCGACGCCACCACCTACACCACCAGCGTGACCACCGACACCAGCGCCATCGCCGTCGGGCTGTGCGTGCTGGCCCAGGGCGAGCAGGACGACTCGGGCCGGATGACCGCCACCAGCCTGGCGCTGTCCGACGCCGGCGACGACGGGTGCTCCACCGGCTTCGGTGGCCGCCCGCAGGGGATGGGGGACTCCGATGCGTGATCTGCTCCGCCGGCACCGCGCCGCCCCCACCACCGGCCGCCCCGGATCGGCCGCCGCCCGCCGCCGCGCCCAGCGCCGCCGCCGGCTGCTGACCGGCGGCGTGGCAGGTGCCCTGGTGCTCTGCCTGCTCGGTGGCGGAGTGGCGATCGCCAGCCGTTCCGGCTCCACCGGCCTGCGCACCGCCACAGCGAGCATCGACGGCGTCGACCAGACCATCGACACCACCGGCACGGTCGCCTCGACCACCCGGCTCGACCGGTCGTTCTCGGTCGCCGGCACCGTGGGCAGTGTCGACGTCGCGGTCGGCGACACGGTCACCGCCGGGCAGGTGCTGGCGTCGCTGGACGTCAGCTCGCTGCAGGAGGCGGTGGAGGACGCCGAGCAGGCGGTCGCCGACGCGGAGCAGAAGCTCGCCGACGACAAGGCCTCGCAGACCGGGTCCAGCTCGTCCACCAGCTCGGGGTCGTCCGGGACGTCGGGGTCGACGGGGTCCACCGGGTCGACGGGGTACAGCGGGTCGACGGGGTCGACGGGGTCCACCGCGTCGGCGGGGGTGCCGACCGGGAGCGGCTCCAGCACCGGCACCACTCCGGAGGGCTCCGGTTCCGGTTCGGGCTCGGGGGGCTCGGGGGGCTCGGGCGGTTCCTCGGCCGACACCGCCGCGGTCACCGAGGCCGTCGCCGCCGTGCAGCAGGCTCAGGAGGCGCTGCTCGCCCAGTACCGCACCGCGCAGGACGCCCTGGCCGCGTCCAGCACCGCGGTGACCGACTCCTCGACCATCTGCGAGCCGTTCCTGTCGGCGACGGACTCCGGGTCGGACTCCGGCTCCGGGTCGGACGACGGGTCCGAGGGTGGCTCCGACGAGGGCACCACGGACACCGGTACCACGGAGGAGTCGACCGCCCCAGCCGACTCCACCCCGGCCGACTCCGGCTCGACCGACCCGGACCCCGCGGCGACCGACACCGCCGAGACCGTCGCCCCGGCCGCCTACGTCAACGGCTCCGGCGAGACCGTCACGCTGGCCGCGGCCACCACCTCCACCGACGACACCGCCGCCGACCTGGTCGCCTGCCAGGAGGCGATCACCGCGGTGCTGACCGCCCAGACCACGGTGGACGAGGCCCAGCAGGCGCTGACCACCGCCGCGGACACCCTGAACGCCGCGGTCTCCGCCGCGCAGCAGGCGATCGCCGCCGCGTCCTCCGGCTCCGGTTCCGGTGGTTCCACCTCCGCCCCGGATGCCACGCCGGACACCACCACCAGCGCCCCGACCACCACCGACTCGGGTGCGGCGGTCAGCGGCGGGACCGGCTCCACCGACACCACCACCGGCTCCACCGGGTCGATGGACGCCTCGGCCTCGCTCGGCTCGCTGTCCTCCGGCACGGTCTCCGGCTCCGGCGGCTCGACCACGGCCACCGCCGCCGACCTGCTCGCCGACCAGGCGGCGATCGACCAGGCGAATGCCGACCTCGCGGTCGCCCAGGGCAACCTCGACCTGGTCGACCTCACCAGCCCGGTGGACGGCACCGTCGCGTCGGTCGCCATCGCCGCCGGCGACCAGGTCGAGGCCTCCTCCACCAGCGCGGTGATCACGATCATCGGCACCGACGGCTACCTGGTCTCCACCACCGTCTCGTTCAGCCAGGTCGATCTGGTCGAGGTCGGGCAGACCGCGAGCCTGTCGGTCACCTCGGTCGACGACGACGTCACCGGCACGGTCAGCTCGGTCGGGGTGCTGAACTCCTCCAGCACCTCCGAGCCGGCCTACACGGTGGAGATCGCGGTCGACGACCCGGACCTGACCCTGTTCAACGGGTCCTCGGCGCAGGTGTCGATCGCGGTCGCCGCGGCGGAGGAGACGCTTACCGTGCCGTCGTCCGCGGTCCACCTGGACGGCAGCACCGCCACCGTGCAGGTGCTGCGGGACGGCGAGGTCGAGGAGGTCGAGGTCGGGCGCGGCGCGGTCGGCTCCGAGCTGACCGAGATCACCGAGGGCCTGTCCGAGGGCGATGAGGTCGTGCTGGCCGACCCGAGCCAGGCCCTGTCCACCGGCGATGACGAGGAGTCGACCGGGCTGACCGGCCTGGGCGGCTCGTCCTCCGACTCGTCCGGCACCGGCGGCTTCACCCCGCCGGACGGGGGCTCCTTCCCCAGCGGCGGCCAGTTCCCGGGCGGCTTCACCGGCTGACCGGCCCACCCCGGCCCCGGCCCACCTCGCCGAGGGCGCAGTTCGCGTCGTTCCGCAGCCCGCGGAGCCGACCGGAACTGCGCCCTCGGCGTCGGCGACTAGGCTCCGGCAGGTCGGACCGCAGCGACCGGAAGGCCCCGCCATGACCCAGACCACCACCGGACAGCCCCGTGCCGCCGTGCTCGGCGGGGGCGTGATGGGCGAGGCGCTGGTCTCCGCCCTGCTCACCGCGGGGTGGGACATGGACGACGTGGCCGTGACCGAGCGCAGCGCGATCCGTGCCAACGAGCTGTCCACCCGCTACGGCGTCCGCTCCGCCGACCCGAACCCGAAGGCCGTCCGCTCGGCCGGCCTGGTGCTGATCTCGGTCAAGCCGCAGGTCGTGCCCGAGGTGCTGGCCGAGATCGCCGGCGCGCTCGCCCCGGGCGCCCTGGTGGTGTCGGTCGCCGCCGGTGTGCCGTTGGCGGTGTACGAGCGGGCGCTGCCGGAGGGCACCCCGGTGGTCCGGGTGATGCCGAACACCCCGGCGCTGGTCGGCAAGGGGGCCTCCGCGATCGCGCCCGGCCGGCACGCCACGGACGAGCACCTGGCGCTGGTTGAGCGGGCGCTGGCGGCCACCGGCCTGGTGGTCCGGGTGCAGGAGAAGGAACTGGACGCGGTCACCGCGATCTCCGGTTCCGGCCCGGCGTACGCGTTCTACCTGATCGATGCGATGGCCGAGGCCGGTGTGCTGCTGGGCCTGACCCGCGACCTGGCCACCCGGCTCGCGGTCGCCACCGTCGAGGGCTCTGCCGCCCTGGCCGCCCAGACCGGCGACCACCCGGTGGTGCTGCGCGAGCGAGTGTCCTCCCCGGGCGGCACCACCGTCGCCGGGGTGGCCGAGCTCGACGCCCACGGGGTCCGGGCCGGGGTGGTCGCCGCCGCCCGTGCCGCCCACGACCGGTCCCGCGAGCTGGGCGAGGCCGCCCGCGCCCGGGACTGAGACCGCCATGAACGCCCATCCCCGGCCGCCGGCGATGAGTGACGTCGCCGCCCTGGCCGGGGTGTCGCACCAGACGGTGTCCCGGGTGCTGAACGCCCACCCGAGCGTGCGCCCGCAGACCCGCGAGCGGGTGCTCGCCGCGATCGCCGAGCTCGGCTACCGGCGCAACAGTGCCGCCCGGGCACTGGTCACCCGCCGGTCCGGTGCTCTGGGCGTCCTGACCTCGGCGACCGGTCACCACGGCCCCGCCTCCACCCTGCTCGGCGTGGAGCGTGCCGCCCGCGAGGTGGGCTACTACGTCAGCGTCGCCGCCGTCGACCACTTCGAGCCGGACACCCTGCGCGCCGCCCTCGACCACTTCATGGACCAGGGCGTCGAGGGCGTGGCGATCATCGCGCCGCAGGTGGACGTCGCGGAGGCCGTGAACGCCTTCGCCGCCCCGGTGCCCACGGTGATGGTGACCTCCGGCGCCGGGCTGGACGACACCCGCAGCCACGACCCCGCGCACCGGCTGGTGAGCGTCGGTGTGGACCAGCGGGCCGGTGCCCGTGACCTGGTCCGCCACCTGGTCGGGCTCGGTCACCGGGAGATCGTGCACCTGGCCGGCCCGCAGGACTGGTTCGACGCCCGCGACCGGCTCACCGGCTGGCGGGAGGAGTCCTCGGCCGCCGGGCTCACCGTCCCGGAGCCGGTGCTCTGCGACTGGTCCGCCGACTCCGGTTACCGCGCCGCCCTGCGCCTGATCGCCGACGGCCTGCCCACCGCGATCCTGGCGGCGAACGACCAGCTGGCGCTCGGGGTGCTGCGCGCCTGCTGGGAACAGGGCATCGACGTGCCCGGGCGGCTGTCGGTCACCGGCTTCGACGACGAGGTCGGCGCCGGGTTCTACACCCCGCCGCTGACGACCGTGCGCCAGGATTTCGCCGCCCTCGGCCGCGCGGCGGTGGCGGCGCTGGTCGACTCGCTCGCCGGCACCCCGGTCGCCGACCTCACGCTCCCTGCCACCGTCGTCCTGCGCGCCAGCACCGCCCCACCCCACCCCTGACCCGCGCAGCGTCATACCTGACCCGCGCTGCGCCGCCCCGGGCGCGCCCCTGACCCGCGTTGTGTCGATCACCACCGACCCGCGCCGCGCCAGCCCCCACCCGCTGCCGAGGGCGCAGTTCGCGTTGGTCGCGCGCCCCTTGGGCCAACGCCAAGTGCGCCCTCGGCGCACGAGTGCGGAGAACCTGCTGCGGTTCAGGCGATTCGGGCGACAGGTTCTCCGCATTCGTGGCGTGCCCAGGAAGTCGCGAGCGGTGCCCGGGAGTCGCGAGTGGTGCCCGGGGCGGGCCTCGGCGCCCCGGCCCTGCGCGCCGCCCCCTCGACGGCGGCCCCATGTGAGCGTTAACATGAACCCCAGGCCATCGGCGTCCGCCGGTGGTCGCTGCCCGGCGCCGCACCCGGCACCGGCCCCGACCCGATGGAGGAACCCGCGATGGCGCAGGACACCACCTGGCTGGGCATCGAGCTCGGCTCCACCCGGATCAAGGCCTGTCTGATCGGCGCCGACCACACCCCGCTGGCCACCGGCTCGCACGCCTGGGAGAACCAGTTCGTCGACCGGCTGTGGACCTACGCCCTGGACGACGTGTGGGCCGGGCTGCGCGCCGCGATCGCCGACCTGTTCGCCGACGCCGCACGCAAGGGCGTCCCGGTCACCGGCATCTCCGGCCTGGGCATCTCCGCGATGATGCACGGCTACCTGGCCTTCGACGCCGACGACCGGCTGCTGGTGCCGTTCCGGACCTGGCGCAACACCAACACCGGCCCGGCCGCCGCGGAGCTGACCGAGCTGTTCGGCACCAACATTCCGCTGCGCTGGTCGGTCGCCCACCTGCACCAGGCGATCCTGGATGCCGAGCCGCACGTGCCGCAGCTGGACTTCGTCACCACGCTGGCCGGCTACGTGCACTGGCAGCTGACCGGTCGCAAGGTGCTCGGGGTCGGCGACGCCTCCGGCATGTTCCCGATCGACCCGGCTACCCACGACTACGACGCCACGATGGCCGCCGCGTATACCCAGGCCGACATCACCACTCTGTTCCCCCGGGTGCTGGTCGCCGGGCAGGACGCGGGCACCCTGACCGCCGAGGGCGCGGCACTGCTGGACCCCAGCGGCACGCTGTCCGCCGGCATCCCGCTCGCCCCGCCGGAGGGTGACGCCGGCACCGGCATGGTCGCCACCAACTCGGTCGCCCCGCGCACCGGCAACGTGAGCGCCGGGACCTCGATCTTCGCGATGGTGGTGCTGGAGCAGCCGCTGTCCGAGGTGCACCACGAGCTGGACCTGGTGACCACCCCGGCCGGCGACCTGGTGGCGATGGTGCACTGCAACAACGGCGCCTCCGAGCTGGGCGCCTGGGCGGAGGTCTTCGGGCAGTTCGCCGCGTCGGCGGGTCACCCGATGGACCCGGACGATGTCTACGGCGTGCTGTTCCGCGCCGCGCTGGACGGGGAGCCGGACGGTGGCGGCCTGATCGCCTACAACCACCTGTCCGGTGAGCCGATCGCCGGGCTGACCGAGGGCCGCCCGATGGTGGTCCGCACCCCGGACAGCACGCTGAACCTGGCGAACTTCGCCCGGACCCAGATCGCCGGGGTGTTCGGCACCCTGAGCCTGGGCATGCAGGTGCTGGCTGGGGAGGGCGTGGCGATCGACAGCATGTTCGCCCACGGTGGCCTGTTCCGGACCGCCGGGGTGGCCCAGCGCCTGCTCGCCGCCGCGATCGGTGCCCCGGTGGCGGTGGGGGAGACCGCCGCGGAGGGTGGCGCGTGGGGCATCGCCGTGCTGGCCGCCTACCAGGGCCAGGGCGAGGGTGCCTCGTTGCAGGACTACCTGACCGACCGGGTGTTCGGCGCCGCCCGGCTGGACGTCACCGACCCGGACCCCGTCGACGTTGCGGGCTACGCCACCTACCTCGACCGCTACCGCGCCGGGCTCGCCGCCGAGCGGGCCGCCGCCGACGCCCTCTGACCAGCCGCCGACCGACCCCACCGCAGCACCTGGAGATCCCATGCCGCTGACCGACTATCCCGAGCACGTCCGCGAGGCCGTCGCCGCCACCCGTGAGGTGGTCGCCCGCCTGCACGCCGAACTGCCCCGGTGGGGCCTGATCGTCTGGACCGCGGGGAACGTCTCCCAGCGGGTGCAGGTGGATCCGGCCGGGCCGTCGGAGGCCGATCTGCTGGTGATCAAGCCGTCCGGGGTGACCTACGACGAGCTGACCCCGGAGTCGATGGTGGTCTGCGACCTGGACGGCACCCTGGTGGACGGTGACCGTTCGCCGTCCAGCGACACCGCCGCGCACGCCTACGTGTACCGGCACATGCCGGAGGTCGGCGGGGTCGTGCACACCCACTCGACCTACGCCACCGCCTGGGCCGCCCGCGCCGAGCCGGTGCCGTGCGTGCTGACGATGATGGCGGACGAGTTCGGCGGCCCGATCCCGATCGGACCGTTCGCGCTGATCGGCGACGACTCGATCGGCCGCGGCATCGTCGAGACCCTGCGCGGGTCGCGCAGCCCGGCGGTGCTGATGCAGAACCACGGCCCGTTCACCATCGGCCCGGACGCCAAGGCCGCGGTGAAGGCCGCCGTGATGGTGGAGGAGGTCGCCCGCACCGTGCACATCTCCCGGCAGCTCGGCGACCCGCTGCCGATCCCCCAGGACAAGGTCGACTCCCTGTTCGACCGCTACCAGAACGTCTACGGCCGCTAAGGAGCCCCACCCATGACCAAGCCCTACTCGGACCGCGAGGTCTGGTTCTTCACCGGCTCGCAGGACCTCTACGGCGAGGACACCCTGCGCCAGGTCGCCGACCAGTCCCAGGCGGTCGCCCGCACCCTGGACGAGTCCGCCGACGTGCCGGTGCGGATCGTCTGGAAGCCGGTGCTCAAGGATGCCGGGAGCATCCGCCGCGCGATGCTGGACGCGAACTCCGACGACCGGGTGCTCGGCGTGATCACCTGGATGCACACCTTCAGCCCGGCGAAGATGTGGATCGCCGGCCTGGACGCGCTGCGCAAGCCGCTGCTGCACCTGCACACCCAGGCCGGGGTCGAGCTGCCCTGGGACAGCATCGACATGGACTTCATGAACCTGAACCAGGCGGCGCACGGCGACCGGGAGTACGCCTACATCGCCACCCGGCTGGGCGCCCAGCGCACCACCGTGGTCGGTCACGCCACCAACCCGGCGGTGACCAAGCGGGTCGGCACCTGGGTCCGCGCGGCCGCCGGGTGGGCCGCCACCCACGAGCTGAAGCTGGCCCGGTTCGGCGACAACATGCGCAATGTCGCGGTGACCGAGGGTGACAAGACCGAGGCCGAGCTGCGGTTCGGCGTCTCGGTGAACACCTGGGGCGTGAACGACCTGGTCGCCGCGGTGGACGCGGTGGCCGACGCCGACATCGACCGGGTGGTCGCCGAGTACGAGGACCTGTACGACGTGGTGCCCGAGCTGCGCCGCGGCGGCGACCGGCACGACTCGCTGCGCTACGCCGCCCGCCAGGAGGTGGCGCTGGAGTCGCTGCTGACCTCGCTGGGCGCGAAGGCGTTCACCACGAACTTCGAGGACCTGGGTGCGTTGCGCCAGCTGCCGGGGATCGCGGTGCAGCGGCTGATGTCCAAGGGCTACGGCTTCGGCGCCGAGGGCGACTGGAAGACCGCCGTGCTGGTCCGCGCGGCGAAGGTGATGGGTGAGGGCCTGCCGGGTGGCGCCTCGCTGATGGAGGACTACACCTACGACCTCACGCCGGGCGAGGAGAAGATCCTCGGCGCGCACATGCTGGAGGTCTGCCCGTCGCTGACCACCAGCACCCCGAAGGTCGAGATCCACCCGCTGGGCATCGGCGGCAAGGAGGACCCGGTGCGGATGGTCTTCGACGCCGACCCCGGTGAGGGTGTGGTGGTGTCGATGGCGGACATGCGCGACCGGTTCCGGCTGACCGCCAACGTGGTCGACCTCGTGCCGCCGTCGCAGCCGCTGCCGAACCTGCCGGTGGCCCGTGCGGTGTGGGAGCCGCGGCCGGACTTCGCCACCTCCGCCGAGGCCTGGCTGACCGCCGGCGGTGCGCACCACACCGTGATGTCCACCGCCGCCGGGATCGACGCGTTCGAGATCTTCGCCGACATCGCGGGCACCGAGCTGCTGGTGATCGACGAGCACACCACCCGGCGTGGTTTCCGGGACCAGGTGCGCTGGAACCAGGTGTACTACCGCGTGGCGCAGGGGCTCTGACCGCTCCCCGCACCGACCGCCGACGGGCCGGTTCCCTCCGGGGAGCCGGCCCGTCGTGCTGTGCGGGCCGAACTGAGGGAACCCTGACCACCGCTTCGTTATCGAATCGTGACAAGAGGGGTGTCCGGACATTGTGCTGTGTCAATGCCGGCCCGCCCGGTGTTCGCGGCGTCGGCGGCGACCGGTTCCGCTGAGCCAACCCGTCGGGGCCCTGGCGGCGTTCCGGGCGATTCCTCCGGGCGTGGCACGGGGTCCCGGGCGCGGTGGGACTTGGGGCGCACGAGTCGGCGAGGGGCCGTTCCTACCGTGACGGCGACGCCCCCCACCAGCGAGGAACACCCCTGATGACCGCCGACACCTCCCCCGACAACGCCGTCCGGGTCACCGCCGACAGTCGGCGCGACCTGATCGACTGGGACCCGAACGACCCGGCCCGCTGGAACTCCAAGGTCGCCTGGTCGACGCTCTGGGTCACCACCCTGAACCTGACCCTCGCCTTCGTGATCTGGTACCTGCCCGGTGCGCTGATCCCCTCGCTCGGCACCCTGACCGGCTGGGAGCTGTCCGACAGCCAGTCCTACTGGCTGCTCGCGATGCCCGGCCTGACCGGTGGCGCTCTGCGCCTGGTCTGGATGACCCTGCCGCCGATCATGGGCACCCGGCGGATGCTGATCCTGTCCAGCCTGCTGATGCTGATCCCGTTCGCCGGCTGGGCCTGGGTCGTGACGCTGCCGACCCAGCCGTCCTACCTGCTGCTGATCGGGCTGACCCTGGCGGCCGGGCTCGGCGGTGGCGTGTTCTCCGGCTACATGCCGTCCACCTCGTACTTCTTCCCCAAGTCCAAGCAGGGCACCGCGCTCGGGCTGCAGGCCGGGCTGGGCAACTTCGGGGTGTCGATCGTCCAGTTCGTGGTGCCGTGGGCGATCGGCTTCTCGATGTTCGGGATGGCCGGCCAGATCTCGGTCACCGACGACGGCACGCAGAAGACCCTCTGGCTGCAGAACCCGGGCCTGATCTTCCTGCCGATCGCCGTGGTCGGCGTGCTGCTGGCCTGGACGATGCTCACGTCGGTGCCGGTCAAGAGCAACCTGCGCCAGCAGTTCGACATCTTCGGCAACAAGCACACCTGGCTGATGACCCTGCAGTACGTGATGACCTTCGGGATGTTCTCCGGGCTGGCGGGCACCTTCGGCATGTTGCTGAAGACCCAGTTCGGCGCCGGGAAGCTGACCTGGGTGTTCCTGGGCGCGTTCGTCGGGTCGTTGGCCCGGATCTGCTGGGGCCCGCTGTGCGACCGGTTCGGCGGCGGGATCTGGACCGTGGTGTCCGGCGTCGGCATGGCGCTGAGCTCGCTGCTGGTGCTGTGGGGTCAGGTCACCGGCGGCGACGACCCGAGCTTCGCGGTGTTCATGTCCGGCATGGTGCTGATCTTCCTGTTCGCCGGGATCGGCAACGCCTCCACCTTCAAGCAGATGCCGATGATCTTCCCGGCGCGGCAGGCCGGTGGCGTGATCGGCTGGACCGCCGCGATCGCCGCCTTCGGGCCGTTCCTGTTCTCGGTGGCCTTCAACTACGTCTCGCGCCCGGTGGTGTTCGGCGTGGTCGCCGGGTATGCGCTGATGTGTGCCGCCATCGCCTGGCACTTCTACGCCCGGCCCGGCGCGGAGGCGCGCAGTTGAGTGCCTCAGGCGCGCAGCTCGACGGCGCAGCGGTCGGCGCCGGTGTCGAACTGCACCTCCGTCACCCGCAGCGGGCTGCCCTGGGCGGTCACGATGCCGTCGACCACCGCCGCCACCAGGGTCCGGACCGCCTCCGGGGCGACCTGCTGCACCTCGATCAGCGGGCAGTGGTGCAGCACCAGCCGGGCGGAGCCCTCCCGGGCCTCGACCAGCTCCGGGGCGAACCACAGCGCGTCCAGCTTCGCGACCAGCCGGCGCAGCGGCCCCTCGGTGGGCTCGGCCTGCCCGACCGCGCCGAGCACCTCGCCCCAGGACCGGCCGACCCGGGTCAGCCGCTCGGTGCCGTCCGGCAGCTCGGCCAGCGCGCCGACCAGTTGCTCGGCCAGCAGCCGGTAGCCCTGGGCCCGCTCGTGGGTCTGGTTCGGCAGCACGCCGCGGTAGAGCACCCGCGGGCGTCCGGGGGTGCCCGCCGAGTCCCGGGTCCGGACCGCCAGACCCGCGTCGGCCAGGGCCTCCAGGTGCACCCGGATCGTGCTGAGCGGCGCCCCCAACCGCTCGGCGACCTCCGACACCGACAGCGGTGCGGGGGAGTCGCGCAGCAGCTGGATCAGGTAGGTCCGGCGGCCGCCGTGGTCGCTGCGGCCGGTGGTGCCGTCGAAGCCCGCCAGGCTGCCCGGCCCCGCCTCGTCGTCGCTTCCCGTGCTCCGCACCGTCACCCCGTCCTCGTGCGCCCCTCCGGCGCCTCCGCTCGTCCCTGAGGAGCAGCGTTGACCACCGAACCGCTCTCGCCGCTGGTGCACACCCTGCTCCAGGCCCGCGGCCGCCTGCCCGGCACCGAGGTGCTGGCCGACGACCACGCCGTCATCCGCACCGACGCTAGCGACTGGGACACCTTCTATCGCGGGCGTTGGTCCCACGACAAGGTGGTCCGCTCCACACACGGAGTCAACTGCACCGGGTCGTGCGCCTGGGACGTCTACGTCAAGGACGGGCTGATCACCTGGGAGCACCAGGGGACCGACTACCCGACCACCGGCCCGGACTCCCCGGAGTACGAACCCCGGGGCTGCCCGCGCGGCGCCTCGTTCAGCTGGTACACCTACTCGCCGGGCCGGGTGCGCTACCCGTACATCCGCGGCGTGCTGCTGGAGCTGTACCTGGACGCCCGCTGCCGCACCGGCGACCCGGTCCTGGCCTGGGCCGAGATCGTCGAGTCCCCGCTCAAGGCCACGATGTACAAGCGGGCCCGCGGCACCGGTGGCTTCGTCCGGGCGGACTGGGACCTGGCGGTGGAGATCCAGGCCGCCGCGCACGTCTACACGATCAAGACCTACGGCCCGGACCGCTGTGTCGGCTTCACCCCGATCCCGGCGATGTCGATGGCGTCCTTCGCCGCGGGCACCCGGTTCCTGTCCCTGATCGGCGGCACGTTGCTGTCGTTCTACGACTGGTACGCCGACCTGCCGCCGGCCAGTCCCCAGGTGTGGGGCGACCAGACCGACGTGCCGGAGTCCGCCGACTGGTGGAACGCCGGCTACCTGATCATGTGGGGCTCCAACGTCCCGGTGACCCGCACCCCGGACGCGCACTTCCTGACCGAGGTCCGGTACAAGGGCACCAAGGTGGTGGCGGTCAGCCCGGACTACGCCGAGAACGTGAAGTTCGCCGACGACTGGCTGGCCCCGGCCCCCGGCACCGACGGTGCGCTGGCGCAGGCGATGGGCCACGTGCTGCTGTCCGAGTTCTTCCGTGACCGGCAGGTGCCGTACTTCGAGTCCTACGTCCGCCGGTTCACCGATGCGCCGTTCCTGGTGGAGTTGGACGGGTCCGGCGCCGACGGCGTGCTGCGACCGGGCAAGTTCCTCACCGCGGAGAGCGTCCCGGAGGCGGAGGGCGCGCTCGGCGACCACCCGGAGTTCCGCCCGGTGCTGCTCGATGCCGCCACCGGCAGGGTGGTCGTCCCGGCCGGCACCCTGGCGGATCGCTGGACCCCGGAGGGCCTGGGCCGGTGGAACCTCGACCTGGGGGACACCGACCCGCGCACCACCCTGTACGACGCCGAGCACGAGGGGGTCGCGGTCCGGCTGCCCCGGTTCGACGTGGGCGACACCGAGGGTGGTGCGGAGATCACCCGCGGCGTCCCGGCGGTCAGGGTCGGCGGCCGGCTGGTCACCACGGTGCTCGACCTGCTGATGGCCCAGTACGGCGTGGCCCGGGACGGCCTGCCCGGCCAGTGGCCCACCGGCTACGACGACGCCGAGGACCCGAGCACCCCGGGCTGGCAGGCCGCCATCACCGGTGTGCCGGTCGAACAGTGCGTCCGGATCGCCCGGGAGTTCACCCGCAATGCGGAGGTCACCGAGGGTCGATCGATGATCCTGATGGGCGCGGGCACCAACCACTGGTTCCACTCCGACACGATCTACCGCACCTTCATCACCCTGCTCACCCTGACCGGCTGCCAGGGCGTCAACGGCGGCGGCTGGGCGCACTACGTCGGTCAGGAGAAGGCCCGGCCGGTCACCGGCCAGCAGCACATGTCCTTCGCCCTGGACTGGCAGCGCCCGACCCGGCACATGACCAGCACCTCGTTCTGGTACGTGGCCACCGACCAGTGGCGGTACGAGGGCTTCGGCGCCGACGAGCTGACCAGCCCGGTGGGCCGGGGCACCGCGGGCTCCGCCCTGCCGCGCACGATGATGGACTGCCTGGTGCAGGCCGGCCGGCTGGGCTGGACCCCGTCGCATCCGGGCTTCGACCGCAACCCGCTGGACCTGTGCGACGAGGCCACCGCGGCCGGGCGCACGGTGCCCGAGCACATCGTCGACGAACTGTCGTCGGGCCGGCTGAAGTTCGCCATCCAGGACCCGGACGCCCCGCACAACGTGCCCCGGGTGCTCACCACCTGGCGGGCGAACCTGATCGGCAACTCGGCCAAGGGCAACGAGTACTTCATCAAGCACCTGCTGGGCGCCGCCAGTGCGCTCCGGGCGCAGGAGATGCCGGAGGATCGCCGGCCCACCGAGGTGGTCTGGCGGGACGAGGCCCCCGAGGGCAAGCTCGACCTGCTGACCAACATCGACTTCCGGATGACGTCCTCGTCGTTGTTCTCGGACATCGTGCTCCCGGCGGCCACCTGGTACGAGAAGCAGGACATCTCGACCACGGACATGCACCCCTACGTGCACGCCCTGAACGCCGCGATCGCCCCGCCGTGGCAGGCCCGCACCGACCACGAGGCGTTCTGCCTGCTGGCCGACAAGGTCGCCGAGCTGGCCGAGCAGCACCTGGGCACCCGCACCGACGTGATCGCCGCCCCGCTGACCACCGACACCCCGGACGAGCTGGCCCAGCCGCACGGCGTGGTCCGGGACTGGTCGAAGGGCGAGTGCGCGCCGACCCCCGGGCTGACCATGCCCAAGCTCGCCGTGATCGAGCGGGACTACACCGCGATCGGCCAGAAGATGCGGGCGGTCGGCCCGCTGATCAGCACCGCCGGCACCTCGGTCAAGGGCATCACGCTCGTCCCGGAACAGGCGGTCGAGGAACTGAAGACGCTGAACGGTGTGGTGACCGAGGGTGTCGCCGCCGGCCGGCCCCGGATGGACACCGCCGCGCAGCTCTGCGAGGCGATCCTGGCGCTGTCCGGCACCACCAACGGGTCGGTGTCGGCGGCCGGATTCGCCACCCTGGAGCAGCGGGTCGGCAAGCCGCTGGCCGACCTGGCGGAGGAGAACGCCGAGCGCCGGGTCACCTTCGCCGACACCCTGACCGGCCCGCAGCCGGTGTTCACCAGCCACGAGTGGTCCGGCTCGGAGAAGGGCGGTCGCCGGTACTCGCCGTTCGTGATCAACGTGGAGCGGGACAAGCCCTGGCACACCCTGACCGGTCGCCAGCACTTCTACCTGGACCACGACTGGATCGCCGAGCTCGGCGAACAGTTGCCGGTGTACCGGCCGCCGCTGGACATGGCCCGGCACTTCGGTGACCCCGCGGTCGCGGCCGGGCGGCACGAGGCGCAGGTCACCGTGCGGTACCTGACCCCGCACTCCAAGTGGTCGATGCACTCCCAGTTCCAGGACAACCCGTACATGCTCGCGCTGTCCCGCGGCGGCCCGACGATCTGGTTGTCGGTGGCGGACGCCGAGGCGGCGGGCATCGCGGACAACGACTGGATCGAGGGCGTGAACCGCAACGGGGTGGTGGTGGCCCGGGCGGTGGTCAGCCACCGGATGCCCACCGGCACCGCGTACATGTACCACTCCAAGGACCGGAACATCGACGTGCCGAAGGCCGAGGCGTCCGGGATCCGGGGCGGCATCCACAACGCGCTCACCGCGATCCTGATCAAGCCGACCCACCTGCTGGGCGGCTACGCGCAGCTGACCTACGCCTTCAACTACTACGGCCCGACCGGCAACCAGCGCGACGAGCTCACCGTGATCCGGCGTCGCTCCCAGGAGGTGCAGTACTGATGCGTGTGTTTGAGCGGCGCAGCCCGGAGCGAGGAACGAGCGAAGGGCAAGCGCGATGAAGGTCATGGCGCAGGTCGCGATGGTGATGAACCTGGACAAGTGCATCGGGTGCCACACCTGTTCGGTCACCTGCAAGCAGACCTGGACCAACCGGGACGGCGTGGAGTACGTCTGGTTCAACAACGTCGAGACCCGGCCCGGCGTCGGCTACCCCCGGGGCTACCAGGACCAGGACCGCTGGCACGGCGGCTGGGAGCTGGACCGCAAGGGCCGGCTGCGACTGCGCTCCGGCGGGCGGCTGCGGCGGCTGGCGCACCTGTTCGCCAATCCGGACCTGCCGACCCTGGACGACTACTACGAGCCGGCCACCTACGACTTCGACACCCTGGTCACCGCCCCGGCGGACGAGTCCCGGATCCCGGTGGCCCGGCCGAAGTCGGCACTGACCGGCGAGCCGATGACGATCAGCGCGGGCCCGAACTGGGACGACGACCTGGGCGGCTCGCAGGTGCACGCCGCCGCCGACCCGGTGCTGGCCGCGATGACCGAGCAGGTGAAGCTGTCCTTCGAGGACACCTTCATGTTCCACCTGCCGCGGATCTGCGAGCACTGCCTGAACCCGGCCTGTGTCTCCGCCTGCCCGTCCTCCGCGATGTACAAGCGGGTGGAGGACGGCATCGTGCTGGTCGACCAGGACGCCTGCCGCGGCTGGCGGATGTGCGTGTCGGCCTGCCCGTACAAGAAGGTCTACCTCAACCACCGCACCGGCAAGGCCGAGAAGTGCACGTTCTGCTTCCCCCGGATCGAGGCCGGGCTGCCGACGGTGTGCGCGGAGACCTGCGTCGGCCGGCTGCGCTACCTCGGCCTGGTGCTCTACGACGCGGACCGGGTCGCCGAGGCCGCTGCGGTGACCGATCCGGCCGACCTGCTCGCCGCGCAGCGTTCGGTGTTCCTGGACCCGGAGGACCCGCAGGTGCGCGCCGCTGCCCGGGAGGCCGGGATCGCCGAGGACTGGATCGACGCCGCCCGCCGATCGCCGGTGTGGGCGCTGATCTCCAGGTACCAGGTGGCCCTTCCCCTGCACCCGGAGTACCGGACGCTGCCGATGGTCTGGTACGTCCCGCCGCTGTCGCCGGTGCTGGAGGCGACCGGGGCCCGGGGCGGTGACGAGACCAGCGCCGACGACGTCTTCCACACCATCACCGACCTGCGGATCCCGATGGAGTACCTGGCCGGGCTGTTCACCGCCGGGGACACCGACACCGTCGCCGGGGTGCTGATGCGACTCGCGGCGATGCGGACCCACATGCGGAACCGGTCGGTGGACGGCTCGGTCGACACCGGCCTGCTGGACCGGATCGGGATGACCGCCGACGAGGTCGAGGCGATGTACCGCCTGCTGGCCATCGCCAAGATGGACGACCGCTACGTCGTCCCGGCCGCGCACACCGAACAGGCCGCCGAACTGGCCTCCTGGACCTCGGGCTGCTCGCTGGACGGACCCGGTGGTCCGGGCATGACGGCGACCGCCACCCGCGGCGGCGTCGTCCCGCTGACCCTGCAACGGCGGCGACCGCGATGAGCACCGCCGTCACCCGCCGACCGCGGTTCCCGCTGCGCCGCTCGCGCCGCCGGGACCTGCCGGAAGTGCCCGGACGGGCGGATGTGCTGGCGCTGTCCGCCCTGGTGCTGGCCTACCCGGACGACGACTTCCTGGCCGCCGCCGGTGACCTCGGCACCGCCATCCACGCCCTGCCCGCGTCCCCGGCCGCCGACCGGCTGCGGGCGTTCTGGGCCGAGACCGCCGAGTGGGACCCCGAGCAGTGGCGGGAGCACTACGTGCAGACCTTCGACCTGCGCCGGTCGACCGCGCCGTACCTGACCTACTACCTGCACGGCGACACCCGGCGGCGGGGTGCCGCACTCCTGGCGCTCAAGCAGACCTACCGGGCGTGCGGGTTCGTGCCGCCGGAGGACGAGCTGCCCGATCACCTGCCGGTGGTGCTGGAGTTCGCCGCCCGGGCGGGCACCGGGGCCGGGGAGTCCGCGCTGCGCGCCCACCGGGCCGGGTTCGAGGTGCTGCGCCAGGAACTCACCCGCCGCGAGTCGCCGTATCACCGGGTGCTGGACGCGGTCGCCGTGGTGCTCGGGCCGGTCGCCGATGCGGTGCGCCGGCGGGCGGACGCGATCGCGCTGGCCGGGCCCCCCGCCGACGACGCCGGACTCGGGGCGCCGCTGCCCGGCTACGGCGAGGGCATGCCCTACCCGCCGAGTGCTGCCTGCGCGCCCGCCCGCACCGCCGCCGTGCCGCTGGAGTTCCCCACCACCCGGCCCGCCCCCCGACCGGAAGGACCCTGACCGTGCGCGACACCCTGCTGTTCGTCGTCCTGCCCTACGTCTGCCTGGCGGTGTTCGTGGTCGGGCACATCTGGCGGTACCGCGCGGACCAGTTCGGCTGGACCACCCGGACCAGCCAGATCTTCGAGAAGCGCTGGCTGGCCTGGGGGTCGCCGCTGTTCCACTTCGGGGCGCTGCTGGTGATCCTCGGCCACGTCGGCGGGCTGCTGATCCCGTCGTCCTGGACCCGGGCGCTCGGCATCTCCGACCACACGTACCACGTGGTGGCGGTCGCGGGCGGCACGGTCGCCGGGATCATCCTGTGCGCCGGGCTGGTCATCCTGCTGCTGCGCCGGTTCGTGTTCTCCCGCCGGGTCACCCTGGTCACCACCCCGATGGACCGGGTGCTGTACCTGCTGCTCGGCGCGGAGGTGCTGATCGGCATGTGGCAGACGGTCGCGATCAACGTCTTCGGCTCCGGCTACGAGTACCGGGGGACCATCTCGGTGTGGTTCCGCGGCCTGTTCGTCCTCGACCCGGACGCCGCGCTGATCGCCTCCGCCCCGGCGGTCTACCAGTGGCACGCGGTGCTGGCCTGCCTGCTGATGGCGGTGTGGCCCTTCACCCGGCTGGTGCACGTCTGGTCGGTGCCGATCGGCTACCTGACCCGCCCGTTCGTGGTCTACCGTCGCCGCAACGCCCCGGATCGCTCGCCGGTGGCGACGACCTCCGGGAGCCCCCGATGAACGACCTGCAGCGCTGGACCCAGACCGCGATCGCCGAGCTCGGCATCCCGCCGGAGGTGCTGGCCGAGGCGACCACCCCGGTGCTGGACCTGGTGCGGGACATCGCACACGGGGTGAACCGGCCGTCCGCCCCGCTGACCGCCTTCCTGGTCGGACTCTCCGCCGGCGCCGCCACCCCCGGCGCCACCCCGGAGCAGACCGTGGCGGAGGTGCGCGCCCGGATCGAGCGGGTCCAGGCGCTGATCGCCCAGTGGGAGCCCACCGCGGACTGACCCCGCGCGCCCGCCGGGCTGAGCACGCACCCCGTTCCTCGCGAGTTCGACCCTCCCGACGTGAGCGCGGCGGCGCGGCACCCGCAGTCGGTGCCGGTGTGCCGATCTCGGTGCCGGAAGCGGGCGTGGTCAGTCGGCGGAGACCGCCCGGGCCCGGGCCAGGTCGCCGGCGTCGTCGACGTCCAGCCCCTCGTCGGCGGACACCGGCACCGGCACCGTGACCAGTCCGTCGGTGATCGCGATTCAGACTGCTTGCCCGGCGTTGCCGTTCGCGAGTTCGGTACTTCCGCTGTGAGTGCGGCAGCGCCGCTCCCGCACTCGGCGCGGATGTGCCGATCTCGGTGCCGGACGCGGGCGTGGTCAGTCGGCGGAGACCGCCCGGGCCCGGGCCAGGTCGCCGGCGTCGTCGACGTCCAGCCCCTCGTCGGCGGACACCGGCACCGGGACCGTGACCAGTCCGTCGGTGATCGCGCGCACCCGGTCGCCGGAGCGCACCCGGTCCAGCCGGTCGCCGATCGCACTGCGCCGGTAGGCGGCCAACAAGGGCTGCGACCGGCCGTCCGGGGTGCGGGCCTGGGCGGCCTCGGCCTCCGGGTCGGCGGCCAGCGCGGCGATCAACCGGGGCACCGCGGCGGCGGCGAACGGCTGGTCGCCGGCCAGCACCACCAGCACCCGAGCCTCCGGCACGGCCCGCGCGCCCGCCGCCAGCGCCGCGGCCGGTCCTCCGCCGACCGGGTCCTCGCGCACCCACACCGGACCGGTATCGCCGGCGCCCGCTACGCCCTCGACACCAGGGGCGCCCGCGATGCTCCGGACACCCGTGGCGCCTGCGACATCCCCGACACCCGCGAGACCCTCAACACCAGGGGCGCCTGTGATGCCCGCGGCACTTGCGATGCCCGTAGCGACCGCGAGACCCCCGACACCCGCGCGGCCCGGCTCCATGCCGCCGGGCCGGTCGCCGACCACCACCACCGGCATCCCGGCGGGCAGCCCGTGCAGCAGCCGGTCGAGGATTGCCCGGCCCCCGATGTCCAACCCGGTCTTGTCCACCCCGCCCAGCCGTCGGGCCGTGCCGCCGGTCAACACCACCGCGGCAATGGCGGTGCTGCCCGCCTGCTCACGATCTCGTCGCGTCCGGACCCGGCCGTCGCCGTCCACCGGTCGCCCGTCCGCCAGGGTCAGCACGTCGTCGGCCAGGTCGAGGGCGTCCGCGCGGTCGTGGGTGACCAGCAGCACCGGACGGGGCCGACGGTCCAACTCCTCACGCAGTACGGCACGCACCCGGCAGCGCATCGTGGTGTCCAGGGCGGCGAAGGGCTCATCCAGCAGCAGCAGGTCCGGGTCGGCGGCCAGTGCCCGGGCCAGCGCCACCCGCTGCGCCTGTCCGCCGGAGAGCCGGTCGGCGCGCACCCCGGCGTACTCCGCCAGATCCAGCCGGGTCAGCCACTCGTCCGCCACGGACCGGGCCTGCCCGGCGGGGGTGCCGGTGGCCCGCAGTCCGAACGCGACATTCTCCCGGGCGCTCAGGTGGCCGAACAGCCGGTGGTCCTGGAACACCAGGCCGCACCGCCGGGCGGGCGCGGGTACGTGCACCCCGGGGCCGTCCAACACCCGGGTGCCGAGTCGCACGGTCGCCCCGGCGGCCATCGGGACCAGCCCGGCCAGAGCGCCGAGCGCGGTCGACTTCCCGGAGCCGTTCGGGCCGACCAGCGCAGTCACCTGCGCCGGGCCCACCGACAGCGGCAGATCGAGCCGGAACCCGTCCCGCTGCACCACCACCCGGGCACGCAGCCCGGCGCTCGGGTCCCGGTGCGGCGGCGGCCCGCTCGGGTGCCGGTCCGTCCGCAGCCCGGCACCCGGCTCCCGGTGCGGTGACAGCCCGCTCGAGTGCCGGTCCGGCGCCAGCCCGGCGTTCGGCTCGCGGTCCGGCGACAGTCCGCTCGGGTCGTGGCGCGGCGGCAGCCCGCTGGGGTCCCGATCCGGCCGCAGCACGGCGCTCGGCTCGCGGTGCGGTGCTCGCCCGCCGGGGCTCCCGTCCGACGACAGCCCATCCCGATCCACCCGCGTCCGCATGGGTGGGCCGCTCTCCCGTTCCGGTCGTGACCCGTCCCACCCCATCGGCGCCGGGTCGTGCAGTCTGCTCACCGGGTCACCTGCCCGGTCCACCGGCCGCGCAGCCCGATCAGGACCGCCAGCGACACCGCGATCAGTACCAGGGACAGCGCCACCGCGGCGTCGGGGTCGCGCTCCATCGCCAGGTAGATCGCCAGTGGCATGGTCCGGGTCGTACCGGGGAAGTTCCCGGCGAAGGTGATCGTCGCGCCGAACTCGCCCAACGCCCGGGCAAAGCACAGCACCGCACCGGCGGTCACTCCGGGCAGGATCTGCGGCAGGGTGACCCGGCGGAAGGTGTACCAGCGCCCGGCGCCCAGCACGGCGGCGGCGTCCTCGGTCCGGCGGGGCAGCCCGCGCAGCGTGCCCTCCACCGACACCACCAGGAACGGCATCGCAACGAACGCCTCGGCGATGATGACCGCGGCGGTGGTGAACGGGATCGTCACCCCGAACCAGGCGTCCAGCTGGGCGCCGAGCAGCCCGCGCCGCCCGAGCAGCATCAGCAGCGCCACCCCGCCGACCACCGGCGGCAGCACCAGCGGCATGGTGACCAGGGCGCGCAGCACCCCGGCGCCGGGCAGGTCACCGCGGGCCAGCACCCAGGCCAGGGGGATGCCGAGCAGCAGGCAGATCACCGTGGCGGCGCCCGCGCAGCGCAACGACAGCCACAGTGCCTGCCCGACCTCCGGGGAGCCGACCAGCGAGCCCATCGACCCCCACGGCGCCCGGATCAGCAGCGCCAGGAACGGCAGCAGCAGGAACGCGATCGCGGCCACCGCGGGCACGGCCAGCGCCGCAGGGACCGATCGCCCGCGCGCCGTGCCCTGCCGCCGCGTGGTCATGGGCCGTCGAAGCCCGCGTCGGCGAGCACCTGCTGCCCGGTCTCGGACAGCACCAGGTCGACGAACGCCCGGGCGGCCTCGGGCTGCGGGGCGTCGGCGAGCACGGCGATCGGGTAGTCGTTCCGGGCGGCACCGGCCTCCGGGAAGTCGATCCCCTGCACGGCGTCCCCGGCGGAGAGCACGTCGGTGCGGTACACCAGGGCCGCGTCGACCTCGCCCAGCACCGCCTTGGTCAGGGTGGCGGTGACGTCCTTCTCGTAGGTGTCCGGCACCGGGGTGATCCCGGCGGCCTCGAAGGCGGCGATCGCCGCGGACCCGCACGGCACGTCCTCGGCGCACAGCGCGAGGGTCAGCTCGGGGTCGGCGAAGTCGGCGAGTCCGGTGACGCCGCCGGGGTTACCGGCCGGGACGACGATCTGCAACGAGTTCCGGGCGAAGACCTCCGGCGACTCGGTGAGCCCGGACACCGACTCCATGGTTGAGGTGTTCGCAGTGGCCAGGACGTCCACCGGGGCGCCGGCGTCGATCTGCTGCGCCAGGGTGGACGAGGCACCGAAGTTGAACGTCACCGTCACCCCCGGGTGCTCCTGCTCGAACAGCTCGCCCAGTTCCTCGAAGGTGTCCTGCAGCGAGGCCGCCGCGTACACGGTGAGCGTCCCGGTGAGGTCGTCGGCGGAGGTGGAGGGCGCGGACGGATCACCGGAACACCCGGTCAGCACGGCGACGATGCCGAGGACGGCCAGGGTGCTGCGCGCGGGGTGCATCAGTGCCTCTCGATCATCAGGTTCGTGGCCTTGACCCCGGCGGTGACCACCACGCCGGGCTCCAGGCCGAGGTCGTCGGCGGCCTCACGGCTGATCAGGGACACCAGCCGGTACGGCCCGGCCTGCACGTCGACCTGCGCCATCACGGTGTCCCGCAGCACCCGGGTGACGATCCCGCGCAGCTGGTTGCGGGCACTGACCGCGGTGCGCCGGTCGTCGCCGGGGGACTCGGCCAGCTCCTGCGCAATCCGGGCCAGGTCGGTGCCGGCCACCGTCCAGCGGCCACCGGTCCGGGTGGCGGGCAGGCGCCCGGCGTCCACCCAGCGGCGCACGGTGTCGTCGCTCACGCCGAGCAGGTCGGCCGCCTCGGAGATCCGGAACTCGGGCACCTCACGACCGTAGGAGGACGACACTCCGCGCGTGCGGGTACTTGGTCCTGAGCAGACCGCGAGTGCGGCGGCGTGGGCGACTCTGCGACGCAGGCGCGGCTGACGATGACTGCGGCCGGGCGGATCGCGGGTGGCCCAGCGGCCCGGATCGGCACCTACCCTCGTGCCATGTCCCCCGACGCGACCGCCGGACGGCCCGAGACCGGCGGCCGGCACCCGGCCCTGGACGGCGAGCTCGCTCCGCCGCCCGACCGCAGCCGCCCCGGCCCGGCGCCCCGGGAGGTGGTGTGGGCGGTGGTCACCACCGACCCGCTGGACACCGCCGACCTGGCCCGCCGGGTCGAACGCCCGGCCGCCGGCGCCGTGGTCACGTTCTCCGGGCTGGTGCGCGACCACGACCACGGACGCGCGGTGCAGCGGATCGAGTATGTCGCCCACCCGAGCGCCGCCGAGGTGATCGCCCGGGTCGCTGCGGATGTCGCGGGCCGGTCCGAGGTGGACGCGGTGGCGGTGGCGCACCGGATCGGCGACCTGGCGGTGGGGGAGAACGCCTTCGCGGTGGCGGTGTCCGCCGCGCACCGGGCCGAGGCCTTCGCAGCGGCGGCACTGCTGGTGGACGAGGTGAAGGCCCGGCTGCCGGTGTGGAAGCGCCAGGTGTTCGCCGACGGCACCGACGAGTGGGTCGCCTGCCCCTGAGCCGGGTCGTCCCCTGAACCGGCCCGACCCCTCATCCAGCCCGCGCTTGGACCGGCCCGGCCCGCGATCGGGCCCGGCGCGTGAACCGGCCCGGCCCTTGATCAGAAACGGTCAGCCGCCGGCGAACGGCGGCAGCAGATCCACCGTCGCGCCATCCGCCGGGACCGTGCCCCGCTCGGCGTCCAACTCACCGTCGACCAGCACGCTGCACGCCGGGGCCACCCGGGCCAGACCCGGTCCGAGCCGGTCGCAGGCGTCGGCGATCAGGTCGGCCACGGTGCTGCCCTCCGGCGCGCTGACCCGTTCCTCCGGCACCCCGGCGGCGGCGCCCGCCCCGGCGAAGTAGCGCAGCGTCACAGTCGGCACGTCAGCCTCCGATCGCACTCATGGGTCGTCCGGGCTGCAGGAATCCCGGGTCGTTGATGCCGTGACCGGCGGCCTTGCGAGTCATCGCGGCGGTCCACGCCTGGGCGATCTCCTGGTCGTCGGCGCCGCCGCGCAGCATGCCCCGCAGGTCGGTCTCCCGGCGGGCGAACAGGCAGTCGCGCAGCTGCCCGTCCGAAGTCAGCCGCACCCGGTCGCAGTCGCCGCAGAACGGCCGGGTCACCGAGGCGATCACACCCACGGTGTCCTGACCCGACGCCCCGCCGCCGTCCACCAACCACAGCTGCGCGGGGTCGGCACCCCGGCCGGTCACCGGGGTCAGGGTGAACGCCTCGGACAGTGCGGCCAGGATCTCCTGGCCGGTGATCATCGAGTCGGCGTCCCAGGTCTCGCGCGGGCCGAGCGGCATCTGCTCGATGAACCGCAACCGGTAGCCCTCGGCCAGCGCCCAGCGCAGCAGCGGCACCGCCTCGTCGTCGTTCAGCCCGCGCATCAGGACGGAGTTCACCTTGACCGGGGTCAGCCCGGCGTCCCGGGCGGCGGCCAGCCCGGCCAGCACCCCGGGCAGCCGGTCGCGGCGGGCCAGTTTGGCGTAGCGCTCCGGGTCGAGGGTGTCCAGGGAGACGTTCACCCGGCCCAGTCCGGCGCGGACCAGCCCGGCCACCCGGCGGTCCAGGCCCAGGCCGTTGGTGGTCAGCGAGGTCGCCGGGGGCTGTCCGTCGGTCCGGCGCAGGGCGGTGGTGGCGGCGACGATCCGTTCCAGTCCGCGGCGCAGCAGGGGCTCGCCGCCGGTGAAGCGGACCTCCTGCACACCGAGCCGCTGCACCGCGATCGTGATCAGCCGGATCAGTTCCTCGTCGGTGAGGACGTCCTCGGTGGGCAGCCAGGGCAGCCCTTCGGCGGGCATGCAGTAGGTGCACCGCAGGTTGCAGCGGTCGGTCACCGACACGCGCAGGTCCCGGGCGACGCGACCGTACCGGTCCACCAGTCGCCCGGCGGTCACCGCTGCTCGCCCCGGCATGCCCCGACACTAAGCTCCGCGCGCGCGCCCGTGGCGTGACCTTGGGCCGGGGTGCCCCGCGACGGCCTCTGGGTAGCCTCGGACCCGTGGCGGGCTTCGATCGGACGGTGGCCGAGCACCGGGCCGCGGTGCTCGCCGACCTGCATGCCGTGGCGCCGGTGTCGCTGCCGATCGCCGAGGCGCGGGGGCTGGTCGCGGCCACACCGGTCCGGGCCGCGGTGGCACTGCCCGGCTTCGACAACGCCGCGATGGACGGCTACGCGATCCGGCTCGCCGACGTCACCGCACCGGGCGCGGCCCTGCCGGTGAGCGGCGACATCCCCGCGGGCAGCGTCCCGGCCGGACCGCTGGCCCCGGGCACCGCCTGCCGGATCATGACCGGGGCGCCGGTCCCGGACGGCACCGAGGCGATCGTCCCGGTGGAGGACACCGACCGCGGCACGGACCGGGTGCGGATCGACCGGCTGCCACGGCCGGGCGCCCACCTGCGACGTCGCGGCGAGGACGTGGCCGAGGGCGCGACCGTGCTGGACGCCGGGCAGCTGCTCACCCCGCCGCGGATCGGCCTGCTCGCCGCGGTCGGCCGCCCGGAGGTGCTGGTGCATCCCCGGCCCCGGGTGCTGGTGCTGTCCACCGGTGCCGAACTCGTCCCGGCCGGCCGGCCGCTGCCGCCGGGGACGATCCACGACGCGAACGGCCCGATGCTGGCCGCCGAACTCGACCGGCTCGGCGCCCAGGTGCTGCGGGCACCGATCGCCGGCGACCGGCCCGGCGACCTGCTGGCCGCCCTGGCCCCGGCGCTGGACGGCGGGGTGGACCTGGTGGTGACCTCCGCCGGGGTGAGCGCCGGTGCCTACGACGTGGTCAAGCAGGACCTGGCCGGACAGGTCGAGTTCGTGCGGGTGGCGATGCAGCCCGGCAAACCGCAGGGCTTCGGCCTGGTCGGACCGCATCACACGCCGGTGCTGACCCTGCCCGGCAATCCGGTCTCCGCCTGGGTGTCGTTGCAGGTCTTCGTCCGCCCGGCGCTCGATCTGCTGGCCGGCCGGCCGGTGATCGGCTGCCCGGGCACCACCGGCGTGCTCACCGCGCCGCTGGAGTCGCCGGCCGGCCGGGAGCAGTTCCTGCGCGCCCGCACCGGCACCGGCGACCCCCTGCCGGTCACCCCGCTCGGCGGCCCGGGCTCGCACCTGCTCGGATCGCTGGCGCACGCCGACGCGCTGGTCGTCGTGCCCGCCGACCGCATCACCCTGGCCGCCGGTGACTCGGTGGACGTGCTGCTGCCCCTGACCCCGACCGGGAGTGACCGATGAGCGAGCGACTCACCCACGTGGACGACCGCGGCGCCGCCCGCATGGTCGACGTCAGTGCCAAGGAGGTGACCGTCCGCACCGCCACCGCCTCGGGCTTCGTCCGGGTCAGCGGGCAGGTGGTCGCGCTGCTGCGCGGCGAGGGGGTGCCGAAGGGCGACGCGCTCGCGGTGGCCCGGATCGCCGGGATCCAGGCGGCCAAGCGGACCCCGGACCTGGTGCCGCTGTGCCACCCGATCGCGATCCACGGCGTCACGGTGGACCTCGAGGTGGTGGACGAGGGCGTGCGGATCACCGCCACCGTCCGGACCGCCGACCGGACCGGGGTGGAGATGGAGGCGTTGACCTGTGTGGCCGCCGCCGGGCTCACCATGGTGGACATGGTCAAGGCGGTCGACCGCGGGGCGGAGATCACCGACATCCGAGTGGAGGAGAAGTCCGGTGGACGATCAGGGACGTGGCGTCGTGGCTGAGCCGGGCACCCCGGTGCCGAGTGCGGTGGTGGTGACCGTCTCCACCCGGGCGGCGGCCGGGGTGTACCCGGACGGGTCCGGGCCGGTGCTGGCCGAGGAGCTGCGGGCGCTGGGCTTCGCGGTGACCGGGCCGTGGGTGGTGGCCGACGGCGAACCGGTGGGCGAGGCGATCCGGTCGGCGGTGGACCAGGGCCACGACCTGGTGGTCACCACCGGCGGCACCGGGCTGACCGCCGATGACGTGACGCCGGAGCAGACCCTCGCACTGCTGGACCGCCTGGTGCCGGGCCTGCCGGAGGCGATCCGGGCCGCCGGCATCCGTGCGGGCGCCCCGGCCTCGCTGCTCAGTCGTGGCGTGGCGGGCACTGCCGGGCGGACGCTGGTGGTGAACCTGCCCGGGTCGATCCGGGCGGTGCGCGAGGCGGTCGCGGCGATCGGTCCGGCGCTGCTGCACGCCGCCGACCAGCTCGGCGGCGGCGACCACCCGCGCACGCACTGACCATCCGCGCGCACACCGCCCGTCCGCCCGCGCACTAGCCCGCCCGGTCCCCGCGCCGAGAGTGCACGAATGCACGCCTCCACGGCCGGGAGAGCTGCATTCGTGCACTCTCGATGCTCTGCGGCGCCGGGGCGGGTCAGTACCGGGGCAGGCTCGGGTCGATCTGGTCCACCCAGCCGAGGACGCCGCCGGTGAGCTGCACGGCGCGGTAGCCCCGGTCCAGTGCGATCGCCTGGGCCTGCGCGGACCGGCCGCCCAGCTTGCAGTGCAGCACCACGGTCCGCTCCGGGTCGAGCCGGTCGAAGGCGGTGCCGTCCAGGAACGCGGCCAGCGGGATCGACCGGGCACCGGGGATGGTCACCAGCTCGCGCTCGGCGGGCTTGCGCACGTCGACCAGGTCGAAGTCGTCCTCGCCGCGCTCGCGGGCCGCCAGCCGCCGGGCCAGGGTCACCGCGTCGATCGCCTCGGGCGGGGAAGTCGCGCTAGACACCTCGCCGGGGACAGCGCACGCCACGGCCTCGTCGGTGAGTGCCGTGACCGGCAGGCGACCGGGTGCCGGGCGCAACGGGATCTCCCGCCACCGGGCGGTCAGCGCGTCCAGCACCAGCATCCGGCCGAGCAGGGGCTCACCGACCCCGCAGATCAGTTTGACCGCCTCGGTGGCCATCGCCGATCCGATCGACCCGCAGACCACGCCGAACACCCCGGCCTCGGCGCAGGACGGCACCGTGCCGGGTGCGGGTGGCTCGGGGAACACGTCGCGGTAGTGCACGCCCTGGTACCCGGCGGGCGGATCGGCCCAGAACACCGACACCTGGCCGTCCCAGCGCAGGATCGACCCCCAGACCAGCGGCTTGCCGGCCAGCACGCAGGCGTCGTTGACCAGGTACCGGGTGGGGAAGTTGTCCGTGCCGTCGATCACCAGGTCGTAGCCGGCGATCACGTCCAGGGCGTTGGCCGCGGTGAGGCGTTCCCGGTGCTCGATCACGGTGACCAGCGGCTGGATCCCGCGCACGGACTCGGCGGCGCTGGTGGTCTTGGGTCGTCCGAGGTCGGCCGAGCCGTGCACGATCTGACGCTGCAGGTTCGAGGTGTCGACCAGGTCGTCGTCGACGATGCCCAAGGTGCCGACCCCGGCGGCCGCCAGGTAGAGCAGCACCGGGGAGCCGAGCCCGCCGGCACCGACCACCAGCACCCGGGCAGCCCGTAGCCGCCGCTGGCCCTCGGTGCCGATCGTCGGCACCAGCACGTGCCGGGAGAACCGGGTGACCTCCTCCGGGTTGAGCGGGGGACCGGGCTCGACGAGCGGGGGCAGGGCCATGGCGTGCTCCGGGTCGGTGGCGGGGGGCAGCACGACCGTAACCGGGCCCACGAGGCCGGCATCAGGGCACAATGTCCCGCGATTGACTTCGCCAGCCAAACTCAAAACGAGAGTCGAATCGGTCCGAACGGGTGACCTGCCCGGGTGAACCACCCGCCCCTGACCTGCACTGTGGCCCGTGATTCCGGGCATGTGAGCGTCGTTACCCACTTGCAATCTCCGGCCGCTCCGCTTTGGCTTGACTTCCTGAAGTCAAGCCTCAAGAGTGTGGGCGTGCCCGGCACCGACGCCTGGAGGTGCACCGGAGATCGCCCCGAGGACGGGGTCGGTCCCGGCTCAGGGGGAGAAGCGAGCAGGACGCGGTGACCGTGCGGTCACCGGTGACGACGAGGTCAGCACCCCTCTCAAGGAGGAGAAGGACATGAAGAGCATCAGGTTCGCGGCCGTCGCGGGCGTTCTCGCCCTCGGCCTGGCGGCGTGCTCCGGCGGTGGCGCCGGCAGTGGCGGTTCCGGCGACGGCGAGAGCGCCGACCCCAGCGACCAGACGATCGGCGTCGCGATGCCGACCGAGACCTCCGAGCGCTGGATCGCCGACGGCAACGCGGTGAAGAGCCAGCTCGAGGAGGCCGGGTACTCGGTCGACCTGCAGTACGCGGCCGACGACATCCCGACCCAGTCCCAGCAGATCGACCAGATGATCACCAAGGGCGTCGACCTGCTGATCGTCGCCTCGATCGACGGCACCGCGCTCGCCAACCAGCTGCAGGCCGCCGCGGACGCCGGCATCCCGGTCATCGCCTACGACCGGCTGATCAACGGCACCGAGAACGTCGACTTCTACGTCACCTTCGACAACTACAACGTGGGTGTGCAGCAGGCGACCTCGCTGCTGGTGGGCCTCGGCCTGCTCAACCAGGACGGCTCCGAGGGTGACGCCACCGGCCCGTTCAACGTCGAGCTGTTCGCCGGGTCGCTGGACGACAACAACGCGCACTTCTTCTTCGACGGCGCGATGGACACCCTCAAGCCGTTCATCGACGACGGCACGATCGTGATCAAGTCCGGCCAGACCGACATCGAGCAGGTCGCCACCCTGCGCTGGCTGCAGGAGACCGCCCAGAAGCGGATGGAGGACCTGCTGACCTCCACCTACTCGGACGGCAGCAAGGTCGACGGCGTGCTCTCGCCCTACGACGGCATCTCCCGCGGCATCATCACCGCGCTGCAGAACGCCGGCTACGGCGACTCCATCGAGGCCGGCCTGCCGATCGTGACCGGTCAGGACGCCGAGATCGCCTCGGTCAAGCTGATCAACGACGGCGTGCAGTTCTCCACCATCTTCAAGGACACCCGCAAGCTCGCCGAGCAGGCGGTCACCTCCGCGAAGGCGTTCCTGGAGGGCAACGAGCCCGAGGCGAACGACACCGAGACCTACGACAACGGCGTGAAGGTCGTCCCGTCGTACCTGCTCGAGTCGGACATCGTCTACCAGGACAACATCCAGTCGCTGCTCATCGACTCGGGGTACTGGACCGAGGACCAGGTCGCCAGCGGCCAGGCCTGATCGCCCTTCTTCACCCTCCGCTGCCGGGGCCACCCCATCGTGGCCCCGGCAGCGGGCCCCCATCGCATGAGGAACGAGGACGGCTGCATGAGCGACCACATCCTTCAGATGCAGTCCATCACCAAGACCTTCCCGGGCGTCAAGGCGCTCCAGGACGTGAACCTGAGCGTCCGCCGCGGCGAGATCCACGCCATCTGCGGCGAGAACGGTGCCGGGAAGTCGACGCTGATGAAGGTGCTCTCCGGGGTGTACCCGCACGGCACCTACGACGGCGAGATCCTGTTCGACGGAGAGAAGGTCGAGTTCGGCTCGATCAACGACTCTGAGGACAAGGGCATCGTGATCATCCACCAGGAGCTCGCCCTGGTGCCCTACCTGTCGGTGGCCGAGAACATCTTCCTCGGCAACGAGCGCCAGTCCGGCGGGATCATCGACTGGAACAAGGCCAACTCCGAGGCCGCCCAGCTGCTCGCCCGGGTCGGCCTGGACGAGAACCCCACCACCCCAATCGGCCAGCTCGGCGTCGGCAAGCAGCAGCTGGTGGAGATCGCCAAGGCACTGTCCAAGAAGGTCAAGCTGCTGATCCTGGACGAGCCGACGTCCGCGCTGAACGACTCGGACTCCGACCACCTGCTCGACCTGCTGCGACACCTGCGCGGCCAGGGCATCACCTCGATCATGATCTCGCACAAGCTGAACGAGATCGCCGAGATCGCGGACTCCACCACGATCATCCGTGACGGCCGCACGATCGAGACCCTGGACATGGAGGCCGACCAGGTCACCCAGGAGCGGATCATCCGCGGGATGGTCGGCCGCGACCTGGACAGCCGGTTCCCGGACCACACCCCGACCATCGGCGAGGAGGTGTTCCGGGTCGAGGACTGGCACGTCGAGCACCCCACCCAGCCGGGCCGGGTCGTGGTCGACGGCGCCAACTTCGCCGTGCGGGCCGGGGAGATCGTCGGCATCGCCGGCCTGATGGGCGCGGGCCGCACCGAACTCGCAATGAGCGTCTTCGGGCGGTCCTACGGCCGGAACATCTCCGGGAAGGTCTTCCTGCACGGCCGGGAGATCAAGACCCGCACCGTGACCGAGGCGATCGGGCACGGGCTGGCCTACGCCACCGAGGACCGCAAGACCTACGGCCTGAACCTGATCGAGGACATCCGGCGGAACATCTCCGCGGCGGCGCTGAACAAGCTGTCCACTGGTGGCTGGGTGAACGGCAACGAGGAGATCAAGGTCGCCGAGGACTACCGGCGGTCGATGAACATCAAGGCGCCGACCGTGATGGCCCTGACCGGGAAGCTCTCCGGCGGTAACCAGCAGAAGGTCGTGCTGTCCAAGTGGATCTACACCGATCCCGAGGTGCTGATCCTGGACGAGCCCACCCGCGGCATCGACGTCGGGGCCAAGTACGAGATCTACACGATCATCAACAAGCTCGCGGATGCCGGGAAGGCGGTCGTGGTCATCTCCTCGGAGCTGCCCGAGCTGCTCGGCATCTGTGACCGCATCTACACCCTCGCATTCGGCCGGATCACCGGCGTGACGGACCGGCGCGACGCGACACAGGAAGGGCTGATGGAGCTCATGACGCAGGAACGGGACCAGACGACGGGGGCTGTCCAGTGACGGCGGTGACCGGGCTGCGGGACATCTTCACCAAGAACCTGCGCCAGTCCGGCATCTACATCGCGTTCGTGGCGATCATCGTCCTGTTCGCGATCCTGACCGGCGGCACGCTGCTGCAGCCGGGCAACATCACCAACATCGTCCTGCAGTACTCCTACATCCTGATCCTGGCGATCGGCATGGTGATCGTCATCATCGGCGGTCACATCGACCTGTCGGTCGGATCGGTGGTCGCCCTCACCGGCGCGGTCTCCGCGGTGCTGGTGATCAAGAACGGCGCACCGTGGTGGGTCGGCATCCTGGCCGCGCTCGCGGTCGGCCTGGTGGTCGGCGCCTGGCAGGGCTTCTGGGTGGCCTACGTCGGGATCCCGGCGTTCATCGTGACCCTGGCCGGCATGCTGCTGTTCCGCGGCCTGACCCTGCAGGTGCTGCAGAACATCTCGCTGTCGCCGTTCCCGAGCTCGTACCAGAAGGTGGCCGGTGGCTTCCTGAACGGACTGTTCGGCGGTGACGGGTACGACGTCTTCACCCTGGTGATCGCCGCGGTCGCGGTGGTCGGGTACGCGGTGGCGTCCTACCGGTCGCGGATGGGCCGGGTGCGCTACCAGCAGTCGGTCGAGGCGATGCCGTTGTTCGTGCTCAAGATCGTCGCGGTCGCCGTGGTGGTCATGCTGTTCGCCTGGCAGCTCGCGCACTCCCGTGGCCTGCCGATCGTGCTGATCATCCTCGCGGTGCTGATCCTGGCCTACAACCTGGTCACCAACCGCACGGTGTTCGGCCGGCACGTGTACGCGATCGGTGGCAACCTCAACGCTGCGCAGCTGTCCGGCGTGAAGGTCAAGCAGGTCAACTTCTGGATCTTCGTCAACATGGGCTTCCTGTCCGCGGTCGCGGGGGTCATCTACTCCTCGCGGGCCAACGGCGCCCAGCCGGCGGCGGGCAACATGTTCGAGCTGGACGCGATCGCCGCCTGCTTCATCGGTGGCGCGTCGACCACCGGTGGTGTCGGCCGGGTCACCGGCGCGATGGTCGGTGGCCTGATCATGGCCGTGATGTCCAACGGCATGCAGCTGATGGGTGTCCCGCAGTCGACCCAGCAGATCGTCAAGGGCCTGGTGCTGCTGCTGGCCGTGGCCTTCGACATCTACAACAAGCGCCGGGCGGGCACCGCGCGCTGATCCGGACCCGGGCGGCCGTCCGGCGGGGAAACCCGGACGGCCACCCGCCCCACCCGATCGGGCCGGGACCCCACCGCACAGGGGGTCCCGGCCCGGCCGCGTTCCGGCTTCGCTTCGCCTGCCCCGGCGGCCCGCCCGCCCTCGCCTCGCCCGCCTGCCGTCCGCCCTCGCTTCGCCCGCCCGCCTTGCCCTCGCCCGGCCCCGTCCTGGCGCCGAGAGTGCACGAATGCAGGTCTCACGGCGCCGGAAGCGTGCATTCGTGCACTCTCGACGACCGGTGCCGCCCGGGCCCGGAGTGCGGACCGGGTCAGGACCGGACCAGAACCGGCTCAGGCGCGGTGCAGGGCGGCGGGGGCGTCGGCTCGGGCGCGGAGCAGGGCGGCGGGGGCGTCGGCTCGGGCGCGGAGCAGGGCGGCGGAGGCGTCGGCTCACGCGCGGAGCAGCGCGGGCGAGCGTGCGGGCTCAGGCCCGCAGCAGCGCGGCCAGGGCGTGGTCGCGGGCGAGGAGCAGCGCGCCGTGCGCGGGTGCGGCGGGGCCGAGCTGCCCAGCGACCACATCGACCACCGCCCCGGAAGTCACCGCCGTCCGCTCGGCCAGCACCTCGCGCAGTGGGTCGAGCAGCAGGTCGCCGGCCCGGGAGAGCGCGCCACCGACCACCAGCACGTCCGGGTCGAGCACCGCGCAGACCGAGGCCATCGCGGTGCCGAGGTGCCGGCCGACGTCGGACAGCACTCGGCGGCACCCGGGATCGCCGTCGGTGGCCAGGTCGAGCACCTCGGCGATGGTCAGCGGGCCGTGGCTGGCCGCGAGCAGCCCGGTGATCGCCTGCGACCCGGCGTAGACCTGCAGGCAGCCCCGGTTGCCGCAGGAGCAGATCGGGCCGAGCGGGTCGATGGTGAGGTGGCCGAGTTCCCCGGCGGTGCCGGTGCGGCCGTGCACCAACTCGCCGCCGTGCACGATGCCGCCGGAGACCCCCTGGGAGACCGACACCTGGACCACGGTGTCCCGGCCCCGTCCGGCGCCCAGCCGGGCCTCGGCCAGCGCGGACAGGTTGCCCTCGTTGTCGAAGATCACCGGCACACCGGGTGCGGGGGCCAGCAGCGCGGGCTGCGCGACCACCGGCACCCAGCCGTCCCGCACCCCGGCGCCGGCCACCCGCCCGGTCCGGACCTCGACCGGGGCGGGCACCCCCACGGCGACCGCGAGCACCGCGGCCGGGTCGATGCCCTCGCGGGCCAGCAGGTCGCCGGACAGTGCGCGGGCGGCGTCGACGGCCAGGTCGGCGCGGTGACCGTCGGGCAGCGGGGCCAGGGCCTCCACCGCCGGGCGGCCGTCGCCGGGATCGAGCAACACCCGGGCCTCGTCCAGGTAGCAGTGCACGCCGATCAGCGGCCCGCCGGGTCCGGCCAGCGAGACCGCGCGGGCCCGGCGACCGGTGCGGATCACGTCCCGGACCCGGACCAGCCCGTCGTCGAGCAGCCCGGCGACCACGGTGGACACGGTGCCGGCGGTCAGTCCGGTGGCAGCACCGATCTCGACCTGGGTGAGCTCCCCGGCGTGCCGCAGCGCGGTCAGGACGGACACCCGGCTGCGGGGGGCGTGTCCGGCGCTCACGGCCGGGCCGCGAACCTCTCCAGCAGGTCGGCGTGCCCGGAGACCACCAGCAGGTCGTTGGCCGAGATCCGGGTTTCCGGGGTGGCGTAGACGAAGTCGATCCCCGGGCTCTTCACCCCGATGATCGTGACGCCGTACCGCTCCCGGATCCGGGACTGCGCGATGGTGAAGCCCTGGGTCTCGCGCGGCGGGCGCATCTTGACCACGGTGAAGCCGTCCTCGACCTCGATGTAGTCGAGCATCTTCCCGGACACCAGGTGCGCGACCCGGGAGCCGGCATCCGCCTCGGGCAGCACGACGTGGTGGGCGCCGATCCGCTGCAGGATGCGGGCGTGCTCGGCGCTGATCGCCTTGGACCAGATCTGCGGGGTGCCGATGTCCACCAGGTTGCCGGTGATCAGCACCGACGCCTCCAGGTAGGACCCGACCCCGACCACGGCGACCGCGAAGTCCCTCGCGCCGAGCTGGTCCAGCGCCTCCGGATTGGTCGCGTCTGCCTCCACCAGCGGGATGCGGCCGGACCACTGGGCGACCAACTCGGGGTCGCGCTCGACCGCGAGCACGTCCTGGCCCAGCCGGTCCAGGGTGGCGGCGATCGCGCTGCCGAACCGGCCCAGGCCGATCACCAGCACACCGGCGTCGCGGCGGGTCTCCTTGCGCTTGTCCTTGCGCGTCCACGGGCGGGCGTGCTGCGCGGACTCCTCGGCCGGGCCGTGGCCGCCCAGCCCACCGTCGCGGCCCCGGGCGTCCCGCGGCTCGCGTCCCCGGTGCGGCTCCTGCGAGTCCCGGGCGTCGCGGGGGTCGGGCGTGGCACCGGTCCCGCGGGGGTCCGGCATACCGCGCCCACCGGCCGCCACCTCGTCCGCGCTGTACGGGTATCCGTCGTGTGCCTCGGACCGGGGCCGGGCGTCCCGGGGCTCGCGGGCCGAGCGCGCCTCGCCGGCGGAACGCGCGTCCGCCGGGCCGCGCTCGCCGGACGCCGCCCGGGCCTCCTCGGCGCTGTACGGGTAGCCGTCGCGGTCGTCGCGGCGGCCCCGGGTGCTGTCATCCAATGATCGGCCTCTCCTCCGGCAGCCGGATGACCCGACGACGGCTGCGCAGCGCCAGGGCGGCGGCGAGCGTCATCGTGCCGGTCCGGCCGATGAACATCAGGACGGTGAGCACGTACTTGCCCGCGTCCGGCAGTGTCGGGGTCAACCCCGTCGACAGTCCACAGGTGGCGAACGCCGAGATCACCTCGAACAACACCACGTCCAGTGTCTCCTCCGGCACGATCGCCAGCAGCAGCAGCGAGGCGGTCAGCACGATGGTCGCGGACACCAGGGAGACCGCGATCGCCACCTGCAACGCCTCGCGCGGGATCCGCCGGCCGTAGGCCTCCACGTCCTTGTCGCCGCGCGCCTCGGCCCGGATCGCCAGCAGCATCACCGCCAGGGTGGTGACCTTGATCCCGCCCGCGGTGGACGCCGACCCGCCGCCGACGAACATCAGCGCGTCGTTCAGCAGCCAGGTGCCCTCGTGCATGTGCGCGATGTCGACGGTGGAGAACCCGCCCGAGCGCGGCATCACCCCGGCGAACAGCGACGCGAGCAGGGTTTCGTTCCAGTCCCGTCCGCCCAGGGTCGCCGGGTTGGTCCACTCGAAGGCGGCGACCATCACGGTGCCGAAGACCACGAGCGCGGCACTGGTCACGATGGTGAGCTTGGCGTGCAGGCTCCACCGACGCGGCCGGCGCAGCTTGCGGGCGACGTTGAGGATCACCGGGAAGCCGAGCGAGCCGATGAACACGCCGATGATGATCGGCATCAGCATCCACCAGTCGCCGGCGAAGTCGGTCAGGCCGTCGGCGGTGGGGACGAAGCCCGCGTTGTTGAAGGCCGACACGGCGTAGAAGAGGCCGTGCCACGCCGCCTCGCCCCAGGAGTCGCCGACGATCCGCAGCCGGGGGACCAGTACCAGGGCGATCATCACCTCCAGGGCGGTGGAGGTGACGATGACGGTGCGCAGCAGGGAGCCGACCTCGCCCAGCCGGGTGGTCTTGGTCTCCGAGGTCACCAGCAGCCGCTGGGTCAGCCCGATCCGCCGGGACACCGCCAGGCCGAGGATCGAGGCCAGCGTCATCACGCCGAGGCCACCGATCTTGATCCCGACCAGGATCACCACCTGCCCGGCGGTGGACCAGTACGTGCCGGTGTCGACGGTGACCAGGCCGGTGACGCAGACCGCGGAGGTGGCGGTGAACAGCGCGTCGACGAAGGGTGCCCGCTGGCCGGAGGCGGTGGCCCACGGCATGGACAGCAACACCGTGACCAGGGCGATCACCCCGGCGAACACACCGAGCGCGAGCCTGGCCGGAGACTGTCGTGCCAGCCGGTCGACGAGTTCGCGGCCCGACCAGAGCACACCGGGCAGACCCCGTGCCATCGACCCTCCGTCCCCTGCTCGTCCTGCGGTGCCGGTGCCGGCCACCGACCGGAGCCCACTCTCCCACGTGGGCGCGCGCGAGGCGCTGCGCGCGCCCGGCTACGGTGTGGGGCATGTCGCAGCGGGTGCGCGTGGTGTGGACCCCCGAGCTGCTGGATTACGACTTCGGCCCCGGGCACCCCATGGCTCCCCTGCGGCTGGACCTGACGATCCGGCTGGCCCGGGCCCTCGGCCTGCTCCAGCACCCCGATGTCGAGGTGGTCGGGGCCGAGCCCGCCGCCGACCGGGTGCTGGAGCTCGCACACGAGCCGGAGTACGTGGCCGCCGTGCGCCGCGCGTCCAGCGAGGGGATCGGCGACCCGGCGCGCGGGCTGGGCACCGAGGACGATCCGGTGTTCCCCGGCATGCACGAGGCCGCCGCCCGGGTGGTGACCGGGAGCCGGGACGCGGCGCTCGCGGTCTGGCGGGGCGAGGTGGCGCACGCGGTGAACCTGACCGGCGGGATGCACCACGCCATGCCCGGAGCGGCCTCCGGCTTCTGCGTCTACAACGACGCCGCGGTGGCGATCCGGGCGCTGCTGGCCGAGGGGGCGCAGCGGGTGGCCTACGTCGACATCGACGCCCATCACGGCGATGGGGTGCAGGCGGCGTTCTGGGACGACCCGCGGGTGCTGACCGTCTCGGTGCACGAGAGCGGGCGCACGCTGTTCCCGGGCACCGGCGACCCGGTGGACATCGGGGGTGCCGGGGCGCACGGCACGGCGGTGAACGTGGCGCTGCCGTCGCACACCGGCGATGCGGGCTGGTTGCGGGCGGTCGATGCCGTGGTGCCGGAGGTGCTGCGGGAGTTCCGGCCGCAGTTCCTGGTCAGCCAGCACGGCTGCGACGCTCATGTCGAGGACCCGATCGCGAATCTGGATCTCAGCCTGGATGCCGGGCGGCTGGCGTCGGCCTGGTTGCACCAGCTGGCGCACGAGGTCTGCGACGGCCGCTGGCTGGCGCTGGGTGGTGGCGGGTACGCGGTGGTCGACGTGGTGCCGCGGGCCTGGACCCATCTGCTGGCCGAGGCGACCCATCGCCCGGTGGACCCGGCGACCCGGGTGCCGCGGAGCTGGCTGGACCAGGTGGTCGCGTTGTACGGCCGGGAGGCGCCGGGGTCGATGACCGACGGGGCGGCGCTGCGGTGGCGGCCGTGGTCGGCCGGATTCGACCCGGACGAGGCCGTCGACCGGGCGGTCACGGCGACCCGGCGGGCGGTGTTTCCGGCCCTGGGACTGGACCCCGCGGTCGAGTAGCCCGAAACACCCGAACCGCCACGACACGTCTCACCTTTCACAGGAGCCTCACCTCCCACTACAGTTGCGCCGAACGGCCGGAGCAGGTCGTTCCCGACACCCACGCACCGGTGGTGCGACGACGAAAGAGCGGCCAGATGAGCGAGCAACCCCGGCGGGTCCGGTTCCTCACCGTGGCCGAGGTCGCGGAGGCCATGCGGGTGTCGAAGATGACCGTGTACCGGCTGCTGCACTCGGGTGAGATGCCCGCCGTGCGGGTCGGCCGCTCGTTCCGGGTCCCGCAGGACGCGCTCGACCAGTACCTGGCCACCGCGCAGTTCGACGTCGACCAGGCCGAGGAGGACGGTGGCGCCGGTGCGACGGGTTCGCGCCGGATGTCGTCCTGAATCCCGCCCTGAGCCCGGCCGTGGCGCGGCCACTGCGCCGGATCGACTAAGGTGGGGGCGGACTTTCCCGTGCGTGGGGGTCCCGCGAGGGTTCGCGACCGGAGGCCATGACCTCCGGCCGTGGCTCACGGGGGACGCGCTGCGCGTCGATCGACCACAACCGGCGGACGCCTGACGCGCTCGCCACCGGAAGCGAGTGAGGACCCATGGGCTCCGTCATCAAGAAGCGCCGCAAGCGCATGGCGAAGAAGAAGCACCGCAAGCTGCTGCGCAAGACGCGCCACCAGCGCCGCAACAAGAAGTGACCGCCGCCGCCCGCTGAGGGCGGTGCGGGACGAGGGGCGCCCCGCCGACTCCGGTCGGTGCGGGCGCCTTCGTGCGTCCGGGGCCGGATGGGTGCGCAGTCTCCAACGATGTAGTCGGACTATTCGTACCTCTTGACGCAGATCGCCGGCCGCTGATTCACTCACCTCGGCGGCTCTTCAACGTTGAAGAGCCAGGCGCTTCGGTGCGCCAGCCCGGGGTGGAGGAGGTCGACGGTGATCTCACCGGACGGTCAGGGCATCAGCAGGCGGGGACTGCTCCGCGGCGCGATGCTCGGAGCCGGCGCACTGGCCGGCTCGTGGGCGCTCAGCGGATGTGGCGGATCGGCCGCCGCGTCCGGGGCGACCCGGATTCAGATGTGGCACCTGTTCACCGGCGGTGACGGGGGCATCTTCCAGCAGATGCTCTCCGAGGTGCAGAACGAGGACCCCCAGCTGGCCATCGATCCGGTGGTCCTGACCTGGGGGGCGCCGTACTACACGAAGTTGATCATGGCCTCGGTCGGCGGCCGGTCGCCCGACCTGGCGGTGATGCACCTGACCCGGGTGGCGGGCTGGGTGCCGGGCGGGGTGCTCGACCCGTGGGACCTGGACCTGCTCGCCGAACACGGGGTGGCCAAGGAGTCCTTCCCGCCGGCGCTCTGGGACCGGGCCACCATCGACGGGCAGCTCTGGGCGGTGCCACTCGACTTCCACGCCTTCCTGCTGTTCTTCGACCGGGGGCTGGCCGACCAGGCCGGGATCCTCGGCACCGACGGCAAGCTGACCGGCATCGACTCGCCGGAGGGCTTCCTGGAAGCCGGTCGCGCGATGGCCGACGTCACCGGCTACGCCGGGATCGGCTACGGCTACACCGGCGACGGCGCCCAGATGTCCCGGATGCTGTGGGGCCTGTACGGCCAGACCGGCGGCGAGGTCACGCTCACCCCAGGCCAGGACGCGCAGCTCGACCGGGACAAGCTGATCGAGGTGGTCAGCTACGTGCAGTCGATGCTGGACGACACCGTGGCGATCGCGAACAGCGACTACAACGCCGCGGTCGCCTCGTTCAGTACCGGCCGGGTCGGGATGTGCTTCAACGGGAACTGGGAGCTGCCGACCTTCCAGAACGCCGGGGTGGACGTGGACGCGATGCCGATGCCGACCCTGTTCGGCAGCCCCGGCACCTACGGCGACTCGCACTGCTTCGTGCTGCCGCACCAGGTGAACGCCGACCCCGCCCGCCGGGAGGCCGCCTACCGCACGGTCGCCGCGATGCTGAACAAGTCGCTGCTGTGGAGCCAGGGCGGCCACATCCCGGCCAACCGCGCGGTCACCGAGTCCGCGGAGTACCGGGCCCTGGAGCCGCAGGCGCACTACGCGCAGGCGAGCGAGGAGGCCATCTTCGACCCGCAGGCCTGGTTCACCGGGTCCGGGTCCGACTTCCAGGCCCGGGTCGGCGAGGTGCTGCAGACCGCGTGGCTGGACAAGGGATCGCCCGAGTCGGCGGTGGACGGCCTGATCGACCGGCTGAACACCGCCCTCCAGACCAAGCCGCCGGCGTGAGGAGACCGTGATGACCACGCAGATCGATCCCGCACCCGTCGCCAGTGGCCCGGCCGTGACCACCGCACCTCGTTCGGCCAAGCAGCGTCGTGGCCGCGAGGGCCGGGGCTGGCCGTTCGTGGTGCCGTTCCTGGTGATCGCCACCCTGTTCCTGATCGTGCCCACCCTGTACGGCCTCGGGCTGAGCTTCACCGAGCAGTCGCTGATGGGCAACGGCGGCTGGGTGGGCCTGGACAACTACGCCGAGGCGCTGAGCGACAGCACCATGTGGGCCACCCTCGGCCACACCATCGCCTTCACCGTGATGAGCACCGTGCCGCTGGTGCTGGTCGCCCTGGTGATGGCACTGCTGGTCTACACCGGACTGCCCGGGCAGTGGCTGTGGCGGCTCGCGTTCTTCGCGCCGTACATGTTGCCGGTGGCGGTCGTGGTGCAGATCTGGGTCTGGCTGTTCCAGCCGGAGATCGGCTTCCTGAACTACTGGCTGGACCGGTTCGGGCTGGACAAGGTCGGCTGGCTGACCGACACCAACGTGGCGATGTGGTCGATGGTGCTGCTCACCCTGTGGTGGACGGTCGGCTTCAACTTCCTGCTGTATCTGTCGGCGCTGCAGGCGATCCCGGACCAGATGTACGAGGCGGCCGCCCTGGACGGGGCCGGGTCGTGGCGGCGGCTGTTCTCGATCACGCTGCCGCAGCTCAAGGGCACCACCGTGCTGATCACCGTGCTGCAGCTGCTGGCCTCGCTGAAGGTCTTCGACCAGATGTTCATCGCCTTCAACGGCGGCTCCGGACCGGGCGGCGTGACCCGGCCGATCCTGCAGTACATCTACGACACCGGCTTCACCGGCTACCGGATGGGCTACGCCTCGGCGATGTCGTACATCTTCTTCGCCCTCATCATCGTGGTGACCGTGGTCTTCCAGGCGTTCACCACCCGTCGTCGGGAGGCCGGCCGTGGCCGTTGAGACCCTGAGTCCGCTCAGCCCGGGACAGCGCGCACGCCGGGCCTGGACCGAGCGCCGGGACGACAACCGGCGCACCCGGGCGCTGGTGCTCGGCCGCTCCAAGGTCGCCACCGTGCTCGCCGTGGTGATCCTGGTGGTGATGGCGGCCAGCTGGCTGCTGCCGATGCTGTGGGCGATCAGCACCAGCTTCAAGACCGAGGCCCAGGCGCAGTCGACGCCGTTGCAGTGGATCCCGGACGGCGGCTTCACGCTGGAGAACTACGCCACCGTGTTCTCCCGCGGCGAGGTGATGCGCTGGATGGGCAACACCCTGCTGATCGCGGGGGCGGTCACCATCCTGACCGTGGCGCTGTGCGCGCTGGCCGGTTACGGCTTCTCCCGCACCCGGTTCCGCGGCCGGCGACTGCTGTTCGCCGGGACGATCGCCCTGATCGCCATCCCGGGCCAGATCCTGATCGTGCCGCTGTTCCGCCAGATGCAGGCGATCAACGCCGTCGACACCTACTGGGGCGTGATCCTGCCCCAGCTGGTCGCCCCGGTGATGGTCTACATCTTCGCCAAGTTCTTCTCCGAGATCCCGCAGGAGCTGGAGGACGCGGCCCGGGTGGACGGCGCCGGGCACTGGCGGACGTTCTGGTCGATCGTGCTGCCGATCTCCCGGCCGATCGTGTCCGCGGTGGGCATCTTCGTGTTCATCGGGGCGTGGAACAACTTCCTGTGGCCGTTCATCGTCACCAACAACCCGGACCTGATGACCCTGCCGGTCGGTCTGTCCACGGTGAAGAACGCCTACGGCACGATCTACGCCCAGACGATGGCCTCGGCGATGATCGCCGCCGCACCGCTGATCATCCTGTTCATGCTGTTCCAGCGGCAGATCGTCAAGGCGGTCGCCACGACCGGGCTGGGTGGGCGCTGAGTGACGCGGGTGACCCCGTGCCGTGTGCTAGAACCACGGGGTCACCCGGCGTGAGGAGGTCATGGTGAGCGCAGCCCGGCGGTCGAGCGGGGCCACCATGCACGATGTCGCGCTGGTGGCCGGGGTCTCGGTCAAGACCGTGTCCAACGTGATCAACGGCTATCCGCACATCCGTCCCGGCACCAAGCAGCGGGTGGAGGAGGCGATCGACCAGCTCGGCTACCGGGTGAACATCACCGCCCGCAGCCTGCGCCAGGGCCGGACCGGGATGATCGGCCTGGCGGTGCCGGAGCTGAGCCTGCCGTACTTCGCCGAGCTGGCCGAGACGATCATCCGGGTGGCCGAGGAGACCGGCACCCTGGTGCTGATCGAGCAGACCAACGCCAACCGGGCCCGGGAGATCGAGGCGCTGGGCTCGCGGATGCGGCACCTGACCGACGGCCTGATCTTCTCCCCGCTGGCGCTCGGCCAGGAGGACGTCGACCTGTTCGCGGTGGACTTCCCGCTGGTGCTGCTCGGCGAGCGGGTGTTCGGCGGGCCGGCCGACCACGTCACGATGGACAACGTCGCCGCCGCCCGCGCCGCGACCGAGCACCTGATCGCGCGGGGCCGGCGCCGGATCGCGGTGATCGGCGCCCACCCGGGCGAGCGGGTCGGCACCGCCGCACTCCGGGTGCGCGGATACCGGGACGCGATGGCGGCCGCGGGCATCCCGGTCGACGAGCGCCTGGTCGCCGAGGCCGGCGCCTGGCACCGCTCCACCGGCGACGCCGCGATGACCGCCCTGCTGGACCTGGGGGTGGAGATCGACGCGGTGTTCGGGCTGAACGACGCGGTGGCGCTGGGTGCGATGCACGCCCTGCGGCTGCGCGGGCTGCGGGTCCCGGAGGATGTCGCGGTGATCGGCTTCGACGACATCGAGGAGGCCGCCTACTCCGCGCCGACCCTGACCTCGGTCGCCCCCGGGCTCGAACAGATCGCCCGCACCGCGGTCGCCTACCTCCGCGAGCGCATCGACGGCACCGCCCCCGACGCCGCCCGCCAGATGGTCACCGACTTCTCGATCGTCACCCGCCAGTCCACCGGCGCCTGACCCCCGCGCACGCCGCCCGACCCCCGCGCCCCCGCAGCCTGACCCCCGGGCGCGCCGCCTGCGCGCGGACCTCCGCGCGCGCCGCCCTGCGGGCTGACCCCCAGGTCGCCCTAGCCGACCCCCCGCGCGCCGAGAGTGCACGAATGCAGCTCTCCCGGCCTCGGAGGCGTGCATTCGTGCACTCTCGGTGGCACGCGAGCCGGTGCGGGTGCGGGCGGGCGAGGGTGCAGGGGCGAGGGGGGTGCGGAGATCAGAGCGCCCGCCGAAAGTGCACGAATGCAGCTCTCCCGGCCTCGGAGACGTGCATTCGTGCACTCTCGGCTGCGCACGGGCCGGGCGCCGTGCGTGCGGGGCGAGGGCGGAGTGCGAGCGCGAGGGAGGTGCGGGGGTCAGCGCGCGCGCCGAGAGTGCACGAATACAGCTCTCCCGGCCCAGGAGGCGTGCGTTTGTGCACTCTCGGTGGCGCACGGGCCGGGCACGGTGCGCGCGAAGTGAGGTGCGGGGCGGGGGCGCGGGGGCGGCGCGGGCGCCGAGAGTGCACGAATGCAGTCCTCCCGGCCTCGGAGGCGTGCGTTTGTGCACTCTCGATGGCGCACCGGCCAGGCGGGGGTGCGCGAGGCGGGGGTGCGGGGAGCGGGCGAGGGCGGAGCGCGGGCGCGAAGCGGGTGCGGGGGCAGAGCGGGGGCCGCGAGAGTGCACGAATGCAGCCTTCCCGGCCCCGGAGGCGTGCATTCGTGCACTCTCGGTGGCACACGGGCGGGGCGCGCGAGGCGGGGATGCGGCGGCAGGGGGCAGGGGGCGCGAGGCGGGGGTGCGGAGCAAGGGCAGAGCGCCCAGGGCTGGCGCGGCGCGAGCGGCGCTACAGCGCCCGGGACAGAACCAGGTCGTGCTCGGTGCGCTCCCCGACCACGAACCGGCGCTCGCCCGCCACCGCGAAGCCGGCCCGGCGGTAGAAAGCCTGCGCCCGGCCGTTGCGGCCGTTGACGCCCAGCACCACCGCCGTGGCCCCGGCCTCCCGGGCGGCGTCCAGGGTGGCGGTCATCAGCCGCCCGGCCAGTCCGCTGCCCTGCGCGGCGGGCAGCAGGTAGCACTTGGACAGGTACGCGGTGTGGTCCGGGTCGGCCAGCACCGCCGCGAGTTCGGCGTCCAGCGGCTCGCCGACCAGGGTCAGCGTGTACCCGACCAGCGCGCCCGCGTCCTCGGCGACCAGCACCAGGTGGCCCGGGGTGGCCAGGTGCCGGGTGAAGTGGCCGGCGGTGAGGTTCCCGGCGATGAACGCCTGCTGGTCCGCGGCCGGCATGTCCGGCGGGCAAGCGAGCGGGAAGGTAACGGCGGCCAGCTCGGCCAGTGCCGCGGCGTCCGCCGGGTGGGCCGGACGGAGCAGGGCGGTGCCGGTCATCGCCCCCACCGGGAGCGCAGTTGCCGCTGCACCGCGCGGGCGACGAGCGCCAGCGCCCAGATCGACCCGGCGGCGGTGGCGGCATCCACCCCGCGCCGGGTGCGGGCCCGGCGGTTGCGGAACTCGCGCATCGGCCAGCCGACCTCCGCCGCGTGCCGCCGCAGCCGCCCGTCCGGGTTGATCGCGCACGGGAAGCCGACCTCGGACAGCAGCGGCACGTCGTTAGCGGAGTCGCCGTAGGCGAAGGACTGGCTCAGGTCCAACCCGTTCTTTTCCGCCAGGGTTCGTACGCCCTCGGCCTTGGCCTGGCCGTGCATCATGTCGCCGACCAGGCGTCCGGTGTAGAACCCGTCGGTGTGCTCGGCGATCGTGCCCAGTGCCCCGTTCGCCCCGAGCCGGCGGGCGATCAGGTCGCCGATCTCCACCGGGGTGGCCGTGACCAGCCAGACCTGGTGCCCGGCGCGCAGGTGCTGGTCGAGCAGTCGCTGGGTGCCGGGGAAGATCCGCAGCGACAGCACCTCGTCGTAGACGTCCTCGGCCAGGGTCAGCACCTCGGCCACCGACCGGCCGCGCATGATGCTCAGCGCCCGGTCCCGGACCTCGCTGATCTGCTGCTTGCTCTCCCCGAACATCAGGTAGCGCGCCTGGTGCAGGCCGAACCGGATGATGTCCCCGGTGCGGAAGAACCCGCGGCGGTACAGCCCGACCCCCAGGTGGAAGGCGCTGGCGCCGCGGATGATCGTGTTGTCCACGTCGAAGAAGGCCGCCACGGCGGAGGCCACCGGCGGATCGGCGGTCTCCGCGACCACCTCGCCCACCACCCGGCCGCTGTCCGCCGGCTGCGGGCGGCCGCCGTCGGGGCTCTCGGTGGGATCGGGCACCCGGCCACTGTAACCAAGCCGTCTACGCTCGTCCTGTGGCCATCCAGAACTCTCGCGTCGTGCTCTACACCCGTCCGGACTGCCACCTGTGCCGGGCCGCCCGGGAGGCGGTCCAGGAGATCTGCGGCGACGACTGGCTGGAACTGGACGTCGACCAACCGGGCGTGCACACCGGTGACGGGCGGCCGGCCGCGCGTGCCTACGGTGAGCTGGTGCCGGTGCTGGAGGTCGACGGGCGGCGTGCAGGTTATTGGTACATCGATGCGGATCTGCTCGTCGGGGCACTGAATCGCCCGATCACGCCCTAACCTGTGACCGTGCGCCCGCTGCCGTCCACCACCGTCGCCCGACTGCCGGGATACCTGCGTTCGCTGGGCGGCCTCGCGTCGGAGGGCGCACACACCGTGTCCTCCGACCAGCTCGCCGATCTGGTGGGGGTGTCGCCGGCCCAGCTGCGCAAGGACCTGTCCTACCTGGGCGCCGGCGGTCGCCGCGGTGTCGGCTACGAGGTCGACGGGCTGCGCCGCCAGATCGCCCAGGTGCTCGGCATGACCGAGGAGCGCCGCCTGGTGATCGTCGGGATCGGTAACCTCGGCCACGCGCTGGCCACCTACTCCGGCTTCGCCGATCGCAGCTTCGAGCTGGTCGGACTGGTCGACACCGACCCCGCGGTGGTCGGCACCACCGTCGCCGGCCACGTGGTCCGGCACGCGAGCGAGCTGGAACAGGTGGTCGCCGAGGGCGCGGCCACGATCGCGATCCTCACCACCCCGGCCTCCGCCGCCCAGCAGACCGCCGACCGGCTGGTCGCCGCCGGTGTCTCCGGCATCCTCAACTTCGCCCCGCGCACGGTCCGGGTGCCGGACGACGTCGAGGTGCGCGAGGTGGACCTGGGGTCGGAGCTGCAGATCGTGGCCTTCCACGCGCGGCGGTTGAGCGCGGAGAACTGAGCCCGGACACGGCACGAGGGCCCGGCCACGGCAGGGGGATGCGTGGCCGGGCCCTCGTGGGTCCGTGGGGTGCGCGGGGTGTCAGGCCTTGATGGCGGAGACCTCGAGCGCGATGTTGACCTTGTCGCTGACCAGCACGCCGCCGGTCTCGAGCGCGGCGTTCCAGGTCAGGTCGAAGTCCTTGCGGGAGATCGGCAGGGTGGCGGAGAAGCCGGCGCGCTGGTTGCCGAACGGGTCGGTGGCGGCGCCGCCGAACTCGACGGCCAGGTTCACGTTGCGGGTCACGCCGTGGATGGTCAGGTCGCCGCTGACGATGTAGTCGTCGCCCTCGGCCTTGACGCCGGTGGAGGTGAAGGTCCACTCGCCGAACTTCTCCACGTCGAAGAAGTCGCCGCTCTTGAGGTGGCCGTCGCGGCCGGCGTCACCGGTGGTGATGGTGGACGGGTCCAGGGTGGCGGTGACGGCGGAGAGCTCCAGCTCGTCGTTGACGGTGAGGGTGCCGCCGGTCACGGCGACGGTGCCGCGCACCTTGGAGATGCCGGCGTGGCGCACGGTGAAGGACGCCTCGGTGTGCGACGGGTCGATGTTCCAGGTGCCGGCGACCAGGCCGGTGGGCAGAGCAGTCATGGGGTCCATCCCTCGATAGTTGAAGCGTCAATCGCTGATAGTTGAGATTTCTACTACAGTGGGGCGCAGGATGCAAGAGGTGCGACGATGCGGGTCGCCAGAAGGGAGCACCGGTGGACGACGTGCGATGGCTCAGCGATGAGGAACAGCACTGGTGGCGGGCCTACCGCGACGGGACTGCACGACTGCTCGACGTGCTCGCCCACGACCTCGAACGGGACACCGGGCTGTCGCTGGGCGAGTACGAGGTGCTGGTCAGGCTGTCCGAGGCGCCGGAGCGCACGCTGCGGATGTCCGAGCTGGCCGGTGAGCTCGCTCACTCCCGCAGCCGCCTGACCCACACCATCCGCCGGATGGAGAGCGCCGGGCTGGTGGAGCGCACCCCCTGCCTGCAGGACGCCCGCGGGGTGAACTGCACCATGACCGAGACCGGCTACCAGCAGCTGGTTCGTGCCGCCCCCTCCCATGTCACCTCGGTGCGCGAGCGGCTGGTGGACGTGCTCACCCCGGAGCAGATGCGGGCGCTCGGCGAGGCGATGGCCACCGTGGGCGCCGCGTTGCAGCACGCTCCGGTGCAGGACTGAGCACGAGCACCCAGAGTCGTTTGCGAGACTGACGCCATGGTCACCACCACCGTCCACCTGATGCGGCACGGCGAAGTGCACAATCCTCAGGGCCTGCTCTACGGCCGGCTGCCCGGCTACCACCTGTCCGAGCGCGGGGTCGCGATGGCGGAGCGGGTGGCCGCACACCTGGCGGGGCAGGCCGGTGGGCCGCGCCGGGACGTGACCGTGCTCTACGCCTCCCCGTTGCAGCGCGCGCAGGAGACTGCCGCGCCGATCGCCGCCGCGCTGGGCCTGGACATCCGGACCGACGAGCGGCTGATCGAGGCCGGGAACCACTTCGAGGGGCTGACCTTCGGCGTCGGCGACGGCTCGCTGCGCCACCCGCGGCACTGGCCGAAGCTGATCAACCCGTTCCGGCCGTCCTGGGGTGAGCCCTACACCGAGCAGGTCGCCCGGATGGTCGCCGTGGTCGAGCAGGCCCGGGACGAGGCCCGCGGGCACGAGGCCGTGCTGGTCAGCCACCAGCTGCCGGTGTGGATCACCCGGCTCGCCCTGGAGGACCGGCACCTGTGGCACGACCCGCGGCGACGGCAGTGCTCGCTGGCCTCCCTGACCAGCATCACCTACGACGACGACCGGCTGGTCGGGATCGGCTACAGCGAACCCGCCGCCGACCTGCTGCCCGGGGCCTCGGCGGTGGCAGGGGCATGACCTCCCGGATCAGCCGCCGGGTGGCCGCCGCCCTCCTCGCCGCCGGGATGCTCGCCCTGACCGCCTGCGGCAGCAGCTCGCCCTCCGGCAGCGCCTCGACCGACGCCGGGTACCAGTCGCAGGACGGCTCCTTCACCTCCTGGCCGGCCGGTGAGCGCCAGGGGCCGGTCACGGTCGCCGGCACCGACTACGCCGGCACCGCACAGGACACCGCCGACTGGCTCGGCGACGTGGTGGTGCTGAACACCTGGTACGCCGCCTGCCCGCCCTGCCGGGAGGAGGCCCCGGACCTGGTGGAGCTCGCCAGCGAGTACGCCGACCAGGGGCTGCACGTCCTCGGGATCAACGGCGTGGACGACGCCGGCGCCGCCGAGTCCTTCCAGCGCACCTTCGACGTGCCGTACCCGAGCATCGACGACCGGGACAAGGGTGCGATCGCCGCACTGCAGGGCGTGGTGCCGATCCAGGCCACCCCCACCACCGTGGTGCTGGACCGCGAGGGCAAGGTCTTCGCCCGGATCGTCGGGATGGCGGAGGGCTCCACCCTGCGCGCCCTGGTCGAGGAGGCCCTGGCCGAGGACCCGGCCTGATGTTCGGGTCGGTCGGCGACAGCTTCGCCCAGACCGCCGCCACCGGCTCGCTGCTGATCGCGGTCCCGGTGGCCGTGCTGGCCGGGCTGGTGTCCTTCGCCTCGCCGTGTGTGCTGCCGCTGGTGCCGGGCTACCTGGGCTACCTCGGCGGGATGTCCGCGGCGGTCGCGCCCAGCGGCACGCTGCCCGCCCAGCCCGGCCGGCTCGGGGTCGCGACCCAGGCGCCCGCGCGCGGCCGGCTGGTCGCCGGGGTGCTGCTGTTCGTCGCCGGGTTCACCGCGGTCTTCCTGGCCTACGGATCGCTGGCCGGATCGCTCGGCCGGTTGCTGCTGCAGTGGCAGGACCCGGTCACCCGGGTGCTGGGCGCGGTGACCATCGTGATGGGCCTGGCGTTCTGCGGGCTGTTGCCGTTCTGGCAGCAGGACCGGCGCCGGCTGATCGCCCCGCGTGCCGGGCTGTGGGGGGCGCCGGTGCTCGGCATCACCTTCGGCATCGGCTGGACGCCGTGCATCGGCCCGACCCTGGCGGCGATCCTGGCGATGTCGCTGGACGGCGGCTCGGCCGGCCGGGGTGCGCTGTTGGCGCTGGCGTTCTGCGTCGGCCTCGGGGTGCCGTTCGTGCTGGTCTCGCTCGGCGTGCAGCGCAGCCGCCGGGTGTTGGACTGGCTGGGCCGGCACCGGCTGACCGTGATGCGGATCGGCGGCGGGCTGCTGATCGTGCTCGGCCTGGCGATGGTCACCGGGGTGTGGGGCCACCTCGCGACCTGGCTGCAGGGCCTGCTGACCGACTCCCAGCCGTTCGTCCCGGCGGTCTGAGATGACCCGCGACACCGAGGAGCATGCGATGGCCGAGCGGCCGACCTACCGGCCGGAGGGTCTGGAGGACGCGTTCACCGAACCCGGCGGCGCCCCCACCCCGCCGGTGCTGCCTACGCTGGGCGTGACCGGCTGGCTGCGCTGGATCTGGCGGCAGCTGACCAGCATGCGGGTGGCGCTGTTGCTGCTCATGCTGCTGGCGGTCGCCGCGGTGCCCGGCACGGTGTGGCCGCAGCGCGCGCAGGACGCGGACAAGGTCGCCACCTACCTGGCCGACCACCCGACGCTCGGCCCGATCCTGGACCGGTTGCAGTTCTTCGACGTGTACTCGTCGGTCTGGTTCTCCGCGATCTACCTGCTGCTGTTCATCTCCCTGGTCGGCTGCATCCTGCCCCGGTCCCGGACGCACTGGCGGGCGATGCGCGGTCGTCCGCCCCGGGCCCCGCGCCGGTTCGACCGGTTCCCGGCCAAGGCCGAGGGCGAGCTGGACGGCAGCCCCGAGCAGGTGGCCCGCCGCGCCGCCGCCGTGCTGGGCGCCGGCCGGCGGTTCCGGGTCGACGTCAAGGACGAGGGCCAGGGCGTGTGGAGCGTCGCCGCCGAGCGCGGGTACCTGCGCGAGACCGGCAATCTGGTGTTCCACCTGGCGCTGGTCGGCCTGCTGATCGCGGTGGCCGCCGGGCAGCTGCTGCACTACCGCGGGCAGGCGATCATCGTCGAGGGCCGGGCGTTCGCCAACACCCAGAGCGACTACGACACCTTCGAGTCCGGCACCGCCTTCGACCCGGGCTCGCTGTCCCCGTTCAGCCTGCGGCTCGACTCCTTCGAAAGCCGGTTCGACCCGGACACCCTGCAGTCCCGGGACTTCACCGCCCACGTCACCCTGACCGAGCCGGGCCAGGAGCCGCGGGCCGAGACGATCAAGGTCAATCACCCGTTGGAGACCGGCGGCGCGAAGGTCTACCTGCAGGGCAACGGCTACGCCCCCCAGGTGACCGTGCGCGACGCCGACGGGGAGGTGACCTTCTCCGGGGCGGTGCCGTTCCTGCCGCAGGACACCGTGTACACCTCGCAGGGCGTGATCAAGGTCCCCGACGTCACCTCCGGCCCGCAGATCGGCCTGCAGGGCGTGTTGCTGCCCACCGCGCAGGAGATCGGCGCGGGCGTCTACCGCTCTACCTACCCGCAGCCGAACGACCCGCTGCTGGCGCTGGCGGTCTGGACCGGTGACCTCGGCCTGGACGACGGCATCCCGCAGAACGTGTACCAGCTGGACGAGACCGGGCTGACCCAGGTCACCCAGGAGGACGGCAGTGCCCTCACCCTCTACCTGCGCCCGGGGGAGACGGTCGACCTGCCGGACGGGCTGGGCACGATCACCTTCGAGTCGCTGCCCCGGTTCGTGGCGCTGGACCTGCGGCACGACCCCTCGCTGACCTGGGTGCTGGTGTTCGCCCTGCTGGCGTTCGCCGGGCTGGCGGCCTCGCTGTTCGTGCCCCGGCGGCGGATCTGGCTCCGGCTACGCCCGGCCGGACGTGATCAAGCACCCACGGTTTCCCAGGACGAAGGTCCCGGCGATGGCCGTACAGTGGTGACGGCCGCGGCACTGGCGCGCGGCGACGACGTGGGGCTGCAGGCAGAGCTGGACCGGGCGATGGACCGGCTGCTCGGCAGCACCGGGGAACGACGCGCGGGCTGAGCCCGGACGAGGACGGCAGGACATGGCAATCGGCGACATCAGCACGCTGTTCGTCTGGGGTGCCGCGACGGCGTTCACCATCGCGCTGATCGCGTACGCCGTGGCGCTGGCCCGGGTGGCCGACGCCGCGACCGCCGAGCACCGCGCCGAGCGGGCCCGCAAGGTGGCCGCCGCGAAGGCGGAGCAGTCGGCGGTCCGGGAGGCGGTCGGCTCCGGCGGGCTGGTCGTCCCGGTCGAGGACGGCGGTCCGGCCGGGGAGCAACCGGTCACCGACGTGGTCGGTCCGTCCCGCGCCGCCAACGGCATCGCCCGCAGCACCTCCTGGCTCGGCCTGCTGCTGCTCGGCGTCGGCATCGTGCTGCGCGGGGTGGCCGCCGGCCGCTGGCCCACCGCCAACATGTACGAGTTCACCCTGGTCGGCACCTTCGTCGCCGCGGTGGTCCTGGTGCTGGTGCAGCGCCGTCGGGTGATCCCGTTCCTCGGCGTGGTGGTGATGGGGATCGCGGTGCTGGCGCTGGTGCTCGGCCTGAACGCGTTCTACGTGCAGGCGGACGAGGTGCAGCCCGCGCTGCAGAACTACTGGCTGGTGATCCACGTCGGCGTCGCCATCGCCGCCACCGGGGTGTTCACGGTCGCCTTCGCCACCTCGGTGCTCCAGCTGTTGCAGGACGGCCGGGAGAACGACCGCTCGCACGTCGCCAAGAACCGTGGCCTGGCACGCTGGCGGGTCACCGGACCGGCCTGGGCCTGGCTGCGCACCGTGCCGTCCGCCCGCCAGCTGGAGGCGCTGTCCTTCCGGCTGAACGCGATCGGCTTCGTGCTGTGGACGCTCACCCTGATCGGCGGCTCGATCTGGGCCGAGCAGGCCTGGGGCCGGTACTGGGGCTGGGACCCCAAGGAGGTCGGCACCTTCGTCGCCTGGGTGATCTACGCCGCGTACCTGCACGCCCGCACCACCCGCGGCTGGGCCGGTCGCCGGGCGGCGTACTTCGTCTTCGTCGGTTACGCCGTGGTGCTGGCGAACTTCACCGTGGTGAACCTGTTCGTCACCGGCAAGCACTCCTACTCCGGGATCTGACTGGATCCGACCCCGGAGCGGGCCGGCTCATTCCGGCCGCTGGCCGTCCGGGTCGGTCTCGCCCTGCTCCCGCCGGCGCCGGCGCTGCTCCTGCTCCAACCGCCACAGGAAGTCCGGGTCGTCGTCCGGTGCGATCGGTCCGCGCTTGGGCCGGGCGGGTCCGGAGGGCGCCGGGCCACCACCGGTCCCGGCCGGGCCGCCGGCGCGGGCGGCGCGCTGCGAACGGCTGACCGCGAACCAGAGCACCGGGCCCAGGATCGGGAAGATCACCACGATCACCAGCCACAGGCCGGCGGGCAGTCCGCGGCGGTCGTCCTGGTCGCTGTTCGTCACGTCGACGGCCGCATAGACGGCGAGGGCGATGATGATCAGGAACAGCAGGACGCGGGCCATGCGCCCCAGGGTAGACGGCGGTGGTGTGGACGGCCGGGTGATCCTGCGCAGGACCCGGTTAGGCTGAGCCGGTGCCTGTGGTGATCTACTCCCTGCTCCGTTTGGCCCTGTTCGTGGTCTGCACGGTGGCGCTCGCCTTCGCGGGGATGGGCTGGCTGTTCGCCGTGATCGGCGGTGCGCTGCTGGCGGGTCTGCTGTCCTACCTGGTGCTGTCCGGCCCGCGGGACCGTGCGGCGCTGTGGATGCAGGCCCGGGCCGAGCGCCGCGGCGACCGGCCGAAGCTGTCCCGGCGGGCGACCGAGGACGCGGCCGCCGAGGACGCGGAGGCCGACCGGGCTCAGAGCGCCAGGCCCAACCCCAACAGCACCCCGTAGCCGAGCTCGTACATCCCGGTGCCGGCCAGCACCGGGACCAGGGCGATGCCGCGCGCACCGAGCAGCACGGTGACCGACAGCAGCACGGCGGGCAGCGCGAGCACCATCACGATCAGCGCCCACGGGTTCGCCAGCGCGCAGACCAGGCCGAGCACCACGGGCAGGGTGACCATCAGCGTGTACGCCCAGCGCGCCCGCCGGTCGCCGAGCCGCACCGCCAGGGTCCGCTTGCCGACCAGGGCGTCGGTGGGCACGTCGCGCAGGTTGTTCACCATCAGCAGCGCGCAGGCGATCAGGCCGACCGCGACCGCACCGACCACGGACGGCCAGGTGATCCGGCCGGCCTGGGTGTACGTGGTGCCGAGCACGGCGACCAGGCCGAAGAACACGAACACCCCGACCTCGCCGAGCCCGAGGTAGCCGTAGGGCCGCTTGCCCCCGGTGTAGAACCAGGCGGCCAGCACGCACAGCACGCCGATCGCCAGCAGCCACCACTGCCCGGACAGCGCCACCAGTCCCAGGCCGAACAGCCCGGCTACCCCGAAGCTCGCGAAGGCGGCGCCCTTGACCGCCCGGGGGGTGGCGGCACCGGAGGCGGTCAGCCGCATCGGCCCGACCCGCTCGGTGTCGGTGCCGCGGATGCCGTCGGAGTAGTCGTTGGCGAAGTTGACCCCGACCTGGAGGGCGAGGGCGACCCCGGCGGCGAGCAGTGCCCGGCCGGGGTGGGCCGAGTCGATCTGCGCGGCGGCCCCGGTGCCGACCAGGACGGGTGCGGCCGCGGCGGGCAGCGTGCGGGGCCGGGACCCGGCGATCCACTCGGACAGGGTGGCCATGCGTCTCTCCAGTCAGTGCGTGAGGCGGTCGGCGGCCAGCGCGGCCACTCCCCGGCGGTCGATCTTGCCCGGTCCGCGCAGCGGCAGCGCGTCCAGCACCAGCAGGTGCCGGGGTGCGGCGGCCGGTCCGAGCAGGCCGGCGACGGTGGATCGTACGTCGGCGAGCGCGGGCGGCTCGGCGCCCGGGTGCAGCACCAGCACGGCGGTGACCGCCTGCCCCCACTGCGGGTCCGGTACCCCGACCACGCAGACCTCGGCCACCCCGGGCAGGTCGGCGACCACCCGTTCCACCGCGGCCGGCGGGACCTTCTCGCCCCCGGTGATCAGCACGTCGTCGGCGCGGCCGAGCACGGTGAGCCGCCCGTCGGCCCACCGGCCCAGGTCGCTGGTGTGCAGCCGGCGGGTGCCGTCCGGGCCGGTGCGGAAGGTCCGGGCGGTCAGGTCGGGGTCGCCGCGGTACCCGGCGGCCAGCATCGGGCCGGCCAGCGCGATCCGGCCGTCGTCGTCGATCCGCACGTCCACCCCGTCCAGCGGGACGCCGTCGTAGACGCAGCCGCCGCAGGTCTCGGACATGCCGTAGGTGGTGACGACCCGGATCCCGGCGCGGCGGGCGTCCTCGACCAGGGAGCCCGGGGCGGCGGCACCGCCGAGCAGCACCGCGTCGAAGCCGGCCAGCGTGGCGGTGGCGGCGGGGTCGGCGAGCACCCGGACCAGCTGGGTCGGCACCAGGGAGACGTAGCGCGGCAGGTCGGTGGGGACCCGCTCGGCGGCGGCCCGGAAGGTGTCGGCGCGGAACGGTCCGGTCAGCTCCACCGGCTCGGTGCCGGCCGCCACCGAGCGCAGCACCACCTGCAGCCCGGCGATGTGCCCGGTGGGCAGCGCCAGCAGCCAGTGCCCGGGGCCGGACAGCCGGCGGTGGGTGGCCGCGGCCGAGGCGCGCAGGGCGTCGGCGGTGAGCATCACGTCCCGCGGGGCGCCGGTGGAACCGGAGGTCCGCACCAGCAGCGCCACCTCCGCCGGGACGTCGGGCCCGGGCGGGGCGTCATCGTCCCCCGCGGGCACCGGGAGCACCGCCCGTCCGGTGCCGTCCAGGGCGTCGCGCAGGGCGTCGGTGAGGTCCGCGACCGGGACGGAGGGGACGACTCGGACGCGGCGGTTCACCAGCCCAGGGTAGGTCCGCCCGTACAGTGGGCGCGGATTCGCCGAGCCGGAGGAAGTCCCGATGTCGTTCCTGACAGCGCGCCACCGTCCCCGCCGCACCGCCGGTGCCGTGCTGGGGGTGTGCGTCGCCGTACTGCTGGCCGCCTGCGGCACCGGGTCCCCGGAACCGGCGACCAGCACCGCCGCCCCGACCCTGGACCCGGACAAGTCGGCGGTCGCCGCACCGGAGCTGCCGGCGGTGTGGCCGCTGACCGGCGAGCAGGGCGAGATCGTGAACCGCCCGGCGCTCGCGGTCAAGATCGAGAACACCGCGGCGGCCCGGCCGCAGAGCGGGCTGAACCAGGCGGATGTGGTCTGGGAGACCATCGTCGAGTTCGAGGTGTCCCGCCTGGTGGCGGTGTTCCACTCCCAGGTGCCGGAGGAGATCGGCCCGATCCGGTCGGTCCGGCCGATGGACACCGCGATCACCGCGCCGATGAACGGCCTGCTGGCGTTCTCCGGCGGGCAGGCCGGCATCCTGCAGATGGTGGCCGACAGCCCGGTGCAGGCCCTGAGTCACGACGCCGGGGTGGACGGGATGTACCGGCTGCGCGGCCGGTCGGCGCCGCACAACGTCTACGCCACCCCGGAGACCCTGTGGTCGCAGGCGGACGGCACGCACCAGGACAGCCCGGAGCAGCAGTTCGCGGTGGCCCGTTCGGCCGACACCGCCAGCGCCGTCCAGCACGGCGCCCCGGCCACCCGGCTGGACTTCAGCCTGTCCGGTCAGTCCAGCCCGGCCTGGGTCTGGAACGGCGAGGTGTGGCAGCGCTGGGAGGGCAGCAAGGAGGCGATGGACGCCGCCGACGACACCCAGGTGCACGCCGACAACGTGATCTCGATCGTCGCCGAGCACCCGAACACCCAGTTCGCGGCCCAGGGCGGCGCCCCGGTGCCGACCTACACCCTGGTCGGCTCCGGCACCGGGACGCTGGCCTCCGGCGGGAAGACCGTCGACGTGACCTGGCAGAAGGACTCCGAGTCGGCGCCGATGCGGCTGTTCCTGGCCGACGGCACCGAGGCGACGCTGGTGCCGGGCAACACCTGGGTGGAGCTGGTCCCGGCGCAGACCGGGTCGCTGACCACCTCCTGACCTGACCTGACCGGGCCTGACGTGACCTGACCGGGCCGCGCCTGACCGGGCCGGGCCTGACCGGGCCGGCCGCCGCCGCGCTCGGGGGAACGGCGGCCGACGACCGGCCAGCGGCCCCAGTCTCAGGGCCGGGCGTGACCCAGCCAGGCGGCCAGCCGCTCGGTGGGCCCGGCGGTGTCCGGCACCGGCACCGGCGGGCCGAAGGGCACCCCCTCGCCCCGGCGGTCGGCGGGCAGGAACCGGGCCATGTCGGCGACCGCCGCCTCGGCGACCGCGGTGGGCGCCTCGCTGGGCAGGCCGAGGGCGACCGCGACATCCCAGCCATGCACCAGCGGTTCCTTGACCCAGACGCTCAGGGCGGCCCGGCCGGGCACAGTGCCCCAGGGCGCGGTCACCGGGCGGTCCAGCACGGCGGGGTCGGACCAGACGTCCAGCGTCTCGCGCACCGCCTCCCGGTGCCGCGCGGCCAGGTCGTCGTCGGCGATGCCCTCGATGATCAGCGGCACGTCGAAGGGCTTGCCGCCGAGCGCGACCACCCGGGGCCGGCGGGCGGCGCCGATCACGTGCGCGATCACGGTGCGCACCGGCCACTCGGTGCACGGGGTGGGGGCGTCCAGGTCGGCACCGTCCAGGTCGGCGATCAGCCCGGCGAACCAGGCGTGGGCGTGCTCGAACAGGGGGCGGGGGTCGGTCATGACTCTCCTCGATCGGTGAACTGTCCCGCCGAGCCTGACCGTCAATGACGACACCCTGTGTCAGGTATTGCGCGCACACTGATCCGATGCGAGCCGACCGCCTGCTGTCCATGCTCTGGCTGCTGATGGCGCACGAGTCCCTGTCCGCCGCCGAACTGGCCCGGCGGCTGGAGGTCTCCGCCCGGACGGTGCTGCGCGATGTCGAGGCACTGTCCGCCTCCGGGGTGCCGGTGTACTGCGAGCGCGGGCGGGCCGGTGGGGTCCGGCTGCTGCCGGGCTTCCGCACCCGGGTGACCGGGCTGAGCGAGGCGGAGGTGCGCAGCGTGTTCCTGGCGATGGCGGCCCCGGTCGCCGACTCGCTGAACTGGGGCCCGGCCATGGTCTCCGGGCTGCGGAAGCTGGACGCCGCGCTGCCGCTGGACCAGCGCGGGGCGATCGACGGCCTGGCCCGGCGCCTGGTGATCGACCCGGAGGGCTGGCTGCCGCGGCACGGGACGCCGCCGCTGGAACCGCTGCTGGAGGCGGCGCTCGGCGACCGGCGGCTGCGGGTGGACTACCGCTCGCGCAGCGCCGGCGGGACCTGGTCGGAGCCGGTGGACGCCTATGGTCTGCTGTCCGCGGCGGGGTCCTGGTACCTGGCGGTGGGCCGGGCCGGTGCGCCCCGGTTCCTGCGGGTGGAGCGGATCGAGCGGTGCGAGGTGCTGGACCAGACCTTCACCCGGCCGCTCGGGCTCGACCTGCGCGCGCTGTGGGAGTCGGAACGGGCGGCCTACCGGCGGCAGCACGACGAGCCGGTGCACGCCCTGGTCGAGCTGGACCCGGCCCGCCGGGACGACCTGGCCGAGGCCGCGGCCGGTGTGACCGACCGGGGGGTGGCCGCCGACGGCCGGCTGGTGGTGCTGGCGACCTTCGGCGACCGGCGGCACGCACGGTCCGTGCTGGAGCGCTTCGGGTCGCAGGTGGCGGTGCGCGAACCGGACTGGCTGCGCGAGGGGCTGATCGAGCGCGCCCGGGCGGTGCTGGCTCAGTACATGTAGCCGAACCGGCCCCAGTCCGGGTCCCGGCGCTCCAGGAACGCGTCCCGGCCCTCCACCGCCTCGTCGGTCATGTACGCCAGCCGGGTGGCCTCCCCGGCGAAGACCTGCTGCCCGGCCAGCCCGTCGTCGGCCAGGTTGAACGCGAACTTCAGCATCCGGATCGCCTGCGGGGACTTGGTGGCGATGATCCGGGCGTACTCCAGCGCCGCGTTCTCCAGTTCGGCGTGGTCGACCACGTCGTTGACCGCACCCCAGTCGTAGGCGTCCTGCGCCGAGTACTCCCGGGCCAGGAAGAAGATCTCCCGGGCCCGCTTCTGCCCGACCTGGCGGGCCAGCAGCGCCGAGCCGTAGCCGCCGTCGAAGGAGCCGACATTCGCGTCGGTCTGCATGAACCGGGCGTGCTCGCGGGAGGCGATGGTCAGGTCGGCGACCACGTGCAGCGAGTGCCCGCCGCCGGCCGCCCAGCCGTTGACCACCGCGACCACGACCTTGGGCATGGTCCGGATCAGGCGCTGCACCTCCAGGATGTGCAGCCGTCCGGCCCGGGCCGGGTCGATGTGGTCGGCGGTCTGGGCGTCCGTGGTGTCGGTGTACCGGTAACCGTCCCGGCCGCGGATCCGCTGGTCGCCGCCGGAGCAGAACGCGTAGCCGCCGTCCTTGGGTGAGGGACCGTTGCCGGTCAGCAGCACGGTGCCCACGTCCGAGCTCATCCGGGCGTGGTCCAGCACCCGGTACAGCTCGTCGACGGTGTGCGGGCGGAAGGCGTTGCGGACCTCGGGCCGGTCGAAGGCCACCCGGACCACCGGCAGGTCGCGCGGCTCGGCACCGCTGCGGTCCACCCCGCGGTGGTAGGTCAGGTCGGTCAGGTCCTCGAAGCCGGTGACCGTGCGCCAGCGGGTCGGGTCGAAGGTGTCGGACACGGGGGCGGGCAGGCTGTCGGTCACGTCCGCCAGCGTAGGCCAGTGCAGAAAGTGGTACGGTCGTGCCATTACGGGGTGCGTGACGGCGGACGAGGCCACCCGGCGCACCCACCGGTGGGGCGTCCCACCAGGAGTGTGCGAGATGGCCTGGGTCGTGCTGATCCTGTCCGGTCTGCTGGAGGCGGGCTGGGCCCTGAGCCTCAAGGCGTCCGAGGGGTTCACCAAGCTGTGGCCGAGCGTGTCCTTCGTGGCGCTGCTGGGCCTGTCGATGTTCGGGCTCAGCTGGGCGCTGCGGACCCTGCCGGTCGGGCTGGCCTATGCGGTCTGGGTCGGCATCGGCGCGGCGACCACCGCGGTGCTGGCGATCCTCTGGCTGGGCGAGGGGGTGTCGGTGGGCAAGGTGATCTCGCTGGCGCTGATCGTGGCCGGGGTGGTCGGGCTCAACCTGACCTCCGGTGGGCACTGAACGATGACCGGCACCGAACGATGACCGGCGGCGGCACGGCCAAGGGTGCCCGGCGGCGGGACCTGATCGCCGCTGCCGCCGCCGCGGTCGTGCTGGAACAGGGGCCGGCCGGGCTGAGCCACCGGGCGGTGGCCGCCCGTGCCGGGGTGCCGCTGGCGGCGACCACCTACTACTTCCGCGACCTGGACGAGCTGGCGGCCCAGGCGGGCACCGCCCTGGTGGACCGGTGGGCCGAGCACGCCCGGCAGGTGCAGGACCGGGTGCGCGCGGACCCGGGCGCCCCCGACCCGGCCGAGGCGCTGGCCGCGGCCCTGCTCCCGCCCGGTGGCGACGCGGCGGTCCGTGCCCACCACGAGCAACTGCTGGCGCTCGGCCGCAACCCGGTGCTGGCCGCCGCCGTGGGGGCCGCCCGGGCCCGGCTGGACGCGGTCCTGGCCGAGCTGGTCACGGTGCTGCTCGCCGGAGTCACCGCACGGCCGGCCGACCCGGCGCTGGTGCTCGCGGTGGTGGACGGGGCGGTGGTGGCGGCGGCCAGCGAGGGACGACCGGTCCGGGCACACACCCGGGAGCTGCTGGCCGTGCTGATCGATGCGCTGCGCCCGCCGGGACCGCACCCTCTACCCTGACCGGGTGCATGTCTATGCGATCGGCCTGCGGACCCGGTTCCGGCGGATCACCGTCCGCGAGGGAATGCTGATCGAGGGCCCGGCCGGCTGGGGCGAGTTCAGCCCGTTCTGGGACTACGACCCGGTCGAGTCCGCCGCCTGGTGGCGGGCCACCCGGGAGATCACCGAGCAGGGACTGCCCGAGCCGGTGCGTGACCGGGTGCCGGTCAACGTCACCGTCCCCGCCGTCGGCCCGGAGCAGGCGGCCCGGATCGTGCGCGACTCCGGCGGCTGCCGCACCGCCAAGGTCAAGGTCGCCGAACCCGGTCAGACCGCCGCCGAGGAGGCCGACCGGCTCGCCGCGGTCCGGGAGGCGATCGGCCCGCAGGGCGCGATCCGGGTGGACGCGAACGGCGGCTGGGACGTGGACACCGCGGTGGACCGGATCACCGTGCTGGACCGGGCCGCCGGTGGCCTGGAGTACGTGGAACAGCCGGTGGCCAGCGTGCCGGACCTGGCGCGGGTGCGCCGGGCGGTGCGGGTGCCGATCGCCGCCGACGAGTCGATCCGCCGCGCCGAGGACCCGTTCGCGGTGGTCCGGGCGCAGGCCGCGGACATCGTGGTGCTCAAGGTGCAGCCGATCGGCGGGGTGCGGGCCTGCCTGGACCTCGCCGAGCGGATCGGCCTGCCGGTGGTGGTGTCCTCGGCGATCGAGACCTCGGTGGGGCTGGCCGCCGGGGTGGCGCTGGCTGCCGCGCTGCCTGAGCTGCCCTACGCCTGTGGCCTGGCGACCGCGCAACTGCTCACCGCCGACGTCACCGGCCACCCGCTGCTGCCGGTGGACGGTGCCCTGGATGTCGCCGCGGCCCGTGGGCTGCGACCCGACCCGGACCGGCTCGCGGCCACCGCCGCCGATCCGGAGACCACCGCCCGCTGGACCGCCCGGCTGGACGCGGTGCGGGCGGTGGCCGGATGACCGCCCCCGCCCCGCACGCGGCCCGGGTGCTGGTCCAGGCGCTCGCGGCCCTCGGTGTCCGGGACGTGGTGCTGGCCCCCGGCTCCCGGTCGGCGCCGCTGGCCTACGCCCTGGCCGACGCCGCCGCTGCCCACCGGCCCGAGCACGCCCCCGCGCTGCGGCTGCACGTGCGGGTGGACGAGCGGGTGGCGGGCTTCCTCGCCCTCGGACTGGCCCGGGCCGCACGCGAGTCCGGTCGGCCGCGTCCGGTGGCCGTGGTCACCACCTCCGGCACCGCGGTGGCGAATCTGCACCCGGCGGTGCTGGAGGCGCACCACGCCGGGCTGCCGCTGCTGCTGCTCACCGCCGACCGCCCGCACGAGCTGCGCGGCACCGGGGCGAACCAGACCACCGTCCAGGCCGGCCTATTCGGCGCCGCGGTCCGGCTGGCGCTGGACGTGCCCGCCCCCACCGGGCGGCCCGGCGAGGACCGCGACCTGCGGCACCTGGCCGGCCGGGCGGTCGCCGCGGCGCTCGGCACCCGGACCGCCGACCCGGGGCCGGTGCAGCTCGACCTCGCCTACCGCGAACCACTCACCCCGGACACCGCTGCCTGGCCCGAGCCCGGCACGACCGCCCTGGCCGAGGTGGTGCCCGCCACGACCGCGGTGCCCGACCGGCCGGTGCCGCCCGGACCGGTGGTGGTGGTCGCCGGTGACGGCGCGGGGGAGCAGGCCCGTCGGCTGGCCGAGGTGGCCAGCTGGCCGCTGCTGGCCGAACCGTCCTCCGGGGCGCGCTCCGGGCCGCACGCGATCAGCGCCTACCGCCTGCTGCTCGGCCGGCCGGAGCTGGGCGGGCGGATCCGGTCGGTGGTGCTGTTCGGTCGGCCCACCCTGTCCCGCCCGGTGTCGGCGCTGCTGGCCCGCGAGGACGTGCAGCTCACCGTGATCGCCCCCACCGGAGCCGACTGGCCGGATGCCGGCCGCGCCGCCGACCTGGTGCTGCCCGCGGTGCCGCCGACCTGGTGGCAGCCGGCCGGTGACCCGCACTGGACCGCCGACTGGCAGCAGGCGGATGCCCGGGCGGTGGCCGCGCTGGACACCGAGCTGGCCCTGCTGGACGCGGTCGACGAGCTGGCCGCCGAGGCCGTCGGCACCACCTCGGGCGCCGGTCTGCCCGGCCCGGTGGTGGCCGCCGCGGTGACCGCCGCGACCCGGCCCGGCGACGTGCTGGTGCTCGGGTCGTCCAACCCGATCCGGGATGCCGATCTGATGGCCCGCTGGTCCGAGCCGGTCACCGTGTTGGCCAACCGCGGCCTGGCCGGGATCGACGGCACGATCTCGACCGCCTCCGGGGTGGCGCTCGGGCTGCCGGGCCGGCGGGTGCGGGCGCTGATGGGCGACCTGACCTTCCTGCACGACGCCGGTGGCCTGCTGCACCTGGACGCCGAGCAGCGCCCGGACCTGCAGGTGGTGGTGATGAACGACGGCGGCGGCTCGATCTTCGCCACCCTGGAGCACGGGGCGGCCGAGCGGGCGGCGGTGTTCGAGCGGATCTTCGGCACCGCCCACCGCGCCGACCTGGCCGGGCTGTGTGCCGGGTACCGGGTGCCGCACCGCCTGGTCCGCACCCGGGCGGAGCTGACCGCCGCGCTGGACCAGCCGGTCACCGGCACCAGCGTGGTCGAGGTGGTGGTGGACCGGGCGGATCGGCGGGCACTGATGGAGCGGCTTTCGGCTGCGGTGGCGGCCGCTGTCGGGGGACAATCGGGCTGAGCCGTCCCGGGTTCGCCGGGCTGCCACGGATTCGCAGCAGACTCCCAGGAATCATCGAGTCATGCTTCAGCACGATGGGGTCAGATAGTCCCCGAGGAGGAGGTAGACCCCATGAGCAACACACCCGAGGACCGCTTCGACGGCACCCCCCGGCAGGACGGGGAGGCGCCCGAGCGCGACCAGGCAGCCGCACAGCCGCAGGCGCCGGACGCCGCCGTCACCCAGCCGATCGAGCCCGCCACGACCGAGGCCACCGCATCCGCCGAGGCCGCCCCCGCGGCGCACGAGACCACACCGGCGACCGAGCCGGTGCCGCAGCACCCGCAGGAGGCCCCGACCCAGCGGATCGCCCCGGCTCCCACCCAGGCGTTCCCGGCCGCCCCGGCCGCGCAGGCGCCGACCCAGCCGGTGCCGACCCCGGCCGGTTCCCCGCAGGGCACCCCGCCCGCGACCTGGAGCCGTCCGGCGGAGTCGCACTGGAGCGGTCAGCCCGGCCCGCAGCAGCCGGCCGCCGGCACCCCGAGCACCCCGGCGCCGGGCACCCCGGCCCGGCCGTCGGACCCGTTCGCGGTCGCGTCCGGCCCGGCGGGCGCCCACACCCAGCAGCCCGCCGGCCAGCCCGGCACCCCGGAGCGCCCCGCCGCGTTCGGCCACCCGCACCCGGCCGCCGCTGCCCCGCAGCACGGCACCCCGCAGGCGGCTCAGCAGCACGGCGCCCCGCAGGCGGCCCCGCAGCACGGCGCCCCGCAGCACGGCGCGACCTCGTACCCCGCGCCGCAGCAGAGCGCCCGCCCGACCGTGTCCTGGGGCACCCCGGCACCCGCCGCGCAGCAGCAGCCGACCCCCGGGCCGGCCGCGCCGCAGGGTCCGTACGCGGGCCCTTACGCCGCGACCCCCGAGGCGGAGGCCGCCAACGGTGGCCCGGAGTACCCGGCCGCCTTCGGCGCGCCCGCCCCGGAGGGCCAGCAGCCCCCGGCGGAGAAGAAGAAGCGCAACCCGGTGCTGATCCCGCTGGTCGCGGTCGCCGTGGCGGCTGCCCTGCTGTCCAGCGGCGGCACCGCGGTCGTGATGAGCCTGATGGACCGGGGTGGCAACACCGGTGCGGCGAACATCGCGACCCTGGGCCAGAGCAGCGCCGCCGGTGTGCCGGTGGCCGGGTCCTCGGTGGAGAACCCGGACTGGCAGGCGGTGGCCTCGGCGGTGAAGAACTCCGTGGTGGCGATCCAGGTGGTGACCAGCGCCGGTGAGGCCGAGGGCTCCGGCGTGATCGCCGACGCCGACGGCAACATCATCACCAACAACCACGTGGTCTCCGGTGCGCAGGACGACCAGGTGCAGGTGACGCTGTCCGACGGCCGGATCTACACCGCCGACGTGGTGGGCACCGACCCGACCACCGACCTGGCCGTGATCCGGCTGCAGGACCCGCCGGACGACCTGTCCCCGGCTGCCATGGCCGAGGAGTCGCCGACCGTCGGTGACCCGGTGATGGCCGTGGGCAACCCGCTGGGGCTCGCCAACACGGTGACCACCGGCATCGTCTCCGCGCTGGACCGCCCGGTGTCGACCACCGAGTCCGGTTCCTCGGAGACGGTGGTGACCAACGCGATCCAGATCGACGCCGCGGTGAACCCGGGCAACTCCGGCGGTCCGTTGTTCAACGCCGCCGGTCAGGTGATCGGCATCACCTCGTCGATCGCGACCACGTCCAGCGCCTCCGGGTCGATCGGCCTCGGCTTCGCCATCCCGATCAGCCTGGCGCAGTCGGTCGCCGGCCAGCTGGTCGAGGACGGGGTGGCCGAGCACGCCTACCTCGGTGTCGGGCTGACCGACGGCACCGCCACCGCGGACGGGGTGACCCGGGCCGGTGCGCAGGTGCAGTCGGTGTCCGACGGCTCCCCGGCCGCCAAGGCGGGGCTGCAGGTCGGTGACGTGATCGTGGCGATCGACGACCGGGTGGTCGGCGGCGCCGAGTCGCTGACCGGCTACGTCCGCACCCACGCCTCCGGCGACCAGGTCACGCTCACCGTGGTCCGGGACGGCAAGTCGATGACCGTCGACGTCACGATGGCGGTGCGCGAGGAGGACGGCGCGAGCTCCGGTTCCGGCCAGCAGGGTCAGGGTGGCCAGCAGGGCCAGGGCGGCCAGCAGGGCCAGGGCGGCCAGGGCGGCTCCGGCGACGGCTCGGGCGACCTGGAGAACATGACCCCGGAGCAGCTGTGGGAGTGGTTCCAGCAGCAGCAGGGTGGCGACCAGGGCTGACGCCCGCCACCTGCCCACCGACCGGCCCGGGCGGCGTCCCCCCTGCCCCGCCCGGACCGTCGACGGCCCCCGCACCGATCAGGTGCGGGGGCCGTCGTGCGTGGGGGGGTGCGCTCAGTCCGAGCCGAGCGCGTCCCGCATCGGCACCAGCTTGGCCCGGGACTCGGCCAGCTCGGACTCCGGGTCGGAGGCGGCGACGATCCCGCAGCCGGCGAACAGCCGCAGCCGGTGCGGGTCGGCCGGGTCCAGTTCGGCCGAGCGCAGCCCGATGCCCCACTCGCCGTCGCCGTCGGCGCCCAGCCAGCCCACCGGCCCGGCGTAGCGCCCGCGGTCCATCCCCTCGATCGCGCGGATCAGCTCCCGTGCGGCCTCGGTCGGGGTGCCGCAGACCGCGGCGGTGGGGTGCAACGCGGCGGCCAGGCTCAGCGAGGTGCTGTCGCCGTCCGGGGCGAGCACCCCGGTCACGTCGGAGGCCAGGTGCAGCACATTCGGCAGGTGCAGCACGAAGGGCACGTCCGGCACGTTGGTGGACGAGCAGAACGGCGCCAGCGCGTGGGCGACCGAGGACACCGCGTACTCGTGTTCCTCCAGGTCCTTGGAGGAGTGGGCGAGGATCGCGGCCCGGGCCAGGTCGGCGTCGTCGTCGCCGGTGCGCCGGATCGTGCCGGCCAGCACCCGGGAGGTGACCAGGCCCTTCTCCGAGCGGACCAGCAGCTCCGGGGTGGCGCCGATCAGGCCGTCGACGCTGAAGGTCCAGCAGGTCGGGTAGCGCTCGGACAGCCGGCTCAGTGCGTGCCGGACGTCCAGCGGCGCGCTGGTCCGGGCCACCTCGTCCCGGGCCAGCACCACCTTGTCCAGCTCGCCGGCCTTGATCGCGGCGATCCCGCGCGCGACCACACCGGTCCAGTCCTCGGCGGCGACCGAGCCGGGGTGGTACGTCACGTGTCCGGGCGGGGTGACCGGCGGCAGCGCGGCCCGGTGCCGGGCCAGCAGTCCGGCGTCCGGGGCGGGGCCGAGATTTCCGGCGGTCTCGATCACGGTCAGCCAGGCGCGGTCCTCCCGGCGGCCGACCACCACCCGCGGCACCACCAGTGCGCCGCCGGCCGGGGAGAGGTCGTCGAAGGCGAAGGAGCCGAAGGCGACCGGTCCGGTGCCGGGCAGCTGCACCTCGTCCCGGACCACCGCGTGCCCGATCAGCCGCTGCCAGGCCTGCTCGGCGTCGGCGAACCGCTCCGGCCCGTGCACGTCGATCCGGACCGCCTCGCCCCAGCCGACCAGGCCGTCGCCGCGGCGCACCCAGGCCAGCGGGGCGTCCGCGGGCAGCAGGGCGAGTAGGTCGTCGGGGGTGTCGAGGGCGACGGTGCGGACCACCAGCGGGGTGGGGTGCGGTGCGGCGGTGGGCGACCCGGGGTCGCCGAGGGGCGTGGTCATCGCCGACCAGGGTACGACCGGAGCGGCGGGCGTTCGCCCCGGAGTGACGCAGCAGTCCCTGCGACCTGACACGATGGCCCCATGTCTCGCGCCTCCCTCGACAAGGACCCCCGCGACGTCGCCGCGATGTTCGACGGTGTCGCCCGTCGGTACGACCTGACCAACGACGTGCTCTCCCTGGGACAGGACCGCGCCTGGCGCCGGGCCACCCTGACCGCCCTGCGCGCGGTGCCGGGGGAGAAGGTGCTGGATCTGGCCGCGGGCACCGGGACCTCCAGCGAGCCGCTGGCGGACGCCGGGGTGCGGGTGGTGCCCTGCGACATCTCGACCGGGATGCTGGCGGTGGGCAAGCAACGCCGCCCCGACCTGCCGTTCACCGCCGGGGACGCGACCGCGCTGCCGTTCGCCGACGACGCCTTCGACGCGGTGACCATCTCCTTCGGTCTGCGCAACGTGGTGGACACGGTCGCGGCGCTGTCCGAGATGCGCCGGGTGGTGCGCCCCGGTGGCCGGCTGGTGATCTGTGAGTTCTCCACCCCGTCCTGGAAGCCGTTCCGCGCGGTGTACGACGGGTACCTGACCAAGGCGCTGCCGGCGGTGGCCCGGGTGGTGGCCAAGCAGTCGGCGGCCTACGCCTACCTGGCCGAGTCGATCCAGGACTGGCCGGACCAGGTCGGGCTGGCCGGGCTGATGAAGCAGGCGGGCTGGACCTCGGTGGCGTACCGGAACCTCACCGGCGGCATCGTGGCGCTGCACCGGGCGACCAAGGGCTGACCACAGGGTGACCGGCGTCACCCCGGCGCCGGGCCCGGATCGGGTCCGGTTCGGGACATTGGTCCTGAGGGTCGACGGGGTGTCAGCATGAGGCTGAGCAGGCCCGTTTCGCCCGCAGGACCTAGGTCCGGGTTAGACTCGGCCGAGGCGAGTGTGACGGCATTCACATAGGTGAGGGAACTGTGACCGGAGCAGTGAACGATGACGCGGACGTCATCGTCGTGGGGGCTGGGCCTGGGGGCTCCAGCGCCGCGTACCACTGTGCTGCCGCGGGTCTGCAGGTCCTGCTGCTCGACAAGGCGTCCTTCCCCCGGGACAAGATCTGCGGCGACGGGCTGACCCCGCGCGCGGTGGCCGAACTGGTCCGGATGGGCGTGCCGATCCGCGAGCAGGACGGCTGGATCCGGAACACCGGTCTGCGGGTGCTCGGCGGCGGTCACGTGATCGAACTGCCCTGGCCCGAGCTGTCCAGCTACCCGTCCTTCGGCCTGGCCCGGTCGCGGATGTCGCTGGACCACCTGCTGGTCGAGCACGCCCGCGCCGCCGGCGCCAAGGTCGCCGAGCGCACCAACGTCACCGGCCCGCTGATCGACGAGCGCACCGGCCGGGTGATCGGGGTCCAGGCCCGCCCGGTCGACGACAACGGCCGCCGCGCCGGCGAGCCGGTCACCTACCGCGCCCCGGTGGTGATCGCCGCCGACGGCGTCTCCGCGCGGCTGGCCACCGGCATGGGCCTGGAGAAGCGCCAGGACCGCCCGATGGGGGTGGCCGTGCGCACCTACTTCCGGACTCCGCGGCACGACGACCCGATGATGGAGAGCCACCTCGAGCTCTGGGACGGCAAGCCCGGCGAGTCCGACCTGATGCCCGGCTACGGCTGGATCTTCTCTCTCGGCGACGGCACCGCGAACGTCGGCCTCGGCTCGGTCAGCTCCACCGCCGCGGCCACCAAGGTCGACTACAAGGACCTGTTCGCGAAGTGGATGGCGAACGCCCCCGCCGAGTGGGAGTTCACCGAGGAGCACCAGGTCGGCCCGGTCCGCGGCGCCGCCCTGCCGATGGGCTTCAACCGCGGCCCGCTGTACGGCAAGGGCCTGATGCTGGTCGGCGACGCCGCCGGGATGGTCAGCCCGTTCAACGGCGAGGGCATCGCCTACGCCCTGCAGGCCGGCCGGGTCGCCGCCGACGCGATCACCCAGTCCCTGGCGCGGAACACCGCCGCCGGCCGCGAGCGGGCGCTGGCCACCTACGGCACCCGGATGAAGGACGACCTTGGCGGGTACTACACCCTGGGCCGGGTCTTCGTGAAGCTGATCGAACACCCCCAGGTCATGCATCTGTGCACGCGCTACGGGTTGCCTCGCCCGCTGCTCATGAAGTTCGTGCACAAGCTGCTGGCCGACTGCTACGAACCGCACGGTGGCGACTGGGCCGACCGCGTGATCGCCGGACTCGCACGGATGGCGCCCGCCGCATGAGACCGCCACCCCCACCCGACGGCTGCGTCGCGCCGGTTCCCACTCGCCCCCCCGCCGGAGCCGGAGCACGCTGAGATGACTCTGACGCCCCCGGAAGCACTCCATCCCCCACTGGGAGAGCCCCGATGAACAACCCGTACATCCCGCTGCTCGTCATGATGGGCGTGGCCGCGCTGCTCGCCCTCGGCGGGCTCGGCGCCAGCGCCGTGATCGGGCCGAAGCGGTACAACCGCGCCAAGCTCGAGGCCTACGAGTGCGGCATCCAGCCGACCCCGCACGCCATGGGCGGTGGCCGGTTCCCGGTGAAGTACTACCTGGTCGCGATGACCTTCATCATCTTCGACATCGAGGTGGTGTTCCTCTACCCCTGGGCGGTCAGCTTCTCCGAGCTCGCCGTGTTCGGCCTGATCGCGATGCTCGGGTTCCTGGCGCTGATCACGGTGCCGTTCATGTACGAGTGGCGCCGCGGCGGCCTGGAATGGGACGAGGACTGACATGGGTATCGAAGAAGCACCGTCCGGCTTCGTCCTGACCTCGGTCGAGAAGTTCGCCGGCCTGGCCCGCAAGGCGTCGGTCTGGCCGGTCACGTTCGGCCTGGCCTGCTGCGCGATCGAGATGATGGCCACCGGTGGGTCCCGGTTCGACATCTCCCGGTTCGGCATGGAGGTGTTCCGCGCCTCGCCGCGCCAGTCCGACCTGATGATCGTCGCCGGCCGGGTGAGCCAGAAGATGGCCCCGGTGGTGCGCCAGGTCTACGACCAGATGGCCGGGCCGAAGTGGGTGCTGTCGATGGGCGTGTGCGCCAGCTCCGGCGGCATGTTCAACAACTACGCGATCGTCCAGGGCGTGGACCACATCGTGCCGGTGGACATCTACCTGCCGGGCTGCCCGCCGCGCCCGGAGATGCTGATCAACGCGATCCTCGAGCTGCACGAGCAGATCCGGAACGAGCCGCTGGGCAAGAACCGCAAGGAGATCGCCGAGGCGGTGGAGGCGGCCGCGCTGCGCGCCGAGCCCACCTCGCACATGACGGGACTGCTGCGATGACCGACGAGAAGAAGGACGCCGCCGACGCCGTGAACACCCAGGTGCAGGCGACCGCGGAGACCGCGCTGGAGGCCGCCTCCCAGGGGCATCGGGTGCCGCTGGACGTGGTCTCGGTCCGCGAGGGCATGTTCGGGGTCACCGGCTCCGGCGACACCTCCGGCTTCGGCGGGCTGGTCAGCACCGTGGCGATGCCCGGCCCGAGCGAGCGGCCCTACGGCGGCTGGTTCGACCAGGTGGTCGACGTGCTGATCGAGCTGCTGGACGGCTCCGGCACCGGGTATGCCAACGCGGTGGAGTCGGTGATCGTCGACCGCGGCGAGCTGACCCTGAACATCGCCCGCGAGCACCTGGTGGAGGTCTGCCGCCACCTGCGCGACGACCAGGACCTGCGGTTCGAGCTGTCGCTGGGTGTCTCCGGCGCGCACTACCCGCACGACACCGGCCGGGAGCTGCACGCCGTCTACCACCTGACCTCGATCACCCACGGCCGCCGGCTGCGGCTGGAGGTCGCGGTGCCGGACGGCGATCCGACCATCCCGACCACGGTCGACGTGTACCCGGCCAACGACTGGCACGAGCGCGAGACCTGGGACTTCTTCGGCATCGTCTTCACCGGGCGCGACGACCTGGCCCGGATCGAGATGCCGGACGACTGGCCCGGGCACCCGCAGCGCAAGGACTACCCGCTCGGAGGCATCCCGGTGGAGTACAAGGGCGCCACCGTGCCCCCGGCCGATCAGCGGAGGCAGTACAAGTGACCGCTCAGACCCAGACCCACGCGACCGGGCACCTGTTCGACGCGGAGACCGACGGGGTCAAGACCTACGAGGCGACCGGCGGCGACTGGTCGGACATCGCCGAGGAGGCGGCCCGGCTCGGCGAGCAGCGGATCGTCGTCAACATGGGCCCGCAGCACCCGTCCACCCACGGCGTGCTCCGGCTCATGCTCGAGATCGACGGTGAGACGGTCACCGAGGCCCGCGCGGGCATCGGCTACCTGCACACCGGCATCGAGAAGAACATGGAGTTCCGCACCTGGACCCAGGGCGTGACCTTCTGCACCCGGATGGACTACCTGGCGCCGCTGTTCCAGGAGGCCGCCTATTGTCTGGGCACCGAGCGGCTGCTCGGCATCACCGACGACATCCCGGAGCGGGCCACCCAGATCCGGGTGCTGATGATGGAGCTGAACCGGGTGGGCTCCCACCTGGTCGCCCTGGCCACCGGCGGCAACGAGCTCGGCGCCACCACGCTGATGACGATCGGCTTCACCGCCCGCGAGGAGATCCTGCGGGTGTTCGAGCTGATCACCGGCCTGCGGATGAACCACGCGTACATCCGGCCGGGTGGCGTGGCCCAGGACATCCCGCCGGGCGCGCTGGACCAGATCCGTGAGGCGATCGTCGGGGTCAAGCGCTACCTGCGCCAGCTCGAGGACCTGATGCTCGGCCAGCCGATCCTCAAGGGCCGGCTGCAGAACGTGGGCGTGCTGAACCTGGCGTCCTGCATGGCGCTGGGCATCACCGGCCCGATGCTGCGGTCCACCGGCCTGCCCTACGACGTGCGCAAGGCCGCGCCGTACTGCGGCTACGAGACCTACGACTTCGACGTCCCGGTGTCCGACAACGCGGACTGCTGGGACCGGATGGTGCTCCGGATCGAGGAGTGCTACCAGTCGATGAAGATCGTCGACCAGGTGCTCGAGCGCCTGCAGGCCTCCACCGGCAAGCCGGTGATGGTCGACGACAAGAAGATCGCCTGGCCCGCACAGCTCGCCATCGGCTCCGACGGCATGGGCAACTCGCTGGACCACATCCGGGAGATCATGGGCACCTCGATGGAGGCCCTGATCCACCACTTCAAGCTGGTGACCGAGGGCTTCCGGGTCCCGGCCGGCCAGGTGTGGCAGACCGTCGAGCACCCGCGCGGCGAGCTGGGCGTGCACCTAGTCTCCGACGGGGGCACCAAGCCGTACCGGGCGCACTTCCGCGACCCGTCCTTCAACAACCTGCAGGCCGTGTCGATGCTGTGCGAGGGCGGGCAGGTGGCCGACGTGGTCTGCGCCGTCGCCTCGATCGACCCGGTGCTCGGAGGGGTGGACCGATGACCGTCGTCAACACGGGCCGTCGGTACGACGACGAGACCCACGCCCGGCTGGCCGCCGACGCCGCCCAGGTGCTCAGCCGCTACCCGGACACCCGCTCCGCACTGCTGCCGCTGCTGCACCTGGTGCAGTCCGAGGACGGCTTCGTCAGCCCGTCCGGGATCGCGTTCTGCGCCGAGACCCTGGGGCTGAGCACCGCCCAGGTCTCCGCGGTGGCCACGTTCTACACCCAGTACAAGCGCCGCCCGAACGGCGAGTACACGGTGGGGATCTGCACCAACACGCTGTGCGCCATCATGGGCGGCGACGCGATCTGGGAGGACCTGACCGAGCGCCTGGGCGTCGGCCACGACGAGACCACCGCCGACGGGAAGATCACCCTGGAGCGGATCGAGTGCAACGCCGCCTGCGACTACGCACCGGTGATGATGATCAACTGGGAGTTCTTCGACAACCAGACCCCGGAGTCCGCCGCCGAGGTGGTGGGCAAGCTGATCGCCGGTGAGCCGGTCGCGCCGAGCCGCGGCCCGGACCGGGTGGGCACCTTCAAGGAGGTCTCCCGGGTGCTGGCCGGCTTCGGCGACGGGCACGCGAACGAGGGGGTGGGCGCCGGCGCCCCGACCCTGCGCGGTCTGGAACTGGCCCGCGAGCACGGCTGGACCGCACCCGAGTACCCGAGCGGCACCCCGGACTCCGGCTCGGCCCCGCTGGGTGGCGGCGACACCACCCCCGAGGTCGGCGCACCGCAGTCCTCCACCGACCGGCCCGCCGCGGGTGCGCAGGAGCGTTCCGGCGCCCAGGAGAAGACCGAGCACCGCACCGACGACAGCGCGAAGGAGTCGTGATGTCCGAGACGCCGACCCTGACCCCGGTGCTCAGCGAGCGCTGGGACGCCGACCGGTCCTGGACCCTGAGCAGCTACGAGGCGCACGGCGGTTACCGCGGCCTGCGCAAGGCGCTGGGCATGGAGGCCGCCGACCTGGTCGCCCTGGTCAAGGACTCCGGGCTGCGCGGCCGTGGCGGTGCCGGCTTCCCGACCGGCCTCAAGTGGTCCTTCCTGCCCGCCCCGGACGGCGGCCCGCGCTACCTGGTGGTCAACGCCGACGAGTCCGAGCCGGGTACCTGCAAGGACATCCCGCTGATGCTGGCGGACCCGCAGGTGCTGGTGGAGGGCGTGGCGATCACCTCCTACGCGATCGGCTGCCACCACGCCTTCATCTACCTGCGCGGCGAGGTGGTGCACGTCTACCGCCGGCTGCTGCAGGCGGTGGAGGAGGCCTACGCCAAGGGCTACCTGGGCAAGAACATCCTCGGGTCGGGCTACGACCTGGACGTCACGGTGCACGCCGGCGCCGGTGCCTACATCTGTGGCGAGGAGACCGCGCTGCTCGACTCGCTGGAGGGCCGTCGTGGCCAGCCGCGGCTCAAGCCGCCGTTCCCGGCGGTCGCGGGGCTGTACGCCCGGCCGACCGTGGTGAACAACGTCGAGTCGATCGCCTCGGTGCCCGGCATCGTGCTGGGCGGCTCGGACTGGTTCCGGGCGATGGGCACCGACAAGTCGCCGGGCCACGGCATCTTCTCCCTGTCCGGCCACGTCAAGCGGCCCGGGCAGTACGAGGCGCCGTTCGGCATCACCATGCGCGAGCTGCTGGAGATGGCCGGGGGCGTGCGCGAGGGCCACGAGCTGAAGTTCTGGACCCCGGGCGGTTCCTCGACGCCGATCTTCACCGCCGAGCACCTGGACGTGCCGCTGACCTACGACGACGTGGCCGCGGCCGGGTCGATGCTGGGCACCCGCGCGCTGCAGGTCTTCGACGAGACGGTGTCGGTGGTCAAGGCGGTCTCGCGCTGGACCCAGTTCTACAAGCACGAGTCCTGCGGCAAGTGCACCCCCTGCCGGGAGGGCACGTTCTGGCTGGCCCAGGTGCTGGGCCGCCTGGAGGCCGGGCAGGGCCAGCCCGGCGACATCGAGCTGCTGCTGGACCTGTGCGACAACATCCTGGGCAAGGCGTTCTGCGCCCTGGGCGACGGGGCGACCAGCCCGATCACCTCCGCGGTGCAGTACTTCCGCGAGGAGTTCGAGGCCGGGATGCACACCGCCGCCGACGAGCTGTTCCCGCCGGAGCGCTCGACCCTGTTCCCCTACACGCCCCGCCGGAAGTCGGGTCAGCTCGCGGGAGTGCACGCATGACCGTCACCGCCAACAAGCCCGGCGTTCCTGAGGTCCAGGACGGGGTCACCTTCACCATCGACGGCATCGAGACCACCGTGCCGAAGGGCACCCTGGTGATCCGGGCCGCCGAGCAGCTCGGCATCCAGATCCCGCGGTTCTGCGACCACCCGCTGCTCGCCCCGGCCGGCGCCTGCCGCCAGTGCCTGGTCGAGGTCTGGGCCCCGGGCCGGGACGGCAACCTGGCGAAGATGCCCAAGCCGCAGGCCTCCTGCACCCTGACCGCCACCCCCGGCATGGAGGTGCGCACCCAGCGGACCTCGGCCGAGGCGGACAAGGCGCAGCACGGCGTGATGGAGCTCCTGCTGATCAACCACCCGCTGGACTGCCCGGTCTGCGACAAGGGCGGCGAGTGCCCGCTGCAGAACCAGGCGATGTCCAACGGCCGGGCGAGCACCCGGTTCGTGGACATCAAGCGGACCTTCCCCAAGCCGATCGCGGTGTCCACCCAGATCCTGCTGGACCGGGAGCGCTGCATCCTGTGCCAGCGCTGCACCCGGTTCTCCCGGGAGATCGCCGGCGACCCGTTCATCGACCTGCAGAAGCGCGGCGCGATGCAGCAGATCGGCCGGTTCGACGCCGAGGTGCTGGGCTTCGCGGAGGGTGCCGGTGACCAGGGCACCGGTGACGACACCGCCCCCGGCCAGGACCGCCTGACCACCGACGGCACCGTGCTGCTCGGCACCGAGATCCCGGTCGGCCCGGCTGAACTGGACGAAGAGGGGCAGACCTTCGCCTCCTACTTCTCCGGCAACACCGTGCAGATCTGCCCGGTCGGCGCGCTGACCAGCGCGGCCTACCGGTTCCGGGCCCGGCCGTTCGACCTGGTCTCCACCCCGGGTGTCTCCGAGCACGACTCGAACGGCTCCGCGCTCCGGATCGACCACCGCCGCGGCGTGGTGCTGCGCCGGCTGTCCGGTGAGGACGCCGAGGTCAACGAGGAGTGGATCAGCGACAAGGACCGCTTCGCCTTCGCCTGGCAGTCCGCCGCCGACCGGATCACCACCCCGCTGGTGCGCGAGGACGGCGAGCTGCGGCCGGCGTCCTGGGCCGAGGCACTGGAGGTCGCGGCGCACGGACTGGAGCAGGCGACCGGGGTGGGCGTGCTGCCCGGCGGCCGCCTGACCCTGGAGGACGCCTACGCCTACGCCAAGTTCGCCCGGGTCGCGCTCGGCACCAACGACGTCGACCTGCGCGCCCGGCCGCACTCGGACGAGGAGTCGGCGTTCCTGGCGCACGCGGTCGCCGGAACCGGGCTGGGCGTGACCTTCACCGACCTGGAGCACGCCCCCGCGGTGCTGCTCGCCGGCCTGGAGGCCGAGGAGGAGGCCGGGATCCTGTTCCTGCGGCTGCGCAAGGCCGCCACCACCGGCCGCACCCGCGTGCTGTCGGTGGCGCCCTTCGCCAGCCGCGGGCTGAACCGGATGAACGGCACCCTGATCGCCGCCGCCCCGGGCACCGAGCCCGAGGTGCTGGACGCGATCACCAAGGGGAAGCTGTCCGACCCGAAGCAGGCACTGTCCGCCGAGGGCGCGGTGATCCTGGTCGGCGAGCGGCTGGCCGCGATCCCCGGTGCACTGTCCGCGGTGCTCCGGCTCGCCGACCGCACCGGCGCCCGGCTGGCCTGGGTGCCGCGCCGGGCCGGTGAGCGCGGCGGCGTGGACGCCGGTGCGCTGCCCGGTCTGCTGCCCGGCGGCCGCCCGGTCGCCGACGCCGCCGCCCGGGTGGACGTCGCCGCGGCCTGGGAGGTCGAGCACCTGCCGGCCGAGCCCGGTCGCAGCGCCGACCGGATCCTGGCCGCGGCCGCCGCCGGTGAGCTGGGCGCCCTGCTGGTCGGCGGTGTCGACCTGCGGGACCTGGCCGACCCGGCCGCTGCCCGGGCCGCCCTGGACGCGGTGGGCTTCCTGGTCTCCCTGGAGGTCCGCGCCTCCGAGGTCACCGAGCGGGCCGACGTGGTGCTGCCGGTCGCCCCGCCGGTGGAGAAGCCCGGCACCTTCGTCAGCTGGGAGGGCCGTCGCCGGCCGTTCCCGCAGGCGCTGACCTCCACCGCGATGTCCGACCACCGGGTGCTGGACGCGCTGGCCGACGAGCTGGGCGTCACCCTGGGCACCAAGACGGTCGCCGCCGTGCACGCCGAGCTGGACGCGCTGGGCAGCTGGGACGGTGCCCGGACCGGTGCCCCGGCGGTCGCCGCCGGCCCGGCCCCGGTGATCGAGGCCGGACAGGCGGTGCTGGCCGGCTGGCACCTGCTGCTGGACGCCGGCCGGCTCCAGGACGGTGAGCCCTTCCTGGCCGGCACCGCCAAGCGCCCGGTCGCCCGGGCGTCCGCCGCCACCGCCGCCGCGATCGGCCTCGCCGAGGGCGGGTCGGTCGAGGTGAGCACCGAGGCGGGGGCGATCGTGCTGCCGCTTGTCATCGACGAGCTGCCGGACCACGTGATCTGGCTGCCGACCGCGGCCCCCGGCTGCCAGGTGCGGGACACCCTGCACGCGGTGCCGGGCGACGTGGTGCGGATCGCCGCTGCGACCACCAAGGAGGTGACGGCGTGACCGTCCTCGCCACTGCTGCGGGCACCGCGGCGACCGGCGCCGACTTCAGCAACGACGTGTTCTGGGTCTGGCTGCTCAAGGCGGTCGGGATCATCGTGTTCCTGCTGCTGTCGGTGCTGATCGCGATCTGGTTCGAGCGGCGCGTGGTCGGCCGGATGCAGCTGCGTCCCGGCCCGAACGTGCACGGCCCGTTCGGCCTGTTCCAGTCGCTCGGCGACGCGATGAAGCTCCTGCTCAAGGAGGACATCACCGTCAAGGCCGCCGACAAGGTGATCTACATCGTCGCGCCGGTGATCGCGGTGTTCTGCTCGCTGCTCACCTACGCGGTGATCCCGTTCGGGCCGGAGGTCAGCATCTTCGGGGTGGTCACCCCGCTGCAGCTGACCGACTTCCCGGTGGCGGTGCTGTACATCCTGGCCTGTGCCTCGGTGGGCGTGTACGGCATCGTGCTCGGCGGCTGGTCGTCCAACTCGACCTACCCGCTGCTGGGTGCGGTGCGGTCCACCGCCCAGGTGATCAGCTACGAACTGTCGATGGGCCTGTCCCTGGTCAGCGTGTTCATCGTGGCCGGGTCGATGTCGACCTCGCAGATCGTGGACTCCCAGACCCGGGTGTGGTGGCTGATCCCGCTGCTGCCCGCGTTCATCATCTACGTGATCTCGATGGTCGGTGAGACCAACCGGCTGCCCTTCGACCTGCCCGAGGCCGAGGGCGAGCTGGTCGGCGGGTACACCACCGAGTACTCGTCGATGAAGTTCGCCTGGTTCTTCCTGGCCGAGTACATCAACATGCTCAACGTCTCCGCGGTCGCCACCACGCTGTTCTTCGGTGGCTGGCGGGCGCCGTGGCCGCTGTCCGCGATCAACGACGGCATGTTCAACACCGGCTGGTGGCCGCTGCTGTGGTTCGTGGTCAAGATCTGGCTGTTCATGTTCCTGTTCGTCTGGATCCGCGGCACGCTGCTGCGCTTCCGCTACGACCAGTTCATGAAGTTCGGCTGGAAGGTGCTGATCCCGTCCGCGCTGATCTGGCTGGTGTGCGTGGCCGTGGTGCAGGGCGTGCAGCAGTTCTCCGACCTGGACGTGCGGACCTGGGCGATCGGCGCGGCCGTCGTGCTGGTGGCGGTGGTCGTGATCACCTTCCTGATCCCGGAGAAGAAGCAGCCGGAGGAGGAGGGTGCCGCGCCGGACGAGCCCTTCGACGCCTTCGCCGACGGCTTCCCGGTCCCGCCGCTGCCCGGCCAGCAGCTCCCGCCGTCCCCCCGCGCCGCCCGGCTCGCCACCGTGTCGAGCGGTCCGGCCCTGACCGGCGGCGACGACTCCACCCCCACCGAGGAGGCGCCCCGTGGCTGACACCACCGGCAAGGACGTCCAGAAGAACGGCCAGGGCGGCGAGGTGCAGCGCTCCGGCCGCGAGGTCGCGGCGCCCCGGCCTTACCAGTCGCTGATCCCGAAGCGGAACGCGGTGGAGGACCTGCTCGGCCCGGCCGCCGGCTTCGGCGTGACGATCAAGAACTTCTTCAGCCGGACCGTGACCGAGCAGTACCCGCGCGAACCCGCCCGGGTGAAGCCGCGGTTCCACGGCCGACACCAGCTCAACCGGTACCCGGACGGGCTGGAGAAGTGCATCGGCTGCGAACTGTGCGCCTGGGCCTGCCCGGCGGACGCGATCTACGTCGAGGCCGCCGACAACACCGCCGACGAGCAGTTCTCCCCCGGCGAGCGGTACGGCCGCGTCTACCAGATCAACTATCTGCGCTGCATCTTCTGCGGTCTGTGCATCGAGGCCTGCCCGACCCGGGCGCTCACCATGACCAACGAGTTCGAGCTCGCCGGTCCGACCCGTGAGGGCCTGATCTTCGAGAAGCAGGATCTGCTCGCGCCGCTGGCCGACGGGATGCTCGCCGCGCCGCACCCGATGGTGGAGGGCACCACCGACACCGAGTACTACCGGGGTGAGGTCACCGCACCGACCCCGGCCCAGGTGGAGTGGGTCGGCGAGCACCGGCCCGAGGACCCGTCGCTGCCCGCCGCCCGCACCCGGGCCGGCGCCGCGACTCACCAGGGGCAGGAGGCCCGATGAACAACCCGTCCACCGCCGAGGCAGTGCTGTTCTGGGTGCTGGCCGTCGTCATGGTGGCCGCCGCCTGTGGACTGCTCTTCGCGCGCAAGGCCGTGCACGCCGCGATGAGCATCGTGCTGGTGATGATCTGCCTCGCCTTCCTGTACGTCGCCCAGGACGCGCCCTTCCTCGGCGTGGTCCAGGTGGTCGTGTACACCGGCGCCGTGATGATGCTGTTCCTGTTCGTGCTGATGCTGGTCGGCGTCGACGCCTCGGACTCCCTGGTGGAGACGATCAAGGCGCAGCGCTGGGTCGGCTGGATCGCCGGGATCGGCCTGGCCGTGATCCTGATCGGCGTGCTGGTCCGGGCCACCTACCCCGAGGTCGCCGGGCTGGACGAGGCGAACGCCCCGGGCAACCCGACCGGCGTCGCCCGGATCATCTTCGGCGAGCACGTCTTCGGGCTGGAGGTGGTCGGCGCCCTGCTGGTGATCGCCGCGCTCGGTGCCCTGGTGCTCACCCACCGCACCCGGCTGAAGAAGCTGGTCAAGCAGCCGGAGCGCCAGGCGCTGCGGATGAAGGCCGGCACCCGGATCACCCCGCTGCCCGCCCCCGGCGTCTACGCCCGGCACAACGCGATGGACGTGCCGGCCCTCGACCCGCAGGGCAACCCGATCGAGGACTCGGTGCCCCGGGTGCTGCGGATCCGCGGCCAGGAGGCCGGCACCACCAGCTACCACGCCGACACCTACCGGCGTGCGGTGACCGCGGTCGCCGACCCGCCCGAGGCGACCGGCGGTGACCCCGCCGCGCTGCTGGGCACCGAGGAGTCCGAAGCCAGGCCCCCGGCCGCCGCGCCAGGGCACACCAGCGGACCCACCACCGACGTGGACCTGGGCGCCGCCTCCACCAAGACGGAGACCGAGCCGTGAGCCTGACCCACTACCTGGTGCTGTCCGCCATCCTGTTCTCGATCGGCGCGGCCACCGTGCTGCTCCGGCGGAACGCGATCATCGTGTTCATGGGCGTCGAGCTCATGCTGAACGCCTCGAACCTGGCGCTGGTGACCTTCTCCCGGCTGCACGGCAACCTGACCGGCCAGGTGATGGCCTTCTTCGTCATGGTGGTCGCCGCGGCGGAGGTCGTGGTCGGGCTCGCGATCATCGTGTCGATCTTCCGCACCCGGAAGTCGGCGTCGGTCGACGACATCAACCTGCTGAAGAGCTGAGGGGAACGTGAACCTGACATCCCTCGCCCCCTTGTTGGTGGCGGTGCCGCTGGCGAGCGCGGCGGTGCTGCTGCTGCTCGGACGAGCGGCCGACCGCTGGGGCCACTGGCTCGGTGTGCTGGCCTCGGCCGCCTCCTTCGTGATCGGCGCGCTGCTGCTGATCGAGCTGCTCGGCCGCGATGCCGCCGACCGCGGGATCGGCGTGCACCTGTTCGACTGGATCTCGGTGGGCCGGTTCAGCCTGGCCGCCGGGCTGCAGATCGACCCGCTGTCGCTGACCTTCGTGCTGCTGGTGACCTTCGTCGGCACGCTGATCCACATCTACTCGGTGGCCTACATGGCCCACGACGACTCCCGCCGCCGGTTCTTCGCCTACCTGAACCTGTTCATCGCGGCGATGCTGATCCTGGTGCTGGCGGACTCCTACCTGCTGCTGTTCGTCGGCTGGGAGGGCGTCGGCCTGGCGTCCTACCTGCTGATCGGGTTCTGGAACCAGCGCCCGGAGTACGCGGCGGCCGCCAAGAAGGCCTTCGTGGCCAACCGGATCGGCGACATCGGCCTGCTGGTCGCGATGGGGCTGCTGTTCAGCCAGCTCGGCTCGCTGGACTTCCACACCGTGAACGCCGGCGTCGGCTCCGGTGCGGTCTCCACCGGGATGCTCACCGCGATCGGCCTGATGCTGCTGCTGGCCGCCTGCGGCAAGTCCGCGCAGTTCCCGCTGCAGTCCTGGCTGGGTGACGCGATGGCCGGCCCGACGCCGGTGTCCGCGCTGATCCACGCCGCCACCATGGTCACCGCCGGTGTGTACCTGATCGTGCGCTCGGCGCCGGTGTTCGAGGGTGCGCCCACCGCGCAGCTGATCGTCACCATCATCGGGGCGATCACGCTGGTGCTCGGGGCGATCATCGGTTGCGCCAAGGACGACATCAAGAAGGCGCTGGCCGCGTCGACCATGTCCCAGATCGGCTACATGGTGCTGGCCGCGGGCCTGGGCCCGATCGGCTACGCGTTCGCGATCTTCCACCTGGTGACGCACGGCTTCTTCAAGGCCGGGATGTTCCTGGGCGCCGGGTCGGTGATGCACGGCATGGACGACACCACCGACATGCGGCACTTCGGTGCGCTGCGCACGTCGATGGTGATCACCTGGGCCACCTTCGGCCTGGGCTGGCTGGCGATCCTGGGCGTGCCGCCGTTCTCCGGCTTCTGGTCCAAGGACAAGATCATCGAGTCCGCCTTCGTGGTGCCGGAGGGTGCCGGCGAGTGGCGGGCCTGGGTGTTCGGCATCGTCGCCCTGGTCGGCGCCGGGATCACCGCGTTCTACATGTCGCGGATGTTCTTCATGACCTTCCACGGCAAGGCGCGCTGGACCGACAACAAGGCCCAGGCGAGCGCCGAGCGGCCGCTGCGGCACCCGCACGAGTCGCCCTGGCTGATGACCGTCCCGATGATCATCCTGGCGATCGGCTCGCTCGGACTCGGCTTCGTGCTCCAGCTCGGCGGCGGCTTCACCACCTGGCTGGAGCCGGTCACCGGGCACGTGGAACACCACGAGCCGGTGCTGTCGGTGCCGGTGATCCAGATCGCCACCCTGGTCGCGGTCGCGATCGGCCTGGTGCTCGCCTGGCGGCAGTACGGCGCCCTGCCGGTGCCGACCACCGCCCCGAAGGGCTCGGTGCTCACCCGGGCCGCCCGGGTGGACATGTACCAGGACACCGTCAACGATGCCCTGCTGGTCCAGCCCGGCCAGTACCTGACCCGGTCGCTGGTCTACGGCGACCGCTCGGTGGTGGACGGCGCGTTCACCGGCCTGGGCAAGCTCACGGTCGGGATCGGCCAGGTGCTACGCAAGCTGCAGTCCGGTTACGCCCGGCAGTACGCCGCGACCATGCTGATCGGTCTCGTCGTGCTGGCCGTCGTCGTCCTGGCTCCGCGGATCTGAGGGAGAAGAACCGTGCTCACGCTCACCCCCGCCGCGACGGTCGCCGCCGACGTGCCCTGGCTGACCATGCTGATCGTGTGGCCGCTGATCGGCGCCGCACTGCTCTGGCTGCTGCCCAAGCCCGCCGGATCGGCCACCGCCGGTCCGCGCCGGGTCCGGGAGATCGCCCTCGGCTTCGCCCTGGTCGAGGTGGTGCTGGCGGTCGTCGCCGGGATCACCGCCTTCGGTGGCGGCGCCTCGTCCGACAGCTACCAGCTCTACGAGCAGCACCAGTGGATCCCGCAGTTCGGGGTCTCCTACGCCCTCGGCGTCAACGGCGTCGGCATGCTGCTGATCGGCATGGCCGTGGTCCTGGTGCCGCTGGTCGTGCTGGCCGCCTGGAAGGAGCAGGGTTCCCAGGACGGCGCCAGCAACCGGCTCCGGCACTACCTGGCGCTGGTCCTGGTGCTCACCTCGTTCATGGTCGCGGTCTTCGCCGCCCGGGACCTGTTCCTGTTCTACGTGCTGTTCGAGGCGATGCTGATCCCGGTCTACTTCATGATCGGGGCCTTCGGCGGACCGCAGCGGCGCTACGCCGCGGTGAAGTTCCTGCTGTTCTCCCTGGCCGGTGGCCTGGTGATGCTGGTCGGCGTCATCGTGCTCTACCTGAACGGCCCCGGCGGCAGCGAGGGCTTCCTGATCACCAGCCTCACCGGCCTGGACCTGCCCACCGGGACCGGCCGCTGGCTGTTCCTGGCGTTCTTCCTGGCGTTCGCGATCAAGGCGCCGATGTTCCCGGTGCACTCCTGGCTGCCGGACGCCGCCGAGCAGGCCCCGGCCGGCACCTCGACGCTGCTGGTCGGCGTGCTGGACAAGGTCGGCACCTTCGGGATGCTGACCCTGTGCCTGCCGCTGTTCCCGGAGGCGTCCCGCTGGGCGGCCCCGGTGATCATCGCGCTGGCCCTGGTGTCGATCTTCTACGGCGCCCTGTTGGCCCTCGGACAGCAGGACATGTTCCGGCTGGTCGCCTACACCTCGGTGTCGCACTTCGGGTTCATCGTGCTGGGCATCTTCGCCTTCACCAGCACCTCGATCGGCGGCTCGTCGTTCTACATGGTCAACCACGGCCTGAGCACCGGCGGGCTGTTCCTGCTGGTCGGCTTCCTGGTCGCCCGCAAGGGGTCGGCGCGGATCGCGGACTTCGGCGGGCTGCAGCGGATCACCCCGGTGCTGGCCGGGACCTTCCTGGTGATCGGGCTGTCCGCGCTGTCGCTGCCGGGCCTGTCGACCTTCGTCAGCGAGTTCCTGGTGATCGTCGGCACCTTCGGCACCCACCGTCCGGCCGCGATCATCGCCGCGGTGGCCGTGGTGCTCGCCGCGCTCTACGTGCTGTGGACCTACCAGCGGGTGTTCACCGGTCCGGTCCGCGACGACCTGGCCGGCACCCGTGACCTGTCCGGCCGGGAACGCTGGGTGGTCGGGCCGCTGATCGCGCTGATGCTGGTGCTGGGCTTCTACCCGGCCCCGGCGCTGCACCTGGTGGACGAGCCCGCCACCAGCACCATCACGCAGGTGGGCGTCACCGACGCCCCGGATCTGGTCACCGCTGGTGACGAGGGGAGCGAGCAGTGACCTTCAACGCTCCGGACATCGCGTGGGCCCAGCTCACGCCGGTGCTGTTCCCGCTCGGCGCGGCGGTGATCGGGGTGCTGGTCGAGGCCTTCGCGCCCCGGGCCACCCGCCGGCCGATCCAGCTCGCCCTCACCCTGCTCGCCCTGCTGGGCAGCATCGTGTCGGTCGGCCTGCTCTGGAACGACGTCAAGGACACCGGCGGCACCGACGTGCTCGGCGGCTCGCTCCTGGTCGACGGGCCGACGCTGGTGATGCAGGCCGTGATCGCGCTGCTCGCCCTGCTGGCCGTGCTGATCGCCGCGGACCGCACCTCCACCGGCGAGGACGCCTTCGCCCCGCAGGCCGCCTCGGTGCCGGGATCCGGCTACGAGGAGTCCGCCCGCCGGGCCGGGCTGCAGCAGACCGAGATCTACCCGCTGATGCTGTTCGCCACCGGCGGCATGATGATCTTCCCGGCCACCGGCGACCTGCTGACCCTGTTCATCGCGCTCGAGGTGCTGTCGCTGCCGCTGTACCTGCTGACCGGGATGGCCCGCCGCCGTCGCCTGCTCAGCCAGGAGGCGTCGATGAAGTACTTCCTGCTCGGCGCGTTCGCCTCCGCACTGCTGCTGTTCGGCATCGTGCTGCTCTACGGCTACTCCGGCTCGATCCGGTACAGCGACATCGCCGCCGCGGTGCCCGCCGTCACCGGGATGGACGGGCTGCTGCTGGTCGGCTCGCTGCTGGTGCTGATCGGCCTGCTGTTCAAGGTCGGCGCGGTGCCGTTCCACTCCTGGACCCCGGACGTCTACCAGGGCGCCCCGACCCCGATCACCGGCTTCATGGCCGCCTGCACCAAGGTCGCCGCCTTCGGCGCCCTGCTGCGGGTGTTCTACACCGTGGTGCCCGGCATGCGCTGGGACCTGGAACCGATGATGTGGACCGTCGCGATCGCCACCATGGTGGTCGGCACCGTGATCGCCCTGGTGCAGACCGACGTCAAGCGGATCCTGGCCTACTCCTCGATCGCGCACGCCGGCTTCGTGCTCACCGGCGTGATCGCCCTGGCCCAGAGCGGCATCACCGCGGTGCTGTTCTACCTGCTGGCCTACGGCGCGGCCACCGTCGGCGCCTTCGGCATCGTCTCCCTGGTCCGGGAGCGGGGCACCGCCTCCGCCGCGGTCCCGGAGAACGCCGCCGCCACCCTCGGTGCCGCGGTCGCCGCCGGTGTCCTGCCCGCCGGCTCGGACACCCCCGGCGTCACCGGCCCGGCCGCCGATGACCAGGACGAGGCCGACGCCCCGGTGCTCGGCGAGGCCACCGACATCTCGCAGTGGGCCGGCCTCGGTCGCACCCACCCCGTGCTGGCCGGCACCTTCGCCCTGTTCCTGCTGTCCTTCGCCGGGATCCCGCTCACCGCGGGCTTCACCGGCAAGTTCGCCGTGTTCGCCGCGGCGGTGGACGGCGGCGCGTGGCCGCTGGCCCTGATCGGCGTCCTGGCCTCCGCCGCGGCCGCGTTCTTCTACGTGCGCCTGATCGTGCTGATGTTCTTCACCAGCCCGCACGGCGGCCCGCTGTCCGACACCGACGACGAGGCCGGCGGTCGCCCCCGCACCGTCGTGGTCACCTCCCAGGGCTTCGCGGTCGCCGCCATCGCGATCTGCGCGGTGCTGACCGTCCTGCTGGGCGTGCTGCCCGGGCCGGTGCTGGAGGCGATCTCCCAGGTGGCGGTCTTCCTGCCCTGAGCCGCGTACCCTCGATCACTGACCGCCGCCCCGTGCCACCCGCGCGGGGCGGCGGTCGCGCGTCAGTTCTGCCCTCAGCCGTCCGGCCAGATAGGTTCGTCCCGTGACATCCCCGACCGCCCTGCCGCTCGCCGACCCGGCCCTCGCCGAGCGGATCGCGGGTCGACTCGACCTGGTCGAGAGCCGCCTGCACGACGCCGCCGCCTATGCCGATCAGCTGGTGGACGATGCCGCACACCACCTGGCCGACGCCGGGGGCAAGCGGCTGCGCCCGATGCTGACCCTGCTGGCGGCCGAACTGGGCGACGGTTCCCGGGACGAGGTGCTGGACGCGGCCGTGGTGGTGGAGCTGACCCACCTGGCTTCGCTGTACCACGACGACGTGATGGACTCCGCCCCGCTGCGGCGCGGCGCCCCGGCCGCGCACGAGGTGTGGGGCAACTCGGTGGCGATCCTGGTCGGGGACCTGCTGTTCTCCCGGGCGTCCACCACGGTGGCCGGGCTCGGGCCGGAGGCGGTCAAGATCCAGGCCGGGACGTTCGAGCGGCTGTGCCTGGGCCAGCTGCACGAGTCGATGGGCCCGGCCGAGGGCGACGACCCGGTGCAGCACTACCTGCGGGTGCTGGCCGACAAGACCGCCTCGCTGATCGCCACCTCCGCCCGGCTGGGTGCGATGTACGGTGGCTGCGACCAGGCCACGGTGGAGACCGTCGCGGCCTTCGGCGAGCGGATCGGGGTGGCGTTCCAGCTGGCCGACGACGTGATCGACCTGTCGCTGGACGGGACGCTGTCCGGCAAGACCCCCGGCACCGATCTGCGCGAGCAGGTGCCGACCATGCCGGTGCTGCTGCTCCGCGAGCGGGCGGCCCGGGAATCCCGGCCGGCCGACCTCGCGCTGGTCGAGCTGTTGGACTCCGACCTGTCCGCGGACCAGGACCTGGCCCGCGCGGTGGCCGAGCTGTCCGCGCACGAGGTGGTCGAGGAGACCCGGGCCCGGGCGCTGGCGCTGGTGGACGAGGCGGTCGCCCTGCTCGACCCGCTGCCGGCCGGGCCGGTGAAGGACTCGTTCATCTCCTTCGCCGAGGCGCTGGTGAATCGGGCGTCCTGAGACCACGCCACGAGGGCCCCGCACCGGTGATCCGGTGCGGGGCCCTCGTCGTGGTGCGAGTCAGTCCTCGTCGGTCAGGGCGAGCGCGATCCGGACCATGTCCTCGCGGGGGACGACCTTGACCCGCTCGCGGCCTTCCCGCTCGCCCAGCGTGCGCTCGTAGGCGTCCAGCAGCTCCCAGCCGTCCCAGTGGATCGGCCGGGCGCCACGGGCCCGCAGGAAGTCGAGCACGGCCTCCGGGTCGGGCTCGGTGGCGGCGCGGAACGACTCGGCCGCGGCGTCCTCGACCAGGTGCTCGATGGTCTCCTTGGCATCGGACTTGGTGTGGCCGATCAGGCCGACCGGGCCGCGCTTGATCCAGCCGGTGGTGTACACCCCGGGCACCGGGTCGCCGTCGACGTCCACCACCCGGCCCTCCCGGTTGGCGATCACCCCGCCCTGCTCGTCGAAGGGCACGTCCACCACCGGGGAGCCGAAGTAGCCCACCGCGCGGTAGACCGCCTGCACCGGCCAGTCGTGGAATTGCCCGGTGCCGACCACGGTGCCGTCGCCGGTGAGCACGGTGCGCTCGGTCCGCAGGCCGACCACCTTGCCGTCCTCGCCCAGCACCTCGGCCGGGGCGTGCAGGAAGTGCAGGTGGATCCGCCGGCTCGCGGTCAGCTCCTCCGGCTCCTTGAGCGTCCAGTCGGTGAGGGTCTTGACCACCTGCTTGGTCTGGTTGGACGAGCGGATCGCCGCCTGGGAGCCCTCGTCGAACTCGAAGTCCTCCGGGTAGACGATCACGTCGACGTCGCGAACGTGGCCCAGCTCGCGCAGCTCCAGGCTGGAGAACTTGGCCTGCGCCGGGCCGCGCCGGGCGAAGACGTGCACATCGGTGATCGGGGAGGCCGCGAGCACCTGGTGCACATTGGCCGGGACGTCGGTGGCGGCCAGGTCCTCGGCGTGCTTGGCGAGCATCCGGGCCACGTCCAGCGCGACGTTGCCGGCGCCGATCACGGCGACCTCGCGGTCGTCCAGCGGCCAGCTGCGCGGCACGTCCGGGTGCCCGTCGTACCAGGAGACGAAGTCGGCGGCGCCGTAGGACCCGTCCAGGTCGATGCCGGGGATCGGCAGGTCGGCGTCCTTGATCGCCCCGGTGGCGAAGATCACCGCGTCGTAGTGCCGCCGGACGTCCTCCAGCTTGAGGTCCACGCCGTAGTCGACGTTGCAGATCAGCCGGATGTCACCCCGTTCGAGCACCTTGTGCAGGGCGGTGATGATCTGCTTGATCCGGGGGTGGTCGGGGGCCACGCCGTAGCGGACCAGTCCGAACGGGGCGGGCAGCCGCTCGATCAGGTCGATGGACACGTCCAGTCCGGAACGGGACAGGATGTCCGAGGCGTAGATGCCCGCGGGTCCGGCGCCGATCACGGCGACCCGGACGGGACGGTGGGAGCTCACGCGGCTTCCTTCTCTCTCGACGAGGACGTGGCGCCGCGCGACGCTCCGGCGACCGAGTCCGGGTCCGGACGTCCAGGTCGCCGCCCTGCGGCCGCGGGCTGTGACCAGTCTAGGCGGGCCGGGCAAGGGTGCCTCCGCTCGCCAATCGCCGTCGAACTCCTGCCAACGGCCGGATGCGGTCCGGGGTGGGTCGGCGGCCGGGGTTACGGTTCGGCCTGTGAGCACGACACCCACCCCGACCCTGGATCCCCGTGGCCTGGCCAACGGCACGGCCGCCTACCTGCTGTGGGGCGTGCTCCCGCTGTACTTCACCCTGCTGGTCCCGGCCGGCCCGGCGGAGATCATCGCGCACCGGGTGCTGTGGTCCCTGGTGTTCTGCGCGGTGGTGCTCACGGTGGGCCGCGCGTGGGGTGCGTTCGGCACCGTGCTGCGCTCTGGCCGGACCCTCGGGGTGCTGGCGGTGGCGGCGGTGCTGCTGGCGGTGAACTGGCTGACCTTCGTCTACGGGACGCTGTCCGGTCACGTGGTCGACGCGGCGCTGGGCTACTTCATCAACCCGATCGTCACGGTCGGGCTGGCGGTGCTGGTGCTGCGCGAGCGGCTGCGCCGGTTGCAGTGGATCGCGCTCGGGATCAGCGTGCTGGCGGTGGTGGTGATCACGGTCGGGGTCGGGCGGCTGCCGTGGGTGGCGCTCACCCTGGCGTTCTCCTTCGGGTTCTACGGGCTGCTGAAGAACCGGGTCGGCCGGTCGGTGGGCGCCGCACCGTCGCTCGCGGTGGAGACCCTGGTGCTGGCACCGGTCGCCGCGGGGTACCTGATCTGGCTGACCGCGATCGGTGACAGCAGCTTCGGCCACGCCGGCACCGGGCAGGCCCTGGCCCTGGTCGGCACCGGGGTGGTCACGGCGCTGCCGCTGCTGCTGTTCGGCGAGGCCGCCCGCCGGCTGCCGCTCAGCGTGGTCGGGATGCTGCAGTACCTGGCGCCGATCCTGCAGTTCCTGATCGGGGTGACCGTGCTGCACGAGACCATGCCGCCGGCCCGGTGGTGGGGCTTCGCGCTGGTCTGGGTCGCGCTGGTGCTGCTGACCATCGACGGGGTGCGGGCGAGCCGGGCCCAGCGGCTGAGCCGGGTCCAGGAGGCGACGCTCAGCCCGCGGTGAACCGCCGCAGGAAGTCCCGGGTGCGCTGCTCGCGCGGTTCGACCAGCACCTGCTCCGGCGGGCCCTGCTCCAGGATCCGGCCCTGATGCAGGAAGCACACCTGGTCGGCCACATGCCGGGCGAAGCTCATCTCGTGGGTGGCCAGCACCATCGTGGTGCCCTCCGCCTTCAGCTCCTCCAGCAGGCCGAGCACCTCGCCGACCAGTTCCGGGTCCAGGGCGCTGGTCACCTCGTCCAGCAGCATCAACGCCGGCTGGCCGACCAGGGCCCGGGCGATCGCCACCCGCTGCTGCTGGCCGCCGGACAGCTCGTCCGGGAAAGAGTTGGCCTTGGCGGCCAGCCCGACCCGGTCCAGCATCCGGGCGGCCCGGTCGCGCGCCTCGGCCCGGTCGAGCTTGTGCACGAGCCGTGGCGCCAGGGCCACGTTGTCCAGCACCCGCAGGTGCGGGAACAGGTTGTAGGACTGGAAGACCATCCCGATCCGGGCGCGCACCGCGTTGGCGTCCACCCGCGGGTCGGTGATCTCCTGCCCGGCCATGGTGATCGCGCCGTCGTCGACCTCCTCCAGCAGGTTGATGCAGCGCAGCAGGGTCGACTTCCCGGACCCGGAGGACCCGATCAGCACGACGACCTGGTGCTCGTGCACATCCAGCGACAGGTCGTCCAGCACGACGTGGTCGCCGAAGGCCTTGCGCACCCGGTCGATCCGCAGCAGCGGCTCGGTGCCGTTCATCGCATCGCCCCCGCACCGGCCAGGCCGCTCTGCGAGCCCAGCCAGCCGCCCCGCTTGGCCAGCGCGTCGGTGAACCGGGTCAGCGGGATGGTCAGCAGCACGAACAGCACCCCGGCGACCACATAGGGCGTGAAGTTGGCGTACTCGGCGGTCTTGAGCTGGGCCGCGCGCACCGCGTCGATCGCACCCAGGATCGAGATCAGACCGGAGTCCTTGGACAGCGAGACCAGGTCGTTCAGCAGCGGCGGGATCACCCGGCGCACCGCCTGCGGCAGCACCACGTGCCGCAGCGTCTGCCCGCGGGTCAGCCCGAGCGAGCGGGCCGAGGCGATCTGCGAGGGGTGCACCGACTCGATCCCGGCCCGGAACACTTCGGCGACATAGGCCGAATAGGTCAGCACCAGGGCGATGCCGCCGAGCACCACCGCCGAGGTCGGGATGCCCTGCAAGCGCAGCCCGGGCAGCCCGAAGCCGACCAGCAGCAGCACCAGGATCAGCGGCAGCCCGCGGAACACGTCGACGTAGCCGGTGGCCAGCGCGCGCAGCGGGAAGAACGCCGGGCCGCGCAGGGTCCGGGCCAGGGCCAGCAGCATCGCCAGCACCACGATGATCACCGCGCAGACCACCATCACCCGGACGTTCAGCCACAGCCCTTCCAGCACCTTGGGCAGCGACTCCCAGGCCACGTGCGGGTCCAGGAACGACTTGCGCACCCGAGGCCACCCGGGCGAACTGACCAGCGCCAGCACCGCCACCGCGGCCACCAGCACCGTGCTGACGATCGCCACCAGCACCGAGCGGCGGGCCCGGCCCTTGCGGAAGGCGTCCCGTTCGAGCTGACGCGCCGACGGCGCCCAGGCGGAGGCCCGGGCGCCGTCGGCGGAGGTGCTGGTCATTACTTCAGGACCGGGGCACCGGCGGCGTCGGTGAGCCACTCGGCCTGCAGGTCGTCCAGCGTGCCGTCCTCGCGCAGCGCGTCCACCGCCTCGGTGACCGGCTCGGTGAGCGGGGAGTCCTTGTCCAGCACCAGGCCGAACTGGTCCGGGTCGTCACCGGCCGGCAGCTGACCGACCAGCACGCCGTCGTCCAGCTCGGCCGCGGTGATGTAGAGCGCGGTCGGCAGGTCGACGATGATCGCGTCCACCAGGCCGGAGGTCAGCGCCTGCTTCACCTGGTCGTTGTCGTTGAACACCTGGATGTCGGTGTCCGGTTCGATCGTGTCCTGCGCGACCTGCAGGCTGGTGGTGCCGACCATCGCGCCGAGCTTGACGCCCTTGAGGTCGGCCAGGCTGCTCGCCTCCGCCGCCGGGCTGCCCTCGACCGTGACCACGGCCTGCGCGGTGTCGTAGTACGAGGAGGAGAAGTCCAGGTTCTCGGCCCGCTCCGGGCTGATCGACACCTGGTTGATCGCGAAGTCGAAGCTCTTGGCGCCCGGCGCGATGATCTGGTCGAAGGTCACGGTCACCCACTCGACCTGGTCCGCGTCGTAGCCGAGCTGCTCGGCCACCGCGTAGGCGACCGCCGACTCGTAGCCCTTGCCGTTGCTGGGGTCGTTGTCCACGATCCACGGCTCGTAGGCCGGGTCGGAGGTGCCGATGGTCAGCACACCGTCGGTCAGCGTCTGCAGCGCGCCGTCGGTGGCGGTGGCACCGCCGCTGCTGTCGTCGTCGGCCGGGGCACACGCCGCGAGCGCCAGGGCGCTCGCAGCGGCCAGGGCGAGAATGCGGGTGCTACGCACGAGGGTCTCCTCGGGGGACGGGGCCGGCGGCCCGGTGGTCGCGCGCGCGTGATGGCGCGCGAAGGGCCAGGGTAGGGGAACCGGGGCGGGGCCTGCGGCGTTGTCTCGGGGAACGGAGCGCCCTCACCCGCGCTCCCCGGCGAGGGAAGGACGACCATGGGCCACCGGCACTACAACGGGCTGAAGACGGCACTCCTGTTCGGCGTGCTGTGGGCGGTGCTGCTCGGCATCGGTGCCCTGGTGGCGGGCGGTCGCTACATCTGGCTGTTCGCGGTGTTCGGCCTGCTGAGCACGGCCTACTCGTACTGGAACTCGGACAAGATCGCGATCCGCGCCATGCACGCCCGCCCGGTCTCCGAGATCGAGCAGCCGGTGATGTACCGGATCGTGCGCGAGCTCTCCACCGAGGCCCGCCAGCCGATGCCCCGGCTGTACGTGTCGCCCACCGCCGCCCCGAACGCCTTCGCCACCGGCCGCAACCCGCGCAACGCCGCGGTCTGCTGCACCGAGGGCATCCTGCAGATCCTGGACGAGCGCGAACTGCGCGGCGTGCTGGGCCACGAGCTGATGCACGTCTACAACCGGGACATCCTCACGTCCTCGATCGCCGCCGCGGTGGCCGGCGTCATCACCTCGATCGCCCAGATCGCGCTGATCTTCGGCGGGGGCAACGACCGCGAGCGGGGTGGCAACCCCTTCGCCGCGCTGCTGATGGCCCTGCTCGCCCCGCTGGCCGCCACCATGATCCAGCTCGCGATCAGCCGGACCCGCGAGTACGACGCCGACGAGGACGGCGCCAACCTCACCGGCGACCCGCTCGCCCTGGCCTCCGCCCTGCGCAAGCTCGACGCCGGCACCCAGGCCCGCCCGCTCCCGCAGGACCGCGACCTGGTGGACGTCTCGCACCTGATGATCGCCAACCCGTTCAAGGGCGCCGGGGTCGGCAAGCTGTTCGCCACCCACCCGCCGATGGGCGACCGGATCGCCCGGCTGGAGCGGATGGCGGGGGATATCGGCGGGATCACGCGGTACTGACCGGCCGGTCGCGGCCCGCGCCGGTGCGAACCGCGACCGCGTGGCTCAGCGGTAGTTGACGAACTGCAGCGCCGCGTCGATGTCGTCCGCGCCCTTGAGCAGCGCGATGACCGCCTGCAGGTCGTCGCGGCTCTTGGAGGACACCCGGACCTCCTCGCCCTGGATGACGGTCTTGACGCCCTTGGGGCCCTCGTCGCGGATCAGCTTGGCCACCTTCTTGGCGTTCTCCGAGGACAGGCCCTCCTTGAGGGTGCCGGTGAGCCGGTACTCCTTGCCGAACGCCTTGGGGTCGCCGTCGCCGGTGTCGATCGCCTTGAGCGAGACGCCGCGCTTGATCAGCTTGGTCTGGAACACGTCCAGGACGGCGCGGACCCGCTCCTCGGAGTTGGCGACCATCAGGACGCTGTCGCCGCTCCAGCTGATCGAGGCGCCGACGTCCTTGAAGTCGTAGCGCTGGGCGATCTCCTTGGCGGCCTGGTTCAGCGCGTTGTCGACCTCCTGCCGGTCCACCTTGCTGACGACGTCGAACGACGAGTCGCTGGCCATGACTACCTCCTGCGATGACGGTCTGGTGCGGTGCGGGACCCGGTCCGCCGTGGCCGGATGTCACGGGAGGGTCCGAACCCTTGCTATCCTTCCATCCGCACGCAGGTCGTACCGACCGGCGCGCCACCCTTGGCGGGTTACCCAAGCGGCCAAAGGGGGCTGACTGTAAATCAGCTGGCACTGCCTACGGGGGTTCGAATCCCTCACCCGCCACCCTCGACAGGGCGTCCTCCTCACGGAGGGCGCCCTGTTCTGGTCTGCGGGGGAGTGCGTGGCCCGTGATCTCCGGGCGGGCCTGCGGGGGAGGGCGCGACGATTTCACTCCGCGCCGAGGGCCGTGTAGTGTTTCCCGCGCTGCCCCGATAGCTCAGTCGGCAGAGCGTCTCCATGGTAAGGAGAAGGTCAAGGGTTCGATTCCCTTTCGGGGCTCTGTGATGTGACACGGGCCAGGACCTCGTGGTCCTGGCCCGTGCCTCATCCCTGGCGGGGTAGCTCAGTTGGTCAGAGCGCACGACTCATAATCGTGAGGTCGCGGGTTCAAGCCCCGCTCCCGCTACCACGCATGAACCAGCGCGTCGGCCGGCGCGCATCAGCAGAACACGGCGCCACTGGCGCGGAGGGTGGCACGAACATGGCCAGCAAGAGCTCGGACGTCCGTCCGAAGATCACGCTCGCGTGCACGGAGTGCAAGGAGCGGAACTACATCACCAAGAAGAACCGTCGGAACAACCCCGACCGGCTCGAGATGAACAAGTTCTGCCCGCGCGACGGCCGCCACACGCTGCACCGCGAGACCCGCTGACGCTGACGATCAGCCGTGGCCGTCAACCCTGAGTTCGCCGGGCGGGAGTACCCGCCGAACGAGCCGTACGAGGTCGGCCGCGTGAAGCTCCGCGAGTTCGCGGAGGCCGTGGGGGCCACGCACCCCGCGCACACCGATCCCGCCGCCGCCCAGGCGCTGGGCTACCCGGACGTGATCGCTCCGCCCACCTTCGCGGTGGTGGTGGCGCAGCGTGCCGAGGCTCAGCTGATCCAGGACCCGGCGGCCGGGATCGACTTCAGCCGGGTCGTGCACGCCGACGAGCGCTTCGTGCACCACCGCCCTATCCACGCCGGTGACCGGCTGGTGACGGTGCTGCACGTCGACGCGATCACCGAGCGTGCCGGGTTGTCGATGATCACCACCCGCTGTGTGATCTCCGCCGAGTCCGGTGAGCCGGTGGCGTCGGTCACCTCCACCCTCGCGGTGCGGGGGGAGGACGCCTGATGCCCGCTCTGAGCGAGCTGGCCGTCGGCCAGGAGGTCGCCCGCCGCACCATCGCCGTGGACCGGTCCCGGCTGGTGCGCTACGCCGGCGCCAGCGGTGACTTCAACCCGATCCACTGGAACGAGCGGTTCGCGACCGAGGTCGGCCTGCCGGGCGTGATCGCGCACGGCATGTGGACGATGGGTGCCGCGAGCTCGGTGGTCGCCGACTGGCTCGGCGACCCGGGCGCGATCGTGGACTACCAGACCCGGTTCGCCCGGACCGTGCCGGTGCCCGACCCTGGTGCCGCCGAGGTCGAGGTGGTCGCCGCGGTGGGTGCGCTGGACCCGGAGTCCGGCACTGCCCGGATCGACCTGACCGTCACCTGCGACGGTGCCCGCGTGCTGGCCAAGTGCCAGGCGCTCGTCCGGCTGTCCTGACTCAGGCGGCCGGCGCCGGGCCGGTGGTGGTGCCCACCCGCAGCCGCACCGGCAGCACCTGATCGGCGGGGTGCTCCCCGGCCAACAGCTCCCGCACGGCCCGGCCGACCACGGCTCCCTTCTCCGCGATCGGCTGCACCACGGTGGTGAGCACGTCCGGGGTGAGCCAGGGCAGGTCCAGGCCGTCGAAGCCGGCGATCGAGACGTCCTCTGGCACCCGGAGACCGAGCTCTCGGGCACCGATCACCACGCCGGAGGCCAACAGGTCGGACTGGGCGACGATCGCGGTCGGCCGTTGGTCGGCGGGCAGGTCCAGTAGGGCGTGCGCGGCCGCCGTGCCGTGCTCGACCAGTGAGGCGGGCGTCTCATACACCGCGACCGGCTCCACCCCGGCGTCCCGCAGACCGGCCAGCCGGCGCTCGGCGATCTTCCACCGGATCGCGCGCTGCCGGTCCGGGTCGGCCACCGCGGCGCGCCGGTCCGGGCCGAACGGCAGGGTGACGGTGGCGATCCGGCGGTGGCCCAGGTCCAGCAGGTGCCGGGCGGCCTCGGCCACCCCGTCGCGGTCGTCGATCCCGATGGTGACGATGTCGTCCAGCTCGTGGCCCTCGACCACCACCGCCGGGATGCCGCGCCGGCGCAGCGCCTGCAGGGTCGGGTCCTCGCTGCTGCCGCCCCAGATCATCACCGCCACGTCCATCGCGGCGGACTCGATCAGCGGGTCGACGGCCGGCTCGTCCGGGCCGGTGGGGCCGGGTATCAGCAGCACCCCGAGCCCGGCCGGGGCGATGGTGTCCACCAGGCCGTCCAGCAGCTGCACCGAGACCGGGTCGCGGAACGAGCGTTTGAGGGCGTCCCCGACCACCACGCCGACGATGCCGGAGCGGCCGGACCGCAGCTGGCGGCCGAGCGGGTTGGGGCCGGAGTAGTCCAGGTCCTTGGCGGCGGCGAGCACGCGCTCCCGGGTGGCGTCGGCGATCGGCCCGGCGCCGGAGAACGCCAGGGACGCGGTGGAGACGGACACCCCGGCGCGCGCGGCGACGTCGGCGAGGGTGGGGCGTGGCGACACCGGGTCTCCTGCCTGCCGGGCGGCGGGCCCGGCGCTGGATGCATGGCCTGGCGCCGGTTCGCCCGCCGCCGAGCGGGGGGACGATGTTGACGCCGTTGCCAGGGTACCCGCAGACTGGTCGGGTCCCTCTAATCGATTCGATCCACCCGCTCGGGGCCGGGTTCGAATCGATTCGATCGCCTCAGGAGTTCGCCGTGACCACCCCGCGCCGCCCGCGCCCCGCCACCGGGCAGCTCCCGCGCCCGCGCCCGCCCCGTGGCGAGCGCGCTCCGGTCGATCCGGTGGTGGCCCGGGCCCGTCGGCTGCTGCTCGGCCTGTTCATGCTGACCGGCCTGATGTTCTCCTCCTGGCTGGCCCGGATCCCGGCGGTGCGGACCGCCCTCGGGATGAGCGAGGCCGAGCTCGGCGGCATCCTGATCGCCGGGTCGGTCGGGTCGCTGGCCACGGTCTCGCTGGCCGGCTGGCTGGTCACCCGGTTCGGCGGCCGGCTGGTGCTGTACCTGTCCACCGCCGCGTTCTCGGCCGCCTACGTGCTGATCGGGCTCGGCCCCACCCTGCACTCGGTGCCGGTGCTCGCGGTCGGGATCTTCCTGTCCGGGTCGGCCTTCGCGCTGGGCAACGTCCCGCTGAACGTGGAGACCGCGGCGGTGGAGCGCCGGATGGGCCGCACGGTGCTGCCGCAGTTCCACGCGGCGTTCTCGATCGGGTCGGTGGTGGGCTCGGGCATCGGGGCGCTGGCCGCGCACGCGCAGGTGCCGCTGCTGGTGCAGTTTGTGGTGACGGCGATCGTCGGTGCGGTGTGGCGGCTCGCGTCGGTGCCGGGGGCGGTGCTGGACTCGCTGCCGCCCGGCCCCGAGCAGCGCGCCGCCGCGCGGGCCGCCCGGGTGGAGGCCGCCACCGCGCCGGGCCGGGCAGGGGTGCTGGGCCGGACGCTGCGGCTGCGCGGGGTGCGGGCCACCGCCCGCCCGGGATCCGCGCTGCACGCCTGGCGCGAACCGCGCACGCTGCTGATCGGCGTCGTGATCATGTCCGCCGCCCTGTCCGAGGGGTCGGCCAACGACTGGCTGGCGCTGGCGGTGGTGGACGGCTTCGAGCAGACCGAGGCGATCGGCGCGGCGATGTTCGGGGTGTTCGTCGGGGCGATGACTGCGGTGCGGCTGCTCGGCACCACGCTGATCGACCGGTACGGCCGGGTGGTGGTGCTGCGGGTCTCCGGGGTGGTGTCGCTGGCCGGGCTGGTGCTGTTCGGCTTCGCCCCGACCCTGCCGCTGGCGGCCGTCGGCATCATCGCCTGGGGCTTCGGTGCGGCGCTGACCGTGCCGATCGGCATCGCCGCCGCCTCGGACGACCCGCTGCGCGCCGCCGCCCGGGTGTCGGTGGTCAGCTCGTTCAGCTCCACCGCCTCGCTGGCCGCCCCGCCGCTGCTCGGCCTGGCCGCCGAGGCGATGGGTGCCCGGCACGCGCTGCTGCTGATCACGGTGTCGATGGTTACCAGCGTGCTGCTGGCCCGGGTGGTCGCTCGCCAGGAGCAGCCCGCACCTGCCACCCTCGAACCTGCCCGTCCATGAACCGAGAGCTCTGACGATGACGTCCACCCACCCCCAGGTCCGCGCGGCCTCCGTTGCCGTGTTCGCGGTCTTCGCGCTGAGCGGCGCCAACTTCTCCAGCTGGGCCGCCCGGTTGCCCGCGGTCCGGGACGGGCTCGGCCTGCAACCGGCGCAGATGGGCCTGCTGCTGCTGGTCGGGTCGATGGGCTCGATCGTCGCGCTGCCGCTGTCCGGGCTGATCGTGACCAAGCTGGGCGCGGCCCGCACCGTGCTGGCCTTTGCCGTGCTGAACGCCTGCGGGTACCTGCTGGCCGCCGTCGGGGTCGGTCTGGGCCAGGTGCCGGTGGTGGCGGTGGCGCTGGTGCTGTGCGGGGTGGGTACCGGGGTCTGGGACGCCTCGATGAATCTGGAGGGCGCGCTGGTCGAACAGCGGCTCGGCCGCACCGTGATGCCGCGGTACCACGCCGGTTTCTCGGTCGGCACGGTCGCCGCGGCCGGGGTGGCGGCAGTGGCGGCGGGTGCGAAGGTGCCCGTGTGGGTGCACCTGCCGGTGGTGGTGCTGCTGTCCACGGTCGGGGTGTTCGTGGCCACCCGGAAGTTCCTGCCCGCCGGGCACGCCGAGGCCGCCGCGGCCCACCCGTCGGACGGCCCGCGGCAGTCGGTGTTCGCCGCCTGGCTGGAGCCGCGCACGCTGCTGATCGGCCTGGTCATCCTGGCCGCCGCGCTGACCGAGGGTGCGGGCAACGACTGGCTGAGCCTGGCGGTGGTGGACGGCTTCGACCAGAGCGACACGATCGGGGCGGTGGCGTTCGGGATCTTCGTCGCGGCGATGACCACGATGCGCTTCCTCGGCACGGCGCTGCTGGACCGGTTCGGCCGGGTGGCGGTGCTGCGACTGTGCGCCGGGCTGGCACTGGTCGGGCTGCTGGTCTTCGGCCTGGTGCCGCGGGACCTGCTCTGGCTCGCGGTGATCGGCGCGGTGCTGTGGGGGATGGGTGCGGCCCTCGGGTTCCCGGTCGGGATGAGCGCCGCCTCCGACGACCCGCTGCGGGCGGCGGCCCGGGTGTCGGTGGTGTCCACCATCGGCTACACCGCGTTCCTGGCCGGCCCGCCGCTGCTCGGCCTGCTCGCGGACCATGTGGGCTACCGGCACGCGCTGCTGGTGATCGCGGTGCCGATCGTGATCGGGCTGCTGGTGGTCAAGGCGGCCGCGCCGCCGGAGCCGGTGAACCGGCCTACCGTAGGGGCATGACCGCCACCACCCGCAGCGCCACCCTCGCCGACCTGACCACCCTCGCCGTGGGCGGCCCGGTCCGGGAACTGGTCGAGACCGACACCGAGCAGGAGTTCATCGACGCGATCCGGGCCGCCGACACCGACGGCACCCCGCTGCTGGTGATCGGCGGCGGGTCGAATCTGCTGGTCGACGACGAGGGATTCGACGGCGTGGTGGTCCGGGACACCCGGCAGGGCTTCACCGTGCCGGACCACTCGGCCTGCGCCGGGGTCACCCTGACCGTGCCGGCCGGCACCCGGTGGGACGACGTGGTCGAGCACTGCGCGGGCGTCCGGCTGAAGGGGATCGAGGCGCTCTCCGGCATCCCGGGATCCACCGGCGCCACCCCGGTGCAGAACGTCGGCGCCTACGGCCAGGAGGTCGCCGAGACCATCGCCACGGTGCGGGTGTGGGACCGCGAGCGCAGCCGGGTGCGCACCCTGCCGCTGGTCGACCTGACGTTCGGCTACCGCACCTCGCTGCTCAAGCAGTCGATGCTGACCGACCCGCAGGACCCGGCCACCCCGTGGTTCCCGACCCCGCGCTACGTGGTGCTGGACGTGACCTTCCAGCTGCGGGTGGCCCAGCTCTCCGAGCCGATCCGCTACGCCGAGCTGGCCCGGACCCTGGACATCGCGGTCGGTGAGCGGGCGCCGCTGCCGGAGGTGCGGGCCGCGGTGCTCGGCCTGCGGGCCCGCAAGGGCATGGTGCTGGACCCCGCCGACCCGGACACCCGCTCGGCCGGCTCGTTCTTCACCAACCCGGTGCTCACCGAGGCCGAGGCCGCCGCACTGCCCGAGGACGCGCCCCGGTTCCCGGCCGGCGAGGGCCTGGTCAAGACCAGCGCGGCCTGGCTGATCGAGCAGTCCGGCTTCGGCAAGGGCTACGGCCTGCCCGGCCCCGCGGCGCTGTCCACCAAGCACACCCTGGCGCTGACCAACCGGGGCGGGGCGAGCGCGGCCGACCTGCTGACCCTGGCCCGGACGGTGCGCGACGGGGTGGCCGAGCGGTTCGGCATCACGCTGGTGCCGGAGCCGGTGCTGGTGGGCACGGCGCTCTGAGCCAGTCGTCCACCCCGGCGAGCAGCCGCTTCCGGGTGGTGTCCCCGGCCCGGGACGCCCGGATCGAGGACCGCGCCAGCTCGGCCAGGGCATCGTCGTCGAAGCCGTGCACCTCGCGGGCGGTGACGTACTGGTCGACCAGCCGGCTGCCGAACAGCAGCGGGTCGTCCGCCCCGAGCGCCAGCTGCGCCCCCGCGTCCACCAGGGTGCGCAGCGGCACCTGCGCCGGGTCGGCGTAGACCCCGAGCGAGACGTTGGACGCCGGGCAGACCTCCAGGGCGATGCCCGCGTCCACCACCCGGCGCAGGAGCCCGGGGTCCTCACTGGACCGCACGCCGTGCCCGAGCCGGTCCGGGTGCAGGTGGTCCAGCACCTCGGTGACGTGCGCCGGGCCGAGCAGCTCGCCGCCGTGCGGCACCGATGCCAGCCCGGCCCGGCGGGCGATGGCGAAGGCCGGGCCGAACTCGGCGGTGTCGCCCCGGCGCTCGTCGTTGCTCAGCCCGAAGCCGATCACCTCGCCCGGTCCGTCGCCGGCGTGCTTGGCGGCCAGCCGGGCCAGGGTGCGGGCGTCCATCGGGTGCCGCATCCGGGAGGCCGCGACGATCACGCCGACCTCGGTGCCGGTGTCCCGCCAGGCGGCGCGGGCCTCGTCCAGCACGATCTCCAGCGCCGGGGTGATCCCGCCGACGCCGGGGGCGTAGGAGGTGGGGTCGACCTGGATCTCCAGCCGGCCGGAGCCCTCGGCGGCGTCGTCCACCGCGGCCTCGCGCACGATCCGGCGCAGGTCGGCCTCCCCGCGCACGCAGGCGCGGGCGGCGTCGTACAGCCGTTGGAACCGGAACCAGCCGCGTTCGTCGGCCGGGACCCGCAGGCCCTCGCCGTCCAGCAGGGTGGCCGGCAGCCGGATGCCACGGTCGGCCGCCATCTCGGCCAGGGTGGACACCCGCATCGAGCCGGTGAAGTGCAGGTGCAGGTGCGCCTTCGGCAGAAGGGCGAGGTCGCGCATCGAAGGATGATGCCCGATCGCGGCGCCGGTCACGAATCCGCGGCGCGCCGGACCGTGCCGTCCGCGCCCAGCACCAGGTGCGCGGGGCCGTCGTCCCGGGCGGTGACCAGCACCTCCTGCACCCCGCGCAGCAGGACGACCTCGGTGTCCCGGCTGACCGGCACCGGGGGCACCTCCACCGTGATCCGGATGCCGGTCTCGGCGTGGAACCGGGTCAGCAGCCGGTCCAGCACCTCGGTCAGCTCGGCCTCCTCCAGGGCGGGGCTGCCGAAGGCGGCGACCAGCGCCCGGGACTCCGCCAGGTGGGCCCGGGCGACCCGTTCCAGCTCTCCGGCGGTGTCCCGGGCCGCCGGTGCGTCCCCGGCGGCCACCTGCGCCCGCGCCGCCTGGGCCAGCAGCACGATCGAGGTGAAGCCCTGGGCCAGGGTGTCGTGCACCCGCTCGGCCACCCGCTCCCGCTCGGCCAGCACCCCGGCCCGGTGCTGGGCGGCTGCGGAGGCGGACCGGGTGCGTTCGACCTCGTCGATCAGGTCGGCCAGCACCTCGTTCTGCTCGGCCACCCGGGTCACCCAGAAGCCCAGCGCCAGGGCGAAGCCGAGTCCGACCGCGTACTGGCCGGCCAGCTGGGCGATCTCGATGCCCTGCGGCCGGACCCGCCAGACATTCGCCACCGCCACCCCGGCGGTGAGCAGCACCGACAGCACCGTGCCGTTGCGCAGGCCGGTGGCGAAGTACCAGATCTGCGCGAAGCCGACGAACAGCAGGATCGACCCCAGCGAGTTGACCGCGGTGCAGACCGACACCACCACCAGCATCACCGCCAGGTAACCGGTGGTCAGCCGGTGGTCGCCGCGCAGGGCGCCGGGCCGGGCCAACGCCAGGTAGGCGACCAGCAGCACGGCGAGCAGGGCGGCGACCAGCACCCGGTCGCCGGTGGGGTGCTCGCCGGTCAGCATCGAGAGTCCGCTCAGCACGAACAGCACCGCGAACGCGGCGTCCCAGCCGGGCAGGGTGCGCCGCCAGAACGAGCGCCGCTCGCCGGAGCCGGTCATGGCCGGGGGAGCAGCCCGCGCTCCAGGGCCACCGTCACCGCCCGGGTCCGGTCGTCGACCCCGAGCTTGGCGAACACCCGCAGCAGGTGGGTCTTCACGGTCGCCTCGGAGATGAACAGCTCGGCACCGATCGCGGCGTTCGACAGGCCCCGCGACACCGCGGCCAACACCTCCAGCTCGCGCGGGGTGGGGCGCTCGGCGTCGCCGCCGCGCATCTGCTGCACCAGCCGGGAGGCCACCGACGGCGACAGGGCCGTCTCGCCCCGGGCCGCGCCGCGCACCCCGGCGACCAGCTGGTCCCGGGGAGTGTCCTTGAGCAGGTACCCGGTCGCCCCGGCCTCCACCGCGCGCAGGATGTCGGCATCGGTCTCGTAGGTGGTCAGCACCAGCACCCGGACCCCGGGCGCCTCGGCCACGATCCGGGCGGTGGCGGCGGCACCGTCCAGCACCGGCATCCGCAGGTCCATCAGCACCAGGTCCGGGCGGAGCTCGATCGCGGCGGCCACCGCGGCCGCGCCGTCCGGCACCTCCCCGACCACCTCGATGTCGCCCTCCACGGCGAGCATCCCGGCCAGCCCGGAACGCACCACCGGGTGGTCGTCGGCCAGCAGCACCCGGATCCGGTCCTCGGCGGTCATTCTGGTGTCCCTTCGCTGTGCGGCAGCGGGAGCTCGGCGAGCACCCGCACCCCCGGTCCGGCGTCCTGCACCCGCAGCGAGCCACCGGCGGCGGCGACCCGGCGGCGCATCCCGCGCAGCCCGACGCCGTCCGTGCTGCCGGCGGCCAACCCCCGGCCGTCGTCGGTCACCTCCAGCAGCACCCGGCCCGCCCCGGTGGACAGCCGCAGCCGCACCGAGCTGGCAGCGGCGTGCCGCCGGACGTTGTTCAGTGCCTCCTGGGCGGTGCGGAGCAGCACGACCTGGAGTTCGCGGTCGGCCGGCGGGGTGCCGTCGACCCGGAGCCGGACGGCCAGGCCGGTCTCCTGTTCCAGTCGCTCGGCCACCCGGCCCAGCGCGGTGGGCAGGTCCTCGGCCAGCAGTCCGGACGGCCCGAAGGCGGTGACCAGCGCCCGCGCCTCGGCGAGGTTCTCCCGGGCGACCGCCTCGATCTGGTCCAGCCGCTCGGTGGCCGGGGCGAGCCGGCCGTGCTCCACCTGCGCCTGGGCGGTCTGGGCCAGCATCACCACACTGGTGAAGCCCTGGGCCAGGGTGTCGTGGATCTCCTGCGCCACCCGGGCGCGCTCGGCCAGCACCCCCGCCGCGTGGTGTCCGGCTGCCAGCTCCTGCTCGGCGGCCCGCAACCGGCGCAGCAGGTCCGCGCGCTGCTCCCGGGACCGGGCGATCCGGGTCAGCCACAGGCCCATCACCAGGGAGAACAGCAGGCCCACCCCGAGCTGCCCGATCAGCACCGGCAGGTCGGTGGACCGCAGCTCCTGACCGATCGACAGGGTCACGCCCACCGCCACGGTCAACGCCGCCGACCAGCCGATCCCGGCCCGCAGCGATGCGCTCAGCAACCAGATCTGCGAGTAGCCGACGAACAGCAGCAGGGTGCCCAGCGAGCTGGTGCCGGAGGTGAAGGCGACCACCGCGACCAGCAGCACCAGGTACACCCGGACCCGGCGGCGGTCGCCGGTCAGCAGCCCGCGACGGCCGGTGAAGGGGTAGGCCAGCATCAGCAGCGCCACCGCGGCCAGGGACAGCGCCACCGCCCGGGGCGCGGTGTCCTCGGCGACCAGCATCGAGACCGCCGCCAGGCCGGTGAGCACGTAGAACGCCGCGTCCCAGCCCCGGGGCAACAGCACGCTGTCCTCCGGCACCCGGGGCTGGTCGGCGATCATCGTGCTCAGTGTGGCGGACTCAGCGATCGTCCCGGCGCTGCCAGCGGAACGTCCGCACGGCGAGCACCAGCCCGAGCACCAGCCACACCCCGAGCACCAGCGCGGTCCGGCCGTGCTCCCAGCCGCCGGCGGGCTCGATCGCCGCCGCGGAGTCCGGCAGGAACACCGACCGCATGCCCTGCGCCATCCACTTCAGCGGGAAGACCGCCGCCACCTCCTGCATCCAGCTCGGCAGCTGGTAGAAGGTGAAGAACACCCCGGAGATGAACTGCAGCACCAGCACCACCGGGGTGACCACGGCGCTCGCGGACTTGGCCGACCGCGGCAGCGAGGAGAAGCCCACCCCGCAGATCGCCCCGGTGGCGGTGCCCAGCGCGAACACCCAGGCCAGCGTCCCCCAGCGCTCGGGGCTGTCCGGCATCGGCACGTCGAACAGGAAGCGCGCCACCAGCAGCAGGAGCACCAACTGGATCAGCGCGGTGACCAGCACCTGCCCGATCTTGCCCAGGAAGAACGAGGTCGCCGGCAACGGGGTGCCGCGCAGCCGCTTCAACCCGCCCCGGTCCCGCTCGGCGGTGATGTCCAGCGCCAGGGACTGGAAGGAGGACAGCAGGATGCCGGTGGCGATCATCCCGGGCAGGAAGTACTGCGCGAACGGGATGTCGTCGCCGACCGTGGCGCCGTCCTGGCCGAAGACGGTGGCGAAGATCGCCAGCATGATCACTGGGTAGGCGAAGATGAAGATCACCGCGTCGCGCTCACGGAAGAAGCCGCGCACCTCGTAGCGGGTGCGGGCCCAGCCCAGGCGGATCGTGCCGGGCAGCGGGTGGGTGTCCAGGGTGCTCATCGCACGGCCTCCTTCGCCCGGGTGACCGTGGCGTCGTCACTGATCAGGGAGAGGTAGACGTCCTCCAGGGTCGGCCGGAGCACCTGCAGCCCGGGCACCTCGCCCAGCCGGAGCGCCAGCTCGGAGACCACCGCGGTGGGGGTGTCGGTCCGGACCTCGCGGTGCTCGCCGTCCTCGGTCCAGCGCACCACGGCGTCCCGGGCTCCCCGGCCGCCCAGGTCCGCCGGGGCGCCGGTGGCCACCACCCGGCCGGAGTTGACCACCACCACCCGGTCGGCGAGCTGTTCGGCCTCGTCCAGGTAGTGGGTGGTCAGCAGGATCCCGGTGCCGTCGTGGCGCAGCCCGGCGATCAGCTCCCAGAACGCCCGGCGGGCCTCCGGGTCGAAGCCGGTGGTCGGCTCGTCCAGGAACAGCAACTCCGGGCGGCCGACGATGCCGAGCGCCACGTCCAGTCGCCGTCGCTGGCCACCGGACAGGGCCCGGGCGCGGGCGCGGGCCTTCTCCCGCAGGCCGACCGCGTCGATCACCTGCTCGGGGTCGCGGGGGTCGGGGTAGAACCCGGCGAAGTGGTGCACCAGCTCGGTGACGGTGGCCTCGTCCAGGTCGTTGCTGGTCTGCAGCACCACCCCGATCCGGGCCCGCCAGTCCCGGCCGGCGGTCTGCGGGTCCTGGCCGAGCACGCTCACCTCACCGGCGTCCCGGTTCCGGTAGCCCTCCAGGATCTCGACCGTGGTGGTCTTGCCGGCGCCGTTCGGGCCGAGCACCGCCACGATCTCGCCCCGGGCCACCTCCAGGTCCAGGCCGTCGACGGCGTGCTTGTCGCCGTAGTGCTTGCGCAGTCCGCGGACGCGGACCGCCAGGTCGTCTGTGGTCATGTCACCAGCCTGGCGTGGTGGGGCCCATCGCCGGGACGACCGGAGGAGGGGATCTGCCGTCCACCGATCGGTGGACGGCAGGTCCCCTCCGTTGCCGGGCGGCCCTGCGATCAGGACCGGTGCTGCGCCCGGCGGCGGGTCCGCAGCAGTGCGGCGCCACCGAGGGTGAGGGCTGCCGCGGCGGCGAGGACGCCGAGCGTCGCCGCGCCGGTCACGGCCAGGCCGCCACCGTTCCCCGACGACCGGCTCGTGCCGCCGGTGCCGGGAACCGGGGTGACCGTGATCGCCGCGTCGTCCTCGGCTGTCACCGTGCCCTCGACCCCCTCCGGGGCGTCCGGCCACTGTGCGGTCACGTCCGCGGTGTTGACCCTCGACTCCTGCTCCACGGCGGTGCAGGTGAGCGTGACCGACTCACCGGGTGCGAGGGAGTCGATGCGGTACCCCGTGGCCAGGTCGCGGCACGCGGCGTCCGCACTCGGCTCGGCCCCGGCGGCCCCGGCCAGCCCGGGGTCGGAGACGACGACCTCCGACAGCGGGGCGTTTCCGGTGTTGGTCACCACCAGCCGCCATGCCACCCGGTCGCCGGCGGTGTAGGCACCGGTGAGCCGATCGGAGTCGTCGGCCTCGATGAAGGTGCCCGATCCCGGGGCGCTCTCGACCAGCTTCCGCAGACCGACCGCGGCGGGTGTGGCCACCGTGATGGCTGCCGAGTCCTCGGCGAAGGCCTCGGTCGCCGTGTCGGTGACCACCGCGACGTTGGTGTGCGGGACCGTCACCGGCGAGGAGCACTCCAGGGTCACCGACTCGTCCGGAGCCAGCCGGTCGAGGGTCACGCCGTCCTCGGTCAGCGCCCGGCAGGAGTCGGCCGACTCCGCGGTGGGCGTGAGGCCGGGGTCGGTCACGACCAGGGTGTCCAGATCGGTGTGACCGGTGTTGCGGACCACGATCCGCCAGTCGGCGGTGTCACCCCAGGTGTACTGGCCGGTCAGGCCATCGGAGGCGTCGGCCTCGATGAAGGTGTCCGACCCGGGCGCCGACCGCACGGACTTGGACACGGTGAACTGGGTGTCGACCAGACCGGCATCGACCTGGTGCTCCGTTCCCACGCCCACGGTCACCGGGGTGGTGCCGGTGGTCGCGACGTCCGAGTCGACCGAGCGGTCCGCCCCGGCTCCCTGCGCGGTGAACTCGAGCCCGGCCAGCGAGCCGAGCACCGACTCGTCGACGGACACGGTGTGTTCCCCGGCGCCGAGCCCGTCGACCCGGTAGCCGCCGGCGGCGTCCGTGCTGGTCCGGTGCGAGGCGCCGGAGGGGGTGGTGATCTCCACCGGGATGTCCGCGACCGGGAGCTCGTCGCCGTCCCGGACACCGTCCCGGTCCCGGTCCCACCACAGCCGTCCGGTGATGGTGGCGCCGACCACGGTGATCGGCTGCGCGGTCACCGGGCCGAGCACGTGGCCGGGGAAGTCCTCCAGGTAGGCGATGTCCGAGTTCACGAACACGTCACCCACGGCGGCGTCGTCGATGGCCGCGGTGAGGCGGATCCCGCCGGCGTAGGTGACCCGGAGGTCGTCGACGTCGGCGCGCACTGCCGTGATCCCGGTGACCTCCGAGGGGTCGGCGGGCAGCGTCGTCCAGGTGATCGAGTCCGACCACGGGTCGGCCAGCACGTCCTGCGGGTCGGCCGTGGTGTAGGACAGCGTCGTGCCCGCGGTGGCGTCGCCGATCAGCTCGACGTCCGTCAGGCGCAGCGTGCCCCCGAAGTCGTTGCCGCGACCGTCACCGTCGAAGGGCAGCACGTCGACCACGGCGGTGGCACCCACGCTGACCGAGCGGTAGTTGTACCAGCCCAGCTGCCACGCGACCTCACTGGTGCCGACCGGGATCTGGGTCGGGCCGTCCACGACCTTCTGGATCGTGGTGACGTCGGCCTGGCTGACCGTGGTGGTGACGGTGGCGGTGCGCTCCGCCTCCGGCTGGTCGTTGTCGTCCGCCGAGATGACGGCGGGCACGACGATGCTGCCGGATGCCGGAGCCTGGATCGACGAGGTCGCCGTGAATTCGATCGGCGGCAGTGCCGTGTCGGAGGAGGCGGTGGCGGCGCCGACGTAGGTGAAGGTCAGCACGAAGCCGGTCTGCAGATCGCCGGTCTGTTGCACGCTCCAGGCCGGGTCCACCGTGCTGGTGTCCACCGAGACCAGCGACGGCGGCAGCGTCGCGGTCACGGTGACCCCGGTGGCGGTCACCGGCGCCGAGGCGTTCTGGGGTGCGACCAGGGCGGGCGTCAGGGTGTAGCCGATCTCCTCGCTGCTGACGATCGACTCGTCACCCGGATCGAGGGCGGCATCCAGGTGTAGGACGCCGCCGGCGACCTGCAGGCTCCGGGTGACCGCCCCGATGCGCGTCGCGGACTGGTAGAAGACGGCGGTGTCCGACACAGTGGCGGCACGCCCGGTGTGCAGTTGCATCGGCACGCTGATGGCGAGCTGGCCCCGGGTCTGGTTCGCGCCCGGCATGTAGAGGCCGGACACCGAGACGCGGATCCCGGAGACCTGATCGGGACCGCCGGCTTCGTCGATCGTGGGATACCAGGTCGCGGCCGACGGGTTACTCGCGTTGCCGTTGTTGGTGTAGGCGACGTCGTACTCCCCCGGCGCCAAGGTGACATCGTTCGCGTTGCCCACGTACAGCGGCGCGCCCTCGACGATGCTCTGCTGCGCCGGGTCCCAGAAGTCGTAGAGCGTGGGATCGGTCATCCCGGCGCTGATTCCGGTCGCGTCCACGGCGGCCACGCCCCGCACCTGAGCCGCGACGTACGACCCGTCGGCCACGTCTTCCGTGCTGATGGCGGTCCAGGCGGCCGACACGGTCCGGGGCAGGACACCCCAGCTCGGCGCCGCCGTGGGGTCGGTCGGGCGGTAGAGATCCTTGGCGATGATGGCGCCGACGGCTGCCCCGAGGGTGCCCCGGACGATGCCCGCTGCCGAGTCGGTCACCGGCGGCAGCGCGGTGTTGTCCGGCTCGGTCGCCTGCACGGTGGCCTGGTTGGTCAAGGTGGCGGCGGTGTTGGCGACGGTCAGGTGGTCCACCTCGGACTCCGGGACCGCCAACCGGACGGTGAGGGTGATCGGCGTCGCGGGGAACGTGGCCGGGACGGCGGTGACGGTGATCCGTGCGGTCGTGCCGCCTGTGGACTGGACAGCCGCGGTCACGCCCGCCGAGGCACTGACGAGCTCGATGCCGGTGGTGAAGCCGGACGGGTCGACGGTCCAGGACTCCTCCACCGTGAACGGCACGGCGACCTCCGTCGCGATCACCCCGATCTCGGTCGCGCTGGGGGAGTCGATCGTCAGCTTGTACTCGACGTACCGCGCGGCCTCGCGACCGGAACCGAAGTCCATCGTGCCGCCCCCGTTCTGCACGGACGTGACCTTGTCGAGCCGGAGTGCCGGCTCGCCCGCGACGACGGTGGCCGCACCGGTGGCCTGCTGGGTGGAGAACTCATCGGTGGCCTCGAGTCGTGGTGTGTAGCTCGAGCCGGGCTCGACCGATCCACCGGGCACCGCCATCAGCGGCCCGAGCTGGATCGCGGCGGCGCCGCCGGTGGGTGTCGAGATCGTGGCCGTCAGGGTCCGCCCGTCGTCGGAGATCGTGTAGGACGACGAGTACAGCGCGGTCTGGGCGTCGAGCACCGCGAGCGAGTCCTCCTGCCAGGTCCAGCCCGCCGGCAGGGTCTGGGTGAACACGGCGTTCTCCAGGCCCGTGGTGGCGAACGACCACCGGTAGGCCACGGCGTCGTTGGTCGCGACGATCCCGTTGTGCTGGTCCTCATCGACCGCGTTGGGAACGGACGCGCCGTCGTACTCGGTCGTCACGGCGAGCTGCGAGACCGAACCCGAGGCGGCGGAGGCGGCGGACGGGAACACCAGGCCGAGGAGCGCGACCAGGGCGACGGTGAGGGTCAGGCCCAGGGCCCGTGAGGAATGACGCCGAGCGTCTCTCGATGGACGGTGCCGCACGATCTTCTCCTTGCACAGGGGGATGGTCCGCGCCGAGCGCGTGCTTCTGTGCGGGTAGCGTCGATCCGTCGCCGGCGGATTACTCAAGGACCTTCGGCCTCGGGCCGGCCGCCGGAACGCGGCCGGGAACGGGCGGCGACGGGTGGGCGCCGCGGGGCGCCGGGCCGGCTCAGGGCGCGGCGATGCGCGGCGGTCGGCGGTTACCTGGGGCAACGCGCGGGTGCGCGGACTCCCGGCGGGATCGACGGCCCGACCCGATCGGGCCGGCGTGCGCGGGGGGCGACACCCTCAGCTCTCCGAGGGTGGTGTCTGGATAATGGCGATTGCGTGAGTATGTCTGGGTGGCGGGGTGCGGGATTTCGCACAGAATGGGGCAGCGGCTGGGTGGCACTACCCAACGGTCGCGCGACTGAGCGCGCAGTCACCGCCCCGGAAAGCCGCCTCGTCACCGGTTCCGGTGCGGACCCGCCGCCCGCCGCTCGCCGGACGAGTGGGTCAGTCCGCCTCGGCCAGTAGTGCCTGGATCCGGCCGACGCCCTCGACCAGGTCGTCGTCGCCGAGTGCGTAGGACAGTCGCAGGTAGCCCGACGGGCCGAAGGCCTCGCCCGGCACCACGGCGACCTCGGCCTGGTCCAGGATCAGCGCGGCCAGCTCGGCGGACGTGGTCGGCGTGACGCCCCGGATGCTGCGGCCGAGCACCCCGGCCACCGACGGGTAGGCGTAGAACGCGCCCTGCGGCACCGGGATCCGGACCCCGTCGATCTCCGAGAGCATCTGCACCATGGTCCGGCGGCGCCGGTCGAAGGCGGTCCGCATCCGTTCCACCGCGGACAGGTCGCCGGTGACCGCCGCGAGCGCGGCCCGCTGGGAGACGTTCGCGACGTTGGACGACAGGTGCGACTGCAGGTTGGTCGCGGCCGTGATCACGTCGGTGGGGCCGATCATCCAGCCCACCCGCCAGCCGGTCATCGCATAGGTCTTGGCCACCCCGTTCAGCACCACCGTGGTGTCGGCCAGCTCGGGCACCGCCCGGACGATCGGGGTGGCGACCGCGCCGTCGTAGACCAGGTGCTCGTAGATCTCGTCCGTGATGACCCAGATGCCGTGCTCCAGTGCCCAGCGGCCGATCTGCTCGGTCTGTTCCGGGGTGTACACCGCGCCGGTCGGGTTGGACGGCGACACGAACAGCACGACCTTGGTCCGCGAGGTGCGGGCGGCCTCCAGCTGCTCCACCGTCACCCGGTAGTCCTGGTCCTCCCCGGCGAACACCTCGACCGGGACGCCGCCGGCCAGCCGGATCGCCTCCGGGTAGGTGGTCCAGTACGGCGCGGGCAGCAGCACCTCGTCGCCCGGGTCCAGCAGGGTGGCGAAGGTCTGGTAGACCGCCTGCTTGCCGCCGTTGGTGACCAGCACCTGGGCCGGCTCGACCGGGTAGCCGGAGTCGCGGAGCGTCTTGGCGGCGATCGCCTCGCGCAGCGCGGGCAGTCCGGCGGCGGGGGAGTAGCGGTGGTTGACCGGGTCGTGCGCTGCCCGGACCGCCGCCTCGACGATGTAGTCCGGGGTGGGGAAGTCCGGCTCGCCGGCGCCGAAGCCGATCACCGGGCGACCGGCCGCCTTCAGTGCCTTCGCCTTGGCATCCACCGCGAGCGTGGCGGACTCGGCGATGGCGCCGATCCGGGTGGAGACCCGGCGGGGCGCGGCGGACGAGGCGGAGCGGGAGGCGGCGTGCTCGGTCACGGGGTCATCCTCGCAGACCGCCGCCGGGGGTGTGGTTCGACCGGGCCGCATGCGTCGCGTACAGTAGGCGCTCGGTGGTTGACCTCCGCCATGATGAGCCGTGCCCAGCGCGGACCGTCGTGACCGGGAATGCCGCCGTAGGGCAGTGGCGCAATTGGTAGCGCACCGGTCTCCAAAACCGGCGGTTGCGAGTTCGAGTCTCGCCTGCCCTGCGCGTGTGGTCACGGCCAGCCGCTCCGTGCTCCACGGGACGGCGGCTTGCCGCTGACGACCGAGATCAGACGCCGCACCGGCGTCGTGGAGACGTAGGGGAACGAACCGTGAGCGAATCGGCACCGGTGGCGGCGTCCGGCGCGGACGAGCCGGCCCGGACCAAGGGGTCCAGCGGCAAGGCCGCCAAGCCCGAGAAGCGTCGTGGACTGTTCGCGCGGATCGCGCTGTTCATCCGCCAGGTCGTCGCCGAGCTCAAGAAGGTCGTCTGGCTGACCCGGTCCGACCTGATCACCTACACCATCGTCGTGCTGGTCTTCGTGGCCGTCGTGATGGCGTTCGTGACCGTGGTCGACCTGGGCATCGGCCAGTTGACCCGGTGGGCCTTCGGCGGCTGACGCCGCCGGCTCCACCCCCTCCTCAACCGCAGCAGAAAGCAGGTCAGTACGTGTCGCAGGAATCGCAGGAGCCCGAGGTGGGCGCCGCTGAGTCCGAGCTCGATGACGCCCTGACGTCGGTGGCCGCGACCGAGGACGAGGCCGGCCTGGAGGCCGCCGAGACCGTCGGTGACGAGGCCGCCGAGCCCGAGGTGCCGGCCGAGGACGCCGAGGAGACCGTCGAGGTCGACGCCGACGAGGACCCGGTCGAGGCGTTCAAGGCGCAGCTGCGCTCCCAGCTGGGCGACTGGTACGTGATCCACTCCTACGCCGGGTACGAGAACCGGGTGAAGGCGAACCTGGAGAACCGCACCCAGTCCCTCAACATGGAGGACTTCATCTACCAGGTGGAGGTCCCCATGGAGGAGGTCGTGGAGATCAAGAACGCGCAGCGCAAGGTCGTGCGCCGCGTGCGGATCCCCGGCTACGTCCTGGTGCGGATGGACCTGACCGACGAGTCCTGGGGCGCCGTCCGGCACACCCCGGGCGTGACCGGGTTCGTGGGGCACACCCACCAGCCGGTGCCGCTGACCCTGGACGAGGTCTTCTCCATGCTGGCCCCGACCATCGAGGAGAAGGCGCCCGCCGCCGCGTCCTCCGGCGGCCAGGCCCAGTCCGGCAAGTCCGCCTCCCCGATCGAGGTCGACTTCACCGTCGGCGAGTCGGTCACCGTCACCGACGGTGCCTTCGACACGCTGCCGGCCACGATCTCCGAGATCAACCCCGAGAACCAGAAGCTCAAGGTTCTCGTCTCCATCTTCGGCCGGGAGACCCCGGTCGAGCTGTCGTTCAGCCAGGTCGCCAAGATCTGACCCGCGCCCCGCGGGGCGCAGCGACGGCACTGCAACCGGGTCATCGCCCACGGCGTCGGCCCACGAACAAGGAAGGGGATGGCGCATGCCTCCCAAGAAGAAGGTCACCGGCCTCATCAAGCTCCAGATCAACGCCGGTGCCGCGACTCCGGCCCCGCCGATCGGCCCCGCGCTGGGTGCCGCCGGTGTGAACATCATGGAGTTCTGCAAGGCCTACAACGCGGCCACCGAGTCGCAGCGCGGCAACGTGATCCCGGTGGAGATCACGGTCTACGAGGACCGCTCCTTCACCTTCATCACCAAGACCCCGCCGGCCGCGGAGATGATCAAGAAGGCTGCCGGTGTGGCCAAGGGTTCCCCGACCCCGCACACCGTCAAGGTCGCCTCGATCACCGCCGACCAGGTCCGCGAGATCGCCACCACCAAGATGCCGGACCTGAACGCGAACGACATCGAGCAGGCGATGAAGATCGTCGCCGGTACCGCCCGCTCCATGGGCATCACCGTCAACGACTGATCACCCCCGTGCCCCCGGCGACCGCCGGGGGACCCCAGTGGCAGGGCCCTGTGCGGCCCGTCGACCACGACTGCTGAACAAGGAGAAGCAGATGCCCAAGCACAGCAAGGCCTACCGCGCCGCGCTCGAGAAGATCGAGCCGGGCGAGGTCTACAACCCGCTGCAGGCGATCCGCCTGGCCCAGGCCACCTCGACCACCAAGTACGACGCCACGGTCGAGGTCGCCATGCGCCTCGGGGTGGACCCGCGCAAGGCGGACCAGATGGTCCGTGGCACGGTCAACCTGCCGCACGGCACCGGCAAGACCGCCCGCGTGATCGTGTTCGCGAACGGTGAGCGTGCCGAGCAGGCCCGCGCCGCCGGTGCGGACGAGGTCGGCGGCGACGAGCTGATCGAGAAGGTCGCCGGCGGTTGGACCGACTTCGACTCCGCGGTCGCCACCCCGGACCTGATGGGCAAGGTCGGTCGTCTGGGCAAGGTGCTCGGTCCCCGTGGCCTGATGCCGAACCCGAAGACCGGCACCGTCACGATGGACGTGGCCAAGGCCGTCGCCGACATCAAGGGCGGCAAGATCGAGTTCCGCGTGGACAAGCACGCCAACCTGCACTTCATCATCGGCAAGACCTCGTTCTCCGATGTGCAGCTGGTGGAGAACTACGCCGCCGCGCTGGAGGAGATCCTGCGTCTGAAGCCGTCCGCGTCGAAGGGCCGCTACATCACCAAGGCGACCATCTCGACCACGAACGGCCCCGGCATCCTGGTCGACCAGTCCAAGACCCGGAACCTCACCTCCGAGGAGGACGCTGCCTGAGGTAGCGCCCACCACGAACGCACGGCCCCGGTCCCCCCATCGAGGGGGACCGGGGCCGTGCGTCATTCCGCAGGGTGCGCGTCCGGGTGCTCTCGGGCGTCAGGGGTGGACGGCTCCGGGCTGGTGCGCGAAGGTGGGAGACATGCTGGTCGCGTTCTCGGTATCCCCGCTCGGGGCAGGTGAATCCGTCACGGCGGCCGTCGCCGACGCGGTGCGGGTGGTCCGGGACTCCGGTCTGCCGCATCGGACGGATGCGATGTTCACCACGATCGAGGGTGAATGGGACGAGTGCATGGAGGTGGTCCGGCTCGCCACGGAGGCGGTCGGGCGCCATGCGGGGCGGGTCAGTCTGGTGCTCAAGGCCGACATCCGTCCCGGCCACACCGGTGAACTCACCGGCAAGGTGGCCAGGTTGGAGGCCGAGCTCACGCGCTAGCGCGTGGACAAGTCGTGCAGAAGACCTGTGTCCGGGCAGAACGGGCGCCGGAGGATGACAGAATCCCGGTGCGCGTCCCGGGCGGCGGGCGAGCGAGTGCGGGTGCGGCGGGCGATGATCCGCGCCCTGCCAGGACAGGGATGGAGCAACGGACGGATGGCGATCTTCGAGCTCGACGACGGCCACGGCACGCTCGTCCAGCCGATGCGGCCCAGTGCCGACTCCTTCGACCGGGACGCCGCCGCCCTGGTGGCGGAGAACGCCGGGGAGCTGATCGGCGAGCCGGTGCTGACCATCCGGGAGATCGGTGCCGGTGACGGTTCCCAGCTGCTCGCCCTGGATGCGGCCGCCCAGCCGGTGGTGGTGGAGGCGGTGCAGCTGCTGGACGCTTCGACCCTGCTGCGGGCGCTGCGGCACGCCGGCGGGGCGGCCCGGATGAGCCGCGCCGACATCGCCCGGCTGTACCGCGGCGGGCCGGAGGCCTTCGAGGCCGATCTGGCGGTGTTCCGGGACCGGGCGCCGATGGTGCGCGCCGAGCGTGCCGGGCGGGAGGGTGTCCGGCTGGTGCTGGTCTGCGGCGACATCGCCGAGGGCCTGCAGGAGGCGGTGGAGTACCTGACCGCCGGGACCCAGGTGGACGTGCTCCGGCTCGGGGTGACCGAGGGGCCGGGCGGGCGGCGGTACCTGGACGTCTCACCGCTGCGCCCCGGCTCCACCCGGCAGCGGCGACCGGTGGAGCCCGGCCCGGCGACCGGGTCGGTGCCCGCGGTGTCCCAGGCGCCCACGCCCTGGCCGCCCACCGGCGCGGCGCCGGCCGAACCCGAGGAGCAGACCGAGCCGGAGGAGCCGCAGGCCGAGCCGGAGGAGCCGCCGGTCGACGCCGTGGCCGAGCCCGAGCCCACGTTCTCCCCGGCTGCGATCCCGGTGGACCCGGTCCCGTTGACCCGGCGCAGCCGTCGTGGTGACGCTGCCGAGGTGCCCACCCCGCTGACCGGTCCCCGGCCGATCGCCGCGGACGCCACCACCGTGCTGCCGCCGGTCCGCGACGACTCCGCCCCGGTGCCCGGTGGCCCACTGCCGGAGCTGGCCGCACTGGCCGCTGCCGAGCGCAAGCCGCTGGACCTGGTCTGGGTGCGGGTGCGCCGGGGTCAGCGCCTGACCGCCACGCTGCGCACCGACGGCATGATCCAGCTCGCCGACGGCAGCCTGCACACCGATCCGGGCGACGCCGCCGTGGTGGCCGCCGACCTGGAGCGCCCGGCGGACGGCTGGCGGGTCTGGCGGTTCGGCGAGGACGGCCCGAGCCTGGGCGAGGCGGTCGGCATCCGCTGACCGGCCGGCGTCACTCCCAGCCGTAGGCGGCGCTCCACCGGGCGATCTCGGCGTAGAGCCGCGCTCGCACCGGTGCCGGGGACAGGGTCAGGTCGTGCAGACCACCCTCGATCCGCACCACGGTCAGCACCGGCCCCAGGTTCAGCGCCCGGCGGACCAGCGACTCCACGTCCAGCACCATGTCCGCGGCGCGCATGTCCTCGGTCCACCACGGGCTGAGCAGGCTGCGGGCCGAGGCGAGCATCAGCACCGGCACCGGGATGTCCAGCCCGCGGGCCACCCGGGAGTGCCCGGCCAGCACCGCCGCCAGCCAGCCGGCCCGGACCGGGAACGACGGGGTGGGCCGCCAGTCCTCCTGGTAGGTCCACTCGCCGCCATCGGCCTCGCGCACCGTCCGGGCATAGAAGCCAGCGTCGACATTCGGCAGCGGGGCCTTGGGCTGCAGCCGGGCCAGCCGGGCGATCGCCGGGAAGCTGATGTGCCGCACCACCGAGGAGCCCTGCAGCTCCAGCCACGGACTGTTCAGCACCAGGCCGTGCACCCGGCCGGGGTGGCGGTCCAGCCAGAGCGCGGCGGTCAGCCCGCCGGTGGAGTGACCCATCAGCATCACCCGGGCCGGGTCGCCGAGCTCTGCCTTGATCTCGGTGAGGGCGGCCTCGATGTCCTCGTCGTAGGCCGCCAGGTCGTCGATGTAGCCGGGGGTCTGGTGCGGGCGCAGGCTCCGGCCGTACTTGCGCAGGTCGAGGGCGTAGAACGCCGCACCCTGCCCGGTCCAGAACTCGGCCAGCCCGGTCTGGAAGAAGTAGTCGGACCAGCCGTGCAGGTAGAGCACCGCGCGGGACGGCCGCTGCGGTTCGGGGGTGGGCGGCGCGTGCCGGACCAGGGTGGCGACCACCGCGCCCTCGTCGTCGTCGGCCAGGTCCAGGGTGAGCGCACGGTAGTCGGGGCCCAGGATGTCCTGCTGCCACTGCCGGCCCACCGCGCCACCTACCCCTGGATCTCGAGCACCACCTTGCCGAACTGCTCACCGCGGGCCAAGCGTGCCAGCCCCTGGTCGGCCTGCGCGAGCGGGAAGGTGGAGTCGGTCACCGGGCGCACGCCGGTCCGGGCGCAGAACGCCAGCAGCGCCGCCAGGTCCTCCTTGCTGCCCATCGTGGCGCCGAGCACCTGGATCTCGGTGAAGAAGATCCGCTGCAGCTCCATCCGCTCCGGGTCGCCGGTGGTCGCCCCGGCCACCACGATCCGGCCGCCCGGGCGCACCGAGCGCACCGAGTGCGACCAGGTGGCGGCGCCGACGGTCTCGATCACCAGGTCCGCGCGGGCGGGCAGCCGGTCGCCCGGGGCCAGCACCCCGGCGGCGCCCAGGGTGAGCGCGCGATCCCGGCGGGCCTGGTCGCGGCTGGTCACCCAGACCTCCAGCCCCGCGGCGGCACCGAGCAGCAGGGCAGCGGTGGCGACCCCGCCGCCGGCACCCTGCACCAGCACCCGCTGGCCGGGCTTGGCGCTGCCGGTGGTGAACAGCATCCGGTACGCGGTCAACCACGCGGTGGGCAGGCAGGCGGCCTCGGCGAAGGAGAGCTCGGCCGGCTTGTCCACCAGGTTCCAGCTCGGCACCGACGTGCGTTCGGCCAGGGTGCCCGGGTAGCGCTCGGACAGCAGCGACCGGGGCTCGGCCGGGCCGACGCCGTGGCCGAGGCCGCCGCCGATCACCCCGTGCAGCACCACCTCGCGGCCGTCGGCGGTCACCCCGGCGCCGTCGGTGCCCAGCACCATCGGCAGTTGCTCGGCCCGCAGCCCCACACCGCGCAGCGACCACAGGTCGTGCTGGTTCAGGGCGGCGGCGCGCAGGTCGACCGTGGTCCAGTGCTCGCGCGGCTCGGGGTCGGGATGCTCCCCGACCGTGAGTCCGGCCAGCGGGTCGTCGGGGTGGAAGGAGGTGACCTGGGCAGCGAGCATGATCCGACCCTAGAACCGTCAGAGCACCGGCAGCATCCGACCGAGGTCCGGGACCGCGTCCGAGGTGAAGCGCGGCGCCAGGGCCGCGGCGAGCACGTCCACGTCGTAGGGCAGCCGCCCGGCCGCCAGCCGGACCCAGGTCAGCGGCTGCGCCACCTCCAGGTCCCAGCCGCCCCGGGCCACCACGATCCGCAGCAGCTCACCGGCCACCAGGTCCAGCGCGTCGCCGTCGATCGGGCCACCGGAGCCCACCCCGTCGCCCAGCCCGCCCTCCGGGCCCAGGCCACCGGGCACGCCGGGCAGCGGGCCGATCCCGTCGCCGAGCTCCGCCCGGCTGCCGGGGGCCGCGCCGCGCGACCGGGCCAGCGAGCGCTGCAGGTCGTCGGCGTGCACCACCAGCTCGGTGAGCCGGGAGGCGATCATGGTGGACAGCAGCACCGGCCCGCGGCGGGCCTGCACCACCACGTCCTGCGGGCCGAGTTCGCGGGCCCGGTCCAGGGCGGCACGGGCCCGCAGGTCCACCTGGGGCAGCGGGTCGGCGGCGATCTCCTCGGCCAGCTCGCGGGTGGTGCGGGCGATGTCGTCGGCCCGTCCGGCGTAGCTGCCCAGGTACTCGGCGAGGCTGAGTGGCACGGTGCCGGCCGGGGCGGGCTCGCACACTGCCAGCGCCTCCATCGCCCGGCCGAGGTGGGCGACCAGCTCGGCGACCGTCCAGCCGTCCAGGATGGAGTCCGCCGCGCCGCCACCGGCGTCCACGGCGGTGCCGACCCAGTCGCGCAGGGTGGTCCACTGCCGGTCGAGCAGGTCGGTGCGGGCGGCCAGGTCCTCGGGGCGCAGTGTCATGGAGCAAGAGTGGCAGCAGTCAGCCGGTGAGGTCGACGACCCCGGCCTCCAGGTGGTCGCGCACCCAGGGCCCGAGCTGGGCGTGCTCGATCAGGAAGCCGTCGTGGCCGTACGGGGTGTGCAGCGTGCGCAGCGGCGCGGCACCGGGCACCCCGGCCGCGATCCGGGCGGACTGGGCGGGCAGGAACAGCCGGTCCGAGTCCACCGCGACCACCAGGGTGCGGGCGGTGATCTGCCGCAGGGCGGTGTCCACCCCGCCACGGTCCCGGCCCAGGTCGTGGGTCATCATCGACCGGGTGAGTACCGCATAGGTGTTGGCGTCGAACCGCCGGGCCAGTTTGTCGCCGTGGTGGTCCAGGTAGGACTGCACCGCGAACCGGCCGCCGGACAGCGGCTGCTCGCCGCCCTGCGGGATCCTGCCGAACCGGGTGTCCAGCTCCTCGGCGCTGCGGTAGGTCTGGTGTGCGATCTGCCGGGCCAGGCCCAGTCCGGCGTGCGGGCCGTCGCCGTCCGCCGCGTCGTAGTAGTCGCCACCGCGGAACCGCGGGTCGGCGGTCAGGGCGGTGAGCTGGGTGTGGAAGGACGCGATCTGGTCGCCGGAGGTCTGGGCGCTGGTGGCGATCGCGGCCAGCGCCCGGACCCGCTCGGGTGCGGTCACCGCCCACTCCAGCGCCCGCTGGCCGCCCATCGACGCGCCGATCACCAGCGCCCAGGACCGCACGCCCAGGGCGTCGGCCAGCCGCAGTTCGGCCGCGACCTGGTCCCGTACGGTCAGCTGCGGGAACCGGCTGCCCCAGGGCCGGCCGTCCGGGTGCGGGCTGGCCGGCCCGGTGCTGCCCTGGCAGCCGCCGAGCACGTTCGGGGCGACCACGAACCAACGGTCGGTGTCGATGGCGGCGCCGGGCCCGACCAGCGTGGACCACCACCCGGGGGTGGGGTGGCCGGGCCCGGCGTCGCCGGTGACATGGGTGTCACCGGTGAGGGCGTGCAGCACCAGCACCGCATTCGAGCCGTCCGGGGCGAGGGTGCCCCAGGTCTCGTAGGCGAGCCGGACCGAGGGCAGCAGTCCGTCGCCCTCCAGGGCGAGTGGCCCCAGGTCGGCGAACTGCCGGCGGCCGACCGGGTCGCCCTCCCGCCAGGCCGAGGAGGCCCGGGGCGGCCGGTCCTCCTGCGCGGTCCGGGGCCGGCGGGTGTCGGTGCGGTGCTGCGGCACGGGTGCTCAGGCCCCCTTGGCGGCGCGGAAGCCGGCGTCCAGGTCGGCGAGGATGTCCTCGATCCCCTCCAGGCCGACCGCGAGCCGGACCAGGCCGGGGGTGACGCCGGACAGCGCCTGCTCCGCCGGGCTGAGCTGGCTGTGCGTGGTGGAGGCCGGGTGGATCACCAGCGAGCGGACGTCGCCGATGTTCGCCACGTTCGAGTGCAGCTCCAGTGCGGAGACGAAGGCCTGCCCCGCCTCGGCGCCACCGGCGATCTCGAAGGCCAGCACCGCGCCGGTGCCGCGCGGGGCGTACTTGCGGCCCAGCTCGTACTGCGGGTGGCTGGGCAGCCCGGCATAGGTCACCGACAGCACGTCGTCCCGGGCGTCCAGCCACTCGGCGACCTTCTGGGCGTTGGCCACGTGCCGCTCCACCCGCAGCGACAGCGTCTCCAGGCCCTGGGCGATCAGGAAGGCGTTGAACGGGCTGATCGCGGCGCCGAGGTCGCGCAGCAGCTGCACCCGGGCCCGCAGGATGTAGGACAGGTTCACCCCGAAGGCGCCGTCCTTGCCGAGGTCCCGGGCGAACACCAGGCCGTCGTAGGACGGGTCGGGCTGGTTGAACGACGGGTAGCGCTCGGGGTCGGCGCCGAAGTCGAAGGTCCCGCCGTCGACGATCACGCCGCCGATCGCGGTGCCGTGCCCGCCGAGGTACTTGGTCGCCGAGTGCACGACCACGTCGGCGCCGTGCTCCAGCGGCCGGATCAGGTACGGGGTGGCGACGGTGTTGTCGACGATCAGCGGGACCCCGGCCTCGTGCGCGATCCCGGCGACGGTCTCGATGTCGAGGATGTCCTGCTTGGGGTTCGGCACCGACTCGGCGTAGAACGCCTTGGTGTTCGGCCGGATCGCGTCCCGCCAGGCCTGCGGGTCCTGCGGGTCGGTGACGAAGGTGGTCTCGATCCCGAGCCGGGGCAGCGTGTAGTGCAGCAGGTTGTAGGTGCCGCCGTACAGGCTGGGGCTGGCGACGATGTGGCTGCCGGCCTCGGCGACGTTGAGGATCGCGTAGGTCTCGGCGGCCTGGCCGCTGGCGAGCAGTAGGGCGCCGACCCCGCCCTCCAGCGCGGCGATCCGGTTCTCCACCACCTCGACCGTGGGGTTGCCGATCCGGGTGTAGATCGGGCCCAGGTCCTTCAGGGCGAAGCGGTCGGCGGCGACCCCGGCGTCGGGGAAGACGTAGCTGGTGGTCTGGTAGATCGGCAGGGCGCGGGCGCCGGTGGCCGGATCGGGGGTCTGGCCGGCGTGGATCTGCTGGGTCTCGAAGGACCAGTTCTGGGACATCGTGGCTCCTGTGGGTGTGGGGCGGGGCTGCTGGTGGAGAGCGGGGCGCACGCCGCGTGCCAGGAGGGCGATGAGGGCTGGGGTCCGGTGGCCGGGTACCGACCGGCGCCGGGATCCGCGAGAGCCGGGAACCGGCCTGCGGGCACAGCCGAGCGTGCGCTGGTCAGCGACACATTCGGCAGGTCATGCCAGGACGATACGGTCCGCTTGTCGACATGTGGAACCGGTGTCTTGCGCACTGAGACGGCCGCACTCCATCGGGTGAACCGACGGGGACTCCTCCCGGTATGGGTGATTTGTGACGGGTGTGACCTCTGTGAAAACTGTGACAGGAGTTCACTTCTGTGGTGGAAGCGGGGTAGCGTCGGGTCCGATCTGTAGCGGGAACGAGAGGGACAGTGCTGTGACGCAACCGAATCACCGGCGGACCGGCCGCGCGGCCGCGGCCGTGATCACGGCGGCCCTGCTCGTCGTTCCCGGCAGCATGGCGATGGCCGACCCGGACGTCAGCGACGACGACGTCCGCCAGGCGCAGGCCGCGGTCGGCACCGCGGCGGATGCGGTGGCCGACATCGAGGTCCGGCTGGCCCAGCTGTCCGCCACCAGCGACCAGGCGCAGATCGCCGTGCAGGAGGCCGCCGAGGCCTACGCCCAGGCGCAGGCCGACCTGAGCGCCGCCCAGACCGCCGCCACCGACGCCCAGGCCAAGTACGAGTCCGCGCAGGAGGACCTGGAGTCCGCGCGCTCGACCCTGGTCGCGATCGCCCGTGAGGCCGCCCGCAACGGCGGTTCGATGGACGACCTGCAGGCGCTGCTGTCCGCGGAGGGCCTGGAGGACGTGGTCGCCCGCAACCAGGCGCTCGGCCTGGTGAGCACCAAGGCCGACCAGGCGGTGCAGGCCTACCGCGCCGCCGACCAGGTCGCCACCACCCTCAAGGAGGAGGCCGACGCCGCGCAGGCGGCCAAGGAGTCCGCCGCCACCGACGCCGAGGAGAAGCTGACCGCGGCCGAGACCGCGCAGAGCGACGCGGATGCCGCCGTCGCCAGTGCCGCCACCGAGCGCCAGTCGCTGATCCAGCAGCTCGCCGCCGCCCGCAACACCTCCGCCGAGGTCGAGCAGGAGCGGCAGGACCAGATCGACGCCGACCGCCGGGCCCAGACCGAGGCCGCGGCCCAGGCCGAGCGTGCCCAGGAGCCGGCCCCGCCGGCTGCGAGCACGCCGAACACCCCGTCGGCGCCCAGCACGCCGTCGACGCCGAGCCAGCCGTCGAACCCGAGCACCCCGTCGACCCCCACCCCGACCACTCCGCCGTCCAGCGGTGGCAGCACGGGCGGCAGCACGGGTGGCAACACCGGCGGCAGCTCCTCGGGCAGCACCTCCTCCGCGGAGACCGCGATCGCCTGGGCCAAGCAGCAGCTGGGCAAGCCCTACATCTGGGGCGGCACCGGCCCGACCGGCTACGACTGCTCCGGCCTGACCCAGGGTGCCTGGCGCGCCGCCGGGGTGAACCTGAACCGCACCTCGCGCGACCAGTACCGCCAGGTGCAAAAGGTCAGCTACGCCCAGATGCGCCCGGGTGACCTGATCTTCTACGGCAACAACCCGAACGATGCGGCCAGCATCTACCACGTGGCGATGTACATCGGGAACGGGCAGATGATCGAGGCGCCCAAGCCCGGCGACGTGGTGAAGATCGCCTCGGTGCGCTACACCAACTCGATGGCCTACGTCGGGCGTCCCTGACCCGCACGGACGAGGCCCCCGTCACCGACCTCGGTGGCGGGGGCCTCGTCGTGCAGCGAAGCTCAGTGCGCGTTGTAGCCGGCGTCGGCGGCGCGCTGCAGCGAGCGGGCGATCTCGGCCTCGGCCTCGGCGCGGCCGACCCAGTGGGCGCCCTCCACCGACTTGCCCGGCTCCAGGTCCTTGTACACCTCGAAGAAGTGCTGGATCTCCAGCCGGTGGAAGTCGGACACGTCGTCGATGTCCTGCCGCCAGGCCGCCCGCTGGTCGCCGGTGGGCACGCACAGCACCTTGTCGTCACCGCCGGCCTCGTCCCGCATCCGGAACATGCCCAGCGCACGGCAGCGGATCAGGCAACCGGGGAAGGTCGGCTCCTCCAGCAGGACCAGGGCGTCCAGCGGGTCGCCGTCCTCGCCGAGGGTGCCGTCGATGAACCCGTAGTCGTCCGGATAGCGCGTCGAGGTGAACAGCATCCGGTCCAACCGGATCCGCCCGGTGGCGTGATCCACCTCGTACTTGTTCCGCTGACCCTTGGGGATCTCGATCGTGACGTCGAATTCCACTCCCGCTCCTTCGTCTCACCGTGGTCCCAGCGCCGGGCCCGGTGTGGCCCATCCTCACACGCGGCGGGCATGACGACCCGCGTCCGTCCCCTAGTGTGACGCACGCGGGTGTGCGGCGATGGCCGCATGCCGGGCAGAGGCGAGGAGGTGGCGCCGGTGGCGCGGGCTGGGCGGACGGTGGGGATCACCGCACTGGTGCTGGTGCTGGCCGGGGGCGGCTACCTGACCGCGGACGCCTATGACGTGGCGCCCGGCTTCCTCACCCTGGCGCCCGAACCCGACCCAGCCGCCCCGTTCCCGACCGCCCCGGGCGCCCAGGACGCCACCACCGGCACCGGCGTGCTCAGCGACCTGGACCCGGCAGCACCGATCCCGTCGGCCGAGGTCCTGGCCGGGCAGGTCTCCGGCCTGACCACCGATCCGCGGCTCGGCCCCAACGTCGGGGTGCTGGTCGCCGACGCGCTCACCGGCGAGGTGCTGGCGCAGAACAACCCGGACCAGGGCCGCACCCCGGCCTCCACCCAGAAGCTGGTCACCGCGGTGGCCGCCCTGACCGACCTCGGCGCGGACACCACCTTCGACACCACCGTGGTGCAGGGCGGTGCCGCCGACCAGATCGTGCTGGTGGGCGGTGGCGACATGATGCTGGCGGCCGGCGAGGGCGACCCCGACGCGGTGAACGGCCGCGCCGGACTGGCCGACCTGGCCGCCGCCACGGCTGCACAGCTCCGGCTGGCCGGGGTCAGCTCGGTGACCCTCGGGCTGGACGACACCCTGTTCACCGGCGACGCCCTGGCCCCGGGCTGGGACCCGGCCGATGTCGGGGCTGGCTACGCGGCACCGGTGGCCGCGCTCGGGGTGAACATCGCCAAGCTCACCGACGACGAGTACGCCCAGCGCCAGACCGACCCGGCGATGTCCGCCGCCGGGGAGTTCGCCCGGCGGCTGGCCGAGCAGGGGATCACGGTGCAGGGCAATCCGTCCCGGGTGCAGTCCGGGTACACCGCCGGCGACACCCTGGCCACGGTGTCCTCCGCACCGGTCTCCGAGGTGACCGGCTACTTCCTGGACCACTCCGACAACACCATCACCGAGGTGGTGTCCCGGATGGTCGCCGTGCACCGGGGCTTCCCGGCCAGCTTCGAGGGCGCCACCCAGGCGGTGCTGCAGTCGGTCCGGGCGCTCGGGGTGGACATCACCGGGGCCGTGCTGACCGATGCCAGTGGCCTGGCGGAGGGCTCCAGCCTGAGCCCGGCCCTGCTGCTCGATCTGCTGCAGTTGATCGTCGACCCGGCGCACCCGGAGCTGCGGTCGGTGGGCACCGGGATGCCGATCGCCGGGTTGACCGGGACGCTGTCCGACCGGTTCACCTCGGGTGCGGGCACCGGCGTGGTCCGGGCCAAGACCGGCTCGCTCAAGGGCGTGACCTCGCTGGCCGGGCTGGTGCTGGACGCCGACGGCCGGATGCTGCTCTACGTGGTGATGGCCGACCAGACCGGCGAGGGCGGGCAGTGGGGGCCGCGGCAGGCGATCGACGGCTTCGTCACCGGTCTGGCCGGGTGCGGTTGCCAGGGCTGAGTGGTGCCCGGGCTGGCTACCGTGGGGTGATGAGCGCACCCGCCGTCGACTGGGAGCTGGCCGCCCGCCTCGCTCCGCGCCTGGTCCGTCCGGGACCGGTCGCGGTCTGGTCCGACCGGGTGCAGCTGGTGGACTCGCTGCGGTGCGCCGCCCGGACCGCACTGCCGCACGCCGCCCGGGTGACCGGGCTGGAGCAGCCGGAGGCACCGCAGACCCTGGTGGTGGACCGGGCCGGCTGGGCGCGGGCGAACGTCCGGGCGCTGGGCGGGGTGATCGGCGACCAGGGCCGGGGTGCCGGGACCGGGGCGGCGATGGAGCTGGCCGCCGGGCTCGGCCTGCTGTCCGGGTCGGTGCTCGGCCAGGTCGAGCCGTGGGGTGCCGGCCGGCCGCGGCTGCTGCTGGTCGCCCCCAACGTGCTGGCCACCGAGCGCAGCCTGTCGGTGCCGGCCGAGGACTTCCGGCTCTGGGTGGCGCTGCACGAACAGACCCATGTGCTGCAGTTCGCCGCGGCGTCGTGGCTGGCCGGGCACCTGGCGGAGCGGGTGGCCGCGCTGTGGGCCGACCAGCCCCGGCCGACCCCGGGTGCCGTGCTCGCCGGTGCCCGCCAGGCCGCGCGGTCGGGGGACTGGACCCCGCTGGACCTGCTGGACGAGCGGCAGCGGGCCGAGGTGGACCGGATCGGCGCGGTGATGGCGCTGCTGGAGGGGCATGCCGATGTCGCGATGGACGCGGTGGGGCCGTCGGTGATCCCGAGTGTGCGGCAGCTGCGGCGGCGGTTCGGCCGGCGACGGGCGGCTGCGGCCCGGGCGACCGGACTACGCCGGGTGCTGCGGGCCGTGCTCGGCGTGGACGTGAAGCTCGCGCAGTACACCGACGGCGCCACCTTCGTCCGGGCGGTGCGCCGCCGGGTCGGCCGGGACGGGCTGAACGCGGTCTGGTCCGCGCCGGAGCTGATGCCCGGCCCGGCGGAGCTGGCGGACCCGGCGTCCTGGGTCCGGCGGGTGCACGGCTGAGATGCCCGGACCCGCCCCCGCGGTCGCGCGCACCCGATCCGCCGTCACCACGGCCTGCGCCGATCTGCCGCCCGGCGCGCTGGTGCTGGTCGCCTGCTCCGGTGGCGCCGACTCGCTCGCCCTGGCCGCCGCCACCGCCTTCGCGGTCCGCGACCACGGCCCGCTGGCCCTGCGCGCCGGGGCGGTGGTGGTGGACCACGGCCTGCAACCGGGCAGCGCCGGCGTTGCGCAGGCGGCGGCGGACCGGTGCCGGGCGCTCGGGCTGGACCCGGTGCAGGTGCGCACCGTGCAGGTCGACGGAGGTGGGGGGCCGGAGGCGGCCGCCCGGGAGGCGCGCTACGCGGCACTGACCGCCGCGGCCACCGAGCTCGGCGCGGCCGCGGTGCTGCTCGGCCACACCCGGGACGACCAGGCCGAAGGGGTGCTGCTCGGGCTGGCCCGGGGGTCGGGCGCCCGGTCGCTGGCCGGGATGGCGCCGGTGCGCGGGCTGTGGCGCCGCCCGCTGCTCGGCCTGCCGCGCGCGGACACCGAGGCCGCCTGCGCCGCTCTGGGACTCGACCCGTGGCAGGACCCGACCAACACCCCCGCCCCGGACGACCCGGCGGCCCCGCTGCGCTCGCGGCTGCGCATCCGGGTGCTCCCGGTGCTGGAGTCCGAACTCGGGCCCGGCGTCGCGGCGGCGCTGGCCCGGACCGCCACCGGGCTGCGGGAGGACGCCGACGCGCTGGACGCCTGGGCTGAGGAGCTGGCCGGCCGGGCGATCACCCCGGACGCGTCCGGCGCCGCGGTCCTGGTCGATCCGGACCTACTGGCCACCGCCCCGGCGGCCCTGCGCCGCCGGGTGCTGCGGTTGGCCGCCCTGCGGGCCGGGGTGCCCGCCGCCGCGCTGACCCGGGCGCACCTGCTGGCGGTCGACGGGCTGCTGACCGACTGGCACGGCCAGGGACCGGTGCACCTGCCGGGCCGGGTGGAAGCGCTCCGGGCGTGTGGCAGGCTTGCTCTGCGCGGGGGCGCACCGTCGCCCGCCGCCACCGATCAGCCGTAGGTCCGGTGATCCCGGACGGTCCGCATCAGCAAGGAGAACCGCAGCGGTGAACGTGGAGGACATGGGCGAGGACCTGGAGCGCGTGCTCCTGACCGAGGAGCAGCTCGGGAACCGCCTGGACGAGATCGCCGCCCAGATCGACGCGGACTACGCCGGCAAGGACGTGCTCCTGGTCGGCGTGCTCAAGGGTGCGGTGATGGTGATGGCCGACCTGGCCCGCCGGATCAGCGCCCCGGTCTCGATGGACTGGATGGCGGTGTCCTCCTACGGCTCCGGCACCAAGTCCTCCGGCGTGGTCCGGATCCTCAAGGACCTGGACGCCGACCTCACCGGCCGCCACGTCCTGATCGTCGAGGACATCATCGACTCCGGCCTGACCCTGTCCTGGCTGCTCGCGAACCTGCGCAGCCGCGGCCCGGCCAGCGTGGAGATCGCCACCATGCTGCGCAAGCCGGATGCCGCCAAGGTCGAGGTCGACGTCCGCTACGTCGGCTTCGACATTCCGAACGAGTTCGTGGTCGGCTACGGGCTGGACTACGACGAGAAGTACCGCAACCTGCCGTTCGTCGGCACGCTCGCCCCGCACGTCTACTCGCACTGAGCCCTGGGCGAACATCGGCCCACCGGGCCACCCGGGCCCAGATCCACCGTGTAGCTTCGAGGCCTCCACCCCTGCAACCGGAGGGACGAGGGGGCAGACGCCCTCGCTGACCACATGACTCTCAAGCGACTCACCCGCGGACCCGTCCCGTGGATCCTGCTCGGCGTCCTGGTGCTCTGGATCGGCGCGAGCTTCTTCACCTCGTCCGGTGTGCAGCGGATCGACACCTCCGACGGCCTCGAGCTGATCGAGGACGGCAAGGTCGAGCAGGCCAAGATCACCGAGGGCGTCCAGCGCGTGGACCTCGTCCTGACCGAGGACTTCGAGAAGGACGACAAGAACTACGGCAAGAACGTCCAGTTCAGCTACGTCGTGCCGCAGGGCCCGATGGTGGTGGACGCGATCGCCCAGGCAGACCCGGAGCAGGGCTACACCTCCGAGGTCCCCACCACCCCGTGGTGGAGCAGCCTGCTGACCTTCGTGCTGCCGTTCGTGATCATCGTCGGCCTGTTCTGGTTCCTGATGAGCTCGATGCAGGGCGGCGGCCGGGGTGCGATGGCCTTCGGCAAGTCCAAGGCCAAGCTGGTGTCCAAGGAGTCGCCGCAGGTCACCTTCGCCGACGTCGCCGGGGTGGACGAGGCGGTCGAGGAGCTGCAGGAGATCAAGGAGTTCCTGTCCGAGTCGGCCAAGTTCGAGGCGGTCGGCGCCAAGATCCCCAAGGGCGTGCTGCTGTACGGCCCGCCCGGCACCGGCAAGACCCTGCTGGCCCGTGCGGTGGCCGGTGAGGCCGGGGTGCCGTTCTACTCGATCTCCGGGTCGGACTTCGTCGAGATGTTCGTCGGTGTCGGCGCCTCCCGGGTGCGCGACCTGTTCGACCAGGCGAAGCAGAACGCCCCGGCGATCATCTTCATCGACGAGATCGACGCGGTCGGCCGGCATCGTGGCGCCGGGATGGGCGGCGGCCACGACGAGCGCGAGCAGACCCTGAACCAGATGCTGGTCGAGATGGACGGCTTCGACGTCAAGAGCAACGTCATCCTGATCGCCGCCACCAACCGGCCGGACATCCTGGACCCCGCGCTGCTGCGCCCGGGCCGGTTCGACCGCCAGGTGGCCGTGGAGCCGCCGGATCTGAAGGGCCGCGAGCGGATCCTGCAGGTGCACGCGCAGGGCAAGCCGATGGCCACCGACGTCGATCTGTCCGCGGTGGCCCGCCGCACCCCGGGCTTCACCGGCGCCGACCTGGCGAACGTGCTGAACGAGGCCGCGCTGCTCACCGCGCGCTCGAACGCCCAGATCATCGACAACCGCGCGCTGGACGAGGCCATCGACCGGGTGATCGCCGGCCCGCAGAAGCGCACCCGGGTGATGAAGATCAAGGAGCAGAAGATCACCGCGTACCACGAGGGCGGGCACGCCCTGGTGGCCGCGGCGCTGCGGTACACCGACCCGGTGACCAAGGTGACGATCCTGCCCCGTGGCCGCGCGCTGGGCTACACGATGGTGATGCCCACCGAGGACAAGTACTCCACCACCCGCAACGAGCTGCTGGACCAGCTGGCCTACGCGATGGGTGGCCGGGTGGCCGAGGAACTGGTCTTCCACGACCCGACCACCGGCGCCTCGAACGACATCGAGAAGGCCACCGACACCGCGCGCAAGATGGTCACCCAGTTCGGGATGAGCGCCCGGGTCGGTGCGGTCAAGCTCGGCCAGGACTCCGGCGAGGTGTTCATGGGCCGGGACATGGGCCACGGGCGCGACTACTCCGAGGCGGTGGCCAGCACGGTCGACGTCGAGGTGCGCGGCCTGATGGACCACGCCCACCACGAGGCCTGGGAGATCCTGAACGAGTACCGGGACGTCCTGGACGCGCTGGTGCTGGAGCTGCTGGAGAAGGAGACCCTGAACCAGCAGGAGCTGGCCCGGATCTTCGAGCCGGTGACCAAGCGGCCGCCGCGCGAGGTGTGGCTGACCAACGACGAGCGCGGGGTCTCCGACCGGCCGCCGGTGATGACCCCGGCCGAGCTCGCCGGCCAGAACGGCCAGATCGTGCCGCAGGACGAGGCGGCCGCCGCCAAGGACGAGCACCCGGCGGTGGAGACCGTCGAGGTGCCGCCGAACGAGCTGCCCGACGTGCCCGGTCCGGCCGGCGACCAGCAGGACTGACCATGGCCGAGCAGCCGTTCCCGCCGCCGTCCGCGGTGCCGCCGTACGACGCCGCCCGGGCCGAGGCCGCGGTGCGCGAACTCCTGCTCGCGGTGGGCGAGGACCCGGAGCGCGAGGGGCTGCGGGACACCCCGGCGCGGGTGGCCCGGGCGTACCAGGAGATCTTCGCCGGGCTGCGCCAGGACGCCGCCGACGTGCTCAGCGCGACCTTCGACATCGGGCACGAGGAGATGGTCCTGGTCAAGGACATCGAGGTGTACTCGACCTGCGAGCACCACCTGGTGCCGTTCCACGGCGTGGCGCATGTCGGCTACATCCCGGGCGAGAACGGCACGGTGACCGGGCTGAGCAAGCTGGCCCGGCTGGTGGACGTCTACGCCCGGCGCCCGCAGGTGCAGGAGCGGATGACCGGGCAGATCGCCGACGCCCTGGTCGAACACCTGCAACCGCGGGGCGTGCTGGTGGTGGTCGAGTGCGAGCACCTGTGCATGTCGATGCGCGGGGTGCGCAAGCCCGGCAGCCGGACGCTGACCTCGGCGGTGCGGGGGCAGATGCGCGATCCCGCCACCCGCGCCGAGGCGATGAGCCTGATCCGCTGACCACGAGCGACCCGGACCGCCTAGGCTGACCCGCGTGCATCACCCCTCCCCCCTCCCCGATGCCGTGACCGCCGTCGATCGCACCCTGGTCATGGGTGTGGTCAACGTGACCCCGGACTCGTTCTCCGATGGTGGGGAGTGGTTCACCCCGGATGCCGCCCTCCGGCACGGGCTCGCCCTGCTGGCCGAGGGCGCCGACCTGCTGGACGTCGGCGGCGAGTCCACCCGGCCCGGTGCCGAGCGGGTGCCGGTGGACGAGGAGCTGCGCCGGGTGATCCCGGTGATCCGCGAGTTCGCAATCCGCGGCGTGCCGGTCAGCGTGGACACCACCCGGGCCGCGGTGGCCGAGGAGGCGGTGAAGGCCGGGGCGGTGATCGTCAACGACGTCTCCGGTGGCCTGGCCGACCCGGAGATGTACGGCGTGGTCGCCCGGACCGGCGTGGTCTACGTGGCGATGCATTGGCGCGGGCACGCCGACGTGATGGACTCGCTGGCCGAGTACGGCGACGTGGTCACCGACGTGCGCGCCGAGCTGGCCGAGCGGGTCGCACGGCTACGGGACGCCGGGGTGGCCGACCACCAGATCGTGCTGGATCCCGGGCTGGGCTTCGCCAAGCCGGGTTCGGCGAACTGGCCGCTGCTCGCCCGGCTGGACGAGTTGCTGGCCGAGGGTTTCCCGGTGCTGGTGGGGGCGTCCCGCAAACGCTTCCTCGGGCACCTGCTGGCCGGTGCGGACGGCACCCCGGCCGCACCGTTGGAACGGGACCGCGCCACCGCGGCGATCTCGGCACTGGCCGCCGCCGCCGGGGCCTGGTGCGTGCGGGTCCATGAAGCACGGGGAACGGCCGACGCGGTGCGCGTGGCCCAGGCCTGGACGGCCGCCCGGACCGCAGGAGAGGACGCACGATGAGCGAGCAGCCGACCACCCCGGACACCATCCGGCTGACCGGCGTCAGCGCCACCGGGTACCACGGCGTCTTCGACCACGAGCGGCGCGAGGGCCAGACCTTCGTCGCCGACCTGGTGATCGCCCTGGACACCCGGCGCGCCGCCGCCACCGACGACCTGGCGCACACCCTGGACTACGGCACCGTCGCCGAGCAGGTGGTGGCGGTGCTGCGCGGCGAGCCGGCCGACCTGATCGAGACCGTCGCGGAGCGGATCGCGGCCACCGTGCTGGCCCACCCGCAGGCGCTGGCGGTCGAGGTCACCGTGCACAAGCCGCAGGCCCCGATCGCGGTGCCGTTCGGCGACGTCGAGGTGCGGGTGCGCCGGGACCGCAACCGGCTGCCCGCCGCCGAGCCGCTGGCCCCGGGTGCCCAGCCGTGGCAGCCGCCGGCCGAAGCCGAGCTCAGCCCCGCCGGTCACGTGGACGACGACGCCGAGCTGGCCGCCGCGCACGCCCCGGCCGACGAGCTGCCCACCCCGGACGGCCGCCCGGTCACCGGCCCGATCCGGGTGTCCGGCACCGGCGCCCCGGCCACCGCGGTGATACCCGCGGTCCCGGCGGAGGCGGCGGGTGCGGCCAGTGCCGGTGCCGCCCTGGCCGGTGCGGCCCTCGCCGGTGCGCTGGACCTCGGTGGCCCGGCCGAGGACGAGCCGGCCCGAGAGGAGCCGGAGACCGTGACCGGCCCGGACGACCCCGCCGCCGCGGCCCTGGCCGGCCTGAACGGCGGCTCCGCACCCACCCCGGTGGTGACCGGCACCGCCGCGGGCGACGCCTTCGACCAGCCGCCGGCCGAGCCGACCGAGGTGGTGCTGGCGCTCGGGTCCAACCTCGGCACCGCCCAGGACACCCTGCGCGCCGCCGTCGCCGAGATCGCGGACATCCCCGGGGTGGAGCTGCTGGAGGTCTCCGCCCTGGCCCGGACCGCCCCGGTCGGCGGACCGGAGCAGCCGGACTACCTGAACGCCGTGCTGATCGCCCGGACCACGCTGGCCCCGCGGGAGCTGCTGCACGCCACCGGCGCGATCGAGCAGGCGCACGGCCGGGAGCGCCTGGTGCACTGGGGTCCGCGCACGCTGGACATCGACATCATCGCCTTCGGCGAGCTGAGCCTGGTCACCGACGACCTGGAACTGCCGCACCCCCGCGCGCACGAGCGGGCGTTCGTGCTGCAGCCCTGGGCGCAGGTCCGGCCGGATGCGGTGCTGCACGGGCTGGGCGGCGGGCCGGTCGCCCAGCTGGCCGCGACCGCGCCGGACCGGGACGGGGTGCGCTGGCTGGCCCTGGACTGGCTGACCCAGTCGGTGCCCGCGGCCTCCGACGGGCCCGACGAGCCGGTCGCCGGGATCGAGCCCGAACTCGACCCGCTGCCGGTGCCCGGAGTTCCGGCACCCACCTCGGCACCCACACCGGCACCCGCACCCGCACCCGCCGAGCCGGAGCACGACCCGATGCGTGACCACCCCGCCCTGTTCGACATCCCGCCGATCCGGCCGGAGTTCGACACCGGGGAGAACCCCACCGCCCGGCACCAGGCACCCTGATGCAGCGCACCCGGATCGGTTCACTGCTGCTGGTCGCCGCCGTCACCACCGCCGTCGCCTGGGCGGTGCTGCGGATCCTGTCCAGCCGCGGCTGGCTGCCGCCGGAGGTGCCCTGGCCGACCGTGGGCGTGCTGGTGTTCATCGCCGCGATCGTGTTCTGGCTGGGCTGGACCGTGCGCCAGTACCTGCACGGCAAGCGCCCGGGGCTGGACCCGATCCGGGCGGCCCGGACCGCGGTGCTGGGCAAGGCGAGCTGCTACACCGGGGCGCTGTTGTCCGGCTGGTACCTGGCCCAGGTGTTGCACGCGGTGACCGAACTGTCCGGCCCGGGTGGCACCGAGCGCGCCTGGTCCGCGGGCCTGGCGGTGCTGGGCGCGGTGATCCTCGCCGTGGTCGGCCTGCTGGTCGAGTGGTTCTGCCACGTACCGCCGCCGGAGGACCCCGCCGAGCGCGACCGGGCGACCGGACCCGCACCGGATCCCGCAGCGGGCTGAGTGGTGCCGCCGGGTGCCATCATGTCCGCCATGACCACCGAGCCGTTCGAACCCGAGGGCGTCACCTGGACCCCGGTCTCCCCGCGCCTGATCACCGCACGCACGGTGCTGGCCGCGGCCTGGCTGGCCCCGGTGCTGATCGGCGCCGTGCTGGTCCCGCTGCTGTCCGGGCTGATCTGGCTGTGGGCGATCCCGCTGGGGGTGCTGCTGCTGTGCGCCTGGGTGGCCTGGCTGATCCCGCGGCAGGTGCGCGCGATGGGCTACGCCGAACGCGCCGACGACCTGCTGGTCCGCCGGGGCATCCTGTTCCGCTCGATGGTGGTGGTGCCCTACGGCCGGATGCAGTACGTCGATGTGAACGCCGGGCCGCTGGCCCGCAAGTTCGGCATCGCGACCGTCCAGCTGCACACCGCCTCACCGCAGAGCGAGGTCACGGTCGACGGCCTGCCCACCGACGAGGCCGCCCGGCTGCGTGACCAGCTCGCCTCGCGTGGCGAGTCCCGGCTGGCGGGGCTGTGAGCGACCCCGCGGCACGTCCGATCACCGCCGGGAGCCCCGCGCAGGTCGAGGACGGCGTGCAGTGGCGCCGGATGCACCCGGTGACCCCGGCGGTGAAGGGCTGGAAGGTCTTCGTCGCGGTGCTGGTGGTGATCGGCGCGAACTCCGCCGACGACGTGCAGGAGCTCGCGGAGTGGCTGGGCGGCCGGGTGTGGCTGGCCGCGCTCGGGCTGCTGGCGATCGTGTTCCTGTTCGGCTTCGGCTACTCGGCGATCGCCTGGCGGGTCACCCGGTTCGCGGTCACCGACGACGCGGTGCAGCTGCGCACCGGGGTGCTGTTCCGCCAGCAGCGCCAGGCCCGGCTGGACCGGTTGCAGGCGATCGATGTGCGCCAGCCACTGCTGGCACGGTTGTTCGGGCTGGCCGAGCTGCGGCTGGAGGTGGCCGGTGGCGCCGGGAGCGCGGTGCCGCTGGCGTTCCTGCGCGAGGCGGAGGCCGACCAGCTGCGGGCCGACCTGTTGGCCCGCGCGGCCGGCCTGCACCGTGGGCGCACCGCGGTGCCGCAGGCGACCGGGGGCGGGCCCGAGGCGCCGGGCACGGTGGTGTCGCCGGCGGAGGAGCTCGCGCCCACCGCCCCGGAACGGCCGGTGTACACCGTCCCGGTCCGCCGCCTGCTGCTGTCCACCCTGCTGACCTGGGCGGTGTTCTGGCTGCTGCTCTGGGTGGCCGCCCTGATCGTCGTGATGGCCGTCTCCGGCAGCATCGGCCCGGCGCTCGGCATCCTGCCCGGTGTGCTGGCCGTGGCCTCCTACCTGTGGGGCCGGATCAACCGGGGTGCGAACTTCCGGGCGGCGATCTCCCCGGACGGCATCCGGCTGCGGCACGGGCTGACCGAGACCCGCGCCCAGACCCTGCCGCCTGGGCGGGTGCAGGCGGTGCGGATCTACCAGAGCATCCTGTGGCGCAAGGCCGACTGGTGGCGGGTCGAGATCAATGTGGCCGGCTACGGCACGGCCGAGGACGGCGAACAGTCCGACCACGTGCTGCTGCCGGTCGGCACCCGGGAGGACGTGCTGCTGGCCCTGTGGCTGGTGCTGCCCGACCTGGGCACCGAGGACCCGGCCGGACTGGTCGAGGCGGCCCTGACCGGCACCGACGACCGGCACGGCTTCCTCACCGCACCCCGCCGCGCCCGCTGGCTGGACCCGATCGCCTGGCGCCGCACCGGCGTGACTGTGACCGACCGCGCCCTGGTGATGCGGCACGGCCGGCTGACCCACTGCGTGGTGGTGGTGCCGCACGAGCGCACCCAGTCGCTCGGCCTGAACCAGGGCCCGCTGGAGCGCCGGATGGGGCTGGCCACCTTCGCGGTGCACTCCACCCCCGGTCCGGTCACCCCCACCGTGCACCACCTGGACGGCCGCGACGCCGCCCGGCTGATCGAGGACCAGTCGGTGCGGGCGCGCACGGCCCGGGCCGGTGCCGGTCCGGAGCAGTGGATGATCCAGCCGTGACGACCAGGCTGGGGGTCGGCGTGGTCGGCGCCGGCCGGGTCGGTGCCGTGCTCGGCAGCGCACTGCGGGCGGTGGGGCACCCGGTGATCGGGGTGTCCGCGGTCTCCGAGGCGTCGAGGGAGCGGGCCGAAACCCTGCTGCCCGGGGTGCCGGTGCTCCCGGTGCCGGAGGTGGTGCGCCGGGCGGAGCTGGTGCTGCTGGCGGTGCCGGACGACGCGCTGGCGGACCTGGTCGAGGGTCTGGCCGCCACCGGCGCGTGGCAGCCCGGGCAGATCGCCGTGCACACCGCCGGTCGCTACGGGGCGGCGGTGCTGGACCCGGCGCGCGCCCGGGGAGTGATCCCGGTGGCACTGCACCCGGCGATGACCTTCACCGGCACCTCGCTCGACCTGTCCCGGTTGGAGGGCTGCACCTTCGCGGTGACCGCGCCGACCCCGGTGCTGCCGATCGGCCAGGCGCTGGTGGTGGAGATGGGCGGCGAGCCGGTGGTGGTCGACGAGCGGATGCGACCGCTCTACCACGCGGCCCTCGCGCACGGGGCGAACCACCTGGTGGTGCTGGTCGCCCAGGCCGGCGAGGCGCTGCGGGCCGCCGGGATCGAGGACCCGGGGGCGGTGCTGCGCCCGCTGCTGGACGCCGCCCTGGACGGATCGTTGCGCGCCGAGTCGGCCGGCGGGGCGATCGCCACCCTGACCGGCCCGGTCCGGCGCGGCGACGCGGGCACCGTGCGCGATCACCTGGCCGAGCTGACCGACCTGGCCGCCCGGACCGGCGCCGCGGACGTGCTGGACTCCTACTCGGTGCTGTCCCGGGCCGCCACCGTGCGCGCCCTGGCCGCCGGGCTGATCGGCACCGGCCAGGGCCAGGCGCTGCTGGACGCCCTGACCCCGGCTCACACCTCGGGCGCGGACGGGGGTAGCGTTCCGGACATCCCCACCGCCGATCCGGAGGACGACGACGCATGACCACCCAGGCACCCGGTGCGCCCACGCTGGCGCGCACCCGGATCGAGCTGGACGCCGCACTGCGTCCCGTCGACCGTGCGGTGGTGATGACCATGGGGGCGCTGCACGACGGGCACCTGAGCCTGGTCCGCGAGGCGCGTGCCCGCGGCGAGCAGGTGGTGGTGACGATCTTCGTCAACCCGCTGCAGTTCGGCCCCACCGAGGACCTGGACCGCTATCCGCGCGACCTGGCCGGTGACCTGGCCCGGCTGACCGGCCCGGGGCTGCTCGGCCCCGGCGACGTGGTCTTCGCCCCGGAGCCGGCCGAGGTCTACCCCGACGGCGACCCGGTGGTCCGGGTCAGCGCCGGTGCGATCGGCGAGGTCTACGAGGGTGCGATCCGGCCCGGGCACCTGGACGGGGTGCTGACCGTGGTGCTCAAGCTGATGCACCTGACCCGGCCCTCGGTCGCGCTGTTCGGCCGCAAGGACGTGCAGCAGCTGGTGGCGGTCGGCCGGATGGTGCGCGACCTGGACCTGGACGTCACGATCGTCCCGGTGCCGACCGTCCGGGACGACGACGGGCTGGCCCTGTCCTCCCGGAACGCCTACCTGTCCGCCGAGCAGCGCCCGGTCGCCCTCGGACTGTCCCGGGCGCTGGCCGCCGGTGAGCAGGCCGCGGCCCGGGGTGACGGCACGGCAGCGGTCCGGGCGGCCACCCGCGAGGTGCTGACTGCCGCCGGGGTGGACGCCGACTACGTCGCCCTGGTGGACCCGCAGACCTTCGCCGACCTGCCGGACGACCCGCCGCAGCCGGGCTCGGTGGCGGTGCTGGCAGTGGCCGGCCGGGTGGGCGGCACCCGGCTCATCGACAACACGGACGTGAGGTGGGCGTGACCATGCTGCGCCCGATGATGATCGGCAAGATCCACCGTGCCACCGTGACGCAGGCCGACCTGCACTACGTCGGCTCGATCACCGTGGACGCGCACCTGCTCGCGGCGGCGGACCTGCTGCCCGGACAGCAGGTGGACGTGGTCGACGTGACCAACGGCGCCCGGCTGACCACCTATGTGATCGCGGGGGAGGCGGGCTCCGGGCAGATCTGCATCAACGGTGCCGCCGCCCACCTGGTGCACCCCGGCGACGTGGTGATCCTGATCGCCTACGGCATGCTGACCGACGCCGAGGCGCACACCTACGACCCGCACGTGGTGCTGGTCGACGCGGACAACCAGATCGTCGACACCGGCCACGACCCCGGCACCGTGCCGCCGGAGTGGACCGAGCAGGCCGGTCTGCACCCGAGCGGGGTGCCCTTCGACACCGGACGCGAGCTGGTGCGCGACGACCCGGAATCGGAGCGGTGACCACCCCGGTCCTGGCGCGCAGCCTGGCTGCACCCGCCCCGGGGTGGACCGTCACCGCCGATGCCGTCGTGGTCGGCTCCGGCATCGCCGGACTCACCGCCGCCCTGGAGCTGCGGACCCGGGTCGACCGGGTGCTGCTGGTCACCAAGGGCGAGCTGGTCTCCGGCTCGACCATCTGGGCCCAGGGCGGGATCGCCGCCGCCCTCGACCCGGCCGACTCCCCGGCCGCCCACCTGCGCGACACCCTGGAGGCCGGGGTCGGACTGTGCGACCCGCGCGCCGCGGAGGTCCTGGTCACCGAGGGCCCGGCCCGGGTGCGCGAGCTGGTCGCCGGCGGAGCGGTCTTCGACACCGCCCCGGACGGCCGGATCGCCCTGACCCGCGAGGGCGGGCACCGGGCGGACCGGGTGGCGCACGCCGGCGGCGACGCCACTGGGGCGGAGATCTCCCGGGCCCTGGTCGCCCAGCTCGCCGCGGTGCGCGAGGACCCGGGCATCGAGGTGATCGAACAGGCACTGGTGCTGGACGTGCTCACCGGCAAGCCCGGTCCCGACGGGCGGCCCGGACCGGTGTGCGGGGTGACCCTGCACGTGATCGGCGCCGGCTCCCGGGACGGCGTGGGAGCGGTGCTGGCCCCGGCGGTGGTGCTGGCCACCGGCGGGATCGGCCAGGTGTTCCGGTCCTCCACCAACCCGGCCCAGGCGACCGGCGACGGGATGGCCGCCGCGCTGCGGGCCGGCGCCGCGGTCGCCGACGTCGAGTTCGTGCAGTTCCACCCGACCGTGCTGTGGCTGGGCTCCGGGGTGAAGGGGCAGCTCACGCTGGTGTCCGAGGCGGTCCGCGGCGAGGGCGCGATCCTGCTGGACGTGGAGGGGCACCGCTTCCTGCCGGCCGCGCACCCGATGGCCGAGCTCGCGCCCCGGGACGTGGTGTCCCGGGCGATCGTGGCGCAGTTGGCCCGGACCGGGTCCGACCACGTGCTGCTGGACGCCCGGCACCTGGGCAGCGACGGCGCCCGCCGCCGGTTCCCGACCATCGCCGCCCGGCTGGCCGAGCACGGGCTGGACCTGGGCGCCGACCTGATCCCGGTCGCCCCCGCGCAGCACTACCACTCCGGCGGGGTGCTCACCGACCTGTCCGGCCGGTCCACCCTGCCCGGGCTGTACGCGGTCGGGGAGGCCGCCTGCACCGGCGTGCACGGGGCGAACCGCCTGGCCTCCAACTCGCTGCTGGAGGGCCTGGTCTTCGCCCACCGCGCCGCCCACGACGTCGCCGACCGGGTCGCCCGCGGCCGGCTGGTGCACGCCGAGCCGGTCGCCCGGCCCGGCGACACCGCCCTGGTGTCCGGCGCCGCCCGGTCCCGGGTGCAAAAGATCGCCACCGCCGGGCCCGGGGTGCTGCGCTCCGCCGACGGCCTGGCCGACGCCGCCGACCGGTTGGCGCAGGTCCGGACCGACGCGCACCGGTTCGGCGACGGTGGTGCCGCCCCGATCGCCGACCCCCAGGTCGCCGAGTGGGAGACCACCAACGTGCACCAGGTGGCCAGCGTGCTGACCGCCGCGGCTGCCGAGCGGACCGAGTCCCGCGGCGGACACGTGCGCACCGACTACCCGGAGTCCAGCGACGCCTGGCTGGTCCGCCTCCGCGCCGAACTCGACCCCCACGGCCGCCTCACCCTGACCCGCACCCCGGTCGCCGACTGACCCCGCAGTCCGGACCAGCGAGCCGAACCGTCCAGCGGGTGCGGGTAGCGGTCCACGCTGCGGGCTGGCCGCGGTCGGTTCCCGCCGAGGGCGCAGTTCGCGGTGGTCGCGGCGGCCCCGGACCAACCTGAACTGCGCCCTCGGTGCGGTCCGGACCAGCGAGCCGAACCGTCCAGCGGGTGCACGTGAGGCCCGGACCGGCGCGCGTGCGGACGGCCTAGGCTGCGGGGGTGACCGCAGTGGACCTCCCCGATCCCGGCCTGCTCGACCCCGACTGGGTGCGCCGCACCGTGCGCACCGCCCTGGACGAGGACCTGGGCCCCGAGCCCGGGCGTGACCTGACCACCCAGTCGACCGTGCCGGAGGAACTGTCCGGCATCGCGCACCTGGTGGCGCGGGAACCGGGCGTGGTGGCCGGGCTGCCGGTGGTGGCGGAGGTGACCGCGCAGGTCGCCGGGCGCCTGGGGCTGCCGGTTCCGGTGGTGGAGCAGCGGGTGCCGGACGGGTCGGCGGTCCGGCCGGGTGACCTGCTGGCGGTGTTGTCCGGACCGGTGCAGGTGCTGCTGGTGGCCGAGCGGACCGCGCTGAACCTGGCGTCCCGGGCGTCCGGCGTGGCCACGCACACCCGGCGGTGGGCGGACCGGCTGCGCGGCACCGGTGCGCAGGTGCTGGACACCCGCAAGACCACCCCGGGGCTGCGCGAGCTGGAGAAGTACGCGGTGCGGTGCGGCGGCGGCACCAACAAGCGGATGGGCCTGTACGACGTCGCGATGATCAAGGACAACCACGTGGTCGCGGCCGGCGGGATCACCCCGGCGATCGAGGCGGTGCGGGCCCGGTTCGGTGACGTGCCGTTGCAGGTGGAGGCGGACACCCCGGCGCAGGCGCTGGAGGCGGTGGCCGCCGGTGCCCGGTTCCTGCTGCTGGACAACATGCCGCCGGAGACGCTGACCGAGGTGGTGACGGCGGTCCGGGCCGGAGAGGCGCGGACCGGCCGGATCGAGCTGGAGGCCACCGGCAATCTGACCCTGGACCGGGCCGCCGCGGTGGCCGCCACCGGGGTGGACTACCTCTCGGTCGGCGCGCTGACCCACTCGTCGCCGATCCTGGACCTGGCGCTGGACCTGGTCGACGGGCTCTGACCGGGCGCGGCCCCGGGACTGCCCGGAGCCGCGCCCGCCGGATCAGGACCGATGCGTGGCCCGCCGGCGACCGGCGAGCAGCAGGCCGCCCGCCGCGAGCAGCGCCCCGGCCAGTGCCGCGGCGCCACCGATCTGGGCGCCGGTGACCGGCAGTCGCTGCGCGCCGGGGTCGCCACCGGACGGCGGGACGACGGCGGCGGCGATGTCGTCGTTGGTCACCGTGCACAGCACGTCCCCGCTGTCGCCGATGGTGACCGTGTCCGCGCTGACCGGCAGGGTGCTGCCGTCGTTCTGGTCGACGCAGACCCAGCCGCGGGACTCGTAGCCGTCGGGTCCGTCCTCGGCCAGGGTGTAGCTGCCCGGGTCGACCGGCACGGTGGTCACGCCCGCCGCACCGGTGATCCCGGTGACCCCCGGCGTCGGGCCGGTGGCGGTCAGGGTCCAGTCGGTGGCGGTCGCGGTGCCGTCGTCGTCGTTCACCACCTCCTTGACCAGGGTCAGGAAGGGCTCGCAGGCGACCTCGTTGGTGACCTGCACGGTCCGCGGGCTGCCCGCGGTCACGGTGGCCGGCAGCGGGTCGTCCGCCGGGGCGCCGTCGATCTCGGTCACCCGGGAGGACAGCAGCCGGCAGCCGGTCGGCAGGGTGACCTGCTCGTCGACGGTCACGTCCTCGGCACCGTCGTAGCCGCCGCGGTCCACGCCCCAGTCCTGGTCGGTGGCGGGGGTCCCGCCGGGGCCGGTGAGGGTCAGTTGCCCGTCGTAGCCCGGCGGCTGGGCGCCCTCGGCGTAGGTCTGGCCCTGGATCACCCAGGTCTTGTCCACCTGCACCGAGCTGAGTGCCTTGTTGTAGACCAGGCAGTTGATGAAGCCGGACTCGGGTAGCTGCACCGAGAAGCCGGTCGCCCCGGTGTTGGTCACGGTGACCGGGGCGTCGTCGTTCAGTTTGTCCACGCAGACCGCGTTCGCGCCGCCCGGTGCCACCAGGGTGTAGCCGGGTTGCTGTTGTTCGGCCAGCTGGATCTCGGCGTCCTGGGCCGCCCCGGTGTAGGTCGCGGTGAAGGCGACCGAGCCGGTGCCGTCCGCGGTGGTGGTCGCGCTGGTGTTGTCCAGGACGACCCCCGGGGTGGTCATGCTCGCGTCGAACTGCCAGCCCGCACCGGCGACCTCGGCCCCGGTGATGTCGTCGCCGGTGTTCGCGGTCGGGACGATCTCCTTGGTGACGTTCACCCGGGGCACGCAGTTGCTCAGCACCAGGTCGCGCAGCGTGCTCCCGGCGGCCTCGAAGTCGTCGACGTCGAAGTAGTCCGCCTGCTCCGGGTTCGGCCCACCGGTGTAGAACGTCTCGCCGGACAGTGCCCGCAGGTTGAGCCGGGTGGTGTCGTCGATGCCGGAGCCGACCCCCATCACCACCAGGCGGGAGCCCTTCGCCTTGACCGCATTGGCGGAGAAGATGCCGGCCTCCACGTCGGAGAAGTGGGTGGTGCCGCCGGTGCCCTGCAACGGGTCGGCGCTGAACCGGGTCGGGTTGCCGTCGGTGATCATCACCACCAGCTCATAGGTGGGATCGGCCTCGGCCACCGCCCAGAGGCCCTGGTCCCAGTTGGTGCCCGACCCGGTGGTCCAGTCCGCGTACTGCGCGGTGAACTGGGCGGCGCTCTGGGCGGTCGCCACCGAGACCAGGTCCGGGTAGTTCTGCGCGCCGGTGCTGGGCGAGGTGGCGTCGAAGGAGAACACCGCCGCCCGGGACGGGGTGCCGATCAGCGAGGTCGCGATGGTGTCGGTGGCGGCCTTGAGGTTGGTGATCTGGCTGCCCAGCGAGGCGGACACGTCCAGCACGAACGCGATGTCGATCCCGCAGGCGGCATTGAACGGCGGGTTGGTCCGGGACTGCTGCCAGACCCCGCCCGAGGCGTCCTCCGGGCTGCCGGAGACGGTCGGCTGGTACATGAAGTCCGACTCGGAGGAGTAGGTCTGACCCTCGGCCAGCGCGGGGGTGGTGAAGACGTACGGGCGGGCGGTGGACACCGATCCGCTGCCGTTGCCGGTGCGCAGGACCGGGTTGGCGTACCAGCCGGTGGGCGCCGAGATCTGCTTGACCACGAACTGGGCCCCGGCGTTCGTCCCGCCGGCCTGGGTGTCCGGGACCACGAAGGAGCAGTCGCCGTCGGCGTCCGAGGTGCACACCCCCCAGCCCGGGTCCACCGGGTCGGTGTCCTGCTCGGCGGCGTACAGCCCCAGTTGCGTCCCGGCCAGCGGCGCCGTGGTGTGGGTGCCGGTCCGGTCGCCGCCGACATGCACGGTGACCACGGATTCCCCCGCTGCCGGGGTCGGGACGGCGGACCACGCGGGAGTGGCGGTGATGCCCAGCCCGGCCAGGATGACCGCTGCGACCGCGGCCACCCCTCGTGCGCGCGGATCGGTGGAGCGTGTCATCGGTGCCTCACTTCAGTTGCGACTCTCCCTTGCACCGTAGGGAATCGGCGGTCCGGGCGAAAGTGGAACGCTCGGGCGGTTCAGGCGCATTCAGTTCCGGCCGGACACACGACGCGGCCCCGGGGTATCCCACCCCGGGGCCGCGTCGAGACTGTCGTCAGCCGCGCACACCCTTGCGGCCGGTGATCGCGCCGTAGATCGCCAGAACGATCACGGAGCCGACGATCGCCAGCAGCCAGGTCTGGATCGACCAGAAGTCCTCCAGCGGCGCATCGAAGATCACGCTGCCGAGCCATCCGCCGACCAGTGCACCGACCACCCCGAGCAGCAGGGTGACGAACCAGCCGCCGTTGTCGCGCTTGAGGATCGCCTTGGCGATGGCGCCGGCGATGAGCCCGAGAATGATCCAGCCAATGAGTCCCATGTCAACCTCCTGTATCGATGGGATGACCGTCGCATGCGGCCCCGGGCTCCGCATCCGGAACGACGCAGATCACATCCGCGACCCCCAGGCGTAGCCGGCCAGGGCGAGGCCGACGCAGCCCAGCAGGATGCCGACGCCGTAGGCGACCGCCGCGGTGTACCGCCGCTCGCGCAGCAGGGTGACGGTCTCGTAGCTGGCGGTGCTGAACGTGGTGTACCCGCCCAGGAACCCGGTGCCGAGCACGGCGCTGATCTCGCCGGAGTCGACCCGGGCGACGGTCAGGCCGGTCAGGATGCCCAGCAGCAGCGATCCGCTGAGGTTGATCAGCGCGGTCGGCCAGGGGAAGTGGTCGCCGGTGCGGGCCCGGATCATCGCGTCCACCAGGTAGCGCAGCGCGGCGCCGACCCCGCCGGCCAGGGCGAGCAGGAGCAGGGTGCCGATCGTCATGCCGGTGCGCCGCTGGCGGTGGTGGTGTGCCGGCCGGTCCGCCGCCCGGCCAGCAGGATGCCGGCCATGGTGGCGAGGGCGCCGAGCAGCACCGTGGTGAGCAGGTAGACCGCGGCCGCCCCGAACCGGGAGTGGTCCAGCAGGACCGCGGCGTCGGTGGCCAGGGAGCTGTAGGTGGTGAACCCGCCGCAGAAGCCGGTGCCGAGCAGCAGCTTGAGCCGGGTCGCCATCGGTGGCGGCGGAGTGCCGGCGCGGGCGAGCGAGGCGGTGAGGTAGCCGAGCAGGAACGCGCCGACCACGTTCACCACCGGGATCGCCGCCGGGGCGCCGGCCACCGAGGGGATCAGCAGGCACACGCCCTCCCGGCAGGCGGCCCCGACCCCGCCGCCGAGCGCGACCAGCCCGACGGTGCCCGCGGAGATTCCCTTCATGCGGCACACGGTAGGGGCGGCGTGTGTTCTGGGCAAAAGCGATGTGGAAATATCCGGAATGCCGGACATGTGCGGACACTCACGGGCGGATGACTACTCACAGAATGACAGCACTCATGGGTGGTGTCAATGCGCAGGTCAGGCAGGTCTTTGCTGAACACGCTTGCGGACGGGGGCCGGGGGAGTACCGTCAAAATGCACATGATCCTGACGGGCAGAAGGGTTATTCGCGTGAATCTCACTCCGCGGGAAATCGACAAGCTGATGATCTACCAGGTCGCCGAACTCGCGCGGCGACGGCGTGATCGCGGAACCAAGCTCAACCTGACCGAGGCGCAGGCGCTCATCTCCGAGGCGATCCTGGAGGCGGCCCGGGACGGCAAGTCGGTGGCCGAGTGCATGGAGCTGGGCACCCACGTGGTGTCCGAGGCCGACTGCATGCCCGGGGTCCGGGAGCGGCTGAGCCTGCTGCAGGTCGAGGCCACCTTCGTCGACGGCAGCAAGCTGGTCTCCTGCCACGACCCCGTCGCCGCCTGAGCCATGCGCAGGGGGAGGGCGATCACCGGCGGCGTGGTCCTGGTCGCGGGGCACGAGAGCCGGCACGGCGGTGACCTGTGGCCGGTGTCCGCGTCGATTCCCGGCGGGGTGCTGACCACCCCCGGGCGGCCCCTGCACCGGGCGGTGAGCGAGTTGCTCGCCGCCGGCGCCGACGACGTCGCGGTGCTGCCGATGACCTGGGGCCGCGACCCGGTGCTGATCGCCGACACCGCCCAGACCCTGCGCTGGGCCACCACCGGCGAGGGCCGGGGCCGGGTGACGCTGTGCCGGCCGCTGGGCGCCACCGACCACCTGGTGACCCTGCTGCGCAAGGCCGCCAACGACGTCACCGAGACCCACCCCGACGCGGCGCTGGTGGTCACCGGCTACCGGTCCAATCCCTTCGACGACGCCGAACTGCACCGGGTCGGCCACCTGGTCCGGGCCTACGGCAACGGCTCGGACATCGAGATCGCCTGCGTCGGCGACGAGTCCGACATCGAGCGGGCCGTGCTGCGCACCCGGTTGCTCGGATTCCGTTCGACCGTCCTGGTGCCGGCCGACTTCGCCCGCACCATGCCGGCGGTGGAGGTGATCGACAAGGTCTGGTTCCACGGACCGTTGCTGCCCACCCCGGCGCTGCTGCGGCTGATCGGCATGCGGGTGGCCGCGGCCCGGCACGCCCTGGCGCACGGCGACGACGGCATCGGCGCCGGACTGCTCGCCGATCACGATCACGGGTTCGCCCATTCGCACGACGTGGACGGACACCCGCACCCGCATTCTCACGGTCCGGGCGGGCACGGCCACGTTCCCGGGCACAGCCATGACACCCGACGCACGGAGGAATCATGCTCGGCAGCCCCACCTACCAGCACGACGGCGACGACATCGAGATCAATGCCGGTCGCGCCACCACCACCCTCACGGTGAGTAACACCGGGGACCGGGCGGTGCAGGTCGGATCGCACTTCCATTTCTTCGAGGTGAATCGCGCCCTGCTGTTCGACCGGGAGCAGGCCTACGGGATGCACCTGGACATCCCGGCCGGGACCGGCGTGCGGATCGAGGCCGGTGACACCCGGGAGGTCACGCTGACCGCCTTCGCCGGGTCGCGGTGCGTGATCGGCTTCAACGGACTGGTCGACGGTGGGCTCGACGCCCGCCAGACCCGCATCGACGCCCTCGCCCGCATGCGCGAGCGCGCCTTCCATGACGGCGTGCCGCAGACCGGTGGCGCCGGAACTCAGCAGGGGAGCGACCACTGATGGCCATCATCTCGCGCAAGCAGTACGTGGACCTGTTCGGTCCGACCACCGGCGACCGGGTCCGGCTCGCCGACACCAACCTGGTGATCGAGATCGAGAAGGACTACAACGAGGGCCACTACGGCGACGAGGTGGTCTACGGCGGCGGCAAGTCCGCCCGGGACGGCATGGGCGCCGACCCGAATGTCACCGGCGCCCAGGGCGGCCTGGACCTGGTGATCACCAACGCGATCGTGCTGGACCCGGTGCTCGGCGTGGTCAAGGGCGACATCGGCGTGAAGGACGGCCGGATCGTCGGGATCGGCAAGTCCGGCAACCCGCTGGTGCAGTCCGGGGTGGACCCGCGGCTGGTGGTCGGCGCGGTGACCGAGGTGATCTCCGGCGAGCACATGATCGCCACCGCCGGGGCGATCGACACCCACGTGCACTACATCTCCCCGCAGCAGGCCCAGGCGGCGCTGTCGAACGGGATCACCACGCTGTTCGGCGGTGGCACCGGCCCGTCCGACGCCACCAACGGCGTCACCAGCACCCCGGGCGCCTGGTACATCCAGCGGATGCTGCAGTCCGCGGAGGACCTGCCGGTGAACATGGGCTTCCACGGCAAGGGCAACGGGTCGCGGATGCCCGCGCTGGTCGAGCAGATCTTGGCCGGGGCGTCCAGCCTGAAGGTGCACGAGGACTGGGGCGCCACCCCCGCGGTGCTGGACGCCGCGCTGCGGGTGGCCGACGAGTACGACATCCAGGTGTCGCTGCACTCGGACAGCCTGAACGAGGCCGGGTACGTGGAGGACACCCTGTCGGCGATCAACGGCCGGACCATCCACACGTACCACACCGAGGGTGCCGGCGGCGGGCACGCCCCGGACATCCTGCGGGCGGCCGGCTTCCCGCACGTGCTGCCGTCGTCGACCAACCCGACCCTGCCGTACACGGTGAACTCGGTGGACGAGCTGCTGGACATGGTGATGGTCTGCCACCACCTGTCGCACGACATCCCGGAGGACGTGGCCTTCGCCGACTCCCGGGTCCGGGCGGAGACCATCTCGGCCGAGACCGTGCTGCAGGACGAGGGCGTGATCTCGATGATCTCCTCGGACTCGCAGGCGATGGGCCGGGTCGGGGAGTCGTTCACCCGGGCGTTCCAGGTCGCACACCACAACAAGGACAAGCGCGGCAAGCTGCCGGAGGACGCCGAGCGGAACGACAACTTCCGGGTGCTGCGCTACCTGGCCAAGGTGACGATCAACCCGGCGATCACCCAGGGCGTCTCGGACCACATCGGGTCGCTGGAGGACGGCAAGGTCGCCGACATCGTGCTGTGGCCGGTGGACTCCTTCGCGGCCAAGCCCCGGCTGGTGCTCAAGGGCGGGATGATCAACTGGGCGCTGATGGGCGACCCGAACGCCTCGCTGCCCACCCCGCAGCCGGTGTTCTACCGCCCGATGTTCGGTGCCTTCGGCCGGGCGCAGCAGCTGACCCGGGTGTCGTTCATGTCCCAGGCCGCGATCGCCGCCGGGGTGCCGGAGCAGCTCGGGCTGAGTAGCCAGGTGCTGCCGGTGCGCCGCTGCCGGGGGATCGGCAAGCAGCACATGGTCCGCAACGACCGCACCCCGGTGATCGAGGTCGACCCGGAGACCTACAAGGTCACCTTCGACGGGAAGCCCGCGCACATCGAACCGGCCACCTCCCTGCCGCTGAACCAGCTGTTCTTCCTGGCGTGAGCCCCCGATGACCGAGCGCGGCCTGGGCGGACTGCTGGTCAGCCTGCAGCTGTCCGACTCCGCGTTCCCGAGCGGCTTCTACACGATGTCGCACGGGCTGGAGGGATTCGCCCAGGCCGGGGCGGTCGGGCCGGACGGGGTGCGGGCGCTGCTGGTCGACCTGCTGCGCTGCTCGGTGGGCCCGGGTGACGCGACCGCGCTGGCCCGGGCGCACGAGGCGGCGTCGGCCGGCGACTGGGACCGGGTGACCGAGGTGGACCGGCTGCTGCTGGCCACCAAGCTGAACGCCGAGCTGCGCCGGTCCGCGGTGCGCAGCGGCCGGCAGGTGGTCCAGATCGCCCGGGCCGCGATCGGTGGTCCGCTGCTGGCGGAGTGGGAACGCCGGATCACCGAGCGCCGGACCCCGGGCTGTCAGGCGGTGGCCACCGCGGTCGCCTACGCCGCCGCCGGGGCCGGCACCCGGACTGCGGTCGCCTCGGACCTGTTCGCCTTCACCGCCAGCGTGCTCGGCGCGGCGCTGCGGCTGCGACTGGCCGACCACCAGCAGGTCCAGGTGCTGCAGTACGCGGTGCACCCGGTGATCGAGGAGGTGACCCGGGCCGCCCTGCGCCGCCCGCTGCACGACCTGGGCGGCTGCGTGCCGGTCGCCGACGTGGCCAGCGCCCGGCACGAGCTGGCCGAGGCCCGGCTGTTCGCGAGCTGAAGGAGTGAGGATGAACGACGCAGTGCTGAGGATCGGCATCGGGGGACCGGTGGGCTCGGGCAAGACCGCGCTGGCCGAGGCGCTGGTGCCGCGGCTGATCGCGGCCGGCCGGCACCCCGCGGTGATCACCAACGATATCTACACCCAGGAGGACGCCCGGCACGTCCGGCGCGAGCTGGCCGGGGTGCTGGACCCCGAGCGGGTGGTCGGGATCGAGACCGGGGCCTGCCCGCACACCGCGGTCAGGGACGACCCCACGATGAACCTGGCGGTCGGCGCCGAGCTGGTCGAACGCTTCCCGGACCTGGACACCCTGCTGTACGAGTCCGGCGGCGACAACCTCACCCTGACGTTCTCCCCGGCGCTCGCGGACGTCTTCGTCTTCGTCCTGGACACCTCCGAGGGGGAGAAGATGCCGCGCAAGCGGGGGCCGGGGATCACCGACTCGGACATCCTGGTGATCAACAAGATCGACATCGCCCAGTACGTCCGCACCGACCTGGCGGTGATGGAGGCCGACGCCCGCCGGGTGCGGGACGAGCGGCCGGTGGTGCTGACCAACTCGCTCACCGGCGAGGGCGTGGACGAGCTGCTCGGCCAGATCATGGCGCTGTACCGGCAGACCCCGGCATCGATCCGATGACGGCCGCCGTCCTGGGCTACGGCGGCCACCGGGTCCGGCCCGAGCACTACGAGCCGGACCGGGTGCCGCCCGAGCTGGCCCGCCTGCGCGGGACGCCGGACACCCTGGTCCCCGGCAGCCCGGGCAAGGTCGGGGTGCTGGAGCTGGGCTTCGCGCACACCGGGTCGCGCACCGAGCTGGTGCGGCGCTACCAGAAGGCCCCGCTGCAGATCATGCGGCCGCTGTACTACGACCCGTGGCGGCCGGACCTGCCGATCACCTACCTGATGTCCACCGGCGCCGGGATCATGCAGGGCGACCGGCTGCGCACCGACCTCGGCTTCGGCCCGGGCAGCAGCGGGCACGTGACCACCTCGGCGTACACCAAGGCGCTGCGGATGGAGCACGACTACGCGGTGGCCCAGGTGAACCTGCGGGTGGCGGACGGCGCCTACGTCGAATACCTGCCGGACCCGCTGATCGCCTTCGCCGGGGCGCGGTTGTTCCAGCGGATCCGGGTCACCCTGGCCGAGTCGGCCACCCTGATCATCGGCGACACCCTGATCGCCGGGCGGCTGGCCGCGGGCGAGCGGCACCGGTACACCGTGCTGGCGCTGGACCTGGAGGTCGACCGGCCGGACGGGCTGCCGGTGCTGGTGGACCGGATGCGGTTGGACCCGGTGAGCGCCCAGGGCCCGGCGGTGCTGGCCGGCCGGGGCCTGGTCGCCACCCTGACCGTGCTCACCCCGGACGTCCCGGCCGAGGAGATCGCCGATCTGCTGCGCGCCGCGCTGGCGCCGCTGGCCGGGACGGAGCTGGCGATCGGGGTGAGCGTGTTGCCCGGCGACGCCGGCGCCTGGCTGCGGGTGCTGGGCGACGACCCGGTGCTGGTCGCCCGGGCCCGGACCCTGGCCTGGCAGGCGGCCCGGCTGCGGCTGACCGGCCGGCCCGCGCCGACGATCCGCAAGAGCTGAGCCGGGACACAGGGGGAGACATGACGACGGCACAGAGCGCATGGGCGGGCTTCACCGCACGGTCGCTGGCCCGAGGGCTGGGGCAGATCTTCTTCCAGCCGCGGGCCTGGACCGGGGTGGCGATCCTGGCCGCCTTTGTGGTGGCGGACTGGCGGATGGCGCTGCTGGTGCTGGTCGGCACCGCGGCCTCCACCGCCGCCGGCTGCCTGCTGCGCCCGCCGCGGGACACGGTCGAGGCCGGGTTGCTCGGGTTCTGCGGTGCCCTGGTCGGCGCGGCGGCGTTCACCGCGCTGGGCAGCCAGTGGCTCGCCTGGCTGGTCGCGGCGGCAGGGGGCGTGCTCTGTGCCCCGGTCACCTGGGTGCTGGCCCGGCTGTTCGCCACCCCGCCGCTGCGCCGCTTCGCACTGCCCACCACCACCGCGCCGTTCTGCCTGGTCGCCGGGCTGGCCTATGCGCTGACCACCGACCGGCACGTCGCGGCCGCCTCGGCGCCCTCGGATGCCGGGGTGGTGCTGGACCTGGCCCGGTCGCTGCTGACCAACATCGCGGAGGTGGTGCTGGTCGGCGGGGGGTGGAGCGGCCTGCTGATCCTGATCGGGCTGTTCCTGGCCTCCTGGCGGGTCGGGGTGGCCGCCCTGATGGGCAGCGCGATCGGCTCGGTCACCGCCCTGGTGCTGGGCACCGATCCCAGCCGGATCGGCGAGGGGCTGGCCGGCTACTCCGGGGTGCTGACCGCCATCGCGCTGGCGGTGGTGTTCCTGCGCGAGTCGGCGGCGTCCTGGTGGTACGCCGCCCTGGGCGCGGTGCTGACCGCCGGGGTGACCCTGCTGATGAACGACCTCACCGGCGGGCCGGTCTACACCTGGCCGTACATCCTGACCACCTGGGTGATGCTGCTGATCGCCGCCCCGATCCGCGGCCTCGACCGGTCATGACCGCCGCCGGAGGGCTGCTCGACCCGGCCGGGATCGACCACGACCCGCTGGGGGTCCGGGGCCGGGCCCGGCGGCGTGGCCTGCTGCTGGCCGCTCTGGTCGCGCTGACCGTGGTCAGCGCCGGGACTGCCGCGGTGCTCGGGCCGGTGCTGGTACCCCCGAGCACCGTGGCCAGGATCATCGGCCACGCGCTGGGTGGACCGGGGGAGGTGACCTGGTCGCCGGACCAGGAGGCGGTGGTCTGGGCGGTGCGGGTGCCGCGGGTGCTGCTGGCCCTGGCGGTGGGTGCCGGGCTGGCGGTGTGCGGGGCGGCTCTGCAGACCATGACCCGCAACCTGCTGGCCGATCCGCATGTGCTCGGGGTCAGCTCCGGGGCCTCCTGCGGTGCCGCCGCCGCGCTGCTGTTCGGACTGGGCGCCGGGCTGGGGCAGTACGCGCTGTTCGGCAGCGCCTTCGCCGGGGCGCTGGCCGCCGCGGCGCTGGTGTTCGGGGTCGCCCGGCACCGCGGCGAGGTCACCTCGGTGCGGCTGGTGCTGGCCGGGGTCGCGGTGGGCTATGCGCTGTCGGCGGCGACCAGCTTCCTGGTGTTCGCCTCCGGGTCGGCCGAGGGTGCCCGGTCGGTGATGTTCTGGCTGCTCGGGTCGCTGTCCCTGGCCCGGTGGGGGATGCCGCTGGCCGTGGTCGCGCTGGTGGTCGTCGCCGCCTGCCTCACCCTGGTGCTCTGGTCGCCGGGGCTGGACGCCCTGGCGCTCGGCGACGAGACCGCCCGCACCCTGGGCATCTCCCCGTCCCGGCTGCGTACCCGGCTGCTGCTGCTGGTGTCGCTGACCGTGGGGGTGGTGGTGGCCGCGGCCGGGACGATCGGCTTCGTCGGGCTGGTGGTGCCGCACCTGGCCCGCCGCCTGGTCGGGGTCGGTCACCGCTGGCTGATCCCGGTCGCCGCCCTGCTGGGCGGGTCGCTGCTGCTCTGGGCCGATGTGCTGGCCCGGATGGTCCGGCAGCCGCAGGAGCTGCCGATCGGGATCGTGACCGCGCTGGTCGGTGCGCCCTTCCTGCTGCACCTGGTGCGGTCCCGCCGGGCGGTGGCGCTGCCGTGAACCGGACTCCTGCGCTGATCCTGGCCGCCGGGCTGCTCGCCCTGGCGGCCTGCGGTGCGCCCTCCGCCGTGACCGGGACCGGTGACGGCTACCCGGTCACCGTCACCAACTGCGGTGCCGAGGTCACCTTCGATGCGCCGCCGCAGCGGGTGGTGCTGCTCAAGAGCGCCTCGGTGTCCTACCTGCACGACCTGGGGGTGCTGGACCGGGTGGTGGCCCGGGCCGGCCGGTACCCGCAGGCCTACTACGACGACGCCACCCGGGACCAGCTGTCCGGTATCCCGGTGCTCACCGACACCACCGACGCCGCCGGTCACGTGCAGATCTCCCGGGAGGTGGTGATCGCCCAGCGTCCGGACCTGGTGCTGGGCGCGACGGCCACCGCCGACCGGGACTCGCTGGCGGCCGCCGGCATCCCGCTGCTGGAGGAGCCGGCGCTCTGCCCGGACGGGCCGTCGGCGGTGGACTACGGCGACATCGACGACCAGTTCGCGCTCTACGGCCGGGTGTTCGGGGTGCCGGAGCAGGCGGAGGCAGCCGCGGTGGCGCTGCACGAGCGGTTGGACGCCCAGCTCGACCGCGCCGACCCGGCCGAACGGCGCACCGCCGCGGTGCTCTACCCGACCCTCGGCGGCGGGGTGACCTACGCCTACGGCAACTCCGGGATGGCCCAGGCCCAGCTCACCGCCGCCGGACTGACCAACGTCTTCGCCGACGTGGACGACCGGGTGTTCGAGGTGACCCGGGAGGAGTTGATCGCCCGCGACCCGGACGTCCTGGTGCTGCTGCACGAGGACGGCGACCCGGAGCAGGTCCGGGCGGCGGTCACCGGCCTGCCCGGTGCGGAGGGGATCACCGCGGTCCGGGACGACGCGATCCTGGTGCACCTGTTCAACTTCACCGAGCCGCCCGGCCCGCTGGCCGTGGACGGGTTGGTGCACCTGCTGGACCTGATCGAGGCCGGGTCATGATCGAGGTCAGGGGGTTGTCCGCGGGCTACGGCCCGGTCCCGGTGCTGCACGGCGTCGACCTGACCGCCCCCGACGGCAAGGTGCTCGGGCTGCTCGGCCCGAACGGCAGCGGCAAGACCACCCTGCTGCGCTGCCTGTACGGCGGGCTGCGGCCGGCCGCCGGCGACCTCCGGCTGGACGGGGAGGACCTGGCCCGGCTGAGTGTCCGGGACCTGGCCCGCCGGGTGGCGGTGGTGGTGCAGGAGCACGGCGACGACCCGCCGATGCCGGTGGCGCAGATGGTGCTGCTCGGCCGCACGCCACACCACCGCGGCCCGGCCCGGACCACCCGGGAGGACCTGGCGATCGCCACCGACGCGCTGTGCCGGGTCGGCGGGCTGCACCTGGCCGACCGGGAGTTCGCCGACCTGTCCGGCGGCGAGCGGCAGCGGGTGCTGCTGGCCCGGGCGCTGACCCAGTCCGCCGGGCACCTGCTGCTGGACGAGCCGACCAACCACCTGGACGTGCGCTACCAGCACGAGGTGCTCGACCTGGTCCGCCGGCTCGGGGTGACCGTGGTGGTGGTGCTGCACGACCTGAACCTGGCGGCGGCCTACTGCGACCGGGTGCTGCTGCTGGCCGACGGCCGGGTGCGGGCGGCGGGCACCCCGGCCGAGGTGCTGGTGCCCGAGGTGCTGGAGCCGGTCTACCGGTTGACCGTGCGCCGGATGGCCCTGGACGACGGCTTCCAGCTCGCGTTCCGCCCGGCGGTGAGCTGAGATGTCCTCGCTCTGGACCCTGCTCGGGCTGGTGATCCTGTTCGGCACCCTGCTGGACATCTTCCTGACCGCGCTGAACTACGACGAGGCCGGGTTCATCTCCGCCCGGGTGTCCGCCTGGCAGTGGCGGCTGACCCGGCTGGTCACCCGGCGGCTGCCCCGCCGCTGGCGACCGGTCGCGCTACGGCAGGTCACCGGCGCGCAGGTGGTCGTGCTGGTGATGGTCTGGCTGGCCGGGGTGATCGCCGGCTTCGGGTTCGTCTACTACGGCCACATGTCGCGGACCTCCTTCACCGGGTGGGGGAAGGGCGCACCGCTGGACCTGTTCGGCGCGTTCTACTTCAGCGCGGCGCAACTGTCCTCGGTGGGCGGCTCCTACCTGACCGCCGCCACCGACCTGCTGCGCTTCCTGTCCATCGCCGAGACGCTCACCGGCGTGGTGCTGATCTCGCTGATCCTGACCTTCCTGCTCGGCGTCTATGGCGTGATCACCGACCTGAACGCGCTCTGCCGGCACTTCCTGGTCGCCGAGCGCGGCGCCGGGTCCGCGGTGGCCGGACTGGCGCCGTACTTCCGGGACGGGCAGTGCTCCGGGCTGGACGGCCACCTGGACGGGATCGCGGAGTCCTTCGCCTCCTACACCGAGGGCCTGCGGCTGCACCACAGCGCGTACTACTTCCAGAGCGGGCGGGACCAGTACGCGCTGCCCTACGCAATCCGGATGCTGGGCGGCACGATCGGGGCGCTGCGCTGGGGACTGCCCGCCGGTCACCCGGCCACCACCGAACCCACCCTGGTGCCGCTGACCTTCCAGTTCCTCGAGTTCGGCGAGTACCTGCAGGGCATCCTGCGCTGGCAGAGCACCGACGTGCCGGAGGTGCTGGACCGGGCGCGCTTCCTGGACCGGGTGGGCCGGGCCGGCCGCGGCGAGCAGGTGGACGAGTGGACCGGCCGGTTCCTCCAGCTCGACCGGGACATGGCCGACCTGGCCGGGCTGTCCCCGCTCGCCGACCCGGAGGAGGCCTACCGCCGCTACACGCGGTGGCTGCCCTTCGCCTACCGCGCGCAACAGATCGCGCTCGCGGTCGGGCACGACCTGGACTACCAGCCGGTGATCCTGACCGACCACCCGGTGGCGATCCTGGCCGACGACGACCCGGTCGCCCACGCGGCCCTGCGCGGCCGGGTCTTCCAGCCGCAGGACCACCACCCGCGCGCCGGCCGGCGCTGGTCGCCGCGGCGCTGGTGGCGGGCATCGCTGCGGCGGCTCGCGCTGGCCGACCCCGGGCACGCCCGGCTGCGCACCGCGGGCCGGACGGTGCTGGCCGCCGGGGCCGCCGCGCTGACCGTGTTCGCGCTGCACCGCGGCGACCAGGCGGCGTCGGCCGCGCTCTACGGCGGGTTCGTGGCGATGCTCGGCGCCGGGGCGGGTGTCGGCGCCACCCCGCGCGCCCGGCTGGTCAGCGGCCTGCTGGTGCTGGTGCCGGTCGGGGTGGTGCTGGTGCTGCGCTCGCTGACCGCCGGGTCGCCCGGCTGGACCGCCGTGCTGCTGGTCGCGGTGGCGCTGGCGGGGGTGGGTGCCGGGCGGTTCGGCCCCCGGGGCGCGGCGCTGGGCCAGATCACGTTCATGGCGTTCTACTTCGCGCTGGTCCTGGGCCCGCAGTTCACCGGGGTGGGCTGGTTCGCGCTCGCCGCCGTGGTCGGGATCGGCTGGTCGCTGCTGTTCACCTGGGTGCTGCTGCCGGACCGCCCGCGCCGGGCCCTCACCCAGGGCGCCACCGCGCTGGACGTGCACCTGGCCGGCGCGCTGGACGTGCTGGTGGACGCGGTGTCCTGGGCGCGCTGGGACCCGGACATCCGCCGGCGGGTCGCCCAGGACACCCGGCAACTGCACCGCGGGGTAGCCTTCGTCGGCGGACGGCTGACCGCGCCCGGCGGGCTGGACGCAGTGGACCCGACCCGGGTGGCCGAACTGCGGCTGCGGCTGTTCGACGCCGAGCTGGCGGTGGAAGGGCTGGTCGGCGCCGCCCGTAGTGTCACCGGCACCGCCGTCCCGCTCGAGCTGCGCGGCCGGCTCGCCGGGCGGCTGGAACTGCTGCGCGCCCACCTGTCGGCGCTCGCGGCCCGGCCCGTGCGCCCCGCCCCAGACCCGGCCGTCGCAAACCCCGCCGCCGCGGACCCCGCCGGCCCAGACCCCGCCGCCGCGGACCCGGAGGCCGGGCTCGACCCGTGGCCGGGCGCGGCCACCCCCGACGACTGGCCGCGGTCCGCCCGGGTGCTCTGCCTGGCCGCGGACGAGCTGTTCCGTGCGGCCCACGATCTGCGGCGCGCCGAGGTCGCCGTGCTCGACCCCTCGGCGCCCGCCCTCACCGTCCTGGACCCCGACGACGACGCCGAGGGCATCGACCTGGAACGCATGACAGGTCTGGCCACCGGCGACGTCTCCCCCCGTCGGGGTCCAGGACCTGCCACCCGCCGGGCGGTGCAGGCGGGGGTCGCCACCGGGGTGGCACTGCTCGCCGGGGAGGCGGTGTCCAGCAGCCACCAGTACTGGGCGACCATCTCCGCCTACCAGGTGCTCGGCAGCACCGACGGCGAGACGCTGATGAAGGGCACCCAGCGGATCATCGGCACCGTCCTGGGCTCGATCGCCGGCTTCGGCATCGCGCTGGCCACCGGGGCGGACCTGCTGGTGGTGGTCCCGCTGCTGGCGCTGACCGCCTTCGCCTCCACCTACGCCCAGCCGGTGTCGCCGGCCCGGGCGGTGTTCTGGCGGATGGCGATGCTGGCGCTGGTCTACGAGTCGCTCGGCCGGCTGACCAGCGTGGCGCTGGAGCTGCGGGTGCTGGAGACGGTCTTCGGCGCGGTGGTCGCGTTGCTGGCCGCCTGGCTGATCCTGCCCACCCGGACCCGCTCCGCGCTGGACCGGGACGCGGCCGCCGTGGTCCGTGACGTCGACATCCTGGTCACCGGTGCCCTGGACCGGCTCGGTGGCGGCGGGCAGGTCACCCGGCACGCCCTGCGCGAGCGCGAGCTCCGGCTGGACCGCGACCTGCGCACCCTGGTCGGCACCGCCCGCCCGCTGCGCCGGGTCACCGGCTCGCTGGACCCGGACGGCGTGGAGGCCCGGCTGACCGCGTATTGGTCGCTGGCCACGTACACCCGGCACCTGCTCCGCGCGGTGGAACCGGCCCGGCACGGCGACCGCTCGCGCCTGGCCGAGGAGCGCGACCGGGCCGGTGCCGTCACCCGGCGCAACCTGTCCGCCCTGAGCGCGGTGCTCACCGGCCGCCCCGCCGAGGCGGTGGACGACGACCTCGACTTCGCCGGGCACTTGGACACCGCCGGGCCGGAGGCGGACGTGCTACGCCAGCTGGAGCGGATCAACCTGACCCTGCTCCGGTTGGTCGGCGCCGCGAATCCGCCCGGCTGACCGCCCGGCATACTCGGGGTCATGCCCCGCACGGACTTCGCCCGCGCCACCCTCGGCAGCTCGGTGGCCATGGTGCTGACCGTGGTCGCCCTGATCCCGCTCCTGGACGACCCGGAGGACGTGGGCGCGGCCCTGGTGGCGACCTTCGTGGTCTTCTACCCGCTGTACGCGCTGATCTACGTCGCCTGGAGCGGGACGGTGTACTCCCGGCTCGGCCCCGAGGAGCTGCGCCGGGTCGCCCGCGCGGAGCACCACGCCAGCCGCCGGTGGTACCAGCGGATCTCCGGCGCGAACGGCACCGCCGGCGCCACCATCACCGCCGCCGTGATCGCGGTCGCCGGGACCATCGGCATCGCCCTGACCCCGGAGTTCCGCGGCGACGTCCGCTACCTGGTGCTCGGCCTGCTCACCGTGGCCGGGGCGTGGGCGGTGATGGTGTTCTCCTTCGCCCAGTCCTATCTGCGGCTGGACGCGACCGGCGACACGCGGCAGGTGACCTTCCCGTTCCCGGAGGCGCCCCGGTTCGGCGACTACGTGACCTTCACCGTGCTGATGTCCACCATGGCCGCCACCGCCGCCGGGCGCGCCACCACCCGGGCGGCCTGGCGGCTGGTCCGGGCGAACGTCCTGGTGGCTTTCTGCTTCAACTCGGTGCTGATCGCGATGATGGTCTCGCTGCTGTTCGGCGGGATCTGAACCGCAGGACGGCCCGCTAGCCTGCGGGGATGAGCCTGTCCGACCTCGCCTGGCCGTTGCGGTCCGACCGGCTGCTGCTGCGCCGCGCCACCCCGGCGGATGCCGCCCTGCTCTGGCCGATCCGGCGGCTGCCGGAGGTGTCCCGCTGGATGACCACCCTGCCGGTGGACGAGGCGGACTTCGTGGCCCGGTTCGCCGAGCCGGACCGGTTGGAGCCGACCCTGGTGATCGAGCACGACGGCCGGGTGATCGGCGACCTGATGATCCGGATCGAGGACGCCTGGGGACAGAGCGAGGTCGCCGACCGGGCCGCACGGACCCAGGCGGAGCTCGGCTGGGCGCTGGACCCCGCGTTCCAGGGCCGGGGCTTCGCGGTCGAGGCGGTGCGCCGGGTGCTGACGGCCTGCTTCGACGAGCTGGGCCTGCGCCGGGTGACCGCCGGCTGCTTCGCCGACAACATCCCGTCCTGGCGGCTGATGGAGCGGGTCGGGATGCGCCGGGAGGGCGACTTCCGGGCGGACTCGCTGCACCGGGACGGCCGCTGGTACGACAGCTACACCTATGCGCTGCTGCGTGAGGAGTGGGACCGGGCGGCTCACTAGGCTCGGCGCAGGCCGCCGCCGGGTGGCTGCTCGGGCTGCTGCGGCTGCGGGCCGGCAGCGTGCTGCCCGGCACGCTGGTGCACGCCGTGAGCAACCTGGTCGCCGGGCTGATCGCCGCCTGAGGGGTCAGTGCGCGGGGGCCGGGCCGGTGGACTCGCGGATCTTGAGCTCGGGGCTGATCAGGGTGCGCTGGGCCGGGGTGGTCGGGTCGGCCATCAGCTGCTCCAGCCGGTCCAGGGCGACCCGGGCGACATGGCCGGTGGGCGGGCGCACCGCGGTCAGCCGGGGGCTGAGCGAGTCGGCCATCACGTCGTCGTAGGCGATCACCGACAGGTCGCCGGGCACGTCGTAGCCGCGTTCCAGCAGGTTCTGCACCACCGCGAACGCCTCCGGGTCGGAGAGCACCAGCAGGCCGGTGGTGCCGGACTCCAGCACGTTCTCCACCAGGTCGTTCACCAGCGGCGCGAAGTCGGCGGTGGACCGGATCGACACCAGCCGCTCGAAGCGCTCGTCGCTGGTCAGGCCGAGTTCGGCGCAGGCGGTCCGCCAGCCGGCCACCATCTTCCGGGAGGTCGGCGAGTGCCGGGACAGCACGATGCCGACCTTGCGGTGACCGAGTTCGGCCAGGTGGTGCACCGCCTTGACCGTGCCGAGGGCGTGGTCGCTCATCACCGAGTTGAAGATGCCGTGGCCGGCGGTGGTGGTGGCCTCCCGCTCGATCAGCACGGTGGGGATGTCCGACTCCTCCAGCCAGCGGACCAGGGCCTGGGTGCCGGGGCCGTCGGTGCGAGGGGCGATCACCAGGCCGTCCACCCGGTCCTGGCTGATCAGCCGGTCCAGGATCGGGCGCTCGTCGGCGGCCTCGTAGGAGGAGGCGCGCAGGAAGGTCCGCATCCCGCGGGTGCGGGACTCCGATTCCAGGGTCTGCACCACCCCGGGCCAGTAGTAGGCCAGGCTGGGCACCAGGACCCCGATCCGGGCCGGCTCCTCCACCGGCTCGCCCACCGGGGCGGGCGTCGCCGCGGCGACCGCGCCGCCGTGCACCCGGCGCAGCAGGCCCTCCTCCTCCAGCTGGGCGATGTCCCGGCGGACGGTGACCGGGGTGACGCCGAGGTCGGCCACCAGGTCGGCGACCCGGATGATGCCGTCCCGCTCCAGCAGGGCGAGGAGTCGGGCGTGCCGCTCGGCCGGGATCGGGGAGCGCGGTGCGGGTGTCGTCATGGGGTCCTCACGGCTGGATGATCGTCACGGATCAGTAACGATCATAAGCGATCAGAACATGATTGACAGTGCCAATCGGTGACTGTTTTGCTTCGGGTCGTTCCGACTTCGAAGGAGAATCCGGATGGCCCCGCAGCACCCCCACCCCACCTCCCCGCTCACCGGCTGGGACCGGCAGCGGTGGGCGGCCCTGGCCGACGGGATGCTGGCGGCGGTCCGGCCGTGGGCGTCCCCGGGGCATGCCCGGATCACCCTGCCCGGCGTCGAGGGCGGCTACGGCACCGCGGTGGACGGCCTGGAGGGCTTCGCCCGGACCTTCCTGCTCGCCGGCTTCCGGCTGGCCGGTGACCACGGCGCCGACCCGCACGGCTATGCCGAGTGGTACGCCCGCGGGATCACCACTGGGGTCGACCCGGACGCCGCCGACCGCTGGGTCCGGCTGGACGAGCACCCGCAGGCCAAGGTCGAGGCCGCCTCACTCGCCCTGGTGCTCGACCTGACCCGGCCGTGGATCTGGGACCGGCTCACCCCGCGTACCCAGCAGCAGTTGGTCGAGTACCTGGCGGTCTGCGTGGGCGACCACGGCTACCCGCGCAACAACTGGTGCTGGTTCCGGCTGGTGGTGCAGACCTTCCTGCGGTCGGTGGGCGGGCCGTCCTCGGACCAGGACATGGCGGACGACCTCGCGCTGCACGACTCCTTCACCCGCGCGGACGGCTGGTTCTCCGACGGGGACGAGCGCAACTTCGACCACTATGTCGGCTGGGCGCTGCACCTGTACCCGACGCTCTGGGCCCGGATGGCCGGCGCCGAGGACCTGGCCGCCGGGCGCCGCGAGCGCGACCGGGCGGCGCTGGACCGGTTCCTGACCGACGCGGTGCACCTGGTCGGCGCGGACGGCAGCCCGCTGATCCAGGGCCGCAGCCTGACCTACCGGTTCGCCGCCGCCGCACCGTTCTGGGTCGGGGCGCTGGCCGAGGTGCCATCGGTGACCCCCGGGCTGCTGCGCCGGGCCGCCTCCGGGATGGTCGACCACTTCGGCGCCCACGGCGTGCCGGACCGGCGCGGGCTGCTCACCCAGGGCTGGCACCACGAGTGGCTGCCGATGCTGCAGTCCTACTCCGGCCCCGGCTCCCCGTACTGGGCGAGCAAGGGCATGCTCGGACTGGCCCTGCCCGCCGACCACCCCGCCTGGACCGCGGTCGAGGAACCGCTGCCGGTGGAGCGCGGCGACGACCTGCACGTGATCGGTGCCCCGGCTTGGGTGGTGTCCGGGACGCAGGCCGACGGGGTGGTCCGGGTGATCAACCACGGCACCGACCACGCCCGCCCCGGCGACCAGGTCGGCGACTCGCCGCTGTACGCCCGGCTCGGCTACTCCACCGCCACCTGGCCCTGGCTGGACGAGGGCTCCTGGCGTCACCCCACCGACCAGAGCGCCGCGCTGGTGGACGCCGCCGAGCGGGTCAGCCACCGGGCCGGCTGGACCCCGATCGCCCCGGTGCTCGCCGGGGAGGTCGCGGTCGCCGGCAGCGTGGCCGACGCGCACTGGATCGACATGCCGGTCCGGCAGACCCTGCACGGTTCCGGCTGGACCGGCCAGGTGCAGGCGGCCGGGCGGCTGACCGTGCTGTCGCTGGTCCGCGGACCCTGGGAACTGCGCCTGGTCCGGGTGGACGAGCTCGCCGACCCCGCCGCCGCCGTGACGCTGCGGCTGACCGGCTGGCCCACCGTCGACGACGACGGACTGACCTCCACCCTGTCGCCCGTCCTCGGGTCGGCGACCGCGAGCACCCTGACCCGCCCCCAGGTCAGCCCGATGGGCCCGGGCGCCCGGATCCCGGCGCTGACCTACCCCGCACGGCCCGGCCGGTGGATCGCCGCACTGACCGAGCTCAGCCGCACCCGGGCCGCCACCGGCCCGGCGGCGCTCGACCTGACCGGCACCGTCGCCACGGTCACCTGGCCGGACGGCGCCGCCACGTCGACGGACCTGCCGATCGAGGGCTAGTCCACACCCCCCACCGCCCGATCCGGGCATCTCAAAGGAGAGATCAGGAATGACGAATCGCAGGTTCGCGGCAGGCTCCGGGCTCGCCCTGACCGCCGTCCTCGCACTCACCGCCTGCGGTGGGTCCGGCGACGCCGGTGGCGAGGAGAGCGCAGGCGGCCCGACCACCATCACGATGGCCGGCTGGGACCTGGCCAAGACCCCGGAGTTCACCGCACTCGCCGAGGGGTTCAACGCCCAGAGCGACGACGTGACCATCGAGGTGGTCGAGTACCCCTCCGGCGACGACTACGTCACCGCGATGACCACCGACATCGCCGCCGGCACCGCCCCGGACATCGTGATGATGAAGCAGAACACCGACTTCATCCGGTTCTCCGGCAACGACCTGCTGCTGGACGTGGCGGATGTCGCCGACGGGCTCGACCCGGCCACCAGCGCCCTGGACGTCTACCAGACCGAGGACGGCCAGACCCTGGCGGTGCCGTTCCGCAACGACTTCTGGGTCGTCTACTACAACAAGGACCTGTTCGACGCCGCCGGGGTGGAGTACCCGGACGGCAGCTGGACCTGGGACGACTACCAGGCCACCGCGCAGGAGCTGAAGGACGGCGGGCTGCCCGAGGGCGCGTTCCCGGTCTACCAGCACGCCTGGCAGTCCACCGTGCAGGGCTTCGCCCAGGCGCAGACCCCGGGCGCCGACCTGCTCTCCGGCGACTTCGAGTACCTGAAGCCGTACTACGAGCGGGCGCTGGCGATGCAGGACGCCGGTCTGCAGCAGCCCTTCGGCACCGTCACCACCGGTTCGCTGCACCACTCCTCGGAGTTCGGCCGCCAGCGCGCCGCGATGGTCCCGATGGGCACCTGGTTCTCCTCGCAGCTGATCGCCCAGGTCGGCGCGGGTGAGGCGGACGAGTTCGCCTGGGGGATCGCCCCGGCCCCGCAGTACGACGAGTCGACCACCGGCCTGGACAACACCCCGGTCACCCTGGGTGGCCCGACCGGGATGGCGATCAACGCCCGGATCGACGAGGCCAAGATCGAGGCCGCCAAGGAGTTCCTGGCCTACTCCGCCGGCGAGGAGGGTGCCACGGTGCTGGCCGACCTGGGCCTGACCCCGGCACTGGTCAACGACGCCACCGTCGACGCGATGTTCGCGGTCGAGGGCATGCCGCAGGACGAGCTGTCCGCCTTCGCGCTGGGCACCTCCGAGGTGAAGCAGGAGAACCCGGTCGACCCGAACGTCGCCCAGATCCAGTCGATCCTCAGTTCCCTGCACACCGAGGTCATGCCGGGGGCGACCGGGATCGACCAGGCGATCGAGACCGCGCAGAGCCGGTTCGAGAGCGAGATCCAGGACTGACGTCCTGACGGTGCGGGGCCCGGAGCACACGCCCTCCACGGCCCGGGCCCCGCACCCCTCGACTCCGCCGACCTCATCCCCCAGGAGATCCCATGGTCACCACCGCGGCGCCCCCGCACCTGGCCCCGGACCGCGCGCCGCGGCGCCGACGGGGTTCCCGGCTCATGCTGCGCAATCTGCTGATCGGCTGGACGTTCATCCTGCCGAACTTCATCGGGTTCGCCGTCCTGACGCTCGTCCCGGTCCTGACGTTGTTCTACATGTCCTTCACGGACTGGAACATCTTCGGCTCGTCCAGCTGGATCGGGCTGGACAACTTCACCCGGCTGGCCGGCGACGCCACCTTCCGCACCTCGCTGTGGAACACGCTCTACTTCACCGCGGTGCACGTGCCGCTCACGCTGGCCGCCTCGCTCGGCCTGGCCCTGCTGCTGAACCGCAAGCTGCGCGGCGTCACGTTCTTCCGCACCGTGGCGTTCTTCCCGTACATCACCTCGATCGTCGCGATCGCCGCGGTCTGGAACATGCTGTTCAGCCCGGAGCTGGGGCCGATCAACCAGTTCCTGCGCTTCATCGGGATCGAGAACCCGCCGGAGTGGACGGTGTCCACCACCTGGTCGATGCCCGCGGTGATCATCGTGTCGACCTGGCGGTTCATGGGCTACTACATGCTGCTGTTCCTGGCCGGGTTGCAGACCGTCCCGCGGGAACTGCACGAGGCGGCCCGGATGGACGGTGCCGGGGCGTGGCAGCGATTCCTCAACGTGACGATGCCCTGCCTGCGGCCGACCACGTTCTTCGTCACCGTGATGCTGACGATCAACGCACTGAAGGTCTTCGACCTGGTGCTGGTGATGACCAACGGCGGACCGGGCACCTCGACGATGGTGATCAGCCAGTTCATCTGGCAGCGCGGGTTCACCGAGAACCAGTTCGGCTACGCGGCCGCCGCTGCGGTGGTGCTGTTCGGTCTGTCCATCGCCATCACGATCTTCCAGTTCCTGTGGAACAAGCGGCGGGAGGCCTGACATGGCGCACAAGGAATCCCGGCTGGCCGCCGGCACGCTGCGCGCGGTGGGCTATGCCGCGCTGATCGTCGCCGCCTTCGGCCTGTTGCTGCCGTTCATCTGGATGGTCATCTCCTCGCTGAAGCACAACGTCGACGTGTTCACCGCGCCGATCACCTGGATCCCGGACCCGTTCGTCTGGTCCAACTACGTCGACATCTTCGAGCGCGCCGACATGGGCACCTGGGTGGGGAACACCCTGTTCATCTCGGTGGTGGTCACGGCGTTGCAGGTGTTCACCGGGTCGTTCGCCGCCTATGGCTTCTCCCGGATCCGGTTCCCCGGCCGCGACGTGCTGTTCCTGGTCTACATCGGCACCATCGCCGTGCCCTGGCAGTCGTACATGATCCCGCAGTTCGTGATGATCTCGGACTGGGGCCTGGCCAACACCCGGTTGTCGATCATCCTGCTGCAGGCCTTCGGCGCCTTCGGGGTGTTCCTGATGAAGCAGTACTTCGAGTCGGTGCCCGAGGCGCTGTCCGAGGCCGCGCGGATCGACGGGCTGTCCGAGTACGGGATCTGGCGCCGGATCATGCTGCCGCTGTCGGTCCCGGCGATCGCCTCGCTGACCCTGATCACCTTCGTCAACACCTGGAACGACTACCTCGGCCCGCTGATCTACCTGCGCGACCGCGACCTGTGGACGATCCAGATCGGCCTGCGGACCTTCATCACGCAGTTCAGCGCCGAGCACGCGATGATCATGACCGGCTCGGTGCTGTCGATCCTGCCGATCGCGGTGATCTTCGCGCTCGGTCAGCGGTTCTTCGTCGAGGGCATCGCCGCCACCGGTGTGAAGGGCTGAGCGTGATGGCCACCCTCGCCCCCGCCGCCCGGCAGCGCCGGATCTTCAACCACGAGCTGTACGAGCTGCTGTTCGGCACCGTCTACACCGGGCTGATGACCAACCTGCTGGTGGTGGTCGCCACGCTGCCGGCGGTCGGGCTGCTGCTGTTCAGCGACATCGCCGGGACCTGGCCGCTGCTGGTGCTGTCCGCGCCGCTGCTCGGGCCCGCGCTGGTCGGCGCCTTCGCGGTGTTCGCCGACTTCAGCGATCACGGGTCGACCACCGCGATCCGCACCTTCGCCCGGGCCTGGCGCACCCACCTGCGGCGCTCGCTCGCGATCGGTGCCGCGGTGACCGCGATCGTCGCCGTCGCGGCGGTGAACATCCGGTTCTTCATGGCCGGGGCCGGCGGTGCCGGGGCGCTGATCATCCCGGTGCAGGCGGTGCTGCTGCTGCTCGCCCTGGCCACCGGGCTGATGGCCCTGGTCGGGGTGCCCGAGCTGGGTCACCTGCGGCTGCGCGACCTGGCCCGGGCCGCCCTCTACCTGGCGGTCCGTCGCTGGTACCTCACCGCGGGGGCCTTCCTGGTCCTCGGGCTGCTGAGCAGCCTGGTCGTCACCCGGCCGGCCATCGCCCTCGGGGTCGCCGTCGCCCCACTGCTGTTCGTCGTCTGGGGGACGCTGCGGTTCGCGCTGCGCCCGCTGCTCCCCGACGACTCCAGATGACCCCATCCACCACTGAGCGACGCGGCGCGCCCCAGCGCCGAGGAACGGACCCGATCGTCATGACCGACGTGCTCGCGCACGCCCTCGACCAGGCACTGGTCACCGTCCGCCGCAACATCGCGGCCTTCGGCGACCGCTATCCCGACGACTGCACGGTGGCGGGCCGCTACCCGCTGCGGCCGGCGGTGGACGGATTCGCCGAGGGCGACAACCGCGGCTGGACCACCAGCTTCGTCCCCGGCCAGCACTGGCTCGCCTACGAGCTGACCGGGGAGGACCTGTTCCGCACCGCCGGGCAGGCGCACGCCGCCGACTTCGCCGAGCGGGTGTTCGGGAAGCGGGACCTGGACACCCACGACCTGGGGTTCCTCTACACGCTGGCCTCGGTGGCGCCCTGGCGGCTGTTCGGCGACCAGGAGGCCCGGGCGGCGGCACTGGAGGCCGCCGACCGGCTGATGGACCGCTTCCTGGAACCGGCCGGCATCGTGCAGGCCTGGGGCGATCTGTCCGACCCGGCCCAGCGCGGGCGCACCATCATCGACTCGCTGATGAACATGCCGCTGCTGGCCTGGGCCGGTGAGCAGACCGGCGACCCGCGGTTCCTGGCGGCCGTGCAGCGGCACACCGCCCAGCTGGCCACCCACATGATGCGCGCGGACGACACCACCTTCCACACCTTCTACTGGGACCCGGAGACCGGCGCACCGCTGCGCGGGGCCACCGCCCAGGGCGCGGCCGACGACTCCTGCTGGGCGCGCGGCCAGGCCTGGGGGATCTACGGCTTCGCCCTGACCCACCAGCTCACCGGGGACGAGCAGCTGCGGGACGCCTCGCGCCGGTGCGCCGACCGGTTCCTGCGGGAGTTGCCCACCGACGGGGTGCCGTTCTGGGACCTGATCTACGGCGACGGCGACGACCAGCCGCGGGACTCCTCCTCCGCCGCGATCGCCGCCTGCGGGTTGCAGGAGCTGGCCCGGATCGAGACCGACCCGGAGCGGGCGGCCGGCTACCTGCGGGCCGGGCGGCAGCTCCTGGTGGACGCCGCCACCGGCTACACCCCGCAGGCCGAGGGCGTCGACTCCGACGCCCTGCTGCTGCACTCGGTCTACGACCTGCCCACCGGCAACGGGGTGGACGAGGGCTGCCTGTGGGGCGACTACTTCTACCTGGAGGCGCTGATGCGCTACACCCGCCCGGACTGGCGGCGGTACTGGTGAGGCTGGTCACCTGGATCACGCCGGCGGGGGAGCACCGGCCCGGCGCCGTGGTCGGTGACCGGGTGTGCGACCTGGGCGCCGTGGCGGCCGACGTGGTCACGATCCTCGCCGGCCCGGGTGCGCGGGCGCGGGCGGAGCAGGCGGTGGCGGGCGCGTCGGCGATGCCCGCGCTGGCCGACGTGGCCCTGGCTCCGCCGGTCACCCCCGGCACCCTCCTGTGCCTGGGCTACAACTACGCCGGTCACGTCGCCGCCGGTGCCGACCCGGACGACGTGCCGGAGTACCCGAACGTCTTCGTCAAGACGCCGAACACCCTGGCCGGTCCGCGGGACCCGGTGCCGCTGCCCGCGGTGTCCGCGCACACCGACTACGAGGGCGAGATCGCCCTGGTGATCGGCCGCCGGGCGCACCGGGTGCCACTGGACCGGGCGGCCGAGCACATCGCCGGGTACACCCTGCTCAACGACGTCTCCTCCCGGGACTGGCAGGACCGGTCCTCGCAGTGGACCCTCGGCAAGTGCTTCGACCGGTTCGCGCCGCTCGGGCCGTGGATCACCACCGCGGATGAGGTGCCGGACCCGCAGGACCTGTTGCTGGAGGTGATCCGGGACGGCGTGGTCACGGTGTCGCAGAGCACCGCCAGCACCGTGTTCCCGATGACCCACCTGGTGCACTACCTGTCCCAGGTCCTCACCCTCGAACCCGGCGACGTCATCTCCACCGGCACCCCGCAGAAGTTGCCCACCGCCCAGGCCGTCCACCGGCCACTCGCCCCCGGTGACGCCGTCACCGTCCGGGTCGCCGGGCTGGGCGAACTGACCACCACCTTCGTCTCCCAGGAGGACCACCGATGATTCTCGACTCGTTCCGGCTCGACGGGAAGGTCGCCCTGGTCACCGGCGGTGGCCGCGGACTCGGCCAGGGTGCCGCACTGGCACTGGCCGAGGCGGGCGCCGACATCGCCCTGCTGGACCGCACCGCCCCGGCCGAGACCGTCGCCGCGGTGGAAGCGCTCGGCCGGCGGGCGTTCGCCCTCGAGCAGGACCTGATCACCGCCACCCCCGCCGAGCTCGCCGCGTCGGTGGACGCCGTGGTCGCCGCGCTGGGCCGGATCGACATCCTGGTGAACAACGCCGGGATCATCCGGCGGGCCCCGCTGCTGGAGCACCCGGCCCAGGACTGGGACGAGGTGCTGGCGATCAACCTGGACGCGGTCTTCCACCTGTCGCAGGCCGCCGGTCGCCGGTTCGTCGCCCAGGGGTCGGGCAAGATCATCAACATCGCCTCGATGCTGTCCTTCCAGGGCGGGATCCTGGTGCCGGGCTATGCCGCGACCAAGCACGCGGTGGCGGGGCTGACCAAGTCCTTCGCCAACGAGCTCGCGGCGCACGGGGTGAATGCCAACGCCATCGCGCCGGGCTACATGGCGACCGAGAACACCGCGCCGATCCGGGCCGATCAGGAGCGGTCGGCGTCGATCCTGGACCGGATCCCCGCCGGCCGCTGGGGCACCCCCGCCGACCTGCAGGGCGCCTTCGTCTTCCTCGCCTCGCCCGCCTCGGACTACCTCAACGGCGCGATCATCCCGGTCGACGGCGGCTGGCTGGTGCGCTGAACGACCCCTCGACCCCGAAAGGACCCCACCCATGGACCAGCGTTACGCCACCAACCCCGAGCAGCTGCCGGGCATGGACACCGCCGAGCTGCGCGAGCGGTACCTGCTGCCGGAGATCTTCGTCCCCGGCCGGATCACCCTGACCTACACCCACCACGACCGGATCGTGCTCGGCGGCGCCGCCCCGGCCGACGGCCCGCTCACCCTGGACGCTCCGGACGAGCTGCGCGCCGAGTACTTCCTGGCCAACCGGGAGCTCGGCATCGTCAACGTCGGCGCCGCGGGCACGGTCACCGTGGACGGCACCGGCTATCAGCTGCCCACCGGCGCCTGCCTCTACGTCGGCCGCGGGTCCGAGCAGGTGGTCTTCGACGGTGCCGGGGCGCAGTTCTACCTGTTCTCCGCCCCCGCGCACACCAGCTTCCCGACCGTGCTGACCCTGCCCGGCCAGGGCAACCGGCTCGAACTCGGCGACCAGCTCACCTCGAACGCCCGGACCCTGAACCAGTACATCCACCTGAACGGCGTCCGGTCCTGCCAGATCGTGATGGGCGTGACCGAGCTACACCCGGGCTCGATGTGGAACACCATGCCCGCCCACACCCACGACCGGCGCACCGAGTGCTACCTGTACTTCGACCTGCCCGAGGACGCCCGGATCATCCACCTGCTCGGTACCCCGGCCGAGACCCGGCACCTGGTGGTCGCCGACCGGCAGGCGATCATCTCCCCGTCCTGGTCGATCCACTCCGGCGTCGGCACCTCCGCGTACTCCTTCGTCTGGGCGATGGCGGGGGAGAACCAGGAGTTCACCGACATGGACCCCGCCCCGCCGACCGCGCTGCGCTGACCGGACCCGGCGGCGCGCGAGTTCGTTACTCCGGTGCCGAGTGCGGCTGCGCGGTCGCCGCACTCGGCGCGGATGTACCGAACTCGGCGCCGGGGACGGCGGTCAGGCCGCCCGGCGCAGCGCGACCACCGTGATGTCATCCGGACGGGTGGAGGCCTGCGCCGCCAGTCGCAGCACCGCGTCGACCGCGGCCTGTGCCGAGTCGGCGCCGCGGACCGCGTCCGCCACCACCACCGCGCCGGCCAGGGTGCCGTCCGTCAGGTCGAGCAGCCCGTCGGAGAAGGTGACCAGCAGGTCGCCGGGGTCCAGCCGCACGGTCCGCTGGTCGCGGCTCTGTTCGTCCAGCACGCCGAGCGGTAGGCCGGTGGCTGTCAGCCGCTGGTGGCCACCGTCGGGGCGCTGCAGCAGGGTCAGGCCGTGCCCGGCGTCGGCATAGGTGAGCTCACCGGTGCCGGCATCCAGGGCGGCGTGGAAGGCGGTGGCGAACAGGCCGGTGCCGGACAGGTCGGCGTGCAGGATCGCCCCGGCGTAGAGCAGCGACCGGGCCACGTCGGTGCCGTGCGCCGACCCGCGCAGCACCGCCCGGATGGACGCGGCCATGATCCCGGCGCCGGTGCCCTTGCCCATCACGTCGACCAGGGTGAACACCAGCCCGTCGTCGGTGGCGGTCCAGTCGTAGAAGTCACCGCCCACCGCCCGGCTCGGCAGGCAGGCGCCGGCCAGCTGGTACCCGGGGATCTCGGGCGCGGTGCGGGGCAGCAGCCCGGCCTGCACCCGGGCGGCCCAGGCCAGCTCGGTGTCGGTGGCGAGCTCCTTCTCCACCCAGCCGGCCAGGTCGCGCAGCAGCGCCGCGTGGTCCGGGTCGAAGGTGCGGGGCTCGTGGTCGGCGATGCACAGCGTGCCCACCCGGTGCCCGCCGGCGGTGACCAGCGGCTGTCCGGCGTAGAACCGCAGCCCGTCCGGCCCGGTCACGAACGGCTGGTCGCGGAACCTGGCGTCGAGGGCGGCATCCGGGACGATGAGCATCTGGTCGCTGAGCACCGCGGTGCCGCAGAACGACTCCTCGCGCGGCACCACCCGCTGCTCGAACCCGGCCATCGCCTTGTGCACCACGACGTCCCGGTCCACCAGCGACACCAGCGCGGTGTCCACGCCGAACAGTTGCCGGGCCAGCCGGACCACCCGGTCGAACCGGTCCTCGGCGGGTCGGTCGAGGACCCCCAGGTCGTGCAGCGCTGCGACGCGCGCCTCCTCGGGGCCGGAGAAGTCGGTGTCCACCTGGCGACGGTATGTCACGGCCACGGTTCACCCCACTCGGCGGCGCACCAGCCACCAGATGTTGTGCCCGTCGCGGTAGGACAGGCTCAGGGTGTCCACCGCCCGCTGGACCAGCGCGATCCCGCGACCGCCCAGCGCCAGGTCGTCGACCGGCGCCGGATCCAGGTCGACCCGGGCCGGGACGCCGGTGTCCGCGAACTCCGCCTCCAGCGCATCCGGCAGCACCCGCATCAACAGGCCGGCGTGCACCGGTGACCCGTCCGCGGTCCGGCCGTGCCGGGCGATGTTGGTCGCCACCTCGATCACCGCGGTCTCGAACCGGGTCCGGTCCAGGGCCGCGACCCCGGGCGCCCGCCCCCACAACCGGGCGAAGGCGGTGTGGATCTCGTCCAGCCAGCCCAGGTCCGCGGGACCGTCGACCCGGAGTTCGGTGCCCTCAGGGGCGGTCACCGACCGCGTCCTCAACGGTCGGATACGGCCGCAGCACCCGGTCCATCGTGGTCAGCTCCAGCACGGAGGCCACCTGATCGCCGGCCCGGGCGATCCGCAGGTCGCCACCGGCGGCGCGGGCGGTCCGCAGGCCGCCGACCAGCGCGCCCAGGCCGGAGGAGTCCAGGAAATCGGTCTCCGCGAGGTCCACCACCACGAAGGTGTCCCCGCCGGCCACCACCTGGTCCACCGCGGCCTTGAGCTCGGCGGCCGCGCCGATGGTCAGCCGTCCCCGCAGTCGCAGCACCGCCGCGTCCCCGTGCCGGTCGTTCTGCAGTTCCATCAGGGCCTCCTGGTCATGTCGTCGTCGCGTCGCCGCACGGCACTCGCCGGCGGGGTGGCCTCGGGGCCGGTGAATCCGCGGTAGCGCAGCGCCTGGAACAGCACGCTGAGCACCACCAGGTCGTAGGCCACCCAGCCCAGGTTCACCACGGTGCCGACCCACCAGGACAGTCCGAGTGCCGCACGGACGATCCCGACGATCGCGGCCACCACCAGCAGCACCATCGCGATCAACTGCGGCCGGATCAGCCGCCACTGGCTCGGCGACCCGTCCGGGCGGACCTTCGGCGTGACCGCGAAGCCCAGCGGGCGGCCGAACCAGACGTTCGCCGCCGCGGTCCACACCGCCGTGATCCAGACCGGGAACAGCGCCAGCGCGTACTGCTGGCCACGCCAGGTGCGCACCCCCCGGGCGGCCAGGGCGAATAGCAGTTGGTTGGCCAGGAAGTACGGGATGAACCGGGCGAAGAAGTCGACGCTCCACGCCGTCACCGGCATGGTGCCGAAGCAGAGGAAGATGATCGGCGCCGCCAGGTAGACCACGGCGGCGAAGCCGGACAGGTACGACCACATCGTGGCGAAGTACATCAGCCGCTGGCCGGCGCTCAGGCCGCGCACCCGCAACGGGTTCTCCTGCAGCATCACCTGCATCGTGCCCTGCGCCCATCGCAGCCGCTGGGTGAGCATCGTGCCCAGGTCCTCCGGCGCGAGGCCGTGCGCCAGGCTCTCGTGGTGGTAGACCGTGCGCCAGCCGAGGGAGTGCAGCCGCATCGCGGTGGCCATGTCCTCGGTCACCGACAGCGTGGCCACCGGCATCACCGCCTGGGCCTCCGCGGACCGGTCGACGTCCACCGCCCGGACCAGCGCCTGCACCGACTCGATCGCCCCCAGCGGGGACCAGTGCCGATCCGCCAGCCCGGACAGCGCCGACTCGTCGACCACCAGGGTGCCGAGCTGGTCGTCCCGGGCGATCGGCAGCTCCGCGATCGCCGCCAGGTCGGCCTTGATCCCGGCGACGTCCTCGGTCACCACCCGGTCCGAGATCGCGTCGACCGCGCGCTGGAAGGCGTAGGTCACCTCGGACAGCGACGCCCCGGCGTCCAGCGCGCCGAGTGCCCGGGCCGCCGCCTCCTGGACCTCGTGCAGCACGGCGGCCTGGGCGGCATCGGGGGCGTCCCGCTGCGCCCGGGCCAGCACCCGGCGGGCGGTCTGCAACGCGGTCCGCACCGACCGCTCGGTCTCCCGGACGTATCCGACCAGCCCGAGCTGCATCAGCGCGTCCCGGCGCAGCACCGCGTTCGACCCGCAGAAGAACGCGGCGTTCCAACCGTCCTTGCCCTGCTGGATCGGCCCGTAGAACAGCGGGGCCTGGCTGCCCAGCGGGTCCGCCTCGGTGACGTTGGTGAAGAACTGCGGGGTCTGGACCAGCGCGACCAGCGGGTCGTCGAAGTAGCCCAGCGTGCGGTCCAGGATCTCCGGGTCCGGGATCTGGTCGGCGTCCAGGATGAGCAGGAAGTCGCCCGCGGTCTGGAACAGCGCGTTGTTCAGGTTCCCGGCCTTGGCGTGCCGGGGGCGATCGATCCAGTCCGGTGACCGCTCGATGTACCCGATCCCGGCCGCCTGCGCCGCGGCCGCCAGCTCCGGGCGGGACCCGTCGTCGAGCACCCAGGTGTGATGCGGGTAGGCGATGTCCCGGGCGGCCACGGCCGTGCGCATCACCAGCTCGACCGGCTCGTTGTAGGTGGTGATGTACACGTCCACCGTCAGGTCGCGGGGCGGCGGTGGCGGGTCTTCCCGGGTCCGGGCCCGCCACATCGTCACGCCGAACAGCGCCATGTCGATCAGTGAGTAGGTCTCGGCGATGACCAGCGGCACGGCGATCCACCAGGCCGACCAATTCACCGAGTCCAGCCACCGCCAGACGATGTAGTTCACGCCGAGCAGCAGGGTCAGCACGACCACCACCCGCAGCACCATCTGCCGTCTCATCGGTCCCCCCTGCGCAGTGCCAGCATCGTCACGTCCTCGGTCAGCACGGTCGGTGGCCCGGCGGACAGCAGCCGGTCCAGCGCCTCGCGTGCCGTGCCCGCACCGGTCGAGCGTTCCGGGACCAGGCCCCGGCCGTGGCTGGCGACCACCAGGGTGTCCCCCGGCAGCAGCACCAGCTCCGCCGCCGTCCGCGGCCCGGCGTCGCGCCCCGACAGCGGGGGACCCGGCGCCGCCGGCCAGACCAGGTCACCCCCGGCGGTCCTGATCAGCGCCAGCCCGTCACCGGCCCGGGTGTACCGCAGCACCCCCGACTCCGGGTCGAGCTGCCCGTGGAAGACCGACACCGTCGTCCCGGTGCTGGTCAGGTCGGGGCCGACCAGCCGCCCGGTCAGCTCCACCGCCGCGGCCACGTCCTCGTGCCGGCCGAGCCCGCGCAGCACCGACCGCACGGTCGCCGCGATGATCGCCGCGCCGAGTCCGGGGCCGGTGACCTCCGCCAGGGTCAGCACCAGTTGCCCGTCCACCTGCCGCCAGTCGTAGAAATGACCGCCGACCCCCCGCGCGGTCAGGCGCTCTCCGGCCAGGTCCCAGCCGGGGATCGCCGGTGGAGCGGCCGGGATCAGACCCCGCTGCACCGCGGCCGCCTGCGCCCACTCGGCCTCCCCGGCCAGCTCCTTCTCCACCCAGTCGGCGAGGTCGGTCAGCACCGCCTCGTCCTGCGCGGTGAACTCCCGGGGCTGGTGGTCCATCACGCACAGCGTGCCGACCCGCTCGCCACCGGACGCGACCAGCGGCCGGCCGGCATAGAACCGGATGTGCGGGTCGCCCACCACGAACGGCGCGTCCCGGAACCGGTCGTCGCCGGCGGCGTCCGGCACCACGAAGATCGACGGCTGGCTCACCGCAGCGGAGCAGAACGTGCCGTCCCGCGGCATCTCCGGATCCGGGCTGCCCTGCCGCGACTTGAAGAACAGCCGGTCGGTGTCGACCAGCGAGACGAACGCCAGCGGCACCTGGAGCATCCGTTGCGCCAGCCGGGTGACCCGGTCGAACCGGTCCTCCGGCGGGGTGTCCAGCAACCCCAGCCGATGCAGCGCCGCGAGACGGTCCACCTCGGCCGTCGTGGTCGTGCCCTCGCTCATGTTCACCCCCAGCGGGGTGAGGCTAACCGCGCCGACGGCGTCCTGCGCGGTGGAGCGTGCTGCCGGCCCGGGCGGCGGGCCCATCGCCTCCGCCGCCCGGACCGGGGTCAGACGGCTCCCGCTCCGCCGTGGATCACCGTGCCGCTGCGGCCCTGCATCGCCTGCGGTGCCTGCTCCAGCGAGCAGATCACCGCCCGCCGGCCGGGCCCGCTGGCGGCGAACTGCACCGCCGCCTCGACCTTGGGCAGCATCGACCCGGCCCCGAACTGCCCCGCGGCGGCCAGTGCGCGGGCGGTGTCCAGGTCGAGTTCGTCCAGGTCCCGCTGCTCGGGAGTGCCGAAGCCGGTGGAGACCCGGTCGACGGCGGTCAGGATGAACAGCACGTCCGCGCCGACCGCCTCGGCCAGCGCCGCCGCGGCGAAGTCCTTGTCGATCACCGCCGGCACCCCGTGCAGGTCGCCGCCGGAGTCGCGGACGACCGGGACCCCGCCGCCCCCGCAGGCGATCACGATGAACTCGTGGTCCAGCAGGTTGAGGATGGACTCCCGTTCCACGATCTCCACCGGGCGCGGCGAGGGCACCACCCGGCGCCAGCCCCGGCCGGAGTCCTCGACCATGGCCAAACCCGGTTCGGCGGCCATCCGCTCCCGGGCTGTGGCCTGGTCGTAGAACGCGCCGATCGGCTTCACCGGGTGGTCGAAGGCGGGATCGTCCGGGTCCACGATGACCTGGGTGACCACGGTGGCGACGTGCCAGGGCATGCCCACCCGGTGCAGCTCGGCCAGGATCCCCTGTTGCAGGTGGTAGCCGATGTAGCCCTGGCTCATCGCGGTGCACTCCGGCAGCGGCACCGGGACGATCCGGTCGCTGTGCGCCGACGCCAGGTCGAAGGCCAGGTTGATCGCGCCGACCTGCGGGCCGTTGCCGTGGGTCACGATGATCTCGTGACCCTGGGCGATCAGCCCGACCAGGGACGGGGCCGCCGCGGCGATCCGGTCCCGCTGCTCGGCGGGGGTGTCGCCGAGGGCGTTGCCGCCCAGGGCGATCACGATCCGGGACATCGGGCGGCCCTCAGAGGATCTCGGCGAGCAGGGCGTCGAGCCGGGACTTCGCCGCGGCGACCTTGTGCGGGTTCGCCAGGTCGGGGCGCAGGAAGTAGACCAGCAGGGCGCGCTGGGCGGTCAGCCGGTTGCCGGCCTCCTCGAAGGCCAGGGACGCCGCGGAGTCCAGCACCTCGTCGGTGACCTCCTCGCCGCGGGTGGCGGGCAGGCAGTGCAGGAACTGGGCGCCCGGACCGGCCAGCGCCATCAGCTCGGCGTTCACCTGGTAGTCCGGCATGAACACCGCCAGCCGCTCGGCCTCGCCGAGTTCGGCCTCGTAGTCGCCGTACCAGACGTCGGTGTAGACGAAGTCGGCCCCGGCCAGCACCGCCCGGTCGTCGGTGACCGTGACCGACCCCCCAGAGGCGGCGGCATTGGCCCGGCCGATCTCCTGCATCGACTCCTTCAGCTGAAAGCCCGCCGGCCCGTACTGCGCGAAGTCCATCCCGACCTTGGTGCTGACCATCATCAGCGAGGCGCACACCTGGGTGGCGTCGCCGACGAACACCACCTTGCAGTCCTCCAACCGCTTCCCGGCGGGCAGGTGCTCGACCATCGTGATCAGGTCACCGATCTCCTGCGTGGGGTGGTTGTAGTCGGACATCCCGTTGATTACCGGGATCGTGGCGTGCGCGGCCAGGTCGACCACGGTGTGGTGCCGGGCGACCCGGGCCATCACGATGTCGACCAGCTTCGACAGCACCCGGGCGGTGTCCTGCATCGACTCGTGGCCGCCGAGCTGGATCTGGCCGGGCGCCAGGTACTGCGCGTGCCCGCCGAGCTGGGTCATCGCGGTCTCGAAGGACACCCGGGTCCGGGTCGAGGACTGCTCGAAGATCATCCCGAGCGTGCGGTGGGCGAGCAGCGGCGGGTAGTAGCCGACCCGGATGCACTCCTTGAGCGTCAGGCCGAGTCGGACGATGTCGAGCACCTCGTCCTTGGTCAGGTCGGTGGTGTCGATGAAGTCGCGGACGGTCATGGCAATCTCCTGTGTCTGGTGCCGGCGGGCAGCGCCGACCACGGCCCGGGCGCATCGGCCCGTCCGTTCGGGGTTCTGGTGGGGGTTCTTGCGGGGTCAGCGCCCGGAGGGCACCTGCTGGGTGATGCAGTGCACGTTGCCGCCGCCGAGCAGGATCTCCCGGCCGGGCACGGTGCGGATCCGGCGCGGGGCGAACATCGTGGTGTAGGCGTCGATCGCGGCCTGGTCGTGCGGGTCGTCGAAGACCGGCAGCACCACCACGTCGTTGCCGATGTAGGAGTTCACGTAGGACCCGGCCAGCCGGTCGCCGGCCTCGCGCGGCAGGGTGCCCTCGATCGAGTCCACCCCGGCGGACTCCTCCGCGGTGATCGTGATCGGGCCGGGCTGGTGCAGCCGGATCACCTCGAGGGCGCGGCCCCGGGCGTCGACGCTCGACTCCAGCACCCGCAGTGCGGCGGCGGAGCGTTCATACTGCGGGTCGGACTCGTCGTCGGTCCAGGTCAGCATGACCACCCCCGGCCGGACGAACCGGCAGAAGTTGTCGACGTGACCGTTCGTCTCGTCCAGGTACACCCCGAACGGCAGCCAGATCACCGTCTGCACCCCGAGGTAGTCGCGCAGGTGCTGCTCGATCTCCGCCTTCGACATCGACGGGTTGCGGCCCTCGGACAGCAGGCACTCCTCGGTGACCAGCAGGGTGCCCTCGCCGTCGACGTCGATCGAGCCGCCCTCCAGCACCAGCGGCGCCTTGTACCGGTCGCGGCCCTCGATCTCCAGTGTCTTGCGGGCCACCTGGTCGTCCAGCGCCCACGGGAAGTACAGCCCGTCGACCAGGCCGCCCCAGGCGTTGAAGTCCCAGTCCACGCCGCGGACGTCACCGGCGTCGTTCACCACGAACGTCGGCCCGGTGTCGCGCATCCAGGAGTCGTCGTTGGACATCTCGACCACCCGGACCTGCGGGGGCAGCATCGAGCGGGCGTTGTCGAACTGCCGGGCGGAGACCGCGACGGTCACCTGCTCGGTGCCGGAGATCGCGGTGGCGACCTCGGTGAACACGGCCTGGGCCGGGCGGGCCCCCAGCCGCCAGTTGTCCGGGCGTTCCGGCCAGACCAGCCAGCAGCCGTCGTGGTGCGCCCATTCGGCGGGCATCCGGTAGCCGTCGGCGGCCGGGGTGGACTCGATCGTGCGGGACATATCGACCTCTCTCACTGCGCCAGATCGGCGAACTGCTGGACGGCATCGGGATCGTCGCCGCGCTCGATGGCCCGGTCCCGGGTCCACTGCGGCGACTTGTGGCAGAACCACTCCTGGAGGGCGACGGTGACGAGCAGGCCGAGCAGGATCGACCCGGTCACCGGCCAGGAGTAGTCGAAGGGGTTCCAGACGAAGAACACCGCGGCCAGCGCGAGCAGCACGGTCGGGATCCAGGTCACCACCCAGGCCAGGCCCTGGCCGCCGGGCACCCGGTACGGCCGCGGGCGGGCGGGGTCGATCCGGCGCAGCTTCGCGAACGCCAGCATCATCACGATGTACGGCAGCAGGAAGATCACCGAGGAGAACGCGAACAGGTTCCAGAACACGTCGTCCACCGCGCCGTCGGTGAGCGCGAATAGCCCGGCGTAACCGACCGTGAACACCGTGCCGACCACCGAGCAGAGCATCGCCGCACCGGTCGGGGTGCCGCGCCGGGGGTGGGTGCGGGCGAAGACCTTGGGCAGGTCGCCCTGCTGCGCGGACTCCGCCGCCGCCAGGTTCGCCCCGATCGTCCACGGCACGAGGCAGGCGAAGAAGCAGAACAGCGACCCGATGCCCAGCGCGGTCACCAGCACCTGCGCGAGTGCCGAGTCGCCGAAGCCGAGCCGGAGCGCGTCCAGCAGCCCGGTGGTCTCGGAGACCTCGTCCGCCGGGAAGATCAGCTGCATCCCGACCGTGGCCAGCAGGTAGAACCCGCCGATCAGCACCCCGGCGATCGCGATCGTGCGCGGCACGTCCCGCTTCGGGTTCTCCATCTGGCTGGACGCCGAGGACATCAGCTCGAAGCCGAGGAAGTTGTAGATCAGGATCGGCAGCGCCGCCGCGAACGCCGGCAGCGTGTTGGTGGGCAGCACCTCCGACCAGGTCCAGTCGGTCGCCGACCCGTGCGAGCTGGCATAGATCCCACCGGCGACCGCCAGCGCCACGATCACCGCGATCGTGATCCATGCCCCGGCGTTCGACACCCAGGTGCCGGTCTCCAGGCTGCGCGCGTTGACCCAGTAGTTGACCCAGATCAGCACGATCGTGATCGCGATCTGCACCCAGAAGTTCAGCTCCCCACCGAAGAACATCGACGAGATCGCGCCGGAGAACATCAGGTACACGCTGGGCACCCACAGACCGACGTTCAGCCAGTACCACCAGGACACCCGGGTGCCCCACCGGTTGCCGAACGCCCGGACCACCCAGGCGTAGATCCCGCCCGCGTCCGGGTAGGCCGACCCGAGCTCGGCGGTGACCAGCCCGTAGGGCAGGAAGAACGCCACGATGATCAGCAGCGTCCAGAAGATCGCCGTCGGCCCGACCGAGGCCGTCACGGTGATCTGGGAGAGCAGGAGCATGGCCGCCACGGAGAACAGCACCATGTCGAACATGCGGAAGGCGGGCCGGCCAGGGGGAGCCGCCGCGGGGGTGGAACTCATCGTCACGTCCTCACGCTCGTCGTTGAGCGGAGCTGCGGCAGGGGCCGCGGTTCCGAAGGTGTACTGATGTACAAGTACATATGTACAGGTTCGGCGGTGGACGTTCCCAGGGACGTAGGTCCTCGCGCCCGGACTAGATCACGAACCGGCTGATCGTCACCCGCAGATGCTCCGACAGCTCCGGCAGCGTCAGCTCCCGGTTCGACGCCGCCTCCAGCATCAACCCGTCGATCAGCGCCGCCACCACCTGCACCACCGTCGACCGCGGCACCTGCGGCGTCGTCGCCGGCAGCACCCGGTCCACGATCCCCGCGATCAACGTCGTCCACCGCTGGGTCTGCTCCCGGGCCACCGGATTCCGGGTCGCCTCCAGGAACAGCTCGAACAGCGCCAGGTCATACAGCGGATCCGCCACCGACTTGTCCAGGAAGATCTCGGTCAGCAACGCCACCGACCCGTCCACACTCGGCGTCTGCGGCGCCCGGTCCACGATCGCCGCCATCCGGCCCGCCTCGACCTCGATCGCATGCTGCATCGTCTGGCGCAGCAGATCGTCCCGGTCCCGGAAGTAGTACGTCGTCGACCCCAGCGGCACCCCCGCCTCGTCCGCCACCGCCCGGTGCGTCATCGCCCCCAGCCCGCCGGTGCCCACCACCCGCACCGCGGCCTCCAGGATCCTGCGGCGACGGACCTCACCACGGCCGGCCCGGGGGGTGGTGCTGGGGCTGGGGTGGGTCACGCGGGTCGCCTCCGGGGTGCGGGGTGGGGACGCAGGTGAGCTTAGCCGCCGGGCTGATCAGCGGCCCACGATCCACCGGTACTGCCGCTGCGCCGGTTCACCGGTCTCCGGGTCGCCCGGCCGATCGCCCGCATGCACGAAGCCGCACGATTCGTAGAACCGGTGGTTCGACGTCGCATGCTCCGGGGTCTCCAGCGTCCAGGTCGTCACCTCCGGCAACCGCGCCCGCATCTCAGCCAGGATCCGCCGGCCGAACCCCTCCCGCTGCCGTTCCACCGCCACCTTCAGACACCCGACGTGCCCACGTCCCGCACCCTGCTCGAAGGCCGCGCACATGAGGTCGGCCAGGGCGGGGACGGCGTCGGCGGTGACGGGGTCGAAGCGCAGGGGGATGGGTCGAGGGTGACGCGAGAGGGGGTGGGCGCGGGTGGACCGTAGGTCCCTGGGGGGTGGTGTGGCGGGTTCAGGCATCCGGTGAGATCAGCAGGTCGAGCGCGTCGCGCGCCGCGGGCTCGTCCATCGACGAGCGCCAGTCCGACTCGGTCAGCGACGTCGACGCTCCCGCCAGCCGCGCGCGGTCCTCGGGCCGGACTTGCGGTGCGTACGTCATGACCTGCCCGGATGCGACCAGCGCATCGAGGAGCACGATCATGTCGCCGAGATGCCGGGCAGGGTCCCGCCGGTCGGCCCTGGCCGCGATCGCCTTGATCGTCAGCGCACCGAGCAGGTCGGGGCGACGAACGGGTCCGGCGCGCCCGTCGTCCAGGACGACCGTGACCCGCTCTGTCCGCGCCAGGGCCTGCTGGATGCCGGGAAGCTCCACCGCCGGATGCCTGCTCATCGTGGTGGGCACCGTGCGCTGGGTGTTGACCTTCGCCGGGACCACGAGGTCGATCAGCACCGCACCGCGCGACCACCGGTAGGACAGCTGGTCGCCCGACATCGCGTCGGGGGTGATGTCGGCGAATCCGAGGTCCCGTAGTCCCCTCGACAGCTCACGCAGCGCGCTGCGGTGGGTGAACACACCGACCGCGAGGTCCGCGTCGGCCGTGACCCGGCGGAACGGCACCCCGTGTTCGACGGCTTGCAGCAGCACCATCAGGCCGCCGACGACGGTCCAGGGCTGAGCGACCCCGTCGAGCGCCTGCACCACCGCGAACGTCTCGGTGAGGATCGGATCGAGCGCGGGTAGCTCGACCGCTTCGATCGTCGCGGGGAACCGTGGCGGATAGCGCCGCAGGATCTCCGCAGCGGCGTGCAGGGTGCTCCCGATCGCGTAGTGGTCCGCGCCAGACAGTGCGGCGAGCAGACGCACCCGGTCGTCGTGGGTGGCCGGGGCCTGGCGCACCAGATTCGCCAGGATCGATCCGGCAGCCGTGTGGACCCCGGGGTCGTGATCGGAGGTCAGTGTCGCGCGGGTCGTGCCGGCATCGATCGTGGTCAAGGTGGTGACGACGTCCACCAGGGCCTCGATCGTCGCGTTCACGAGAGCAGCCGTGCCGCGTCGCCGGCGACCGAGTGCAGTAGGGCTTCCCCGGCAGATCGTGCGCGCGGTTCGTCCTCGTCGAGCAGGTCCCGGGCGACCACGAGCCGGAAGGCGTTGACCCCGTCAGCGCCGAGGCCGGTCAATCCGATCGGTGGCGGCACGTTGATCGTCACGTTCCCGGCTGCCGATCGCAGGAGCCCGAGCGTCCGGCGCAGGCGCTCCGCCTCCTCGGCCGAGCGGGTCCACACCACCGCGCCCGGTGCACCGACAAGCGGGTCCGTCACCAGGGTGGTCGCCGATCGGCCGGAACGGACCGTCGAGGCGTCGGCCAGCACCGCCTCCACCTGGTCCGCGGAGCCGCGCAGCGACAACTGCTCCATGGCCAGATGTCTCGCCCACGTGCGCCACACCACCGGAAGGGACGTCCTGGACAGGCGGGACCGCAGCCGGGAGAGCTCGTCGGAACGGAGCCACGTGGGTGAGGCCCCGTCCAGCAGAGCGGCGACCGCCCAGGCGATGCGCGGCGCCATCGCGCGGGTGTGCGGCGGGCGGGTGTGACGGAGGAAGGCGTCCACGTCCAGCTCGTCCACGACGTACCGGGTGCCGATCTTCGTGGCGGGCAGGGCGCCGTCCGCGATCAGTGCACGAACGCGGCGGTCCGACAGGCCCGTGCGGGCGGCCACCTCGGCGACGGTCTCCATGACACTGATGTTCCGACTTCGGCACATCAGTGTCAACAGCGAGGGCGGTCCCCACGGGTGGGCCCCGTGGGGATCGAACCCACAACCCGCGGATTAAAAGTCCGCTGCTCTGCCAATTGAGCTAGAGGCCCGGGTCGTGCGGGATTTGGCCTGAACAACCCTAGGTGAAGAGAAAGGGAAAGGCGCCAGTGCGCCGCTACTCCCGCCCCTCAGGTGGAAGCGTAGCGCGGAGACACCCGGGTTGGCCCGTGCGCCACGGACATGTCGGTGATGCGCCTGGTCGCGTAGATCTGGCCCACCGCCCGCCTCGCCGGCGCGGTGCGCCAAGATGGTGTCGACGGTTGGGCGGGGGTCACTGGTCCGGCGCGACGCGCTCAAAGACGGTGCCCGCGACTGATCGAACGCCGCTCAGGACGGATGCAGCGGCTGTCGGGGTGTGTCCCGGCGTGCTCGAGTTCGGGATCTCCGAACTACCCAGGCATGACCCGATCGTGAGCGCCCGAGGCGCGCCGGGCCACGCCACTCCGACCGGGCTCCCATCGCCCGTGCGAGGTGGACTACGAACCGTCCGAGCCGCGGGGATCAAAGTCGACCGTGATCGCATTCGCCTGAATCTTCGGGTAGATAAATGAAGGGAGGTAAAACGTTGGAGGGGTGCCATCCCCTGGAAGCACCATCGCAAATGGGACGTCGCCCGCGGCCTCAACCCCTTCTGGTGTAGTCCCGAGCTCGGACTCCACGCGGTCCTGCGCTGGGACGGCGGCGGCCATCTCGTACAGGGCGCGGTGGGTGAACACCGCGGTGATCTGCTCGGCGGTGGTGAGGGTTGCGGCCGGGGAGCGGCGGCCCCAGGGGCTGGCTGTAGGGCATAGGCGCGGGCGCTCATCGGTGATCGACCTCCCTCGCCCAGTCCAAGGCGATGTCCTCGGCCGTGGCGTCCAGTGAGCGGTGTCCGAGCAGCGTGGCGACCTGCTCGATCGGTGCGCCGGCGTCGAATGCGCGGCGTCCGACCCAGTGTCGCAGCGAGGACGGGCGCACGTCCGGCTCGCCGCTGAGCCCTGCCGCGTTCAGAACGTCGCGCAGGGCGTTGCAGACCGTCGCTTGTGCCTTCGCCCCACCGGGAGGCATCGTGCCCCCGTAGGCGAGCAGCGTGCCTGGACCGCCACGGCCTGCGCGCCGCAACGTCATCACCCGGTAGGCGAGCACCTGGTGAGCCCACGGGGTCAGTTCAGCCCGCCGCGGCCGCAATCGCCGGGTGCTGGGCAGATGGACGTACTGGGAGTTGTCCGGGTCGTTGAGGTCGCCGACCCGTCGCGGTGATCTCAGAGGACACCGCGCCCGCCTCTCCGAGCGCCCACGCGGTGGCCCGCATCCATCCGCGACGGCCGGGCATCGCCTGCGCGGACGCGCGCGCGAGCGTCACCTTGTCGTCGGTCATCGGCCGGGCGACCCTCAGCCCGCGGGGCGGCAGGACCAGGTCCAGCGTCGGGTCGCCGACCGGGTGGTCCAGGCGGCGCAAGGTCTTGTACAGCGTGCGGACAACGGTCCGCCGAGCGTGCTGGGTGGTCACCTCCGGGCGCCGCCCCCTCACCCGTCGGGGCCAGGACGAAGGCCGCCGCGTGCTCGGCCGTCACGGCGGCGAACGTGCCGACGCCCTGTGCGGCGAGGCGGCTGGCGAACCGGTGCACTATCTCGGTCATCCGGGCGTAGGTCTGAGATGAGTGCACCTCAGAGATCTGCCACTGGAGCATCACGCCCTCCAGCTCGTCCTGCATCCCGCGCGTCGGCTGGTGCGGACGGTTCGGGACGTCGTCGGTCGGCAGTCGTCGTGCCATGGGGAGTCAACCTCCGGCGCCGAGACATCCACGGCCTCGCAAAGCACCGACACCGTGATCGAGACTCGCCTGGCGACATTGGCCCGAAGAACCGACAACGGCGACCACGACGGGGCCATGGGTGCTGACTGTGTATCCAAGGGTCCGCAACACCATGGCCCGCATGGGACTGCGAGTCCTACCGCCCCTGCTCGACGCCGAACGGGCATCAGGCGTGCTGTCACGGCCCGACCCGCGGCCCGGGTTCTGCACGGGTAGGCGACGGTCCCACCTACCCGTGAAGCAGTGCGGGACGAGGGCTGCGTGGTTGACGGTGCGCCCGTCCCTTCCGGGGTGTCTGTGGCAGGTCGTACTGTGCGGCCATGACGCAACCCTCGAGGTACGAGCAGGCGGCGTGGTTGGCGCTGCAGCGCTCGCGTCCCCGTGCTGGTGCCCGTGCGCTGAACGTGGTCGGAGACACTACGGCGCGTGGTGTCCGAGCGATTGGGGACCGTGTCGGGAAGGTCACCTCGAGCAGCCCGACGCTGTCACGCACGACCGACGCGGTCGCCCGTGCCGCACGGCGGGTCGCTGGCGGCGTGCAGGACCTCGTGCCCGGCCCCTGGGTCTCGGGGGCAGCGCAGTCGGCGGAGAGAGCGGTCGCGTCGATCGCCCGCACGGGGCTCACGCCGGAGCGGGTAGTCGGCAAACACCAGCGCCGTGGCCATGATGTCGAGCTGCTGATTGATGTACGCGCCTTGGACCTGCAGCAGGTCGACGCCGTGAAGGGCTGGGCGTTCAAGACGTACTACCCGGGTCTGGCTGCGGCGTCCGGTGCGATCAGCAGTGCGGCGATCACTGGTGGTCAGCTCGCGATCCCGGTGTCGGGGGGCGCTGCGGCTGCGCCGGCGGGGGGTGTGGTCTTCGCAGCCGTTGCCGGGGACATTGCCGCTGTCCTGGCGCTCGCGTCGAGGGTTGTGGGTCAGGTCGCGCTCGCGTACGGGTACGACGCGAGGGACCCGAACGAGAAGGTCTTCGTGCTGTCCGTCGTGAACGCCGGCACGGCGATGTCGTCCACGGCAAAGCTTGCGGCGATGGCGGAGCTGTCCTCCCTGACCCAGCAGCTGTACCGCGGTGCGACCTGGAAGGCGATGGACTCCACGATCGCCCGGCTGTACACGCAGTTCGCGTCGAAGTTTGCGCTGCGGTACACGAAGCAGAGCTTGGGTCGGTTCGTGCCTGCCCTCGGTGTGGTGGTGGGCGCGAGCTTCAACTGGGCGACGCTCGAGAGCATCGTGGATGCCGCTGACCTGGCGTACCGCCGCCGGTTCTTGCTCGAGAAGTACCCGTTCCTTGCTGAGCAGCCGCCGGTCTCCGACGTCAAGGCCGCCATCGACGCGGAGCCGGGCATGGTGGCCGATGTAGCGATCAGTGTCTTGGATGAGCTTGCGGAGGCCGGAGGGCCGGACTTGCGTGCGAGTTTTGGAGGATTGCCGACGGCGGAGCACTAGCGCACCCGCGGCGCCGGTAATGCACGGCTGCGAGGAAGATCTGCGGCACGTCCTCGCTAGGTGTGCCGGGCGGGCCGAGCCGGAGGTGCCAGGCGTCCGTCCAGATTGGCGGGCGGCGGCGTTAGGGTCAAGCAGATAGTTCAGGGCGGCTGAGGGTCGTCGCAGGAGGCACAGCTCGATCAGATCGGAGCACGCGGTGACGTTGGAAGTCGTGCAGGGGGAGAGCCGGAATCGGGCTGTGGCCGAGCAGCTTGCCACCGCGCTCGGCAGGACTGTCGATGAAGGCGTCTTGTACCTCGGATACCCCGTGCTGGCGACGGCGGATGACCGCGTCGACATTGACGCGCTGCTTGTCACCCGTGAACATGGCCTCGTCGCGCTGCTGTTGAGCGACGAGGTGCCCCAGTCGCCAGCGGAGTGGGACGAGGTGATCGCCGAGCAAGATCGCCTGTACGCAGTACTCGAGGGTTATCTCAGCCGACACGAGGGACTGCGGACCGGCCGTCGCCTCGCCGTTGTCCCCAGCACAGCCACCGTCTTCGCGGACGTACCGCCAGAGCATCCAAAGCCAGAGGGCGAGGGATTCTACGGAACCCTCGGGGAACTCGACGAATGGCTCCGCGGACTCGGCGGGATCAGCGAGAACGTCGAGCACAACGTGCACGCAGCGCTCCAGCGCGTCACGACGATCAAACCGCGAAAGAAGCGCGCGCAGGTCACGCAATCCGACTCGCGGGGCGCGAAGATCAAGTCCATCGAGAAGGGCATCGCCAACCTTGACCGGTGGCAAAAGCAGGCCGCCATCGAGAGCCCGGACGGTCCGCAACGCATTAGAGGGCTCGCCGGCTCCGGCAAGACGGTCGTTCTTGCGCTCAAAGCCGCCTACTGGCACACCACCCATCCTGAGTGGCGGATCGCCATCACCTTCCACTCTCGCGCGCTCTACCAGCAGATCGACGACCTAGTCACGCGGTTTACGTTCGAGCACATCAACGACCGACCTGACCCGGAGCGGATGCAGATCGTTCACTCCTGGGGCTCCAGAGGACGGGCCGGCGTCTACAGCCAGATCGCACAGGCCCTCGGCGAGACACCCCGGGATTGGTCGTACGCGTCCGGGAAGTACGGCATGGACGACGCCTTCCGCGGAATTTGCGCCGAACTCTTGGCCGTCGCGCAGAACACCATTGTGAACCCGATCTTCGACGCGGTTCTCATCGACGAGGCACAAGACCTGCCACCCGAGTTCTTCCAACTCGTCTATCTCTTCACCCGGAAGCCGAAGCGGATCGTGTGGGGCTACGACGAACTGCAACGGCTCTCCGAGGCCGCCATGCCCTCGACACAGGAGCTCTTCGGTTCAACCGCCGCCGGAGCGCCCCGAGTCAACTTGGACGCAGCTCCCGGCTCGCCGCGCCGCGACATCGTCCTGCCGGTCTGCTACCGCAACACCCCATGGGCGCTGGCAACCGCGCATGCGTTGGGTGTCGGCATCTACCGGAAGGAGGGGCTGCTCCAGCATCCCGACGAGGCCAAGCTTTGGCAGGACATCGGATACGACGTCGTCCATGGCGAACTCGTGCCTGGCGCACCGGTGGCGTTGAAGCGATCTAGCGAGAGCTACCCGTCTTACTTCCCAGAGTTGCTCGACCCGGTGGACGCCGTGCAGGTGCTTCGGTTCGACGACGAGGATGCGCAGGATGCCTGGATTGCGAAGGAGATCGCCAAGAACCTGGAGTCTGATGAACTTGAGCCCGACGACATCCTGATCGTCCTTCCCGACACATACCGCGCGAAGAGCCGTGGGCCACGTTTGATGCGCCACTTGCATCGCCGCAACATTCCGTCGCATCTCGCCGGGGTGAACACGAGCGCCGACGAGATCTTCCAGCCGGGCTCTGTCGCCATCGCACACATCTTCCGTGCCAAAGGCAACGAAGCGCCGATGGTCTACGTCCTCGATGCGCACTACACGGCCACCAACTTCAACGCCGTCAGCCGGCGGAACACGCTCTTCACGGCAATCACCCGTAGCCGGGCCTGGGTCCGGATCGTCGGCTGGGGCGACCAGATGGCGGCGATCATGAGCGAGGTTGAGCAGACCATCGCCAAGAACTTCCAACTCGAGTTCACGATCCCGACCGGCCCGCAACTCGACCAGCTACGCCACATCCATCGAGACCGTCCCGAACATGAGGAGGAAACGGTCCGGCGCGCCACCGAAGGAGTGCAGGCCTTCCTGGAGGCCATCGACCGCGGCGAGATGGACCTCCTAGATCTCCCGCCCAACGTGAGGACCCGGCTCTCCCGCCTCCAGGCAGGCACGGGTGACCCCGATGCTGACGTCATCTAGAGCCGTACGTGACGACATCCAGAATGCCCTCGACTACCTCCTGGACGCCGATCTCTGCCTGGTGGTGAACCCGGTTGCGATCTTCTCTAGGTCACCGCTTGAGGATGGGACCCGGGTGGAGAGCGTCCGTTTCGTGTCGCACGTGCGAGACGTAGGCTTCCTGCTCTCCCATGATCACCCAGGTATTGACCAGTACCTGGCCTGGATCAGGTCCGGGTCGTACTCCGCTGTCTTGTTCGATGGCAGCCTCATCCAGGTCACCTATGACGTCTCGGTGAAGGGAGAGGTTGTCGGTCATCGGCTCGCGTACATGCCGTGCCCCTACGACGTGGACCCCGCCCTCTTCGCGCAGGAGTCGTTGCAGGATGCCATCGAGTTGTATTACGGCAGCACGGACATCCTGCTGAGAAGCCAGCTGCGTTTCGACTTCGACCCTCGCGCGAGTGCCCCCGGCCACCCGGCGGCGCACCTCACCTTCAACAACCCTCAGTGCCGGATCCCATGCGTCGCCCCGGTCCACGTCTTGCGTTTCCTCGACTTCGTGTTCCGGCACTCCTACCCTACGCAGCGTCGATTCCACGAGCCGTTCTTCGCGTCCGGCTCATGGAGACACCTCGGAGACTCGGTCCTGACGGCCAACGATCGGTCTTCACCCCACCTGATGTGGGACATCCGCGCCACCATGTCGAGCGCCAGCTAGCCGCGTCTCCTAACGCCTGAGGCTGACCAGGATCGCCCGCAGGACGGCGGCTGTTGCGGATGGCCATGTCGAGGGCGTTGATCACGAGGCGGGTGTCCTGGGTGGAGTCGATCGACCAGCCGATGATCGTGCAGCTGAAGGCGTCCAGCACGCAGCAGTGGAGCTTGACCTCGCGGATGTGGTGTTCGGTGATGTCGGTGACCCACAGCTCGTTGGGGCAGAGCCGATGGAACTTGTCGTTGACCAGGTCACCGGCTGTGACCGCGCGCTGGCGCTGGAGCCGGGCCTGTCCGGGGAGTCCGTAGATCCCGGCGCCGCGCGTCAGGGCGAACACCAGCATGGAGGAGACGGTCACGTCCTTCGCCGTGGTCAGCTTGGCGCGCACGCGCCGGTAGCCGTAGGTGCCACGCGAGGCGACGTGGACCTCACGAATCAGCTCGGTCAGCCACTGGCGGCGTAGCTGAGTCTGGGACGTGGCGCGGGTGCGGTAGCGGTAGTAGCCGGGTTTGCTGACGCCCAAGACACGGCAGCACGTCAGGACCGCATGCTCGGCACCGGACGGGCGTCAGGAGTGCTGGCCATCGCCCGGCTCGCGGCCCGGGTGCGCCAGTGTCCACAAGCGAAGCTCGCCGCACACGCCGGTCCCGCCCGGCGCCGGGGTAGCGGAGTAGCTCAGCTGCCACGGGCAGGCCGCGGGCGGCCATGCACCGCCGCAGCGCGTCCAGGCTGGTCGTGCCCCCGTGTCGAGCGTCGCGCCGGCATGTTCGTGCGTGTCGAGGTCCTCGCTGTCGAGCACCTCGAGCTCGTCACCGTTGGACAGCACGAGCTCTGCGCATGTCACCTGGCGCGACTCGGACAGCTCAAGGCGGACCGTCGCGCGTCGGACTGCGGCGTCGAGCAGGTCCGCCCGCCACACGGGACCCTCGAACCGGACCATGGTCGCAGTGAGCGGGACCTCCAGTTCGGCCTTGACCCAGTCGACCGCCAGGCCGTGGAAGTCTGCGTCGTAGGCGATCGCGTGCCGCCTGAGTAGCAGTGCCGCCTCATCTGCGGCATGCCGGGGCCCTCTGGCTTGCGCGTCCGCAGCGACTCCGAGGCGGCCAGAGCGGACGTGGACAGGGCTACCCGCCCCGTCCGCGAGCCGGGCGCCGCCAGTGACAGCGCGCCGCTTAGTGGACGGTCGTCGCAGCCGAAGTCGAGGCGCCCCGACAGCGTGTGGCATTCCGCAGCTCAAGCCGCCCGTGCAGATCCGGGGTCTCGTCCATGCCGACATCGTGCCCGGCCGCCGGGACACGATCACCCGATCGGTTTCCTTCCGCGCCATGGTCGCGTGGATGCACCAGCGCGATCGGTCGTCGCAAGACGCACGACCACAGGCTGAAGACAGAGCTGCGCACCGATGGCGAGGGCGCTGGCTGTTCCACAGCACGAACTCCACGGCCTTCCCGCTCGACGCGGACGCAATGCGCTCTTGCCTGGGCGGCCATGGCAGCACCGCCATGCCGTGCCCCGACTGCAGCCCAGCCACGACGCCGCACGGTGCGAGCAGCACTGCACCTTGACACCTGAACGGCGCCCCGGCCCCGCGTCCGGGGAGCAAGCAGCCACCGACGAGACGAGGTGATACAACCGGCTGCCCTCCCACCCCACGGGTCAGTCATTGCCACAGCTCGTCGGGCCGTCAGGGTGCGTGACGAGCGCCAGCGGCGCTTCGGACGACAGGCCGCAACCCCGCGACCCGCGTGCCAACCAGGAGGACGACATGCCCACCACCACCAACGCCCCTCGACCGACTCGGCTGCAATCCACATCAGCGGGCTGCGCCTGACGCGCCACGTTGCGCGGCTCCTCGAAGTCCGCGACCAACTCGCCCTGTACGCCATCGAGCGCGAGAGCCACAACCTCGACGACGCCCACGACGCCTTCATGGCGATGATCGCAGTCGAGGACGAGCTCGCCGCCCAAGCGCCGCAGGTCCACGCGACGCTCTTCGCAGCCTGGCCCACGGCGCACGAGGCGATCGCCCACGAGCCGGGCGAGTTCAACGGCGCCTGCGGGATCTGCCGTGCTGCAGACGCGAAGCCGAAGATCCAGCCCGACGTCGCCCACATGGTTAGCAAGGCGGCATGAAGTGGGGCGTGGCCGGTCCTAAGGGCCGGCCACGCCCCGCAGGGCTCACGATCCACGAGCGCCGCAATCGACCATCGATCCCGTGCGCACCGCGGCACCAGAGATCAGGCCGCACAACGGCGCAGCAGGCCCGTCCGTGCTGTCGTCGCCGCTTCTCAGCCTGCGTCGGCGTGCACCCGAAGCCCAGGCTCTGGAGGTACCTCGCCCGCGCAAGACTGGGCTTACGACTACTTCCGGCGATGCACGCCGTGTAGACATGGTGCATGACCTCGGACGTCGCCGACTACTTCCTGTTCGTTGGATCAGCAGATAGCGAATCTGCCACTACGCGGCTGCGAGCAGGCGGCGTCGTCTACCGCAAGAAGTTGCTGAACTCGAAGCCCGAGAACTGGACTCGGATCGTCGACCTGATCGGCGCGCCCCACTGCCGCGGCGTTCTGGTCGTCTTGACGGGCCGCGACTACGAGGCGATGTGCCAGCCCGCGTACGACGCGCTCGCCTGTGAGCTGTTGGACGCCCTCATTGCTCGGCCTCACATCCTGCTCGTTCATGAGGCGGTGTTCCTGACCGATGAACAACGCCAGGCCGCCGATGGTCAACGCTCGGATGGTGCAGGGCGGGTCGACGTGGGGGCGATCTTCGATGACGTAGGAGATGACGACTTCGGCCCGATCGACGATGACTTCTTCCGCATGGACGAGTACTTCAGTTTCATCCCAGACGGTGTTCGAGCGCAAGTAAACACGATGATGAGGGAGAGGGAACTCAACGTTGTACCCTACCGAACCAACGTCGAACGCTCAATCCTTGCGAGCGGATTCATAGAGGATAATGAGCGTCACCTTCTCTTTCGCCTGTACGTGCCCAGCGGGCGACTCTACGCACAGGAAGCAGAGGCGCTCTTGGGAATGTTTCGAGAATGGCTCGGACAGACTGGTAGAGGCGGTGTCCGACAGGAGGGATACAGCACGATAGCTGGCCAAGTCTTCGAGTTCTTCAGCTCCGAGGCAGCTCCTCCTGGCGGGTTGACCCGTTCCTTTGATGACTTCTCATCGTTCCTCACGGACTGCGTGGCCAACCCGGAGTCGGCGGCCGAAAATCTGGTTGCGAGTGGCGTGAATGGAGCCGCCGCCACCACGATCGTGTCGCGGTTCGCTACTCGTGCACGGCGCCTTCGGCTCGACTTGAAGCAACGGCGGGAGGAGCGGCTACTGCGTCTCAAGCATGAGTTTGAGAACGTCGTGCTTGAGGCTGACGGCCTGACGGGGGAAGCGTTGGCTGACCTGCTGGACGCGATGCTTCCGCCACCCACGGCCCTGGGAGTAATCGAGGGGCCGCGACTGGGCCCTGGGGGGTCGATGACGGTCAACTCCTACAGTCCGCAGTTTATCGAGCACGTCACCGGTTCAGTCGTCCAGAGCATCGCAGGAACCGTCAATCTTGGGCCCGAAGCATCGGACCTCCTCCACCTTGCGGCTGTCTTCGGCGGGGGCGAACGCGGGCAACTTGAGACTGCAGTTCACGAACTCGAAGACGTCGGAGCCCGCGCGCCCGAACGAGTGGCTGCGCGAGCTCGTCTGAAGCGGTTCCTCGCGGATCTTGGTAATCGAGGGCTCGGTATCGGCTTGGACGTGCTTCAGAAGTATGTCGAGCACAAGGTTGGCGTCTCGTAGTTAGGAACTGGTCGGCGCGCATCCGCGCCCTCGGCGCGGGTGGCAGGAGCACTCGTGGGCTCCCTGCGAAAGCAGCCCTGCGTGGCCGTCTGTCGAGGCCCTGTTCAGCCGCACAGTACGCAGTACCCGTCGTCGGTTCGATCCGACAACTGATCCCGGACCAGGCCCGTCGTCCCGCACCCTTTGGTTGCGTTCAACTGTCGTCGCAGCGTCAGACCGACGACCGAGGTGGCTCCGGCCAGTTCAGGGCAGCTGCCGTGCTCCGCATCGACGCGCCACTGGTCCACGTCTGCTCGCGGTCGGGCGACGGCGCCCGTAGAACTGCAGCGGCGATCCGTCGGCAGCAGCCGCGAGCTCGTGCGTTGTGTCCACGTCGACGCGTTCAATGACGCGAGCCGTCTCGTCCCAGGGCGCGCCTTTGTGCATCCGCGTCTGGCTCCGGGTCGGACTAGGTGAAAGTCGTCTTCTCGCTGGAAGGAGACGATTACCCCACGTCCCAGAGGCCCGGGTGATGCGGCACAGCACCTGAACGACCCTGGGTGCAGCCAACGGGAGAGGTCGCCAGGTGCGCGGGTGCCGCGTACCCCGTCGCAGCGTACCTGCGGGCGGACGCTCGCGGTCCGGAGGGTTCGCCGATCAGTGGCGCCGGCGCCCGCCTCGCCCGACCCGACCCGAGGAGGGTCGCGAGCGGGTCGAGGGCGAGCGGTACGACGCAGTCGGATACTCCCGAGCGGGCCTAACGGGCGGAGCGCTCCGCGGTCGGGCGCCGGCGGAGCGCGGCGTCGGCGACCTCGGGGCCGCGGTAGACCATGTCCATTGCGCCGATGCTCTCGCCCGGCGGCACGATGGCGTCGATCCGGTCGAGGATCTCGTCCGACAGCGAGACGTCGGCGCCGGCGAGGGTGTCCTCGAGCTGCTCGAGGGTGCGCGGGCCGATGATCGCGGACGTCACGCCCGGGTGGGCGAGGGTGAAGGCCATCGCCAGGTGCGACAGCGGGATCCCGGCCTCGCCCGCCAGGTCGAGGAGCTGCTCCACCGCGGCGAGGCGCCGCTCGTCACGGAAGTGGCGCATCCCGGTGCTCGCCCGGAACGTGTCGTTCGCGCGCCCGGCCCGGTACTTCCCGGTGAGCGAGCCGCCGGCGAGCGGGCTGTACACGAGGGTGCCCATCCCGTAGCGCTGCGCCACCGGAAGGATCTCCCGCTCGATCTCGCGGTCCAGGATCGAGTAGTTCGGCTGCTCGCTGCGGAACCGCTCGAACCCGCGGCGCTGGGCGGCCCACTGCGCCTCGACGATCTCGGAGCCGCGCATCGAGGACGAGCCGATCGCCCGGACCTTCCCCTGGCGGACGAGGTCGGTGAGCGCGGAGAGCGTCTCCTCGATGTCGGTGTCGGGGTCCGGGCGGTGCAGCTGGTACAGGTCGATGTAGTCGGTGCGCAGGTTGCGCAGCGAGCGTTCCACGGCCTGCACGATCCAGCGGCGGGAGGCGCCGCGGTGGTTCACGTCGTCGTCGACGGGCCCGTGGAACTTCGTCGCGAGGACGACCTGGTCGCGGCGGCCCTGCAGTGCCTCGCCGACGACCTCCTCGGAGTCGCCATAGCGGTCGGCGGTGTCCACGACGTTGATGCCGGCGTCGAGCGCGCGATGGATGATCCGGACGGCCTCGCGGCGGTCCGGGTTGCCGAGCGAGCCGAGCATCATCGCGCCGAGCGCGTAGGGCGTCACCTTGATCCCGGTGCGGCCCAGGGTGCGGTACTGCATGCGTGCCTCCAGTATGCTGGGGGCGGAACGATGTTCCGCTTGATGCCCCGACCATACGGAACGACGTTCCGGTTGTCTAGTGAGGTGAGCCATGACCTCGTCCCCCCGCTCACGTCCGGTGCGCGCCGACGCCCGGCAGAACGCCGATGCCCTGCTCGTCGCCGCCCGCGCGGTGTTCGAGCGCTCGGGCGTCGACGCCCCCGCGCGGGAGGTGGCCGCGGAGGCCGGGGTCGGCGTCGGGACCCTCTACCGGCACTACCCGACGCGGACGGACCTCGTGACCGCGGTCTTCACCACGGAGATCGACGCCACGGCCGCCGCGGCCGAGGAGCTTGCGGGCAGGCTCCCGCCGGGGGAGGCGCTCGAGCAGTGGATCGCGCGGTTCACCCAGTTCGTCGCGACGAAGCAAGGGCTCTCGGCGGCCCTTCGCTCGGGCGACCCGGCGTTCGACGCGCTGCCGGCCTACCTGGAGGCGACGCTCGGGCCGGCGCTGCGCTCGCTGCTCGACGCTGCCGTGGCGAGCGGTGAGGTCCGGTCCGACGTCGACGCCATGGATCTCCTGCAGGCGATCGGCGACCTCAGCCACCGGGCGCCGTCTCCGGACGGCTCGCCCAACCCGATGGTGCGGCTCCTGGTCGACGGGCTCCGGGTGCGGGGCTAGGGGTACTGCCCAGGCAGGGTGGCCGATCGGGTCAGGGGTGGGACCGCGTGGTCCGCGCCCGCCGCGCCGCGACGACCAGGACCACGCCCGCCAGCACGGCGGCCCCCGCCGCCCCCGCCGGCGCCGGCGAGCCACCGGTCACCGCGAGGATGGCGGGGCTGTCGGACCGTGCCGGCGCCTCCGCGGGCGCCGGCGTCGCCGCCGCGGGAGCGGGTGTGGCCGGGTCGGGACCGGCCGCGGGGGGCTCGACCGGAGCGGCCTCGATCGCGTAGTACAGCCGCAGGATCAGGGAGCCGTCGCCGGCGATCACCCCCTGCGCCACCGTGCCCGGCGCCGCCAGGTCCGGGGCGTACCCGGTGAGGTCCTGCGCCACGGCCGTCGCCACCGAGCCGGTCGTGCCGGTCAGGCTCTCGGTCGCGAACGGGATCGCCTCCGGCGTGCCGTCGGCCCCGAGGCGGTAGTGCTCGACCAGATAGGGGGTGTCGGTCCGCGCTGCCCAGGTCGCCTGGTAGGTCCGGTCGCCCACGGATCCGGTCGGCACGGTGACGGTCTCGGTCGGCGCGGCCAGATCGGTTCCGGTCCAGCCGTCGAACAGGTAGCCGGTCTTCGCCGGGTTGGTCAGGGTGAAGGTGTCCTCGATCGTGTAGCTGTCCCGGTTCGGGCTGTCGAGGACTCCGCCGTCGAGCTGGTAAGTGATCGAGTACTGCATCAGGTCGAGCGAGGCGGTGGCGGTCAGCCCGGTCATGGCCTTGACCTGGGCCAGCTGCGCCGCGGTGAGCGCGGTACCGGCCGGCACGGCTGTGCCGTCCGTCAGCGTGACTGCCGTGTCGAGCGTCCAGGTGAGGGTCGCCGGGTCGTAGCCGGTCTCGGCGTTGCTCGCGTCCACCACGGGCACGCCCTGGGGGCTGCCGCCACGGAAGGCCTTGCCGACCGGATCGGTGGCCGCGCCGCCGCCGAAGTGCTCGGCGATCCCGTCGCCCGCGAGGTAGGTGATGTCCACCGGTGCGGTCATGCCCACGCCCACGGCGAAGGTCGCGGTCGAGTCCTCGGGGACCTCGAAGGTGTAGACGGCGAACGACTGGTCGGCGGCGATGCCGGGGGAGCCGGGGCCGGCCGGGACGCCCTGCACCACGTCCATGAACCAGACCGTCGCACCGAACGGAGGCTGGCCGATCGTCGAGTGGCTGGCGGACGTCGTGGTGGTGAACCCGCGCGCCGGTTGCAGGTCGGCGTCCAGGTTCCCGTCGTTGTAGAACGTCAGGGTGTACCCGCCGGCCTCCAGCAGCGACGCGCTGAACAGGCCGTTCGCGCCGATCGTGACGGCCACATCGCCCGCGGCGCCGGAGGGCGGGGTGAGCACCGCTCTCATGCCGGACAGGGTGGTGTACGACTCGCCGGCGTCCAGCACGCCGTCTGTGTCCAGGTCGTTGAAGATCCGGCCCTGGAGTGTGGCGTCGGCTGCTGCCACCTCGGCCGCACGCGCCGTCGTCGCGGTCGAGGCGATGGCCGTGACCGCCAGGAGTACCGCGGCGAGCACCGCCAGCGCCGTGCCTGCCCCCACCGTGCCCGCCGGCGTGCGCCCCCGAGTCAGCACGTCCCTCTCCTCGCCCTGTCGTCGTTCACCGATGCCGCCCGTGCAACAGCCGGGTGTCCCCGGTTCTTCCCGTGATCCCGGGGTGCACCGCTGCCGCACTGGCGCTCGGCCGTGTCCCGCCGGGTGGTCAGGCGGGCGCCGCCGTCGACTCCCGCACCACCAGCTGGGTGGACAACTGCACGTGCCGTGAGTCGACCGGTTCCCCACGCAACTGCTGCAGCAAAGTCCGGATCGCGACCCGCCCCATGTCGATGATCGGCTGCCGGACGGTGGTCAGCGGCGGCGCGGTGGACTCGGCGGCGTAGGTGTCGTCGAAGCCGACGACGGACAGGTCGGCCGGCACCCGCAGGCCCTGGCGCCGGGCAGCCTCCAGGACGCCGAGGGCGGTGGCGTCGCTGCCGGCGAAGATCGCGGTGGGCGGGTCGGGGAGGGCCAGGAAGTCGGTGGCCATCCGGACGCCGGAGGCGAAGTTGAAGCCGAGCTCCTGGATCAGGGTGGGATCGACGGGGGCGCCGGCGGCGGACATCGCGTTCATGAAGCCCTGGAAGCGTTCCCGGGAGGCCATCGAGATCGGCAGGCCGCCGGCGAAGGCGATCCGGCGGTGGCCGAGGTCGAGCAGGTGCCCGGTGGCCTGCATGCCGCCGGCGAAGTTGGTGGCGCCGACCGAGATCACGGTGTCGTCGAGCGGGTTGAGCGGGTCGATCGCGACGACCTGGACGCCGAGCGAGTGCAGCAGGTCGCGCTGGCGGGCGGTCAGCTCGGAGGTCACGACGATGACTCCGGTGCGGCCCTGGGCGGCGACCCGGCGGATCCAGGCCTCGCCGAGCGGGGTGTCGTCGCCGGCCCGCGGGTCGAGGGTGTTGACGACGACCTCGACCGCCTGGGTCCGCGCGGCGGCGAGGATCCCGTCGAGGACCTCCATCGAGTACGTGTTGACCAGGGTGTCGAAGACGACGTTGACCTTGTGCAGCGGGTGCGGGTCGCGCGGCCCGGTGCTGGGGACGTAGCCGAGGTCGGCGATCGCGCGTTGCACCCGGGCCCGGGTCGACTCGGCGATGTTGGGGCGGCGGTTGAGCACCTTGGAGGCGGTCGCCCGTGAGACGCCGGCGCGCTCGGCGACCTGCGCCAGGGTCGGGCGGGAATCGGGCACGTGAACCTCCTCGGATCGGCGCGAGCGTAGCACAGAAGGAAACAGTTTCAGCGTGACACGCCGGAAAACCGGCTATTCGAGCCTTGACACCACACAGCCAGTCTCAATAGCGTCCCACTGTTTCCGCTACGTACGGAAACAATTTCCGTCCGACATCGTGGTCGGTGACGAGAAGGAGTCAGGGGCAATGAGGCTGAAGAACGGACGACGGGTCGGTGCCGCCGCGGCGGTGTTGAGCGCTGCGGCACTGCTCGCCGCGTGCGGTGGGGGTGCGCAGCCCGGTGGTGGTGCCGGGGCCGGCGGGGCGAGCGCGTGGGGCATCTTCGGCGGCAGCGAGGACATGTTCCGCGCCACCTTCGAGCAGTGGAACACCGACAACCCGGACGAGCAGATCGCGGTCGAGTGGTTCGCCAACGACGCCTACAAGGAGAAGATCCGCACCTCGGTCGGGGCCGGCAATGCCCCGACGCTGATCTACTCCTGGGGTGGCGGCACCCTCGCGGACTATGTCGCGAATGACGCGGTGATCGACCTGACCGGCAAGACCGGGGATCTGACCGACCGGGTCATCCCGTCGGTGGCCGCCAGCGGCCAGGTGGACGGCACCACGTACGCGGTGCCCAACACCGAGACCCAGCCGCTGATCCTGTTCTACAACCAGCAGGTCCTGGACGATGCCGGCGTCGAGGTGCCGACCACCTACGACGAGCTGCTGGCCGCGGTCGCCCCGCTGGAGTCCGCGGGCGTGACGCCGATCGCGCTGGCCGGGCAGAGCGTGTGGCCCGAGCTGATGTGGATCGAGTACCTGACCGAGCGGATCGGCGGGCCCGAGGTGTTCCAGGCCGTGGTGGACGGTGAGCCCGGCGCCTGGTCGGACCCGGCGATCCTGGAGGCGACCACCAAGATCCGTGAGCTGGTCGATGCCGGGGCCTTCGGCGACTCCTTCGGTTCGGTGAACGCCGACCAGGCCGGGGACACCGCGCTGTTGCAGACCGGGCAGGCGGCATTCCTGCTCCAGGGCACCTGGGTGCAGCCGGGCTTCCTGAAGAGCGCGCCGGAGTTCGCCGCGTCCGGGGACCTCGGCTACACCACCTTCCCGGCGGTCGAGGGCGGCGTGGGCGACCCGGCGAACATCGTCGGCAACCCGTCCAACTTCTGGTCGATCTCCGCGGACGCCTCGGCCGAGGCGCAGGCGACGGCGAGCGACTTCCTGGCGAACCGGACGCTCGACGACGCGGCGGTGGACGAGCTGCTGGCGCTGAACCTGGTCCCGCCGGTGCTCGGCATCGAGGACACCATCGCCGAGCAGGACGACGCCGAGTACCTGTCCTTCGTGTACGAGATGGTCAGCGACGCCCCGAACTTCCAGCTGTCCTGGGACCAGGCGCTCCCGGCGGCCCAGGCGCAGGCACTGCTGGAGAACCTCAGCCAGCTGTTCCTCGGCCAGATCGACCCGGAGCAGTTCTCGGCCGCGATGGACGCCACGCTGTGACCGCCTCGACCCGCACGCCGGGACCGTCGCTGTGGATGGCGGCACCGGCGCTGGTGATCTTCGGCATCTTCGCCGCGATCCCGGTGGTCGGCGTCCTGGTGCTGTCATTCACGCACTGGGACGGGCTCGGCGCCGTGACGTGGGCGGGCCTGGACAACTGGGGCCGCACGCTGACCGACCCGGTCACCCTGAACGCACTGCGGCTGAGCCTGATCGTGACCGTGGTGTCCTGGGTGTTCCAGGCGCCGGTGTCGCTGCTGCTCGGTGTGTTCATGGCCGGTCGCCAGCGGTACCGGGCGGTGCTGTCGGTGCTGTACTTCCTGCCGCTGCTGTTCTCCTCCGCGGCGGTGGCGATCGTGTTCCGCTCCCTGCTCGACCCGAACTTCGGGCTGGGCAAGGCGCTCGGGATCGACTGGCTGTCGCAGGACTGGCTGGGCGACCCGCGACTGGCGCTGTGGGTGGTGCTGTTCGTGATCGGCTGGTGCTTCGTGCCGTTCCACTCCCTGCTCTACCAGGGCGGCGTGCGGCAGATCCCGGTGTCGATGTACGAGGCGGCGTTGCTGGACGGCGCGAACCGGCGGCAGCAGTTCTTCTCGATCACCCTGCCGCAGCTGAAGTACACGATCATCACCTCCTCGACGCTGATGATCGTGGGGTCGCTGACCTACTTCGACCTGATCTTCGTCCTGACCAACGGTGGCCCGGGCAACGCGACCCGGATCCTGCCGCTCGACATGTACCTGACCGGGTTCCGCAGCTACGACATGGGCAAGGCCAGCGTGATCGCCGTGATCCTGGTCGCCGTCGGGCTGGCGGTCTCCCTGGGACTCAACCGGCTGTCCGGGTCCAACCGGATGGACTCGCAGATGGAGGGCGTGTGATGGCGCGGCGCACCGCCGGGAGCCGGCCGAACATCCTCGGTGGCCTGGCCGGCTGGATCTGGCTGGCGATCGTGATCCTGCCGGTCTACGCGATCGTGGTCACCAGTCTGCGGCCGCAGTCCGACTACTACTCCGAGAACCCGCTGTCCTGGCCGTCGAACCCGAGCATCGACGCCTACACCCGGGTGCTGCAGAACGACTTCCTGCGCTACTTCGGCAACTCCGTGATCGTGACGGCGGCCTCGGTGGTGGTGATCCTCGCGGTGTCGCTGATGGCGTCCTACGTCGTGGTCCGCTCCCGGCGCCGGTCGACCGGGCGGCTGTTCCAGGTGTTCCTGCTCGGCATCGCGATCCCGATCCAGGCGACGATCATCCCGGTCTACTACCTGATCGTGAAGCTCGGGCTCTACGACACCCTGTGGGCCCTGATCCTGCCGTCGATCGCGTTCGCGATCCCGCTGTCGGTGCTGATCCTGACCAACTTCCTGCGGGACGTGCCCGGTGAGCTGTTCGAGTCGATGCGGATGGACGGCGCGGGGGAGTGGCGCACGCTGTGGGACCTGGCGATCCCGCTGACCCGGCCGGCGATCGTGACCGTCGGCGTCTACAACGCGCTCCAGGTCTGGAACGGCTTCCTGTTCCCGCTGGTGCTCACCCAGAGCTCCGAGACCCGGGTGCTCCCGCTGTCCCTGTGGTCCTTCCAGGGGGCGTTCTCGGTGGACATCCCCGCGGTGCTGGCCGCCGTGGTGCTGTCGGTGCTGCCGATCCTGGCGGCGTACATCCTCGGGCGCCGCCAGCTCGTGTCGGGCCTGACGGCCGGCTTCGGCAAGTGACCCACCCCTCGATGAAAGGCAGATCTCCCGTGAGCGTCATTCACGTCGCCGTGTCCGGATCCGACTCCGCGGACGGCACCGCACTCTCCCCCCTGCGCACGATCGGCCGGGCCGCCGCGCTCGCCCGGCCCGGCGACACCGTCCGGGTGCACGAGGGCGTCTACCGCGAGTGGGTCAAGCCCGCCCGCGGTGGCCTCAGCGACCAGCGCCGGATCACCTACGAGGCCGCCGAGGGCGAGCACGTGCTGATCACCGGTGCCGAGCCGGTCACCGACTGGACGCCCGAGGAGCCGGGGGTCTGGCGGGCCGAGGTGCCGAACGCGCTGTTCGGCGACTTCAACCCGTTCGCCGAGACCGTCGACGGCGACTGGATCGTCCCGCCGCCCACCGGCGAGCGCGCCCACCTCGGTGAGGTGTACCTGGACGGCCGGAGCTTCTACGAGGTGCACGACCGGGCGGCGGTGTCCGACCCGCCCGCGCGGACCTCGACCCGGGACGGCTGGACCGGCACCGCCGAGCCGCTGGACCCGGACGCCACCCGTCACGTGTGGTTCGCCGAGGTCGGGGACCGCACCACCACCATCTGGGCCAACTTCCAGGACGCCGACCCCCGGACCGCGCTGGTCGAGATCAACGTGCGGCGCAGCGTGTTCTACCCGGTCGAGCACCACCTGGACTGGATCACCGTGCGCGGCTTCGAACTCGCACAGGCGGCCACCCCGTGGACCCCGCCGACCGCCGACCAGCCCGGGTTGATCGGCCCGAACTGGGCGCGCGGCTGGATCATCGAGGACAACGTCATTCACGACGCCAAGTGCTCGGCGGTCTCGCTGGGCAAGGAGATCTCCACCGGCCACAACTTCGCCACGCTCCGCGGGGACAAGCCCGGTTACCAGTACCAGCTGGAATCGGTGTTCGCCGCCCGCCAGATCGGCTGGGATCGAGAGCACATCGGGTCGCACATCGTGCGCCGGAACACCATCTTCGACTGCGGGCAGAACGGCGTGGTCGGGCACCTCGGCGCGGTGTTCTCCACCATCGAGGACAACCACATCCACCACATCGCGACCAAGCGCGAGTTCTTCGGCCACGAGATCGCCGGGATCAAGCTGCACGCCGCGATCGACGTGCGGATCGAGCACAACCGGATCCACGACTCGACGCTCGGCATCTGGCTGGACTGGCAGACCCAGGGCACCCGGGTCACCCGGAACCTGATGTACGCCAACACCCGGGACCTGTTCGTCGAGGTCAGCCACGGCCCCTACGTGGTCGACCACAACGTGCTCGCCTCCCGGGTCTCGCTGGAGCTGTTCAGCCAGGGCGGGGCGTTCATCAACAACCTGGTCGGCGGGACCGTCGCGTTGCAGCAGGTGCTCGAACGCGCCACGCCGTACCACCGCCCGCACTCGACCCAGGTGGCCGGGTTCGCCGTGGTGCACGGCGGGGACGACCGCTACCTGGGCAACGTCTTCCTCGGCGGTGACGTGGAGCAGGCCTATGCGCCGGACAACCGCTGGCGGCCGGCGGCCCGGTACGGCACCCACGGGTACGACGGCTACCCGGCCTCGCTGGAGGAGTACGTGGCGGCGATCGACCAGGAGGACGGCGACCACGAGCGGTTCCACGGCCGGCTCCAGCCCGCCAGCGTGCACCTGAACGTGTATGCCGGTGGTGCCCGGCCGTACGCCCGTGAGGCCGACGCGCTGGTGCTCACCGAGGGCGCCACCGTGCGGGTGGTGGACCACGGGGACGCGGTGTACCTGGAGGCCGACCTGCCGGAGACCTTCGCGGTGGACCAGATCGCCCTGGTGACCGGCGCCGACCTGCCGCGGGTGCGGATCGTCGACGCCGACTTCGAGGAGCCCGACGGCACCCCGCTGGTGGCCGGGCTGGACCTGGTCGGCCGGGCGAAGGTGGCGGCGCGCGCCTACCCGGCCGGACCGCTGGCCGCCCTCGCACCGGGCAGTTCGCGGATCCGGGTCTGGTGAACCGGTGACCGCCACCGACATCACGGCACACCCGCCCCGCTACGACCGTGTCCGCCTCGGCGCCGGGTGGGTGCACCTGGGGCCGGGCAACTTCCACCGCGCGCACCAGGCCTGGTACCTGGACCGGCTCGCCGAGCTCGGCCAGGCGGACGGCTGGGGGGTCGTCGATGTCGGCCTGCGGCCGGCGGACGCGGAGGTGCGCGACCGGCTGGCCGCGCAGGACCTGCTGCACTCGGTGGTCGAGCGCCACCCCGACGGCCGGCTCACCCGCCGCACCGTCGGGGCGGTGACCGGCTTCCTGGTGCTGCCGGAGGACCTGGCCGCGGTGCGGTCCCGGCTCGCCGACCCGGCCACCCGGCTGGTGACTTTGACCGTGACCGAGGGCGGCTACCCGGTCGACCGGACCACCGGCGACTTCGTCCCCTCGCTCGCCGAGCCCGGCGGGACGTTCGACCTCCTGGTCGATGCGCTCGCGGACCGCCGGGCGGCGGGCCTGCTGCCGTTCACGCTGCTGTCCTGCGACAACATCCCGGCGAACGGCGTCGTGGCCCGCCGGTCCGTGCTCGGGGTGGCGGCCGGCCGGGATGCCGGGCTGGCCCGGTGGATCGAGCAGAACGTGGCCTTCCCGTCCTCGATGGTGGACCGGATCACCCCGGCGACCACCGACACCGAGCGGGAGCTGGTCCGCCGCGAGCTCGGGATCGAGGATCGCTGGCCGGTCACCTGCGAACCGTTCGCGCAGTGGATCGTCGAGGACCGGTTCCCCACCGGCCGGCCCGCGCTGGAGGCGGTCGGGGTCGAGTTCGTCGCAGACGTCGAACCCTACGAGGCGCACAAGCTGCGGCTGCTCAACGGCACCCACCAGGCGGTCGGCCACCTCGGGATGCTGCTCGGCCTGACCACGGTCGACGAGGCGGTGGCCCACCCCCGGGTGCGGGAGTTCCTGACCGGCTACGTCGCCGAGGCGGCCCCGACCCTGCCCGTCACCCCGGGGCTGGACACCCTCGGCTACGGCCGCTCCGCAATCGAGCGGTTCGCCAACCCGCAGGTCCGGGACACCGTGCGGCGCCTGGTGACCGACGCCTCCGACCGGGTGCCCCGGTTCGTGCTGGGCGCGGTCGCCGACAACCGCCGCGCCGGGCGACCGGTGCCCTTCGCCGCCGCGGTGCTCGCCTGCTGGGCGCAGCGCAGTCTCGGGGCGGACGTGGCGGACCCGTTCGCCGAGGTGCTGCGGGACGCCGCCCGCCGGGAGGACCAGCAGCCCGGGGCGTTCCTGCGGGTGCGGGAGGTCTTCGGCGACCTCGGGCAGGACGAGGGGGTGGTGGCCGAGTTCCGGCTGGCGCGGGAAGACCTGGTGGCGGGCGGCCCGGAGCGGCTGTTGGCGCGGCTCACGTCGGGCTGAGTGGCAACGGACCCGCCGTGGTCGGCGTCCCTGGTGTCCTCGGGCCCCGGTGTCGGAGGTCGCCGCTAGGTTCGTGACCATGGTCACACTCGGCATCGTCGCCAATCCGGAGATCGTCCCGCCCGCCCAGGTCCTCGCGCTGGCGCGCGCCGCGGACACGGCGGGCATCGAGGAGATGTGGCTCTGGGAGGACTGCTTCAAGGAGTCGGCGATCGCCTCGGCCGGGGCGATCCTCGGCGCGACCGAGCGGCTGCGGGTCGGGCTCGGCGTGCTGCCGGTGCCGCTGCGCAACGTGGCCCTCACTGCGATGGAGGTCGCGACCCTGGCCGGGATGTTCCCTGGACGTCTGGTGCCCGGGCTGGGGCACGGCGTCCAGGACTGGATGGGCCAGGTCGGTGCGCGGGTCGGCTCGCCGCTGACCCTGCTCCGGGAACAGGTCGAGGCGCTGCGGGCGCTGTTGCGCGGGGAACGGGTCACGGTCGACGGCCGGTACGTGCAGCTGGCGGACGTGGCGCTCGACTGGCCCCCGGCGTCCGCCCCGCCGGTGCTCGCGGCGGGGCAGGGGCCGAAGACGCTGCACCTGGTCGGGCAGGTCGCCGACGGTGTGGTGTTGGCGGGCACCCCGACCCCGGACGAGGTGCGCCGCGCGCTGGCGATCGTCGCGGAGGGCCGGGCGTCGGTGGGTCGCAGCGGGCCGGTCGCCGCGTGCGTCACCGTCGTCGTGCCCCCGCCGGTCCGCTCCCGTGGCGCCGAGGCGACCGCGGAGTACCTGCGCGCCTGGGTGGACGCGGGTGCGACGTCGATGCCGGTGCTCCAGATCGACGCCGACCCGTTGCCCGCGGTCGCCTGGCTCGGGACGGAGGTGCGGCCGCTGTTGGGATGACCCGGCGGCGGGTCAGCCCTGCCGCACGTCGCCCGACCCGGAGATGTCCTGGGTCAGGTCGGGGTTGCCGGAGTAGCGGACCGATCCCGACCCGCTGATCGAGACCGCCAACCGGTCCCGGGCGTCGACCTCGACCTCCCCGGAGCCCTCGATCGAGACATCCGCCTCGGCCACCGCCAGGTCGCCGAGGTCGACGCCGCCGGAGCCCTCGATGCTGACCCCGGCCCCGTCGGCCCGCCCGGACAGGTCGACCCCGCCCGATCCCTCGACGGACACCCACACATCAGCGGTGTCGATCTGGTCGATGTCGACGTCGCCCGAACCCTCGATCTGCACCTGCAACCCGTCGGCACCGACCACGTCGGACGCACTGACATCCCCGGAGCCCGCGACCACCAGGTCGCTGAGCTCGGTGACCACCAGCTCGTAGCTGATCGAACCGCCGATCCGGATGCCGAAGTCGCCGCGGGCGTCCAGGACCAGGACCCCGTTGCGCACCTCGCTGGTCAGCCGGTCCTGGGTGCGCTCGCCGGCGGTGATCGTGAGCGACGGGGTGTCGCCACGGCGGATGGTGAGGTCGCCGGAGGTGCGCAGGTCGATGGCGCTGACGTCCTCGATCTCGACGTTGCGGGTCTCGGTCGGCCCGGCGGACTCGACCACGCACCCGGTCAGGGCGAGGACGGCCAGGACCCCCGTCGCCGTCGCTGCTGCGGTGATCGTCCGGCGTGCCATCGTGTGTCTCCTCGGTCGTGGGGCATGTCCTGCGGCTGGCATCAGCCTGGCAGTGGCGCGGGTGCGGCCACATCGGGGAGGACCCCGATCGGACCCCGAACGGACCCCGGTCAGACCCAGATCGCGGCGGGCCACCCCTCGGGCGAATCGGGGAGCGCGGCATCGACCTCGCGGAAGTCTGCGGCCGTCACAGCGTGTCCGAGCCGGCCTGGCGGCCGACGGTCCAGGCCAGCACGTCGAACACCCGCAGCGCGGAGACCGACGGGGCAAGGCCCGCCTCGGCCCGGAGGTCCTCCAACCGCCGGTGCCCGGCTCGGTCGTCCGCGACCAGCCAGGCGTGCAGCGGCTGCCAATAGCGGCCCTTGACGATCCCGAGCTCGCGGCTGACCACGCTGTCCAGGATCGGCACCAGGTGGGGCCGTTTGCGGGCGAGGAGCTTGGTGGCCCTGGTCTCGCCGATGCCGGGGATGCCCAGCAGAGCGCGGTAGAGCGGCCGGACCGCCCACCCGTCGCCGACCTCGTCCTCGGTCAGGTCGGCGAGCGGGCGGTCCGGCCCGACCGCACGGAGCAGCGCGTTCAGTTCCGTGCGGCGGTTGTGCAGGAGCTCGATCGCGGCTCTGCCGGGGATCGACACCGAGAGCATCGAGACGGCGACCAGGTCGTCGGCGGTGAACTCGTCGGGGTCGCGCTCGATCCCGTGCTCGAAGTACGCACCGGTGAACCCACCCTCGGAGCGTGGCGCGAAGTACGTTCGCAGCAGTGCGGTCGCGTCCTCGGTGTGCTCGGGGGAGAGCAGCGTCGCCAGGCGTGGGCTGAGAGTGAGCATGTGCCCATCGTGGCGGGGACCGGCGCCGGATGGTGGCCGTTCGAGGAGCTTGTCTCCAGCACACCGGCGGCCCGGATCACGCCCGATGCGCGGAGGACCCTCCCGTGGTCGTCACCCGAGTGCGCCAGCGGTCATACGCCGCGTTCGGGACCCGTGCCAGCACGTTGTCCGGCCCCCGGACCAGATCGACCAGCCCGAACGGCATCAGGTACTCGTCGGCGGGCGCGGTGCCGTCCCGGTACGACCAGTCCACCAGGTCGAGCAGCGGGAACCAGAACACCGCGGTCACCGGGACGCCCTCGGCGCGGACCTGCGCGACGGTGTCCAGCAGGTCGTCCACCCACTGTGCCTTCGCGGCGACGTCCCGGGTGGCCCGCGACGTCTCGGTGATCGCCAGCGGCAGGTCGTACCGCCGGTGGTATACCCCGAGCAACTCGACCAGTCCCGCGGTGCCGGCCTCCACCGGGGACTCGGCGCCGTCGGCGGTCACCGCCTGGGTGGTGAACGCGGGGTAGTAGTTCACGCCGACCACGTCGGGCTGGACGGCGTCCCGGCGCAGAGCGGCCAGGTCCTCCTCCCGAGCACCGTGCTGCACCAAGTAGTCGTACAGCGGGTGATCGGGATCGACCCGGCCGGTGATCAGGTCGAGGGCGAGGAACCGCCACGACTCCCCGTCGGCGAGGCTCAGCCCGCCCGGACCGTTGCCCTCGAAGATGAACCCGGCGTCGACGTGCACGAACCGGAGGCCGGGCCGCACGGCGGCGACCGCCCGCTGGGTGGCGACCATGCCCCGGGCCAGCGGGATCAGCACGCTCACCAGGCCGTCGTCGCCGGTCAGGTACGGGGGCCATCTCCCGTCGCGGCCGCACCAGATCGCGTTCACCATCGGCTCGTTCAGCGGGGTGAGGTCGTCCACCACGCCGGGGTACCGCTCGGCGACCGCGGCGGCGTACCGGGCGACCAACTCGGGGTAGCGCGGATCGAGGAACGCGTTCGCGAGCCAGAGTGGGGTGCCGTAGTGCATGACGTCCAGGACGCAGTGCAGTCCCAGCGCTCGCATCTCGGCCATCACCTCGTCCAGCCACCGGAAGTCGAACCGGCCCTCCTCCGGCTCGACCAGATACCAGGGCGAGCCCCAGCGGATCAGGGTGGCTCCGGACTCCGCCGCCAACCGCAGATCCTCGCGCCAGTGGTGGTAGTGCTGGGTCAACTCGTACTCGTCGAGTTTGCGTTGCCCGACCCGCTCGGCCGGGATGAAGGTGTCCTCGATGCCGACGCCGTGATGCAGGCGTCCGTCGGTGTGCCAGGTGTCAGTCACGCAGACCTCACTTCATGCCGGTCGTCGCGATGCCCGCGACGAAGGAGCGTTGGATGAGCAGGAAGAAGACGACCACCGGCAGCAGCGCCAGGACCGATCCGGCCATCAGCAGGCCGTACTCCACGACGTGCTGGCCCATGAACATCGCCAGGCCGGCGGGCAGGGTCGCGGACTCCAGGTTGTCCGCCATGATCAGCGGCCACAGCAGATCGTTCCAGTTGTACTGGAAGTGGAACAGGCCGAGGGTGAGCAGGGCCGGCTTGGCCAGCGGTGCGATGACCTGGGCGAAGATCCGCAGCTCGGAGGCGCCATCGATCCGGGCGGCCTCCTCCAGGTCCCGGGGCAGCGACAGGAAGAACTGCCGCAGGAAGAAGATGCCGAAGGCGTTGGTCAGCCGTGGCACGATCATCCCGGGCAGGGTCCCGGCCAACCCGACGGCAGCGAGGGTGTCGTAGAGCGGGATGAGCGTGACCTGGTACGGCAGCATCAACAGCACCAGTACCAGCACGAACACCACGTTCTTGCCGCGGAACTCCAGCCGGGCCAGCGCGTAGGCGGCCATCGCGTCGAACAGCAGGGAGAACACCGTGACCGCCCCGGCGAACACGATGGTGTTGCCGTACAGCCTCGCGAACGGGATCTGGGACCAGATGTCCCCGAAGTGTTCGAGGGTGAGCTCCCGCGGCCAGAGGGTCGGCGGGTAGGCGACGATGTCGGACTCCGGCTTGAAGGCCGTGAGCACCATCCAGATGATCGGCAGCAGCATCGCCGCGGCGATGACCAGGCCGGAGATCCCGGTCAGCCAGCGCCACAACCGGTCCAGCCGGCGCACCTCGTGCTGCACCGGCGCGGCGTCCTCGGTCACCGGCCGCAGCAGCGTGTCCCCGGCCATCAGTAGGTCACCGCCCGCTTGCGGAAGTAGCCGAACTGGAGCATCGAGAGCACGAACACCCCGAGCAGCAGCACCCACGAGATCGCGGACCCGTAGCCCAGGCGCAGCTCCTCGAAGCCGACGCGGTACACGAGCATGACGAGCGTCTCCGTCTGGAAGTAGGGGCCGCCGTGCGTCATCACGTAGATCTGGTCGAAGGCCTGCAAAGTGGCGATCGCCGCCATGATCGAGATGAGCATGGTCTGGTTGGACAGCAGCGGCCAGGTCACGTTGCGGAACCGGGTCCACGGTCCGGCGCCGTCCAGCGAGGCCGCTTCGTAGAGCTCGGTCGGGATCGACTGCAGGCCGGCCAGGTACATGACCATGTAGAAGCCGACGGTCTTCCAGATGCCGACGATCATCACTGCGGGCATGGCGAGCTTCGGGTCCGACAGCCAGCCCTGCCGGGACACGATGCCGATGCCGTCGAGCCAGTGCGAAATCAGCCCGATGTTCGGGTCGAGCAGGAAGGCCCAGGCGATCGCGACGATGGCCAGCGAGACGATGAACGGCAGGAACACCGCGGTCCGGATCAGTCCCCTCGCGAAGATCGCCCGGTTGAGCATCAGCGCGAGGGCGAGCGCCAGTCCCACGGTCAGCGGGGTGACGACCACCGCGTAGACCAGTGTGTTGCCGAGGGCGTTGTGCACGGCCGGGTCGGTCAGCAGCTCGCGGTAGTTCGCCAGGCCGACCCACCGCGCGGGTTGGATGCGGTTGTAGTCCATGAAGGACAGGTAGGCCGACTGGATCATCGGCCAGAGCATGAACACCGCGATCGTCAGCAGGCTCGGCGCGAGGAAGAGCCAGGCAGTCCGCTCGCGGCGCCGGGCCCCCCGCCCGCGCCGGGTGACGGCGCGGGCGGGGGAGCGGGGTGCGGCAGTGGTCATGGTCAGCCCTGGTCGATCTGGGCCTGGATGTCCGTGTTCGCCTGCGTGAAGACCTCGGTGAGATCGCCGTCGCCGTTGAGGACGCGCTGGAGCGCCGGGTAGAAGATCGAGTCGGTGATCGTGCCCGAGTTCGGGACACCGGCGAGGTAGACCTGGGCGCTGCCCAGCAGCTCCGGGTCACCGAACACCGCGGAGTAGGGATTGGACAGGTCCGAGGCCGGGATGTCGGTGCGGGTGGGCGGGAAGCCGGAGCCGTCGGCCCAGGTGGTCTGGGACTCGACGGAGTTCCAGTAGGCGAAGAACGTCTTGGCGGCCTCCTGCTCGGCATCGGTGGCCTTGGCGTTCACCGTGAAGGTCACCACGTCGCCGAGCGTGACCTGGGCCTCCGGGCCGGCCGGCGGTGCGGCGAGCCCGTAGTTCAGCCCAGCGTCGTCGAAGCCGGTGGTCATCCAGGGCCCGACGATCTCCATCGCAGCCTTGCCGGTCTGGAACAGCTTGTCCGCGTCGGCGCCGGACAGGCCGATCGGGGAGACCTGCTTGTCCCGGACCTGCTCGACCCAGAACTCCAGCGCCTCCAGCGTCTCGGGGGAGTCCACGATCGCGGTCGTCGCGTCGTCTGAGACCACGCCGCCACCGGTGCCCCAGAGCAGCATCTGCCAGATCGGGACCGTGGTGTGGTCGGCCAGCGCCAGGGCGTACTGCTCGGGCTTGCCGTCGCCGTTGTCGTCGATGGTGAGCTTCTCCGCCATCGAGGCGAACTCGTCCCAGGTGGTCGGCGGCTGCTCGGGATCGAGGCCGGCGGCGCTGAACAGGTCCTTGTTCCAGTAGAGCATCATCGGCGCGATGTTCAGCGGCACGCCGTAATTCGTCCCGTCGAACACTGCGGCGTTCTTCGCGGCGTCCGGCAGCACCGACGTGTCCATGAAGGCGTCATCGGCGTAGAAGTCGTCCACCGGGGCGAGCGCGCCCTTGGAGGCGTACTGGGGCACGTTCGAGGCGCTCATCGCGACCACCTGGGGCCCGCTGTTGGACGACAGCGAGGTGAGCACCTTCTGGTACAGCACATCCCACGGCATCACGTTCGGTTCGACGACGATCTGGTCCTGCGAGGCATTGAAGTCGTCGATGATCTGCTGGACGGCCGGTCCGTCGGGACCGGTCATGCCGTGCCAGAGCGTGAGCGTGGTGGGACCGTCGTCCCCGGCGGCGCCGGTGTCGTTCCCACCCGAGCCCTGGCCGGCACAGGCTGCCAGGCCGAGCGCGAGACCTGCGGCCAGCGCGATCCCCCGCCTGGTGTTCCGTCGTCGGTGCATGTCCGGCATGTCCGCCTCCTTGCGGTTCCGAGCAGCCGTGGCTCCGTCACCACGGCATTGCAACGTGGCAAACGTAGCGTGTGAGATTGCCACGTGGCAAACAGGCTAGGGTCGCGGGCATGACGGGCAGGGGTGCGGTGACGCTGCAGGAGGTCGCTCGGGTCGCCGGGGTCTCACCGCGGACGGTGTCCAACGTGGTGAACGGGTACGAGCACGTCGCACCGCGGACGCGCGAGCAGGTGCAGGCGGTGATCGACGCTCTCGGCTACCGGGCCAACGCCGCAGCGCGGTCATTGCGGACCGGCCGGACCGGTCTGCTGGGCCTGGTGGTGCCCGCGCTCGATCAGCCCTACTTCGCCGAGCTCGCCCGGGCGGTGGTGCGCGAAGCCACCGGCGCGGGGTTCACCGTGGTGGTCGACCAGACCGACGGCGACCCGGCCCGGGAGCGCGAGTTGCTGTTGCGCGGCCCGCGCGGGGCGATGTTCGACGGGCTGGTGCTCAGTCCGCTGGCACTGTCCGCCGGTGATCTGCTCGCCGCGGACCCGGCGCGACCGGTAGTGCTGCTGGGCGAACGGACCGTGGACACGGCGTTCGACCATGTGCACATCGACAACGTCGCCGCGGCCCGGGCCGCCACGGATCACCTGATCGGCACGGGGCGGCGCCGGATCGCGGCGATCGGCCTGCAGACCGAGGCGAACACCGGCCGGCAACGGGCCGAAGGCTTCATGCTGGCACTGGCCGAGGCGGGACTGCCTGCCCATCCGCGCCTGTTGCGCTATGTCGAGAGCTTCGACCGCGCCTCGGGCTTCGCGGCCATGTCCGCGATGCTCGACGACGAGTTGCGGCCGGATGCGGTGTTCTGCTTCAACGACATGTTGGCCATCGGCGCGCTGCGGGCCTGTCTGACCCGAGGGCTCCAGGTGCCCGGCGATGTCGCGGTGATGGGCTTCGACGACGTCGAGGAGGTCCAGTACGCCACTCCCTCGCTGAGCACCGTCCGCCCGGATCGCGACGCCATTGCCCGGGTGGCGGTGGCACGGCTGCTGGCACGGGTGGAGCGTCGATCTGCCGCCGGCCCGGCTGAGGACATCACCGTGCCGCACCGGATCGTGCTGCGGGAGTCGACCGGTCCGGCGTGACGCGGACGTTTGCAACGTGGCAATATGGCGACCGGGCACCCCGCAACACCGTGCCCCGACCCAAGGACCGCGACCGAAGGACCGCCATGACGACGACGTCAGCCCTCCGCGGGGCACACCCCCGCCCCCAGCTCGTCCGCCCCGACCGCTGGTGGTCGCTCGACGGCACCTGGGCGTTCACCTTCGACGACGACCAGGCCGGACTGCGCGAGCGGTGGCACGCCCCGGCGGAGGCAGACCGGTTCGGCGCGGAGATCCGGGTGCCGTTCCCGCCGGAGTCGATTGCCTCCGGCATCGCCGACCACGGCGACCATGCCGCGCTCTGGTACCGGCGGACGCTGCCCGCCCTCGCTGACCTGACCGACCTGGGCTCCGACCGGCTGCTGCTGCACCTCGGCGCGGTGGACCACGAGTGTGACGTGTGGGTCGACGGTGCTCACGCGGTCCGGCACGAGGGTGGCCAGACGCCGTTCACCGCCGACATCACCGACCTGCTCGACCCCGCGCTGCCCGCCGGCGCACATGTCGTGGTGGTGCGTGCCACCGACGACCGGACCGACGTCGAGCAGCCGCGCGGCAAGCAGGACTGGCAGCCGGAGCAGCACGCGATCTGGTACGACCGCACCTCCGGGATCTGGCGCACGGTGTGGCTGGAGCGGGTGCCGGCGGTGGCGGTGGACTCCCTGGTCTGGCGGGCCGACGTGCCCGGGGCGCGGATGGCGGTCCAGGTCCGGCTGCGGGCCGTGGCGCCACAGGGTGTCCGGGTCCGGGTGCGGCTCAGCCACGACGGCATTGAGGTCGGCACGGCCGAGGTACCGGTCGCCGGGTCGGTGGCGGACGTCGTCGTCCCGCTGCCGCAGCAGCACAACGGGCAGGCCTACGAACGCTTGCTGTGGTCGCCGGACTCGCCGGTGCTCCTCGACGCGGAAGTCGTGCTGTCCGACGCCGCGGGGGCGGTGCTCGACCGGGTGGACTCGTACTGCGGCCTGCGCTCGGTGGCGGTGGCGGGGGACACCCTGCTGCTCAACGACCGGCCGTTCACGGTGCGGGCCGTGCTGGAGCAGGGCTACTGGCCTGACTCGCACCTGACCCCGCCCGGCCCGGACGCGCTGCGCGAGGAGGTGCAGCTCGCGCTCGACCTGGGCTTCAACACGGTGCGGGTGCACCAGAAGGTCGAGGACCCGCGGTACCTGTACTGGTGCGACGTCCTCGGGTTGGCGGTGTGGGCCGAGACCGCCGGGGCCTACCGGTTCTCCGACGAGGCGGTCGCCCAGCTCACCCGGGAGTGGCTGGACATCGTGCGGCGGGACGTGTCGCACCCCTGCATCATCGCCTGGGTGCCGTTCAACGAGTCTTGGGGGGTGCAGCACCTCGCGCACGACCCGGCGCAGCAGGCCTACAGCCGCGCCCTGACCGAGCTGACCCGGGCGCTGGACCCGACCCGGCCGGTGATCTCGAACGACGGCTGGGAGCACACCGCCTCCGACCTGTTAACCGTGCACGACTACGCCGACACCGGTGCGGTGCTGCGGGAGCGGTACGGCGACCGGGCGGCGGTCGCCCGGACGCTGGACGGCATCGGGCCGGCCGGGCGGCGGATGTGGGTCGGCGGGCCGGCGCCCGAGCCGGGGTCGATCCCGGTGCTGCTGTCCGAGTTCGGCGGGGTGTCGTTCGCGCCCGGGGCGCCGGAGGGTGCGTGGGGGTACTCCGAGGCCCGCACCCCCGAGGACCTGGAGGCGCGGCTGACCGACCTGCTCGGCGCGGTCCGTTCCTCGACGGCGCTGAGCGGGTTCTGCTACACCCAGCTCACCGACACCGGGCTGGAGACCAACGGCCTGTGCACGGCGGACCGCAAGCCCAAGCTGCCGGTGGAGGCGCTGCGCCGGATCATCGCCGGCTGACCCAGAGCGCCGGGGCGTCACCCCTGCGACGTCCCGGCCTCCAGGATCGACACGATCGAGAACAGCGTGAAGCACACCGCCCCCAGCCCGACCAGCACGTGCGCCCCGACGAAGTAGCCGGCCTGCCGGGTGGTCGCCTCGAACAGGAACGCGGCGAAGAACAGGCAGGCCAGCGCCGTGGTGACCGGGATGATCGGGATCCGGTTCGCCAGTGCGAACTCCCGCCGCCAGACCAGGGCGAGCAGCACGACCTTGGACAGGATGCTGAAGCAGATCAGCCCGAGCCCGATCAGCACCGTGCCGGGGGCGAGGAAGGCCGGGTCGTCGGAAGTGGCGAGCACGACCACACCGAGCACGACGTTGGCGCTGCCCATCAGCACCACCCACCAGCTCCAGCGGAACCGCTCCGCCTCGCCGAACTCGTTGCGCACCTGCCGCACGATGCTGGCGACCAGTGCGATCAGGGCGGAGCAGATCAGTGACAGCCCGAGCAGCACGTGCCCGGCGACCTGCTGCGGGGTGCCGTCCCGGGCGAGCAGGGTGCCGGCCAGCACCAGCCCGGTCACCGCGAGCACGGCGGGGATGGCGATCAACACCGCGCCGACGCCGCGCGAGTACGCCCCGGGAGGCGGTCCGCTGCCCGGCGCCCGGGCCGCACTGGCTCGGATCAGCACGAACCGGGTGGAGGCGGTGGCGACCGTGCTGACGCAGGCGGCGATGAAGCCGATGCCGAGCAGCACGTGCCCGGCCACCACGTCCGGTGGCTGGTCGCCGCGCCGGATCAGGCTCACGCCCCACCCGATCGCGGCGAGGGCGGCGGCGTAGCCCAGCGCGGGCAGGACGATCCGCCAGACCGGGCCGTACCGGTGCACCAGCTGGCGGATGATCGTGGCCGCGGTGGTGAACAGGGCCACGCAGATCGCGGTCAGCCCGACGTTGACGTGCCCGGCGACCTGGTGTGCCGCGTCGTCGCCGCCGGACAGCACGTACCAGCCGAACGCGAGGCACACCGCGCCCATGGCCAGCGGGATCGCGCGGAACAGGATGCTGATCGAACGGTTCATGCTGGCTCCCCCTGGATGACCGGGTCGCGGCGGTGGCGGGGTGCCGATCGGCCCCCGCCACCGCCACCGGTGTCAGGCCCGGTGTCCCGGCGGACGCTGCCCGCCCTCCAGCGGGCCGTCGCCGTCCGGGGTGGCCGGACCGGCGCCCGGCTGCGGTCCGGCCGCGGTGGCCGGCGGGTTCACCAGCACGTTCTCCGCGGTGCCGCGCTCGTCGGCGGTGCGCTGGTCCCAGGTCGGCTTGCGCATCGCGTAGAACAACAGCGGCGGCCCGCCGAGCACCACGACCACCAACAGCACCACCACCGGGTACAGCCCCTCGCTCAGCCCGGTGAAGCCGTCGGGCCGGACGAACGCCAGGATGAACGCGGCGGCGCAGGCGACGAAGCCCACCCCGGCGACGAACTTCAGCGCCGGGGTGCGGTAGGTCCGCACCACCTGCGGCTGGGTCCGCCGGAGCCGGATCGCGGCGGCGAACATCAGCATGTACATCAGCAGGTAGAGCGCGGCGGCCATGTCGACCAGGGCGACGAAGGCGGTGTTGCCGTTCGGGATCAGGACGAACAGCAGCGCCAGCAGGGTGACGATCGCCCCCTGGGCCATCAGGATGCCGACCTGGACCCCGGCCTTGTTCCGGCGCTGGAGTGCGGGCGGCAGCAGCCCGGTGCGGGCGGCGGCGAGCAGACCGCGGGACGGGCCGGCGATCCAGGTGACCACCGAGGCGAAGGCGCCCAGCGCGATCAGCAGCGAGATCACCGGGGTGGCCCAGCCCAGTCCCCAGTGGTCGAAGAAGTGCTGGAACGCCAGGTTGATCCCGTTGGTCAGCCCGAGCGACGCCCGGGGGACGGCGACCGCGATCGCGATGGTCGGCAGGATGAACACCGCCAGAATCAGGCCGGTGGCGATCGCGATCGACTTCGGGAAGCCACGACCGGGGTTGCGCAGGTCGTTGGCGTGCACCGCGTTCACCTCCATCCCCGCGAAGGCCAGCACGTTCGACACCACCAGCACGATCGAGGCGATGCCGGTCCACGGCGGGACGACGGCGGAGACGGCCAACTCGGTCTCGGAGCGCTGACCGGTGGCCAGCCATGCGATGCCGAGCACGATCAGCAGCGCGGCGGGGAACAGGGTGCCGACGATCCCGCTCCAGGATCCGACCTTGGCGAACAGGTTGCCGCCGGCCAGCGTGATCAGCGTCGATCCCCAGTACAGGACCAGGATCACCACGGCGGTGTACACCCCGTTGCTGGCGATCCCCTGGTCGTTGATCACGAAGGACAGGCTGGCGGCGATGAAGGCGATCTGGGTGGGGTACCAGACCACGTTCTGGATCCACTGCAACCAGATCGCGACGAAGCCGAGCCGGCCGCCGAACGCCTCACGCACCCAGGTGTAGACCCCGCCCTTCCACCCGGTGGCGAGTTCGGCGGCGACCAGCGCGGTCGGCACCAGGAACAGGATCGCCGGGATGATGAACAGCGTGATCGACCCGAGGCCGTAGAGCGACATCGCCGGCAGTGACCGCAGCGAGGCGACCACCACGACGGTGAGCATGGCCAGCTGGATCACCGACATGAACGCGGTGGGACCGGTGGCCGGTGCCCCGATCGCCGGGCCGGTGTGGTCCGGCGGGGTGCGCTTGTCCGGAGTGCCGAACGGATGCGGCTTGACGTGCTCCGGGGTGGGTGCGGCGGTGCCGTCGGCACGGGCCGGACCGGTGGGCGCGGTGGTACCCGGGATGTCCTGGGAATCCATGACGACCCCTCAGTGGTGGAACCCGGGTTGGGCGCCCTCGGCGGGCATCGGACCGGTCAGGGCGTCCAGGTAGGCCACCTGCTCACGCAGCTCGGCCAGGAAAGCCTCGGCCAGGTCATGGCTGAAGCCGTTGCGGACCACCACCCGCTGCACCGTGACGTCGGGCAGGTCGTCCGGCATCGGGTACGCCGGGACCAGCCAGCCCTTCATCCGCAGCCGGTCGGACAGGTCGTACAGGCTCCAGTTGCTGGTGTGGCCCTCGCGCAGCCGCCAGGCGAACACCGGGATGTCCGAGCCGTCGTTCCACAGCTCGAAGGCCGGGAGCTTGGCGATCTCCCCGGACAGGTACAGCGCCACGTCGTGCGAGGCCTGCTGGACCCGGGCGTACCCGTCGAAGCCCAGGCGCAGGAACATGTAGTACTGCAGCAGCACCTGGGCGCCCGGCCGGGAGAAGTTCAGCGCGAAGGTCGGCATCTCCCCGCCGAGGTAGCTGACCTTGAACACCAGGTCGTCGGGCAGTGCGTCCGCGGTCCGCCACACCACCCAGCCGACGCCGGGGTAGACCAGGCCGTACTTGTGCCCGGAGGTGCTGATCGACGCCACCCGGTCGATCTGGAAGTCCCAGCGCAGGTCCGGCTGGATGAACGGCGCGATCATCGCCCCGGAGGCGCCGTCCACGTGGATCGGGATGTCCAGCCCGGTGGACTGCTGGATCCGGTCCAGCGCCTCCGAGATCTGCTGCACCGGCTCGTACATCCCGGTGTAGGTGACGCCGAGGATGGCGACCACGCCGATGGTGTTCTCGTCGACGTAGTCCGCCAGCCCGGTGCCGTCCAGCACCTTGTGCTCCCAGGAGATCGGCACGTAGCGCGGCTCGACGTCGAAGTAGTTGCAGAACTTCTCCCAGCACACCTGGACCGCGCTGGACATCACCAGGTTCGGTCGCTCGGTGGACTTGCCGGCGGCCCGTCGGGCGTGCTGCCAGCGGCGCTTGAGCGCCAGGCCGCCGAGCATGCACGCCTCGGAGGAGCCGATGGTCGAGGTGCCGATGGTGTGCGCCGGGTCGGGCGCGTGCCACAGGTCGGCCAGCATCGTCCAGCACCGGGTCTCCACCGCGGCGGTCTGCGGGTACTCGTCCTTGTCGATCATGTTCTTGTCGGCCGCCTCCAGGTACAGGCGGTCGGCGTGCTCGTCCATCCAGGTGCCGACGAAGGTCGCCAGGTTCAGGCGGGCGTTGCCGTCGAGCATCGCCTCGTCGTGCACGATCTGGTAGGCCGTCTCCGGTAGTGACTCACCGTCCGGCAGCCGGAACTTCGGCAGTTCGGTCGCTTCTCCGGGTCGCGCGAACAACGGGTTCAGCGCGACGGAGTCGGGTTCTTGTGCGTGGCGCTCGACGCGCCGGGTGGTAGTGACCACGGCATTGCCCCCTGAAGCAGAGATCCAGCGGCGCGACGCAGCAGGAACGCTTCCTTCCGGGAAGTGCCACGCGGCGTGTGACCGGGTCTGCTCCCAGTCCGCGCCGGAGTGTGACTGATGTCACGTACTCGACGGTAACCCTGACCGGTGGGGCCGGCGACCGGGGCCGGGCTCAGTCCGCGACCCCGGCCAGCGCGGCCCGCACCCGATCCGCCACCCGTTCGTCCTCGCGCCGGGCCCGCAGCCGCCGGTGCCGGATCCGCCACCACACCAGCCCCGCCACCGCGACCAGCAGCACCAGGCTCGACCACGGCACCGCCCAGGTCCCGGCGCTCGCGGGCACGGCGGCCAGGGCGGAGGTCGATCCGGCGGCATCGGTGACCACCGGCACGACCCGGACCGCGGCGCCGATCCGGAACGACGGCACCACCCCGGACACCGGCACGCTGACGTCCCAGCTCTCCCCGGGCAGCAGCTCCGGCGCGGGCGGCAGGTCCGTGGCATCCACGGTGAACCACCCGAACGGGCCGGAGACCTCGACCTCCTGCTGGGCCGAGATCACGGTGTTGCCCGTGTTGTGCAGGGTGTAGCTGACCGTGCCGTCGCCGGTGCCGGCCGGATTGATCGTGTCGTGGTAGCCGAGTTGGACGTCGGTGACGGTCAGGGCGGGGGCGAGCTCGCCGCCGACCCGCAGGTCGATCCGGATGCCGAGTCGCCGGTCGACGGTGATCCCCGGCTCGTCGCCGGGCTGGGCGAGCGAGGTGACCAGCGCACCGACGTAGTCGCCGGGTGTGGCGTTCTCCGGCACGGTGAGGGTGAAGGGCACGTCGGCGGTGGCACCCGGTTCGACGGTGATCGACTCCCCGGTGGTCAGCCAGCTGCCCAGGTGGGCGGAGTCGGCGTCGCCGGTGAGGACGTCGAACTGCCCCGCATCGGTGGTGTACCCGTCGGCGGCGTAGACCCCGAGGGTGAGCGGCTCGTCGCCGCGGTTGGCGACCACCAGGGCGTCCTGGACGCTGCCGCCGGGGTCCAGGTGGTAGTCGAAGCCGGTGCGGTCGGACCCGAGGTCGTTGGCGGCGGTCCGCACGGTCCAGGTGACGTCGCTGTCGGCGGCCTGGGCGGCGGGGGTGGTCAGGGCGCCGAGCAGGAGCACGGCGGCGGCGATGCGGAGGAACATGGCGACCTCGGGAATGACGGGGCGGGGCGGGCGCTCGCACGCCCGCCCCGCCAGTCGGATGTCAGCTGCTCAGTGCGGTGATGGTGAGGGTGGCGCGGTAGGTGCCCTTGTCGACGCTGCCCGGGATCTTCAGCTCCAGGTCGGCGCCGAGGGTGGCCTCGCCGGTGTCGTGGCCCTGGTCGGCGGCACCGAGGGCCCGGGACACCGACAGGCCGGCCCCGCCGTCGTAGCCGGAGGCCACCGCGGTGCCTGCACGGGCTCCCGCACCGGCCCGGACGATCTTCGGCGTCCAGCCCAGGGCGGAACCGGCGAAGGTCTTCCCGGCGTCGTGGAACTCGCCGACCGAGGCGGAGATCGACCACGGCGAGGCGGCCCGGCGGGTGTCGGTGACCGTGATCGGGTTGATCTCACCGCTCGCCTGGTAGAACTGCCCGCCGTTGTCCACCGCGGTGCCCAGGTCGACCAGGCCGTTGTAGCCGTCGATGGTCCAGCCGAACTCGCCGGGGGCGGCATCCGGCACGGCGACCTGGATCTCCTGGCCCTCGCCCTGGTATGGGTGCACGGTCACCGAGTCGACCACCGAGCCGACCGGCTGATCGGCGCTCGCCCCGCTGTCCGGCCCGCACCAGGAGACTTTGCCGAGCTCGACCGCCGAGTTGGGCGCGTCGCAGGTGCCGGAGCGGATGTTCTCCACCACCAGCTTGTCGCTGCGCACCTGGACCTTGACGTAGGTGCGCACGTGCTCCTGATTCTGCACCGAGTTGAACCAGTAGCTGTCCGGGTTCAGCGGGTCGGCGCCGGTGCCCGCACCGGAGGTCGCGCCACCGGCGGTCGGGGTGGTGATGTCGTAGTACTTCGACCCGGAGGCGGAGTTCGCGGTCACGTAGAGCACCCCGCCCGGTCCGGCGAAGACGTCCGCCTGGCCGGGCTGCTCGTCCGGGTCGGCCTTCTGCCCGCTGTTGATCAGGTAGGAGCGGGTGTACACGTGGTCGTGGCCCTGCAGCACCAGGTCGACGCCCAGCTCGGAGAACGCGGCCGGGAAGTCGGTGCGGCGCACGGCGTTGTCGGCGTCCTGGGCGTGCGCGGCGGCCGAGTAGATCGAGTGGTGGTAGACGAGCACGGTGTACTTGGCGTCCGCCCCGTGCTTGTCGATCACGTCGGTGACGTAGGCCAGGTGCGCCTCGTCCCCGCCGCCGCCCTGCGAGGTCTGGTACGAGTTGCTGTTCAGGTCGATGAACAGCACGTCCTTGTACAGGTACCAGTAGTCGCCGCCGGAGGTGTTCGAGGCCGGCTGACCGTTCGAGTAGTAGGCGGCGGAGCGGTCGGTGTTCGGCGTGGCCAGGTGCTGCTCGTAGGCCTTGCCGCCGACGTCGTGGTTGCCGATGGTGGCGGCCCACGGGATCTCCTTGAGCTGCTGCGGGGCCAGGAAGGCGTCCCACTGCGACTCGGTGTTGGCGGTCTCCACCTGGTCGCCGCCGGAGACCAGGATCTCGGCATCCGGGTTCGCTGCGGTGGCGACGCCGACGGTGTCCACCCAGCCCGCCTGGTCCTTCGCCACGTTCCCGGAGGAGCCGATCTGCGGGTCGCCGAAGAACAGGAAGTCGTAGTCGCCCTCGAAGGACCGGGTCCGGAAGGTGTTCACCTCGGACCAGGCGTCGGCGGATCCGACCCGGTAGCTGTAGCTGGTGTCCTCGGCCAGGCCGGTCAGGGTGGCGTGCCGGTTGAAGCCGCCGGAGGTGGCGATGTTGGCCGAGCCGGTGGCGCCGAAGCTCACCGCCCCGGTGGCCGGGAACTGGCCGTCGACCAGGGCGGAGGTGGGGACCACCTGCACGACCTGATCGGTGTCGGCGGAGGTGTACCAGGTGACCATCCGCTGGGTCTCATCGGCGCCGACGCCGAGGATGATCCCGGTGTAGCTGGTGTCCGCGGCCTGGGCGATGCCCGGGGTGGCCACGGTGATGCTGCCGAAGGCGACGACGGCGCCCACGGTCAGGGCGGTCAGCCGGAGGGGAATCCGGTCCGTCCACCCGCGCAGTGCGGTCGGGCTGAGGGACATGAGTCGTCCGTTCTCTGCGATCGTGGAAAAGGGGAGGAATCGGTACAACCGGTCGAGCGGCACCACGGTTCACCCGGTGGGTGGCCGCCGGTTGAACGGTGCAGGGCGGCGCGATGGCCTCACCCGGAACTCCTGGTCAGTGCAGGTAACCGGCACAGTGCGGGCTCAGGCCCCGAGCAGTCGCTGGGCGAACCAGACCGTGCCCATCAGCCCGACCCCGGCGGCGACCGCTCCGGTCACCCAGGTCTCCACCACCGGCCAGCGCCGGCGCAGCAGTGCGAGCACCGGGAAGACCACCGCGATGATCCCGAGCTGCACCGCCTCGATCCCGACGTTGAACACCAGCAGCGACCACAGCAGGGTCCAGGACCACGGCTCGTCGATCCCCAGCGCACCGGCGAAGCCGAGGCCGTGCACCAGGCCGAAGACCAGCACCACGCCGATCCGCGCCCAGCCCGCCCGGTCCAGCCCGAACGGTCCGGTCGCCGGCCCCAGGTCGACCGCACCGGCGCCGCGCTCGCGGATCCGCCACAGGTGCCACCCGGCGACCACGGCGATCGACAACGCGATCACCGGCTCGACCACCGCGGCCGGCACGTGCACCAGACCGGTGGCGGCCAGGATGAACGTGATCGAGTGCGCCACGGTGAACGCGGTGGCGGTCAGCACGATCTCCCGCAGCCGGCGCGACCCGACGATCACGGCCAGCAGGAACAGGATGTGGTCCAGCCCGAACAGCAGGTGCTCCGCGCCGAGCCGGAAGAACTCGGCGAACCGCTCGGTCCAGGGCTGGGCGGTGGAGAACGACGGGCGATCGGCGTCCAGCGCGGCGCTGCCGGTGCCGGCGTCCAGCGTGTAGGTGACCACCGTGGTGGTGCCGGTGACGTAGTCCTCGTCATCCGGGAACAGGGTGCTGGTGATCCGGTGCGCGCCGGCCTGCTCCCCGCAGGTGTGGTCGACGTCGATCACCGCGTAGGGCACGCCCTCGCGCTGCTCGATCCGGGCGCTGCCGTCCCAGCTCGGGGTGCAGTCCTGCCCGCCGGCGGCCACGGTGAACCGGTCGGCGACATAGGCCAGCACCGACTCCCGGTGCTCGGCCAGCGCGGCCGCCATCGCGTCGTCGTCCCTGGCCTCCCACGCCGGGGTGCCGGCCCGGAACAGCGGGTCGTCCTGCTCGGCGTCCGCGACCGACACCACCAGCAGGTCGTACTCCAGACCGAGTTCGGCCCGCACCACACCGGGCCCGGGGGCGGTGAGATCGGCGAACACCACCGAACTGAATCCGTGCGCGGTGGCGGGCCCCGCGGTGGCGACCAGGGACGCGGCCAGCAGGATGAGCGCGGCGAGGTGACGGCGGGTCATGGGTCAGGGGCTCCTTGAGGGTGGGCGCAGGCAATCTGTCGCCCCCGGGTGAACCACCGGGACATTCCGGACGAACTCCCGCCGAACTTCGCCCTGCCGGTCGTGACGCGCTCCGGCCCGCCGGGTGAGGATCTGGCCCGTGCCCCGTCGACTGTTGCCCGCCGCCCTGACCGCCGTGCTGTTGCTGCTGACGGGCTGCTCCGGCGCCGACTGGTCCGTCCCGCACGACGGCCCGCTGGCCGAGGGGGCGCTCGCGGACGGCTTCCTGGAGCCGGGTCACACGCCGACCCCCGAGGCGACCGTGCTGCCCGAGCCGGGGAGCTGGGACGCGATCACCCCGGTGCCCGGCTACCGGGTGGTCCTGCTGACTCGCGGCGACGACCCGGCGACCAGCACCCTCGCCGAGGCGGTCCGGGACTGGGCCCGCGACGAGCAGGTCGACCTGCGCACCGTCGAGCCCGAGACGCCCGCCGACCTGGTGCCCGGAATCGCCGAGGCGGTGGGAATGGGCGCGGACCTGATCGTGTCGGTCGGTGACGACCTGGTCGATCCCCTGGCCGTGGTCAGCCCCAACCACCTGGACCAGCAGTTCCTGGTGGTCGGCGCCGAGATCGCCGAGCCCACCGCCAACGTCACCGCGGTCGACTGGACCGGCGCGGCCTACCGAGGCGAGGGCCTGGGGGCAGCCTCCGACCACGACCCGGCGACGTTCACCCCCGAGCGGTCCGCGCGGGCGATCCGGGCCGGGGTGGGCGCGGTGCTCGGCGGGCTGACCGGCATCGTGGTGTGGATCGACTAGGGCAGCCGGAGGCTCACTGCGCCGGACGCCGGCGCCGGTCGGCCTTGTGCAGCTCGTCGGCCTGGCGTTCCTGCAGCCGGCGGCGCAGGAAGACGAACGGCAGCAGCCAGGTGGCGATCGCCGTGACCAGCCACACCAGCACCACCGCCGCGATCCAGGTGCCCACGCCGCCGGTGATCTCCAGACCGCCGGTGAACGCGGTCGCCACCAGCAGCGCGATGAAGGTCGACACCAGCCCGACCCCACCGAGGAACGCGCTGGCGTACCGCTTGGCGATCGAGGCGATGAACGGCGCCAGCACCGACTGGACCACGGTGAACACGATGACGGCGGCGACGAACCCGGACACGCTCAGGTCGAAGCCGTCCAGCACCAGGGAGGTCACCCACAGCCCGAGGGCCGAGGAACCGAGGAAGATCGCGAGCCGGATCAAGAAGATGACCATGTCTTCACCTCGTGGCGGGCGTGATGATCGGGAAGTCAGGATCGGGCACATCCAGCACTGCCAGCAACCGGGAGAGCGTGCTCCCTGCTGGTGGGACCGCCCAGGCCCGGACGGTCCCACCAGCCTCCGGAGGTCGCCGCCGCGGGGGCATCACTCGGCGGGGATGAACCAGGGATTCAGCGCGTCCGCGCCACCTCGCGCAGGAACTTCTCCGACCGCTCCCGCAGCCCCGCGATCCGCAACTCGACGATCATCGCCCGCTCCTCCTCGGAGGCGTTCCCGGCCTCGGAGCGGGTGGGCGTGCGGCGCACGTTCTGCGAGCACCGGAAGTCGGAACAGATCAGGGTGCCGATGGTGTCGCCCTTGCGGCCGGCCGCCCCGCCGCGACGGGCGACGTACAGGCCGACGTCGTCGGTGGCCACCACGTCCTCGCACCAGGCGCAGACGGCCTTGCGGCGCTTGCCGGTGCGCTCGGCGGCGCGGAGCAGGACGGCGACCGGTTCGCCGTCGACCTCGGCGACGACATAGGAGGACAGGGGTGCCTTGCGGTCCTGCCAGCCGAGGTAGTCGAGGCGGTCCCAGTCCAGGCTCGCCAGGTCGGGGAGGGTGGCCTGGGCGGCTTCGCGGCGGGAGGCGTTGACGAAGGCGGAGCGGATCTGCTGCTCGGTGAGCGCGCGCATGAGGGGTCCTTGGGGGTGACGGGGTGTGCGGGGTCGCTGACGTCCCGCGCCGCCGTGGACCTGGTGGTCAGGCGACGCCGGGGCAGGTGCGCGCGAAGCAGGCCATGACGGCCACCCCGCATCCCGCGATGCCCAGCATCGGTGCTCCTCGTTCGTTCCGGCTCGGACCGACGTCGACGGTACGCCTGTGGCGGCGGTGGAGTCGAGCCGTTAGTCCTTCGGGGGCCGGAGACCAAGGCGCCTGCTGGGCCAACGGCTGCGGGGTGGACCGGCCGAGGAGGGAGGGCCGGACGTGCGCCCGACACCATCGCGGATCCCGTGTCCGCGAACCGTGCCGGGCTGGCGGTGCGTGGGTCGGGTACGAAAGGGCTGGGGCCTGTCAGGATCGTCGCGGGACTGCTCCGGTTGGGGTGTCGGTGGTGGCGGGTAGTGTCGTCTTATGGCACTTGACCTGCGCGAACACGACCTCCGGGAGCTCCCGGTGCGGTCGGGTGCGCGGGTGTTCACCGACCCGTGGGACGTCGGCGGTGACCTGTGGTGGCTCGAAGACGGCGGTCTGCCCGAGCCGGTGGAGGATGTGCCGCCGCGGTGGGTCGAGGACCCGGTGTTGGCCGCCCGGGTCGCGGCCGAACAGACGGCAGCCGACCCGACCCTGGACCCGCGCGCCCAGGTCGAGGAGATGCTCGCGGAGAACGGTCCGGTGTTGGCCCGGATGCTGGCCAACCTCGACCCGGTCGCTGTGGACTTGTTGGACCTGCCCGCGGTCGCTGAGGCCGCGGCGCGGTTGGAGTCCTGGGCGCACGCGGTTTCCGCCAGGGTGGCCGCGGAACTGGCGATGCGGCCGCAGACGAACCCGGTCTGGCCCGAGTACGCCGGGAACGTGCACCGCCCGAACACTGCGGCGGATGAGTTGGCGATCTACCTGAACATCGGCCGCCGCTCCGCCCAGACCCTGGTCGATGAAGGGTTGGCGTATGAGCGGTACTTAGCGGGTACCGGTCAGGCGTTGCGCACCGGGCGGATCGATACCGCGCGGGCCCGGGTGATGGTGCGCCGCCTTGCCGGGGTGGACCTGTTCACCGCCGAAGAGGTCGAAACCGCGGTGTTGCCGGGTGCGTCGGAGCGGACCGCGGCGCAGCTGTCCCGTGACATCGACCGGGCGCTACTACGCGTGGACCCCGATGGTGGGGCGTTGCGGCGCCGGCGCGGGCGCGCAGACCGGCACGTTGCCCGCCCCAAGCCGTTGGGGGACGGGATGGCCGGGGTGTGGGCGTTCCTGCCCGCCCAGGACGCCGCCCGGTTGGACCAGGCACTGGACGCCTCCGCCCACGCGCTACGCCAGGGCGGGGACGAGCGGACCCTGGCGCAGCTACGCGCGGACGCGCTGCTGGACGCGGCGCTGGTCGGACCCGCGTGGGCGCCACTGCTACCCGGACACGGCCAGGACAACGACCACGGCGCCGACGGGGACCATCACGAGGGATCAGCCCACCGTGCGCCGTCGGTGACCCGGCCCCGAGTCGAGGTCCGGGTCACCGTGCCCCTGTCCACCCTGATCGGCACCGACCAGGAACCCGCCGAGATGGATGGGCACGGGCCGATCGACGCGGCCACCGCCCGGGCCCTGGCCGCAGGAGGTGTCTGGCGGCGCCTGGTCACCGACCCGCTGTCCGGGGCGGTCCTGGACGTCGGGAGAACCCGATACCGGCCACCACAAGAACTCGCCGACCACGTCATCGCCCGCGACCGCACCTGCGCCAGACCCGGCTGCACCGTGCCCGCAGTCGCCTGCGACCTGGACCACACCATCCCGTTCGGGGACGGCGGCCCCACCGCCGCCACCAACCTCGCACCCCTGTGCCGCCGCGACCACCTGCTACGCACCCACGCCGGACACCGGATCGAACAGACCGCCGCGGGAGAAATCGTCTGGACCAGCCTCACCCGCCGCTACGTATCGATTCCCGGACGCGACGGCCACCACCACATGCTCCGCCAACGACCAGGCGACCCACCCGACACCAGAACCGGCCAACGAGCGCACCTGACAACGGTGACCGATCAACCCGCGCCCCCGACCACGGCGACCGATGAACGAGCGCACCTGACAACGGTGACCGATCAACCCGCGCGCCCGACGACGGCGACCGGTGCACGCATGCTCCTGACCGCGGGGATCCACCCGCCCGCACACCCGAGCGCAGACGCGGACGACGAGATCATCCCGTTCTGACCGGTGGCCCACCTCGCTGACTGACGGACCCGCTGCCCAGAACGGATGACGGTGCGCGCCCGGACGTCACGACCGCACCCCGCGCTCGCCCGGCGCATGGCATGACCCAAACCCGTTCTGACCGCGGACCGGCGCTCCACCTCGCGGCCGGACCCGCTGTCCCCGAGCACACCCGGCCGACCACCATCCCTGCCACCGCGGCACCGCCGCCCCGCGGTCAGCGGTAGTACACCGCCAGCGGATACCCGGCCTCGCCGTCGATCACCTGGACCGGCGTGCCGAAGACCTCCTCCAGCACGCCGGGCCGCATGACCTCGGCCGGCGTCCCGGTGTGCAGCACCTGCCCGTCGCGGAGCGCGACGATGTGGTCGGCGTAGGCGGAGGCGAAGTTGATGTCGTGCAGCACCATGACGATGGTGGAGCCGAGCAGGTCGCAGGCGCGGCGGAGCTGGTGCATCATCTCGACCGCGTGCCGCATGTCCAGGTTGTTCAGCGGTTCGTCCAGCAGCACGTAGCGGGTGTCCTGGGCGAGCACCATCGCCACGTAGGCGCGCTGGCGCTGGCCGCCGGAGAGCTGGTCGAGGTACCGGCCCGCCAGGTGGGTCAGGTCGAGCAGTTCCAGGGCGGTGTCCACTCGCTCGCGGTCGGTGGCGGTGAGCCGGCCCTGGGAGTGCGGGAACCGGCCGTACTCGACCAGCTGGCGCACGGTGAGCCGGGTGACGAAGTGGTTCTCCTGGCGCAGCACCGACAGCACGGTGGCCAGTTCGCGGCTGGGGGTGCGGGCCACGTCCCGGCCGTCGACGGTGGCCTGCCCGGCACTGGCGTCCAGCAGCCGGCCGATGATGGTCAGCATGGTGGACTTGCCGGCCCCGTTCGCGCCGACCAGGGCGGTGATGCCGCCGGCCGGGATCTCCAGGTCGACCGGCCCGAGCACCGTGGTGCCCTGGTAGTCCTTGGTGACGTCGGTCAGCCGGATCATCGCAGTCCCTTGCGCAGCAGGAGGATCAGGAAAGTCAGTCCGCCGGCGAACTCGATGATCACCGAGAGCATGCCGGCGGCGTAGAAGACGTGTTTGAGCACCGCGTACCCGGTGAGCAGCGTGCCGGTGCCGAGCAGGACGGCCATCGGCAGCACCCGGGCGTGCTGGGGGCCGGGGGTGAGCGAATAGGCGAGGGTGGCGACCAGGAAGCCGAGGAAGGTCATCGGCCCGACCAGGGTGGTGGAGATCGACACCAGCACGGCGACCACGATCAGGATGCCGGTGACCTCGCGCCGGTAGTGCAGGCCGAGGTTGGTGGCGGTCTCCCGGCCGAGGGCGAGCACGTCCAGCCGGTGCCGCCGCCGCCACACCAGTACCGCGACCCCGGCGCAGATCAGCGCGGCCCAGGGCAGGTACTGCGGGTTGGAGTTCGACAGGTTGCCGAACAGCCGGGCGGACAGGATGTCGAACTCGCTCGGCGTCAGCAGCCGCTGCATCACGGTGGACAGCGATCCGAAGCCGAGTCCGAGCACGACGCCGACCAGCAGCATCAGGTGCAGGTTCGACCGTTTGCCGGAGAACAGCCAGCCGTAGAGCACGGTGGCGAAGCCGACCATCAGCGCACTCTGGATCACCACCTTCGGCAACCCGTCGGTGGCGTTCAGCGACGCGGCGCCGAAGACGAAGACCAGTGCGGTCTGCATCACGGTGTACAGCGCGTCGAAGCCCATGATCGACGGGGTGAGGATGCGGTTGCCGGTGACGGTGTGGAACAGCACGGTGGCCACGCCCTGGCAGAACGCGACCACCAGGACGGTGCCGACGCTGGTCAGCCGCATCCGCACCACCAGGTCGAAGGCCCGGCTGCCGGGGTCGGCGCTGATTCCGTAGGTGAGCACCACGGCGGCGGCGACCAGGGTGAGCGCGCCGAGCAGGGCGTACCGGGGCCAGACCCGTTCAGCCACGGCGCCACTGCCGGGTGATCAGGGCCAGGAACACCGCCGCGCCGACCACGCCCAGCACCATGGACACCGGGACCTCGAACGGCATCCGGACCACCCGGCCGACGATGTCGCAGACGGTGATCAGGGCGACCCCGCCCAGGCAGACCCAGGGGATGGACGAGCGCAGGTCGTCGCCGCGCAGCATGGACACGATGTTCGGCACCACCAGGCCGAGGAAGGGCAGGAAGCCGACCACCACCGTGGTGACCCCGGTGGACACGGCGACCAGCACGGTGCCGAGCAGCACCAGCCGGTCGTAGTGCAGCCCGAGCCCGGTGGCGACGTCCTTGCCCAGCCCGGCGACGGTCAGCCGGTCGGCGAGCAGCCAGACCGCCACCGCCACCGCCGCGACCACCCACAGCACCTCGTACCGGCCGCGGACCACCTGGGTGAACGAGCCCATGAACCAGGTGCCGAGCATCTGCAGCCGGTCGGTGGAGACCGCGAGGTAGGTGGTGAAGGACGACACGACGGCGCCGAGCATGATGCCGACCAGGGGCACGACGAGCGAGGACCGGAAGGCGATCCGGCGCAGCACCGTCATGAAGATCAGCGTCCCGACCAGGGCGGCGGCGCTGGCGACCAGCATCTGCACGGTGAGCCCGGCCCGCGGGGCGAGCAGGGTGACGACCAGCAGGCCGAGGGCGGCCCACTCGGTGGAGCCGGTGGTGGTGGGTTCGACGAACTTGTTCTGGGTGAGCAGCTGCATCACCAGGCCGGAGGTGCTCATCGCGATCCCGGCCAGCACCAGCGCCAGGGTCCGGGGCACCCGGGAGGCCCAGAACATCTGCGCCCCACCCTCGGCGGACAGGTCGTAGACCCCGACGAACAGCGAGGTGACCACCAGGCCGGCGACCACCAGCACGGCGAGGGGCAGGGCGAGCCGCCGCAGCGGCCGGCGCGGGGTGGCGACGGCCGCTGCGGGTGCCCGGTCGAGCGTGCGCGTCACGCCGCGTCGGTGAAGGCGTCCCGGATCTGCTCGAACAGTGCCGTGTACGCCTGGATGTCCTCGGTCAGGTAGAAGTCCGGGTCCAGGTAGATGATCTGGCCCTCCTGCACCGCGGTGACGCCGGCCAGCAGCTCGGAGCCGCCGATCAGCTCGGTGGCGGCGACGTAGCCCTCGGTGTCCAGCGCGCCGTCCCGGTCGAGCACGATCAGCCAGTCCGGGTTGGCCTGGGCGACCGCCTCCAGGGAGATGTCGTCGCCGTGGGTGGAGTCCTCGGCCTCGGTCTCGATGGCGGGCACCAGGTCGAGGGCGGTGAACACCGGGCCGACCGCGCGACCGGTGCCGGGGGCGGCGTAGGAGATCTCGCCACCGGAGGTGATCAGGCCGAGCACGGTGCTCTGGCCGTCGTAGGCGTCGGCGGCCTCGGCGGTGGCGGTCTCCAGCGCGTCGGCGAGCTGCTGGGCCTCGTCCTGCTTGCCGAAGATCTCGCCGAGGGTGGTCACCTGCCGGATCAGGCCGTCGGTGATCAGCTCGTCGTCGCGCGGTTCGGTCTCGATGGTGGTGGCGATGCCGGACAGGTCGTCGTAGTAGTCGCCGAACCGCGAGCCGCCGATGATCAGGTCCGGCTCGGCGGCGATGACCTGCTCCAGGTCGGGCTCGCGGTGGGTGCCGACGTCCAGGATCGCGTCGTCGTCCTGGTACTCCGGCCAGATGCCGGTGCCCATCAGGCCCTTGGCGGCGGCGACCAGCTCGATGTCCCAGTCGCTGAGGGTCTGCAGGACGTGGTTGTCCAGGGCGACCACCCGCTCGGGCTGGTAGGGCACCTCGATCTCGCCGTGGTTGTCGGTGATGGTGACGGTGCCCGGGTCAGTGGACTCCGCAGCCGCGGAGCTGGAGCCGGCGCCCGGTTCGGCGCTGGAACAGCCGGTGAGGGCCAGGAGCCCGGCCGCGAGGGTGGCGGCGACGACGGTGGAACGGCGTGGTGCGGTCACGTGGAACTCTCCGTGGTTGGCGATGGCCGGACGGGAGCGGCTGAGATCCCGCCGGTCGGTCGCGGTCACCTTAGCCTTTCCTAACTAAGGATTAGCTAACTTGATCGGATCGTGACCTGTCAGGGGGTGGTGGAGGGGGTCGGCGCCGGGCTGGTGGGCGCGATCGAGATCGTGATCGTGACCTGGGCGTCGGCGCCGAAACCCGCCCGGGCCAGACCGGCGGCGGGCAGTCCGAGGGCGAGGGTCGCCAGGACGATGCCGAGCACCACGCGCTGGGTGCGGCTCAGGCCCCGGTCAGGTGAGGAGGAGGTCATCGTCCGCCTCCCGCCGCGGGGTCGGAGCGGCGGACCGGCGGGCCCGGCGCTCGCGGAGCAGGGCGAGCAGTTCCAGGGTCGCCAGCGCGGCCAGCGGCGGGCCGAGCAGCACCAGGCGGCCGATCGGCGACCCCGCCCAGGCCAGCACCCAGCCCCACTTGGGGTGCACGTCCAGCACGATGCCCCGGACCTGGGACAGCGGGGTGGCGTCCGGGTCGGGCGCGGCGTTGGCGTCGCCCTTGGTGAAGATGTACGGCCGCATCAGCGGTTCGCCGGTGTCCGGATCCAGGGTCGGCACCATCCGGCCGGTGTCGGTGTCCTGCTGCATCACCGGCAGTGACTGCAGGGCCACGATCCGGTGCGTGACCAGCTGGTCCGACCCGACCGGCCAGAACGAGGCGACCTGCCCGACCCGCAGCTCCGAGGGGTCGCTGATCTGCCGCAGCACCACGGCGTCCCCGGCGTCGAACGCCCCCTCCGCCGATCCGGACATCGACCCGGAGGTGACGATCATCAGCCGCTGGTCGTTGAGCGTGAACCACAGCGGCACCGCCACCGACGCCGCATACGCCAGCCCGAACACCACGACGATCGTCCACAGCGCCGCGGTCACCGCCCGCCGGCCCGGGGTGACGGGCATCGAGCGGTGCCGGGGGGTCGCGGGCGCACGACGGTCGTACACCGGCTGCGTGGCGTGCACGCTCGCCCGGCGTCCGAAGGCGGCGGGTGCGGTCATCGGCTCACTGGTGCGGGTTCTCGGGGTCCTGTTGCGCGACGAACGTCAGGGTGAGGTCGGTCCGGGAGTCCTGGTAGTCGTTGCCGATGTCCGGCACGTTGACCCGGACGCACAGCTCCTCCGACGCGCGGGCGATCAGGCCACGGTCGGCGGTGGTCAGTGCGGTCGCCGACCGGGCGAGTCCGGGACCGACCGTGCCGATCGGGGTCAGGCCGGCCACACCGTCGGCGGAGCAGGTGCCGGTGGCGAACAGCTCCATCGTGAGCACGTCGGCCAGGCCCTTGTTGTCGTCGTTGCTCGCCGCGTACTGCACGCCGTAGGTCAGCGCGAGTGAGCCCGCGTTGTTGACCGTGACCGGGCTGTAGATCGAGTCGCCGGGGGCCAGGTTGCCCGGCGGCAGGGTGAAGGCGACGTCCTCGCCCGCCTCGATGTCCACCGTGCCGGTGACGATGCCGGTCCGGCCGCTGTCGTCGTTGTCGGTGAAGATCGCGGAGGTGACCAGGGTGGTCAGCCCGAGCCCGGCCATGCCGAGGATCGCCGCGGTCCCGATCAGGCGCCGTCGCCGGGCCGGGTCCCGGCGCGGTGCCGGCGGGGTGATCATGTCCTGGAGCAGGTCGTCCATCAGTGGTCCTCACGAGTGAGCGGATGAGGGCTGTTCGGGTGTTATCGGTTGGTGTTACGGGTGACTTGAGGCGATGTGTCGGGTTTTTCTTCACCCAGTCGGGGCAGGTGGGCGGCGGCGAGCCGCTCCGCCGGGACGGCCGGGGAGTACAGGTAGCCCTGGGCCTGGTCGACGGTGAGGCGGCGCAGGGCATCGGCGGTGTTCTCGTCCTCGACGCCCTCGGCGACCACCTGCAGTCCGAAGGAGTGCGCCAGGTCGACCATCGCCTTGACCACCACCTCCGAACCGCGCTTGCCGGTGCTGGCCAGGTCGGCGACGAACAGCCGGTCGATCTTCAGCCCGTGCACCGGCAGGTCGCGCAGCTGGGAGATCGAGGTGTTGCCGATCCCGAAGTCGTCGATCGACACCCGGACCCCGATCTCGCCCAGCCGGTGCAGCACCGGCACCACCCGGGAAGGGTCGGAGACCAGGGCGGTCTCGGTGATCTCGACCTCCAGCAGCTCCGCGGGCACCTGGTGCAGGGTGAGCAGGTCCTCGATCACCTCCACCACGTCCTGGGCGGTGACGTCGTGGGCGGACAGGTTCACCGCCACCGGCACCGGCGCCCGGTCCACCGACCACTGCGCGAGCTGGGCCACGCAGGCACGCAGCGCGTACCGGGTCAGGTCGTGGATCAGGCCGGACTGCTCGGCCAGCGGAATGAACAGGTCGGGCGGCAGCATCCCGCGGGTGGGGTGCCGCCAGCGCATCAGCGCCTCCAGGCCGATCGACCGGCCGGTGCCCAGGTCGATCTTCGGCTGGTAGTGCATCTCGAGCTCGTCCTCGACGCTGAGCGCCCGGTGCAGGTCGCCGAGCAGCACCAGCCGGGCGGGGGAGGAGTCGTCCTCCTCCGGGGAGTACACCGAGACGCCGAGCCGGTGGGTCTTGGCGGTGTACATCGCGACATCGGCCATCCGCATCAGCGAGGAGGCGTCCAGCGCGTGGTCCGGCAGGCAGGCGACGCCGATCGAGGTGTCCACGTGCAGCGCCAGGTCGCCGAGCGGGAACGGCGGGGCGAACAGCTGGCGGACCCGGCGGGCGGCGGCCTCGGCGTCGGCGACCGAGCGGATGTCCGGCAGCAGGATCGCGAACTCGTCGCCACCGAGCCGGGCGACCACGTCGTCGGAGCGCATCGCGTCCCGCAGCCGGGTGGCGACCTGTTGCAGCAGTTCGTCCCCGCGGTCGTGGCCCAGGGAGTCGTTGATGTCCTTGAACCGGTCCACGTCCAGCAGGGCCAGCCCCACCGTGGTGCCAGACGCCCGGTGCCCGGCGATCGCCCGCTCCAGCCGGTCGCCGAGCATCCGGCGGTTCGGCAGGCCGGTCAGGGCGTCGATCAGCGCGAGCCGGGCGTTCTCCAGCGCGGAGGTGTGCAACCGGTGCGAGGCATTGCGCACGGTGCGGAACAGCAGCAGCCAGAGCAGCAGCAGCCCGCCGGCGACCACCGCGGTGACCGTGCGTACGGCGCGGGTCAGGGCGGTCTGGGTCTGCGAGTAGTCCAGCATCACCTCGGCGGCGCCGACCACCGTCCCGTCGTGCTCGATCGGCACGTAGACGTCGAGCTGGGTGGATTCGGTGCCGCCGAACTGCTGGCCGCGCACCTCGGTCACCACCTGAGCGTCCGGTTCCTGCTGCCGGGTCGCGGCGTCCAGCCGGTCGCCGTCCGGGAAGCCGGTGGAGTCCTGCTGGGAGTCGAAGAGCAGCACCCCGTCGACCGACCACAGCCGCAGCCGGGTCAGGTGCTCGAAGCCGGCGACCTGCTCGGCGATCCGGTCGGAGGTCTCCGGGTCCAGAACGCCGACGGTGTAGGCGTCCTCCGGGACCGCGGAGGTGGCGTAGGACTCGATGCTCTGCGCCATCGCGATCCCGTCCCGGCGGGCCTGCGCGCTCATCACGTTGGCGGTCACCCAGACCAGCGCGACGCCCAGCGCGAGCATGGCCAGCACGCTCACGACGGCGAAGTACCGGGTCAGGGACCAGCGGCGTCGGGCGGTAGCCAGCAGAACCTCGCGGAGGGACGCAGGAAGGCCGCCCGCGGGCACGGGCGACTCGGGGCGAGACTAGGGGTGTGTGGGGGAATAAGCGAGGGTGGCGGCTTTGGGCGTTTCGGATGAATCGGACGTCCGTGAGTGGCAATTCACCCGGCTATCAGGGTGAAACCCCCCGCCGTCGCCGCGCGGCCAGGGGTCGGCCTGAGTAGCGTGACCGCGCCCCGACCGCCGACCCGAGGATGGCCCCGATGCACGAGCTCGCCGTCTGCACCGTCGAGGTCGACGGGGTGATCCGGCTGGACGGCTACGTCCGGGCGTTCGAGGACGGTGTGATGTGGGTCGGATCGGAGAGCCTGGTCCGCGGCTTCACCGAGGGTGAACGGGTCGTGCTCCGGGTGCTGGACGACCAGCGCGGCGAGTGCGTCTACGGCGGGACCGTCGGTCGGTCCTCCGCCGATCTGCTCGGCTGCTCCGAGGTCGAACTGCTGTCCACCCTGCAGAAACGCGCGGTGGCCCGGGTGCAGGTCCGGGTCGAGTGCGAGGGCTGGGTCACCTTCCCCGAGGGCCTGGAACCCGGCGACGACGAGCCCGCCGACCGCGACCCCGCCACCGGCGAACGCCGCTGCCGGTTCGTCGCCCTCGATGTGTCCGCGCACGGGATGCGTATGATGTGTATGACCGACCTCCCGATCGGGAGCACGGTCCGGTTCGTCTTCCCCGAGCTCCCCGAGGCGTTCTGGCTGCACGCGGACATCGTGCGCGCCCAACCATCCAGGAGCGGCACCCACTACGGCTGCCGGTTCCGGGATGCCAGTCCCCGGGAGCTCGACGAACTGTTCAGCTATGTCCTGCGCACGCAGGGCGCCCTGCGCCGCCAGCAGATGCTCAGCCGAGACTGAGCCGGGCCGCGCAGCCGAGCGCCGGTGATCGCGCGGGCCCGACCGCCCGAAAGGCGACATGACCTTCATCGACCTCGGCGTTCCTGCCGTGCTGGCCCGCTCCCTCGCGGACCGCGGCATCGACGCGCCGTTCCCCATCCAGTCCGCCACTCTGCCGGACACCCTCGCGGGCACCGACGTGCTCGGCCGCGGCCGCACCGGCTCCGGCAAGACCCTGGCGTTCAGCCTGCCGGTGGTGACCCGGCTGGCCGCCTCCGGCAAGCCCCGCACCTCCGGCCGCCCGCGGTCGCTGATCCTGGCGCCCACCCGCGAGCTCGCCTCCCAGATCCACGCCACCGTCGCGCCGCTGGCCGACGCCCTCGGCCTGACCAGCACCACCGTCTTCGGCGGCGTCGGCCAGGGCCCGCAGGTCGCGGCGCTGAAGAAGGGCATCGACGTCCTGGTCGCCTGCCCCGGGCGCCTGGAGGACCTGATCAAGCAGGGGCTGTGCTCCCTGGACGCGATCGAGATCACCGTGCTGGACGAGGCCGACCACATGGCCGACCTCGGCTTCCTGCCGGTGGTCCGCCGCCTGCTCGACCGCACCCCGGCCAAGGGCCAGCGGATGCTGTTCTCCGCCACCCTGGACAACGGCGTGGACACCCTGGTCAAGCGCTACCTGCACCAGCCGGTCACCCACTCCGTCGACCCGGCCGTGGCCCCGGTGTCGACCATGACCCACCACGTCTTCGCGCTCGCCGACGCGGACGCCAAGAAGCAGGTGCTGCGCGAGCTCGCCTCCGGCACCGGCCGCCGGGTGCTGTTCACCCGCACCAAGCACCAGGCCAAGAAGCTCGCCAAGCAGCTGACCGCGGACGGCATCCCCGCCGTGGACCTGCAGGGCAACCTCGGCCAGGGCGCCCGCGAGCGGAACCTCGCCGCCTTCACCTCCGGCGAGGTCCGGGTGCTGGTCGCCACCGACATCGCCGCCCGTGGCATCCACGTCGACGACGTCGAGCTGGTCGTGCACGTCGACCCGCCGGCCGAGCACAAGGCGTACCTGCACCGCTCCGGCCGCACCGCCCGGGCCGGCTCCGGTGGCGTGGTCGTCACCCTGCAGCTGCCCGAGCAGGCCGGCGACGTCCGCGACCTGACCCGCAAGGCGAAGATCACCGTCACCCCGCAGCAGGTCGGTCCCGGCTCCGCCGCGGTCGCCGCCCTGGTCGGGGAGGTCGCCCCGCGGGTGCAGCCCGCCCCGGCCGCCGCGCCGGTGCAGGGCACCTCGACCGGGCGCAACGCGACCGCGAAGCGGGCCCGGCGGTCCGGCGGCGGGGCTGCGGTGCCGGCGACGGCCGAGCAGTCCTCCGGTGGCGGTCGCCGTCGCCGTGGGCGTGGCCGGGGTGCCGGGAACCCGGCGGCTCCGGCTGCGGGCGGGAACCGGGCCGGTGGCAGCACCAGCGGCCGTCAGGGCGCGGGATCTCCTGCCGCCCAGCCGGCCGGCGCCGGTGGGCAGCCGCGGCGCAACCGCAACCGCCGGGCCGGTCGCGCCCAGGGTCCGGCCCAGACGGGCGCTCGCGCGGCGGGCTGAGGCCGGCTGCGGAACACTCGGGTGTGATCCCGGGTTGCACCGCTGCGGCCCTTCAGCCGGAAGGGTGCGCGAGAGGAGGACACCGTGACGTACGAGGTCACCAAGAACGAGTCCGAGTGGCGGGCCGTGCTGAACCCCGCCGAGTTCCAGGTGCTCCGCCTGGCCGGCACCGAGCGCCCGTGGACCGGTGAGCTGCTGGACGAGAAGCGCGAGGGCGTCTACCGCTGTCGCGCCTGTGGCAACGAGCTGTTCCGCTCGGAGACCAAGTTCGACTCGCACTGCGGCTGGCCGAGCTTCTACTCGCCGCTGGCCGGCGACCGGGTGGAGCTGATCGAGGACCGCAGCCTGGGCATGGTGCGCACCGAGGTCCGCTGCGCCAAGTGCGGCTCGCACCTGGGGCACGTCTTCGACGACGCGCCGCAGACCCCCACCGGCGACCGGTTCTGCATGAACTCGGTCAGCCTGACCTTCGAGCCGGTCGGGGAGTAGCCGGGGGTTCAGGTCGGGCACCCGGCTGCCGATAGTCCTGACATGGAACCGGCCCTGATCGTGCACCGGTGGCGCCGCTACGGCGCCGACCGGTTGTACGTGCGGGCCGGGACCGGCGCGCCGCTGGGCAGCATCGACCTGGTCACCGGGGCGGTGGACCTGGCGCGGGGCGCGGAGTGGGCCGACGGTGCGGTGCGGACCGCCGCCCAGGCGTTCCTGCGCCGGGACCTGCCCGAGCTGGTGCTGCCGCTGTCCGAGGTGCTGGACGCGACCGGTCCGCGTGGCCGGCGTGCCGCACCCGGTCCGGCCGATCACCAGGCGGGCGAGATCGCGGTCACCCCGGCACCGTTGCCGGGCTTCGCAACCCTGACCGGTCCGGCGCTGCCCGCTGCGCGTGGGCGGCACCGGGCCGAGGACGCTGCTGGCGACGACTCGCTGCGGGAGCGGCTGGACCGGCTGGTGCTCTCCGGCTGGTCGGTGCTGCACGACGTCCCGGTGGGCCGCCAGGGGACCGTGCTGGACGATCTGCTGATCGGCCCGGGCGGGGCGTTCGCGGTGGCCGACGCCACCCGGATCACCGCCCAGGGCTTCGTGCTGGACGGCCGCCGGCTGTCCGCCGACGGCGAGGCGGTGGCCCAACTGCGGGACGTCCGGCTGGCGGCGGCCCGGGCCAGTGCGCTGCTGCGGGCCGCGGTCGGGACCCCGGTGGGGGTGCGCGGCGTGCTGGTGGTGGGTGCCCCGGTGCAGCGGGTGGCGGCCGCGGATGCCTGGGCAGTGGAGCTGGACGCGGTGCCGGAGTGCTTCGAGCGGCTGCCGCGGCGCTGGGACGCCGGGCGGGTGGCGGCGCTGACCCAGGTGGCCCGGCGGCCGAGCACCTGGTCGCTGACCTGGGCGCACTGAACTGCTGCCGGTGGGGGTCAGGCGTCGTCGGCGGGCCGGTGGATCGCCAGGTCCTGGTTCAGCCGGGCGAGCTGGTCGGCCAGCACCCCGCGGTCGTCGTCGCCCCACTCGGTGAGCGCCGCGGCCAGGTACTCGCGCCGGGCCTGTCGCGCCCGGGCCATCTGCTCCTCGCCGACGGCGGTCAACCGGAGCAGCTGGCCGCGGGAGTCGTGCGGGTCCGCCTCGCGCTCGATCAGGCCGAGTTGTTCGATCCGGGCCAGCTGGCGGGACATCGTGCCGCGGCCGACCCCGATCAGCCGGGCGAGCTCCCCGGCGCGGATGCCGGGCGACTGCGCGATCCGGACCAGCAGCAGGTAGGCGGACGGCTCCAACTCGGGGTGCACCTGCCGGGCCAGGCGCTCGGACTGGGACCGGGCCCGGCGCAGCAGCAGGCCGAGCTCGGCCTCGATCCGGGCCAGCGGGTCCAGGGCGTCCATGTCGTCATTCTTCCCCACCGGCGGACATGGCACTGCCCCCGCCCGGGTGTCCGGACGGGGGCAGTGACGGCGCCGGTGAGCGGTCAGGCCTCGACCGACTCCAGTTCGTCCATCACCGCGGCGCGCTGCTCCAGGCCGGAGCGGTTCCCCAGCGGGACCTCCTTGAGGAAGATCACCGCGATCAGGGCGACCACACCCAGCGGCGCGGCGACCAGGAACAGCTCGGCGATCGCGTCACCGTAGGAGGACTCCACGATCGTCTTGATCGGCTCCTGCATGGTGGACACGTCCGGGACGGAGCTGCTGCCGCCGCCCAGGGCGCTCGGGTCGATGCCGATGGCGCTCAGGCCGTCCATGATCAGCGTGGTGATCCGCGAGGACAGCACCGCACCCAGCGCGCTGACGCCGATCGCACCACCGAGGGTCCGGAAGAACGCCACGGTCGCGGTGCCGGAGCCGATCTCGTCCACTGCCAGGGTGTTCTGCACCGCCAGCACCAGGTTCTGCATCAGCATGCCGACGCCGGAGCCCAGGATGAACATGTACAGGCTGACCAGCACGAAGCTGGTGTCGTAGTGGATCGTGCCCATCAGCACCAGGCCGACGGTGAGCACCGCGGCACCGGCGATCATGAACTTCTTGTAGTGCCCGGTCTTGGTGATCCGGCGACCGCTCAGGGTCGAGGACAGGAACACACCCAGGATCATCGGGATGGTCAGCAGACCGGACTGGGTCGGGGTCTTGCCGCGGGCGACCTGCATGTACTGGCTCAGGAACACCGAGGTGCCGAACATCGCGACGCCGACCGCCACCGAGGCGACCACGGAGAGCACCAGCGTGCGGTTCTTGAACAGGTTCAGCGGGATGATCGGGTCGGCGGCCCGGGACTCCACCCACACCGCCAGGGCCAGCAGCACCAGGGAGCCACCGGTCATGGCCCAGGTCTGCCAGGACAGCCACTCGAAGCTGCTGCCGGCGAAGGTGACCCAGAGCAGCAGGCAGGCGATGCCGGCGCTGATCAGCACGGCGCCCAGGTAGTCGATCTTGACCACCTTGCGGACCATCGCGGGCAGCTTCAGCGTGATCTGCAGGACGATGATCGCGGCCACCGCGAACGGCAGCCCGACGAAGAAGTTGTACCGCCAGCCCAGGCTGTCGGTGATCACACCGCCGAGCAGCGGGCCACCGACCATGCCGATGCCCATGATGCCGCCCATCAGGCCCATGTACTTGCCGCGCTCGCGGGGGCTGAGGATGTCGGACATCAGGATGGTCGCCAGCGCGGTCAGACCACCGGCGCCGATGCCCTGGAACGCGCGGGCGCCGATCAGGAAGCCGACGGTGTGCGCGAACCCGGCGGCGGCGGAGGACACCACGGAGATGATCAGCGCGATCTGGATCAGCAGCTTGCGATCCATCAGGTCGGCGAGCTTGCCCCAGATCGGGGTGGTGATCGTGGTGGTCAGCAGGGTGGCGGTGACCACCCAGGTGTAGGAGTGCTGCGAGCCGTTCAGGTCGCTGACGATCTTGGGCAGCGAGCTGGAGACCACGCTCGTGGCCAGCACGGACACGAACATGCCGAGCAGGATGCCGGAGAGTGACTCCAGCACCTGCCGGTGCGTCATGGGGGCGGGCGAGGCCGCCATCGGGGTGTCGGTCATGCGTCTCGGCTTTCGGTTCGTGAGGGTGGAACCCGGCGCCGTCGTCGGGAAGGGGAGGGGGCGGTGCGGTCCGCCTGTTCAGTGACGGTCAGGCGGTGGCCAGCGCGGGGAGCGGGGTGTCCGGCTCCGGCGCGGCATGCTCGGTGATCGCGCCGACGGCGTCGGCGATCTGGTTGATCTGGGCGGCGGCGGCGCGGATCTGCTCGGCCGTCCAGCCGGCGAAGGTCTCGGCCAGCAGTGCGTCCAGCCGGACCCGGGTCTGGGCGGTGAACACCCGGCCCTGCTCGCTCAGCCGCACCGTGCGCACCCGGTGGTCGGTGCCCGGGGCGCTGGGCCGGGTGCGTTCGGCGTAGCCGGCCTCGACCAGCGCGGTGGTCTGGCGGCTGGCGACCGAGATGTCCACCCGCAGGTGGGTGGCCAGGTCGCCGATGGTCAGTTCGCCACGCTTCTCCAGCAGCCAGAGCACGCCGAGTCCGGCGCGGGGGCAGTCGAGTTCCCGTGCCAGCTTCTCCCCGACCTCGCGCTGGACGCGGGACAGGCGGCTGATCGAGTCGATCAGGACGCGGGCGGAATCGGTGGTCACGGGCTGCCTTCTCTCTTGGTTGCAGCAGGCAACTTACGTCGCATGGTTGCAGAAGGCAACTGTCGAGGGTGTGACGTGCGCCGCACCCCCGCCCCGCGCGGCCTGGCGACCCGCCCGATCCTCGCCCCCGCGCGGCACGGTCCCCGGCCCGGCGACCCGCCCGCGTTGCTCCACCCCGAGTGCGGTGCATCGGTCGCGAGTGCGGTGTCGAGGCGGGAGTGCCGAACTCGTGGCCTACGGGCAGCGTTGCACCCGAGTGCCGGTCGTCGGTCGTGGGCGCGGTGGCGTCACCGCCGGTGTCGGATCGGGAGTGCCGAGCTCGGGCGCCCGGGGTGGTGCTGCACCCGAGTGCGGGGCGTCGGTCGTGAGTGCGGTGGCGCGGCTGACGATGTCGAGGCGGGAGTGCCGAACTCGCGATCTCCGGGGTGGCGCTGCACCCGAGTGCGGTGCGTCGGTCGTGAGTGCGGTAGCGCGGCTGACGACGTCGGAGCGGGAGTGACGAACTCGCGACCCCCGGGCGGCGCTGCACCCGAGTGCGGTGCATCGGTCGCGAGTGCGGTGGCGCGGTTGACGATGTCGAGGCGGGAGTGACGAACTCGGGCCCCTGGGTCGCCGCGGGGCGGCCCGGTCCGCGGCTCAGCGGCCGGCGGCGTAGCCCTGCATCCCGCGCGGGTTCGCCGCGGCGTGCAGCAGGCCGTCGGCCCGCACGCCGGCGGCGCTGACTCGGCCGAGCGTCCAGTCCCCGGCGTCCCGCACCGCGTGTCCCCGCTCGCGCAGCCCGTCGAGCACCGCCGCGCCCAGCCGGCTCTCCGCCTCGACGCCCAGGCGCTCGCTGACTCGGGGGTGGAAGGACGACGGCACGTGGGTGGAGTGCCAGTTCGGTGCGTCGATCGCCGCCTGCAGGTCCGCACCCCAGAGCAGGTGGTGCAGCAGGAACGGGATCGTCCACTGGTCCTGCTGGTCGCCGCCGGGGGTGCCGAAGGCGAAGCCGCTGCCGTCCTCGCGGAGCACCATCGCCGGGCTGAGCGTGGTGCGCGGACGGCGACCGGGCGCCAGGGAGGCGGGCAGCCCGGGTTCCAGCCAGAACATCTGCGCCCGAGTCGGCAGGCCGAAGCCCAGTCCGGGCACGACGGGGGAGGACTGCAACCAGCCGCCGGAGGGGGTGGCGGAGACCCGGTTGCCCCAGCGGTCCACCACGTCCACGTGGCAGGTGTCGCCGCGGGTCTCGCCGGTGGTCTCGATCCGCATCGCCTCCGGGCCGCTGGGCCCCCGGGTCGGCTCGCCGCCGCCGGCCACTCCGGCCTCACCCTGGAACCGGCCGGGCCAGATCCCGTCCACCGGGCTGCCGAACACCCCGGCCAGTCGCGGGGTGCGGCCACCGGGGGAGCCGGGTCGCAGGCCGTCGGCGGCGGTGTGCCCGACCAGGGTCGCCCGGGCGGCGGCATAGGCCGGGTCGAGCAGGTCGTCCAGCGGGGTGCTGCCGTCGTCGCCGTACCAGGCCTCCCGGTCGGCGAAGGCGAGCTTGGCCACCTCGATCGCGGTGTGCACCAGCTCCACCGAGCCGGGTTCGGCATCGGCGACGTTCAGGGCGGCCAGCATCTGCAGCTGCTGCAACAGCACCGGGCCCTGGCCCCAGGCGGCGGTCTTGTGCACCCGCACCCCGGCGAAGTCGACCGCGGCGGTCGGCTCCTCGGTGGGCCGCCAGCCGGCCAGGTCGTCGGCGGTGAGCAGCCCGGTGTGGTCCGCTCCGGAGGAGTCCCGCACCGGGGTCCGCACGAAGTCCGCCATCGCCTCGGCGACGAACCCGGCGTAGAACGCCCGGTGGGCGGCCTCGATCTGCGCCAGCCGGTCCGGCCCGGCGGCGGTCGCCTCCGCCAGCAGCCGGCGGTAGGTCGCGGCCAGTGCCGGGTTGCGGAACCGGGCGCCGGGCTCGGGCAGCTCGCCGTGCGGCAGGTAGACCTCGGCGGAGGTCGGCCAGTGCTCGGTGAACAGCTGCCTGACCGTGCCGATGGTGCGCACGGCGGCGGGCACCAGCGGGTAGCCGTCCTCGGCGTAGCCGATCGCCGGGCTCAGCACGTCGGCCAGCGGCAGGGTGCCGTACCGGGCCAGCAGGTCCAGCCAGGCCCCGACCGCGCCGGGCACCACGGCGGCCAGGTGCCCGGTGCCGGGGATCTCGGTCAGCCCGAGGGCGGTGTAGGCCTCGATGGTGGCGGCGGCCGGTGCCGGTCCCTGGCCACACAGCACGAAGGTGTGATCGTCGGCGGCTCGGTGCCCGATCAGCGGGGCGTCGCCGCCGGGCCCGTTCAGGTGTGGTTCGACCACCTGCAACGTGAACCCGGCGGCCACCGCCGCGTCGAAGGCGTTGCCGCCCTGTTCCAGGATCCGCATGCCGGCCGCACTGGCCAGCCAGTGGGTCGAACCGACCATGCCGTGGGTGCCGACGAGTTCCGGGCGCGTGGTGAACACCCGGCCACCGTAGTCGTGGTCAGCGGGCGTACCGGCGCATGGTGAGTGGGCCGAACACCGCGATCAGCCCGGCGCTCCACGCCAGAACGGACAGCACCTCGTTGCCCACCGGCACATCGTTCATCAGCCCGCGCACCGCCGTGACCAGGTCGGACACCGGGTTGACGTTGACGAAGGCCTGCAACCAGCCGGGCATGGTCGAGGGGTCGACAAAGATGTTCGAGCCGAAGGTCACCGGCGTGATCACCATCATGCTCACCCCCATCACCGAGTTCGGCGTGCGCAGGATGAGTGCCAGGAAGGTCCAGATCCAGCCGAAGGCGAAGGCGAACAGCAGCAGCAGTCCGACCCCGGCGGGCACCCCGAGCCAGTTCTCCGGGCGGAAGCCGATCGCCAGCCCGAGCAGCAGGACCACGGTGCAGGAGATGGTGAACCGCACCGCGTCGCCGAGCAGCATCCCGACCAGGGCGGACGGCCGCCAGATCGGCAACGAGCGGAACCGGTCGAAGACGCCCTTCTGGATGTCGGTGTTCAGCGTGACGCCGGTGTACATCGTGATCATGATGACGCCCTGCACCAGGATCCCCGGCAGCAGGAACTGGATGTAGTCGTCCACGCTGCCGGCGATCGCACCGCCGAACAGGTAGGTGAACAGCAGCGTCATCATCACCGGGAACGCGGTGACGTCGAACAGCTGCTCCGGCACGTGCTTGATCTTGAGCAGCGCCCGCCAACCGAAGGTCAGCGAGGTGCGCAGCCCGGATGGCCGGGCCGGTCGCGATCCGGTGCCCAGCGCGGCACGGACCGCGGCGACGGTGGTGTCCCGGTCCGCGACGGTGGTCTCCTCGACGCTCATGCCACCGCCTCCTCGTCCGGGGTCTCCTCGGCCGGGCTGCCGGTCAGGGCGAGGAAGACCTCGTCCAGGGTCGGCTGGCCGAGCGAGAACTGCGCGATCGGCACATCGGTCTGCTCCAGCGCGGCGATCGCCCGCATCGCCGGGGCGGAGGAGTCGACCGCGGCCGACAGCGCGGCGGGGTCGGCCTCGTCGGTGATCGCCTCGCCCAGCAGCGGGCGCAGCACCTCGCGGGCCCGGGGGCGGTCGTCCGGATTGAGCAGCCGGATGTGCAGGGCGCTGGCACCGACCGAGGCCTTGAGCTGGCCCGGGGTGCCCTCGGCGATCACCCGGCCGGCGTCGATCACGCTGATCCGGTCGGCGAGCTGGTCCGCCTCGTCCAGGTACTGGGTGGTCAGCAGCACGGTGGTCCCGGCCTGCACCATCGCCCGGACGATGTCCCAGACCTGGTTGCGGCTGCGCGGGTCCAGACCGGTGGTCGGCTCGTCCAGGAAGATCAGCTCCGGGGTGAGCACGATGCTGGCGGCGATGTCGATCCGGCGCCGCATCCCGCCGGAGTACTTCTTCACCTGCCGGTCGGCGGCGTCGGTCAGGCCGAAGGCGGCCAGCAGTTCCTCCGCGCGGGCCCGGGCGCCCGGACGGCTGTAGCCGTACAGCCGGGAGATCAGGATCAGGTTCTCGATCCCGGTCAGGTCCTCGTCCACCGAGGCGAACTGCCCGGTCAGGGCGACCTTGCTCCGCACCTGGTCTGCCTCGGCCACCACGTCGTGGCCGAGCACCCGGGCGGAGCCGGCGTCCGGCCGCAGCAGGGTGGCCAGCATCCGGATGGTGGTGGTCTTCCCGGCGCCGTTCGGGCCGAGGAAGCCGTGCACGCCGCCGGCGGCGACCGTGAGGTCGATGCCGTCCACGGCGCGGGTGGTGCCGAAGAGCTTGACCAGCCCCTCGGTCTCGATCGCGATGGTCATGGGTCCTCCAGGGTGGTGCGACACGGCTGGAGCTCGGCGCCGGCGAGGGGCGCGAGGACTGGGGGACGCTCCCCCCGCGGCTGCTATTCCTAGTAGGAATACGACGATCAGCGTAGGTTGGCGCCGTGACGTCGGCAAGGGATTTCGCGGAACCGCTCAACCCGACCGCGTACGCCCTGCTCGGCCTGCTGATGTTCGCCGGCCGGACCGACACCGCGGTGACCGCCTACGAACTCAAACAGCGCGCCGATCGCACCCTGCGCTACTACTGGGTCGCCCCGGCGATGAGCCAGGTGTACTCCGAGGTGGAACGACTGGTCGGCGCCGGGTACGTCCGCGCCGTCGAGGAGGCCGGCAGCCGCGGCACCCGCTACGTGATCACCGACACCGGCGAGCAGGTGCTGCGCCGCTGGCTGGCCGAGACGCCCGCCGACTTCCCGGTGCTCAAACACCCGGTCGCGCTCCGGCTGCTGATGGGGCACCTCAGCGACCCGGCGACCGTGCGCGGGATGCTCGACGACTACGTCGCCGCGCTGGCCGACCGGCGCCGGGACCTGGAGCAGGTCCGGGCGATGCTCGGCGACCGGGAGGAGGTCCGCTACCCGGCGATGGTCGCCGACTGGGGGCTGGCCTACTACGACGCCGAGGAGCGGATCGTCGCCGACCTGCGCCGCCGGGTGGACGACGACCTCACTCCGTGACCGCCTCGGCCGGCGCCCGGTGCAGCCGGGAGTGCCGGTAGGAGTACAGCGCGTAGATCGCGATCCCGACCGCCAGCCAGGCCAGGAACCGCAGCCAGGTGGTCACGGTCAGGTTGCTCATCAGCCACAGGCAGGCCAGGCCGGAGATGATCGGCAGCACCGGCGACCACGGCACCCGGAAGCCGCGGGCCAGGTCCGGCCGGGTGCGGCGCAGGATCGGGATGCCGAAGCTGACCAGGACGAAGGCCGACAGCGTGCCGATGTTGATCATCTCCTCCAGCAGCTCGACCTTGGCCAGCCCGGCGATCAGCGCCACCGCGATGCCGCAGATGATCTGCAACCGGGCCGGGGTGCGGAACCGGGGCGAGGTACGCGAGACCGCGCGCGGCAGCAGGCCGTCCCGGCTCATCGAGAACACGATCCGGGTCAGGCCGAGCAGCAGCACCATGATCACCGAGGTCAGGCCGACCAGGATGCCGACCGAGATCACCTTGCCCGCCCAGTCCGCGCCGACCAGCGCGAAGGCCGTGGTCAGCGACGGGCTCTCCGACTCCGCCAGCGCGGTGTACGGCACCATCCCGGTCACCACGATCGTGACCAGCACGTACAACACGGTGACGATCGCCAGACCGCCGAGGATGCCGCGCGGCAGCGCCTTCTGCGGATTCTTGGTCTCCTCCGCGGTGGTGGCGACCACGTCGAAGCCGATGAAGGCGAAGAACACCAGCGCCGCACCGGACAGGATGCCGACGATGCCGTATGTCGACGGCTCCAGCCCGGACAGGAACGCGAACAGCGACTGGTGCAGGCTGGAGTCCGAGGCGGCCGGCTCCGACGGCGGGATGAACGGGCTGTAGTTCTCCGCCTTCACGTAGAAGAACCCGGCGACGATCACGAACAGCGTGATGCCGACCTTGAGGATGGTGAAGATGCTGTTCACCCGGGTGCTGAGCTTGGTGCCCACCGCCAGCAGGGTGGTGAACACCCCGACCACCAGCACCGGCCCCCACTCCAGGTCCACCGGCCCCAGGTGCAGCGTGGTCGGCACGTTCACGCCGAACAGCCCGAAGGCGTCCGACAGGTACACGCCCCAGAACTTCGCGATCACCGCCGCGGCCAGCAGCATCTCCAGGATCAGGTCCCAGCCGATGATCCAGGCCACGAACTCGCCCATCGTGGCGTAGCTGAAGGTGTAGGCCGACCCGGCGACCGGCAGCGTGGAGGCGAACTCGGCGTAACACATGATCGCCAGCGCACAGACGACCGAGGCGATGATGAACGAGAGGATCACGCCCGGTCCGGCGTAGTTCGCCGCCGCCGTCGCCCCCACCGAGAAGATGCCCGCGCCGACCGCCACCGCGACCCCGAGCACCGCCAGGTCCCAGGCGGTCAGGTCACGGCGCAGTGAGCGTTCCGGGTCCTCGGAGGTCGCGACGGTCTCCTCGACGGACTTACGGCGCAGGATGCTGCGGTTGATGGCCACGGTGGGACCCCTTTGGTCGGCAACGGCGACCGAGCATTCCGTCCCTGAGGGGTCGGCGCATCCCGATGTCCGCGATGTGAGCGGTCATGAGGTGGTGAACCGGCCGGTATTGAGTGGTGGTCAGACCCCATCCGGGAAGCCGAGCTGCCGCCAGGCCTCGTACAACGCGATCGAGGCGGAGTTCGTGAGGTTCAGTGAGCGGCGGCCGGGCAGCATCGGGATCCGCAGCAGACCGGTCACCCGCGGGTGCGCCAGGACCTCCGGCGGCAGGCCGGTCGGCTCCGGCCCGAACAGCAGCGCGTCCCCGTCCTGGTAGTCCACCCCGGTGTAGCCCTGGTCGGTGTGCGTGGTGAAGGCGAACACCCGGCCGGGCAGCGCGGCGAGGGCATGCTCCAGATCCGGGTGCACGACGGTGTTCGCCAGGTCGTGGTAGTCCAGCCCGGCCCGCTTCAGGCGCGGCTCGTCCATCACGAAGCCCAGCGGCTCCACCAGGTGCAGGGTCGCCCCGGTGGCCGCGGCCAGCCGGATCGCGTTGCCGGTGTTGCCGGGGATCCGGGGTTCGAAGAAGACGACGTGCAGCACGCGAGGAGTCTGCCACCCGGTGCCCGCGCTAGGTGCCGGGTGAAAGGTGGGATCATCGAGCTGCACCCACCCCGTCCGAGGAAGGCCGACGATGCCCGTTCTCCCCCCGTACCGTGCCGCCGACGACCGGTACGAGTCGATGCCCTACCGCCGCACCGGCCGCTCCGGCCTGGATCTGCCGGCCCTGTCGCTCGGCCTGTGGCACAACTTCGGCGACGTGAACCCGATGGAGACCCAGCGCGCCGTGCTGCGCCGGGCGTTCGACCTCGGGATCACGCACTTCGACCTGGCGAACAACTACGGCCCGCCCTACGGCTCGGCGGAGACCAACTTCGGCCGGCACCTGGCGCAGGACTTCCGGCCGTACCGCGACGAGCTGGTGATCTCCTCCAAGGCGGGCTACGACATGTGGCCCGGTCCCTACGGGGATGGTGGGTCGCGCAAGTACCTGCTGGCCAGCCTGGACCAGTCGCTGGCCCGCACTGGGCTGGACTACGTGGACATCTTCTACTCCCACCGCCCGGACCTCAGCGTGCCGCTGGCGGAGACGATGGGCGCGCTGCACACCGCCGTCACCAGCGGCAAGGCGCTGTACGCGGGCATCTCCAACTACAGCCCGTCCGCCACCCGCGAGGCGGCGCGCATCCTGGCCGACCTGGGCACCCCGCTGCTGATCCACCAGCCGTCGTACTCGATGTTCAACCGGCACGTGGAGCAGGTCGCCGAGGGCGAGACCGAGGCGCTGCTGGACACCGTCGGCGAGCTGGGCGTCGGGATGATCGTGTTCTCCCCGCTGTCCCAGGGGCTGCTGACCGGCCGTTACCTGTCCGGCGAGGTGCCGGCCGGGTCCCGCGCCGCCCAGGGCCGGTTCCTCACCGCGGACGCGATCAGCGACACCTACCTGGAGCGGGCCCGCGGGCTGAACGCGATCGCCGAGGGCCGGGGGCAGACGCTGGCCCAGCTCGCGCTGACCTGGGTGCTGCGTGACCAGCGGGTGACCTCCGCGATCATCGGGGCGTCCTCGGTGGAGCAGCTGGAGGACAACGTCCGGGCGCTGACCGCCGATCCGCTCACCGACGAGGAGCTCGCCGCCATCGAGCCGCTGGCCGTGGACGGGACCGGGCGCCGGTGACCGCCGGTGTCACCCCACTGCCCCTGGTGCTGTTGCACGGCCTGACCGACTCGGCTGCCTGCTGGCCGAGCGTGGTCGAGGCGGTCGGCGACAGCCGCCCGGTGATCGCCCTGAACGCCCGCGGCCACGGCGGGATGCCGCTGCCGGACGAGCCGTTCACCGTCACCGCGCTGGCCGCCGACGCCGCGCGGGAGCTGCGGGCCCGTGGCATCGGCCCGGCGATCGTGCTCGGGCACTCGATGGGCGGGGTGACCGCCGAGGTGCTGGCGCTGCACGCACCGGACCTGGTCGCCGCGCTGATCCTGGAGGACCCGGCCTGGCCCGGCGGCGGCGACGACGGTGGGGCGCCGGCCTGGCTCGGCGACACCGTCCGCCGCCTGGCCGGCCGCCCCCGCGACGAGCTGACCGCGATCGCGGCGACCGACTGCGCCGGCTGGCCCGCCGCGGAGACCGACGGCTGGATCACCGCCAAGCAGGGGCTCGACCGCCGGCTCGCCGACGTGCCGCACCAGTGGCAGGAGCGGGACTGGGTCGCGGCGACCGCCGAGCTGCGGGTCCCGGTCACCCTGATCACCGGCGAGACCGCCCGCGGCTCGATCGTGACCCCGGCACAGGTCGAGGTGGCCCGGGCGGCGCTGGGCGACCGGCTGACCCACGTGCCAGTGCCCGGGGTGGGGCACAACATCCGCCGCGAGGCGCCCGGAGCGTTCCTGGCCGCGGTCCGGGACGCCCTGCACCGGGCGGACCGGGGCTGACGGCTACTCGTCTGCCCCGGCCGGCTCGCGGCCGGCGACCACGGCCAGCACGTCCTCGCCGTAGCGTTCCAGCTTGCTCGCGCCCACCCCGCTGATCGTGCCCAGGGTGGCGGTGTCCTCCGGTCGGGCGGCGGCGATCGCCCGCAGCGTCGCGTCGTGGAAGACGACGTAGGCGGGCAGGCCGTTCGCCTTCGCGGTGCGGGCCCGCCAGGCGCGCAGCCGCTCGAACAGGTCGGCATCCGCGTCGTCCAACGGGGTCTGGTCCGCGGTCGAGCGCCGGGAGCGGGCCGCACCGGCGGTGGACCGGGCCACCCGGGTGTCCTGGCGCAGCGGCACCTCGCGCTCGCCGCGCAGCACGACCGCGCTCGCCTCGGTCAGCCGCAGGGTGCCGTAGCCGTCGGTGTCCACGCCGAGGATGCCCTGGGCGAGCAGCTGGCGGATCACGCCGCGCCATTCGCCGTCGGACAGGTCCGCACCCAGGCCGAAGGTGCTCAGCTGGTCGTGGCCGAGCTGGTCGATCCGGGGGGTGCGCTTGCCACGCAGGATGTCGATCAGGTGCCCGGCGCCGTAGTGCCGCCGGTGCTCACGCTCCAGCCGGACGATGGTGGACAGCAGCTTCTGCGCGGGCACGGTGCCGTCCCAGGTGCTCGGCGGCGCCAGGCAGGTGTCACAGTTGCCGCACGGTTCGGATTCCTGGCCGAAGTAGGCGAGCAGTTGCTGACGGCGGCAGCTGACCGTCTCGCACAGTGCCAGCATCGCGTCCAGGTGCTGGGAGAGCCGGCGGCGGTGCTGCTCGTCGCCCTCGGAGCTGTCGATCATCTTGCGCTGCTGCACCACATCCGCCAGGCCGTAGGCCAGCCAGGCGGTGGACGGCAGGCCGTCGCGCCCGGCCCGCCCGGTCTCCTGGTAGTAGCCCTCGACGGACTTGGGCAGGTCGAGGTGCGCGACGAACCGGACGTCCGGCTTGTCGATCCCCATCCCGAACGCGATCGTGGCGACCATCACCAGACCGTCCTCGCGCAGGAACCGGCTCTGGTTGCGGGCCCGCAGCTCCCGGTCGAGCCCGGCGTGGTACGGCAGCGCCGGGATGCCCTGGGCGCTGAGGAACTCGGCGGTCTGCTCCACCGAGGCCCGGGACAGGCAGTAGACGATGCCCGCGTCCCCGGCGTGCTCGGTGCGCAGCAGGTCGAGCAACTGCTGGCGCGGGTTGTCCTTGGGCACGATCCGGTACTGGATGTTCGGCCGGTCGAAGCTGGCGACGAAGTGCCGGGCCCCGGTCAGCTCCAACCGCTCGGCGATCTCGGCCCGGGTCGCCGCGGTGGCGGTGGCGGTCAGCGCGATCCGGGGGACCTCCGGCCAGCGCTCGTGCAGCACCGACAGGCCCAGGTAGTCCGGGCGGAAGTCGTGGCCCCACTGGGAGACGCAGTGCGCCTCGTCGATGGCGAAGACGCTGATCGCGGCGCGGCCGAGCAGCTCCAGGGTGTCCGGGACGCGCAGCCGCTCCGGCGCCAGGTAGAGCAGGTCGAGCTCACCGGACAGCAGGGCCTGTTCCACCGCGCGCCGCTGGCCGAAGTCCTGGGTCGAGTTGAGGAACCCGGCGCGCACGCCGAGCGCGGACAGGGCATCGACCTGGTCCTGCATCAGGGCGATCAGCGGGGAGATCACCACGCCAGTGCCCGGCCGGACCAGGGCCGGGACCTGGTAGCACAGCGACTTGCCGCCGCCGGTGGGCATCAGGACCAGGGCGTCGCCGCCGCCGACCACGGTGTCCACGATGGCGGCCTGCTCGCCGCGGAAGTCGTCGTAGCCCCAGACCTCACGCAGCACGTCGATCGGGGAGCGGCCGGTGGTGGCGTCGTGGGCGGGGTGCGGCACCGGCCGGGGCGCGGCCGGGTCGCCGTGTGCCGCGGCCGAGCGCTGGGCGGGGCCCGGATCGTAGGGCGGTTCCTCGGCCGGGTCGTACGGCGGCTCGTCCGGCAGCGGCCACTCGTCGTCCCATGCCTGCGTCACGTCGTCCACCCTAGCGGCGGGCACCGACCCCCTCGGCGGTTGTCCACAGGCTCCGTTCTGGCATGTGGGACGGGTCTAGTAGCCCATGACTCAGAGTCGATACCGTTATCGACAACGATCTCCACCGGACATCGCAGTCCGGGAGCCGCAGCCGGGTCCGCCCGGCCGGGGACGTGCCCAGCGGCGCGGCACGCGGCCGCGCTGCCTGATCGCAATGGAGCGACATGCACCCCTCTGCCCGACACCTGCCCCATCGCCGCACGGGCGGCGCAGCACCACCCGGCCCGTCCGGCCGCACACCAGCGCGGCGGATGATCGCCGTGGCGGCCGCCCTCGTGGTCGCACTGACCGGGATCGGCATCGCCCCCGCCTGGGCCGACGACACCTATCAGGTGCACGTCGAGGTGGTCGGCGACGGCACCGCCGGCGTGGTCGGCGCGAGCACCACGTTCAGCGCCGGGGACACCGTGCAGCTGACGGCCACCCCGGACTCCGACGCCACCGTCTGGGGCGGCTGGACCTCCGATGAGCTCGACTGGATCGGCGCCCGGGTGGACGAGTTCACGATGCCGGCCGGGGACGTGCACCTCACGTCCTCGTTCCGGGACCGCGCGCCCGCCCTCGCCGACACCTACCAGGACCGGTTCGACGTGGGCGCGATCTGGGGGACGCAGACGTACACCGACCCGCAGAGTTCCGCGATCGTCGACCGGGACTACAGCGTGATGACGGCCGAGAACGCGATGAAGCCGGAGGCACTGCTGCCCAACGCCAACATCGCCGACAACGGGGACTTCACCTTCGAGTGGTCGACGGCGGACGCCTTCGTCGACGAGACCAACGCCCGTGGGATGCGGGTGCACGGGCACGTCCTGGTCTGGCACTCGCAGTCGCCGGCGCGGATCAACTCCGGCGCCACCGGCGGGACCCGCGCCCAGGCCCGGGACAACATGGAGCGCTACATCCGCGAGGTGCTCACCCACTACTCCGGCCAGATCCCGACCTGGGACGTGGTGAACGAGGCCTTCGTCGACGGGATCGGTTCGTTCGACCCGGAGACCGAGGACTGGCAGGACTACCTGCGCGGCGGCCCGAACGGCGGCAACTCCAACTGGTACCAGGTGTACGCCGACGGCGCCGACACCGCCGCCGGTGAGACCGCGGGCGACTTCATCTACGACGCCTTCGTCTTCGCCCGGCAGTACGGGCCCGAGGTCCAGCTGCAGTACAACGACTTCAACCTGTTCCAGTCCAGCGGCAAGGCCCGGGCCGCGGTCGCAATGGCCACCGAGCTCAACGCGCGCTACGCGGCGGAGCACCCCGAGGACGACCGGCTGCTGATCGAGGTCATGGGCATGCAGTCGCACGACTACATCAACCAGACGCCCGCCTTCGCCTGCACCGGGTCGCTGGCGCCGGAGCTGGTCGACGCCGCCGCCGAGGAGTGGCAGGCCGGTGCGTGCTCGGACACCGAGTCGCTGGAGGCCTCGATCCGGCTGTTCCGCGAGGCCGGCCTGGAGGTGGCGATCAGCGAGCTCGACCTGCAGGTGTTCGAGTCCTGGGACGGGATGCCGCAGGGGCCGAACAACAACGACCTGTCGGTGTACGCCGACCTGACCGACCCCGCGGCCAAGGACCTGTTCTACCGCGACGGGGCGACCTACTGGGTCGGCAAGATCACCAACCGGGCCGAGCTGGAGGAGATCCAGGCGCAGCGGTACGCGGAGTTCTTCAGCGTGTTCACCGCCTACGCCGACGGCATCGAGCGGGTCACGTTCTGGGGGCTGACCGACGCGCAGAGCTGGCGGCGCAACCACAACCCGCTCACCCGCAACCAGGACTACTCCGAGAAGCTCGCGGCCTGGGCGGTCGCGGACCCGGCGGGCTGGTACGCGCGGAATGACGGTGGCGACCCGGGCCCGGAGCCGGAGCCGGAGCCGGTGCAGTTCGCCGGGACGGTGTCCGCGACCCGGCTGGCCCCCGGCGACGAGTTCCAGGTCACCGGTATCGGAGCCTCCGCGGCCGGGGTGGTGCGGGTGGAGCTGCACTCGGTGGTGACGGTGCTCGCCAGCGTGGCCGCCGGGGCCGACGGCAGCTACGCGCTCACGGCGCGGGTCCCGGAGGCGACACCGGCCGGTGCGCACACCGTGGTGGTCGTGGACGAGGTGACCGGGGCGACCTGGACGATCCCGGTCACCGTGACCGCGGCGGTCGGGGACCCGGGAGTCGGCGGCGCAGTCGTGGGCGACACCACGACCGGTGGCGGACCGTCGCAGCTGGCGGTGACCGGTGCCTCGGTCGCGGCGGCGGCCGGGTTGGCGGCCGCGCTGCTCGCGGCCGGTGCGACCGTGCTGGTCCTCCGGCGGCGGCTGGTCTGACACTGGCGCGGTCAGGCGGTCCCGGGGCGCGCGGAGGGTGCGCCCCGGGATCGCCGGCTGTCCGGGGGACGGGCGTGCGATGGTGCGCCCCGGGGTCGCCGGTGGGTCCGGGGTGTGCCGGGGGTCACGGTCCCGGCGCCGGTCGGAGGGCTACACTCGGCGCGGGGCCGACCGGCCCGACCAGCACGACGGCGAGGAGGTGGACGCGATGGACGACACCGCGAGTAGTCGGCATCCGTCGACGCCCGTCGTGCTGCGCGTGCAGGCCTGAGCCGCCCCGAAGGGCCGCCCGGCCGGTGCGCAGAGCCCGGCCCGGCGTCGGCGGAGCACGGCGCCGCCCACCTGCGGCGCACCCGCGCCGCCCGCTGCGGCGCATCCCGATCCGTCACCGCCCCGCGCCGTGACGTCCCGCCCGTCCGGCGCCCCGACCGTCCGGCCCGCACTCCCGCGTGCCGCCCCCGGTCGCCGCGTCGCCGAGCATCCCGAGCCCACCGCGCCCGTCGTGGTCGCGATGGCCGGTCGTGCCGTGCCGCCCCGGCGTGTGCCGCCTCCGTGTGAGGTGTCCCGCGCCGCCGACGGTGCCGCGCCCCGGCCCCGTGACCGCCCGGTCCCGCCGGGTCGTGCGCCCTCCGGCGTGCGCCCCGGGACCTGAGCGCGCGGACCGTGCCCGGGGTGCGCCCGCGGGACGCCCGGCCGCGGCCGCCCCCGAAGGAGCGCGTCATGACCCGCCACACCCCCGCCCTCGCCCGCCGCCCGGCCGCGCAGCCGCCGACGCCGCTGGACCTGCACGACGTCGTCGCTATCGGCACCCGCCGCGCCGTCGAGGTCTGGCTGGAGCAGACCCCCGACCCCCGGCGCCGCGCCGACGATCTCGCCGACCTGTCCGACGCCCAGGTCCGCTCCCTGGTCGGCCTGCTCGACCCCGCGACCGCCGACGAGCTGCTCGGCACGCTGGACCCGCACGCCGCCGCCGAGGTGCTGCACGTGGTGTCCGTGCCGGTCGCGGCAGGGCTGGTTGACAGCCTGGACCCGGACGAGGCCGCCGAGCTGCTGCGCGCCCTGCCCGACGCCGAGCGCGCCGACGTGCTCGGTGCGATGCGGGTGGTGCGTTCCGCCGTGGTGCGCGGGCTGTTGGCCTGGCCGGACGACTCCGCCGCGGCCCGGATGAACCCCGAGGTCGCGACCGTCCGCCCGACCATGACGGTCCGCGAGGCCGTGGACGAGCTGCGCGCCCAGCCCGACCGGACCGCCGACGCCGGTGAGGTCTGGGTGACCAGCGACCCCGCGGCCGAGGGTGGCCCGGCACTGCTCGGCCTCGTCACGTTCCGCGACCTGGTGCTGGCGGCGCCCGAGCTGCTGGTCGCCGACCTGATGCGGGAGGACGTGGTCACCGTCGAGCCCACCGCCGACCAGGAGCGCGCCGCCCGGCTGCTGCAGGACCACCGCCTGGCCGCGCTCCCCGTGGTGGCCGACGGGCAGCTGCTCGGCGTGCTCACCGGCGACGACGTCGCGGACATCGTCGAGGAGGAGGCCACCGAGGACGCGGTGCGCCAGGGTGGTGCCGCGCCGATGGACGTGCCGTACCTGCGGGCCTCGCCGCTGCTGCTGTGGCGCAAGCGGATCGTCTGGCTGCTGGTGCTGTTCGTGACCGCGACCATCACCAGCAGCGTCCTGCAGTACTACGAGGACGAGCTGGAGACCGTGATCGCCCTGACCCTGTTCGTCCCGCTGCTGATCGGCGCGGGCGGCAACGCGGGCACCCAGATCACCGCCACCGTGATCCGGGCGATGGCCACCGGCAGCGTCCGGCTGCGCGATGCGGGCCGGGTGGTGCGCAAGGAGGTCACCACCGGGTTCCTGGTGTGCGTGACGATCGCGGCGGTCGGCTGGCTGCGTGCCTGGACGATGGGCGTCGGGGGAGAGGTCGCGCTGACCGTCGCCGTGGCGGCCGGGGCGATCATCCTGTGGGCGTCGATGATCGCGTCGCTGCTGCCGCTGCTGCTGCGCAAGGTGGGGCTGGACCCGGCGGTCGGGTCGGGGCCGCTGATCACGACGCTGGTCGACGGCACCGGGTTGATCATCTACTTCACCGTGGCCCGGTGGTTCATCACGGCGCTCGGGGGCTGAGCGCCGTCCGCCACGGCGCCCGTAGGGTGGGCGCCGTGGTGGAGCAGACGAGCGGCGGGGGTGCAGCGGGCACGGCGAGCGGACCGGTGGCGTCGCCGGTGGAGAGCGTCGACCGTGCGCTGCGCACCCTGGAGGCCGTCGCCGCCGCGGGGCCGGCCGGTGTGAGCCTGGCCGACCTGTCCGCCGCGCTCGGCGTGCACAAGACCACCGTGCACCGCTCGCTCGCCGCGCTCCGGCACCGCGACTACGTGGCGCAGGACCCGGCCACCGGGCGCTACGGCCTCGGCCCGGCCGCCGTGGGGCTCGCCGACCGGTACTTCGCCGAGGACGACCTGCCCGCGCGGCTGCACGGCGCCCTGGTCGCGCTGTGTGCCGCGACCGACGAGCTGGTGCACCTCGGTGTCCTGAGCGGCGCCCAGGTGGTGTACCTGGACAAGGTCGAACCCGAGCGGCCGGTGCGGGTGTGGTCCGCGGTCGGCCGGCGGAACTGGGCCGCCACTACCGCGCTCGGCCGGGCGATGCTCGCGTTCGGCGACACCCCGGCGGCGGCGCTGGACGGGTACGTCGGGGCGGTGCAGCCCGCCGGCCGGATCGACGTCGCGCACGTGGCGGAGGAGCTGGCCGCCGCCCGCCGTCGTGGCTACGCCGTCGAGGTCGAGGAGAACGAGCCCGGCATCGCCTGCCTCGGGGTGCCGCTGCTCCGCGGATCGCGCCCGGTCGCGGCGCTCAGCGTCACGGCCCCGGCCGACCGGATGACGGCGGAGCGCCGGGCCGAGGTGCACGCCCGGGTCTGCGCGGTCGTGCCCCCGCTGCTGCCGCCGGGCCTGGCGCTGCCCACGGCCTGATCTGGCGTACGCGCGCCACCAGCCCCGCCACCACCACCGTTGCCGCCGCACACCCTCCTGTGTCACCATCGGTGCGCAGAGCGCAGCGCGCGTTGCGCACAGCGAAACGTGAGATGAGGGAGTTCGACATGGCGGACGTGCTCGACCGGCTCGCGGCGCACCGGCTGGTGCCCGTGGTGGTCCTCGACGAGGCGCGCGACGCGGGTCCGCTCGCCGACGCGCTGGTCGCGGGCGGTCTGCCGGTCGCCGAGGTCACGTTCCGCACCGCGGCGGCGGCCGATGCCATCCGCGCGATCGCGGACCGCGGCGGCGACGTGCTGGTCGGCGCGGGCACCGTGATCACCCCCGCGCAGGTCGACGCCGCCGTGGCCGCGGGTGCGCAGTACCTCGTGTCGCCGGGGACCTCGCGCGCCGTGGTGGAGCGGGCGCAGGAGCACGGCGTGCCGGTGCTGCCCGGTGCGGTCACCGCGACCGAGGTCCAGGCCGCGCTCGAACTCGGCCTGGACACGGTGAAGTTCTTCCCGGCCGGCACGTCCGGCGGCAGCGCGGCGATCGCGGCGCTGGCGGCACCGTTCGGCGGGGTCCGGTTCGTGCCGACCGGCGGCGTGGGCCCGGGCAACCTCGACCAGTACCTCGCGCTGCCGTGCGTCGCCGCGGTCGGCGGCTCGTGGATGGTGCCCCGCGACCGGGTGCGGGCGGGCGACCTCGCCGGGGTGCGCACCCTGATCGCCGACGCGGTCGCGCTCGCCACCCGCCTGCGCCCTTGACCTGCCGCGCCACCCCGTCGCCCCTGCCTCGGACCTCCAGCCGCCCCCCGGCCTCACGCCACCCCGCCACCCCCGCCCCGAAGGAGCGCACCCCATGCCCCTGTCGATCCGTCCCGCAGCCGAGTGCCGGTACGACGCCGTCTCGCTCGGCGAGGTGATGCTCCGCCTCGACCCCGGTGAGGGCCGCATCCGCACCGCCCGGCAGTTCCGCGCCTGGGAGGGTGGCGGCGAGTACAACGTGGCCCGTGGCCTGCGCCGGGCATTCGGCCTGCGCACCGGCATCGTCACCGCACTGGCGGACAACGAGGTCGGCCGGCTGGTCGAGGACCTGATCCTGACCGGCGGCGTGGACACGTCCTTCCTGCGCTGGCTGCCCTATGACGGGATCGGTCGTCAGGTCCGCAACGGCCTGAACTTCACCGAGCGCGGCTTCGGGGTGCGCGGGGCGGTGGGGGTGAGCGATCGCGGGCACACCGCCGCCTCGCAGCTCGCGCCGGACGACGTCGACTGGGACCACCTGTTCGGCGACCTGGGCGTGCGGTGGCTGCACACCGGCGGCATCTACGCCGCGCTGTCCGCGACCGCCGCCGACACCGTGATCGCCGCGGTCACCGCCGCCAAGCGGCACGGCACGATCGTGTCCTACGACCTGAACTACCGGCCCAGTCTCTGGCGGGCGACCGGCGGCACCGCCCGGGCGCAGCAGGTCAACCGGGAGATCGCCCGGCACGTGGACGTGATGATCGGCAACGAGGAGGACTTCACCGCCGCGCTCGGCTTCGAGGTCGAGGGGGTGGATGCCGACCTGGCCGAGCTGGATGTGGCCGGCTTCGCCCGGATGATCGACCGGGTGGCGGCGGAGTACCCGAACTTCGGCGTGATCGCGACCACCCTGCGCACGGTCCGGACCGCCACCGTGAACGACTGGGGGGCGATCGCCTGGTCCGCGGACTCCGGGCTGGTGCGAGCCACCCACCGGGACGGGCTGGAGATCCTGGACCGGGTCGGCGGTGGCGACTCCTTCGCTTCCGGGCTGATCGCCGGGCTGCTGGACGGCGAGCCGCTGGCCACCGCGGTCGAGTGGGGGGCCGCGCACGGTGCGCTGGCGATGACCACGCCCGGCGACACCTCGATGGCGACCCGTGCAGAGGTGCTCAAGCTCGCCGGCGGTGGTGGCGCGCGCGTCGACCGCTGACCGGCACGCAGAAAGGCCCGGCGATCATCGCCGGGCCCTTCCGCGTCAGCGGTGGATCACTTCACGTCGTCGTCGACCCAGTCGAAGGTCTTGGTGACGGCCTTCTTCCACAGCCGGTACTGCCGGTCGCGCTCGGAGGCGTCGATCTTGGACTCCCAGCGCTTGTCCTCGGCCCAGTTGTCGATCACGTCCTGCTCGCCGTTCCAGTAGCCGACCGCGATGCCCGCGGCGTAGGCGGCACCCAGGGCGGTGGTCTCGGCGACCTTCGGCTTGATCACCGGCACGTCGAGGATGTCCGCCTGGAACTGCATCAGCAGGTCGTTGGCGGTCATGCCGCCGTCCACCTTGAGCTCGGTGAGCGCGACCCCGGAGTCGGCGTTCATCGCGTCCATCACCTCGCGGGTCTGGAACGCGGTGGCCTCCAGCGCCGCCCGGGCGATGTGGTTGCGGTTGACGAACCGGGTCAGGCCGACCAGCGCGCCGCGGGCGTCCGAGCGCCAGTACGGGGCGAACAGGCCGGAGAACGCCGGGACGAAGTACGCGCCACCGTTGTCGTCGACCTTGCTGGCCAGGTACTCGATGTCCGGGGCGTCCATGAACATGCCCAGGTTGTCGCGCAGCCACTGCACCAGGGAGCCGGTGACCGCGATCGAGCCCTCCAGCGCGTACACCTGCGGGGCGTCGCCGATCTTGTAGGCGACCGTGGTGAGCAGGCCGTTCTTGGAGGCGACCGGCTCGGTGCCGGTGTTCAGCAGCATGAAGTTGCCGGTGCCGTAGGTGTTCTTGGCGTTGCCGACCTCGAAGCAGGCCTGGCCGAAGGTGGCCGCCTGCTGGTCGCCCAGGATGCCGGCGATCGGGACGCCCGGCACCAGACCGCCCTTGCGGCCCTCGCCGTAGACCTCGGAGGAGGAGCGGATCTCCGGGAGCATCGACAGCGGGATGCCCATCTCGGCGGCGATCTCCTCGTTCCAGGTGAGCGAGTCGACGTTCATCAGCAGGGTGCGCGAGGCGTTGGTGACGTCGGTGACGTGGATGCCGCCCTCGACACCGCCGGTCATGTTCCACAGCACCCAGGAGTCGGTGTTGCCGAAGGCCAGCTCGCCGCGCTCGGCCTTCTCCCGGGCGCCCTCGACGTTGTCCAGGATCCAGCGGATCTTCGGGCCGGAGAAGTAGGTCGCCAGCGGCAGGCCGGTGCGCTCCTTGTACCGCTCGGCGCCGCCACCCAGCGCGGCCAGGTCGTCGCAGATCTTCTGGGTCCGGGTGTCCTGCCAGACGATCGCGTTGTAGACCGGCTGACCGGTGGTGCGGTCCCAGACCACCGCGGTCTCGCGCTGGTTGGTGATGCCGATCGCGGCCAGGTCGGTGTAGGTCTTGTTCGCGCGGGACAGCGCCAGGCCGACGACCTCGCGCACGTTGGTCCAGATCTCGTTCGGGTCGTGCTCGACCCACCCGGCACGGGGGAAGATCTGCTGGTGCTCGGTCTGGCCGACCGACACGATCTGGCCGGAGTGATCGAAGATGATCGCCCGGGACGAGGTGGTGCCCTGGTCGATGGCCATGACGAACTTGTCGGACATGTCACTTCCTTCGTTGAGGGTGCGGGGCAGCGCAGGGGGGCGCCGCCCGCTCAGGTGCGGGTCGGCACGTGGGCCGGGCGACCGGATCGGCGGCCCGGCCCACGCGCGAGGGAGAACGGGTCAGAACACCCAGCCGAGGGCCTGGGCGAGCAGACCGCCGAGCAGACCACCGACGGCGGGGCCGGCCACCGGCACCCAGGCGTAGGACCAGTCGGAGGAACCCTTGCCCTTGATCGGGAGCAGGGCGTGCGCGATGCGGGGACCGAGGTCACGGGCCGGGTTGATCGCGTAGCCGGTGGGACCACCGAGGCTGGCACCGATCGCGACCACGACCAGGGCCACACCGAGCGGGCCGATCTGCGCCGGGGTGTTGCCGCTGATCACGACCCAGAACACCAGCACGAAGGTCGCCAGGACCTCAGTGACGAAGTTCCAGCCGTAGGAGCGGACCGCCGGACCGGTGGAGAACACGGCCAGCTTGTCCGCCGGGTCCGCCTCCTCGTCGAAGTGCTTCTTGTAGGCCAGGTAGGCGAGGGCGGCACCGACCGCGGCACCGGCCATCTGGGCGGCGATATAGATGAAGCCGTTGGCGGCGCTCACCTCGACACCCGGGGCGAACTCGTCCTTGCCGGCCGCCCAGATACCCAGCGTGACCGCGGGGTTGAGGTGGGCGCCGGTCTTGAAGGCCACGTACACACCGGCGAAGACCGCGAGGCCCCAGCCGAAGTTGATCAGCAGCCAACCGCCGGCGTTGCCCTTGGTCTTGGGCAGCACCACGTTCGCCACCACACCGGCACCGAGGAGCAGCAGCACCGCGGTACCGAGGAACTCGGAGAGGAACACCTCTCCCATCGAGATGGACTCCACAGTCGACCTCTTTCTGGACGTCGTTGTCTCACAGGGGTTTCCGGGTCACGGGACCGGGTCCCGCGCTCCGGCACGGCCGGGCGACCGTGGTGGAACAGTCAGATCATGTCCCCGCCGGACCCGCTGCGGCAGGGGTGTCGGGGGTGGAACCGGGCTTGGTCCCGGCCTCCACCCGGTCGCCCCCGGGCAGCGGGAGCATCGGGGACAGGTCCTCCGCCTGGAGCCGGGCGACCTCCGCGGCCACGTCGTCCGGTGCCTCGGCGGCGGCGAACTCCGCCTCGGCCCGCGACCGGTAGGCCGCGATCTCCTTCTCCCGGGTGGCGGCGTCCCAGCCGAGTCGCGGACCGATCAGGTCGGCGATCTCCTCCAGGGCGCCCACACCCTTGTCCGCCTGCTCGTAGTTCAGGCGGGTGCGGTGCATCATCACGTCGTCCAGGTGCAGCACGCCCTCGTGGGTGGCGGCGTAGACGACCTCGGCCCCGATGTAGGCGGGGGCGTTCTTCAGCGGCTCGGCCAGCGCCGGCTCGGCCTCGATCAGGTCGATCAGCTCGTGGATCAGCGAACCGTAGCGGTGCAGCAGGTGGTCCATCCGGCCGCGGTCCCAGCCGTAGCGCTGCGCGGTGTCCCGGGACTGGCGCTGCACGACCTCCAGGCCCTCGGCGCCGATCAGCGGCACCCGGTCGGTGATCGACGGCAGGCTGGTCGCCCGGGACCCGATCGCGAAGTCGACCGCGTCCTTGGCCATCACCCGGTAGGTGGTGAGCTTGCCGCCGGCGATCACGGTCAGGCCCGGGGTCGGCGAGGCGACGGTGTGCTCGCGGGAGACCTTGGCCGAGGAGGTGCCCTCCTTGGTGCCCGGCTGCAGCAGCGGTCGCAGGCCGGCCCAGGTGCCGATCACGTCCTCGCGGGTCAGCGGCCGGGCGAGCACCGCATTCGCGTGGTCGATCACGTAGTCGATGTCGGCCGAGGTGGCCACCGGGTGGGTCAGCTCCTGCTCCCACGGGGTGTCGGTGGTGCCGATCACCCAGTACCGGGACCACGGGATCACGAACAGCACCGACTTCTCGGTCTGCAGGATCAGGCCGGTGTTCCCGGCGATCCGGTCCCGGGGGACGACGATGTGGATGCCCTTGGACGCCAGCACCCGCAGGCCGCCCTCGGTGCCGGCCAGCGACTCGGTCTGCTCGGTCCACACGCCGGTCGCGTTGATGACGTGCCGGGCCCGGACGGTGAACTGCTCGCCGGTCTCCAGGTCGACCAGCTCGGCGCCGGTGACCGCACCGCCGGAGGTGGTGGTCATCCCGAGCACCTGGGTCCGGGATGCCGCGTGGGCGCCGTAGCTGACCGCGGTGCGGATCAGGGTGGACACCAGGCGGGCGTCGTCGACGGCGGCGTCCCAGTACCGGACCGCGCCGACCGCCGCGTCGTGCCGCAGGTCGGGGAACAGCTTCTCCATGCCCTTGCGGGACAGGTGCCGGTGGATCGGCATCGCGCGCTCGCGGCCGGAGACGCTGGCCAGCGTGTCGTACAGCGCCACACCGGCACCGACGTAGGCCCGCTCCCAGACCCGGTGCTCCAGCGGGTAGAGGAAGGACACCGGCTTGACCAGGTGCGGGGCCAGGGTGTTGATCAGCAGGTCGCGCTCGGTCAGCGCCTCCCGGACCAGGTGGAAGTCCAGCATCTGCAGGTAGCGCAGGCCGCCGTGCACCAGCTTGCTGGATCGGCTGGAGGTGCCCGAGGCCCAGTCCTGGGCGTCGATCACCGCGGTGGACAGGCCACGGGTGACCGCGTCCAGCGCGATGCCGGCACCGGTGACGCCACCGCCGATGACCAGGACGTCGAGCTCGGGACCTCCCTCCGTGGTGGAGCGCAGGGTCGCCAGGGCGTCCTGCCGGAGCTGGGGGGTCAGTGCTGCCGTCCTCATGGGTGTCTCTCCGATGCGTCGCCGTCGGCCGCTCGTCCCGCCCGGTCGCGGCCGGTGCCGGGTGGGACTTCGGTCCTGCCTGCAGCTATCGTCGGGGCCAGCGAACAGACGCGCAACCGCTGTGCACGAACGTGCAGACACCAAGGAGGGTGAATGGCCGACCGCGACCAGGACGTACTGCGGGCAGCGTCGATGTACTACCTCCAGGACGTGAAGATGGAGGTCATCGCCCGGCACCTCGGCACCTCCCGCTCCACGGTGTCCCGATTGCTGAAGCAGGCGCGCGAGAGCGGGCTGGTCGAGATCACGCTGCGACCGTCCAGTACCCGCGCCCCCGGACTCGGGCGCACCATCTCCGCCGCCTTCGGCATCGAGACCTATGTGGTGCCGGTGCCGGACTCCGCCGAGGAGATCGACCGGCTCGACCAGGTCGCCCGCACCGCCGCCCGGCTGCTCGCCAGCTGGTTCGACTCGGACATGATCCTCGGCGTCGCCTGGGGCACCACGCTGGCCGCGATCTCCCGCCGCCTGCAGCCCAAACCCACCCGTGGGTCGGTGGTGGTGCAGCTCAACGGGGCAGCGAACACCCGGACCTCCGGCATCGAGTACGCCAGCGACCTGATCGCCTCCTTCGGCGCCGCCTACGGGGCCGCGGTGCACCACTTCCCGGTGCCGGCCTTCTTCGACTACCCGGAGAGCAAGCAGGCGATGTGGCGGGAACGTTCGGTGCGCCGGGTGCTGGACGAGCAGGCCCGGGCCGACATCGCGCTGTTCTCGGTCGGCTCGGTCTCCGGCACCCTGCCCTCACACGTGTACTCCGCCGGGTACCTGGACGCCGACGACGTCGACCTGCTGCACGACCAGGGCGTGGTCGGCGACGTGTGCACGGTGTTCCTGCGCGCCGACGGCACCTGGCAGGACGTGCCGCTCAACGCCCGCGCCACCGGCCCGACCCCCGAACAGCTGCGCCGGATCCCGCGCCGGCTGTGCGCGGTGGCCGGCGACACCAAGGCGGTCCCGCTGCTCGCCGCGCTGCGGGCCGGCACGGTGACGGACCTGGTGGTGGACGAACGGACCGCGGCCCGGCTGCTGGAGCTGGTGTAGCGGGTCGGGGGCGGAGCAGTCTCGGTGGGCGGTCCGGGCGGGGCGGGGTGCGGGGTGGAGTCGTAGGTTGACCGGGTGACCTCTCGCGATGAGCTGCCGATCCGGATCCGGCCCGCCCTGCCCGCCGACGTCCGGGCGATCGGCGGCTTGGTCCAGCCCTATGCCGACGAGCGGATCCTGCTCGCCAAGGAGTGGGTGGGCTACTACGAGGCGGTGCAGGAGTTCCTGGTCGCCGAGGCCCCGGACGGCAGCCTGATCGGGTGCGGGGCGCTGCACGTGATGTGGGAGGACCTGGCCGAGATCCGCACGCTGGCGGTGGCCCGGGACTGGCGCAAGCGCGGAGTGGGGCACCTGCTGCTGGACGCGCTGACCGAGCGGGCGCGCGGGCTGGGACTGCGGCGGCTGTTCTGCCTGACGTTCGAGGTGGACTTCTTCGCCGGGCACGGCTGGTCGGAGATCGACGGCACCCCGGTCGACCAACAGGTCTACGCCGAACTGCTCCGCTCACCGGACGACGGGGTGGCCGAGTTCCTGGACCTGGCGCGGGTGAAGCCGAACACGCTGGGCAACACCCGGATGCTGATCGAGTTGTCCGGCGGGGAACCGTTCGTACGCTGACCAGATGACGACCGCGCCCGCACCGGATCCGGAGGAACTCGATCGCCGGGCCGAGCGCCTGAAGGAACGGGTCTACGTCACCTTCGCGGCGCTCGCGGTGGTGCTGGCCATGCGCGGGCACGTCGACTCCGCGGGGGTGGCGGCCCGGACGCTGGCGATCACGGTGGGCGGCACGCTGCTGGCGGTGCTGGTCGCCGACCTGGTCTCGCACATCGTGGTGCACCAGGAGCTGCCGGACCGGTCGGAGTTGCGGCACTTCCTCCGGGTCACCCGCAGTGGGCTGGGGCCGGCGATCGTGCCGCTGATCCTGCTCGGGGTCTCCGCCGCCGGGCGGTGGTCGGTGGACTCGGCGCTCCGGGCGTCCTCGGCGGCGCTGCTGGCCAACCTGGTCGTGATCGGCTGGTGGGCGGCGCGGCGGCTGAAGCTGACCGTGGTGCAGCGGGTGGTGGTGCTCGGCGCCGAGCTCGCCCTGGGCGCCGCGGTGGTCGGGCTGGAGCTGGCCGCGCACCACTGAACGCCGGGGTGTCAGCCGGGCAACCGGTAGCGCGGGTCCTCGGCGGGGCCGATCTGTTCCACCAGGTGGTCGGCGAGCAGGGAGGCCAGGCACCGGTCGCGCTGACCGGCGTCCGGCCAGACCGCGGCGACCGCGTGGGCGGGCACCGGTTCCAGGGCCTCGCGCAGCAACGCCATGATCCGGCCGCGCACCTGGCGGTCGGTGCCGGCCCAGGCCTGGGTCCGTCGGCGTCCGGCATGCGCGTCGGCCGGGAAACCGGCCGCCCGCCAGGCGCACAGGGCGCGCACCGGGCAGTCGTCGCAGCGCGGGGCACGGGCGGTGCAGACCAGGGCGCCCAGTTCCATCGACCCGGCGGCCCAGCGTGCGGCGGACCGGTCGTCGTCGGGGACGAATGCCTGGGCCAGCCGGCGCTCGGCGACGGTCAGCGCGGGGGCGGGCAGCGCGATCCCCTCCGCGACCCGGGCGATCACCCGGCGGACGTTGGTGTCCAGCACGGTGGAGCGCAGCCCGAAGGCGAACGCCCGGATCGCGGCGGCGGTGTACTCGCCGATCCCGGGCAGTGCGCGCAGGGCAGCCTCGTCGGTGGGCAACTCACCGTCGTGCCGCTCGACCACCGCTCGGGCGCACTCACGCAGCCGCAGCGCCCGGCGCGGGTAGCCGAGCCGGTCCCAGGCGCGCAGCACGTCGGCGGGTGCCGCGGTGGCCAGGTCGGCGGGGGTGGGCCAGCGGGTCATCCAGGCGCGCCAGGCCGGTTCGACCCGGACCACCGGGGTCTGCTGCAGCATCACCTCGCTGACCAGCACGCCGTAGGGGGTGCGGTCGGGTGAACGCCAGGGCAGATCGCGTGCGTGGCTGGCGAACCAGTCGTCGACCAGCTGCCGGACCTCCGCGGTCTCCTCGGCGGGCACCGGAGTGGTGGGGGTGGGGACGGCGGGCACGGGGGACATACTCACACGCAGGTCGAGTGGCTTGCCGCAGCGGCCTGAGGGTGCGGCACACTACCGTGATCGCGAGTCGAACAGAGAGGATCGGCCATGAGCGTGCTGCGTCCGGTCGGGCCCGAACCGGCCGCCGTCTACTGGCGGCGGCGCCTGGTCGTGCTGGTGGGGCTGCTGGTCGTGGTCGTGCTGGTGGTCGTGCTGATCCGGCTGTTCACCGGCGGCGGCGACGACGGGCCGGTGTCGGCCCCGTCACCGAGTACCTCCACCCAGACGGAGGAACAGAGCTCGGGCGCGGTCGCCTGCGAGCCGGCCGACCTGAGCCTGCAGCTCGCCGCGGACGCGACCGACTACCCGGAGGGCGCGCAGCCGCTGTTCACCGTCACCATGACCAACGCCGGCACCGCCCCGTGCCTGCTGGACGCCGGCGACGCGCAGCGCGAGATCGTGGTGACCTCGGGCAGCGACCGGATCTGGGCCAGCACCGACTGCGGCGAGGGTGAGCCCTTGCAACTGCTGCTGGCGCCGGAGCAGTCCGACCAGCGGCAGACCCAGTGGGACCGCAGCCGGTCGGACGAGGCGTGCTCCACCGGCCTGCCGGCGCCGCAGCCGGGGACCTACCAGGCGGTGCTCACCCTGAACGGCGTGAGCACCGACCCGGTGGTCTTCACCCTGGGCTGAACCCGGGCTGACCTCAGGGCTTGACGACGATCTTGCCGCGGGTGTGCCCGGCAGCCAGCTCCTCGTAGGCCTCGGCGGCACGGTCCAGCGGGTAAGCGGCCGACACCTCGATCCGCAGCTCGCCGTCCGCGGCCAGGTGCGCCAGGCCGGCCAGATCGGCGGAGTCCGGGCGGACCCAGACGTAGTGCCCGCCGAATTCGGTCCGGGCCCGCGGGTCCGCGATCGACACCACGGTGCCCCCGTCCCGCCGGAGCTGGTCCGTGACATCCATCGCCGCACCCCCGACGTAGTCGAGGATCACGTCCACCCCCTCCGGCGCCAGGGCCCGCACCGCCTCGACCAGACCGTCGCCGTAGCTGACCGGTTCGGCGCCCAGCTCGCGCAGGTAGTCGTGGTTGCGCTCGGACGCGGTCCCGATCACCCGGGCGCCCTCGCGGACCGCGAGCTGCACCGCGATCGACCCGACCCCACCGGCGGCGGCGTGCACCAGCACGGTGTCGCCCTGGCGCAGCCCGGACCGGCGCACGCTCTGCAACGCGGTCAGCCCGGCGAGCGGGAGGGCGGCGGCCCGGTCGAAGTCCAGCCCGGCCGGCTTGCGGGCGGCGGTGCGGACCGGCACCTGCACGTACTCGGCCAGGGTGCCGTCCTGCACGGTGTCCTTGCGGGCGTACGCCAGGATCTCGTCGCCCTCGGCGAACTCGGGGGTGTCCAGCCCGGCCTTCACCACCACGCCGGCGACGTCCCAGGCCGGGATCGCGGGGAAGCGGGTGTCGATCAGGCCCTGCAGGTACCCCTCGCGGACCTTGTAGTCGACCGGGTTGATCCCGGCGGCCACCACCTTCACCAGCACGGAGTCCGGGCCGATGTGCGGCTCGGGCTGGTCGGTGACCTGCATGACCTCGGCGCCGCCGAAGCGGTCGTACGTGACTGCCTTCATGCCTCGGCCAACGACCTGCCGCCCGTGGTCATTCCGCGATCAGACGTACCGCTCCAGGATGCTGGACTCGGCCAGCCGGGACAGGCCCTCGCGCACGGCCCGGGCCCGCTGCTCGCCGACGCCGTCCACCGCCATCAGATCGTCGATGCTGGCCGCGAGCAGCTTCTGCAGCCCGCTGAAGTGGCCGACCAGCCGGTCGACGATCGCGGCGGGCAGCCGGGGGACCTTGGACAGCAGGCGGTAACCGCGCGGGGCGACCGCGGAGTCCAGCACCTCGACCGCACTGGGCAGGCCGAGCACCCGGGCCATCGCGGACAGGTCCAGCAGCTCGGTGGAGTCCAGGGCGGCCAGCGCGGTCTGCACCTGCTCCTGGGTGCGGCGGGCGGTGTCCACGTAGTCGCGCACCACCAGGTCGGAGTCGGCGCCGATCCCGCCGGTCAGCTCGTCCAGCTGTAGGGACAGCAGGCGCCCGTCGGTGCCGAGCTCGACCACGTAGCCGGCGATCTCGTCGAAGATCCGCCGGACCATCTCCAGCCGCTGCACCACGACGCAGACGTCCCGGACCGTGACCAGGTCCTCGATCTCCAGTGCGGACAGGGTGCCGGAGACCTCGTCCAGCCGGGCCTTGTACCGCTCCAGGGTGGCCAGCGCCTGATTCGCCCGGCCGAGGATCGCGTCCGGGTCTTCCAGCACGTGCCGCTGCCCGGCGACGTAGAGCGCGATGATCCGCATCGAGGCGGACACCGAGATCACCGGCAGGCCGGTCTGCTTGGCGGCGCGCTCGGCGGTGCGGTGCCGGGTGCCGGACTCCGAGGTGCTGATCGAGGCGTCCGGCAGCAACTGGACCGCGGCGCGCAGGATCCGGCCCCGGTCGGGGTCCATCACGATCGCGCCGTCCATCTTGGCCAGCTCGCGCAGCCGGGTGGCGGAGAACTCGACGTCCAGCTCGAACCCGCCGGAGCAGATGCCCTCCACCGTCTCGTCGTAGCCGAGGACGATCAGCGCGCCGGTGCGCCCACGCAGGATGCGCTCGAGTCCGTCGCGCAGTTCGGTGCCGGGCGCGACGGCGGCCAGGGTGGAGCGGAGCGTCTCGTCCGCCTGGGAGGTGGGCACGGTCGTGATCCTACGGGTCGGCACCGTCATCGCGCGGGGTGTGACACGGGGTGTGGGTGGGCGCGGCTAGCGTGACCGCCCGTGAGCACCAGTCCCTCCCGCACCGCCCGTGCCGCCCGCAGCACCCGGGCCGGCTTCCGCTGCTCGGAGTGCGGCTGGACCACCAGCAAGTGGGTCGGCCGGTGCGGAGAGTGCCAGACCTGGGGCAGCGTCGGCGAGGAGGGCGGTGCCGGCGGTGCGGCGCCCCGGACGGTCGCAAGCACCCCGCCGCGCGGTGCCGCCCGGCCGATCGCCCAGATCGACGTGGAGACCAGCCGGTCGCGGCCGACCGGGGTGGACGAGCTGGACCGGGTGCTCGGCGGCGGACTCGTGCCCGGCGCGGTGGTGCTGCTGGCCGGTGAGCCGGGGGTGGGCAAGTCGACCCTGCTGCTGGACGTCGCCAGCCGGGTGGCCGAGACCGCGGATCGCACCGTGCTGTACGTGACCGGCGAGGAGTCGGCGGGGCAGGTCCGGCTGCGCGCGGAACGGATCGGGGCGCTGGCCGACCGGTTGCTGCTGACCGCCGAGACCGACCTGGCGACCATCCTGGGCCACATCGAGCAGTCCGCGCCCGACCTGCTGGTGCTGGACTCGGTGCAGACCGTGGCCTCCGCGGAGGTCGAGGGGTCGCCGGGTGGGGTGGCGCAGGTGCGTGAGGTCGCCGGTGCGCTGATCGCCGCGGCCAAGCAGCGCAACCTGCCGGTGGTGCTGGTCGGGCACGTGACCAAGGACGGCTCGGTGGCCGGCCCGCGCACGCTGGAACACCTGGTCGACGTGGTCTGCCAGTTCGAGGGCGACCGGCACTCCCGGCTGCGGCTGCTGCGGGCGACCAAGAACCGGTTCGGGCCCACCGACGAGGTCGGCTGCTTCGACCTGAACGAGACCGGCATCGTGGGGCTCGCCGACCCGTCCGGGCTGTTCGTGTCCACCGAGCGGAACCAGGTCCCGGGCACCTGCGTCACGGTCACGCTGGAGGGCCGGCGGCCGCTGGCCACCGAGGTGCAGTCGCTGGTGGCGCCGAGCATGCTGTCCAACCCGCGGCGCACCACCAGTGGCATCGACGGTTCCCGGCTGGCGATGGTGCTGGCCGTGCTGCAGCGCCGGGCCGGGCTCAAGGTCGCCGATCAGGACGTGTACGTCTCCAGCGTGGGCGGTGCCCGGGTGGTGGAGCCGGCGGCGGATCTGGCGCTGGCGCTGGCGACGGTGAGCTCGCGGGAGAACGTGGCGCTGCCGCCGCGGCTGGTCGCGATCGGCGAGGTCGGGCTGGCGGGGGAGATCCGGCCGGTGACCGGGACGCTGCGCCGGCTGTCCGAGGCGGCGCGGCTCGGGTTCACGCACGCGGTGGTGCCGGCCGGGTCGATCGAGCCGGGTCAGGCACCGGCCGGGATGGCGGTCGCCCAGGCCGCCGACCTGATGGAGGCGGTCCGGGCGACCAAGGGGCTGGCGCCGGGCTGAACAACTGTTTAGTCTGCTGTACATGCGTTCAGCCGACGACCTCACCGCCCGGGCCCGGATCCGCGATGCCGCGATGCTCCGGTTCGCCCGGGACGGGTTCGGCGTCGGCCTGCGCGCGATCGCCGAGGACGCCGGGGTCAGCCCCGCGCTGGTGATCCACCACTTCGGGTCCAAGGACGGACTGCGCGCCGCCTGCGACGACGAGGTGCTGGCCAGGATCCGGCACCGCAAGGAGCAGTCGCTGACCGTGGACAGCCCGCGGGAGGTGATGGCCGAGCTCGGCGACCTGACCCAGTACGGCCCGGTGTTCGGCTACGTGGTGCGCAGCCTGGCCACCGGCGGGCCGGTCGCGGCCGGGTTCGTCGACCACATGACCGAGGCCACCCGCGAGTACCTGGCTGCCGGGGAACGGGCCGGCACCGTGCGGCCCTCCCGCGACCCCGAGCTGCGCGCCCGGTATGCCGTCGCCCAGTCGGTCGGGCTGCTGCAGCTGACCCTGATCGAGGCGGAGGCGGGCCGGGCGCCGTCACCCACGCTGGAACCGGCCGCCGCCTTCGCGCACCTGGCGCAATGGGCGGTGCTGCCGGCCCTGGAGCTCTACACCGAGGCGATGCTCACCGATCCCGGCATGTTGCACGCCTACCTCGCCCAGCAGGAGGAGTCATGAGCCACAGCATCGAGCTGTCCGGCGTGGTCAAGCGGTTCGGCCGCCGCACCGCGCTGGACGGACTGGACCTGGCGGTCGCCACCGGTGAGGTGCACGGCTTCCTGGGCCCGAACGGCGCGGGCAAGTCCACCACCATCCGGATCCTGCTCGGCCAGATCCGGGCGGACGAGGGCCGGTCCATGCTGCTCGGTGGCGACCCGTGGCGCGACGCCGTCGACCTGCACCGGCGACTGGCCTACGTCCCCGGTGAGGTCGCGCTCTGGCCCAACCTCACCGGCGGGGAGGCGATCGACCTGCTCGGCCGGCTGCGCGGCGGCATCGACCCGGGCCGCCGCCAGGAGCTGATCGAGCGCTTCGAACTGGACCCGACCGTGCGGATGCGCGCCTACTCCAAGGGCAACCGGCAGAAGGTCGCACTCGTGGCGGCACTGGCCGCGGACACCGAGCTGCTGCTGCTGGACGAGCCGACCAGTGGGCTGGACCCGCTGATGGAGGCGGTGTTCCAGGAGACGATCCGCCAGGTCGCCGCCCAGGGCCGCACCGTGCTGCTGTCCAGCCACATCCTGGCCGAGGTGGAGGCGCTGTGTGACCGGGTGACGATCATCCGGTCCGGCCGGCGGGTGCGCACCGGCACCCTGGACGAGCTGCGCGGCCGCACCCGGACCACCGTGCAGCTCCAGCTCGCCGACGACCAGGCAGCGACCGGGCTGATCACCGCCCTGACCGGCGACGACGGGGTGCACGACCTCGACCGGGACGGCGCGCGGCTGCGGTTCCAGGTGGACGGCGAGCGGCTGCCCGCCCTACTCGACACCCTGGGCCGGCACCAGGTGCACGCGCTCACCGCCCACCCGCCGACCCTGGAGGACCTGTTCCTGCGCGAATACGGCGGCGTGCGATGACCGGCGCCGGGCAGCTGATCCGGATCGGCCTGCGCGCCGACCGGATCCGGCTGCTGATCTGGGCGGTCGCGATCTGGCTGATCACGGCCGGGTCGGTGCGCTCCGAGGCGCAGGTCTTCGACAACCCCGGGGCCCAGGCCGCGCGCGCCGAGTTGATCGCCTCACCCGCCGCCACCGCCCTCGCCGGACCCGGGTATGGGCTCGACGACTACACCCTCGGCGCGATGGTCGCCAACGAGCTGCTCGGTTGGGTCGCCCTGCCGGTCGCGCTGATGTCCGCGTTCCTGGCAGTCCGGCAACTGCGCGCCGCCGAGGAGTCCGGGTCGATGGAGCTGGTCCGGGCCGCCCCGGTCGGCCGCACCGCCGCGGTCCCGGCCGCGATGACCGTGGTGCTGATCGCCGACCTGGTGATCGGCGCCGGGCTGGTCGTCGTCCTGGTCGCCGCCGGCCTGGCCCTGCCCGGCGCGATCGCCTTCGGTGCCGGGGTCGCCGGGCTGGGGCTGGTCTTCGGGGCGGCCGGTGCCTGCGCCGCCCAGCTCGCCGCGCGGGCCCGCACCGCCTCCGCCGTGGCCGCCACCCTGGTCGGGGTGGGCTACCTGCTGCGGGCGGTCGGCGACGTGCAGGCCCGCGAGTCCGGCAGCGTGTGGAGCTGGCTCAGCCCGTTCGGCTGGGCGCAGGCCACCCGGGCGTGGGTGGACGAACGGTGGTGGCCGCTGCTGCTGCTCCCGGTCGCCGCCGTCCTGCTCACCGCGGGCGCGGGCCTGGTCGCCGCCCGGCGCGACCTCGGTTCGGCGCTGCTGCCCGACCGGTCCGGGCGCGCCACCGCCTCGCCCCGGCTGCGCGGGCTGGCCGCCGTCACGCTCCGCCGCCAGGGCAGCACCCTGCTCGCCTGGGCACTCGGCTCGGCCGCCCTGTGCGCGCTGGTCGGTGTGCTGGCCCGGCAGGTGCTCGACTTCATCGCCGAGGAACCCGAGCTCGCCCAGTTGTTGTCCGGTGGAGCGTCCGGATCGGCCACCGACCCGGTGTTCGCCCGCTACCTGGTGCTGGCCACCTGCCTGGCCGCCGCTGCCGGGGTGTCCGGCGTCGCCGCCCTGCACACCGAGGAGACCAGTGGCCGCGCCGGGCACGTCCTGGCCGGACCGGTCGGCCGCACCCGGTGGATGCTCGCCCAGGTCGTCGTCCCGTTCGCCGGCTCCGCACTGGTCCTGGTGATCGGCGGTCTCGCGATGGGGCTGGCCGCCGCCGGCACCCTGGACGACCCCGGCCAGATCCCGCACCTGACCGCCGCCTCCCTGGTCACCCTGCCCGTGGTGTGGTCGCTGACCGGGCTCACAGCGTTGCTGATCGGCTGGCTACCCCGGCTGTTGATCGTCGGGTGGGCGTACCTCGGTTACGTCGCGCTCGCCGGAATGCTCGCCGGTCTGCTGCCGGAGGGCACCGACCGGTTGTCCGTCCTGCGCCTGGTGCCCGCGCTGCCCGGCGACGCCATGGACTGGGCGCCCACCCTCGGACTCGGCGCCGCCGCCCTCGTGCTGTTCGCCGCCGGGGTGGCCGGATTCCGGCGGCGCGACCTGCTCGCCTGAGCCGCCGCGCCGGCCGACACGACGGCCGCGATGTGCCCCGTGACCGCGCGACACGCCCATTAGGCTGCCCGGGACCATGCGGGGAGACATCCATGACTGAGCACCAGACCCGGCCCGGCGCGACCGGCGCCACCGGCGGACCGCCCACCGGCCCGGACGCCGCGGACCCCGCGCCCGGCGTGCCCGCGGTGCCGTCCGCCTTCGGCAGCGCGCCCGGCGGGGGGCCCTCCGCCGGCGCGGAGGCCAACCCGGGGACGGGCGCCGAGCCCGGGACGCCGACCGGGGCGTTGGCGGTGCCGGTGGTGCCGAGCCGCCGGTCCCTGCGGGGCAAGCCCCCGGTGAGCACCGCGGCGATCCCCGTGGTGCCGCGGCTCGGGGCGGTGCCGGACGAGCGCTCGCTCGGCCCGGGTGTCTCTGGACTGGCGTCGTCTGGCCCCGCTGCTTCCGGACTGGGTTCGTCCGGCGCGGCTGCTTCCGGACCGGGCTTGTCCGGCGCGGCCTCTGGACCGACTGCTTCCGGACTGGGTTCGTCTGGCCCGGTCTCGTCTGGCCCGGTCTCGTCCGGCTCGGCTGAGCCTTCGGGCGCCGGATCGGCCGGGGCCTCCGCTGTGGCTTCGGCGGCGACGCCTGGGTTCGCCCCCGCGGTCGCGAACGGAGGCGACCCCGCGCCGAGTGCGGCGAACGGGACTGCCCCGGTGTCGGCTTCCGACCTGGGCGCTGGCGGCTCGGCTTCCGACCTGGGCGCTGGCGGCTCGGCTTCCGGCCCGGGTGCTGCCGGCTCGGCTTCCGGCGCTGCTGCGTTCGCTGCCTCGTCGCTGCCGGCGGGTGCGGCGGCCGCGCCCGGCGCGGGTGCCCAGCCGGTTCCTCACGCCTGGCACCCGGTCACCGATCCGACCCCAGTGGTCGGCGCAGGTACGCGCCCCCGGTGGCAGCCGGTGACCGGTGAGCTGCCGGTCGTTCCGGGCGGTGCGCCCGCGAACGGTGCTGGTGTCCCTGCGGGTGGTCCCGTGGCGGGTGCGCCGGCTGCTGCCGCGTCCTCCGCGGCGGGGTCGTTCTCGGCCGCGGCCGGGTCTGGTGCGGTCGCTGCCGCCGGTGCGGGCGTGCAGCCTGTGGCGGGGGCTGCTGCGCTCCCGGTGGCCGGGGCCGGGGCGGGTGCGCTCTCCGCGACCGGGGTACCTGGGGCCGGAACCGGCGCGTCCCCTCCGACCGGGGTACCTGGGGCCGGGACCGGCGCGTCCCATCCGACCGGGGCGCCTGGGAACGGGGCGGCCACCGCCGCTACCTGGCCGGGTACTGCTGCCGCGGTCGGCTCCGGCGCCTCTCCGGCGGCCTCCACGACCGGGACCGGGCACGCCGGGTCTCCGGTGAGCGGGACCGCTGCTGCCCTCGGGCACGCCGGGTTCCCGGTAGCCGGGACGACGGGTGCCGCTGGGTCCGCGGGGTTCCCGGTGGGCGGGAACGCTGGCACCGCTGGGTTTCCGGTGGGTGGGACGACGGGTGCCGCTGGGTTCCCGGCGACCGGCGCGACTCCCTCCGCGCCTGCACGCTTGTCGGCGACCCTGTCTGCCGGGGCCGCCCACCCGGCGACCGGCGACGACGGGGCGTCCACCGGTGCGCTGGCGGCCAGTGCCGACCCCTCCGAGACCGGGGATCCGGCGGGTGAGCCGGTCGACTCGTCGGCGCCCGGTCGCAGCCGCCGTGCGCTGTGGATCACCCTGATCGTGGTGGGTGTGCTGGTGCTGGTCGGTGGCGGGTTCGGGGCCTGGTACCTGATGAACCGCGACCAGCCGGCCGCCCAGCCGGAGGTGGTGGTCGCGCCGTCGCCGACCGCCGATCTTCCCGCCGTCGACCGCACCGCGAGCTCGGCCTTCGCCGCGAATCTGCCGGCCACCGTGCTGCAGTACGCCCTGGCGTCGTCGGAGGACGACCCGGAGTGGGTCGCGGCCGGGGCGCTGGAGGCGTACCTCGACGTGTACGCCGACAGTGCGGGCGAGCAGGTGACGGTGCGCTCGGGGCAGTGGGCCACCGCGGAGGAGGCGACCGCACAGCAGGCGGCGCTCGCGGAGGGCCTGACCGGTGAGGTGCTGGAGTCCGGGCCGGTGTCGGTGGCAGGGGAGCAGACCGGGGCGGTGACGATCGTCGACCGCGGTGACGGCACCGGCACGGCGGTGTGGAGCAATGGCACCGGTGTCTTCCAGCTGACCGCGCTGATCGCGGACGTGCGGAACGCGTACGCGGCCTTCCCGGTCTGAGCCGGCCGGGAGAGGATCGCAGGGACGGTCCGGTCACTCGGGGCGGACCGCGACCGCAGTCCGCCGGCTCCTCGCCGGCGGGGAGGAGGACCATGACCCGCATCGGCTCGACCGACCTGGACGTGCTGCCGCTCAACCTCGGTGGCAACGTCTTCGGCTGGACCGCGGACCGGGAGCAGTCGTTCGCCGTGCTCGACGGCTTCGCGGCCGCCGGGGGCAGCTTCATCGACACCGCCGACGTCTACTCCCAGTGGGTGCCGGGCAACTCCGGCGGGGAGTCGGAGACGATCATCGGGGAGTGGATGACCGCCCGGCGCAACCGCGACGACGTGGTGATCGCGACCAAGGTCGGTCAGGCGGCCGCACAGCCCGGGACGTCCCGCGCCGCGGTCCGGGCGGCCATCGACGGGTCGCTGCGGCGGCTGGGCACCGACCACGTCGACCTGTACTACGCCCACATCGACGACCAGGACACCCCGCTGGAGGAGACGGTCGCCGCGCTCGGCGAGGTGGTCGCCCAGGGCAAGGCCCGCTACGTCGCCGCGTCCAACTTCACTGCCGACCGGCTGGCCAAGGCGTTGGCGATCGCGGACGAACTCGGGGTGGCGCGGTTCGTGGCGCTGCAGCCGCACTACAACCTGGTGCACCGGGACGAGTACGAGGGCGAACTGCAGGACCTGGCCGTGGCGGAGGACCTGGCGGTGCTGCCGTACTGGTCGCTGGCCAGCGGGTTCCTCACCGGCAAGTACCGGGACGGCACGACCGTGGACTCCCAGCGTGCGGGTGGGGCCGCGCGCTACCTGGACGACCGCGGCCGCGCGGTGCTGTCGGCCCTGGACGCGGTCGCCGCGGAGACCGGCGCCTCGGTCACCTCGGTGGCGCTCGCCTGGCTGCGCGCCCAGCCCGGGATCGCCGCCCCGATCGCCAGCGCCCGCACCCCGGAGCAGCTCCCCGACCTGATCGCCGGCGCGACCCTGGAGCTGACCCCCGACCAGGTCCGCACCCTCAGCGAGGCCTGACCACTCGCCCGGCCGGGCCCTCCGAACCGGCCGGGCCCGCAAGAACTGGCCAGGCCCGACCTCGCCGTGCCCGAACCGCCTGCCGCGCCCGAACCGGCCGGGCCTGACCTTGCCGCGCCCGAACCGACCAGGCCTGACCTCGCCGCGCCCGCTCCTGCCACGCCCAACTCGCCCGAATCCTCCACACCGGCCCCGCCGCCCGTCCCCGTCTCGCCGAGAGTGCACGAATGCACGCCTCTCGGCCCCGGAGGCGTGCATTCGTGCACTCTCGAGGGGGAAGAAGGCCCGGGGAAGGCTCGCGGGCGGTGGAGCAGAGAGCAGGGGCTCGGCAGGTGGGTCGCGCTCGGCAGGTGGATCGGGCGGGTCGGGCTCGGCAGGCGGGTCGGGCGGGTCCGGCTCGGCGGGCGGGTCGGGCGGGTCCGGCTCGGCGGGCGGGTCGGGGGCTCGGCAGGCGGGTCCGGCTCGGCGGGAGGTCGGGCTCGGCGGGCGGGTCGGCAGCGTCAGGCGGCGCGGGGGAGGCGGACCGTGAACGTCGTCGCCCCCGGCGTGCCGTCGACCTCGATCGTCCCGTCGTGGGCGGTGACCACCGCGTGCACGATCGCGAGGCCGAGCCCGGTGGACCCGGCGGCACGGTTGCGGGACTCGTCGCCGCGGGCGAACCGCTCGAACAGCCGGGAGCGCAGCGGCTCCGGGATGCCGGGCCCGTCGTCGCGGACCCGGAGCACCACCTGGTCGCCCTCCTCGCGAACCGAGACGGTGACCCGGGTGCCGGGCGGGGTGTGCACCCGGGCGTTGGACAGCAGGTTGAGCAGGACCTGGCGCAGCCGGTGTTCGTCGCCGATCACGGGTGCGGGGGGTTCGTCGCCCTCGGTGCCGAGGTCCAGGTGCCAGTCGTGGTCCGGTCCGGCGACGTGGGCGTCGGCGACCGCGTCCACGGCGAGGGCGGTCAGGTCGACCTCGGTCAGGTCGAGGTCCCGGCCGGCGTCCAGGCGGGCGAGCAGCAGCATGTCCTCGACCAGTCCGGTCATCCGCTTGGCCTCGGACTCGACCCGGCCCATGGCGCGCACCGCGTCCTCGGGCAGGTCGCCGGGCCGGCGCTGGACGAGTTCGGCATACCCCCGGATCGAGGCGAGCGGGGTGCGCAGCTCGTGCGAGGCGTCGGCGACGAACCGGCGGACCTGGGTCTCGGACTCGTGCCGGGCGGTGAGCGCGGACTCCACGTGGCCGAGCATCTGGTTCAGGGCGGCACCGACCTGGCCGACCTCGGTCGCGGGGTCGGTGTCCTGCTCCGGCACCCGCTCGGCGATCTCCACCTCGCCGCGGGCCAGCGGCATCCGGGCGACCCGGCCGGCGGTGGCCGCCACCCGGTCCAGCGGGCGCAGTTCACGCCGGACCAGGACGGTGGCGAGGGTGGCGCCGGCGAGCAGGCCGATCACCGCGACCGCGAGTTCCACGGCCAGGAACCGGTCCACGGTGCTGGTGGTGCCGGCCAGGGGCAGGGCGGTCACCGACAGGTCGCCGTCGTCGTTGGTGACCGCGACCACCCGGTAGCTGCCGAGGTCGGGCAGGTCGACGGTGACCGGGGTGCCGTCGGGGGTCAGGCCGAGCAGCACGTCGAGCTGGGCGTCGGTGAGCTGCTGGCTCTCGCCGTCGTCGTCGAGGTACCCGGACTGGGTGATGCCGTCTCGCTGGTAGACGTTCACGGTGCCGACGTCCTGGCCGGGCAGCCCGAGCGCCGGCGGCACGTCGCTGGCCGGCGGGTCGGGCACGGCGTCCTCGTCCTCCAGCGGCGGGAAGTCGTCCCGGTACCGCTCGGGCGCGGTCTGCGCGCGCTCGCTGGCCGCCGCGAGCCGGGCGTCGATCTGCCCGATCAGCGAGCTGCGCAGCGCCAGGGTGGACACCACGCCCATCGCCGCCGCGACCGTGGCCAGCAGGACCACGACCACCGCGACCAGGCGGCGGCGCAGGGTCCAGCGGGGATGTCGGATCGAGGGACGGCGGGTGCGCGGTGCCGGGGCGCTCACGCCGCGGGCTTGAGCACGTAGCCCACGCCGCGCAGGGTGTGCAGCATCGGCTCGCGGCCCTTGTCGATCTTGCGCCGCAGGTAGGACACGTAGAGCTCGACGATGTTCGCCTGCCCGCCGAAGTCGTACTGCCAGACCCGGTCCAGGATCTGCGCCTTGGACAGCACCCGCTTGGGGTTGCGCATGAAGTAGCGCAGCAGCTCGAACTCGGTGGCGGTCAGCCGGATGTCCTCGCCGCCGCGGGTGACCTCGTGCGAGTCCTCGTCCATCACCAGGTCGCCGACGGTGAGCACCGCCTCCTCGCGCTGGTTGACCGCACCGGTGCGGCGGAGCAGGGCGCGCAGCCGGGCCACGACCTCCTCCAGGCTGAACGGCTTGGTGACGTAGTCGTCGCCACCGGCGGTCAGCCCGGCGATCCGGTCCTCGACCGCGTCCTTGGCGGTGAGGAACAGCACCGGCACGGTCGGGTGGGTGGACCGGATCCGGCGCAGCACCTCCAACCCGGACAGGTCGGGCAGCATGACGTCGAGCAGGATCACGTCCGGGTCGAGGCTCTTGGCCTGCTTGATGGCGGATTGGCCGGTCAGTGCGTGCTCGACCTGCCAACCCTCGTAGCGCAGGGCGGTGGACAGCAGCTCGGCCAGGGTGGCCTCGTCGTCGACGACGAGGGCTCGGACGGGCTGGCCGTCCGGACGGGTCAGTGCTTCACGGGTCAGGGTGGAGGCGCTCATGCGCCCACTGTGCGCGAGCTGGCTGAGGCGGCCCTGACGTGAGCCTGTGAGAACCCTGAGTGTCAGTCGTCGGCGACGATGGACAGCACGTTGCCGGCCGGGTCGGTGAACCAGGCGATCAGCGGGCCACCGCCGCGGAACACACCGTCGTCGTCGGTCTGCACCGGGGTACCCCGGTAGTGCTCGAACTCGACGCCACGGTCGCGCAGCTCGGCCACCGTGCCGGGCACATCGGCCACCCGGAAGTTCAGCACGGTGAACTCCGCGGGCCGGTGCGCGTCGCCCTTCGGGTAGAGCAGGACCTCGGCGCCGGTGCCCAGGTGCAGCCAGAGCATCCCGTTCACCTGGCGGGTCTCCAGCCCGAGCACCTCGCCGTAGAACCGGGCCGCCGCATCGACGTCGTCCACCGAGTACCCACTGAACGGGTTGCTGAGATCGGCCATGATCGGGACCCTCCGAGAGGTGGCCACCACGATGTGACCGGACCGGTCCAGGATGCCGCGCGCCCGTGCTGTGCGCACCCCACGGGTTCCGTGCACGTTCGGTGTGCACGCCCTGGGCGAATCGGCTCCGGGTGGCCGGTTCGCCTACCGTGACGCCATGGCTTCCCTGCACTCCCCGCTGCCGTCCGCCGCTGCGCGGGACACCGGCGCGCGCCGGGCCGGTGCGGTCGCCTGGACCCTGCTGGTCACGCTGGTCTCCGCACTCGGGACGATGGCGTGCTGGCGGTTGTTCGTGGACACCGAGCACGGGCAGTCGGTGGACCAGGCCGCGCTGGAGGGCGCCCACATCGGGCAGACCCGGCTGTGGCAGGTGGCCGAGCCGGTGCTGGACGTGGTGTCGGTCGGCTTCATCGTGACCGCGGTGCTGGCCTGCGGGGTGATCGCGCTGCTCCGGCGCCGGTGGTCGCTGGCAGTCGCGGCGACCGTGGTGCTGGGCGGGGCGAATATCACCACCCAGGTGCTGAAGAAGCTGGTCTGGGACCGGCCGGAGTGGGGGCACGGCCCGGACTTCAACACCCTGCCCAGCGGGCACACCACTGCCGCCGCCTCGGTGGCCGCGGCCGTGCTGCTGGTGGTGCCGCCGCGCGGCCGGGCCTGGGCCGCGGTGCTCGGTGCCGGGTACGCCGCGGCGACCGGGATCTCCACCCTGGTCGGGCAGTGGCACCGGCCGTCCGACGTGATCGCCGCGCTGCTGGTGGTGCTGGCCTGGGGGGCGCTGGCCTGCCTGGTGCCGGCGGTCGGCATCCGGGAGTCCCGGGTGGCGCCCACCGCCGCGGTCCCGCTGGCCACCACCCGGTCGGCCGGGCGCACCGGTGACCGGGTCGCGGTGCTGCTGTTGCTGCTGGTCGCCTTGGCCGCCGGGGTGACCGGCGGGCTGGGGCTGATCAGCACCTGGCGCTCGGCGGATCCGCTCGCGGACCGGGCCTCGTTGCTGACCGCCTACGGTGGTGGCGCGCTGGGCATCGTCGCGGTGGCGGCGCTGTGCTTCGCGGTACTCACGCTGTTGCGGCGGTCCGCGGTCGCGTCCGGGTTGCGGGACGGTCCGTCGTAGAGTGCCCCCAGTCGTGTCGTTGTCCCGAGGAAGCAGGAAGTCCATGTCCGCAGGTCGCAAGCTGGTCATCGTGGAGTCGCCCGCCAAGGCGCGCACGATCGCCGGGTACCTCGGCGACGACTACGACGTCGAGGCCAGCGTCGGTCACATCCGTGACCTGCCGCAGCCCTCCGAGCTGCCCGCGGAGATGAAGAAGGGCCCGTTCGGCAAGTTCGCCGTCGATGTCGACAACGGCTTCGAGCCGTACTACGTCGTGGACGCGGACAAGAAGAAGAAGGTCGCCGAGCTCAAGCGCAAGCTCAAGGACTCCGACGAGCTCTACCTCGCCACCGATGAGGACCGCGAGGGCGAGGCGATCGCCTGGCACCTGCTGCAGGAGCTCAAGCCCAAGGTGCCGGTCAAGCGGATGGTCTTCCACGAGATCACCCGGGAGGCGATCACCCGGGCGCTGCAGAACACCCGCGAGCTGGACGAGCGGCTGGTGGACGCTCAGGAGACCCGGCGCATCCTGGACCGGCTGTACGGCTACGAGGTCAGCCCGGTGCTGTGGCGCAAGGTCCGCCAGGGTCTGTCCGCCGGGCGCGTGCAGTCGGTCGCCACCCGGTTGGTGGTGGAGCGCGAGCGGGAGCGGATGGCCTTCGTGCCCGCCGACTACTGGGACCTGACCGGCACGTTCGCGGTGAAGTCGGCGGACGAGCCCGCCTTCGAGGCGCGGCTGACCCGGATCGGCGACCAGCGGGTGGCCACCGGGCGGGACTTCGGCGACGACGGGACGCTGAAGGCGTCCGCGGGCACAGTAATCCACCTGGACGAGGCCGCTGCGACCGGGTGGGTGTCCGCGCTGGACGGCGCCGACTTCGCGGTCCGGTCGCTGGAGTCCAAGCCGAGCACCCGCCGCCCGGCCGCGCCGTTCACCACCTCGACCCTGCAGCAGGAGGCGTCCCGCAAGCTGCGGATGGCGTCCCGGCAGACCATGCGCACCGCGCAGAGCCTGTACGAGAACGGCTACATCACCTACATGCGGACCGACTCGCCGGTGCTGAGCACGCAGGCGATCGACGCCGCCCGCCGCCAGGCCGCCGAGCTGTACGGCGCGGATCATGTGGCGGACAAGCCGCGGGTGTACGCCGCCAAGTCCAAGGGCGCCCAGGAGGCGCACGAGGCGATCCGGCCCGCCGGTGACAACTTCCGCACCCCGGCGCAGGTGGCGCGCGAGCTGTCCGGCGACCAGTTCCGGCTGTACGAGCTGATCTGGAAGCGCACGGTCGCCTCGCAGATGGCCGACGCCAAGGTGCAGACCACCACGGTCCGGCTGGGCGCCACCGTCCCGGCCCCCGGCACCGGCACGCCCACCGAGGCCCAGTTCTCCGCCTCCGGCACCGTGATCACCTTCCGGGGCTTCCTGGCCGCCTACGAGGAGGGCCGGGACGTCGAGCGCTACGAGGGCAAGGACGAGGCCCGGCTGCCGCGGATGTCCGAGGGCGACCCGCTGTCGGCCAGCGACCTGACCGCCGACGGCCACCGGACCTCCCCGCCGCCGCGTTACACCGAGGCCAGCCTGGTCAAGGCCCTGGAGGAGCGGGGGATCGGCCGCCCGTCGACCTATGCCGCGACCATCTCGGTGATCCAGGACCGCGGGTACGTGACCAACCGGGGCCAGGCGCTGGTGCCGACCTGGCTGGCGTTCGCGGTGACCCGGCTGCTGGAGGAGAACTTCGACCGGCTGGTGGACTACGACTTCACCGCCGGGATGGAGCAGGACCTGGACGCCATCGCCGCGGGCACCGAGGACCGGGTGGACTGGCTGACGCGGTTCTACTTCGGCAACCAGGCCGCGGACGGGCCGGATGGTGACGGCTTGCGCGAGCTGGTCGCGAACCTGGGCGAGATCGACGCCCGCGAGGTGAACTCGATCGACCTGGGCGACGGCCTGACCCTGCGGGTCGGTCGCTACGGCCCGTACATCGAGGACGCCCAGGGCGAGCCCGGCCCGGACGGCAACCCCAAGCGCGCTTCGGTGCCCGAGGACATGGCGCCGGACGAGCTGACCGCCGCCAAGGCCCGCGAGCTGCTGGAGGCCGAGCCGGAGGGCGACCTGGTGCTGGGCACCGACCCGGCCACCGGCACCACCATCGTGGCGAAGAACGGCCGGTTCGGCCCGTACGTGACCGAGCTGCTGCCCGAGCCGGAGCTGGACCCGGGGCTGTCCGCCGCCGCCCGGAAGAAGGCCTTGGCCGCTCAGCCGAAGCCGCGCACCGCCTCGCTGCTGAAGTCGATGTCGCTGACCACGGTCACGCTGGACGACGCGCTCAAGCTGCTCAGCCTGCCCCGGGTGGTCGGCACCGACCCGGAGACCGGCACCGAGATCACCGCCCAGAACGGTCGCTACGGGCCGTACCTGAAGAAGGGCACCGACTCGCGCACCCTGCCGTCGGAGGAGGCGATCTTCACCACGACGCTGGAGGAGGCGCTGGCGATCTACGCCCAGCCGAAGCGTGGCCGGGGCGCCACCGCCACGCCGCCGCTGCGTGAGCTGGGCGACGACCCGACCTCGGAGAAGCCGATCGTGGTCAAGGACGGCCGGTTCGGGGCGTATGTCACCGACGGCACCACCAACCGCACCCTGCCCCGGGACGTCACCCCGGAGACGATCACCCGGGAGCAGGCGATCGAGCTGCTGGCGGAGAAGCGCGCGCAGGGGCCGAAGAAGAAGGCGCCGGCGCGCAAGACGACCACGCGCAAGGCACCGGCCAAGAAGAAGTAGGCCCCACCGTGCCCACCCGACGCAGCTCGATCGGGGATGTCGCACGCCTGGCCGGGGTCTCGGTCGGCACGGTGTCCAATGTGCTGAACCGCCCGGACCGGGTGGCCCCGGCGACCCGGGAGCGGGTGCAGGACGCGATCCGGCAGCTGTCCTTCGTGCCCAATGCGTCGGCTCGGCAGCTGCGGGCCGGGACGATCACCACGGTGGGCGCGATCGTGCTGGACATCCGCAACCCGTTCTTCACCGACGTGGCCCGGGGGATCGAGGACCGGCTCGGGATGTCCGACCACACCCTGATGCTGGCCAGCTCGGACGACGACCCGGAGCGGGAGGCCCGCTACCTGCGGCTGTTCGTGGAGCACGGGGTGTCCGGGTTGCTGGTGGTGCCCACCGGCGACGACCTGGGGCCGCTGCTCACGCTGGCCGCCCGCGGGATGAACACCGTGCTGCTGGACATGACCTCGCCGACGGCGGCGCTGTCCTCGGTGGCGGTGGACGACGTGGAGGGTGGCCGGCTGGCGGGGGAGCACCTGCTGGACCTGGGGCACCGGGAGATCCTGATGATGAACGGGCCGCACTCGATCCGGCCGTGCCGGGACCGGTTGACCGGCCTGCAGCGGGCGGTGGAGCGGCGCGGCCTGGACCCGGCGGCGGTGATCCGTGAGGTGCCGATCGAGACCCTGGACGCCGGGGGCGCGGCGGTGGCGATCGCCCCGCTGCTGGAGTCGGGACGGTTGCCCCGGGCGGTGTTCTGCATGAACGACCTGGTGGCGATCGGGGTGCAGCGGGAGATCCGCCGCCGGCGCCCGGAGCTGATCGGCAGCGTGGCGATCGTGGGCTACGACGACATCGAGCTGGCCGCCGAGCTGGCCACCCCGTTGACCTCGGTCCGCCAGCCCGCGCACCGGCTCGGCTACCGGGCGGCCGACATCCTGCTGGCCCGGACCGAGAGCGGTGAGCCGGTGCGCGAGCGCGAGGTCTTCCGGCCGGAGCTGATCGTCCGGGACACCAGCGTCCCGGCCTGACAGCGGGGCTGCGCCGCCGGGCCGGGACCGCCGGGGTCAGAGCAGGGAGCGGTAGAGCTCCTCGATCTCGGCGACGGTGGCGGGGCGCGGATTGCCGCCGGCGCACACGTCGTCGAAGGCGGCCTGGGCCAGTGCCGGGAGGTCGGCCTCGGTGGCGCCGACCGCGGTGATCGTGGTCGGGTTGCCCAGGTCCCGGGTGAGGGTGGCGACCGCGTCCACCGCGGCGGCGCGGGCCTCGTCCAGCGGCATGGTGGCGGCGCCCTGCACCCCGAAGGCCGCGGCGATGTCGCGCAGCTTCTCCCCGGTGGCGGCGGCGTTGAAGGCCATCACCGGCGCGAGCAGGATGCCGTTCGCCACCCCGTGCGGCGCGGAGTAGAACGCGCCGAGCGGGTGGGCCATCGCGTGCACCAGGCCGAGCCCGACATTGGAGTAGCCCATCCCGGCCACGTACTGGGCCAGCGCCATCCGCTCCATCGCGGCCGGGTCGCCGTCCGCCGCCGCCCGCAGCGAGTCGGCGATGGTCTGGATCGCCTTCAGGTGGAACAGGTCGGACAGCTCCCAGGCACCCGCGGTGGTGTAGCCCTCGATGGCGTGGGTGAGCGCGTCCAGACCGGTGGCGACCTTGAGTGCCCGCGGGGCGGTGGCCATCATCTCCGGGTCGACCACGGCCAGCACCGGGATGTCGTGCGGGTCCACGCAGACGAACTTGCGCTGCCGCTCGGTGTCGGTGATGACGTAGTTGATCGTGGTCTCCGAGGCGGTGCCCGCCGTGGTCGGCACCGCGATGATCGGCACGCTCGGCCGGGTGGTGGGTGCCACGCCCTCCAGGGAGCGGACGTCCTCGAACTCGGGGTTGGCGACGATGATGCCGATCGCCTTGCAGGTGTCCTGCGGGGAGCCGCCACCGACCGCGATCAGCACGTCGGCGCCGGAGGCCCGGAACGCGGCGACGCCGGCCTGGACGTTCTCGATCGGCGGGTTGGGCTGGACGTCGCTGTACACGTCGTAGCCGATCCCGGCGGCGTCGAGCAGGCCGGTGACCCGGCCGGTGACCCCGGAGTCGACCAGCACGGCGTCGGAGACCACGAACGCGCGGGTGAAGCCGCGCCGGGTGAGCTCGCCGGGGATCACCTCCACTGCTCCGGCACCGAAGTACGCGGTCTGGTTCCAGATCATCCGCTGGACGGGCATGGCGGTTCCTTCGCTGGTCGGGGCGTGATGAAACGTTCTATCGAGTCCAGCACCGGCGCCCCGGCCGCGGTAGGGGCGAAGGTCCCTCCGCCACCGGTCTCAGCCGGGTCCGACCAAGGTCCTAGTGACGTCGTTGAATCGTTCCATTACTGTTCCTCCCGTGGTGGGGTGATCAGCCGCCCCGGCGTGCACCACGCAGCACATTTCGGAGGGGCCACCGTCGGCCCCTCGTCACCGTTGACGAAAGAGATGAGCATGAGCAGCACGGCAAACCCCGGGGTCTCCGGTGCCCCGGCGAGCGGCAAGCAGGATCCCAAGCGCGCCGCACTGAGCGGCTGGATCGGCAGTGCCCTGGAGTACTACGACTTCGCCCTCTACTCCCAGGCGGCGGCCCTGGTCTTCCCGACCATCTTCTTCGCCAAGGACAACCCGGCGGTGGCGATCATCGCCTCGCTCGCCACCTACGCGGTCGGCTACGTCGCCCGGCCGGTCGGCGCGGTCGTGCTGGGCGCCTGGGGCGACCGCCGCGGCCGCAAGGACGTCCTGGTCTTCGCGATGCTGCTGATGGGCGTGTCCACCTTCGCGGTCGGCCTGCTGCCGACCTACGCCCAGGTCGGCGTGCTGTCCCCGGCGCTGCTGGTGCTGCTGCGCCTGGTGCAGGGCTTCGCGGTGGCCGGTGAGCTGGGCGGCGCGAGCGCGATGATCGTCGAGCACGCCCCCGACGCCAAGCGCGGATTCTTCGCCTCGTTCAGCCTGCAGGGCACCCAGGTCGGCTCCATCCTGGCCACCGGCGTGATGCTGCCGCTGTCGATCATCCTGGACGACCAGCACTTCGAGAGCTGGGGCTGGCGGGTGCCGTTCCTGCTCAGCGCGGTGGTCATCCTGGCCGGCTGGATCATCCGGCGCCGGGTCGAGGAGCCGCCGGTGTTCCAGGCCCAGGCCACGTCGGCCAAGCGCCGGTTCCCGCTGGCCGAGCTGCTGGGCTCCTACCCGGGCGTGACCCTCCGGTGCATCCTGATGACCTTCACCAACGTGATCGGCATGGCCACCCTGGTCTTCGGTGTCTCGTACGCCACCCAGGAGGGCTACGGCATCGGCTTCACCACCAGTGAGTTCCTCTGGGTCACCCTGGTGGCCAACCTGACCGCGGTGGGCACGATCCCGGTGTTCGGGGCACTGTCCGACCGGTTCGGCCGCCGGATGTTCATGGTGGTCGGCGGGCTGGCCGGCGGTGCGCTGTCCGGGGTCTACCTGCTGATGATCGAGCGCGGGAACCTGGTGATGGTCTTCGTGCTGGTGGTCATCGTCCAGGGCATCTTCTTCCAGATGTGGAACGCCACCTTCGCCACCTTCTTCCAGGAGCAGTTCCCGATGCGGATCCGGGTCACCGGCTTCGCGGTGTCGCAGAACATCGGCCTGATGCTGGCGGCGTTCTTCCCGACCATCTTCACCGCGATCGCCCCGCCCGGGGCGGACAACGTGCCGCTGGTGATCGGTGCGGCGACCTTCGGGATCACCCTGGTCGCCTCGATCGCGGCGCTGCTGACCCGGGAGACCAGGGGCACCTCGCTCGCGGACCTGGAATCGCCGGCCGGCGCTGCGGCCCCCGCGGCCGAGCCCGCCCGGGTGTGAGACCCCCTGCCCGGCGGCCGGACCAACTCCGGCCGCCGGGCCCGTTCGGAACGAGAGAGCCCGATGCCCCGCTACTGCTTCACCTCCCAGGTCGACCCCCGGCACCTGGACCGCTACCGCGAGCGGCACGCCGCGGTGTGGCCGGGACTGCTGATCGCCCTGCGGGACGCGGGCTGGCGGCACTACTCGCTGTTCCTACGCCCCGACGGCCTGCTGGTCGGGTTCTTCGAGGCCGACGACCGCGACCTGGCGCAGGCCCGGATCGCCGCCACCGAGGTGAATGCGCGCTGGCAGCGGGAGATGGCCGGGCTGTTCGCCAGGGACGGCGACCCGGACCGGGGCTTTGAGTACCTGCCCGAGGTGTTCTGCCTGGCGGACCAGCTCCGGGCGGCCGGCCTGCCCACGGAGGGGTGCTGACGTGGCCATGAACCAGTTCAACGATCAGGAGTCCGGCGTGTTCGACGACGCACTGCTCACCACCCTCGGCCGCCAGGCGATCGAGCTGCCGTCCTGGGCCTTCGGCAATGCCGGGACCCGGTTCAAGGTCTACGGCACCCCCGGCACCCCGCGGACCATCCAGGAGAAGATCGCCGACGCCGCGCAGGTGCACCGGCTGACCGGCCTGGCGCCCAGCGTCGCGCTGCACATCCCGTGGGACCTGGTCGACGACTTCGGGAAGCTCGCGGCCTTCGCCGACGACCAGGGGGTGCGGCTGGGGACGATCAACTCCAACACCTTCCAGGACGACGACTACAAATTCGGTTCGCTGACCCACGTCGACCCGGCGATCCGGCGCAAGGCGGTCGACCACCACCTGCGCTGCATCGAGGTGATGGACGCCACCGGCTCGCGGGACCTGAAGATCTGGCTGCCGGACGGCACCAACTACCCGGGCCAGGGCGACCTCCGCGGCCGCCAGGACCGGCTGGCCGAGTCCCTGCGCACCATCTACGACCGGCTCGGCCCGGACCAGCGGCTGGTGCTGGAGTACAAGATCTTCGAGCCGTTCTTCTACACGATGGACGTCCCGGACTGGGGCACCGCCTTCGCGCACGTCACCGCGCTCGGCGAGCGGGCGCTGGTCTGCCTGGACACCGGCCACCACGCCCCGAGCACCAACATCGAGTTCATCGTGGCCCAGTTGCTGCGGCTCGGGAAGCTCGGCTCCTTCGACTTCAACTCCCGGTTCTACGCCGACGACGACCTGATCGTGGGCGCCGCCGACCCGTTCCAGCTGTTCCGGATCCTGGCCGAGGTGGTGCGGGGCGGCGGTCTGGACGACGGCAGCCCGGTCGCCTTCATGCTCGACCAGTGCCACAACATCGAGGACAAGATCCCGGGCCAGATCCGCTCGGTGCTCAACGTCCAGGAGATGACCGCCCGGGCCCTGCTGATCGACACCGAGTCGCTGCGGGCGGCCCAGGACGCCGGGGACGTGCTGGCCGCGAACGCGGTGTACATGGACGCCTTCTACACCGACGTGCGCCCGGCGCTGGGCGACTGGCGCGAGTCCCGCGGACTGCCCCGGGACCCGATGGCCGCCTACGCCACCTCCGGCTACGCCGAGCTGATCGCCGCCGAGCGGGCCGGTGGCGTGCAGGCCGGCTGGGGGGCCTGAGCCGATGTCCACCCTGGTCGCGGTCGACCTCGGCGCCTCCAGCGGGCGCGTGATCGCCGGCCGCCTGGACGGCGGGCGCCTGGTCACCCACGAGGCCGCCCGGTTCCCGAACCGCCCGGTCCGCACCCCGGAGCGCAGCGCCGAGCGGCTGCACTGGGACGTGCTGGGTCTGTGGGCCGGGGTGCGGGACGGGCTGCGGGTGGCGGCGCGTGCGCACGGCCCGGTGGCCTCGGTCGGCGTCGACACCTGGGCGGTGGACTTCGGGCTGCTGGACCGGGACCGCGTGCTGCTGGGCAATCCCGTGCACTACCGGGACGGGCGCACCGCCGGGGCCGCCGAGCGCTTCGCCGGACTGCTGGACCCGGCCGCGCACTACGCCGCCACCGGCAGCCAGGCACAGCCGTTCACCACGGTGCTCCAACTGCTGGCCGCCGCCGGGACCACCGCCCTGCGCGCGGCGGACCGGCTGCTGCTGATCCCGGACCTGCTCGGCTACTGGCTGTCCGGCGCGGAGGTCACCGAGGTCACCAACGCCTCCACCACCGGCATGCTCGACCCGGTCACCCGGCAGTGGAGCCCGCAGGTGCTCGATGCCCTGGCCCGCTCGGCGACCGGTGAGGTGCGCGGTCTGCTCGCCCCGCTGGCCGAACCCGGCACCGTGCTCGGCGAGCTGCGGCCGGAGCTGGGACTGCCCGGTGCCCGGCACGTCGCGGTCGGATCGCACGACACCGCCTCCGCGGTGGCCGCGGTCCCGCTGGACGACCAGCCCGCGGCGTGGATCTCCTCCGGCACCTGGTCGCTGGTCGGGATCGAACTGCCCACCCCGGTGCTGACCGGCGCGAGCCGGGCCGCGAACGCCGCCAACGAGCTCGGCGTGGACGGCACCGTGCGGTACCTGCGCAACGTCGCCGGGCTGTGGCTGGTGCAGGAGTGCCTGCGCACCTGGGCCGAGGCCGGCGACCCGCAGGACCTGGACGCCCTGTGCGCGGCCGCCGTGCACGTGCCCGGCCTGCGCACCGTGGTGGACGTCGACGACCCCGCCTTCGTCCCGCCCGGTGACATGCCCGCCAGGATCCGGGCCGCCGCCCGCCGGACCGGGCAACCCGAACCGGCCGGCCCCGCCGAGGTGCTGCGCTGCGTGCTGGACTCCCTGGCGCTCGGGTACCGCCGGGCGATCCACCGGCTGTCCGGGCTCACCGGCCGGCCGGTGCAGGTGGTGCACGTGGTCGGCGGCGGCGCCCGCAACGACCTGCTGTGCCGGCTGACCGCATCCGCCACCGGGCTGCCGGTGGTCGCCGGCCCGGCCGAGGCCACCGCGATCGGCAACCTGCTCACCCAGGCGCTCGCCCTCGGTCTGCTGGACGGCGGACTGCCCGCCGTCCGGGCCGTGGTCCGCGCCTCCACCCACCCGGCCACCTACCACCCCGACTCGCCCGACCAGCCCTGGCAGCGGGCCGAGGACCGCCTGCGGGACCTGCTGCCCGCCCTCTGACGAAGGAAGATCACGATGTCCGACACCCCCCGTCCGTCCCTGGACGACCTGCTACGCGCCATGGGCGAGGCCGGCGCCCGGATCTGCGAGCTCGACGCCGCCGAGGCCGGCGCCGGGAACATCTCGGTCTACCTCGGCTGGGACGTCGACCCGGCGGAGCGGTTCCCGATCGCCGAGCAGATCACCCTGCCGCTCCCCGCCCCCGCGCTGGCCGGGCGGACGCTGCTGGCCACCGGCTCCGGTCGCCGGCTGCGCCAGATCGCCGCCGACCCGGAGGCCGCGGTCGGGGCGATCCGGGTACACGAGGGCGGCAGCACCGCGACCCTGTTCAGCTCGCCGCGGCGGCAGTTCGAGCGGCTGACCTCCGAGTTCAACTCCCACTTGGCGGTGCACCAGGACCAGGTCGCCCGGCGCGGGATCGGCTTCCAGGCCGTGGTGCACGCCCAGCCGCCGCACCTGACCTATCTGTCGCACATCCCGGCCTACCGGGACACCAAAGCGATGAACGCGGCGATCCTGCGCTGGGAGCCGGAGTCCATCGTCGCGGTGTCCCAGGGCATCGAGGTGCTCGATTTCATGATCCCCGGCTCGGACGGGATGCAGGCCGCCAATGTCGCGGGGCTGCGGGAGGCGGAGATCGTGCTGTGGTCGAAGCACGGCACCATGTCCCGCTCCGATGTGTCGGTGTTGCGGGCGGTGGACCGGATGGAGTACGCCGAGACCGGCGCGAAGTACGAGTACATGGACCTGGTCGCCGGCCGGGCTGCCGAGGGCCTGACCCGCGCGGAGATCTCCGGCGTCGCCCACGCATTCGACATCGACTCGCCGTGGGTATGACCGCTCACCGGACAGAATGGGGAAGGCCATGACGCGAACCCAGGACCAGCCGGTGTGGCCGGTCAAGCACAGCCCGTTGCTGCGGGCGCCGGAGCGGTTCATCGACCGCGCCGGGATCCAGGAGCTGGTCTGCCGGCTGACCGAGAACCTGGTGCACATCACCGATGAGACCGGCGAGTTCCTGCTCCGGCTGGATGACGGCCGGGTGATCGACACCAAGGGCTGGGCCGGCTGGGAGTGGACGCACGGCATCGGTCTGTACGGGATCTGGCAGTACTACGACCAGACCGCCGACCGCCGGATGCGCGACATCGTGGACGAGTGGTTCGCCGCCCGGTTGGCGGAGGGCACCACCAAGAACGTCAACACGATGGCGCCGTTCCTCACCCTGGCCAACCTGTACGAGAAGGAGCGCGACTGCACCTTCCTGCCCTGGCTGGACTCCTGGGCCGAGTGGGCGATGCGGGAGATGCCGCGCACGCCGCACGGCGGGATGCAGCACCTGACCCTGGCGGAGGAGAACCACCACCAGCTCTGGGACGACACCCTGATGATGACGGTGCTCCCGCTGACCAAGATCGGCCTGCTGCTGGACCGCCCGCAGTACGTCCGGGAGGCGACCTTCCAGTTCCTGACCCACGTGGCGTACCTGATGGACCGGGAGACCGGGCTGTGGTTCCACGGCTGGAGCTTCGACGGGAACCACAACTTCGCCCGGGCACGCTGGGCGCGGGGGAACTCCTGGCTGACCATGGTGATCCCGGACTTCCTGGAACTGGTCGACCTGCCCGCCGACGACCCGACCCGGCGGTTCCTGCTGGAGGTGCTGGACGCCCAGGTCGCGGCGCTGGCCCGGCTGCAGGACGAGTCGGGGCTCTGGCACACCCTGCTGGACGACCCGGAGTCCTACCTGGAGGCCTCGGCCACCGCCGGGATCGCGTACGGCGTGCTCAAGGCGGTGCGCAAGGGCTACCTGGACCCCGCCTACACCGACGTCGCCGAGCGGGCGGTGCGGGCGATCATCGCCAACATCTCCGGCGACGGCGAGCTGCAGCAGGTGTCCTTCGGCACCGGGATGGGCTCCGACCTGGACTTCTACCGGGCGATCCCGCGCACCTCGATGCCGTACGGCCAGGCGATGGCAATCCTGTGCCTGGCCGAGTACCTGCGGACCTACTACTGAGCGAAGGACGGACCGATGCGACTGGTGACGATCAGGACCGACCGGGGCGAGCGCCCGGGGGTGGTGCTGCGCGCGCCCGACGGGACCGACCGGGTGCTGGCCCTGGACCCGGGCGAGGACCGGGAGCGTGCGGTGGCCGCCACCGACCCCGCCACCCTGCCCGCGCTGGACTCGGTGCGCCTCGGCCCGCCGGTCCGGCCGGGCACGATCTGGTGCGTCGGTTACAACTACCGCGGCCACCTGGAGACCCCGGACCCGGAGTTCCCGAACATCTTCGTCAAGACCGCCAACGTGCTGGCCGGCCCCCAGGATCCGGTGGTGCTGTGGCCGGCGACCACCCAGGTCGACTACGAGGGCGAGATCGCCGTGGTGATCGGCCGCCGGGCGCACCGGGTGTCCGAGGCCGAGGCGCTGGACCACGTGGCCGGCTACACCCTGTTCAACGACGTCTCGGACCGGGACTGGCAGAGCCGGACCAACCAGTGGGCGCTGGGCAAGAGCATCGACGGCTTCGGGCCGCTGGGGCCCTGGCTGGTCACTCCGGACGAGTTCGGCGACCTGGCCGGGCGGTCGGTCGAGGTGGAGCGCAACGGGGAGGTCACCGTGCGGTCGTCCACCGACGCGATGGTCTTCGGCGTGGCGTTCCTCATCCACTACCTGTCGCAGGTGATCACCCTCGAACCCGGCGACGTCATCTCCACCGGCACCCCGGCCCGCTCCGACGCGGCGCAGGCCGTGCACACCCCGCTGGCCCCCGGGGACATGGTGACCGTCCGGGTCGCCGGGCTCGGGGCCCTGACCACCACCTTCATCTCCGAGGAGAACCGATGATTCTCGACAGCTTCCGACTGGACGGCAAGGTCGCCCTGGTGACCGGGTCCTCGCGCGGGCTGGGCCAGGGCGCGGCGCTCGCGCTCGCCGAGGCCGGTGCCGACGTGGCGCTGCTGGACCGGGCCCCGGCCACCGAGACCGCCGCGGCGATCGAGGCGCTGGGCCGGCGGGCCTCCACCCAGGAGCTGGACCTGATCGCGGCCACCCCCGAGCAGCTGGACCAGGCGATCGAGCAGGTGGTCGCCGCGCTGGGCCGGATCGACATCCTGGTGAACAACGCCGGGATCATCCGGCGGGCCCCGCTGCTGGAGCACCCGGCGCGGGACTGGGACGAGGTGCTGGCGATCAACCTGGACGCGGTCTTCCACCTGTCGCAGTCGGCCGCGCGGCGCTATGTCGCCCAGGGCGGCGGCAAGATCATCAACATCGCGTCGATGCTGTCCTTCCAGGGCGGTGTGCTGGTGCCGGGGTACGCGGCCTCCAAGCACGCGGTGGCCGGGATCACCAAGTCCTTCGCCAATGAGCTGGCCGCGCACGGCATCAACGTCAACGCGGTCGCGCCGGGCTACATGGCGACCGAGAACACCGCGCCGATCCGGGCCGATCAGGAGCGGTCGGCGTCGATCCTGGACCGGATCCCGGCCGGTCGCTGGGGCACCCCGGCGGACCTGCAGGGCACCTTCGTCTTCCTGGCCTCGGCTGCTTCGGACTATGTCAACGGCGCGATCGTCCCGGTCGACGGCGGCTGGCTGGTGCGCTGAACGACCCCCTCGACCCGAAAGGACCCACCCATGGACCAGCGTTACGCCACCAGCCCCGAGCAGATCCCCGGCGCGGACACCGCCCGGCTGCGCGACCGGTTCCTGATCGAGGAGCTGTTCGTCCCCGGCCAGGTCACGGCCACCTACACCCACCACGACCGGATCGTGCTCGGCGGCGCCACCCCCGCGGGCGGTGCCGCCCTGCCGCTGCCGACCTTCGACGAGCTGCGCGCCGAGTACTTCCTGGCCAACCGGGAGCTGGGCATCGTCAACGTCGGCGCCGCGGGCACGGTCACCGTGGACGGCACGGAGTACGCACTGCCGAACGGTGCCTGCCTCTACCTCGGCCGGGGCACCCGCGACGTGGTGTTCGCCGGCGACGGCGCGCAGTTCTACCTGTTCTCCGCCCCGGCGCACACCACGTACCCGAACCAGCTCGTGCTCAAGGGCGAGGGCACGGTCCGCGAGCTCGGCGACCAGCTCACCAGCAACCGGCGCTCGCTGAACCAGTACATCCACGCCGACGGCATCCGGTCCTGCCAGATCGTGATGGGCGTGACCGAGCTGCACCCGGGCTCGATGTGGAACACCATGCCGGCGCACACCCATGACCGGCGCACCGAGTGCTACCTGTACTTCGACCTGCCCGAGGAGGCTCGGATCATCCACCTGCTCGGCACTCCGGCCGAGACCCGGCACCTGGTGGTCGCCGACCGGCAGGCGATCATCTCCCCGTCCTGGTCGATCCACTCCGGCGTCGGCACCTCGGCCTACTCCTTCGTCTGGGCGATGGCGGGCGAGAACCAGTCCTTCGACGACATGGACCCGGCGCCGGTCACCGACCTGCGCTGACCCGGCCGCCCCGGCCCCGCCCCGCCACCGAGCACGCCCTCGGGTGGTGGTGGCGGGGCCGGTGGCTCCCCTGCTCGGGTACGCTGTCCCGGTTCTTCCCGGCGCGTACAAGTACCTGATCCAGCGCCCATTCCCGCGACCCCCGAGGTCGGGAGTGGGCGCTTTTTCGTGCGTCCGGGCACTGCTGATCGAGGAGTCCGTCGTCGTGAGCGACCACCATCTGTTCCACGCCCGCCTGCCGCGCAACCCCCGGGAGTTCGCCTTCTTCCTGCTGGTGATCTCGCTGATCTCCGTCAACGTGATCCCGGTGCTGATCTCCGGGCTCACCGCCGGGTTCAGCTGGCACACCTGGGGCGGCGTGCTCCGGGTGCAGCCGGTGCTGTGGGTGACCGTGGTGGCCGCGGTGCTGGCGACCCGCAAGCCCGCGCAACTGCTGGCGGCCCGGATGGTGCGGCCCGGCGACTCGTTCCGGGCGCACGTGCTGGCCGACACGCTCTGCTCGGTGTTCCTGATGTCGCTGGTGCTCACCGTGGCCGGGACCTGGATCGGCACCTGGTCGATCAGCACCGAGCCGCTGACCGGGTTCGCCCACCTGTGGCCGCGCAACTTCGCGATCGCGCTGGTGGTGGAGGCGCTGCTGGCCCAGCCGGTCGCCCGGGAGCTGATGCACCGCTACCACCGGTGGGCGGACGCCCGGGCGCAGCGGGTGCAGGTCCGGGTCTGGGCCGCGGGCTGAGGGTCAGCCGGGCAGCGCGATCAGCCAGCCACGTCCGGGCACCACGGCCCGGCCGTCCCGCCAGTCGACCGCGGCCGGGTCGCCGTGCCCGGGCCGGTCACCGGGGGCGGACACCGCCAGCACCTCGGTCAGCGGAGCCTCGACCGGTGCCGGGTCGCCCAGGTTCAGCGCCACCACCAGGGCCTCGCCGCCGCGGCCGTGCTGGCGCAGGACCAGCAGGTCGCCGGTCACGCTCAGCACCTCGGACCGGGCGTCGGCCAGCCAGGGATGCCGCTGCCGCAGCCCGAACAGTGCCTGGTGCAGGCGGCGCAGCTCGGCGCCGCCGGGTGCCAGGCCGTCCGCCGGGATCGCGTCCGGGGTGGCCGGGTACTCCGGCCGGATCGCGTCGTCGCCGCCGGCCCGGTCCTCCTTGAGACCGGGCAGCGCCTGCTCGTCGCCGTAGTACACCGCCGGGGTGCCGGACAGGGTGGCCAGCAGGACCAGGGCATGCCCGGCGGTGCGCGCGTCCCCGACCTGGGTGACGATCCGGGTCACGTCGTGGTTGCCGATGAACGTCCACGGCCGGAAGCTCGCGGCGAACTCGTCGTGCCGGCCCAGCGTCCAGACCAGCTCGTGCCAGTTGCGGTCGACGATCGAGCTCCAGACCGCCTTCCACAGTTCGTACTGGGTGACCGCGTCGATCCCGGACTCGCGCACGAAGCCCACGTAGTCGCCGTGGATCACCTCACCGAGCAGGTACGCCTCCGGGTGCCGGGCACGCACCCGCTCGGTCACCCGGGACCAGAACGAGGTCGGCACGGCGTAGGCCGCATCCAGCCGCCAGCCGTCCGCTCCGGCGTCCAGCCAGTGCGTCATCACGTCGGCGACCCAGTCGACCACCCGGTCGCTGTCGTGGTTGAGGGTGACCAGGTGCCGGTGGCCCTCGAAGCAGTCCCAGACCGGCTCGGCCCCGGACCAGTCGATCCGGAACAGCTCGTTGTCCGGGTGCTCCGGCCCGCCCGCCAGCACTGCCTGGAACGCCGGGTGCTGCTCGCCGACGTGGTTGAAGACGCCGTCCAGCAGCACCCGGATCCCGCGGTCGTGGGCGGCGGCGACCAGCTGATCGAAGTCGCCCCGGTCACCGAGCCGAGGGTCGATCCGCAGATGGTCGGTGGTGTCGTAGCCGTGGCTGGTAGAGGCGAACACCGGGCCCAGGGCCAGGCCGTTCAGCCCGGTGCCGGCCAGGTAGTCCAGCCATGCGGTGATCCGGGGCAGCCGGTGCTCGACGGTGGGGGCGGGGGCGGGGGCGGATGCGGATGCGGCGCCGGTGAACCCCAGCGGGTACACCTGCCACCAGAGGGCGTCGGCGGGCCGGACCAGTTCGGTGTTCACCTTCCTCACCGTAGGCCCGGGCGCCGACAGTGCACGAATGCAGGTCTCCCGGCCCGTGAGGCGTGCATTCGTGCACTCTCGGCGCGGGCGCGGGCGCGGGCAGGGCGCGAGTGCGGCGCGGGGGCGGGCGCGCGACGGGGGCAGGCCGGCACGTGGCCGACCTGCCCCCGGGGTGACGCTCTGGGTCAGACCCGGTGCCGCTTGCGGTAGGCGACGACACCGACGCCGGAACCGACCGCGACCAGCGCGACCAGCAGCGGCAGCAGCAGCCCGAGGCCGGTCAGGGCCAGCGGGCCGCCCGGGGTCACGGTGGTCGCTCCGCCACCCGCACCGCCGCCCGCACCGCCGCCGGACCCGGGACCGCCGCCCGCACCCGGAGCCGCGGTGACGGTCAGCGCCGCGGACACGTCGATGCCGCCACCGACCACCTGGACGGTGTGCGCCCCGGCGGCCGTGGTCGCCGGGATGGTCGCCGTGACCGAGCCGGCACCCGTGCCGTCGAACGCGAGCGTGCCGAGCTGCACCGGGGTGGAGTGCAGGATCACCTCGGCGGACCCGTTCGCCGGCGCGCCGGTCACCGTGAGGGTGATCGGGTCGCCCGCCTGCACGGTCCCGGCGCTCAGCGTGAGCACCGGTCCCTGCGGGGCGGCCGGCGTGATGGTGACCGGGATCTGGACCGTGGTGCCGGACGGGTCGGCGGCCAGCGTGAGCAGCTGGTCACCGGCCAGGTCGGCGGGCACGGCCAGGGTCAGGGCGGCGGAGGAGTCCACCAGCGGCGCCCGCCCGACCTCCCGGCCGCCGATCGTCGCCACCACCTCGGTGTTCTGCGGGGCACCCAGGCTGGGCACGTCGACCCGGGACACCGTGACCCCGGCGCTCTGGCCGGCGGTCAGGGTGCTCGGCAGCCCGGCCACCTGGACCCCGGCCCGGGCGTAGGTCGGCGACACCGGCGACTGTTCGGTCAGGTAGTTCATCCAGCCCTCGTAGTCGAGCAGGCCGGTGTTGACCGTGCGGACCGCGTCGTTGAACACCCGGAAGTTGTCGCCACCGGCGGCCAGGAAGGAGAACGTCCCCACCGTGTACTCCGCCGCCGGGTCGATCGGCACGCCGTCGATCGACACCGAACCGATCACCCCGATGGTGGCGGTGTCCGGCGCGGCCGGGTCCGGGATCTCCTGGTAGGTGTAGCTCAGGTTGTCCGAGAAGCCGAGCTGCAGGTACGACCGGGACGGCACCGCACCGCCCTCGTCCCGCTGCCACTGCTGCTCCAGCAGGGTGACGATCTGCTCGCCGGTCAGGACCGCGATGGACAGCTCGTTGTTGAACGGCAGCACCGCGCGGGCGTCGGCGACGGTGATGTCGCCGTCCGTGCCGTACAGCAGCTCGGCTCGCAGGCCACCGGGGTTGACCACCCCGATGTCCGGCGCGTCCGGCAGGTCGGACAGGGTGTCACGCAGCGCGTTGCCGACCAGAGTGGCCAGCGACGACGCCTCCGCCCGGTCGTCCCGGGTGCCACCGGTCCACACGCCGTTGACGTAGGAACCCTGGGCGTGGGCGGTGGTGATGTCGTCGGTGACCGAGCCGATCACCACGCTGCCCTCCTGGTCCGCCCGGTCCAGGGCGTCGGCCACGATGTCCGCGACCTGGGCGACCCGGGGGTAGGTGTCGATCAGGTCCTGGTCGGGCACCGTGGTCCGGGTGACGTTCCGGGCCTGGTAGGCCAGCACGTCGCCAGTCCAGGAGTCGATGGTCAGCTCGACCTGGGCGATCCGCTCACCGTAGGAGCCGGTCTGCACGATCGGCCGGGTGGACCCGTCCGTCGCCCCGGGCACCGGCGCGTCCCACACGTACTCCTTGTGGGTGTGCCCGGTCAGCAGGACGTCGACCTCCGGGGAGGTGGACTGCACGATCTGCGCGAAGGTGCCGCCGGCGGCGATCTCCTGCTCCAGGGTGGCACCGTCCGGCGTCCCGGCCCCGGCGCCCTCGTGGTACGCCGCGATCAGCACGTCGGCCTCGCCGTTGGCCGGGTTCCCGTCCGTGAGCTGGGCCGCGACCCGGTTCACCGCCTCGACCGGGTCGCCGAACTCCAGGTCGGACACCCCGGCCGGGGAGACCAGGGTCGGGGTCTCCTGGGTCACCGCGCCGATCACCGCGACGGACAGCCCGTCGTAGTCGAACAGCTCGTACTCCGGCAGTGCCGGGGTGGTGGTGCCGGCCAGGTAGACGTTCGCGCCCAGGTACGGGGCGTCCATCGCACTGGTCACCCGGCCGGACAGGTCGCCCCAGCCGCGGTCGAACTCGTGGTTGCCCACCGTGGCGGCCTGCAGCTCCAGGGTGTTCAGCACGTCGATGGTCGGCTGGTCGGCCGCCAGCGAGGAGGCGAACAGCGAGGCACCGATGTTGTCCCCGGCGGAGACGAACAGGGTGTTGTCCTCACCCGCGTCGGCCCGGAGCTGTTCGACCGTCCCGGCGAAGGCGACGGTGTTCTCGTCGATCCGGCCGTGGAAGTCGTTGATCCCCAGGATGTTCAGCTCCTGGGTGCCGCTGCGGGCCTCGGCGGTCACCCCGACGATCACCGGGTCGTGGTCCGAGGACCGGTAGGCGTCCGCCGTGTAGAACTCACCGGCGGTGGCGTGGTACCGGCTGTACTCCAGTGCGATCGACTCCGGGGAGTTGATCCCCCACACGTCCGAGCCGGTGACCCGGGCCCGGGCGGTGGTGTTGGCCAGCACGTGGTCCAGCGAGCCGCTCAGCCCGTCGTAGGAGTAGGAGTAGCCGCTCCGGTTGAGGTCGGTGTACCCGGCGTCGGCCAGCGCGAGGATCGGGTCCTCCTGGGAGTAGGCGTTGAAGTCGCCGAGCAGGAAGACGTCGTTGACGGTGGTCCCGGACTCGGACGCCACCGCCGGCAACGCGGTGTCCTCGACCCAGGTGGCCAGCGCGGTGGCCTGCCGGGTGCGCAGCGCGTTCCAGGCGCCCTGGCCCTGATCGGTCTCCGCGCCGGAGGCGGACCCGGCGGACTTCGACTTGAAGTGGTTCACCGCGACGAAGAACGGCTCACCGCCATCGACCGGGGCGAAGGCCTGGCCGATCGGCTCCCGTGCGCTGGCGAAGGCGCCGGACCCGGAGCTCTGGTCACCCAGCGCCCGGGCGGTGCCGACCAGGTCCACCGCCGAGGTGCGATAGATCAGTGCGCTGGTGATCACGTCCTGGTCGCCCACCGGCGGCAGGTCGGTGGAGGACGGCACGTAGGCCCAGGTGTTCGCGCCCTCGACGGCGTTCAGCGCGGCGACCAGGGTGGCGGTCGCCTCGTCCGGGGTCTCGCCCAGCGCGGCGGAGTTCTCGATCTCCAGCAGGCCGATCACGTCGGCGTCCATGCCGGTGATCGCCGCGACGATCTTGTCCTGCTGCCGGGCCAGGTTCGCCGCGTCGTAGGCGCCGCGGGGCCCGTTGCCGGAGCAGGTGTTGACCGTGGTCGGCAGGCCGTCCCGGTCCGTGTAGTACGAACACCCGCCCGGCCAGGAGTCGCCGGTGGTGGTGAAGTAGTTCAGCACGTTGAACGAGGCCACGGTCAGGTCGGCATTGCCGATTGCCGCGGCATCCGGAGCAGGCGTGCGGGAGTTCTCGATTGTGACCGGGACGGTGGCGCCGTTGCTCAGGTCGCCGGTCGGGTTCAGCTTCCAGGTGTCGTTGCGGTAGTCCAGGATCACCGGCTCGGTGAAACTGACCGCCGCGCCCACCCGCACGCCGCCGTCCGCGGTGAGGTACGGCGGGACGACGGACAGGTTCGCGGCGCTGGTGAAGTTCCGGCTGGAGCCGTCGTCCAGCACCACACCGCGGGCGGCGTTGTCGGCGGCGATCGCGTCGTGCGCCGCACTGCCGGACGGGGCTGCGTCGGTGGGCTGGATCAGCGGGGACGTCCCGGTGGCCAGACCGACCTCGCCGTACTGGTGCGTGGTGTAGGTGTTGGTCACGGTGAAGTCGCCGGTCGGCAGGATCAGCATCGACTCCATCGCCTCACGGGCGGCGTCGGTGCTCGGCCACGGGCAGGCGGCGGGCTCCACGGTCTCAGAGGCCGGGTCGGCCGGGGCGGTGGAGACCGTGTCCGCGGTGATCTGGGTCAGGCCGTAGTACTCGGAGACGGTGCCGACGACCTCCGCCCATGCGCCCAGCATCGTGGCGCCCAGGGGCGAGCCGTAGACGAAGATCGCGTCCGAGGCGCCCTCGGTCCGGCAGGTGCCGGTGTCCGGGGTCTGGATCACGAAGCCGTTCAGGCCGCCGGTGTCGTACACGGCGGTCACGATGCCGCTGGTCTGCACCGACTGGCCGACCAGCGGGCTGGCGTCCCCGGTGCCCTGGATCTCGGCGATGGTGCGCGGGGTGGCCGGGCCGGGCGGCTCGGGCGGTTCGACGCCGGTGCCGCTGGAGTTCTCCGGGGTCGGCGTGCCGGCGACGAAGTCCGCAGCATTGTCGGCGGTGTTGCCGACCCGCCCGGCGGAGGTGGTGTTGCTCAGCTGTGGGGCCGGCCCGCTGCCGGCGTAGTCGGTCGCGGTGCCGTAGCCGACCAGGTCGATCACGGCCGGGTCGGCGGTGCAGGCCGCGCCGCAGCCCAGGGCGGTGGTGCCCTGGACCAGGGCGACCTTGCCGTTGGTGCCGGACAGGTTGATCGAGCCGGTGGCGTCCGGGGTGGGCAGCGCGGTGCCGACGTTGCCGCCGCTCGCGCCCTGCACCAGGTACGTGCCGCCGGCCGGGATGCTGCCGGTCAGCGGGGTCAGGTTGTTCCAGGTGGTGCCGGCGGCGGAGGCGTACTGCACCGACCAGCCGTCCAGGGTGACCGCGGTGTCGCCGGGGTTGGTCAGCTCGATGAAGTCGTGGGTGTGGGCGGCGCCGCTGTTGCCGCCGCCGCCGTAGACCTCATTGATCAGGACGGGGGCGTCGGTGCTCACGGCCGCGGTGGCAGGGGAGGCGACCAGTCCGGCGGCGATCATCGTCCCGCCGGTGAGGGCGGCGGCGAACCGGCGGGCGGTCCGGCGCCGTGGGGAGGGGAGGGGTGTCGAGGACAGCACTGTCACGAGTCCTTTCATCTGGGGACTCGTGGAGGCTATTGACCGCCTTTTTCCGGCAAATCGCCAAAACAGCGTCGGGTGGGAGCCGTGTGCACCCTGTGGACACCCGGTGGACGGTCGATCCGGTGGGAATCGGGACAAACAGCCACACCTGCGGCGGAAACGTCACCGAATCGTCATCATGGCTCTCTTGACTGACAAATGACCGGATCGGGACATCACGCCATTTCCGGGCAGGCGACCCGGCGCGCACCCCGCGAGGTCGGCACTCCCGCGCCGAGTGCGGGAGCGCGGTCGCCGCACTCGGTGCCGATGTGCCGAACTCGGCGTCGGGGCCCGGGCAGGACGCAGGCCCCCGGCCGGAGGGGAGGGACGCCGGGGGCCTGCGGGTCGGTGGGACCAGAGCGGTGGGACCGGAGCGGTCGAACCAGAGCGGACGGACCGGAGCGGTCGGACCGGAGCGGTGGGGCTCAGAGCGGGTGGGGCTCAGTGCGCGCGGTGCGGCACCGGCTCCGGCAGCCCGGCGTCGGCGCGGACCTGGCGGGCGAAGCCTTCGATCGAGCGCAGCGCGTCCACCAGCTCCGGCACCCGCACCGTGAACGGCATCGCGTGGATGGTCTCGCCCTCGGCGGTGGCCGCCTCGGCGACCCGGGTCAGGTCGTCCACGTCGTCGGTGGTCAGGCCGATCTCGGTCAGCGTGTTCGGCAGGCCGACCCGGGTGGTGAACTCGATGAAGTCCCGCACCTCCTGGGTCGGGGCGCCCTCCAGCACCAGCTGGGTGACCGACCCGATGTTCACCTTCTGCCCGTGGGTCAGGCCGTGGGTCTGCGGGGCGGCGGTCAGCCCGTTGTGGATCGCGTGCGCCGCGGCCAGACCACCGGACTCGAAGCCCAGCCCGGACAGCAGGGTGTTCGCCTCGATCACCTTCTCCACCGCCGGGGTGACCAGGTGCTCGCGCACCGCGGCGATCGCCGGCAGCGCGTTCTCCCACAGCGCGTCCCAGGACAGCCGCGCCAGGGCGGTACCGGTCATCGTCGGCAGCCCACCGGCCATCGTGGTGGCATCGGTCGTCGCCACCGCACGGGCCTCGATCCAGGTCGCCAGCGCGTCGCCGACCCCGGCCACCAGGAACTTCACCGGGGCATTGGCGACCAGCTGGCTGTCCACCAGCACCAGGTCCGGGTTGTGCGGGAAGAACCGGTACTCCTCGAACGCCCCCTCCTCGGAGTAGATCACCGACAGCGCCGAGCAGGGCGCATCGGTGGAGGCGACCGTCGGCACCGACACCCAGCGGATCCCGGCCAGGTGTCCGGCCGCCTTCACCGCGTCGATCACCGACCCCCCACCGACGCCCACCACCACGTCGGCACCGACCTCGGCGATCCGGGCGGCGATCGTCTCGACGGCCTTCGCGGTGGCGTACACCCCGAACCCGTCCCGGGTCAGCGGCAGGTCCGCGTCGGCGAAGGAGGCCGTGACCTGGTCGCCGACCAGACCCCACACCACGTCGTCGGCCACCACCAGGGGCTTGCTGCCGATGGGCTTGGTCAGTTCGCCCAGCCGGGACAGGGCGCCGCGGCCCTGGGCGTAGCGGCCGGGGGAGATGACGGTACGGATCGGGTGGCTCGTGGACACGGGTGGCCTCCTTCGATGGCGCCGGCAGCGCTCCCCACTCGTTCCGCGGGGATCGTTCACCGCCGACACCCCCACCCTAAGGAGGAGTGGGCGTCGGTGCCGTCCGGCCGCACTACTGTCGTGCCATGACGCTGATCGCAGAGCCGCGCACCGCGCCCGCCCTCCGCTGGGGGATCCTCGGGGCCGGGAACATCGCCGGCAGTTTCACCGACGCCCTGCACGCCGAGACCGCCTCCCGCGCGGTGGCCGTCGGCTCGCGCAACCCGGAGCGTGGTGCCCGGTGGGCCGCCCAGCACGGGGTAGAGACCGTGCACGACAGCTACGAGGCGCTGGTGGGCGACCCGCAGGTCGACGTGGTCTACGTGGCCACCCCGCACTCCGAGCACCGCGAGCACGCCCTGCTGGCCATCGCGGCCGGTAAGCACGTGCTGGTGGAGAAGGCCTTCACCCGGAACGTCGCCGAGGCCCGCGAGGTGCTGGACGCCGCCCAGGCCGCCGGGGTGTTCGTGATGGAGGCGATGTGGACCCGGTTCCTGCCGCACGTCCAGGCGCTGCACCAGGTGATCGACTCCGGGGAGATCGGTGAGGTGGTCGCGCTGTTCGCCGACCACGGCCAGGCGTTCCCGCTGGACCCGAGCAGCCGGCTGTTCGCCCCGGAGCTGGCCGGTGGCGCGCTGCTCGACCTGGGCGTCTACCCGGTCAGCTTCGCGCACGACCTGCTGGGCGTGCCGCGCTCGGTGACCGCGGTCGGCCAGCTGACCAGCACCGGCGTCGACGGGCAGATCGGCATGGTGCTCGACTACGGCGAGCGCACCCAGGCCACCCTGTCCACCACCCTGTGGGCGCGCACCCCGACCACCGCGGCGATCACCGGCACCGACGGCGCGATCACCGTCGAGGGCGCGTTCTACGCCCCGTCCTCGTTCAGCGTGCACCGCCGGGACGGCCGGGTCTGGACCTTCGAGCGGCCGACCCCGCGCGGCCTGCAGTTCGAGGCCGCCGAGGTGGCCCGCCGGATCGCCGAGGGCGCCACCGAGAGCCCGCGGATGACCTGGCAGCAGACCCTGGACGTGCTGGCCACCATGGACGCCGTCCGCGAGCAGATCGGCGTGCGCTACCCCGGCGAGTGAGTGCCCCGCACGTCCCCGGCCGCCGGACCGGTGCTGCACCGGCCCGGCGGTCCTAGGGTCGGCGCATGGAGACGATCGGCCCCTGGACCAAGGGTTTCTGGCAGACCGACCCGGTGCCGGCCGCGCAGTGGCTGGCCGGTGACCACCACCTGTTCGACGGCTCGCTGAGCTGGCCGGTGCTCACCGTGGACGGCGCTGCGGTCGACCACAATGTCGCCACGATGGCCGCCTTCGCCGCCGGACACGGGCTGCGGCTGGCCCCGCACGGCAAGACGTCGATGGCACCGGCGCTGTTCCGGCGGCAGCTGGCCGCGGGTGCCTGGGGGATCACCCTGGCCACCGCCAACCAGGCGCTGGCCGCCCACGCCGCCGGGATCGCGCCGATCCTGATCGCGAACGAGGTGCTGGACCCCTCGGCGCTGCGCTGGATCGCCGCGGTCGCCCCGGATGTCACGCTGCAGGTCGACTCGGCGGCCGGGATCGCGGCGCTCGCGGCGGTGGCCGATCCCGAGCACCCGGTGCCGGTGCTGGTCGAACTCGGTCACCCGGAGGGCCGGACCGGGGCCCGCGACCTGCCCGCGCTGCTCGACCTGGCCCGGCGGGTGCACGACACGCCGGGGCTGCGGCTGGCCGGGGTGACCGCCTACGAGGGCGGACTGCCGGGCGCGCCGCAGGTCCGCGAGTTCCTCGGCCTGCTGCGCGAGGCCGGTGCCGCGGTCGCCGAGCTGACCGGCGGGGAGGTGATCGTCTCGGCCGGCGGGTCGGCGTGGTTCGACCTGGTCGCCGAGGTGCTGGGCGGGATGCCGGGCGCCACCGTGCTGCTGCGCAGCGGGTCGACGATCACCCACGACCACGGCATCTACGCCCAACGCACCCCGTTCACCCGGATCGCGGGTGAGCTGCGGCCGGCCCTGCGGGTCTGGGCCCAGGTGACCTCCCGGCCGGAGCCCGGCCTGGCGATCCTGGGTGCCGGCAAGCGCGATCTGCCCTACGACGAGGGCCTGCCGCTGCCGCTGCGGGTGCACCGGGACGGTGTCGCCGCCGAGCTGACCGGCTGGACCCTGACCCGCACCAACGACCAGCACGCCTACCTGGAGGCCGGTCCCGGGGCGACCGCGCTGGCGGTGGGCGACGTGGTCGAACTCGGGCTGTCCCACCCGTGCACCAGCTTCGACAAGTGGCGGGTCGTGCCGGTGCTGGACGGCGATCAGCGGGTGACCGAGCTGCTGTTCACCCTGTTCTGACTCAGCCCGCGCCGTCCTCGGCGTGCACCAGCCGGCCCAGCTCGTCGAAGCGCAACGGCCAGCCGGGCACCCCGGGACGGCGCTGCCACGGGTGCGGTCCGTCCAGCGGGCGGTACTCCACCCCGGCCGCGTCCAGCCGGGACAGGTGCGACTCCCGCAGCCGGCGGTGGAAGCCGGGCCAGTCCCGGGCCTCCCGCGGCGACCAGACCACCTCGGCGAAGGCGGCCAGCCGGGGGAAGGCGGCGTAGTCCATCCGGCGCGGGGAGTCCAGCTGCTCGCTCCACAGCTGCGCCTGGGCGCCCAGCACCCGGCCGGCACCCGGCTCGGAGGCGGCCTCCGCCACCTGGTCGGTCACCGGCTCGAACCGGTACACGTCCTCCAGGGTGTGCACGGTGCCCACCGGAACCGGTTCGTCCAGCCCCGGGGCCGCGCGGTGGTCCAGGTAGACCTCGTGCTCGGGGCAGACCACCACGTCGTGCCCGTCCCGCAGTGCGTCGATGCCGCCGCGGTAGCCGCGCCAGGAGTTGATCGCCACATCCACCGGCAGCCGGGAGCCGCCCACCTCGTCCCAGGCGGTGGCCCGGCGGCCACGGCTGCGCAGGTGGTCGGCGAGCTCGCCGATGAACCAGGGCAGCAGCTCCTCCACCCCGGTCATGCCCAGCTCGTCCGCCCGGCGCACGCTGTCCGGGTCCTCGGTCCACTCGTCCACCGGCACCTCGTCGCCGCCCAGGCAGATCAGCGGGGAGTCGAACATGTCCAGGATCTCGTCCAGCACGGTGCGGTAGAAGTCCAGCACCCGGTCCGAGGTGCCCAGCACGTGCGGGTTCAGGCCCCACCGGGTCCACACCGGCCAGGACGCCGCCTGCTCCGGCAGCGCTGCCAGCTCCGGGTAGGCCGCCATCGCCGCCTGGGAGTGCCCGGGCATGTCGATCTCCGGCACCACCGTCACGCCCCGGGTCCGGGCGAAGGCCACGATCTCCCGCAGGTCGTCCTGGGTGTAGAACCCGCCGTGCGGGGTGCCGTCGTACAACGAGGACCGCGAGGAGCCGAGCTGCGACTCGGTGCGCCAGCCGCCGACCTCGGTCAGCCGCGGGTAGGCCCGGATCTGGATCCGCCAGCCCTGATCGTCGGTCAGGTGCAGGTGCAGCACGTTGAGCTTGTGCGCGGCGATCAGCTCGATGAACCGCAGCACCCCGTCCTTGGGCATGAAGTGCCGGGCGACGTCCAGCAGCACCCCGCGGTGGCCGAACCGCGGGCCGTCGTCGACCTCCACCCCGGGCAGCTCGACCGGGTCGTCCGTCACCGGCACCGCCCGGAACGCCCGGGGACCGATCAGCTGCTGCACCGTGCGCAGGGCGTGCCGGGCCCCGTCGGCGCCGTTCGACTCGATCGTCAGGCCGCTGTCGATCCGCAGCCGGTAGTGCTCGGCGGGCAACTCCGGGTCGTGCCGCAGGATCACCCCGCCATCGCCCGGGACCACCTCCCGGCCGAGCCGGATCGCGAACAGGTCGGTAAGCAGCGGCAGCGCGCCGGCCAGTTCCGAATCGGCGGCCACGGCGACCCGGGGCGGCACCGTCCAGCCGCGGCCGGTCGTCCGCAGTGCGGCGGGTGCGGGGACGAGGTCGGGTGCGGTCATGTCAGGCCTCCCGGGAGGTGGGGCGGGGCGGGCGGGACCAGCCCATGGCGGCGGACAGCGAGCGGGCCAGCTCGGCGGTGGCACGGGCGTTCTCCCGCAACACCACCGGCGGCATCCGGTGGTGGTCCAGGGCGACGCCGACGGCCGCCACCACCATCCCGGTGTGGCTGAGCACCGGGGCGGCGACCGCGCGCAGGTGCGGGTCGTGCTCCCGGTCGTCCAGGGCGAAGCCGCGCTGCCGGGTGCGGTCCAGCTCGCCGCGCAGCTCGGTGGGGTCGGTGATGGTGCGCGGGGTCAGCGGTTGCAGGCCGGTGGCGATCGCCCGGTCGATCCAGGCCGCCGGGGCCACCGACAGCACGGCCTTGCCCCAGGCGGTGCAGTAGCTCGGCACCAGGGAGCCGGTGGCCAGTGAGCCCCGGCCGCGCCCGGTGGTCAGCTGCACCCGGATCCGGTCCTGCTCCGGGACACCCAGCACGCAGATACCGCCGGTGCGCTCGGCCAGCCGGCGCAGCTCCGGTTCGGCCAGGGCGGGCAGATCCAGCGAGCCGAGGTAGGCCTGGCCCAGTCGCAGCGCACCGGGTCCGAGCCGGTAGCGGCCGGCCGCGTCCCGGACCAGCAGGCCCTCGTCGATCAGCGGGGCCAGTAGCCGGGCGGCGGTGGATCGGTGCACCCCGATCGCGTCGGCCAGCTCCAGCACCGGCACGCCGCGTCCGGCGTCGGCGTGGGCGCGCACGTGGTCCAGCAGGTGCAGGCAGCGCCGGACCGAGAGGGACTCGTTGCGCCCGGAGAGCTCGGGTGCGGGGGGCGACGGTGCCACGGGGCGCTCCTCAGGGGTGGGGATGACCCTGACGCTAGCAACCGGGACGGGTCGGGTGGGCGGTCCGGTCGTGGAATGCGCGCACGATGCGCCCGCGAATCGGGTTCGTCCTCGCGAAAGGCACCCGTGCGCTCTCAGAACGTGTGCAGTGCACAACACCGTAACTGTCCGTCCCGCTCGTTACCCTGGGCCCGTGACCACCACCCCCGCCACCGTCCCCGGCGGCCTGTTCATCTCCCTCGAGGGCGGCGACGGCGTCGGCAAGTCCACCCAGTCCCGGCTGCTCGGCGAGTGGCTGACCGGGCTCGGACTGCCGGTGGTGCTCACCCGGGAGCCCGGCGGCACCGACCTGGGCCGGGTGCTGCGCGAGGCGGTGCTGCACGGCGATCACATGGACCCGCGCACCGAGGCGCTGCTGTACGCCGCCGACCGCGCGCACCATGTCGCCTCGCTGGTCCGCCCGGCCCTGGACGCCGGTGGCGTGGTGATCACCGACCGCTACCTGGACTCCTCGGTCGCCTACCAGGGCACCGGCCGCGACCTCGGCGCCCAGGAGGTCGAGGACCTGTCGCTGTGGGCGACCGCCGGCCTGCTGCCCGCCCTGACCGTGCTGCTGGACCTGGACCCGGAGATCGGGCTGTCCCGGCTGTCGGACCGGGACCGCGGGCCGGACCGGCTGGAGAGCGCCGGCGACGACTTCCACCGCCGCACCCGCGAGGCGTTCCTGGCCCGCGCCGCCGCCGACCCCGGACGCTGGCTGGTGCTGGATGCCGCCCGGTCGCCGGAGCAGGTCGCCGCGGACATCCGGGCCCGGGTCGCCGCCCTGCTCACCGCCCGCGGGGTCGCCGCGTGACCACGGTCTGGGACGACGTCGTCGGGCAGGAACCCGCGGTGGAGGTGCTACGCGCCGCCGCCGAGGACCCGGCCCGGATGACCCACGCCTGGCTGCTCACCGGCCCGCCGGGATCCGGCCGGTCCAACGCCGCCCGGGCATTCGCCGCCGCCCTGCAGGACCCCAGCGGCGACCCGCGCAGCCCCGGTTGCGCCCAGGTGCTGGCCGGCACCCACCCGGATGTCACCTTCGTCGCCACCGAGGGGGTGGTGATCCGGGCCGACACCGTGCGCCCCCTGGTCGAGCTCGCTCAGCGCAGCCCGGCGCAGGGCCGTTGGCGGGTGATCGTGATCGAGGACGCCGACCGGCTGAACGAGACCTCCGGCAATGTGCTGCTCAAGGCGATCGAGGAACCGCCGCCGCGCACCGTCTGGCTGCTGTGCGCCCCGAGTCCGCAGGACGTGCTGGTCACCATCCGGTCCCGGTCCCGCGCGGTGGCGCTGCGGGTGCCGCCGGTGCAGGCGGTCGCCGACCTGCTGGTCCGCCGGGACGGCATCGACCCCGCGACCGCCCTGGTCGCCGCCCAGGCCGCGCAGAGCCACGTCGGCGTCGCCCGGCGGCTGGCCCGCGACCCGGAGGCACGGGCCCGGCGCGACCAGGTGCTGCGGCTGGCCTCCCGGGTCCGTGGGGTCGGCGACGCCGTGCTGGCCGCCGCCGATCTGGTGGAGACCGCCCAGGCCGACGCCAAGGCCGCCACCGAGGAGCGGGACGCCGCCGAGCGCACCGCCCTGCTGCGTTCGCTCGGCGCCGAGGGCCTGACCGCCATCCCGCCCGCCCTGCGCGGACAGCTCCGCCAACTGGAGGAGGAGCAGAAGCGCCGGGCCACCCGCGCCCAGCGGGACGTGCTGGACCGGGCGATGGTCGACCTGCTCTCGCTGTACCGGGACGTGCTGGTGATCCAGCTCGGCGCCGGGGTGGACCTGATCAACGGCCGCCAGGAGGAGGCGGTGCGCGACCTGGCCCGCAGCAGCACCCCCGAACAGAGCCTGCACCGGATGGACGCGGTCAGCGAGACCCGCGAGCGGCTGGCCGGGAACGTCGCCCCGCTGCTGGCCGTCGAGGCGATGATGATCGGACTGCGTCCCCAGCAGGTCTGAGCGCCGCCGTGGGTGGCGCCGGTGGACCGGATACGGTGAACCGGTGACCTCCGTGCGAACCCAGGCCTTCCGGACCCTCGCGGTCGCCGCCGTCGCCGCCCTGGCGCTGACGGCCTGCACCGCCGACCCCGACCCGAAACCGGTGCACCGCCCGACCAGCACGGCGGCCTCCGACGCGCCCGAGGGTGCCGAGGAGATCTACGGCCAGCAGGTCGACTGGTCCGCCTGCGGCGACCTGGAGTGCGCGACCATCACCGTCCCGCTCGACTGGTCCGACCCGGGCGGCGACACCATCGGGATCAAGATCAACCGCGCGGCCGCCACCGGCGACAAGATCGGGTCCCTGCTGATCAACCCCGGTGGCCCCGGCGGCTCCGGCATCGACGCCCTGGAGTCCATCGCCCTGGACCGGTTCGGCGACGAGGTGGTCGAGCGCTACGACCTGATCGGCTTCGACCCGCGCGGCGTCGGCCAGTCCACCCCGCCGATTGCCTGCGTCTCCGACAGCGAGATGGACACCCTGGTCGCCGCCGACTACGACTTCGGCACCGACCAGGGCATCGCCGACGCCGAGGCCGCCTACGGTGCGCTCGGCGAGGGCTGTCTGGAGAACACCGGCCCGCTGCTGGAACACGTGGACACCGTCAGCGCCGCCAAGGACATGGATGTGATCCGTGCCGTCCTGGGCGACGACACCCTGACCTACGTCGGCTACTCCTACGGCACCCAGCTCGGCGCCACCTACGCCGCCCTGTTCCCCACGAAGGTCGGCCGCCTGGTGCTGGACGGCGCCGTCGACCCGACCCTGAGCTCCCAGGAATTGTCCCTGGGCCAGGCGGTCGGCTTCGAGAGCGCCCTGCGCGCCTACGTCACCGACTGCCAGGCCGGCACCGACTGCCCGCTCACCGGCAGCGTGGACGACGGCATGGCCCAGATCCGCGCCCTGTTCGACCAGGCCACCGCCTCCCCGCTGCCCACCCAGGACGGCAGCCGCACCCTCACCGGCGCCCTGGCGTTCAGCGGCGTCGCCCTGCCGCTGTACGACGAGTCCAGCTGGTCCTACCTGACCATGGGCCTGACCGAAGCGATCCAGAGCGGCACCGGCTCGGTGCTGCTCCAGCTCGCCGACCTCTACTACGACCGGGTCGACGGCCGGTACACCACCAACGCCACCGTCGCGTTCTGGGCGATCGGCTGCGCGGACGACCGCGGCACCACCGACATCGCCCAGATGCGCGCCGACGCCGCCGAGATCGAGGCCGCCGCCCCCACCGTCGGCAGCTTCTTCGGCTACGGCGGCGTGCTGTGCGCCAACTGGCCGGTGCCCGAGGCCGGCGGCCTGGACTCCTACACCGCCGAGGGTGCCGCCCCCATCGTCGTGATCGGCACCACCAACGACCCGGCCACCCCCTACGCCTGGTCCGAGTCCCTCACCGCGACCCTCGGCGACTCCGCCACCCTGCTCACCTACGAGGGCGAGGGCCACACCGCCTACGGCCGCTCCAACGACTGCATCCTGGACGCGGTCGATGCCTACCTGGTCGACGGCACCGTCCCCGCCGAGGGCACCCGCTGCTGATCGAGGAACGACCGAATCGCCCCGGCGCTTTGGAGCAGCACCGACGCGCCGGGTAGAGTGGGCGCGCTCGTCCTCCGGGACGACGCCGCCTTAGCTCAGTCGGCAGAGCGTCTCACTCGTAATGAGAAGGTCGTGGGTTCGATTCCCACAGGCGGCTCACGCGGAAGGCCCGGGATCATCGCGATCCCGGGCCTTCGTCGTCGTCGCTGGGCAGCTCACTCAGGGTCGCCTCGATGTCCGCGGTCACCTGCCTGGCCACGTCGTCGTCGCTGAGCCGGTGATCGGGGAAGAGCGTGATCGTGTAGCCGCCCGACACCCACACCTCGGTGGGCACCATGACGTCGTAGGTCGACTCGCCAGGTCGCTTCTGCACCGTCACCTCGACGCCGGCGATCACGAGCGTGGTCCTGGTCTCGAACACGGCGGCGAGTGTAGTGGCGCACCGTCGAGGACGGGCCCCGGCGTCGGACCGGCCTGGCAGAGTAGAGGTCTCCGCTGTGCCACGTGACGCACGGCGTGACCCAGCCGACACGAGCAGAAGGCCACCATGCGATCCGAGCCGTGCCCGCGCTGCGACGCGGCGACCGTCGTCGTCGCCTGCCATGACGGCCGGACCCGGCGGTTCACCGCGGTCGAGCTGACCGACCCGGACGTGCCCGAGCACGAGCGGTGGTACTTCCACGGCAGCCGTGGGGTGATCCACGGCGGTCTGATCGCCGCGCCACCCCGCCAGCCGTACGTGGTGCTGCACGCCTGCGACCGGACCCGGATCGGCAGTGGTCAGGGTGCCCCGGGCAAGGCCGGCTACATCGGGGTCGACACCGAGATCGCCCGGCGGGAGGACCTGCCGACCACCGACGACCAGCCGCTCAGCATCCCCGGCCGGGTGTACAGCTACCGGTTCCCCTCGCACTGGGCGCACATCGTCGCCGGGCTGGACGGTCGTGGCCTGTGCGGCGACCGGGTGCTGGACCCGGACGAGATGACGCCGCGGGAGCGGGCCCGGATCGCCGGGATGCGGGTGTGCCCGCGCTGCCGGGCCCGGAACGCGCGGGACGAGGCGGCTGTCCGCAGCTGAGCGCAGCAGACCACCGGGGTGGGTGTCGGTGGGCGGCGGTAGGACTGAGCCATGGAACCTCGGATCACCCTTGTCACCCTCGGCGTCGACGACCTGGAGCGCGAGGTCGCGTTCTACCGGGAGCTCGGCTGGCCCGAACCACACACCGCCGGGCCGGACATCGCGTTCTTCCAGGCCGGCGGCATGGTCTTCGGCCTGTGGACCGGCGTGCAGGGTCGCGGCGCCCCCGGTCTGGAGCTGGCGTACAACGTGCGCACCCCGGAGGAGGTCGCGCCGATGCTGGCGGCGGCCGAAGCGGCGGGTGGCACCGTGATCCGGCCCGCCGAGATCGCGTCGTGGGGCGGGACCTCGGGGGCGTTCACCGACCCGGAGGGCTACGTGTGGGAGGTCGCCCACAACCCGGAGTGGACGCTGGCCGAGGACGGTTCGGTCACGATGTGACGGTGCCGTCGACGCCGACCACCGCCTTGGTCCGCGACCGGCCGCCGGCGTCCTTGATCACCACGTACTCCAGGTCGACGTGCGGCTCCAGGGCGCTGAACTTGTCGTTCGGCGCACCGATCACCAGCTGGAAGCCCAGACCGCGCCAGGCGCCGATCGCCCGGCCGGTGAACCGGGCGTCGGCCTTGATCAGGGCCTCGTCCAGGAACACCGGGGCGTAGCGCGGTCGGTCGGCACCGGCGTCGCCGAGCTGGTAACGCAGCGCGGCGCCGACGATGAAGGCGACCAGCTCCTGCGACTCACCGCCGGACTTCTCGCCGATGTGGTCGTAGAGCGCGACGTGGTTGCCCTCCAGGTCGACCTTCTCGGCGGACAGCCGGACGTGGCGCCGGACGTCGACCAGGTCGGCGAAGTCCGGTGCGGTGCGGCGGATCCGGTCGATCACCTTGGCCATCCGGGTGTACCGGCGCTCGCGCTCCTCGTCGGTGGCCTCGGTGGCCAGCAGGTCGCGCAGGTCACGCAGCTCCTTGCGGAACCGGGCGACCACGGTGGACTGGGTGTCGCGGGCGTCGATCCGCAGCCGGTGGTCGTCGTCGGCGAACGGCAGGGCGGCCAGGATGTCGTTGACCGGCCGGATCCGCTCCTTGATCTCGCGCACCGAGCGGGACAGGGCGTTGTACAGGTCGGTCAGGTCGTTGCCGGACAGCCGGAGCAGGCTGCGCCGCCAGTCGGCCTCCAGCTCGTGCAGGCCAGAGGTCTCCAGCTCGTCCAGGATCCGGTCGAAGTCGGCGAAGGCGCCGCCCGGGTCGGTGCCCAGGTTCGGATCCGGCCAGCGCTCGACGAAGGTCTCGAAGATCCGGCGCAGGGTGTCCCGGGCGGTGCCGATCTCCTGTTCGGCGGCCTGCCGGTCGGCGCGCAGCAGCTCGGTGGCCCGGGCGGCGCGGGTGTCGAAGGCGTCCAGGGCCGCCGCCGGGCCGGCCGGGGGTGTGCCGTCCGGGGTGCCGAGCAGGGCGTCCAGGTAGGCGCGCTGGTCCTCGGCGACCGTGACCTCGGCGTCCTGCGCGTCGTCCAGGGCCTGCTGGGCGACGTCGACGTCGTCGGTGATCGCGGACCAGGTGTCGGAGAGTCGTTCGGCCTCGCCCTTGGCCCGGCCGAGCTGGTCGCTGAGCGCCCGGATGGACTGCTCCAGCTCGGTGGCGCGCTGCTGCAGCCGGGTGACCTCGGGGTTGCCGGAGGTGACCTGGTCGATCACCTGCTGCCAGCGGTCGCGGTCGGCCTCGGCGGTGGCGGTGTCGATCTCCTCCCAGCTGGTCTGCTCGATCACCCGGTAGGCGTCCAGCTCGGCATCCTGCTGGTCCAGGGCCCCGTCGGCGGCGTCGACCTGCTGTTCGGCCTGCAGCAGCCGGCGCTGGGCGGCCTCGATCTCCCGGTCCAGCTGGGCCAGTCGCCGGGTGTTGCTGAAGCCGAGCAGGTTGGCCCGGCCACCGCCGCCGTGCGCGCCACGGGTGCCGTCGGAGGTCTGGCCGGTCCGGGTGAGCGCCTTGCGGTGCTGGGCCAGCTCGCCCGGGGTGTCGACGCAGACGTAGGCGAACCGGTTGGCGAGCTCGGTGCGCAGCCACCCGGTGAACGGCCCGGCCCGGAAGTCGAGCCGACCGGGCAGGGTCCGCGGGTCCAGGGCGACGTCGGTGTGGATGTCGGTGGGCACGCCCTCGAACCGCAACCGGCGACCGAGCTGCACTCCGTCGATCGCATCGCGGAACCGGCGCAGGTCCGCCATGTCCAGCAGCAGCTGGGTGGCGAAGCCGCCGAGTGCCAGGTTGAACGCCTCCCGCCACGGTTCGTGCTCGGCCCGGACCTCGATCAGCTCCGCGACGAACGGCAGCTGCTCCGGCGACATCCCGGCCGCCTCGGCCAGCGCGGCCCGGGCGTGCAGCAGCTCGCTGGGGATCGCGCCCTTGTGCGCGGTGGCGGCGACCCGGTCCGACCGCAGCCGGGCCAGCTCGATCGCGGCGTCCTTCTTCTCGGTCATCGCGTCACCGAGGGCCCGGCGGGCGGTGGCCTTGGCGTCACCGTCGGCGAGTGCCGCCCGGGCCTGGTCGACCAGGCGCTGGTAGTCGGCCTGGCCCTTGAGCTCGCGGTCCAGCGCGTCCCGGACGATCCCGGCCACCCGGGTCCGGGCCGCGTCCACCCGGGCCAGGCGCTCCTCGGCGGTGCGGTGCTCGCGCTGGGCGGTGGCCAGCCGGTCGCCGCCGGAGCTCCACAGCGTCTCCTTGACCCCATCCAGCTCGGCGCGGGCGGCCTCCACCCGGGCGGTGGTCTCGGTGACCTGGCGCTGGGCGCCGCGGTGCTGCTGCTGCAGGTCGTGCTCGACGTCCCGGAGCAAGCCGAGGCGCTGCTCGTGCCGCCAGAGTGCGGCGGGGGAGTTCGGGGCGTCCACGTCGCCGAGCTGCTCGATCACCCGCAGCCGGCCGGCGGCCCGCTCCACCCGGTCGCGCAGCTCCCGGATCGGTTCCAGCGCCTTGACCTGCTGCCGGGCGGTGATCATCTGCTCGCGGGTGCCGGTCAGCTTGTCGAACTGCTCCACCACGGCATCCGCGGTGGCGAAGGTGCTCGGCTCCTCCAGCACCATCGCCTTGTACAGCGCGTCCACGGTGGTGATCTGCTGGCCGGCCTGGATCCGGCCGAGCAGGCCGACCGCCCGGCTGCCGTCGCCGGTGGCGCCGATCCCGAGGGTGGACCACAGCCGTGCGGTGAACTCCCGGTCGGTGTCGTAGGCGGTCACGCCGGTGGCGGTGACCGCGGGCCGGGCCAGGCGCTCGGCGGCGGCGGACTCCAGCGCGGCCAGGTCGAAGGCGTCGTCCACGGTGGCGCGCACCGCGGTGACCTCCTCCAGGGTCCGGGCCGCCGACGGGACGTACCAGGCGCGCACCGCGGTGAACACCCGGCCGGTCTGGTCGGCCCAGGTCATCGCGATCGCGGACCAGGTGTCCTTGCCGTCACCGCGCAGCACCCGCTGCCGGGTGCCCTCGTCGGTGCGGGACTCATCCAGCTTGCCCCGGGCGTAGGACAGGATGTTGCGCTGGTCCTTGCCGCGCGGGCGACCGACCACGCCCCCGTTGGAGGCGCCGTTGAACGGGGTGGTGTGCGGCATCAGCAGCGCGATGTAGGCGTCCATCAGGGTGGACTTGCCGGAGCCGGAGCCGCCCGACAGCAGGGTGGCGGTGGGGGCGAGCAGCACCCGGTGGTGGCCGTCGTAGCCGCCCCAGTTCACCAGTTGCAGGTCCCGGGCCACCCACTGCTGGCCGGTGGAGGCCGCCGGGATCAGGCCGAAGAGCGTGTCCACCATCGTCATCGGGCGGTCTCCTCATCGGGGGTGAACAGGTCGGTGTCCTGCGGGGGTGTGGGGGTGTCGTCCGCCGGCTCGGGGTCGGGCTCCGGCTCGGGCTCGGGAACCGGGTCCTCGTCCACGACGACCTCGGCGCCCGGGGTGCGCAGCCACTCGCGCAGCTCGACCAGGCGCTCGTTGCTCAGCACCACCTCGACCAGCGGGGTGATCCGGTAACGGCCCTCGGACACCTCCTCGATCAGCCCGTCCTTGGCCAGCCGGGCGATCGCGGCGCGGATCTCCCGCTGCCGGGTCGCCAGGTTGGTGCCGGTGGGGTCGAAGTAGGTCAGCGCGGTCTGCTCGATCTCCTCGACATCGACCCGGACCGAGGTCTCCCCGGCACCGCGCTCGCGCTGGAAGACGGTCCGCAGGTGCACCAGCACCAGGGTCTCGGCGCGGGTGTAGGCCTCGTCGCGCAGCAGCACCGGCACGTCCAGCTCGGCGGAGCGGACCTGGCGCTTGTAGGCGATGCCGCGGTCGTGGTCGACCACCAGGTGTACGAACAGGTCGTGCAGCCGGGACTCGATCACCTGCTGGTTCGCCAGCAGGGTCTTCCACTGCGCGGCGTTCTTCTCGGCCAGCAGGAACCGGCGCTGCAACAGCCGGACCAGCACCCGGCGCACCTCGGCGTCCAGGGTGCCGGAGTCGCCGGCGAACAGCTCGCCGGGGTCCTCCTCCATCGAGACGGTGTCGATGAAGGCGTCGGTGGTCTCAGTCATGCGGGGTGTCCTCCATCCGCACGCTGACGCCCTCGAAGGCGAAGCGGCGGGGGGTGCCGTCGGGCCGGATCGCCTCGACGTAGGCGATCGTGTCGGTGTCGGTGGTGTCGAACTGGGCGGCGATCTCCAGCAGACCCAGCAGGTCCACCGGTCGCCGCAGGGCGGTGGGGGCGGCGGCGAAGGCCTCGGCCAGGTCGCCGCCGGGGTGCTCGGCCAGCCAGCCGGTCAGGTAGGCACCGAGCTCGGCGTAGTGCGGACCGCCCCAGGCGCGGGCCTCGGCGTGCGAGACCTCCTCGGCGTCGTCCTCCCACACGGACAGGGCCTCCGGCGGCTGCGGCGGTCGCAGGTCACCCGGGGTCTGGCGCAGGTGGTCCACCTCGGCCACCGGCAACCGGCGCAGCGGCTCGACCGCCTGCCCGCGCCGGGAGTCCGGCATCCAGGCCTGCATCCCGGCCATCACGTCCCGCAGCAGGTCGTCGACCTGGCGGTCGCGCAGCGGGTCGTGGTTGCGGACCTGGGAGGTGATCACCGACGACGCCTCACGCTGGGCGGCGAACACCTGCTCCAGACCCTGTTCGATCCGGCGGCCGATCTCGCTCAGCTCGGTGCGCTGCTGGACCGGCAGCCGGCGGGTGAACGGGTGGCGCAGCACCACGTCCAGCTGTGCGGACAGTTCGTCCAGCCGCTGCGGGTCGCCGATCAACCGCAGCGCCCCGGCGAACGCCCGGCCCTCCACGGTCGATTCCATCACGTGCTCGCCGCGCTCCAGGTACTCGCGCAGCACCTCACCGGTGGGCCGCTCGTCCTGGCGCAGGGCGGTGACCACGTCGCGCTGCATCGCCTTGATCGACTCGGCCACCCGGGCGAAGTCGCCGGGCAGCTCCCGCACCAGGTGCAGGACGTTCTCGGCCTCCTCCAGCAGGGTCTCCTCGCCGACCTGCTCCACCGTGCCGGTGCGCTGGATCCGGTCCAGTTCGGCCTGCTTCTCCGCGATCTCCGCGTCCAGCCGGGCCATCGCGACCAGCACGTCCGGGTCGGCGTGCTGGGCCAGCCGGTCCAGGGCGTCCAGCAGGCTGCGCACCCGGGACTGCGACACCCGGGCCCGGGTGCCACCGGCCCGCCCGGCGACCTCGAGCGCCCCGACGGCGTGCGCGGACACCTGGTACACCTCGACGTCGTCGTCCAGCACCTGGCGGACCAGCCAGCCGGCGTCCGCCCACTGCCGGCACAGGTCGCGGGCACCACCGGTCGGCAGGTCGTCGCCGTGCCCGGCGGCACGCAGCTGGTCCAGGGCGTCCGCGATCTCGGTGTGCGCGTCATCCACCGGCACCGTCGCGCGCTCCGCGGTGAAGACCAGCGACAGCAGCGAGACGATCAGCGGGGCATGCCGCTTGTGCAGCAGATCGAGCATCGGATTCTGGAACGCCCGGACGGCGCCCAGGTAGGCACCTTCGGCACGAGTGATCATCGCGGGCCAGCCTAATGATCTCCGGGCGGTGCCCGTGCCACGGGTCTACTCTGCCGCCATGCCCGAGGTCATCGTCTCCGCCGCCGCCCTCGCCGAGGAGCTCGCGAGCCCCCGTCCGCCCCGCCTGCTCGACGTGCGCTGGCAGCTCGGCGGCCCGCCCGGGATCGACGGCTACCGCGCCGGCCACCTGCCGGGCGCGGTGTACGTCGACCTGGAGACCGAGCTCGCCTCGCACGCCACCCCGGCCGAGGGTCGCCACCCGCTGCCCGACCCCGAGGTGCTGCAACGGGCCGCCCGCCGCTGGGGCCTGCGCCAGGACGACCAGGTCGTGGTCTACGACGACTACGACTCGATGTCGGCCGCCCGGGCCTGGTGGACCTTGCGCTGGGCCGGGTTCGACCGGGTGCGGATCCTGGACGGCGGCCTGGCCGGCTGGGTCGCCGCCGGTGGCGAGCTGGACCAGGCCGAGGTGCACCCGCCGCTCGGCGACGTGGTGCTGAGCAGCGGCCACCTGCCCGCCCTGGACGCCGACGGCGCCGCCGAGTGGGCCGAACAGGGTCTGCTGCTGGATGCCCGGGCGCCCGAGCGGTTCCGCGGTGAGGTCGAGCCCTGGGACCCCCGGGCCGGGCACATCCCCGGTGCGGTCAACGCGCCGACCGGCCAGAACCTCGGCGCGGACGGCACCTTCCTGCCGCCGGACGCCCTCACCGCCCGGTTCGCGGCACTCGGGGCGCCGGCCGGTGGCCAGGTCGCGGTCTACTGCGGCTCCGGGGTGAGCGCCGCACACCAGGCCGCCGCGCTGACCATGGCCGGCTACACCCCGGTGCTCTACCCGGGCAGCTGGTCCCAGTGGTCCAGTGACCCGGAGCGCCCGGTGGCCACCGGCGACTGACCGCTATCCGGCCGGGCTTTCCGGCGATTCCCGCACCTTTTTCCCTTGAGATTGTTTACGCGATCCGGGCGCTTTCGGATTGTGCGATCGACACTTTCCTGCGCGTTTTCATGGCACAATCTGATGCGCATGTGACGTCATCGGTCACATCGCCGCGCCCCGCGGAATCAGGAACGACGGGGTGGCGCCGGAGCGGAGCAGGACAAGGGGTACCACGCTCATGGCACGACGGGTGGCCGGGCGCGCCCCGGTACTGGCGGGCCTCACCTACGTGCGTCCGCTGGGCTCGGGCGGGTTCGCCGACGTGTTCTGCTACGAGCAGGACATGCCCCGCCGCGTGGTGGCGGTCAAAGTGCTGGCCGCCGCGATCACCGACGCCGCCGTGCGCCGCGCGTTCAATGCCGAGGCCGACGTCCTGGCCCGGCTGTCCACCCATCCGGCGGTGGTCACCATTCATGCCGCCTCGATCGCCGCGGACGGCCGCCCCTATCTGGTGATGGAGTACTGCCCGGACACCCTGGGTGCCCGGGCCCGCCGGTCCCCGCTACCGCTCGGCCAGGTGCTGGACACCGGGGTCCGGGTGGCCGGGGCGCTGGAGATGGCCCACCGCTCCGGGGTGCTGCACCGGGACATCAAGCCGTCGAACATCCTGGTCACCACCCTGGACGCCCCGGTGCTGGCCGACTTCGGGATCGCCTCCGCCCTCGGCGGCGACCGGCACCAGATCGTGGCCATGTCCGTTCCAACCAGCGCCCCCGAGGTGCTGACCGGTGCGGTCACCGGCACGGTCGCCACCGAGGTGTGGAGCCTGGGTGCCACGCTCTACACCCTGCTGGCCGGGCGCGCACCGTTCGCCGACCCGGACCGGGAACGCAACTCGCGTGAGCAGACCGTCCGCCGGATCGTGCACGGCCGGCCGGCGCCGCTGTCGGTGCCCGGACTGCCGGAAGGGGTCGAGGACATCCTGATGCGGGCCATGTCCCGGGACCCGCGCCGCCGGCAACCGTCGATGCTGGCCGTGGCGGAAGAACTGCGCTGGGTGCAGTATCGCGCCGGCATCTCACCCACCGCGGTGGACGTGCCCTCCGCCCAGTGGGCCCAGGGGGCGGCGCCGGTGGATGTCGACGACGACGCGGTGCGTGGCCCGGCGGCCACCACCGTGCGGACCGGGGGCCGTCGCGCCGCACGTGCCGCCCGCGAGCGCGCCGAGCTGCCGGTGGACCGGGACGGGTTGACCGTGGCCACCCCCGGTCGCCTGCACCGGTGGCGTCCGGTGCTGATCGGTGCGGGTGCCGGGTTGGCGGTGCTGGCTGCCGGGGTGGTCGCGCTGCTCGGGACCGGTGTGCTGTGAGGACGCGTACCCGCCGTCGTCGGCCGATCGCCGCCGTGGTCGCCGCGGTGCTGGCGGTGGGCGCCGGGGTCGGGGCGGTGTTGTCCCCGGGGTACGACACCCAGGAGGTCGCCACCACCGAGACCGCGGTCTGGGTCACGCGCGATGACGGGCAGTACGCGCGCTTCCACACCGACGTCGGTCAGATCGACACCGTGCGGCGGGTCACCGAACCCACCCGGGTGATCCAGCACGGGGCGGACGCGGCGGTCGTGGCCCAGGGCGGTCGCTCGCTGTGGCCGGTCGATGCCGGGAACCCGGTGGATCTGGTCCCGGAGCAGGACGGTACGGCCACCGCCGGCACCTCCACCGCGGAGGGCACCACCGAGGTGGTCGCCGGTGGTGACGTGCTCGCCCAGTTGACCGACACCGGGCAGGTCTGGACCCAGCGGTTGGCCGATGCCGGTCACCGATCCCCGGTACGGCTCTACCCCGAGCCGGTGGCCGAGGAGGACGACCCCCAGGAGTCCGCCCCGGCCGGCGCGGTGGCGGTCGACCCGGACGGACTGGTCGCGGTCTACGTCCCCGGTGACGGAGTTGTGCGGCTGCTGGATGCCGAGACCGGGCTCGCCGTGGCCGACCCGGAGCCGGTGCCGCAGGCGCCCGCGTCCGCCGAGGTGCAGCTCACCGTGGTCGAAGGGCGGTGGGTACTGGTCGACCCGACTGCCGGACGGCTCTGGTGGTCCGGCGGTGACGGTCCGCACCCGGTCGACCTGGCCGACGATGCCCAACTCCAGCGGGCGACCGCCCAGGGTGGCCCGGTGTACCTGGCCGACCGGGACGGACTGGTCGCGGTCGATCACGCCGACGGCAGCAGCCGCCGGGTGGTGGAGGCGACCGGGACCCCGGCCCAGCCGGTGGTACTGGACGACGGCACCGCGCTCGCCGCCTGGCTGACCACCACCGGCGGCACCCTGTGGGTCTCCACCCAGGACCAGCCGCGTGCGCTGACCGTCCCGTCGGACACGCTGGACCAGGCGGCGCAGGTACGTCCGGTGCTCTCCGACAACGGTGCCCGGGCGGTGCTGTCCGAATCCGGCAGCGGGCTGCTGTGGACGGTGCCGGATGGGCAGGTGGTGCCGGTGGAGCAGTGGGCGCCACTGGACCGGTCCACCACCGAGACCGGCACGCGCCAGGTCGAGGAGGTCGTCGAACAGCACCCGCCGGTGGCGGCGCCGGACACCTTCGGGGTGCGGGCCGGCGCCGACGTCCGCCTGCCCGTGCTGCTCAACGACCACGACCCCAACGTCGGGGATGTGCTCACCATCGTGCCGGAGTCACTGGCCGAGGGCCTCGCACCGGGGGAGTTCGGCACGATCCGGTTGGCCGAGAACGATCAGCTCGTCGTGGCGCAGGTGTCCGCCACGACGGGGAGCGCGACCTTCAGTTACCGGGTCACCGACGGCTTCGCGGTCTCCGAGCCGGCCACCGTCACACTCCAGGTGGTCGACGAGGAGACCAGCACCCCGCCGCAGTGGTGCGCGGTGCAGGGCTGCACCCAGACCTGGCCGACCGCGACCTTGTCCCCGGGTGGCACCGCCCGGGTGCGGGTGCTGGACGCGTGGGTGGATGCCGAGGGCGATCCGCTGGTGCTCGCCGGGGCGCAGGTCGACGATCCCGCGGTGCCGGTGCGGGTGGTGGCCGCTGCCGACGGCACCGTGACCGTGCAGCACACCGACCCGAATGCCGGCCCGCTGACCACGTCGGTCACCACCACCGTCGTCGACGCGCGCGGCGAGACGGCCACCCGGGGGCTCACCGTCGCGGTCAGCGCCAGCCCGGCCCTGGAGCTCGAACCGATCGCCCTGGTCGCCACGCCCGGCGTCGCCACCGTCGTCCACCTCCCCGATCACGTGCTGAGCGGCTCCGGATCGGTGCAGGTGCAGGATGCGGTCGCCGCCACGGCCTCGGCCGCCGACCTGGTGATCGACGTCAATGCCCGCGCCGGGTCGGTGTCGATCACCGCCCGCAGCACCGGGCAGTTCCTGCTCACCTACCGGCTGCGCGACCTGGTCACCGGCCAGGAACAGTCCGCCCAGATCCGGGTGATCTGCCCGGAGGCCGCCTCCGAACTCACGTTGGCCCCGATGACCGCGGTGGTCCGGGCCCGTCAGGACAGCACGGTGGATGTGCTCGATGCGGTGCGGGGGGTCTCCGACCGGGTGGTGCAGATCAGTTCGGCGACCAGCTCCGACCCGGCGCTCGGCGTGGACGTGGTGGACGGCGCGATGCTCCGGCTGCGCGGCAGCACCCAGGACGGCCGACCGGGGCCGGTGGGCACGGTGCGGGTGGCGGTGACCGACGGGGCGAACGCCCACGCCGAGGGCACGGTGACCGTCTTCCTGGCCGAGGAACCGACCGGTCAGCCGCCGATCGCGGTTCCGGATGCGGCCGTGGTCCGGGCGGGCGAGCAGGTGGACGTCGAGGTGCTGGCCAATGACGTGGCACCCGGCGGTGCGGAGCTGACCCTGCTGCCCGAGGTCGCGGGCTCGGACGCCGAGGGGGAACTGGTCTTCGCCGCCGGTGACGTGCTGCGCTACCTGGCACCGTCCGAGCCCGGCACCTACCGGGTGGACTACGGCGTCGCGCTGGCCACCGACCCCAGCGCCCTGGCCACCGCCGCGGTCACCCTCACGGTGGTCGCGGAGGACACGAACCGGCCGCCGGTTCCCACCACCCTGGTCGCCCGGGTCGTCGCGGGGGCCACGGTGGAGATCCCGTTCGACGGCCGGCAGATCGACCCGGACGGTGACCCGGTGGCCGTGATCGGGGTGGATCAACCCGACGCCGGCACCGGCTTCGCCCGGGTGAACGAGATCGCCGACGCGATCGTCTACCAGGCCCCGGCCACCGCACGGGCCGGCGACCAGGTCCGGTTCGGCTACACGGTGCGCGACGCCCGCGGTGCGACCGCCACCGCGGAGGTCCGGATCGCGGTGCTGGACGGATCCGGTCCGCTGGCACCGATCGCGTATGCCGACCGGGTCCGGGTCGAGGCCGGGCTCAGCACTCCGATCCGGATCGAACCGCTGGTCAACGACCTGGATCCCGCCGGGGGGACGCTGTCCGTGGTCGGCCTCCGCCCGGACGCCCCGGCGGGCAGCGGGGAGGAGCGGCGCCTGTCGGGACTGCTCGACCCGGCGACCTCGCTGTCGGACGGAACGGTTCAGCTGCGGCCGGGCGATCAGCTCGGCACCCACGCCTACTGGTACACCGTCCGCTCCTCGACCACCGGGAGCACCGCCGAGGGCCTGATCGTGCTGGACGTGATCGCTGCGGCCACCGCCGAACCGCCCCTGGTCACCGACACCGTGCTCACCGCCCGCCAGCGCACCGAACTGCCAGGTGTGGGCATCGACGTACTCGCCGGCAAGGTGAGCTGGCCGACCGGTGCACCGGGCACGCTGCGGGTCGAGGTGTGGGGGCCGGCCGCGAGCCGCTACTCGGTGGTGGACGGCACCCGCATCGCCGGCCCGCTGCCGACCGAGGGCGCCCTGGTGCCCTTCGCGATCACCGGTGCGGACCACGCCGGCCGGACCGCCCGGACCTACGCCTTCCTGCGGATCCCACCTTTCGACGACATGCGGGTCGCCGCCCGCACCGATGTCGCCCCGGTGCCGGTCGCCGAGGGAGACACGGTCAGCGCGGACCTGAGCGGGCGGGTGCACCTGGCCCCCGGCGACCGGATCGAGGTCCGGACCGCCGCCGCGGTGCGCGGCAACCGTCCGCAGGCGAGTTGCGCGGTCGAGCAGGGCACACTGCGCTACATCGCGGGCAACGGCGCACCCTGGACCGACACCTGCCCGGTGGCGGTCCGGCTGGCCGGGCAGGAGACCTGGACCGACCTGCTGGTCCCGATCCAGGTCACCCCGCGCAGTCCCCAGGCGGTGCTGACTGCGCTCAGCCGGACGGTGTCACCCGGGAGCAGTGACACGATCGACCTGATGACCCTGGTCTCCTGGGAGGGCGGCAGGGTGGGGGACGAGTCCGCGCTGGCGTTCCGGATCGGCGCCACCGGTTCCGCGTTCACCGTCGATCAGCGCGGCCGCACTCTCACCGTCGCGGCGTCGGTCGGTGCGGTGCCCGGCACCCGGGTCAGTCTGCCGATCCGGGTGGACGCCTACGGCGGACTGTCCACCACGGTCGAGCTGGTGGTCGGCCAGACCAGCCCGGACACCCCCCGCGGGGCCACGGTCACCAGTTCCTGCGACGTCAGCCGCGGGCCGAACTGCACCGTCACCCTGGTCGGCGTGGCCGGGGAACACGACCCGTTCGCCGGCCGGCCGGGGGGCGGGCTCCGGGTGGAACGGATCGGCAGCAGCACCGGTGCGGTGTCCTGCCCCGCCGCCGAGGTGCGACTGCGGGACGCCACCTCGGTCCAGGTGACCTGGCCCGCCGAACCGAAACCGGCGGGTGGGTCGTGCACGGTGCCGTTCACGGTCGCCGACGCGCAGGGCCGGGTCGGCACCGGGGTGTTGCACCTGGACGTCCGCGGTTACCCGGCCGCACCCGGCAGCGTGGAACTGCGCGACTTCTCCGCCGGGTCGGTGACCCTGGACGTGCACCTGGCCACCGCCGCCACCGCTCACCCCGCGGTCAGCAGCGTCGGGATCTACGAGGACGGCCGGGCAGTCGCCGCGAGCTGTGCCGCCGCCGGTCCAGGCCGGTTCCGCTGCACGGTGGCCGGGCTGAGCAACGGCGAGCAGCACGCGTACACCGCGCGGTCGCGCAACCCGGTCGGGGAGTCCGACGACAGCACCCCGGTGCGGGCCTGGGCCTACCAGGCACCGTCGATCAGTGTCAGTGCCGCACCGGTCTTCGACGGCGGCAGGACCACCGCTGCGCAGGGGGTGGCCCGGGTGACCCTGACCTCCGGTTCCGACGTCAGCGCATTCGAGATCGAGGGCCGCCCCGAGCCGGTCACCCGCACCGGCGACACGACCACGGTGGACCTGGTGCTCGGGGTCGGTACCCACACCGTCCAGGTCACGCCGGTGAGCCGGTTCGCCCCACCGATCGGAGCCCAGGACAGCCGCGGCGCAGCGGGGCAGACGCAGGTCACCGTGGCCGGTCTGCCCAAGGTCGAGCCCGGCACGGCGCAGGTGCAGGGCCGCAGCATCGTGGTCGGTGGGGCCGGGGTCGACGCCAACGGCAGCACCCGGCCCACCGAACTGGTCTACCTGCTCGCCGACCACGCCGGACTGACCTGCCGCTCCGGGCCCTCCGGTGAGCTGGTGGTCCAGGGCACCCCACTGCGCCGCCAGACCTCCGGCACGTTCAGCGACCTCGCCAACGACACCCAGTACTGGGTCACCGTGTGCGGCGGCAACGGTTTCGGTGCGGTGGCCGCGAACCCGCCGGGCGAGCTGATCGTCTTCCAGGCCGACCCACCGACCGTGAACCGCGGCTACTCGATCAACGCCCGGGCGACCGTCCGCGGGGCGACCAGCGAGTTCACCCGGGTCACCGAACCTCGGGTGTCCGCCGCCTCCGGGCTGCACCTGTGGTACTCGACCGACGGTGTCACCTGGTCGCAGACCTTCGCGCTGCCGAGCGACCGGGTACCCGACCAGGTCCTGGTCCGCCAGTGCAGCCGGTCCGACGCCGCGCGCTGCTCCGCCCCCGCCCCCGTGCCGGCCCAGGAGGGTTCGGCCCGGGCACCGGTGATCGTCACCACCACCGCCGGGACGTGCAGCGCCACCGAACCGCCGTTCACCCTCAGCTCCGGCCCATTGACCGGCCGGGCCTCCGCCGACCCGGCGATCGTCGGCGATCAGGTGACCTGGACCTTGAACTGGGTGGCGGGCGGTCCGTACGACGGGCTGGAACCGGTGCGCGCCGCGACCTGCACGCTGCCCGCCCCCGAACCGGAACCGGAACCCGGACCGCAGGAGCCCGCCGGTGAGTCCTGACCACCCGATCCCCCGAACGAGGAGACCGTCCCGATGACCCTCACCCCGGAGCAGACCACCTGGTTCGCGGAGAGCTTCGCGGCGCTGGCCGACAACGTCGAGCGTGCGCTGTACGGCAAACGGCACGTGATCGAGCTGGTCCTCGCCACGGCGATCAGTGGTGGCCACGTGCTGCTCGAGGACTATCCGGGCACCGGCAAGACCGCGCTGGCCCGGACCATCGCGCAGTCGATCGGCGGCACCAGCACCCGGATCCAGTTCACCCCGGACCTGCTGCCCGGCGACGTCACCGGCATCACCGTCTACGACCAGCGCAGTGGGACCTTCGAGTTCCACGCCGGACCGGTCTTCGCCCAGGTCGTGCTCGCCGACGAGATCAACCGGGCCAGCCCCAAGACCCAGTCCGCGCTGCTGGAGGTGATGGAGGAGGGCCAGGTCACCGTGGACGGGGTGACCCGCTCGGTCGGGCGCCCGTTCGTGGTTCTCGCGACTCAGAATCCGGTGGAGCAGGCGGGCACCTATCGACTGCCGGAGGCACAGCTCGACCGGTTCATGATCAAGACCTCGATCGGCTACCCCGACGACGCCGCCACCATGCGGGTGCTCCAGGAGGTGGCTCAGCCCCGCACCGAGGTGCCCGCGGTGGTCGACGCCGGCACGGTGGTCACCCTGGGCGAACTGGCCCGGCAGGTGCACGTCAACCCGGTGCTGATCGACCACGTGATCCGGATCGTCAACGCCACCCGGTCCGCCACCGAGGTCCGGCTCGGCGTCAGCGTCCGCGGCGCGATGGCCCTGTCGAAGCTGGCGATGACCTGGGCGCTGGCCCACGGCCGGTCCTACCTGGTCCCCGACGACGTGCGCGACCTGGTGCTGCCGGTGTTCGGCCACCGGCTGGTGCTGGAACCCGAGGCCGAGTTCGACGGCATCGACGCCGCCCAGATCCTGGCGCAGATCCTGCTCGACGTGCCGGCCCCGGTGGAGAACGGCGTCGCGTGACGTGAGCGGTGACGAACGACTGGAACTGACCGGGACCCGGACGGCCACCGGCACCTACGCCACCACGGTCACCCGAGTGGTGCGCAGCAGTGGCCGACTGGCCGCCGCGCGCTTCTGGTGGCACCGGTTGCGGGGCTGGGCGGCCGCCCGCGGTCGCGCCGTCGCCGCCCTGCTGCGCGACACCGTGACCGCCGGGGGGTGGCTGGTGGTCGCCGCACTGGTGGCCGGGTCGGTGCTCGGGCCGCTGCTCGGGTGGGCCCTGGGTTGGGTGCTGCTGGTCGGTGCGGCGGTGCTCCTGTTGGTCAGTGCCCCCTTCCTGCTCGGTGGACAGACCTACTCGGTCGCGCTCGACCTGGGACAGGATCGGGTGGTCGCCGGACAGGTGGTCCAGGCAGTGCTCGTGGTGGCGAACACCGCCTCCCGGCCGGCATTGCCCGCCGTGGTGGACGTGCCGGTTGGCACCGGTCTGGTCGAGAGCCGGATCCCGCTGCTCGGCCCCGGCGGCAGTCACCAGCAGACCCTGACCATCCCCGCCCTGCGCCGCGGGGTGATCGAGGTCGGCCCGATGCGACTGGCCCGCAGCGACCCGATCGGGGTGCTCCGCCGCGAGGTGCGCTGGCCCCAACGGTCGACGATCCACGTACACCCCGTCACCATCGGACTACCCGCCACCAGTCTGGGCCAGGTACACGACCTGGACGGGCTGCCCTCCACCGACGTGGTCGCCAGCGACCTGTCCTTCCACGCGATCCGGGAGTACGTGGTCGGCGACTCGATGCGGCACGTGCACTGGCGGTCCACCGCCAAGACCGGCCGGTTGATGGTCCGCGAGTACCAGGAGTCGCGGCGCTCGCGGTTGGCCGTGCTGCTCGGGCTCGATGCGGCCGACTTCCTGGATGACGACGAGGTCGAACTCGCGGTCGGTGTGCTCGCCTCGCTGGCCGCGCAGGGCATTCGCGACGGCCGGGACATGTATGTGGCCACCGGCGCCGAACCGCCGCGGATCAGCCGGGGCACGGTCGTCACGGTGCGCAGCCTGCCGGTGCGCAGCCCGCGGACCCTGCTGGACGCCACCTGCGAGCTGGAACCCGGCGAGCGGTCGACCCCGGTGGAGGACGTGACCGCGCTCGCCGCCGAGGCATGCCCGCAGATGACCGTGGCCTTCCTGGTCGTCGGGTCGGCGGTGGACCTGGGACGACTGTCCGCCGCGGTGACCGCGCTGCCGGCCGCGACCCGCGCCGTGGTGCTGCAGTGCGCGATCGATGCCGAACCCGTCGTCCGTCACACCCGCCGGATGACCGTGCTGACCGTCGGCCGGCTGCCGGACCTGGGCCGGATGCTCGCCCGCGGAGCCCTGGCATGAGCGCAGCCACCGCCTCGGCCGGCCGTCGTCGCCGTGCAGCGCAGCCCTCGGCCGGGACCCGTGAGCTTGCCGCCATCGGGTACCTGCTGATCGGGGCCGGCCTGGCCACCGTCGCCGCGTGGCCGGTGTACCAGACCTGGCGTCTGGTGGTGGTCAGCGCGGTCGCGGTCGCGATCGGTCTGACCGTGGCCTCCCTGACCCGACGGCGAGCCTGGTGGGTGGCCGCACTGGCCGCCGCCGGTGCCTACCTGCTCGTCGCGGTGCCGGTGGCCGTTCCGTACCGCACCACCTCCGTGCCGGATCTGCTCGCCGGGATCGCGGAGGCGGCCGGCGCGATCGTCGTCGGCTGGCAGCACCTGCTCACCTTGCGACTTCCGGTGCAGGAGTACCGGGCGAGTCTGGCGCTGTGGCTCGCGGTGCTCACCGCGGCGATGCTGATCGCGGCCAGGTGCGCCACCGCGCCGGGCCGCCGCGCGGTGATCGCCGTGCCCGCCCTGACCCTGGCAGTGGCGGTCGGACCGCTGCTCGGACCGGCGCAGGCCGGGCAGCCGTGGCGGGTCGGTCCGGTCGAGCTGCCCGACCCGTGGGTGACCGTCCCGGTGCTCGGCTTCACGGCGGTCAGCCTGGTGTGGCTGACCCTGCGACCCCGGATCGCCCGGCGTCAGGCGGTGGCGGCGGCCCGGGAAGCCGGCACCGGCATCCCACTCGCCCGGCGCCTCGGCTCGGGGCTGATCCGGTGCGTGGTCGGTGGCACCCTCGCCGCCCTCGCCCTGGCCACCGGGTTGATCGTCGCCGACCAGACCGACCCTGCCGCCCGGCGCTCCCTGCGAGCCGACACCGAACCGGTGATCGCCGTGCAGGCCGAACCCAGCCCGCTGGACGCGTACCGCACCGCGTTCACCGGCGACGCCGCCGATCAGGTGTGGCTGCACGTCCAGTCGCAGACCGCCGAGGGCGCCGACCCGGTCGACCGGCTCCGGCTGGCCGTCCTGGACGACTACGACGGGCAGCACTTCAGCACCTCCGCCGACACCGCCGACCACCGGTTCGCCCGGGTGCCGCGCTCGCGATCCGCGGCGACCACCGCCACGGTCGAGATCGAGATCGACACCGGCTACCGCGGGCTCTGGCTCCCCCTGCCGGCCGGCGTCCTGGCCGCCCCCGAGTTCCAGGGGCCCAGGGCCGACGCGCTCGCCGCCGGCTACTACCACTCCGCCTGGGCCGACGCCGCCCTGATCACCACCACCGACCCCGAGGGCCTCACGGGACTGCGCGCCACCGACCGCTACCGGGTCACGGCCTCGCCGGTCGCCGGTGGGCCGCTGGGCGCACCCACCTCCACCTCCACCCTCGATGCCGACGCGCACCCGCAACTCATCGCCTGGGTGCAGTCCCAACAGCTGGGCGCCGACGAACCGGGACTGCGCGAACTCGTCGGCCGGCTCCGCGACCGCGGCTACCTCAGCCACTGGCTGACCGAACAGGACGCCCGGTCCGCCGCCACCGATCAGTCCCCGCCCACCGTCGTGCCCTCCCGCTCCGGTCACTCCGCCGCCCGGATCGAGGACCTGTTCGCCGACCTGAACGAGCAGCAGGACAAACTCGGCGCTGACGCCCCCACCGGCGATCTGGTGGCCGCGGCCGGGGACGACGAACAGTTCGCCACCGCGGCCGCACTGATCGCCCGGCACCTGGGCTACGAGTCCCGGGTCGTCCTCGGCTGGCGACTGACCACCGACGACCCCACCCTGACGTCCTGCACCGAGACCTGCACCGGCGGCATGCTCGCCGCCTGGGTCGAGGTCCGGTCCGCCGCCGGACACTGGGTCACCCTGGACGCCACCCCCCAGCACACCGACCCACCCCGCCCGGTCACCGAGGGCCAGATGCTGCCCGAACACCCCACCCGGGTCGAACCCGCCGACCCCGCGGTGGTCCGGCCGCCCAGCAGCGCCGACGACACCGGCGACACCCCGCCCGCCGACACCGACACCGATGAGGCAGGCACCCAGGGTTGGCGATCGATCCTGCGTATCACCGGGCTCACCCTGTCCGCGATCGCCCTGCTCGCCGCACCGGTCGCGGCCATCCCGGTCGCGAAGGCGCTGCGCCGACGATCCCGCCGCACCGCGGCCGTCCCCGAGGTCGCTGTCGTCGGCGCCTGGGCCGAACTGTCCGACCTGTGCCTCGATCTCGGCCGGCCACTGACCGGCGCCACCCGGATCAGCGCCGCCACCGCCACCGAGCGACCCGCTGCCGTCGCCCTGGCTGAGCTCACCGACCGCGCCGTGTTCGGTCCCATCCCCGTCGACCGTGACACCAGCGCCGCCGCGTGGGAACTCGTCGCCGCCGACCGCACCGCACTCGCCGCCACCCACTCGCCGTGGGCCCGGCTCGTCGCCGCCCTGCGCCCCCGATCCCTGGTGGCGGCCGCACATCCCGCCCTCACCCGCCGGAACCGGCCCCTCGCCGAGGAGGAGCCCCGATGAACCCGGCCACGCCATCCGACCAGATGATCACCGCCACTCTGATCGGCCTCCTGGCCCTCCTCTGTCTCACCGGCCTGCACTGCTGGTACGCCGCCGCTCTCGGCGCGGTGTTCCGCCGACTCGGCCTACCCGCCTGGCGCGCCTGGGTCCCGGTCTGGAACGAGGTCACCCTGCTCGAACGCGGTGGAGTGCCCGGGTGGTCGGTGATCTACCTGTTCATCCCCCTGGTCAACCTGTACGGCATCGTCCTGCACACGACCGCCGCCCACCGGATCGGCGCTGAACTCGGCCGAGGTACCGGGACCACGGTGTTCGGGGTGATCGCGCCGCCGGTGTGGGCAGGCGTCCTGGGGTGGTCGCGGGCGCCGGACCGGGGGGCAGGGCCGGTGGTCCAGTACAGGGCCGTGCCGGTCGGGCAGAGGGCTGAGGTTGCGTCGTCGACGGCGGTGCCCACTGCGCCGTCATGGACACCGACGCTGGATGTGGCACCCGCGACGCCACCGCCGATGTCGCCCGCACCCGCCCCGGCCTCGCCCCCACCGCCGCGACCCGTGATCGTTCCGGCGCTGCCTGCCGTGCCCGCACCGTCCTGCCCGGACCCCGACCCCGACCCCGACGACGCGGACGACGAGGGCACCGTGCTCGCGGTCGCTCCAGCCCGTGACCCCTGGGTCCTCCAGCTCGACGACGGTCGGCAGTTCCCCGTCCCGCCCCCGACCGCGGTGCTCGGACGCCGGCCGTCGGTGGGCGAGTTCCCGACGGTGCAGCTCGCCGACCCCGGCCGCACCCTGTCCAAGACCCATGCCCGGCTCGACCTGATCGACGGCGTGTGGTTCATCACCGACCTCGGCTCGACCAACGGCGTCACCGTCACCGAACCCGACGGCGCTCCCCGCCGCCTCGACCCGGGCACCCGGGCGCCGGTGACCGGCCGGATCCTCTTGGGCACACTCGGCGCGCTGCTGTTACCGCCGGAGAGGACGGACGCATGACCAGCGGAAACCGAGTCGTGGCGGGCGTCGAACTCGCCTGGGCCGCCGGCACCGACCCCGGCCGGGTCCGCCGCAGGAACGAGGACGCCCTGCTCGCCGAGCCTCCGGTGTTCGTCGTCCCCGACGGCATGGGCGGACTCGACGCCGGCGACCGCGCCAGCGCCGCGGTGACCGCAGCCCTCGCCGAGCGGCTCACCGGCCCGGGCCCGGTCACGGTCGAGGCCGTCGGGCAGGCGCTCAATGACGCCCAGCAGCGGGTCTGCGCGATCAGCGCCGGCACCGGCCGCGGCGCGGGCAGCACGGTCACCGGCGCCGCCGTGGTCGAACACGGGGGAACACCGCACTGGCTGGTGTTCAACATCGGGGACAGCCGGGTCTACCGGCACAGCGGCGACCGCCTCGCCCGGCTGACCCGCGATCACCAGGCCCCGGCGTCCCACGGCACCCGCTCCCACGCCATCACCCGGGCGCTCGGCACCGGCCGGGCCACCGCGGACAGGTGGCTGCTCCCGATCACGACCGGCGACCGGCTCCTGGTGTGCAGCGACGGCCTGCACGGCGAACTCCCCGACGAGTCACTGCGCGCCGCTCTGACCCTCGCCGGAACCGCGGAGTCGGCAGTGGCCGCGCTGATCCGCCTGGCCAACCGGGCGGGCGGCCGGGACAACATCACCGTCGTCGTCGTCGATGTCCGAGCCGGTGGTGCGACCGGCAGCACGAACCTCGCCGGCACGACCGACACCGGCACCGCCGACACCACCCGCCGGGTGCTCCGATGACCACACCTCCTGACACCCCGGCTCTCGAGCCCGGCCGCCACGACGACCCGCCGCTCCCGTCCACCCGCCCCGACCCGGCGGTCGAGGACCCCCTGGACCGGACGGTGTGGGCCGCGGACGAGACGGTGCCGGCCGAGCCCACCACGGTCGACGCCCTGGATCTGACCGCCCTCGCGCACGACCCCGCCGACCACACCGTGATCGCATCCCCGGCCACGCCGGGCGACCACCTGCCGATACCTCCGGCAGCGGCACCGGACGGGGCACCCCCACCGGCCCCGGTGGTCAGCCACCGCGGTCCTTCCGCACCGGTCTACCGTCCGCGACCGGTGCCCGAAACCGTCGTGCCCCCGGCGCGCGCCGCCGATTCCCGCGCCACCCGCGTCCAGGCCGCCCGGATGCCGTCGGTCGTCCGTCGGAGCAGGCGTGCCGCCCGGATCGCGCTGGCCTGCTGGGCGGTCTGCGTGCTGGCGTCGCTGGCGGGCGCGGTGATCTGGGTCCGGGTGCTCCTGACCGGCTGACCGGTCCTGCGATCCCTCAGCGCCGATCCGGCGCCCTCGCCACCCGGATCGGTGCCCGCTGTGCCAACCCCGATCCGGTGCGCACCGGATCGGGCTCCGGGTCGGGCGCGCGGCGGCGTCGCCGGAGACCGAGCACCACGACCAGCACCCCGATCATCGGTGCGGTGAGCACCCCGACCACGACAGCCGTCTCGCGCGCGGGCTGCCAGGGACGTTCGGCAGGGGCCAGCACCACGGGCTCCTGCTCGGTCGCCTGAGCCGCGGCGATGGTGCCGGTCGAGGGGCCGGCCGGGCCGCGGGTGTCACCGGTCGGCACGAGCGCCATGGCGTCGTAGGGCTGGACGATGCCCCAGCCGATGTCGTCGTCACGCTGGTCCGGGTTCGGGCGGCTGGCGGTGGTGCGCAGCCGCCAGGACCACTGGTCGGGCGACTCGGTCGGGTGGGCCACGGCGACCAGGGCGGCGGCCGCGGCGGCGTAGCCGGTGGCGAAGCTGGACTGGGCAGTGTCGGCGGCGTACAGGCAGTCACCGGCCCCGGCGGCGGCGGTGAGCACCTGGGCGCCGGGTGCGGCGACGTCGACGTGTGGGCCGGGCATCGAGGCGGCCGAAGGGCTGCCGTCGGCCTCGACCGCCGCGACCGCGAGGGCCTGCGGGTAGGCCGCCGGGTAACGCGGGCCGTCGGCACCGGACTCGGCGGTGCTCCAGTTGCCGGCACTGGCCACCACCAGGGCGCCGCGGGCGGTGGCGTCCTCGACGGCGGCGCGCAGGTCGGGGTCGTCGTCCGGGGTGGACAGCGACACGTTGATCACCTGGGCGCCCTGGTCGGTGGCGTAGCGGATCGCGGCGGCGATCCGGGCCGGGGTGGGTCCGAGCCCGGCCTGCCGTGCCTCGTCGGTGTTCGCCACGAAGACGCGGATCGGCAGCACACGGCTGTCCGGCGCCAGCCCGATCACCCCGGAGCCGGGCACCTCGCGGGCAGCGATGATGCCCGCGATCGCCGTGCCGTGACCGTCGGCGTCGGTCAACCCGAGACTGCTGCTGCCGTCCTGCACCAGGTCGAGGCCGGAGACCACCGCGTCGGAGAGGTGGGCGTTGCCTCCGTCGACGCCGGAGTCGACCACGGCGACCAGGGCGCCCTCGCCGCGGGTGACCGTCCACGCCAGGTCGGTTTGCAGCAGTGCGTGGGCGGGCGGTTCCGGGTCCATCCAGACCACCGTGCCCGGTGTGCACGCATCGTCGGCGTCCGCGGCGAGCGCGGCCGGCTGCCCCGGCACCCCCAGGGCGAGGCCTGCCGTGGCGCCCAGCAGCGCCAGGGTGCGCCACACGGCGCCGACGTCAGCCCTCACCGGCTGCCGTCCCGGCCGAACCGGCGGCGACCGGGGTGCCCGCCGCGGCGGTCGACAGGCCCGGACCGACCGGCAGCAGCTGCAGCCACGGCGCGGGCACGTCGGCGACGTCCTCCTCCTGGTAACCGAGCCGGTGCAGGGTCTCCGGGTCGTCCTGGACCGGGAAGGCGGTGCCGGTGGAGTCGATCAGGTACAGCACGGTCGCGGCTTGCTCGCCGGTGCCGGCCCGCACCACCGACCCGGCGCCGGGGTCCATCCACACCGCGCCGTCCGAGGTGACCGGCACCGCCCGGGCCGTCGCGTCCTCGCCGCCCTCGGCCGCGGCGAGGACGGTCGCCGGACTGCCATCGATGGTCGCGAGCAGCGCACACGCCGTGCCCTGCTGGACGTCCAGCGCCTGCTCGGGCCAGTCCGCCGCCCCGGCCGGGTAGCCGGCGTTGGTGAACTCGGCCAGCTCCGTGGCCCCGACCTCGACCGCGGTGCCGAGTTGGGCGCCGGTGCCGAGCAGGTAGAGCTGATAGGCGAGCGGGCTGATCGAGGCCAGCGTGCCGTCGGCGTTGAGCAGGAACCGCTGTTCCGGCGGACTGCCCGCCACGTGCACGACCTGTCCGGCGGGCAGCGTCGTCCCCGCCAGTGGCTGTCCGGCGTCCGGCACGATCATCGGGCTCAGCGCGGTCCCGGTTCGGAACAGGTTCACCCAGCGCCCGTCCACACTCAGCCGCGGGGCATCGCCCAGCCCGAGCGCACGCAACACCGCGTCGGCGTGATCGGTCGGCAGCGGGTAGTGCCGGCCGCCGGCGACCACGGACAGCCCGGCGGAGGTGCTCACCACAACCGCCGAGCCGGCACTGGCCGCCACGGGGTCGGCCGAGATCGTCAGCACGGTGGAGGCGTCCTCGCCGAGGCAGGCGGTCCACCCGGTGCCGATCAGCTCCCCGGAGCCCGGAAGCTGGTCCGGCGCGCCGACGATGCCCAGCGACGGTCCGACCGGCAGATCGGCCAGGAGCGCGGCCTTGGTCGTCACGATCGAGAAGTCGTCGGCCGGGATCAGCAGCCGGGCGCTGGCGGTGTTCAGCACCGGGAACAGCGTGCCGTCGGCCGACACGAACCTCCCGCCGGTGTCGGTGGCCAGCACGAGCCGGTTGTGCTCCCACTCGTCGGGCAACCCCGGGGAGACCAGGCCGTAGAACGCCCCACCGACCACGACCAGCGCGGACAGCGCGAGTCCGGCGACCACGGTGCGCAGCGGCTTGGCCGGTTCGAGTTCCTTGGTCCCGCTGGCGCCCGAGGTGAACGCGGTGAGCAGGCGTCGCCGGCTGAACGACTGCGCCTCGGTCAGGTCCTTCTTGCTCGCCACGACGTCAGCCCAGCCCGGCGGCCAACGTCCCCAGCGGCAGGATCGCCACCAGGCACACCAACTCGGCGGCGTCCAGCCACCGGGTCAGTGTGATCGAGGTGGTCGTGCTCACCCACGTCAACGTCACCACCAGGGCGGCGGTCGCCAGCAGCACGATCAGCAGCGCCGACGGGTCCACGGTGCCCGCCAGCGCCACGACGACCCCGGTCACCGCTAACCCGCAGGTGCCCAGCCCGGTGAGCACGGCGACCTCCACCCGGGCGTAGACCTGCCGACCGGCGAACATCATCCCGGTGAACGCGGCCGTGCAGAGCAGTGCCCCGACCACTCCGGACGTCGCGACGATCGGCGTCGCCGCCAGCACGCAGAGCGCGAAGGCGATCCGCAGCCCGAGCAGCACCGCATGACCCTGTTCGGCCCGGCGCGCGACCTCGGGGCCGTCCACCGGTGGCGGATCGGCCAGCACGTCGGCGTCGCTCTGTGGACTGATCACCGCGATCCGGGTCGAACTCAGCGCCAGCCACGGCAGCACGTTCGAGGTGGCGGCGAGCCCGGCGACCAGCAGGGCGTAGGGCATCACCAGGTCCGCTCCGGTCAGCGCCACGACCGCCGCGACCGTCCCCAGCGCCAACCCGGTGACGATCGGGATCAGGTGCACCTGCGGACTGGTCGCCGTGCCGGCCAGTGCGAGTCCACCGACCACGGCCAGGCCCAGGCAGGCGGCCGCCGGCGACCACCCCCACGGGTCCGGGTCCGGCACCAGCGACCAGGACCCGACCGCGCCGTACACCGCCGCGGCCAACCCGAGACCGTTCCCCGCCTCCGGACTGCCGACGCGGGTCAGCACCGACCCGGTCACCACCAGCACCAGCGCCGCCCCCAGGGCGATCATCGGCGCCAGGACCCCCGACGGCGGCGCCCACCACAGCAGCACCGCCCCGATCGCCAGCAGCATCAGCGACGCGGCCAGCGCGGTCCGGGCCCGGTCGGTCGCGGTCCAGGGCGCACGACCGTCCTGGGTGGCGTCGATGACGGCCTCGACGATGTCGTCGTAGCGCCGTTGATCGGTCAACTGGGTCCCACGCGCCAGGGTCAACAGCTCGCCGTCCCGCAGCCCCTGGCCGAGGCAGGTGCCCGAGGGGTCGAGGTCGGAACCGTCCGCCCGGCGCAGCGCGAAGCCGCCGTGGACCAGTGACGGGCCGAGCGCGCCCAGATCGCGCGCGATGGCCGGCAGGACCTCGACCAGAGGGACCTGCGCCGGAACGCTCACGTCGACGCGCCGGTCATCACTAGAGACGGTCAGGTGCACAAGGGTGCGCGTGGCGCTCGCGGTCTGGTTCATCTGCTCCCTGCCCACCGGGTTCGCTCATTCGGCCGGTCTGCGGCGCTCAGCACAATAGCTCCCGCTCGGTCCCGCAGTGGGCGCGATCGACCCCCGTTGCGGTGGCTGTTTTCGCCCGTATCTCCTGAAGTGCTACGTGGCGGGTCAGAAAGTTGGCCTGGGCGGGTTCGTTTGGGCCCGCGGGGGTGGGTGGAGTGGTTAGTTTGCCGGTCTGGTTGTGTTCGCGAGTGTGGGTGGAAGGGGAGTGAGCGTTGTGGCCGAGAGGATTTCTGCGGAAGAGGGTGCCCTGGCGCGTGGTGCGGTGGCGGTGGCCGATGCGAAGTCCGCGATCGATCAGAAGGTCGCGGGTGTGCGGGGGGAGATCGAGCAGGTCGGGGGCATGTGGACCGGTCCTGCTGCGGGCAAGTTCACGCAGTTGATGGCCGAGTGGGATGCCAAGACCCGCAAGTTGAATGCGGTGCTGGACACGTTGGAGGCCTCGTTGCAGGGGACCGCGCGTGATCAAGCGGCGACCGATGAGTCGCATCAGCAGACCATCTCGGGTCTGTCGTCGATGATGGGCGCCTGACGCCGGTCAGTGTGGATTGAGGGGAGTGTGTGATGTCTCTTGCTTCGTTCTCGGTGACGCCCGAGCAGGTGGTGGCGTTGTCGGGTCAGATCCGTGGTGGTGCCAACGGGATTCGTGCCGAGTTGGACACGCTGGAATCGAAGGTTTCGGCATTGCGGGCGAATTGGTCGGGTCAGGCGCAGGAGGCGTATGACCAGGCGCAGCGGTCGTGGAATGCCTCGTTGGGGGAGTTGCAGCAGCTGTTGGAGCGGATCGCCTCGGCGACCGAGCAGATCGCCTCGACGTACTCCTCGGCGGACAAGTCCTCGGCCGGGCGGTTCGCGCTGTAGGACACCCCCGCGCAGGGGCAGGTGGGGCCGGTCTGGTGCCGTGGGGTGGCGGGCCGGCCCTGCGGGGTGTCGTGGAAAGGGGTGGAGGCGATGGGTGGCAAGCAGGTCGGGGTGCGTTCGGGTGTGGTGGTGGATACCTCGCGTCGGCTGCATCGCAGTACGCAGGGGTTGCCCGCGCCGGCGCGGGTCCAGCAGACCGCCGGCGAACGCGGCATACCCGCCAGCGCTCAGGTGGAGCGGGCGCTGGCGACGGCGGCGACCCTGTTGGGACAGCGGGTGTCCAGGACGGAGCACCGGCTGAACGAGCACGCGGATGAGCTCCGCGCGGTTGCCGAGCGTCTGAGTGCGACGGACGCCGATGTCGCCAGCACCGCCGGGCGGCTGGAGGGGCAGGTCGCGGGTGCGGCCCTTGACCGGATGGTCGACCAGGCCGAGCAGCGGCAGGCACCCAGCCCTGGCACCCAGCCCAGCGCCGACGCCGACAGCAGCTCGGCCTCGATGAGCGGGTGGGTGTCCCGGTGAACGGCCGGCAGGCGATGTGTGAGGGCGGGGGCGATGCGTGATGTCGATGACCTATGTCCAGCAGCTGGAGGCCTTGGTGACCGGGCAGGACTGGGATCTGCCCGGTCTTCCTGCCTACACCGACGGCATGGTGACGTTGGGAGAAACGGTCTCGGCCGTGTCCAGCGATCAAGGGCTCACCGGTCAGGCCGGTGACGCGGCCGACGCGGTGCTGACGGACATCGCCGCACAGGCGAAGTTCGATGCCAAGATCGCCCAGGCGTTGGCCGGTGCGATCGACGAGCTCAACGCGTTCCGCGCGGGGTTGGCGGTGGCGCTGGATCGGTTGCCGCAGACGCCGGGGTGGGTTCGCTCGGCGGTACAGCGAGCCGAATCGGGTACGACCTTGGTTTTCAGCGGGTTGACCGTGGTCGCGGGAGCCGCGGCGGTGGGGTTGGTGGACCAGTGGTACGCGGACAAGCGCGAGGAGTACGCGCGGTCGGTGGTGACCAAGGCGCAGGTGGCGCTGGATGAGTACGCGCGGGTGATCGAGGACATCGTCGAGCGGACCTTTGAACCCCACGACTCAGTTCCCGACTCGAGCAGTGAGTCTCGGACGACCGGTGGTGGAGGCAACGGGTCGGGAGCTGGTGGTCCAGCCGGTGGTAGCTCTGTTGCGGGTGGGGGTGCGTCGCTGAGTGGTGCTGCGTCGGCGGTGGAGGATGCGTTGGCGCAGGCCCGGGCGGGGGTGGACATGACCGGGGTCATTGATGGGTCCGTGGCCAGCGGTCCGGGGGGCGTGGGGGGCGCGGGTGGGACCGGTTCGGGTGGCGGCACGCTCGGATCCGGTACGACCGGTGGCTCGTGGGCCGTGGGTGGGTCGGGGACGGGCGCTGACTGGGGCTCGGGTTCTGGTGGTGGGTCGGGTCTGTCGGGCGGGAGCAGTCCTGCCGGCGGTGGTTCGACGTGGCGTCCTGGGGGGTGGGTGTCGGTGGACTCGGCCGGGTCGGGAAACACCACGCTCGGTGGGTCGACCAGTGCCGCGGTGGGGTCGGGTGGTGAGAGTTCGTTCGGGCGCGGGGTGGCCGGTGGTGTGGTCGCCGGTTCGGGGCTGGTCGCCGCTGGTGGGTTGGCGGCTGGGTCCGGGCTGTCCCGCGGGGGAGCGGGTGTGGGGGCCGGGACGGGCGCGGGCGCTGGTCTGGGTAGCGGTGGTCTCGCCGGCGGGAGCGCTGCGGGCAGTGCGGGATCTGGCGCCGGTACGAGTGCGGGTGCCGGCGGGGGTGGTCGGGCTGGGACCAGCGGGATGATCGGTGGTGGTGGTGCGGGTGCCGGTGGTGGGGAGAAGAAGCGTCGCGGCCTGGCCGGGGCCAGAGCCCCGGTCCTGGAGGACGAACCCGGACCGGTGCAGCTGCCACCGTCGGCGGGTGCGGGTTCGCGGGCGGACCTGACATGACCACGCGACGGCGCCGGGTGCCGGTGCGGGTGGTCGGCGCTCTGACATCCCTGTGGCTGCTGGTCCTGGTCGGTGGTGGCAGCGCGTGGGCGGATGGTCCGCAGGACGGGCTGTGGTGGTTCGAGGCGATGGGCGTGCCCGAGGTCCACACCCAGGGCGCCACTGGTGCGGGGGTGACGATCGCGGTCATCGACGGGGGGATCAATACCGCGGTCCCGACGTTGGAGGGTGCTGACATCCGGGTGCATGAACCCTCGTTCTGCGCACCGCAGGACACCCCGGGCGAGTACCTGCCCGCCGAGTACCCCGAGTACGACGATGACTCGGCCCACGGCACCAACGTGGTCTCGATGCTGGTCGGCAACGGCCGCGGCTATCACGGTGAGGTCGGTACGTCCGGCATCGCCCCGGACGCGAGCATCCTCTTCTACGCCTTGCGCGTGGACCATGCGTGCGGCGAGCAAGTCCCGGGGGGCGGGCTGGCCGATCTGATGGCCGCCGCGATCGTGCAGGCTGTGGATGACGGCGCTGACATCATCTCGATTTCTGTTGGCGGTGGGAACGACACTGATCTGGCGGATGCGCGTGCATATGCGATCTCCCGAGGAGTGGTGATCGTCCAGAGCATGAACAACGAGTTCACGCGTGAGGCACTGCCGGTCAGCCGGATCACCGACCCGCTCAACGGTGTGGTGTTGGTGCAGGCGGTGGGCCCCGATCGTGAACCGGCGACCGAGGGTGCCCGGTCCGCGGGTGAGGGTGTGACGGTGATGGCCCCGGGCGCTCAGATCCTCCTGGTGGGCGACCGGGACACCCAGGTGTGGGAGACCTGGAGGATCAGTGGTGGTTCCTCCTTCGCGACCCCGCTGGTCGCCGGGATGCTCGCCGATACCTGGAGTGTCTATCCCGAGGCCACGGGTAACCAGTTGTTGCAGTCGCTGATCCGTAACACCGGGTCGGAGGAGCACGAGCTCACCTATCACTCGCTGTACGGCTATGGCTTGGCGTCGGTGCATCGGATGGTGCAGGTCGATCCGACGCAGTATCCGGATGTGAATCCGTTGATCGAGGCGGATGGGTACAACGAGTTCGACTACACCGCGCAGGAGATCGCCGAGGCTGAGCGTCCGAGTTGGGCGCCCCCGTTGGTGCAGGACGCGGGGGCGGGTGAGCCGGTGGCGACTGCGACGCCGAGTGCCGGGTCGGGGGTGCCGCCGGTGGTGGCTGAGCCGGAGGGTGCTGGGGTGGCGACCGGGGTGTGGATCGGTGCGGGTGCGGGCGTGGTCGCGGTTCTGGTGGTCGCCGCGGTCCTGATCGCCCGGGCGCAGAGTCGCACGACGACCACGCCTCACCCGCAACCCGGAGCCGAGCAACCCGTCCGCTGGGCTCACGGTCCGAACGGAGCGGCTGGGCCGACGATGCCGCAGGGTCACTCGCTCGAGACGGACAGACCATGAGGGCCGTGATGCGGGGTGCGGCCCGCGTGATCGGAATAGTCGTCGGCCTGGCGCTGGTCGCGTGCGTCGGCGCAGGTTCCGCGTGGGCCGACAGCCCGCAGGACGGGCTGTGGTGGGTCGAGGCGATGGGGCTGCCCGAGGTGCACGCCCAGGGCGCCACCGGCGCAGGGGTGACCATCGCGGTCATCGACGGGGGCATCAACACCGCAGTCCCTACATTAAAGGGTGCCAATGTCCGGGTCCGCGAGCCCTCGTTCTGCGCACCGGAGGACACGCCCGGACAGTATCTGCCCGCCGACTACTCCGACTACGACCGCGACTCGTCTCACGGTACGAGCGTGACTTCGATGCTGGTTGGGAACGGCCGCGGGTCTGACGGCGAGCTAGGTACTCCTGGGATAGCCCCCGACTCGAGCGTGGTTCTCTACGCGGCGCGAATCGGCCAGGACTGCGGCTCGCAGGTCGCCGGCGGCGGCGAGGCAGATCCCATGGCTGCCGCCATCGTCCAGGCGGTTGACGACGGAGCGGACATCATCTCGATGTCCCTCATCGGAGGCAGCGCGCTCGATCTGGCGGAGGCACGAGCCTACGCACTCTCGCGTGGAGTGATCGTCGTGCAGGGGATGATCAACGAAGTCACCCGCGGTCCCTCTGTGACCAACAGGCTGACCGAAGGACTCAACGGCGTGGTGTTGGTCCAATCGGTCGGCCCTGATCGTGAACCTTCCACTGAGGGTGCTCGCCTCGCCGGTGAGGGTGTGACGGTGATGGCCCCTGGTGCTCAGATTCTCGTGGTCGGCGACCAAACCACACAGAGCTGGAACTCCTGGGAGATTTCGGGCGGCTCGTCGCTCGCCACGCCGTTGGTCGCCGGGATGCTCGCCGATACCTGGAGCGTCTTTCCCGAGGCCACGGGTAACCAGTTGCTGCAGTCGCTGATCCGTAACACCGGGTCGGAGGAGCACGAGCTGACCTACGACCCGGTCTACGGCTACGGGTTGGCGTCGGTGCATCGGATGGTGCAGGTCGATCCGACGCAGTATCCGGATGTGAATCCGTTGATCGAGGCGGATGGGTACAACGAGTTCGACTACACCGCGCAGGAGATCGCCGAGGCTGAGCGTCCGAGTTGGGCGCCCCCGTTGGTGCAGGACGCGGGGGCGGGTGAGCCGGTGGCGACTGCGACGCCGAGTGCCGGGTCGGGGGTGCCGCCGGTGGTGGCTGAGCCGGAGGGTGCTGGGGTGGCGACCGGGGTGTGGATCGGTGCGGGTGCGGGCGTGGTCGGGGTTCTGGTGGTCGCCGCGGTCCTGATCGCCCGGCGTCGGCCGACGGTCGCAACGGGTCCGGTGGATCCGCCGGGGTGGGGTGGGCCGCCACCCGTGTCATCCGGTGTCGATCGTCGGACGGATGAGCCGAGATGAGGGCCCGAGCTTCGTGGGTGAGAGGACACAGTCATGGCATGTGAGATCGTCGTCGACCCGGAGGTCATGTCGCAGGTCACCGACGTGGTGACGCAGCAGTCGCTGAGCGCGAACAGTGTGCGCGACTACGTGGAGACGCACTGCACTCTCGGCGGCGAGTTCGGTCTGCTGATCTCCGGGCTGAAGGGCAACTATGAGACGGCGCGCGACCAGTGCATCGATGCCTTCGTCAACATCGAGATGGTGCTGGCCGGGCTGGGTGGCCGGTTGCACGAGTACGCCGAGGACATGGCGGCGACCGAGCAGGACGTCTGCGAGACGCTCGAACGGGTGACAGCGGAGCTTGACGCCGCGTCCTCGGGGTCCGGGCCCGGCGGTGCGGGAACGGGCGGTGCGTTCGGCGGCGGTGGTTCCGCGGGTGGGTTCTCCGGCGGTGGCGGCGGTGGGGGCATTCCGCAGTCGGCCTGGGAGAGCGCGTCCGGCGAGAGTGAGGCGTTGGCCGAGCAGGTGCGCGCAGCGCGGGAGCAGGTGCAGCGCGACGCGGCGCCGACGGGCGAGGGCGGCGGTGTGCCCGGCGCAGGGTCGGGCGCGGTCGGCGGCGACCAGATCATCAACGCCGGCGACGGTGTCCAGGTGATCATCGGTGAGGGCAACAGCGGGCAAATGAACATCTCGATCGGCTCCGGGAACGCGCAGTCGATCGGATCGGGGGCAGCCCCGGATCCGGAGCCGTCGGTCGGTGACGACGAACTGCTCGACTTCTTGGACCCGGCGGGCGATCCGGCGGACGACCTGGCTGATCTGACCGCTGACGCGGTCGCCTACCGGGAGATCTGGACCGAGATGGCAGCCCGGGATCCGCTGGGCCGCTCGCCGGAGGAACTGCGTCTCGCCTGGGAGAACCGGGACCAGATCACGATCGAGGAGGCACCCGGGCTGAACCCCGGCACGGCCACCGACGGCCCGGTCGCCCCGCCGCTGGCGGGACTGTCGCTCCACAACGCGCTGCGGGGCACGCGTTCCTCCGACCGAACGGGAGCAGCCCGATGAGCATCAGCGCCGTGTCCGATCCGCTGGCCGCACTCAGCACGCCGACGTCCGACTCGGAGAACTACATCTGGCTGGTCCGGGCCAAGTGTGGGGTGGTCGCCGGCGGGATCGACGGTGTGATCGCCTGGTTGACCGGGTTCAGCCCGCTCAACGAGTGGGTGTTCAAGCCGCTGGCCGGCGACTGGGTGGGACTGGACAAGGGGTCCTCCGCCTGGGCGAATGCCGGCAAGGCGGCCAGTGCGATCACGGAGAACCTGCGGGAGTTGCCGGCGCAGATCGGTGACGGTTGGTGCGGGGAACCGGCGCAGGCCTTCAAGCAGTCGATGAAGAAGATCGACCGGGAGCTGAACGAGCTGCCGAGCGCCTGTGCCCAGATGTCCGAGATGGTGGCGGCGATCTCGGACGCGGCGAAGGCCATCGCCGACCTGATCGCCGTGGGGATCAACGAGCTCGTCACCTTCGCGCTGTCCAGACTTCCCGCGACGGCGGTCCCGGTGGTCGGCCAGGCGGCGATCCCGCTGGTCGTGGCGGATCTGGTGGCACGGATCACCCGGTTCAGTGCTCGGCTCGGCCAGATGATCACCCGGTTCTTCGAGCTGGTCAGGAAGATCGTGCCCATCATCGTGAAGGTCCGCAACGTGCTGCACAAGCTGAAGCTCCTGAAAGACGCGGCCAGCCTCATCCCGGTCGTGGGGGCTGGCGCCAAGGCGGCGGTCACGTACGCCGACGCATACCAGAAGGTCACCACCCCGGTGTTCAGTGGCGGTGCGAGCTGAGGATGGGCATCGACGAAGACATCAACGAGGCACTCGCGCAGATGCGGGAGTTCACCGCTGAGCTGCAGGCGCAGAACCAGCGGGATCGCGAGGCCTTCGACCGGCGTGACCGGACGGCGGACGAGCAGGCAGCCGAGGCGCGACGGCGAGGGGAGTCCGGGCCCGCGTGGCAACGGATCCAGCAACGGATCGACCTGCGTCAGACCACCCTGGAGGACGTGATGGGCGGCATCGACCAGTCGCCGGAGGCCAGGCAGGTGCGCGCGACCTTGTCGCAGGAACTCGGTCGGGTCGACCGGTCCACCCTGGTCGACGACGAGGAGCTCCAGGAACAGATCGCGGTCACGCAGCAGGCGCAGGCGGCGATGATGCGCGCGCTCGACGAGGCCCGTCACGCGGGGGAGCAGTTCTGAGGTGAGCGAGACCCGTCGGCTGGTGGTGCTGGACGGTGCACGGCGCTTCGACCTCACGGTGCCCGCCGAGGCGACGGTCGCGGGTGTGCTCGACTGCGTGGGGGTGGCGCCGGGCGCCGGGTTGGCGCTGCACTGTGCGGGGGCACCGACGGATCCCGAGCGTCGGGTGGGGGAACTCGACGACGGTGTGATGCTGACCGTCGCGGACGTGCATGAGCCGCCGGTCACCGACCCGGCTGCCGGTCCGGTGGTCGATCCTGACAGCCAGGGGTCGGCACCGTGGTGGTCGTTGGCCGCGCTGGGGGTTGCCGTGGTCGTGCTGGCCGCGCTGCACCCGCACGCTCCGGTGTGGGCCGGGGTCGCCCTGCTGCTGTGTGCGCTGGTCGCCGGGCTGGTGGCCGCCGGGAGCCGGCCGGTGGCGGATCCGGCACGTGCGGCGCGGGTGGTCGGCCCTGGGGTGCTGGCCCTGGCGGCGGTGGCGCTGCTGACCCAGCGCACCGGGTTCGGGGTCGTCCAGCTCACGATGTTCGCGGGTCTGGTGGCGGTGGCGGTGATCCTGATCGCGGTCACCGTGGTCGAGCCCGCGGCGACGACCCGGGCGGCGACCGGCACCGGGGCGGTGCTGGTGCTGGTGCTGGCGGTGCCCTGGGTGGTGGCGTTGGTGGTCGGGCAGGGGCCGCTGTTCGCCGCCGGGGTGACCGCGGGTGCGATGCCCCTGGTCCTGCGGGCGCTGCCCAGCATGGTGTTGACCGTGCCGGACGGGCACTTCCTCGACTTCGAGCACCTGATGGACACCCGGTGGACCGTGCGGGGTGCGGTTCCGCGGCTGATCGGGACGGCGAACGCCGGGCAGGTGACCGAGCGGGTGCGTGCCGCCTGGGCGGCGAGGGTGAGCGGCACGGTGCTGGTCTGCGTGATCGGTGCGGTGGCGCTGCCGTTCGCGATGGTCCCCGCGACGGAGCCGATCCAGCGGATCGGGCAGATCGCGCTGGCGGTCTGCTACCCGGTGGCGATGGCGCTGCTGGCACGATCCGGGGGGTCGCCCGCGCTGGTCTGGCTACCCCGAGGTTCCGCGCTGGTCGGCGTCCTGGTGCTGGCATCGACCACTCTCACCGGCGGGCCGCTGCTCCCGACCGCCGCCGGACTGGTGGCGGCCGGACTGGTCCTGGCCGGGATGACCGTGCCGATCGGCCGAGGTGCGTCCTCGCTGGTGGTGTCCCGGCTCGCCGACCTGGTGCAGGCGTTGACCGCTGCCCTGGTGCTGCCGGCCGGTCTGGTCGCGGCCGGCACCGTGGAGCTGATGCGAGGGCTGATCGGATGACCGAGGGGCAGGTGCGCTGTGCCACCTGTGGGCAGCCGGTCCACGCCGGTATGCCCTGCGCACAGTGCGGGGCGCTGCCGGGTGCTGTCGAGCCCGGGCCGGTGGGCTCGCCGTCTGGCGCCGCGCACACCGGTGTGCTCGCGGGGTTCCGAGGGCGGCCGGCCGGCGTCGGTGCACGGCTGGCCGCGCTCGGCATCGACGCACTCGTGGTCGTGACGATCGCGGCGGCGGCGTGGTTCGGGTCCGGATCGGCGACCGTGACCGCGGTGCTCGCCGCCGAGGGGGTGATCGCGCTGGCCGTCTGGGAGGCGCGCCGCGGACTGACCGCCGGGAACGCCGTGCTGCGGCTGCGCGCCGCCCGCGACGACCGGCCGTATTCGCCGGGGATCGGCCGACAGCTCGCCCGGGCTTCCGTGCTCGGGGCGGGGGTGCTGGTGGCCGGGGTGGGTGCCGTGCTGGTGGCCTGCTCGGCGGCCTGGGATCCGACCGGTCGGCGCCGGACCTGGGCGGACCGGGTGGCGGGAACCCTGGTGGTGGCGGTGCCCCGGCGGGTGGCCGCGCCCCAGGTCGACGTGCCGGTGCTGCCGCCCGGACTGCATCCCGACGCCCTGTCTTCCCGGGGCGAGGTGGGTTGGGGCGCACCGGGCGGGGGACCGGCGCCGGCGGCACCCGCCACCCCGCCACCGCCACCCGCCGAGCCCGCCGCCCTGCTGCTGCGGTTCGACACCGGCCAGAGCGAGTTCCTCCCACCGGGCTCGACCGCCGTGCTCGGCCGCGCACCCAGCCCCACCACCGCCACCGACCTGTCGATCACCGTCCACGACGATGAGGGAACCGTGTCCAAGACTCACCTGCGACTGACCCATGACCGGCACACGGTCCGGGTGAGCGACCTGGGTTCGACCAACGGCACCGAGGTGCGCGACCCGGACGGCGTGGTGCATGCCGTGCCGTGGGGCGAGCAGGTACCCGTGGGGGTGGGAGCCCGGGTGCGGATCGGGCACCGGGAGTTCACCGTCGAGTCGGCGGGGTCGCAGCAGTGAGCACACCGCAGCGGTCGGCCGCGCCCCGGGTGCCGTCCGGCGTGATCACCCTGGAACCGCCGCCGGAGCTGTCGACCAGCGACGGCAGCAACTCGATGCTGACGTCGATGCTGCCGATGCTCGGGTCGATCGGGTCGATCGTCATGGTGACGATGACCAACTCGGGGATGACCGGGCTGCTCACCGGCGGGATGTTCCTGGTGTCCTCGTTGGGCTTCGTGGCGGTGAACGGCTGGCGGCAGCGGTCGCAGCGGGCGGCCGAGGTGGTCGGCGCACGACGGGAGTACCTGACCTACCTGGCGGAGCTGCGGGCGACCGTGCGGACCGCGGCACGTCAGCAGCGGCAGGCGGGGAACTGGCGCAGTCCGGCACCGGGCACGCTGGTCTTCCTGGCGGAGGAGCGGACCCGGGTGTGGGAGCGCGATCCGGGCGACCCGGACTTCCTCCAGGTCCGGGTGGGGACCTGTGATCAGCCCTTGTGTGTGACGTTGGCGGTGCCGGAGTTGCCGCCGATGACCCAGCTCGATCCGGTGTGTGCGTCGGCGGCGCACCGGTTCCTGCTCACCCACCAACATCAGCCCGGGTTGCCGACGTCGATCGTGTTGAGCGACTACGCCCGGGTGGAGTTGACCGGGGACGAGGCGCGGGTGCGGTCGTTGGCGCGGGCGCTGGTCACCCAGGCGGCGGTGCTGCACCACCCGGAGGCGCTGGTGGTCGCGGTGGTCGCCTCGCCGCGGGCCGCCGATCAGTGGGAGTGGATCAAGTGGTTGCCGCACGCGCACTCGCGGCGGCAAGGTGACGCGGCGGGGCCGGCGCGGATGGTGGTCGGGTCCTTCGACGAGTTGGTGGAGCTGTTGCCGGCCGACCTGGTGAACCGGCCGCGATTCGTCGAGGGCGGTGGCCCGGCGCCGCACATCCTGGTGGTGACCGACGGGGTGCCGCGCCCGGCACAGGACCCGGTGTTCCGGGGCGATGGCGTGGCCGGGGTGACGGTGCTGGACCTGCCGGAGCAGTGGGCGCCGCTGGAGTCGGCAGACACCGCTCGGGTCGCGGTGGCGGATGGCGGTGTCTCGGAGCTGATCGACGTGGCCGAGGGTGCGCGGCCACTGGACCCCGACGCCCTGAGCATCGAGGAGGCGGAGGCGGTGGCCCGTCGCCTGATGCCGCTGTACTCCGGTCCGGCTGCGGTGGAGGGCCGGGGTGCGGTCCAGCTCGGGTTGACCGAGCTGCTCGGTCTGCCGGATGTGCGGGACGTCTCGATGGAGGTGGCCTGGCGGCCGCGGCACAACCGGGACCGGTTGCGGGTGCCGATCGGGCAGGACACCACCGGTGCGCCGTTGGTGCTGGACCTCAAGGAGTCGGCGCAGCAGGGGATGGGCCCGCACGGGGTGATGATCGGGGCCACCGGCTCCGGCAAGTCCGAGGTGTTGCGCACGCTGGTGCTGGCCCTGGCCCTGACCCACTCGCCGGAGCAGCTGAACTTCGTGTTGGTGGACTTCAAGGGTGGCGCGACCTTCGCCGGGATGGCCGAGATGCCGCACGTGTCGGCGATCATCACCAACCTGGGGCAGGAGCTGTCGCTGGTCGACCGGTTCCAGGACGCGCTCCAGGGAGAGATCACCCGGCGCCAGGAGCTGCTGCGTGCAGCCGGCAACTTCGCCAACGTCGGCGACTACGAGGAAGCCCGGCTCGGCGGACGCACGGATCTGGAGCCCTTGCCGGCGTTGCTGGTGGTGGTGGACGAGTTCTCCGAGCTGCTGTCGGCCAAGCCGGAGTTCGTGGACTCGTTCGTCAACATCGGCCGGGTGGGCCGGTCGCTGTACGTGCACCTGTTGATCGCCTCGCAGCGGTTGGAGGAGGGCAAGCTGCGCGGGCTGGACACCTACCTGTCCTACCGCGTGGGCCTGCGGACCTTCTCGGGTGCGGAGTCCCGTGCGGTGCTCGGGGTGCCGGATGCGGTGGACCTGCCACGGCAACCGGGTGTCGGCTACCTGAAGGTCGGCACCGATGACCTGGCCCAGTTCCGGGCGGCCTACGTCTCCGGCTCCCTGGCTCCCCGGCTGGTCGGGGCCTCGACCAGGTCCGGGCGGTCGGCGATGGCGCGGGTGGAACCGTTCACCGTGGCGCCGGTGCACAGCCGTACCCCGGACCCGGTGGAGGAGGCCGATCCCGGCGTGCTGGAGGCGGCACCGGAGGGCTCGATGTTCGAGGTCGCGGTCCGGCAGATGGCCGGGCGGGGGCCGCAGGCGCACCGGGTGTGGCTGCCGCCGCTGGAGGTGCCCGAACCGCTGGACCGGATGTTTGGCGATCTGGTGGCCGACCCGCAGCGTGGGCTGGTCAGCCCGGGGTGGCGGTCGGCGGGCCGGTTGCGGGTGCCGATCGGGCTGGTCGATGTGCCGCTGGAACAGCGCCGGGAGCCGATGGTCGTCGACCTGAGCGGGGCGGCCGGGCACGTCGCGACCGTCGGTGGTCCGCTGTCCGGCAAGAGCACGGTGCTGCGGTCGCTGGTGTGCGCGCTGGCGCTGACCGCGACCCCGCAGGAGGTGCAGTTCTACGTCCTCGACTTCGGCGGAGGGTCCTTCACCGGATTGCAGGGTCTGCCGCACCTGTCCGGGCTGGCCACTCGGTCCGAGACCGATGTGGTGCGCCGGATGGTGGCCGAGGTGTCCTCGATCATCGACGCCCGGGAGCGGTACTTCCGCGAGCAGGGCATCGACTCGATGGACACCTACCGCAGCCGACGGGAGCATGGCACCGCCGACGACGGGTGGGGTGATGTCTTCCTGGTGGTCGACGGCTGGTCCACCCTGCGCGGCGAGTTCGAGCCGGTGGAGGAGCAGGTCCAGGCCATCGCAGCCCGGGGACTGAGCTACGGGGTACACCTGATGCTGGCCGCCAGCCGGTGGATGGAGGTCCGGCCCCAGGTCCGCGACCTGATCAGCACCAGGGTGGAGCTGCGGTTGGGGGACCCGTCGGACTCCGAGATCGACCGCAAGAGTGCGGCGAATGTCCCGGCCGGGATGCCCGGTCGCGGTCTGACCCCCGGTGGGCTGCACCTGCTGACCGCGCTGCCCCGGATCGACGGTTCCGGCGACCCGAGCACCCTGGCCGAGGGTGTGCAGCACCTGGTGCACCAGCTGCGTGCGGCCTGGACCGGGCCTGCTGGACCCCGGTTGCGCCTGCTGCCGGAGCGGATCGATCTGGAGCAGGTGCGCGCGCAGGCGGGGTCGCAGGACCGGCGGCTGTTGCTGGGGGTCGACGAGGCGGGGCTGGCACCCTTCGGCCTGGACCCGGTGGCCGAGCCGCATCTGTACGCCTTCGGCGAGTCGGACTCCGGCAAGTCGACCCTGTTGCGCGGTCTGGCCGCCGAGGTGCAACGCCTGTACACCCCGGAGCAGGCCAAGATCTTCGTGGTCGACTACCGGCGCGCGTTGCTGGACGAGATCCCGCCGGAGTACCTGGGGGCGTACCTCACCTCGCACGAGCTGGCCGCGGGTGGGATCGCGGAGTTGGCCGCGTTCTTCACCTCCCGGCTGCCCGGCCCGGACCTGACCGCCGACCAGCTGCGGAACCGGTCCTGGTGGCAGGGTGCGGAGGGGTTCATCCTGGTCGACGACTACGACCTGGTCGCCACCTCCCAGGGCAACCCGCTGACACCATTGGTGCCCCTGCTCGCCCAGGCCGGTGACCTCGGACTGCATCTGGCGGTGGTCAGGCACTCCGGCGGTGCCGGCCGCGCGCTGTACGACCCGATCCTGCAGCGGATGTCGGACCTCGGCGCCACCGGGATCCTGCTGTCCGGCAACCCGGAGGAGGGTCAGCTGATCGGCCGGGTGAAGCCGGTGGCGGCACCGCCTGGCCGGGTCCAGGTGGTCAGCCGGGAACGCGGGCTGTTCGCCGGTCACCTGGCATACACCCGGTCCCGGCACGGCGAGCCGGGCTGATCAGCCCACCCGGTCCGCCGCGGAGGCCGCACCCAGCCAGGTGTGCGGGTTGCGGTCCCAGCACCAGCCGAGCTTCGGCCGCCGCTCACTGATCCAGATCGCCGGCACCCGCTGGTTCGTGGTGCGCGAGGCCATCAGGGAGAAGCACTTGTTCGGCCGCAGCATGTCCGGCCGGACCGTGACCAGGGCCAGCCCCTCGGCGATGGTCAGCGCCGCCCGGCCACGCTCGCGCAGCACGGTCAGCGCGTGCTCCGGGGTCTGGTTGCAGAACTCCGCACCGGTGTCCACGTCCACCAGCAGGTACGGCCCGGTGGGCACCCGCTCGGTGTCCAGGGTGCGGTAGGTGGCGAGTTCCTCGTCGTCGATCACGCTGACCCCGGGCCGGGAGCCACGGCGCATCGCCGGCACCAGGGCGTTGGACGGCGCCGGGTCCAGCACCAGCACGAACGGGATGTGGTCGTCGTGCGCCGGGGCGTTCGGCGGCGGGGTCAGCCGGGCCACCGCGGCGGTCAGGGCGTCCTCGGTCCAGCCCAGCGCGGCGGCGGTGCCCAGCCTCAGATGGGCGCGCACCTGCCGGGCCAGCTCGTCGGTGGCGCTCGCGGTCGGGTCGTAGGGCTCGGCGGGGGTGGTGCCGGCAGCGGTGGTGGGCCAGCGGGGATCGTGCTGGACGGCGGACATGCCCATGGGAAGACCTCCGGATGTGGGGGAAGAGGTCCAACGCCCGGCCGGCCCGGGCGGTTCCCCGTGCGGCTCGCCCGGCGAGTTCGTGGCATCTGCCGCGACGTCGGCAGCCCCGCCACCGCAGTCGGCGCGGGAGTCACGAACTCGGCCAGGGCAGCGGGGTCGGTGGGTGCGGGAGTGACGAACTCGCGCAAGGCGGCGGGGTCGATGGGTGCGGGAGTGACGAACTCGCGCGGGGCCAGCGGGCGGGGCGAAGGGCAGCGGGCTCAGTCGGCGGGGCGGTCGCGGTCCTTGCTGGGCTGCACCCGCTTGGGCTCGCCCGGCATCTTGGGGTACTCCGGCGGATAGGGCAGGTCGCCCAGCCCGTGGTCGCGCTCGTCGCGGTCGGCCAGGTCGAGCAGGCCGTCCAGCGAACCGCGGCCGGGCGCTCCGGCGGCCAGCGGGGCGAACAGGTCACCGACCGCGGCGAACCGGGCCGGCACCGTGGTCAGGTCGAAGTCGTCGGGGTGCACGTCGGCGACCTCGTCCCAGCGCAGCGGGGTGGACACCGTGGCGCGGGGGTTGGGCCGGATCGAGTAGGCGGAGGCGATGGTGCGGTCGCGGGCCATCTGGTTGTAGTCGACGAAGATCGCCTCGCCGCGCTCCTCCTTCCACCATTTGGTGGTGACCTGTCCGGGCAGGCGGCGTTCGAGCTCGCGGCCGACGGCGATGGCGGCACGGCGGCACTGGGTGAAGGTCCAGCGCGGTTCGATCGGGGCGAAGATGTGGATCCCGCGCCCGCCGGAGGTCTTGGGGTAGCCGGTCAGGCCGTGGTCGGCCAGGATCTCCCGGACGTGCGGGGCGACCCGGGCGGCATCCGCAAAGCCGGTGCCGGGCTGCGGGTCCAGGTCGATCCGGAGCTGGTCGGGGGCCTCGACGTCGGCGTCGGTGACCGGCCAGGGGTGGAAGGTGAGGGTGCCGAGGTTGGCCGCCCAGATCACCACGGCCAGCTCGGTGGGGCTGACCTCGTCCGCGGTCCGGCCGGAGGGGAACGCGATCCGGGCGGTCTGCACGTAGTCGGGCGCCCCCTGTGGCACCCGCTTCTGGAAGAACGCGTCGCCGCGGTTGTCGGCCCGGGTGGACAGGGTGGCGCCGGGGAACACGCCCTTCGGCCAGCGCTCCAGGGTGGTCGGCCGGTGTTCCAGGGCACCGAGGATGCCGTCGCCGACCGCCAGCAGGTACTGCACCACGTCCAGCTTGGTGAAGCCGCGCTCGGCGAAGTAGACCTTCTGCGGGTTGCTCACCCGCACGGTGCGGCCGCGGACCTCGATCTCCTCCGCGGGGGAGGCGCTGGGCGTCATCGCCCCACGGTAGGGCGAGCGGCCCGCCACCGCCCGGTGTGTGCGGGGCGCGACGACCGCGGTGCGGGTATGGCCGCCGCGCCATCGACTGTGTCTAGGGTCACACCGGTCGTCCGGCAATGGCGCGGACGACGCCACGCAGGGGGACTCGCCACGTGCTGCCCCCTGCCCAGACGGCGGGCCGACCGGTCCGCCCAGACCAGGGGGAACACATGAATCGACGTCACAGGATCTCCGGCGCCGTCGCGGCGCTCGCGGTCGCGGCCGGACTCGGCCTGGCCTCCGCCCCGGCGGCGGTGTCGCACGCCTACATCGGCGGCAGCGGCTCCCAGCTGACCGCCCGGGCGGCGATGCCGGGCAACACCGGGCTCGGGGCGGTGCAGTACGAGCCGCAGAGCATCGAGGGGCCGAAGGGCTTCCCGGCTGCCGGGCCGGCCGACGGGATGCTGGCCTCCGGCGGCAACACCCGGTTCTCCGAGCTGGACCAGCAGAGCTCCACCCGGTGGGTGAAGAACCAGGTCACCACCGACTCGGTCACGGTGGCGTGGAAGTACAGCGCGCTGCACGCCACGACCAAGTGGGAGTACTACATCACCAAGCAGGGCTGGAACCAGAACGCCCCGCTCAGCCGGTCCTCGCTGGAGCTGATCGAGACCGTGCCCTACAACGGGACGCTGCCGGTGCAGGGCCAGACCCACACCATCGACATCCCGGCCGACCGGAGCGGGTACCACGTGATCTACGCGGTCTGGGTGGTGGACAACACGGCGAACGCCTTCTACAACGCGATCGACGTGAACATCCAGCGCTGACTCAGCCGGCCTGGGCGCCGTGCTCGGCATCGAGTGCGGCGTCCAGGTCCGCCAGGATCCGGCGGCACTCCGCCACGTCCCAGGGGGTGCCGGCGATCTCGAACTCGAACAGCACCGGCCGCCCGGACATCGCCGCGATCTGCCGGCAGGCCATCTGGTAGTGCCGGCCGAAGTTGCGGTTGCCCGAGCCCATCACCCCGACCAACCGGCGGCGGTTGACCGGATTGCGCAGGAACCGGCGCACCGCCTCCGGGATGGTGTCGTTGTTCTCGTTGCCGGTCTTGTAGGACGGGGTCAGCAGCACCCAGGGGCCGTCGGCCTCGCTCTGCCGGTGCGCGCGCTCGGCCAGGTTGAACACCGGCCGGTCCAGGCGCTCGGCGAAGGACCGGACCAGTCCGCTGGCGCTGGAGTAGTAGTACACGGGGGTCTGGCGCACCGGTTCAGGGAACCCCGGATCGCCGTCGCCCGCCGGGGACGATGGTCCCGGACAGCCCGAGGGCCGGACCCCGTGCGCGGGATCCGGCCCTCGGACTCGGTGCGGCTCAGCTCACTGCTGGTCGCCGGTGCCCGAGGCGGTCGGCGCCGCGCTCTCGTTCGCCGGGGTGGCGCCACCGGCCGCGGCCAGCGACTCCTTGGCCGCCGCGACCACGGCGTCGGCGGTGATGCCGAACTCGCGGTACAGCGTCTCGTAGTCGGCGGACGCGCCGTAGTGCTCCAGGGAGACCGCGCGACCGGCCTCGCCCAGGATCTTGTGCCAGGACAGCGCGATGCCGGCCTCGACCGACACCCGGGCCCGCACCGCCGCCGGCAGCACGGACTCCCGGTAGGCGTCGTCCTGCTCGGCGAACCACTCCAGGCTCGGCGCCGACACCACCCGGGTGGCGATGCCCGCGGCCTCCAGCTGCTCACGGGCCTCGACGGCGAGCTGCACCTCGGAGCCGGTGCCGATCAGGATCACGTCCGGGGTGCCGGAAGAGGCCTCCAGCAGCACGTAGGCGCCCTTGGCCACCCCCTCCGCGGAGGCGAAGCCTTGCTCGCCGCGCGGGAAGGTCGGCACGTTCTGCCGGGTCAGCACCAGGCCGACCGGGCCGTCGTGCCGCTCCAGGGTGGCCTTCCACGCCTGGGCGGTCTCGTTCGCGTCGGCCGGGCGCACGATGGCCAGGCCCGGGATCGCCCGCAGCGCGGTCAGGTGCTCCACCGGCTGGTGGGTCGGGCCGTCTTCGCCCAGGCCGATCGAGTCGTGGGTCCAGACGTAGATCGCCGGCACGCCCATCAGCGACGCCAGGCGGACGGCGCCGCGCATGTAGTCGGAGAAGGTGAAGAAGGTGCCGCCGTACGGCCGGGTCAGCCCGTGCAGGGTGATGCCGGACAGGATGGCGCCCATCGCGTGCTCGCGGATGCCGAAGTGCAGCGTGCGGCCGTACTCGTTGCCCGCGAACTCGTGGGTGGAGCGGTCGGCCGGGATGAAGGAAGGCTCGCCCTTCATGGTGGTGTTGTTCGACCCGGCCAGGTCCGCCGAACCGCCCCACAGCTCGGGCAGCACGGAGGCCAGCGAGGACAGCACCTCACCGGAGGCGGACCGGGTGGCGACCGACTTACCGGCCTCGAACACCGGCAGCTGGTCGGCCCAGCCCTCGGGCAGCTCGTGGGCGACCAGCCGGTCCAGCAGGGCGGCGCGGTCCGGGTGGGCCTGGCGCCAGGCCTGGTAGCCCTTGTCCCACTCGGCCTGCGCCGCGGTGCCGCGCTCGACCGCCTTGCGGGTGTGCTCGATCACCTCGGGGGCGACGTCGAAGCTCTTGTCCGGGTCGAAGCCCAGGACCTCCTTCAGGCCGCGGATCTCCTCGGTGCCCAGCTTGGAGCCGTGCGAGCCGTGGGTGTTCTGCTTGGTCGGCGACGGCCAGGCGATGATGGTGCGCAGCCCGATGAAGGACGGCCGGTCGGTGACCTTCTTGGCCTCCTCGATCGCCGCGTACAGCGCATCGACGTTCTCGGTGTACTCGCCACCCTCGGTCCAGTCCACGAACTGCACATGCCAGCCGTAGGCCTCGTAGCGCTTGAGCACGTCCTCGGTGAAGGCGATCTCGGTGTCGCCCTCGATCGAGATGTGGTTGTTGTCCCAGATCGTGATCAGGTTGCCCAGCTTCTGGGTGCCCGCGATCGACGACGCCTCGGAGGTGACGCCCTCCTGCAGGTCGCCGTCGGAGGCGATCACGTAGACGAAGTGGTCGAACGGGCTGGTGCCCGGGGCGGCCTCGGGGTCGAGCAGGCCACGCTCACGGCGGGCGGCCATCGCGAAGCCGACCGCGGAGGACAGGCCCTGGCCGAGCGGACCGGTGGTGATCTCCACCCCGGTGGTGTGCTTGTACTCGGGGTGGCCCGGGGTCTTCGAGCCCCAGGTGCGCAGCGCCTCGAGGTCGGACAGCTCCAGGCCGTAGCCGGACAGGTAGAGCTGGATGTACTGGGTCAGCGAGGAGTGCCCCGCGGACAGGATGAAGCGGTCACGGCCGAGCCAGTGCGCGTCCGCCGGGTTGTGCCGCATCACGTTCTGGTAGAGCAGGTAGGCGGCGGGAGCCAGGCTGATGGCGGTACCGGGGTGTCCGTTGCCGACCTTCTCCACCGCATCGGCGGCCAGGACACGCACGGTGTCCACTGCCTTGCGGTCGAGCTCGGTCCATCCGACCTGCTGAGCCAGGGGAGCCTTCGCGTTCACCACACCTCATTTCTGCCCGGGTGGTTCCCGGGCTCGTTGCGGGCTCGGGCCGGTGGCGACCGACCTCGGGCACTGGGACCGAGCCTAGACGCCCGGGCGGGGCCTCCGCGGCCGGGTTCGCGATCCGGGCGTCCCGGGATCACGGGCCACGATGACCGCAGAGTGGACCCGGGCGTCCGGCTCGCGGGACGGTGACCTAGGCTGGAACGTGTGAGCGAACCCCAGATCTCCCGCGAGGCCCGCAGTGGCCTGGCACGGCACGAGGTCCCGGACCCGCTCCGCAACGACGTCCGGATGCTCGGCGAGTTCCTCGGCCGCGTGATCCGGGAGTCCGGCGGAGACGACCTGTTCGACGACGTCGAGCGCGTGCGTGCGCTGACCATCCGGGCCCATGACGAGCAGGACCCGGCCGCACTGGCCGAGGCCGAGGAACTCGTCGCCTCCTTCAGCATGGAGCGCGCCCAGCAGGTGGCGCGGGCCTTCACCTGCTACTTCCACCTGGCCAACCTGGCGGAGGAGCACCACCGGGTGCGGGTGCTGCGCGCCCGCGAGGCCGAGCTGCCCGCCGGTGAACTGATGCAGGACGACTCGCTGCCCGCGGCGATCGACGCCCTGGCCGGCGAGGTCGGCCGCGAGGAGGCCCTGCGCCGGCTGCAGGAGCTGGAGTTCCGGCCGGTGCTGACCGCGCACCCGACCGAGGCCCGGCGCCGCTCGGTGTCCCGGTCGATCCGCCGGCTGTCCGACCTGCTGGCCGAGCGGGACGCGCTGGCCGCCGGCGGCACCTCCCGGGCGGAGAACGACCGCCGGGTGCTGGAGGAGATCGACGCCCTGTGGCGCACCTCCCCGCTGCGCGCCCAGAAGCCCACGGTGCTGGACGAGGTCCGCACCGTGATGAACATCTTCGACACCACGCTGTTCGAGACTTTCCCGTCGGTGTACCGCCGGCTGGACGACTGGCTCAGCGGCTCCGAGGCCGGCCGCACCGCGCCGCTGGTCCGGCCGTTCGTGCACCTGGGCTCCTGGATCGGCGGCGACCGGGACGGCAACCCGAACGTCACCGCCGAGGTGACCCGGGCGGCCGCCGCGCTGGCGAACGAGCACGTGTTGACCGCGCTGGAGGACTCCGCGCGCCGGATCTCGGCCAAGCTGACCCTGGATGACACCGGCACCCCGGCCTCCGCCGAGCTGACCGCCCTGTGGCACCAGCAGCGCGACCTGTCCGAGGACGCCGCCAAGAAGGCCGCCAACGAGGTCAAGCACCAGCCGCACCGCCGGGCGCTGCGGATGATCGCCGAGCGGATCGCCGCCACCCGCCGCCGGGACGCGGACCTGTCCTACGCCGGGCCGGAGGCGCTGCTCGCCGACCTGGACGTGGTGCAGCAGTCGCTGGTGCAGGCCGGTGCGACCCGGGCCGCCTTCGGTGACCTGCAGAAGCTGATCTGGCAGGTGCAGACCTTCGGCTTCCACCTGGCCGAGCTGGAGGTGCGCCAGCACTCGCAGGTGCACGCCGCCGCGCTGGCCGACGTGCAGGAGCACGGCCTGGACGGCGACCTGCAGCCGCGCACCCTGGAGGTGCTGGACACCTACCGGGCGCTCGGTGCGGTGCAGCGCCGCTACGGCGTGGCCGCGGCCCGGCGGTACATCGTGTCCTTCACCCAGGCGCCAGAGCACCTGGCGGCGGTCTACCAGTTGGCCGAGATCGTGTTCCCGGACCCGGCGACCCGGCCGGTGATCGACGCGATCCCGCTGTTCGAGACGTTCGCCGACCTCGAGGCGTCGGTGGACATCCTGGAGTCGATGCTGACCCTGCCGCAGGTGCAGGCCCGGCTGGCGCAGAACGGCCGGCACGTGGAGGTCATGCTCGGCTATTCCGACTCCTCCAAGGACGTCGGCCCGGTCGCCGCGACCCTGGCGCTGGATGTCGCGCAGAGCCGGATCGCGCAGTGGGGTGCCAAGCACGACCTGCGGCTGACCCTGTTCCACGGCCGCGGCGGCGCGCTCGGTCGTGGCGGCGGCCCGGCGAACCGTGCAGTGCTGGCCCAGCCCCCGGGCTCGGTCGACGGCCGGTTCAAGCTCACCGAGCAGGGTGAGGTGATCTTCGCCCGGTACGGGAACCCGACCATCGGCGCCCGGCACATCGAGCAGGTGGCCGCCGCGACCCTGCTGGCCGGTGCCCCGTCCACCGAGGAGCGCAACGCCGCCGCCACCGAGCGGTTCGCCGCGCTGGCCACCGCGATGGACGGCACCTCCCGGGCCCGGTTCTACGAGCTGGTGCGCGCCGAGGGCTTCCCGCAGTGGTTCGCCCAGGTGACCCCGCTGGAGGAGATCGGGCTGCTGCCGATCGGCTCCCGCCCGGCCCGTCGCGGGCTGTCGGTGGAGTCGCTGGACGACCTGCGGGCGATCCCGTGGGTGTTCTCCTGGTCGCAGGCCCGGACCAACCTGGCCGGCTGGTTCGGCCTGGGCACCGCGCTGGACCGGGTCGGCGACCTGGCCGAGCTGCGCGCCGCCTACGCCGAGTGGCCGCTGTTCACCACGATGATCGACAACGTCGAGATGTCGCTGGCCAAGACCGACGAGCGGCTGGCCGAGCGCTACCTGGCGCTGGGTGACCGGGACGACCTGGCGGCCCTGGTGCTGGCGGAGATGGCCCTGACCCGCCGCTGGGTGATGGCGATCACCGGCTCGGAGTCGATCCTGTCCCGGCGCCGGATCCTGGGCCGGGCGGTCCAGCTGCGCAGCCCCTATGTGGACGCGCTGTCCCTGCTGCAGATCCGCGCGCTGCGGGCCCTGCGCACCGGGGTGGCCGAGGAGCAGGTGGAGGAGAACAAGCGCCTGCTGCTGCTGACCGTCAACGGGGTAGCCGCCGGGTTGCAGAACACCGGCTGATCGACAGCGGAAAGGCCCCCCGGCGTGCGCCGGGGGGCCTTTTTCCGTTCCGGGGTCAGGCCCAGAGCCGCCGGGTGGCCAGCTCGGCGCCCTCGGTCAGGGTGCGCAGCTTGGCCCAGGCGATCTGCGGGTGGATCCGGCCGCCGAGCCCGCAGTCGGTGGAGGCGATCACGTTCTCCCGGCCGACCAGGCCGGCGAAGCGCTCGATCCGGTCCGCGACCAGCTCCGGGTGCTCGACCACGTTGGTGGCGTGCGAGACCACGCCGGGCAGGATCACCTTGCCGTCGGGCAGCGTGACGTCCTGCCAGACCTTCCACTCGTGCTCGTGCCGGACGTTGCCCGCCTCGAAGGAGTAGGCGCCGGCGTTGACCTCGAGCATCAGGCCGACGATGTCCCGCATCGGCAGGTCGGTGGTGTGCGGGCCGTGCCAGGAGCCCCAGCACAGGTGGTAGCGGATCCGGTCCTCGGGCAGCCCGCGCAGGGCGTGGTTCAGCGCCTCCACCCGCACCCGGCTGAACGCCTGGTAGTCGGCCACCGACGGCTCCGGGGTGATTTGGTCCCAGTTCTCGGCCAGCGAGGGGTCGTCGATCTGCAGGATCAGCCCGGCGTCGATGATCGCCCGGTACTCCTCGCGCATCGCGTCCGCGCAGGCCCAGACGAACTCCTCGTCGGTGTCATAGAAGTCGTTGTCGATCCGGACCACGCTGCCCGGGGCGATCGAGGTGAGGAATCCCTCGGTGTAGCCGTGCGCATCCAGCGCGGCCTTGAGGTTGCGGATGTCCGCGGCGATCGCGTCCTGGCCGGTGTAGGTCACCGGGGCGACTGCGGTGGGGTACGGCTTGGGCGCCCCACCGGCGAAGATGCCGGAGGTCGGGTCGTCGTAGGCCTGCTCGAACCGGGCCCGGTCGCGGCGGTGGCCGAAACCGGTGGTGCGCACGTCGCCGGGGGAGGACTGCACGTCCCGGGTGATCCAGCCGTAGCCCTCGCGCAGTTCCAGGCCGCCCAGCCGCTGGAAGCAGTAGGACCACCAGGCGCCGTAGTCGATCGGGGAGCTGGAGGCCTTGCCGAGCTCGCCGTCGCCGGGCACCGAGATGCCGATCTCCTGCTGGAGCCGGACGGTCTCGCCGACCGCGTCGGTCAGCACGGTGGCGACCTCGGCCTGCTCGCCCGCCTCCACCGCGGCGTGCGCGGCGGTGAGGTCGTCCAGCCGCGGCAGGCTCCCGGCGTGGGTGGTGAGGATGCGGTCCGTGCTGCGCTTCATCGGGTCTCCCGGGTCGAGGTCGGTCCGCGGTCATCCTGGCACGCGGGCACCCCTGACGCGGCAGGTATCCGGCACGTGGTCAGGCCCGGGCGAAGGGCGATCTCAGCTCGCGCAGCACGGTCATCAGGATCCGGTTGAAGGCGACCGGGGCGTGGCTGTTCACGTCGTGGCCGGCCTTCGGCACCACCCACTGCCGGCTGCCCGGCCGGGCGGTCAGGTACCGGCGGGCGCCGAAGCGCAGCGGGTCGCGGGCACCGTTCACCAGCCACACCGGCAGTCCGAGGGAGCGCAGGTCGGCCAGCGGCGTGTACCCGTGCAGCGCGTTCAGCATGTCGGTCACCACGTGCCAGGTGCCGCGGTCCCGGCGCAGCAGCCGGACCGCGCGGGCGGACAGCCGCCGGTAGGTGCGCAGCGGCTTGCCCTTGAGGTCGGTGGAGCAGCCGGACAGCACCAGGCCGGCCAGCCGGTCCTCGTGCCGGGCGGCGTAGGCCAGCGACATGTAGCCGCCCAGCGACAGGCCGACCAGCAGCGGCGGGCTGTCACAGGCGGCGACCGCGTCGTCGATCGCGGCGATCGCGCCCTCGAAGCTGAACCGCTCGTCGGAGCGGCTGCCGTGTCCGGGCAGGTCGATGGCGTGGGTGACGTGTCCGCCCTGGGTCAGGGCGCGCACCTGGTCGTCCCAGATCCGGGACGAGGTGCGGGTGCCGTGCACCAGGACGATGGGGTGGTCGGTGGTCATGCGTGTCTTCCGGGTCGGCTGAACTGCTGGCGGGATTCTGATCGGTCCACCTGGGACCGGCCTGAGAGTGCCGCCGCAGCGAGTGTGCGCCCCGGTTGTGGAGATCCGGCGCGGACCGGGGAGGGGGACGGTACCGATCCCGGCCGGGTCAGGGGCGGGATCAGGGTGCGATCAGGGCTGGTCCCCGATGCCCGCGCGCCGCGGGTCGATCAGGCTGGTCCCAGAGCCCGCGGACGGGCGACGGACGAGCAGAAGGAGACGTGAGATGACCGGGATCTACGAGACCATGTGGCGCAGCGGCCTGGTGCGCCCGCAGTCCGGCCGGGTGATCGGCGGGGTGTGTGCCGGCCTGGCCGCGCGGTTCGGCATCGACCCGTGGCCGATGCGCTGGCTGTTCCTGATCGTGCTGATCATCCTGCCGGGCAGCCCGTTCCTGATCTACCCGATCCTGTGGATCCTGATGCCGGGTGAGGACTGGGTGGCCCGCAACCACGGCTGGGGCGCGCGCTACACCCCCACCGCGGGCTGAGCGGGTCGGTCAGCCGCCGAGCACCTCGACCTCGACCTCGTGCGGCCAGCCGTCCAGCACCTCGGCGGCATGGGCCCGGGCCACCCGTTCGGCCGTCGCCTGATCGGGTGCCTCGCCGCGCAGGTCGAAGACCACCACCCCGGGGCCGGTGAACCCGGGCGGCGCGTCGTCCCGCAGGGCGCCGAGTGCATCGGCCATCCCGGCGCGGGTCTCGTCGTCCGGCACGGCAGCGACGGTGAGATGAGCGACGTAGTCCGGCATGACCGCATCCTGCCCGACACCTCCGACATCTCCCCCGGATCGCCCGGATGGGGAGCTTCCGGTCGGCGGATCCGCCCGGCTTCGGGCAGAGTGTCCGGGTGGGCGATGTCAGGGATCTCCGTTCGGCACCGGCGGCGCGCCGTGCCGACGCCCGGGCTGAGCACGACGAACTGGTGCTCGATGCCCGGCGTACGGCTCCGCGCGCGGCCCGGCACTGGATCATGCACCGGGTGGCGGCCTCCGGGTTGCACGGCTCGGCGAACCAAGTGATCGAACTGCTCACCGGCGAGGTGGTGGCCAACGCGGTGGTGCACGGTCCGGAGCACGGCCGGGTCCGGGTCGGGGTGCGGATCGACGACCGCGGCGTCCTGGTCGCGGTCACCGACGAGAGCCCTGCGGACCCGGTGGTGCGGCATCCCGAACCCACCGCGGTCAGCGGCCGGGGGATGGCCCTGGTCGAGGCGCTGTCCCGCACCTGGGGGGTCGACCACCACGACGACGGCGGCAAGACCGTGTGGTTCCTGGTCGACCCGGAGGCCGACTAGCCGACCGCCAGGTCCACCACCAGCGCCCGGTGGTCGGACATCCCGGTGTCCACCGCGATCGGCTCGCTGCTCGGCCGCACCGCACCGTCCAGCAGCACGTGGTCGATCTGCCGGTCCGGCACCTGCACCGGGAAGGTCAGCGCCCGGCCCGCGCTGCGCCACCGGCTGATCCGGGCCGGCGCCGCGCCCTCCAGGTTGAGGTCGCCGGTGACCGCCAGCGGCCGGGGCAGTGGCCGGCAGACCCGGACCAGCCGCCGCAGCTGCAGCGCGTTCCAGCCGGGGATGAACGTCAGGTGGGTGGCCACCACGGTCAACGGCCCGCCGCCGGTTTCCACCACGGCGGCCAGGGCGGCCCGCTGCTCGTCCCGGACCAGCGACGGCCGCCGGTTGCCCCGGTGCACCATCGGCACCCGGGTCGGCAGCGTCGGCAGGGCGAGCACCTTCCACTGCCGCACCGGCAGCCGGCTGAGCAGCGCGATCCCGTAGGCGGCGATCTCCGGCTGGTCCTCACCGGTGGCGGCGGTCCAGGTCCCGGGATGCCCGTGCAGGGTGGCGACGAACCGGTGGTGCCGGGCGCCCATCGCCTCGGCGGCCACCGCGGTGAGGTCGGCCTGGTGCGAGCGCGGCTGATCGCGGTCCACCTCCTGCAGCGCCACCACGTCGGCGTCCAGGGCGGCCACCGCGGCGCCGAACCGGTCCAGGTCCACCCGGCCGTCGCTCAGGCCGCGTCCGTGCAGGATGTTGAAGGTCGCGAGTCTCACCCGGCGATTCTGGCGGCCGGACTGCGACCTCGCCCGTCGTCGTGTACACCCGTGGCATGGCCGCCACGCACTCCACCGGTGACGACAGCGCCGTCCGGGCGGGGGCACTCGCCGAGCCCGGGCCCGGATCGCCGCCCGCCCCGCCGGACGAACGGACCGCCCTGCAGGACGCCCTGCGCCTGACCGCGGTCGCCCTGACCGACGCCGGGATCGACTTCGCCCTGGTCGGCGGGTACGCCGCGTGGGCCCGGGGCGCGCCGGAGCCCAGCCACGATGCCGACTTCGCGGTGGCCGAGCAGGACGCGGACCGGGCGCGGGAGGCGATCGCGGCGGCCGGGCTGGAGGTGCGTGAGCCCGCGGAGAACTGGCTGTTCAAGGCGTTCCACCACGGCGCGATGGTGGATGTGCTGTTCCGGATGGTCGGCGAGCCGATCACCGCGCAGATGCTCGCCCGGTCCGACCAGATCGAGGTGCTGGCGGTCCGGATGCCGGTGCTGGACGCCACCGACATCCTGTCCGCGAAGATGCGGGTGCTCGGCGAGCACTACTGCGACTTCACCCGGATGCTGGCGATCGCCCGGGCGCTGCGCGAGCAGATCGACTGGCACCGGGTGCGCGCCGAGACCGCCGAGACCCCCTACGGCCGGGCCTTCCTGCACCTGGTGCACGAGCTCGGGATCAGCCCGGTCGGCCCCGCGGACTGAACACCTGGTGCAAGATCGGCAGCACTGCCGACACAGGGAACACACATGGCAGTTCCCTGCCCGGCCGTCGCCACGACGTGCCGCCGATCCGGAGGTGACCAGTGAGCGACCCCGCCGAGGGCCTGACCGCCCGGGCTCCCCAGGCCGAGGACTGGTTCACCACGCTGTTCCAGGACCATGCCGGCGCCGTGCACCGCTACCTGGTGCGCCGCGGCGCGGGGCCGGAGGCCGAGGACCTGACCGCCGAGGTGCTGACCGTGGCCTGGCGCCGCCGGGCGGACGTGCCCGCGGGGGCCGAGCTGCCCTGGCTGTACCGGACCGCCGGGTTCGTGCTGGCGAACCACCGGCGCAAGGGCCGGCCGGTGCCGGTCGCCGAGCTGCCCGACGAGGCCGACCCGGACGACCCGGCCCTGCGCGCGGTCCGGGACGACCAGGTCCGGCAGGCGCTCGCGGCCCTCGGTGCCCGGGACCGGGAGATCCTGCTGCTGGCCGCCTGGGAGGGGATGTCCGGCGCCGAACTGGCCGAGGTGCTCGGCATCGGCCGCGGCGGGGCGGACGCGGCGCTGTCCCGGGCCCGGTCCCGGTTGCGCGCCGCCTGGGCCGAGCACGCCTGAGCCGCCCGCTGCAAGACGCGCCGGCCCGGCGACACAGACAGCACGAGGACGCCGGTGGGCGTCCGATCGACCCAGGAGGCACCGGTGAACGAGCAGCACGGACAGGACGAGGCCTTCGCCCGGCTGCGGGCGTCCGACCCCGCGGCGGACGCCCGGCTCGACCGGGAGGCGCTCCGGCAGGAGGTGGACCGGCGGATCGCCGGCACCGGCACCACCGCGCCCGGGGAACCGGGGGAGGACGCGGTGGAGGTCGCGACGGTCACCCCGATCCGCCGCCCGGCCCGCTGGTGGCAGGCCGTGGCGGCGGTGGCGGCGATCGCCGTGGTCGGTGGCGCCGGGTACGCGGTCGGCCGGGGCAGCGACGGCCCGGTGACCGCGACCCCGCTGATCGAACTCGCCTCGGGCGGCACCGGCACCGAGCAGGCGACCGCGGCGATGGACACCCGGATGTGGTCGCCGGGCCGGGTGGTGTTCAGCGCCGCCGACGGGCTGGGCGACCAGCCGGGCCGGGCACGGGCCTGGGCGCTGGACCCCGGTGCCGTGACCGCGGAGACGGTGGCTGCGCTCGCGGCGGCGCTCGGGGTGACCGGGGAGCCGGTCCAGCAGGACGGTTCCTGGCAGGTCGGGTCCCAGGACGGTTCCGGTCCGGGGGTCACGGTCTATGCCGACGGCACCGCCGCCGTGAACTACTACGACCCGGACCGCGATCCCTGGACCTGCGCCCAGGCCGCCGACGCCGGGCAGGCCGCGGAGGCCGAGCAGACCATCGATCCGGTCGCGCCCTGCGAGCCCGCCACCGGCGGCGCACCCGGTGCCGAGGTGGCCGAGGCCGCGCTGCGGGACGTGCTGACCGCGGTCGGGCTGGACCCGGCGGAGTTCCAGTTCTCCCACCAGGAGAGCGGCGGCGGGGCCGGCAGCTTCGTGTCCGCGGAGCGGGTGATCGACGGGCAGTCCACCGGCCTGACCTGGAGCGCCACCGTGGTCGCGGACGGGGTGCAGAGCCTGTCCGGGCAGCTCGCCCCGCTGGTGGACCTCGGCGAGTACGACGTGATCGGGGCAACCAGCGCGGTGCAGCGGATGGCCGATCCGCGGTTCGGGTCGGGCTATGCCGGGGTGATGCCGCTGGCCACCGCGGACACACCGGCGCTGTCCCGGACCCTGGACAGCACGGCCGAGGCCGCCCCGGTGACCGAGAGCACCGTGCCGCCGGCGGTCACCCCCGGTGCGGCGATCGACTGGCCGGTGCAGCAGGTCACGATCACCGAGGCGCGGCTCGGCCTGAGCCAGGTGGTGCAGTCCGACGGGGCGGTGCTGCTGGCCCCGGCGTACGAGTTCACCGGTGACGACGGCGGGGTGTGGGGCGTGATCGCGGTGGCGGAGTCCGCCCTGTCCTTCGGCTGAGCCGCCAGCGGTTGCCGCCCGGCGCGGGTGGCGGGACCGTCGGGGGATGAGCGCTCCCCGCCACGGCCACGGATCCCGTCATCGCGCCCGCACCGGATCGGTGCTGCTGCGCTCCGCCGCACTCGGGGTGGCGGCCGGCAGCCGGGCCAGTCTCGGCGTCGCCGGACCGGCCCTCAGCTCCGGCTCCTCCCTACTGGTGCGCGGTCCGGCGCTGACCGGGGTGATCGGCGAGCTGACCGGGGACAAGCTGCCCGGCACCCCGAGCCGGTTGCTCCCGCCCGGGCCGCAGAGCCGGGCGGTCGCCGCGGCGCTGGGTGGGGCCGCGCTGGCCCGGCGTGGACGGCGGCGGGTGTGGTCGGCGGCGCTGGTCGCGGCGGCGGCCTCCACCGTGGGCACCTTCGGCGGTGCTGCCTGGCGGTCCTGGGCGGGGCGGCGCGGCCCGGACTGGCGCGGTGCGCTGGCCGAGGACGCGGTGGCGATCACCCTGGCCACGCTGGCCTGCCGGGGCACGCGGGACTGAGTCTCACCCGGGCGATCGCGCCCGAACCCCTCCACAGTGCCCGATCCCGGCCGATACGAGGATCGACACCCGCGTTCCATGGAGGGGACCCCGAACAGATGAGCAGCACACAGCGACGGATCTGGGCCGACCGGCCGGTTCTGGTCAAGATCCTCACCGCGGTCGCGGTCATGTTCCTCGCGACGGCGGTGCTCGCGGCGGTGGCCTTCGGCTCGCTGCGCACCCTGCGCGCGGACGCCGCCCGGATGTACAGCGACAACGTGCAGCCGCTGCAGACGCTGTCCGACATCCAGCGCGCGTACCAGGGCGACCGGGCCCGGGTGATCCAGTACGGCATCGCCGACGACGAGACCCGCGCCACCCTGCGCGACGAGCTGACCGAGCGCCAGGCCGACCTGACCGCACTGCTGGACGAGTACCGTCCCGGCGCCGTGGACCCGGCGGGCGCCCAGGCGATCGAGGACGCGCTGGAGGAGTGGTACGCCGACGCGGACGAGATGCTCGACCTGACCGACGCGGGCGGCGACTTCGCCGGGTACTTCAACGACACGGTCCGTCCGCAGACCACCGTGGTGATGGACGCGATGCAGGCCGAGGCGGACGCCCAGGGCGTGCAGGCCGCCGACCTGGCCGCCAGCACCGACTCGCTGGCCAACCGGTCGATCTGGACCGTGCTGATCGTGGCGCTGGTCGGCGCCGCCGGGGCCTTCGCGGTGGCGATGGGCGTGGCGCGCTCGATCGTCCGCCGGCTGGGCCGGGTCTCGACCAGCCTGTCCGCGGCCGGTGACGGCGACCTGACCGTGCCCACCGAGGTGACCGGCCGGGACGAGATCGGCCGCCTGGCGGTGGATCTGGAGCGCACCCAGGAGTCGCTGCGCACGCTGGTCTCCGGGGTGGTGGAGACCGCGCAGACCGTGGCCGCCGCCGCCGAGGAGCTGTCCGCCGCGTCCTCCCAGGTGGTCGCGGGCTCGGACCAGACCTCGGCGCAGGCCGGGGTGGTCGCCGCGGCTGCCGAGCAGGTGTCCCGCAACGTGCAGACCGTGGCCGCGGGCGCCGAGGAGATGGGTGCCAGCATCCGGGAAATCGCGCAGAACGCCTCGCAGGCGGCCAAGGTCGCCGGCCAGGCCACCGATGCCGCGGCGGTCACCAACGACCAGGTCGCGAAGCTGGGCGAGTCCTCGGTGGAGATCGGCAACGTGGTGAAGGTGATCACCTCCATCGCGGAGCAGACCAACCTGCTGGCGCTGAACGCCACGATCGAGGCGGCCCGCGCGGGGGAGGCCGGCAAGGGCTTCGCGGTGGTCGCCGGTGAGGTCAAGGAGCTGGCGCAGGAGACTGCCAAGGCGACCGAGGACATCGCCCGCCGGGTAGAGGCGATCCAGGCCGACACCTCCGGCGCGGTGACCGCGATCGGGGAGATCTCGACCATCATCGCCAGCATCAACGACTACCAGCTGACCATCGCCTCGGCGGTGGAGGAGCAGACCGCGACCACCACCGAGATGTCCCGGTCGGTCGCCGAGGCCGCCACCGGGTCGGGGGAGATCGCGAACAACATCACCGGCGTCGCCTCGGCGGCCAACTCCTCCAGCCAGACCCTGGGCCAGATGGGCTCGGCCATCGACGAGCTGGCCCGCCTGTCGGAGGACCTGCGCGGCCGGGTGTCCCGCTTCACCTACTGAGCAGCAGCCACGACGGCCCGCACCCACTCCGGGTGCGGGCCGTCGCGCATTCAGGGGAACCCGCGGGGTGAACGCTCACACGCACCCGCCGCCGTCCGATGGGCGGTCCGAGGGGCACCAGGGGAGTGTGCCCGCCGACGAGGGAGTCAACGGATGCCGCACAGAGGGCGTCACCCCGGGCTACTGGCCGTGATCGGCCTGATCGGTGCTGCCGGTCTGTCCGCCTGTTCCACCTCGGCCGCCGGTGACGACGACGGTGGGCGCCCGCTGGTCGGGGTGGCGATGCCGACCACCGCCTCCGAGCGCTGGATCGCCGACGGGGAGAACGTGCAGACCCAGCTGGAGGCGCTGGCCTACCGGGTGGACCTGCGCTACGCCGAGGACGACGTGCCCACCCAGATCGACCAGCTGGAGGAGATGATCGCCGAGGGCGCCGACGCGCTGGTGATCGGCTCCATCGACGGGGTGGCGCTCAAGGGCGTGCTCGCCGAGGCAGCCGCCGCGGACATCCCGGTGATCGCCTACGACCGGCTGATCCGGGAGTCCGGGGACGTCGACTACTACGCCAGCTTCGACAACGCACGGGTCGGCGTGCAGCAGGCCACCACCCTGTTGCAGGGGCTCGGGCTGCTGGACGCCGCGGGTGAGCCGACCGGGGCGACCGGCCCGTTCACCATCGAGCTGTTCGCCGGGTCCGCCGACGACAACAACGCCACCGTGTTCTACGACGGCGCGATGCAGGTGCTGCAGCCGTACCTGGACGCCGGGACGCTGGTGGTCGGCTCCGGGCAGACCGCCTTCGACCAGATCGCCACCGAGCGCTGGGACCCGGAGGTCGCCGCGACCCGGATGGCCGAGCTGATGCCGCGCTACACCGGCGACACCCGGCTGGACGGGGTGCTCTCGCCCTACGACGGCATCTCGATCGCGGTGCTGGAGGCCGCCACCGCCGCCGGGTACGGCAGCGCGGACCGGCCGTTGCCGGTGGTGACCGGCCAGGACGCCGAGCTGGCCTCCGCCAAGTCCGTGGCGGCCGGGGAGCAGTACGCCACGATCTTCAAGGACACCCGCCAGCTGGCCGAGGTGGCGGTGCAGATGGTGCACGACCTGATCCGTGGCGTGCAGCCCGAGGTCAACGACACCACCTCCTACGACAACGGGGTGACGGTGGTGCCCGCCTACCTGCTGGCGCCGCAGGTGGTCACCGAGGAGAACCTGACCGCCGTCCTGGTCGACGGCGGCACCTACACCGCACAGGAGCTGAGCTGATGTCCGCCGAGACCCCGCGTCGCCGCGCCGCCTGGTTCTGGGACCGGCCGGTGGCGGTCAAGATCGCCGTCACCCTGCTGGTGCTGGGCGGCACCTTCGCCGCGGTCGGTGGCACCGGCGCGTTCGCGCTGTTCCGGGCCGGGCAGAACCTGGAGGAGATGTCCGGCCTGACCGGCGACCTGCAGACCGCGATGGCCGAACTGCGCACCGGGCAGGCCCGCAGCCACCTGCTGGTGCACCGGGCGGCCGAGGCCACCGACGACACGCTGCGCGAGCAGCTGCTGACCACCTCGGAGTGGAACGACCAGGACGTCGCCGGGCAGATCGCCCTGATCGAGGAGTTCCCGGAGTTCCGGACCCAGCAGTGGACCGACTTCGTCACCCGGTGGGAGGCCTGGGTCGCCTACCGGGACGCCACCGTGATGCCGCTGGTCGAGCGGGGCGACGTGGCTGCGGTCGCCACCGCGCTGGCCGCCGACGTCTCCGCCGACCCGGACTGGGCCGGCCGGGCACTGGCGCTGGCGCAGGGCCAGATCGACGCCCAGGTGGAGCAGATCCTGGTCCGCTCGCAGTCCGAGGTGGACCGGACCATCCTCACGCTCGGCATCGCCTTCGTGGTGGGGGCCGGGCTGTCCGGGGTGCTGGCCGTGCTGGTCACCCGGCGGATCACCGGTGCGGTCCGGACCGTGCAGCGCTCGTTGGAGGCGATGGCCGACGGCGACCTCACCGTCGAGGCACCGGTGCAGTGGCGGGACGAGACCGGCGCGATGGCCGGTGCGCTCTCCGCCGCCCAGGGGTCGCTGCGATCCGCGCTGACCCAGGTCGAGCAGGCGGCGGCCTCGGTGCAGCTGACCGCCGACCAGCTGACCTCGGCCAGCGGAGAGGCGGTGGAGGGCACCAGCCAGACCAGCGAGCAGGCCGGGGTGGTCGCCAGCGCCGCCGAGCAGGTGTCCCGCAACGTGCAGAGCGTGGCCGCGGGCGCCGAGCAGATGGGTGCCAGCATCCGGGAGATCGCGCAGAACGCCTCGCAGGCGGCGAAGGTCGCCGGCCAGGCCACCGAGGTCGCCGCCGCCACCAACGAGCAGGTCACCCGGCTCGGCGAGTCCAGCCAGCAGATCGGCAACGTGGTGAAGGTGATCACCTCGATCGCGGAGCAGACCAACCTGCTGGCGCTGAACGCGACGATCGAGGCGGCTCGGGCCGGGGAGGCCGGCAAGGGCTTCGCGGTGGTCGCCGGTGAGGTCAAGGAGCTGGCGCAGGAGACTGCCAAGGCCACCGAGGACATCGCCCGCCGGGTGGACGCCATCCAGGACGAGACCCGGGCCGCGGTGGTCGCCATCGGGGAGATCACCCAGACCATCGCCGGGATCAACGACTACCAGCTGACCATCGCCTCGGCAGTGGAGGAGCAGACCGCGACCACCACGGAGATGTCCCGCTCCGCCGCCGAGGCCGCCACCGGCTCCGGGGAGATCGCCGGTGCGATCACCGGGGTGGCCGGTGCCGCCACCCGCTCGGTGGCCGGCCTGGACCAGGTCGCCGAGCGGATCACCGAGCTGGCCGGGCTGTCCGCGGACCTGCACTCCCGGGTCGCCCGGTTCCGGTTCTGATCCTCACCCGCTGACGCACCCCGGGGCCGCTCAGATCGGCCCCGGGGTGACCGATGGGGAGGTGTCGGCCACGGACGGCCGGTGGTGACAGAGAAGAGGATGCTCGTGACCCGGATCAGGGTGCTGGTGGTGGACGACTCGGTCGTCGTGCGCCGGCTGGTCACCGACTCGCTCTCCCGCGATCCCGACATCGAGGTGGTCGGCTTCGCCTCGAACGGGAGGATCGCGCTGTCGAAGGTGGACCAACTCGGTCCGGACCTGGTGACGATGGACATCGAGATGCCGGAGATGAACGGCATCGAGGCGGTGCGCGCGCTGCGCCGGGCCCGGCACACCATGCCGATCATCATGTTCTCCACCCTGACCGAGCGCGGGGCCTCCGCCACCCTGGACGCCCTGGTCGCCGGTGCCACCGACTACGTCACCAAGCCCGCGAACGTGGGCAGCGTGCAGGAGTCGCTGGCCCAGGTCGCCGGGCAGCTCATCCCCAAGATCAAGGCGCTGGTGCCGCGCCGGGCCGAGGCGCCGGCCGCCGTCGTGCCCAGCCAGGCGACCGCGGCCGCCCCGGTGCTCCGCAGCCCCGCCCGCGGGCCGGTCACCACCCGGCCGATGCCGCCGGTGCACCCGGTGCAGGCGCTGATCATCGGCTCCTCCACCGGTGGGCCCGAGGCACTGTCCCGGGTGCTCAGCAGCCTGTCCGCGCCGCCGCCGGTGCCGGTGCTGCTGGTCCAGCACATGCCGCCGGTGTTCACCCGGCAGCTCGCCGCCCGGCTGGACCGGCTCGGCCCGGCCACCGTGGTCGAGGCCGCCGACGGCGATGCGCTGCGTGCCGGCACCGTCTACGTCGCGCCGGGCGACCACCACCTGGAACTGCGCCGGTCGGCGGGCACGCTGCGGGTGGCGATCACCGACGGGCCGCCGGTCAACTTCTGCCGTCCGTCGGTGGACGTGCTGTTCCGCTCGGCGGTCCGGGAGTTCGGCGGGCAGCTGCTGTCCGTGGTGCTGACCGGGATGGGTGCCGACGGCCGGACCGGCTGCGAGGACGTGGTCAGCGCCGGTGGCACCGTCCTGGTGCAGGACGAGGCGACCAGCGTGGTCTGGGGAATGCCCGGCGCGGTGGCCACGGCCGGCCTGGCACACCGGATCCTGCCGGTCGGCGAGGTCGCACCCGCGATCGAGTCGGTGCTCGCCCGCAGCGGCACCGCCGTCCCGAGCGGAGGCCGGTGATGAGCCTGACCCGCGAGACCTTCGACTGGGTGGCCGACCTGGTCCGCCGCCGCAGCGCGATCCAGCTGGACGCCGGCAAGGAGTACCTGGTGGAGAGCCGGCTGCTGCCGCTGGCCCGGGAGGCCGGGCACGCCGGGGTGGACGCCTACGTCGCCGCCGTGCGGGCCGGGCACCGCGAGCCGGAGCTGGTGGCGGTGGTCGAGGCACTGACCACCAACGAGACCTCCTGGTTCCGGGACTCCTCCCCGTTCAGCGCGCTGCGCACCCACATGCTGCCCGCACTGCGCGCCGACCGCCCGGTGCTGGACCGGCTGCGGGTGTGGTCGGCGGCCTGCTCCACCGGGCAGGAGCCGTACTCGATCGCCATGACGCTGGCCGAGGTGCTCGGCCCGTCCACCCGGACCGAGATCGTCGCCACCGACCTGTCGGACCAGGTGCTGAACCAGGCCCGGGAGGGGCGCTACTCCCAGCTCGAGGTCAACCGCGGGCTGCCCGCCCCGATGCTGGTGCGGCACTTCCGCCGCTCCGGCGCGGACTGGCAGATCGCCGAGGAGCTGCGCCGCACCATCACCTTCCAGCGGCACAACCTGCTGGACGCCCCGCCGCTGGGCCCGTTCGACATCGTGTTCCTGCGCAACGTGCTCATCTACTTCGACCTGGACACCAAGCGGGCGATCCTCGGCCGGGTGCACCGGGTGCTGCGACCGGGCGGGTTCCTGGTGCTCGGCGCGGCGGAGACCACGATCGGGGTGGACGGCGACTGGGAGCGGGTGCCGGTCGCCCGCGGCTCGGTCTACCGGCCGGTGCACGGCGGCGCCGCCGGTCTGCCCACCCCGCGCACCGGCGCCGCCGCCTTCCCCGCTGCCATTCCCCCTGCCAGCCCCCCTGCCATCGTCAATCAAGGAGTGAGCCGATGAGAGCCCTGGTCATCGACGACTCGCGGACCATGCGCCGCATCGTCGCGCACACCCTGGAGGAGCTGGGCTTCAGCACCGTCCAGGCGGGCGACGGGCAGGAGGCACTGGACGTCCTGGCCGCGGGCGACCAGGTCGACCTGGCCTGCATCGACTGGAACATGCCGGTGATGGATGGACTGACCTTCGTCACCCGGGTCCGGGCCCGCCAGGAGTGGCGATCGATCACGCTGATGATGGTCACCACCGAGAGCGAGCACGGCCAGATCGTCCGGGCGCTCGCCGCGGGCGCGCACGAGTACCTGATCAAGCCCTTCACCCCCGATGCGATCCGGGACAAGCTCGACCTGCTCGGGCTGCTCCCTGCCGAGGAGCCGGTATGACCGCCGCCGTCGCGACCGACCAGGTCTACGCGATCACCGAAGAGGTCTTCGACGCGATGATCGACCCCGAGCCCGGCCACCTACGGCCCTGGGTGGGGGAGCTGCCCACCCCGGCCGACCCGCTGGCCGCCTGGGTGGACGTGCACGGCGAGCTGGCCGGCCGTGCCGCAGTGATCTGCGAGACCGCCACCGCCCACGACCTGGCCCGCGCCCTGCTGCGGATGGACCCGGACGAGGAGGTGACCCCCGCCGATCTGGTGGACGCCTTCGGCGAGGTCGCCAACGTGGTCGGCGGCAACATCAAGGCACTGCTGCCCAGCCAGGGTTCGCTCACCCTGCCCCGGGTCGCCGCCGCCGTGCCGCCCGCACCGGACGGTTCCCCCGCCCACGCCCTCGCGCTGGACTGGCGCGGCCACCCGCTGGCCGTCGTGGTCTGGCTGTTCTGACCCCCTCTCGCCCACCGCTCACCAACCGAAGGATGTGACCCGCCATGATCCGCGTGCTCATCGCCGACGACAGCCGTGTCATGCGGCAGATCGTGATCCGCACGCTGCGCCAGGCCGGCTACGACTGGGAGGTCCGCGAGGCCGCCGACGGGGCCGAGGCCCTGCAGGCGGTCCGGGACGACGAACCCGATGTCGTGCTGTCCGACTGGAACATGCCGGAGATGACCGGCATCGACCTGCTCCGGCGACTCCGGGCGGAGGGCTTCGGCACCCCGTTCGGCTTCGTCACCTCGGAGGGCTCGCCGGAGATGCGCGAGACCGCCGAGGCGGCCGGCGCGCTGTTCCTGATCGCCAAGCCGTTCACCGCGGACACCTTCCGCGAGGTCATCGAGCCGGTGCTGGCATGAGTGACGCGACTCCGCTGCCCGCCGCGCTGGAGGTGCGGGAACTCTGGGAGGGCCTGGTCGGCCGGGACGTCTCGGTCACCACCGGCGGCCCGATGGTCGATCCGGTGCTGGGCGGTGGCGCCCAGGTCGGGGTATACGTGGACCGGGCGATGCAGCTGTCCGCGCTGGTGCTGTTCGACCTGCCGCTGGCCGCCCGGATGGGTGCCGCCATCGCGCTGGTGCCGCAGACCGCCGCCGAGACCGCGGCGATCGAGGAGCAGCTGCCCGCTGCCTTGGCGGAGAACTCCGCGGAGATCCTCAACGTGATGGCCGCGCTGTTCAACGTCGGCGACGCCCCGCACCTGAAGCTGGACGCGGTCTACCACCCGCGCGAGCCGCTGCCGGCCGATGTGGCGCGGTGGGTGCTGGCCTACGTCCGGCGGCTGGACCTGGAGGTCGAGGTGGCCGGCTACGGTCGCGGCACCGCCTCGGTGCTGGTGATCTGACGCTACTCATCTGTAGCGGCTGCTACTCCTGAATAGCGGCTCCGCACTACCTCACCGGGGCGCCTGACCACCTCAGATCGGCGGTCCGGCGCCCCGAGCCCCTCCCAGCCGGGCCCGTTCTGGCTAGCGTCGTCGTCGTACCGATCGGTGCTACGGGTGCCGTGCTGGGGCGCGGCGGTCGGGTTGCCCGGAACCAGGTGCCGTGCCGTCCCGATGACAGATGGCACGTCAGGCACCTGCTGATCGGTCGGTCGGTCGGTCGACCTCGGACGGGTATCCCCCTGCCCGGACGGGTCGGCCGACCGGCACCCTCCCACCCTCCCGGCGGGTCACCCGTCCCGGTCCTGGAAGCCGCGCCTGCGCACCCGCGCGGCGTGCCATCATGTGCGCCATGTCCACCACCACGACGGGCACCGCTGTGCCCACGGCGCCGCGCAACGCGCTGGACCGCTTCTTCAAGATCACCGAGCGCGGCTCCTCCATCGGGGCCGAGATCCGCGGTGGTCTGGTCACGTTCTTCGCGATGAGCTACATCATCGTGCTGAACCCCCTGATCATCGGGACCGCCCAGGACGGCACCGGGCAGTTCCTCGGCGGCGGCACCGAGCCCAACCTGGCCAAGGTCGCCGCGACCACCGCGCTGGTCGCCGGCGTGATGTCGATCCTGATGGGCCTGGTGGCGAACTTCCCGCTGGCGCTGGCCGCCGGTCTCGGGCTGAACGCCGCGGTGGCCTTCTCGATCGCCGCGCTGCCGGACATGACCTGGGCCGACGCGATGGGCATCGTGGTGCTCGAGGGCATCCTGATCCTGATCCTGGTGCTGACCGGGTTCCGGCAGGCGGTGTTCCAGGCGGTGCCGATGGCGCTGAAGACCGCGATCAGCGTGGGCATCGGCCTGTTCGTGGCCTTCGTCGGGCTGGTCAACGCCGGGCTGGTCCGGATCCCGGCCAGCCAGTCCACTCCGGTGGAGCTCGGCATCGGCGGCTCGCTGGGCGCCTGGCCGCTGCTGGTGTTCCTGGTCGGGGTGTTCCTGGCGGTGATCCTGATGACCCGCAAGGTCAAGGGCGCCATCCTGATCGCGATCCTGACCTCCACCGTGCTGGCGATCATCATCGAGGCGGTCACCCATGTCGGCGCCCGGACCGCGGACAACGCCGGTGGCTGGGCGCTGAACATCCCCGCCCTGCCCGACGACCCGATCGCGCTGCCCGACTTCTCCCTGCTCGGCCAGTTCTCGCTGTTCGGCTCGATCAGCAAGATCGGCGTCGTCGCGGTGATCCTGCTGGTGTTCTCCCTGATGGTGGCGGACTTCTTCGACACCATGGGCACGATGGTCGCGGTCGGCGGCGAGGCCGGGCTGCTGGACGAGCAGGGCAACCCGCCGCGGACCAAGCAGATCCTGATCGTCGACTCGCTGGCGGCCGCCGCCGGTGGTGCCGCCTCGGTCTCCTCCAACACCAGCTACGTCGAGTCCTCCGCCGGGGTCGGCGACGGGGCCCGGACCGGTCTGGCCTCGGTGGTCACCGGGCTGGCGTTCCTGCTGGCGACCTTCCTGGCCCCGCTGATCGAGATGGTGCCCTCCGAGGCGGCCACCCCGGCGCTGGTCGTGGTCGGCTTCCTGATGTTCCTGCAGATCACCGGGATCGACTGGAAGGACTACGAGGTCGCGATCCCCGCCTTCCTCACCATCATCCTGATGCCGTTCGCCTACTCGATCACCGTGGGCATCGGTGCGGGCGTGGTGTCCTTCGTGGTGCTGAAGATCGCCGTCGGCAAGATCCGCCAGGTGCACCCGATGATGTGGGTCGCCACCGTGCTGTTCGCGATCTACTTCTTGACCGAGCCGATCAAGTCATTGTTGGGCCTCTGAGTACCTAGTCGGCCGTTCCTGCCACCCAGGCAGGTAGGTTGGTAGGTACCCCTCCGCCAGCAGAAGGACCCTCCTGTCATGCGCATCTCCGTCATCGGCTGCGGCTACCTCGGCGCGGTGCACGCGGCGAGTATGGCCACCCTGGGCCACTCCGTCGTCGGTGTCGACGTCGACGCGAAGAATATCGAACGCCTCTCCGCCGGGACCGCCCCGTTCTACGAGCCGGGCCTGCCCGAACTGCTCGACGGCCTGCGCGGCAGCGACCGCCTGGCCTTCACCACGGACCTGGCGCAGGTCGCCGGTGCGAGCGTGCACTTCCTGTGCGTGGGCACCCCGCAGAAGGACGGCGAGTTCCGGGCCGACCTGTCCTACGTGGAGGCGTCCTTCGCGGCGCTGCTGCCGCACCTGAACCCGGGCGACCTGGTGGTGGGCAAGTCCACCGTCCCGGTCGGCACCGCCGAGGAGTTGGCAGCCCGGTTGGAGGGCACCGGCGCCACCCTGGTCTGGAACCCCGAGTTCCTGCGCGAGGGCTTCGCGGTGCAGGACACCCTGCACCCGGACCGGCTGGTCTACGGGCTGCCCACCCGGGCGGACGGCAGCCCGACCGAGGAGGGCGAGCGCGCCCGCCGGATCCTGGACGAGGTATACGCCGCCCCGCTGTCCGAGGGTGCCCCGTTGGTGATCACCGACTACCCGACCGCCCAGCTGGTCAAGGTCGCGGCGAACTCCTTCCTGGCCACCAAGATCTCGTTCATCAACGCGATGGCCGAACTGTGCGAGGCCACCGGCGCGGATGTCACCCGGCTCGCGGACGCGATCGGGCACGACGTGCGGATCGGCCGCAAGTTCCTCAACGCCGGGCTGGGCTTCGGCGGGGGCTGCCTGCCCAAGGACATCCGGGCGTTCATGGCCCGGGCCGGCGAGCTCGGCGTGGACCAGGCGCTGTCCTTCCTCAAGGAGGTGGACGCGATCAATATGCGCCGCCGGGTGCGGATGGTGGACCTGGCCCGCGAGGTCTGTGGCGGCTCGATCGTGGGCCGCCGGGTCGCGGTGCTCGGTGCCGCGTTCAAGCCGAACTCCGACGACATCCGGGACTCGCCGGCGCTGTCGGTGGCCGGGCAGATGCAGCTGCAGGGCGCGCACGTCACCGTGACCGACCCGCAGGCGATCGACAACGCCCGGGCCGCCTGGCCGGGGCTGCACTACGCGGCCACCGTCGCCGAGGCGGTCGAGGGCGCGGACGTGGTGCTGCTGGCCACCGAGTGGGACGAGTACCGCGAGCTGGACCCGGACTCGATCGCCGGCCTGGTCGCCCAGCGGCACATCCTGGACGGCCGCAACGTCCTGGAGCCGACCCGCTGGCGTGCCGCCGGCTGGACCTACCGGGCACTCGGCCGCCCCTGACCCACCCGCTCCCCGACACCCCGTACCGCCACCCGGCGGTGCGGGGTGTCGTGCGTCCGCCGGCTGCGACCTCGGTCCCATGTCGTGACCGAAGGTAATGACCTAAGCTAACGACCATGGCTCAGGAACCTCCGGCGCCGACCCCTGCCCCGGGGCCGCGCGCGGCACAGTGCCGGCCGACCGCCCTGGCCGGCGACCTGCGGGGGGCGATCGGCGTCTCGCACCGCCGGATCCGGTCCCGCCGCGGCGCCGCCGACCTGCCGGACGCCCAGTTCACCGTGCTGGCCGTCCTGCTCCGGCAGGGCCCGATGACCCCCGGGGCCCTGGCCGACCACGAGCACGTCCAGCCGCCCACCATGACCCGCACGGTCAACGCCCTGGTCGAGCTCGGCTTCGTCACCAAGGAAGCGCACGCCACCGACGGGCGACTGGTAGTCGTCCGCCTCACGCCGGCCGGGGAGTCCGAGGTGCGCGAGACCCGCCGCCGCCGGGACGACTGGCTGGCCCAGCAGTTGAAGAACCTCACCGCAGACGAGCGGTCGACCCTGGCGCAGGCAGCGGTGCTGCTGCGCCGGATCGCGGCCGCAGGATGACCCGTCGATGAACTCCACCTTCGCCTCACTCCGTTTCCCCAACTACCGCCTCTGGTTCGCCGGGGCCCTGGTCGCCAACATCGGCACCTGGATGCAGCGGGTCGCCCAGGACTGGCTGGTGCTGACCGACCTGTCCGACGACTCCGGCCTCGCGGTCGGCATCACCACCGCGCTGCAGTTCGCCCCGACCCTGCTGCTGTCCGCCTGGGCCGGGTTGCTCGCCGACCGGGTGAACCGCCGCAAGCTGCTGATCGCCAGCCAGATCGCCCAGGGGGTGCTGGCGGTCGGGCTCGGCGCCCTGGTGCTGTCCGGGCACGCCCAGCTCTGGCAGGTGTACCTGTTCGCCCTGGCCCTCGGCTGCGTGGCCGCGGTGGACCAGCCGGTGCGCCAGACCTTCGTCGCCGAGCTGGTCCCGGCCGGGAAGCTGTCCAACGCGGTCGGGCTGAACAGCGCCTCCTTCAACGCGGCCCGGCTGATCGGCCCCGGACTGGCCGGCCTGCTGATCGCCGCCTTCGGCTCCGGCTGGGCGTTCCTGATCAACGGGGCGACCTTCGCGGCGACCATCCTGGCGCTGACCAAGATGAAGACCGATCAGCTCTACCCGATGCCCGCGGCGCCGCGGGCCAAGGGGCAGATCCGGGAGGGCATCCGCTACGTCCGGCACCGCAGCGACATCCTGGTGATCATGGTCGTGATCGGAGTGGTGTCCACCTTCGGCCTGAACTTCCAGATGACCAGCGCGATGATGGCCAGCTCCGAGTTCGGCAAGGGTGCGGGGGAGTACGGCATCCTCGGCTCGGTGATGGCGATCGGCTCGCTGGCCGGCGCGCTGCTGGCCGCCCGGCGGGAACGACCACGGGTGCGGTTGGTGATCGGGGCGGCGTTCGCCTTCGGGATCGCCACCGGGATCCAGTGCCTGATGCCGACCTACACCTCCTACGCGATCGCCTGCATCCCGGTCGGTCTGGCCTCGCTGACCATGCTGACCGCGGCGAACACCACGATCCAGATGTCCACCGACCCGGCGGTCCGCGGCCGGGTGATGTCGCTGTACATGATCGTGATGCTGGGGGCCACGCCGATCGGTGCGCCGATCGTGGGCTGGATCGGGGAACTGTTCGGTGCACGGTGGTCGATCGGGATCGGGTCGATCTCGGCGCTGCTGGTCTCCGCGCTGGCCGCGGTGTGGGCCAAGCGGCGCTGGCAGGTCGAGCTGCGGTACCGGGTGCTGACCCGCCCGCACTTCCAGGTGCTCTACCCCCGGCGCGGCATCGACCGGGTGGCCGCGCGGGAGGCGGCGGACGGCACCGCGACCTGACCCGGCGGGTGAAAGACCTGACCCGGCGGGTGAAACCCACCCTCGGGCGGCCGTCCGATATGTCCGGAATGTCACTATCGACGCATGACCATGCGCCGTCGCCTGCTCGTGATCGCGGCGGTGCTGTGTGGTGTCCTGCTGGTCGGCGGGGTGTGGCTGGGCGTCCGGGTCGCGCAGGCCGGGACGGCGCTGCAGCGGCTGTCCGACCGGACCGGTCCGGTGCTGGCGGCGCTGACCTCCGGCGACACCGCGGCGCTGGCCGAGGACCTTCCCGCGCTGCAGACCGCCGCCGCCCAGGCGAGGTCGGCCACCGGTGACCCGATCGTCGGGCTCGGGAGCCGGCTGCCCTGGCTCGGCGACGACCTGCGCGCGCTGACCGCGGTCGCCCGGGCGGCGGACACGCTGGCCGGAGAACCGGTCCAGGCGCTGCTGGACCTGACCGCGGCCCTGGGCGCCCCGAGCGGGGACGGCCTCGACCTGTCCGCGGTGGCCGGTGCCGGCCCGGGCCTGGCCGCCGGGCTGGACGCGGTGGCCGGGCTGAGCGAGGAGCTGGCCGCCCTCGACCCTGCCGGGCTCACCGGGCCGGTGCGGGCCGGGGTCGAGCAGTTGTCCCCGCTGCTGACCGTCGACCCCGCCGAGCTGCGCGCCGCCGCCGGCCTGGCGGAGCGGCTGCCCGGTCTGCTGGCCGCCGGGGGCGAGCGCCGCTACCTGCTGCTCGCGATGAACCCGGCCGAGCTGCGCAGTCAGGGCGGCATCGTCGGCTCGGTCGCCGTGCTGACCGTCACCGATGGCCGGGTGGTGCTGAGCGACCAGCGCGGCACCACCGAGCTGCCCGAGCTGTCCGGTCCCGCGCTGCCGCTGACCGCCGCGGAGACCGCGCTGTACGGCGACCGGCTCGGCCGCTGGATCCAGGATGTGGTGCTCAGCCCGGACTTCCCCCGCGCCGCCGCACTCGCCGCCGGCTACTGGGAGCAGACGGTCGGCGGACGGGTGGACGGGGTGCTGGCCACCGACCCGGTCGCGCTGTCCGCCGTGCTGGCTGCGGCCGGGGACACGGTCCGGGTGGACGGGCGCGAGGTGGCGCCGGCGGAGCTGATCGGCCTGCTGCTCCGCCAGGCCTACCTCGACCACGGCGACCCGCGGGACGGCGACGCCTTCTACGCCCGCACCGCCACCGCCGCCTTCGACGCGCTGGCCGGGGTGCTGGCCGAGCCGCAGACCCTGCTCGCGGTCGCCGCCGCCCTCCGGGATCAGGTGGACGACGGCCGGCTGCGGTTCTGGTCCGCCGACCCCGCCGAGCAACGGGCGGTCGCCGCGACCCCGCTCGCCGCGGACTTCCTGTCCGGGATCCCCGAGGGCGACGCCGTCGGGGTGTTCCTGGACGACGCGACCGCGGGCAAGCTCGGCGCGGACCTGAGCGTCCGGACCGCGGTGCAGTTCACCGGGTGCGGCACCGCGCGGCCGACCGCCCGGATCACCGTGACACTGGACTACCGCCCGCCGGCCGACATCGCGACCTACCCGGCCCAGGTGCTCGGCGACGGCGGCACCGGCGTGCCCGCGGGATGGATCGTGACCAACCTGTCGGTCTACTCCGCCCGGGGGGAGGCAGCCGTCTCGATCGAGCGGGACGGCCGGCCGATCGGCGGCGCGCACGGGGAGATCGACGGCAGGTCCGTCCATGCCGTGACCTCACGGCTCGCGCCGGACGGCTCCGAGACGTATCTGATCGAGGTCCCCGCGCCGGGCGGCCGACTGACGCTGTGGACGACGCCGACCATCGACGCACCGGGCCGGGTGGTGGCCGGCTGCGCGGTCGGCTGACCGGAAGTCACCCGCTGCACCAGGCCCGTTCGGTCCTGTCCCGGGCTAGAGTCGCTGTACGAAATGTCCGAAATGTCCGAATCGAACGTTCGCTCGGCAACGATGCCGGGGAGCAGGGAGGTGGACTGCAATGGCACGTCACCACCGCCGGCGGGGCCTGGCGATCCTCATGGCACTGACGCTGGCCTGGCTGGTCCTCGGGCCGGTCCAGGCGGCCTCCGCGACCCCGGCGCGCGTCACCACGGCCTCCGCAGACCTCGCGCGTGCCGCGGTGGACCCCGATGATCCGGACGCTCGTGTCCAGGCCGAGGACAGCGGAAGCGCCGACACCGATCCCGGCGCTGTCGTGCAGCCGATCGACCCCAGCACCGCCTGCCAGCAGCCGACCCAGAGCTACGCCCCGCTCGGCATCTGCCAGTTGGTGATCGCGCAGGCCCAGGCCGTCTGCGTCGGCGGCGCCCCGGTGCTGGACTACGCGGTTGAGCCCGAGGGCACCCCGAACACCACCGTCACCCTCACCTGGCAGAACCCGGGCGGCCCGGACGTCGTGATGGCCGGACTGCCGCTCTCCGGGCGGGTGCTGTGGCCGGGCACCGTGATCGAGAACGGCGTGGTCGTCGACTGGCCGGGCTGGACCACCCTGCCGGACGGCAGCTACCTGCCGGGCGACGAGTACGACTGGGTGCGGCCCGACGTCGGTCTGCTGTTCGAGGTGAACCCCAGCGCGACCACCGTGGTGAGTTACCCGCCGGAGTCCGCCTCGTGCGCGAACCCCGACCCGATCACCCCGCTGGGTGGCGGCGAACAGCCGGTCCGGACGGTCGCCGGCACCGTGAGCGCCGCGCCGGCCCTCGGCGTCACGGCGACGGCCACGCACCGGGTGGTGGCCGTGCAGGCGCCCACGCTCGCCGAGACCGGGGCGAACTCGTCGGTCCAGCTCCGGCTGGCCGTGGCGCTGGTGTTGGCCGGCGTCGTCCTGGTGCTGATCCCGCTGACCGGCCGGCGCCGGGCCCGGGTCTGAGAGCGAGGCCCACCTCACGATGTGGGTGAGAGGGCGAGCCGCATTGCTGGGTGGTGTCCCGTCGGGCACAGTCCTCCGTGTGACGACGGCTCCGCAGTGGCTCAAGCGGTACCTCGAGGGTGAGCACGAGGTGGTGTGGCACGAGCTTCGCCGGCTCGGCGCCCGTGTCCGCGAGCCGGCGTTCGCGCCGGAGGCGCAGGCTGTCTGCGATGAGATGGCGCGGCGGGCGCGCAGCAACATCGAGCTCATGGTGGAGCGCCTGGTGCAGCAGGGCTACCGCTTCCACGAGAACGACGAGGCACGGGCGCCCGCTCAGCCGCTGACCGGTCCAGTTGCCGACGCCGACGGGTTTGTTGCCTGGATGGAGCAGACGTTCGGCCCTGTGCCGATGGTCGTGTCGTCCTGGGTACGCATCGTCGGCGACGTCTGGCTCGTCGGAACCCACCCTGCGTGGGATACCTCGGCGGCGGCTGACCCGCTTGTGGTTGAGGTCGCGGGAACGCGCTACGCCGGTCACGACATCCGCCCGTACCTGCAGGACGAGCTTGAGTCCTGGCGCGAGACGGCTGAGGGTCGGCCGTTCCAGCTGCCGGTTGCGCCGGACCACCTGCACAAGAACAACATCAGCGGCGGGCCTCCGTACGGCATCGAGCTTCCCGATGCGTGCGCCGACGCACACATCGTCACCGATACCGGCATGCCGTTCGTGTCCTACCTGCGCAGCGTGTTCGAGCACGGCGGGTTTCCGCGGTGGAGCGGAGACGACCGCCAGTGGGCGGTGACCCGTTCCCTGGCTGATGGGCTGAAGCCGGTCTGACCGGCCCCGGCTCAACACTCCGCACGTCTCCTACCCCTCGGTGCAGCCACATCGTGAGGGGAAGCGAGGTCAGGCCAGGCGCTCGACCACGTGATCCAGGCAGGCGGTGAGCGCCAGCACGTCCTCCGGCTCCACCGCGGGGAACATCGCCACCCGGAGCTGGTTGCGGCCCAGCTTGCGGTAGGACTCGACGTCCACGATCCCGTTCGCCCGCAGGGTCCGGGCCACCGTGGCGGCCTCGATCTCCGGCGCCAGGTCGATGGTGCCGACCACGGGGGAGCGGTGGGCGGGGTCCTGGACGAAGGGGGTGGCCCAGTCGCGCGCCTCCGCCCAGCCGTACAGGTGCCCGGCCGAGGTGGCGGTCCGCTCGGCGCACCAGGACAGTCCGCCGTTGGCGAGCATCCAGTCCACCTGCTCGGCCAGCAGCACCAGGGTGGCCACCGCGGGGGTGTTCAGCGTCTGGTCGGCGCGCGAGTTGGTCACCGCGGTGGTCAGCGACAGGAACTCCGGCACCCACCGGTCGCCGCGGGTCTCCACCCGGGCTGCCCGCTCCACCGCGGCGGGGGACAGCACGGCCAGCCACAGGCCGCCGTCGCCACCGAAGGACTTCTGCGGCGCGAAGTAGTAGGCGTCGGTGTGCGCGACGTCCACCGCGAGCCCGCCGGCGGCCGAGGTGGCGTCCACCACGACCAGGGCGTCGTCGTAGTCCATACCGCGCCGGACCGGGGCGATCGCGCCGGTGGAGGTCTCGTTGTGTGCCCAGGCGTAGACGTCCACGTCCTCGGCCGCCGGCGGGAGGCCCGCGGTGCCGGGGGCGTACTCGGTGACCACCGGGTCGGCCAGGAACGGTGCGCGGCGGGCCGCGGCGGCGAACTTCGACCCGAATTCCCCGAAGCTGGCGTGCGCCGAGCGCCGGTCGATCAGGCAGGCCACCGCGATCTCCCAGAACGCCGAGCTGCCGCCGTTGCCCAGCGCGACCTCGTAGCCCTCCGGCAGTGCGAACAGTTCGCCGAGCCCGGACCGGATCCGGTGCACCAGGTCCTTGACCGGCGCCTGGCGGTGCGAGGTGCCCAGCAGGTGGCGGCCGGCCTCGGCCAGCGCCCGCACCTGGGCGTCGCGCACCTTGGCCGGACCGGAGCCGAACCGCCCGTCGCCGGGCAGCAGGTGGGCGGGGATCTCCGGGAAGGTGTCGCGGGTCACGGTCACGTGCCGACCCTACTCAAGGTCCGCATCCGCTGGACGGACCAACTAGCCTGTGGACGGATGACTGTGCGAGACGGGCATGACAGGAAGGCACGGGCGTGAGTGACCTGATCGACACCACCGAGATGTATCTCAAGACGATCTACGAGCTCTCCGAGGAGGGCATCACCCCGCTGCGGGCGCGGATCGCCGAGCGTCTCGGCCACAGCGGTCCCACCGTCTCGCAGACCGTGGCCCGGATGGAGCGCGACGGGCTGGTCATCGTCTCCGGCGACCGGCACCTGGAGCTGACCGAGGCCGGCGCGCACAAGGCGACCCAGGTGATGCGCAAGCACCGGCTGGCCGAGCGCCTGCTCACCGACGTGGTCAAGCTCGACTGGGAGTTCGTCCACGAGGAGGCGTGCCGCTGGGAGCACGTGATGAGCGAGCGGGTGGAGCAGCGGCTGGCCGATCTGCTCGGCCACCCGCAGTTCGATCCGTACGGCAACCCGATCCCGGGGCTGCCGGAGATCGGTGAGCCGCCCGCCCCGGTTTCCTTCCTGGACGGGGTGGCCTCGGTCGTGCACCTGGTGGACCGGGCCGGCGGGCCGGTGACCGGCGTGCTGTCCCGGCTGGGCGAGCCGCTGCAGACCGATGTCGAGCTGCTGGGCCGGATGTCTGCGCTGGGCCTGCTGCCGGGCCGGGAGATCACCGCCACCCGCGGTCTCGGGGTCGTCACGGTGGGCGCACCGGGCGCCGAGGCGGTGCTGGATCTGCCGAACGAGGTGGCGCGACACGTGTTCCTCGCCACCTCCTGAGATTCACAGGGAGTGCTGCCGCACCGCGGCGTGGGTCGCTGACCTGCGCCGCGGTGTTGTCGTGTCAGGGGCTCTCCGGCGTGTCGGGCATCGGCCCGGGAAACGTCCCGTGACCGGAACGTGACAATCGCCGTGGGGGTCGGGTACGGTCGATCCTGCTCGTCGGAACCCTCCTCCGTGCGAGCCCTCGAGTGGCTAGCCGAACCCTGCCATCACCCGAGGTCCGTTCGATTCGCCGGCAGGGGCGGGGGAACCAACTTCGGGCGCCATGGTGCGTCCTTGGGGTGAAGCCGCGAGCCACGTCCGTCAGGGCGACTCGCGGCCGGACATCTCCGGTCCGAACCCGACAGCTCACCTCGTAGGCACCAGGAGAGGCCGTAAGTGACCGTTAGTGCTGCACGCGCCCGGCATCGTTCCGCGCGTCGCCCCGTCACCCCCCTGACCGAGCTCACCGGCACCCTCGCCGGCGCCGGCCGCCGCACCGCCGTCGTGGCGGCGTCGTCCGGCCTGATGGTCTCGATGATCGCCGTGCCGGCCAACGCCGCGCCGTCGAGCAACGACACCGCCCTCGGTTCGGTGGACACCACCAACCTGACCGCGTCGGCTCGCGCCGTCCTCGACACCGCCCCGCAGGTGACCGCTCCGGCGGACGCCGCGTGGACCTTCGAGGCCCCGGCCGTGACCGCCGTCGTTCCGGAGCCCGAGCCGGAGCCGGAGCCCGTCGTCACCTCGACCTCGCGCTCCAACACCCGGACCGAGACCGAGACGACCACCGCCGCCACCGCCGAGGTCGCCACCGCTGCTGTGCCGCAGTCGGTCGCCGGCAACGCGGTCCTGGAGATCGCCGCCCGCTACGTGGGCGTGCCCTACGTCTCCGGCGGCACCACCCCGGACGGCTTCGACTGCTCCGGCTTCGTCTCCTACGTCTACGCCCAGCTCGGCGTGAGCCTGCCGCGCACCTCGTCGGCGATCAAGGCCGCGGGCACCGTGGTCTCCGCCGCGGAGGCGCAGCCGGGCGACCTGATCTGGAGCCCCGGTCACATCGCGATCTACGCCGGTGGCAACCAGCAGATCGACTCGCCCCGCCCGGGCAAGACGGTGCAGTTCCGCGCCATCTGGCAGAGCAACCCGGTGTTCATCCGGATCGGCTGACCGCCACACCTCGCACGGCCCCCGCACCCCACGGTGCGGGGGCCGTCGTCGTTCCCGGCACGCCACACCGGCGGAAATGACCGCGTGCGGGCGTGGACCGGGCGCGTACGCTGATCGCGCAGTCTCCCCGGCGGACCCACCAGCCAGGCGGGTCCGGTGCTCGCAAGGAGTTGACCGTGCTCCAGACCGCCCCTGCTCGGACCCTGCTGCTGAATGCCAGTCACGAGCCGCTCTGCGTGGTGAGCCTGCCGCGCGCCGTCACCCTGGTGCTGTCCGGCAAGGCCGTGGTCCTGGAGACCACCGGTGTGGTCCTGCACTCCGAACACGCCTCGGTGGTGCTGCCGGCGGTGCTCTGCCTCACCCGCTACGTGCACGTCCCGCACCGCCGCCCGGTGCCGCCCACCCGGCGGACCGTGTTGCAGCGGGACGATCACCGGTGCGTGTACTGCGGTCTGCGCGCCGACACCGTCGACCACGTGCTGCCCCGGTCCCGGGGTGGCCGGCACGAGTGGGAGAACGTGGTCGCCGCCTGCCGCCGCTGCAACCACCGCAAGGCCGACCACCTGCTGCACGAGATCGGCTGGGAACTGACCGTCCAGCCCCGCCCGCCGCGCGGTGCCGCCGCCTTCCTGCGGGGCACTCCGGCCCAGGACCCGGCCTGGACCGCCTACCTCGCGGCCTGAGCTCACTAGCACACCACGGCGGCGTAAAGAAATCGCCACGGAACACCCCGGTGGAGGGTGCGTCGGCGGCCATCTCGGAGCACACTGGTGCCGTCCCTTCGAGGAGGTCGAGAACGATGAAGCGTGACGCGGAGATCCTGGTCGGCGTGGACGGATCGGCGGCCAGCATGCACGCCCTGGACTGGGCGGCTGCGGAGGCCAAGGTCCGGGGCCGTGGGCTGCACGTCGTGTGTTCGTACACGCTGCCGTCCTTCGCCGCGGCCTCCCTGGACGGGGGCTACGCCGCGCTGGACGACACGGCGATCCAGGAGGGCGCCCGGGCGGTGCTGGAGGAGGCCGGGGCGCGGGTCGCCGACCACGGCATCCAGGTGACCACCACGGTCGCCACCGGTGACGCCGCCGCGGTGCTGGTCGAGCTCTCCCGCCAGGCGTGCCTGGCCGTGGTCGGCACCCGGGGCAAGGGCGGATTCGCCGACCGGCTGCTCGGCACGGTGTCCAGCACGTTGCCCGCGCACGCCTACTGCCCGACGGTCGTGGTCCCGCTGCGGGACGCCCGGCGCGGTGGCGCGGTGCCGCAGGACGAGTCGGTGCCGGTGGTCCGGCCGGTGCGCCGGATCGTGGTCGGGGTGGACGGTTCGCCGCAGGCCGACCTCGCGCTGCGCCAGGCGATCGAGGAGTCGGTGGCCTGGGGTGCCGAACTGTCCGCGGTGGCCGGTGTCCCGGTGGGCGCCGGGGCCGGGGTGATGGCCTGGCTGCCCGCCGCGGTGGACCAGACCCAGGTGCTGGCCGACGTGACCGAGGGGCTGAACGTGGTCGTCGACCGCGCACTGGCCGACTTCCCGGGGGTGAGCGTGCGCCGGCACGTGCTGGACGGCACCGGTGCCGAGCTGCTCACCGAGTTCTCCACCGCCACCGACCTGATCGTGGTCGGCTCGCGCGGCCGGGGCGGGTTCACCGGGCTGCTGCTCGGCTCGACCAGCCAGGCGGTGCTGCACCACGCGGCCTGCCCGGTGATGGTGGTGACCAACCGCTGCCAGCCGGCGCAGGCCGACGGGCAGGATGCCGAGGCCGCGACCGCCTGAGCCCGGTCAGTTCGCGGGCAGATCCGGTCGGCGCAGCAGGGCGGAGAGCACCACGGTCGACCGGGTCCGCACCACGAACGGTTCGGCGGCGAACCGCTCGACCACCTGCTCCAGGTGCTGCATGTCCCGGGTGCGGACCTGCACCACCAGGTCGACGTCGCCGGTGACCGTGCTGGCGGCGACCACCTCCGGGTAGCCCTCCACCGCGGCGCGCATGGTCGCCGGGGAGGTGGAGCCCTGGCAGAACAACTCGATGAACGCCTCGGTCTGCCAGCCCAGCGCCGCCGGGTCCAGCCGGACGGTGAAGCCGCGGATCACGCCCTGGTCGCGCAGCCGGTCCACCCGGCGCTTGACCGCGGGTGCGGACAGCGACACCGCCGCGCCCAGTTCGGCGTAGGACGCCCGGGCGTCGGCGGCCAGCTCGCGCAGGATCTCCTGGTCGATGTCGTCCAGCTCCGGGGTGCGCCGCATCCCCGCATCCTCCCGCACCCGGGCGGTTCAGGCCGACGGCTCGCGCAGCACCTGGGTCAGCCGGTCCAGCGCCAGGTCCAGGTCCTCGGCGTCGATCACCAGCGGCGGGGCCAGCCGGATCGTGGAGCCGTGGGTGTCCTTGGCCAGCACGCCGACGTCCAGCAGCCGCTCGCACAGCCGGCGGCCGGTGCCCCAGGCCGGGTCGACGTCCAGCCCCGCCCACAGCCCCACACCCCGGCTCGCGGTGAGCAGGCCACCCTGGACCAGGGTGAGCAGCCGGCCGTGCAGGTGCTCGCCGAGCATCCGGGCCCGGCGCTGCGGCTCACCGGTGGACAGCAGCTCGATCACCGCCAGGCCGACCGCACAGGCCAGCGGGTTGCCGCCGAAGGTCGACCCGTGGCTGCCCGGGGTGAGCACGCCGAGCACGTCCGGCCGGCCGACCACGGCGGACACCGGCAGCACGCCGCCGCCGAGTGCCTTGCCCAGGGTGATCAGGTCGGCGCGCACGTCCCACAGCTCCAGGGCGAAGGTGGTGCCGGTGCGGCCCAGCCCGGACTGCACCTCGTCTGCGATCAGCAGGGTGCCGGTGGCGTCGCAGATCTCCCGGACCTGCGGCCAGTACCCCTCCGGCGGCATCACGACGCCCTGCTCGCCCTGGATCGGCTCCAGCAGCACCGCCACCGTGGTGTCGTCCACCGCGGCCCGCAGCGCCTCGGCATCCCCGAACGGCACCACCCGGAACCCCGGCGTGAACGGCCCGAAGCCGTCCCGGGCCTCCGGGTCGGTGCTGAACGACACGATCGTGGTGGTCCGGCCGTGGAAGTTCCCGGCGGCGACCACGATCGTGCCCTGGTCGGCCGGGATGCCGCGCTGGTGACCCCACTTGCGGGCGGTCTTGATCGCGGTCTCCACCGCCTCGGCGCCGGTGTTCATCGGCAGCACCATCGGCGCCTCCGATCCGGCCACCGCGGGGCGGGCCAGCTCGGACAGTGCGTCGGAGAACGGCCGCAGCAGGTCGTGGTCGAACGCCCGCGAGGACAGCGTGAGCCGGTCGAGCTGCCGGTGTGCCGACGCGGTGAGCGCCGGGTGCCGGTGGCCGAAGTTGAGCGCCGAGTACCCGGCCAGCAGGTCCAGGTAGGTCCGGCCGTCCACGTCCCGGACCCAGGCGCCCTCGCCGCTGGTCAGGGTGACCGGCAGCGGGTGGTAGTTGTGCGCCAGGGTGTCCGGCGACGCGGCGGCGGTGGTCATCGGCAGCTCTCCTGTCGTGACGCCGGCGGTCAGCCGGCGGTGCGGATCTCCAGCGTGCAGCACTTGGCTCCGCCGCCGCCCTTGAGCAGTTCGGAGGTGTCCACCGGGATCGGCTCGAAGCCGCGCTCGGTGAGCTGGGCGGCCAGGTCGGTGGCACCGGGGGCGACCACCACGTGCAGGCCGTCCGACACCGCGTTCAGGCCCAGGCAGGCGGCGTCCTGCTCGGAGGCGATCACCGCGTCCGGGAACCGGCGCTCCAGCTCGGCCCGCGAGGTGTCCGAGAACGCCGGCGGGTAGTAGGCGATCAGCGGGGCGGCCGGGTCGGAGCTGAGCACCGCCAGCGCGGTGTCCAGGTGGTAGTAGTGCGGGTCGACCAGCTCCATGGTCAGCACCTCGTGGCCGGTGACCCGGGCGATCTCGGCGTGCGAGGAACGGTCGGTGCGGAAGCCGGTGCCGGCCAACAGCACGTCGCCGACCAGCAGGATGTCGCCCTCGCCCTCGTTCACCTCGGCGGCGGTGTGGGTGACGAAGCCGTGGTCGGCGAACCACTTCTCGTAGGCGGGCCCCTCCGGCTGGCGCTCCGGGTAGCGGAACTTCGCCGAGTAGACGATGCCGTCGACCACGGTGGCGCCGTTCGCGGCGTAGACCATGTCCGGCAGGCCGGGGATCGGGTCGATCAGGTCGACGGTGTGGCCCAGCTCCAGGTACAGGTCGCGCAGCACCCGCCACTGCCGCACCGCCAGGTCCGCATCGGTGAACCGGGTGGAGTCCATCCACGGATTGATCTCGTAGGAGACCGTGTAGTGGGTGGGCTCGCACATCAGGTAGCGGCGCGGGCTGGACTGCGGCGTGGTGGCCATGGGACTCCTCGTGGTTCGGATCCGGCCACGACGTCGGGGCCCGGGGACTGCTGTCGAGGGTACGAGTCGTGCGGCGCAGGATTCGGTAAGCGACGTTGCGTCGAACCATCGATCCGTTGCGTCAAGTCCGGATTGGGCGGCGATTCATTGCGTCGCGCTCGATCCGGCGGCTCACCAGCCCGAGCATCGCCCGCAGTCCGAGCGCACCCGCCCAGCCGGTGAGCACCGGCGGCGCCCCCAGCAGGTGCACCCGCTCGGACCAAGTCACCCGCGACCGGCCCGGCCCGTCGCCGGCGACCGTGATCCGGGCCGCTCCGCCCAGCACGGGACCGAGCTTCACGAACTCCGCGGTGCCCGGGGTGGATCCGTGCGGCGGGTCGTAGCGCTCGATCCGCATCCGGTCCACCAGCCCCGGGGCGCCGCGGCGGGCACCGAGACCGGAGACCGCCACCACGATGTCGCCCGCACGGGGTGGCACCTGCGGTGGGCACCAGGACCAGCCGGGGGCGGGGCCGGGAGCGTCGGCGGCGGGCGCCGGGTGGGGGAGGCCGGGTGCGGGGTGGCGGGGGTCGGGCGCAGGGTGGTGAGAGTCGGGTGCGGGGTGGCCGGGGATGCGCGTGGGACGCCCGGAGGGTCCTGCCGTCGCGGGCCCGGTGGCCGGGTCGGCCGCTGACGGGGCAGCAGCGGCGCGCCGGGCCAGGTCCACCCGGGTCAGCGGCACCCAGCGCCCGTGGTTCCGGGCGTCGGCGACCAGCTCCCAGGCCTGCTCGGCCGACAGCGGCAGGCTCAGCCCCACCCGCACGGTGCGGAACCGGGGGCGATCGCGGTGGGACACGCCAGCTCCTCCCGGCCGGTGCGGCACCCGGCTCCGGCGCCATCCTCGCGCGCTCCACCCAGTGGCGCCCGGGCAGCCCGCCGGGGACCAGCCGCGCGCTCTACCCAGTGGCGCCCGGGCAGCCCCGCCGGGGACTAGCCGTGCGCTCCACCCAGTGGCGCCCGAGCAGCCCGCCGGGGACTAGCCTGACCGGCATGCAGACATCGACGTGGGGCAGGGCCGGGCGCGTGACCAGCGCCGTCGGACTCGGGTGCTGGCAGCTCGGCGCGGACTGGGGCGAGGTCGACCCGGAGGACGCCCTGGGGGTGCTGGCTGCGGCGGTGGACTCCGGTGTGACCTTCCTGGACACCGCCGACGTCTACGGCGACGGGCGCAGCGAGAAGCTGATCGGCCGGTTCCTGGCCGAGCACACCGCGCCCCGCCCGACGGTCGCCACCAAGATGGGCCGCCGTGCCGACCCGCACGTGGCCGAGACGTACACCCTGGACGCCTTCCGCCGCTGGACCGACCGGTCCCGGGAGAACCTGGGGGTCGACACCCTCGACCTGGTGCAGCTGCACTGCCCGCCCACGGTGGTGCTGAGCCGGGACGCCACCTACGAGGCGCTGGACACCCTGGTCCAGGAGGGCCGGATCGCCGGCTACGGCGTCTCGGTGGAGACCGTGGACGAGGCGCTGACCGCCATCGCCCGGCCCGGCGTGGTCAGCGTGCAGATCATCGTCAACGTGTTCCGCCGCAAGCCGCTGGAGCGGGTGCTGCCCGCCGCCGCCGAGGCCGGGGTCGCGATCATCGCCCGGGTGCCGCTGGCCAGCGGGCTGCTGTCCGGCCGCTACGACGAGCACACCACCTTCGCCGCCACCGACCACCGCACCTTCAACCGGCACGGTGAGGCCTTCGACGTGGGCGAGACCTTCGCCGGAGTGCCCTTCGACGTCGGGGTCGCCGCCGCCCGGGAGGTCGCCGCCCTCACCCCGGAGGGCGAGACCACCGCCCAGTTCGCGCTGCGCTGGGTGCTGGACCAGCCCGGTGTCTCCACCGTCATCCCTGGCGCGCGCTCGGCCGAGCAGGCCCGGGCCAACGCCGCGGTCGGCGACCTGCCCCCGCTCACCGAGGAGCAGCAGGCTGCGCTGGAGCGGATCTACGACCAGCGGATCCGCGCCCACGTGCACGACCGCTGGTAGGGGTCACTCGGCGGGGAGCAGCAACGGCTCCTCGCCGGTCTCCACCACCCGGACCGGTGCCGTGAAACTCAGCGGCGCCGGTCCGAACGCCTCGGCCGCCCCGTCGATCACCGTGCGGCCCAGCCCGCGGGCGCCGGCGATCCCGACCACCGCGCCGATCCCGAACGGCACCAGCCGCCCCACCGCCAGCCCGCTGTGCTTGGCGAGCTGACGGCGCACCAGCCGGCGGGTCAGCCGGTTGTTCACCCGGGCGATCGTGCCGGTCGGCATCCGGGTCAGCAGCGCCTGGCCCACCCGCACCCCGCGCAGCCCGGTCATCGCCCCGGACTCCACCACGGCCTTCGCGCCGGACTCGCCCAGGATCGTGGCCAGCAGCAGCGCACGACGGCGGTCCGCGTCCTGCACCTCGATCCCGTGCACGCTCGCCACCGCCAGGCTGAACGCGGCCGACGCGCCGAAGAACGTGGCGACATCCGCGGCGGTCAGGGTCAGCGCCACCCCGGTGCCCACCGCCGGAGCCGCGGCCGCCGCCCCCACCGCGCCGCCGGAGCCCTGCACCACCAGCAGGTACTCCTTCTCCAGCAGCGCGATCAGCTCACCGGGCGTGGCGTGCGGGTTCTTGCGCCGCAGCTGCTGCACATGCGCGTGCACCGCCCCGGAGGGCAGCGTCACCGCACGGTCCAGCGCCGCGTCCAGCAACCGGCTCACGGCTGCACGACATCCAGCGTGATCGCCGCACCGGCCTTCAGCGTGCGGCCCACCGTGCAGTGCTCGTCCACCGCCCGGTGCACCACCCGCAGCAGCCGCTCCTTGGTGGCGTCGTCCAGGCCGGACAGGTCCACCACCAGGCGCTCGTGCAGCTCCGGGTACCGGTCCTCGGTCGGGTGCCCGGCCCCCTCGACCTCCACCGTCACGGCGACGTCGTCCCCGAGCCGGTGCGCGATCGCGTGGTCCGAGCTCATCCCGGAACACCCGGCGAGCGCCACCTTCAGCAGCTCACCCGGGGTGAACACGGCCCCGGCCTCCACCGGGCCGATCGCCACCTCGGCGCCGCGGCTGTTGCGGCCGGTGTATGTGCGGGTGCCGGTGCGCTCGACCCAGAGCCGGGTGCCGGCGGCGTTCGCGGGGGTTGCGGCGTTCTCCATCCGGGCATCCTCGCACTAGTCCGGGCGGGCAGCGCGGGTGACGTCGGCGACAGCGGCGGCCGGTCTCCCGGGCCGGGAACGGTAGGCTGACCGGGCTGCGCCGGGTTGATCCGGGGCAAGCGCCTGTAGCTCAGGGGATAGAGCACCGCTCTCCTAAAGCGGGTGTCGGCAGTTCGAATCTGCCCAGGCGCACTCTGATGGCTCGGTCATGACGGCGGGCCAGGTCTCGGCGTCTGACTATCGGGTGTGCTCAGCGGGCTGTGCGTCGGCGAACCGAGTCGACGGTGCGGGAGACGACGTCTCTTTTCTTCTGCTTGGACATCAAGTGCACCTGGCGAAGTTCGGCGACCTGCTTCTTTGTCAGCTTGTTGTTAGGCCGAGCGCCCTCGGCGTCGAACGCGGCTCGAAGCTTCCCCATGCGACCATGAGCGCTGTCGCCGAGCTCCAGCGCCAGCTTGGCCGCAAGAGGAGCGTCACCACGCACGTCCGTCGCCAGCAGCGCCAGCGCCAGGTCAGCCATGGCTCGTGCAGCTGCGGCATCCGCTGGCCGCGCCGTGAGCGCCCGCGTGACGAGGTCGGCCCGATCGGGCTGCGTACTAGCCCCGGGCAGCCGCTCCGAGATAGAGGTGAACGCGGTTTCGTCGACGCCATGCCGTCCGACGGCCGAGAGGCAGGCCACGCCACGATGTCCGATGGCACACCACAGGGTCGTGCGGTCCGGCACCGAGAGTTGCTTCGCGTAAGCGCCTAGCACGTCGGTGGCCGCTCCGCGATGCGAGTCCACCTGGATGTAGTCCTGCACCGTGGGCCGCAGCTCGACCCAGCCGTTCACGATCTGGTCCTTCGGTTCGGACAGCGGCAGGGCCTCGAGCATCATGTCGACCGGCAGCGCAGGCAGACTCGCAACTCGCCGCGCCGTCAAGCGAACCTGCGTCGACGCCACGAGCTCCGCGGAAGCCGTGTCTCGTTCGTCGAAGGCGGCGTCAACGTCTGCGGCCGTGTCCTTGTCGAGTCCACGCACCCGGGCCACGACGTCGGTCACGGTTCCGGGGTCGAAGTACGAGTCGAACGCGGCGAGGAGATCGTTCACCACCGCCTGACGAATCCGCTTCGCCTGGCTTCCGCCAAGGAGCACCTGAGCGATCGAATAGAGGGCGGTGCGCTGCGCCCTCTCGTCGGCGTCCCCGGTCCATTCCATGCTCGCTGCTGCACCGGTGAAGGCGTCCGCGGCTGCCTCATCGCCGGCCTCGTCCAGATACTTGACCGCCGCACTGACCGCCGTCTCGATCTCCGACGGCAGTGAGCCGGCGGTCCCAGGGAGGCCGGTGATGAGCCGGACCACAGCTGGCTTGGCCAGCGTGTCGTCGGCCGTGTCCGCCGTCGCGAGTTTCGCCCACCATGCGCAGTTCTGGATGGGGGCGTGGGCCATCGCGACGAGAGCGTGCTCCGTGCGCTTGCGAGGGTCTGTGATCCGATCGAGCGCCTCGTCCTCGCGGTCGAGGACGGCGTTCTGGATCGCGGCGACCTCGCTGAGTTGACCCAGCATCAAGACCCCGGAAACGAGGCGGCCGGCGTCGTCGGTGCGCGCCATGACGGCGTCCATGAGGTCACGCCAGCGTGCGGCGGCGTCCGGGCTCTTGGCGGCTTCCGAGGAGGTGGTTCGGCTCGTCGTTGCGGGCTTGCTGGCTGCCTCCTTCGCCATCACGGTCAGCAGCTCATCGATCCGGTCACGAGTCAGGGCCCACAAGTTCCACGCCGTGTCGAAAGGCAGCGTGCGGAGCAGGTCATGCATCGCCTCAGGGTGGTTCCGGTACGACTTCAGTAGTAGGCCTCGCACCGTCCTAGACTGCTGCGCATCACCGGAGCCGAGAACCGGACCGAGACGCGTGAGCAAGCCTTTCTCCGCGAACTCGTCCGCGGGGTAGCGTTCCACTAACTCATCGACCAGGTCGGTACGGCCGGTGACCACGCCAAGTGTGAACGCGCCCGGGATCGCCCCGTCGCGCAACGCCCCTTCATGGGTCACCGCGCGCACGATCGGTTCGACAAGCTCCGCAACCAGCCGGAGGTCCTCGTGGTCCAGCTTCTCCAGCAGGCGGCACAGCGACTCCACGATTGTCGCGCGACCGGGGCCCAGCTCGTCCTCGGCCTGCTGGGCGAGGAGGTGAGCCGCGGTGGTGAGGACAGTAGCGGTCTGGCCGTCGAGCGCTTCCAGGACCTCGTCGGGTGACAGGTCAGCGGCGATGTCAATGACGTGCCCGACCTCCGGGTCCGTGATCCCGTGCTCAGTGCCCGCTGACTGCATGTAGAACAGGTCGGGACGCGGGTCGTCGATACCCTGAGCGGCCGCCTTGGCTAGGTAAGACCGCAGCTGGGCGTTTGAGGACCCGGTTGGCCTTGCGGGCGCTCTTGTCGCTCTGCTCTGAGTCGAGCATCGGGCCAGCCGGTTCTCCGGTGCCTGCGGCGACGTACTGATTCGCCAGGTCTCGCAAACGCTCCGCACCCTCGGGCACCGGTGCACCGCGGAGGTGCGACAAGAGCATCGGTGCGGTCGAGAGATCCGCAGCAAGCCGCGGGAACTCGACCTGCAGGACGGTGTACATCGCGATCTCGCTCGCACGGGGAAGCCAGTCCAGGCCGCGCGACTGCGCGGTGCGAACCGTGGTCACGTAGTGGTTGAGCAAGACTTTGACGCGCCTGGGGCTGCGCACGTGCACCGGCACCAATAGGTATACGACCTCCAGGAACAGCTTGTCGTCCGGCTGCGCAGCGCGCAGTTCGGCCCACACCCCCGCGTGGCTGTACACGAGGTCACGAGCGAACCTGGTCAGCGTCTGAGGTCGAAGGGGTGGCAGCGAGAGTTGGTGCTGGAAGATCTTGTCGAGGAACGCGCCGGGCGTGGAATAGTACGGGTCGCTCTCACGGATCGGGGTCGTCTGGGGGACCTCCTGCAGCGCGGATTCCAGCACTTCCCGGTCGGCGGCTACGACGAACACGCAGCCCTGCACCTCGAGGAAGGTCTTGAGGTCGACGAGCGTCGCGACGACGTCTTTCGGACTGCACCTGTCCAGTTCGTCGACGAACACGACGAGCTTCTTCTTGCCCTTGTCGGTCGCCTTTTCCACGAGTGTCTTGAACCGGGACGCGAACTGGTCGTCGGTCTGCGGCGCAGGCGTCGTCACCTTGACGACCGCCGATTCCAGCACTTTCGGCCCGATGAGCAGCGCGACCAAGGTGAGGCTCAAGACGGTTCCCACGCCAGCGACCGTGGCCTCCATCGCGGGGCCGAAGCCACGCTCCTGGCTGACGAGGAACGTGAGGCCAGAGGTCGTGAAGAACCAAAGCGCGGCGATGACTGTCGCGAGCAGCACTCCCAGAAGCAGTGCCACCCAGTTGGAGCGGAGGTAGTTGCCCAGTTTGACGCGGCTGGCCTCTTGATCGACTTGGAGGCCGGTGCTGAAGTCGGCAGCCTTGATTTCCAGGTCCAAAGCCAGGGACTCGATGAAGTTCATCTTCAGAGCGCGGCCGCCGTACTTCCACGCGTCGTACCGGACGACGCGAACGCTGCGGCTGCGTCGCTCGAGCGCACCACGGAGGGACGCAAGGAACGAGGACTTACCCGAGCCCCATGACCCGAAGAGCGCGATGTTCACCGGAGCCTCGGTCGCGAGCACCATGTCCGCGGCGACCTTGACGATGGCCGCGTGATCCAGCCGATCGTCATCGGCGCTCTGGAGCGCGGCGTCGCTGACGAGGTCGTCGGCCATTTCGTTGGTCTCGGCCTGACGTCGGTCACGAGCACTGCTACCCGGAACTCCCATCATCTGCTAACCACCACGATCAACGCGTTTCCTCCTGTAACTTCGCCTGAAGGTGCAACCGTATCGGCCAGGACTGACACCCTCGACCGCCTTCCCGATGGCACCCACGCAGTGGTTGCGTCAGGGACCCGCTATGTCGCGCGTGCTCATTCCCGCAACGTTCGCGGCAATCGGTTCAGGCGGCGCGCCGCGCCCATCGGCGGGCCACTCGCACCGATCTCGCCGGTGTCAGCTCAGTCGCCCGTGCGGCACCCGTTGTTCAGGGCGGTGCCGGTCGGATCGCGTGCGGCTTGCTGGTTCGCAATGCGGGTGACCGTGGGCGGCAGGATGGCCACGGTCAACGGCCGGAGGGTCGAGACCGCCAGCGCGAAGACCGAGGGGGATCTAGTGGCCGAGTGCCGCTCCTATCCCAGCTCGCCCTGCCCAGGCGCACACGCGATGGGGACCCTCTCCTACCGGGGTGGGCGGGCCCCGATTCCGCGCCGGCGCACTCTGGTCCCGGGCGCGCTACTCACTCCGGTGCCGCTGTCCCCTCACCGGCCGGCCCGTCAGTACCTAGGCCCGCGAAAGCGCTCGTTTCGGTGGCGTAGACATATCCCTGTCGACGGGGCCCGCTGCGGCTGACGGGCCCCGTCGGCATCCACGTCCACCCCGGTGGACGTGAGGTCGGTCACCCCCATGGAAGCCCACCTGGCGAAACGCCGGTGTGGCTGTGACCAGGCTGTGTGAACGCTCACGACGTCGGTTGACCCTCGACGGTTGTCGCGTCATAGTTCTCGGCAGACGGTGCGCGTCGCCTGCCCCCTGCGCGGCGCGCACTGTCCTCAGACTCCCCGGCCCTCGCCTCGAGCATCGTCGCTCGGCAGCCGCCGGAATGGGGACAAAGACCGCGAATCCCCGGCCAACTTCCGCATGATCACCCGGGACAGCGGCGCGCCGCCGAGTCACCGGCAGCCCGCCCGGTTAGCGTTCCAGGGTGAATGTCCCCGCGCGCCGCAACGAGCAGCCGGAGGCCGGCGACGTGACCCGTCCCGCCCCGGTCGAGGAAGTCGAGCAGCCCTCTGCCGCCGAGCTGGTGGCGCAGTCGGTGGCGGACTGGAGATCGGCTCTGGTCGAGGCCGCCGGTGGCTCCACCCTGGCCGACGTCGGCCTGCTCGGGGACGCCGCGCTCGACCTCACGGTCGCGCACCCCTCGGGCATCGCCCAGTTGTTCGCCGGGCGGCCGACCCGGCTGTCGAACCTGGTCCGGGAGGACGCCGCCCTCGGCTCCGCCCGCCGCCGCGCCCGGGCCGTGTCCGCCCGGGCCGCCACCTACGCCCAGCAGTACGGCATCGCGCCGACCTACCTGGCGATCGGGCTGGCGAGCTGGACCGAGCGGACCACGCCGGACACCGCCACGGACGATGTCGCCGCGCTGGCCACCGCGACCCGGGCCGGCCGGTCCGAGCCCGAGCAGCGCGACGAGCAGCCGGTGGGCCGGACCGTCCGCGCACCGGTGCTGCTGCGCCCGGTCACCCTGCAGGCCCGGGGCACCGCGGAGAGCGACTACGAGCTGAGCCTGGAGCCCTCGCTGGAGGTCAACCCGGTGCTGGCCCGGGCGCTGCGCGGCCGCGGCGCCCTGCTCGACCCGGGTGCAGTCGCCCGCAGCGCGTTCACCGGCAGCGGCTTCGACCCGCAGGAGGCCCTGAACCGGTTGGGGTCGCTCGGCGCCGCCGTGCTGGAGGACTTCCAGCTCACCGACCGGATCGTGGCGGGCACCTTCGTCCACCCCGGACAGGTGCTGGTCGACGACCTGGACCGGCTGTCCGCCGGGCTGGACCGGCACGAGCTGGTCGCCGCGCTGGCCGGTGCGGGCGACGGGCTGGTGCAGCCGGTGCTGCCCGACCCGGTGCCCGGCGACCGGGATCCGTCCGCCGAGCGCGGGGTGGGTGACCTGGACCCGGCGCAGCAGCACGTGCTGGACGTGGTCGCCACCGGCGCGCACGCCTTCGTCGACGCGCCCGCCGACAGTGATGTCACCGGCACCGTGGCCGCCCTGGTCGCCGATGCCGCCGCCGACGGCCGCACCGTGCTCTACGTGCCCGGGCACCGCCGCGCCGCGATCGCGCTGGCCGAGCGGCTGGACCGGTTGGGCGTCGGGGACGTCCTGCTGGACATCGCCCCGGACGCGGGCTGGCGCTCGGCGGCCGGACGGCGGTTGCTTGGCGCGATGACCCTGGAGGCCGACCCGGGCGACCCGGCACGGACCGCCGCCCTGCGGTCGTCGCTGGTCGCGCACCGCGAGCGACTGCGGGGTTACCTGTCCGGGCTGCACGTCGCCCGCGAGCCGTGGGGGGTCTCCGCCTACGACGCCTTCCAGGCACTGGCCGCGCTGACCGCCGCCCGTCCGACCCCGAGCACCACGGTCCGGCTCGACCCGGCCGTCGCACGGGAGCTGACCGCCGAGCGCCGCGCCGCGCTGGCCGAGTCGCTGCGCGCCGCCGCCGAGGTGGGCGCCTTCACCCTGCGCCCGGTCGACACCCCCTGGTACGGCGCCGCGCTGGACACCGCCCAGCAGGCCGACCAGACCCTGGAGCGGGTGCGCCGGCTGGCCGGACCGGACGGTCTGGCCCTGTTGCAGCGCCGGATCGCCGAGGTCGCCGAGGCCACCGGCTTCGCCCCGGCCACCTCCGTGCAGGGCTGGGGTGAGCAGCTCACCGTGCTCGCGGGGGTCCGCGGCACCCTGGACGACTTCCAGCCGATCGTCTTCGAGCGCAGCGTGGCCGACCTGGTCGCCGCCACCGCGACCAAGGCGTGGCGGACCGAGCACGACCAGCCGATGGGCTTCTGGCTGCGCCGCCGGTTGAAGAAGCAGGCCAAGGACCTGTTGCGCCCGGGTCGGCACGTCGACGACCTGCACGCCGCCCTGGCCAACGCCCAGCACCAGCGCGAGGTCTGGCGCCGGCACTGCGCCGCCGGTGGCTGGCCGCAGCTGCCCGCCGGGATGGCGCAGATCGAGGCCGAGTACCAGCAGGTGCGGGCCGACCTGGACGCCCTGGCACCGGTGCTGGCCGGCACCCCCGAGGGCGGCGAGCTGGTCGCCACCCCGGTGCGGCAGGTCGCCGAGCGGATCGAGCGGCTGCTGGCCGGGGCCGACGCCCTGCCCGCCGTGCCCGAGCGCAGCCGCCTGGTGCGCGACCTGCGCGCCGCCGGCCTCGAACCGCTGCTCTACGACCTCGCCGACCGGCGGGTGCCCGCCTGGCTGGTCGGCCCGGAGCTCGACCTGGCCTGGTGGAGCACCGTCTTCGAGCAGATCATCACCGCCGACCCGGCGCTGGCCGGGTACGACGGCCGCAGCCTCGGCCGCCTGGTCGCCGAGTACCGGCAGCTGGACCACGCCCAGATCGAGTCGCTGGCCGCGCCGGTCCGCACCCGCGCCGCCGCCCACACCCGGCACGCGATGGACCAGCACCCGGAGCAGACCGAGGCACTGTTCGGCGAGCTGGTCGAGGACCGGTTCAGCGGGCTGCTGGAGGCGATGAGCCGCTACGGCGACGTCGCCCGCCGGCTGCGCCCGGTGCTGGCCGCCGCGCCGATGCTGGTCCCGCAGGTGCTGCCCGCCACCCGCACCGTCGACCTGGTGGTGCTGGACGCCGCCGACCACCTGCCGGTCGAGGTGCTGCTGCCCGCGCTGGCCCGTGGTCGCCAGGTGGTCGTGATCGGCGACCCGCGCTGCGCCTCCGGGTCCGCGGTCACCGAACTCGCTGCGGTGCTGCCCCGGGTGGCGCTGCACGCCGACGGTTCCCGCCGCGACCCGTACCTGACCGCGTTCCTGGCCGGGCACGGCTACGCCGGGGTGCTCAGCCCGACCCCGCTGCCCACCGAGGCCGCCGCGGTCGGCTTCCACCCGGTGGACGGCACCGGCATGCCCGACGACTCCGGCACCGTGCAGAGCACCCGCGCCGAGGTCGACCGGGTGGTCGAGCTGGTCGCCGACCACGCCTTCAACCGGCCGGAGGAGTCGCTGGCGGTCATCACCGCCTCGCCGCTGCACACCGCCCAGATCCGGGAGGCCGTGCTGTCCCAGGTTCGCGGCAACCCCGCATTGGCCGCGGCACTGGACGCCGGGCGGCCCGAACCCTTCGTGGTCACCGACCTGACCTCGATCGCCGGGCTGCGCCGGGACGCGGTGGTGCTGTCCTTCGGCTTCGGCCGCACGCCGCACGGCCGGGTGTTGCACCGCTTCGGGCCGATCAGTGACGAGGGCGGCGACGGCCTGCTGCTCGCCGCGCTCGGTGTCACCCGGCACCGGCTGGACGTGGTGAGCTGCCTGACCGCCGACCAGCTCGACCCGCACCGCCTGCGCGGCGCCGGACCGCAGCTGTACGCCGACCTTCTGTCCTTCGCCGAGCGCCGCGCCGCCGGGGACCCCGATCTGCTGGCCGACATGGCCCGCCAGGCCGCCGGGGAGGCGGGCGACGCCGACGAGTCCGGTGCCGACGCGGCCGATGGTGCCGGGGCCTCGACTGCCGGTGACGCCTCCGGTGCCGGGACCTCGGCCGCTGGTGCGGGCTCCGCCTCCGATGCCACGGCCCGGACCGATGCCACCGCCCCGACCGGTGGTGGGGTGCACCCGAGTTCGGACGCCCCGGTCACCGGTGCCGCCGCCTCGTCCGCCGAGTCCGGCTCGCGCCCCGACTCCGTCACCGCCAGCACCGTCGACGGTGCCGGGCAGGACGAGCCGACCGTCACCGACCGGCTGGTGGTCGACCTGGCCGAGCGCCTCTGGCGGCACGGCCTGGTGGTCGAACTCGACTACGGCCTGCCCGGTGGCCTGCGGCTGCCGATGGCGGTCGGCCACCCCGACCTGCCCGGTCGCCTGCTGGTGGCCGTGCTCACCGACGACGACTCCTACGTCCGCGAACCGAGCGTCCGGGTGCGCGACCGCCAGGTCCCCGAGCGTCTGGAACGGCTGGGCTGGAGCGTGGTCCGGGTCTGGTCGGTCGCCGCGTTCATCGACCCCGACGCCGAGGTGGACCGGATCCGCCGCGCCGTGCACGCGGTCGCCGACCGCGAGGTGGAGCGCGCCCGGGCCGACCGCCAGCGCTCGATGTCGCTGCTCGGCGACGTGCCGGTGGTGCCCGCCGCCGACCTGGAGCCCGCCCCCTCCACCGGTGCACTGTCGGTGATCGGCCTGCCCACCGACGCCGGTCTGCCGGTCGGTGGTGGTGCTCGCGACGGTGAGCCGCCCGCGATGACCGCACCGACCTGGACCGTGCCCGGCTTCGAGACCCCCGGCGCCACCCCCGAGCCGTCCGGCGCCGAGACCACCCGGACCGACGAGACCGGCACGCCGCGGGCCGTCCCGCTGCTGGACGACGACCCCGCCCGTCCGCGCACCGGGACCCTGCCGCTGGTCGCGGCGGACATCCCCGGGGTGATGGAGGCCGCGGCCGCCATGACCGGTGCGATCCCGGTGATCCCGAAGGCGATGCCCGGTGACGCCCCCGGCCCGCGGCCGGATGTCCGGCCCGGCCTGCCGATCAGCGCGTACTCCGACGACCAACTGGACGAACTGGTCGCCTGGATGATGGCCGACGGCGTCGAGCGCACCGAGTCGCAGCTCGCCGCCGAACTCCGGCTGGAGCTCGGCGTGACCCGTCGTGGCGCGCGGGTGGACGCGGTGGTGTCGGCGGCGGTCCGGCGCGCGCTCGGCTGACCCGCGTCGGGCCTGCGGTCGGAGGGCACGCGCCGCCGCCGCGCCGGTTCAGCCGGTGCGCGCGCCTGGAGTTGGCCCGGGCAGCCATGGCTGGTGGATGCGTCCGGTCGCGGCTGTGCTCGGTCCGCGCGCGGGTGACGCCAGGTGCGCTCCGGCAGGACGCGGGTGCAGCGGCTGTCTGCTCGCGGTGGCGCCGGCACGCCGGCGGTCAGCCCCAGTGCGGCGGCACGTCCCGGATCAGGCGGTCGTCGTTGCTGTCGGCGGGCCGGTCGCCCCAGCCGGTGTCGGAGTCGTCGGCGCTGCGCCGCGGGGTGACCGGGCCGGCGTCCTCGCCACCGACTCGCACCACCCGGCGGTGCCGCCGGGGTCGCGGCGGTTGCTGGTCGGGGGTGGCGGGCTCGGTCACGGCACGATCATCCCACCGCCGGCGGCACTGCGGCCGCTGCGGTGAGATCCCCGGACGGCCCGGACCGCCCGGACGGCCCGGACGGCTCGGGCGGCCCGGACGGCTCGGACGGCTCGGGCGGCCCGGACGGCCCGGACGGCTAGAGGCGGTGCGCCCCGGAGCCACCGCGGGCCTCGGGGCTGCCGGGGGCCTCGGGGGTGCCGGGGGCGGGCGGCTGGTTGGTGTCGGCGCGCAGCGCGGTGCTGGACTGGGCGGCGAGCAGGTCGCGGATCTCCTGGAGCAGCAGGATGTCCTCGGACGGCCGGGCGGGCTCGGCCTCCACACCCTTCTTGCGGCGCTCGGCGAGCTTGTTCAACGGCAGCACGATGATGAAGTAGATCGCGGCCGCGGTGATCAGGAACTGCAGCAGGGCGTTGAGGATCATGCCCACGTTGATCTCGGCGTCGTTGCGGCCGGAGATGACCCAGAGGCTGGAGATGTCCGGCTTGCCGAAGATCATCGCGATCAGGGGGGCGATCAGGCCGTTCTGGATCGCGGTGACCACGGAGCCGAAGGCCGCGCCGATGACGACGCCGACCGCGAGTTCGATCGCGTTGCCCCGGGAGATGAAGTCCTTGAATCCCTGGAACACCGCGGCCAGCCCCTTGGCCCGGTCACCCGCAGCCCGCAGGCTCTTGTTCACTGCCTCGCTCATCGGCCCCTCGCTCTGATCGTTTCGCGGCATTTGTTCGCATCATTCCACGAGGATCGCCGACAGGCCGGTGGAGGCGCTGGCGGCGCTGAGCCCGACGGCGTCTGCCGGGTCGACGGCGAGCAGCAGGGGCCCGGTCGCGGGGTCGGAGCCGCCGAGCAGGCCGCCGGTGCTGCCCGGGTCGGCGGCGGTGAGCACCAGGGCGCCGGTGGCGACGGTGTGTGGCTTGCCGCCGAGTGGGGCGCTGACCACGTCGATCCGGCGGCCCGGGGTGAGCAGAGCTGCGGTGGAGTCGTCGGCGAACCGGACCGGGACCACCACGGTGCCCGGCGGGCCGGTGGCAGTGCTGTCGGTGAGCAGCCCGGGGACCAGGGGGAGGCCGGCCGGGACCGCGACGGCGGTGCGGGAGCCGACCAGTCCGGAGGCGTCCTCGGCGCTGCCCTCCGGCACGGCCGACCGGGGCAGGGCGCGCAGGGTGAGGTCTCCGGCGGTCAGCGTGTTCCCGGCGGGGAGGTCGCGGGCGGCCACCATGACGGCTGCGGTCGGTGGGCCGGGGGAGCGCAGTACCTGGAGTGCGAGGAACGCGGCGAGCGCGGCGCACACGGCCGCGGCCGGTCGCCGGAGCCGCCACAGGGTCAACCGCAGCGCCAGGTGTCGTCCGCTGGCCGGGCGACGGTCCGGACCGCCCGGCGGGCGGCGGCCCGGGCCCGGCCTGGTGCTGGAGCCTCGTGAGTACCCGGCGGCCGTCGCGTGTCCGAGCGGCGGCTCGCGGCGGATGGGCGGCGCAGAACAGGGCGTCTCGCGGTGGCTCGGCCGCACAGCACCGGGTGCGACGGTCGGGGCGAAGCTGGGGCGTGGCATGCCGGGACGCTAGGTCGGCGGCACTGCCCGCGGGGGCGCAGCACACAGCCCCTGGGGACCAGGAGAGGTCCGCAGGGGCTGTGGACAGATGACGGGCCCGGGTTCCCGGGCGGGGGTCAGCCGGCGGCCGGTGCGCTGGTGGCCGAGCTGCTGCTCGACCCGGTGCTCGGCGTGCTGGTGCTGCTCGTCGTGGACGTGCTGCTGGTGGAGCTGCTGCTGCTCGACGTCCCGGTCGTGCTGTTGCCACCGGACTTGGCCGGGGCGCTGCTGGACGTCGAGCCCGAGCGCGAGTCGGTGCGGTAGAAGCCGGAGCCCTTGAACACCACGCCCACGCTGGAGAACAGCTTGCGCAGCTTGCCGCCGCAGTTCGGGCATTCGGTCAGCGCGTCGTCGCTGAACGACTGGTGGATGTCGAAGGAGTGGCCGCACTCGGTGCAGGTGTAGGCGTAGGTGGGCACTGCTCGTCTCCCGGGGGATCAACTGGCCGGGGCTGGCACTCCCGGCGTCCGAGTGCCAATGATACGCGCCCCCGTCCAGTGGCTCCGATCAGTGCGGCAGCGGTCGCCAGCCCTCGGGGGTGGCGACCATGTCGACCGCCCGGTCGTGGGTCTCCCGGGGCAGCGGCCGGGTGGTGGCGTCGTAGACCTCGTCCGGGAAGACCAGCGCGATCACGGGCACCCCGGGCCGGGCGTGCTGCAGGGCGCGGTCGTACCAGCCGCCGCCCTGGCCGAGCCGGGTGCCGGAGGTGTCGACCGCCAGCGCCGGCGCGAGGATCAGGTCCGCGCGGGACAGCGCCTCGGCGCCGAGCGAGGGGGTGCCGGGCTCCGGCGGGCGGCCGGGCGCGCGCTGCACCAGGTCGTCGGGTCCGGCATAGGTCGCCCACTCGCGGGCCAGCCCGGCGCCGAGCACCGGCAGCAGCACCTCGATCCCGCGGGCGGCCAGCAACTCCAGGACGGCGGTGGTGTCCGGCTCGGACGGCCGGGCGCTGTAGGCGGCGACGCAGCGGGCACGGTCCAGACCGGGCAGGGTGCCGACGACCTCGGCCAGGGCGGCGGCGGCCTCGGCGCGCTGACGGGCGGTGCTGTGCTGGCGGGCCGCCCGCAACATCGCCCGGAACTCGTCCTTGGTGTCCGTGATGTCCCCGCCCCCCGAGGCAGGCGGATAGGGCTGAGCAGCGGCGCACATGTGTCCAGTGTCGCAAACATTCGATTGACGAGGCAGGACCAATGGTGTGCCGTTAGCCTCCGGTCATGGCGATCCACAAGGCAGTCATTCCCGCGGCCGGGCTCGGTACCCGGTTCCTCCCCGCGACCAAGGCGACCCCGAAGGAGATGCTCCCGGTCGTCGACCAGCCGGCGATCCAGTACGTGGTGGAAGAGGCCTCCGCCGCAGGTCTGGACGACGTGCTGATCATCACCGGCCGGAACAAGGGCTCGATCGAGGACCACTTCGACTCCGCACCCGAGGTCGAGCGCGCGCTGGAGAAGAAGGGCGACCAGGCCCGGCTGGACGCGGTCCGCCGGTCCACCGACCTGGGCCACGTGCACTTCGTCCGGCAGGGTGAGCCCAAGGGCCTCGGGCACGCGGTGCTGCAGGCCGCCGACCACGTGGGCGACGAGCCCTTCGCGGTGCTGCTGGGCGACGACCTGATCGACGCCCGCGACCCGCTGCTGCCGACCATGATCGAACTGCAGCAGCGCACCGGTGGATCGGTGATCGCCCTGCTGGAGGTCGACCCGGCCCAGATCTCGCTGTACGGGGTCGCCGAGGCGGAGCCGATCGAGGGTGGCGACGACCCGGACCAGGTGCGGGTGACCGGACTGGTGGAGAAGCCCCCGGTGGACGAGGCGCCGAGCAACCTGGCGGTGATCGGCCGGTACGTGCTCAGCTCGGCGGCCTTCGACGTGCTGCGGCGCACCGAGCCCGGCCGGGGCGGGGAGATCCAGCTCACCGACGCCCTGGCGGAGCTGGCGACCATGCCCGCCGAGCAGGGTGGCGGCGTGTACGGCGTGGTCTTCCGCGGTCGGCGCTACGACACCGGCGACCGGCTGGACTACCTCAAGGCGACCGTGCGGCTGGCGGTGGACCGGGAGGATCTCGGGCCGGACTTCCGCGGCTGGCTGGTCGAGTACGTGGACGGCCTGCGCGGCTGACCCGGTCGTGCCCGCCGGGGCGTGCAGAATGCGCTCATGAGAACCGTCCAGGATCAGTTGGCCGCCGTGCTCGCCGCGGTGGGTCCGGTGGCACCACTCGACGTGGTGCTCACCGACGCCTCCGGCACGATCCTGGCCGAGGACCTGCGCGCACCGGTGGACGTGCCCGCGACCCCGCTGGCGGCCTGTGACGGGTACGCAGTCGCCACCGCCGACCTGCGCGGGCTGGACCCGGACGCGGCCGTGGTGCTGCCGGTGGTGCACGACGTGCCGGCCGGTGCGCCCGCGGTGTTGCGGCTGGCTCCCGGTCAGGCGGTGCGGATCGCCTCCGGTGGTCCGGTCCCCACCGGGGCGGACGCGGTGGTGGCGGCCGACGACACCGATCGTGGCGACGTCCGGGTCACCCTGCGCCGGATCCCAGAGCCCGGCGAGCACATCCGCCCGACCGCGATCGACGTCCCGGCCGGCCAGGTCGCACTGGCCGGTGGCATCCGGCTCGGGGCGCGCCAGCTCGCGGTCGCGGCAGCCCTGGGTCGCCGCCGGCTGCGGGTGCACCCGGCGCCCCGGGTCGTGATCGTCTCGATCGGTTCGGAGCTGATGGAGCCCGGCGCCCCGGCCCGGGACGGCGGGGTGTACGAGTCCGCCGGGCACGCGCTGGAGGTGGCGGTCCGGGACACCGGGGCCACGCCGGTGCGGGTCGGGGTGGTCTCCGACGACCGGGCGCTGCTGCGCGAGGCGCTGGAGGACCAGCTGGTCCGCGCCGACGTCATGGTCACCACCGGCGGGCTGTCGGAGTACGCGCAGGACACCCTGGCGGACGTGATGGCCCCGCTCGGCACCGTTCGGTTCGACCAGGTGGCGATGACCCCGGGGTTCCGGCAGGGCTTCGGCACGGTGGGCGGCGGGGGCGGTGCGGTGCCGTTCTTCGCGCTGCCCGGCCACCCGGTGGCGTCGATGGTCGGCTTCGAGCTGTTCGTCCGGCCCGCGCTGCGGGCGATGGCGGGGCACACCGACCTGTTCCGGCCGTCGGTCCGGGCGGTGGCGGACCAGGGGTGGTCGTCGCCCGCCGGGATCCGGCAGTTCGTGCCGGTGGCGGTGTACGGCTCCCCGACCGAGGGCTACCGGATGGCGCCGGTCGGCGACCCCGGCCAGTGGTCGATCGGCGGCCTGGCGCAGGCGAACGCGCTCGCGGTGGTCGGCGAGCAGGACACCGCGGTGGAGCCGGGGCAGGCCGTGCCCTGTCTGGTGCTGGAGGGGTGATGCCGCCCCGGGGGTGGCCGGTGGAGCTGCGCGAGGGCGAGATCCTGCTGCGTCCGCTGCGCCGCCAGGACGAGGCGGTGTGGATGCAGCTGCGGGCCCAGAACGCCGCCTGGCTGGCCCGCTGGGATGCGACCTCGCCGGTGCCGATGACCGGTCGCCGGCCGACGTTCGGGCAGTTCGTGCGCACCCTGGACCGGCAGGCCCGGACCGGCGACGCGATGCCGTTCGCGGTGGAGTACGCCGGGGACCTGGTCGGCCAGCTCACCGTCTCCGGGATCACCTACGGGTCGCTGTACTCGGCCTCGATCGGGTACTGGGTCTCCCAGCACGTCGCGGGCCGCGGGATCATCCCCACCGCCGTCGCGATGGCCACCGACCACGCCTTCGGGCCGCTGCGGCTGCACCGGGTGGAGATCAACATCCGGCCGGAGAACGCGCCGTCGCTGCGGGTGGTGCAAAAGCTCGGGTTCCGGGACGAGGGGGTGCGCGAGCGCTACCTGCACATCCAGGGCGAGTGGTGCGACCACCGGACGTTCGCACTGACCACCGAGGACGTGCCCGCGGGGCTGTTGGCACGCTGGCGGCGGACCCAGCACACCCAGGCCTGACCCGGCGGTCCCAGTACCTCGCACCCGGGCCGATCGGCGCCGACCGCCCGCGCCCGGACCGCCCACCGCCCCGATGCCGGGCGAACTACACGGGTGTGATTCGGCCCTCGACACGCCGTGACCGATCCGGCGGAGCGGCGCGTGCGCCACCTACCGTCAGGGGGTGTACGCATTCGCCGGGCCTGCCGTCCTCGCGGTGATCGCCCTGTGGATCGCGTACCTGGTGCCGCACAAGCTGCGGCACCGGCAGCAGTTGCTCGAGTCGCGGACCGAGGACAGGTACTCGGCGGCGTTGCGGGTGCTGGCCGTCAGCGGCCCGGCGGGGTCGCGGAACCGGCTGCGCGCGGACGTCGCCCGGGCTGCCCGTCCGGACTGCGGGTCGCCACAGAAGAGGACCGCCCTGCTCAACCGGGGCACCGGAGCCCCGATCGGGAACGAGGGACGCGACATGGACCGACCGCACACCACGGCGGAGGGCATGGGGGCCGACGCTGCCCGCAAGGTCGCGCAGCTCAAGGCCGCCTACGCCGCCGCCACCGCCCGCCGGGGCGCCGCCGCCCGTCGCCGGGGCGTGCTCGCCGCCTCCCTGACCGTGCTGACCGTCGCCGGCTGGATCGTCGGTGCGGTCAGCCTGATGCCGCTGCTGGCCGCGCTGATCCCGACCGTTCTGCTCGGCACCGTCCTGGTGCTCGGCCGCCGGGCCGTGGTGCAGGGAGAGGCCGCCGAGGTCGAGTGGCAGCACCGGATCGCCGAGGCCGCCACCCCGGTGGTCCGCACCGCCCGCCCGGGCCGGATGGGCGCGCCGGGTCACGCGGTCCGGGCCTCGGTGGATGCCACCCAGGCGATGCCGCGGGTCGACCAGCGCCCGGCCCGGACCGGCAAGAAGGTCACCGACGCCGACGGCACCTGGTCGCCGGTGGATGTGCCGCGCCCGACCTACACCAGCAAGCCGCGCGCCCCGCACCGCGAGCCGGCCCCGCTCGGCGAGGTGGAGGGGTCCACCGCGGTGCGCCCCGCCCGGGTGCCGTCCGCGGACCGCACGGTCGCCGCCTCGGCCAGAGCCGCCGCCGCCACGGGGACGCCCGGCACGGCGACGCCCGGCACCGCGACGCCCGCCACGGCGACCAGGGCTGCGGCCGCTGCCGGGGCCGCACCTGCCGGGAGCGGCACGACTGCCGACGCCGGTCGCGCGGCGACGGCCACCGACCGTGGAACCGCCGCCGCGACGGCCGAGGACGGGGCTGCCCAGGCCACCGCCCAGGTCGCGCCGCAGGCACCCGGAACGACCCGCGCACCGCAGGCCGCCGATGCCACCGCCGCCCGCCGGGTGGACGGCGCCGCGGACCCGGCGACGCCGGTGATCGCCGAGGAACCCACCGGGTCGATCGACCTGGACGCGGTGCTGGCCCGTCGTCGCGCCGTGGGACAGTGAGCGGGACCATGTCGTGGAGTGCCCGTCCCGGGTGCTAAGCTGGTCACCGCTTCGCGGGGCTATGGCGCAGTTGGTAGCGCGTCTCGTTCGCAATGAGAAGGTCGGGGGTTCGAATCCCCCTAGCTCCACCCGCAGGCGAAAGCCCGGAACCTCAGGTTCTGGGCTTTCGTCGTTCTCGGGCGATTCGATCGGTGATACTGGACGCCATGACCTCACTTTCCGCCGGTGACGGCGCCGGACTCATCCGGGCCGACCACGCCGCGCCGCACCGGCTGGTGATGTCGGGCGAGGTGGATCTGGCGGTGGTGAGCACGTTGCGCCGCGAGCTCGGGGTCGATGACGATCCGGTGCGGCTGGCCCAGGCCCTGGACGGGGTGGACGAGGTCGACATGACCGAGGTGACCTTCGCGGACTCCTCGGCGCTCGGGGTGATCGGTGCACTGGTGCTGGCCCGGCAGCGGGCGGGGGTCGCACCGCTGCGGGTGGTCGGAGCCGGGATGCCGGTGCGGTCGGTGCTGGAGATCAGCGGGATGGCGGCGTTCCTCGACCTGCGCTGAGGCGTGTGGGTGGCCCGACGTACGGTCGGCGGCATGAACAGCGTCGTCTTCTACACCGCCACCACCCTGACCGGGCAGCTCGCGGACGAGCAGCACTCGCTGTCCTGGCTGTTCGCCGTGGACTCCGCCGGTCCGGATCACGAGGCGTTCCTGTCCGGGATCGGGGTGCTGGTGAGCGGGTCGCACACCTACGAGTGGGTGTTGCGCGAGGAGGACCTGATCGCGAACCCGGACAAGTGGCCCGCCTACTACGGCGACCGGCCGATGGTGGTGTTCACCACCCGCGACCTGCCGGTGCCCGCCGGGGCCGACGTGCGGTTCGTGCGGGGCGGGGTGGCGGACGCCCTGCCGGGAATCCGGGCGGCGGCGGGGGACCGGGACGTGTGGGTGATCGGCGGGGGTGACCTGGCCGGGCAGTTCGACGACGCGGGGGCGCTGGACCGGCTGGAGCTGACCTACGCCCCGGCGACCTTGCCCGGGGGGATGCCGCTGCTGCCGCGCCGGATCGGGCCGGACCGGTTGGTGCTGCGGGACGTGCAGCGGTTCGGCCAGTTCGCCCACCTGAGCTACGACCTGCGGCGCTGAGACGGCCCGGAAGTGGGCACCGCGGCGGTGGCAAGATGGCTCGGTGCCCGCCCCCTCCACGCCCCCCTCCGGCCGTTGGCTCCGCACCTGGAGCGCCGTCAAGAAGTGGGTCGACCCGCTGGTCATGATGATCATCGCGGTGTTCCTGCTCGGACTGTTCGCCCCGGCGACCGGGGCACTGGCCACCGGGGTGGACCGGGTCAGCACGGTGGCCGTCATCCTGCTGTTCTTCCTGTACGGCGCCCGGATGTCCACCGGCGAGGTCTGGGCCGGGCTGCGGAACTGGCGGTTGCAGGGCGGGATGCTCGCGGCGACCTATCTGGTGTTCCCCGTGCTGGGCCTGGCGGTGCAGTTCCTGCCCGAGTCGGTGCTGCCGAGCGAGTTGCAGACCGGGCTGCTCTACCTGTCGCTGCTGCCGTCGACGATCCAGTCCTCGGTGGTGTTCACCTCGATCGCCCGCGGGAACGTGGCCGGCGCGATCTGCGGGGCGACGGTGTCCAACGTGCTCGGCATCGTGCTGACCCCGCTGCTGGTCGGGCTGATCATGTCCCGGGCCGGTGGTCCGATGGGCGGGTCGGCCGGGGCGACCCTGCTGCAGCTGCTGCTGCCGTTCGTGCTCGGCCAGCTGGTGCAGCCGAAGATCGGGCACTGGATCCGATCGCACAAGATCGTCACCCTGATCACCGACCGGGGCACGATCCTGCTGGTCGCCTACTCCTCGGTGTCCGAGGCGGAGACCTCCGGGGTGTGGGACGGGCTGACCGTGGGCGTGCTGATCGTCCTGCTGGTGGTGTGCGCCGTGCTGCTGGCCGTGATGCTGGCGCTGACCTGGACCGGCGGGCGCTGGCTGGGGTTGAACCGCCCGGACCGGATCGCGCTGCTGATGTGCGGGTCCAAGAAGAGCCTGGCGACCGGGCTGCCGATGGCGAGCGTGCTGTTCGGGCCGGTCGCCGCCGCCGGGGTCGCGCTGCCGGTGATCGTGTTCCACCAGTTGCAGCTGGCCACCTGCGCGGTGATCGCCCGCCGGCTGGCCACGACCGAGCCGGAACCGGTGCCGCTGGCCCGGAGCTGACCGCCGCTCGCCTGCGGCCGACGGTCGTGTGTGCGGTGCAGGACCCGGCCGCGAGGTGCGCCGACGGATCCGGCCGGGCCGGTCGTGCGGTGCAGGACGCGGCCGGGGGCGTGGACCGTGCTCGGGCCGGTGACCGGCAGACTGGACTGCACACAGGGGTCCGTTCACCGTCGCCGCGCCCAGGAGGTCCGCACCGTGCCTGCACCGATCGCTCTCGTCCCGCTGCCGCAGTCGGTGGAGTGGCTCACCGGGGACCCGTTCGTGCCGGGCGAGCAGCTCACGCTGGCGATGGGACCGTCGCCGGCCGAGGCCGCGCTGGGCGACCTGGCCGCGGCACGGCTCGGCGAGGCCGCCGGCCGCCCGGTGACCGCCTCGCAGGCCGACACCGGTGACGTGGTGTTCCGGCTGGCGCCCGGTGGGGCGGCGGGGTCCTACACCCTGACCGCCGGCGCCGACGGGGTGCTGGTCGAGGGGGCGGACCTGCCCGGGCTGGTGCACGGCCTGGCCACCCTGCGCCAGCTGCTGCGCCCCGGTGTGGACACCGCGCCGGTCCCCGCGGTCCGGATCGCCGACGCCCCGCGGTTCGGCTGGCGCGGGCTGAGCCTGGACATCGCCCGGCACTACTTCGGCCCCGAGCAGCTCCAGCGGGTGATCGAGCTGCTCGCGGACTACAAGTTCAACGTGCTGCACCTGCACCTGTCCGACGACCAGGGCTGGCGGATCGACCTGCCGTCCCGCCCGGAGTTGGTGGACCGGTCCGGCAAGAGCGCGGTCGACGGCGACCCGGGCGGGTACCTCACCGGCCCCGAGTACCGGGAACTGGTCGACTTCGCCGCGGCCCGTGGCATCACGATCGTGCCGGAGATCGACGTGCCCGGACACGTGAACGCCGCGCTGCACGCCGTCCCGGAGCTGACCCCGAGCGGTGAGGCACCGGAGGTCTACACCGGGATCGAGGTCGGCTTCAGCAAGCTCACCGCCGACCTGCCCGCCACCGAGCCGTTCCTGCGCGAGGTGTTTCGCGACCTGGCCGAGCTGACCCCCGGCGACTACCTGCACATCGGCGGTGACGAGGTGCTGACCATGGAGAAGCCGGAGTACGCCCGGCTGGTCGACATGGCCGCCAGGGCGGTGCGGGACGCCGGCAAGCAGGTGATCGGCTGGCAGGAGATCGCCACCGTGCCGCTGGAGCCCGGCACCGTGGTGCAGTACTGGGAGCCGAAGGAGGACCTGTCGTTCTTCGCCGAGGCCGCCCGGTCCGGCGCCCGGTTCATCATGTCGCCCGGGTCGAAGGCCTACCTGGACATGAAGTACCACGAGGGCTTCCCGCTCGGGCTGCAGTGGGCCGGGTTCGTGCCGCTGCGCACCTCGTACGAGTGGGAGCCGACCGAGCTGATCGACGGGGTGCCCGCCGAGTCCGTGCTCGGGGTCGAGGCCGCGGTCTGGACCGAGACCCTGCGCACCCTGGACGAGCTGACCACGATGCTGCTGCCCCGGCTGACCGCGGTGGCGGAGGTGGCCTGGACCGAGCCGGACCGCCGGGACTGGGACGACTACGCCGAGCGGGTGGCCGCCCAGGCCGCAGACTGGCGGTCGCGCGGGCTGGTGTTCCACCCGGCCGAGCCGGTGGAGTGGCCGGAGAGCTGACTCAGATCCAGGACTGCAACCACATGTGCAGGTGCCAGAAGTCGTAGGGCACCACCCACGCGGTCCAGATCGGGTAGAAGAACGCGCTCACCGCGAGCACCGTCGTGACCACCGCCGCGGTCACGACGGTGCCGCGGCGTCGTTGTGCGGGATCCGGTGACTGGATCAACAGCCCCAGGACGAACACCAGGGTCAGCACCACCCACGGGGTGAACGCGATCGAGTAGAAGGTGAAGATCGTCCGGTGCGCGTAGGCGAACCAGGGCAGCCAGCCCGCCAGGATTCCGGACAGCACCGCGGCCGCCCGCCAGTCCCGGTGCCGGAACAGCCAGATCACCGCCACCACGATCGCCACCGCGCCCAACCACCAGATCACCGGATTGCCCAGTGAGGTGATGGCCTGCGAACACTTCTCGGCACCGCAGGCCGCCTGGGCGTCGGCGCCGGTCAGGGTGGACACCGACTTCGGGTAGTAGAACGACGTCGGCCGCCACTGCACGATCCAGCCCAGCGGGTGCGCGGCGTAGGTGTGCTCGCTGGTCAGCGTGGTGTGGAAGTGCCACATGTCGGTGTGGAACTTCCACAGCGACCGCAGCGGGTCCGGCAGCCAGGTCACGCCCTCGCCGGGGTGTTCGGCGGCCCACTGCCGCAGGTAGGACCCGGGGTGCGCGAACCAGGACGCCCAGGTGCCCAGGTAGGTCCCGGCCGCGGTCAGCACCATGATGAACCCGGCCGGGATCGCATCCTTGACCAGGGCGGCCAGCGCCCACGGCCGGACCCCCACCGTGCGGCGGGCGGTGGCGTCCCAGGCGACCGTCAGCAGCCCGAACACGGCCAGGAAGTACAGCCCCGACCACTTGGTCCCGATGCACAGCCCCAGCAGCACCGCCGCAGCGAACCGCCACCACCGCCACCCGAGACCCGGCCCCCAGCCCAGCGTTCCGCCCGAGTCCAGGATCGCGGCGGTGCGGTCGGCCAGCCGCCTCCGGGCCTGCTCCCGGTCCAGCAGCAGCGCGCCGAACGCCGCCAGCGCGAAGAACATCACCGTGTTGTCCAGCAGACCGGTGCGCGAGTGCACGATCGCCTCGCCGTCCACCGCCATCAGCAGCCCCGCCAGGGTGCCGAGCAGGGTGGACCCGAACAGCCGGCGGCCGATCCGGGCGACCATCAGCACCGCGAGCGTGCCCAGCACCGCCGAGGACAGCCGCCAGGCTGCCGAGGAGTCGATGCCGCCACCGAGCTCGATGCCCAGCCCGATCAGCCACTTGCCGACCGGCGGGTGCACCACGTACTCGGCGGTGCTGCCCAGCGCCGACCCGTCGCCGGCGGCGAACAGCGCGTCCGCCCCCTCGGCCCACTTGCCCTCGAAGCCCTGCTGGAACAGCGACCAGCCCTGCTTGACGTAGTACGTCTCGTCGAACACCAGCTCATGCGGGGTGCCCAGCCGCCAGAACCGCAGCACCCCGGCCAGCAGCGTGACCGCCAGCGGCCACAACCAGCCGGTCAGCCGGGCCCGCCGGGTCGCGTCCAGCGCCAACCCCCGGGCGCCGATCAGGGCCAGGCGCAGCCGGTCGGCGGTGGGCAGTGCGTCCTCGGGATCGGGTTCCGGCGCCGCGATCGTGATCGGCAGCGCGCCGGAGTCGATGGGCTGCCAGACCGGGCCGGGATCCCGGTGCCGGGGAGCGCCCGGCTCGACGGGGGGATGCGGGTCCTCGGTCGGCGACACGCTGGTCATCGTAGGGCCACGGACTGGGCCGCACCCGGGCGTGGCAGGCTGACCGGGTGGACCCCCAGAACCCCGGCCGGCTCATCCTGGCGGCGACCCCGATCGGCAACGCCGAGGACGCCTCCCCCCGGCTCCGCCGGCTGCTGGCCGAGGCCGACCTGATCGCCGCCGAGGACACCCGCCGGCTGCGTGCCCTCGCCGCCCGCCTCGGCGTCGAGATCGGCGGTCGGGTGCTCAGCCACCACGAGCACAACGAGCAGGCCACCGTCGGCGAACTGCTGGACGCCGTCGCCGCGGGCTCCACCGTCCTGGTGGTCAGCGACGCCGGGATGCCAGCCGTCTCCGACCCCGGCTTCCGCGCGGTCGCGGCCGCCGTCCAGGCCGGTCTCCCGGTCACCGCCGCCCCCGGCCCCAGCGCCGTGCTCACCGCCCTGGCGCTGTCCGGCCTGCCCACCGACCGGTTCTGCTTCGAGGGCTTCGCCCCCCGCAAACCCGGCGAACGGGCCCGCAGCTTCGCGCTCCTCGCCCGGGAACCGCGCACCATGATCTTCTTCGAGGCCCCGCACCGGCTCGCCGCCATGCTCACCGACCTCACCGCCGCCCTCGGCGACGACCGTCCCGCCGCCGTCGCCCGGGAACTGACCAAGACCTACGAGGAGGTCCGCCGCGGCACCCTCGCCGAGCTCACCGCCTGGGCCACCGGGCACGAGGTCCGCGGCGAGATCGCCGTCGTGGTCGGCGGCGCCCCCGACACCGTCGAGGTCGCCGAGGCCGACCTGGTCGCCGAGGTGCTCGCCCGGGTCGACGGCGGCGAACGCCTCAAGGACGTGGTGGCCGACGTGGCGCAGGCCGCGGGGGTGTCGAAGCGGGAGCTGTACGCGGCGGCGCTGGCGGCACGCGCGGCGCGGTGAGCGTCAGGGCATGTCCTCACGGGGAACCGTGGTGGGCTGCCCGTCCTCGCCGATGATGGTGACGTCGTAGGGGTTGGGGATGTTGTAGTCGCCGATGGGGGCGTGCTCGCGCCAGTTCTCGAACTGTTGGGCGGTGGCGGTGGAGGCGTCGCAGTCGCCGGTGACGGTCTGGTAGCCGCGGACGCGCATCGCGGGGGCTTCGAGGCCGAGGGCGTCGAGTTCGGCGATCTCGTCCGCGGTCAGGGGGGACAGGGTGGTGTCCACCAGAAGCGAGCTCCACAGGCCCGCCTTGTCGCGGGGTTCGCCGGTGGCTTTGCTGACCTCTTCGGACGAGTAGGTGCACGAGTGGACCACCGTGGTCCCGTCGGGGTTGTCGTCGACCGACAGAACGAGCCGCGGGCTCGGGCCGAGGGCGACCCATTCCCAGCTGGCGGCGCGGGGGTTGAGGTCGATGACTCCAAGGTTCGCGTCGGGGTCGATGTACTGGGTGAACTGGGCGAAGTGGCTGGTGTTGGTCAGGTTCGCCCAGGCGACGACCTCCATGGTCGTACGGAGGGTCTGCACGGCCGGGTGGTCTTCGTAGGGGGTGTCGGGGGGGAGTTCGGGGGTGAGGGGTGTGATGTCGGCTGCCGGGTAGGGGCCGGTGTCGGTGGGGGTGGGATCTGGTTCCTGGTCGCCGGTGCAGGCGGAAAGGGAAAGGCACAGAGCCACAGCAACGCCGACCAATCGGACCATGGGGCGGGTCATGGCATGTCTCCCCGGTTGCGTGCCTCGATCTCGCCGTTCTCGTTGATGACCAGGACGTCGTACATCGAGCTGGTGACTCCGGCGTTGAGGGCGGTGGCCTTGTCGCCGTACTCGTCGGTCGTGGCCTTGGTGAGGGTCCCAAGTGTGGTGCCGTAGGGCGGGTCGATGCGCGGCCACGCCTCGGTCAGCTTGTCGGTGATCGCGGTGGACAGGGTGGACTCGCCCTGGCCCATTCCCGACTCGCGAAGCGCCGCCAGCTCGCCCGGAGTCATCAGCGCGCTCCACTGGCTTTCCGCCAGGAGGTCGATGTTGCCGAGGGCGACCTGGGCCAGCCAGTCCACCGCTGCCGTGCCGGTGCTGAGCCCGGGGATCGCGCCGATCAGCCGCATGGTGAAGTCCAGTTCCTCGCGGGCTTGGCCGTCGATCAGCTCGGCGTGATGTCCGGCCTCCGCGGAAGCCGAGGCGTAGGTCATTCCGTACAGACCGCCGAGACCGGCGAGCAGCTTTTCGGCGGTGGTGTCATTCGGGTGCCCCGAACCGGTGAGGTGTGTCAGCACCCGGTCGGTGTAGTCCGTGATCCGCCCGCCGAAGGCTGCGGCAGCAGACACGTCGGTGGTCGCGATCCCCAGCAGGCGCGACAGGTTGCCGAGCGAGGTCGCGAGAGCCGGGACCTCGACCAGGACGCCACCGATCAAAACCTCCACGGTGATCCGGTCGCCCTCGAAGCTGCCGAGGTTGCCCATCCCGCTCACCACCTCAGGCACGAACACCCCCATCGCCAGCGCGATGTCCCGCGACGCCTCGGGCGACATCGCCCCGACCTGGAGGTGCAGGTTCCCGCCGAGCCGCTCGAAGGCCTGTGAGGCGAAGTCGACGATCCCGCCCCAGGTGGCACCCATCGGGTCCTGCGCCCGGGCGTCCACCGCCTCCGGACTGGTCACGATCGCCTGGATCACCGCTGCCGGGCCCTCGAACCCGTCCGGGCTCCAGTCCCACTCCCCGAACCAGAATGCCCCGGCCGCACCCTCGAGCAGACCGAGTGCCTCACCGGGGACCCGGGCGAGCTGACCGAAGATCGCGCCCATCAGCGTCGGGCCACCGCCGCCGAGACCGGCGAGCACGCCCGCCTCGAACTCCGCGCGGGTGTAGCCGAGGAAGTCGATGGTCGGCAGGCCGCCGGTGCGGGTGACCAGGGCGAACCGCTCGGGGTCCTCGGTGCGCAGCTGTTCGACCCGGGTGAACGCGCCGACGGCGACCTGCGGGTTGAGCCCGTCGGCGGCGAGCAGGAAGGGCACGACCAGGCCCCGGGCGTAGCCGTCGGCGGTGTCGATCAGGCCCTCGCCCCATTGCCGGGCGGTGTCGGTGTCCCAGGTCAGGGAGGCGGTGACCCATCCGGTGCAGAGCAGACCGGACAGCTGGGCGGCGGTGACCCCGCCGTGGAAGGCGCCGTGCAAATCCCCGGCGGTGCTGAACTCGGCCATGAAGCCGGCGAGACCCTCGGGCCCGAGACCGGCGTAGAACGCAGCCATCACGTCCGGGTCGGAGGAGTACTGGGCGAGGAACCGGGCTACCAGGTCGTAGTCCTCGGCGGTGCGGCCGTCGGCGTCGTTGATCCGGTCCAGCAGGTCGTCGACGATGTCCTCGGGCGGGCGGATGGACCCGTTGGGGCGGTAGGCCAGTCCGGCCCAGGCGGCGGCGCCGGGGCCGGGCGTGCCCTGGAGTTCGTTCACGGTGCGGGCGTCCAGGGCCCGGCGCTGGTCGGCCAGGTCGGCGAGGGCGGACAGTTCGCGGTCGATCGACTGCTGCGCCTCGGCGACCAGGAAGGACAGCGACCCGACCGAGCCGCCCGCGGTCGCGTTGCCGGTGGTCACCTGCTCCTGGGCCGCGGTGAGCTGGCGCTGGTAGCCGGTGCGCAGGTCCTGGGCGGAGTCGAGCCGGAGCCGGATCGTGTCGCCCTCGGCCTGGAGCTGTTCCAGGGCCGTGGCGTAGCCGGCGATCGCCTGGGAGAGCCGGAGCCAGCCCTCGGCGGTGGCCGTGGCGGTATCGGAGACCGAGGTGGCGGCGGTCAGGAAGGCCTGCGCGGCCTGTCCGGACCACACATCGCCGGTCAGTGATCCGGCCGCCGTGACGGCCGAGGTCCGGCGCTCGGCGAGTTGTTGTGCCGCGTCCTCCAGTGCCCAGGCCGCGACCCGGCAGCCGGGCACGTCGCCCGCGTCGGGGAACCGGTCGCTGCGGCTCATGAGGCGGCCCCGGCCAGTGCCGCGTCCGCCTGTTCGAGGGCGGCGACCGAGTCGTCGGCACGGGTGGCGAGGTTGGTCCAGCCGGTGAGGGTGTTGGCCTCCTGATCGCGGAGGGTGAGGAACGCCTGGACGAAGGCGCCGATCACCTCGTCCGAACCGCAGAGCGAGATCGAGGGGCAGGATCGCCACTCACCGCTGCCGAGCCCGCGGAATGTCTGTGCCGTGGCACGCAACTGCGTGCTGTCCAGTACCAACTCGCCCATGACGTTGCCCCTGCTCTCCTCGGACGAACCTGAGGAACGGTAGGGGGCGACCGGTCGGACGCGCGGGTGTTCGGGGGTGCGTTGGGTGCCGCTGACCTGCGAATTGAGTGGTGTCCGGCCCTACAGCACGTCCGACCCCGGCAGCACGCGTGCCCCGTGCACCGGCCCGGAGGCGGTGAGCACCGAGTCGACCACCCCGGCGGCGGTCATCGCGGCGGCCAGGGCGAGGGCGTGCTGCCGGCTGCGACCGAGTGCGGCGACGGTGGGGCCGGAGCCGGAGATCACCACGCCGAGCGCCCCGGCGTCCTCGGCGACCGCGAGGGTCTCGACCAGGTCGGGGCGCAGTTCGAGCGCCGCCGCCTGCAGGTCGTTGTGCAGCAGGGTGCCGACGGCCACGGCGTCGCCGGCGCGCAGGGCCTGGAGCAGGGCGACCTCGGAGTCCAGATCGGGGATCCGGGGGTCGGGGGTGAGCGCGTCGAACTCGTCGAAGACGGCGGGGGTGGGCAGGCCGTCCTCCTGGATGCCGAAGGCCCAGTGGTACTCGCCGCGGCTGAGCGCGGGGGTGAGCAGGTCGCCGCGGCCGGTGCCCACGGCGGTCTGGCCCATCAGCAGGAACGGCACGTCGGCGCCGAGGGTTGCGCCGAGTTCGGCGAGCTCCTCCCGCGGCAGGGCGGTGCCCCAGAACGCGTCGCAGGCGAGCAGGGCGGCCGCGGCGTCGGCGGAGCCCCCGGCCATCCCGCCGGCGACCGGGACGGCCTTGGTCACCCGGAGCTGGATGCCGTCGGCGATGCCGGTGTGCTCGGCGAGCAGCCGGGCGGCGCGCAACGCGAGGTTCTCCTCGCCGGCCGGCACCCGCTCGGCGCCGGGGCCGACCACGGTGACCCGGAGGGTGTCGGCGGCGCGGGCGGCGACGTCCTCGTAGACCGACACGGCCTGGAAGACGGTGCCGAGCCGGTGGTAGCCGTCGGGGTCGCGCGGCCCGACCCGCAGCGAGAGGTTGACCTTGCCCGGGGCGCGGACCCGCACCTCACGGCGGGCGAGTCGCAGGTCGGTCACGCCCCCACTGTGCCAGGTCCGGCGGGTGCGGGCGCGCGTTCAGCGCCGGCGGCGGGCGGGGGCGGGGCCGCGGTGCACCAGCGCCTCGGCGGGCAGTTGCTCGGCGACCCGGGCGAAGGCGGCGATGTCGAGCGCCTCGCCCCGGGCCTGCGGGTCGACCCCGGCGGCCTCGATCGCGGCGGTCGCGGTGGCGGTGTCCCCGGCGAGCGGGGCGAGGGCGGCGCGCAGCATCTTGCGGCGCTGGGCGAAGGCGGCGTCCACCACGGCGAAGACCTGTTCGCGGGTGGCGGTGGTGGGCGGCGGGGCGTGCCGGTCGAGCCGGACCAGGGCGGAGTCGACGTTCGGCACCGGCCAGAACACCGAGCGGCCGACCGTGATGGTGCGGCGGGCGGCCGCGTACCAGGCGGTCTTGGCCGACGGCACGCCGTAGGTGCGGCTGCCCGGGGGCGCGGCCAGCCGGTCGGCGACTTCGGCCTGCACCATCACCAGCACCCGTTCCAGGGTGGGGAAGTGCTCCAGGAAGCTGAGCAGCACCGGCACCGACACGTTGTACGGCAGGTTGGCGACCAGCGCGGTGGGGGGCGAGCCGGGCAACTCGCGCACGTCGAGGGCATCGCCGCGGACCAGGGTGAGGCCGGGACCGCCGTCCGCACCGGCGTGCACATCGGGCAGGTCGACGACGGTGACGTCCAGGCCCGGCACGTGCCGGCGGACGGTGTCCGGCAGCAGGCCGGCCAGCACCGGGTCGATCTCCACCGCGGTGAGGTCCGCGCCGGCCTCCAGCAGGCCGAGGGTGAGCGAGCCCAGGCCGGGGCCGATCTCCACCACCCGCTCGCCGGGCACGATGTCGGCGCCGCGGACGATCTTGCGCACCGTGCCGCCATCGAGGACGAAGTTCTGGCCCAGGGTCTTGGTCGGCCGGACCCCGGCCCGTTCGGCCAGCTCGCGGATCTCCGCCGGACCGAGCAACGGCCCCGCCGCGGACGCGACGGGGCCGTTGCTGTCAGTCATGGACCGAGAGCCTACTGGCTGCTCAGCTGAACAGCCGCGAGCCGCACACCGGCCACTGGCCGGCACCGGAGCGGTTGTACAGGTCCTGGGCCCGGGCGGTCTGCTCCGCGGCGGACGCCTGGGACGGCAGGCCGGAACCGCCGACCGCCCTCCAGGTGCTCACCGAGAACTGGTACAGGCCGTGGTACAGGCCGTTGGAGGACACGATGGTCGGGTTGCCGCCGGACTCGCAGGCGGCCAGCGCGGCCCAGTTCAGGCCGGAGGCGCTGCCGCCACCCACGGCCGGGCTGCCCGCGGAGGACGACCCGGTGGACGCGGCGGGCGCCGGGCGGGCCTTGGTGCCCACGCTGGTGACCTGGTCGACCGGGGCCTGGGTGACCTCGTCGGACAGCGTCTCGCGGCCGGTCTCCTGGCCGTCGACGGTGGTGACCCGCTCCACCAGGGTGCGCACGCCGGGCACACCGGCGGTGGTCACCTTGGTGGTGCCCTTGTACATCGAGGGGTCCTCCTGCTCGGTCGCGCCGAACGGGACCTCGCTGGTGGTGGTCACGTCCTCGACCACGACCCGGTTCACCACGACGGTGACGGTGCCGTCACCGGCCCGGGCCACACTGACCCGGTCCAGCGGCTGCAGCTCCACGCCCAGGTGGTCGAGAGCCTCGGCCACGGTGGTGCTGCCGTCGTCGACGGTGAGGGTCTCGCCGTCCACCTGGACCTCGGCCGGGCCGTCCAGGGTCAGGTCCAGGGACAGATCGGGGCGGCCGGAGTTCGACCGGTTGGCGACCAGGCGGACGTCGCCGCCACGGCTGGCGAGCATGGTGAGCGCCTCGTCGGCGGTCAGTGCGGTGGTCCACACCTGCTGCTCGGCGCCGTCGGCGTTGATCACGATCTGGTGGGCGTGCCGCACCTCGATCCCGGCGCCGTCCTGCAGGGCGCCGCTGGGGGTGACGGTGTCGCGGGAGCCGAGCTCCAGGCCCTGCTCGGCGAGCAGGCCGTCGACGCTGCCGGAGAAGGTCGACACGGTGGTGAGCACCCCGTCGACGTCCAGGGTCACGGTCTTGTGCGCGTCGGCGACGGCGACGCCGCCACTGGCCAGCACGACCACGGCGGTGGCGGCGGCGATCACGCGGCCACGGTGCCGGCGTGGGCGGGTCTGCTCCGGATTGTCGGGGTCGGTCTCGGAGGTGTTCCGGACGATGCGGTGGCGGAGGGTGGTACCGGCGGCGCGCAGGCGCGTGCCGAAGGAGTTCGCAGAGGTCACTGGGGTCCAGACGACGACGGTCCCGGGCACGGGGTGCGGGTGCGACAAGCGACTGACGCCCCGCGTTGCCCGGCCGCGATGGGCCGTGGCGATGCCGGCAGCCGGAGGGTGCTGCCGATCACGCGGGTCCCGGATCCCCGATCCGGCTGTCCAGTTCCCGGAGGGGGGAACCAGTGCCCGTGGCGCAACGGTCACGAACGACGTATGAACGTAACCTATTCGTGACCTGATGCCAAGGGCTCAGCCCAGCACCGTGAGGTAATGCACTCAGTACCAGCCCTTGGCCTGGAAGGACGACCAGGCGCCGCAGGGGGTCGAGTACCGGCCGGCGATGTAGTTCAGTCCCCAGGTGATCTGGGTCGCCGGGTTGGTCCGCCAGTCGGCGGCGACGCTGGCCATCTTGGAGCCCGGCAGCGCCTGGGGGATGCCGTAGGCGCCGGAGGACGAGTTCGCCGCGTCCACCCGCCAGCCGCTCTCCTTGTTCCACAGCTGCAGCAGGCAGGAGAACTGGTCGTCGCCCCAGCCGCGCGCGGCGGCCATCTGCTTGCCGAGCTCCTGGGCGCTGCCCGGGGTGACGGTGACGTCGGCGGAGATCTCCAGGGTGCCGACCTTGACGATCTGGGTGACCGGCTCGGTGGTGACCGCCGAGGCGATCACTTGGCGCTCGACCACGGCTCCGCCGACCACGGCGTTGCTGTAGGTGGTGGTCCGCAGTCCGGCGCGGCCCGGGGTCTCGACCTTGCGGGTGCCGGCGACCAGGGTGGGGTCCTCGACCTCCTGCTCCTCGAACGGGATCGCCTCGGTGACGGTCTCGCCGGAGGTGGCCGCGCGGGTCACCATCACCACCAGTCCGTCGGTGGCGGTGGCGTCCAGCGGAACCGAGACCCGGTCGTCCTCGTTCAGCACCAGGCCGATGTCCCGCAGCGCGTCCCGCACGGTGCCGGCGCTGGTGACCCCGTCGATCACCTGCCCGTCGACGGCCAGGTGGATGGTCTTCTGGGTGGAGACCCGCAGCACCTCACCGCGCTCGACCGCCGAGGAGCGGGAGGCGGAGGTCAGGATGCCGGACTCGCGCAGGCCGAGGTCGTCCACGGCCTCACCGACGGTCAGGGCGGTGGTCCACACGGTCTGCGCCTCGCCGTCCACCTCGACGTCGAGCTGGCGGCCGTGCCGGACCACGATCTCGGCACCGTCGGCGACCTGCTCCCCGAGCCCCGGGGCGACCAGGTCGTGCTCGCCGACGGTGATGTTCCCGCTGGCCAGCACCTGGCCCACCGTGCGGCCGAAGGCGTTGACCTCGATCTGCTCGCCGTCGACCTCCACCATCACGGTCTTGTGCAGCCCGACGAAGGCGGTGGTGCCACCGGCGGCCAGCAGCAGGACGGCGGCCTGGGCGGCGAGCCGGGCCCGGCGGGACCGGCGGGTGGGGCGGTCCTGGCGCCGCGAGGACGCGGAACGCAGCCGGGCGTGCTCGGCGGATTCGGCGGGGGTGGCCACGCGCGGGACTCCAACGGGAGGGGGAAGTCGGAACTAGCGACGACCGTAACCGATTCGTGACCGGGAGAACACCCCATGACCGCCCACGGGCCCCGACCGGGTGACGTCCGGGGCCGAACCGTGGACCGGAGAGGTCGTCACCAGGTGCCGTAGACCCGTTCGGTGGTGGTCGTCAGCCGCCGGCACACGGCGTCCAGGTCCTCGCCCAGCTCGGCTGCGATCCGCCGCACCGTCAGCGGGACCAGATACGGCGCGTTCGGGCGGCCGCGCAGCGGGTGCGCGGTCAGGTACGGCGCATCGGTCTCCACCAGCACCAGGTCCGGCGGCATCCGGCGCAGCGCCGCCCGCAGGTCGTCGTTCGCCCCGAAGGTCACCGGCCCGGCGAAGGAGGCGAACCAGCCCTCGGCGGCGCACACCTCGGCCAGCGCGGGGCCGCCGGAGAAGCAGTGGAAGACGGTGCGTTCCGGGGCGCCGTCCCGGCGCAGCAGCTCCACCACGTCCTGGTGCGCGTCCCGGTCGTGGATCTGCAGCGCCAGGCCCAGCTCCTTCGCCAGCGCGATGTGCGCCCGGAATGCCTCCCGCTGCACCGCTCGCCCACGCGGACCGGCCCGGAAGAAGTCCAGGCCGGTCTCGCCGATCGCGCGCACCCGGTCGTTGCCCCGCGCGACCTGCTCGACCGCGGCCAGGGCGTCGTCCAGCGAGGTGGCGTGCCGGGGCCGGGGGTCCGGGTCCAGGCCGTCCGGGGCGACCTCGTGCACCCCGGCGTGCAGCACCGCCTCGTTCGGGTGGATCGCCACCGCCCCCAGCAGCGCCCGGCGACCGGCCCGCAGCGGCACCGGGGCGATGACCTGCTCCCCGGCGTCGGCCCGCAGCACGGCATCGGTCCAGGCGACCGCGTCCAGGTCGCAGCCGACCTGGACCATCCGCGGCACCCCGACCGAGGCGGCCAGGTCCAGGTGCTGGTCCAGGGTCGCCGGGCCGGGCTCCTCCCGGACCCCCAGCACCGACTCAAGGTGGGTGTGGTTGTCCGGGACGGGGCTCGGCAGCGGCTCCGGGGCTGCGGGCCAGCCCGGTTCCCGGCGCTTGCGGGACATCAGGCCTGGCGCAGGCGGTCGAGCTCGGCCTCGACCATGTCGTCGTCCAGCTTGGTGAACACCGGCGTCGGCTTGGCCACCGGGGTGCCCGGCACCACCGGCCGCGGCTCCCACCCGGGCACGGCGGAGTAGTCGCCGGTGATCACCGGGTACTGCCGGCTCGGGTCGTCCAGGTCGGTGACCTCGTCGATCCGGGGCAGCGGGGAGACGGTGCCGGTGCCGCCCAGCGCCTCGTGCACCTGCTGGGCCGAGTGCGGCAGGAACGGCGACAGCAGCGTGTTCAGGTCGCTGACCGCCTGGCTGGTGGTGTGCAGCACGGTGGCGAGCCGGTCCGGGTCGGTCTTGAGCTTCCACGGCTCGGTCTCCGAGACGTACCGGTTGGCCTCCTGCACCATCCGCATCGCCTCGCCGATCGCGGCGCGGTGCCGGTGGGTGCCGATCAGCTCGCCGACCCGGCCGAAGGCGGTGGTGGTCTGGGCGAGCAGCGCCTCGTCCACCGGCTGGCGGGTGCCGGGCTCGGGGATCGCGCCGAAGTTCTTGTGCACCATGCTCGCGGTCCGGTTGACCAGGTTGCCCCAGCCGGCGACCAGCTCGTCGTTGGTGCGGCGCTTGAAGTCGGCCCAGGTGAAGTCGGCGTCCTGGCTCTCCGGGCCGGCGGTGGAGATGTAGTAGCGCAGCGCATCCGGCTGGTAGCGGGAGAGCATGTCGCGCACGTAGATCACCACGCCGCGGCTGGAGGAGAACTGCTTGCCCTCCATGGTGAGGAACTCGCTGGAGACCACCTCGGTGGGCAGGTTCAGGTTCCCGTACGGGCCCGGGGTGCCGCCCTTCGACCCGCCGCCGGTGTAGCCGAGCAGCTCGGCCGGCCAGATCTGGGAGTGGAAGGTGATGTTGTCCTTGCCCATGAAGTAGTAGGACAGCGCCTGCGGGTCGGTCCAGAACTGCCGCCAGGCCTCCGGGTCCCCGCTGCGCCGCGCCCACTCGATCGAGGCGGACAGGTAGCCGATCACCGCGTCGAACCAGACGTACAGCCGCTTGTTCGGGTTAGACTCCCAGCCCTCCAGCGGCACCGGGATGCCCCAGTCGATGTCCCGGGTCATCGCCCGCGGCCGGACGTCGTCCAGCAGGTTCAGCGAGAACTTCAGGACGTTCGGCCGCCAGTTGGTCCGGGTGCGCAGCCAGTCGCCGAGCGCGTCCACGAACGCGGGCAGGTCCAGGAAGAAGTGGTTGGACTCGACGAACGTCGGTGTCTCGCCGTTGATCCGGGACTTCGGGTTGATCAGGTCGATCGCGTCCAGCTGGTTGCCGCAGTTGTCGCACTGGTCGCCGCGGGCGCCGTCATAGCCGCAGATCGGGCAGGTGCCCTCGATGTAGCGGTCCGGCAGGGTGCGGCCGGTGGACGGGCTGATCGCGCCCATCGTGGTCTGCTCGACCATGTAGCCGTTCTTGTGCACGGTCCGGAACATCTCCTGCACCACGGCGTAGTGGTTGCGGGTGGTGGTCCGGGTGAACAGGTCGTAGGACAGGCCGAGCTGGGTCAGGTCCTCGACGATGACGCGGTTGTACCGGTCGGCGAGCTCCTGCGGGGAGACGCCCTCCTGCTCGGCCTGCACCAGGATCGGCGTGCCGTGCTCGTCGGTGCCGGAGACCATCAGCACGTCGTGCCCCGCCATGCGCATGTACCGGCTGAACACGTCGGAGGGAACGCCGAATCCGGCGACATGACCGATGTGCCGCGGACCGTTGGCATACGGCCAGGCGACTGCGCTGAGGATGTGGGACATGCCGACGATCTTAGTGACCGGCGGCGCTCACTCGGACTCGGACTCGCGCGCCCCCAGCGCCCCGAGGGTGACCGACGCCTGGATCGAGTCCGCCACCCCGCGGCGGCGCATCGTCCACCAGGCGATCGCCAGCACCGCGAACCAGATCGGCAGCATCACCATCGCCCGGCGGGTGTCCGGGTCCAGGGCGAGCGCGCCGACCAGGAAGGCGAAGAACGCCAGCACCACCCAGCACATCACCGGGCCGCCGGGCATCTTGAACGTCGAGGCCGCGTGCAGCTCCGGCGACCGGCGGCGGTACACCAGGTAGCAGGCCAGGATCATCGTCCACACCACGACGAACATCAGGGTGGCCACCGTCGTCACCAGCGTGAACGCCTGCATCACCGAGGTCCCGGCGTACAGCAGCACCACCCCGGGCACCAGGCAGGCGCAGGAGAACATCAGCCCGCGGGCCGGCACGTGGTGGCTGGACAGCCGGCCGAACGACCGGGGCGCCATCCGGTCGTCCGCCAGGCCGAACAGCATCCGGGAGGTGGAGAACATCCCGGAGTTCGCCGAGGACGCCGCCGAGGTCAGCACCACCAGGTTGATGATCCCGCCGACCGCGGGCATCCCGGTCATCGCGAACATCGTGACGAACGGGCTGGTCTCCGGGTCGATCCGGTCCCACGGGATCACCATCATGATCACGGCCAGCGCGCCCAGGTAGAACAGTGCGATCCGCAGTGGGATGGAGTTGATCGCGCGGGGCAGGGTGCGCTCGGGGTCCTTGGTCTCGGCGGCGGTGGTGCCGACCAGCTCGATCCCGACGAAGGCGAAGGCCGCGATCTGGAACCCGGCGATGAAGCCGCGCAGCCCCTGCGGGAAGAACCCGCCGTGCTCCCACAGATTGGCGACCCGGGCGGTGGTGCCGTCGGTGTCCGAGAACGCCAGGGCCACCAGCACCAGGCCGGCCACGATCAGCGCGACGATCGCGATGATCTTGACCAGGGCGAACCAGAACTCCAGCTCGCCGAACAGCGCCACCGCCACCAGGTTCAGCACCAGCAGCACCACGATCAGCAGCACCGCCGCGATCCACCGGGGCAGGTCCGGCCACCAGTAGGCCACGTAACCGGCCACCGCCACCACGTCGGCGATCCCGGTCACGATCCAGCAGAACCAGTAGGTCCATCCGGTGACGAACCCGGCCCAGGGCCCGATGATGTCCGCCGCCATATCCCGGAACGAGCGGTACTTGAGGTTGGACAGCAGCAGCTCGCCCATCGCCCGCATGACGAAGAACAGCATGAAGCCGAGCACCGCGTAGACCAGCAGCACCGACGGCCCGGCCAGCGAGATGGTGCGCCCGGAGCCCAGGAACAGCCCGGTGCCGATCGCGCCGCCGATCGCGATCAGCTGGATGTGGCGGTTGGTGAGCCCGCGCTGCAGCTGCTCGCCGTCCTCGCCGGTCTGCAGGTCCGCAGTGCCGTCGGTCCTCTGGGTCACGGTGCCGTCCCGTCGGTCGGGGGTCTCGGTGCGGGTGCCGCCACAGACCGGGACATGATGGCCGGGCGGCACCCGGCCGTGCGGCCGGACCGCGACGCTGGGGGGAGGTTATCGGCAGAACGAGGGTGCGCGGCGCCATGGCTGAGTGGTGGACCGGCAGAACAGGGGGTGCCGGGACCGCCCCGATCGGCGCCGGTCCGCCTACCCAGACCCGGTGATCAACCGGGCGGAGGAGCGGGCATGGTGGGGGTGGTCGCCCAGCGCGCGGCGACCGCCTGAGGGCAGGGCCGGTCGTTCCGCCGCCCAGACCAGAACCCCGGCCCGCGCCGTCCGCCCCGCGTCTCAGAGGTCGTAGTACCCCGCCGCGATGTCGGCGAGCAGACCGGCGCCGGCCGGGCGGCGGCCGGTCAGCGCGTCGGTGGCGGCACCGGAGGCGGGCTGATCCACGGTCATCATCAGGCCGAGGAAGCCGATCTCCTGCGCCGATCGGGTGCCGGAGGGCAGTCCCAGGCGGTCGGCGAGCGCCGCCGCGATCTCGCGCACCGGGATGCCCTGGTCGCCGACCGCGTGCAGCACGGTGCCGGGTGCCGCTGCCGCCACGGCGAAGCGGAACACCTGCGCGGCGTCGTCGACGTGGACCGCGGGCCAGCGGGCGGAGCCGTCCCCGGGGTAACCGGAGAGGCCGGCCTGCTGGGCGATCCGGGCCAGCCAGGTGACGAAGCCCTGATCGCCGGGTCCGTGCACCGAGCGGGGCAGCCGCACCACGACACCGCGGACATCGCGGTCTGCCAGGTCCACCACGGTCCGGGCGACCCGGCCGCGGGCGCCGGTCGGGCCCCCGGTGGCCCAGTCTGCCTCGGTGGCGAGCCGTCCTGGCATCGCCGGGGTGCCCGAGGCGATCACCAGGGGCTTGCCGGTGCCCGTCAGAGCGGCGGCGAAGGCTGCCACGGCGGCGGCGTCCAGCGTGCCCGCCTCGGCGAAGTGGTCGAAGTCGTGCCGGTAGGCCAGGTGGACCACCCCGTCGGTGCGCTCGGCCGCGTCGCGCAGCAGGGAGGTGTCGGTCAGGTCGCCGGGCAGCGGCTCGACTCCCGCGGCGGTCATCCGGGCGGCGGACTCGGCGGATCGGGCCAGGCCGACGACCTGGTGCCCGTCGTGCTGGAGCAGGGGGACGAGGTGGCGGCCGATCCAGCCGGAGGCCCCGGTGACGAGCAGGCGCATGAGGATCCTTCTTCCGATGACGAGACTTGGTCCCATCACTATAGACCTGATAGGACCAAGTCTCGTCAACTAGGATGTCCGGCATGGCCCGATGGGAACCCGGAGCGCGGGAGCGACTGCAGCGCGCGGCCCTCGACCTGTTCGTGGAGCGCGGATACCCGGACACCACCGCCGCGGAGATCGCCGAGCGCGCCGGACTGGCCAAGAGCACCTTCTTCCGGCACTTCACGGACAAGCGCGAGGTGCTCTTCGACCGGGAGCAGACCCTGAGCCGCCTGGTCGCCGACGCCATCGCCGCCGCACCCGCGGACGACGACCCGATGGCAGCGGTCGCCGCCGGGCTGCGGTCGGCGGACCAGCTGTTCGGCCCGGAGCGGCACGACTGGGCCCGCCGCCGGCAGCGGGTGATCGATGCCCATCCGGAACTGCGCGAGCGCGAACTGCTCAAGCTCAGCGGCCTGACCGAGGCGATCGATGCCGCGCTCCGGGCCCGGGGAGAGAGCGCCGATGTCGCCGCGCTGTGTGCGGCGATCGGCCGGCTGGCGCTCGACCGGACGTTCCTGTGCTGGATCGCCGACGACCCGGACGGTGCGGGCTGGGCGGCGCTCGCCGACCGGGAGCTCGCCCGGGTGCGATCCGGGCTCGGGAGTCTGGCGCTCTGATCCCGCTCTGCCCAGAGCAGAACCCCGGCCCGCGCCGCCCGCTCCCGGCCTACCGTGAGGCATGACCGCCACCACCGCGCGCCCCGTCACCCCGATCCGCCGCGGGCGCGAGCCCCTGTGGCGTGAGTTGCTCGGCCTGCGGCTGCGCCGGCTGCGGCACCAGCGCGGCGAGACCCTCGGGGAGACCGCGGAGCGGGCCGGAGTGTCCCCGCAGTACCTGTCCGAGATGGAGCGTGGGGTCAAGGACCCGTCCAGCGAGATGATCGCGGCGGTGGCCGGAGCGCTGGGGGTGAGCCTGCTGGACCTGACCACCGGGGTGGCCCAGGACCTGCGCGCCCCGGCGGCGCCGGCCGCGACGGTGCTCGCGGCACCCTTCGGCCTGGCTGCCTGAGTCTCACCGCCGGTCGATCACCTGGTCGATCAGCCCGTACTCCTGCGCCGCCGCGGCGGTGAACACCCGGTCGTGGTCGGTGTCCGCGCGCAGCCGCTCCACGCTCTGCCCGGTGTGCTCGGCCAGGATGCCCTCCATCTCCGACCGGATCCGCACCACCTCGTCGGCGGCCAGGATCAGGTCCGGGATGGCGCCGCGGCCCTGGGCGACCGGTTGGTGCAGCACCACCCGGGCGTGCGGCAGGGCGGAGCGCTTCCCCGGTGCACCGGCGGCCAGCAGCACCGCGCCGACCGCGACGGCCTGGCCGACACAGGCGGTGGCCACCTCGGCCCGGATGTAGCGCATCGTGTCGTAGACCGCGAGCATCGCGGACGGGTCGCCGCCCTCGCAGTTGATGTAGAGCTGGATCTCCCGGTCCGGGGCGTCCGCCTCCAGGTGCAGCAGCTGGGCGATCAGGGTGTTCGCCACCCCAGCGTCCAGGGCGGTGCCCAGGTAGACGATCCGCTCGGTGAGCAGGTGGGAGTAGACGTCCATGATCCGCTCGCCGCGCGGGTGCTGGGCGATCACGTTCGGGATGGTGTAGCTGCTCATGCCACGCCCCCGAACCCGGCCAGCCCGCGCGGGCGCTGCGGCCGGAGCTGGCCGAAGTCGTTGACGATCTGGTCGATGAAGCCGTAGTCGCGGGCCTCGGCGGCGGTGTACCAGCGATCGTGCAGGCTGTCCTCGAACACCCGGTCCAGCGGCTGGCCGGTGTCCTCGGCGATCAGGCCGAGCACGGTGTCCCGGGTGTGCCGCAGGTCGTCGGCCTGCAGTTCGACGTCCACCGCGGTGCCGCCGATGCCCGCCGACCCCTGGTGCATCAGCACCCGGGCGTGCGGCAGGGCGCGGCGCTTGCCCGGGGTGCCGGAGGACAGCAGGAACTGGCCGGCCGAGTAGGCGATGCCCAGGGCCAGGGTGGACACGTCGCAGGGCACCAGGCGGATCAGGTCCCGGATCGCCAGCATCGCGGGCACCGAGCCACCGGGGGAGTGGATCCACAGCGCGATGTCGGTGCCGGGGTCGGCGGTGGCCAGCGCGATCAGCTGGGTGCTGAGCAGGGTGCCGTTGTCGTCGTCGAGCGGGCCGTCCAGCACCAGGACCCGGCTGTCGTAGAGCGAGCGGCGGGCCTCGGCGCTGAACCGGGGCGGGGCGGGGGTGTCGGTCATGGCCCCACCGTCCCGCGCGGCGGCTCGCCGGGGGAGGGGATGCTGCCGACGGCGGATCTGCCGTCGGCAGCATCCTGGGTTCACTGCAGCAGGCGGAACTGGTGCAGCAGCTCGCCGATCTGGCTGTCGTCGACCTTGTGCTCGACGAACCGGCGGCCCAGGTGACCGCCGGGCACCTTGACCTCCTCGCCGTCCCGCAGCCGGCTGGTGGCGGCGAGCAGGGCGCGGATGTCGTAGGTGGAGCCGAAGACCTCGGGCACGCCGCGCTCGATGTCGAGCAGGGTGTAGACCGCCTCCATCGGGGTGCGCACCGAGTACTCGGTGGTGAAGATGCAGTCCCGGCCGCTCTCGGCGAACTGGCCGATGAAGGCGAAGTTCACCGAGCCGGCCGGCACCACGTCCGGGCGGTCACCGGCATGCCGGGGCATGAAGAACGAGGTGACGTACGGCATCATCACCGGCACCGTCTTGGCGCCGGTGGCGGCCAGCTCGTCGATCTCCTCGACCGGGACGCCCAGGTGGTAGAGCCACTCGCGGGTGATCTCCTCACCGGTGCAGTCCTGCATCGGCTTCGTGACGTAGTCGCCGGGGCGGTCGACGAACAGGCTGTACACCCACACCACGCACTCGCCGGGCTTCTGCTGCTTGAAGTGCGGCTGGCGGTTGACCGTCCAGGACATCAGCCAGGACGAGTCCTTCGCGGTGACGATGCCCCCGGTGACCACCCCGCCGCTGAACGGGTCCCGCTTGGCGATCTTCTGGATGTACGCCGGGATGCGCGGGTCGAGGGTGGTGACGGTGGCCGACTCCCACTTGGTCTGCGGGATGTGCGCGCCGAACACGTCCGGCCGGCCGAAGGACGGGTCCTTGGCGGCGATCCGGCGCCACAGGTCCCAGGCCGGTGCGGGCCCCTCGTTCAGCCGGGCCGGGGTGTGGTGGTCGCCGTTGTCCGAGTTCTCGGTCAGCGAGCCGATGGTCATGAACAGCAGGTCGTCCGGGCCCAGCTCGGTGCTGCCCGCCTCGCCGCCGCGCAGCCAGTGCACCCGGGTGGCCTGCTTGCGGCCGTCCTGCAGGTCGAAGTCGACGTCGGTGACCTCGGTGGAGAACTCGAAGTGCACCCCCTGGTCGAGCAGCCAGGTGTAGAGCGGCAGCACCAGCGATTCGTACTGGTTGTACTTGGTGAACTTCAGGGCGGAGAAGTCCGGCAGTCCGCCGATGTGGTGGATGAACCGGTGCAGGTAGAGCTTCATCTCCAGCGCCGAGTGCCATTCCTCGAAGGCGAACATCGTCCGCCAGTACAGCCAGAAGTTGCTGTCCAGGAACTCGCGGCCGAACACCTCGTCGATCCGCTTGCCCTCCATCTCCTCCCGGGTGGCGAGGAAGACCTTGACGATCTCCTTCTGCGCCTTCTCACTGAGGGTGAACAGCCCGTCGGTGTGCGCGTCCTGACCCCGGTCGACGGTGGCGCGCTGCAGGGAGAAGTTCGGGTCGTCGCGGTTCAGCCAGTAGAACTCGTCCAGCACGCTGGCGTCCTCGACCTCCAGCGAGGGGATCGAGCGGAACAGGTCCCACAGGCACTCGAAGTGGTCCTCCATCTCCCGGCCGCCGCGGATCACGAAGCCCTTCTTCGGCTCCTTGATGCCGTCCAGCGCACCGCCGGGCAGGTCCAGCCGCTCCAGCACGGTGATCCGGTCCCCGCTCATCCGGCCGTCGCGGATCAGGAAGGCCGCACCGGAGAGCGAGGCCAGTCCCGCCCCGACGAAGAGCGCGGTCTTGTCGTCCACCCCCGCGGGCTTGCGGGGACGGGCGAAGGCTTCATAGTTGCCGTTGGTGTGACGCATGACGTTCCTTCCATTCGTGATGGTGTGGTTCGTCCTCGTCGGTGGTCAGCCGGCGGGGGCCTCCGGGACGGTGTGGAGGTACCCGGCGACGATCTGGGCGACCTGGGCCCGGAGTTCGGTGGTCGCATCGTCGTCGGGATGCAGGGGATTGAGGGGTTGGACCAGCAGCAGGTTCAGGACGGCGAACACGCTCCGGGCCCCGCGGTGGGCCTGCCGGGCGGTGCCGGGCCGGGCGGTCAGCAGGAGTTCCGCGATCCGGCGCTCCAGGTCGGCGACGATGGCCAGCCCCTCGGCGCGGTACGGCTCGCTCGCGTCGCCGAACAGCAACTCGCGTTGGTAGTGGGCGGCGTCGTCCAGGTCGCCGGCCCAGGTGAGCACCGGCTCGATCTGGGCACAGACCGCCGCGGTGAGATCGGCCTCCCGCTGCGCGGCCTGCGATCCGGCCTCGACCGCGGCGGCGAACCGCCGGTTGTACACCATCAGGAACAGTTCGCCCTTGCTGGCGGCGTAGCGGAACAGGGTGCCCGCGCCGATGTCCGCGCGCTCGGCGATCTGCTGGGTGGTGACCCGGTCGAAGCCGTGGGTGTCGAAGAGGTCGGCGGCAGCGGCGAAGATCCGGTCCTGCTTCTCCTGCCGGGCGCGTTCCCGGCGGCCGATCGCCATGCTCGCCTCCCGGGGTTGCGGATCGTGCTCAAAAATGAGCGTACTCCGTTTTGCCCCGGGCGCGCGGTGAGCCGGCTCAGCCCTCCACGGCCTCCGCGAGCTCCAGCCAGCGCAGCTCCAGCTCGGCCAGCTCGTCCTGCCGGGCCGCCCGGTCCGCGGTGAGCTTCGCCAGGCCGCCGTAGTCGGCCGGGTCGTGCTCGTTCATCCGGACGTCCAGGTCGGCGATCTGGTCGGTCAGCTTGGACATCCGGCGGTCGACCGCGGCCAGCTCCTTCTTGGCGGCCCGGGTGGCGGCGGCGTCCGAGGGTGCCTTGGCGGCCGATGCAGCGGTGCTGGGCACCGACTCCGCGGCGGCGAGCAGGCGCAGGTACTCGTCCACACCGCCGGGCACGTGCCGGAACCGGCCGTCCAGGATCGCGTACTGCTGGTCGGTGACCCGTTCCAGCAGGTAGCGGTCGTGCGAGACCACCAGCAGGGTGCCCGGCCAGGTGTCCAGCAGGTCCTCCATCGCGGCGAGCATGTCGGTGTCCAGGTCGTTGGACGGCTCGTCCAGCACCAGCACGTTCGGCTCGTCCAGCAGGATCAGCAGCAGCTGCAACCGCCGGCGCTGCCCACCGGACAGGTCCTTGACCGGGGTCTGCAGCTGGACGCTGGTGAAGCCCAGTCGTTCCAGCAACTGGCCCGGGGACAGCTCCTTGCCGCCGGCCACGTAGCTGGTGCGGTACCGGGCGATCACGTCGTTCACCCGGTCGTCCGCGACGTCCGCCAGTTCGGCGAGCTCCTGGGTGAGGGTGGCGACCTTGACCGTCTTGCCGCGCTTGACCCGGCCGGTGGTCGGCCGGACCGCACCGGTGACCAGGCCGAGCAGGGTGGACTTGCCGGCCCCGTTCACCCCGAGCACGCCGGTCCGCTCGCCGGGGGCGATCCGCCAGGTGACGTCGCGCAGCACCTGGTGGTCGCCGTAGCTGACGCCGACGTCCTCGATGTCCACCACGTCCTTGCCCAGCCGGGCGGTGGCCATCTGGGACAGCTCGACGGTGTTGCGCGGCGGCGGCTCGTTCGCGATCAGCGCGTTCGCGGCGTCGATCCGGAACTTGGGCTTGGAGGTGCGCGCCGGGGCGCCGCGGCGCAGCCAGGCCAGCTCCTTGCGCATCAGGTTCTGCCGCTTCGCCTCCGAGGCGGCGGCCATCCGGTCCCGCTCCACCCGCTGCAGCACGTAGGCCGCGTACCCGCCCTCGAAGGGCTCGACGATCCCGTCGTGCACCTCCCAGGTGGCGGTACACACCTCGTCCAGGAACCACCGGTCGTGGGTGACCACCAGCAGGCCGCCCGCGTTCGCCGACCAGCGCCGGTTCAGGTGCCCGGCCAGCCAGGTCACCGCCTGCACGTCCAGGTGGTTGGTCGGCTCGTCCAGCATCAGGACCTCGTCCTCGCCGGCCAGCAGCGCGGCCAGGGCGGTCCGGCGGCGCTGGCCACCGGACAGTTCGGCGATCGGCTTGTCCCACGGCAGGTCACCGGCCAGCCCGGCCACCACATCCCGGATCCGGGCATCCCCGGCCCACTCGTGCTCGGCCCGGTCCCCGGCGATCGCCTGCCCCACGGTCAGCGCCGGGTCCAGGGTGTCCTGCTGGTCCAGCACCCCGATCCGGGTCCCGCCGCGCACCGTCACCCGGCCGCCGTGCGGCTCCAGCCGGCCGGACAGCATCGCCAGCAGGGAGGACTTGCCGTCACCGTTGCGGCCGACGATGCCCACCCGGTCGCCCTCGTTCAGGCCGACGGTGATGCCGTCGAAGACGGTCTTGGTCGGGAAGGACAGGCGGAGGTTCTCGCCGCCGAGCAGGTGGGCCATTCGGACAAGGGTACGGACTCACGGTGACCGCCCCGCCCCCGCAGTGGGACGATGCGCCCCGTGACCACCACCCCCCGCCCGAGCCGCACCGACCTGCTGGTCGCCGCGGTGACCTGGGTCGTGGTCGTGGCCCTGCTGGCCGCCCTGCCGGTGCTGGAGCAGGCGGAGCCGATGGACCCGGCCGATCCGTTGATGGCGCCGCGGGTGGGGTCCGGGCCGTGGTGGGCGGTGCTGGCGGCGCTGAGCGTGCAGGCGGTGGTGCTGGCCTGGGCGCGGCTGCGGCCGGTGCCGGTGTTGCTGGTGGTCGCCGGGGTGACGGTGCCGATGGGGCTGGCCGGTCCGGAGGGGGCGGCGGGTCTGGTGACGCTGGCCCCCGCGGTCGCGGTGTACCGGGCGACGGTGGTGCGGCCGCGGTTGCGGTGGTCGCTGGTGGCGGTGGCGGTGCTGCTGGCACTCTCCCGGGCGCTCGCAGACGGCTGGTCGCTGCTGTCGGTGGGGATGGGGCTGGGCCAGGGGGTGGCCGCGGTGCTGCTCGGCTGGGTGCCGGGGCTGATCGTCGGGTCGCGGCGGGCGGTGAAGGAGGCGCAGGCGGGGGAGTTGCGCGCGCTGGAGCGGGAGCGGGACGCCCTGGTCCGGACGGCGGTGGCGACCGAGCGGACCGCGATGGCCCGGGAGCTGCACGACATCGCCGCCCATCACCTGTCCGGGATCGCCCTGATGGCCTCGGCGATCGACCGGCAGCTGGAGTCCGACCCGGCGGCGGCGCGGGAAGGATTGCACCAGGTGCGGGAGCAGAGCCGGGTGGTGCTGACCGATCTGCGGCGGCTGGTCGGCCTGCTGCGGGAGGACGATCCGGCGGAGACGAGCGCGTGGAGCCTGGCGTCGGTGCCGGGGCTGGTGCGCGAGCCGGTGATGCTGCGGGTGTGGCGGGGTGACCGGGAGCTGGGTGCCGGGGTCGGGCCGCTGGCGCAGCTGGCCGGGTACCGGATGGTGCAGGAATCGCTGGCCAATGCCCGGTCACACGCGCCGGGTGCGGCGTGCGTGGTCGAGGTCGACGACCGGGACGGCGCCGCGTGCGTGCTGACGGTGACCAACGGTCCGCCGAGCGCCCCGCCGGTTCTGTCGGACGGCGGCGGGCACGGGCTGCGCGGGATGGCCGAGCGGGCGGAGCTGGTCGGCGGCGATCTGCGGTACGGCCCGACCGCCGAGGGCGGCTGGCAGGTGTGGCTGCGGCTGCCACGGGAGAGGGGAGCGGCATGAGCGAGCAGATGACCCGGGTCCTGATCGCGGACGACCAGCCGCTGGTGCGTGCCGGGCTGGCCACCCTGATCGGCGCGGAACCGGATCTGGTGGTGGTGGGCGCCGCCGCGGATGGGGACGAGGCGGTCCGGCTGGCGGCCGAGCTGCGGCCGGACGTGGTCTGCCTGGACGTGCGGATGCCGGGTCGGGACGGGATCAGCGTGGCGCGCCAGCTGTGCGGACCGGAGGCCGATCAGCCGGTGCCGGTGCTGGTGCTGACCACCTTCGACCTGGATGAGTACGTCTTCGGCGCGCTGGAGGCCGGGGCGTCCGGGTTCCTGCTGAAGGACGCCGAACCGGAGCAGATCGTGCACGCGGTGCGGGAGGTCGCCGCGGGCCGGGGCACCCTGGACCAGACCCTGACCCACCGGGTGCTGCGCGAGTTCGCGCACCGCCGGCGGCTGCAACCGGTCGCCCTGGATCGCGGCACCGAGCTGTTGACCGCCCGGGAGCGGGACATCCTGCTGCTGCTGGCGCAGGGGATGTCGAACGAGGAGATCGCCGCCCGGCTGGTGGTGGAGGTGTCCACGGTGAAGTCGCACCTGGCCCGGATGATGCCGAAGCTCGGGGTGCGCTCGCGGTTGCAGGCGGTGGTCTGGGCCTACCAGAACCGGATCGTGACGGTGCCCGAGGACTGACCGCTTGCATCGAAGGATGCAGGTCGCCGGGTTCCATCGCGGGCGTCTGGAGCGAGACCCTCGCCGATTCCTAGCGTCGATGCCATGACGACGACGACCACTCCCACCTCCACCGCCTCGGCGGTCCGCCTGCACGAGGTCCGGCGCAGTTACCCCAACGGCGCGGGCACGATCGACGCCCTGGCCGGGGTGTCCCTGACCCTCGCGGCCGGGTCCTTCACCGCGGTGATGGGCCCGTCCGGTTCCGGGAAGTCCACCCTGCTGAACTGCGCCGCCGGGCTGGACCGGCCGACCGCGGGGCAGGTGCTGATCGGCGACGCGGACCTGACCGCGCTGTCCCCGGATGCGGTCACCCGGCTGCGGCGGGACCGGATCGGCTTCGTGTTCCAGGCCTACAACCTGATCGGGCACCTGACGGTGGCCGAGAACGTCGCGCTGCCGCTGCTGCTCGGCGGCCGGGAGCCGGACCCGGAGCTGCGGGCCTGGCTGATGGCGGCGGTGGGCCTGGTCGGGATGGAATACCGGCTGCCCGGTGAACTGTCCGGCGGTCAGGCCCAGCGGGTGGCGATCGCCCGGGCGCTGATCACCCGGCCCGCGGTGGTGTTCGCCGACGAGCCGACCGGTGCGCTGGACTCGCAGACCGGCGCCCAGGTGCTCGCCGTGCTGCGGGACACCGCCTCGGCGCTCGGCCAGACCCTGGTGCTGGTCACGCACGATCCGCAGGTCGCTGCGGCCGCGGACCGGGTGCTGTTCCTGGCCGACGGCCGGCTGGCCGGACACCTCGACACTCCCACCGCGGCCCAGGTGACCGCCCGGATGATCGAGCTGGCCCGATGAGCGCCGTGTGGTCCTCGGCCCGGTCCGCGGTGCGGGTGCACCGGTGGTCGCTGGCCGGCAGCGCCCTGGTGGTCGCCCTGGCCGCCGCGCTGCTGACCGCCACCGGTGCCTGGGTGGAGGCGGGCATCCGGCTGGCCGCGGGCTCCGCCGATCCGGCCGCGAGCACGCTGATCACGGTGTCCTCGTCCTTCGCCGGGACCGCGGTGCTGATCGCGCTGTTCGTGGTCGCCTCCACGGTGGCCGCGGCGTTGCGGCCCCGGGCCCGGGAGTTCGCGCTGCTGCGGGCGGTGGGGGCGACCACCCGGCAGGTGCGGCAGATGGTCACCGCGGAGGTGCTGTTGCTGTTCGCGGTCGCGGCGCCGGCCGGGGTGCTGCCCGGACTGTTCCTGGCACCGCTGCTCGGCGGACCGCTCGCCGACGGGGGTGTGCTCACGCCGGGCTTCGACCTGGGGCTGTCGCCGTGGCCGGTGCTCGCCACCCTGGCCCTGCTGGTGCCGGTGGCGATCGGTGCGGCGCGGCTGGCCGGGCGGGAGAGCGCGCGGCTGAGTCCGGCCGGGGCGGTGCGGTCGTCCGCGGTCGAACCGGCGGGGCTGTCCCGTGGCCGCCGGATCGCGGCGGTGGTGCTGGCGGCGGTGGGCCTCGGCCTGGCGCTGGTGCCGTTCGTGCTGCCGGGGCTGATGGGCAGCGCGGCGGCGACGGTGTCCGCGATCGTGCTGATCATCGCGGTCGCGCTGCTCGGGCCGGCGCTGATCGGCTGGGTGGCCCGGCACGCGCTCGCGGCGGGCGTCCCGGGGGCGACCTCGACCCTGGCGCTGACCAATGCCCGGGGGTTCTCCCGGCGGCTGACCGGGGCGGTGGTGCCGCTGATGCTGCTGTTGGCCCTCGGCACCGTGCAGTCCGGCGCGAACCTGGCGATCCTGGACGGCACCGAGCGGCAGGTGGCCGAGTCGCTGGACGCCGACCTGGTGCTCACCGGCGACCCGGCCGCCCTGGACCGGGTGGCGGCCCTGCCCGGGGTGACCGCCGGGCAGACCGCGCTGCTGGCGGCCCAGGTGCGGGTGGACCAGGACGAGACCTTCCTGTCCTGGGAGTCGCTCACGCTGCGCACCGTGCCCGAGCAGGGCGACCTGATCGACCCGGGTGTGCGCTCCGGCGACCTGGCCGACCTGGCGCAGGCCGGGACGATCGCGGTGAGCCGGGAGGCCGCCTTCGAGGGGATGGCCACGATCGGCGACCCGATCGGGGTCCGGGTGGACGGGGTGCAGACCGACCTGACCGTGGTGGCGGTGTACGAGCGCGGGCTGGGGCTGGGCGACTACCTGATCGGGTCCGCCACCGCCGCCGCACTGGGCGGTGAGCCGAGCGCGTCCACCCTGCTGCTGCGGCTGAACGAGGTGCCGGAGTCCACGGTGCGCGCCGCCGCCGGCGGGCTGACCGTGACCGATGTGCCGGGGTACGCGGCGGAGATCCGGGCGTCGGCGAGCGGGCAGCAGGGCCTGTCCTCGGCGCTGCTGTTCGCCCTGCTGGCCTTCGTCGGGGTGGCGGCGGCGAACACCCTGGCGATGCTGATCGGGTCCCGGCGCGGGGAGTTCGCCCTGCTGCACCGCACTGGCGCCACCCGGCGGCAGCTGCTCGGGATGGTCGCCGCCGAGTCCGGCCTGCTGACCGGGGTCGCACTGCTCGCCGGGATCGCGTGCGTGCTGCCGGCACTGGCCGGGGTGGCGCAGGGGATGTCGGGGGTGCCGGTGCCGGTGTTCGACGGCGGGGTGCTGGCGGTGCTGGCGGCGGTGGTGGTGCTGATCGGGGTGCCGCTGCCCCTGCTGGTCGCCCTCCGGGTCACCTCATCGGGTGTCCGGGCCTGAGTGGTGGGTCCCAGGTAGCACCCACTCATCGCTAGCGTGGGCGCCGTGCGAGCCCTCACCCGCCCGGACCCGCCGTCCACCCCGAACCCGGATGACCCCCGGTGGCGCCGTGCTGCCCCCACCCCGGAGCAACTGCGCTCGGACCTGCTGATCGCGGCGGTGCTGTTCATCGGGGCGGTGCTGGACCTGGCGCTCTGGCAGGTGGTGGGGCTCTACGACGATCCGGCGTCCGGGCCGGTGGCGGTGGCCTGCCTGGTGGCCACGGTGCTGCCGCTGGCCTTCCGCCGCCGCTGGCCGTCCGCGGTGGCCGTGATCGTCGGCATGATGTTCGTGATCACGGTGAGCCTGCAGGTCTCCGAGACGCTGTTCATCAACATCGCGCTGTTCATGGCGCTGTACACCGTGGGCGCCTGGGAGAGCCGGCGGACGGTGGCGTTCTGGGTCCGCGCGGCGGTGGTCACCGGGATGGCGGTCTGGCTGCTGGTGACGATCTTCCAGTCCGTGACCGACCCGGACGCGATCCCGGGGCTGTCCCGGGCCGGCGCGTTCTCCCCGATGGCCGCCTACCTGATGAGCCAGGTGCTGACCAACATGCTCTACTTCTCCGGCGCCTGGTACTTCGGCGACCATGCCTGGAACGCGGCGCGGGACCGGGCCCGGACCCGGTGGCGCGGACGGCAGCTGGTCACCGAGCGCCGGATGGTGGAGGAACAGGCGGTCTCCCTGGAGCGGCTGCGGCTGGCGCGCGAACTGCACGACGCGGTCGCACACCACGTCTCGCTGATGGGGGTGCAGGCCGCCGCCGCCCGGGTGCAGCTGGCGCTGGACGCCGACGGTGCGACCCGGTCGCTGGAACAGGTGGAGGACTCGGCCCGGGCGGCGATCGTGGAGCTGCAGGGGGTGCTCGGCACCCTGCGGGAGGCCGGGGTGGCCGAACGTCCGGCGCCGGCCGTCGGGTCGATGACCGTGGAGCAGCTGCCCACCCTGGTGGCCCAGTCGACCGAGGCCGGGGTGACCGCGACCTTCCAGGTGATCGGCGATCCGCAACCGCTGCCGCCGCTGCTGTCGCTGAACCTGTACCGGATCGCCCAGGAGGCGCTGACCAACACCCGCAAGCACGCCGGTGAGGGCGCGCGGGCGGACGTCCGGCTGCGCTACGACGACGACGCGGTGGAGCTGGAGGTCACCGACGACGGCGGCGGGATGAGCCGGCGGGCGCGGCTCGGCGGTGCCGGGCTGGGCCAGGTCGGGATGCGCGAGCGGGCTGCGGCGGACGGCGGCACCCTGGTGGCCGGGCCCCGCGGACGCGGTGGATATCTGGTGCGGGCGCGGGTGCCGCTGGCCGCCATGCGGGAGAGGGACGACCGATGACCGGGATCCGGGTGCTGCTGGCCGACGACCAGGCGCTGCTGCGGGCCGCGCTGGCCACGATCCTGGACGCCTCGCCGGATCTGACCGTGGTCGGTCAGGCCTCCACCGGGCGCGAGGCGGTGCGGCTGGCCCACGAGCTGCGGCCGGACGTGGTGTGCATGGACGTGCAGATGCCCGAGCTGGACGGCATCGAGGCCACCCGGCTGATCCGGTCCGATCCCGAGCTGGACTGTGCGGTGCTGGTGCTGACCACCTTCAACCGGGAGGACTACCTGGTGCAGGCGCTCACCGCCGGGGCGTCCGGGTTCCTGCTGAAGAACTCCCGGCCGGAGCAACTGGCGGATGCGGTGCGGGCGGTGGCGGCCGGTGACGCGCTGCTGTCGCCGGAGGTGACCCGCTCGGTGATCTCCCGGGCGATGGGCTCGGCCGGGGTGATCGCCGGCCCGGAGCCGTGCCCGGGCAGTGCGGTGGTCGAGCAGCTGACGGACCGGGAGGCCGAGGTGCTCCGCCTGGTGGCTCGCGGGCTCAGCAATGACGAGATCGCCGCCGAGCTGGTGCTGGGCCGGGCGACGGTGAAGACCCACGTGTCCAACGTGCTCACCAAGCTCGGTCTGCGCGACCGGGTGCAGGCAGTGGTCTTCGCCTATCGCAAGGGCCTGGCGGACTGACCGGTCTGAGTACTCCACCTCCACCCCGCGACGGAGGTCACCCGCTGGGAGGACCCGCGCGAATCAGTCCTGCGCCGGAGGTGCCGGGCACCCCTCGGGCCCTACCGTCGTGCGCATCACCCATCACGACGACAGGAGTTCAGCGTGCTCCAGCTGAGCGGCATCCACCGATCCTTCGGGGACCGGCTGGTCCTCGACGACGTGGGCTTCACCGTCCAGCGCGGCAAGCTCACCGGGTTCGTGGGCGGCAACGGTGCCGGCAAGACCACCACCATGCGGATCATCCTCGGGGTGCTGTCCGCCGACTCCGGCACCGTCACCATGGACGGTCAGCCGCTCGGCGACGAGCAGCGCCGCAGCTTCGGGTACATGCCCGAGGAGCGGGGTCTCTACCCGAAGATGAAGATCGTCGACCAGATCGCCTACCTGGCTCGGTTGCACGGCTTCGACAAGCGCACCGCCACCGACCGGGCGACCGACCTGCTCACCCGGCTCGGGCTGGGCGAGCGGCTGCACGACCCGGTGGAGGACCTGTCGCTGGGCAACCAGCAGCGCGCCCAGATCGCCGCGTCCCTGGTGCACGACCCCGAGGTGCTGATCCTGGACGAGCCGTTCTCCGGGCTGGACCCGATGGCGGTGGACGTGGTGCTCAACGTGCTCAGCGAGTACGCGGCGCGCGGCGTCCCGGTGCTGTTCAGCTCGCACCAGCTGGATGTGGTCGAGCGGCTGTGCGACGACGTCGTGGTGATCGCCAAGGGCCAGATCCGGGCGTCCGGTGGCCGGGAGGAACTGCGCGAGCGCTACGCCGAGCCCCGGTACGAGATCACGTCGGCCGGCGACATGGGCTGGCTGCGCAGCCGGCCGGGGGTCTCGGTGGTGGAGTTCGACGGCGGCTACGCCATGTTCGACGCCGACGAGGCCACCGCCCAGCAGGTGCTGCGCACGGCGATGGACGCCGCCCCGGTGCAGTCCTTCAGCCCGGTGCGCCCGCGCCTGGCCGAGATCTTCCGCGACATCGTCACCGACGAGGTGCGCCACGAGGAGGCCGTCCGATGAGCACCCCCACCCCGCAGCGCCCGGCCACCCCGAGCATGCTGCAGAGCACCATGCTGGTGGCCGAACGCGAGGTCACCACCCAGATCCGCAGCAAGGCGTTCGTCATCTCGACCGTGATCATGCTGGTGGTGATCCTGGCCGGGATCATCCTGTCCAGCGTGTTCGGCGACAAGCTCGGCTCGACCACCACGGTCGCCGTGGTGCCGGCCACCGCGGAACTCGTCGACGGACTGGACGGCATCGAGGCGGTGGACGCCACCGACGAGGCGGAGGCCCGCCGGCTGGTGGAGGACGAGGAGGCGTCCGCGGCGCTGCTGCCCGAGGCGCCGAGCGATGACAACCCGCTCGGCCTGCTGGTGGTGGGCAACGAGTCCGCGCCGCAGAACCTGGTCAGCGCCCTCGCGGTCACCCCGCCGGTGGAGCTGCTGAACGAGCCCTCCACCAGTGAGGGGCTGCGCTACCTGATCGCCCTCGCCTTCGGCATGGTGTTCATGCTCGCCTCGATGACCTTCGGCAGCACGATCGCGCAGAACACCGTGCAGGAGAAGCAGTCCCGGATCGTGGAGATCCTGCTGTCCGCCGTGCCGCCGCGCGCTCTGCTGGCCGGCAAGGTGGTGGGCAACAGCATCCTGGCGCTGGGCCAGACCGCCGCGATCGCCGCCGTCGCCGTGATCGGCCTGGTGGTCACCGGGCAGGACGACATCCTCGGCCTGGTCGGGGCGCCGATCGCCTGGTTCGTGGTGTTCTTCCTGATCGGGTTCGTGCTGCTGGCCGCGATGTTCGCCGCCGCCGCCTCGCTGGTCTCCCGCACCGAGGACACCGGGGCGGTGCTCGCCCCGGTGATGTACCTGATCATGATCCCGTACTTCCTGGTGATCTTCTTCAACTCGAACGAGACCGTGCTCGCGGTGATGAGCTACGTCCCGTTCAGCGCCCCGGTCGGGATGCCGGTCCGGCTGTTCCTCGGCACCGCCGCCTGGTGGGAGCCGCTGCTGTCCCTGGTGATCCTGGCGATCTCGGCCTGGATCGTGACCGGGATCGGCGCCCGGATCTACGAGCGGTCGGTGCTGCGCACCGGTCGCCGGGTCAAGCTGAGCGAGGCGCTCAAGGGCTGACCACCGGCCCATCCGATCGCGGCCGGTCGTCCCGGGAGGGGGCGGCCGGCCGCTGTCGTGGGGCCGGTCAGGAGTCGAAGGGCAGCACCAGCGTGCGCAGCAGGTCGGCCAGGCGCTCGCGATCCGCCTCCGGCAGGTCGGCCAGCAGGTCGCGCTCGATGTCCAGCAGGCTGGTCATCGCCGCGTCCACCCGGGCCAGGCCGTCGTCGGTCAGGCTGACCAGCACCCCCCGGCGGTCGTCGGGGGAGGGCAGCCGCCGCACCAGCGACCGGGCGGCCAGCCGGTCGATCCGGTTGGTCATCGTCCCGCTGGTTACCAGAGTCTGGGTCAGCAGCGCGCCCGGCGACAGGCGGTAGGGCGCCCCCGCGCGGCGCAGCGCCGACAGCACGTCGAACTCCCACGGCTCCAGCCGGTGCAGCGCGAACGCCCGCCGCCGCGCCAGGTCCAGGTGCCGGGACAACCGGGTCACCCGGGACAGCACGGTCAGCGGCGTGACATCCAGATCCGGGCGCTCGCGCGCCCAGGCGTCGACGATCCGGTCGACCTCGTCCACCGCCTGCTCCTCGGGCATGCGGTGAGGTTACTCGTGCTGGTCGGACAGCCGCGGACGCCGTTCCAGGCCGGACAGCCCGTTCCACGCCAGGTTCACCAGGTTGGCCGCCACGTCGGTCTTGGTCAGCGAGCGCGAGTCCAGCCAGTGCTGCCCGGTCAGTGCCACCATCCCGACCAGCATCTGCGCGTAGATCGGCGCCGTGCGCGGGTCCAGGTGCGACTTGAGGAACTGGTCGGCCAGCAGGTGCTCCACCTGGGTCGCCACGTCGCCGATCAGACTGGAGAACGTCCCGGTGGCCTGCGCGACCGGCGAGTCCCGGACCAGGATCCGGAAGCCGTCCTCGTTGTCCTCGATGTAGCCCAGCAGCGCCAGCGCCGAGCGCTCCACCAGCACCCGCGGGTGGTGGCCCTTCTCCAGCGCACCGTTCAGCGCGTCGGTCAGCGCCCGGATCTCCCGGTCCACCACCACCGCGTAGATGCCCTCCTTGCCGCCGAAGTGCTCGTACACCACCGGCTTGGACACCTCGGCCCGGGCCGCGATCTCCTCGACCGACGTGCCCTCGAAGCCCTTCTCGGCGAACAGCGTGCGGCTGACGTCCAGCAACTGCTCACGCCGTTCGGCCGCGGTCATCCGCGCCTTGGTCGCCCGGGTGCCGCGGCGGGGTTCTGTGGCCATCCGGACATCCTCTCAGGCTTCGCCCCGGCGTGGAACGGCCCCCTGGCCTGGCACACTGGGGACGCACATCCGCCACCCGGGTGTGCGGTCCGCCCTGGTGTAATGGCAGCACGCAGGCCTTTGGTGCCTTGAGGTCCGGGTTCGAATCCTGGGGGCGGAGCCCGGCGTTCCCGGCATCGGCCGACGCGCGGGGGAGCGCCGGGTCAGGAGCCTGACCGGCGGCCCACCGCGCACAGCATGGGCGAGATCTGACCGGCGCGCGCGGTCTGCTGATCGGCGAGATACGCCGCGACCACCCTGCGGGGAAGCTGGCCGCGATCGGCCACCGTCAGTCCCTGCCGCCGCGCCCAGGACCGCACCTCCGCCGGGGTGGCCTCGGGTGTGCCGTCCGGGCCCGGGGCGGTGGGCGGCATGCCCTGGGCGAGGGCGAGGAGCTCCTGCATGGTGTCGGGGCTCAACGGCACCGTGGCATGGCCGCCGGTGCCCGGGCAGCGCACCCGGAGCAGCACCGTCGACGTCCTGCCACCGGACGAGGCATCGGACACCACCTGGAACGGGACCGCGGGCAGGTCCTGCTCGGGCAGACCGGGGCCGCCGGGGTCGGTGTCGGGAAAACACCCCGGCGCCGTGCCGTGCTGGCCTTCCGGCGCACATGCGAACGGCAGTGGCCGGGTGCTCGGCCGGAGTTCGGCGTTCATCGGCTCTCCTGTGGCGACGACTCGGGTACGGGCGTCGCAGTCGACTCGTGGCCCCCTGGCCAACGCTCACCGGTCGCGATTTTACCCGCTCGGGATCGGCGTACCGGGATCCGCGATCCGGACACAAAGGTGGGTGCGGGCCGGGCCGATGACCCGAATCGCCCGGCTGGTGGTCCCGTTCCAGGTGAGGGCGCTGGCGCTCGTGGGCCTGCTGTTCTCAGCGGGCCACCCGGCCGGTGACCTGCCGCCCGCTGCGCACCGCCGCCGCCAGGTCGTCGAACAGGTGCGACTCGTCCTGGAGTGCGGAGATCACCCCGACCCGCCGGGCGAGGGCGACATGGCGGTCCTGCAGCCCCTTGACCAGGACGGTGATGCCGCGGCGTTCCAGGCCGACGATCAACTCGTGCAGCACCCGGGCGCCGGTGGCGTCCAGCACCTGCACGCCGGACAGCCGCAGGATGACGACATCGACGTCCTGGATCGACGCGACCCGCTCCAGCACCCGCTCCGCCGCGGCGAAGAACAGCGAACCCTCGATCCGGAACAGCGCGATGTGCTCGTCGCCGGGCTGGGCCGGTCCGGGCAGCTCCTCGCGGTGCACGCCTGCGGCCCGGGCCAGCGCGCGCAGGCTGATCACCGCGGCCACCGCGATCCCGATCCCGACCGCGTAGATCAGGTCGACGCTGATCGTGATGAGTGCGGACAGGGCGAACAGCAGCGCGGCTGCCCGGGTCGCCATCAGCACCGAGCGCACCACCGAGATCGAGACCATCCGGGCCGCGGTCACCATCAGCACCCCGGCGAGTGCGGCCAGCGGGATCCGGGAGACCACGCTCCCGGCCGCCACCACGACGATGAACAGGAACACGGCGTGCACCACGGCGGCCAGCCGGGTGCGGGCGCCGGAGCGCACGTTGACCGCGGTGCGGGCGATCGCGCCGGTGGCGGGCATCCCGCCGAAGAATCCGGCGGCGATCGAGGCGAGGCCCTGGCCGACCAGTTCCCGGTCGCCGTCGTAGGGGCCGGTGTCCGAGTGGGTGGCGGCCACCCGGGCGGACAGCAGCGACTCGATCGCGGCCAGCGCGGCGACGGTCAGGGCCGGGGCGATCAGCTCGCGCACCAGCGGGAGGTCCACCGACGGCAGCGCGGGCAGCGGCAGGCCGGCCGGCAGCTCGCCGATCGTGGACAGCGGCAGGTCGGCGACCACCGCGACCGCGGTGACCAGCACGATCGCGATCAACGACCCGGGCAGTGCCGGGTGCACCCGGGGTGCCAGCAGCATGACGGCGGCGACGACGCCGACCGCCCCGAGCGACCACGCGGCGTCCGGCCAGGAGACCTCACCGAGCACCTGCCAGGCCGCGAGCAGCGCATTCGCATCGTGCCCGGCGGCGGGCACCCCGAGGGCGGCCGGCACCTGCTGCAGGAAGATGATCACGGCGATCCCGAGCGTGAAGCCCTCGATCACCGGCCACGGGATCAGCGCGACCGCCCGGCCCAGGCGCAGCACCCCGGCCAGGACCACCACGATCCCGGCCAGCAGGCAGACCGGCCCGAGCACCCCGGTGCCATGGGTGGCCACCACCGGGGCGAGGACCACCACCATCGCGCCGGTCGGCCCGGAGACCTGGACGTGCGATCCGCCGAAGATCGCGGCGACCAGCCCGGCGACCACGGCGGTGACCAGTCCGGCCTCGGCGCCCGCCCCGGAGCTGACCCCGAACGCCAGCGCGAGTGGCAGGGCGACCACCCCGACGGTCAGCCCGGCGACCAGATCCCGGCGCCACGAGGTCCGCAGCTGGCTGTAGTCCGCCCAGGACGGCAGCAGGTCGCGCAGGTGCCCGAGCGCGCTCACCGCGGGCTCGTCGCCGGCGCGGACGCCCGGTGTTCGGCGAGCTGCTGCTGTGCGGTGCCGAGGATCTCCCCGAGCAGGTCCCGCGAGACGTGCAGCAGCTCGGCGACCCGATCGGAGGCCAGCCGGTAGTGCACCGTGCTGCCCCGCCGCTCGGATGCCACCAGCTGGTACCGGCGCAGCACGGCCAGGTGCTGGGACAGGTGCGAGGACTCCAGCCCGGTCTCCGACAACAGGGTGGAGACCGGCAGTTCACCGCCCTCGGCGAGCAGTTCGAGCACCCGGATCCGCACCGGGTGGGCCAGGCCCTTGAACAGATCGGCCTTGACCTCGCTGAGCGGTCGGGGGTCCATCGCACTCCTACTTCATGGATTGATGAAGTCATCATATGGCGGACGATGGACCCCCTGTCGCGTGTCCGGTTACTGGGCGCCCCCCGGTCGCGCCGGGTCCTCGGCCCGCTCCCCGGGCATCTGCCCGGTCGCCGCGAACTCCCGGGCGAACTCCTCCGAGGTGGCCAGCTCCCGGTCCAGTGCGTTCAGGTCCACCGGGGTGTGCCGCCGCATCAGGTCGTCGACGTCCACGCTGCCCGGGTCGGCGAGCACCGTCCGGAGCTGGTCGCGGTCCAGGTCGCCGGTCCACCGGGCGATCACCAGGGTGCCGAGCCCGTTGCCGGCGAGGTTGGTCAGGGCGCGGCCCTCGGACATGAACCGGTCGACGCCGACGATCAGCGCGATGCCCGCGACCGGGATCACCGAGTCGAAGGCGGTCAGCGAGGCGGCCAGGGTGACCAGGCCGGCGCCGGAGACCCCGGCGGCGCCGTTGGAGGAGATCAGCATGAACACCAGCAGCGCGATCTGGGTGCCGATCGGCACGTCGATGCCGAAGGCCTGGGCGATGAACAGCGCGCCCATCGCCATGTAGATCGCGGTGCCGTCCAGGTTGAAGGAGTAGCCGGTGGGGATGGTCATGCCGACCACGTGCTTGGGCACCCCGGCGGCCTCCATCTTGCGCATCAGCCGGGGCAGGACGGTCTCCGAGGAGGAGGTGCCGAGCACGATCAGCAGTTCGTCGCGGATGTAGCGCAGGTACCGGAACACCGAGAACCCGGCGAGCCGGCAGATCGGGCCGAGCACCAGGATCACGAACAGCAGGCAGGTCAGCCAGAACGACCCGATGAACCCGGCCAGTGAGCCGAGGATCGCCGACCCGTTGGTGCCGATGGTGAACGCGATCCCGCCGAACGCGCCGAGCGGGGCGACCCACATCACCAGCCGGATGACGCCGAACATCACGTGCGCGAAGGTGTCCATCAGCCCGACCAGCGGCTTGGCCTGCTCGCCCATCGCGGTGATCGCCACCGCCACCAGGATCGCGATCAGCAGCACCTGGAGCAGCTGGCCGTCGACGAAGGCGCTGACGAAGGAGGTCGGCACCAGGTTGAGCGCGAAGGAGGTCATGCCCTCGCCGCCGGCCTCGGAGGCGGTGGCCAGAGTGGCCTCCGCGCCGGAGGTGTCGAAGGAGGCCAGGTCCAGGCCGAGTCCCGCGCCGGGCTTGAGGACGTTGACCACGACCAGGCCGATCGCCAGGGCGAACACGGTGGTGATGTTGAAGTAGAGCACCGTGCGCAGGGCGAGCCCGCCGGCCCGGGCCAGGTTCCCCATCTGGGCGATCCCGACCACGATGGTGGCGAAGATGGTCGGCGCGATCACCACCTTGACCAGTTTGATGAACAGGTCGGCGAGCCACTTGGTCTGGGCGGCCACCTCGGGGGCGGCCAGGCCGAGGGTGATGCCGGCCGCGATGCCGACCAGCACCCAGAAGTAGAGGTGGTGGAAGAACCGCTTGCGCTTCTTCGGAGCCGTCGTGGGGAGATGGACCATGTCGCACCGTCTCGTCGTCGTTGATCGCCCGGACACTTCGGAGAGGGGTGGCGCGACCGTAGGGATGTGACTGGCGTCACATCCAGCGATCACCGGCAGACTTGAGACTGCCCTGACACGGGCGCCGGTCAGCCCTGGTCGGCGCGGCGCAGGGTCAGCACCACCCGCAGGCCGTGTGGCCGGGCGGGTTCGAGGGTGAGGCTGCCCCCGGCCGCGGTCATCGCGTCGGCCAGGATGGCCAGCCCGAGGCCGGTGCCGCCGGTGCTCCGGTGCCGGTCCGCCCGCCAGGACCGGTACAGCGCCGACACCCGCTCCTGCGCGGACAGCCCGGCGCCGTCGTCGGTCACCACCACCCGCACCTGCTCCGGCCCGGCCGGCACCGCCGCGATCCGGACCCGGGTGCCGCCGGACAGCCGGGCGGCATTGCTGAGCAGCTCGTCCAGTGCGGCGCCCAGGCCACCCGCCGGGGAGTGCACCGGGCCGGTCACGCCGCCGTCGGTGATCTCCAGGGTGAGGCCGGCCGGGTCGAGCAGCGCCTGCCAGGTCGGTCGTCCGGCGCGCAGCACGTCGGCGGGGCACTCCCGGTCGCCGGCGACCGGTGCCAGGCCGGTGCCGTCCCGCAGCGAGGACAGGGTGGCCGCCATCCGGTCCACGACCTCGATCGCCTCGGCCCGCAGGTCATCGCCGGGGCCGGGTGCCAGGTCGTCCAGGATCAGGCGCAGCACGGCGAGCGGGTTGCCGAGCTGGTGGGCGGCGTCCTGGACGAAGGTGCGCCGGCGCAGCTCGGCCCGCTCGACCTGCTCGACCATCGCGTTGAACCCGGCGGCCAGCTCGCGCAGCTCCGGCGGGCCGTGGTCGGCGTCCACCCGCACCGCCAGGTCGCCGGACCGGACCCGGTGCGCGGTGCGGTCCAGCTCGCGCACCGGGCGCAGCACCCAGGCGGTGACCCAGGGGACCCCGGCGAGCAGCACCGCCGCCACCGCCAGCAGCAGCACCGCGTCCCGGACCGCCCCCGGGGAACCGTCCCACCACCGGACCACCGCGGCCACGACCAGCACAGCCAATACCGGCAGCAGCAGGACGCCCAACCGGCGGCGCACGGTCAGCCGTCCCCGGGGTCGAGCCGGTAGCCGATCCCACGTGCGGTGACGATGGTGACCCGGCCGGCGAGCTTGCGCCGCAGCGTGGCGATGTGGGTGTCCAGCGTGCGGCTGTTGCCCTCCCAGACGGTCTGCCAGACCTGGTCCAGCAGGCGCTCGCGGGTGACGGTGCGCCCGGCGTGCCGGACCAGGACGTCGAGCAGGTCGAACTCCCGGCGGGTCAGGCTCAGGTCCTCGCCGTCGAAGCGGGCCCGCCGGGCCGCGGGGTCGACCTCCAGGCCACCCGCCCGGTGCACCCGCTCGGGGTGCTCGCCGTCCCGCACCAGGCGGACCCGGCGCAGCACGGCCTCGATCCGGGCGACCAGCTCCGCGGCGCCGAACGGTTTGACCAGGTAGTCGTCGGCGCCGGCCCGCAGGCCCTGCACCCGTTCGGCCTCCGAGCCGCGGGCGGTCACCGCGAGCACGGCGGTGCCCGGGCGGCCGCGCAGGTCGCGCACCACCGCGAGGCCGTCGCCGTCCGCCAGGCCGAGGTCGACCAGCACCACGGCGAACCGGACCTGGGCCAGAGCCAGGCGCGCCTCGGTGACGCCGCGGGCGTGCTCGGTCGGATAGCCGTGCGAACGCAGCGCCCGGCTCAGAGCACGCGCGAGGCGGTCATCGTCCTCGACGACGAGCACGCGCATGTCCGCAGGTTAGGGAGCCGGCCGGGCGCACGGGGGTGACCGGTGGCGTGTGGGGCCGGATGCCCGAGGTGCCGGGGCGGGTTTTGGGTGGCGACCGGCCCGGCACTGAGCGGTGGCCGCGGTCAGGACCCGACGAACAGGCAGAACGGGTGCCCGGCCGGATCGGCGAACACCCGCAACGGCTCCTGCGGATCGTCGGAGCGGTCGAACAACAGCCGGGCGCCCAGGTCGATCGCCCGCTGCCCGTGCCGGTCCAGCTCCTCGATGCCGGCCACGGTGATGTCCAGGTGCAGCTGCTGGGGGACCTGTGCGCCGGGCCAGGTGGAGGCCGGCAGATCGGGCACATACTGGAAGGCCAGCGGGAACGCGCCGGTGAGCACCAGCCAGTCCTGGCCGTTCGGGTCCGGGTCGCCGGGGGCCGGCGGTTCGTCGCCCGGCCGGTAGTGCAGGCCGAGCAGTTCCCGGTAGAACTCGGCGAGCGCGCGTGGGTCGGTGGTGTCCAGCACGGTCTGCACCACGGTGGGGTAGGTCGCATCGGCCATGACCAGGTCCTCCGCTCGGGACCTCGCTCCGCGGCGAGCGGGGTCGGGACGTCCATGGTCACCTAGGTGTGCCGGCCCGGCGCGGGGGAGCCGCCCGAAGCGCGCCGAGCGGTCCGGTCGCGGCGGTAGAGTGCGTGAACGCACGCCATCCCACTCCCGTTCGGCCGTACCGGTCCGCGGGAAGAATCGACGGGAGCACCCACAGGTGACCACCCCCCGCCCCGCTGCGGTCGTGGTCCTCGCCGCAGGCGAGGGCACCCGGATGAAGTCGTCCACCCCCAAGGTCCTGCACACCCTCGCCGGCCGGAGCATGCTCGGGCACGCGCTCGCCGCGGCCGGTTCGCTGGAACCGGTCCGCACCGCGGTGGTGGTCCGGCACGAGCGTGACCGGGTCGCCGAGCACGCGCGCTCGCTGGACTCGGCGGTGCTGATCGCCGACCAGGACGAGGTCCCGGGCACCGGCCGCGCCGTGCAGTGCGCGCTGTCCGTGCTGGACTCCGCCGCCCAGGCCGATGCCGCCTCCCGCACCGACGGTCCGGGCGAGCCCGGTTCCGCCGCCGGGGTGCTGGTGCAGGGCCCGGTGGTGGTGCTGGCCGGGGACATCCCGCTGCTGGACGGCGCCACGCTGGCCGAGCTGCTGGCCGCGCATGCCGCCGACGGCAATGCCGTGACCGTCCTGACCACCGAGGTGCCCGAGCCGACCGGGTACGGCCGGATCGTCCGCGGCGCCGACGGTGACGTCGAGGCGATCGTGGAGGAGAAGGACGCCACCGCCGAGCAGCGGGCGATCCAGGAGATCAACTCCTCGGTGTACGTCTTCGACGCGGCGGTGCTGCGCGGGGCGTTCGGCCGGCTCACCCGGGACAACGCCCAGGGCGAGGTCTACCTGACCGACGTGATCGGGATCGCCCGGGGCGACGGCGGCCGGGTGCGGGCGCTGCGCACCGACGACCCGGTGCTGGTCGAGGGCGTCAACGACCGGGCCCAGCTCGCGGTGCTCCGCGCCGAGCTGAACCGCCGGATCCTGGACGACTGGATGCGCGAGGGCGTGACCGTCGTGGACCCGGCGACCACCTGGGTGGACGTCGACGTGGAGCTGGCCCGGGACGTGACCCTGCTGCCCGGCACCCAGCTGCACGGCGCCACCAGCATCGGCGAGGGCGCCACCATCGGCCCGGACACCACCCTGACCGACGTCGAGGTGCACGACCGGGCGACCGTGATCCGTACCCACGGGTCGCTGGCCGTGATCGGCGAGGACGCCCTGGTCGGGCCGTTCGCCTACCTGCGCCCGGGCACCGTGCTCGGCGAGCGCGGCAAGATCGGCACCTTCGTGGAGACCAAGAACGCCGAGATCGGCGCCGGGTCCAAGGTGCCGCACCTGTCCTATGTCGGGGACGCCACGATCGGCGTGGAGACGAACATCGGCGCCGCCAGCGTGTTCGTCAACTACGACGGCGTGCGCAAGCACCGCACCACCATCGGCTCCTACGCCCGGACCGGGTCGGACAACATGTTCGTCGCCCCGGTGACCGTCGGCGACGGCGCCTACACCGGTGCGGGCTCGGTCATCCGGCACGACGTGCCCTCCGGGGCCCTGGCGGTCAGCGCCGGGTCGCAGCGCAACATCGAGGGCTGGGTGGTCCGCAACCGGGCCGGCACCCCCGCCGCCGAGGCCGCTGCCGCCGCGGTCGACCCCGAGGCGGGGCTGTCGCCGCAGGCGCGTGCCGAGCGGGAGCGGGCCGGCCAGGCCGCCAGCACCCAGGCGCCCACCCCGCCGCCGGACCTGCCGCAGCCCACCCGCACGCCGCACCACACCGCCACGGAGGACAACGCACGATGACTGGGTCGATCGAGCAGACCGAGGAGAAGCGCCTCGTCCTGGTCTCCGGGCGGGCGCACCCCGAGCTGGCCACCGCGGTGGCGGAGAGCCTGGACACCGAGCTGCTGCCCACCACGGCGTACGACTTCGCCAACGGTGAGATCTACGTCCGGTTCGCCGAGTCGGTGCGCGGGGCGGACGTGTTCGCCCTGCAGAGCCACGCCGCGTCGATCAACCAGTGGGTGATGGAGCACCTGCTGATGGTGGACGCACTCAAGCGGGCCTCGGCCAAGACCATCACCGTGATCGCCCCGTTCTACGGCTACGCCCGGCAGGACAAGAAGCACCGCGGCCGCGAGCCGATCTCGGCCCGGCTGATGGCGGACCTGTTCAAGACCGCGGGCGCCGACCGGCTGATGAGCGTCGACCTGCACGCCGCACAGATCCAGGGCTTCTTCGACGGGCCGGTGGACCACCTGTGGGCGATGCCGATCCTGACCGAGTACGTGCGGACCCGGGTCGAGGTGCAGAACGTCACCGTGGTGTCCCCGGACGCCGGCCGGATCCGGGTCGCCGAGCTCTGGGCGCAGAAACTCGGCGGTGGCCCGCTGGCCTTCGTGCACAAGTCGCGGGACATCAACCAGCCGAACAAGACCGTGGCGAACCGGGTGGTCGGTGACGTCGAGGGCCGCACCTGTGTGCTGGTCGACGACCTGATCGACACCGCCGGCACCATCACCGGCGCGGTCCGGGTGCTGCTGGACGCCGGCGCCAAGGACGTGATCGTCGCCGCCACCCACGGTGTGCTCTCCGACCCGGCCGCCGACCGGCTGCAGCAGTGCGGCGCGCGTGAGGTGATCGTGACCGACACCCTGCCGATCCCGGAGGAGCACCGGTTCCCGAAGCTGACCGTGCTGTCGATCGCCCCGCTGCTCGCCCGGGCGATCCGCGAGGTCTTCGACGACGGGTCGGTGACCTCGCTGTTCGACGGCCGCGCCTGATCGATCGCGATGCCCCGTCCCCGCTGGGGGGCGGGGCATCGGCGTGTCCAGCCCCGGTTTCGTCCCCGGCGCGGCACCGGGTAAGATCGGCGGGTTGCCTCGGCGAGGGACGCGGGGGATTCGGGCTTCGGGCCGGACCGCCGCTCCGTGATCGACAGGGCGGACGCCTCCGTGTGCGCCGTTCGTCGTGCCGCGTCGAGGCCACCGTCGTCCGTCGTCGCCCGCCACCCAGCGTCTGCACCAGGAGTCATCGTGTCTGAGGTCAAGCTCGTCGCCACCACCCGTTCCGAGTTCGGCAAGGGCGCCGCCCGCCGGCTGCGCCGGGCCAACCAGATCCCCGCCGTGCTCTACGGCCACGGCACCGACCCGGTGCACGTCTCGCTGCCGGGCCACGCGACCATGATGGCGCTGAAGCAGGCCAACGCCCTGTTCACCATCGAGCTGGACGGCAAGGACACCCTGGCGATCGCCAAGGACGTGCAGCGCGACGTGGTGCGCCAGATCATCGAGCACGTCGACCTGCTGATCGTGAAGAAGGGCGAGAAGGTCTCCGTCGAGGTCCCGGTGACCATCGTCGGCGAGTCCGCCCCGGGCACCATCCACGTGGTGGAGACCCAGAACGTCGAGCTCGAGGCGGAGGCGACCCACCTGCCGCAGCACGTCGAGGTCGACATCACCGGCCTGGAGGCGGGCGCCTCGGTCTCCGCCGCCGACCTGACGCTGCCGAAGGGCGCCTCGCTGGTGACCGACGGCGAGATCGTGATGGTCGTCATCTCCGTGCCGCGCTCCGAGGCCTCCGCCGACGACGAAGCCGCCGAGGGCGAGACCGCCGCGGAGTGACCTCCCCCGGCGTGTGCTGACGCGCCGACGACGCTGGGACGCCCGGTACCGTGCAGGTGCCGGGCGTCCGGCGTGTCCGGACCCGATCGACGAACGTGAACGACGGAGCAGTGATGAGCGAGGGCCGCTGGCTGGTGGTCGGTCTGGGCAACCCCGGGCCGCAGTACGCCGGGAACCGGCACAACGTGGGGCAGATGGTGCTGGACGAGTTGGCCCGGCGGGCGGGGACCACGTTCTCCACCCGGGGCGGTGGGCTGCTGTCCCGGCGACCGCAGGCCGCGACCGCGGAGGTGCGGATCGGCACGCTGCCCGGTGGGGCGCCCGGGCCGCGGGCGGTGCTGGCCAAGCCGGGCACCTTCATGAACACCTCGGGCGGCCCGGTGTCCGCGCTGGCCCGGTACTACGACATCCCGGCCGAGCGGGTGGTGATGGTGCACGACGAGCTGGACATCCCGTTCGGGGCGGTGCGGCTCAAGCGCGGCGGCGGCGAGGGCGGCCACAACGGGCTGCGGGACACCAGCAAGGCGCTGGGCACCAAGGACTACCTGCGGGTCCGGGTCGGGGTGGGCCGGCCGCCGGGGCGCCAGGACGCCGCAGACTTCGTGCTCCGGGACTTCGCCGCGGGCGAGCGCAAGGAGCTGCCGTTCCTGCTGGACGACGCGGCGGACGCGGTGGAGCTGCTGGTCACGGAGGGGTTGGAGAAGGCCCAGCTGCGGTTCCACACCAAGGGGGCATGAGGTCGAGGGGCGCCTTGTCTGCGCCTGGGGTCCTTGACGTTCACCTATGACGTGGAGGATTCTTCACCTGTTATGCGAACTCCGCCGCCCGCACTGCTCCCGATCCTGCGTTCGCAGGTTCAGGGTGAGTTGCTCGCGCTGACCTATCTGCACCCCGACGCCGAGTACAGCATCACCGACGCGGCGAACGCGATCGGCGCATCCGTGAAGGCCGTGCATCAGGAGGTGGCCCGGCTGGTCGAAGCCGGCCTGCTGGCCGATCGGCGCGTCGGCACGTCCAGGCTCGTGCGCGCCGAGGTGAACTCCCCGCTCGCGCGTCCGCTGACCGACCTGCTCGCCCTGACCTATGGGCCTCTGCCCGTGCTGACCTCGGTGTTGCGAGGGCTCGCCGGGATCGACGCGGCGTACCTCTATGGGTCGTGGGCGGCCCGGTACCACGGAGAGCCCGGTCCCTCGCCTGCGGATGTGGACGTCCTCGTCGTGGGAGACGTCGACCCGGACGAGCTCGACGACCGGGCGCGTCAGGCCGAGCAGGTGTTGCGGCGGGAGGTGAACGTGCGTCGCGTGCGTCCCGTGACCTGGGAGAGTGGCGATGACTCGTTCCTCGCCACGGTCCGGGCGCGGCCGAGGGTCGAGTTGCCCCTTCATGAAGGAGAGCCCGGACGATCATGAGGTGGGAGAAGGGGCGCGCAGAGATCGACGCGCTGATCGCTGACAGACACCTGGAACGTGTGCCGGCGAGCCGTGAGCACGCCGATCGCCTGCTCGAACAGGCGCGACGGCACCTGGCCTCCGCTGTCGCGACCGCCGAGGGTGACCCCGAGGGTGCATACGGGGTGTTGTACGACGCGGGGCGTAAGGCGCTGTGGGCAGTCCTGGCCAACCAGGGGCTCCGACCCACCACTCGGGGCGGCCACATCGCGGTCTACCAGGCGGTGCGTGCGCAGCTCGATCCACCGTTGGGTTCGGCGCTGCGCCCGTTCGACCGGATGCGTCGTCAGCGGAATGAGCTCGAATATCCGGCGGTCGACACCCCGACGCTGTCCGCGCGGGATGTCCTGGATGACGTGCCGAAGATCGAGGCCATCGTCGACCTCGCGGCCGGTGTCCTGGACTCGATGTCGGTCTACTGAGGGCCGATCCCCCAAACGGGTGCGAACGGGGTGAAAACGGACAGATAGGGCGGACTGGGACAAACCCGCTGATATAGCCTCGCGGCGACACCGAGGCACAGGGGGACCCATGAGTCTGCTCGACGATCCGGACGTGCCGCGCTCCCCGCGCGATGCAGCCGATCCTGCTGCCGTCCGGTTCACCGCGGTGGAGACCCCGCCCGGGGGAGTGCCGGTCGACGGCGCCACGGCTGCCGACCGGCGCCGGGCCACCCGCGGCCCCCGCCTGTCCTGGGCGTCGGACAAGCCGTTCCACGCCCCGCTGCCCGGCGCCGAGCCCTCCGACTGGCGCAGCCAGCACACCAGCTACCAGGTCGAGACCCTGGCCCGGGACCTGGTGCTGGCCACCGGCATCCCGACCCTGCTGCTGTTCGCGCTGCACGGCGTGAGCCTGCTCCAGCTCAGCTGGGGGCTGCTGATCGGCCTGCTGTTCGTCGCGATGGCTGCGGTCGAGCGCGGCTACGACCGGCAGGTGATCGGTGACGGGCACCTGGAGTTCGAGGCCGTGATCCGGGGTGGGGTGCTCACCGCCGCCGGCCTGGCGCTGCTGGCGGTCGGCGCCGACGTCGACGTCCCGCGGACCATCGTGTTCGCCGCGCTGCCGCTGGTGGTGCTGGTGCTGATCGTGGCCCGGCACATCGCGCGCCGGGCGCTGCACAAGCGCCGGGCCGCCGGGGAGTCGATGCGCCGGACGCTGGTGGTCGGCGACGCCGGGTCGATCACCGGGGTAGTCGAGGACCTGCGCGGCCTGCCGCAGTACGGCTACCGGATCGCCGGGGTCTGCCTGCCCTCCTCCGACGGGCCGCTGCCCGGGATCGACGTGCCGGTGCTCGGCACGGTCTCCGACGTGGTGCAGGTGGCGGTGGACGGCCGGTTCGACGTGGTGATCGTCACCGGCTCCGAGCTGTCCGGCCAGGCACTGCGCCGGTTGTCCTGGGCCCTGCAGCGCACCCGGACCGAGCTGGTGGTCGCCCCGGGGATCGTGGAGGTCTTCGGCCCGCGGGTCAGCCTGGAGCCGACCGCCGGGCTGTCGCTGATCCACGTCAACGCGGCCGAGTCCCGCCGGTCCCGGATCGTCGCCAAGCGGGCCTTCGACACCGCCGCCGCACTGGGTGGGCTGGTGCTGCTGGCCCCGCTGCTGCTGGTGATCGCGGTGGCGGTGAAGCTGACCAGCCGCGGCCCGGTGCTGTTCCGGCAGACCCGGGTGGGCAAGGAGGGCGAGGAGTTCTCCATGCTCAAGTTCCGCAGCATGGTGGTGGATGCCGAACAGCGGCTGGCCGAGCTGCGCGCGGTCAACCAGGCCGACGGCCCGCTGTTCAAGCTGGACCACGACCCCCGGATCACCCGGATCGGGCACTTCCTGCGCCGGCACTCCCTGGACGAGCTGCCGCAGCTGATCAACGTGGTGCGCGGCGACATGGCGCTGGTCGGACCCCGCCCGCCGCTGCCGCACGAGGTGGTGCAGTACCGCGAGTCCGCCCGGCGCCGCCTGCTGGTCAAGCCCGGGCTGACCGGGCTGTGGCAGATCAGCGGCCGGGCCGACCTCGCCTGGGAGGACGCGGTCAAACTCGACCTGCGCTACGTGGAGAACTGGTCGATCGCCTTCGACCTGATGATCCTGTGGCGGACGCTCGGTGTGGTGGTGAGCGGGCATGGCGGGCGCTGAGATCGCGCTGGCCCACGACTACGCCACCCAGCGCGGGGGTGCCGAGCGGGTGGCGCTGATGATGGCCGGGGCGTTCCCCGGGGCGCCGATGTTCACCACGCTGCACCACCCCGAGGGGACCTTCCCGGAGTTCGGCCGGCTGGACCTGCGCACCACCGGGCTGAACCAGTTCCGCGCCCTGCGCCGCTCGCACCGGCTGGCGCTGCCGCTGCTCGCCCGGGCGGTGGACCGCACCCCGATCGACGCCGAGCTGGTGCTGGCCTCCTCGACCGGCTGGGCGCACGGCTTCCCGGTGACCGGCCGCAAGGTGGTCTACTGCCACGCCCCGGCGCGCTGGCTGTACCAGGGCGAGCGGTACCTCGGCCGGGACGGCGGGGCGAAGCAGTGGGCGATGGCCCGGGCGCTGGGGGTGCTGGCCCCGGGGCTGCGCGACTGGGACCGGCGGGCCGCCGCCACCGCCGACCGGTACCTGGCCAACTCCACCGTCACCGCCCGCGCGGTCCGGGAGGTGTATGGCATCGAGGCCGAGGTGCTGCCGCCGCCCCCGGCGATGCTGCCCGCCGGCCCGGAGCTGGCGCCACCCGGGGTGGAGCCCGGCTTCCTGCTCTGCGTCGCCCGGTTGCTGCCGTACAAGAACGTGGACGTGGTGATCGAGGCGGTGCGCCGGACACCCGGGGCGCGGCTGGTGGTGGTCGGCGACGGACCGGCCAGGGCCGCCCTGGCACAGCGGGTGGCCGACCTGCCGCGGGTGCTGCTCGCCGGGCGGGTGGACGACCCGCAGCTGCGCTGGCTGTACCGGAACTGCGCCGCCCTGGTCGCCGCCTCCTACGAGGACTACGGCCTGTCGCCGCTGGAGGCCGCCGCCTTCGGCCGCCCGAGTGTGGTGCTGCGCGACGGCGGCTACCTGGACACCGTCCGTGACCGGGTGACCGGCGAGTTCTTCGACTCCCCGGTGGCCGAGGACGTGGCGGAGGCGATCGACCGGACCCTGACCCGGCGATGGGACGCCGACCTGCTCCGCGCCCATGCGGAGACCTTCGGCCTGCCCCGGTTCGTCGCGCGGCTGCACGCGGTCGCCGACGCCGAACTCGGCCGCACCCCCGACCTGACCCCTGCCGTCGTCGCAGCGCCGGCCCCCGAACACCCCGAGGAGACGCGATGACCCTGCAGGAGATGCTCCGGACCATCTGGTTCGGCAAGTGGCTGGTGCTGGTCTCCCTGGTCGCCGCCGGCGCCGGGGCCTGGTTCTACGTGTCCGGACAGGAACCCCGCTACGCGGCGGAGGCCACCGTGCACATCGTCGATGCGGAGACCCTGGCGGAGGCCGGGGTCCGGGTGGAGGCGGACCCCAGCCTGGTCACCTCCGACCAGGTCGCCGATGCCGCGGCCGACCAGCTGGGTGGCGGCGCGGACGGGCGTGACCTGGCGGCCGCCACCACCGCCGAGTACGTCACCGACAACCCGAACGACGTGGTGGTGGACGCCACCGGCACCGACCCCGGCGACACGGTGGACACCGCCAACGCGATGGCCGCCGCCTATGTCGACGCGCTGCAGGCGCAGTTCGACGAGGACCTGGCCGGGATGCAGGAGCGGCTGGACGCGCTGGCCGCCACCATCGACCAGCAGCAGAAGTCGATCACCACCGCCCGGGCGGCGGCCGCCGCGGCCTCGGGTACCACCGGCACCACCACCGCTCCGGTCGACGGGCTGCTGGAGGCGCAGTACGCGGCCAGCATGGACCAGTACCAGACCCTGGCCGCCCAGCAGGCGCAGGCCACCGTGCTGGCCAGCCCGGCCGGGCTGCTGCAGAACGCGGTCAGCGCGCAACTGATCAGCATGCCCGACTCCCTGGTGTACGCGATCGCCGCCCTGGCCGGCCTGCTGGTCGGCATCGCGCTGGCGGTGCTGCGCCGCGGCCTGGACACCCGGGTCCGCACCGCCGGAGCCGCTCGCCGCGCCGCCTCCGCCCCGGTGCTGGCCCGGCTGTCCGGCACCGCCGCCGCCCTGCGGACCTGGGAGTCGGAGTCGGTGCTGCCGGTGGCGACCCGGGAGGCCACCGCCTACACCCGGTCGGTCCGGGAACTGCGCACCGCGCTCCAGGCCGCGGTGGAGAACGAGTCCGGCAGTGCGGTGATCGTGGTGACCTCCGCCGACCTGGACACACCCCGGTCGTTCGTCGCGGCGAACCTGGCCGCCTCCTGGGCGCTGTCCGGCCGCAGCGTGGTCGTGCTCTCCGGCGACCTGCGCCAGCCCCGGCTGAACGCGCTGCTGCCGGTGGACCCGGAGGGCACGGTGTCCGACGCGGTGGCGGAGGCCGGGGCGGAGGCGACCTCGATCCCGCACCTGGCGGTGCACCCGGCGCTGCACACCGAGCTGGACCCGGCGGACTTCCTGGCCAGCGACCGGGTGCACGGGCTGATCACCGCCCTGCGCGCCGCCGCCGACGTGGTGATCATCGACGCCCCGCCGATGCTGGTCGCTGCGGACGCCACCATCCTGGGCGGGCACGCCGACGGGGTGCTGCTGGCCGCCACGGTCGGGCACACCCGGATCGGGTCGGTGGAGGAGTCCGCCGACCGGCTGCGCGCCGCCAACGCGCGGCTGCTCGGGCTCAGCCTGGACGGCGCGGCGGGGCGGCAGGCCGGGTACGAGGCGACCTACGCCTTCGCCGGGGCGGCGGAGGAACCGGCCGGCGGTGAGGCTGCCGAGGGCGACCGGCAGGGCGAGGCGGAGCCGGAGGACGCCGCAGCGAGCGGGTCGGACCGGACCGTGCCCGGCGACGGCGGGGAGCGGTCCGCCGCCGAACCTGCGGCGGCGGGCCGGGCCAAGCCCGAGCGTGGGGCGGCGGATCGGGGCGCGTCCGAACCCGCGGCGGGGCCGGCGACATCCGAACCGTCCCCGGCGGACCGGGCGACATCCGACCCCGCGGCGGCGGGCCGGGCCAAGGCCGGACCTGCGACGGTGGGCCGGGCCGGGTCCGAACCCGCCACGGACCGGGCCACGCCCGAACCCGCCGAACCGGTCGAGCCCGCCGAGGACCGGACCACCCCCGGTCAGGCCGAGCGGGCGGGGGCGGTGCGGACCACCCCGGCGGACGGGGAGGAGACCCCGGTCGTGCCCGAGCCGGTGGCCGCCGGGTCCCGGCGTGGCCGCGGTCGTTCGGCGTCGTTCTTCGCGCCCCGGCCATGACCCCCGTCCGGGTGGTGGTGCTGGACCACACCGCCCAGACCGGCGGCGCGGAACTCGCCCTGCTGCGCACCTGCGCCGCGCTCGATCCGGCACGGGTGGACCTGACGGTGGTGCTGTTCGCGGACGGGCCACTGGTGGGGCTGCTGACGGCGGCCGGGGTGCGGGTGCGGGTGCTGCCGCTCGACCCGCGGGTGGCGACCAGTGACCGGCACGCCGCCGGGCGGGTCGCGGCGCTCCGGTCGGCGGCGCGGACGTTGCCGTTCGTGTGGCGGCTGCGCCGGGAGCTGCGCGGCGCGCAGGTGGTGCACACCACGTCGCTGAAGGCGGACCTGATCGGGCTGCTCGCCGGGCGGTTGGCGGGCCGCCCGGTGGTCTGGCATGTGCACGACCGGATCGCCGCCGACTACCTGCCGGGGCCGGTGGTGCGGGTGCTGCGGCTGCTGGCCCGGCGGGCGGTGACCGAGGTGGTGGTGAACTCCCGGGCCACCGCGGACACCCTGCTGCCGCTGCGGCGCTGGACCCTGGCCCACCCGGGGTTGGCGCCCGAGCAGATCGGGCCCGACCCGGCCGGCCGGGTGCCGCCGGAGCCGCCGGTGGTGGGGATCGCCGGGCGGATCAGCCCGACCAAGGGGCAGCTGGAGTTCCTGGCGGCGGCCCGGCTGCTGGCCGGCCGGTACCCGCAGCTGCGGTTCCGGGTGATCGGGGCGGCACTGTTCGCCGAGCAGGAGTACGCCGACCGGGTCCGGGCCGCCGCCCAGGACCCGGTGCTGGCCGGCCGGGTGGAGTTCACCGGCTGGGTGGCCGACCCCGGCGCGGAGCTGGACCGGCTGAGCGTGATGGTGCACGCCTCACCGGTGCCCGAGCCCTTCGGCCAGGTGGTGGCCGAGGCGATGGCCCGGGGGGTGCCGGTGGTGGCGACCTCCGGCGGCGGGGTGGACGAGATCGTGCGCCCGGACGACGGTGCGCCGCGCGGTGAGCTGGTCGGCGCCGGGGACGTGGCGGGGCTGGCGGCGGCGGTCGGCCGGGTGCTGGACGACCAGCGCGCCGCGGGCGACCGGGCCCGGCGGGCCTGGGCGGAGGTGCGGCGGGATTACCCGGTGGCGGCGACCGCCGCGGCGCTCACCGCGGTGTGGGAGCGGAGCGCACGCGGTCGAGGACCTCGCGCATCTGCTGCACCCGGTCCGACCAGCTCGGCGGCGGCGGCACCGGCGGCGCGTTGAGCACCCGGACCACCGCCTCCGGCAGTTGCTGCGGGGAGGCGGTCACCACCCGCTCGGCCGGCTGCTCACGGAACCCGGCGACCGGGGTGCTCACGATCGGTCGGTTCACCGCCAGGTACTCGTAGAGCTTGATCGGGTCCAGCGAGTCGGTGAAGTCGTCGACCCGGTGCGGCACCACCAGCACCGCCGCGTGCTGCAGGTAGGCGGGCACCACCGAGGCCGGCCGGGGGCCGAGCAACACCGCCCCGGCCACCTCCAGCCGGGTCAGGTCCAGCGGGTCCAGCAGCGCCGGGCCGACCAGCACCAGGTGCGCACCGGCGCCGCGCAGGGCGGTCGCCAGGCGCAGGCAGGCCTCCAGGTCCAGCCGGTCCGGGTGCAGGGTGCCCACGTAGACCGCGTAGTCGCCCTCCGGCAGGTCGCCCGGCCGGTGTGCCGGGGTGCGGTAGGCGGGCAGGTCCACGGCGTTGGTCACCAGCGTGACTTCCCGGCCGGCACCGGCGCCCTTGCTGCGGGCGAGGGCGGGGGAGCAGACCACCACCTCGGTGCAGTCGGCGAGCAGCAGGTCCTCGTTCGCCCGGGTCCGGCGGTGCTCGGCGGGCTCGCGGTCGGCGCGCAGCCAGTCGTCGGTGATGTCGTACAGCGAGCGCCAGCCGGTGGAGCGCAGCACGGCGGCGCCATCCGGGTCGTTGACCCAGAGCACCGGGTCCGGCATCCCCAGGCGGCGGGCCACCCGGGCCACCGCGGCGGCACGGCGGGCGTCCGCACCGGGGGCCAGCCGGCGGGGCCACCACTTGGTCGGGCGGTAGGCCCAGGCCCGGCCGCCGGGTGCGCCGTCGGTGTCCGCCAGGGCGCGCAGCCGCCGGCCCAGGGTGAGCGGGACGCCCCGGCGCAGGTCGTGCAGGTGGTCCACCGGTGGTTCCACGAACAGCACGTGCAGGCCGGGGTCCTCCTGCAGCAGCCCGGCGATCAGGTGCTGGTTGCGCCGCCAGACCTCGTCCCAGGGCTCCAGCGAGATCACCACCAGGTCGTGCCGAGTGGCGGCCGCCGGACGGGCGGGGCGGGTCAGGCTCATCGGCGGACCTCCTGGTAGACCGCGGCGACCGCGTCGGCGTGCCCGGCCAGGTCGAAGTGCTGTTGCTGGGCGGCGCGCAGGGCGGCTCCGTACACCGCGCGGCGGTCGGGGTCGGCGGCCAGGTCGGCCAGCATCCGGCCCGCGGCGGCGACATCCTCCGCGGGGACCAGCACGCCGCCCGGCACGCTGCCGACGGTCTCGCTGTGGCCACCCCCGGCACCGGCCACCACCGGCACCCCGTGCGCCATCGCCTCCACCACCGACAGGCCGTAGGGCTCGTCCGGGCGCGGGGCGAACAGGATGCCCGCCGTGGACAGCAGGTGGTCGACGTCGGTGCGCGCGCCCAGGAACTCCACACTGCCGTCGATCCGGAGCCGGGCGGCCATTGCCTCCAGCTCCGGGCGCAGCGCCCCGTCGCCGGCGATCCGGAGCCGCCAGCCCCGGTCGCCCAGTCCGGAGGCGGCCCAGATCCGCAGCCCCAGGTCGGTGCGTTTCTCCGCCTCCAGCCGCTGGGCGATCAGCACCACCGGCTCCCGGTCGGCGGGCCGGGCCGGGGCCGGGATGGTCGGCACGCCGGGATGGGCGACCACGCTCGGCCCCTCCACCCGGTCGGCGACGAACCGGCTGATCGCCACCTGGGCGTCGATCCGTGCGGTCACCGCCCGGCCCACCACCCGCGCGGCCGGTGACGAACCCCGTCGCTCGGCGAAGTGCCGGGTGGCCACCACCGGGGCGCGGGCGGCCAGCACCGCGGCCAGCTCGGCGGCGGTCATGTGTGCGTGCACCACCCCGGGCCGCAGTGACCGCAGACCGGTCGCCGCCCGGCGCCAGGTCGGCGCGGGCTGCCAGCCGACCCCGGACCCGGCGAGTTCGTCCGGCATCCGGGCCGGGTCGCCGCCGAGCACCAGCACCCGGGCGCCGCGCCGGTCCTGGCACCGGGCCAGGGTGCTGACGTAGCGCTCCACCCCGGCGAAGGCCTCGGTGCAGACCACGTGCACCACGTCCGGGGTGATCACGGGTCGTTCCTCGGGGTCAGGGCGAAGCCGCGGTGCTCGTGACCGGCGTCGTCGTCGGCCTGGCTGGTCTGGCGCAGCCGGACGTGTTCCTGTGCGCCCAGGCAGATCCCGGCCAGCACGAACGGGATGGACACCTGCGCGGCGACCCAGAACAGGTCGAACTGCCCCTGCACGAACCGCATCAGCACCAGGACGAAGGCGAGGGTGCCGAACCGCCGATCGACCCGCCACAGGATCACCAGCATCACCAGGAACATCACCAGGAAGCCGATCAGCCCGACCAGCCCGCCGGAGGACAGCATCTCGAACTCGGCGTTCGGCGGCTGGAACTGCTCGGAGAACCGGTCGGTGTACCACCAGCGCAGCCCGGCGCCGAACACCGGGTACTCCTGCCAGATCCGCACCGACTGCCCGAACCAGATCAGCCGCTGGTACGCCGAGTTGTGCTGGTCGCCGGACTCCAACTGGTCCTGCAGCAGCACCCCGACCACCAGCGCCGCCGCGGCCACCGCCAGCAACACCAGCTTCGACCGGCGGCGGGTCGGGTCCGGGCGCAGCGCGATCACCGCGATCGCCACCGCCAGCCCGATCAGCGCCTGCCGGGACTGCGACACCAGGATCCCGGCCAGGAAGAAGCCGAACAGGCCGAGGCAGAGCAGGTTGTTCATCCGCAGCCAGCGCGGCCGCGCGTAGACCACCACCGCGGCGAAGGCCAGCACGCAGCCGATGTAGTTCTTGTGCATCAGCAGCGGCTCGTTCAGGTAGACCGGGCCGGTGTTGCCCGCGGCCAGGTTGATCGCGAACTGCGCCAGTGCCGCGACCGTGACGACCGCGGCACCGGCCAGGAACAGTCCCACCGCGAGCCGTGCCCGGCCCGCCGCGCCGATCGCCCAACCGACCAGCAGCGCCCCGCCCACCAGCAGCCAGGAGTGCAGCCACTCCACGGCGTTGGCGGCATAGGGGTTGGCGATCACGGTGAACAGCACGGTGGCCTGGTAGAACGCATTCGCCCACAGCAGGTGCCGCATCGGGCGGCTGAACGGCCGGCGGGCGAACAGCAGCGCGGGCCAGAACGCCGCGAACAGCACGAAGTCCGACAGCGACAGCGCCCCGCCCACCCGGTTCACCAGCAGCAGCGCGGGCATGGCCAGCACCGGCAGGGCGATCGGCTCGCGCAGGGTCAGGGCGACCACCAGCAGCAGGCCGCCCAGGCCGAGGGTGTACCAGGGGTTGACCGAGGTGGTGAGCACCAGCACCACGCCCACCAGCGCGAGTCCGGCGGCGACGGCGATCCGGGCGGGCAGGCCGGGGCCGGGCAGACGGTCGCGGCGGGCAGGTGGTGCCGGGGTCAGCACGGGGGCGCCGGTCATGCCACGTCCCGGGACGGCATCGGCGCACGGGGGGCCATCGGGTCCCGGGGGGCGACAGGGCCGCGCGGGGCGATCGGGTCCCGGGGCAGGGCCGGGTCGCCGGTGGCCGGGTCGTGCGGGAGGGGCACGTCGTCGGCCGGCGTCGACCCGCTCGGGGACACCGGGCGGCGCGGGGGCAGCGCGGGCAGCACCGCCGACCGCTCGGCCCGGGGGTCGCCGAGGGCCACCTCCGCCCGGACCGGCCCGCGCAGGTGCAGCCGGAGCCGGGTGCGCGCGGCGCTCCCGGTCTCGCCCGGCAGTGGGCTGCGGACCAGCGCCCCGGCCAGCACCCCGAGCCGGGCGAGCTGCCAGCCCGCCGCGCCGTGATGCTTGCGCAGGTAGCGCTCCTGGCCGGCGTGGAAGTGCGTCTCCCGGCGCCGCGGGTCGGTGCTGGTCGCTGCGCCGGTGTGCCGGGCCCAGGCCCCGTCCGCCACCGCCGTCGACCAGCCGGCCGCCCGGGCCCGGCGCTGCCAGTCGGTCTCCTCCGCATACAGGAAGAACGCCTCGTCGAAGCCGCCGACCTCGGCCAGCGCCTCGGCCCGCAGCAGCAGCACCGACCCGATCACGAATCCCTCCGCGTGCTCCGGCAGCCCGAGTCCGACCGCCTGCCGCCACACCCCGCGCGGGGTCGGGAACGGCCAGACCACCCGCGACGGGTCGCCCAGGTCGTCCACCTGTTCCGGCCCGACCGCCGCCAGCCGCGGGTCCGCCGCCAGCCGGGCGGTCAGCGCCCGGACGCCGTCCAGATCGATCCGGGCGTCCGGGTTGAGCAGCAGCACGTCGGCGCCGGGGCGCAGCGGGTCGGCGAGCGCCCGGTTCACCGCGGCGCCGAAACCGAGGTTCGCCCCGGGGTCGAGGTAGCGGGCGCCGGCGGCCTGGGCGACCGCGCGCACCGCCGGGTCGCCGGAGTTGTCCACCACGGTCACCGGCAGCCGGCCGGACACCGGGGCGAGGGCGGCGGCCAGTGGCCCCGGCGCGCCATAGGCGACCACCACCACCTCCGGATCCGGGCGCGGCGCGGTGCTGCCCGGCGAGCTCTCGCCCCGGGCCAGGGCGTACAGCTCCCGGTACTCGTCGGCGATCGCCGCCCAGGTGTACCGCTGCGCGCGCTGCCGGCCGGCCGTCGCCAGCCGTGCGGCCAGCCCGGGCTCGTCCCGCACCCGGCGCAGCGCCGCGGTCAGGGCATCGGCATCCCCGGGTGGCACGACCAGCCCGGCGGCACCGACCACCTCGGGCAGCGCGCCGCTGTCGGAGACCACCACCGGCACCCCGAACGCCATCGCCTCCACCGCAACCCGGCCGAACTGTTCCAGCCAGCCCGGTGCGGCGACCGAGGGGACGGCCAGGACGTCCAGCGAGCGGTAGAACGCGGTCAGGTCGTCGCCGGACAGCGCACCGTGGAAGGTGACCCGGCCGGCCAGATCGGGGCGGGCGGCCCGGGCGTGCAGCTCCGCGGACTGGGGGCCGTCGCCGGCCAGGTGCAGGTCCAGGCAGGGGTCGGCGGCCACGGCGGCCATCAGGGTGGCGATGCCCTTGTGCGGGGCGAGGAAGCGGCCCGCATAGCCGACCCGGAGCCGCGGGCCGCCGGGCGACATATCGCCTTGATGGGGGTCGGTCGGCGCGGTGCCCGGGAGGCCAGGGGCCGTCTCCGTCCCGGCCGTCCCGGTCCGCGACGGCTCGGCACCCGCGCGCTCGGCATCCGGCACCTCGACCCCCAGCCCGATCACCCGCATCGGCGCGCGCAGCCCCTTCGCCCGCAGCACCCGCCCCGCCGCCGCGTTGCACACGCTGACCGCCCCGGCGTGCCGCAGTGCCCACCGCTCCCACCAGCGGAACGGCGGCGGATACCGCTTCGCCAGGTTCTGCGCGGAGTACAGGACGTAGGGCGTGCGGACCCGGCGCAGCGCCCGCAGCGCTAGCACCTCGGCGGTGGCCAGTGCGGACGGCTCCTCGTGCAGGTCGATCACGTCCCAGGGCTCGCCGAGGGCGCGCCACAGCGGTCGGGGGTCGTAGAGGAACAGCTGGGGATGGCGGCCGAGGGTGCGCACGCCGATCACGTCCTCGCCGGGCAAGGGTTCCAGGTCGACCGGGCGGCCGCCCTCCGGCCAGCGGCGGGCGCTGAGCAGGTGCACGGTGTTGCCGTCGGCGCGCAGCGCCTGCTCCCGCGCCCGCCACGCCGTGACGACCGCGCTGTGGGAGATCCGCAGGACGCGCATGGGAGTCATCGTGCCGGGCATTCCCCTCATCCAGGACAAATCGGACAGTCGTTCACCCGACCGGAGCGGGTGAAACCGCCCGGTCGAGCCGGTCCCGGGCGGCGCGCCAGTCACCGGCCTCGGCGCGGGCCCGTCCCTGGCGGCCGACCCGGAGCCGGTGGCCCTCGTCGTCGGCCAGGGCGGCCAGGGCGTCGGCCAGCGCCGCGGGATCGTCCGGCGGGACCGCGATCCCGGCACCGCCCATCGCCTCCGGGATGCCCCCGACCGCCGAGGCGATCACCGGCACCCCGCTGGCCATCCCCTCCAGCACGGTCAGCGCGAACGGCTCGGCCCACCGGGAGGGCACCACCAGCACGTCGGCGGAGCGGAACAGTGCGGCCACCGCGTCCCGGGCGGTGAACGGCACGAGCCGGGCCCGGTCACCGAGGACGGCCGCCGCCCGGGCCAGGTCGCGCTCGTACCCGCCGGGGCCTGCGGCGGCGTCGAAGTTCCGGCTGCCGACCAGGGTCAGGTCCAGATCCGCCCGGCCCAACCGGGTCACCGCGTCCACCAGCACGTCGGCGCCCTTCTCCGGGATCATCCGGCCGACGAACAGCACCCGCAGCCGGTCGCCCCGGCCCGGGTCGTCGCGCGGGTGGAACCGGCCGGTGTCCACCCCGTTCGGCACCACCCGCACCCGGTCGTGCAGCGAGGACGGCAGCCGGTCGGTGGTCTGCTGGGCCAGGGCGGCGCTGACGCAGACCACGGCGGCGGCCCGGTCCAGCACCCGCCCGGCCTCGGTGCGGGTGTAGCTGCGCAGCAACAGGTTGTGCGCGTACAGCACCGCGGTGTGCCGCCGGTCGACCAGCGGCACCGCCTGCGGGGCGTTGTGCACCAGCACCACCCCGTCGTCGATCCGGTCCTGGGTACGCAGCGCGGCCCGGAGCCCGCGGCGCACCCCCGGCCGGGGAAGGCCGATCCGCCCCGCGGCGGCGTCCAGGTAGCGGTCGGCCGGGTGCGACCGGGGCAGGTCGTACTCCACCGGCTCGGCGCTCGGGTACCGATCGGGGTAGGTGCCCCGGGCCACCGCCACCCGGGGGCGCGCGGCGGTGGGCAGCGGACCCAGAGCGGCGCACAGCCCGTCCACCACGGTCGGGATCGCGGAGCCGGTGCGCGGGGAGAAGTGGTCGCCTGGGGTGAGCAGGTGCAACTCCGGGCGGCGGGTCATGACCGGGCCGCCGCGCGCAGGTGCCGGGGCTGCAGGCCGAGCGCCGCCCACACGTCTGCCGCCGGGCCGCGCCACCGGGGCAGCGTCCAGGCGGTGGGCACCGTGGCCAGCGACCGCACCAGCTCCCCGGCCGGCAGACCGGAGCTCGCCACCCCACGCAGCAACTCGACCGTCACCCGGGTGTGCGGGAAGGCGAACCGCACCGAGGCGCCGGGGGCGTGCCAGGCGACCTGGGCCTGGCCCTGCGCGGAGAACTGGGCGGCGTGCCGGCGCTGCCAGAACAGTTGCTCGGGCACCAGCGCGAACGGCCCGCGGCAGGCGAGCTCGGCCAGCAGGACCAGGTCGTTGCCGACCACCGGCCGGATGCCCCGGGTGCTGCGCAGCACCTCGGTCCGGTGCAGGCCGTAGAACAGGTGCGCCGCCTGGGCCCGCAGGAAGTGCGCCATCCGCTGGTGTGCGGTGGGCTCGTCGCAGGCCAGGTCGGTGTCGTTCAGGTCCTCGGTGATCCGGCCCTCGGCGTCGATGATCCGGGTGCGCGGGTAGACCAGCACGGTGGCCGGGTCGGAGTCGGCGAACACCTCCAGGCAGCGCCGGACGAACGCGGGCCGGTGGATGTCGTCGGCCGCCGCCCAGGTGAAGTACGGGGCCCGGGCGAGTTCGACCAGGTGGTTGAAGTTCCACGCCCCGCCCCGGTTCACCTCCTGCCGGTAGTACCGGATCCGCGGGTCCTCGGCGGCGGCGGCCCGGCAGATCTCCTCGGTGCCGTCGGTGGAGGCGTTGTCCGAGATGACGATCTCGATCTCCAGCTCGTCCTGCTCGCGCACCGAGGCCAGGGCGGCGGGCAGGTAGGTCTCGCCGTTGTAGACGGGGATGCCCACGGTGGCGCGAGGGGTCATCGTCGGTGTCCTTCCGGTCGGGCGGTTCATGAGGCGGACAGCCGTTGCAGGGACAACGGCCAGGTCGGTTCGGCGGCGACCGGCTCCCAGGCGGGCAGCAGGCCGCCGTACTGGCCGGAGTAGTTCAGGTCGGGGATCCGCACGCCGCGGGAGGTGGTGGCGGGCACCCGGATCCGGATCGCGGTGGCGGTCACCGGCTCGAAGTCGACCGCGGTGGTGCGGTCGCCGAACGCCCCGGTCACCGCACCCACCTCCCGCCACTGCTCGTCGGTGCCGAGCACCTCGACCGTGTAGGACCGGACCCCGGCGGTGCAGCACCGGATCCCGGCCGAGGTGACGGTGACCCGGCTCAGCTCGGTGGGCCGGTCCAGGTCGACCCGGACCCAGGGTTCGACGTCCGGGCCATCGGCCGTGCGGGCCCCGGCCTGCCACGGGTCGGCCTCGGCACCGGCCGCCGTGACCAGCACCGCCGGGTCGCCGCCCGAGGAGGCGGTGACCGTGCCCCCGGCCAGCAGGTTCGTGCCGGGCAGCAGCGGTCGCTCGGCGGTCACCGACAGGGCGGCGTCGGCGGTCAGGTACTGCGGCGCACCGGTCACCGGGAACGACACCCCGGACTGGTCGGTGGTCAGGGTGCGGGTCCCGCCGTACAGGTCGGTGACCGTGACCGTGGTGGGGTGGTCGGCGGTGAGGGTGAGGGTGGTGCTCGCGTCCGCGGTCCACACCGCCAGGGCGGGCTGGTCCCGGCGCGGGTCCGGCCCGGGCTGCCGGGCGGTGGGGGCCGCGCCGGTCGCCGCCGGGAAGGCCAGTGCCGTGACCGCCCCGTCGCCGGTGTCCACCACCGTGGGGCTGCCCCGCCCGGCCAGCACGGTGTCGACGGTGGCCATCGCCAGCGCCCCGGGCTTCACGAAGCTGCCGACCTGGATCAGCGACCAGGAGAACCCGCCCTCGCCCCAGCCGCCCTCGCTGAAGAAGTAGGTCCACTCCGTCACGCCCAGGGTGGTCATCAACAGCCGGGTCCGGGCGACGTCCTGTGCCTGTTGCCAGTGGTTCGCCGGGCCGTCCGACCACCAGCCGGACTCGGTGTCCCAGATCTCGGTCCGGGCGCAGGCCGGCTCGGCGTCCAGGGCCGCGCGCAGCTCGGTGACCTGCCCGATCGGCCCGTCCGCGCCCTCCTCCTGCCAGGACCGGTTGAAGCCGGTGTAGGGGTGGATGCCGATCACGTCCAGCTGCGCGCAGCCGCCGGCCTCGATCAGCTGCCGGTACCAGTCGACCACCACGTTCAGCGCGTTGCCGCCGATCACCCGGCCGTCCGGGTCGGCGGCGCGCACCCCGGCGGCGAACGGCGTCAGCACCTGCTGCACGTAGTCGCCGCCGTCGCCGAAGCCGGTGTTGTTCGGCTCGTTCCACGGCGCCCACAGGTGCAGCTCCGGGGCGGCCCGGCGCAGCTCCTGCACGATCACCCGGACCCAGTCGCCCCAGGTCCCGGCGGCCACCGCCGCGTGTTCCGCCTCCCCGCCCTGCCCGACCTGGACGTAGAGCTGCACCCCGGTGCGCGCGGCCAGGGCGGCCGCGGCGGACAGCCCGGCGGTGGGGTCGTCCTCCTCCGCGCCGGGCAGCGCGCCCAGGTCCAGGCCGGTCGCGCTCGCGGGGGCCGCCGGGTCGGGGACCAGGGCGCCGACGTCGAGCTGCACCCGGTGGCTGCCGATCCCGAGCTCGGCGGCCAGCTGCACTCCGCGCAGCGGCCCCGCACCGCCCCAGTCGGCACCGTCGGCCAGCCCGGCCGGGTCCAGGGTCGCCCCGGGCGCGCCGATCGTGTAGCGCAGGCAGGTGGCGGTGCGGACGGTGCCGGTGCCGGCCTCGACCAGCTCGGCGTGTACCTCGTACGGGCCCGGGGCGGCGGCGGGCAGGTCCAGCGGGACCGAGCCGCCGCCGGGCGGCAGGTCCAGGGTGCCCTCGGTCGGCGTGACCGGCTGGGTCGGGTCGCCGGTCACCCGGTAGCGCAGCAGGTAGTCGCCGGAGAGTCGCCCCCAGGCCGGGTCGACGTCGAAGGTCACCACCGGGTCCTGGCCGGCCGGGACGTAGTCGTCGGTCGCGGTGCTGCTCAGTCCCAGGCCGAAGCCCAGGGTGTCCATCGTCGCGGCGTGGTTCAGGTCCCAGGTGACCGGCGCGTCCAGCAGCAGGTCGAGCTGGTCGGTGGTCACCCGGTTCAGGCTCAGGCCGTCCTCGGTGGGGGAGACGAACAGGGTGCCGGAGCCGTCGCGGACCATCGGGGTCAGATCGGCGAAGGTGAAAGCCGAGCCCTGCCCCTGCCCGGACAGCGCGATCCGGCGCCACACCCCGTCCGGTCCGACCTCCAGCAGCCGCCAGGTCGGCCCGGCCAGCAGCAGCCCGCCGTCCGGCGCGGTGACCACCCCGGTCGGGTGATCCAGGGCGGCGGCGCGGCCGTTGGTGGATCCGGTGGTCAGCGGTCCGGTGATCGCCAGTCCGGGGGTGCCGTCCGCGGCGTACCGGGTCAGGGTGATCGAGCTGGACTGCTCGTCGGCGTCGCTCATCACCACCAGCCCGCCGTCGTCCAGCGGGAAGAACCGGGGATACCAGCCGACCTCGATCCGCGGGCCGTCCGGGTCGACCTCGCCGTCCGGCCGTAGCAGGGCCAGCTCGGGCGACCCGGTGAAGGCGACTGCCGCCCAGGCGTCGGTGCCCGCGGACCAGCCGATCACCGCGGCCACCTCGCCCCGGTCCAGGCCGGACAGGTCCCACTCGGTGGCCGGTTCCGCGGCGTCCAGCGGCCACCCGCCGACGGTGCCGGGGCCGGTGGCGGCCAGCACGGTGCCGTCGGCGTTCAGGGCGAAGCTGCCGGCGTCCCCCACCCGTGCCGGGTCGAGCGGATCGCCGTCCTCGGTCCAGCGGGACACCACGCCCTCGCTCAGCGCGGCCAGGTAGGCCCCCGCCGCCGCCAGCGCGCTCGGCACCTGATCGTCCAGCTCGGCCACCACCGTGTCGACCTGCGCCACCGGGGCATCGGCCGCCAGCGCGGCGTAGCGGTCCGGGTCGGCCACGCCGCACACCGCGGCCCCGAACTCCCCGGCGGACTCCGGCTCCGCCGCCGCGGCCCCCTCGCCCGGACCGCCCAGCCCCCGCCAGGCCACCACGCCGGTGCCGACCAGCAGCACGGCGACCAGCGCGACCGACCCGGCGACCGCACCCCAGCGGGTCGGTCGCCGCGTCGGCCGGACCGGGTGCACGGCCGGGTCGTCCGCCATCGCTCAGATCACATCCGCGAAGCCGCGTTCCATCTTCGAGAACACCAGCGCCCCGGCGACGAACACCCCGACCGACACCGCCACCGCCGCGACCAGCTGCCAGGCGGCGGGCTGGGCCAGGCCGAGCAGCGACCAGCGGAAGCCCTCCAGGATCCAGGTCAGCGGGTTGAGGTCGAACAGCCAGCGGATGTTGTCCCCGACCGCGCTGAGCGAGTAGGCCAGCGGCGAGGCGTACAGCAGGGTCTGCATCGCGAACGGCACCACGTAGGCCACGTCCCGGAACTGCACCATCAGCGCCGAACACAGCAGCCCGATCCCGGAGCCGAGCAGGATCACCAGCAGGATCCAGCCCGGCAGCGCCAGCACCGCCCAGCCCGGGTTGATCCCGTAGGCGATCAGCAGCACCACCATCAGCGCCGCCGCCACCAGGAAGTCGACCAGCACGCTGAGCACCGCGGACAGCGGCACCAGCATCCTGGGGAAGAACACCTTGGACACCAGCGCCTGGTTGTTCACCAGCGAGGGCGCGGCCCGGGTGACGATGCCGTTGAACAGCGTCCAGGCCAGCATCCCGGCGAAGGAGAACACGAAGTACGGCACGCCGTCGCTGGACAGGTCGGCGATCTGCCCGAACACGATCGAGAAGATGCCCGCGCTGAGCAGCGGTTGCAGCACCACCCAGATCACGCCGAGCGCGGTCTGCCGGTAGCGCAGCTTGAGGTCGCGGATGCCGAACCGGGTGAAGACCTCCCGGGCCTCCCACAGTTCGCGCCAGCCGGGCAGCGGGAGCCGGCCGGGGGGTGTGATGACGATCGTGCGAGCGGCCACCGCCCTCACCGCCTCTCGTAGTCGAAGTCGGCGAGCACCAGGCCGGCGTCCAGCCCCTCGTCGGAGACTGCCTGCGGGTAGGGCAGCACCGGGTGGATCTCGAACCGGCCCGCGCCCTCGAACGAGTCCAGGACCCCGGAGCTGCACACGAACAGGTCCACCGAGTACTCCCCGGGCTTGAGCCAGGGCTCCTTGATGGTGAGCGCGATCTTCTGCTCGGTGCCCGGGTCCAGCCACAGCCCGGTGACCCGGGAGTCGCACTGCAGGATCGTCGCCCCGTCCCGGTCGTTGATGTGCGCGGAGACGAAGTACTTGCCCACGTAGTCCTGGTTGGAGGACACGGTGAACTCGATCGTCTTGGGTTCGACGGTGCGGTAGAGCGGGGAGGAGATTTCCACCGAGGTGATCCGCAGTTCCCCGGTGCCCGGCCGGCGGTCGATGTCGGTCTGGCTGAGCGCGGCCCGGTCCCGGCTGGTCTGGTAGAGCTCGATCGCCTCGTCCACCGGGCCGTGGTGCATCAGCTTGCCGTGCTCCAGGTAGAGCGCCGTGCTGCACAGCGCCTTGACGGTCTGGATCTGGTGCGAGACGTAGAGCACCGTCCGGCCCTCGGCGGCCACCGCCCGCATCCGCTCGATGCACTTGGCCTGGAACTCGGCGTCGCCGACCGCCAGCACCTCGTCGATGGCCAGGATCTCGGTGTCCAGGTGCGCGGCCACCGCGAACGCCAGCCGGACGTACATCCCGGAGGAGTAGCGCTTGACCGGGGTGTCCAGGAACTTCTCCACCCCGGAGAACGCCACGATCTCGTCGAAGCGGCGCTGGATCTCCGACTTGCGCATCCCGAGCAGGGTGCCGTTGAGGTAGACGTTCTCCCGGCCGGTCAGCTCCGGGTGGAAGCCGGTGCCGACCTCCAGCAGCGATCCGACCCGGCCGCCCAGCTCGATCCGGCCGCGGGTGGGCGCCGCGACCCGGGTGAGCAGTTTGAGCAGGGTGGACTTCCCGGCGCCGTTGCGGCCCAGGATGCCGACCGCGGACCCCCACGGGATGTCGAAGTCCAGGCCGTCCAGCGCCCGGAACTCCTCGTACTGGGTGCGGGTGAGCGGGTGCCGGACCCGGCGCAGCACCGCCTCCGCGGCGGTGGCGGGCTGATCGTCGTGGGTGGCGATCCGGTAGTGCTTGCTCACCCCCGTGGCGCGGATGGCGGGTGCGGTGATGGCCGTCATGAGGCGTTCTCCAGGGCGTCGGCGTAGAGCCGTTCGTAGGCGTCGGCGACCGCGGTCAGCGCGAACTCACGGGACCGGTCCAGGCCGGCGGTGGTCAGGCGGGCGCGGCGGTCGGGGTCGGTCAGGACGGCGGTCAGGGCGGCACCCAGATCGGGCAGCTCGGCCAGCACCGCGGCCCGGCCGTCGTCGGACACATAGCGGGCACCGACATTGGGGGTGGCCACCACCGGCAATCCGGAGGCCATCGCCTCGGCGTACGGGATGCCGAAGCCCTCGTAGCTGGACGGCAGGCAGAACACCCAGGCCCGGCGGTAGGCGTCGGCGAGCTCGTCGTCGGACAGCCGGCCGAGCACCCGGATGCCGTCGCCGTCGGCGCCCGCGGGCACGTCCCGGCTGACCATCCACAGCTCGGCCCCCGGCACTGCCGGGCGGACCCGCTCCCGGAACGCGGCGGCCAGGTCGGCCCCGCGCTTGCGGCCGTGCCAGGTGCCGACGAACAGGATCACCGGGTGGTCGGCGCGCGCTCCGCCGGGCTCGAACCGCCCGGTGTCCACCCCGTTCGGCACCACGGCGTGCGACCGGGGCACCCAGCGCCGGGTCTGCGGCGAGACCACCACCACCCGGTCCGCCACCAGGGCGGCCAGCACCTCGGACACCCCGAGCAGCCCCATCCGCACCCGCTCCTTGGCGCCGCGGATGTGCCGGGCCTCCTCGAAGCAGCTGCCGTGCACGGTGCGCAGGTGGGCGGTGGCCCGGCGCCGCCACAGCCAGTAGTCGTCGCCGTGCGCGTGCAGCACGTCGTAGGAGCTGAAGTCCTGGTGCCGCAGCGCGGTGGCGAACCGGAACGTGCGCAGGCTGCCGGACATCGCGATGTGCCGGTGACCGTAGGGTGCGCCCGGCACCGGCGGGCAGTCGGAGAACACGTCCACCGTGTGCCCGCGCCGGGCCAGCTCGGAGGCCAGCTCGTGCACCTGGAAGCCGACCCCGATCTTCGACCCGGACGGCAGGTAGTAGCTGATCATCGCGATCCGGAGCCGGTCAGCCACGGCTCACCTCCAGCTCCGGGAGGCCGACCGCCAGGCCGGAGCGCAGCGCGGACAGCCAGGCGTGCCCGTGCACCTGATCCGGCTCCAGGTAGTTGCCCTCGGCCCACTCGTTCCAGGACTTCACCCACAGCAGCCGCTCGGTGGGCGGCCGGTGCGCGAGGGTCGCGGCCGCCTGCTCCACGTGCCGGGCGAACACCTCCGGCGTCGATCCGGTCACCGCCAGCCCGCGCCGCCCGGACCGCGGGGTGTTGTCCCAGTTCGGGTACACCACCGGTTGCAGGCGCTCGCTGATCCCGGTCGGCAGTCCGGCGAAGTCCGGCGCGTGCGGGTACACCTCCGGGCGGCGCAGCAGCTTGCGGCCGGCCCGCATCCGCAGCACGTCCAGCCGGGTGCGCCGGGCCGGGATCCGCATGTACGCCCCGGCATCGAACCCGGCGGCGTCCACGTCCACGAACCGCGGCCCGGCGCCCAGCAGGTCGGAGACCTCGGCCACCAGGTACAGCCCGGGCAGCCCGGCCCCGCGCGCCATCGCCTGCCAGCGGTCCACGAAGGCCGCCGGGTCCGGCAGTTCCTCCGGGCGGAAGACGTAGAACACCGGCCGGTCGTCGACCCGCAGGTAGCGCTCGTCCCGGAACGCGGGCAGCACCGCGTCGAAGTGCGCCAGGTCGTCCTCCGGGCCGGGGTAGGTCTGCTCCAGCAGCACCCGGTCGGCGGCGCCGTGCCAGATGCCGGACCAGGTCTGGTTCGCCCAGGCCAGCGCGAAGCCCATCGCGGGTTCCCGGCTGGTCAGCACCTCGGTGAACGGCCGCTCCAGGATCCGCCGGCCGCGGCCGAACCAGTAGTGCCAGTACACGAAGGCCTCGATGCCGTACTCCCGGGCCAGCTCACCCTGGGCCCGCCGGGTCTCCGGCACCCGGAGGTCGTAGAACCCCAGGTCGGCCGGCAGGTGCGGCTGGTCGTGCCCCCGGAACAGCGGCCGGGCCTTGACCGTGTTGGTCCACTCGGTGAAGCCCGGGCCCCACCACTGGTCGTTCTCCGGCACCGGGTGGAACTGGGGCAGGTAGAACGCGAGCGCCCGGGCCGACAGCGCGGTCATGTCAACGCCGCCTGGTCCGCGCGCAGCTCGTCCACCAGCCGCCCGGCGGGCAGTTCGACGTCGTCGTAGGTCAGGGTGGCGTCCCGTGGCACGTCCCGCCGCAGCCGGCAGCCCTCGGCCACCCCCACCGGCAACAGCCGCTCGGTCCGGGTGACGTCCGCACGCTCGGCCTGGCCGTAGTAGTGGTACCCGCCCAGCGCGTCCAGCACGGTGCCGGCGGTCAGGTCGGTCTTGGCGGTGGTGACCACCTCGACCCGCGGTGCGCCCAGCGGCCGGATGGTGGCGTCCCCGAGCAGCGCGGCCCGGGCGATGGTGGTCGGCACCTCGAAGTGGCACAGGTGGTACGGCTGGTAGAACGAGTAGAGCGGCCCGGTGCCGAGCTTGTACAGCTCCAGGTAGTGCCGCTGCTTCGGGTCGTCGTGCGCCGCCAGGATGAACACCCCGGGCCCGGGCTTGGCGCCGACCACGTAGTCCACCGCGCCGCCCAGTTCACGCAGCTCGTCCAGGTCGTAGCGGCCGGTCAGCTCGTCCACGTGCCCGTCGTGGTCGCGGCCGAGCATCCCGCGCCGATGCACCGTCATCCCGGTGGCGTTGGCGACCAGCGCCTGCTCCACCGACACCTTGGTCCCGTCGGCGAAGGAGGTCACCATGTGCGGGTCCTGCCCCCAGCGCTCGGCGAACGCCCGCTGGGTGGTGGGGGTGCGGTACTCGTCCTGCAGGCCCTTGATGTTCCCGGCGACCAGCGGGGTCAGCCCCAGGCCGGTGACGAACCGGTGCAGGTTCAGCTGCACTCCGGGCTGGTCGCCGTCGCAGCCGGTGTAGACCACCCCGGCCTTGTCCGCCAGCCGCGCCAGCTCGGGCCCGACGGTGGCGTCCACCTCGGCATTCATCAGCACCAGGTGCTTGCCGTACTCGAAGCAGTCCAGCGCCACCCGGGCGCCGTACTCCACCGCCCCGGTCACGTCGACCACCACGTCCACCGCATCGGCGGCCACCGCCACCCGGTGATCGGGGGTGACCGCCGGGACGCCTTCCGCGGCGGCCCGGTCCAGCGCGGCCGGCGACTCCACGTGCCGGACCCCGGACAGCCCCGCCTCGGTGAATGCCCGCACCCCCTGCTCCGGGCGGCGGGCCACGATCGCGGTCACCACCATCCCGGGAGTGGAGTTCACGATCTGGTTCACCAGCCCGCGGCCCATGAACCCGGCACCGACCAGCGCCACCCGGACCGGACGCCCGGCGGTCTGCCGCTCGTGCAGGGCGGTGTCGACGACGATCACCGGCCCGCCCCCTGCAGCAGCGGGGCCTGGGCGTCCTTGGCCGAGATCACCGACACCGGCAGCGGCCAGGCGATGCCGAACAGCGGGTCGTCCCAGCGGAACGACTGCTCACCCTCCGGCGCGTACGGCCCGCTGACCTGGTAGGACACCTCGGTGTCGTCCACCAGCGTCTGGTACCCGTGCGCCACGTAGGGCGGGATGAACAGTGCCCGGTGGTTGGCCGCGGTCAGCTCCACCAGCACGTGCGCGCCGAAGGTCGGCGACCCGGGCCGGACATCGACCGCCACGTCCACGATCGCGCCGCGGGTGCAGCGGACCAGCTTGCCCTCCGCGTACGGCGGGACCTGGCGGTGCAGCCCGCGCAGGGTGCCCGCTCGGTGGTTGAAGGACAGATTGCCCTGGGCGACCGCGGTGTCCAGGCCGTGCGCGGCGAACTCGGTCACGTCGAAGGTCCGGGCGAAGAAGCCCCGGTCGTCCTCGCGCAGGTCCAGGTCGACCACGGTCACGCCGGCCACGGCGGTGGGGGTGTACTTCACGGGTTCACCGTCCAGAACAGGTCGGGGTCGAGCTGCCCGGTCTTCAACAGGTGCTCGATCTGGGCCAGCCGGGTGTGCCCCCGGCCGGTGAAGGTGGCCTCGTCCAGCTGGATCCGGGTGAACACCTCGTGCAGCTGGGCGGCACCGGCGGCGGCGTCCCAGTCGGTGTCGAAGCCCGGCAGCACCCGGCGGATCTTGGCGAAGGAGACCCGGTAGGACCGGTTGTCCGCGCTGGGCTCGCCGAAGCTGACCTCGCAGCCCGGGAACTCGGCGCCCACCGTCTCGGCGATCTGCCGCACGGTGTAGTTGTTCGCATCCGACCCGACGTTGAGCACTTGGGCGTGCACCGACTCCCGGGGCGCGGCCAGCACCGCGCGGATCGCCTTGGCGATGTCCAGCCCGTGCACCAGCGGGCGCCAGGGCGTGCCGTCGGAGGTCATCGCGATCCGGTGCCGGGTCCAGGCCAGTCCGGCCAGGTTGTTCAGCACGATGTCGAACCGCTGCCGGGGCGAGGCGCCGAAGGCGGTGGCATTGCGCAGGAACGTGGGGGAGAAGTCGTCGTCGGCCAGTGCCGTCACGTCCCGTTCGACCAGCGCCTTGCACCGGGCGTACGCGGTCTGCGGGTCGACCGGGCTGGACTCGTCCACCGTGCCGTCGGCCACCCCGTACACCGAGCAGGAGGACATGTACACGAATCGCCGCACCCCGGCCGCCTTCGCCGCCGACGCCAGGGCGACCGAGCCCTCGTGGTTGATCCGGTAGGTCACCTCGCCCAGCAGGTCGCCGATCGGGTCGTTGCTCAGCTCCGCCATGTGCACCACCGCGTCGTAGCCGCGCAGGTCCTCGGCGGTGACGTGCCGGATGTCCTTGACGACGGTCCGCGGCAGCACCGGCAGGCCGTGGTACAGCCAGCCCTCGGCGTAGTAGCCGGTGTCCAGGCCGGTGACGTCGTGGCCCTCGGCGATCAGGGTGGGGGCGAGCAGGCAGCCGAGGTAACCCCCGGTGCCGGTGACCAGGATGCGCACGTCAGTCCTCCCAGATCTTCCACGGCGCCCGGCCCGCGTCCCACAGGCCGTTCAGCTCCGTCCAGTCCCGGAAGGTGTCCATCCCCATCCAGAAGCCCTCGTGCTCGAAGACCGACAGCTGCCGGTCCCGGGCCAGCTGTTGCAGCGGGACGCTCTCCAGCATCACCGCCGGATCGTCCTCCAGGTACTTGTCCACGAACTCCCGCTCGAAGACGAAGAACCCGCCGTTCACCCAGCCGTCGGCCAGGGTCGGCTTCTCGTTGAACTCCAGCACCGTGTCCCCGTCCACCCGCATCTCGCCGTAGCGGCTGGACGGGTGCACGCCGGTCAGGGTGCCGAGCAGTCCGTGCCGCTCGTGATGGGCCAGCACCCCGGTGATGTCCACGTTCCCGATCCCGTCGCCGTAGGTCAGCGCGAACCGGTCCGCGTCCAGGTGGTCGGCCACCCGGCGGATCCGGGCGGCGGTGGCCGTGGTCAGCCCGGTCTCGACGAAGGTGATCTCCCAGTCCTCGGTGCCCGAGGTCTGGTGGAACACCGGCTGCTCGTCCCCGCCCAGGTGCAGCGTGAAGTCGCTGGTCAGGTGGCGGTAGTCCAGGAAGTACTGCTTGATCAGGTCGCTCTTGTACCCGAGCGCCAGCACGAACCGGCGGAACCCGTGCTCGCCGTAGGTCTTCATGATGTGCCAGAGGATCGGGCGGCCGCCGATGTCGACCAGCGGCTTGGGCAGCTTCTCGGAGGCCTCGCGCAGCCGGGTGCCCATCCCGCCGCACAGGATCACCACGGGGATGTCGGCCGGGGCGATGCTGCTCATGGCTCCTCCAGAGTCCGGGCGGGGGGGTGTCGGCGGCGCCGAGCGGGTGTCGAGCGGGTGTCGAGCGGTACGCCAGGAGGCTAGCTCGGGCATTTCCTCCCAAACAGGTTCCAACGGGTGAAAACGGACAATCGGCACGGATCGGGCGGGGCGTGCTGCGGTGGAGGTGCTGGTCAGCGGGGTGTGGCGGGCAGGGGTGCGGTGCTGGGCGATGTCCGGGGTTGGGCCGACCGGGGGAGCGGGCTGGGTCGCGTGGCGCGAGGGCGAGGGTCGCGCGACGAGGGGCCCGCCGCGCTACCGTTCGGGTGAAAACCGCCCAAATGGGACAAGTCGCATCGGGGTTCGGGCCACACTGTGGCCGCAGCGCGCACACCGGGAGGGGCGATGGTCGACAGCGAGCGAGTCACCGGCGCCGGCCCCGCGCCCGCCCGCACGGCCACCCGGGGTGGGGCGGGATCGCCTCCGGGATCAGGCGGCCGGGCGCGGGTGGTCCTGCGCCGGGACCTGGGCGACTTCGGCTCCCCGGCGGCCCGCCCGCTGCCGGTCCGGCGTGGACTCGCGCCGTTGGCCCCGCTCGCGCCGACGTTCTGCGCCGACACCGCCGCGCCCGAGTTCGCGCTGACCTATGACGACGGACCCGACCCCGCGCACACGCCCGGGCTGCTCGATCTGCTCGCCGAGCGCGGGGTCCGGGCCACGTTCTTCGTGCTGGCCGAGGTCGCGCAGGCGCATCCGGAGCTGGTGCACCGGATCGTCGCGGAGGGTCACGAGCTCGCACTGCACGGCCGGGACCACGGCCGGCTGACCCGGATGCCCGCGCGGGCGGCCGTGGCCGAGATCGCCGCCGCCCGGGACCTGGTGCAGCGGGTGGCCGGGGTTCCGGTGCGGCTGTTCCGGCCGCCGTACGGGGCGCACACCCCGGCGATGCTGTGGGGCTGGCGACGCCTGGGCCTGGACGTCGTGATCTGGTCCGGGTGGGCGGCGGACTGGCAGGACGACCCGGCGGAACTGATCGCCGAACGCGCCCGGGCGGCAGTCCATCCCGGCGGCATCCTGCTGCTGCACGACACCCGCGCCGACCCCGGCACCCTCGGCCCCGGCGAGCGGATGCCGGCCTTCGACCGCGCCGAGGCGACCGCCCTGCTGCTGGACCGGCTCCCCGGCTGGCAGCCCCGGCCGGTCGGTGACCTGCTCGCCCGGCACCGCCGGGTGCGCGCGGTGATCCGGGAGCTGTGGACATGACCGACCTGAGCGTGGTGATCGCCGCCTTCGACGCCGCCGGGACGCTCGGCGCCCAGCTCGCGGCGCTGTCGCGGCAGCGGGTGGACGCCGACTGGGAGGTGCTGGTCGCCGACAACGGATCGACCGACGGCACCCGCGCGCTCGCCGAGTCCTGGGCGGACCGGCTGCCGGGGCTGCGGGTGATCGACGCCTCCGCCCACCGGGGTGCCGGGGCGGCGCGCAATGTCGGGGTGGCCGCCGCGACCGGCCGGGACGTGCTGTTCTGCGACGCGGACGACGTGGTCGCCGACGACTGGCTGGCCGCGATGCACCGGGCGCTCGGGCACCAGGCGTTCGTGGCCGGGCGGTTCGCCGGCGATCAGCTCAACAGTCCCCGGGTGCTGCGCAGTCGCACGCTGCCGCAGCAGGACGGCCTGCAGTACTCGGCCCACCTGCCCGGGCTGCCGCACGCCGGGGCCGGGAACCTGGGGGTGCGCCGCGCGCTGTTCCGCGCCGTCGGCGGCTTCGACCCGGGCGCGCTGTTCCTGGAGGACACCGACCTGTGCTGGCGGCTCCAGCTCGCCGGGGTCGCGCTGGGCTGGGCGCCGGAGGCGGTGGTGCAGGTCCGGCTGCGCGGCACGCTGCGCTCGGCGCTGAGCCAGGGCTACCACTACGGCTCCGGCGAGCGCTGGCTGGCCCGCCGCTACCGGGACCAGGTCAGGGCCGCCGCGGCCGTGGCACCCGGACCCGCCACGGTGCCGGCGCCGGATGCGGCCACCGAACCGGCCCCGTCGTCCGTCACCCCAGTCATCCCGCCGCACGAGCCCTCGCACCGGCTGCTGCACCGCGCGCTCGCGACCCTGCGGTCCCTGGCCGGCGTGCGGTCCCTCGGTGAACTCGGCGCCTGGTGCTGGGACCTCGGCTGGGGGATCGGCTACGCCTACGCCCCGGTGAGCGACCCCGCGCCGGTGCGGATCACCCCGCTGGCCGGTCCGCGCACCGCCGCGGCCTGACCCGCGGACGCGGGCCCGCCGTCGGGGTCCTCAGCCCCGCACCCCTGCCGGCAGCACCCGGTCCAGCTCCCCGACCAGGTGCGCCCCGATCTCCAGCGCCGCGGTCGCCGCCGGTGAGGGCGCGTTGAGCACGTGCACCTGTCGCGGCGCGGTCTGCACCAGGAAGTCGTCGACCAGCCCACCGTCCCGGCGGACCGCCTGGGCGCGGACCCCGGCCGGTGCGGGCACCAGGTCGTCGGCGGTGATCCCGGGCACCAGCCGGGCCAGGCTCCGGGCGAAGGCGGCGGGCGACAGCGAGCGCAGCACCTCGGCCGCGCCGGGCCGCCAGTTGCGGGCGCCCATCCGCCAGAGCCCGGGCCAGCTCAGCGCGTCGGCCAGGTCCCGGCGCGACAGCGTGGCCCAGTCGTAGCCCTCCCGGGCCAGGGCGAGCACCGCGTTCGGCCCGGCGTGCACGTGACCGTCGATCCCGCGGGTGAGGTGCACGCCGAGGAACGGGAACCGGGGGTCGGGCACCGGGTACACCAGACCGCGCACCAGGTCGGCGGCGGCCGGGCTCAGCGCGTAGTACTCGCCGCGGAACGGCACGATCCGGGCCTGCGGGGTCAGCCCGGCGGCGCGGGCCAGCCGATCGGCGTGCAGCCCGCCGCAGACCACCAGCCCGTCGGCCTCCCGGTCGGCCCGGGAGGTGCGGACCTGCACCCGGTCGCCGGCGGTGCGGGCGGCGACCAGCTCCTCGCCGAGCAGGATCTCCCCGCCCGCCGCGGTGACCTGGCCGGCGAGCACCCGGCACACCCCGGGGTAGTCGACGATGCCGGTGCTCTCCACCCGCAGCGCGGCGAGGGCCCGGACCTGCGGCTCGCACGCCCGCGCACCCGCCGGGTCCAGCAGGCGGGCCGGGACACCGTTGGCCTCCGCCCGGGCGGCGAGCCGGTGCAGGCCGGGCAGCTCGGACTCGTCGGTGGCGACGACCAGCTTGCCGCAGACCTCGACCGGCACCCCGTGCTCGGCGGCGAACCGGGCCATCGACCGTGCCCCGGCGGTCGCCATCCGCGCCTTGAGGCTGCCCTCGGGGTAATACAGCCCGGAGTGGATCACCCCGGAGTTGCGTCCGGTCTGGTGCCGGGCCAGGTCGTCCTCCTTCTCCAGCACGGTGACCCGGTCACCCCGGGCCGCCAGCCGGGCGGCGGTGGCCAGTCCGACGATTCCGCCGCCGACGACGATGACGTGGCTCATGGCGGCAGGCTAGCCGTCCGAATTGCACCCGATGTCGGGAATTGACCCAATTCACCCTTCGGGCGGTCACTCCCCGCGGGGAACCGAACGTACGCTCGCCGGCATGACCAGCCGCAGCAGCGTGAGTGCCGTCGTGTACTCCCGGGACGAGGCCGAGCTGCTGCGCGCCTGCCTGCCCCTGCTGACCGGCTTCGACGAGGTCCTGGTCTGCGACATGGGCTCCACCGACGACACGGTGGCGGTCGCCGCCGAGCACGGCGCCCGGGTGCTGCCGGTGCCGGACGCCCCGGTGGTCGAGCAGGTCCGGCAGCGCGGCCTGGACGCCGCGACCGGTGACTGGGTGCTGTTCGTGGACGCCGACGAGCACCTGCCCGAGGGCTTCCGGGCGACCCTGCACCCGCTGATCGACGACCCGGAGCTGGCAGGAGTGCGGCTGCGCTACGACAACTCCGCCTTCGGCCGGATGCTGCGGCACAGCCTGCAGGGCAGCGCCAAGTACGCCCTGCTGCGCCGCGGCCGGGCCCGGTACGCCGAACCCGCCCTGGCGCACGTCCCGCCGGTGTTCGACGGGCCGGTGGCCGACGCCCCGGAGTCGGTGCCGCCGATCGCCCACCTCAACTTCCGCGGCATCGCCCAGACCCAGGAGAAGGTGCTGCGCTACGCCGCCAACCACCCCGACCGGCTGGCCCGGATCGACGACCCGGTGGCCCTGCTGCGCGAACTCGCCCGGACCACGGTGTTCTCCGGCGCCTGGCGGGACGGCCGGGCCGGGTTCGCGGTGGCCGCGCTGCACACCTTCGGCCAGCTGTCCGGATCGCTGATCGCCGCCGAACGGGACGGCAGCCTGCACACCGACCTCCCGCCCCGCCGGACCCGGGTGCTCGCCGCCGCCGAGTTCGCCCAGCACGCCCTGGTGTCCACCCGGGACGCCCTGCGACGCCGGCCCGCGCGATGAGCACCCGGCCGGCACCGACCCGCCTGCTGCACCTGACCCGGATGCCGCCCAGCCCGAGCGGGGTGGCCGCCTATGCCGCGGTGTTCCGGCACGCGCTGGCCGAGATCGCCCCCACCACGACCGTGGAACTGCCGCCCGATCCCGCCGCCTCGCAGTCCTTCCCGCTCGCCCGGCGACTGGTCCGCCGCCTGCGCCGCCCGCTCGCCGACCCCGGCACCGTGCTGGTGGTGGAGCAGGCCGGCCGCGGGCTGGCCGAGTTCTGGGCCGCCTGGTGGCTGACCCGGCGCGGGGCCCGGGTATGGCTGATGGTGCACGACGTGCCCGCACTGTCCGGCGGGGCGTTCTTCAGCCGGACGCTGGACCGCCGCGGTGGTCGGCGGCTGGCCGCACTGCTGTCCGGCACCCTGGGCCGCCGCGCCGAGCGGGATCTACTGCAACGGGTCGAACGGGTGTGCTGCCTGTCGCCCGCCGGTGCCGAGGCGCTGACCGCCGCCCACCGGCTCACCCGCCCGGTCGAACCGGTGCCGCATGTCGCCGTACCGCCACCGCTGGTGCCCGCCGCGGTCGCCGCCCGCCGCGCGATCCTGGTGCCCGGGTACGTCGCCGCCGCCGAGGACGTGCTGCCGCTGCTGCCGGTGCTGGCCGCGCTGCCCACCGACTGGCGGCTGCTGGTCGGCGCCTGTCCGGACGACGCGGGTGCAGTGCTGGCCCGGGCCGCCGCCGGTCTCGGCGTCGCCGACCGGGTCGAACTGCTGGGCTTCACCGACGAGGCGGGGGTCCGGGCCGCATTCGCCCGGGCGGCGGTGGTGGTGCGCTGGCGGCACTCCGGCTGGTCCGGCGCCGCGGGTCGCTATGCGGTCAGCGGTCCACTGATCGCCGCCTTCGCCAACGCCGGTGCGGTCCTGACCAACGACGACCGCGGCGCCGCCCACCTGTTGCCCCGGGCCGGCGCCACCCTGGTCCGGGACGCCGATGACCTGGGGCCCGCCCTGGCCGCACTGGTCGCCGACGACGCCGAACGCCTGCGCCGCGCCCGCGCCGGACGGGCACTGGTGGAGTCCGAGCACACCCCGGCCGCGGTGGCGGCCCTGCTGCGTGGAGGTGCCTGATGGGCAGTCGATCCGAACTGCTGTTCAACCGGGTGCTGACCGACATCCCGAGCAACCGGCTCCGGATCGCCGCCCTGCGCCGGATGGGTGCCGACCTGGGCGAGCACGTGTACCTGTTCGGCGGGTCCGAGGTGCTGGAGCCGGGCAACCTGCGGATCGCGGGGCGGTGCCACATCGGCCGGTTCTGCCAGATCGACGCCCGGGGCGGGATCGACATCGGCCTGGACGTGGTGATCGCCTCGCACACCCTGCTGATCACCGCCGACCACGACCACCGCGATCCCGGCTTCCCCGGCCGGCTGGGACCGATCGTGATCGGCGACCGGGCTTGGCTGGCCAGCCGGAGCACCGTGGTTCGCGGCGTGACGATCGGTGAGGGCGCGGTGGTTGCCGCCGGGGCGGTGGTGACGTCGGACGTGCCGCCGTGGACCGTCGTGGGCGGCGTCCCGGCCCGCCCGATCGGCGAGCGACCGCGCGAGCAGCACTACCGGATCGACTACGGGCCGGAGCGGTACTGACAGACTCCGGGGATGGCCCCCGGACCCACCGTGCGCCCCGCGAACGTCGGAAGATGGGCACTCGGTTTTGGACCAACTGCTGCGTAGCGCGATGCCGACCGCCCGCCCGGACTTGCCACCGCTCTGACCCGTGACCGTCACCTCTTGGAGCGCTGCTACTAGGGCGGGAAGGCAGTAGCCAGACGCTGCTGGACAGCCTTTCTCGCGGCAAGCCCATCGAAGAGTCTAGGCCCGTCAATACCAGGGCGGGTGACCGTCTTCCTCGCCCTGGTGCTGCGCAGATCTCAACTCTTTGGAGCTTCAGCATGTCGACCTCGTGCAGGTCGATGTGGCCGCCTCGGCCATGCGCTTTCGTGCACGCGCAGCGGGCTTCGGGTTCGGCTCAGCAGGCCCCAAGGCGACCCCAAGTCGTCCGCACCGTTCAGATCGACCGGAAGGTCGACAGCACGGGTATTCATCGCTTCTCGCGTGACATCGCCGCCGGGCGGGCCGAGAGCAGTCCTCGACGGTTGCGCCACGCTCCGGCTGTCGACTCGCTGGGACCCGCCCCCCACGGCTCGGATCTGGCCTGGCAACGTGTTGCGCCACCGACCCGCAAGTCATAAGCCCGGCCGGTGTAGGAGACCTGTTCTGAAGCACTCCGGTTGGGCCTAGCATCAGGTGGTGCCCGCTAAGCCGGAGAATCCATCGATAAAGTCACTTGAGAGCGCCAGCCGCCCGGACGGCGAAAGTCAAGAGCCAAAGCGGCGCCGACGGCGGAGACTCGGTTGGCCAAGCGGGAGCCCGGACGGCCATGTGATCGCGGCCAGTCGCTCGGACCGCGCTGGAAGCACGATGCCGCTGGTGTCGCTGGCGCCTCGGTTTCAGCCCAAGCACCATCAGGTGTACCTGGATCTGATGGAGCGGGCTCTTCGTCACCCGGACACACGCAGTGTCGCTCTCACGGGCTCCTACGGGTCGGGCAAGTCGAGCGTCCTGCAAGCGTTGGTCCGCTCGTACTGGGATAGTCGGTTCCCTTGGAGGCACCAACGCCGAACGATCGAGCTGTCACTGTCGACGCTCGATCCTCGGGCGGCACCAGAGACGCCAACGGCGAACCCCGCCGAGCGGGAGAAGAGCAACCGGATCCAGAAGGAACTCGTCAAGCAGCTGCTCTACCGGCTCCCTCCTCGGCGCACGCCGCACTCTCGGTTCCCTAGGGCGACGACGCCGAGGTGGTCGGCCCCGGGGGCACTCACAGTTTTGGCCGTTCTCGGGCTGGCGTGGGCGGCGGCCGTGCTCTTCGGGTGGCATGCGACGATCGGCGATCGCCTGGTCGAACTCGGGTGGTCATCTGCATGGTTCGGGAGCGCAGTGGCCGTTGGGCTACTGGTCCTCATGTTCGCGGTCTGGAGGGCGCTCGCGGGCCGGTACGCGTTTCGCGCCGGGCTCAAGGCCGGGGCACTGACGGTCAGCCTTGAGCCGAACGCGTCCAGCTACTTCGATCAGTACCTGGACGAGATCATCTACTTCTTCGAGGTCTCGAAGACCTCGGTCGTGCTGATCGAGGACGTGGACAGGTTCGACGATGCTGTCGTGTTCGACACTCTGCGGGCCCTGAACACCCTGGTGAACGGTTCGGGCCAGGTGGGGCGTCGGGTCGTGTTCGTGTACGCGATCCGTGACAGTGTCCTGGGACGGATCGGCGCCACAGCGGATGAAGCCCGCGAGCATGCTGGCTCGGCTGGCAGCGGGGACCTGCCACCGGCGACCCCGAGGACCCCTGCCCACCTGGCACACGAGCTGAACCGGGCGAATCGCGCGAAGCACTTCGACGTGATCATCCCTATTGTTCCGTTCGCCACCGCTGACAACTCCCACGACCTGATGCTCGACGTGATGGCGCCCCACATGTCCCACTCGGAGCACGAGTCAGGGATATCGCCGGCCCTCATCCGCCTGGCGGCCCGGCACGTGGCAGACATGCGAACGCTGTGGTCGATCCGCAATGAGTTTGAGGTTCACTACGACCGACTCGTGACATCCGCCGAACACCCGATGCCCGAGATCACCCACGACATCGTGTTCTCCCTGGTGCTGCTGCGGGTCACGAGCCCTGAGGCATATGAGCACATTCGCCTGGCGACCAGCCCTCTGGACACCCTCGCCAGGCGGTGGCTGAAACTCGTCGAGCATAATCTGAACGTTCAGACTCGTACCCTCACCGCGCTGAGCGCACAACTGGAGAACGGCCGGTCACTCCATGGGCGTGCGGAACTTGCGGGGAAAAAGCTGAAAGCACTTCGGCCCGAGCTGCTGGAGCTTGCCCAGGGATTCGAGGCCAACACGGTCGCGTTCACGGGGCCGCTCACTGGCGACGATCTGGCTGACCTCTCGGGTTGGCAGCAGATCGCAAATGGCGCTCGACTGACCGTCCAGCTGTCTGTCGCGGGCAGGTACGGACGGACGAGCAATGCGCAGTTGGGCCGGAAAATGCTCGCCCGCATGATCGGCATGTCGATCGACCCGCAGGGGTGGCAGGACGCTGACCTCGACGACCTCGGGGCAAAGATCGACAAGACCCGCGAAGAGATCGCATTCCTACGCCACCACACCTGGAAACAGCTCTACGCGCGAGACGACCTGACCATTGCTCCCGAGGGCTCCGAGTCGGCCGACACGAGCACCCCGATCAGCTTCAGGGGTCTCGTGGACGCGTACGCGCCGACCACGATGGTCAGGGAGCTGATCGCTCAGGGGTACCTGCCCCGCCACTTCGCCCGGTACGCCTCGATGTTCTACGGCAAGGACGTCGGGTTGAATGCCGCCGAGTACATCGCCCGGGCGATTGAGCCAGGTGCACCCATCGTGGAGTACGAACTCAGCGAGCGGGACGTCCGCCAGATCTTGCGTGACCAGAAGGCCGACAGCGACGACAACCACCTGTTCGACGAACCGGCGATCTACAACCTCGACATCGTCCGCCACCTGGTGGAGCACCGGCGCGGCGCCGCAGAAAGGGTCGCGAAGCGCCTCGCAGACAGGTGGGGCGCGCAAGAGCAGACTTTCGTGGAGCGATTCTTCGAGAGGGAGCCGCGAGATGTGGCCGGCCAGCTCGCCACTTTGATGGCTCCGACTTGGAAGCAGGCGCTGCGCTATACCTCGGTAGAGGCCCCTGTCACCCCACAGGGCCGCCTGAACCTGGTCGACGCGGTCCTCGGCGCGATCAGCGGGGACGAACGAGACGACCTCGACCCCGAGGTGGCGGCGTATATGTCCGATCATTACGGGGATCTGCGGGCCGTCACCCACCCGGCAAATGGGCAACGGGCGGCCGTCGTCATGGCGACGTTCGCGGCTGCGGACGCCACGATCGACGACCTCAGCAGACTCAACGAGATTGCATTTGAGGCCGCCATCCAGACGAGCATCTACCCGATCAGCGCCACCAACCTGAGCACTCTCGGTGGGGCTGATCGCGTCGCACTCGACGTCTTGTACTCCGAACCCTCGACGCGGGCCGTCTACGAGCACGCGGTGAACCATCTAGCCATCTACCTCCAGGCGCTGGTCGATCTGAACCCCGCGGGAACACCCATCGCGGATCCCGACCTGTTCGCCGAGATCCTGAATGACATCGCAGCCAAGCTGCCGGCAGCTCTGCTGGACCAGCTCGTTGGCGCTACCTCGAACTCCTGCCGGGTACCCGACCTTCAGCGGACGAAGACCGAGACCTGGCCCGCAATTGTCACGCACTGGCGCACCGACCCAACCTTCGACAACGTCCAGCGTTACATCGCCGTACACGACGTGGACGACCGCCTCGGGGCGTTCTTGGCCGCACGAGAGAGGATCACAACGCCCGACCCCGTCCCTCAGCCCGATCGGCTCAAGCTGACCTTCGCGATTCTGGCGGCGCGCGATACGATCGCCGACCCAACCGTGAGGGTCGCACTCACGGCTTCGGTCGCGCCCGGGCTGATTCCGATCGGCCAACTCGGCCCTGCGGACGCCAACCTGGTAGGGCAGCTGCTTGCCGCATCTCTTCTCGCCGACGAGCCGGCGACCTTCGACCCAGACCTCCTGGACCAGTGGGAGCATTTCGAGCCCGCCGTCGCCGCCTCAGACAAGTTCGGCGAGTTCGCGGACACCTCCATCCTGCCCACCCGGCACCTTGCCTCCGTCCTCAACAGCAAGGTGATCCCCGAAACAACCAAGGCAGCGCTGGTCGAGAAGCTGGAGTCCCTCGTCACCCCGGCGACCGCCGGTGAGGCCACAACGATCGCTGACGCCCTCGCCGCCCGCCACGATCGCCTGGACCTGGCCCGTCTGCAAGCCCTGAACGAAGCCGGAGCGTCGACTCCTTCCCTCGTGCGCGCCCTCGTCGTTCAGGGTGATGGCCTCCCGCTCGAGGACCTACGCGAGCTACTGCTGCTCATGGGAGGCGATTACGCCAGAGTCTCGGCCGGGCATCGGGGTGGCACGGTGCGGTTCACTCCTGACCGGGACCACGAGATTCTCCTCAGCCGCCTGGAGGGCGTTACGCACGGGGGTGCCAAAGAGGTGTCCACGAAGACGTACGGCACAAACCTCGAGGCGACTCTCCGACAGCCGACCGCCTAGACGTGTCGGTGCTCTTCGACCGCGCGTAGCGAGACGGTGAGAGAGGTTGGTCTGCTGCTCGCGGTCGGACGGCCGCACAGACATCCGCGAGCTTTAGACCAGACACGGGACTGCCGAGGCCGGTCACGCGGCGGTGCTCACCTCGACCCAGGCGGACGAGCAGGCGCAGCACCTCTACCGGCGACTCGGCTACCGCGACTGCGGCGCACTGCTGTTCCCCGGCGAACCCATCGAGCTGGTCCTGCGCAAGGAGTTGCGGCCCTCGACGTGATCCCCGCGCCGTGATGCACTATGTCTGACATGTCCGATTCTTCGGGGGAGTGTGCCGATGGACCACGACCCGATCGACCTGTCGGTGATCATCGCCGCCCGCAACGCCGCGACCACCCTGCCCGCCCAGCTCGACGCCCTGGCGGCTCAGCGCGGTGACGGTCGCTGGGAGCTGATCGTCGCGGACAACGGCTCCACCGACGCCACCGCCGACCTGGTCCGGCTGCGCTCCGCCGACTGGCCGGAGCTGCACCTGGTCGACGCCGCCGGCCGGCCGGGCGCCGGGCACGCCCGCAACCTCGGTGCCCTGACCGCACGCGGCCGGTGGCTGGCGTTCTGCGATGCCGACGACGTGGTCGCCGACGACTGGGTCGCCGCCATCACCGCCGCCCTCGCGCACACACCCCTGGTCGCCGGCCGGCTGGACTGGGAGCGGCTGAACAGCCCGGATCTGCGCCGATCCCGCGCGCTGCCGCAGGTCGACGGGCTGCAATCCACCGACCCGCTGCCTGGGCTCGGCCACGCCGCCGCCAGCAACCTGGGCGTGCACGCCGCGCTGTTCCACGCCCTGGGCGGGTTCGACCTCGGCGCACGGTTCCTGCAGGACACCGATCTGTGCTGGCGGGCGCAGCTGTCCGGCACCCCGCTGGTCTTCGCGCCGGACGCCGTGGTGCACATGCGGCTGCGCCGGGGCCTGCGCGGGGCGTGGCGGCAGGGCCGGAACACCGGCATGGGCGAGCGCTGGCTGGCTGCCCGCTACGGGGCTCTCTCGACCGCCCCTTCGTCGTCACCGCCGACCCCGCGACCCTCGGCCGCCGACCCCGCGCCCGACTCCGCCCTCGACGCCGGCCCCGCGCCCGCGGACGCCCCGGACCGGCGCTCCCTCGGCCCTCGCCGGGTGCTGCGCCGCGCCGGCCTGGTCGCCGCCCAGCTCGCCCGGGTCCGTCACCACGGCGACCTGGCCGGCCTGTGCTGGGACCTCGGCTTCGGCGTCGGCTTCGCCCGCGGCGGACTGCCCGACCCCGAGCCCTACTCCGCGCCGGAACACCACGCCCTGCGGGCCTGACGCGCCCGGCTCCGGCCCCCGGACCCGCCCCGGTCAGGGCGCCGGCTGGCAGACCGGACAGACGTACACCCGCCCGCCCAGATACGCCGCCTTCTCGACCGCGCCGCCGCACCGCGGGCACCCCCGGTCCAGCGCGGCCAGGCACATCACCGTCCGGTACCCGCCCGGCCGGCCGTCCAGCATCTTCTCGGTGTCCCGGCCGCCGTCGGCGACCATGGTGCGCAGCACCCCGGTGACCGTGTCCCGCAGCAGGTCGCGCTCGGCGGCGTCCAGCGTCCCGAGCTTGCGCCGGGGGTTCATCCGGGCGGTCCACAGGATGTCCTGCAGCACGCCGTTGCCCAGCCCGGGGATCCGCTGGTGGGTGGCCAGCACCGCCTTCAGCGACAGCCGGTCCGCGCCCTCGGCCGCCAGCAACCCCTGCCAGTGCGCGTCGAAGCCGTCGCCGAGCGGCGAGGGCGAGGTCCGGGCGGCCCGGTCGTAGAAGGACTCCTCCTCGCCGCCGTCGTCGACCCCCGGCACCGGCCGGGTGCGGCCGTCCTCGTCCAGTCCGCCCAGCAGCCGGATCGCGCCGTACATCTGCACCGTGAACACCAGCGCGGACCCGTCGTCCAGGTCCAGGCGCAGCTGGTGGCTCTTCGCGACCGGCTTGGCCGCCTGGGCGGGGGTGAGCAGCGTCGGCCGCGCCCCGTCGTTGACGGTCAGCTCGACCACGTCGTCGCCGTCGGCCAGGCCGATCCGGAGGAAGGACGCCATCCCGGTGCCGCCGGTCACGGCCCGCCCGGCCAGCACCGACGGGTAGGCCGCCGGGTCCCCGGTGAAGTGGACGAACGGGTTGGGTCGGGCGGCCACCTGCACGCCGGTGACCCGGCGTCCCGCGAGCTGGGCATCGACCTGGGCGGCCAGGGTGGCGGACTCGGGGATCTCGATCATGGGCACTCCTCGCTTCGGGCGGCTGTGGGACGGATCATCGGTCGGATCGTCCGGGCGCCCCGGCGGCTGTGCCCGGTCGTACTGGGAGTGTGGCACGCACCTGTGACACCCCCAGCGGCGGGATGTCGGTCCCCGCTCGTAGAATCACATCGCACCCCGGGTCCACACGGATTCGGGGTCGTCGTGCTGTCCCACCCGCCCGAAGGGGATCCATGAACGTCGCCGGCCTACTCCCGCTGCTGCTCGAGGACCCGGCACTCGCCCGCGCCGTGGAGCTGGTCCGGGCCCGGGGTGAGCTGGACGTGGTCGGCCCGCCCGGCATCCGGCCGCCGCTGCTGGCCGCGATGTCCGGTGCGGTCGCCGAGCGCCAGGGCCGCCCGCTGGTCGTGGTCACCGCGACCGGCCGGGACGCCGACGAGCTGGCCGCCGCCCTGCGCTGCTACCTGGCCTACGACGACGTGGCCGTGCTGCCCAGCTGGGAGACCCTGCCGCACGAGCGCCTGTCGCCGCGTTCGGACACGGTCGCCCGGCGGCTGGCGGTGTTCCGCCGGCTGGCGCACCCGGACCCCGAGCCCGGTCACACCGGCCCGATCCGGGTGCTGGTGATGCCGGTGCGTGCCCTGTTGCAGCCGGTGGTCGCCGGTCTGGGCGAGCTGGAGCCGGTGGCGCTGAACCCGGGCGACACCGCCGATCTGACCGACGTCGCCGACCGGTTGACCGCAGCGGCGTACAGCCGGGTGGACATGGTGGAGCGCCGCGGGGAGTTCGCCGTGCGCGGTGGCATCCTCGACGTCTTCCCGCCGACCGAGGACCACCCGATGCGGGTGGAGTTCTGGGGCGAGGAGGTCGAGGAGATCCGCTGGTTCGCGGTCGCCGACCAGCGCTCGCTGGAGGTCGCCCAGCACGGCCTGTGGGCCCCGCCCTGCCGCGAACTGCTGCTCACCGAGCAGGTGCGGGCCCGGGCCGCCGATCTGGTGCCGCAGCTGCCCGGCGCGGTGGAGATGCTGGAGAAGATGGCCCAGGGCATCGCGGTGGAGGGGATGGAGTCGCTGGCCCCGGCGCTGGTGGACGCCATGGTGCCGGTGCTGGACCTGGTGCCCGACGACGTGCTGATCGTGGTCTCCGACCCGGAGCGGGTCCGCCGCCGTGCACACGACCTGGTCGCCACCACCGAGGAGTTCCTGGCCGCCGCGTGGACCTCGGCCGCCGCCGGTGCCGCCACCCCGCTGGACCTGTCCGCCGCGTCCTTCGCCTCCTTCGCCGAGGTCCGGGCGCTGGCCGCGGTGCGGGGCCTGGGCTGGTGGACGCTGAGCCCGTTCACCCTGGACGCCGACGCGGTGGAGGGTGCCTCCGACCACCCGGACGACCTGGTCACCGACGGTGAGCACACCGTGGTGGTCGCCGCCCGCGAGGTCGAGCGCTATCGCGGTGAGGTGGAGCGCGCGGTGAACGACGTGCGCGCGTTGCAGCAGGACGGCTGGCACCTGGTGCTGGCCACCGAGGGCCACGGCCCGGCGCAGCGGATGACCGAGCAGCTCAAGGCCGCCGACGTGCCCGCCCGCCTGGTGCCCGCGCTGCCGGAGGAGCCCGAGGGTGGCGTGGTGCTGGTCACCCCGGCGCAGGTCGGCCCGGGCTTCGTCGCCGAGGGCCTCAAGCTGGCGGTGTTCTCCGAGTCGGACCTGACCGGCCGGGCCGGGACGTCCACCCGGGACATGCGCCGGATGCCGTCCCGCCGCCGCAACGTGGTCGACCCGCTGCAGCTGCGGCCCGGCGACTTCGTGGTGCACGAGCAGCACGGGGTGGGCCGGTTCGTCGAGCTGGTGTCCCGGACGATCGGCACCGGCGCGGCCGCGGCGACCCGCGAGTACCTGGTGATCGAGTACGCGAGTTCCAAGCGCGGCCAGCCCGGTGACCGGCTGTTCGTGCCCACCGACCAGCTCGACCAGGTGACCAAGTACGTCGGTGGCGAGTCGCCCAGCCTGAACAAGATGGGTGGCGCGGACTGGACCAAGACCAAGGGCCGGGCGCGCAAGGCGGTCAAGGAGATCGCCGGTGAGCTGATCCGGTTGTACTCGGCCCGGATGGCCACCCAGGGTCACGCCTTCGGCCCGGACACCCCGTGGCAGCGGGAGCTGGAGGACGCCTTCGCCTACGTCGAGACCCCGGACCAGCTGGCCACCATCGACGAGGTCAAGGCCGACATGGAGAAGTCCGTCCCGATGGACCGGCTGATCTGCGGCGACGTCGGCTACGGCAAGACCGAGATCGCGGTCCGCGCGGCGTTCAAGGCGGTGCAGGACGGCAAGCAGGTGGCCGTGCTGGTGCCGACCACCCTGCTGGTCCAGCAGCACCTGGAGACGTTCTCCGAGCGCTACGCCGGCTTCCCGGTCACCGTGAAGGCGCTGTCCCGGTTCCAGACCAAGGCCGAGTCGGAGGCCGTGGTGGACGGACTACGGGACGGCAGCATCGACGTGGTGATCGGCACCCACCGCCTGATCACCGGGGAGATCCGGTTCAAGGACCTCGGCCTGGTGATCATCGACGAGGAGCAGCGCTTCGGCGTCGAGCACAAGGAGACCCTCAAGGCGCTGCGCACCAACGTCGACGTGCTGGCGATGTCCGCCACGCCGATCCCGCGCACCCTGGAGATGGCGGTCACCGGCATCCGGGAGATGTCCACCCTGGCGACCCCGCCGGAGGAGCGGCACCCGGTGCTGACCTTCGTCGGCCCGTACGAGGAGAAGCAGATCGCCGCCGCCATCCGCCGCGAGCTGCTGCGCGAGGGCCAGGTGTTCTACGTGCACAACAAGGTCGAGTCGATCGAGCGCACCGCGAACCGGCTGAGCGAGCTGGTGCCCGAGGCCCGGATCGCGGTCGCGCACGGCAAGATGAACGAACACCAGCTGGAACAGGTGATCGCCGACTTCTGGGAAAAGCGGTTCGACGTGCTGGTCTGCACCACGATCGTGGAGACCGGCCTGGACATCTCGAATGCCAACACCCTGATCCTGGAGCGCGCGGACCGGCTCGGCCTGTCCCAGCTGCACCAGCTGCGCGGCCGGGTGGGTCGTGGCCGGGAGCGGGCCTACGCCTACTTCCTGTACCCGCCGGAGAAGCCGCTGACCGAGACCGCGCACGACCGGCTGTCCACCATCGCGGCGAACACCGACCTCGGCGCGGGCATGGCGGTCGCGATGAAGGACCTGGAGATCCGCGGCGCCGGCAACCTGCTCGGCGGCGAACAGTCCGGGCACATCGAGGGCGTCGGCTTCGACCTGTACATCCGGATGGTCGGCGAGGCGGTCGCGTCCTATCGCGGCGACCAGCCGGAGGAACAGCCGGACGTCACGATCGAGCTGCCGGTGGACGCGCACATCCCGCACGACTACATCGCGCACGAGCGGCTGCGGCTGGAGGCGTACCAGAAGCTGGCGAACGCCACCGACGAGGCCGTGCTGTCCGAGATCTCCGCCGAACTGGTCGACCGGTACGGCCCGATCCCGGAGCCGGTGGCCAACCTGTTCGCGGTGGCGCGGTTCCGGCTGCACGCCCGCCGGGCCGGCCTGACCGACATCACCGCGCAGGGCAAGTTCGTCCGGTTCGCCCCGGTGGAACTGCCCGAGTCCGCCCAGCTGCGGCTCAAGCGGCTGTACCCGGGCACGGTGCTCAAGCCCGCCCTGCGCACGATCCTGGTGCCGTTCCCGATGACCGCCCGGATCGGCGGCAAGCCGCTGCACGGCGAGGCGATCCTGACCTGGGTGCGCGAGCTGATCGACGCGGTGATCCTCGGCGACGTGGCGGCGGCGGCCTCGGTGGGCACCACCCGGTGACCACCCGCGAGGGCCTAGCATGGCGCCGAGCAGCAGACCTACCACCAGGGAGACGACGGATGTCCACCCGACACCGGTTCGGCGCGATCATCGGAGCGGGCGTGCTTGCGGCGTCCTTGGCGGCCTGCGGCGGGGGCACCCCCGGGGCCGCGGTGATCGTGGACGGTCACGCGATCAGCGAGGCCGCGCTGCAGACCACCTTCGAGCAGGTCAGCCCGATCTTCAGCGGCGTCGACCTGCCCAACCTGATCACGGTGCTGGTCCAGCAGCCGGCCTACACCGCGGTGACCGCGGGCCTGGGCGAGGCGTACAGCGATCAGCAGCTCACCGAGCTGTACCGGCAGACCGCCGAGGCGACCGAGGGGATGGACCCGGACGTCGAGCTCACCCCGGAGTCGCTGGCGGTGCTGCGGTTCTCGCTCGCCGCCTCGGCGTTGCAGCAGGCATCCGCGCAGCAGCAGGCCACGCTGGTGACCGACCTGCAGGAGGAGCTGGACGGCCTCGAGGTGAAGGTCAACCCGCGGTACGGGCAGTTCGATGCCACCGGCGCCGTGGTGCAGGGCACCTACTCCTGGATCGTCCCCACCCAGACCGACACCGCCCCGTGAGCGCCGCGACCGACCCGCTGCGCGAGCTGGTGGCGGTGATGGACCGCCTGCGCTCGCCGGGCGGCTGCCCGTGGGACGCCGAGCAGACCCACGCCTCGCTGGTGCCCTACGCCATCGAGGAGGCGCACGAGGTCGCCGAGGCGGTGGAACTCGGCGACCGGGACAACCTGCGCGAGGAACTGGGCGACCTGCTGCTCCAGGTGGTGTTCCAGTCCCGGATCGCGCAGGAGGACGCCGAGGACCCGTGGGGCATCGACGAGGTCGCCGGTGACCTGGTCGCCAAGCTGATCCGCCGGCACCCGCACGTGTTCGCGGAGGCCGACGCGCAGGACGCCGAGGCCGTGCACCGGCAGTGGGAGCAGATCAAGAAGACCGAGAAGTCCCGCGACTCGGTGTTCGACGGCATCCCGGCCGGGCTCGGCGCACTGGCCCGGGCCCAGAAGGTCACCTCCCGGGCCACCCGCACCGGGCTGCCGGTCGACCCGCCCGCGGACGACTCGCTCGGTGCCCGGTTGCTGGCACTGGTCGTCGAGGCGCAGCAGCAGGGTCTGGACGCCGAGGGCGAGCTCCGGCGCACCGCTCGAGCCTGGGAGACCGACCTGCGCAGCGCCGAGTCCGATCCCACCACCTGAGACGACCGGGCCGGTGTCCCACCCCTCGGACGCGGGAGGACACCCAGTTCGCCGCCTGGGCCGCGCCGCTGGGCCCATGGTCCCGACCTCGGTCACCCCGCGTCTCGGCAGGATGGCACGGGCCGTTCGTGCCCGCGCACCCCTCGACCAGAAGGAGAGCCGATGAGGATCGGCGTGCCGAAGGAGAGCAGACCGGGCGAGCGCCTGGTCGCCGCCACCCCGGCCACCGTCACCCAGCTGGGCAAGCTCGGGTACGACGTCGTCGTGCAGGAGTCGGCGGGGGAGGCGGCCGGTTACCCGGATGCCGCCTACGCCGAGGCCGGTGCGCAGATCGGGGACGCCGAGGCGGTCTGGTCCAGTGACGTGGTGACCCTGGTCGACGCCCCGACCGCCACCCAGGTGGCGAGCCTGCGTGCCGGTGCCACGGTGATCGCGACCATGGCCCCCGCCGGGCACCCGGAGCTGGTCGAGGCACTCGCGGAGCAGCGGGTCACCGGCCTGGCGCTGGATGCGGTGCCGCGGATCTCCCGCGCCCAGGCGCTGGACGTGCTGTCCACCATGTCGAATGTCGCGGGCTACCGGGCAGTGATCGAGGCGGCCGAGGAGTTCGGCGGCATGTTCACCGGCCAGGTCACCGCGGCCGGCAAGACGCCCCCTGCGACCGTGTTCGTGATCGGCGCCGGTGTGGCGGGCCTCGCGGCGATCGGTGCCGCGGGCAGCCTGGGCGCGCAGGTGCGGGCCTTCGACGTCCGGCCCGAGGTCGGCGAGCAGATCGAGTCGATGGGCGCCAGCTTCGTGCAGGCCGAGACCGACAGCGCAGTGCAGCAGGGCCGTTCTGCCGACGGGTACGCCTCCGAGCTGACCGCCGAGCAGGAGCGGCTCACCGCGCAGATGTACGCGGAGGAGACCGCCAAGGCCGACATCGTCATCACCACCGCCCTGGTCCGCGGCAAGGCGCCGCGCACCATCACCGCCGAGATGGTCGCCGCGATGCGTCCCGGCAGCGTGATCGTGGACCTGGCGGCCTCCGGTGGCGGCAACTGCGAGCTGACCGTCCCGGGGGAGAAGGTCGTCACCCCGAACGGCGTGACCATCCTGGGCTACACCGACCTGACCAGCCGGATGGCGCGGCACACCTCGCAGCTGTTCGGCACCAACGTGGTCAACCTGATGAAGCTGCTCACCCCCGGCAAGGACGGGCAGCTGGTGCTCGACCTGGACGACGTGGTGCAGCGCGGGATGACCGTGGCGCACGACGGCAGCGTGCTCTGGCCGCCGCCGCCGGTGCAGGTGTCCGCCGCCGCTCCGGCCGCCCCCGCCGCCCCGGTGGAGGACCCGGCGGCCGTCCGTGCCCGGGAGCGGGCCGAGGCGGAGCGCAAGGGCCGCCGGCAGATGGTCGGACTCGCCCTGGGTGCGGTGCTGCTCGGCCTGGCGATGACCTTCGGGCCGTCGGCCTTCCTCAGCCACTTCACGGTCTTCGTGCTGGCCTGCTTCGTCGGCTACTACGTGATCAGCAAGGTGACGCACTCGCTGCACACCCCGCTGATGGCCCAGACCAACGCGATCAGCGGCATCATCCTGGTCGGCGCCCTGCTGCAGATCGGCTCGTCGAACCTCTGGGTCACCGTGCTGTCGGTGATCGCGGCGGCCGTGGCCAGCGTCAACATCTTCGGTGGCTTCCTGGTGGCATACCGGATGCTCGGCATGTTCCGGAAGGAGGACGCCTGATGTCCGTCCCCACCCTGTTCCCGGCGTTGCTGGGCGCCGAGGCGGAGTCCTCGACCCTCACCTCCGCCGTGCAGGCCGCGTTCGTGATCGCGGCGGTGCTGTTCGTGCTGTCGCTGGCCGGGCTGTCCCGGCAGGAGACCGCCCGGCGCGGCAACCTGCTCGGCATGGTCGGCATGGTGCTGGCCCTGGTGGCGACCATCGTGCTGGCGCTGGACCAGTCCGAGCGCAACGCGCTGGTCACCCTCCTGCTGATCGCCCTGGTGCTGATCGTCGGCGCCGCGGTGGGCGTGTGGCGGGCGCAGCGGGTCGAGATGACCCAGATGCCCGAGCTGATCGCGATCCTGCACAGCTTCGTCGGTCTGGCCGCGGTGCTGGTCGGGATCAACTCCTACCTGACCGAGGTCACGGTCTCGGGCTGGTTCGCCTACGCCCCGCTGTCCGACACGATCTACACGCCCCGGCCGGACACCGTGCACCTGGTCGAGGTCTTCCTCGGCGTGCTGATCGGTGCGGTCACCTTCACCGGCTCGATCGTCGCCTACCTCAAGCTGTCGGCGAAGATGAAGTCCGCCCCGCTGACCCTGCCCGGCCGCAACTGGCTGAACCTGGGCGCCCTGGTGGTCAGCGCCGGGCTGATGGTCTGGTTCCTGGCCTCGCCGAGCCTGGTGCCGCTGCTGCTGATGACCGTGATCGCGCTGGCCCTGGGCTGGCACCTGGTCGCGGCGATCGGCGGCGGCGACATGCCGGTCGTGGTCTCGATGCTGAACTCGTACTCCGGCTGGGCGGCCGCGGCCACCGGCTTCATGCTGAGCAACGACCTGCTGATCATCACCGGCGCCCTGGTCGGCTCCTCCGGTGCGATCCTCAGCTACATCATGTGCCGGGCGATGAACCGCTCGTTCATCAGCGTGATCCTCGGCGGCTTCGGCTCCGACGGTGGCGCCCCGGTGGCGGGCGGCGACCAGGACTACGGCGAACATCGCGAGATCCTGGCCCCCGAGGTCGCCGAACTGCTGAAGAACGCCAAGACCGTCGTGATCACCCCCGGCTACGGGATGGCGGTGGCCAAGGCGCAGTACCCGGTCGCCGACCTGGTGTCCCGGCTGCGGGCCCAGGGCGTCGAGGTCCGGTTCGGCGTGCACCCGGTCGCCGGCCGGCTGCCCGGGCACATGAACGTGCTGCTGGCCGAGGCCAAGGTGCCCTACGACATCGTCCTGGAGATGGACGAGATCAACGACGACCTGGCCGACACCGACGTGGTGCTGGTGATCGGTGCGAACGACACCGTGAACCCCGCCGCGCTGGACGACCCGAACTCGCCGATCGCCGGGATGCCGGTGCTGCGGGTCTGGGAGGCCGGCCAGGTGATCGTGTTCAAGCGGTCGATGGCCACCGGGTACGCCGGGGTGCAGAACCCGCTGTTCTTCCGGGACAACACCGCGATGCTGTTCGGTGACGCCAAGACCCAGGTCGAGGCGATCGTCCAGGCGCTCTGACCAGCCCAGACCCGCCGGGACCCTCGTCCACCGAAGGTCCCGGCGACTCCCGCGGCCGTCGGCACTAGGCTGAGGTCGCATACCCATCCGCATTCGAAGGAGCACGCATGGCCACCATCGAGGCCGTCGGCGCCCGCGAGATCCTCGACTCGCGCGGCAACCCCACTGTGGAGGTCGAGGTCGCCCTCGACGACGGCACCATCGCGCGTGCCGGCGTCCCCTCCGGCGCGTCGACCGGTGCTTTCGAGGCCGTCGAGCGCCGTGACGGCGACAAGTCCCGTTACCTGGGCAAGGGCGTCGAGGGCGCGGTCAACGCCGTCATCGACGAGATCGCCCCGGAGATCATCGGCTTCGAGGCCTCCGAGCAGCGCCTGGTGGACCAGGCCCTGATCGACCTCGACGGCACCCCGAACAAGGGCAAGCTGGGCGCGAACGCCATCCTCGGTGTCTCGCTGGCCGTGGCGAAGGCCGCTGCCGACTCGGCCGACCTGCCGCTGTTCCGCTACATCGGCGGCCCGAACGCCCACGTGCTGCCGGTGCCGATGATGAACATCCTGAACGGTGGGTCGCACGCCGACTCCAACGTCGACATCCAGGAGTTCATGGTCGCCCCGATCGGCGCCACCACCTTCCGCGAGGCCCTGCGCACCGGCGCCGAGGTCTACCACTCGCTGAAGTCCGTGCTGAAGTCCAACGGTCTGGCCACCGGCCTGGGCGACGAGGGTGGCTTCGCGCCGAACCTCGAGTCCAACCGTGCCGCCCTGGACCTGATCATCACCGCGATCGAGAAGGCCGGCTTCAAGCCGGGCGTCGACGTGGGCCTGGCCCTGGACGTGGCCTCCACCGAGTTCTTCTCGGACGACAAGTACGCCTTCGAGGGTCAGCAGCTGCAGGCTGCCGCCATGATCGAGTACTACGAGCAGCTGGTGAACGACTACCCGCTGGTCTCGATCGAGGACCCGCTGGCCGAGGACGACTGGGAGGGCTGGCAGGCCCTGATGGCCCGGATCGGCGACAAGGTGCAGATCGTCGGCGACGACCTGTTCGTCACCAACCCGGAGCGCCTGGCCAAGGGCATCGAGCTCAAGGCCGCCAACTCCCTGCTGGTCAAGCTGAACCAGATCGGCACCCTGACCGAGACGCTGGACGCCGTCACCCTGGCCCAGCGCAACGGTTTCACCACGATGACCTCGCACCGTTCCGGTGAGACCGAGGACGTCACCATCGCCGACCTGTCGGTGGCCACCAACGCCGGCCAGATCAAGACCGGTGCCCCGGCCCGCGGCGAGCGGATCAACAAGTACAACCAGCTGCTCCGGATCGAGGAGGAGCTGGACGACGCCGGTCGTTACGCCGGCCGCACCGCCTTCCCGCGCTGGAAGGCCTGAGCGACCAGCTCACCGCACGGACCGGAGGCCGGCGACCCACGTGGTCGCCGGCCTCCGGCACGTCCGCCGTCGGCACCGACACCGGCTCTTCACCAACACGCACCGGCCCGCGTCCCCTCCCGCGCCGCCCGGACACGGCAGAATCGGGGACATGTCTGCCCCGCGCCGCCCCGCCGCACCCCGTCCGGGTGCCGGGCGCGCGGACTCCGGTGAGGTGCAGCGCAGCGGCCAGCGGGGCGTGGAGCAGCGCCGGTCCGAGGAGAAGCGCCCGGCCACCCTGCGCCCGGCCGGTGCCGCCCCCCGTCCGACTCCGCCGCGGGTGCGACCGGCACGGGCGGCCACCCCCAAGTCGTCGACCAGCCGTCCGGCCTCCGCGCGCCCCGCGGCCCGGACCGGCTCCGGTGGTGGCCGGGGCGGTGGCAGCGAGACCGTCCAGCAGCGGGTGCCTCGGCTGTTCACCATCCGGGCGCTGGTGATGCTGATCGTGCTCGCCGTGGCATTCATCCTGGTGTTCCCGACCCTGCGGTCTTACCTCAACCAGCAGGTCCAGCTCCAGCAGTCCCGCGCCGAGCTCGCCGCGGCCGAGCAGCGCAACGAGGACTTGCAGGCCGAGCTCGACCGGTGGTCGGACCCCGCCTACGTCGAGGCGCAGGCCCGGGAGCGGCTGGCCTTCGTGATGCCGGGGGAGCAGGCGCTGCGGGTGGCCGACCCGGAGTCCGTCCCGGCACAGACCGCCGACGAGGACACCGGCGACGGCCCGGCCGTGGAGTCCGACCCCACCCGGCCGTGGTACGCCCAGATCTGGGACTCGGTGCAGGTGGCCGGGGTCGCGGGCACCGGGGAGACCGGCGAGGGCGCGGACGGTGCGGGCGGTGACCCCGGTGCGGGCGGCGACGAGGCGGGATCCGGTGCCGATGCGGGTTCCGGTGCCGAGTCGGGGGACAATGTGCCCGACCCCGCGGCGACCGAGTGACCACCCGGCGCCCGGCTGTTCCTCGTCTTGCCCTGTTCCACCCCGTTCTGCCCCGCCCGACCCGGTGACTGACCCCGTGAAGACCCCGTGAGCACCCCCGTGAGGACCCCGTGACCGACCTGCCCGCCGTCCTGCCCGACCCGACCGTGGTGCCCCGGGCCGATCGCAGCCGCCCGGAGGTCGATGCCGAGGACCTGGACGTGCTGCGCGAACAGCTCGGCCGCCCGGCGCGCGGCGTGGTCGCCGTCGCCGCCCGCTGCGTGTGCGGCCGGCCGCTGGTGGTCCGCACCTCCCCGCGGCTCCCCGACGGCAGCCCGTTCCCGACCACCTACTACCTGACCAGCCCGGAGGCGGTCGCCGGGGCCAGCACCCTGGAGGCGACCGGCCAGATGGTCGGACTCAGCGAGTGGGTGCGCACCGAGCCGGTCGCCGCCGCCTACCAGCGGGCGCACGAGGCGTACCTCGCCGACCGCGCCGAGCTGGGCGAGGTGCCGGAGATCGACGGCATCTCCGCCGGTGGGATGCCGACCCGGGTCAAGTGCCTGCACGCGCTGCTCGGTCACGCGCTGGCCGCCGGGCCCGGCGTGAACCCGGTCGGCGACGAGGTGCTGCTCCGGCTGCGCGACAGCTGGCGCCCCGACCGTTGCACCTGCTGACCCCTCGAACGATCCCCGGCACCGCCGGGCGGGAAGGATGTCCCACGTGACCCGTGTGGCTGCCATCGACTGCGGCACGAACTCGATCCGGCTCCTGGTCGCCGACATCGACCCGGAGGCCGGCACCCTGGTCGACCTCGACCGGCGGATGGAGGTCGTGCGACTCGGCCAGGGGGTCGACCGCACCGGCCGGATCGCCCCCGAGGCGATGGCCCGCACCCTGGACGCCGCCCGCCGGTACGCCGCGATCTGCACTGACCTGGGCGTCGAGGCGATCCGGTTCGTCGCCACCAGCGCCTCCCGCGACGCCGAGAACCGGGACGAGTTCGTGGCCGGCGTCCGGGACGCCCTGGGCGTCGAGCCGGAGGTGATCGGCGGCGTCGAGGAGGCCGCACTGTCCTTCCGCGGCGCCACCGGCATGATCGGCCGGCCCGGGCCGTACCTGGTGATCGACCTGGGCGGCGGCTCCACCGAGGTCGTGCTCGGCGAGCAGAGCCCGGCGGCCGCGCACTCGATGGACGTCGGTTGTGTCCGGATCACCGAGCGGCACCTGCTGAGCGACCCGCCGACCCCGGAGCAGGTGGCCGCCGCGGTCGCCGATGTGCACGCCGCCCTGGATGTCGCGATCGCCGAGGTGCCGGTCGGCCGCACCCGCACCCTGGTCGGGGTCGCCGGGTCGGTCACCACCGTCACCGCGCACGCGCTCGGCCTGGACCGCTACCGCCCGGACCGGATCGACGGCGCCACCCTCACCGTCGACCAGGTGGTCGCCGCCTGCGACGACCTGATCGCCCGCGACCGCGACTCCCGCGCCGCCCTCGGCTTCATGCACCCCGGCCGGATCGACGTGATCGCCGCCGGTGCCCTGATCTGGCGCGAGGTGGTGCTCCGGGTCCAGCGCGAGGTCGCCGCCGCCGGCGGGTCGCTCACCGAGGTCGTCACCTCCGAGCACGACATCCTCGACGGCATCGCCTGGAGCATCGCCACCCCCGCCTGACCCACCCCGGCCTGACCCACCCCCGCCTGACCCACCCCCGCCTGACCCACTCCCGCCTGATCCACCCCCGCCTGACCCCATCCCCGCCCGGCCCGAGCCCGGACCCAGCGTCAGCACCCGACCTCGCGCGCCCAGGTCCGCCGAGAGTGCACGAATGCACGCCTCAGCAGCTCTGAGGCGTGCATTCGTGCACTCTCGGTGCGGCGGCGGCATCCGGGTAGACGACCTTGGTGCCGATCCACCGCACTCGGTACCCACGCGCCGCACCGGCGGCCACCCGGGCCGTCCGGCGGCTGCGCGCGAGGCCAGGGGTCGTCCGGCCCTGACGCCGGATCCAGCGTCAGCCGGTCCGTCTATTGCCCCGTACCCGCGCCGACTTCGTGACATCGGCGCCCAGGTCGGCATCCCGGCGCACGACCTCGCCGCCGATCCACCACACTCGGCGCCCCACGTCCCACGCCCTAGGCCACGCGCCACGCCACGCGCCACGCGCCACGCCCCGCGCCACGCCCCGCCCTGCACGGCCGGCGACCTGGGCCGTCCGGCGGCTGCGCGGTCAGGCGGGTGTCGCCCGCCTGATGTCGGTCAGGCGGCGCCGAGGTCGGTGGCGGCGGGCACGAACTCGGTGCGGGACCACCGCAGTCACCGGCCGCGGCCAGGCCTTTCGCACCACGCAGTAGTTCGGGCTTGAAGGTAGTGCGCATTCCACAGTAGTATCGATCGTGCGGGAGTCGAGGAGGGTCGCCTCCCGCACCAGACCACAGGGGGCAGCCCCGAACGGAGGACCGATGGACACCACCCAGCTGCTGAAGGGCGTGCTGGACGTGGCCGTGCTGGCGACCGTCGCAGCCGAGGACGGATACGGCTATGACGTCGTCCGCCGGTTGCGCGCCGCCGGACTGACCGAGGTCGGTGACGCGAGTGTGTACGGCACGCTGCGGCGCCTGTACTCCTCGGGGCTGCTCACCTCGTACGTCGTGCCGAGCGACGAGGGCCCGCACCGCAAGTACTACGGCATCAACCCGCAGGGCAGGCAGTCCCTGGCGGAGCAGCGCAAGGACTGGCAGGAGTTCGCGGGGACGATGACCCGCCTGCTCGATGGAGAGGAAGCGGCATGAACGCGGTGACGGGCGAGCGGGCGGTGGAGGCCTACGTCGAGGAGGTGCGCGCGCTGCTCGGCGGACTGGACCCCGACGAGGCCGCCGAGCTGACCGACGGCCTGGCGGGGGACCTGGCGGATGCGGTGCACGACATCGACGAGGCCGGCCCGCTGGACCGGGAGTCGCTGGTGGCGCGATTCGGCACGCCGGAGGCCTACGCCCGGGAGCTGTGCACCGCGGCGGGTCTGCCGTTCGCGGGCTCGCCGGCGCCGAGTGGGCGGCGGCTGCGCGGCCGGGTGGGACCCGTGGTGCGGGCGGTCCGGAGCCGGTGGGCGGCCCGGCCGTCCTGGGTGCGCGACCTGGCGCCGGTGTGGTGGGTGGCCCGGGGCTGGATCCTGTTCCAGGTGGTGCTGCAGCTCGGTTCGGCCGGCCGCTACCTGGGCCCGCAGAACCGGGAGGCGCTGCCCTGGTCGGGGCTGTTGCGCCTGGCGTTGCTGGCCACGGTGGTCGCCTCGGTGGCCTTCGGCATCGCGCGGCGCCGGGCCGGTGATCGCCGTCCGGTGCGCTGGGCGTCCACCGCGGTGAGCGTGTTCGCGGTGCTGGCCGCCGTGCCGGTGGTGCAGGCGGTCTCCGGCGCCTCGGGGGAGATGTACTGGGCGGCGACGAACATGCAGGTGCGCTACGTCGACACCGCCGGCAACGCGGTCGCCAAGCCGACGGATGGCGTCGTCGTGGACGGGGTGCAGGTGTCGAACCTGTTCGCCTACGACGCCGACGGCAAGCCGCTGACCGGGGTACAGATCTACGACGACCGCGGGCGTCCGGTGCAGACCGTCAGCATGTCCGTCAACGGGTTGCAGCCCTATGCGCTCCAGCTCCCGGGAGTGAGCGAGCCGTGGACGTTCTACCCGGTGCAGGATGCCGACGGCCGCAACCGGTGGAACGTCTACCCGCTCAGCGGTGCCCCGGAGAGTGCCATCGACTACACCGGCGACCCGGTGGGCGGCATGCTCCCGCTGGTGGACGGTGAGCAGCTGCGGCAGCCGCCGCGGCCGTTCGCCCAGGCCCCGGCCGTCGAGCTGATCAACCGGGACCAAGCGCCCACGCCGGAGGCCGAGGAGACGGCGACCAGCACGGTGAGCGCCGACGGGCCAGCGGATTCGTAGGACTTTGTGCCCAGAATCACGCAGTGCTGAGTCGACCGGGGCCGTGGCACGGATCTACCGTTAAGGCATGCCTCAGTCCTCTGTGTCCACCGGCGCCAAGCCGCGCAAGGTGCCTCGCATCCTGATCCTCGGCGGCGGGACCGTCGGGCTCTACTCGGCTCAGCGCCTGCGCCGGCGCCTGGGTCACCGCGAGGCCGCCATCGTGGTGGTGGACCCGCGGCCGTACATGACCTACGCGCCCTTCCTGCCGGAGGCCGCCGCCGGGTCGATCGACGCCCGGCACGTCGTGGCCCCGCACGTGCGGGCGCTCAAGGGTGTCGACGTCCTGCAGGGCAAGGTGTCGGAGATCAAGCACGCCGACCGCACCGTGCAGATCACCCCGGAGGAGGGTGAGCCGTACTGGGTCACCTACGACCACCTGATCGTCGGGCTGGGCTCGGTGGCCCGGACGCTGCCGATCCCGGGTCTGGCGGAGGAGGCGATCGGCTTCAAGAACGTGGAGGAGGCGATCGCGGTCCGCAACCACGTGCTGGGCCGGATCGACCTGGCCTCGTCCACCTGGGACGCCGACCTGCGCAAGCGGATGCTGACCTTCACCTTTGTCGGCGGCGGCTTCGCCGGGGTGGAGGCGATCGCCGAGGTCGAGGACATGGCCCGGGACGCGATCAAGCAGTACGCCTCGCTGGAGGAGTCCGACCTGCGGTTCGTGCTGGTCGAGGGCTCGCGCCGGATCCTGCCGGAGGTGTCCGAGGAGCTCGGCGGCTACACCCTGGAGCAGCTGCGCAAGCGCGGCATCGAGGTGTTCCTGTCCACCTTCCTCAACTCCTGCGTCGACGGGCACGTGGTGCTCTCCGACGGCACCGAGTTCGACTCCGAGACCATCGTGTGGACCGCCGGGGTCAAGGCCAACCCGGTGCTGGCGAACTCCGACCTGCCGCTGGACCGGATGGGCCGGGTCACCGCCCTCGCGACGCTGCAGATCGCGGACGAGACCGGCAACATCGTGCCGGACGCCTACGCCGCCGGTGACTGCGCCGCGGTGCCGGACCTGTACAACCCGGGCGCGTTCTGCCCGCCGAACGCCCAGCACGCGCTGCGCCAGGCCAAGCACCTGGCGGACAACCTGGCGCTGGTGCTCCGCTCGGCGCAGCCCACCGAGTACAAGCACAAGAACGTCGGCGCGGTGGCCTCCCTCGGCATGTACAAGGGCGTCGCCCAGATGTTCGGCAAGATCAAGGTCCGCGGCTTCTTCGCCTGGGTGCTGCACCGCACGTACCACGTGATGGCGATGCCGACCTGGAACCGCAAGATCAACATCATGGCCGGCTGGACCGCCAACCTGCTCTGGCGCCGTGAGGTCGTGCCGCTGGGCTCGATCCACGACCCGCGCGCGGAGTTCCGGGCCGCCTCGGTCCCGCCGAAGCCGAAGGCCGAGCCGGCCGCCGACCACAGCCCGGTGCCCAGCACCGAGGCGAAGGCCCCCGCGACGGCCTGACCGCAGTCGCCGACGCCCCGCACACCACACCCGGTGTGCGGGGCGTCGCCGTGTCTGCGGCAGGATGGCCCCGCGCCCCCGTAGCCCAATCGGCAGAGGCAGTCGGCTTAAACCCGATCCAGTGTGGGTTCGAACCCCACCGGGGGCACCGGGTCGTGCCTGGCCCGGCGGTCGGCGGGTCATGCAGCGAGACGGGCCCCGGTCACCGGGTGGGCAGCCGTTGCCGGGGCCCCGGCCGCGTGGTCCGCTCGAGGCAGCCCTCGCGCACGGGGCGGGGGTGGTCGGCGGGTGCGCCCGTCACCCGCGGCCCGGCGCGAAGGAGAAGCACATGCGCAGGTCAGCACATCTGACGCTGGGGGCCGTGCTGGCTCTCGGTCTGGCGACCCTGGGTGGGGTCACCCTGGCAGGTCCGGCCTCGGCGGCGACGCCCGGTTCGGCCTGCACGATCTATCTCATCGAGGGCAACGTCTTCGAGGAGGACCCGTACCTGGTTGCCTACCCGGGGACGGTCAATGACACGACCGTCAGCTATTGCGTCCCGAATATGCCGATCCAGGCTCTCCTGGGTACCAACATCAATCTGCTCGGCGTGCAGTGCGCTCAGGATGTCCTCGGCGGGGTCGTGCCCGGAGTGGGGCGCGCGGACTGTCCGAACTGACGCACCTCTCGACGAGTGCCCGTCCCCGGCTCCCCGGGGGCGGGCACTCGCCATGAGAGCCCCCGGAAACTCCTCACTACTCACTGTTGCCAAGTACCGGTACTTGGCGTAACTTGGTACCGGTAGTCAGCGACACCAAGTACCAGGGCTACCGAGAACCAAGGGAGGTGGCGTCACCGTGGGCAAGCAGATGACGGAGATGCTCAAGGGCACGTTGGAGGGGATCGTCCTGGCGATCCTCGCCGTCCGGCCCGCATACGGGTACGAGATCACCGGCTGGCTGCGCGGCCAGGGCTTCGACGACATCGCCGAGGGCACGGTCTACGCGCTGCTGGTCCGGATCGAGAACAAGGGCCTGGTCGACGTGGCCAAGGTCCCCTCGGAGAAGGGCCCGCCGCGCAAGGTCTACACGATCAACGACAGCGGCCGGGATCAGCTGGACGAGTTCTGGCAGACCTGGCGGTTCCTGGCGGAACGCCTGGACGGATTGCACCGCATCGAAGGGGAGCAGCGATGAGCAACTGGATCGATCAGAAGAAGCAGTACCGCGCGTACAAGGCCCGGGTGGCGGCGCTGCCGACCCCGTACCGCACCGCCGTCGAGGCGCTGGAGCGCTATGTCAGCACCCTCGGCCCGGGCAAGGCGGAGGAGTTGCAGCAGTTGTTCGACGACCTGGCCGAGCTGTTCGAGCAGAGCGCCGCGGACGGCGTCACCGTCCGTGCCGTCGTCGGCGAGGACCCGGTGGAGTTCGCCGAGGAACTGCTGCGGAACTACCCGGCCGGCTCCTGGATCGTCAAGGAGCGCACCCGCCTGGCCCGCGCCATCGACTCCACCGAGTCCTGACCCACCCATCCACGAACGAGGGGGGCACCACCATGAGCACCGACGACGCCATCCGGCTGCACGGGCTGGAGAAGTCCTACGGCGACGTGCACGTCCTGCGGGGGGTCGATCTCACCGTCCGGCGGGGAAGCATCCACGCGCTGCTCGGCTCCAACGGCGCGGGCAAGACCACCGCGATCCGGATCCTGTCCACCCTGCTGGCGCCCGACGCCGGCACCGCCGAGGTGAACGGCCACGACGTGGTCGCCGACCCGGGCGGGGTCCGGGCGTCGATCAGCCTGACCGGGCAGTTCGCGGCGGTGGACGAGATCCTCACCGGCCGGGAGAACCTGGTCCTGGTCGCCCGGCTGCGGCACCTGCCGGACCCGGGCGCCATCGCCGACCGGCTGCTGGACCGGTTCTCGCTCACCGAGGCCGGCGGCCGCCGGGTCGGCACCTACTCCGGCGGGATGCGCCGCCGGCTGGACATCGCGATGAGCCTGATCGGCGACCCGCCGGTGATCTTCCTGGACGAGCCGACCACCGGGCTGGACCCGCAGGCCCGGATCGAGGTCTGGGACGCGGTGCGCGAGCTCGCGGCCCAGGGCACCACCGTCCTGCTGACCACCCAGTACCTGGAGGAGGCCGAGCAGCTGGCGGACCGGATCGCCATCCTGCACGACGGCCGGATCCTCACCGACGGCACCCTGGCGGAGCTGCGGGCCCTGCTGCCCCCGGCGACCGTCGAGTACGTCGAGAAGCAGCCCACCCTGGAGGACGTGTTCCTCACGCTGATCGGAGAGCGCTCATGATCACCGACACCCGCGTCCTGACCGCACGGTCGCTGCGGCACATCACCCGCAGCCCGGACACGATCATCACCACCGCGGTGATGCCGATCGCCTTCCTGTTGCTGTTCGTGTACGTCTTCGGCGGGGCGATCGATGCCGGCGACGTGCCCTATGTCGACTACCTGCTGCCCGGCATCCTGCTGATCACGGTGGCCTCCGGCATCGCCTACACCGCGTTCCGTCTGTTCACCGACATGAAGGGCGGGATCGTCGAGCGGTTCCAGTCGATGCCGATCGCCCGGTCGGCGGTGCTGTGGGCGCACGTGCTGACCTCGATGGTGGCGAACCTGATCTCGCTGGTGGTCGTGGTGCTGGTCGCCCTGCTGATGGGCTTCCGGTCCAGTGCGGGACTGGCGGCCTGGCTGGCGGTCGCCGGGATCCTGGCGCTGTTCACCCTGGCACTGACCTGGATCGCGGTGATCCCCGGGCTGACCGCCAAGACGGTGGACGGGGCGAGCGCGTTCTCCTACCCGCTGATCTTCCTGCCGTTCCTCAGCTCGGCCTTCGTGCCCACCGACTCGATGCCGGGTCCGGTGCGGGCGTTCGCGGAGCACCAGCCGGTGACGTCGATCGTGAACTCGATCCGGGATCTGCTGGCCGGGAACGCTCCGGGCGGCGAGCTGTGGGTGGCGCTGGCCTGGTGCGTCGGGGTGCTGGTGGTGGCGTACGTGGCGGCGAACCTGGTCTACCGCCGCCGGGTGGGCTGACCCGCCACTTCCAAGCTATAGCGCACCCGGGGGCTTGCGGCAAGGCCCCCTCCCGGGCACAGACTCTCCGGTCGGACCCCGCCACGGTGGTAGGGACCGACCGGAGGTCTGCTGTGTCCACCGCCCCCGTCTTCGCGCTGCCCGCCACCCGTTCCGCCAAGTCCGACCCCGCCCTGATCGATGACGACCGCCGGCAGTTCGCCGCCATCGCCGCCACCCTGGACGGGTCGGTCGCCGACCTGACCGCCCGCCTGGACCAGGCCCGCCGCGCCCCCGGTGGCGGCGGCACCGAGGCGCTGGAGCGGGATCAGGAGATCCACCGGCTCAGTGCGCGGCTGCGGTTGTTGCGCCGGTTCGGCCTCGATCTGTGCCTGGGCCGGATGGTGCCGGCCGAGGGCGGCGAGCCGGTGTACGTGGGCCGGATCGGTCTCACCGACGCCGACGGTCGCCGGCTGCTGGTCGACTGGCGCTCCCCGGTGGCCGAGCCGTTCTTCGGCGCCACCCACGCCGACCCGATGGGGCTGGCCAGCCGCCGCCGCTACCGCTGGACCGGCGGGGCGATCACCGACTACTGGGACGAGGTCTTCGCCGCCGATCAGCTCGACCGGCACGCGGCGCTGGACGACCAGTCGGCGTTCATCGCGAGCCTGTCCGGGTCGCGGTCGGCCCGGATGCGCGACGTGCTCGGCACGATCCAGGCCGATCAGGACGCGATCATCCGGGCCGGGTCGCAGGGCACGCTGGTGGTCGACGGCGGACCGGGCACCGGCAAGACGGTGGTCGCCCTGCACCGCACCGCCTACCTGCTGTACACCGACCCGCGACTCGGCCACCGGCGTGGCGGGGTGCTGTTCGTCGGACCCAGCCGCCCGTACCTGGCCTATGTCGGTGACGTGCTGCCCGGGCTGGGCGAGGAGGGGGTGAGCGCCTGCACCCTGCGCGACCTGGTGCCCGAGGGTGCCGCCGCGGTCGCCGAGGCCGATCCGGAGGTGGCCCGGCTCAAGGGTGACGCCCGGATGGTGGCGGCGATCGGGCCGGCGATCCGGTTCTACCAGCGCCCGCCCACCGAGCCGACCGGGGTGGAGACGCCCTGGGCCGACCTGGTGCTCGACCCGGGCGACTGGTCGGAGGCGATCGCCGCCGTCGAGCCGGGCACCCCGCACCACGAGGCACGCGAGCAGATCTGGGACGCCCTGATCGCGATCCTGCTGGACCAGCTCGGTGACGAGGCGACCGAGGACGAGCTGCGCCGGGTGCTCCGCCGGGACCGTGGTCTGCACCGGGTGCTGGACCGCAGCTGGCCGGTGCTGGACCCGGCCGATCTGGTCGCCGACCTGTGGGAGGTGCCCGCCTACCTGCGGCTGTGCGCCCCCTGGCTGGACGCCGACCAGCGCGCGCTGCTGCGCCGGGCCGATCCCCGGGCCTGGACGGTGGCCGACCTGCCGCTGCTGGATGCCGCCCGCCGGCTGCTGGGCGACCCCGAACTGTGGGAGCGGGGCGAGCTCCGGGCTGCGACCCGGGCGGCCGAGCGGGAGCGGATGTCCGCGGTGATCGACGACCTGATCGCGGCGGACGACTCCACGCTGCAGGTGATGTCCATGCTGCGCGGCGACGATCTGCGCGACGCCCTGGTGGACGAGGCCGCACTGCCGGTGGCCGCCCCGGACCGGCTGGCCGGGCCGTTCGCGCACGTGGTGGTGGACGAGGCGCAGGAGCTGACCGACGCCGAGTGGCAGATGGTGCTCGCCCGGTGCCCGTCGCGCAGCCTGACCGTGGTCGGCGACCGGGCGCAGGCGCGGCACGGCTTCCCGGAGAGCTGGGCCGAGCGGCTGACCCGGGTCGGCCTGGACCGGGTGACGGTGGCGGGGTTGACCGTGAACTATCGCACCCCGGCCGAGGTGATGGCCGAGGCGGAGCTGGCGATCCGGGCCGCGCTGCCGGCCGCGAACGTGCCGGTGTCGGTCCGCGAGTCCGGGCTGCCGGTGCGTCGCGGGGCGCCCGCCGAGCTGACCGCGGTGCTGGACGACTGGCTGGCCACCCATCCGGAGGGCATCGCCGCGGTGATCGGCGCGCCCGGGTTCCGGCCCGGCGACCCGCGGGTGCGCGCGCTGAGCCCGGTGGAGGCCAAGGGCCTGGAGTTCGACCTGGTGGTGGTCGCCGGTGCGGCGGGCTGGGGCGAGGGGGTGGCCGCGGCGGTGGACCGCTATGTCGCGATGACCCGCTCGACCGGGGAGCTGGTGCTGCTGGACTGAGGCTCAGCCGCGCGGCTGCGGGCGGCGGCCGGTTTCGGCCTCCCAGGCGGACAGCTGCTGCTCCAGCGCCTTCATCACCTCGAAGACCTGGCTCGGCGGCAGCTTCACCCGGGCGATCACCTGGGCGTCCACCTGGGTGACCGGCTGGCCCTCGGGTCCCTCGCCGGGGCGCCCGGGGCCGACGACCGCGGCGAAGTCCAGCACGAACACGTCCTGGGTGTGCCAGGCGCTGACGAAGTCGGCGTGCACACCGGTCACCTGGTCCGGCGGCATGGTGATCGAGACGTTCGTGGGGCGCGCGTTCATCGGCCCAGTGTGCCCCGTCGGGTCAAGCGGGGGCGGGGCCGGTGGACTCCCGGGCGGTCAGTGCGACGTCGATCAGCTCGGAGCGCGGCTCGGTGGCCTCGCCGGTGATCAACTCCAGCAGCAGCTCGGCGGCGACCTGGCCCTTGCGGGTGGTGTCCTGGGCGATGGTGCTCAGCCGCGGGGTGACGTAGCGGGCCAGGTCGGCGTCGTCGTAGCCGAGCACCGACACGTCCTCCGGCACCCGCAGCCCGTGGTCGGTCAGGCCGCGGATCACGCCGGCGGCCAGGATATCGGCGGTGGCGAAGATCGCGGTCAGGTCGCCGGCCCGCACCGCCGGTGCCAACCGGGTGCCGAGGACGACCCCGTCGTCGTAGGTGGTCTGGGCGGCGACTACCTGCACCCGGTCGCCGGCGGCGGTGCGGAAGCCCTCGACGCGCTCGCTGACCACCCGGCTGGTGGTCTCGGTGGGGCCGCAGATCAGCAGCCGGGTGTGCCCGAGGCCGGTCAGGTGCTCGCCGGCCAGCAGCCCGCCGGCCCGGTCGTCGGAGCGGACGTGGGCCACCGGGCCGCCGGCGGTGGCGTCCACCACCACGGCGGGCAGTCCGGCCGGCAGGGCGAGGGCGCCCACCTCGTCGTCGGTGAAGCCCATCAGCACCACGCCGTCCAGGCTCCAGCGCCGGACCGAGTCCTGGACCTGCCGGGCGGTGCCGACGCCGCGCAGCATCAGGTGGTGGTCGCGGTGGCGCAGGGCGGCCTCCACCGCGCCGGTGACCGCCACGTCGTGCGGGCTGGCCAGCAGGGAGGCGTCGTCCGACCCGGTGGGCAGCAGCAGGCCGACCAGCCGGGTCCGCCGGGCCGCCAGCGACTGGGCGGCGGCATTGGGCACGTAGCCCAGGTCGGCGATCGCCCGTTCGACCCGGGCCGCGGTGGCGGGGGAGACCCGGCCGCGATTGCCGTTGACCACGTTGGACACGGTCATCACGCTCACGCCGACCTCACGTGCGATGTCCTTGAGGGTGACGTGGTTCAGGGGGTGCTCCGCGGGAGGGTGAAGGGACGGACCGACGATTGACACTCTACGAGGTTTAGCGCTAAATGTAATCCCTGTCACCCGGTTCGGCCGACCGGGTGGCACCTCAGCCGCCGATTCCTCGGCGTCCGGATCCCACGGGCGGAGCCGCTCCGCCCGGACCGACCTAGGAGTGACGATGACGTCCACCCGCACGGCGGCCCTGGCCGCGATTCCGCTCGCACTGGCGTTGACCCTCACCGCGTGTTCCTCCGGCGGTGACGGCGAGGAGGCCGCCGCCTCCGACGGGCCCGTCGAGCTCACCGTCTCCATCGACGAGGGCCTGGAGGCCGACGCGCTGGCCGCGATCGACGACCGGATCACCCAGTTCGAGGACGAGAACCCCGACATCACGGTGACCACCCAGGAGTACACCTGGACCGGCACCACCTTCGCCGCCCAGCTCGCCGGGGGCACGCTGCCCGACGTCTTCGTGGTGCCCTTCACCGACGGCCGCGGCCTGATCGAGCGCGGTCAGATCGCCGACGTCTCGGACCTGGTCGCCGAGCTGCCCTGGGCGGACGGCCTGAACCAGAACGTCGCCGAGGCCGGCCAGGACGCCGACGGCAACCAGTGGGCGGTCCCGATCGCCGCCTACGGCCAGGGCCTGCACTACAACCGCACCCTGTTCACCCAGGCCGGTCTCGACCCGGACGACCCGCCGACCACCTGGGCCGAGGTCCGCGCGGACGCCAAGGCGATCGCGGACGCCACCGGCCAGGCCGGCTATGCCCAGATGACCCAGGCGAACACCGGCGGCTGGATCCTCACCACCCAGGTGTACGCCCTCGGCGGCCGGGTCGAGTCGATCGCCGACGACGGCACCGCCACCGCCACCGTCGACACCGACCAGATGAAGGACGCGCTGGCCTACCTGCACGACCTGCGCTGGGAGGACAACTCGATGGGGGCGAACTTCCTGTACGACTGGTCCTCGATCAACCAGGACTTCGCCGCGGGGAAGATCGGCATGTACGTCTCCGGCGGCGGCAACTACGGCAACCTGTTCACCCAGAACGCGATGAACCCGGACGACTACGGCGTCACCGTGATCCCGCTGGAGGGTGAGGACGCCGGGGTGCTGGGCGGTGGCACGCTCGCCGCGGTCTCCGCCACCGCCTCCGCCGCCGAGCAGGCCGCCGCGGTGAAGTGGATCGACTTCTACTACATGCAGAAGCTGACCGACCAGGACGCCGCCGTGCTGGACGCCCAGACCACCGCCGACTCCGGCCAGCCGGTCGGTGCCCCGCAGCTGCCGATCTTCGACCAGGCGACCTACGACGAGCAGCAGTCCTGGATCGCCGACTACGTGAACGTGCCGCTGGACCAGATGACGCCGTACACCGACGCGATCTTCGACCAGCCGCTGCTGGCCGAGCCCGGTGTGGCCACCCAGGAGGTCTACGCCGCCCTCGACCCGGTGGTGCAGACCGTCCTGACCCAGGAGGACGCGGACATCGACCAACTGGTCGCCGACGCGCAGGCCTCCGTCGAGTCGATCCTCGCCCGGCAGTGATCGCATGCCCCGGGGCCGGTGACCGCCGGCCCCGGGGCCCGGTCGGAAGGACCAGCCCGTGACCACTCTGATCCGTGCGGACGACCCGCGCGCCGACACCGGCACCGCCACCGAGCCGGCCCCGCGACGACGGCGCCGCCGCAGCCCGGTGACCTGGGTCCGCCGCGGCGGCCTGAGCACCCTGGTGTTCCTGCTGCCGCTGCTGATCATCTTCGGCTTCTTCAGCTGGTACCCGATCGGCCGGTCGATCGTGATGAGCCTGCAGCAGACCAATCTGGTCAGCGCGCCGTCCTTCGTCGGGCTGGAGAACTTCCGGCACGTGCTGGACGACCCGCTGCTGTGGACCGCGGTGAAGAACACCGCCTGGTTCGCGGCGCTGGCCCTGCTGTTCGGCTACCCGGTCCCGCTGATCGCCGCCGTCGCGATGAGCGAGGTGAAGCGGATGAAGGGCCTGTTCTCCGCGCTGGCCTACCTGCCGGTGGTGATCCCGCCGGTGGTGGCGGTGCTGCTGTGGAAGGTGTTCTACGACGCCTCGCCCACCGGGGTGTTCAACACCATCCTCGGCTGGGTCGGGCTCGGCCCGTTCCCCTGGTTGCAGGACGCGAGCTGGGCGATGCCGTCCCTGGTGCTGGAGGCCACCTGGGCCGCCGCCGGGGGCACGGTGATCATCTACCTGGCCGCGCTGACCGGGGTGCCCACCGAGCTCTACGACGCGGTGGAGGTGGACGGCGCGGGGCTGTGGCGCAAGATCTGGCACATCACCCTGCCGCAGCTGCGCGGCATCCTGCTGATCACCCTGATCCTGCAGGTGATCGGCACTGCCCAGGTGTTCCTGGAACCCTTCCTGTTCACCGACGGCGGCCCGGCCAACTCCACGCTGACCGTGCTGCTGCTGATCTACCGCTACGCCTTCGGCAACAGCCTGGGTGGCGACTACGGGGCCGCCACCGCGCTGAGCCTGATGCTGGCCGCGTTCCTGGCCGTGCTGTCCGCGGTCTACCTGCGCCTGACCCGATCCTGGAGCACGTCATGAGCCTGGTCCTGCGCCGCCCGGCGCCGCCCGCCGCCGAACCGGAGGACCGCGGCATCCTGTCCCAGGCCGACTGGCGCCGGCCCACCGTCCGCCGCGGGATGACCGTGGTGCAGGGGGTGCTGCTGGTCGCGCTGCTGGTGGTCGGCCTGGCCCCGCTGCTCTGGCTGGCCAAGGCCGCGATCACCCCGACCCAGGACACCCTGCGCGAGCCGCTGGCGCTGTTCCCGAACGGGGTGGACTGGGCGAACCTGGCCACCGCCTGGACCCGGGTGGAGATCAGCCGCTACTTCGGCAACACGGTGGTGATCGCCGCCGGGTCCTGGTTCGTGCAGCTGCTGGTCGCGACCACCGGCGGCTACGCACTGTCGGTGCTGCGACCCCGCTACGGCAAGCTGATCACCGGCCTGGTGATGGCCACCCTGTTCGTCCCGGCGGTGGTGCTGCTGGTCCCGCTGTACCTGACCATCCTCGACCCGCCGCTGCTCGGCCACTCCCTGCTGAACTCGTTCTGGGCGGTGTGGTTGCCCGCGGGCGCCTCCGCCTTCAACCTGGTGCTGGTCAAGCGCTTCTTCGACAACCTACCCCGGGAGGTCTTCGAGGCCGCCCGGGTCGACGGCGCCGGCCCGTTCCGGCTGTTCTGGTCGATCGTCCTGCCGATGAGCAAGCCCATCCTGGGTGTGGTCTCGGTGTTCGCGGTGATCGCCGCCTGGAAGGACTTCCTGTGGCCCATGCTGGTGCTCCCCGACCCGCAGGTGCAGCCGCTGAGCGTGCGGCTGCCCGCGCTGGCGGACTACATCGAACTGGACGTGTTCCTGGCCGCGCTGGCGATCTCGACCCTGATCCCGGTGCTGATCTTCCTGGTGTTCCAGCGGATGTTCCTGCGCGGGGCCGGGATGGGCGGGGCGGTGAAGGGATGACCGTGCTGACCGTGGCCGCGGCCGCCGCCCCCCGCGCCACCATCCAGGGCGACCGCTACCGGATCACCGTGCTCACCGACGGGCTGCTCCGGCTGGAGTACGCCGAGGACGGCGTGTTCGAGGACCGGTCGAGCACCTTTGCCCGGTGCCGCGAACTGCCGGTGCCCGAGTTCCGGGTGATCGACCGGGGGCCGGTGGTGGAGGTGGTGACCCGCCGGCTCCGGCTGACCTACGACCGGGGCCCGTTCAGTACCGCCGGCCTGCAGGTCGAGGTGCTCGGCGGCCTGAGCGCGTACCACTCGGTGTGGCGCTACGGCGAACCGGCCGGCGGCCTGGGCGGCACCGCCCGGACCCTGGACTTCGCGGACGGGCCGGTGCCGCTGGAGGGCGGGGTGATCTCCCGCCAGGGCTACGCCGTGCTGGACGACTCGGCCTCGATGGTCTTCGACGACGAGGGCTGGGTCGCCCCCCGGGACGGCAGCCGCTCCGACCTGTACGTCTTCGGCTACGGGCACGACTATGCCGGGGCGCTGCGGGCGTTCCACGCGGTCTCCGGCCCGGTGCCGCTGCTGCCGCGCTGGGCGCTGGGTAACTGGTGGAGCCGGTTCCACCGCTACACCGCCGACGGCTACCGGGCGCTGATGGAGCGGTTCGCCGCCGAGGGCATCCCGTTCTCGGTGTCGGTGATCGACATGGACTGGCACGTCACCGACGTGGACCCGGCGCTGGGGTCGGGTTGGACCGGCTACTCCTGGAACCGCGAGCTGTTCCCGGACCCGCCCGCCCTGCTGGCCTGGCTGCACCAGCACGGCCTGCGGGTCACGCTGAACGTGCACCCGGCGGACGGGGTGCGCGCGCACGAGGATGCCTATGCCGCGATGTGCGCCGCGCTCGGCCGGGAGCCGGACGGCGACCCGGTGGCCTTCGACGTCACCGACCGGGAGTTCCTGACCGCCTACTTCGACGTGCTGCACCACGGGCTGGAGGCGGACGGGGTCGACTTCTGGTGGGTGGACTGGCAGTCCGGGCCGCACAGCCGGGTGGCGGGGATCGACCCGCTGTGGATGCTGAACCACTTCCACTACCTGGACAACGCCCGCGGCGACCGTCCCGCGCTGACCTTCAGCCGCTATGCCGGGCCGGGCAGTCACCGCTACCCGGTCGGCTTCAGCGGCGACGCGGTGATCAGCTGGGCGTCACTGGACTTCCAGCCGGAGTTCACCGCCACCGCCGCCAACATCGGCTACGGCTGGTGGAGCCACGACATCGGCGGCCACATGCACGGCACCAAGGACGACGAGCTGGCCACCCGGTGGGTGCAGTTCGGGGTGTTCTCGCCGATCCTGCGGTTGCACTCCTCGGACAACCCGTTCACCACCAAGGAGCCGTGGGCCTTCGACGAGGCCGCCCGCCGGGTGCAGACCCGGTACCTGCGGCTGCGGCACCGGCTGGTGCCCTACCTGCACACCATGAACCACCGGGCGGCGGAGCTGGGCGAGTCGCTGGTCCGGCCGCTGTACCACCGGTGGCCGGAGGCGGACGAGGCCTACGGCGCCCGGCACCAGTACCTGTTCGGCACAGAGCTGCTGGTCGCCGCGATCACCCGGCCCGCGGATCCGCTTACCCGCACCGCGGCGGTCCGGGCCTGGCTGCCGGAGGGGCCGTGGGTCGACCTGTGCACCGACCGGGTCTACGACGGCGGCCGGCTGCTCGACCTGCACCGCGGGCTGGACGACCTGCCGGTGCTGGCCGCGCCCGGGGCGATCGTGCCGCTGGACGCCGCCGAGGTCCCGGCCAACGACCCGCTGCCCCCGGCCGGCCTGGACGTGCACGTGGTCCCGGGCGCGGACGGCGCCTTCACCCTGGTGGAGGACGACGGGCGGCTGGACGGGGCGGTGGCCCGCACGGTGCTGACCTGGTCGGACGCCACCGGCACCCTGACCGCCCGGCCCACCGGCGACCTCGGCCCGCTGCCGGAGCGCCGGGACTGGACGCTCACCCTGCACACCGCCGGGCGGGTGGACGCCGAGCCCCGGGCCACGGTGGACGGCGTCCCGGTGCCGGTGGAGCGGGGCGAGGACGGGCGCAGCCGCACGGTGCGGGACGTCCCGGCCGGTGCGGTGCTGGAGCTGTCCGCCGGGGCGCGGGTGGTGCTGACCGGCCCTGACCCGGCGGCCACGCTGTTCGCGGTGCTGGACGTGGCGCGGATCGGCTACGACCTGAAGACCCACGCCTACCGGGTCGCGACCGCCGACCGGCCGCTGCACGTCCGGCTCGGGCACCTGGCCGCCCTCGATCTGCCCGAGCAGGTGCACTCCGCGATCCGGGAGGTGCTGCTGGCCCGGCCCTGAACGGGCGGAGCTAGGCTCGCGCGGTGACCACCCACCGGCTGGACGGCGGCGACCTGGGCTGCGCCCGGCTGCTGGTGCTGCTGCGCGCCCGGGTGGCGGAGCTGCCCGCCGGGGACGTGGTGCACCTGAGCACCGCCGACCCGGTGGCCCCGATCGACCTGCCGGTGTGGTGTCACATGACCGGGCACGAGTACCTCGGACCGGTCGGCGGGCAGCCGGTGCCGACCTACGCGGTCCGGGTGGTCGCCGGGGCGCAGGACACCCTGGCCTCGTCGCCCTGGCGGCTGGCGGACTGAACTCAGGCCAGTCCGGCCCGGGCCTCGGCCTCCTCGATCGCGCGCAGCCACTCCCGCTTGCCGGCCCGCCAGGCCTCGTCGTCGCCGCCGAGCCGCCAGTAGCCGGAGATCGATAGGTCGGCGATCGGTACCTGGCGCTCCACCCGCAGGTACCGCCGCAGCTCGCGCACCGCACCGGCCTCACCGTGCACGAAGCCCTGCACCCGGCCCGCCGGCCAGGGCAGCTCGCGCACAGTGTGGATCAGCGCGGCACCGGCGGCACCGGGCTCGGCGGTGACCCAGTGCACCCGGACCCCGGCCGGGGCGGTCAGCTCCTGCACCTCCTGCGGGCCGGGCACCTCGATCACCGCGTCGCCGCGCGCGTCGGCGGGCAGCCGTTCCAGGGCCACCGCGATCGCGGGCAGGGCGCTGGCGTCGCCGGCCAGCAGGTGGTGGCCGGCCGCCGGGTCGGGGGAGTAGCCGCCGCCCGGGCCGACCACGATCACCCGGTCACCGGGTGCGGCGGTGTCCGCCCACGGCCCGGCCAGGCCGGCGGTGCCGTGCACGACCAGGTCGACCAGCATCCGGTCGCCGTCCCAGTCCCGGACCGTGTAGGTCCGCATCCGCGGGGCCAGCTCCGGGCCCAGAGCCGCCCGGGCGGCGTCCAGGTCGATCCGGCCGTCCGGCATCGCCCACTCGGCGAGCACGTCGGCCCCGGTGCGGTCCTGCGCGCCGGGCAGGAACAGCAGCTTGACGTAGGAGTCGGCGTGCGGGTCCGGCCGGTAGTGGGCGCGCAGCACCTCACCGCCCAGGCTCAGCCGGACCATCTCCGGGGTGAGGCGGTCGGCGGTCAGCACCACGGCGGGCATCCCCGGTCGCGGTCCGCGGGGGCCGCCCCGGTGTCCGGCGGTCTGCTGGGTGGGCGCGGTCATGCACGCCTCCTTCGGTGGGCCGACTGCGGCGATCCGGCCGGATCGTCCCGCCCACCTTAGGTCACCCTTACCCGATCCTCCGCTGTGACCTCGGTCTCCCGCGGCTCAGGTGTGCGCCCGGCCCCAGTCGTCCAGGTCGGTGTTCAGCCGGTGCAGGCAGGCGGCCAGGGTCTCGCGCTCCTCGGGGGTCCAGGCGGCGAGCACCTCGCGGTAGATCCCGGCCCGGATCTCCCGGCTCTGGGCGAGGGCGGCCCGGCCCGCGGCGGTGGAGGAGACCACGGTGACCCGGCGATCGGCCTGGTCGGCGGTGCGCAGCACGTACCCGGCGCGCTCCATGGCCAGCACCTGGCGGGTGACGGTGGACGGGTCCAGCCGCAGCGCATCGGCGATGGTGTTCACGCTGGACGGGCCCTCGGTGGTCAGGACGCCCAGCACCAGGTAGGCGGAGCGGTCCAGCTCGTGCAGCCGGCGGGTGGAGGAGCGGCGGCTGCGTTCGGCCAGCCGCAGCAGCATGGCGACCTCGGCCTCGACGGTGCTGACGGCGTCCTCGGTCGGCGACATCTTCTCCCTCATCAACGGCTCCGGGCTGGTGTCCGGGTCATCCTGTCACGCGCACCCCGGGATACGGCTGTATGATGCAGGTAATCCCATCGTCGTGTTCCGAGGAGAGCTGTGCCCAGCCGTCATCCCGAGCCGAACAAGACCGCGATCTACGCAACCGCGCTGACCGCCTTCTTCGCCATCGCCGGCATCGCCATCGTCGACCCGATCCTGCCGGTGATCGGCGAGGAGATCGGCGCCTCCACCTGGCAGATCGAGCTGCTGTTCACCGCCTACATCGCCGTGATGGCGGTCGGCATGATCCCGGCGGTGATCGCCACCGGGCGGTTCGGCTACCGGGCGATCCTCGCCACCGGGGTGACCGTGGTCGCGGTCGCCGCCATCCTGGCCGCGCTGTCCGGCAACGTCCTGGAACTGTCCGTGCTGCGCGGCCTGTGGGGGCTGGGCAACGCGATGTTCTTCGCCACCGCGATGGTGCTGCTGGTCGCCCTGGCCAACGACCGCGAGTGGGTGGTCGAGCTGTTCGAGACCTGCGTCGGCCTCGGCTTCGCGGTCGGCCCGCTGCTCGGCGGCCTGCTCGGCCAGATCTCCTGGCGGATCCCGTTCGCGGCCTGCGGGCTGTTCATGATCGTGGCGCTCGCGGTCTCGCTCACCCGGCTCAAGGACCCGGAGGAGGCACCCCGCGCGCTCACCCTGCGCGACGTGCTGACCCCGTTCCGCCGCCCCGCCTTCCGCACGCTGTGCGTGGTGACCGGCGCCTACAACTTCGTGTTCTTCGTCGTGCTCGGCTACACCCCGGTGTTCCTCGGCCTGGACGTGATCCCGCTCGGCCTGGTGTTCACCGCCTGGGGGATCGGCCTGGCGGTCGGCATCCTGGTGATCGGCCACCGGCTGGCGCACCGGATCGGCGCGGTCGCCACCGTCGGCACTGCGATCGGGGGCCTGCTGGTCGCCCTGGTGCTGCTGGCGACCTCGGCCGGCACCGCCGAGTCCATCGTGGTGCTGGTCCTGGCCGGGATCTGCATGGGCATCGCGAATGCCAACCTCACCGACCTCGCCCTCGGCATCGGCGGCCAGGACCGCCGGACCACCACCGCCGCGTTCAACCTGGTCCGCTGGGGCTTCGCTGCCCCCGCGCCGGTGCTGGCCGGGCTGCTGCACCCGGTCAGCGACGTGCTGCCGTTCTGGGTGGGCGCCGGGGTGCTGGTGATCGGGGTGGTCGCCTTCGCCTGGAAGGGCCACGGGATGGCGCACGCGGTCGGCGAGTCGCTGCCCTGGGCCCGCCGGCAGGCCGACGCCGCCGCCCGCAGCGTGGAGCTCACCCCCGAGGAGGCGATCGGCGAGGTCTGAGCCTCAGCGCTCGACCATGCCGGAGCGGTAGGCCAGCACCACGGCCTGCACCCGGTCCCGGACCTCCAGCTTGGTCAGGATCCGGCCGACGTGGGTCTTCACGGTCGCCTCGGACAGGAACAGCCGCTCGGCGACCTCGGCATTGGACAGCCCCTCGGCCACCGCGAGCAGCACCTCACGCTCGCGGGCGGTCAGGGTGTCCAGCCGGGGGTCGGCGGTGGCCGGCGCGCTCTGCCCGGCCCCCGGCATCTCCGCGGAGAACAGCTCCAGCATCCGCCGGGTCACCCGGGGTGAGACCACCGCATCGCCGCTGGCCACCGAGCGGATCGCCGCGGTGAGGTCGTTCGGCCGGGCGTCCTTGAGCAGGAACCCGCTCGCCCCCTCCTTCAGCGCGGCGAAGGCGTACTCGTCGAGGTCGAAGGTGGTCAGGATCAGCACCCGGGCCGGCGAGCCGGAGGCGACGATCTGCCGGGTGGCGTCGATGCCGTTCATCCCGGGCATCCGCACGTCCATCAGCACCACGTCCGGCTGCAGCGCGGCGACCTGGGTCACCGCCTGCCCGCCGTCGCTGGCCTCGCCGACCACCTCCAGGTCCGGCTCGTCCTGCAGCACCAGCCTGAAGCCCATCCGCAGCAGCGGCTGGTCGTCCACCAGCAGCACCCGGATCGCGCTCACCGGACCTCCTCGGGCTCGTCGATCTGCAGCAGCACCTGCACCCGCCAGCCGGCATGGTGCGGCCCGGCGGCGACGGAGCCACCGTAGACCGCCGCCCGCTCCCGCATCCCGACCAACCCGCGGCCTGGCCTCGGCGGCGGCGAGATCGACGGGTCCTCGCCGGACAGCCGGGCACGCAGCCGTTCGCCGCGCGGGCTCATCAACGGCTCGCCCGGCAGGCCGTCGGGGCCGGAGTCGGTGACCTCGATCAGCACCTCGTCGTGGGTGCGGGCCACGATCACCTCGGCCCGGGTGTGGGTGCCGGCGTGCCGCAGTGCGTTGGTCAGCGACTCCTGCACCACCCGGTAGACGGTCAGCGCCAGGGACGGGTCGTCCGGCAGCGGCGGTCCGGAGGTGGTCAGGTGCACGGTCATCCCGGCCATCCGGAACGACTGCACCAGCTCGTCCAGGTCCTCGGGCTGGGGTGAGAGCGGCACGTCGCTGCTGCCGCGCAACACCCCGAGCATCCGGCGCATGTCGGTCAGCGCGGTCCGCCCGGTCTCGGACAGCAGTTCCAGCGCCCGGTCGGCGTCCTCGGGGGAGCGGCGCATCGCGGTCCGGGCGCCGTCGGACAGCGCCACCATCACGGTCAGCCCGTGCGCGACCACGTCGTGCATCTCCCGGGCGATCCGGGCCTGCTCGGTGGCGACGGCGAGCTTGGCCTGCTGCTCACTGGCGTGCAGCAGCTCGTGGTGCCGGGCCACCACCGCGCGGACGTGGGACCGGCGGTTGGCGACGTTGGTCCCGATCACCAGCGCGATCAGGCTGGTGAACACCAGGTTGGAGATGTCGGACGCCGGGTCGGAGTACACCCGGCCGGCCACCTGCAGGTTCTGCCCGGTGCCGGACTCCGGTGCCCCGGTCACCGCGCCGTCGGCGGCCAGCAGGATCGCCCCGGCCGCCAGCAGCGAGCCGCCGACGATCCACCAGGTGGTCCGGGCGGTGCGCGCGGCGGCCACCGCGTACACCCCCAGCGCGATCCCGAGCGCGAAGCTGCCCAACCGGCCGGTCACCGCGACATTCGCCGCCGCGAACACCACCAGCACCCCGAGCACCAGCACCGGCACCTGGCGCCGGAACCACAGCACCGCCACCGCGGCCAGCCCCAGCACCGTCATCACGACCAGCCGCGGCACCGACAGGTTCAGGGTGTCGAAGATCGACGTGGTGCTGACCTCGACCAGCATGACCAGGCAGACCAGGACGTCCGAGGCGCGCGGATGGGCGGCGAAGTACCGCCGCAACCGGTTCATCCGCCGGGCGTCGAACTCGGTGAACTCCTCCGGGGACGCCACGACGCCCGCCCCGGAGCCGGCGGGCTCGGGGACGGGCGCCGTGGTGGTGGTCATCGCCGGCGGATCAGGCGTCGCGCTTGCGGATCAGCACCAGCGCGATGCCGAGCAGCACCACACCCCAAGCGATCAGCACGCCGTAGCCCTGCCAGGGGGTGAGCACCGTGACGTCGCTGGCGGCGCGCAGCACGTCGATCGACTCGGTCTCGGTCGACAGCACCTGGTACCCGGCGTTGGACGGCAGGAACGGGCTGGTCTCGGCCAGGAACCGGATGTTCGGGAAGGCGCTGAACAGCGTCTCCACCACCAGGAACACCCCGAACACCGTGGCCAGCGCGGCGGCGGACACCCGCAGCAGCGCACCGATCGCGAAGGCGAACAGTGCCACGCCCATCAGGTACAGCGGCATCGCGATCAGCACCCGGCGGTGGATCTCGTTCGACAGGTCGATGCCGTAGTCCGAGCCCAGCGACGGGGCGGTCAGCGCCCAGGACAGCAGGGTGGCCAGTGCGCCGGTGATGAAGGCGACCACCAGCACGACCAGGGCCTTGGCCAGCACCGCGTCGATCCGCCGGGGTGCGGCGGAGAAGGTGGAGCGGATCGAGCCGGTGGAGTACTCACCGGTGATCGCCAGCACCGCCAGCACCGAGATCACCAGCTGGCCGATCATGATGCCGCTCTGCACGAAGGCGGGTCCGACGGTGGAGGCGTCGATGCCCATCTCCTCCGGCGTGACGTTCTGCAGCGTGAAGTAGGTGCCCATCCAGGTGAACCCGGCCTGGGCCAGCACGGTGATCGCCACGACCCACCAGGTCGAGCGCAGGGTCCACAGCTTCATCCACTCCGAGCGGACCAGCTTGGGGAAGGTCACCCGCGGGTGGCCGAGGCTGGAACGGACGGGGGCGGTCGCGGTCGCGGCGCTCATCGCCGTGCCTCCTTACGGCTCTGGGGCTGGGCCGGCGCCGGGGCACCGGTGCTGGAGTGGTACTCGACCGAGTCGGCGGTCAGCGACATGTAGGCGGACTCCAGCGACGCCTGCACCGGGGTCAGCTCGTGCAGCACCAGGGCGTTCGCGGCGGCGAGCTCGCCCACGGTCTGCGCGGTGGTGCCGGTGATCTCCAGCAGTCCGGCCTCTAGCGAGGTCACGGTGATCTCCGGACCGGCTAGCAGCTCGACCAGGCGGGTGGCCTGGGGGCTGCGCACCCGGACCGACTGCCCGGAGGCACCGGCCACGATGTCGCCCACCGGGGCGTCGGCGATGATCTCGCCGCGGCCGATCACCAGGATGTGGTCCGCGGTCAGCGCCATCTCGCTCATCAGGTGCGAGGACAGGAAGACCGTCCGGCCCTCCTGCGCCAGGTGCTTGACCAGGTTGCGCACCCAGAGCACACCCTCCGGGTCCAGGCCGTTGACCGGCTCGTCCAGGATCAGGGTGCGCGGGTCGCCGAGCATGGCGGCCGCGATGCCGAGCCGCTGGCCCATGCCGAGCGAGAAGCCGCCGACCCGCTTGCCGGCGACCTGCCCGAGGCCGGTCATCTCGATCACCTCGGCCACCCGCTTCTTGCCGATGCCGTGGGTGGCGCCGAGCGCCCGCAGGTGGTTGGTGGCCGACCGGCCCTGGTGCACGGCCTTCGCCTCCAGCAGTGCGCCGACCTCGGTCAGCGGGGAGCGCAGCTGGGCGTAGGGCTTGCCGTTCACGGTCACCGTGCCGGCGGTCGGGCGGTCGAGGCCCATGATCATCCGCATGGTGGTGGACTTCCCGGCGCCGTTCGGACCGAGGAACCCGGTCACCTTGCCCGGCTGCACGCTGAAGGTGATGCCGTTGACGGCGGTCTTGGCGCCGTATCTCTTCGTCAGGCCGTGGGCCTCGATCATGATGTCCTCGCACAGGTGGGTGATGACGACACCACGACGGTAGGCCCGGGGGCGGTGGCGCCGGAACGATCGGACGGTGGATCTTGGGGTCACCGGCGGGTACGCCCGACGGTTGAGGCTCTACCTCTCAAGGATGACGTGTGCTGGTCAGCCGCGCGCGGGCACCGGCTCAGGCGTCCCGGCGGCGGACCAGGACCAGCCCGGCGACCAGCACCACGGCCGCCCAGCCCAGCAGCACGCCCCAGCCCTGCCACGGCCCGAGCACCACCACGTCCTGGGCGGACATGATCGCCGGCCCCGAGTCGGAGGTGAGCAGCCGGGTCCCCGCCGCCGCGGGCAGGAACGGCGTCAGCACCTCGACCAGCCGGATCCGCTGCAGCATCATCGCCAGGGTGTCGACCACCAGGAAGGTGGCCAGCACGATCCCGAGCGCCGGGGCGGTCCGGCGGACCACCAGCCCGATCCCGTAGCCGAACAGCGCGATGCCGGCCAGGTACAGCGGCATCGCCAGCAGTAGCCGCAGGTGGGTCGGGTCACCGGGGCGGATGGCATAGACCGTCCCGAGCCGGGGGATGAGCAGGGCCCAGGTGAGCAGGCTGGCCGCCGCGCCGGTGAGCAGCGCGGTGACCGCCAGCACCAGGCCCTTGGCCACCACCGTGCCGGTGCGCCGGGGCGCCGCGGCGAAGGTGGACCGGATCGTCCCGGTGCTGTACTCCCCGGTGATCGCCAGCACCGCGAGCACCGGGATCGCCAGCTGGGCCGCCGGGTACATCGCGTTGATCAGCTCCGGGCCGACCCGGTCCGCCGGGTAGCCGAGCTCGGACAGGTCGGTGATCGCGGCAAGCAGGGCGGTGAGCACGGACTGGCCGAGCACCACCCCGGCGCAGATCCAGCGGGTCGATCGCAGCGACCACAGCTTCCTCCACTCCGATCGGACCAGCCGGGCGGGGGTGACGGGGGAGCGCATCGCAGTCTCCTGGGAGGGTGGCGGAGGCGGCTGGGACGGCTCCGACCGTAGGGCGGCGGCCGGCGGCGCCGGAACGCCCGGCCGGATGACCCGGGGTCGTTCCCAGGAATGAGATTCGCGCCGGGGAACGATGTGCGCCCGGTGTGCGTTCTAGTCTGGTGATCGTGCAGATCCCGCATCGCCGGTCCGACACCCGAACCGACCCGGAGGACTCATGAGCAACCCGGTGTTCAGCAACAGCGCCGTCTTCGGCGACCCCCGCGCCCGCAAGCAGCCGGCGCGCGCCGGTCAGCCGGGTACGCCCGCGCAGCCCGGCTACCTGGAGGGCTACTACACCGGCCAGCCGCAGCAGTCCGGACCGGCCTCCACCGTGGATGCCGCCCAGCTCGACCAGATGTACGGGGCGCCGTCGGCGACCACCCGGGACACCGGGCGGCTGACCTACGACGACGTGATCGTCAAGACCGGTGGGCTGCTCGCGCTGCTGGTCGTGGTCGCCGCCGGGTCCTGGTACCTCACCGAGCAGATGCCCGCGCTGATGTTCATCGGCGCCATCGTCGGCCTGGTGCTCGGCCTGGTGAACTCGTTCAAGAAGAACCCGAGCCCGCCGCTGATCATCGCCTACACGGTGGCGCAGGGTGTGTTCCTCGGCGGGATCAGCTACTTCTTCCAGAACGTCTACATCGCCCGGGAGAGCGCGCAGCCGATCGTGCTGCAGGCGATCATCGGGACGATGGCGACCTTCGCGGCCGCGCTGTTCCTGTTCAAGTCCGGCAAGGTGCGCGTCACGCCCAAGTTCACCCGCTGGCTGCTGATCGCCATGGTCGGCTACCTGGCGTTCAGCGTGCTGAACCTGGTGCTGTCGTTCTTCATGCCGGGCGACTTCGGCCCGCTGCGGGGCGGCTGGGTCGGCGTGATCGCCGGTCTGGTGGCGGTCGGCCTGGCCGCGGCGACCCTGATCATGGACTTCGACTCGATCAAGCGCGGCGTCGAGGGTGGTGCCCCGGCCAAGTTCGCCTGGTCGGCCGCCTTCGGCCTGATCGTCACGCTGGTCTGGCTGTACCTGGAGATCCTGCGGATCCTGGCGATCCTGCAGGGTCGCGACTGACCCGTTCCCCCACGACCCCGGCGCCCGGCCTACGCTGAGCGCCGGGGTCGCGGTGTGTCCGCCCCCACCCGTCCGTCTTCCTCCCGACAGGAGCCACCCGCGGTGAAGTACGCCGAGCACATCTCCGACCTGGTCGGCAACACCCCCCTGGTCAAGCTGAACACCGTGACCGACGGCCTGTCGGCGACGATCCTGGCCAAGGTCGAGTACTTCAACCCCGGTGGATCGGCCAAGGACCGGATCGCCGAGCGGATGATCGAGGCCGCCGAGCAGTCCGGCGAGCTGCAGCCCGGGGGCACCATCGTCGAGCCCACCAGCGGCAACACCGGCGTCGGCCTGGCCCTGGTCGCCCAGCGCAAGGGCTACCGCTGCGTCTTCGTGTGCCCGGACAAGGTCGGCAAGGACAAGATCGACGTGCTGCGGGCCTACGGCGCGGAGGTGGTCATCACCCCGACCGCGGTCGCCCCGGACCACCCGGACTCCTACTACTCGGTCTCCGACCGCCTGGTCACCGAGATCGAGGGCGCCTGGAAGCCGAACCAGTACGCCAACCAGAACGGCCCGGCCAGCCACTACGACAGCACCGGCCCGGAGATCTGGGCGGACACCGACGGCACCGTGACGCACTTCGTCGCCGGGGTCGGCACCGGCGGCACGATCACCGGCACCGGCCGCTACCTGCACGACGTGTCCGCCGACCGCGCCGCCGGCCCGGTCCAGGTGGTCGGCATCGACCCGCTGGGCTCGATCTACTCCGGCGGCGACGGGCGTCCGTATCTGGTCGAGGGGGTCGGCGAGGACTTCTGGCCGAGCACCTACGACCCGGCGGTCCCGGACGAGATCATCGCGGTCTCGGATGCCGACTCCTTCGCCATGACCCGGCGGCTGGCCCGGGAGGAAGGGCTGCTGGTCGGCGGCTCCTGCGGGATGGCGGTCGAGGGGGCGCTGCGACTGGCTCGCCGGCTGGAGCAGGAGGACCCGGCCGCCGCGGCCCGGGCGGTGATCGTGGTGCTGCTGCCCGACGGCGGGCGCGGCTACCTGGGCAAGATCTTCAACGACTCCTGGATGCGGTCCTACGGCTTCCTGGCCGGCGGCGAGGGCGCCACGGTCGGCGACGTGCTGCGGACCAAGGACGGTTCGTTGCCCGCGCTGGTGCACACCCACCCGACCGAGACCGTCCGGGACGCGATCGAGATCCTGCACGAGTTCGGTGTCTCGCAGATGCCGGTGGTCGGCGCCGAGCCCCCGGTCCGGATCGGGGAGGTCGCCGGTTCGGTCTCCGAGCGGGATCTGCTGGACGCGGTGTTCGCCGGGTCCGCGCAGCTGTCCGACCGGGTGGACCGGCACATGGCCGCCCCGCTGCCGTTGATCGGTGCCGGGGAGTCGGTCGAGTCCGCGCAGAAGGCGTTGCAGTCCGGTGACGCGCTGATGGTGGTCGACGACGGCCGTCCGGTGGGGGTCCTGACCCGGCACGACCTGCTGGCCTTCCTCACACGCTGAGGCGCTCTACCCCTCATTCCACCGGCTCCTGACGCTCAGACTTGGGCGTTTCAGCACGTTACGGGTGGCCGAATACCTCACGCTTCGACACAGTGCGAGGGCCGATTGTCCCGAACGAGCAAAGGAGCTCAGGCATGTCGCAGGCAAGCGCGCCCGCACGGTCGTACACCCCGGAGGAGGAACAACAGATCCTCCGCGCCGACGACGGCGTCCCGGTCGGGGTGGTGCCGAAGCAACGCTGGACGCCGGGCCGGATCGTGCTGTGGGTGGCGATCTCGCTGGTCGGCGCGGTGGGCTGGACGATGCTCGCCGTGGTGCGCGGCGAGCAGGTCAACACCCTGTGGTTCGTGGTCACCGCGGTCGCGACCTACGCCATCGCGTACCGGTTCTACGCGCTGTACGTGCAGCGGCGGATCATGCGGCCGGACGACCGGCGGGCCACCCCGGCCGAGCGGGTCGACAACGGCCGCGACTTCGACCCCACCGACCGCCGGGTGCTGTACGGGCACCACTTCGCGGCGATCGCCGGGGCCGGTCCACTGGTCGGGCCGGTGCTGGCCGCACAGATGGGGTACCTGCCCGGCACGCTGTGGATCATCTTCGGCGTCGTGGTCGCCGGCGGGGTGCAGGACATGCTGGTGCTGTTCTTCTCTATGCGCCGCGGTGGCCGGTCGCTCGGCCAGATGGCCCGGGACGAGATCGGCAAGTTCGGCGGCACGGTGGCGATCATCGTCGTCTTCGTGATGCTGATGATCGTGCTGGCCGTGCTGGCGATGGTCTGCGTGAACGCGCTGGCGGAGAGCGCCTGGGGCGTGTTCTCGGTCGGCTGCACCATCCCGATCGCCCTGCTGATGGGGCTGTACCTGCGCTTCATCCGGCCCGGCCGGGTCACCGAGGTGTCGGTGATCGGCTTCGTGCTGCTGATCGCCGCGATCGTCGGCGGCCGCTGGGTCGCGGAGAGCTCCTTCGGTGAGCACCTGCACCTGTCGCCGGTCACCCTGACCTGGGCCGTGGTGATCTACGGCTTCTTCGCCGCGGTGCTGCCGGTCTGGCTGCTGCTCACCCCGCGCGACTACCTGTCCACCTTCATGAAGGTCGGCACCATCGTGGTGCTGGCGCTGGGCATCCTGCTGGTCCGGCCGATCGCCCAGATGCCGGCGGTCACCGAGTTCGCCTCCACCGGGGAGGGCCCGGTGTTCGCCGGGTCGCTGTTCCCGTTCCTGTTCGTCACCATCGCCTGCGGCGCCCTGTCCGGGATGCACGCGATGGTCTCCTCCGGCACCACACCCAAGATGGTGCAGAAGGAGTCGCAGGTCCGGATGATCGGCTACGGCGGGATGCTGATGGAGTCCTTCGTGGCGATCATGGCGCTGGCCGCGGCGGTGTCGCTGAACCAGGGCGTGTACTTCTCGATGAATGCGCCGGCCGCGATGACCGGCGGCACCACGATCGGCGCCGAGGCCGCGATATCCGAACTGGCGGTGACCGACACCGCCGGGAACCCGGTCACCATCGAGTGGGACTCCGAGGACGCCGACGGCAACCCGGTGACGCTGACCGGTGCCGAGGCGCTGGAGCAGGTCGCCGCGGACGTCGGCGAGCCCTCGGTGGTCTCCCGGACCGGTGGCGCGCCCACCCTGGCGGTCGGGATGGCGAACATCCTGCACCAGGTCGGCGGCGGTGCCGGGATGATGTCGTTCTGGTACCACTTCGCGATCATGTTCGAGGCGCTGTTCATCCTGTCGGCGGTCGATGCCGTCACCCGGGTGGCGCGGTTCCAGCTCTCCGACGCGATCGGGAACTGGGTGCCGCGGTTCTCCGACCCGTCCTGGCGGGTGGGCGGCTGGCTGAGCACTGCGGTGGTGGTCGCTGCCTGGGGTTCGCTGCTGCTGATGGGCGTCACCGACCCGCTCGGTGGCATCCGCACGCTGTACCCGCTGTTCGGGATCGCGAACCAGTTGATCGCCGCGGTGGCCCTGCTGCTGGTCACGGTGATGGTGGTCCGCAAGGGCTATGCCAGATGGGCCTGGATCCCGTTGATCCCGCTCGCCTGGGACACCGCGGTCACCTACACCGCGTCCTACCAGAAGGTGTTCTCGGACAACCCGGAGATCGGCTACTGGGCGCAGCACCGGCTGTACCGGGACCGGATGGCCGCCGGGATCGACGACCCGCAGGCGCTCGCGGACGCCCAGGCGGTGATCCGGAACACCGCGATCCAGGGCACGCTGTCGATCGTGTTCGTGCTGCTGGTGTCGCTGGTGTTCGTCGCGGCGATCCGGACCGTGGTCCGCGCGTTGCGCACGCCGGGCGGGATCGGCGACAGCGAGGACCCGGTGGCGGTCTCGGAGTTCTACGCCCCGACGCACCTGCTCGCCTCGCCCCTGGAGCGCAAGGTGGAGGCCGAGTTCGCCGAGCTGCGGCCGGAGCTGGCCGGTCGATCGGGCGGGCACTGATGACCGCGCTGGCCCGGGCGGCGCGCGCCGTGCGCTGGTACGTGCGTGAGCTGATGGGCGATACCGCCTACGACCGGTACCGCGCCCGGCACCAGGCGGTGCACCCGGCCGAGCCGCTGCTGTCGGAGCGGGAGTTCTGGCGCCGCCGCCAGAACGACCGCGCCACCGGCCCCGGCTGCTGCTGACTGACGGTGGTGGCGCCCGGCTCGCCGGGCGCCACCACCGTCAGTCCAGACCGTGCCGGGTCAGGAAGCCGTTGCCGAACACGCGCTCCGGGTCCAGCCGCCCGCGCAGCGCCCGGAAGTCGTCCCAGCGCGCCCAGCTCGCCGGGCCGTCCACCGCGTGGAACAGCTTCCCCCAGTGCGGGCGTGCCCCCAGCGGGTAGAGCGCCGCCTCGATCGCGGGCAGCACGGCCTCGACCTCCGCCTGCCGGGGCTGCCAGGTCAGGTGCAGGCCCACCCGGTCCCCGCCGGACGCGCTGCTCAGCCACAGGTCGTCCGCCGCGACGGTCCGCACCTCGGAGACCTGCAGCAGGGGCGCGATCACCGGTCCGAGTCCGCGCATCGCCTCGATCGCCGGCACCGCATTCGCCCGCGGCACCAGGTACTCCGACTGCAACTCCTCGCCGTTGGACGGGGTGAAGTCCAGCCGGAAGTGCGGCAGCCGCTGGTGCCACGGCCCGGGCACGCCGAGCTGCTCGGTGCAGTGCACCGGGTCGATGCCGGGCAGGGGATGCACCGGTCCCGGGGCGGGCCGGGCGCCGAACAGGTCGGGCCGCCGCCGGTACTCCCCGCCGCGGGGCAATCGGGTCTTGCGCCACACCTGCCGGACCGCCGGGCCCACCCAGTCGGTGAACAGGCTGACCGAGTCCGCCGATCCGGTGATCGCGTCCAGGTCGTCGAGCACCGCGGCCCAGGGCAGGTCCAGGTGCACCTCCTGCGCCACGTCGTAGGCCGGTTCGATGTCCAGCAACACCCGGACCGCCACGCCCAGCGCGCCGAGCCCGACCACCGCCCCGTCCAGCAGCCCGTCGCCGCGCCGCAGCCGCAGCAGCTCACCGTCCGCCGTCACCAGGTCCAGGCCGGCGACCGCCGCGGACAGGTTCCGGGACCGGTCGCCCGAACCGTGGGTGCCGGTGGCGACCGCCCCGCCGACGCTGATGTGCGGCAGCGAGGCCAGGTTGCCCAGCGCCCAGCCCTGCCGGTCCAGCTCCTCCGCGACCGTCCCGTACCTCGCGCCCGCCGAGACCAGGACGGTCCTGGCCTCGGCATCGACCTCGAACTGGGGCGGCAGTCCATGCAGCTGCACCAGGTCGCCGGTGGTGTCCGCCAGGTCGTTGAAGCTGTGCCGGGTGCCTAGCGCCCGGATCCGGTCGCTACCGGCCACCACGTCCTGGAGCTGCTCGATGCTGGTCGGCCGGTGCAATCGGTCGTGGTGGTAGGCCAGGTTCCCGGCCCAGGTGGTCAGCGTCATCGCCCGCCCTCTCGTTCGCCCTCGTCGGCTGCCCGACGCTAACCCGGGCCCGCCACCCCGGGCCATCGCCGCCGCCCGCGGCGATGCGTTCGCGGCCGGGGGTGCCGAGCGGGCAGGATGGACGGCGACCGTGCGCATCCGATCCCGCGAGGAGCACCCCATGTCCGCCACGCTGCCCCAGGCCACCGGTTCGTTCGGTGAAAAGCCGACCCTGACCTTCCCCGAGGGCGACGCGCCCGCCGAGCTGGAGGTGCAGGTCCTCGAGCCCGGCACCGGTGCGCTGGTCGAGGCCGGCGACGAGATCGAGGTGCACTACCTCGGCCAGAGCTGGAACGGCGGGGTGTTCGACAACTCCTACGACCGCGGCTCCTCGATCAGCTTCCCGATCGGCGTCGGCGCCGTGATCGGTGGCTGGGACGAGGGCCTGGTCGGCCAGCCGATCGGGTCGCGCCTGCTGCTGTCGATCCCGCCGCACCTGGGCTACGGCGACCGTGGCGTGCCGCAGGCCGGCATCCGCGGCGGCGATACCCTGGTGTTCGTGGTCGACATCGTCGCCACCCACTGACGCCGTGGCCACCCCGCACATCGCCGCGGAGAACGGCGACTTCGCGCCCGACGTCCTGATGCCGGGCGACCCGCGCCGTGCCAAGCGGATCGCGGAGACCGTGCTGGAGGACGCCCGCCTGGTGACCGAGGTGCGCGGCATGCTCGGCTACACCGGCACCTACCAGGGCCGGCCGGTGTCGGTGATGGGCTCCGGCATGGGCATCCCGTCGATCTCGATCTACGCCACCGAGCTGTTCCGGTTCTTCGGCGTCGAGCGGATCATCCGGATCGGCACCGTCGGCGGGATGGCGCCGCACCTCAACGTCGGCGACGTGGTGATCGGCACCGCCGCCCACACCGACTCCGACGTGCTGCGCCGGCTGGTGCCGGGCGCGTACTACTCGGCGACCCCGGACTTCGGGCTGGCCACCGCCGCGTACGCCGCCGCCCAAGGGCTCACCGACGGCGCCGGTGGTGCGGTCTACGCCGGGGCGCTGTTCAGCTCGGACTCGTTCTACAACAACGAGCCGGAGATGCGGGCCGGGCTGGTCGAGCACGGCACCCTGGCGGTGGAGATGGAGGCCGCCGGGCTCTACGCCGTCGCCGACCGCGAGCACAAGAAGGCGCTGGCGATCTGCTCGGTCTCCGACCTGCTGTTCCGGGCCGAGGAGCTGTCCGCCGCCGAGCGCGAGCGGCTGTTCGACCGTGCCGTCCAGCTCGGGCTGGCGGCGTTCGCGCAGGCCTGATCCCGCTGGTCGCGGCGCCCGGTCACCCGGTCAGGGTGGCCGGGCGCCGTCGTGTTCAGGAGCCGGTCGCGGTGGCCACGATCCGCCGCACCGCGGGCAGCAGCTGGTCGAAGGAGACCCGGTAGCGCGCGTCGTCCCCGCCATAGGGATCGACCACGTCGTCGTCGGCCGGGTCCGTCACCGGTGCCCGCCGGGCCGCGGCCAGGGGCACCGCCGCCCGTAATCGTGCGCCCGGACCCGCGCCGGCCGGGGGCAGTGCCGCCGGGTCGACCGCCGCCAGCAGCCGGGCGAACTCGCGGAGGGTGAAGGTCCGCCGCAGCGCCGCCGGGGCCAGCTCGACCACCGCGCTGCGGTGCGCCCGGGTCAGCGCCAGCACCAGATCGGCCTCCCGCGCCATCGGGGCGGTCAGTTGCCGCGCGGCGAAGCCGGCACCGTCCACCCCGGCGGCGGTCAGCAGGGCGACCATCGGCGGCTGGATCGGGTCCCCGGTCATCGCCCGCACACCCGCGGAGCCGATCTCGACCCCCGCACCGAGCCCGGCGCGCAGCAGTCGCTCGACCGCCGGTGACCGGCAGATATTGCCGGTGCAGACCGTCAGGACGCGGAACGCTCCCGGATTCTCGGGGCACGTGATCGGGGGCACCCGGCCCATGATGCACGACAGGTCCGTCCGTGACGGGGCGACCGGCGACCTACCGTCGCGGCGTGCTGCTCACGGGAGGGTCCTGGCGTGACGGCGCGGGGTGAGACCGCGGGGTCCACGGCCGTGCCGCCGGTTCGCCATGCCCGCGGCCGGGTCCGGCACACCCGGGGACGCCGGAGATCGCCCCGCCGGGCGGTGCTGTGGAGCATCGCCGGGCTGCTGGTGCTCGCCCTGGGTGCCCTCGGCTGGACCGCCGTCGACCTGTGGCGGATCAAGGGTGAGCTGACCGAGGCGGGCGACCAGATCGCCACGCTCCAGCGCCAGGTGACCGACCGGGACGCGGTCGAGGCCGCCTGGACCCTGACCACCCTGCAGGAGCACACCGGCCGGGCGCATGAGCTCAGCTCGGGCGTGCACTGGCGGCTCGCCACCGCCCTGCCCTGGATCGGCGACGACCTGGCCGCGGTCCGTACCCTCGCCGAGGTCGCCGACGACCTGTCCCGCACCGGGCTGCCGTCGCTGCTGACCGCCGTGGAGGTGGTCGACCCCGCCGACCTGCTGCTGCCAGACGGCCGGGTGGACCTGGAACCGCTGGCCGGGGTCGCCGACCAGGTGGTCGACGGCGACGCGGCGGTCCGCTCCGCCCTGGACCGGATCGAGGCGCTGGACACCGACGCGCTGCTGCCCCAGCTCGCCCAGCCGGTGCGCCAGCTGCACGACCAGCTGGCCGGCGTCGCCGGGACCACCGCCACCGCCGCCCGAGCGGTGCAGCTGCTGCCCGCCATGCTGGGCGCCGACGGTCCGCGGGACTATCTGCTGCTGGTGCAGAACAGTGCCGAACAGCGCGCCGCCGGTGGCATCCCCGGCGTGGTGCTGCTGCTCCGCGCCGAGGGCGGCACGATCCAGATCCTCGACCAGCGCTCCGGTGCCTCGGTCGCCTCCGCCGAGCCGGTGCTCCCGCTCACCGAGGCCGAGCAGGTGCTGTTCGGCACCGAGCTGGCCACCGACCTGCGCAACGTCACCTCCACCCCCGACTTCCCGCGCACCGGCGAACTGGCCGCCGCGCTCTGGCAGCAGGACACCGGGCAGCAGGTGGACGGCGTGCTCGCGGTCGACCCGGTGGTGGTCGCCGCCCTGGTCGGCGTGACCGGGCCGGTGACCCTGGCGGACGGCACCGTGCTGCAGTCGGAGGACACCGTCGAGCAGCTGCTCAGCACCGTCTACCAGCGGTTCGACGACCCGGCCGCCCAGGACGCGCACTTCGCCACTGCGGCCGCCGGCGTGCTGGACGCGGTCACCGGCGGCACCGCCGACCCGGCCGGGCTGGTCAGCGCGCTCGCCGACGCCGCCGGACAGGGCCGGGTCCTGGTCTGGTCCGGCCACCGGTCCGAGCAGGAGTTGCTGACCGGCACCATGTTGTCCGGGGCGATTGCCGGCGCCGAGCAGATCGGCATCTACCTCAACGACGGTACCCAGGCGAAGCTCGGCTACTACCTCGACACCGAGGTCACCCTCGACCCGGACTGCGCCGCCGGCGAGGTCGCCGTCACCGTGCGGCTGACCTCCACCGTGCCCGCCGATGCCGCCGACTCCCTGCCGGCCTACGTGCTCGGCGGTGACGGACCGGCCGCCCCCGGCGTGCTGCAGACCAACGTGCTGATCTACGCACCCGCCGGGTCGGGACTGTCCGGGATGCAGCTCGACGGCGCCCAGGCGGGCGGCGTCACCACCCTGCACGACGGCCGGTCGGTGTTCGCCACCACCGTCACCCTCGCCCCCGGCGACAGCACCGAGCTCACGCTCACCGTCGCCACCGACCCCGACCGTGCCCCGGCCACCGACCTGCGCGTCACCCCCGGCGCCACCGCCGCCACGGTCCACACCACACGTCCGGCGTGCTCGCCGTGAGCCGCCGTTCTCCCCGGGAAGAAGGAAGACACGATGAACATCCGACGCAGTGCCGCCGCGGTCGCCACCGCGGCCGCGATCTGTCTGCTGCCCGCCACCGCGGCGTTCGGCTACGGCAGCGACGCCTACCCGACCGGCGTCGCGGTGTCCGACACCCGCCCCGCCATCGGTGAGGAGGTGACCGTTTCGCTCCAGGGTGGCCCCGCGAACACCCTGGTGATGCTCACGATCACCTCCGAGCCCGCCTCGCACCCCGACTCGGTGATCGCCATCGCCGGCACCCGGTCGCACACCCGGACCACCGACGCCACCGGCGCCGCGTCCTGGACCGTGACGCTGTCGGCCGCCGGGACCTACCAGGTCACCATCACCGACACCGTCTCCGGCGCCGTGCTCGGCACCGACACCCTGGTGGTGACCGACGTCGCCACGGCCGACACCGCCGGCCTTGCGATCACCGGCTCCGCGGCACTGCCCGCCGCAGGTGCCGCCGCCGGTCTGGTGCTGGCCGGTGTGGGCACCGTGCTGGTGGTGCGCCGCCGCGCCGCGGCCCGCGGGCACTGACCGGGGGACTGAAACCCGGCCGGTGCGGCTGTCCGCCGCCGCACCGGCCGTACCAGGGTGGACACGGGCCCCGACCCCGTGACTGCCCCAGATCCCAACAGTGCCCGTCCCGCTCTTGTGGAGCAGGACGGGCACTGTTGGCGTGCCTGGTGGGGAACGGGCGGGCGCGGCGAGGCGGCGCTGGGGCAGTTCCCGGGGTGCGCGCGAGAGCCGCGGACCACGCACACCAGGGACGGGCCCCGATCTGAGGGCGACCAGAGCCTGCTGCTCGTGCGCTGACCCGCCCAGCGGCCGGACGGTGGAGCTGCGGGCTGCCGAGACAGACTCATACCGCGGTGTGAATGATCGCGCGGTCCGTTCGGTGACCCGGCGCGTCAGTCATGTGCCGGGTCGGGTCCACTCTCGCGCCGTTGCGAGGGGGCGGGAGCCCTCCGGGCCGGTTCGCCCGCGTCTAGCTGCCCCGCCGTTCGCCCTGCTTCGCGCCGGGCGCCGTGACGCCCAGCGGCTCGCCCGGCCAGAGTCGTGGCTCGGTGCCGTCGGACGCGGGCGGGAGGGCTGCGGGCATCGCCGGCAGCACGGGCTGTGCGGCGGTCGGCTGCGCGGGCTCGACCCCGGCGCGGCGGGAGCGGCGTCCGGACGCGGCGCGGGACTCCTGGCGCTCGGCGCGGTGGCCACCGGAGCGGCTGGCGGGTGCGGCGGGCTCGGCGGCGTAGGAGCCGTAGGCGTCGGAGTCGCCGCGGGTACGGGCCCGGTTGAGGACCACGCCCAGCACCCGGGCGCCCACCGCCTCCAGGGCGGCCAGCCCCTCGCCGAGCTGCTGACGGTGCACCCGGTGGCTCTGGGCGACCAGCAGGGTGCCCTCGGTGAGGGTGGACAGCACCACCGCGTCGGCGACCGGGAGCAGCGGCGGGCTGTCGATCAGGACCACGTCCACCCGCGCGGTGAGCTCGGCCAGCAAGGTGGACATCGCGCGGGAGCCGAGCAGTTCGCTGGGGTTCGGCGGGATCTGGCCGGCGGTGAGCACGGTCAGGCTGGTGCCGCCCCAGGGCTGCAGGACGTCGTCCAGCTGAGCGCGTCCGACCAGGACGGTGGTCAGGCCGGCCGACCCCTCCAGGCCGAGCTGGTCGGCGACGGCAGGACGGCGCAGGTCGGCGTCCACCAGGGCCACCCGGACCCCAGCGTCGGCCAGGGCCAGGGCGAGGTTGATCGTGGTGGTGGACTTGCCCTCGCTCGGCAGGCACGAGGTGACGGTGACCGAGCGCAGCGGCCCGTCCACGTCCAGGAACTGCACGTTGGTCCGCAGTCGCCGGTACTCCTCGGCCCGCCGGCCCTGGCGGTCGCGGCCGAAAACGAGCGGGTGGCGCGGGGCGTCCGGGTCGGCGGTGATCGAGCCGACCACCGGCACCTCGGTCACCCGGGCCAGATCCGACTCGGAACGGACCCGGGTGTCGAGGAGTTCGCGCAGGACGGCGATCGCCACTCCGGCCACCAGGCCGAGCAGCAGGCCGAGGACCAGGTTGGTCCGCAGGTCGGGGGAGCTGGCGCCGGTGGGTTCGGTCGCCTCGCGCACCACGGTCACCCGGACCGGCGACTCTCCGCCGGTGGTCGGCGCCTCCAGGTCGTCGATCACCTCGATGAACTGCTCGGCGACCGCGTCGGCGGTCCGGGCAGAACCGGCGGCGTCGGAGTCGCTGACGGTGATCGTGATCAGCGAGGTGTTGACCGGGGACTCGGCGCGCACCCGCGCGGCCAGCTCCTGGACATCGTCGGTGAGGCCGAGCTCGGCGATCACCGGTTCCAGGACCAGGGGGCTGCCGGCGAGGTTGGTGTAGGAGGTCACCTGCTGGCGGGTGAAGTTCGCGCCCTGCGCCAGGTCGTTGCTGGTGGTCCCGCCGCGCACCGAGACGTAGAGCTGCGCGCTGGCGGTGTACACCGGGGTGGCGACCATGCTGAGCGCGACGGCTGCCGCCAGGCCCAGGGCTGCGCAGGCGGTGATCGACCACCAGCGGCGACGGACCAGGTCCAAGTGTGCGCGCAGATCCACGACGGTTCCTCAGCTCGGGGGATGGCCCTGCTGCGGGAGGACCGCCGCGCACGGGCCGGTGCGTCCGCGATGTCCGGACGGGCGTGGTTGTCGGACCGTGCGCATCGCCGGGGTCTCGTCGCGGTCTCCCCAGAGTGGGGGATCCGTCGGCGACTCCCGACCGCTGAGTGGTGACCGGCGCTCGATGGCGGGCAGGAGTGCCATGCGCTGAGTGGTGAGGGCGTGATTCGGGGTGCGCGTTGAGTGGTGGGGAGTGGCGTCGGACGGTGGCGGACTCGCCCGAAAGGTGGATTCAGCCAGATTCGGAGGAGTACCGGGGCGGATCGCCCGCACTGCCGGTTCCGGGCCCCGCATTCGGCTCCGGCGGACCCCCGGTCGGTGACCGCCGGTCCGCACCCGTGACCGATCCCGCCGTCAGCCGGGGCGGCTCCGGTTCGACTAGCGGAGCCCTTGCCCTCCCGCCCCAGCGAGGCCCTCATGTCCCAGTCGCCCCGGTGCCCCCTCGCCGCGGAGTCCACCCGATGACCGCCCACGCCGAGCCCCGGACATCTGACCTGCAACCCGCTCCCGTCACCGTCCCGGCCGGCACGACGCCCGATCCGATCGCGGTCTACACCCGCCGGGTGCTGCTCACCGACGTCGCCGCCGTGGTGGTGGCCGTCGCGGTCGCCTACGTGATCCGGTTCGAGGGCAACGTCCTGGCCGTCGTGTCCGGCGGGTTCTCGCCGAGCTACCTCGCCCTGTCGGTGGCGCTGGCGGTGATCTGGATCGTGCTGCTCGCCGGGCTGGGCAGCCGGGACCCTCGCCTGATCGGCAGCGGGCCGGCGGAGTACCTGCGGGTGCTGCGGGCGAGCGGTTGGCTGTTCGGCGGGCTGGCGGTGTGCACCTCGGTGCTGCAGATGGAGATCAGCCGCGGGTACATCGCGCTGGCCGCTCCGCTCGGCATCGCGCTGCTGCTGACCGGTCGGTACGGCTGGCGGTGTTGGCTGCGCCGTCGCCGGCGGGCCGGCTGGGGACGCCCCGGCGTCCTGGTGGTCGGTCCGCGGGACAAGGCCGCCGACCTGATCGAGGAACTCGGCCGCGCCTCCGGGTACGACGTGCTCGGGGTGTGCACCACCTGCGACCGGACGGCCGGGGACCTGCTCGCCGGGGTGCCGGTGGTCGGTGGGCCGGACCAGGTCGCCGACGCGGCGGTGGCACTCGGCGCGCGGGTGGTCGCGATCTGCGGTGCCGACGCGATGACCGCCGGCCGGGTGCGCGATCTGGGCTGGGACCTGGAGGGCACCGGCGTGGACCTGGCGGTCGCCCCGTCGCTGACCGGGGTCGCCGGTCCGCGGATGCTGGTGCAGCCGGTGGCCGGGATGCCGCTGCTGTACGTCTGCCCGCCCAAGTTCACCGGCGCGCGCTACGTGGTGAAGTCGGTCGGCGACTGGCTGGCCGCGGCCGTGCTGGTGGTCCTGGCATCGCCGGTGCTGCTGGTGCTGGCCGCCGCGGTGAAGCTCACCTCGCCCGGGCCGGTGTTCTACCGCCAGCAGCGGATCGGCCGCGACGGCCGCCCGTTCCCGATGATCAAGTTCCGCTCGATGGTGGTGGACGCGCACAGTGCGCTGGCCGAGGTGCTCGCCGCCGAGGGCCACACCGAGATCCCGATGTTCTACAAGCTCAAGGACGACCCGCGGGTCACCCGGATCGGCAAGGTGCTGCGCACCTACTCGCTGGACGAGCTGCCCCAGCTGTTCAACGTGCTGCGCGGGGAGATGAGCCTGGTCGGCCCGCGCCCGCAGATCGACCGGGAGGTGGCGCAGTACGACCGCGCCGCCCGGCGCCGGCTGCGGGTCAAGCCCGGGCTGACCGGCCTGTGGCAGGTGTCCGGGCGCTCCGAGCTGAGCGCCGACGACGGCATCCGGGCCGATGTGTACTACGCGGAGAACTGGACGCCGCTGACCGACCTGCTGATCCTCGCCCGCACGGTGAAGGTTGTCCTGCGGGGCGACGGTGCCTACTGACCGAGGACGGGTGCTGCACGTCACCGAGTGCGCCGGTGGGGGAGTGCCCCGGGCGATCCGCGACCTGGCGGCTTACACCCCCGAGTTGGAGCACCACGTGCTCTGGCCGGTCGCCAACGGCGTGGACGGCTTCGCCTCCGCACGGGCCTGGCCGGGGCACTCGCCGTCGGCCCCCGGGCTGCTGCGGTCCGCCGTCGGGGAACTACGCCCGGACCTGGTGCACCTGCACTCGAGCTGGGCCGGGGTGTACGGGCGGCTGCGGCCGCTCGGCGTCCCGGTGGTCTACCAGCCGCACGGGTTCCGCTTCGAACGACCCGGCCTGCTCGCCGCGGCCACCCGCCCGGTGGAACGGCTGCTGGCCCGGCACACCGCGGCGCTGGTCGCGCTGTCCCCGCACGAGCACCGGCTGGCCACCGCGATCGCCCCGGCTGGGATGCCGGTCCCGGTGCTGCCGAACATCGCCTCGGTCCGGCCCGCGCTCGCCGGCGGTGACCGTTCCGGCCCGCCGCTGGTCGTCATGGCCGGCCGGGTGTGCGCCCAGAAGGACCCGGACTACCTGATCGCGGTCGCCACGGCCGCCCGGTGCGCGGCCCCGGAACTGCGGTTCCGCTGGCTCGGCGCCGGGGAGCCCGCGGCCGAGGAGCGGCTGGCCGCCGCCGGGATCGAGGTCTCCGGCTGGCTGGACGCCGGGGCACTGGCCGACGCGCTGGCCGAGGCCGATCTCTACCTGCACACCGCCCGCTACGAGGGCTTCCCGCTCAGCGTGCTGGACGCGGTCGCCACCGGGCTGCCGGTGCTGGCCCGGGACATCCCGGCGCTGCACGGCTCCTGGTTGCCGCTGGTCGGCGATCCCGAACCGGCCGCGCAGGCCGTCGTCCGGGCGCTCACCGACCCGGCCGAGCTGGAGCGGGTCCGGGCGCGCGCCGCCGCACTGGCCGCCCGGCACACCCCGCAGGCCCTGCACGACGCGGCACTGACCCTATACACGCCAATCCTGGAGAACCTCCGATGAGAGTCCTCATGCCCGGTCGCATCCTCGACCGCCACGTGGGTGGCAACACCACCTACGCCCGCCGCCTCGCCGACGGCCTGGCCGCCGAGGGGGTGACCGTCGACCGGATGCCCTACGGCCGCCACCCGCTGTTGACCGCCTACCAGGAGACCCGGACCGCCACCGCGGCCGGCGAACCCGGCGACGTCCTGCACTACACCGCCGACACCGGCCCGCTGCGGGACACCGTGCGCCCGTCGGCAGTCACCGTGCACGGGGTGGCCAGCCGCTGGGCGCCCGGAGTGCGCAGCCCACTGGCCGAGCGGATCTGGCGCGGCCGCGTCGCGCAGGCGATCCGGCACTGCGACCGGGTGCTGACCGTCTCCCAGGCGGGCGCCCGGGACGTCGCCGCCGTGTTCGGCATCCCGGAGGAGTCGATCACCGTCATCCCGCACGGCATCGACCACGCCCGCTTCGCCACGCCGGAGGTGCTGTCGCCGGAGCTGGCGGAGCGGGTGCCGGAGCGCTTCGCGCTGTACGTCGGCAACATCGAGCCGCGCAAGAACATCGCCGACCTGGTCCGTGCCTTCGACCGCCCGGAGCTGCGCGAGCTCGACCTGCCGCTGCTGATCGCCGGCAAGCCGGCCTGGGGCTTCGAGGAGGCGCTCGCCCTGATCGAGCGCACCGACACCGTGCACAACCTCGGCTTCGTGAGCGAGTCGGACAAGATCGCCCTGATGCAGCGCTGCACGCTGTTCGTCTTCCCCAGCCGCTACGAGGGCTTCGGCTTCCCGGTGCTGGAGGCGATGGCGGCCGGCGCCCCGGTGGTGACCTCCCGCGAGGGCGCGCTGGCCGAGGTCGCCGGGCCGGCCTGGGAACTGCCCGGCCTGGACCCGGCCGCGATCGCCGCCGGGGTCCGTTCCGCCGCACTCGCGCAGGAGTGGCTCACCATGTCCCGCTCGACCGGCCCGCAGTGGGCCGGGACCTTCCACTGGGAGCAGAGCATCGCGGCCCACCTGGCCGTCTACCGGGAGCTGGCCGGATGACCCGGGTCCTGGTCCTGCACGGCTACAGCGCCCACAACGCCGGGGACGGCCTGCTGGTCGACCTCACGCTCGACCTGGTGCGCGAGGCGCTGGGCAACGACGCCGACATCACCCTGATCGCCTCCGATCCGGAGTCCTTCCACGAGCGCCGGGTCGACCGGCTGCTCTGCTCCCAGCCGACCCGCCGCGGCTGGGACCCGGACTACCGCCGCGCCCTGCGCCGGATCCGGGATTACGACCTGGTGGTCGCGGTCGGCGGCGGCTACCTGCGTGCCGGGCACCCGGTCGAGACCGCCAAGATGGCCCTGGTGCACGGCCCGCAACTGCTGGCCGCGATCCGCCGCGGCTCCGGCACCGTGTACCTGCCGCAGAGCATCGGCCCGCTGCGCTGGGTGCCGCCCCGGCTCACCGGCCGGCTGATGTCCCGGCTGGACGCCGTCCTGCTCCGCGACCCGCGCAGCATCGCCGAACTCGGCAACCGCCCGGTGCTGCACCGGGTCCCGGACCTGGCGATCAGCGCCGGTTCCTACGCCCGCCGCGACCCCGGGCAGATCGACCCGATGCCGATCCTGTCCGTCCGCGCGGTCCGCGGCGAGGTGCCCGGCCCGATGCACCAGCTGGCCGACGCACTCGGCGAGTTCGACGGCTACGTGCAGAGCGCGGTGCGCGGGAACGACGACACCGGCCCGATGGACTCTCTCGGTCCGCGCCGGGTGGTCGGCCGCGCCGAGCTGGTCAATCCGCCCGCCTCCGCACCCCGCCGGGTGGTGGTCGCCATGCGGCTGCACGGCGCGCTGATGGCACTGGAGGCCGGGCACTACGTGATCCACACCGCCTACGAGCGCAAGGGCTTCGGCGCCTTCGAGGACCTCGGGCTGCCGGAGTACGTGCACAACAGCCGTGACCTCAACCCCGAACTGGTCGCCGCCCAGGCCCGGGCGCTGCTGACCGACCCGCGGGTCCGGGAGGAGTACGACGACCGGCTGATGGCGCGCCTGGAGCGGATGCCGTGGGTCCGGGTGGAGCTGGTGGAGCGGCTGCGGGCGGCGGCGGGGCGGCGACAGCGGTCATGACGATGCTGCGGTCCGGTCCTCGGCCGACCGCCCCGGCGAACCCCGTCGAGCCCGACGGCGGCCCGGACGCGGCGACCCTGGAGCTGAGGCTTCCCTGGTGGGCGATGCCGATGGTGCCGGTCGTGCTGCTCGCCCTCGGCGTGGCCTGGTGGACGTTGCGTGCTCCGGACAGCTACTTCGCTGTCTGGGAGGTGAACCGGGTGTTCGGGCCCGAGCACATGCGACTCCAGGTGGTCGGGGTCGCCGCCCTCGTGCTGGGCTTCGTCCTGGTCACCGGTCGGGACGGCCTGGTCCGGCACTGGACGGTGCGCATCCCGGCGAGGGCCGCCCGGGCACTGCAACGGCTCGAACTCTGGCTCGCTGTCCTGGTGATCGCTGCCTACGTGATCTGGGTCGGTTCCGCCGCGCTCGGCGGCGCCACGGTGGACCACGTCGCGGCGGTCCTGGCGGGGGAGCCCGGATCGGTGACCGCCCTCAAGCGGGTAGCCCGCCCGATCACCGGACTGACGACCTTCACCCAGTTCGCTCCGGTGGCGGTCACGCTCTCGGTGCTGCTGTGGCGGATCGGGCGATCACGACGCCGCTGGGCGATCCCGGTGATGCTGCTGCTGGCCCTCGGGCGCGCCCTGCTCTACGCCGAGCGGCTGGCCCTGATCGAGTTGGCGGTTCCGGTGGTGCTGCTGCTCGCGATGACCGTCCCGGCGCACCGGCGCGGACGGCGGATCGCGATCGGCCTGCTGCCGGTGGCGGCCGTGCCGGCGTTGTGGGGTCTGTTCGCCGTCTTCGAGTCGACCCGGAGCTGGACGTCGCACGCCGACGGTGGTCGCGGCACCTTCACCGAGTACGTGACCGCCCGGCTGCTCGGCTACTACGGCACCGCGGTGAACAACAGCGCGGTCTACCACGATGCGGTGGCCGACCGGACACACCTGATGTTCTACCCGGTCGAGGGGATCTGGGACATGCCTGTCGTGGGCAGCCTCGCGCGCGTCCTGCTGGGCGACCCGTCGTTCGGCGGTGTGAGCGTGCCGGACTGGTGGATGGGCCTGATGGAGCAGCAGAACAACCCCGAGTTCGTGAACACCGGGACGTTCGTGGTGGTCGCCGGAGACGTCGGCGTGGCCGGTCTGGTGCTCTGCTGCGCCGCGCTCGGGATGTTCCTCGGAGTCGTCGTCCGGCGGATGGTGCGGGGCGGTCCGGTCGCGCTGATCGTCTTCGCCGTCTCCTATGTCGGCCTGCTCGAGATCATCCGCCTGCCCTACTTCGGGCAGGGCCGGTTCCTCGTGACCCTGCTCGGGTGCCTGCTGGTCGCCCTGGTGCTCCGGCGCGCGACCGGGAGCTCGGAGGTGCGGCGATGAGGCTTCCCGCCGGACTACGCCGGGCCAGCATGTGGTTCGGCCTGACCGACCAGGCTCTGGTCAGCCTCGGTTCGGTGATGGTCGTCATCGTCGGTGCGCGGGCGCTGACCGCGCCGCAGATGGGTGCCCTGTCCGCTGGGCTGGTCACCGGGCAGACTCTGGTCGCCGTGCTGCGGGGCCTGATCGGCGAACCGCTGATCCTGCTGCGGGGACGTGAGGCGGGGGAACCCGATCACCCGGACCGGGCGGCACTGGCCGCCGCGGTGCTGCTCTGCCTGCCGTTCCTCCTGCTCGGGCTCGTGCTGCTGCTGGTCGGTGGGTCGGATGCCACCCGGGCGATCGGTGTGGCGCTGATGGTGTTGCTCGGTCCCGTGGGCCAGGACGCGATGCGGCACGGATGGCTGCGCACCGCCGCGGTCGGCCCTCTGGTCCGTTCGGACGTCCTGGTGGTGGCGGGTCAGGTCGCCGGGATCGCCGTTCTGGCGCACTGGACCGGCGATCCCGTGCTCTGCGTGCTGGCCTGGGGCGGAGCGCCACTGATGGTCACGCTCGCTCGGTGCGTGACCCTGCGCCTCCCCTTGTCCGTCCGGCAGGCGCAGGTGTGGTTCGCCGCCGCCTGGCGCTCGGGATCGGCGTTCGTGGTGGAAGCGATCGTGGGCGCGGTGTCGCAGTGGGCGGCGATGGCCTTCGTCGCCCTGTCGGCGTCTCTGGCAGACGTCGGGGCGTTCCGGTCACTGATCACCGTCTTCGGCGCCACCAACGTGGTGTTGGCCTTCTTCCGTTCCTCGGTGACTGCCTGGATGGCCGACCACCCCGGCGATCGGCGCGCGGAGCGGCGAGCGATCGGCGCGATGCTGGCGCTCTCGTTCCTGGTGGTCGGGGCGATGACTGCCGTGTTCGCGCTGCTGCCCGACTCCTGGGGGGTTGCACTGCTCGGTGACACCTGGTCCTACGCTGTCGTGCTGATCTGGTGGTGCGGGCTCAGCCGGCTGGCCGCCGCCATCGCTGTGGTGCCCGGGGTGGTGCTGCGCGCCCGCCGTGTCACCTGGCAGGCCACCCGGGTTCGCTCCGTCATGGGCCCGGTGACCATCGCGTGCGCAGGGGCGGGGGCTGCCCTCGGCGGGGCGCGTGGTGCGTTCGTCGCGCTGACGATCGCGTCGCTGATCACCGCCGCTTCACTCAGCGGTCTGGCGGCGCGGATGTCCCGGGCCGACACGGTGCCGGGCCGGTGACTGTGTCCCGGACCGGAGTCGCGCTACTCGCTCTGGGGCTGGCGCTCACCGGCGGCGCGCTGGTGCTGGGCAGCGCGAACAGCACCGGCGAGCCCGGCCCGGGCAGCATCGACGACCCGCACCAGTACGCGGAGGTGCTCACGGATGCGGTGGCCGCGGTGCGGGCCGGACACGACCTTCCGGTCCTGGCCCGATCCGCCTGCGCCGCCGACGCGGCGGTCACCCGGGCCGACGGCCTGATCGGCGCGGATCTGGTGCACGCCCCGCTCGACGATGTGCTGTCGGACTGCGGGGCTGCCCTCGCCGCGGAGAACCTCAGCCGCACTGCAGCCGCGCCGGATGACGTGGTGCAGGCCTGGCTCGCCTCACCCGGGCACCGGGACAACCTGCTCGACCCGGAGCTGACCGGCGCCGGAGTCGGCTGCGTGCGCGACGGGGACGAGCTGCTGTGCGCGCTGGTGCTGACCGGGGACTGAGCCTCGCACCCCAGGCCTCATCGGCCCGCGCGCGGGGCAGCGCCGCCCGCGAAGCCGCGAACACACCTCCGCACCCGGGAGGGCCGGCCACCGCGCCGACGCCTCCGCTGCTTGGCTCGAAGCGCCTCGTGCACCCTGACCTGCGCTGATGCGACGGGGCTCCATGTCATCACTCCGAGGGGATCCGCGATGCGGCAGACCACCGTCCCACCCGTTCCGACCCGGCGCCGGAGACTCCGGCCGCTGTACGCCGCCCTGGTCGCGGCGACCCTGACCGTCCCGCTCGCAGCGGGGGCCTCCGCCACCGAGCCGGCCCAGCTCCTGGGCGGCGACGACATCGTGGCGCCGTCGTCGCCGGCCGGCCGTTCGGCCGCGATCGCGCCGCTGTCGGCCCCGGTTGCCCCCACCGACCAGGGCTTCTCCCTCGTTGACCCGGCGATGGTGGAGAACTACTCGCACTACACCGTGGCGCTGGTGGCGGAGCCCGACGAGGCCTACGACATCACGGAGCTGCGGGACGAGATCGCCGAGGCGATCGAGGTGGTCAACTCCACCGGCTACGTCACCCTGACCCTGGCCGATGAGACGCTCGACCCGATCGAACCGGCCGGGTTGGACGGCGATGCACCGCGGGGCACCATCGCGGTGGAGGCGGAGCCCGCCAACTCGGTCTGCGGCAGCTCCACGACCGTGCTCGGCTGCGCGCGGCCGGAGTTCGGCTGGTACCGGACCGACGGGGCATGGGGTTCGGACAAGGGACGGGTGTGGGTCGTCCCGCCGGGCTTCGAGACCGACTCGGTGACCGCGCGGCAGCTGTTCGTCCACGAGTTCCTGCACGTCCTCGGTCTGGGGCACTACAGCACGGAGTACCAGGGCGAACTGCAGGTGATGTACGAGTACATCCACCGGGACGGTTTCGGTGCCGGGGACCTCAACGGGCTCGCCTGGCTCGCCGCCAACCGTTCCTCGGCGGTGATCGGGGACGTGCAGTTCGAGGCCCTGTCCGCAGACCAGGTCCGGGTGTCCGGCTGGGCGCTGGACCAGAAGGCGAGCACGGCCATCGAGGTCTCGGTCACGGTGAACGGACAGGCCGTCACCCGGAGCACCGCCTCGTCGACCTACACCGGGCTGAACGCGGAGCACGGTCGAGGCGATCGCCACGGCTTCGACCTGACGGTCCCGGTCGGGTCGGAGGGGCAGCAGGTCTGCGTGGTCGGGCACGGGATCTGGGAGCACGACCAGGACGTCACCCTCGGCTGCACCGACCTCGGCGTGACCGTCTCGCCCACCGAGCTGACCATGGTCGGTTACTCCCGCACCGCGGTCGTCGATGTGACCACCGCGGGGGATGCCGAGTGGTCGGTGGCATCCCTGCCGGAGTGGCTGTCGGTCGGAGGAACTGCCAACGGCAGGCTGACCCTCCGCAGCGCGCAGAACATCGGGCCGGCCCGCACCGGCGAGGTCGTGGTCCGTTCCGGGGACCGCTACGCCGCGATCACGGTGACCCAGCGCGCGGACCACTGCGGTGGCAACGAGCCCGGTGACGCATGCGACCTGACGCTGCCGACGGCCGGGTCGGTCACCATCGACGGCACGATCGAGACCTCGGGTGACATCGACACCTACGCCTTCGTCCCGCCGGTGTCCGGGGAGTGGATCGTCAACACCGGCTCGGCGACCAGCGGGTTCACCCCGATGAGCCGGGTCAGCGCCACCCCGGATGGTGACGAGCAGATCGGCACCAGCCGCCGAGCCGGGAACGGGTGGGTGAACGAGGCGGAGCTGGTCGCCGGGACCACCTACTACCTGGTGGTCGAGCGCTACGAGAGCGCCGGCGGGGGCGGTGACTTCACGGTCGCCGTCACGGCGCCGGAGCTGATCACCGTGTCCGACACCGAGCTGCTCATGGTCGGCTATGCCCGCACCGCGGTGGTCACGGTGGCGGGCCAGGGTGGTGCGCCCTGGACGGTGGTGTCGGCACCCGAGTGGACCCGGACCAGTGGGTCGGGGATGCAGCTGACCATCTGGACCACCCAGAACATCGGTGCCGCCCGTACCGGCGAGGTGGTGGTGGAGTCCGGTGGGCAGCAGGCGGTCATCACCGTGACCCAGCGTGCCGACCAGTGCGGGGGCAACGCCGCGGGCGACGAGTGCGACTGGGCGCCGGCGGCCGATCAGGTCACGCAGCTGACCGGGACGCTCGAGACCTCCGGCGACATCGACACCTACCGGTTCACCGCGCCGGCGGACGGGGAGTGGACCTTCACTGCGGACACCGCCTCGGCCGGATTCACCCCGCAGGTGCGGGTGACCACCGAGCCGGGTGATGTCGGCCCGATCGGTGCCGGTCAGGCCACGGCCACCGGCTGGGTGCACACTGCCGACCTGACCGCCGGCCAGACGTACTACCTGGTGGTCGAGCGCCACCAGAGCACCGGTGGGGGCGGGGCCTTCACGGTCACCGCGGCACCGCCCGGTCGCTGATCGACCAGGCACAGGAGCGGCCGGGTGATCTGCCCGGCCGCTCCCGTGCGCGCTCAGTCGCCCAGCACCCGCCGCAGCCGCGACTTCTTCCGGTTCTCCCGCACCACCCAGGCCACGTCCGGGTCGGCCACGTTCTCCAGCGCCAGGAACCGCGCCACCCCGGGCTCCGGGGCACCGGCGACCGCCACGCTCCAGCAGTAGCCCAGCCCCTGGCGCAGGGTGCGCACCGCGGGGTCGCGGCGGTGGTCGGCGGGGACGGCGACCAGGCCGTCGGTGGCGGCGGCGCAGGCGTCCAGGGCGGCGACGGCGGTGTCCGGGTCCTTGAGCAATCGGGGTTCGCAGATCCCGGCGATCGCGGCGCGGCGGACCAGCGGGTCGTCGTCGTGGGACCAGGTCTGCACCAGCGCGCGCATGGCGGCCGGGTCGGCGTCGCCCAGGCGTTGCAGCGCCATGGCGGTGGCCTCGCGCACCCGCCAGGAGTCGTCGGCGGCGCGGGTGTGCAGCAGGGCGGCGACGTCGTGGCCCTCGGCGATCAAGCGGCCCAGGGTGGCGGTGCCGCAGGAGCGCAGGTACTCGTCCGGGCGGTCGGCCAGGTCGAGCGCCAGTGCGGGGGTGGCCTCCTCGACCAGGGCGGCGATCAGCTCGAGGTTGCCGCGCGGACCGGGCAGGCCGGAGTGGGCGGTCAGGTAGCCGGGGACCTCGGACTCGGGCAGTCCGCGCAGCGCCGCGCGGTGCTGGTCGGTCTTCATGGTGGTGACGGTAGACCCGGGTCCGGGCGCCGTGGGGGGACGCCGGACCCGGGCCGGGGTGCTCAGGCGGAGGCGACGCCGTCCACCGGGCGGGGGCAGGACACGCCGGTCCCGCCGAGACCGCAGTACCCGTTCGGGTTCTTGTCCAGGTACTGCTGGTGGTAGTCCTCGGCGTAGTAGAACCGCCCGGCGTCCTCGGCGCTGCGGATCTCGGTGGTGATCTCCCCGAAGCCGGCCGTGCTCAGCCGCTGCTGGAACGCCTCGCGGGTCTCCTGGGCGGCGGCGGCCTGCTCGGGGGTGGTGGTGTACACCGTCGAGCGGTACTGGGTGCCGGCGTCGTTGCCCTGCCGGAAGCCCTGGGTCGGGTCGTGCGCCTCCCAGAACGCCCGCAGCAGGTCGGCGTCCGAGATCACGGTGGGGTCGTAGGCCACCAGCACGACCTCGGCGTGACCGGTCAGGCCGGTGCACACCTCCTCGTAGGTGGGGTACGGCGTGAAACCGCCCTGGTAGCCGACCGCGGTGCTGACCACGCCGGGCAGCTGCCAGAACACCCGCTCCGCACCCCAGAAACAGCCGAGGCCGAGCACGAGGGTCCGGGTGCCCTCGGGCCAGGGGCCCTGGATCGGGGTGCCGAGCACGGTGTGGGTGCTGGGCACGTGGTAGGCGTAGGCGTCGCGGCCGGGCAGGGCGCGCTCCGGGGTGACCATGGTGGTCTTCAATGCGGAACCGAACAGCCAGTTCATGGGGGCTCCCCTCCTCGCGGGTCCGTGTCGCTCAACCGGCGGGCTTGCCGTGTCATTCCCCCGCCGAGCGCCTAGCCTGTGCGGGTGACGAACGACGAGCAGGACTGGTCCGAGGCCGGCTTCTCCACCCGCGCGATCCACGCCGGTCAGGCACCGGATCCGACCACCGGAGCGGTGGTGCCGCCGATCTATCAGGTGTCCACCTACGCCCAGGACGGGGTCGGCGGGCTGCGCAACGGCTACGAGTACTCCCGTTCGGCGAACCCGACCCGCACCGCGCTGCAGGAGGCGCTGGCGGCGGCGGAGCGTGGCGGGGCGGCCTTCGCCTTCGCCTCTGGGCTGGCCGCCGAGGACACCCTGCTGCGGGCGGTGCTGCGGCCCGGCGACCACGTCGTGGTGCCGGACGACGCCTACGGCGGGACCTACCGGCTGATCGCCCGGGTGTTCGGCCCGTGGGGGATCGAGCACACCCCGGCCGACCTGTCCGACCCGGAGGCGGTCGCCGCCGCGATCCAGCCCGGCCGGACCAAGCTGATCTGGGCCGAGACGCCGACCAACCCGCTGCTCGGCATCGCGGACATCGCCGGGCTGAGCGGCCTGGCCCGCGGTGCCGGCGCGCTGCTCGCGGTGGACAACACCTTCGCCACTCCGTACCTGCAGCAGCCGCTGGCGCTCGGGGCGGATGTGGTGGTGCACTCCACCACCAAGTACATCGGCGGGCACTCCGACGTGGTCGGCGGCGCGCTGGTCGTGGCGGACGGGGCCCAGCTCCCGGTCGGGCTGACCGGTCCGTCCGGCGGCACCGCCCTGGCGGACGCGCTGGCCTTCCACCAGAACGCCTCCGGTGCGGTGGCCGGACCCTTCGACGGCTGGCTGACCCTGCGCGGGTTGAAGACGCTGGGCGTGCGGATGGACCGGCACTGCGCGAATGCCGCGGCGGTGGCCCGGTTCCTGGTCGAGCGGGACGACGTGCCCGCGGTGATCTACCCCGGCCTGGAGTCGCATCCGCAGCACGAGCTCGCCGCCCGGCAGATGACCGGCTTCGGCGGGATGGTGTCCTTCCGGGCCGGCAGCGCCGAGCGGGCGGCCGAGATCTGCGCCCGCACCCGGGTGTTCACCCTGGCCGAGTCGCTGGGCGGCGTCGAGTCGCTGATCGAGTTGCCGGCCCGGATGACGCACGGCTCGGTGGCCGGCACCGCGCTGGAGGTGCCGGACGACCTGGTGCGGCTCAGCGTCGGGATCGAGGACGAGGCCGACCTGATCGCCGACCTGACGCGGGCGCTCGGACAGTGACCCCGCGCCGCCCCGACCCCCGGCCCCCGGTGCTGCACGAGGGCGACCTCGCCACCGGGCACACCCCGCGGGGCTGGTCGGCCGAGCAGTCGGTGACCCCGGCGGTGCGGGCGGCGGCGTCCTGGTCGTGGCGGTTCCTGCTGATCGCCGGGGCGGCCGCGGTGACGCTGTGGCTGATCGGCTACTTCCAGGTGATCGTGGTGTCGGTGGCCGTGGCGCTGCTGCTCACCGTGCTGCTCACCCCGGTGGCCGCCTTCCTGCGCCGCCGGCTGCACTTCGGCCGGACGCTGGCGGCGATCACGTCGGTGCTGGCGTTGCTGGCGGTGGTCGCCGCGCTGGTCGCCCTTGCCGGGCGGTCGATCGCCAACGGCTTCGGCGACCTGAGCGACCAGGCCTCCGAGGGCGTGGACAAGCTGCTGGACTGGCTGGCCGAGAGCCCGCTGCAGGTCACCTCCGATCAGGTGAACCAGCTGGTCGAGCAGGGCCGCGAGCAGCTGCAGGAGAACGCCAGCAGTGTGCTGTCCGGCGCGTTGTCGGTGACCACCACGGTCGGGCACGTCGCCGCCGGGGCGCTGATCTCCCTGTTCTGCACCTTCTTCTTCCTCCGCGAGGGGCGGGTGGTGTGGTCCTGGCTGGTCGGCCTGCTGCCGCGCCGGGTGCGCGAGCGGGTGCACCAGGCCGGCCGCCGCGGACTGGTCACGCTGAGCGCCTACACCCGGACCCAGATCCTGGTGGCCTTCGTGGATGCGGTGGGCATCGGCATCGGCGCGGCGATCCTGCGGGTGCCGCTCGCGCTGCCGCTGGCCACGCTGGTGTTCGTCGGCTCGTTCATCCCGATCGTCGGCGCGATCGTCACCGGCGCGGTCGCCGTGCTGGTCGCGCTGGTCGCCCACGGGCCGGTGGTGGCGCTGATCATGCTCGGGGTGGTGCTGCTGGTGCAGCAGTTGGAGGGTCACATCCTGCAGCCGTTCCTGATGGGCCACGCGGTGTCGCTGCACCCGGTGGCGGTGCTGCTGGTGGTCACCGCCGGGTCGATGGCCGCCGGGATCGTCGGGGCGCTGTTCGCGGTGCCGATCGCCGCGGTGCTGAACACCGTGGTGCTGTATCTGCACGGTCACGACAAGTTCCCCCAGCTCGGCACGGATGATCACGTGTCACAACGACCACCACGGGAGGCGGTCGCCGAGTGAGCCTCCTCGACGACGTCCGGGATGCCGCCCGGCTGCTGGAACCAGTGGTCACCCGCACCCCGGTCGAGTACTCCCGCGCGCTGAGCGAGATCGCCGGCACCGACGTCTACCTCAAGTGCGAGAACCTGCAGCGCTCCGGCTCGTTCAAGGTCCGCGGCGCCTACGTGCGGATGGCCCGGCTGTCCGCGGCCGAACAGGCCCGCGGGGTGGTCGCCGCCAGCGCCGGGAACCACGCGCAGGGGGTGGCGTTGGCCGCCGCGCAGCTTGGCATCGACGCGGTGGTGTACATGCCGATCGACGCCGCCCTGCCCAAGATCGCCGCCACCCGGCAGTACGGGGCCGAGGTCCGGCTGCACGGCCTGACCGTGGACGAGGCGCTGGCCGCCGCCCGGGCCGAGGCCGAGCGGACCGGCGCGGTGCTGATCCACCCCTTCGACCACCTGGATGTCGTCGTCGGGCAGGGCACGCTGGCGCTGGAGATCGTGGAGCAGGTGCCGCAGGCCGCCACGGTGCTGGTGCCGGTGGGTGGCGGGGGACTGGCCGCCGGGATGCAGGCCGCGCTGGCCGAGCTGCGACCGGACGTCCGGGTGATCGGCGTGCAGGCCGCCCGGGCCGCCGCCTACCCGGCCTCGCTGGCCGCGGGTGAACCGGTGACCGCCGCCGAACTGCACACCATGGCGGACGGGATCGCGGTCGGCACCCCGGGCGCGGTGCCCTTCGAGCTGCTGCACCGGTACGGCACCGAGGTCCGTACGGTGTCCGAGGAGGACCTGTCCCGGGCGCTGCTGCTGGTCGCCGAGCGGGCCAAGCTGCTGGTGGAGCCCGCGGGTGCCGCCGGGGTGGCCGCGGTGATGGCCGGGGGTGCCGGGGCGTTCGCCGGGCCGGTGGTGGTGCTGCTGTCCGGCGGCAACATCGACCCGCTGGTGCTGCTGCGGGTGGTCCGGCACGGGCTGGCGTCCTCCGGGCGGTACCTGGCGCTGCGGGTCCGGCTGCACGACAGCCCGGGTGCGCTGGCCGGGCTGCTGCGGGAGCTGGCCAAGCTCGGCGCGAACATCATGCACATCAACCACACCCGCACCGGGATCGACCTGGACGTCGACGAGGCCGAGGTCGAGCTCCAGGTGGAGACCAAGGGGCCGGAACACTGCGCCGGCGTGCTCGCCGGGCTGCGCGACCACGGCTACCGGCTGTCCGAACTCTGACGAAGGCCCGCCCCCCGACGAGCGGGGAACGGGCCTTCGTGGTGCGGTGCTCAGCCCTCGAAGGGCTTGGCCGCCAGGATCTTCACCGGGATGTCCTTGCCGTTCGGCGCGGTGTACGACGTCGAGTCGCCGACCTTGTGGCCGTTGATCGACGCACCCAGCGGCGAGGTCGGGGAGAACACGTCGATGTCCGCGGTCCCGGCGATCTCACGCGAGCCGAGCAGGAAGGTCATCTCATCACCGGCGACCTCGGCGGTGACCACCATGCCCTGCTCGACCACGCCGTCGTCCGGCGGCGTGCCGATCTGCACGTTGCGCAGCTTGGCCTTCAGCTCGCGGATGCGGGCCTCCTGCTTCGCCTGCTCCTCGCGCGCGGCGTGGTAGCCGCCGTTCTCCTTCAGGTCGCCCTCGTCACGAGCGGCGGCGATGCGCTCGGTGACCTCGGCGCGACCCGCACCCTCGAGGTGCTCCAGCTCCGCCTTGAGGCGGTCGTAGGCCTCCTGCGTCAACCAGGTGGTGGCCTGCGTCGTGTCGGTCACGTCCCACTCCTTCCAGCACGGGCCCACCCAGGTCCGGGTGTGCTCGAGAATGCGCCCCGTCCGACGTGCGTGCGTGTCCGCGACGGGTGGGAACGGGTGCTCCGCCTCACGGTCGCATCGACGGTCACGTCGGACCGAGGCGGCGTCTTGAATCGGCAAGCATAGCAATCGAGCTGCCGCGACGCTCGGACCGACCGGTCAGGCGGGCTCACAGCCGTGGACGGCGGCGGTGACGGCGGCCTCGGCGGTCGGGATGGTCGCGGTGACCCGGGTGGTGCGCTCCTGGGACGGTCCGACGGTGATCTGCTGCACCCCCACCTCGGCGTGGCTGGCGCTGAGGGCCTGCACCCGGCAGACCGCGACCTCGCCCGGGTCCTGGATCACGTCGAAGGTGATCTCCACCGCGGTGGACCCGTCCACCCGGTAGCCGACGTCGTTCCAGCGCACCGCGGTGCCGGCCGCGCCGAGCCCGATCCAGATCACGATCCCGAGGCCGATCGCCGCCAGGATCGCGATGCCGATCCGGGCCGCCCGGCGCCGCTGCGGGGACTGCGGGGGTCCGTACCGGCCGGCGGGCGGCGAGGCGGTGGTCACGGGCGGCTCCGTTCGGTTCGGTCCTGTCGGACGGATGAGTGATCATTGTCCACTGTCGGGTCCGGACCCGACGACGCGACCAGAAGGAAGCCACGGAACGTGACCGAGCAGCTCCGCCTGATGGCGGTCCACGCCCACCCGGACGACGAGTCGAGCAAGGGTGCGGCGACCACCGCCCGCTACGCCGCGGAGGGGGTGGACGTCCTGATCGTCACCTGCACCGGCGGCGAGCGTGGCGACATCCTCAACCCGCACTACCCGGCGTTCAGCGGTACCCCGGAGGAGATGGGCGAGATCCGCCGGGCGGAGATGGCCGCCGCGGCCGCCGCGCTCGGGGTCCGGCAGCAGTGGCTGGGCTTCGTCGACTCGGGGCTGCCCGAGGGTGATCCGCTGCCGCCGCTGCCGGAGGGCTGCTTCGGGCTGCTGCCGCTGGAAGAGGCCTCGGCGCCGCTGGTGCAGGTGGTCCGCGAGTTCCGGCCGCAGGTGATGACCACCTACGACCCGACCGGCGGCTACCCGCACCCGGACCATGTGATGACCCACCGGGTGGCGTTCGAGGCGTTCCACGCGGCCGGCGACCCGGAGCGCTACCGCGGCACCGGCGAGCCCTGGACCCCGTCGAAGCTCTACTACAACCACGGCTTCTCGATGAAGCGGCTGCGCACGGTGCACGAGGCGATGATCGCCCGCGGCATCGAGTCCCCGTTCGGCGAGTGGGTGGAGTCCCGCGCCGCCAAGGAGATGCCGGAGCGCGAGGTCACCACGCTGGTGCCGGTCGCCGACTACTTCGAGCAGCGGGACGCCGCACTGCGGGCGCACGCCACCCAGATCGACCCGGAGGGCTTCTTCTTCGGCATCCCGCGCGACCTGGAGCGGGAGGTGTGGCCCTGGGACGAGTACGAGCTCGCCGAGTCCCGGGTGCCGACCACCCTGCCGGAGGACGACCTGTTCGCCGGGCTGCGGGGCCGGGCATGAGCGGCCTGGCCGTCGCGCATGGCGCGCTGTTGCAGGTCTGGGCCGAGGTCAGCCCCAGCCCCAGCCCGTCGGTGACCGAGATCCCGCCGGAGGACCAGACCTCGCCGGGGCTGCTCGGCTTCCTGGTGACCTTCGCCGCGGCGCTGGCCGTGATGGGGCTGGCGTACTCGATGGTGCGCAAGATGCGGAAGGTGGAACGGCGGGGGCGTCAGCTGGAGGAGGAAGAGGCCGCGGCCGCGGCTGCCGAACAGGCCGGCACCACCGCCCCGACAGCCCCGGACACGACCCCGGAGTCGGAGGGGCGCTGATGCCCGACCGCCCCGCGCCGCCGGCCCGTCCCGCCGTCCGCCTCACGGTGGGCCAGCTGCGGGTGAGCGACGACCACGCCGCCAACCGGGAGACGGTCCGCCGGGCGATCGACACCGCCGCCCGGGCCCACGCCGACCTGCTGGTGCTGCCCGAGTACGCCGCCGGCTTCGACCCGCGCGGCACCGGCCCGGAACACGCCGAACCGCTGGACGGCCCGTTCGTCACCCTGCTGCGCGAGCAGGCCGCCCGGACCGGGGTGGCCGTGATCGCCGGCACGGTGCTGCCCGGCGACGGGGAGCGCGCGGTGAACGCGGTGGTGGCGGTGACCGGCGACGGCGAGCTGGCCGGCGTCTACCGCAAGGTCCACCTGTACGACGCCTTCGGCCACCGGGAGTCCGACCGCCTGCTGCCCGGGCCCGCGGACGCGCCGCCGCTGGTGCTGGACGTGGCCGGGATGAGCGTCGGCGTGATCACCTGCTACGACCTACGGTTCCCGGAGTCGGCCCGCCGGGTGGTGGACGCCGGGGCGCAGGTGCTGGTGGTGCCGGCCGCCTGGGCGCCCGGCCCGCTGAAGGAGATGCACTGGCGGACCCTGGCGACCGCCCGGGCGATCGAGAACACCGTCGTGGTCGCCGCGGTCGGCCAGGCCGGTCCGGGCACCACCGGCCGGTCGCTGGTGATCGGCCCGGACGGCGAGACCGGGCTGGAGCTCGGCGACCAGCCGGAGCTGCGGACGGTCGACCTGGACCCCGGGCTGCTGGCGCAGGTCCGGCAGGGCAACCCCTCGCTGGCGAACCGCCGCTACCGGGTCGTCCCCGCCTGAGACGGGTCGGCTCAGTTCAGCACGGCCATGGCCACTGCGATGAAGTGGCAGCCGATGCCGACCACGGTCAGCGCGTGGAAGATCTCGTGGAAGCCGAACCAGCGCGGGCTGGGGTTGGGCTTCTTCAGCGCGTAGACCACCGCGCCCACGGTGTAGGCCAGCCCGCCGGCGATCACCAGCCAGACCACCGCCGGACCCCCGTTCGGCGCCCGCCAGAACGACGGCAGGAACCAGACCGCCACCCAGCCGAGCGCGATGTAGACCGGGACGTAGACCCAGCGCGGCGCGTTCAGCCAGAACACCCGCGCCAGCACCCCGCCCAGTGCACCGATCCAGACGATCAGCAGCAGCGTCCGGGCGGTCGCGGTGGGCAGCAGGGCGACCGCCAGCGGGGTGTAGGTGCCGGCGATCACCAGGAAGATGTTGGTGTGGTCCAGCCGGCGCAGCACGGCGGCGGTCCGGGGCGACCAGGTGCCGCGGTGGTAGACCGCGCTGGTGCCGAACAGCATCATCGCCGCCAGGCCGAAAACCGCGCAGGCCCAGGTCAGCGCGGTCGTCGGGGCCAGCACCACCAGCACGACGGAGGCGACCGTCACCAGCGGGAACATGCCCGCATGGATCCAGCCGCGCAGCTTCGGCTTGATCGCGGTGGCGAGCTGATCTGCGGTCTCGGCGACCTTCACGGCTGACCTCCTGGTGGGGTGTGGATCGACGACGCGACGAGCGTAACTTACGGCACCGTAGGTTCGTGCGGTCTGCACGATTCCTCCCCGCGGGGCACGTCCGCCACGCCGGGATCGGGCGCGTGCTCCCGGTACGGTGATCCCCGTCCGATCCGACCCTGTCGAGGAGCCGCCACCGTGCGTCTGCCCCACCCGCTGTACGGGTTGTACGAGCGGCGGCTCGCCTCCTCGTTGCCCCGGGAACAGCTGCCCCGGCACATCGGCGTGATCCTGGACGGCAACCGCCGCTGGGCCCGCAGCCTGGGCGAGTCCACCGCCACCGGGCACCGGCGCGGCGCGGACCGGATCGCGGACGTGCTCGCCTGGTCCGAGGAGATCGGCGTCGAGGTCGTCACGCTGTGGATGCTGTCCACCGACAATCTCAGCCGGGACCCGGAGGAGCTGACCCCGCTGCTCGGCATCATCGAGGATGCGGTGCGGGAACTGGCAGCCACCCGGCGCTGGCGGTTGCAGGCGGTCGGGTCGCTCGACCTGCTGCCGGAGAGCACCGCGCAGGTGTTGCAGGACGCCGAGGCGGCGACCACCGACATCACCGGCCTGCACGTCAACGTGGCGATCGGCTACGGCGGGCGGCGGGAGATCGCGGATGCGGTGCGGTCGTACCTGCGCGAGCGGGCCGCCGACGGCGCCACCCTGGACGAGATCGCCGCCAGCTTCGACGTCGAGCACATCGCCGACCACCTGTACACCAAGGGCCAGCCCGACCCCGATCTGGTGATCCGCACCTCCGGGGAGCAGCGGCTGGGCGGGTTCATGCTCTGGCAGAGCGTGCACACCGAGTTCTACTTCTGCGAGGCCTACTGGCCGGACTTCCGGCGGGTGGACTTCCTGCGGGCGATGCGCGACTACGCCGCCCGGGACCGGCGCCGCGGAAAATGACGGCCAGGTGAAATCCTCGCTGTGAGCCGCGACACACCGGGGCCGGATCACGGGGCTGTGGGCGGGCAGGCTTAGCGTCGCCCCAACGGACGGCACCAGCCGTCCCCGGGAGGCCAGCCCATGGAGCATCCGAGCTCTGCGGAGGAGGGCCGGATCCGGCCCGACTCCTGGGCCGCCCGCCCTCATCCCGCCGCCGCTCGTCCGCCGGTGCGTTGCCGGGTGGGCGAGGGAGGCCCGATTCGGCGCTGGTAGCAGCGGCGCCGGAGGGAGTCAGCCGTGGTCAGCACTCCGGGTACCCGGACCCACGTCCTCGACACGTCGGTCCTGCTCTCCGACCCGCGGGCGGTCCGCCGCTTCGCCGAACACGACGTCGTCCTCCCGCTGGTGGTGATCACCGAGCTGGAGGCCAAGCGCCACCACGCCGAGCTCGGCTTCTTCGCCCGCGCCGCCCTGCGCATGCTGGACGAACTCCGGCTGGAACACGGCGGGCTGGACGCCCCGATCCCGATCGGCGACCAAGGCGGCACGCTGTGGGTCGAGCTGAACCACACCGACCCCGATGCGCTGCCCGCCGGCTTCCGGCTCGGGGACAACGACTCGCGCATCCTCGCCGTGGCCGCGAACCTGGCCGCCGAGGGCAAGGACGTCACCGTGGTGTCCAAGGACCTGCCGATGCGGATCAAGGCCTCCGCCATCGGGCTGCGGGCCGAGGAGTACCGGCACGAGCTGGCCGCCGAGTCCGGCTGGACCGGGATGGACGAGCTGCAGCTGACCGAGCAGCAGATGGCCGACCTGTGGGAGCACGAGTCGCTGCCGCTGGTCGGCCTGGACGGCACCGGGCGCGACGACCTACCCGCGCCGGTCGACCTGCTCTGCCACACCGGGCTGGTGCTGCACAGCCCGCGCGGGTCGGCGCTGGGCCGGGTGACCGCGGACAAGCACATCCAGCTGGTGCGCGGCGACCAGGACGTGTTCGGGCTGCACGGGCGGTCGGCGGAGCAGCGGGTGGCGATCGACCTGCTGCTGGACCAGGAGATCGGCATCGTCTCGCTCGGCGGCCGGGCCGGCACCGGCAAGTCCGCGCTGGCGCTGTGCGCCGGGCTGGAGGCGGTGCTGGAGCGCCGGCAGCACCGCAAGGTGATGGTGTTCCGGCCGCTGTACGCGGTGGGCGGCCAGGAGCTCGGCTACCTGCCCGGCAGCGAGGCCGAGAAGATGAACCCGTGGGCCCAGGCGGTCTTCGACACCCTCGGCGCGCTGGTCAGCCGCGAGGTGGTCGAGGAGGTGATGGACCGGGACATCCTGGAGGTGCTGCCGCTGACCCACATCCGCGGGCGCTCGCTGCACGACGCCTTCGTGATCGTGGACGAGGCCCAGTCGCTGGAGCGCAACGTCCTGCTGACCGTGCTGTCCCGGATCGGCCAGAGCTCGCGGGTGGTGCTCACCCACGACGTGGCCCAGCGGGACAACCTGCGGGTCGGCCGGCACGACGGGGTCGCCGCGGTGGTGGAGACGCTCAAGGGCCACCCGCTGTTCGGGCACGTCACGCTGACCCGTTCCGAGCGGTCGCCGGTGGCCGCCCTGGTCACCGAGATGCTGGAGGGGCTGGAGCTCTGAGGCCGGTGGGGTCGCCGTCGTCCGGGACCGCCTGGATGACGGCGATCTCCGCCTCGGCCACCAGGTCGGCGGTCTCGGACGCCGGGTCGCCGTCCTCGGTGGCCGGGGTGCCCGGCCGGGCCGCGGCCACGGCGACCAGCACGCCGACCAGGGCGCCCATCAGGGTGTCCAGCACCCGGTCCGCACCGAGGCCGAGCGGCTGTGCGCCGGAACCGATCGAGGTCATCAGCAGCGCCATCGGGGTGATCGTGAGCATGGCCAGCCCGTAGTGCCGGGCGACCACCACCTCGGTCACGGTCTGCAGGATCACCACCAGCACCGCCACCGCCCAGAACGGCAGCTCCGCTCCGAGCAGCGGGATCGCGATCGCCGCGCCGCCGACCGTGCCGAGTCCGCGCTGGATCGCCCGCTGGCCCATGTGGTGGATGTCCCGGCCGTGCAGCACGGCGGTCGCCCCCATCGCCGCCCACGCCGGGTGCCCCCAGCCCGCGAGCGTCGCCACGGTGCCGGCGACCAGCGAGCCGCACAGCACGATCCCGGCTGCGGACAACACCGACCGGTCGGCGCCCCGGATCAGGTCACGCGGTCGCGGCCGGGTGCCCAGCGGCAGTCGCCGGATCCGGCGGAGCATAGCCCCGGCGTTGCACACCAGCACCGCGATCCCGGCGCCGAGCAGGGTGGTGAGCGTCCGCTCGCCCACGGCCGTGACCGCGGGCCCGGTCAGCGGCGCCATCCCGGCACCGGCGGCGAAGATCACGATCGTGCCGCCGGGCGGGCCGGTCCGCAGCAGCGCGCAGGCCGCGGTGGCCAGGGCGGCGATCGCCGCGATCGCGATCAGCAGCAGCGCCGCGGGCGCACCGAGGGCGGTCAGCGTCGCGCACAGCGTCACCGAGGCGGTCAGCGACAGTCCACCCAGGGTCATCAGCCGCCAGCGCCAGGGGTACGGCTCGTCCCGGCCGAACAGCGAGGCCAGCGCGCCCAGCGAGGCGAACCCGGCCAGCTCGGCGTGCCCGATGAGCGCCACGACCAGGAAGGCCAGCGTCACCGTCACGCCGCAGCGCACCGCGCCGCCGAGGGTGCCGGAGGCCCGGTTCAGGCGCAGCGCGGCGCGGAACTGGTCGGGGTGGGCGAGGTCGCGGATCAGGGTGAGGCGGTGGGACACGAGGACTGATTCTACCCTGGTGTTTTACCTGTGAAACACCGGTCGGTAGGCTGGCCGGGTGGACTACGTCGACCGCCTCCGCGCCGAGTGGGCGCGCACCCTGCCGGAGCTGGACACCGCCCCCGCCGAGGTCGTCGCCCGCATCTCCCGGATCGCGTCGCTGCTCACCGCGCACATCGACGAGGCGCTGGCCGGTTCCGGGCTGACCCGCACCGAGCTCGACCTGCTCAGCGCCCTGCGCCGTGCGGACCGCCCGATGCGCGCCAGCGAGGTGTCCACCGTCACCCAGGCCTCCGGCGCCGCGATCACCAAGCGCGGGGACGCCCTGGAACGCGCCGGGCTGATCCACCGCACCGTGCCCGACCGCGACCGCCGGGGCGTGCTGCTGTCCCTGACCGAGCAGGGCCGGGCGACCGTCGACCGGCTGATCCCGGTGCGCACCGCCGTGGAGCGGGAGGCGATCGACGGCCTGGACTCCGAGGAGCTCGATCACCTCGCGGGGCTGCTGTCCCGGGTGCTGGTCCGCGTCGACCGGCACGGCTGACCGCGGGCGGGTGAATCTGCCGTCTCACCCGGCGGATCGCTCAGCTGGGGTACCGGGGGGCCGATGGGTGCGGCATCCACGCGGGTGACGGGGGACCCTGCGACACCGACACCGCCCTGGAGACCCCCGTGCGTCTGCGTACCTCCCTGCGTGCCCAGCTCGTCGCCACCGGCGCCGGAGCCGTCGTGGCGACCGCCGTCCTGCTGACCGCGATCGGCGGGTGGCAGGTGGCCGGTCTGGCCGATGACGCCGGCCGCAATGTCGACCGGCTGACCTCCGACTCGATGTCCCAGACCACCCAGCAGGCGGTCACCCTGGTGAGCACCCAGGTGGAGACCGTGACCGAACGGATGGCGGGCAACCTCGCGGTCGCCGAACAGCGGTTCGCCGCGGCCGGGCCGGTGTCCTTCGCCGAGCCGGAACACTGGACCGTGACCGACCAGGGCACCGGTGACGTCCGGGAGGTCGATCTGCCCCGGTTGCAGGTCGGCGGCACCTGGCTCGGGCACACCACCGACCCGGCGGCCGTGGTGCCGGTGGTGGACGACATCGCCGGCCTGCTCGGTGCGGCGGTGACGGTGTTCCAGCGGGTGGACGAGGAGGGCACCATGCTCCGGGTCGCCACCAGCGTCACCACGGCGGACGGGCAGCGGGCGATCGGCACCGCGATCGGGGCGACCAACGCCGACGGCAGCCCGAATGCGGTGGTCGCGGCGCTGCTGTCCGGGCAGCCGTATCACGGTACGGCGCAGGTGGTCGGGCAGCCGTACGTGACCGCGTACGCCCCGATCCAGGTCGACGGCCAGGTGGTCGGCGGGCTGTTCGTCGGGGTGCCGCAGGCGGAGGTGGACGCGCCGCTGCGGGAGGCGCTGGCGGCGGTGACCGTCGGGGAGCACGGCTACCTGACCGTGGCCGACGCCGATGGGAACTGGGTGGTCGCTCCGCCGGCGGACAACCCGGTGCAGCCGGCGGACCTGGTGGCGGACACCGACACGATCCGGGTGGGCGACGCGACCGTGCAGCTGGCGGCCTACGAGCCCTGGGGCTGGACGGTCGCGGCGTGGGGCTTCGACGCGGATCTGCGGTCGGTGTCGGCGGATCTGGCGGCGGGCTCCCGGACGTTGGTGGTCACGCTGCTGGTCGCCGGGTTGCTGGTCGCGGCGCTCGCGGTCGCCCTGGTGGTGCTGCTGTCCGGCCGGATCGTGGCCCGGGTCGGCCGGTTGACCGCGGCGCTGCGGCGGGTGGCGGACCGCGACCTGTCGGTGCGGGTCACCGGTGAGGGCCAGGACGAGATCGGCGCGATGGGCACCGCGCTGGGCGAGGCGATCGACGGGATGCGCGGCGCCCTGGCCCGGATGCGCTCCGGTGCGGATGCGGTGCGCTCGACCGCCGGCCGGCTGGACGGGTCCTCCGGCACGCTGGAGCAGGCGGCGGGGCGGACCGTGTCCCGGGCGGAGGGCGCAGCGGGCAGCGCCACCGTGGTCAGCGGGGAGGTGCAGACCGTCACCGCCGCGATGACCGAGATGCGCGCCTCGATCGAGTCGGTCGCCAAGGACGTCAGCTCGGCCTCGGACGAGGCGACCCAGGCGGTGGGGGTGACCGCCGAGGCGGCGGCTGCCGCGGACCGGCTGGCAGCGTCGAGCTCCCGGATCGCGGCGGTGCTGGACTCGGTGACCGCCATCGCCGGGCAGACCCACCTGCTGGCGCTGAACGCGAGCATCGAGGCGGCACGGGCCGGGTCGGCCGGTGCGGGCTTCGCGGTGGTCGCCGGGGAGGTCAAGGACCTGGCCCAGCAGACGTCCAGCGCGCTGGGCACCATCGCCCCGGTGCTGGAGGCGGTCACCGCGGACGCGGCGGACGTGCAGGCGTCGGTGGCCCGGATCTCGCGGGCGATCAGCACCGTGGACGAGTTGCAGGGCGCGGTGTCGGCGGTGGTCGAGGAGCAGGCCGCCACCACCTCGGAGATCGAGCGGAACCTGGTGGTGGCGGCCGAGAGCTCGGTGGACATCGCCGGGTCGGCCGCCGACGTCGCCGAGGCGGCCGGTCAGGCCTTCGACGGGGCGGCCGCGGTGCGGCAGGCCGTGGTGGACCTCGGTGGGGTGGCCGCGGAGCTCGCGGCCGGCGCCCAGGCGTTCACCCTGGAGACCGCCGGCCGCTGAGCGGGCGTCAGCGGGCGGGGCGGGTCATCCGCAGCAGGTCCAGGGCCTGGTCCAGCTGCTCGGTGCTGATCTCGCCCCGCCCGACGTACCCGAGGTCGATCACCGCGTCCCGGACCGTGAGCTGGTGCGCCACCGCGTGCTTGGCGATCTTGGCGGCGGCCTCGTAGCCGACCACCCGGTTCAGCGGGGTGACGATCGACGGCGAGGACCCGGCATAGGCCCGGCCGCGCTCCACGTCGACCTCCAGGCCGTCCAGGGTCTTGTCCGCCAGCACCCGGGCGGCGTTCGCGATCAGCCGCTCGGACTCCAGCAGCGCCTGGCCCATCACCGGGATCTGCACGTTCAGCTCGAAGCTGCCGCTGGCCCCGGCCCAGGCGACCGTGGCGTCGTTGCCGACCACCCGGGCGCAGACCATCAGCACCGCCTCGCAGATCACCGGGTTCACCTTGCCCGGCATGATCGACGACCCGGGCTGCAGGTCGGGGATCCGGATCTCGGCCAGGCCGGTGTTCGGGCCGGACCCCATCCAGCGCAGGTCGTTGCAGATCTTGGTCAGGCTGACCGCCACGGTGCGCAGCGCCCCGGACAGTTCGACCAGCCCGTCCCGGGCACCCTGCGCCTCGAAGTGGTCGCGGGCCTCGGTCAGCGGCAGGCCGGTGTCCTCGGCCAGCAGCTCGATCACCCGCTGCGGGAAGCCCGCCGGGGTGTTGATTCCGGTGCCCACCGCCGTCCCGCCCAGCGGGACTTCGGCCACCCGGGGCAGCGCGGCCCGGACCCGCTCGATGCCGTAGCGGACCGCCGCGGCGTAGCCACCGAACTCCTGGCCGAAGGTGACCGGGGTGGCGTCCATCAGGTGGGTGCGGCCGGACTTCACGTCCCCGGCGTGCTTGGCGGCCAGGCGCTCCAGCGCGGACGCCAGGTGGTCCAGGGCCGGCACCACGTCGTCGACCAGTGCGGCGGTGGCGGCCACGTGCACCGAGGTGGGGAACACGTCGTTGGAGGACTGCGAGGCGTTGACCTGGTCGTTGGGGTGCACGTCGGCGCCCAGCGATCGGGTGGCCAGCGTGGCCAGCACCTCGTTCATGTTCATGTTCGAGCTGGTCCCGGACCCGGTCTGGAACACATCCACCGGGAAGTGCGCGTCGTGCCGCCCGTCGGCGACCTCGTCCGCGGCGGCCACGATCGCCTCGGCGACCGGGGCGTCCAGGATGCCCAGTTCGGCGTTGGCGCGGGCGGCGGCCTTCTTCACCCGGGCCAGCGCCGCGATGTGCCCGCGCTCCAGCCCGGTCCCGGAGATCGGGAAGTTCTCCACCGCGCGTTGGGTCTGGGCGCGGTACAGGGCGTGGACCGGGACCCGGACCTCACCCATCGTGTCGTGTTCGATCCGGTACTCGGTGGCGGCGTCATCGGCGTTCGAGCTCATGGCGGGCCATCCTGCCATCCGATCAGGACTCCGGGGTCTCGCCGACGTCACCGATCGCGGAGGTGAGATGCGCGACCCCGTCGGTCAGGGTGTACTCCACGCCGACGACGGCCACCCGGCCCTGGTCGATCGCCTCGGCCAGCGACACCGAGTAGCCGCGCAGCATGTCCACGGTGTGCCGGACGTGCTCGTGGCCCAGCTCGGCGGCGGACACCTTGGTCAGGTCGGTCTGCCCGCCGTTCGGGTCGTGCGCCAGCGAGACGATGGACGGGATCACCCGGTCCACCACCGCCCGGACGAAGCCGCGGGCCTGCTCGCCGGTGGTCAGGGCCGCGGTCGCGGCGGCCACCGCCCCGCAGGACTCGTGGCCGAGGACGACCACCAGCGGGGCGCCGAGCACCTCCACGCCGTACTCGATCGAGCCGATCACGGTGGTGTCCAGCACGTGCCCGGCGGTGCGGACCACGAACAGGTCGCCCAGACCCTGGTCGAAGATGATCTCCGAGGCCACCCGGGAGTCCGAGCAGCCGAACAGCACCGCGAACGGGTGCTGGGAGGCGACCACCTCCGCGCGCCGGTCGATGCCCTGGGAGGGGTGCTCCATCTCCCCGCGGACGAAGCGGTCGTTGCCCTCACGGAGCGCGGTCCAGGCCTGGGTCGGGGTCAGCTGCGACATAGGCCCATCGTCCCACCATCCACCGAATGCTCCGGTCGCAGGGTCGCTCCGGTGGCACACAGCAACCGCACGGGGTAGCACTGGTCCCAGGCGAATGCGCCGCACATCCGGACGACGAGGCAGGTGAACGGTGCAGAGACGGTCGAAGTCGATCGCCGCGGCAACGGGGCTGGTGCTGGCGGCAACGCTGGCCGCCTGTGCCCCCTCCGACGACACGCCGGTACTGACCTGGTACACCAACCCCGATGCCGGGGGACAGGCGGACCTGGCGCGCCAGTGCACGGAGGCGTCCGACGGCGCCTACCGGATCGAGGTCTCCGTGCTGCCCCGGGAGGCGAGTTCGCAACGCGAGCAACTGGCCCGGCGGCTGGCGGCGTCGGACTCCTCGATCGACCTGATGAGCCTGGATCCCCCGTTCATCCCCGAGCTGGCCAACGCCGGTTTCCTGGCGCCGGTGCCGGACGACGTCGCCGAGCGGGTCAGCCAGGACGTCGCCCAGGGTGCGCTGGCCGGTGCGAGCTGGGACGGGGAACTGGTGACCGTCCCGTTCTGGGCGAACACCCAGCTGCTCTGGTACCGCACCTCGGTGGCCGAGGCGGCCGGGCTGGACATGTCCCAGCCGGTCACCTGGGACCAGGTGATGGACGCCGCCCGCGACCAGGACAAGATCCTCGGGGTGCAGGGCATCAAGGCCGAGGCGTACACGGTCTGGATCAACGCGCTGGTCGAGTCCGCCGGCGGGCAGATCGTCGAGACGCCGGAGGCGGACGCCGAGGACATGAAGCTGGGCCTGGAGTCGGACGCCGGACGGGAGGCGGCCCGGATCATCGGCGAGATCGGCCGCGACGGGCTCGGCGGCCCGGGCCTGCCGACCCAGGACGAGAACGCCTCGCTGTCCCGGTTCCAGGGTGACTCCGGCTCGTTCATGGTCAACTGGCCGTTCGTCTGGCCGGCGATGCAGGCCGCGGTCGAGGACGGCACGCTGGACCAGGCGGTGCTGGACGACGTGGGCTGGGCGATCTACCCGCAGGTCAACGAGGGCGAGGACGCGGCACCGCCCTACGGTGGGATCAACCTCGGCGTCGGCGCGTTCAGCAAGCACCCCGACCTGGCCTACCAGGCGGCCGAGTGCATCGTGCAGCCGGAGAACCAGGCGGCCTACTTCGTCACCAACGGCAACCCGCCGGCCAACACCACTGCCTACGACGACCCCGAGGTGCAGGACACCTTCCCGATGGCGGACCAGATCCGCCAGTCGCTGGAGCAGGCGGCTCCCCGGCCGCAGACCCCGTACTACAACGAGGTCTCCCAGGGACTGCAGGAGACCTGGCATCCGCCGGCGTCGGTGAACCCGGACACCACGCCGGAGACCTCCACCGACTTCATCATCGCCGTGCTGCGAGGGGAGCGGCTGCTGTGACCACCACATCGACGACGACGGCCCCACCGTCCCGGCCCGACCGGGCCAAGGCCGGCAAGCCGCGCAAGTCCGACCGGGCCCGGGCCGAGGCGCGGCTGGGCTGGCTGCTGGCCGGACCGGCGTTCGTGGTGATGCTTGCCGTCACCGCCTACCCGATCCTGCAGGCGGTCTACGAGTCGCTGTTCCGCAACCGGCTGACCGCCCCGGGCGACCGGGCGTTCATCGGGCTGGGCAACTACGGCGTGATCCTGACCGACTCGCTGTTCTGGAAGTCGCTGGCGGTGACCACCGGGATCATGGTGATCACGGTGGTGATCGAGGTCGTGCTCGGCTTCGCGCTGGCGCTGGTGATGCACCGGGCGGTCAAGCGGCTGCGGGGTCTGCTGCGCACCGCGATCCTGGTGCCCTACGGCATCATCACCGTGGTCTCCGCCTTCGCCTGGTTCTACGCCTTCAGCATCGACTCCGGGTACGTGAACAGCTGGTTCAGCTGGCTGCCGGGCATCGACCAGGACCTGAACTGGTTCGCGCACATGGGGACCAGCCTGTTCGTGATCATCGCCTCCGAGGTGTGGAAGACCACCCCGTTCATCTCGCTGCTGCTGCTGGCCGGCCTGGCGCAGGTGCCCGGTGACCTGGAGGAGGCGGCACAGGTGGACGGCGCCACCTCGTGGCAGCGGATGAAGCGGGTCGTGCTGCCGAACATGAAGGCCGCGATCATGGTCGCGGTGCTGTTCCGGGCGCTGGACGCGTTCCGGATCTTCGACAACGTCTTCATCATGACGAACGGCGCCAACAACACCGAGGTGCTGTCGCTGCTCGCCTACCGGACCTCGATCGGCCGGTTGGAGATCGGCCTGGGGTCGGCGATCTCGGTGCTGCTGTTCGTCTGCGTGATCATCATCTGCTTCATCGCGATCAAGGTCTTCAAGGTGGACCTCGCGGGTGCGAGAGGGGAGCGCTGATGGGCGGCGCACTGAGCGGCAAGCAGAAGGTCGCCTGGGCGGCGATCACCGTGGGCGTGCTGGTGTACGCGCTGTTCCCGGTGGTGTCGATCCTGGCCACCTCGTTCAAGCTGCCCAGCGACCTGAACACCGGCAACTTCCTGCCGACCACCTGGACGCTGACCAACTACGAGCAGATCCTCGGCCCGGACGGCTCCGCGCAGGACCTGTTCCTGTCCGCGCTGCGCAACTCGGTCGGCATCTCCCTGATCGCCACGCTGATCTCGGTGATCCTGTCCACGCTGGCCGCCTACGCGATCGCCCGGCTGGAGTTCCCCGGCCGCAAGCTGATCCTGACCACCGCGCTCGGGGTGTCGATCTTCCCGGTGATCTCGATCGTGACCCCGCTGTTCAACCTGTGGCGGACGATCGGGCTATACGACACCTGGGCCGGACTGGTCATCCCGTATCTGTCCCTCACGCTGCCGATCTCGATCTGGACCCTGACCGCGTTCTTCCGGCAGATCCCGTGGGAGCTGGAGCAGGCGGCGCAGGTCGACGGGGCGACCACCTGGCAGGCGTTCCGCAAGGCGATCGTCCCGCTGGCCGCCCCCGGGGTGTTCACCACCGCGCTGATCGCGTTCTTCATCGCCTGGAACGACTTCGTCTACGGCATCTCGCTGACCTCCACCGAGGCCGCCCGGCCGGTGCCCGCCGCGCTGGCGTTCTTCTCCGGCGCCTCCCAGTTCGAGGACCCGACCGGCGCGATCTCCGCGGCCGCCGTGGTCGTGACCATCCCCGTCGTCATCCTGGTGCTGCTCTTCCAGCGCCAGATCGTGTCCGGGCTGACCCAGGGCGCGGTCAAGGGCTGACGCCCCGCCGCGGAAGGAGAATCCACATGGCATCCATCACCCTCACCGACATCGTCAAGAAGTACGGCGACGGCTACCCGGCGGTGAACGGCGTCAGCCTGGACATCAAGGACGGCGAGTTCGTCATCCTGGTCGGCCCGTCCGGCTGCGGGAAGTCGACCCTGCTGCGGATGATCGTCGGCCTGGAGGACATCACCTCCGGCGAACTCAAGATCGGCGACGAGGTGGTCAACGACCGGGCGCCGCGCGACCGGCACCTGGCGATGGTGTTCCAGAACTACGCGCTGTACCCGCACCTGACCGTGTTCGAGAACATCGCGTTCCCGCTGCGGCTGCAGAAGGGGCAGTTCACCGAGGAGCAGATCAAGGAGCAGGTGGAGTTCGCCGCCGACACCCTGGAGCTGCGCGAGCACCTGGACCGCAAGCCGGCCAACCTCTCCGGTGGGCAGCGGCAGCGGGTGGCGATGGGCCGGGCGATCGTCCGGGACGCGCGGGCCTTCCTGTTCGACGAGCCGCTGTCCAACCTGGACGCCAAGCTGCGCGGCCAGATGCGCACCGAGATCGCCCGGATGCAGCGCCGGCTGGGCACCACCACGGTCTACGTCACCCACGACCAGACCGAGGCGATGACCCTGGGCGACCGGGTCGCGGTGCTGCGCAAGGGTGAACTCCAGCAGGTCGCCAGCCCGCGGGCACTGTACGAGCAGCCGCGCAACCTGTTCGTCGCCGGGTTCATCGGGTCGCCGCCGATGAACTTCCTGCCCGGGCAGATCGAGGGCGACCGCCTGACCCTGCCGTTCGGCGAGGTGCCGATCGACGACCGGCTGCGCACGGCGATCGGCGACCGGAACCTGGTGATCGTCGGTCTGCGCCCCGAGCACGTCGAGGATGCCAGAGTGCTGGACGACGCCAAGCGCGACTCCGGCGCGGTGTTCACCGCCGAGGTGGACGTGGTCGAGTGGCTGGGCGCCGAGCTGTACGCCTACATCCCGTTCGAGACCCACGACGACGTCGCCCAGAAGCTGGAGGAGCTGGACCGCGACCTGGACGGCGAGGGGATGCGCACCCAGATGGTGGTCGCCCTGGGCTCGGAGAGCCGGGTCCGGGACGGGTCGCAGGCCGAGCTCTGGTTCGACCCGCGCCGCCTGATGATCTTCGACCCGGAGTCCGGGGAGAACCTCACCTACGACGACTCCGAGGCTTCGCGGATCGACGGCGAGACCGAGGAGGACCGCCGCGCAGCGCTCGAACGCGCCCACCGTGAGGCGGAGCAGAAGCAGGGCGATGGGTCGGAGGTGGCAGGGGGGCAGCCGACCGGGCGGCATCGTCAGGCGTCCTGACACCGGACGTCACCCGGGCGCCGCCCACCCCGTGCTGGGGCGGGCGGCGCCCAGGTGTGCGGGGGCCCGGTCGGCGCTCGGCAGCCGGCGCTCGGCAGCCGCGTGTGGGGGTCCGGCGCCGACGTCGTCTGCGGGGCTCACGAACTCGGCGCGGATGCCACGAACTCGCCCGCCGCAGCCCGAGCCCCGGGAGCCGCCGAGTCCCGCGCTGCTCCACCGACCATGCCCGGCCCCGGGCCTTGCTCCACCGCCCACGCCCGGCCCCGGGCCTTGCTCCACCGACCACGCCGCGCCCCCCGGACACTGCTCCGCGTCGAGAGTGCACGAATGCACGCCTCAGCGGGCGGGAGGCGTGCATTCGTGCACTCTCGGCGAGACGGGGACCGGCGGCGCGGTTGTGCGCGTCAGGGTCAGCTGCGCCAGGGTCAGGCGCGCCAGGGTCAGGCGCCGGGGGCGCGCGCGGACGGCTCGGAGGGCCCAGCCGGGGACAGGCGGGCGGGCGGCGCCCAGGTGTGCGGGGCGGGGCGCCCGGCCGACGCTCGGCAGTCGAGTGCGGGGGTCCGGCGCCGACGTCGTCTGCGGGGCTCACGAACTCGGCGCGGATGCCACGAACTCGCCGCGCGCCGGGCGCCCGGGGGTCAGTCCAGCTCGGCGGCGGTGGGCGGGTTGGCTCCGGTGCGGGAGACCGTGATCGCGGCGATCCGGACGCAGCGGACCAGCACGTCCTGCACGGTGTCCAGCTCGATCGCCTGCAGGGCCTCCCGGCGGTCGGCGCCGACCAGCCCGGCGGACCACAGGCCGTCGATCAGCCCGGACATGAACGAGTCCCCGGCCCCGACGGTGTCCGCCACGGTCACCCGTGGCGCGGTCACGGCCAGTTCCTCGCCACCGGCGGTCACCGCCAGCGCACCCTCGCCACCGAGGGTCACCACCACCAGGCCGGGACCGCGGCGGGCCCAGTCGCGGGCGATCTCCTCCACCGGCACCCCGGGGTGCAGCCAGGCCAGGTCCTCATCGGACACCTTGACCACGTCGGACAGGGCGATCAGGTGCTCGACCAGCGGCAGCGTCCGCTCGGCGGTGTCCATCAGTGCCGGGCGCAGGTTCGGGTCGTAGCTGATCGTGGCGGTGTCCCGGTGCTCGGCCAGCAGCGCGGCGACCTTCGCCCCGCCAGGCTCCAGCACGGCCCCGATCGAGCCGGTGTGCACCACCACCGGGCGGCCGACGTCCACCGCCGGCAGGTCCCAGGTCAGGTCGAAGTCGTAGCTCGCCGAGCCGTCGGCGTCCAGGTGGGCGGTGGCCAGCGGGGTGCGCTCCGGGCCGCCGTCACCGGCCAGCACCCGGACACCGGAGTCGGCCAGGTGGGCGCGGACCAGGTCACCACGCTCGTCGTCGGCCAGCCAGGTCAGCAGCGCGGCGTCCCGGCCGAGCCGCGCCAGGCCGAGGGCGACGTTCGCGGGGCTGCCGCCGGGGTGTTCGCTACGGGTGCCGTCCGGGCGGACGACGGCGTCGACGAGGGCTTCGCCGACGATCAGGGCGGTGTCGGTCACGGGGTTCTCCAAATCAGCGTCGTTGCCGGGTGGGAGCAGGGGGTCGTCCGGTCAGTCGCCGGCCGGCCCCGACCGTTCCGGCCCGTCGCCGTCGGCCTCGCGCGCCGCATCCAGTCGCTTGCGGGCACCGTCCAGCCACTCCTGGCACCGGGCCGCCAGCGCCTCGCCTCGCTCCCAGAGCGCCAGGGACTCCTCCAGTCCGGCGCCACCGGCCTCCAGCCGGGAGACCACGGCGACCAGCTCGTCCCGGGCCTGCTCGTAGGACAGCTCTGCCACGTCGGTGCGCTCGCTCACGGTGTCCATCTAACCAACCTCCGGGGACGCGGGGCGACGCTTCGCCGGAGCAACCGCCAGCACGGTGGCCATCAGTTCGCCCTGGGCCACCCGGATCCGCAGGCTGTCCTTGGCGGCGACCGAGGTGGCGTCGCGCACCACGGTGCCGTCCGAGGTCTGCACCACGGCGTAGCCGCGTTCCAGGGTGGCGGCGGGGGACAGCGCCCGGACCTGGGCGGCCAGTGCGGTCACCTGGTGGCTCGCGCTGGTCAGTGAGTGGTCCAGGCAGCGGCGGGCGGAGTCGCGCATCCGGTGCAGCTCGGCGGTGCGGTCGTCGATCATGGTCTGCGGCCGGGCCAGCACCGGACGGGACCGGAGCTGGGCCAGGCCGTCGGTCTCCCGGCGGATCCGGTGCTCGATCGCCGCGCGGATCCGGTGGCGGGCCTGACCGACCCGGGCCCGCTCCTCGCCAACGTCCGGCACGATCCGCTTGGCCGCGTCGGTGGGGGTGGACGCGCGGTAGTCGGCGACCAGGTCCAGCAGTGGGCTGTCGGTCTCGTGCCCGATCGCCGACACCAGCGGGGTGCGGCAGGCGGCGGCCGCCCGGACCAGCGCCTCGTTGCTGAACGGCAGCAGATCCTCCACCGCACCACCGCCGCGGGCGACCACGATCACCTCGACCCGGGGGTCGGCGTCCAGCTCGGCGATCGCCCGGGACACCTGCGGCACCGCGTTGGCACCCTGCACGGCCACCTCGCGGATCTCGAACTCCACCTGCGGCCAGCGGGCCCGGGCGTTCACCACCACGTCGTGCTCCGCCTTGGACTCCCGGCCGCAGACCAGCCCGATCACCCGGGGCAGGAACGGCAGGGCGACCTTGCGCTCGGCATCGAACAGGCCCTCGGCGGCCAGCACCCGCTTGAGGTGCTCGATCCGGGCCAGCAGCTCGCCGACCCCCACCGCCCGCACCGCGTCCGCGCTGAGCTGGAGGGTGCCGCGCTTGGTCCAGAACGTCGGCTTGGCGTGCACCACCACGTGGGCGCCCTCGGTCAGCGGGGTGGTCGCGGCGGCCAGCACCCCGGCGGGCATCGACACCGGCAGCGACATGTCCACATCGGTGTCGCGCAGGGTCAGGAAGGCGATCCCGGCGCCGGGGCGGCGGTTGAGCTGGACGATCTGCCCCTCGACCCACAACGGGGACATCTTCGCCACGTAGTCGGCGATCTTCGCGGACAGCAGCCGGACCGGCCACGGCTGCTCGGCGGTGGTGTCGAGGGCACGGGCCGGCAGCGCGGCGGGTGCGTCGTTGCTGGGGGAGGACACCCGCTCACCTTGCCATGCGGGGACGACACGGTCCTGCACTCAGTGCCCGATCAGCTCCACCCCGCGCAGCGCCGCGGAGTCGATCACCCGGTGGTCGCCGCCGGGCTTGGTGGGGACGTCGTCGGAGCCGAAGCCGTCCAGGACCACCCCGGCCTCCGCGCCGGCGAGCACCTGCTCCTGCTTGCGCCGCCGGGACTCGATCCGCCGGATCGTGACCGGCCGGGCACCACCGGGCAGCCGCAGCTCGGCCGACTGGCCCCGGGTCATCACCCCCGACGTCACCCGCCCGGTGAGCACGTGCCCCACCGCGGTGATCGTGAACAGGTCCTCCACCACGAAGGTGAACGGCTGCTGCGGCTGGAGGTCGACGGTGCGGCGGCTGAACAGACCCATGGCCGGGCAGCCTAGCGAGCGCTGCGCCGCGGCCGGGTCCGTGCGCCGGTCAGCGGCCCAGTGCCTCGTCCGGGCCAGGCGTGGTCTCCAGTTGCCCTACCTGTTCCCCGGCGACCAGCTCCGGTGCCGACACCACCGACAGCCGCCGGTCCACGCTCGGTGGGGTGTCCAGGCCGTGGTCCACCACCCGCAGATCGCTGAACCGCCGGGCGCTCACCAGCACCCGGGATTCCAGCGAGGCCACCGCCTGGTTGTAGGCGGTCGCCGCCGCGTCCAGGCTCCGGCCGACCTTGCCCAGGTGCCCGCCGAAGGTCGCGATCCGCCCGTGCAGCTCCTTGCCCAGATCCAGCACCGCCTGCGCGTTGTCCGCCAGCGCGTCCTGCTTCCAGGCGTAGGCCACCGTCCGGAGCAGGGCGAGCAGCGTCATCGGCGTCGCGATCACCACACCCTGCTCGAAGGCCCGCTCCACGATCCCCGGGTCCTGGTCCAGCGCCGCGTGCAGGAACGCCTCAGCCGGCACGAACATCACCACGAACTCCGGTGCCGGCCCGAACTGGTCCCAGTACCGCTTGGCCGCCAGCTGGTCGATGTGCCGCCGCAGCTGGGTCGCATGGGCGGCCATCCGCCGGTCGCGCTCGGCCGGGTCGGTCGCCTCCACCGCCTCCAGGAAGCCGAGGAACGCCACCTTCGCGTCCACCACGATCCGCTTGCCACCGGCCAGGTGCACCACCAGGTCCGGTCGCAGCGCGCCGTCGTCGGTCCGCACCTGCTCCTGCTCGACGAAGTCGACGTGCGGCAGCATCCCCGCGGCCTCCACCACCCGCCGCAGCTGCACCTCGCCCCAGCGCCCGCGCACCTGTGAGGCACGCAGCGAGGTGGCCAGCCGGGTGGTCTGCTCGCGCAGCTCGGTGGCCTCGATCCGCATCAGCCGGACCTGCTCCCCGATCGCCGCGCTGCCCTCGGCCCGCGCCTGCTCGGCCGCCCGCAGCTCCGCGCGCACCGCGTCCAGCGTCCGGGCCATCGGGTCCACCATCGCCCGGACCGCCTGCTCCCGTTGTGCCAGTTCCCCGGACTGCTCCTGGTGCCGGGCGGCCAGCGACTGGTGCGCCAGGGCCAGGAACTGCTCCGAGCTCTGGTTCAGCGCGTCGGCGGCCAGTGCCCGGAATCGCTCGCCGTCGTCCGGCCGCGCGGTCTCCGCCACCGCGCGCCACCGGGCGGCCTCCACCTCGGCCCGGCGCAGCCGCGCGGCGGAGCGTCCGGCGGCCAGGAGCCAGCCGAGGGCGAGCCCCACGAGGAGCGCCCCGGCGAGTGCGAGCACGAGTCCGGTGTCCATGACCGGAAGATTGCCAGTCGCCACCGACACGCCCGCCCCTATGCTGGGCCGATGGAGCCGGAGCCCGCGCTGTCCCTCCAGGGACTGTGGAAGACCTTCGGCGCGAAGACCGCCGTGGCGGGCATCGACCTGGCGGTCCCCGCCGGCTCGTTCTACGGCCTGGTCGGACCGAACGGCGCCGGCAAGACCACCACCCTGTCGATGGCGACCGGCCTGCTGCGGCCGGATGCCGGGCGGGTGCTGGTGCGCGGGCAGGACCTGTGGGCGGACCCGCCGGTGGTCAAGGCCGGGATCGGCGTGCTGCCCGACGGCGTGCGGCTGTTCGACCGGCTCACCGGCGCACAGCTGATCACCTACGCGGGGCTGCTGCGCGGCCTGGACCGGGACACCGTGCGCGATCGCACCGCCGACCTGCTGCGCACCTTCGACCTCACCGCCGACGCGGACACCCTGGTGGTCGACTATTCGGCGGGGATGACCAAGAAGATCGGCCTGGCCTGCGCCCTGGTGCACGCCCCGCGGGTGCTGGTGCTGGACGAGCCTTTCGAGGCGGTCGACCCGGTGTCCGCCGCGAACATCCGGGACATCCTCGCGGCCTATGCGGCGGGCGGCGGCACCGTGGTCGTCTCCTCGCACGTGATGGACCTGGTGCAGCGGATGTGCGACCGCGTCGCGGTGATCGCCGCGGGCCACGTCCTCGCGCAGGGCACCGTCGACCAGGTGCGCGGCGACGCCTCGCTCGAGGACCGGTTCGTCGAGCTGGTCGGCGGCCGCCGCACGGAGGGGGCCCTGACGTGGTTGCGCACCTCGTCCGACTGAAGCTGACCCTGCTGCGGAACGGCCTGACGCGCAGCGGCTGGAAGCTGGTCGCGTTCCTGCTGTCCGTGCTCTACGCGCTGTTCCTGCTGGCGCTCGCGGTGGTGGGGCTGATCGCGCTCGGTGTGCACGACGACCCGGAGCTGACCCGCTCGGTGGTGGTGCTCGGCGGGGTGCTGCTGGTCGCGGGCTGGTGGCTGCTGCCGCTGGTCGCCTTCGGGGTGGACAGCACCCTCGATCCCGAGCGGTTCGTGGTGTTCGCCCTGCGTCGCCGGCACCTGCTGACCGGACTGTCGCTCGCCGGCCTGGTCGGTGTGCCCGGCGCCGCGACCGTGGTGCTCGGCGCCGCGTCGGCGCTGGCCTGGTGGCGGTATCCCGTTGCGCTGGTCGCCGGTGTGCTGGGCGGCGCACTGGGGGTGGCGATCTGCGTGATCGGCTCCCGGGCACTGACCACGATGCTGGCGCCGCTGGTCGGCGGGCGCCGGTTCCGCGAGGTCGCCGCCGCGCTGGCGATCGTCCCGCTGCTCCTGCTCGGCCCGATCCTGCTCGGCGCGACCGCCGGACTGCAGACGGTCGCCGGTGCACTGCCCGAGATCGGGATCGTCGCCGGCTGGACCCCGCTCGGGGCACCGTGGGCGCTGGGTGCCGACGTCCAGGCCGGTGCCTGGCTCGCCGCCCTCGGCAAGCTGGCGGTCTGCGGGGCGACGCTCGTGGTCCTGGTCGGCGTCTGGGACCGGGCGCTGTCGGCGGCCCTGGTGCGTTCGCCCGGCGGCACCGGCCGGGTGGCGCGCAGTGTGGGCCTGGGCTTCTTCGACCGGTTCCCGGCGACCCCGACGGGTGCGGTGGCCGCGCGCAGCCTCACCTATTGGCTGCGTGACCCTCGGTACGCCGCCGCGGTGGCCGTGGTGCCGGTGACCGTCCTGTTGCTGTGGTTCCTGGGCAGCAGCGGCCCGCTGCTCGGCGCCGGCGCCATGGTGGCGTTCATCATGGGCTGGTCGCAGTCCGCGGACATCTCCTACGACGACACCGCGTTCTGGACCCATGTCGCCGCGCCGGTGGACGGCCGGGTGGACCGGGCCGGACGTGCCCTGGCCGGGATGATCGTCGGCGGCGTGGTGGTGCTGGCCATCGACCTGCTCGTGCTCGGCGTCTCCGGCCGCTGGGCGGACGCCGCCCCGGTGCTCGGTATGTCGCTGGGGGTGCTGGCGGTCGGCGTCGGGGCGTCCTCGATCTACTCCGCCCGGGTCGTGTTCCCGGTGCCCAAACCCGGGGACAACCCGTTCTCCACCCCGCAGGGCTCCTCGCTCGCGGTGACGCTCACCCAGTCGCTGGGCATGCTGCTGCTGCTCGCCGTCTGCTCGCCGACGATCGCCCTGGGCATCGCCGCGATCGTCACCGGGCACCCGCTGTTCCAGGTGCTGACCCCGGTGGTCGGCCTCGGCACCGGCGCGGCGGCGCTGATCGTGGGCGTGCGGGTCGGCGGCCGGCTGTACGACCGGCGGGCCCCGGAGCTGCTGGCGTCGATCCGCTCGTTCGCCTGACCTCTGCACCGGGGGCGGCCCTGAGGGGTCAGCGCGCCGTCGTACCCGCCAGATCCGCTCGGGAGCGGGCCTCGTCACGCATCCGGTCGGTGCGGACCGCGGCCGGGGTGTGCTCGAGTCGGGGCCGGCCCACCTGGTGGTGGCGGTTGCGGCGGGCACCCGCCGGGCGCGGGGTCACGGGGAGCGCCGCTGCGCCCACTGCCAGGGCGGACTCCTCGGGATCCTCCGGGGAGGGCTTCATCGCGTAGGCGCAGGCGCCCACCGCCAGCCACAGCAGCGGCACGGACAGATCCGGTTCGGCGACGACCTTCGCGACGATCAGGCCCAGCAGGCCCATCGCGACCGGCTTCCACTCGGGACGCCGGGACGCACCGATGATCACCTTCCCGAGGAACACGGCCAGGAGCACCGTGCCGAGCAGTCCGGTGGTGCTGACCACCAGCGCGGCGAAGGACGACGGTCGCGACGTGCCGAGCCCGGACCCGAGCGTCCAGGTGTTCCACATGATGTCGATCGACATCCAGTTCGACGCGGTGCGTGCGGTGTACGAGTCGGTGACCAGCTTGCCGCCGATGGTCCCGGACAGGCTGTCGCGGACCGGGTTCGGGACGACGAGCACGATCGCGAGCAGGATCGGGACGAGCGCCGCCAGTGGGTGCAGTCGCGCCCCCCTGAACAGGAACCGGAACCCGTAGAAGCAGACGGCGATGCCCACCAGGATCACGACGGACGCGGCGCCCGTACCGGTGCCGCTGTACAGGAGATTCACCGCCGCGAGCAGGCCGACGGTGGCGATCCCGAACCGTCGCCAGCCGCGGACCACCTGGACCCGGTACGCGCAGTAGGCCAGCGCGCCGATCGAGAAGGTGGCCAGATACGACGGCTCGAAGAAGATGCCGTAGTGCCGGGTGTCGTACAGGTTGAACTCGCCCGCCCCGTAGGAGCGGAAGATGCCGTCCATGAACGCGGTGCCCGGCAGCAGCCGGATCGCTGATAGGACGGTGCCGAGGGTGATCGCCGGCGTCAGGAGGCCGCTGCTCAGCGTGCGGCGCTGCGCGAGGTACAGCACCACACCGGCGGCGAGCACGAGGTAGCCCGCCTGGGCCACGACCGAGATCGAGAAGGCGAGCGGCGTCGGGTCGAGGACCTGCTCGTCGATCCCGCCCCGCGGGTCGAGCACCGGCACCCCGGCGAAGACCACGGGCGACACCGCGGTGACCAGCAGTGACCAGGCCACGAACCAGCCGAGGATGCGCAGCGCGGTCACCCGGGTGTGCCACCCCCGGGCCCAGGTGACGAACGCGATCGTGCTCGCCACCAGCGCGACCAGGTAGAACGGCGGCACGCCGTTCCCGCTGATCGAGACGGCCGCGGTGCGCATGAACGGTGCGGACGCCGCCAGCAACCACACCAGGTGCCGGGGCGCGGTGAGGAGGACCGCGGCCAGCGCGGCGACGGTGACGATTCCTACAACCGTTATCGACATCATCCCCAGAATACCAGCGGGCTCCTGGGACCTACGGTGGGACCGCACCGCGCAGGGGCCGCTCCCCGTAGGATGACCTTCCGTGGCACTCACCATCGGCATCGTCGGCCTGCCCAACGTCGGCAAGTCCACCCTCTTCAACGCCCTGACCCGCGCGCAGGTCCTGGCGGCGAACTACCCGTTCGCCACCATCGAGCCCAACGTCGGCGTGGTCCCGCTGCCCGACCCGCGGCTGCACACCCTCGCGGAGATCTTCGGCAGCCAGAAGATCCTGCCCGCGACCGTGTCGTTCGTCGACATCGCCGGCATCGTCAAGGGCGCCAGCGAGGGCGAGGGGCTGGGCAACCAGTTCCTGGCCAACATCCGTGAGGCCGACGCGATCTGCCAGGTGACCCGTGCCTTCGCCGACCCCGACGTCGTGCACGTCAACGGCAAGGTCGACCCCAAGGACGACATCGAGACCGTCGCCACCGAGCTGGTGCTGGCCGACCTGCAGACCCTGGAGAAGGCGATCCCGCGGCTGGAGAAGGAGGTCCGCGGCAAGAAGGCCGACCCCGCCGACCTCGCCGCCGCCAAGGCCGCCCAGCAGGTGCTCGAGTCCGGCACCACCCTGTTCCAGGGTGCCAAGGCCGCCGGGCTCGACCTGGCCGAGATCGCCCACCTGCAGCTGATGACCGCCAAGCCGTTCATCTACGTCTTCAACACCGACGACGCCGGCCTGGCCGACACCGCCATGCAGGACGAGCTGCGCGCCCTCGTCGCCCCCGCCGACGCCATCTTCCTGGACGCCAAGTTCGAGTCCGAGCTGGTCGAGCTGGAGGAGGACGAGGCCCGGGAGATGCTCGCCGAGAACGGTCAGGAAGAGTCCGGCCTGGACCAGCTCGCCCGGGTCGGCTTCCACACCCTCGGCCTGCAGACCTACCTCACCGCCGGCCCCAAGGAGTCCCGCGCCTGGACCATCCACCAGGGCTGGACCGCCCCCCAGGCGGCCGGTGTCATCCACACCGACTTCCAGAAGGGCTTCATCAAGGCCGAGGTGATCTCCTTCGACGACCTGGTCGAGGCCGGGTCGGTCGCCGCCGCGCGCGCCGCGGGCAAGGCGCGGATCGAGGGCAAGGACTACGTGATGGCCGACGGCGACGTGGTGGAGTTCCGCTTCAACGTATAATTTCGCCAAAGCCGCTCAATTCGCCATGCTGGGTGATGGAGCACCGTGCGGTGCGTTACTTGGCTCCAATCCGGGTGCTAACCTGCGGACATTTCTTCGTTGTCGTCCGGGCAGGGGTGCACGTGCTCACAGGGGAAGACCTCAAAGACTGGGATTGGTTGCCGGGGGCCGCCGGTGAGATTGCGGACTATCTCCGCCGGCTGCTGACCGAGGGCGCGATCGATGCGCACGACGTGTCCGCCCGGCACAAGTCGATCCAGTCGTTCCAGGACAAGTGCGCGCGCAAGGCCTACGACGACCCGCGCCGGCAGGTCACGGACTGTGTGGCGGCTCGGATCATCACGTACTCGATCACCGACCGGAACAAGGTCTGCGAACTCATCCGCTCCCGGTTCGAGCTCAGCGAGGACCGCATGCCCGGCGAGGAGAAAGAGGAGCGCCGGCGTGGATACGACTGTGTGCATCTGATTGCCACGGGCGAGCGGTCTGGTGCGTCAACGGGATGGCTGGTCGGCGGCGGCGATCTCGCCCACTACTTCGAGCGCTTCGCGGGACTCGAGATCCAGGTCCGGACGGTTGCCGCACACGCCTGGGCCGAGTTCGAGCACCACGTGCGCTACAAGGGGGTCGAGTATGCGGCGATCGGCGAACGCGACCAGGTGACGATCGACTGCCTCTTCGGGGTGGCCTCGGATGCACGCCGGGCGTTGGACGAGACCTTCATTGCGATCGCGCACATCCTCTCCAATCCGGCCGGGGGCCCGGTGATCGAGCCGACAGCCTCCGACGTCCCCACGGACGATCCGGGAGGCACGGGGACGACAGCGGTCGACGCCGGAAGCCTGCGCGCATTCCTGACCGAGCGCTTTCCCGACGACGAGGACGCGACGGAGGCCGGATACGACTTCGCCTGCCAGTTGGTCCGCTCCTGCGCCATTGAGTCTCTCGAGTCGCTGTCCGAGAAGCTCGACGGCATCGACGGCCACCAGGTACGGAGTCTGATGGCGACCGCGACCAGGGTCACCCGGGTCCGTCGTCTGGACGATGAGCTTCTTGCGGTATACGGCGAGGAGTACATCGCCAACACCGGCGGTATCGGTTCGGGCGACTGGGTCAGCGCTCGCCCGGAGAAGTTGCGGTGGCGGTACGACCGTCTCCGGCAGAAGGTGAATGTCTACGAGATCGTCGGCCGGGACTGCCCGCCGGACCTGCGCGGTGTCCGGCTGTCGGCGGCGGGAGCGGTGCGGGAGCTCGCGCGGGTCCTCGCCGACCGGCATGGGACGCGCACGGTCGTCGTCGAGGGAGTGGTCGCGCTCCAGGATGACGCGCCGGGTGGAAGGCGGATGCGATGCGTGGAGTCCGGACGCGGACCGATCTGGGTGGCCGGCGACCTCGCCCGCGACACGGCAGACGAGGCGATCCTGGAGTTGCTGAGTCGGCGGAGTGATCTGTCGCTGTCGGTGACGAGATCCGGCGTCGCGATGGCACCCGGCGGCCCGGGCACTCGTTGACGACCACGGCGCGGGCGCGATGAGACTGTGGTCGCGGGACGGCGCCTGCCTGGAGATGTACCCCACCGGCTACCAGTACCCGGATCCCCCTCCCGGAGCCGTGTGGCCGCACCCCTGGTTCTGGCACGACTGCAACTGGGTGATGGTCGGCGGCGAGATCGAACTCGCGAACGGGGACCACTGGTCGTTCCACGATCCCTGCATGACCGCCTCCGAAGCCGAGGACTTTGCCGAGTGGCTGCACGCAGTGGCCGTCTGCCCGGGCTCCGGCGGGACGCTTCCCGGCCGGATGTCGTTCATCGAGCCGCTGTTCACCTTCGACGTCGTGTCCGTACGTGGCGGCGAGATCGCGCTGCGCGTCAAGCTCACCCACGAGGCACTCCCTGCCGGTCCCGACCGCTACACCCGACGGCCCGTGGTGTATGAGCTCTGGATGGATCGACGCGTGGTCGACTGGGCCGCCGACGAGTGGCGGCGCGCTCTCGCTGCCGTCCCCCCGCGGTGGTGGTGACACGTCGGCCGATCAGGCGAACGCGGGCCCATCCGGGTCGGTAGTGACCCGCAGCCGGCCGTCCTCGATCCGGGCGGGCTCGACCCGGGTCACCCACTCGATCCGCAGCGCGCCGTACAGGTGCGGGTAAGTCTCGCCGCCGCCACCGTCCTCGTCGAGCACCCGGGTCCCGGCGCGTTCCACGGCGTCGCGGTCGATGGTGAGCACGCACAGGGGTTCGGCCACGTCGGCGTAGACGAACTCGGCCATCGGGGCGAGCTGGTGCGGGGCGGAGCAGTGGATGAACCCGACCTGGTCCAGCGTCCGGCCCAGGGTGGACTGCCGATACACACCGGCCCGGCGGGCGGCGTCCCACTCGGTGCGCAGCGCGAGGTGCTGGATCGCGGTCACCACTGCACCTGCGCCGCCGGCACCGCCCGGACCTCCTGCCCGGGATACCGCAGCCCGCCGAAGTAGTGGTCGTGCTGGGCGATCACGTCCTCGGCCCGGACCGTCCCGGCGGCGGTCCGGACGTCGCAGGTGGTGTGCGCGTCGGTGACCCAGGTGATCCCGTACCCCTCGGCGGCCGCCCGCTGCGCGGTGGTGCGCACGCAGTAGTCGGTCTGGGCGCCGCAGAGCACCAGGTGGTCCGCATCGCCGAGCGCCGCCGCCAGGTCGGTGCCGGCGAAGGCGTCCCGGTAGGACTTGGCGACCACCGGCTCGCCGGGCAGCGGGTCGAGCGCCGGGTGGATCCGCCAGCCGTCCGAGCCGGCCTCCAATCCCGGGCCCTGGTGCTGGACCCAGACCACCGGCGTGCGCGCGGTGCGCGCGGCGGACAGCAGCGTGCGGATGGCGTGGAGGGCCGATTCCACCCGGACGCAGCCGTCCAGCACGTCCACCTGGACGTCGATCACGACCAGGGCAGTGGTCATCAGCCGACCGCGCGGACGATCAGCTCGGCGATCCGCTGTTCGTCGTCGGGGCCGAGCGAGGTGATCGCATACGAGTTCGGCCACATGTTCCCGTCGTCCAGCGCGGCGACGTCGTTGAAGCCGAGGGTGGAGTAGCGGGCCTTGAACTTGCTGGCGGGCTGGAAGAACAGCAGCACCTTGCCGTCCTTGGCGTAGGCGGGCATGCCGTACCAGGTGCGGTGGCTGAGGGTGGGTGCGTGCTCGACCACCAGGGCGTGGATCTTCTCCGCCACGACCCGGTCCTCGTCGGGCATCTCGGCGATCTTGTCCAGCAGCTCCTGGGCAGGGTCGCCGGAGGCGCCGGAGCGCTTGGACTTGCGCACCTCCGCCGCCCGCTCCTTCATCGCCGCCTTCTCCTCGGCAGTGAAACCCTCGACCTGCTCGTCGCGTGCGGCGTTCATGGTGGTTCCTCTCGGTGCGGCGGCTGACCGGGTCATCGTAGGAGCACCCGGGGCGTAACGTCGTGGCACGTGCCGACCCCCACTCATGAGCGACCGTTCGGGCCGCGGTTCGTCGTCCCGGTGCTGATCGGCCCGGTGCTCAACCCGATCAACACCACAATGATCTCGGTCGCCCTGGTGCCGATCTCGCGGGATCTGGGCGTGCCGACGTCGCGGGCGGTGTGGCTGGTGGCCGGGCTCTACCTGGCGAGTGCGGTGGCGCAGCCGGTGATGGGCAAGTTCGCGGATGTGCTGGGCCCGCGCCGGGTGTACTCCGCCGGGCTGGTGCTGGTGGCGCTGGCGGGGCTGCTGCCCGAGCTGTGGTCCGGCTTCGGTGGGGTGCTGGCGGCGCGGGTGCTGATCGGACTGGGCACCTCCTCGGCGTACCCGTCCGCGATGACGCTGATCCGTGACCAGTCCGGCCGGGCGGGCCTGCCGACACCACCGGCGCTGCTGTCCGGGTTGTCGATCGCGAGCCTGACCACCTCCGCGGTGGGCCCGGTGCTGGGCGGGGTGCTGATCGCCGCCTTCGGCTGGCCGTCGATCTTCCTGGTGAACGTGCCGCTGGCGCTGCTGGCGCTGGTGCTGACCTGGCTGTGGGTGCCGAGCGACGCCACCCGCCCGCGGACGGCGGCGAGCGGTGTCCCGTTGCTGCGGTCGATCGACCCGGTGGGGATCGTGCTGTTCGCGGTGGGCCTGGCGGCGCTGCTGGTGTTCCTGCTGGAGCTGGGCGACCCGCTGTGGTGGCTGCTGGTGCTGTCCGTCGTGGTGCTGGCGGGCTTCGCGGCGTGGGAGCTGCGCCGGACCGCCCCGTTCGTGGATCTGCGGATGCTGGCGGCGAACGGGCCGCTGACCCGGACCTACGCCCGGATGTTCCTGGTGTACCTGGCCGCCTATGCGGTGGTCTACGGCTACTCGCAGTGGTTGCAGGGCGCGGCGGGCTTCGATGCCGATACCGCGGGGCTGCTGCAGTTGCCGACGGCGGTGCTGGCCGGGGTGGCGTCGGTGCTGGTGGCGAGGAACACCCGGCTGCGCCCGCCGCTGGTGGTGGCGGGGGTGCTCGCGCTGACCGGGGGAGTGCTGCTGATCGGCCTCGGCTCCGGGGCGCCGGTCTGGCTGCTGCTGCTGGTGGCCGGGGTCTTCGGCATCCCGCAAGGTCTGGCGTCGGTGACCAACCAGGCGGCGCTGTACCGGCAGGTGCCGCCGGCGCAGACCGGAACCGCCTCGGGGCTGTCCCGGACCGCGGTGTACCTGGCGGCGATCGGGTCGTCGGCGGTGATCGGCCTGACCTTCGGCGACAGTCCGTCGGATGCCGGGCTGCACGCGATCGGCTGGCTGATCATGGTGGCCTCCGCGGGGGCGACCGTGCTGGCGCTGGTGGACCGCGCACTGCGCCCCCGCACCTGACCCACCACCCAGGGCGGCGCCCCGAGGGCACCCTTAACACATGCGGCTGGTCACCGGCCGTGGCAGAGTCGGTTTCGGTTCGCTCTGCGAGACGCGGGCCGGGCGGTTGCGCATGTTTCCGGCATGTTTCTCACCCGTGACGTCTCGAATACTGGACAGTACTGTCCAGTATCAATCCGGTAACGATCACCCACTCTGGTCCCTCCGGCGTTCAGTGGGTCCGTCGGCAGGAACTAGCGTGTGCGCATCCAGGCAGGTCTGTGCGTCTGCCGAGCGGCAGCACCCCCGCGACGTCCCGCGGTCGGTCGCTGACCGCCAGTTGTCAGGAGGAACATTGAGGATCACACGTAAGGCCGCTTCCGTGGCCTCGATCGCCGCCGTCAGCGCGCTCGCGCTCGCTGCGTGCTCGGGATCGAGCGACGACGGCTCCACCGGTGACGACGCGGGGATCAACTCCCAGACGTCGGTCAACATCGCGTGGAACCAGCCGTTCTACTCGTACAACCAGAACAGCACCATCGGCAACGCGACGGCGAACTCCATCGTCACGTACCTGACGAAGTCGGCGTTCAACTACTACGACGCCGACCTCGCGCTGCAGGAGGACACCTCCTTCGGCACCTACGAGAAGGTGTCGGACGACCCGCTGCAGATCAAGTACACCTTCGCCGACACCGCGAAGTGGTCCGACGGCACCGCCGTCTCGCCGACCGACTTCCTGCTGGAGTGGGCCGCCCAGAGCGGCACCTTCAACAACGTCGAGGCCGAGTACGACGACGAGGGCAACATCACCAACCAGGACGCCCTGGACGCCGGTGTGTTCTTCGCCGCCGCCTCGCCCTGTGTCGCGCTGATCGAGGACACCCCGGAGATCGAGGACTCCTCCATCACCTTCACGTACTCCAAGCCGTTCGCGGACTGGGACACCTGCTTCACCGCGCCGACGCTGCCCTCCCACATCGTGGGTGAGCGCGCGCTGGGTGTCGACGACGCCGAGACCGCGGTGCAGGACGTGCAGGACGCGATCGTGAACGCGGACACCGACGCGCTGTCCAAGATCGCCAGCGTCTGGACGAACGACTTCAACTACACCTCGCTGCCGGACGACGAGGGCCTGTACCTCTCCAACGGCGCGTACATCATGTCGGACTTCGTGACCGACCAGTACATGACCCTGGTGGCCAACGAGAACTACGAGGGTGACCACAAGGCCACCATCGAGACCGTGACCATCCGCTGGAACGGTGACCCGATGGGTCAGGTCCAGGCCCTCCAGAACGGTGAGGTCGACCTGATCAGCCCGCAGTCCACCGCGGACGTGCTGGAGGCCATCAACGCCCTCGACGGTGTGACCGTCGAGACCGGCGAGGAGGGTACCTACGAGCACGTGGACCTGCAGTTCGCCAACGGTGGTCCGTTCGACCCGGCGACCTACGGCGGCGACGCCGACAAGGCCCTCAAGGTGCGCCAGGCGTTCCTGAAGACCATCCCGCGCCAGGACATCGTCGACACCCTGATCAAGCCGCTGAACCCGGACGCCACCACCCGTGACTCCTTCTCGGTGGTCCCCGGTTCGCCGAACTACGACGCGGTCGCCGACGCGTCCGGTCAGGCCGAGGCCTTCGGCGAGGTCGACATCGAGGGTGCGAAGGCGCTGCTGGCCGAGGCCGGTGTCACCTCCGTGAACGTGCGTCTGCTGTTCGACCCGAACAACACCCGCCGTCAGAACGAGTTCAACCTGATCGCGGAGTCCGCTGCCGAGGCCGGCATCAACGTCACCGCCTACCAGGTCCAGTCCGACTGGGGCACCGACCTGTCGACCGCGACCTCGTACTACGACGCCGCGCTGTTCGGCTGGCAGTCGCAGTCCACCGCGGTGACCGAGCTGGACGCGAACTACCGCACCGACGCCACCAACAACTTCTACGGGTACTCCAACCCGGAGGTCGACTCGCTGCTCGACCAGCTCCAGGTGTCCACGGACTCCGACGAGCAGACCGACCTGCTGGGTCAGATCGAGAAGCACCTGGTGGACGACGGCTTCGGCGTCACGATCTTCCAGTTCCCGAGCGTGACCGCCTGGAACCCGGAGAAGATCGACGGGATCGACCAGATCTCCATCAACCCGACCATCTTCGCCGGGTTCTGGAACTGGACCCCGGGGAGCGCCGCCTCGGCGAGCTGACCCGGTTCGATGTCGTAACCTGTCCGGTGGTGCCCGGCTTCGTGGCTGGGCACCACCGGATAGTTCATGCAGTATCCGAGAAGGCGACCGCGGCATCGCCCCGGGCGCCTTCTTCGTGTGACCAGCCGCCGAACGGTGGCCGGAGTCGCGCCCGGAGGGACTAACATTCCTCAGTCCGCGGCACCCTGACCGAGCGAGGTTCTCTCCCCGTGCTGAGATTCCTGTGGCGCCGCCTGCTGGCGGGGCTGGCCACGTTGTTCGTGGCACTCTTCCTGATGTACATCCTGGTGAACGCCGCGATCGATCCGCTGGCGGACCTCCGGGAGAGTACGGCGCCCAACAAGCAGCAGCTGATCGACCAGCGCATCGAGCAGCTCCAGCTCGACACGAACGTCGTGGTCCGCTTCTTCCAGTGGATCGGCAACTTCGTGACCGGTGACTGGGGCATCGCCTGGCGCACCAACGAGGCCGTCGGCGACCTGATCAAGCACGCCATCGGCTCCACGCTGCAGCTGGTGACCGCGTCCACCGTCCTCGCGCTGATCCTCGGGATCACGGTCGGTGTCGTGAGCGCGCTGCGTCAGTACAGCGCCTTCGACTACCTGATCATCTTCCTGTCGTTCCTGCTCTACTCGCTGCCCTCGTTCTGGGTCGCGGTGCTGCTCAAGCAGTGGGGCGCGATCGGCTTCAACGACTTCCTGGGCGACCCGACGCTGTCCTGGCTGGTGATCGCCGGCATAGCGGTGATCTTCGGTGTGCTGTGGATGCTCGCGATCGGTGGCGACGTCAAGCGGCGCCTGACCACCTTCGCCGTGGCGACCGTGGCCACCGGCGGCCTGCTCGCCTACCTCCAGCTCAGCGACTGGTGGAGCAACCCGCGGATCGGGCCGGTGCTGCTGGTGATCCTCGGTGGCGGTACCGCCCTGGCGATCACCGCGGTGACCGCCGGCCTGCAGAACCGCCGGGCGCTCTACACCACGCTGGCCACGGTCGGCCTGGGCCTGGTCATGTACTTCGTGATGATCGAGGTGTTCAACCAGATCGACGAGGCCGACTGGCTGATGGCCGTGTTGGCGATCGTCGCGCTGGTGATGGGTGGCGTGGTCGGCCGGCTGTTCGGTGGCCCGGACTGGCGGATCTCCGCCCGGGCCGGTGCGATCACCGCGCTGATCATGGCCGCGCTGACCTTCGCCGACCGGGTGCTGAACGTCTGGCAGCCCTACTACGCCGCGCTCGGTGGGCGGCCGATCCCGACCTTCGGTGACCGGACCCCGAACCTGGGCGGCAACTACTGGGTGCAGACGCTCGACTCGCTGACCCACCTGATGCTGCCGACCCTGACGCTGATCCTGATCGCGTTCGCCGCCTACACCCGGTACTCCCGGTCCAGCATGCTCGAGGTGATGAACCAGGACTACATCCGCACCGCGCGGGCCAAGGGCCTGCCGGAGCGGGTGGTCGTGGTCCGGCACGGCTTCCGCAACACCCTGATCCCGCTCGCCACCGTGGTCCCGATCGACGTGATCGCCCTGGTCGGTGGTGCGGTGATCACCGAGGCGGTCTTCGCCCGGCCCGGCATGGGCCAGCTGTTCGTGAAGTCGCTCAACGGCGCCGAGATCGAGCCGGTGATGGCCTACCTGGCCATCGTCGCCACGCTCGCGATCATCGCCAACATCGTCGCGGACCTGATCTACGCGGCTGTCGACCCCCGAATCCGGTTGGACGCATGAGCATGTCTTCCACTCCCCAGACCCCCGACGCGGGTTCCGAGCACCTCGAGAACGAGATCGAGCTCAAGGAGATCGCCGGCCTGTCCCAGGGCCAGATCGTCCGCGGCCGGTTCTTCCGGCACAAGGGCGCCATGACCGGCCTGTTCCTGGTGGTCGCGGTGGCGCTGCTCGCCTTCACCTCGGTGGGCGTCGGCCCGATCCCCGGCTGGTGGAAGTACACCGGCCGCACCGACCCCAAGGGCATCCTGAACGGCGGTCGCCCCACCGGCGAGCACCCGTTCGGTCAGGACGAGCTCGGCCGGGACATGTTCGCCCAGGTGATGAAGGGCATCCAGACCTCGCTGATGGTGATGGTCGTGATCGGCCTGGTCGCCTGCATTATGGGTGTGCTGGTCGGATCGCTGTCCGGCTACTTCCGCGGCAAGCTCGACACCGCCCTGATGCGGGCCACCGACCTGGTGATCACCGTGCCGACCCTGGTGATCGGCGCCGTGATCGGCAAGCTCGCCGGTGGTGTGTCCGCGGCGGTGCTGGCGGTCGCACTGGGACTGATCCTGTGGACCAGCCTCGCGCGGCTGGTGCGCGGTGAGTTCCTGACCCTGCGCGAGCGGGAGTTCGTCGACGCGGCCAAGGTCGCCGGCGCGAGCACCCCGCGGATCATCTTCAAGCACATCCTGCCGAACGCGGTGGGCGTGATCATCGTCAGCACCACGCTGCTGATGAGCCAGGCGATCCTGCTGGAGACCGCGCTGTCCTACATCGGCTTCGGCATCACCCCGCCGGAGGTCTCCCTGGGCCGGCTGATCAGCGAGTACCAGAGCGCCTTCGCCACTCGGCCGTGGCTGTTCTGGTGGCCCGGTCTGTTCATCGTGCTGATCGCGCTGAGCATCAACTTCATCGGTGACGGCCTGCGCGACGCCTTCGACCCGCGGCAGAAGCGGGTGCCGTCGGTGCGCAAGATGGAGCGGGCCGAGGCGAAGCTGGAGTACAAGAACCCCGTCGTACCGCCGCAGCTGCGTACGCCCGGCTCATCGTCGGGGATGTGACCCACCGGTGACCTCGCCGAACGGGCGTGTGGCCCTCGGGGTGCGGGTCGGCTCAGCCGATCAGCACCCCGAGCAGGCCCGCGACCACCAGCACGGCCGCCGCGGTGAGCGTGCGGACGTGCAGGGTGCGCACCGGGGCGATGCCTCCCGCGCGCACCGCCTGCTCGGCGCCCGCCAGGTGCCCGGCCGACTTCAGCGCGCCGTAGCGGGCGACGATCACCGCGGCTGCCGCGTCGGCGGTGCCGGGATGCCGGACCGTGGTGTCCGGGTCACCGGCGTCGACGACCGCCGGTGTGGTGTCGTCGGCCGTGCCGCGGCGGCGCATCCGGGCCGCAGCACCGCTGGACCGGGGCGCCGCCCAGGCGCTGACCGTGCCGGTGGTGGTCTCCACCTCCAGGGAGTAGCGGGCCTCCACCGCCCGGAAGGTCGGCCAGGGGATCTGGGTGGTCGTCCAGACGTTGCGGATCTCGATCCCGCCGTCGGACACCACCACCCGGGGCAGCCAGAACAGGGCGGCCACGGCCAGCACGCCCAGCAGGATCCAGGGCGCGGCGCGCAGCAGCCCGCCGACGCCCTCCGTGACCGTGATGCTGACCAGCATGATGGCGGCGACCACCGCGCCGGCGCCGGTCAGGACACGGCCGTACATCGAATCGAACACGTGCGTGGGGCCCATGCCGCCATGCTGTCAGACGCGCGGTCGACGACCGTCACGTCGCTGGGTACCGGCATCGCGCCGGTGCGGGAAGGACACTGAACCGTGGCCATCGACACCTCTCACGAGTCCACTGCCGCGCAGGGCGCGCCGGTGCTGAGCGTGCGCGACCTCGGGGTCGACTTCTACGTGGACGGCACCTGGTTCCCCGCCGCGCGTGGGGTCACCTACGACGTGCACCCGGGCAAGGTCCTGGCGATCGTCGGCGAGTCGGGTTCCGGCAAGACCCAGTCCTCCATGGCGATGATGGGCCTGCTGCCGGTCAACGGCCGGGCCCGGGGCTCTGCCAAGCTGGAGGACCGCGAGCTGATCGGCATGCCGAACGGCAAGCTGCGCCGGATCCGCGGCAAGGAGATCGCCATGATCTTCCAGGAGCCGATGACCGCGCTGAACCCGGTGTACACGATCGGCTTCCAGATCGTGGAGACCCTGCGCAACCACTTCGAGATGGGGCCGCACGCCGCCAAGGAGCGGGCGATCGAACTGCTGCGCCTGGTGGAGATCCCCGAGCCGGAGCGGCGCTTCGACTCCTACCCGCACCAGCTGTCCGGTGGTCAGCGCCAGCGCGCGATGATCGCCCAGTCGCTGGCCTGTGACCCGAAGCTGCTGATCGCCGACGAGCCGACCACCGCGCTCGACGTGACCGTGCAGGCCGAGATCCTCAAGCTGATGCGTGACCTGCGCAGCCGGATCAACTCCGGGATCATCCTGATCACCCACGACATGGGCGTGGTCGCCGACATGGCCGACGACATCCTGGTGATGAAGGACGGCGAGGTGGTCGAGCAGGGCACCTCCGCTTCGATCTTCGCCTCCCCGCAGCACCCGTACACCCAGAAGCTGCTGGACGCGGTGCCGCACCTGGGCCGGGAGACCGCCTCGTCGTCGGCCACCACCACCGAGCCGGTGGCGGACCCGATGGCCGGCCGCGATCTGGTGCTGGACGCGCGGGGCATGGTGATCGAGTACCCGGGCCGTGGCCGCCAGCCGGCGTTCCGGGCGGTGAACGAGGTCGACCTGACCATCCACCAGGGCGAGGTCGTCGGCCTGGTCGGCGAGTCCGGCTCCGGCAAGACCACCATCGGCCGCGCCGTGGTCGGCCTGCTGCCGGTGACCGGTGGTTCGCTGAAGATCGCCGGCACCGACATGGTCGGGGCGAGGACCAAGGACCTCAAGCCGCTGCGCAACCAGGTCGGCATCGTGTTCCAGGACCCGGGCTCCTCGCTGAACCCGCGGCTGCCGATCGGTGAGTCCATCGCCGAGCCGCTGCTGCTGCACCGCGGGATCAAGGGCGCCGCGCTGAGCCGCGAGGTGGAGCGCCTGTTGGACCAGGTGCAGCTGCCGCGGGCGATGCGCAACCGCTACCCGCACGAGCTGTCCGGTGGTCAGCGCCAGCGCGTCGGCATCGCCCGGGCGCTGTCCCTGGAGCCGAAGCTGCTGGTCGCCGATGAGCCGACCTCCGCGCTGGACGTGTCGGTGCAGGCCACCGTGCTGGAGCTGTTCCAGGAGCTGCAGCGCGAACACGGGTTCGCCTGCCTGTTCATCAGCCACGACCTCGCGGTGGTGGAGATCCTGTCCGACCGGATCGCCGTGATGCACAAGGGCGAGCTGGTCGAGGTGGGCGAGACCTCGCAGATCGTGAACAACCCCCAGCACCCGTACACCCAGCGGCTGCTGACCGCGGTCCCGGTGCCCGACCCCGAGGAGCAGCGCCGCCGCCGTGAGGCCCGCGACGCCATCCTGGAGGCTCAGCGCGCCGAGATCGAGAAGGACGAGGAGATCACCGCCGCCGGCGTGCGCCCGCACGCCGAGGACAACGAGGCGGCGCACCTGCCGCCGGCGGTCTGAGGCCTCACCTGCACCGACGGTGATGCGGCGCGGAGCGTGACGAACGCCTCCGCGCCGCATCGTCGTCTGCGCGTAGAATCGACCGGCGCTCGACGACGTTGCGCCCCCCACCCACTCTCCGGATCGGAAACCTTCTATGTCCGTGCCCTCCGGCACCAGCGTGCGCGGCGACCTGCGTAACGTCGCCATCGTCGCCCACGTCGACCACGGCAAGACCACTCTCGTGGACGCCATGCTCTGGCAGTCCGGCGCCTTCGGCGAGCACTCGCACGTCGACGAGCGTGCGATGGACTCCGGCGACCTGGAGCGGGAGAAGGGCATCACCATCCTCGCCAAGAACACCGCGGTCCGGTACGCCGGTCCCGCGGCCGCGGCGGCGGGTCAGCCGGACGGGATCACCATCAACGTGATCGACACCCCGGGCCACGCCGACTTCGGCGGTGAGGTGGAGCGCGGCCTGTCGATGGTGGACGGCGTGGTGCTGCTGGTGGACGCCTCCGAGGGTCCGCTGCCGCAGACCCGGTTCGTGCTGCGCAAGGCGCTGGCCGCCAAGCTGCCGGTGATCCTGGTGGTGAACAAGGTCGACCGCCCGGACTCCCGGATCACCGAGGTGGTCGGCGAGGCCACCGACCTGCTGCTCGGCCTGGCCTCCGACCTGCACGACGAGGTCGAGGACCTGGACCTGGACGCGATCCTGGACGTGCCGGTGGTGTACGCCGCCGCCAAGGCCGGTCGCGCCTCGCTGAACCAGCCCGCCGACGGTGCACTGCCGGACAGCGAGGACCTGGAGCCGCTGTTCGCCACCATCCTGGAGAAGATCCCGGCGCCGACCTACACCGAGGGCGCCCCGCTGCAGGCGCACGTGACCAACCTGGACGCCTCGCCGTTCCTGGGCCGGCTCGCGCTGCTGCGGATCTTCAACGGCACCCTGACCAAGGGCCAGACGGTCGCCTGGGCCCGGGCCGACGGCACCATGCAGAACGTCCGGGTCACCGAGCTGCTGGAGACCAAGGCGCTGGACCGGGTGCCCACCGACCAGGCCGGCCCCGGCGACATCGTCGCGGTGGCAGGCATCGAGGACATCACCATCGGTGAGACCCTGACCGACCCGGACGACCCGCGGCCGCTGCCGCTGATCACGGTGGACGACCCGGCGATCTCGATGACGATCGGGATCAACACCTCGCCGCTGGCGGGCAAGGGCGGCAAGGGGCACAAGGTGACCGCCCGCCAGGTGAAGGACCGGCTGGACAAGGAGCTGATCGGCAACGTCTCGCTCCGGGTGCTGCCCACCGAGCGGCCGGACGCCTGGGAGGTGCAGGGCCGCGGTGAGCTGGCGCTGGCCATCCTGGTCGAGCAGATGCGGCGCGAGGGCTTCGAGCTGACCGTCGGCAAGCCGCAGGTGGTCACCAAGAAGATCGACGGCACCGTGCACGAGCCGGTGGAGCGGATGACCATCGACGTGCCGGAGGAGTACCTCGGCGCGGTCACCCAGCTCCTGGCGCAGCGCAAGGGCCGGATGGAGACCATGACCAACCACGGCACCGGCTGGGTGCGGATGGAGTTCCTGGTCCCGGCCCGTGGCCTGATCGGCTTCCGGACCCGGTTCCTGACCGACACCCGCGGCACCGGCATCGCCTCGTCGATCGCCGAGGGCTACGAGCCGTGGGCCGGCCCGATCGAGACCCGGGTGGCCGGTTCGCTGGTCGCCGACCGTGCCGGTGTGGTGACGCCGTACGCCATGATCAACCTGCAGGAGCGCGGCAGCTTCTTCGTCGACCCCACCCAGGAGGTCTACGAGGGCATGATCGTCGGCGAGAACTCCCGCAGTGAGGACATGGACGTCAACATCACCAAGGAGAAGAAGCTCACCAACATGCGGTCCTCCACCGCCGACAACTTCGAGAACCTGGTGCCGCCGCGGCACCTGACCCTGGAGGAGTCGCTGGAGTTCGCCCGCGAGGACGAGTGCGTCGAGGTCACCCCCGAGGTGGTGCGGATCCGCAAGGTGGTGCTCGACCAGTCCGAGCGCGCCCGGATCACCGCGCGCAGCAAGAAGTCCTGATCGCGGTGGGCGCCCGGGGTGGGGTGGTCGCGGTGCACGCGCACCCCGACGACGAGACCCTCACCTCGGGTGCCCTGCTCGCCGCGACCGTCGCCGCCGGGCTGCCCGCCACGGTGGTGACCTGCACCCGGGGCGAACGCGGCGAGGTGATCGGCCCGCTGCACGACACCCTGGAGGGTGACGGCGACGCGCTGGCCCGGCACCGGGAGACCGAGGTCGCCGCGGCGATGCGGGCGCTCGGCGGCGTCGGCCAGCTGTTCCTGGACACCCTGCCCGGCACCGAGGACCGCTATGCCGACTCCGGGATGGCCTGGGTCGAGGGGCATGCCCGTGCCGGTGCCGCCGCCGATCTTCCGCCGCACGCCCTGGTCGGCGCCGACCTGGACCGGGCAGCCGGTGCCCTGGCGGACTTCCTGACCGACCGGCGCCCGGAGCTGGTGGTCAGCTACGAGCCCGGCGGCGGCTACGGGCACCCGGACCACGTCCGGACCCACCAGATCGTCCGGCGCACGGTCGACCTGCTCGGAGCGGACGCCCCCGCGCTGGCCTGGGCCGTGGCCGACGCCGCCGATCTGCGGGCCGCCGCCCGGGCACTGGCCGGCGACCCGGTGGTCGCCGGGTTGGTCGCCGCACACGCCGCACCGGAGCTGGCGGCCACCCGGCAGGGCCCGTTCACCCCGCCCGCACCCGGTGACCCGCTGCCCGTGATGGCCCGCGAGCGGGTCGGCGCCGGATTCGCCGTGCCGGTCGGGCCGGTCCGTCCCGCGGTGCTGGCCGCCCTGACCGCGCACGCCACCCAGGTGCAGGCGGTCACTGCGCTCGACCTGCCCGCGGCGGTGGGCTGCTACGCGCTGTCCAATGGTGCGCTGGCCGCCCTGTTGCCGGTCGAACGCTACGAGTGGGCGGACCCGGAGCGGACCACCGGCATGGTGACCGCCGTCGCCGCACAGTCCGACGCCGTAGCCTGACCGCGTGCGCGCACTCCTCCGCCTGCTCGGCGTCCTGCTGCTCGGTGTCGTCATCGGGGCCGTCGGCTCCGTGATGCACCGCGCCAGCCAGCCCTGGGGCCTGGTGCTCTCCCTGGCCCTGGTCACCACGTCCGCGATCGGTGTGCGCGCCGGACTCGGCCGGGCCGCCACCCTGGCCTACCTGGCGGTGCTGATGATCGTGCTCGGTGTGCTGTCCCAGTCCGGCCCCGGCGGCGACGTGCTGATGCCGGCCTCCGACCACTGGGGCTGGTACTGGCTCGGCGGCACCGTCCTGGTGGCGCTGGCCGTGATCGCACTGCCCGCCCGGTGGTTCAGCGACCAGCCGCTGCGGCGCCAGGCCTCCTGATGCCGGTGGACCTGGACCGCTTCCGGTCCACCATGGCCCGGCTGCCCGGGGGAGTGGCGGTGGTGGCCGCCCGCTGGCGCGACGCCGACCACGCCGCCACCGTCTCCGCCGTGCTGTCGGTGTCGCTGGAACCGCCGATCGTGCTGGTCAGCCTGCACACGGACAGCCGGATCCGGGACGCGCTCGACCAGGTCGACGGCTGGGCGGTGAGCATCCTGGCCGACGACCAGGCGCCGATCGCGGACTGGCTCGCGTCGCCCGGGCGTCCGGTGATCGGCCAGCTCGGCCGGGTGCCGCACCACCGTGCGCCCGAGTCCGGCGCCGCCTGGGTGGACGGCGCCGCCGCCTGGGTGGACTGCCGCACCCGCCAGATCGTCCCCGCCGGTGACCACGACCTGGTGCTCGGGGACGTGGTCGCGGTCCGGGAAGGACGGCCGGACGCCGGAGGACTGGTTCATCTGCGGCGCCGCATGCACCCGCTCCGCTGAATTCGCCCTATTCGCACAATCCTGACAGCCCGTCCCTGGAATGCGCGTGGGTGGCGCGGAATACGCCCCTAGAATCGGGGGCGGTGCCCGTGGCTGCGGGCCGCGCCGGTGAGAAGGGACCACCAGATGGGCCAGGGGAAGTCGGAGGGCAGCGCTCCGGAGGACACCACCCCCGAGGCGACGCAGGGATCAGCGGACACCCCCGCCCCCGCGAGCCCGACCACCCCGGAACCCGCTGAGGCCAGCACCGCGACGCGACGGATCCCGGTGGTCGCCGGGGCGGACGACGGTGCGCCGGTGGGCGAGGGCGACGGTGTGCCGACCAGCGATGGCGACGGCGAGGTGCCCGAGGGTGGTGCGCCGGTGGGCGACGATGCCGGTGCGCGCGAGGGCGACGAGCCGGTGGGTGACGGCGACACCGAGGCTCCCGTGAGCGACAGCCTGGCGGGTGAGGGCGACGGCGAGCCGCGCGAGGGCAACGCCCCTGAGGCCGAGGCGCGCCAGGGCGGTGAGCCGGCCGGCGACCCCGCCCCGACGGCGGGCGGTGGCGACGACCCGACCGATCCGACGACGACTGACGCCGAGGGTGCCGCGGCGGCGCCGGTGTCGGCCGCAGGTGAGGGCCCGAGCGTCGATCAGCCTGACGACGCCGGTGCCCCGGCGGCTGCCCTCGGCGACGCGGGCGCCACGGGTGGTCCTGCCGACGGTCCGAGTGCCGCTACCGACTCCACCGACGACCGTGGCGCGTCGTCCGCCGAACCCGGCGCGGCGGTTGCGGCGGAGCCCGATCGGCCCGGCACCGAGACCTCGGTCGCCGAGGCCGCGCCGACGAGCCCTGTGCCGACAAGCCCTGTGCCGACGAGCCCGACCGCGGACGCCGAACCGCCCGCCACGTCCACCGCGAGCGAGGCGCTGTCGCCGCGAACGGAGCAGGACGCGGCGGTGAGCGAGGCGCCGACACCGCGACCGGAGCAGGGCGCGGCGCTGAGCGAGCGCGAGACCGGGTCACCGCGACCGGAGCAGGACGCGGCGGCGAGTGGGCGCGAGGCCGGAACCCCGAAGGCCGACGGCAGCAATGAGCCCGTCGTCGACTCCCCGGCACCCGCGGCCGCGGCGGCGTCCGGTGCTGCGGCCGACGCTGCACCCAGCACACCGGGCCGGGCCCCGATCGCCTCCCGTCTCGGCGCGGACAGCACGGCGGAGTCTGAGACCGCCGGGACCGCAGCCGCCAAGACCACGGCGCACGACGAGGCCGACGACGCCACGACCGTCCTCCCGGTCGCCCGTGACACTGCGGGAACCCCGGCCGGGCAGAACGCCCCGTCGGCCGTGTGGCCCGCAGCGGCCCAGGGCACCGCGGCAGCCACGACGCCGAGTGAGTCGCAGACCGCGACCCCGCTGCCGTCGGAGGCACGGCAGGCCGAGGCCCCGACGTCGCCGGACGCGCCGCAGACCGTGGCCCCGTCGTCGCCGGACGCGCCGCAGACCGCCGCGTCGTCGGCTGGCGCGCCCGCCGGGAAGGCGGGCGACGACGCGGCGACCGCGATCACCCCGGCGGTCGCCGCCTCTACCGCCGCCGGCACCGCATCGAGCGCTCCCGGCAGTGCCCCCGGCACCCCCGGCACCCCCGGCACCCTCGGCACCCCCGGCACTGCACCCACCGCCTCCGGCGGCGCATCCGCTGCCCCCACCCCCGCCCGCGAGGAGGGCTCCCCCCTGGACGTCTTCGACGAGGAGCCCGCCGGCAAGCGCCGGTGGTGGCGTCCGGTGCTGATCGTGGCCGGTGTGCTGGTGGTGCTCGGCGGCGCCTATGTCGGCGGTGCGTACGCCCTGGCCGACCGGGTGCCGCGCGGCACGACGGTGGCCGGGATCGAGGTCGGCGGGATGTCGGCGCAGGATGCCCGGACGGCGCTGACCGAGGGGCTGGCGGAGCGGTCGTCGCAGCCGATCACGGTGACGGCGCGGGAGGTGAGCGGCACCGTCGATCCGGCGACCGCCGGCCTGACCTTCGACGTGGAGGCGACGGTCGATTCGCTGACCGGCATCGACCTTCGCCCGCAGCGGATGTGGCAGCACCTGGCCGGTGGTGGCGCGGAGTCCCCGGTGACCGAGGTGGACGAGGGGCTGCTGGACGCCGCGATCGAGGACCTGTCCGGGTCGCTGACCCTGGCGCCGGTGGACGGATCGGTGGTGTTCGTGGACGGTCAGCCGCAGGGTGTGGCCGCGGTGGACGGCTGGTCGCTGGACACCGAGGGCGCCCGCAGCACGCTGGAGGACGGTTGGCTGACCGAGGCGCTGCCGATCGAGTTGCCCAGCGACACCGTGACCCCGGCGATCACCCAGGACGAGGTGGACCGGGTGGTGCGAGACGTGGCCAGTGCGGTGGTGTCCGGGCCGGTGACCGTGAGCGTCGCGGGCCAGAACGCCGAGCTGCCGGTGGACGTGGTGACCGCGGCGGCGTCCTTCGTGCCGCAGGACTCGCAGCTGGTGTTGCAGATCGACGGGGCGGCGCTGGTGGAGCAGGTGGTCAGCCGGACCACGGATCTGCTGACCACGGCCGCGGACGCGACATTCGAGTTCCAGGACGGGGCTCCGGTGATCGTGCCGGGGACGCCGGGTACCACGCTGGACCCGGCGGCGCTGGCCACGGCGGTGGCGACCGCGGCCTCCAGCACGTCGGAGCGCACCGCCACGGTGGAGCTGGTGGAGTCGGACCCGGCGCAGAGCACCCAGGCGCTGGAGGAACTGGGGGTGAAGGAGGCGATCTCCGAGTTCTCCACCCCGCTGACCAGTGAGCCGCGCCGGACCCAGAACATCGCCGCCGGGGCCGCCGCGATCAACGGCACGCTGATCCGGCCGGGGGAGACCTTCTCCCTGACCGAGGCACTGGGGCCGATCGACGCGGCGCACGGCTTCGTACAGGCCGGCGCGATCGTGAACGGCGAGCACTCCGACGCCTGGGGCGGTGGCCTGTCGCAGCTGTCGACCACCACCTTCAACGCCGCCTTCGAGGCCGGGATGGAGGACGTCGAGCACACGCCGCACTCGGAGTGGTTCCAGCGGTATCCGGCGGGCCGGGAGGCCACGCTCTACACCGGCTCGATCGACATGAAGTGGAAGAACACCTCGCCCTACGGGGTGCTGGTGCAGGCGTATGTCGCGGACGGCAAGACCTGGGTCCGGCTGTGGAGCACGCACCACTTCGACGTGGAGATCACCTCCGGGGCGAAGACGAATGTCGTGTCCCCGACCACGGTCTACAACACCTCGCCGACCTGTTCGGCGCAGTCGGCGGGCAATCCGGGCTTCAGCATCAGCGTGACCCGGAACGTCCTGCTCAATGGCCAGGTGCAGAGCACGGACAACCTGTCCTGGCGGTACAAGCCGCAGAACCGGGTGGTGTGCGGGCCCGACCCGGCAAGCCAAGCCGCCGCCGGCTGAGTCAGCGGCGGGGCCGGGGGACCAGCTTGCCGATCGCGATCTGGTCCCCCGGCACCCGCACGTCGCCGTGCCGCCGGGTGCGCAGCAGCAGTCCGTCGTCGTCGACCTCGATCAGGTCGCCGACCACGTCGGTGAACCGGTGGGTGTCGCCCTCGGGCAGTCGCCGGCGGACCATCGCCCGGGCGCCGACCGGCCAGCCACGCCAGGGGTCGTCGTCGGCCATCGGTGCTCCTCACGGCGTGGAACGGGTGCTGGTGAGCGATACTAGGCGGCGGAGCCCGCAGCAATCGAAGGCCGCCCGGGTAACCCGGGCGGGTGGAGGACAGTCGTGACCTATGTGATCGCCCAGCCCTGTGTGGATGTCAAGGACAAGGCCTGCATCGAGGAGTGCCCGGTCGACTGCATCTACGAGGGCAAGCGCTCGCTGTACATCCACCCCGACGAGTGCGTGGACTGCGGCGCCTGCGAGCCGGTCTGCCCGGTGGAGGCGATCTACTACGAGGACGACGTCCCCGAGCAGTGGGCCGACTACTACCGGGCGAATGTGGAGTTCTTCGACGACCTCGGGTCGCCCGGGGGTGCGGCCAAGCTCGGCCTGATCGAGAAGGACCACCCGGTGATCGCCACCCTTCCGCTGCAGGTGCACGGCGACTGATGGGCCTGTTCACCGCGGCGCTGCCGGACTTCCCCTGGGACACCCTCACCCCGTACGCCGAGCAGGCGCGACGGCATCCGGACGGGATCGCCGACCTGTCGGTGGGCACCCCGGTCGACCCGACCCCGGAGCTGCTGCGCCGGGCGCTGGCGCAGGCCGCGGACTCGCCGGGTTACCCGCAGACCTGGGGCACCCCGCAGCTGCGTGCGGCGGTGGCGGACTGGTTCGCGCGGCGCCGGAACGTCCCGGACCTCGACCCGGCGGGCGTGCTGCCCACGGTCGGGTCCAAGGAGATGGTGGCGCTGCTGCCCGCCCTGCTCGGTCTGGGCGCCGGTGACCTGGTGCTGCACCCCGCGGCGGCGTACCCGACCTACGACGTGGGTGCCCGGCTGGCCGGCGCGACGCCGGTGCCGGTGGACGACCCGGTCGCCGCACTGACCGGGCCACAGGGCGCCCGGGTCAAGCTGGTCTGGCTGAACTCGCCGGGCAACCCGGACGGCAGCGTGCTGGGCGTGGACCGGCTGCGGGCCGTGGTCGAGGCGGCCCGGGCGGTGGGGGCGGTGGTGGCCTCCGACGAGTGCTACGCCGAGCTGCCCTGGGCCGAGCCCTGGGTCACCGACGGCGTGCCGAGCGTGCTCGACCCGCGGGTCACCGGCGGCGACCACCGCGGCCTGCTGGCGCTCTACTCGCTGTCCAAGCAGTCGAACCTGGCCGGGTACCGGGCCGCCTTCACCGCCGGTGACCCGGAGCTGGTCGCCGGGCTGCTGGCCACCCGCAAGCACGCCGGGATGATCGTGCCCGGACCGGTCCAGGCGGCGATGACGGTCGCGCTGGGCGACGACGCGCACGTCGAGGAGCAGCGGGAGCGGTACCGGGCGCGCCGGCAGGTGCTGCTGCCCGCGCTGGAGGGTGCGGGCCTGCGGCTGGACGGCTCCGAGGCCGGCCTGTACCTGTGGGTGACCGCCGACCAGGACTGCTGGGCCACCGTCGCCCGGCTGGCCGAGCTCGGCATCCTGGTCGCCCCGGGCACGTTCTACGGCGCACCCCGGCACGTCCGGGTCGCGCTCACCGGCACCGACGAGCGGATCGCCGCGGCCGCAGCCAGACTCCGGTCGGTGTGAGGGGGGTCACACCCGGTCGCCGCGGCCCGGGATGGTCGTCGGCCCGCACGTCACGTACGGTGCTGGCGGGCCGCACACCGGTCACCGGGCGAGGCGCCGCAACGTAGCCGCAGCCGTACCCCGCCAGGGCGTTCAGCCCACCATCCCGCCCGAGGAGGAGCGCCATGTCCGACCCCGCAACCGTGCAGCTGACCGTGGACGGCACCCCGCACGACCTGTCGGTGGTGCCCGCCACCGAGGGCAACTCCGGCATCGTGGTGTCCTCGCTGCTGCGGGACACCGGCCTGGTCACCGTGGACCCCGGCTTCATGAACACCGCGTCCTGCGAGTCGCAGATCACCTACATCGACGGCGACGCCGGCATCCTGCGCTACCGCGGCTACCCGATCGACCAGCTGGCCGAGCACTCCTCCTTCCTGGAGGTCGCCTACCTGCTGTTCAACGGCGAGCTGCCCACCACCGACCAGCTCGAGGCCTTCGTCGAGCGGGTGAACCGGCACACCTTCGTGCACGAGAACTTCCGCACCTTCATGGGGACGTTCCCGGCCGGGGCGCACCCGATGGCGGTGATGAGCTCGGCGATCAACGCGCTGGCCACCTTCTACCCGGAGTCGCTGGACCCGTTCGACCAGGAGGCGGTCGAGCTGGCCACCGTGCTGATCCTGGCCAAGACCCGGACCATCACCTCCTACCTGCACCGCACCTCCCGCGGCGAGCCGCTGCTGTACCCGGACTACTCCCGGGGCTACGTGGAGGACTTCCTGCGGATGACCTTCGCGGTGCCGTACCAGCAGTACGACATCGACCCGACCGTGGTGCGGGCGCTGGACAAGCTGCTGATCCTGCACGCCGACCACGAGCAGAACTGCTCCACCAGCACCGTCCGCCAGGTCGGCTCCGCGCACGCGAACCTGTACGCCTCGGTCGCGGCAGGGATCAACGCGCTGTCCGGCCCGCTGCACGGCGGGGCGAACGAGGCCGTGCTGCGGATGCTGGCCGAGATCAAGGCCAACGGTGGCGACGCCAGCGACTTCATGCGCCGGGTGAAGGACAAGGAGCAGGGCGTGCGCCTGATGGGCTTCGGCCACCGGGTGTACAAGAACTACGACCCGCGCGCCGCGATCGTGAAGGAGAGCGCCGACGCGGTGCTGTCCGCCCTCGGCCAGGATGACGAGCTGCTGGACATCGCCCGCAAGCTGGAGGAGATCGCGCTCAGCGACGACTACTTCGTCTCGCGCAAGCTCTACCCGAACGTCGACTTCTACACCGGCCTGATCTACAAGGCGATGGGCTTCGACGAGTCGATGTTCACCCCGCTGTTCGCGCTGGGCCGGATGCCCGGCTGGATCGCGCAGTGGCGGGAGATGATGCTGGACCCGAAGACCAAGATCGGCCGGCCGCGCCAGGTGTACACCGGCTCCGGCCTGCGGGACTACGTCGAGGTCGCCGACCGCTGATCGGCCAGGGTCACCGCGACGGTCCCGGCGGGCAGCGCGTCGGGACCCTCGCCGGTGGTCCACTCCCCGGTGCCGCGGTCCCAGGTGGAGTCGCCGACCTGGACCGCGGTGATCTGCTGGCCCGCGGCGACCGCCACCGCCCACTGCGCGGCGGCCCAGCCGGCCCGGTCGGCCTCCGCCCCGGCGGCGTGCGCCAGGGCATCGGTGGTGAGCAGCACCCGGGTGCCGTCGCCGGTGGCGTCGGTGGAGGCGACCACGCTCCCGGCGAAGTCCCGGGCCACCCGGGCGCCGAAGTCGTCGATCGACCCGTCCACGGTGGGTGCGGGCAGGTCGCAGCTCAGCGCGGAGGGTGACCACCCGGTCAGCGCGGAGGCCCAGGACCGCGCCCGTGGCTCGTGCTGGGCGTAGGCCTCCGGGAAGGCCGAGCGCTGCACCGCCTGCGCGGCCTCGGTGACCGGCATCTCGGTGTACCCGGCGATCCCGTCCAGCCCGTCGTAGAACTTCCCGGTCGAGTACACCGGGTCCATGATCTGCTCGACCGTGCCCCAGCCCTGCGACGGCCGCTGCTGGAACAGCCCCACCGAGTCCCGGTCGCCGTAGTCGATGTTGATCAGCTTGGACTCCTGCAGCGCGGTGGCCAGCCCGATCGTCGCCGCCCGCGCGGGCATCCCGCGGTGCATGGCGGTGACCGAGATCAGCGCCGCGTTGTCCGCCTGGGCGGCCGACAGCTCCCACACCGTGCCCTCGGCCTCGGCGCTGCACCGGTTGCTGGCCGCAGGCTGGGACGAGGGCAGCCGGACCAGCCAGACCACCCCGGCGACCACCCCGGCCAGCAGCACCAGGGCGGTCAGGGCCGCACACCCCACCCGGGAACCGCCGGGGCGGTGCGCCCGCCGGGTGCCGGACATCAGTTCGCGTGCAGGTCCGCGTTGAGGGTGATGCCGTGGCCGCTGCGCGGGACGACCTCGACCCCACCGGTCAGCGAGTTGCGCCGGAACAGCAGGCCGTTCGCGCCGGACAGCTCGCGGGCCTTGACCACGGTGCCCGCGGCGTCGCCACCCGCGATGGTCACCTTGGTGCCGGCGGTCACGTACAGCCCGGCCTCGATCACGCAGTCGTCGCCCAGGGCGATGCCCAGCCCGGCGTTGGCGCCCAGCAGCGACCGCTCACCGATCGACACCACCTCGCGCCCGCCACCGGACAGCGTGCCCATGATGGACGCGCCGCCGCCGATGTCGCTGCCCTCGCCGACCACGACCCCGGCCGAGATCCGGCCCTCCACCATCGAGGTGCCGAGCGTGCCGGCGTTGAAGTTCACGAAGCCCTCGTGCATCACCGTGGTGCCGGAGGCCAGGTGCGCGCCCAGCCGGACCCGGTCGGCGTCGGCGATCCGGACCCCGGTGGGCAGCACGTAGTCGACCATCCGCGGGAACTTGTCCACGCCGAACACGCTGATCCGCTGCCCGGCGACCAGGTGCCGGCCGCGCACGTCCTCGAAGCCGTCGACCGCACACGGGCCGCGGTCGGTCCACACCACATTCGGCAGCACCGCGAAGATGCCGGTGAGGTCCAGCCCGTGCGGGCGGACCAGCCGGTGCGACAGCAGGTGCAGGCGCAGGTAGGCGTCCGCGGTGTCCGCCGGGGCGGTGTCCAGGTCGATCACGGTGCGCACCAGCTCGATCCGCACGGCGCGCAGCGGGTCCTCGCCCTCGGCGGCCCGCAGGTGGCTCGGGGCGGTGCCGGTGGCCGGGGCGCCGAGTGCGGGCTCGGGGTACCAGGTGTCCAGGACGGTGCCGTCGGCGGAGATCGTGGCCAGGCCCCAGCCCCAGGCGGTACGCATGTCGGTCATGGCGAAAGCCTACGGGGACCGCGGTCTAGGGTCGGTGCCCATGACCGCCACCGCCCTGGACCTGACCGCCGACCTGACCACCCTGACCGCGCAGCTGTGTGACCTGCGGTCGGTCAGCGGGCAGGAGACCGCGCTCGCCGATGCGGTGGAGTCCGCACTGCGTGCGCTGGGCCACCTGACCGTCGAGCGGGACGGCGACGCGGTGGTCGCCCGCACCGAGCTGGGCCGGCCGAGCCGGGTGGTGATCGCCGGGCACCTGGACACCGTGCCGGTCACCGAGGACCCGGCCAACCTGCCCACCCGGCTGGTGGACGGGGTGCTCTGGGGCCGGGGCACGGTTGACATGAAGGGCGGCGTCGCCGTGCAGCTCGCGCTGGCCGCCGAGCTGACCGCGCCCAGCCGGGACATCACCTGGGTGTTCTACGACCACGAGGAGGTGGACGCCTCGTTGAACGGCCTGGGCCGGATCGCGCGGAACCACCCGGAGTGGCTGGCCGCGGACTTCGCCGTGCTGTGCGAGCCGACCGATGCCGGGCTGGAGGGTGGTTGCAACGGCACCCTGCGCGCCGAGATCGAGGTCACCGGCGTGGCCGCGCACTCCGCCCGGGCCTGGACCGGTCGCAACGCCATCCACGACACCGCCACCGTGCTGAACCGGCTGGCCGCCTACACGCCGGCCGAGATCGAGGTCGAGGGCCTGGTCTACCGGGAGGGCCTGAACGCGGTGCTGATCAGCGGCGGGATCGCCACCAACGTGATCCCGGACCGCTGCGTGGTCACGGTGAACTACCGCTTCGCCCCGTCCCGGTCGGTGCAGCAGGCCGAGGCGCACGTGCGCGAGCTGTTCGACGGCTTCACGGTCCGGGTGACCGACTCCGCCGCCGGCGCCCGGCCCGGGCTGGACCACCCGGTGGCCGCCGACTTCGCCGATGCGGTGCTCGCGGTCACCGGGGGAGCGCCCGCGCCGAAGTACGGCTGGACGGATGTCGCCCGGTTCTCCGCGCTCGGCGTCCCGGCGGTGAACTTCGGCCCCGGCGACCCGCTGCTGGCGCACAAGGACGACGAGCGCCTGCCGGTCGGCCAGCTCGACCAGTGCCGGGACGCACTGCGGTCCTGGCTCACCGCCTGAGGTCCGCCCCGTACAGTCGGGTGCCATGAGCGACGACGGCATCCCGGTCCCCGGCACCGGCTACCGCAAGGGCCCGGTGCTGCTGCGCCGGGACCAGATCCCGGCGACCACCACCGATCAGCGCCTGCTGTCCGGCAGCGACGGCGCGGACTGGTTGCACGGTGACCCGTGGCGGGTGATGCGGATCCAGAGCGAGTTCGTCGAGGGCTTCGGCGCGCTGGCGGAGGTCGGCCCCGCGGTGAGCGTCTTCGGCTCGGCCCGGGTCAAGCCGGAGCACCCGGACTTCGCCACCGCCGAGGAGGTCGGCCGCCGGCTGGTCGAGGCCGGATACGCGGTGATCACCGGCGGTGGCCCGGGCATCATGTCCGCGGCCAACAAGGGCGCCTCCGAGGCCGGCGGGCTGTCGATCGGTCTGGGCATCGAGCTGCCGTTCGAGCACGGGATGAACCCCTGGGTCGACCTCGGGGTGAACTTCCGCTACTTCTTCGCCCGCAAGACCATGTTCGTCAAGTACGCCGAGGGCTTCATCGTGCTTCCCGGCGGCTTCGGCACCTTCGACGAGCTGTTCGAGGCGCTCACCCTGGTCCAGACCCACAAGGTGGTCGAGTTCCCGATCGTGCTGGTCGGCACGGACTACTGGCAGGGCCTGCTGGACTGGATCGGCGGCCCGGTGCTGGAGCGCGGCATGATCTCCGAGGCCGACCTCGCCCTGATCAAGCTGGTCGACGACCCGGCCGAGGCGGTGCGGATCGTCGCCGAACGCGGCGCCGAGCTGCGCGGCACCGAGCAGGCCGCGGTCCAGGACGAGGCGGCCGACCAGACCGCCGCGGCCACCTACCAGAGCGGGGAATGACCGCCGGGGTGCCCGCCGCGGGCGCCGACCTGGTGCTGCGCGGCCGGCGATTCGGGCCGGAGCACCCGGTGGTGATGGCGGTGGTGAACCGCACCCCGGACTCGTTCTACGCCGCCGCCCGCTACGACGACGACGGCGCCGACGCGGCGGTCGCCCGGGCCGAGGCCGAGGGCGCCGACCTGGTCGACCTGGGCGGGGTGCGGGCCGGACGCGGGCCCGAGGTCACCGCCGCCGAGGAGATCGCCCGGGTCGTCCCGCTGGTGGAACGGGTCCGCCGCCGCCATCCGGAGCTGCTGGTCAGCGTGGACACCTGGCGGTCCGAGGTCGCCCGGGCCGCCGCCGATGCCGGGGCGGACCTGCTGAACGACACCTGGGCCGGACACGACCCCGCGCTGGCCGAGGTCGCCGCCGAACGCGGACTGGGCGTGGTCTGCTCGCACACCGGCGGACTCCCGCCGCGCACCGACCCGTTCCGGGTGGCCTACCCGCTGCCCGAGGGCGTACCCGCGGATACCGACCCGCGCGACGGGGTGCTGATCGACGTGCTGGACACCCTGCGCGCCGCCGCGGCCCGGGCGGTCGGGTTGGGCGTGCCGCCGGAGTCGGTGCTGGTCGACCCGACCCACGACTTCGGCAAGAACACCTGGCACTCGCTGCACCTGGTGCGGCGCACCGCCGCGCTGGTGGAGCTCGGCCACCCGGTGCTGGTCGCGCTGTCCCGCAAGGACTTCGTCGGGGAGACCCTGGACCTGCCGCCGGAGCAGCGGTTGGAGGGCACCCTGGCGGCCACGGCACTCGCGGCCTGGCACGGGGCCCGGGTGTTCCGGGCGCACGATGTCCGGGCCACCCGGCGCACGGTGGACATGGTGGCCTCGATCCGCGGCGACCGGCCGCCGTCCCGGGCGACCCGGGGCCTGCTGTGAACCCCCGGCGCTGGCCCTGGTGGGTGCAGTGCCTGGCGGTCTACGCCGCCGCCCGGCTGTTCTCCGCCGTCGCGCTGCTGGTGGTCGCCGGGCACCAGGTGGCCAACGGCTGGACCGGCGCCTCGCCCGGCTACGCGGACTACACCGGCCTGATGTGGGACGCCACCTGGTACCGGCAGATCGCCGAGGGCGGCTACCCGGACACCCTGCCGGTGGGCACCGACGGTCAGGTGGTGCAGAACGCCTGGGCCTTCTTCCCGCTGTTCCCGCTGCTCGCCCGCGGCGTGATGGAGCTGACCGGCGGCTCCTGGGCGGTGGTGGCGCCGACGCTGGCCCTGCTGCTCGGCGCGGCGGCGATGCCGGTGATCCACCGGCTGATCGAGCGCGGGGCGCCGCGGGCGGTGGCGGCCCGGCCCGGACTGCCGCTGGCGACCGTGCTGCTGGTCAGCGTGTTCCCGACCTCGGTGGTGCTCCAGGTCGGCTACACCGAGTCCCTGGCCCTGCTGCTGATCGCCCTCACCCTGCTGGCGATCGTGACCCGGCACTACGGCTGGGCCGCCGCCGGGGTGCTGGCGCTCGGCCTGACCCGTGCGGTGGCGCTGCCGATCGCGGCGGTGGTGCTGGTGCACGCCTGGCTGCGCTGGCGGGAGCGCCGGACCCTGCCCGCCCGGACCTGGTGGGCGCTCGGCGGGCTGGCGGTGGCCGCCGCGGTGTCCGGTGTGCTCTGGCCGGTGATCTGCGGCTGGGTCACCGGGGTGCCGGACGGCTACCTGCAGACCCAGGGTGCGTGGCGGGGGAGCCGCGACATCGCCCCGTTCGGTGCCTGGGGGTACATCCTGCCGTTCTGGTTCGGCGATGCCTGGCCGTGGATCGGGCTCGGCATCGTGGTGGTGATCGCGGTGGTGCTGCTGGCCCCGTCCACCCGGCGGCTGGGCGGGGAGCTGTGGACCTGGGCAGCGGCCTATCCGCTGTACCTGTGCGCCGCGATCGAACCCGGCAGCAGCCTGGCCCGGTTCCTGCTGCTGGCCTTCCCGCTCGGCGCCGCCACCGTCGGGGTGCTGCCCCGGCCGGTGCGGGCGGCCCGGCTGTGGACCGGCGGCGTGGCGGTGGTGATGCTCGGGCTGCAACTGGTGTGGCTCTGGCAGATCTGGCGGTTCGTCCCGCCGGCGGGCTGGCCGCCGTGACCCGCACCCGTCCGGGTGCGCAGCGCGCTGACCGGCAGTGTCCTGAGCACCGGGTCGGCGGGTTGAACTAGACTGTGCGCTGGACATCCATCGAGCCGGTGCCGGTGAGCGACCCGATCCGCAGTCCGCGGATCAGCGCCCCGGGCCACGAACGCCGCCTCGCTACCGATGCAGAAGGAGAGCCACGCATGGCCGCGATGAAGCCCAGGACTGGTGATGGTCCCCTCGAGGTGACCAAGGAGGGGCGCGGCATCGTGATGCGGGTTCCGCTCGAGGGCGGCGGTCGACTGGTCGTCGAGCTGAACGCCACCGAGGCGCAGGAGCTGGGCGAGGCCCTGACCTCCGTCGTCAGCTGACGACAGCCGCATGGCTCGCACTCCCGCGCACCCCGTGCGTATCGGACGCCCGGTACCGGCGATCTCGCTGGCACCGGGCTCGTTCGCGTCCTCGGCCCTGCTCGACGCGCAGGACGTGGACGCCGTCGCCGTCCCGGTGGCCCCGGCCGCCCCGGACGACACCGACCTGCAGCCCCGGCAGGGCACCGCCGAGGCGGCCGCCCGCTACGGGATCGACCTGGCCGAACTGGCCGAGCGGGCCGGGCTGACCGGCGCCGCCGGTGAGGCCTGGACCCTCCTGCTGCCCCGCCCGGTCGGCAGCGCCGCGGCCGCGTTGCCCTGGCAGTCGCTGCCGCGCCGCGTGGTGCTGGTCGGTGTCGGCGACTCCTCCCCGCTGGCCCTGCGCCGCGCCGGTGCCGCACTGGCCCGGGCCACCCGCGGCCTGCGCCGGGTGCTGACCACGGTCGGCACCGAAGCGCCGGAGACCGTGCGCGCGCTGGCCGAGGGTTACCTGCTGGCGAGCTACCGGGTGCAGCGGATCGGCGCCCCGGCGCCCGAGCGTGAGCGCCCCGCCGCCGAGCTGGTCGTGGTCGGCCGCGACGACGACCCGACCGCCGAGGCGCTGACCACCGCCGTGCGTGGCGCCACCGCCACCTGGCTGGTCCGCGACCTGGCGAACACCCCCTCGAACATCAAGGACCCGGCCTGGATGGCCGACCGGGCCGCCGAACTGGGCCAGGCCGCCGGTCTGACGGTGACCGTGCTCGGCCCCAAGGAGCTGACCGCCCAGGGCTTCGGCGGGATCCTCGCCGTGGGCGCCGGGTCGGCCTCCGGTCCGCGCCTGGTCACGGTCGAGTACCGGCCCACCGCTGCGGCCGGCAAGCACGTGGTGTTGGTCGGCAAGGGGATCACCTACGACACCGGCGGGATCTCGATCAAGCCGCGCGAGTCGATGGTCACGATGAAGACCGACATGGCCGGCGCCGCCGTGGCCCTGGCGACCGTGCTCGCCGCCGCCGAGGCGCAGGTCCCGCACCGGGTGACCGCCGTGCTCCCGCTGGCCGAGAACCACTTCGGTGCGGCCAGCTACCGGCCGGCCGACGTGCTGCGGATGTACGGCGGCCGCACGGTCGAGGTGGCCAACACCGACGCCGAGGGCCGGCTGGTGCTCGGCGACGCGCTTGCCTTCGCCGACGCGACCCTGGACCCGGACGTGCTGATCGACGTGGCGACCCTGACCGGTGCCGCCAGCCTCGGGCTCGGCAAGCAGCACGCCGCGCTCTACGGCACCGACCGGTCGCTGGTGGACGCGCTGCGCGCCGCCGCCGACGTGTCCGGGGAGCCCGCGTGGGAGATGCCGCTGGTGCCGGACTACACCGGTGCGACGCACTCCGACGTGGCCGACCTGCGGCACGTCGCTCAGGACCCCAAGTACGGTGCCGGCTCGATCACCGCCGCCCTGTTCCTCAAGGAGTTCACCGGATCGCGGGCCTGGGCGCATCTGGACATCGCCGGGCCGGCCCGCTCCACCGCGGACAAGCACGAGGTGACCGAGGGTGCGACCGGGTACGGGGCACGGCTGCTGCTGAGCTACCTGACCGCGCTGCGCTGATCCGGGGCGGTTCTTCCCCGAGCCCGGACCCGCGCGACTACCGCCGGACCGCGACCAGCAGTCCGTCGCCCACCGGCAGCATGCTGGCGATCAGGTCGTCGTCCTCGCGCACGATCCGGCCGGTCTCCCGGACCAGGGTGGTCGCCTCGTCCCGGCGGGCGGGGTCGGGCACCCGGTCGTGCCAGAGCGCGTCGTCCACGGCCAGCACACCGCCGGGGCGCAGCAGCCGCACCGCCTGCCGGACGTAGGACGGGTAGTTCTCGATGTCGGCATCGACGAACACCAGGTCGTAGGCGGCGTCGGTCAGCCGGGGCAGCACGTCCAGCGCCCGGCCGGAGATGGTGCGGGTCCGGGCCGGCCGGACGCCCTCCTCCGCGAAGGCCTGCTTCGCCGCGCGCTGGTGCTCGACCTCGACGTCGATGGTGGTCAGCACGCCGTCGGCCGGCATCCCGCGCAGCAGCTGGACCGAGGAGACCCCGGCTCCGGTGCCGATCTCCACCACCGCGCGGGCCTTGGACGCCGCGGCCAGCACGCTCAGTGCGGCGCCGGTCCCGGGGGCCACTGCGGTGCAACCGAGCTCGGCGGCACGCTCCCGTGCCCGCAGCAGGGTGTCGTCCTCCGGGACGAAGCCCTCGGCGTAGACCCAGCTCCCGGCCTTGTCGCTGGCGATGGTGCCCTCCTGATGCAGTGCTGACGGGTGAGATTCCGCGGCTCAGCCTAGTGCCCGGGAACTCCACGAACTCCCCTCACGTTCCTCCCGTGTACGCCGGTGGCCCACCGGTGGATGCGCCTGCGACACTGGTACCCGGTTCCGCAGCGTGCGGGACGGTGACGACGAGGGACGTGGATTGGCCACAACGGCATCCGAGCAGGACTGGCAGCCGCCGAGCTGGGAGTCCATCGTGCGCGAGCACTCGGCACGGGTGTACCGGCTTGCCTACCGCCTGACCGGCAACCGGCAGGACGCCGAGGACCTGACCCAGGAGACGTTCATCCGGGTGTTCCGCTCGCTGTCCAGCTACACCCCGGGCACCTTCGAGGGCTGGCTGCACCGGATCACCACCAACCTGTTCCTGGACGGCGCCCGCCGCAAGCAGCGGATCCGGATGGACGCGATGGGGGAGGAGTCCGACCGGTTCGCCGCCGCCGAGGGCCTTGACCGCCCGGAGCGCGCCTTCGAGCACGACAACCTGGACGTGGACATCCAGGCGGCCCTGGATGAGCTGCCGCCGGACTACCGCGCGGCCGTGGTGCTCTGCGACATCGAGGGTCTGTCCTACGAGGAGATCGCGGTCACCCTGGGCATCAAGCTCGGCACGGTCCGGTCCCGGATCCACCGCGCCCGGGCCCGGCTGCGGGTGTCGCTGGAGCACCGCGCCCCCCGGCCCGCGCCGGCCGGTGACGCGATGACCGCGCTGGAGGCGATCGAGCCCGCCGAGGCGGTCGGTCGATGAGCGGCCTTGGTGGGCACCTCGGCGACCGGGTCACCGCCCTGGTCGACGGCCAGCTCGGCCCGGCAGCCACCGAACGCGCCCTGTCCCACGTGGCCGGCTGCCCGCGGTGTGCGCAGGAGCTCGCGGAGGCGCGGCAGGCCCGGCGGGTGCTGGCCCAGGTCTGCGACATCCGCCCCGACGGGGACCTGACCGCCCGGCTGATGGCGCTCGGCTGTGCACCCGGCGGGTTCACCCCGCCAGCCGGTGCGGCGCGCCCGGCCCCGGCGGTCCCGGCCCCGCAGCCGAGCCGGCTGACCTCCTGGCTGCCGGCGCTGAGCGGCCACGGCGCGCTGACCGGGGAGCTGTCGCCCTCCCGGCGCGGACTGCGGGTGCTGGTCGGGTCGGTCACCGGACTCGGGGTGGTCGCGGTGGGCCTGTTCGTGCTCGGCGGTCGCCCGGCCGCGGTGGCACCCTCCGCCCAGCCGCAGGAGGCGCTGTCCCTGCTCGGCCAGTCCGGGGCCGCCACCACCGCGACGCCGGTGTCGGCCGCCGCGGAGGGCTCCACCACCGAGGAGTACCTGAGCTGGATGCGCCAGGAGGGCTGGACCTGCCCCAGCGACATCCCGGAGGGCTGGTCGGTGACCTCCGTCCGGCTGCGGGACGAGGGCGCAACCCTGCAGGTCGGGATCGCCGGACCGCTGGGCGAGCTGGTGGTCAGTGAGCAGCACGGTCAGCTCGATCCCGCCGCGCTGGTCGGCGCCGACCAGCTCACCATCGGCGACCGGACCGTCTACCTGCTGTCCCGGGCGCCGTGGCACCTGGCCTGGCAGGACGGCGACACCGTGGTCGAGGTGGTCTCCGACGACGACGGCGACTCGGCCACCGAGGTGGTCGCCGCCTTCCCGGGCAGCGCCTACGACGACGGGGTGCCGGCCCGGCTGACCCGGGGCTGGGACACCCTGGCGGCGGCGGTCTCGCTGCCCTGAACCCGCCCCCGACCAGGCGACTCCCGCTCTGGCGATCGGACAGGTAGCCTGGCCGGATGTTCGGGATCAATGGCGGCGAGTTCCTCGTGATCTTGCTCGTCGCCGTGATCGTGATCGGCCCCACCCGGCTGCCCCGGTACGCCGAGCAGCTGGCCCGGTTGACCAAGCAGGCCCGCCGGTTCGTGCAGGACGCCCGCTCCCGGGTGGACGAGGAGCTCGGCGAGGACGTCAAGGACATCGACTGGGCCGCCCTCGACCCGCGGCGCTACGACCCGCGCCGGATCGTCCGCGACGCGCTGCTGGACCCCGACCCGGTCCGCCCGGCCGCCGCCGCCGGATCCGCGGCGACCGCCGCCGCGTCGGTCCCGGACCCCGCGATCACCCGCACCCCCTTCGACGACGAAGCCACCTGACGGCCCACTCGTCCGCCCCATCCCCTCCCCGGGCCCCCTCCGGCCCCCGAACCGCTAGAAATGGACCCATGGCTCCAGGTATGCCGCGCATCTTCTCCGGGATGCAGCCCACCAGTGACTCCCTCCACCTCGGCAACTACCTGGGGGCCCTCACCCAGTGGGTCGCCCTGCAGGACTCCTACGACCCGATCTACTGCGTCGTCGACCTGCACGCGCTGACCATCAGCCCCGACCCGGTCGTGCTGCGCGAGCGCACCCGTCGGACCGCCGCGCAGTACCTGGCGGCCGGCGTCGACCCGGAGCGCTCGATCCTGTTCGTGCAGTCGCATGTGGCCCAGCACGCCGAGCTGGCCTGGTTGCTGTCCTGCCAGACCGGCTTCGGCGAGGCCGGCCGGATGACCCAGTTCAAGGACAAGTCCAGCAAGTACGGCGCCGAGGGCACCTCGGTCGGGCTGTTCACCTACCCGATCCTGATGGCCGCGGACATCCTGCTCTACGACACCGCCCTGGTGCCGGTGGGCGAGGACCAGCGCCAGCACCTGGAGCTGACCCGCGACCTGGCCCAGCGGCTGAACTCCCGGTTCGGCGCGGGCACCGCGGTGGTGCCGGAGGCGCACATCGTCAAGGCCACGGCCAAGATCTACGACCTGCAGGACCCGACGGCGAAGATGAGCAAGTCGTCGTCCAGCCCGAACGGCATCATCGAGCTGCTCGACCCGCCGAAGACCGTCGCCAAGCGGATCCGCTCCGCGGTGACCGACGCCGGGTCCGAGATCCGCTACGACCGGGAGAACCAGCCCGGCATCGCCAACCTGCTGACCATCTACTCGGCGCTGACCGGCCGGGAGATCGACGCGATCGTCGCCGACTACCAGGGCAAGGGCTACGGGCACCTCAAGGTCGACCTGGCCGACGTGGTGGTGGAGTTCCTCACCCCGTTCCAGGAGCGGGTGAACGAGTACCTGGCCGACCCCGCGCAGCTGGACGCGGTGCTGGCGGACGGTGCGGACAAGGCGGCGGAGATCGCCGCCCCGGTGATGCGGCGGATCGCGGACCGCTTCGGACTGCTGCCGCGCCGCACGGCATGACCGACCAGACGCAGGCGATCCCGATCGTCCGGGGCGCCCCCGGCACGGTCCGGATCGGTGTCGCGGTCGGGATCCCCGAACCGTGGGCCACGCAGCTGCACGACGCGCGCGCCCGGGTCGGGGACCCCGCCGCCGACCTGATCGCCCCGCACATCACCCTGCTCGGCCCGACCACCGTGCACCGGGACGAGCTGGCGCAGGTGCACCGGCACCTGGCCGCGATCACCGCCGAGCACCCGCCGTTCCGGGTGCACCTGCGCGGCACCGCCAGCTTCCGGCCGGTGTCACCGGTGGTCTTCGTCCAGGTCGTCGAGGGGATCGGCCCGTGCGAGACCCTGGAACGGCGGATCCGCTCCGGGCTGCTCGCCCAGGAGCTGCGGTTCCATTACCACCCGCACGTCACCATCGCGCACGAGGTGCCCGACGACGCCCTGGACCGGGCCTTCGAGGACCTACGCGACTTCGACGCCTGCTTCCTGGTGGAGTCGATCCAGGTCTACCAGCACGGCGACGACGGCCAGTGGCGGGTGCTGGACACCCACCCGCTCACCGGCGCCCACCAGCCGGTTCGGGATGCCGAGGGCGGATCCGGCTCCTAGGGTCGCCTGCATGAGTCCGGCGGCTGAACCACGAGGATCGGGACGCATCCACGCGCAGGTCGCCGGCGCGACCGACACCGCGGCGGGCGACCGCAAGGATGTCGGCGCGCGGGCCTACCCGGCCGGGATCAAGGGCCTGATCGAGCGGGTGAAGGCCCTGATCACCTGGTGGCAGCGCACCCGGGCGGCACGAGCCAATGCCCGGTTCGGCGAGGCTGGCGGCGGGGTGCTCACCGGCGGCATCGCCTACGCGGCGCTGTTCTCGGTCTTCGCCGGGCTGACCATCGGCTACACCGCGTTCATGGCGGTGCTCGGCGGCAACGAGAGCCTGCGCCAGACCGTGCTGGACACCGTCGACGCCAATCTGCCCGGCCTGGTCGACACCGGCGGCAACTCCACCGGGCTGATCGATCCCGACTCGCTGGAGTTCAGCCGGGGGCTCGGGATCGCCAGCATTATCGCCTTCGTCGTGCTGCTGATGTCCGCGATCTCCGCGATGGCGGCGCTGCGCACCGCGGTCCGGGCGATGTTCGACCTCGACCCCGCCGGCGAGGACAACGCGGTGGTCGGCAAGCTACGCCAGCTCGGCGGGTTCGTCGGGATGGGGCTGGCGATCCTGCTGTCCGCGGTGTTGAGCATCGGCACCACCACCGCGGCGGACTGGCTGCTCGGCCTGGTCGGGTTGGACGACTCGACGGCCGGGGCGGTCACCGTCCGGGTGCTCGGACTGCTGGTCGCCTTCCTGGTCGACGCCGCGACGTTCTGCCTGATCGTGATCCTGCTGTCCGGCATCCGCCCGGCCTGGCGGGACCTGCGCGGTGGGGCGATCATCGCGGGGGTCGGGCTCGGTGTGGTGCGGGTCCTGGGCACGTCGGTGGTGGCGGGATCGGCGAGCAGCAATCCGCTGCTGACCTCGTTCGCGGTGCTCGTGACGCTGCTGGTCTGGATGAACCTGATCGCGCGGATCGTGCTGCTGGCCGCCGCGTGGACCGCCGACCCGCCACCCCCCGACGACGCCTGACCCGCCCGCCGCGGATGGTTTCGCCGCGGCCGCCGCGCCCGAGCCCGCTGGCGCTGCGCCGAGAGTGCACGAATGCACGCCTCAGCGCCGGTTTGGCGTGCATTCGTGCACTCTCGGCGTCGGCTCAGGCCGCGCGCCACAGGTGGGTGACGGCGTAGGAGCGCCAGGGCGCCCAGTCGGCGGAGCGGGCGGTCAGGGCACGGTGTGCCGCAGCGCGGGGCAGCCCGGGGTCGACGAACCCGAGCGCGCGGGCGCTGGTCAGCAGGGCGGCATCGCCGGGCAGCCACACGTCCGGGTCGCCGAGCACCCGGATCGCCAGGTACCCGGCCGTCCAGGGCCCGATGCCGGGCCGGGCGACCAGGGCGGCGGTCAGGTCGGCGGTCGACGCGCCGACATCCACCCGCAGCGATCCGTCCGCCAGAGCGGCGGCGGTGTCCCGGATCGCCGCGACGGACCGGCCGGGCAACCGCAGCGGCCGGTCCGGATCGGGTGACGAGACCCGCCCGAGGCTGGGGTCCGGGTCGTGTGACGAGTGCTCCCCGCCGCCGGGTTCCGGGTCCGGGCCGTGTGACGAGTGCCGCGCGAGACCGGGGGCCGGGTTCGGGTCGGGCGGGGAAGGACGCCCACCGGCCGGTCTCGGTCCGGCCGGGACCGGGCTGGGCGGGTGGTGGTGCGTGCCGGACATGGCCGAGGGCTGCCCTGCCGCCGCCGGTCCGGGCTCCAGTCCGCCGATCGTGGGTGCCCCCAGCGCATCGGCCACCTGTGCCGCGGTCGGGAACAGCCGGTCCAGCCCGGCGAACGAACTGACCACCGGCGTCCCGATCCGCGCAGCGAGCCGGCTGAGGTGCCCCCGGGCCGCGGCCACGCTGATCTGCTGCCCGACCATCGCCCGCAGCACCATCTCCTCCGGGTCCACGGCGCCCGGCACCCGCAGCCCGGGCACTGCGGCCACCAGCGGCGCGAGCACCGGGTCGGCGGACAGCGCAGCATCCACCGCGGCCGGGTCGGCGTCCAGGTCCAGCAGCCGCCGGACCCGGGCCGTTGCCACTCCGACATCGGCGAGCGAGGTCAGCTCGATCCCCGCGCGCAGCCGCCAGCCGTCCGGCATGAGTACCGCGGTCACCTCGATCGCGCCGGGACCGTGCGGAAGGTGCAGCGTCCGGGCATAGCGCAGCGGTCCACCGGGGGGCAGGTCGGCCGACTCCACGCCGGCGACGGCGCGGGCGGCCAGGAAGCCGAACACCCCGGGGGCGTCGTAGGGGCGGCGCACGGGCAGGTTGAGGGCGAGCCGCACGAGGGCCACGGCGCCAGCGTCCCGCGCGGTGTCAGGACCCGCCGCGCCCGCGGTCATCGACGATCCCGCGCCGGGCCACGTCGAATGGTCGGCCGACCGCGCGCCTGTGGCCGCGCCGGGCGCCGAGGCGCCCGTGGCCGCTCGCGTTGCCGCGCCCGACGCCACCGGACGTCCGAACCCCCGCACTCCCGTGCCTGGCAGGCCCGCAGCCCCGGCGCCCCGCACCTCCGGCCCCCGCAGGCCCGCAGCCTCGGCGGCCAGCGCCTCCGCTCCCGGCGGGCCCGCGGTCCCGGCAGCCAGCGACTCCGTGCCCGGCACGCCCGCAGCCCCGGCGGCCAGCGGCTCCGTGCCCGGCACGCCCACCGCCCCGGCGGCCAGCGTCTCCGCTCCCGGCAGGTCCCCGGCCCCGGCGCCCCGCACCTCCGGCCCTCGCCGGTTCCCGCCCCCGGCCCCCCGTGCCTCCGTGCCCGGCAGGCCCCCGGCCCTCGCCCGCGGCTCCCGGGCCCGGAGCTCGCCGGGTGTCGTGTCGAACACCTCCCGCACCGTGTCGTTGAACTGCCGGACCGACCCGAACCCGGCGGCGAAGGCGATGTCGGCCAGCGGCAGCCCGGTGCCGACCAGCAGGCTGCGGGCGGTCTGGGCGCGGCGGGCGCGGGCGAGCGCGAGTGGTCCGGCGCCGAGTTCGGCGGTGAGCGTGCGGTGCACCTGGCGGGGGGAGTAGCCGAGCCGTCCGGCCAGGCCGTCGACCCCGTCCCGGTCGACCACGCCGTCGGCGATCAGGCGCATCGCCCGGCCGGCCAGGTCGCCGCGCAGGTCCCACTCGGGGGTGCCGGGCGCGGCCTCCGGCAGGCAGCGCTTGCATGCCCGGTACCCGGCCTCGTGCGCGGCGGCGGAGGTCAGGTAGAAGGAGACGTTCTCCGGCTTGGGCGTGCGGGCGGGGCACGACGGGCGGCAGTAGATGCCGGTGGAGGCGACGGCGGTGAAGAACTGGCCGTCGAACCGGGCGTCCCGGGCGTCGATCGCCCGGTACCAGCGGTCGAACCGGGGGTCGCCGGGTACACAGCGGGCGGCGTCGTGGGCGGGGGTCACCGCACCAGTGGACGCCGCCCGGCCGTGGTGTGTCTAGCGGGAATCGGACACGGGCTCAGAACGCCCGGGTGATCATCGCCCGCTTCACTTCCTGGATCGCCTTGGTCACCTCGATGCCGCGCGGGCAGGCCTCGGTGCAGTTGAAGGTGGTCCGGCAGCGCCAGACGCCCTCCTTGTCGTTGAGGATCTCCAGGCGCTGGGCGCCACCCTCGTCCCGGCTGTCGAAGATGAACCGGTGCGCGTTGACGATCGCGGCGGGGCCGAAGTACTGGCCGTCGGTCCAGAACACCGGGCAGGAGCTGGTGCAGGCCGCGCACAGGATGCACTTGGTGGTGTCGTCGAACCGGGCGCGCTGTTCGGGAGACTGCAGGCGCTCACGGGAGGGCTGGTTCCCGGTGGTGATCAGGAACGGCATGATCTCCCGGTAGGAGGCGAAGAACGGCTCCATGTCGACGACCAGATCCTTGATCACCGGCAGGCCCTTGATCGGCTCGACGGTGATCGGCTTGCTCGGGTCCAGGTCCTTGAGCAGCGCCTTGCAGGCCAGCCGGTTGCGGCCGTTGATCCGCATCGCGTCCGAGCCGCACACCCCGTGGGCGCAGGACCGGCGGAAGGTGACCGAGCCGTCCAGTTCCCACTTGATCGTGTGCAGCGCGTCCAGCAGTCGGTCGGTGCCGTGCGCGGTGACGGTGAAGTCCTGCCAGTACGCCTCGTCGCCGTGGGTCTCCGGGGTGTAGCGGCGGATCCGCAGCGTGACCTGGAAGGACGGGATCTCGGCGGGGGCGGCCTCGGCGGCGGGCTTGTCCAGAGTGGCGGTCATGTCAGTACTTCCGCTCCATCGGCTGATAGACGGTGGTGATCACGGGCTTGGTGCCGAGCAGCACGCTGGGCCGCTCCGGCGGGAAGACCGGGATCTCCTCACCGGCGGGGGCGGGCGCCACCGGGTCGTCGATCACGGCACCGGCCGGCCGGCGGTAGGCCATGGTGTGCGACATGAACTGCGCGTCGTCCCGGTCGGGGTAGTCCTCGCGGAAGTGCCCGCCACGGGATTCGCGCCGGTTCAGGGCGCCGACGATCACCACCTCGGCGATGTCCAGCAGGAAGCCGAGCTCCAGCGCCTCGATCAGGTCGGTGTTGAACGCCTTGCCCTTGTCCTGGACCGAGACCCGGGAGTACCGGTCCTGCAGGGCGTGCACGTCGGACAGCGCCTGGCGCAGGGATTCCGCAGTGCGGAAAACCTGGGCGTTGGTATCCATGGTCTGCTGCAGTTCGCGGCGGACGTCGGCGACCCGCTCGCCCTTCGGTCGGGCGCGCATCTCCTCCAGCTCGGCCACGGTCAGCGACTCCGGGTTCTCCGGCAGGTCGACCCACGGGGCGGTCGCCGCGTACTGCGCGGCGGAGATGCCGGCCCGCTTGCCGAAGACGTTGATGTCCAGCAGCGAGTTGGTGCCCAGCCGGTTGGAGCCGTGCACCGAGACGCAGGCGACCTCCCCGGCGGCGTAGAGGCCCTTGACCACGTCGCGGGGGTTGCGCAGCACCTCGCCCTCGACGTTGGTCGGCACACCGCCCATCGCGTAGTGCGCGGTCGGGTAGACCGGCACCGGCTCGGTGTAGGGCTCGATGCCCAGGTACGTCCGGGCGAACTCGGTGATGTCCGGCAGCTTGGCGTCGATGTGCGCCGGGTCCAGGTGGGTCAGGTCGAGCAGGACGTAGTCCTTGTTCGGCCCTGCGCCCCGGCCCTCGCGCACCTCGTTGGCCATCGACCGGGCGACGATGTCACGGGGTGCCAGGTCCTTGATGGTCGGGGCGTAGCGCTCCATGAACCGTTCGCCGTCGGCGTTGCGCAGGATGCCGCCCTCGCCACGGGCCGCCTCGGACAGCAGGATGCCCAGCCCGGCCAGCCCGGTCGGGTGGAACTGGAAGAACTCCATGTCCTCCAGCGGCAGGCCGCGCCGGTAGGCGATCGCCATCCCGTCGCCGGTCAGGGTGTGCGCGTTGGAGGTGGTCTTGTAGATCTTCCCGGCGCCACCGGTGGCCAGGACCACCGACTTGGCGCGGAACACGTGGATCTCCCCGGTGGCCAGCTCGTAGGCGACCACCCCGGCGACCGCGACCTCCTCGCCGTCCGCGACCTCACTCTGCCCGCGCTGCTCTCCTGACAGGTCGCGGTTGAGCAGCAGGTCCAGGACGTAGAACTCGTTGAAGAACTGCACGTCCTGCTTCACGCACTGCTGGTACAGGGTCTGCAGGATCATGTGGCCGGTGCGGTCGGCGGCATAGCAGGCCCGGCGGACCGGCGCCTCGCCGTGGTTGCGGGTGTGGCCACCGAACCGGCGCTGGTCGATCCGGCCCTCGGGGGTGCGGTTGAACGGCAGGCCCATCCGCTCCAGGTCGAGGACGGCGTCCACCGCCTCCTTGGCCATGATCTCCGCCGCGTCCTGGTCGACCAGGTAGTCGCCGCCCTTGACGGTGTCGAAGGTGTGCCACTCGGGGTTGTCGTCCTCGACGTTGCCGAGGGCCGCGCACATCCCGCCTTGGGCGGCACCGGTGTGCGACCGGGTCGGGTACAGCTTGGAGATCACCGCGGTGCGGGTGCGGGCCGAGGACTCCAGGGCCGCGCGCATCCCGGCGCCGCCGGCTCCGACGATCACGACGTCGTACTGATGGGTCTGCATCGGGGGCGATGCCTTTCTATCGACGTGCGGGTGGTTCAGGCGGTGCAGAACGACGGCAGCAGGCTCGCCGGGCTGTTCACCGGGCAGGGGTCGAAGGTGAAGATCACCAGGGTGCCGAGCACCACCACGACGGTGAACGCGGTGTAGAGCGCCAGCTTCAGGACGAGCCGGGTGCCGTCGCGCTCGGCGTAGTCGTTGATGATGGTGCGCACGCCGTTGGTGCCGTGGATCATCGCCAGCCAGAGCATCAGCAGGTCCCAGATCTGCCAGAACGGCGAGGCCCACTTCCCGGCGACGAAGCCGAAGTCGATCGCGCTGATCCCGTCACCGGCGACCAGGTTCACGAACAGGTGGCCGAAGATCAGCACCAGCAGCACGACGCCCGAGGCGCGCATGAACACCCAGCCGTACAGCTCCCAGTTCCCGCGGCTGGTGCGGCGGGAGGGGCGGGCCACCGGCGAGTTCGGGGCGGGGATGGTGGTCATCGTCAGCCTCCGAAGACGTGCATGAGGTGGCGGGGCAGGAAGCCGGCCATCGTGACGACGAACAGGCCGACCACCACCCAGAGCATCACGCGCTGGTACTTGGGGCCCTTGGCCCAGAAGTCGACCAGGATGATCCGGATGCCGTTGAAGGCGTGGAAGACGATCGCCGCGACCAGGCCGGCCTCGCCGAGGCCCATGATCGGGTTCTTGTAGGTGCCGATCACGTCGTTGTAGGCCTCGGGGGAGACCCGGACCAGCGACGTGTCGAGCACGTGCACCAACAGGAAGAAGAAGATCAGCACGCCGGTCACCCGGTGGGCCACCCAGGACCACATGCCCTCGCGGCCTCGGTACAGGGTGCCGGCAGGCTTGCGGCGGGGTTTCGGTGTGTGTGCGGGCGCTGGCCCGGTCTGCACACTGGGCACGGAAGGCCTCCTGGTCATCGGGACTGCGGTGTCCGGTGGGAGCACTCTAGGCATCGTGCGCCGTGCCAGAGACTCCGTGCGGCCGAATTGAGGTGAGTGTGACGAACCGCACACCTAGTTCGGGACCACAGTCCCATGCGTGGTAGCCGAGTCGGGGGTGGGCAGGTCGTCCCGGCTAGCCTGTCCGGATGACCGAGCACGTGATCCCCGGATTCCACGCCGTCATCCCGGCCGGAGGTGCCGGGACCCGGCTGTGGCCGCTGTCCCGCCAGGGTGCGCCGAAGTTCCTGCACGACCTGACCGGCACCGGCCGCACCCTGCTGCAGGGCACCGTGGACCGGCTGGCCCCGCTGTCCGGCCCGGAGGGCGTCCTGGTGGTCACCGGAGCCCGGCACGTGGACGCCGTGCGCCGGCAACTGCCGGAGCTGACCGCCGACCAGGTGATCGCCGAGCCGTCGCCGCGGGACTCGATGGCCGCGATCGGACTGGCCGCCGCCGTGCTGGCCGAGCGCCACGGGCCGCAGACCGTGCTGGGCTCCTTCGCCGCCGACCACGTGATCGGCGAGCTGCCCCGGTTCGACGCCGCGGTGCGGGAGGGGGTCGAGGCCGCCCGGGCCGGCTACGTCGTGACGATCGGGATCGAGGCCACCGAGCCCTCCACCGCCTTCGGCTACATCCACGCCGCCGATCCGCTCGGGGTGGACGGTGCACCGTCGGCCCGGCACGTGGCCGCCTTCACCGAGAAGCCGGACGCCGAGACCGCCGCCGAGTACCTGGCGACCGGCCGGTACTGGTGGAACGCGGGCATGTTCATCGTCGCCGCCGGGGTGCTGCTGGACCACCTGGCCACCCAGCTCCCGCCGCTGGCCGCCGGACTGCGCGCGATCGCCGCGGCCTGGGACGACGAGGCCGCCCGCGACCGGGCGATGACCGAGATCTGGCCCACGCTGACCAAGATCGCGATCGACCACGCGATCGCCGAGCCGGTGGCCGCCGCCGGTGGGGTGGCCGTGGTGCCCGGCGACTTCACCTGGGACGACGTGGGCGACTTCGCCTCCCTGGCCCCGCTGCTGCCCGCCGCCGGCCAGCCGGACGACGGGTCGCGGACCCTCGGCGAGGAGTCGCTGGTGCAGCGGCTGGACGCTCCGGGGTCGCTGGTGCTGACCGGCGGCCGGACGGTCACCGTGCTCGGCGTGCCGGACGCGGTGGTGGTCGATACCCCGGACGCGGTGCTGGTGACCACCCTCGCGCACGCCCAGCAGGTCAAGGGCGCGGTGGACGGCTGGCGGGCCCGGGGGCGCGAGGACCTGCTCTGACCTCGGCGGCTGGGTAGTGTCGGTCCGGTGATGGTCGACGTGTCCCGGGTGCAGCAACTGGTCGGATCGCTCAGCGAGGAGCTGATCGAGATCCGGCGGGACCTGCATGCGCACCCGGAACTCGGCCGCACCGAGCAGCGCACCACCCGGGTGGTGGCCGACCGGTTGCGCGCCGCCGGGCTCCGGCCCCGGATGCTGCCCGGCACGGGTCTGACCTGTGACATCGGCCCGAACCCGGTGGGCACCGGCCGGCGCTGGATCGCACTGCGGGCCGATCTGGACGCGCTGCCGGTGCCGGAGACCACCGGGCTGGACTTCGCCTCCACCGTGCCGAATGTGGCCCACGCCTGCGGGCACGACGTGCACACCGTGGCCGTGCTGGGCGCCGGGCTGGTGCTGGCCGCACTGCACGACGCCGGGGAACTGGACACCGGGGTCCGGCTGGTGTTCCAGCCCGCCGAGGAGGTGCAGCCCGGCGGCGCGCTGGACGTGATCGCCGCCGGTGGGCTGGACGGGGTCGGCCGGATCTTCGCGGTGCACTGCGACCCGAAGGTGGACGTCGGGCAGATCGGCAGCCGTATCGGCCCGATCACCTCCGCCTCGGACGAGGTGACCGTCCTGCTGACCGGGCCGGGTGGGCACACCTCCCGTCCGCACCTGACCGCCGACGTGGTCTACGCCCTCGGTCAGGTGATCACCCAGGTGCCGGCGGTGCTCGGTCGCCGGCTGGACCCGCGGGCGGGGGTGAACCTGACCTGGGGGGCGGTGCAGGCCGGGCAGGCGCACAACGCGATCCCGGCCACCGGTTCGGTGCGCGGCACGCTGCGCTGCCTGGAGGTGCGGGCCTGGGAGCGGGCCTCGCAGGTCTTCCACGACGCCGTGGAGCAGGTGGTCGCGCCCTACGGCGTCCAGGTCGAGATCCGGCACCAGCGCGGCGTCCCGCCGGTGGAGAACGACGAGCGGGCGGTGGCGGTGCTGGAGGCCGCGGCCCGGGACGTGCTGGGCGAGGAGTCGGTGCAGCTGACCGAGCAGTCATTGGGCGGGGAGGACTTCGCCTGGTACCTGACCAAGGTGCCCGGGGCGATGGCCCGGCTGGGCACCCGCACCCCCGGCGGCCGGTCCTACGACATCCACCAGGGCAACCTGGTGATCGACGAGCGCGCGGTGCCCGCCGGTGCGGGGCTGCTGGCCCGGGTGGCGCTGCTGGCCGGCCGTCCCTGACCGCTCCTGCACCCGAACGGCCGACGGAACATTCCAAGTCCGTAACGGATCACGGGATGTACGCCTCGGTAACACCACCGTCATCCCGGCGTGGCTAGGGTGCTCACCGAACGCCGGACCGAACCACCCGGACCGGGAGCAACGGCGCTCCCGGCCCGGGGGCCCCTCCCGGGGCCGGCGCAGACGACGAGCAGGAGTGCAGTGTGAAGAACATCGTTCGTGCGGCCGCCCTCGGCGGGGCCGTCGCCCTCGCCCTGGCTGCCTGTGGCAGCGCCCCCGAGGAGTCCGGCTCGACCGGCGGTTCGGACACCGGGGCCAGCGACTTCAAGGCCTGCATGGTCTCGGACTCCGGTGGCTTCGAGGACAAGTCCTTCAACCAGTCGGGTGCCGAGGGCCTCGACCGGGCCGAGGACGAGCTCGGGATCACCGCGGTCAAGGTGGAGTCCTCCGCCGAGACCGACTTCGGTCCGAACGTCGACCAGCTGGTCGCGCAGGACTGCAACCTGATCATCGGCGTCGGCTTCCTGCTGGCGGACTCGCTGACCGAGGCCGCCGCCGCGAACCCGGACATCGAGTTCGCCCTGGTCGACTCCGGCTTCAACGAGGAGTCGGACAACGCCAAGCCGCTGCTGTTCAACACGCAGGAGGCCGCGTTCCTGGCCGGCTACGTCGCCGCGGGCACCTCGACCACCGGCACCGTCGCCACCTTCGGCGGCATCTCCATCCCGTCGGTGACCATCTTCATGGACGGCTTCGTCGACGGCGTGGCCAAGTACAACGAGGACAACGGCGCCGACGTGCAGGTGCTGGGCTGGGACAAGGAGGCCCAGACCGGCTCCTTCACCGGTGACTTCGAGGACCAGACCAAGGGCCAGAACCTGGCCAAGGGCTTCATCGACCAGGGCGCCGACGTGATCATGCCGGTCGCCGGCCCGGTCGGCCTGGGTGCCGCCGCCGCCGCGAAGGAGGCCGGCAACGTCTCCATCGTGGGTGTGGACGCCGACTGGTTCGAGACCTCGCCCGACTACTCCGACATCGTCCTCACCTCGGTGATGAAGGAGATCGGCCAGGCCGTGTTCGACACCGTGTCCGAGGCCGCCGACGGCAACTTCACCTCCGAGCCCTACGTCGGGACCCTGGAGAACGAGGGCATCGGCCTGGCGCCGTTCCACGACTTCGACTCGGTCGTCCCGGACGAGGTCAAGACCGCGGTGGAGGACCTGCAGCAGCAGATCATCTCCGGTGACCTGGTCGTGGAGTCCCCCAGCCAGAACTGAGGTCAACACGGACGGCGGCCCGGGCGGGATGGTTCTGCCCGGGCCGCCGCTGTGACCGCACCCCCGCGCGGTCTACGCTGCGCGGGACGAATCGACGACGATCGAGGAGCAGGCCCACCGTGAAGCTGGAGCTGCGCGGGATCACCAAGCGTTTCGGGACGCTGGTGGCCAACGACCACATCGACCTGGTGGTCGAACCCGGTGAGATCCACGCCCTGCTGGGTGAGAACGGCGCCGGGAAGTCCACCCTGATGAACGTCCTGTACGGGTTCTACGACCCGGACGAGGGACAGATCCTGGTGGACGACGAGCCGGTCACCTTCGACGGGCCGGGCGACGCGATGGCCGCGGGGATCGGCATGGTGCACCAGCACTTCATGCTGGTGCCGGTGTTCAGCGTCGCCGAGAACGTGGTGCTCGGGTACGAGCCGACCAAGGCCGCCGGGCTGATCGACCTGCCCGAGGCCCGCCGCCGGGTCAAGGAGATCTCCGACCGGTTCGGCTTCGACGTCGACCCGGACGCGATGGTCGAGGACCTGCCGGTGGGCGTCCAGCAGCGGGTCGAGATCATCAAGGCGCTGTCGCACGACGCCAAGGTGCTGATCCTGGACGAGCCCACCGCCGTGCTCACCCCGCAGGAGACCGACGAACTGATCGCGATCATGCGCCAGCTCAAGGCCGCGGGCACCTCCATCGTGTTCATCACGCACAAGCTGCGCGAGGTCCGCGCCGTCGCCGACCGGATCACCGTCATCCGGCGCGGCACGGTGGTCGGTTCCGCGGACCCGCAGTCCAGCGAGACCGAGCTCGCCTCGCTGATGGTCGGCCGTTCGGTCTCCCTCGGGGTGGACCGGGCTCCGGCCCAGCCGGGCGAGGTCGCGCTGCGGGTGCAGGACCTGAGCGTGCTGGACGAGGCCGGGGTCCGGCAGGTCGACGGCATTTCCTTCGACGTGGCGCGGGGCGAGATCGTCGCCGTCGCCGGTGTGCAGGGCAACGGCCAGACCGAGCTGACCGAGGTCATCCTCGGCCTGCAGCCGGCACTGGCCGGGTCGGTCACGCTGGACGGCAAGGAACTGCTCGGCCGCACGGTCAAGGAGGTGCTCACCGCCGGGGTCGGCTTCGTCCCGGAGGACCGCACCGAGGACGGCATCGTCGCCGACTTCTCGGTGGCCGAGAACCTGATCCTGGACATCTACGACACCCCGGCCTTCGCCACCGGCATCTCGCTGGACCCGGCGAAGGTGCGGGCCAACGCCGAGCAGCGCGCGGTCGAGTTCGACGTGCGCACCCCGTCGGTGGAGGCGCTGGCCGGCACGCTGTCCGGCGGCAACCAGCAGAAGGTGGTGCTGGCCCGGGAGATGTCCCGCCCGCTGCGCCTGCTGATCGCCTCCCAGCCCACCCGTGGTCTGGACGTGGGCTCGATCGAGTTCGTGCACAAGCGGATCGTCGCGGAGCGCGACTCCGGGACCCCCGTGATCATCGTCTCCACCGAGCTGGACGAGGTCCTGGACCTGGCCGACCGGATCGTGGTCATGTACCGCGGCCGGATCGTCGGCACGGTGCCCGGGGGGACAGACCGGGACGTGCTCGGCCTGATGATGGCCGGCGTCCCGCAGGAGGAGGCCGTCAAGCAGGCCGCCTCCCACCACACGGTGCTCGGCGAGGCCGACATCGAGGCCGCCGAGGAGGAGAGCGAGTGAACGCCGCAGCTGACGTCACCGCGAAGGACCAGCAGGACGAGCGGCTCGAGCCGCGGCTGCAGCGCGCGCTGCGGGAGATGCTGACCAGCAACTGGCTGGTCACCCTCGCCGCGCTGCTGCTCGCCCTGGTCGTGTCGGGCGTGCTGATCGCCGCCGCCGACGAGGACGTGCACACCACCGCGAGCTACCTGTTCGCCCGGCCCGCGGACTTCTTCTCCGCGGTGTGGGACTCGGTGTGGAGCGCCTACGTCGCCCTGTTCCAGGGTGCGATCGTCGACCCGAGCGCCTCGACCTTCGCCCGGGCGATCCGCCCGCTGACCGAGACCATGACCTGGTCGGTGCCGCTGATCCTGGCCGGTCTCGGCCTGGCGGTCGGCTTCCGGGCCGGACTGTTCAACATCGGTGCGCAGGGCCAGATCATCCTGGGTGCGGTCTTCGGCGGGTACATCGGCTTCGCCTTCGGGCTGCCGCCGGTGCTGCACCTGCTGCTGGCGATCATCTGCGCCGCCCTGGGTGGCGCGATCTGGGCCGGGATCGCGGGCTTCCTCAAGGCCCGCACCGGCGCCAACGAGGTGATCGTCACGATCATGCTCAACAACATCGCGGGCTATCTGGTCGCGTACCTGTTGACCACCACCGCGTTCAAGCGCGAGGGCAGCAACAACCCGCAGTCCCCGCCGATCGAGAGCACCGCGATCTACCCGCGGCTGCTCGGCGACGACTTCCGGCTGCACGCCGGGTTCCTGCTGGCGATCCTGGCGACCTTCTTCGTGTGGTGGCTGATGGACCGCTCGACCCTGGGCTTCCAGTTCCGGGCCGTGGGCGCCAACCCGTCCGCCGCCCGCACCGCCGGGATCAACATCAACCGGATCTACCTGCTGGTGATGATCACCTCTGGTGCGCTGGCCGGTCTGGCCGGGTCGGCGCAGGTGCTCGGCACCGAGCGGGTGCTCACCGCCGGGGTGGCCGCGTCCTTCGGCTTCGACGCGATCACCGTGGCGCTGCTCGGCCGGTCCAAGCCGCTGGGCACCTTCCTGGCCGGCCTGCTGTTCGGTGCGTTGCGGGCCGGTGGCTTCGCGATGCAGTCCCGGACCGGCACGCCGATCGACATCGTGCTGGTGGTCCAGTCCCTGGTGGTGCTGTTCATCGCCGCCCCGCCGCTGGTCCGGGCCGTGTTCCGGTTGCCCGCACCGGGTCGTCGCAAGCAGATCAGCCCCACCCCCGCGCCCGTCACCAAGGAGGCCGCAGCGTGAGCACCCTCACCGCCACCCCTGCGCCGGCCGCCCCGGCACGTCCGGCGGCCCAGCCGCTGCCGCCGATCTCCTACCGTGCGCCGATCACCTACGTGGTGGTCGCCGCGCTGGCCCTGATCGTGTTCGGCATCCTGCCCGCGTCGGGCAAGAAGACTGGCTTCACCGTCTCCACCAGCACCGACTTCTTCCAGATCGAGAAGTTCTCGGTGCCGAGCAAGACCACCGCGATCGTGCTGTGCCTGATCGCCCTCGCCCTGGGCGCTCTGTCGTTCTGGTACGCCCAGCGCCGCCGCAAGGCCGGGCTCTGGCTGCCCGCGGTGTACGCGGTCGCGCTGATCCTGGCGCTGCTGGTCTGGGCCGTGGCCGGCAAGAACCAGCCGCTGCCGCTGACCAGCCTGCTGCAGGGCTCGCTGTTCCTGGCGGTCCCGCTGGTGTTCGGTGCGCTGGCCGGTGTGCTGTGCGAGCGCTCCGGCATCATCAACATCGCGATCGAGGGCCAGCTGCTGGCCGGCGCGTTCCTGGCCGCGGTGGTCGCCACCCTGACCCAGTCGGCCTACCTCGGCCTGATCGCCGCGCCGATCGCCGGTGCCCTGGTCGCGGCGCTGCTGGTGGCATTCTCGATCAAGTACGTCGTGGACCAGATCATCGTCGGTGTGGTGCTGAACGTGCTGGTGGTCGGTGTGACCAGCTATCTGTTCTCCACCGTGCTGAAGGTGAACGCGAGCACGCTGAACACCCCGCCCCGGCTGCCCACGCTGCCGATCCCGGTGCTGAGCGAGATCCCGGTGATCGGGCCGGTGCTGTTCCGGCAGACCGCGCTGGTCTACATCATGTACGTCGTCGTGATCGCGCTGCAGATCCTGATCTTCCGCTCCCGGTGGGGCCTGCGGCTGCGGGCCGTGGGCGAGCACCCCAAGGCCGCGGACACCGTGGGCATCAAGGTGAACCGGACCCGGGTGCGCAACACCCTGCTCGGCGGGGCGGTCGCGGGTCTGGGTGGCGCGTTCTTCACGGTGGCGAACGGGCTGGCCTTCGGCAAGGAGATGACCGCCGGGAAGGGGTACATCGCCCTGGCGGCGATGATCCTGGGCCGGTGGAGCCCCAAGGGTGCGCTGGCCGCGGCCCTGCTGTTCGGGTTCGCGGACAACCTGCAGGTGGTGCTCGGCATCATCGGCACCCCGATCCCCAGCCAGCTGATGCTGATGACGCCCTACGTCGTGACGATCTTCGCCGTGGCCGGTCTGGTCGGGAGGGTCCGCGCACCGGCCGCCGAGGGCACCGCCTACGTCAAGTGAGGACCGAGAGTTGAGCACCATCGACTGGGACGGCCTGCGGGCCGCCGCCACCGAGGCCATGGGCCATGCCTACGTCCCGTACTCCAAGTTCCCGGTGGGCGTCGCCGCCCTGGTGGACGACGGGCGGGTCGTGACCGGGTGCAATGTGGAGAATGCCTCCTACGGCCTGACCCTGTGCGCCGAGTGCGCGCTGGTCTCCGGCCTGCACCTGTCCGGGGGCGGCCGCCTGGTCGCCTTCACCTGTGTGGACGGCCTGGGCAACACGCTGATGCCCTGCGGCCGGTGCCGTCAGCTCCTGTGGGAGCACGGCGGCGCCGACCTGGTGCTGGACACCGTCAGCGGATTCAAGACCATGCGCGAGGTCCTGCCGGACGCCTTCGGGCCCGAAGACCTCGACGAGCGGAAGGTGCAGGCGTGACCGAGAGCTTCGACGCCGTCGATGTCATCGTGGCGAAGCGGGACGGCCACCGGCTGTCCGACGCCCAGATCGACTGGGTGATCGACGCCTACACCCGGGGGGTGGTGGCCGAGGAGCAGATGTCCGCACTCAACATGGCCATCCTGCTCAACGGGATGGACCGGGCCGAGATCGCCCGCTGGACCGCGGCGATGATCGCCTCCGGCGAGCGGATGGACTTCTCCGGGCTGCGCCGCCCCACCGCGGACAAGCACTCCACCGGTGGCGTCGGGGACAAGATCACCCTGCCGCTGGCCCCGCTGGTGGCGGTGTTCGACGTCGCGGTGCCGCAGCTGTCCGGCCGCGGTCTCGGCCACACCGGCGGCACCCTGGACAAGCTGGAGTCCATCCCGGGCTGGCGCGCGGCGCTGACCAACGAGGAGATGATGGCCCAGCTGGACGACGTGGGTGCCGTGATCTGCCAGGCCGGGTCCGGGCTGGCCCCCGCCGACCGCAAGCTGTACGCGCTGCGGGATGTCACCGGCACGGTGGAGGCGATCCCGCTGATCGCCTCGTCGATCATGAGCAAGAAGATCGCCGAGGGCACCGGCGCGCTGGTGCTGGACGTCAAGGTCGGGTCGGGCGCGTTCATGAAGAACGCCGACCGGGCCCGGGAACTGGCGCGCACCATGGTCGACCTGGGCACCGACGCGGGCGTCACCACCGTCGCGCTGCTGACCGACATGGAGACCCCGCTCGGCCTGACCGCCGGCAACGCGCTGGAGGTGCGGGAGTCGCTGGAGGTGCTGGCCGGTGGCGGCCCGGCGGACGTGGTCGAGCTGACCGTCGCGCTGGCCCGGGAGATGCTGGCCGCGGCCGGCAAGCCGGATGCCGACCCGGCGGCCGCACTGGCGGACGGCCGGGCGATGGACGCCTGGCGCCGGATGATCGAGGCCCAGGGCGGCGACGCCGACGCACCGCTGCCGGTGGCCGCGCACACCGAGCAGGTGCTGGCCCCCGCGGACGGCGTGCTCAGCCGGCTGGACGCCTACGCGGTCGGCATCGCGGCCTGGCGGCTCGGTGCCGGCCGGGCGCGCAAGGAGGACCCGGTGCAGGCCGGGGCGGGCGTCGAGCTGCACGCCAAGCCGGGCGACACGGTGAAGGCCGGTCAGCCGCTGATGACGCTGCACACCGACACCCCGGAGCGCTTCGCCCGGGCCACCGAGGCGCTGGCGGACGCGGTGGACATCGCGGACTCCTACCAGGCCGGGCCGCTGGTGATCGACCGGATTGTCGCGGGCTGACCGTCCAGCCCTGACCGGGCAGCCGGAACGACCGAGGCCGGACTCCTGCGGGGGTCCGGCCTCGGTCGTCCCCAGGTGGACGATCCGCCCTGGCGCCCCCGGTGGGACCGGGTCACGATGGGGGGACCAGCATCGAGCGAGGGAGGACCCCATGAGCACGATCCCCGGTCACGAGTCCTGGCGCGACGCCGGCCTGGAAGGGCCCGAGGCCACCGATCTGCCCGAGATCGAGCCCGACGACGAGGAGCTGGACCAGGGGGCGTACGTCCCGGCGGATCCCCGGCCGGACCTGGACGGCACGGCGAATCACGCGGATGTGGCGGAGCAGCTGGCCGAGGTGCCCGAGGACGAGAGTGAGGCCTACCCCGGCTGACCGGATGACCCGTGGCGGGCGGCCGGTGGACGGAGCAGACGCCGGGAGGCGGGGGAGGGCGGTAGCGATGCGGACCGGCGGCCGGTGGGCCAGTACCGTGGCGCCATGACCCCGGAGCAGATCGCCGCACTGCCCAAGGTCGTCCTGCACGATCACCTGGACGGTGGGCTGCGGCCCTCGACGGTGGCCGAGCTGGCGGCCCGCACCGGACACCGGCTGCCGGTGGACGATCCGGCGGAGCTGGGCGACTGGTTCTACGCCCAGGCGAACAGCGGGAGCCTGGTCGCCTACCTGGCGACCTTCGAGCACACCCTGGCGGTGATGCAGGACGCCGAGGGCCTGGCCCGGGTCGCCCGGGAGGCGGTGCTCGACCTGGCCGCGGACGGCGTGGTGTACGCCGAGGAGCGGTTCGCCCCGGAACAGCACCAGCGTGGCGGGCTGTCGCTGCAGCAGGTGGTCGACGCGGTGCGGGCCGGGGTGACCGAGGGTGAGGCCGAGGCGCGGGCGGCGGGCCGGGAGATCCGGATGAACCTACTGCTGTGCGCGATGCGGCACACCGACCGCGCCGAGGAGATCGCCGAGCTGGCGCTGGCGCACCGGGACCGTGGGGTGGCCGGCTTCGACATCGCCGGGCCGGAGGCCGGGTTCCCCGCCCAGGGCATGGGCGCCACCTTCGCCCGGCTGCGCGCCGCCCGGTTCCCGGTGACCGTGCACGCCGGTGAGGCGGCCGGGGCGGAGTCGGTGGACGAGGCGGTGGAGGTCGGCGCGCTGCGGATCGGCCACGGGGTACGCCTGGTGGAGGACCTGCACGACGACGGCGCGGGCGGCACCCGGCTCGGGCGGCTGGCGCACTGGGTCCGGGACCGCCGGATCGCGCTGGAGGTGTGCCCGACCTCGAACCTGCAGACCGGCGCTGCGCGCTCGATCGCCACCCACCCGGTGACCCGGCTGCACCGGCTCGGCTTCGCGGTCACGATCAACACCGACAACCGCCTGCAGTCCCGCACCAGCCTGACCGCCGAGCTGCATCACCTGGTGCAGGACGCCGGGTGGGACATCGACGACCTGTACGCGGTCACCGTGACCGCCGCACGACACGCGTTCGCGCACCACGACGAACGTGAGGACCTGATCCGCCGGGTGATCGAGCCCGGCTTCACCACTCCAGGAAGGCTGCACCCATGACCGCCGCACTCGACGCCGCCGGGCTCGCCAAGTTCGTCGACCACACGCTCCTCAAGCCGGAGGCCACCCGGGCCGACGTCGAGGCGCTGATCGCGGAGGGCGCCGAGCTCGGCGTCTACTCGGTCTGCATCTCGCCGTCCTTCCTCCCGGTGGACGCCCGGGGCCTGAAGGTCGCCACCGTGTGCGGCTTCCCCTCCGGCAAGCACCACTCGGACATCAAGGCCGCCGAGGCCGCCCGGTCGGTGGCCGACGGCGCGGACGAGGTCGACATGGTGATCGACGTCGGCGCCGCCAAGGCCGGCGACTTCGCCGCGGTGCAGGCCGACATCGCCGCGGTGCGCACCGCGATCCCGGAGCCCACCGTGCTCAAGGTGATCATCGAGTCCGCCGCTCTCACCGACCACGAGATCGTCGAGGTCTGCCGGGCCGCCGAGGCCGCGGGCGCCGACTTCGTGAAGACCTCCACCGGTTTCCACCCCAGCGGCGGCGCCAGCGTGCACGCGGTCGAGGTGATGGCGGCCACCGTCGGCGGCCGGCTCGGGGTCAAGGCCTCCGGTGGCATCCGCACCGCGGGGGACGCCCTGGCGATGATCGAGGCCGGTGCGACCCGGCTGGGGCTGTCCGGCACCGCGGCCGTGCTGGCCGGGTTCGAGGCGGACGGCGGGTACTGACGCCGGGCAGACACGAACGCCCTCGCCGACCGCGGTCGGCGAGGGCGTTCGTGTCTGCGCTGGCGGGCGTCAGATCCCCAGCGCCTCCGCCACATCCGCCCGCACCCGGTCCAGCCGCTCGCGGGCGGCGGTCCGGGCCTGGCCGACCGTCTCGAACGGCGCCTCGGCCTCCACCGGCAGCACCACCTCGAGGTAGCACTTCACCTTGGGCTCGGTGCCGGAGGGGCGGACGATCACCCGGGTGCCGTCCTGGGCGAGCAGCAGGATGCCGTCGGTGGGCGGCAGGCCGGCGTATCCCTCGGACAGGTCGGTCACCGACAGCACCGGCGACCCGGCCAGCAGCACCGGCGGGTGCTCACGCAGCCGGCGCATGGTCTCCGGGATCTGGGACAGGTCCGTGAACCGGGCCGAGAGCTGGTCGGTCAGGTGCAGGCCGTGGCGGCGGGCCAGGTCGTCCAGCACGTCCACCGCGCCACGGCCCTCGGCCTTGAGCCGGGCGGCCAGTCCGGCGAGCAGCAGGGCGGCGGAGATGCCGTCCTTGTCCCGCACACCGGCCGGGTTCACGCAGTAGCCGAGCGCCTCCTCGTAGCCGTAGACCAGCCCGTCGACCCGGGAGATCCACTTGAAGCCGGTCAGGGTCTGCGCGTGCTCCAGGCCGGCGGCGCGGGCGATCCGGGACAGCAGCCGGGAGGAGACGATCGAGTTCGCCAGCACCCCGCCCGGGACCCCGGCGGAGCGCTCGGCGGCCACGGTGCCCAGCAGGGCGCCCACCTCGTCGCCGTGCAGCATCCGCCAGCCGTCGGCGCCGGCGGTGTCCGGGCCGGTGTGGGTGCGGCGGCGGGGGTCGACGATCGCGGCCCCGCACCGGTCGGCGTCCGGGTCGAGGGCGATCACCAGATCGGCCTCCACCTCCTGCGCCAGGGCGATCGCCAGGTCGATGGCGCCGGGCTCCTCGGGGTTCGGGAAGGCCACGGTCGGGAAGTCCGGGTCCGGGGCGGCCTGCAGCGGGACCAGGTGCAGGTCGGTGAACCCGGCCGCGGTCAGCACCTGGCGGGCGGTCTCGCCACCGACACCGTGCATCGGGGTCAGCACGATCCGCAGGCTCGCGGCCAGCTCGGCGGTGACCGCCGGGTCGGCCAGCGCGCCCACCGTCGCGCGGTAGTCGTCGTGGATGCCCTGGTCCAGCAGGGTCCAGCCGTCGGCGGCGCGCGGCACCGAGGTCACCGACGGCACCCGGGCGATCTCGGCGGCGATCGCGGCGTCCATCGGCGGGACGATCTGCGCGCCCTGGCCGGAGCCGGTGACCACCCGGCCGCCCAGGTAGACCTTGTAGCCGTTGTCCTGCGGCGGGTTGTGGCTGGCGGTGACCATCACGCCGGCGTCCGCGTCCAGGTGCCGCACCGCGAAGGCCAGCACCGGGGTGGGCAGCTGCGGCGGGAGCATCAGGACCTCGATGCCGACCGCGGTCAGCACCGCGGCGGTGTCCCGGGCGAAGTCGGCCGAGCCGTGCCGCGCGTCGTGCCCGACCACCACCCGCGGCGGGGCACCGGCACCCTCCAGCTCACCCAGCAGGTAGGCGCCCAGTCCGGAGGCAGCCCGGATCACCACGGCGCGGTTCATCCGGTTCGGTCCGCCGCCGATCGCGCCGCGCAGGCCCGCGGTGCCGAACTGCAGCAGGCCGGTGAACCGGTCCGCCAGCTCCTCCCGGGCCTGCTCCGCGTGCTGGGCGGCCGACTCCTGCTCCAGCGGGGAGCCCTGGTCGGTGGGCGCCTCGGCCCGGGCCAGCAGCGCGGTCAGCTCGGCGGCGGTGCGGGGGTCCGGGTCGTCGGCGATCCAGCTACGCACCTCGTCGGCGAGCTGCTGCCAGGTCTTCTGCGCGGTCATGTGCGGTCCCTTTCCGGCGCTCAGATGTCGCTGACGATGTCGGCCAGCAGCTTGCTGATCCGCGGCCCGGCGGCGCGGCCGGCCTCCAGCACCTCCTCGTGGGAGAGCGGCTCGGCGCTGATCCCGGCGGCCAGGTTGGTGACCAGGGAGATGCCCAGCACCTCCATCCCGGCGTGCCGGGCGGCGATCGCCTCGATGGTGGTGGACATGCCGACCAGGGAGCCGCCCATGATCCCGGCCATCTTCACCTCGGCCGGGGTCTCGTAGTGCGGGCCGCGGAACTGCACGTAGACGCCCTCGTCCAGGCTGGGGTCCACCCGGTGGGCGACGTCCCGCAGCCGCTGGCTGTACAGGTCGGTCAGGTCGACGAAGGTCGCGCCCTCCAGCGGGGAGACCGTGGTCAGGTTGATGTGGTCGTTGATCAGCACCGGGGTGCCCGGGCCCCAGGACGGGTCCAGGCCGCCGCAGCCGTTGGTCAGCACGATGGTCGAGCAGCCGGCGGCTGCGGCGGTGCGCACCCCGTGCACCACCCGGCGCACGCCCTTGCCCTCGTACAGGTGGGTGCGCGAGCCGAGCACCAGCGCGTGCTTGTCCGACCCGGTGATCCGGATCGAGCGGATGGTGCCGACGTGGCCGACCACGGCGGGCTTGGCGAAGCCCGGCACCTCGTGCGCGGGCAGCTCGGCGACGGTCTCGCCCAGCAGGTCGGCGGCGCCGCCCCACCCCGAACCCAGCACCAGGGCGATGTCGTGTCGCGCGACGCCGGTCAGCTCGGCCAGGGCGGCAGCGGCCTCCGCGGCGATCTGCATCGGGTCGGCGGTGGGGTCGTCCAGGCGGGCGTCGTCGGCCATCGGGGTGTCCTCCGGGGAGTGGGAATCGGCTGGAGTGGAGCAACAGACGAGACTACCGGCTCGGCGAGGTCGCGGAGCGGCAAGGACTAGGCATGATGTCCCGGTGACCCAGTCGCCACAGCCCCCAGCCCCCATCATCGACGACGACGCCCGCCCGCCGCAGAGGGTGGTGGTGATCGGCGGCGGCCCCGGCGGGTACGAGGCCGCCCTGGTCGCCCGCCGCCTGGGCGCCGACGTGACCGTGGTGGAGCGTTCCGGACTCGGTGGCGCCGCGGTGCTGACCGACGTGGTGCCCTCCAAGACCCTGATCGCCACCGCCGAGTGGATGACCATCGCCGAGCGCGCCCCGGAGCTGGGCATCCGGGTGGCGGTGCCCGCCGGGACCGAGGAGGGCCCGGTCGCGGCCGGGGAACGCCGGCACTCGATCGACATGGCCCAGGTGAACGCCCGGGTCCGGGAACTGGCCGCCGCCCAGTCGCAGGACATCCTCGGCCGGTTGGAGCGTGAGGGCGTGCAGGTGATCGCCGGGCACGGCCGGCTGGACGGCCCGGACCGGGTGAGCGTGGACGGCCGCAGCCTGGACGCCGATGCCGTGCTGCTGGCCACCGGCGCCACCCCGCGCACGCTGCCCGACGCCCAGCCCGACGGCGAGCGGATCCTGACCTGGACCCAGTTGTACCGGCTGGACGCGCTGCCGGAGCGGCTGATCGTGGTCGGCTCCGGGGTGACCGGCGCGGAGTTCGCCGGCGCCTACGTCTCGCTCGGATCCCAGGTGGTGCTGGTGTCCAGCCGGGACCGGGTGCTGCCCGGGGAGGACGCGGACGCGGCGGAAATGCTGGAGGAGGTGTTCCGCTCCCGCGGGATGGAGGTGGTGCCGCGCTCGCGGGCGACCGCCGCCGAGCGCACCGCCGACGGGGTGCGGGTCACGCTGTCGGACGGCCGGGTGATCACGGGCTCGCACGTGCTGCTGGCGGTCGGCTCGGTGCCGAACACCGCCGACCTCGGCCTGGAGACCGCCGGCGTGCGCACCACCCGCAGCGGTCACATCGAGGTGGACAAGGTCTCCCGGACGGCGGCCCGCGGGGTCTATGCCGCCGGGGACGTCACCGGGGTGCTGCCGCTGGCGTCGGTGGCGGCGATGCAGGGCCGGATCGCGATGTCGCACGCGCTCGGCGACGCGGTCAGCCCGCTGTCGCTGCGGTCGGTGGCGGCGAACATCTTCACCGCCCCGGAGATCGCCACGGTGGGCGGCAGCGAGGCGTCGCTGACCGAGCGGGGCGCGCACTTCGTCACCAACACCCTGCCGCTGGCCCGCAACCCCCGGGCCAAGATGCTCGGCGTGCGGGACGGCTTCGTGAAGCTGTTCGCGCACCCGGTCTCCGGTACGGTGCTCGGCGGGGTGGTGGTGGCGCCCCGGGCCAGCGAGCTGATCTTCCCGATCACGCTGGCGGTGTCGCACGGGCTGACCGTCGACGACGTGGCCTCGGCGTTCACGGTGTATCCGTCGCTGTCCGGATCGATCGCGGAGGTGGCGCGGGTGCTGCACTCCCCGGAGAGCTGACCGGGGGGTGGGCCGGGGACTGGGACGCGCCGGTCCCGGACCGGGCGCAGGCCAGCACGACCCCCAGGGCGAGCATGGTGGCGACTAGGGCCGACCCGCCCGCCGACACCAGCGGCAGCGGCACCCCGATCACCGGGGCCAGGCCGACCACGGTGCCGACGTTGACCAGTGCCTGGGCCAGCACCCAGCCCAGCACCCCGCCGGTCACGATCCGCGCGAACGGGTCCGGGTGCCGGGCACAGATCCGGATCATGGCCAGCGCCATCGCACCGATCAGGGCGAGCACCAGGAGCGTGCCCGGCAGACCGAGCTCCTCGCCGATGATCGCGAAGATGAAGTCGTTGTGCGCCTCGGGCAGGTAGGACCACTTCTGCCGGGACTGCCCGAGGCCGAGCCCGAGCCAGCCGCCGGAGGCCAGTGCCCGCATCCCCTGGGTGGTCTGGTAGCAGCTGCCCAGCGGGTCGCAGTCGCCGCCGAGCCAGTCGCTGATCCGCTGGATCCGGCGCGGGGCGGCGGCGGCCATCGCCAGGAAGACCGCCGCCGCCCCGGCACCGGCGACCGCAAACAGGCGCAGCGGGGCCCCGGCGACGAACAGTGCGGCCGCGACCAGGGCCGCCATCACCAGTGAGGTCCCGACGTCGTGCCCGGCCGCCGTCGCCGCGATCGCCACCACCGCACCGGGCAGGGCGGGAAAGGCGGCGGTGCGCCAGTCGTGGATGCCGTCCTGCCGGGTCGCCAGGATCCGGGCCAGCCAGAGCACCAGGCCCAGCTTCAGCACCTCGGCCGGCTGTCCCACCACCGGGCCGAGGGCCACCCAGCTGCGCCGCTCACCCTGGGTCAGGCCGAGCGGGGTGAAGACCAGCAGCTGCAGCACCAGGGCGACCAGCAGGGCCGGTGCCGCGATCCGCCGGTAGACCCGCAGCGGCACCCGGGATGCCACCAGCATGGCAACCAGGCCGACCGCCGCGAAGGCCGACTGCTCCACCGCGAGCGCGTAGGGCGAGCGGCCGTGGGCCAGCGAGTCGACGGTGGAGGCGGACAGCACCATCACCTGCCCGACCACCAGCAGCGTGATCGAGGATCCGAGCAGGAGCCGGTGGTCGGCGCCGAGGTCGCGGCGCGTGCGGCGCAGGATCACGGCAGAGTGCCCGGGTGCGGTCCGGTACTGGTCATGCGTCCTCCTGCGGGTCCGCTCTGATCGCGGACCAGCCCATCACGGTCTGCCGGGCGAAAGATGCGGACCCTGCCAAGACCGTGTGACGCCGGTGTGCACATGATGGGTGCGCGTCAGCCCGGATCGTCCTCCAGACGGAGCAGCGCCTCGGCGGTGCGGGAGTCCAGGACCAGTGCCGACACCAGGCCGGCGCGGATCGCCGCGCGCAGCGCCTCGGCCTTGGCCGGGTCGGCTGCGACCACGAACCGGGTCGGGATCTCCCGGATCTCGGCCGGCGGCATTCCGGTGGACCGGTCATTGATCCCGATCCCTGTGGTGCTGCCGTCGGCGCGGAAGAACATCGCGCCGAGGGACCCGACCACCCCCTGGTGCAGCAGCCCGGTGATCTCTTGCGAGGTGAGGTAGCCCGAGCGGAGCAGATGGCCGTGGTACTCGCTGGTGAGGGTGCCGACCGAGGAGATCAGGACATCCGACCGGGCGCGCAGCCGCAGGATTCGTTGGGCGCTGCGCTCCTGCCACATCGCGGCCCGGGTGTGTGGTGAGTCGAAGAACGCCGGGGTGGGGAAGTGGTGCACGGCGGCGCCGAAGGCCCGGCCGAAGCGCTCCAGGATCTGCCCGGCGTAGCCGGCGCCGGTGGAGAACACGTTGACCGAGCCGTAGAGCTGGACGATCCGGGTGCCGTGAGTGGGTCGGCCGGTCAGATGCAGCGAGATCGCCTCGACGGTCGAGCCCCACGCGACCGACACCACCATGTCGGAGCCGATGTGGTGGGTCAGCTGTTCGGCCGCCCGGACGGCCACCGTGTCCAGCAGGGCTCCGGGTGCCGCATCCTCGCTGACCGGGACGACCGTGGCGGCGAGCCCGTACCGGGCGGCGAGCAGCGGGCCGAGCTGGGCGGTGCGGTCGACCCGCCGGTGCACGGTGAACTCGATGACACCGTGCTGCCGGGCCTTGGCCAGCATCCGGGAGATGGTCGACCGGGACAGGTGCAGGCGCTCGCCGATCTCCTCCACCTTGACCCCGTGCACCCAGTACAGCTCGGCCACGTCGGCCAGGCGCAGGCGTTCGGCATCCTTGAGCGGGCGGAGATCCATGGTGCGGCATGCTCCCGACTCGGGGCGGGTGGAGGGGCACAGCACGATGACCTGACGGAGACCGCCGGGTTCGATGACACATTATCCCGATCTCAGCCCTCACATGCCCTGCAGTGAGTGGAAGTCGGGAGGATGTCGCATGTTCGGTCGCCGACTCCCGGCGGCCCCGCTTCCTGGATCGAGGTGGTTCCGATGTCGGCTCCTGAGGCCCTGCGTCTGGTGATCGGGGCGGACGATGCCGCCCTCGAGTACAAGGACGCCACTCGGGAGCACCTGGCGGGCGACCCCCGGGTGGCCTCGGTGACCGATGTCAGCGCGGTGCCGGGGGCCTACCCGGACGTGGCTGCGGCCGCCGCGCGGCGGGTGGCCGCCGGGGAGGCGGACCGAGCACTGCTGTTCTGCGGCACGGGACTGGGCGTGGCCATCTCGGCGAACAAGGTTCCTGGCATCCGCGCGGTCACGGCGCACGATCTGTTCTCGGTCGAGAGGTCGGTGCTGTCGAACGACGCCCAGGTGCTCTGCATGGGCCAGCGGGTGATCGGCCTGCCCGCCGCCCTGCGCCTGGTGGACGTCTGGCTCGGTCTGCGGTTCGACCCGCACTCCGCCTCTGCCCCGAAGGTCGCGGCGATCACCGCGCTCGAGTCGGGCCCGGTGCGATGACCGGGCCGGTGGTCGCGGTCAGCACCAAGGCCTATCTCGGGTTCGACGAGACCCGGGACTGGGTGCGGGCGGTCGCCCGGTACGCCGATGAGGTGGCCGCGCTCGGGGTGGAGGTCGTGGTGCTGCCCACCTTCCCGGCGCTGGAGTCCACGGCGGACCTCCTGGCCGGGACCGGCATCGCCTGGGGCGCGCAGGACGTCGCGCCCTCGGCGGACGGGGCGCAGACCGGAGAGGTCACCGCCGCAGTCCTCGCCGAACTCGGCTGCCGCTACGTCGAGGTCGGCCACGCCGAGCGCCGGCGATTGTTCGGTGACAACCCGGAGACGGTCCGGGCCAAGATGACCGAGGTGGTGACGGCCGGGATGATCCCGCTGCTGTGCGTGGGGGAAGTCGACCGGACCGATCCCGGCACCGCCGCCGCGCTGTGCGCCGACCAGGCCCGGGACGCGCTGACGGGGCTGCCGGAGGCCGACGTCCTGCTCGGCTACGAACCGCAGTGGGCGATCGGTGCCCCCACACCCGCCCCGGCGGCGCACGTGCTCGCGGTGCTGGCCGGCCTGCGGGCCGCGCTGGCCTCCCACCCGGGCCGGCTCCGGATCGTCTACGGCGGCGCCGCCGGCCCCGGGCTCGCGACCGACCTCGGACCGGGTGTCGACGGGCTGTTCCTCGGTCGCTTCGCCCACGACCCCCGGCAGCTGCACGCCGTGATCCGGGAGATCGCGGCCCTCCACTTCTCACCCCCTGACCCGCACGCCTAGGAGACTGACGATGACGTCACTGTCGACCAGCTTGAGTCCCGGCCTCACGCAGCAGAAACCGACCCGCTACCGCTGGGTCGTCCTCTCGCTCGTCTTCCTCGCCTACGTGGTGTGCATGGCGGACCGATCGAACATCGGCGCCGTGCTCCCGTTCATCAAGGACGAGTTCACGATCTCCAACTTCCAGGTCGGTGCGATCTCGAGCTTCTTCTTCCTGGGTTATGCGCTGTCCCAGATCCCGGCCGGGTTGCTGATGGGCCGGGTCGGGACCCGCCGGGTGGTCACCGTGGCCATCATCGCGTTCTCCCTGGTGACCTTCGCGATGGGCTTCACCACCACCGCGATCGGACTGTTGCTGCTCCGGTTCGTTCTCGGTGTGGCGGAGGGCCCGTCGCCGGTCGGGATGACCTCCACTATCAACGCCTGGTTCCCCGCCCGGGAGAAGGGCACCGCCACCGGGGTCTACATCGCCTCGACCCAGTTCGCCCCGATCATCGTGCCGCCGCTGGCGGCCGCGATCGCGCTCGCGGCCGGCTGGCGCAGCGTGTTCATCTGGTTCGCCATTCCCGGCTTGGTGGTGGCGGTGATCTGGTGGCTGCTGGTCCGCTCGCACCCGGCGGACAGCCCACGGGTGAACCCGGCCGAGCTGGCGCACATCCAGCAGTCCACCGCGGAGCGTGCCCGTGAGCAGCGCTCGCTGGGCTGGGTGGACCGGGTGATCCGCTACCGCGACGTCCCGGTGCTGGACACCAACCGCAAGGTGCTGCGGTCCTGGAACGTCTGGGGTAACACGCTGGCCTACTTCTTCATGAACAACGTGCTGTACGGGATGTTGACCTGGATTCCGTCCTACTTGGTGGCCGAGCGCGGGTACAGCTTCATCTCGATGGGCTTCGTGGCCTCCGCCCCCGCGATCGGCGGGCTGGTCGGTGCACTGTGCGGCGGGGTGGTCTCCGACCGGGTGTTCCACGGCCGCCGTAAGCCCACGATGTTCCTGACCGCCGGCTGCACCGCGATCATGATGGTGGTCGTGCTGACCGTGCCGCAGAACACCGCGCTGGTGGTGGGCAGCCTGGTGCTGACCGGGTTCTTCCTCAACGTCGGTTGGCCGATGTTCACCGCCTACGCGATGGGCCTGGGCACCACGAAGACTTACCCGTTCACGATCTCGATCATCAACTCCGGCGGGAACCTGGGCGGGTTCTTCGCCCCGATGATCGTCGGTGGGCTGCTCGACGCGACCGGCAGCTACACCGTGGCGTTCAGCTACTTCGTCGTGGTGCTGGTTGCCGCGTTCCTGCTGCTGCTGTCCCTGATCGAACCGAAGCCGCGGCCAGTGGTCGCGCCAGCCACGGGGGAGTGAGCGTGGGACCACAGATCGGGATCGTCGCCGACGACCTCACCGGCGGCACCACCGTCGGTGCGCTGCTGGCCCGCCGCGGAGTGCCCACCACCGTGCTGTTCAGCCGGGAGTCGGTGACCCGGGACGCCCAGGGCGCCGAGGGGGCGGTGGTGGTCAGCACCGACTCGCGGGCGATGCCACCGGAGGTCGCCTTCGGCCGGGTCCGTGCCGCCACCCTCGCGCTGGCCGCCGCCGGTGCCCGGCAGTTCGCCAAGCGGATCGACACCACCTGTCGCGGGGGCATCGGCGCGGAGGTGGAGGGGATGCTCGCCGCACTGGACCCGGGACATGTCGCGGTGATCGTCCCGGCCATGCCGCAGTCCCGGCGGATCGTGGTGGACGGGTACTCGGTGATCGACTCGGTGCTGTTGGCCCGGACCGGCGTGGCCCAGGACGTGCGCACCCCGGTCACCGAGTCGCATCTGCCCACCCTGCTGGCCGAGCAGTTCTCGGTCCCGATCGGCCACGTCGGGATCGGAGCCGTGCTGGCCGGGCCACAGGTGCTGCACCGGGAGCTGGCCCGGGTCCGGACGAACGGTGCCCGGGCGATCCTGGTGGACGCCGCGTCGCTGGAGGACGTCACGGCGATCGCGGCGGCCACGGTCGCGCTCGGCTGGAGCGTGATCGCGGTCGACCCCGGGCCGTTCACCACTGCGCTGGCCGCTGCCCAGGGCATCGCCGCTCCGGCCGACCGGGCGGATCACCCGCTCCGGGACGAGCCGTCCGCCGAGGACCGCGGCACGGTGGTCGTGGTGGCGGGCAGCGCGACCGCGGTGACCCACCGGCAGATCGCCCGGGTACGGGCGGCCGCCGGCACCGAGACCATCGCGGTCGATCCCGCCGCCCTGCTGGACGAGGCCGGAGCAAGCCAGGTCGCGGACGAGGTCGCCACCCGTGCCCGGGCCTGGCATCGGGACGGCCACCCCCGGGTCGCGGTGCTCGCTTTCGACACCGTGGTCGACGGGCGACCGCCGGACCCGGAACGGCTGTCCCGGCTCAGCGGTTTGTCCGGTCACCAGGTCGCCATCCGGCTGTCCGACCAACTCGGCGGCCTGGCCCGGGTGCTGGCCGACCAGGTGGCCCCACACTGCGCCGGCTTCTACCTGACCGGCGGCGACGTGATGGTCCGGTCGGTCGCCGCGCTCGGCGCCCAGGGCATCACGTTGCGCGACTTCGTCATCCCGCAGGTCGACCACGGTGTCCTGCGCGGTGGTCCGTACGACGGCTTGCCGGTCGTCTGCAAGGGCGGGCTGACCGGCGACGACCGCACCGCCCTGCACTCCGTCAACCGTCTCTTCGACGAAAGGTCCCGCACCGATGCCCACAGCCCCGCGTAAGCCCGTCACCGCCATCACCCTCGGCGATCCGGCGGGCATCGGCCCGGAGATCGTCCTGGAGACGATCCTGGACGGCGACCTGCACGACGTGTGCGCGCCGTTCGTGATCGGCAACCGGACTGCACTGGAACGGGCGGCGGCGATCCAGGGCCGCCCCGCGCCGCGACTCCATCCGATCGACGGGCCGGAACAGGCAGAGTTCCGGCCCGGGACGATCGATCTGCTGGACACCGGGGTGGACCCGGAGGCCGAGATCGACTTCGGCCGGATCCAGGTGACCGCCGCTCGTCAGGCTTACTCCTACATCGAGCGCTCGATCGGCCTTGGGCTCGCAGGCCGGATCGACGCGGTGTCCACCTCGCCGATCAACAAGGCCGCACTGGCGGCGGCCGGCATCGAACACATCGGGCACACCGAGATCTACCAACACCTGACCGGGGCGCCGTACGCGCTGACCATGTTCAACGTGCACAAGCTGCGGGTGTTCTTCGCGACCCGGCACGTCGCGCTCCGGGAGGCGTGCGACCTGATCACCCGGGACCGGATCCGGGCCCACCTGGTGGACATCGACTACGAGCTCCGCCGGCTCGGCATTCCCAGCCCGCGGATCGCGGTGGCGGCGCTGAACCCGCACGTCGGGGAGAACGGGATGTTCGGCACCGAGGAGATCGAGCACCTCGCACCGGCGGTGGCCGACGCCCGGGAGTGGGGGATCGATGCCGTCGGCCCGTTGTCCGCCGACGCGATCTTCGCCTTCGCCCTGGACGGTCGCTACGACGCGATTCTGTCGCTCTACCACGACCAGGGGCACATCGCCTGCAAGACGCACGACTTCCACAAGGCGGTGACGATCACCCACGGACTGCCGTTCATGCGCAGCTCGGTGGATCACGGCACCGCCTTCGACATCGCGGGCACCGGGGTGGCGACCGGGGAGAGCATGATCGAGGCCACCCGGGTGTGCGCCCGGTACGCCACGATGGCGATGCGGGCCCGGGCCGAGCGGGAGGCGGACGGGCAGCAGGTGCGGCGGCGCGGGAGCGGGGCTCAGCCCACCTGCACGTCCACCACCAGCGCCCGGTGATCGGAGGAGTCGTCGTCCAGCACGATCGCGGACGTGAACGTCACCCCGCGGCCGAACACCCAGTCGATCCGGACCTCCGGGTCGACGCTGGGGAAGGTCAGGTCCGCCGGGTCGCCGGCGCTGTCCACCGCGCTGGTCCAGCCCTCGGCGAGCAGCTGCTCCGGTTCCGGCCAGCCGGGTTCGGCGTTGAAGTCGCCGGCCAGCACCGCCGGGCCGTCGTCGGGCAGCGCGGCGGCCAGGGCGTCCAGCTGGGCCAGCCGGGTCGCGGTGTTCTCGTCCCGGTGCTGCAGGTGCACGCTGGTCACCCGGACCCAGCTGCCGTCCTCGGCCTGCACCCGGGCGGTGACCGCCGAGCGCTGTTGCGGGCCCTCACCGTAGGGCAGTTCGATCACCTGGACGTCGGTCATCGGGGTGCGGGACAGCAGCAGGTTGCCGAACTGCCGGTCCGCGGCGGGGGCGTAGGCGACGTGCATGTCCAGCCGCTCGGCCAGCCAGGTCGCCATGTCCGCGCCACCGCCGAGCACCCAGCCCCGGGACACCTCCTGCAGCGCCACCACGTCGGGCTGCTGGTCCTCGATGGTCCGGGCGATCTGCTCCAGGTCGACCCGGGTGTCCGGCGCGACGCCGTAGTGCAGGTTCCAGCTCAGGACGCTCAGCCCGTCGTCGTGCGTGACCCGGACCAGGTGCCCCCACGGGTGCCACCAGCCGACCAGGAGCAGCAGCACCGACGGCAGCACCAGCAGGCGCAGCGCGTTGGCGCGCAGCGGGGGAGCGACCGGGCCCTCACCGGTGCGGGGGTCGACACCGGGGGTGGTGCGCCGCAGGCCGGACAGCGCGAGCAGCACCGCCCCGGCCACCACCACCCAGGCATTGTCCACGCCGAGCGGCACGTCGTAGTCGAGCAGGTAGACCAGCAGGACCAGCACCAGGATGCCGCCGACACCGCCGGTCGCGACCGCGGTCCGGGCGATGCCGGGCGGGGCCGGGCGGCGGGTGCTCAGCGACCCGGCCAGCACGATGCCGGTGGTGACCTGGGCCAACCCGGCGGCGATCAGGGCCGGCACCCCGGGCAGCAGGAAGGCCAGCGCGATCAGCACCGGCAGCGCGACCGCGCACACCACCCGCAGCGCCGGGGTCAGCACGTCGGGCACCAGCAGCACCCACACCGTCGCGGCGGCGGCCAGCAGCAGCACCGCGGCGGCGGTCACCAGGCCGAGGCCGGACTGCGCGGCGACGAAGGCCGGGTTTGCCAGCACCATCACCAGCAGTGCCAGCGCCGGGCCGAGTGACCAGGTGCGGCGCGGGCGGCCCTCGGCGGGGTCGTGCCGGGTCAGCGCGGCCAGGGCGACACCGGCGGCGACCAGGAGCAGCGCCCAGACGATCCCGGTGGCCCCGCCGCGCCACAGCGGGTCCCAGGTGCGCAGCACGGTCTGCACGCCGATCGACACCCCGGTGCCGAGCATGATCCCGATCGCGGCCTGCCGTCCTCCGGCGGTGCGGCCCGCCGCGCGGCAGACCGTCAGCACCAGGGCGGTGACGGCCAGGGCGGCGGTGAGCAGACCGGCGACCACCCGGGCCTGGTCGGCGACCAGTTGGGTCGCCAGCCGGGACACCCCGAGCGCGGCCACCGCCAGCAGGACGGTGCTGCCGCCGGGCATCCCGGTCCGGCGGCCGGTGACCAGCAGCGCGAGCGCGGCCAGCAGCGCCGGGGCGATCAGGTAGGTGCCCACCGCGGCCGCCGCCACCTGCGGGGTGCCCACGGTGAAGATCCGGTCCAGCACCGGGCCGGAGGCGCGCACGGCGTCCACGGCCAGCAGGGTGACGAGGCCGACCAGGGCGACCCGGGTGGCGATCCCGGCGTCGGGCGGCTGGGTGGAACGCGGTGCGGGTGTGCTCACGCGGAGCAACCTACCGAACGCTCAGCTCAGCGCGTTCTCGATCCGCGGGCGCAGCACCGGCCAAGCCTCGGCGAACGCGGTCAGCAGCGGGCGCCGATCCACCTCGTCCAGCGGGACCCAGGCGATCTCCGCGCTCTCGGCGTCGGTGGGCCGGACCTCGGCGTCCGGGACGGTGAGCACCGCCAGGACGGTGGTGTAGCTCCAGTCGACGTGGTCCAGCACCTGCTCGCCGATCACCCGAACCAGGGCCGGATCGACCCCCGCCTCCTCGGCCGCCTCGCGCAGGGCGGCCTGGACGGCGGTCTCGTGCGGCTCGCGCGCCCCGCCGGGGATGCCCCAGGTACCGCCCTGGTGGGTCCACTCCGCGCGGTGCTGCAGCACCACTGCCGGTGCCGGGTCCGGGCCGGGGCGGGCCAGCAGGAGCCCGGCGGCGCCGTGCAGGCCCCAGTGCCGGTGGCCGCAGCGGCAGTCCACCCAGCCGTCGCCGGGCCGCGGGCTCATGCGATGTCGCAGATCACCGCGCCGGCGCCGACGGTGGCCCCGACCGTGGCGCTCAGCCCGGTGACGGTGCCGGACCGGTGCGCGACCAGCTGCTGCTCCATCTTCATCGCCTCCAGGACGACGATCAGGTCGCCCTCGGTCACCTCGGCGCCGTCCTCGACCGCGACCTTGACGATCGTGCCCTGCATCGGGGAGGTCAGTCCGGCGGCCGACGCACCGGAACCGGTGGTGGCCCGGGCACCGGAGCGCCGCGGGGCCGGGCGCTTGGGGGCGGCACGGCGGCCGGCGCGGGCGGCCAGGGCGGCGGGCAGCACGACCTCCAGCCGCTTGCCGCCGACCTCCACCACCACCCGCTCCAGCTCGGTGGGCTCCGGCTCGTCCTCCGCCGGGGCGGTGCTGGCCGGGGCGCCGGTCAGGCCGGGCAGCCGATCGGCGAACTCGGTCTCGATCCAGCGGGTGTGCACCGCGAACGGCGTCGCCTCGTCCGCCGGGACGAACGCCTCGGACTCCATCACCGCCCGGTGGAACGGCAGCACGGTGGGGATGCCGGCCACCTCCATCTCGGCCAGGGCGCGGCGGGCACGCTGGGCGGCCTGGGTGCGGGTGGCGCCGGTGACGATCAGCTTGCCGATCATCGAGTCGAAGGCGCCGGAGACCGAGTCGCCCTCGGCCACCCCGAAGTCGGCGCGCACGCCCGGGCCGGTGGGCAGGCGCAGGGTGCTGATCCGGCCGGGGGAGGGCAGGAACCCGGCGGCCGGGTCCTCGCCGTTGATCCGGAACTCGAAGGAGTGCCCGCGGGTCTCGACGTGGTCGTAGCCCAGCGGCTCGCCGTCCGCGATCCGGAACTGCTCCCGGACCAGGTCGATGCCGCTGATCTCCTCGGTGACCGGGTGCTCGACCTGCAACCGGGTGTTCACCTCCAGGAAGGAGATGGTGCCGTCCACCGCCACCAGGAACTCACAGGTCCCGGCGCCGACGTAGCCGGCCTCGCGCAGGATCGCCTGCGAGGCGGACACCAGGCGGGCGCGCTGGTCGTCGGTCAGGTAGGGGGCCGGGGCCTCCTCCACCAGCTTCTGGTGCCGGCGCTGCAGGGAGCAGTCCCGGGTGGAGACCACCACCACGGTGCCGTGCTCGTCGGCCAGGCACTGCGTCTCCACGTGCCGCGGCCGGTCCAGGTACCGCTCGACGAAGCACTCGCCCCGGCCGAAGGCGGCGGTCGCCTCGCGCACCGCGGAGTCGTACAGCTCGTCGATCTCGTCCTCGGTGCGGGCGACCTTGAGCCCGCGGCCACCACCGCCGAAGGCCGCCTTGATCGCCACCGGCAGGCCGTGCTCGGCGACGAAGGCGTGCACCTCCGCCGCGCCGGAGACCGGGTCCGGGGTGCCGGCCACCAGCGGGGCACCGGCGCGCTGGGCGATATGCCGGGCGCTGACCTTGTCGCCGAGCGAGGTGATCGCGGCGGGCGGCGGGCCGATCCAGGTCAGCCCGGCGTCGATCACCGCCTGGGCGAACTCCGCGTTCTCGGACAGGAAGCCGTAGCCGGGGTGCACGGCGTCGGCACCGGAGCGGCGGGCCACGTCCAGCAGCTTGGCGATGTCCAGGTAGGTCTCGGCCGCGCGGGCACCGTCCAGGGCGTAGGCCTCGTCGGCCAGGCGGACGTGCGGGGCCTCACGGTCGGAGTCGGCGTAGACGGCGACGGAGCCGAGGCCGGCATCGCGGCAGGCACGGGCGACACGGACGGCGATCTCGCCACGGTTGGCGATCAGCACCTTGGAGATACGGGGCACGGCTCACCGTAACGCGCACCCACCCCGCGGCGGCGACCCGGCGGGGCCCTGCGCACGAACTCTGGCAGAACCGTCCAAGCCGCCCCGGAGCGGCATTGTCGGAATCCTCAGCGGCCCCGGTTCCACAGGTCGGTGATCGACAGCCCGGCCTGCCCGAGCAGGTCGCGCAGCAGCGGCAGGCTCAGCCCGACCACCCCGTGGTGATCGCCCTCGATCCCGGTGATGAACGGTCCGCCCAGACCGTCGATGGTGAACGCCCCGGCCACGTGCAGCGGCTCCCCGGTGGCGACGTAGGCGGCGATCTCCGGGTCGGTGACCTGGGCGAAGTGCACCGTGGTCGAGCTGGTCGCGCCCCGCTCGCCGCCGGCCGAGATCAGCCAGTGCCCGGTGTGCAGCACCGCCGTGCGGCCGCGCATCTGGCGCCACCGGGCCACCGCGTCCGCGGCATCGGCCGGCTTGCCCAGCACCTGCCCGTCCAGCTCCAGCATCGAGTCGCAGCCCAGCACCAGCGCCCCGGGTCGCCCGGCGGCCACGTCGCGTGCCTTGGCCCGGGCCAGCACCAGCACCGCCTCGGCCGGGGACACCGGACCGGCGGCTGCCAGCACCGCGGGTTCGTCCACCGCGGAGACCACGACCTCGGGTTCGATCCCCGCCGCGCGCAGGGTGGACAGCCGGGCGGGGGAGGCGGAGGCGAGCAGCAGCGTCACCCGTGGAGCGTAACCGGGACGATTGTCAGCATTTTCCGAGTCTGTGATGCCACCATGGTCCGCTGTGAGCGATGACGACCTGAGCGACGACCGGCCCGGTGCCCTGATCGTCGACGACGACCCCGGTTCGGAGGCCCGCTACCGCTGGCGCCGGCGGAACGCGACGGAGATGGCCATCTCCGGGGTGCTCGGCCTGTTCACCTCCTTCGTGCTGTCGATCGAGGCATGGCGGATCGCGGCCGATCCGGATCTGGAGCTCGGCTGCGACATCAACGCGGTGATCTCCTGCGGCACGGTCGCGCGGACCTGGCAGGCGAACCTGCTCGGCTTCCCGAACGCCTTCCTCGGGATCGCGTTCGAGGTCGTGGTCATCACGATCTCGATCGCCGCGATCGGCCGGGTGCGCTTCCCGCGCTGGTTCATGCTCGGCACCCAGGCGCTCTACACGATCGCGCTGTTCTTCGCGTACTGGCTGTTCCTGCAGGCTTACTTCGACATCGGCGTGCTGTGCCCCTGGTGCCTGCTGATCACGATCACCACCACGCTGGTCTTCGCCGGGCTCACCCGGTGGAACATCCGCGACGGGAACCTCAACGTCGGCCGATGGGCCCGCGAACTGGTCGCCTCCGGCACCGACTGGTACTTCACCATCGCCTGGCTGGTGCTGTTCGCCGCGATGGTGCTGTTCAAGTACGGGCCGTCGCTGCTGGCCTGAACCGCCCGCCACGCGACTAAGCCCCCCGCCGGAACCGTCCGGCGGGGGGCTTCGTCGTTGCTCAGGTCAGATCAGGCCAGATCAGGCCAGATCAGGCCAGATCAGGCCAGGGTGTCGCGCAGCACGTCCAGCGGCAGGGCGCCCAGGTTCAGCGCGCGCTGGTGGAAGCTCCGCAGATCGAACCCGGCCCCCTCGCGGGCGGCGACCGCGTCCCGGGTCTGCTCCCAGATCCGCTGGCCGATCTTGTAGGACGGCGCCTGACCCGGCCAGCCCAGGTACCGGTTCAGCTCGAACCGGACGAAGCCCTCGTCCATGTTGACGTTGGCGCGCAGGAACTCCCACGCCTTGTCCGCGTCCCAGGTGCCGCCACCCCACTCGGCCGGGGCGGGCAGGCCCAGGTGCACGCCCAGGTCCAGCACGACGCGGGCGGCACGCATCCGCTGGCCGTCCAGCATCCCGAGCCGGTCGCCGGCGTCGTCCAGGAACCCGAGGTCGGCCATCAGCCGCTCGGCGTAGAGCGCCCAGCCCTCACCGTGCCCGGAGACCCAGCAGGCCAGCCGGCGCCAGGAGTTGAGCTGCTCGCGCTGGTGCACCGCCTGGGCGATCTGCAGGTGATGACCCGGCACGCCCTCGTGGTAGACGGTGGTCTTCTCCCGCCAGGTGTTGAAGGTGGTCACGCCCGGCGGCACCGACCACCACATCCGGCCCGGCCGGCTGAAGTCGTCGCTCGGGCCGGTGTAGTAGATCCCGCCGTTCTGGGTCGGGGCGATCATGCACTCCAGGGCGTGCAGCGGCGCGGCGATGGTGAAGTGCGTGCCGTCCAGGGCGGCGATCGCCTCGTCGGCGGTGCGCTGCATCCACTCCTGCAGGGCCGCGGTGCCCTCCAGGCGGCGAGCCGGGTCGGCATCCAGGGCGGCGACCGCCTGCTCGACCGTGGCGCCCGGCCCGGAGATCTGGGCGGCGACCTCCTCCTGCTCGGCGACCACCCGGGCCAGCTCCTCCAGGCCCCACTGGTAGGTCTCCTCCAGGTCCACGGTGGCGCCGAGGAAGTAGCGCGACCACAGCGCGTACCGGTCCCGGCCAACCGCATCCTGCTCCGGGGCCCGCGGGGCGAGCTCCTCGGTCAGGAAGCCGGCCAGTTCGGCGTAGGCGGCCCGGGCGGCCTCGGCACCCTGCTGCAGGGCACCGGCCAGCGCCGGGTCCTGGGCCGCGGCGGCAGCGGCCTGCTCACCGGCGACGTACTGCACGAAGAACGAGGTCGACGGGTCGGCCAGCTCCTCGGCCTGGGTGATCGCCTCCCGGACCTGGCGGATTGCCGGCACCCGGCCCGCGGCGGCCGACTCGCGCAGCGACTCGACGTAGCCGGCCGCGGCCTGCGGGACGGCGGACAGCCGGCGGGCGATGGTCTGCCAGTCCTGGACGCCGTCGGTGGGCATCAGGTCGAAGACGTCGCGCATGCCCTGCACCGGGGAGGCGATGTTGTTCAGCTCGCGCTGCAGCTCGCCGGCCTCGTGCAACTCGACCTCCAGGCCGAGCCGCTCGCGCATGGCGGCCAGGGTCACCCGGTCGGTGTCGTCCACCGGGGTGGCGGCATCCAGCTCGCGCAGGGTGTGCCGGGCTGCCTCGGCCCGCGCATCGTGGCCGGCCGGGGAGTGGTCGGTCATCCGGTCGTCGTGGCCGGGGATGCCGAGGGCGGTGGCGCTCTCCGGGTCGAGGGCGGCGTAGGTCTGGACGTAGGCGTCGGCGATCCGGTCGATCGCGGACTCGGGGCGGGACGTGTTCACCCGCCCGACCTTAACGGGCGCTCCACCGCCAGGTGTCGGGACCCGGACGCCAGCTCGCCCGCGCGCCGGGCAACCGCCGGCCGCGATCGGACCAGGCGGCGGGCCGCTCCGGTTCGGCGGGGTCGTCGCCGGCGGCGGTGGCCGCGACCAGGCCGGCGACCAGGGCGGCCAGCTCCATGTCGTCCGGGGTGCCGCGGACCACCCGGACGTGGGTCAGGTCGCTCACCGGTCGTCCCCGTCCGGGTCCTCGTCGTCGAAGCCCACCGGTGCCCCGCGGGAGCTGCCCCACTCCTGCACCGAGAACCCGGCGGCGATCAGGCGCTCCACCAGATCGGCACCGCCGTTGTCGATCAGGCCCAGAGCGGCCTCGGCGGTCTGGTCGGTCGGCTCGGCGGGCAGCCCGATCACGAAGCCGAGGTGGAACTCGTCGACCGTGGCGCGCTCGTCCTCCTCCGGATGCCCGGGCTCCTCGCCCTCCCAGATCATCCCGGTCAGTTCCGGGTGCATGCCGAGTTCGCCGTGCAGCAGGTCGTACAGCCGGGCGTTCAGCGTGCCGACCCGGTTCTCCAGCGCGAGCAGCCGCGGGTCCTCGTCGGCCTCGGTGGACCCGAACTCGGCGCGCACCCCGACCGCGGTGTCGACATAGGAGTGCAGGGCGGCGGTCAGTTCGTCCACCAGCCGGTGGAACGGTGCGGCGTCCACCCCGGACATCGGCTGCGGGTTGTGGGCGGCGGTCGGGTCCTCGTCGGCGGCGCTCACAGCGGGATGTTCCCGTGCTTCTTGGCGGGCAGCTCGGCGCGCTTGGTCCGCAGCAGGCGCAGCGCCCGCACGATCTGGGACCGGGTCTGGGCGGGTGCGATCACCGCATCCACGTAGCCACGGTCGGCGGCGTCCCACGGGTTCACGATGGCCTCCTCGTACTCGCTGGTGAGGCGGGCCCGCTCGGCGTCGACGTCGCCGCCTGCCTCGGCCACGGCCTTGAGGGTGCCGCGCTGCAGGATGTTCACCGCGCCGCCCGCCCCCATGACGGCGATCTGCGCGGTGGGCCAGGCCAGGTTGACGTCCGCGCCGAGCTGCTTGGACCCCATCACGATGTACGCGCCACCGTACGCCTTCCGGGTGATCACCGTGACCAGGGGGACGGTCGCCTCGGCGTAGGCGTAGATCAGCTTCGCCCCGCGCCGGATGATCCCGTTCCACTCCTGGTCGGTGCCGGGCAGGAACCCGGGCACGTCCACGAAGGTCAGCACCGGGATGTTGAAGGCGTCACAGGTCCGCACGAAGCGGGCGGCCTTCTCCGCGGCATCGATGTCCAGGGTGCCGGCCGAGACCAGCGGCTGGTTGGCGACGATGCCGACCGAGTGGCCCTCGACCCGGCCGAAGCCGATCAGCACATTCCGGGCGAACAGCGGCTGCACCTCCAGCAGCTCGCCGTCGTCCAGCACGTGCTCGACCACGGTGCGCATGTCGTAGGGCTGGTTGTCCGAGTCCGGGACCAGGGTGTCCAGCTCTAGGTCCAGGTCGCCGACCTCGGTCGGGTCGCCGGTGTCCTCCACCGGCCAGACCGGGGCGTCGGACAGGTTGTTCTGCGGCAGGTAGCCGATCAACTGGCGGACGTAGTCCAGCGCGTCCTCCTCGTCGGAGGCCAGGTAGTGCGCCACCCCGGAGCGGGTGTTGTGCGTGGTCGCCCCGCCCAGCTCCTCGAAGCCGACGTCCTCGCCGGTGACCGCGCGGATCACGTCCGGGCCGGTGATGAACATGTTGGAGGTGCCGTCCGCCATCACGATGAAGTCGGTTAGGGCGGGGGAGTACACCGCGCCACCGGCGGACGGGCCGAGGATCAGGCTGATCTGCGGGATCACGCCGGAGGCGGCGACGTTGCGGCGGAAGATCTCCGCGAATTGGGTCAGGCCGGCCACGCCCTCCTGGATCCGGGCGCCACCGCCGTCGGAGATGCCGATCAGCGGGACGCCGGTGCGCAGCGCCAGGTCCATCACCTTGGTGATCTTCTGGCCGTGCACCTCGCCCAGGCTGCCGCCGAAGACCGTGAAGTCCTGGGAGTAGACCGCCACCGGGCGGCCGTCCACGGTGCCGTGGCCCACCACCACCCCGTCGCCGGGGATCCGCTTGGCGTCCAGGCCGAAGTTGGTCGAGCGGTGCCGGACGAAGGCGTCGATCTCGGTGAAGGACCCCGGGTCGAGCAACTGGTCGATCCGCTCGCGGGCGGTGCGCTTGCCGCGGGCGTGCTGCTTGGCGGCGGCGGCCTCCTCCGCCTCGGTCACCGCCCGGCGGTGGCGGTCGGCCAGGTCGGCCAGCTTGGCGGCGGTGCCGGGGGCCGGGGTGGCCGGGGTGGCCTGGTCGGGCTCGGTGGCCTCGGGCGCGGCTGCCGCGGTGGGCGTGGTGGGCTCGGTCACCCGGCCGAGCGTAGTTCGCATGGCCGCCCAGGTCAGTGCGGGGAGTGCGCAGCGTCCGGCGCCGGGCGGTGTGGGGATGCCACAACTGCACAATGGCCACCATGACCCGTCGCCCGATCCGGACCGACCAGCTCACCGGCGCACTCGCCCCGCTGCTGCCCGGCGGCGTCGTGCTGCTGGACGAGGCCGGCTCCACCAACACGGTGCTGCGTGAGCGGCTGGGCGAGCGGGACTGGGCCGGGCCGGTGCTGGTGGTCGCCGAACACCAGCGGGCGGGCCGTGGGCGGGCCGGTCACGGCTGGTCGACCCCGCGCGGCGCCGCCCTCACCCTGTCGCTGGCCTTCCGACCGGAGCGCGATCGTGCGTCCTGGGGCTGGCTCCCGCTGCTCACCGGTCTGGCGGTCATCCGCGCCGTGGAGCAGGTCACCGGTCTGGCCCCGGCGCTCAAGTGGCCGAACGACGTGCTGCTGCCCGACCCGGAGCCGGTGCCCGGGTGGGGCCGGTATCGCAAGGCGGTGGGCATCCTGGTCGAGGGCGCCGGGGAGGCGGTGATCGCCGGGATCGGGATCAATGTCGACCAGGACACCGTCGAGCTGCCGGTGCCGCACGCCGGGTCGCTGCGCACCGCCGGGGTGACCGGCACCGATCGCACCGCACTGGCGATCGCGGTGGTCCGGCAGGTGCTGGCGCTGGTGGCGGGGCCGGCGGACCCGGCGGCGGAGCAGAAGGTCCGGGACCGCTGCGCCACCGTCGGCGCCGAGATCGTGGCGGACCTGCCGGACGGCGGGCAGCTGACCGGTCTCGCGGAGGGGATCGGCCCCGACGGCGCACTGCTGGTGCGCACCGAGCAGGGTGTTCGCCCGCTGCACGCCGGTGATCTGCGTCACGTCCGTGCACGGCGTGAACTAGGCTCCGGAGCGTGACCGGACAGGGAATCGACGGGGCGACGGCCGCCACCTCCACGCCGCGGGCCGCGCGCCTGGACGCCGCACTGCTCGGCGGTCCGCGCACCCTCACCCTGCGTGACCTGGCCGAACGCTCCGGCGTCGAGCTGGATCTGGTCCGGCTGTACTGGCGCACGCTGGGCCTGCCGCACCCGGACGCCGACGACGTGGCGTTCACCGAGGCGGACGCCGAGGCGGTCGAGCGCACGATGGCGCTGCTGCGGGACGGCAAGGTCGACCAGCACACGATGATCTCCCTGACCCGGGCGCTCGGGCACACCGGCGACCGGCTGGCGCTCTGGCAGGTCGAGGCGCTGGTGGAGGACATGGCCACCCGGCGCGGCCTGGACGACCCGGCGGCCCGGCGTGCGGTGCTGGACGAACTGGACGAGCTGGCCCCGGTGCTGGTCGACCAGTTGGTGCACTCCTACCGGCGGCAGCTCGCGGCGATCGCCGGGCGGTACGCGGTGGAGTTCGCCGACGACGGGGGCGAGGAGACCGACCCCGCCGCACTGCCGCTGGCCCGGGCGGTGGGCTTCGCCGACATGGTCTCCTTCACCCGGCGCACCGCCGGACTGGGGTCCACCGACCTGTCCGACTTCGTGCAGCGGTTCGAGACGGTGGTCCGGGACGTGGTGACCGCCACCGGCGGCCGGGTGGTCAAGACCATCGGCGACGCGGTGTTGTTCGTCGCCGACGACATCGGCACCGGCGCCCGGGTGGCGACCGAGCTGGCCCGGGTGCTCGGCGGGGACCTGGACGTGGAACGCGAGCGGGCGGTCGGCGGTCTGGCCGAGGGCGCCCGCGGGGTGACGCCGGTCCGGGTGAGCGTGGTCTGGGGCCGGGTGCTGTCCCGGTTCGGCGACGTCTTCGGCCCGTCGGTGAACGTGGCCGCCCGGCTGACCGACATCGCCGAGCCGTCCACTGTGCTGACCGACCCCGCCACCGCGCGGCTGCTGGCCGGCGACCCCGGGGTCCGGCTGACCGAGCTGCCGGAGCGCGAGCTGGAGGGCATCGGCCGGATGGCGCCGGTCCGCGTCGACCGGATCTGACCGCCGAATCCGACCGCAGATTCTGACCGCGGAATCTGACCGCGGATCGAAACGATTCGGCGCCCGTCGTCGCGGCGTGGGACCATGGCGGACGAGATGAACTCCCACACCCCCGTCAGCCGGAACACCGCCAAGTACGTCCTGATGCTCGGTGTGATGACCGCCCTGCCGGCGATCTCCACCGACATCTACCTGCCGTCGCTGCCCGATGTGGCCGCCGACCTGCACACCAGCGGGACGATGGCGCAGCTGACCATCACCTGCATGATGATCGGCGGCGCGGTCGGCCAGCTGGTGGTCGGGCCGCTGTCCGACCGCTTCGGCCGCCGCCTGCCGGTGCTGATCGGCGTCGCCCTGCACGTGGTCACCTCGGTGCTGTGCGCGATCTCGCCGGCGATCGTGCCGCTGATCGTGCTGCGCGCGGCTCAGGGCTTCTTCAACGCCTCGGCCACCGTGGTCGCGATGGCGGTGATCCGGGACCGGTTCGTCGGGCCGGACGCCTCCCGGCTGCTGTCCCGGCTGATGCTGGTGATCGGGGTGGCGCCGCTGTTCGCCCCGTCGATCGGTGGGCTGATCGCCGGGCAGTGGGGCTGGCGGGCGGTGTTCCTCGCGCTGGCGGTGTACGGCGTGGTGCTGTGGTTCGTCGTGCTGCTCCGGCTGCCGGAGACCCTGCCCGCGGAGCGCCGGATCGGATCGGTGGCCGGGGCGTGGCGCGGGTACCGGGTGCTGGTGCGCGACCGGCACTTCGTGGCGCTCGCGGTGATGCCGGGCCTGGGCCAGGCGGTGCTGATGAGCTACGTGGTCGGCTCGCCGTTCGTGCTCCGGGAGGGCTTCGACCTGTCGCCGAACGAGTTCGCGCTGATCTTCGCGGTGAACGGCCTCGGCCTAGTCGCCGGGGCGCAGGTGAACGCGTCCATCGTCCGGCGGGTGGCACCGATCCGGATCATCCGCACCGCGCTGCCGGTCTGCGTGGCGCTGACCGGGGTGCTGCTCGCCCTGGTGCTGACCGGGGCCGGCGGCCTGCTGGGCCTGCTGATCGTGCTGTTCCTGCTGCTGTCGATCCTCAACTTCATCCCGCCGAACGCCTCGGCGATCGCGCTGTCCCGGCACGGGGAGCGGGCCGGCACCGCGGCGGCCTTCATCGGCGCCTGCCAGGCGGGGGTGGCCGGGCTGGTCAGCCCGCTGGTCGGCGTGCTCGGTGAGGACGCCCCGGCGATGGGCACCGTGATGTTCGGCGCCGCGGTGCTGGCGCTCGCGGTGCTGGCGCTGGCGACCCCGGCCTACCGGCGTGGCGGCTGGTCGCACACCGAGCAGCCGGCGGTGGCCGGTTAGGAGCGTTCGCCGCCAGGCAGGTCAGTCCAGCGACTTGGTGAAGTGGTGCGAGCTGATGTGCATCCGCTCGCGCAGGTAGAACCGGTGGGCGTCGTACCGCTGCACCCCCGAGTCCAGGTCGATCACCCGGCAGCCGAGGTCCCGGGCGCGGTGGGTCAGTTCGCCCAGCAGCGCAGAGCCGTAGCCGTGCGACCGGTGGGCGGCGGCGGTGCTGAGATCGTCCACGAACAGCTTGCGCAGCGCGTGGGTGTTGGCGATCACCCGCCAGCCCGCCACCGCCCGGACGAGGCCGCCGTCCACCGCGGCGGTGAACCGCAGGCCCTGCGGGGTGCCCTCGGCGAGCACGGCGTCCAACTGCTCGGCGGTCAGCTCGGGGCGCAGCTCCTGCAGCACCGGCAGCGCCTGGGCCCACAGCGGGTGGCCGGCGGGCAGGTCGACGAACTCGGTCATGGCCGCAGTCCTTCCAGTCGGGTGACGGCCTCGCGCAGCACCGTCTCCTGTTTGACGTAGGTGAAGCGGACCGCCGACCGCAGTTCGGTGGCGGCGGTGGAGCCGGGGTGGGTGAACGCGGTCACCGGGACGCCGACCACCCCGGCCCGGCCGGGCAGCTCGCGGCAGAACAGCTGGGCGTCGGCGACCCCGAGCCCGGCGGCGTCGGCGATCACGAAGTAGGTGCCGCGGGCCGGGGTGACGCCGAAGCCGGCCGCGGTCAGCCCGGCGCTGAGCAGGTCCCGGCGGGCGGCGAGCGAGGACGCCAGGGCGCCGACCCAGCCGGAGTCCGGGTCGCTCAGGGTCTCCAGCGCCAGGGCATGCGCGATCGCCGGCTGGAACGGGGCGCCGGTGGTGAAGGTGAGGAACTGCTTGACCGTGCGCACCGCGTCGACCAGCGGCGCAGGTCCGGTCAGCCAGCCGATCTTCCAGCCGGTGAAGGAGAAGGTCTTGCCGGCCGAGGACACCGTGAGCGTGCGCTGGGCGGCGCCGGGCAGGGTGGCCACCGGGATGTGCCGCAGGCCGTCGTAGACCAGGTGCTCGTAGACCTCGTCGGTGAGGATCAGCGCGTCGTGCCGGTGGGCGGCGGTGACCACCTCGGCGAGTTCGGTCGCGCTGAGCACCGCGCCGGTGGGGTTGTGCGGGGTGTTGAGCAGGATGATCCGGGTCCGGTCGGTGACCGCGGCGTGCAGCTCGTCCAGGTCCAGCCGGAAGCCGTCCGGGGCGGGGCGCAGCGCGACGGTGGTGTGCCGGGCGCCGGCCAGGGCGATCACCGCGGCGTAGGAGTCGTAGAACGGCTCCAGGGTGAGCACCTCGTCCCCGGGACCGGCCAGCGCGAGGATGCTCGCCGCCAGGGCCTCGGTGGCGCCGGTGGTGATCAGCACCTCGCGGTCGGGGTCGATGGCCAGGCCGTAGTGCCGGTGCTGGTGGGCGGCGACCGCGGTGCGCAGCTCCGGGATGCCGGGCCCCGGCGGGTACTGGTTCGCGCCGGCGGCGATCGCCTCGGCGGCGGCACTCTTGACCGAGTCCGGGCCGTCGACGTCCGGGAAGCCCTGGCCGAGGTTGAGCGCCCCGGTGCGGGCGGCGAGGGCGGACATCTCGGCGAAGATCGTCGCCCGCGGGCGCCCGTCGTCGCCGAGCAGGCCGGTGGCGTGGGCGACCTCGCGCCAGCGCCCGGTGGGCAGATCGTCGGTGCTCATCCCGGCCGAGAGTAGCCGGTCACACCCCCGCGGCGGCGAGCAGTCCGACCAGCACCAGGATCGCCAGTGAGGACCAGGCGCACACCACCCACCAGGCGGCGTGGTGCCGCTTGCGCAGGTGCGTGCGGGGCGCGGTCATACCCACCGGATCGGCAGCCCGGGGCCCGCGGACAAGGATTCCGGCGGGGGAATCTCAGCCCTGGGCCGACTCGACGTCGGTGGAGACCTTCTCCAGCTGGTCGGCCAGGGCCCGGAGCGCGTCGGCGGTGGTCTGGTCGACCCCGGCGGCGGCCGAGTCCAGGGCGCTGCGGGCGGCGTCCAGGTCGGTGCGCGCCTGGGAGAGCTGGTCCTGGGCGGCCTGCGAGCCGCTCTCGGTGGCCGCGTCGACCGCGGCATTCGCCTCGTCCAGGGCGGTGGAGGCTTGGTCCACCGCGTCCTGGGCGGCGGAGGTGGTGCCGGTGACCTGTTCCTTGGCGCGGTTCAGCGTGTCGCCGGCGTTGTCGATCGCCGCGGCCGCCTGGTCGGCGAGCTCACCGAGCCGGTCCACGGTGGCACCGGCCGACTCGACCGCGGACTGCGCCTGGTCGACCGCGTCCCGGGCCTCGGCGCAGCCCACCAGCAGCAGGCCGGCCAACGGGAGGACGGACAGGAGGAGGGCGGCAGGGGTGCGTCGCATCGGGTCAGTGTGACACCCGGGACTGAGTGCTCCGGACATGACGGTGCCCCGTCCGCTGCCGCAGCGGACGGGGCACCTGTCCGGGTGTCAGGAGGCCGGGGTCTCCTCGACGGTGGCGGCCTTGCGGGCCTTCACCTCGGCGACCGAGGTGCCGTAGTACGCGGCGGTCATGATCTCCTTCATGTCCTCGCGCATCGGCATCCGCGGGTTGGCCGGGGCGCACTGGTCCTCGTAGGCGCCCATCGCCACCTCGTCCAGGCGGGAGATGAAGTCCTGCTCGTCCACGCCCTGGGCCTGGAACGAGTTCGGGATGCCGACCTTGGCGCGCAGCGCCTCGATCGCCACCGCGTAGGACTCCACGCCCTGCTCCGGGGTCTCGGCCGGCAGACCCAGCATCTGGGCGATCTGCTGGAACCGCTCCGGGGCGACGTAGTGCTCGTACTTCGGCCAGCTGGTGAGCTTGGTCGGGATCTGGCCGTTGTACCGGATCACGTGCGGCAGCAGGGTCGCGTTGGTCCGGCCGTGCACCAGGTGGAAGGTCGAGCCGATCACGTGGGCCATCGCGTGCACGATCCCCAGGAACGCGTTCCCGAAGGCCATGCCGGCGATGGTGCCCGCGTTGTGCATCTTCTCCCGGGCGTCCTTGGTCGCCGGGTCGGCCGGGTCGCCGTTCACCGACTGGGCCAGGTTGTCGAAGATCAGCCGGATCGCCTGCAGGGCCATGCCGTCGGTGAAGTCGTTGGCGTAGACCGCCACGAACGCCTCGGTGGCGTGGGTCAGGGCGTCGAAGCCGGAGTCCGCAGCCAGGCTGGCCGGCATCTTGGAGGTCAGCACCGGGTCGATGATCGCCACGGTCGGGGTCAGCGCGTAGTCGGCCAGCGGGTACTTCTTGCCGGCCTCCGGGTCGGAGATCACCGCGAACGGGGTGACCTCGGCGCCGGTGCCCGAGGTGGTCGGGATGCAGACCAGCTTGGCCAGGTCACCCAGCACCGGGAACTTGAACGCCCGCTTGCGCACGTCGAAGAACTTCTGCTTCAGGTCGCTGAAGACGATCTCCGGGTGCTCGTACAGCAGCCACATCACCTTGGCGGCGTCCATCGGCGAGCCACCGCCCAGCGCGATGATGGTGTCCGGGCGGAAGTGCCGCATCTGGGCCGCACCGGCCTGCACGGTCTGCACCGAGGGCTCCGGCTCGACCTGGTCGATGATCTGCACCGACACCTTGTTGGGGCGGCGGTTCAGCACCTCCAGGACCCGGTCGACGAAGCCGAGGGTGGTCATCGTGGCGTCGGTCACGATGGTGACCCGCTCCACGTCGGCCATGTCGGACAGGTACCGGATCGCGTTCGGCTCGAAGTACGTCTTGGCCGGCACCTTGAACCACTGCAAGTTGTTGTTCCTCCGGCCCACGCGCTTGATGTTCACCAGGTTGATCGCCGACACGTTGTTGGACACCGAGTTGTGGCCATAGGAGCCGCAGCCCAGGGTCAGCGACGGGATGAAGGCGTTGTAGATGTCGCCGATGCCGCCCAGCGAGGACGGGGCGTTGCAGATCACCCGGATCGCCTTGACCCGGCGGCCGTACTCGACGGTCAGCGCCTCGTCCTGGGTGTGGATCGCGGCCGAGTGACCCAGGCCGTCGAACTCCACCATCTGCTCGGCGAGCTGGAAGCCGTGCTCGGTGCTGGTCGCACGCAGGACCGCGAGCACCGGGCACAGCTTCTCCCGGGTCAGCGGCTCGTGCGGGCCGACGCCGCTGACCTCGGCCAGGATGATCGAGGTCTGCTCGGGCACGGAGAACCCGGCCTGCTCGGCGATCCACTGCGGCGACTTGCCGACCACGGTGGGGTTCAGCTTCGCGTCGGCGCAGTTCTTGCCCTTGGCCTCGACGCCGAAGATGAACTTCTCCAGCAGCGCCTTCTCCTTCTTGCTCGCCTTGTAGGCGTGCAGGACGGCGAACTCGGCCAGCGCGGCGTCGTAGATCTCGTCGTCCAGGATGACGGCCTGCTCGGAGGCGCAGATCATGCCGTTGTCGAAGGACTTGCTCAGCACCACGTCGTTGACCGCGCGCTTGAGCTTGGCCGACTTCTCGATGTAGGCCGGGACGTTGCCGGCGCCGACGCCCAGGGCCGGCTTGCCGCAGGAGTAGGCCGACTTCACCATCGCGTTGCCACCGGTCGCCAGGATCGTGGAGACCCCGGGGTGGTTCATCAGGGTGCTGGTGGCCTCCATCGACGGAGTCTCGACCCACTGGATGCAGTACTCCGGCGCCCCGGCGGCGACCGCCGCGTCCCGGACGATCTTCGCGGCGGCCACCGAGGACTGCTGCGCGTTCGGGTGGAAGGCGAAGATGATCGGGTTGCGGGTCTTCAGCGCGATCAGCGCCTTGAAGATCGCGGTGGAGGTGGGGTTGGTCACCGGGGTCATGGCGCAGATCACGCCGACCGGCTCGGCGATCTCGGTGATGCCGTTGATCTCGTCCTCGTGGATGACACCGACCGTCTTGAGCGAGGACATCGAGTTGGTGACGTGCTCGCAGGCGAAGATGTTCTTGACGGCCTTGTCCTCGAAGACGCCGCGGCCGGTCTCGTTGACGGCGAGCTCGGCCAGGTGACCGTGCTGGTCCAGCGCGGCGACGGCGGCCTTCTTCACCAGGCGGTCGACGTCCTCCTGGGTGAAACGTGCGTACTCCGCCAGGGCCTTGGTGGCGCCTGCGACCAGCTGGTCGATCGCAGCGGCGACGCCCGTGTCGGTGCTCGTGGTGGTGGTCACGCGGGTCTCCCGAGTGTTCGGATGGGGGTGGGCTGAGGGCGACGGTGACCTCGTGACAACGAGACTACGTGACTGTGTTCACAAAGTCTGGGGCACAGGTCCTACGACTTTGGGCCCGGGTGCTCCGCCGCGGTGCGGGCTAGTTCCGCGGGAGCGGGGCGCGCGGTACGTCCGCACCGGCCCTCCTAGCGGGGAGCTCCGGGTACTCAGCGGGTGTCGCTGACCACCTCATCGCACCGTCACGCCACGCAATGCCCTGGAAGTCGGGCCGCGAGTCGGCGTCCTGCTGCCAGCCTCCCGTCGTATCGACGGCGGACGGGGCGGCAGGGTGGCGGATCTCACGGTGGACCTCGCGGCGGCGCAGCAGGCGCGCTCGCGGCTGCACTCGCTGTCGGCCGATGTCGGCTGGGACCTGGGGCACGTCCGGGTCGACCCGGGCTCCACCCGGGTCGGCGAGGCGATCGAGGCGTGGCTGGTGCATCAGTCGCAGCACACCGGCGCGCTGGCCGCCCGGGTCTGGGCCGGCGGTGACGCGGTGGCCGAGGCCGCCGGGATCCTGGCCGACACCGACCGGGAGATCGCGGTGCGCGGTCACGGACTCGGCACGATGGTGGCGCGATGACCACCTGGGACCGGGACGACCCCGGTGCCGGCGACCTGGACACGCTGGACGAGATCGTCGATCGAGCAGCCCGCCACCTGAGCTCGCTGCCGGGCACCGCGGGGGAGATCACCGCCCTGGTGCAGGACACCCGCACGCGGTGGACCGGGGCGGCGGCGGAGTCGTGGGAGCGGTCGATGCTCGACCGCGCGGCCCAGGTCGACGCCGCCGCCGACGGACTCCGCCGCGGGGCGGAGACGGTGAACGCCTACGCCGGGGCGGTCCGGGACCTCCGAGTCCGCGCCCGCACGGCCGGCGAGGACTTCGATCAGTCCCGGCACGACCTGGCCCGCACGAACCTCACGCTGACCACCCTGCAGCGACAACCGGACCCGGACCCGTGGGAGCTGCGCCTGGCGGTGCGAGCGGTCCAGAACGCCGACCAGCTGCTGCTGGACCACCAGGCGGCGCTGGACCGGCTGGTGACCGAGCGGCAGCAGCTCGACGACGATCTGGTCGCCGCGCTGTCCGCCGAGGTCCCGCCGGTGTGGTCCCAGGCCGGCGGGGCGGGTCGGGCGGTCTCCACCGACGTCCTCGCGCAGGGGCCGGCCGGGATGGCCCGTTGGGTGCTGGACCTGCCGGACGGGCCGACCGGTGACGCGCTGGCCCGCTGGCTGGTGTCCATGCTGACCCCGGAGGAGTTCGACGCCCTGCTCACTGCCTGCCCGCAGCTGGCGGTCCGCCTGATGGGCGACGATGCCGGCGCGTTCGGCGCGCAGTATCCGGAGCTGGCCGCCGCCTTGAAGGTGTCCGACCCGCAGCGCCGGATCGACGCGGTCCTGGCGGCGTGCCAGCACCTGGGTGCGGACGAGCTCGCATTGCTGGCGCGGATGTACCCCGGCATGGTGCACAACCTGGACGGCGTGCCGTTGACCACCCGGATCGCGGCGAACCGGGTGGCGATCACCGCGGCGCTGGCCGAGGCGGACGCGCAGATCACCCGGACGCTCGCCGAGATCGAGCGGGAGGACGACGCCGGCCGGCTGCTGGCCCTGCGTGTGGAGCTCGCACAGCTGCGCCGGGACCGGGACTGGTACGACCAGCTGCTGACCGAGCAGATCAAGACCATCGATGCCGACGGCGCGGAGGTCCCCCGGGTCGGGCACCAGGTGGTGCTCTTCGATCCGGCCGCCGGACGGTTCGGCGAGCTGGTCGGCTACGCCGGGGCGCCGAACGTCGCCGTCCTGGTCGGCGGGACCGGGACGAACCTGGGGAACATGGACGGCCAGTTCGAGCGGGCCTGGGAGTTCGTCGACGAGGGGAGTCCCGACCTGGCGGTGATCACCTATCTCGGCGGCCCAATGCCACAGAGCGTGCTGGTCCGCGACCAGTCGGTGCCCGACCAGCGCAGCTTCGAGGCCTTCGACTCGGCGTATGCGCTGTCCATCGCACCCCATCTGGCGTCCTTCGCCAACGGCGTCAAGGCGGTCACCGGCGCCACGATCACGGTGGCCGGACATTCCTACGGCGGGTCGGTGGTCGGCCGGGCCGAGGTGGCGGGCATGGTGGTCGACCGGGTGCTGCACATCGAGTCGGCCGGCGCGGGCCCCGGCGTCGGCACGACCCAGGACTACGCGGCGCCGGACACGCCCCGGTACTCGATGACCGCCCCGGGCGACCCGATCACGCTCGCCCAGGGCACCGGCATCGGTACCGTGCTCGGGCACGGCCTGGACCCGGACGAGCTGCCCGGCGTGACCCAGCTGGAGACCGGGCGCGTTGACCGCAACGACCCGTACAGCGGAGTGCTGTCCGGGCCGGCCTCGCACAGCGGGGTGTTCGAATCACGATCCGACGCCTGGGCGAACATCCTCGCGGTGATGATCGGCGGGGAGGTCACCGTGTGGACCGACCCCACCGTGTTCATCGGCTCCGGGGTGACGGACGAGCACTACACCTACCCGATGCAGGACCCGGGGTTCGTGCCGCCGACCGAGGCAGTGCGGTGAGCGGGCGGGCTCGGCGGGTCGGTGCCATGTCGGCGGTCGTGGTGGCGGTCGCGCTGTCCGGGTGTGCGTCGGGCCCGAGCCAGGACGTGCGAATGACGGATGCGCGCGCGACGTACGAGGTCGCCGTGGAGCTGGCCGACGAGGTGCTGGCGCACGCCCGGGAGGTGTTCCCCGAGTTGACCTTCGAGCTGAACACCTACCCGGGCTGGGGCGACGACTGGTCGGCGTGTTCGGACGAGCCCTACGGGGGTGAGACTCCGCCTCGGTCGTTCAAGTGGCACCCGACCCGACACACGGAGGTGCTGCCGGCCGATCCGCCGGGGACGGTGCAGCTGATCATGCCGATCGCGCAGGCGTACCTCGATGGCGGCTGGGAGATCGGCCGGGACAACCTCGACCAGGACCACCCGACGCTGACCATTCACCACGACGGCTTCGCGATCCGGTTCATCGCCCGGAACCGGAACGCGGCACCGAACATTGTCAACCGCCTGGACTTCTTCATCTCCGGCCCGTGTCAGTACTCCCCGGACGACCTGATGGACTTCGACCCCGCGCATCCCGGGGACTACTTCGATGACCGGTGAGGACAGGGCGGCCATGCCGGTGGAGCGGGTGAGTCCAGAGCAGGTCCAGCCGCACCGGGCTCGAGCCACCGGCCGAAGGGAGGCGGCGCGGTGAGCGGGCTGGCGCGCCGGGTCGGCGCAGTGTTGGCGGTCGTGGTGTCGGTCGGGTTGTCGGGGTGTGCGTCGGGTCCGAGCCAGGAGGTGCGGGCGACGGATGCGCGCGCGACGTATGAGGTCGCGGTGGAGTTGGCCGATGAGGTGCTGGCGCACGCCCGGGAGGTGTTCCCGGAGTTGACCTTCGAGCTGAACACCTACCCGGGCTGGGGCGATGACTGGTCGGCGTGTTCCGACGAGCCCTACGGGGGTGAGACCCCGCCGCGGTCGTTCACATGGCACCCGACCCGGAACACGGAGGTGCTGCCGGCCGACCCGCCGGGAACCGCGCACCTGATCATGCCGATCGCGCAGGCGTACCTCGACGACGGCTGGGTGATCGGCCGGGACAACCTCGACCAGGACCACCCGGTGTTGACGATCCGCAAGGACGGCTTCGTGATCCGGTTCATCGCTCGCGACGTCGGCGTGGAGATGTACAACCGCCTGGACTTCTTCATCTCAGGTCCGTGCCAGTACTCCCCGGACGACCTGATGGACTTCGACCCCGCGGATCCCGACGCCTACTTCGACCGGGCATGACCGGCTAGATCCGGTTGATCGGCGCGGCGTCCAGCGACTCGTCCTCCAGGTCCAGCTCGCGCAGCACCTGGCGCATCACCACCTCGTCCACGTGCCCGGCGTCCCGCTCGGCCATCAGGGTGGCGCGCTGGGCGGCGACCACGTCCCGCCGGAGGTCCTGCAGTGCGCGGGTGCGGCTGGTGCTGACCTTCGCCAGGTCGTCGTCGGAGGCGATCGAGGGGTCGAGCATGACCACGGTGGCCCGTTCCCGGCGGGCGATGCCCTCGGCCAGGCCGTTGGTCAGCAGCCCGGCGCGCTGTTCGCCCAGGGTGGGCGCCCACTGCCGGCGGCGCTGCTCGATCACCTCCTGGGCGGCGCGGGCGGTGGCCATCCGCAGCCGCGCCTCCTGGGCCCGGTCGCGCAGGTCGTCGTCGTCCGAGCGCACCCCGAGCCGGCGGATCAGCCAGGGCAGCGACAGGCCCTGGATCAGCAGGGTGCCGATCGCCACCGCGTAGGCCACCAGCTGCAGGGTGGCCCGGTCCGGGAACTCGGCGCTGCCGGCCATCGCCGGGATACCGGCCGCGGCGGCGAGGGTGACCACCCCGCGCATCCCGGCCCAGCTCACCACCGCCGACTCCCGGGCGGACAGCGCGTCGGACAGGTCGCGGTGCGAGCCGGGCAGCCGGAGGTGGTCGAACCAGGCGGTGGCGAAGACGTACAGCGGCCGGATCAGGATGGACGTGCCGAGCACCGCCGTCGCCAGCACCACTGCGGTGGTCAGCCCCTCGTGCGAGGCCCGGACGTCCGCGATCAGCCAGGGCAGTTGCACGCCGATCAGTGCGAAGGTGAAGGACTCCAGCAGCAGGTCCAGGGTCTCCCAGATCGGGTCCTGCACCAGACGGGTGGCGTAGCCGGCGCTCGGGGCGGTGTGGCCCAGGTACAGCCCCGCGCTGACCACCGCCAGCACGCCGGAACCGGTCAGGTGCTCGGCACCCCAGTAGCAGGCGAACGGGGTCAGCAGCGCGATGGTCGAGGACACCACCGGGTCGTCGAACCGCAGTCGCAACCGGTGCACCACCCAGCCGATCACCAGCCCGGACGACACCCCGACCAGCACCGCCAGGGCGAAGGTGGTCAGGCCCTCCGACCAGGCCCAGGCCCCGGAGGCGGCACCGGCCAGCGCGACCTTGTACAGCGTGAGGGAGGTGGCGTCGTTGATCAGGGACTCGCCGGAGATCACGGTCATCACCCGGCGGGGCAGGCCGAGTTTGCGGCCCACCGCGGCGGCGGCGACCGCATCCGGCGGGGCGACCACCGCGCCCAGCACCAGCGCCGCCGCGAACGGCAGCTCCGGCACCAGCGCCCAGGCGACCAGCGCCACCGCCAGGGCCGAGACCAGCACCAGGCCCACGCCCAGCCGCACGATCGAGTTCAGCGACCGGCGCATGTCCTGGTAGGAGGCCGACCGGGCCGCGGAGAACAGCAGCGGCGGGAGCACGAACTCCAGGATCAGCTGGGGGTCGATGTCGTACTCCGGCACCCCGGGCAGGTACGAGACCACCAGCCCCGCGGCCACCAGCACCAGTGGGGCCGGCCAGCCGCGGCGTCGGCAGATCGCGGTGATCACCACCGCCCCGGCGATCAGGGCGAAGATCTGGGCGCGGTCCACGGGCGGCTCCTCGACGTCGGCTGGTTCCGACGATAAGCCGCCGCCCGGACCCCCGATGTGAATCCGGTGGGTCCGGGCGGTGGATCAGGCTCCGGTGGGCGGCACGCCCAGCGCCGGGTGGTCCGGGACGCTGGCAGTGATCACGGTGCCGTCGGCGCGGCGGCTGCCCTCGATGTCGCGGACGGTCGGGGTGCCGATCAGGCGCGGGGCCGGGGCCAGCGGCACGGTGACCGGGTCGCCGGACCGGACGGTGACCGACTCGCCACGGACCAGGAGGCTGGCCTGGTCGCCGTCCTCCACGGTCAGCCGCAGCTCGGTGTGCCGGACGTCGACCCGGACCCGGGTGCCGTGCAGCGCGATCCGGAAGGTCAGGCCGTCCCAGACCTCCGGCAGCCGCGGGTCGAGGGAAATGACGCCCTCGTGGTCGCGCATCCCGCCGAAGCCGCAGGCCAGGGCGCTCCACACCCCGCCGAGCGAGGCCACGTGCACCCCGTCGGAGGTGTTGTGGTGCAGGTCGGCCAGGTCGACGTAGGCCGCCGAGGTGAAGTACCGCAGCGCGAGCTCCTGGTACCCGACCTCGGAGGCGATGATCGACTGCACCACCGCGGACAGGGTGGAGTCGCCGGTGGTCAGCGGGTCGTAGTAGTCGAAGTCGGCCAGCTTCTCCTCGGCGGTGAACTGGTCGCCCTGCAGGAACAGCGCCAGCACCACGTCCGCCTGCTTGAGCACCTGGAACCGGTAGATCACCAGCGGGTGGTAGTAGAGCAGCAGCGGGCGCTTGCTCGGGTCGGTGTTGGCCAGGTCCCACAGCTCCTTCTCCAGGAACTGCGCGTCCTGCGGGTGGATGCCCAGCCGCTCGTCGAACGGGATCGCCATCCGCTCGGCGGCCCGGGCGAACTCGTCCAGCTCGTCCTGGGTCAGGCGCAGGCGCTCCAGCAGTGCGGCGTGCGCGCCGGGGTCCTCCTGGGCCAGCCGGTCCACCGCGTCCACCGCGCCGCGCAGGTTGGCCCGGGCCATCACGTTGGTGAACAGGTTGTCGTTCACCACGGTGGTGTACTCGTCGGGGCCGGTCACGCCGTGGATGTGGAAGGTGGCGTCCCCGTTCTGCCCGCGCCAGAAGCCCAGGTCGGCCCACATCCGGGCGGTCTCGACCAGGATGTCCACCGCCTCGCGGGCGAGGAAGCCCAGGTCGCCGGTGGCCGCCACGTACTGCTTGACGGCGTGGGCGATGTCCGCGTCGATGTGGTACTGCGCGGTGCCGGCGGCGTAGTACGCGCTGGCCTCCTCGCCGTTGATGGTCCGCCACGGGAACAGCGCACCGTTCTGGTTCAGCTCGGCCGCCCGCTCCCGGGCGCTGTCCAGCATCGTGTACCGGAACCGCAGCGCGTTCCGGGCGATCCGCGGCGAGGTGTAGGTCAGGAAGGGCAGGACGTAGATCTCGGTGTCCCAGAAGTAGTGCCCGGAGTAGCCCGAGCCGGTCAGGCCCTTGGCCGGGATGCCGTTGCCCTCGGCGCGGGCGGTGGCCTGAGCGATCTGGAACAGGTTCCAGCGGATCGCCTGCTGCAGCTCCGGCTGGCCGGGCACCTCGACGTCGCTGCGGGCCCAGAAGGCGTCCAGCCACTGCCGCTGCTCGGTGAACTGGTACTCGACGCCCTCGCCGGCCACCCGGTCCAGGGTGCGGCGGCAGCGGTCGACCAGTTCCTTGGCCGGCACGCCGCGGGAGGAGTGGTAGGCGACCACCTTGGTGATGGTGATCGACTTCCCCTGCTTGGCGTCGATCCGGTAGACGTGCTTGGCCAGATCCTCCTCGACCAGCGTGCGCTCCTCGAAGGAGTTCTCGGTCTCGATGGTGTGGTCGGCGGCCACCGCCAGGGTCATCCCGGAGTCGGCCACCCGGTAGCCGAGCACGTACCGGCCGCCGGCCGCCCAGTGCAGACTCGGCACCAGCACCCGGTTCTTCAGCGTCTCCGCCTTGCGCGGGTCGAAGCCCTCGCCCATCGCGGCGGCGCGCACGTGGTACTCGTCCTGGCCGTCCTGCCGGTTCAGCATCTGGCTGGACAGCACGATCGGGGCGTCCGCGTCCAGCAGGGTGACCTCGTAGGTCATCACCGCCAGGTGCCGCTCGGTGAAGGACACCATCCGGCGGCTGCGCACCCGGACGGTCTTGCCGGACGGGGTCTGCCAGATCAGGTCCCGGCGCAGCACGCCGTCCCGGAAGTCCAGGGTGCGCTCGTACTGGTGCAGGTCGGCCACGGTGAGCAGCAGCGGCTCGTCGTCCACGTACAGCCGGATGATCTTGCTGTCCGGCACGTTGACGATGGTCTGGCCGACCCGGGCGAAGCCGTAGGCCTCCTCGGCGTGCCGGATCGGCCAGGTCTCGTGGAAGCCGTTGATGAACGTGCCGTGGGCGAAGGAGTCCCGGCCCTCCTCGACGTTGCCGCGCATCCCCAGGTAGCCGTTGGCCACCGCGAACAGCGTCTCGGTGCGCCCCAGGTCGGAGGCGTCGTAGCGGGTCTCCCGCAGACCCCAGGCGTCCGGCGGGAACCGGTGCCGGTCGATCGGGTCCGGGGTGAACAGTGAGGAGGGGTTCACAGGGGGGTGCTTCCGTGCTCGGGGGTCTCGGGGGTGACGTCGGAGAGGAGTTCGGCCAGGTCCTGCACGACCAGGTCGGCGCCGTTCGCGATCAGGGCGTCGGCACCGGCGCCGCGGTCCACGCCCACGACCAGGCCGAAGTCGCCGGCCCGGCCGGAGGCGACCCCGGACTCGGCGTCCTCGACCACGACGGCGCGGGCGGCGGGCACGCCGAGCTGGGCGGCGGCGTCCAGGTAGGTGTCCGGGGCGGGCTTGCCCGGCAGGCCACGCTCGGCGGCGACCAGGCCGTCCACCACCACCGGGAACCGGTCGGTCAGGCCCGCGGCGGCGAGCACCGGCACCGCGTTGCGCGAGGAGGACACCACGGCCACCCCGACCCCCTGCGCGATCAGCGCGTCGACCAGGGCCACCGACCCGGGGTAGGGGGTGACGCCCTCGGTCCGCAGCACCTCGGTGAACACCGCGTTCTTCCGGTTGCCCAGCCCGCAGACCGTCTCGGCCTCCGGGCCGTCCGACGGGTCGCCCCAGGGCAGCGCGATCCCGCGGCCGGCCAGCAGGCTGTGCACGCCGTCGTAGCGCGGCTTGCCGTCGATGAACGCGAAGTAGTCGGCATCGGTGTAGGGCGCGACGCCGTGGGCGGCGAGCACCGGGGTGAACAACCGGGCCCAGGCGTGCATGTGCACCACGGCGGTGGGGGTCAGCACGCCGTCCAGGTCGAACAGGACGGCGGACATGCCGTCCAGGACGCCGTTCAAGCGGGGACCGGGAGTGGGGGACACGATGCTCCAGGGCGGGTCGCGGGCACAGGAAGGGACCTCCGGGAGGCCCGGCGGCAGACCAAGTCTGACTGGTGCTCGGGTGGTGTCAACGTGGCGAATGGCCGACTCGGGTGTCCGGACGGCCCGGTCGAGGGGCCGCAGGCCCGTGGTTGGGTGCCACGGCGGCTGCGACCGTGGACCGGGCCGTGGGCGGGATCACACCCGGGGCCCGCCTGCCACTAGGGTGAACGGCATGACGTGGCTGACGACGCCCGCGCATCATCGCTGGCTGGAGTCCGAGACCGACCGGTTGCTCGCCTTCGGGCATGCCGCCGCCGACCCCGCCGGAGGTTTCACCCGGCTCGACGACGACGGGCACCCGGTCGACGGGCCGTGGGAACTGTGGATCACCTGCCGGATGACCCACGTCTACGCCCTCGGCGCCCTGCTCGGCCGGCCGGGCTGTGCGCCGCTGGCCGACCACGGGCTGCGCGCGATCACCGGCGTGTTCCAGGACTCCGAGCACGGCGGCTGGTTCACCGAGGCCGGGCCGCAGGGCGCGGTGGACGACACCAAGGGGGCCTACCCGCACGCCTTCGTGGTGCTGGCCGCCGCCTCGGCCACCGCCGCCGGCCGGCCGGGCGCCGCCGATCTGCTGCGCCGGGCGCTGGAGGTCTCCGAGCAGCGGTTCTGGGACGAGGAAGCCGGGATGGTGGTGGAGTCCTGGGACCGGGGCTTCGGCACGCTGGACCCGTACCGCGGCGTGAACGCGACCATGCACACCGTCGAGGCGTACCTGACCGCCGCCGACGTCACCGGCGAGCGGATCTGGCTGGACCGCGCGGTGCGGATGATCACCCGGGTGGTGCACGGCTTCGCCCGGGGCAACGACTGGCGGATCCCCGAGCACTTCGACTCCGGGTGGAACGCCGACCTGGAGTACAACGCCGACAGCCCCGCCCACCCGTTCCGCCCCTACGGCGCCACGATCGGGCACTGGCTGGAGTGGGGCCGGCTCACCCTGCACGCCCGGGCCGCGATCACCGCCGCCGGTGACGTCGCCCCGGCCTGGATGCTGGACGACGCGATCGCCCTGTTCGACGCCGCGGTGCGCGAAGGCTGGGCGGTGGACGGCGCACCGGGCTTCGTCTACACCGTCGACTGGTCCGGCCGGCCGGTGGTCCGCGAGCGGATGCACTGGGTGGTCGCCGAGGGCATCGCGGTCGCCGCCGCCCTGCACGCCGCCACCGGTGACGAGCGCTTCGACCACTGGTACGCCACCTGGTGGGACTACGCCGAGGAGTTCCTGATCGACCGCGACGGCGGGTCCTGGTGGCACGAGCTGGGCACCGACAACCGGCTGTCCCGGACGGTCTGGGCGGGCAAGGCGGACCTCTACCACGCGGTGCAGGCCACCCTGATCCCGCGGCTGCCGCTTACCCCGGTGCTCGCCCCGGCCCTCGCCCGGGGGCTGCTGGACTGAGCCCGGCGGGCCGCCCGGTCGCCGCGGCCCTACAGTCCTGCCCGTGCTGAGCGTGCTGCGTCGGGTCCCGTGGTGGGCGGTGGGTGCCGTCGTCGCGACGGTGGCGGTGGTCACCGGGGCGCTGCCCGCGCCCGAGGCCCGGGAGCTGGCGGGCCGGGTGCTGCCGGTGCTGGGCTTCGTGGCGGCGCTGACCGTGGTGGCCGAGTGCTGCGCGGTGGCCGGGGTGTTCGACGCGGCGACCGACGGGGCGGCCCGGCTGGCACGGGGCCGGCGCTGGGCGCTGTGGCTGCTGCTGGTGCTGGTGGCGATCGCCTCGACCGTGGTGCTGTCACTGGACACGACGGCGGTGCTGCTCACCCCACTGGCGATCCGGGCCGGGCGCCGGGTGGGCGGTGGCGACGACCGGACCGCGGTGTTCTACGCCCTGACCGTGGTGGCGCTGGCCAACACCGCGTCGCTGCTGCTGCCGGTGTCGAACCTGACCAACCTGCTGGCCGACCACCGGTTCGCGACGGCCGGGGTGGGCTACGTCGGCGTGATGTGGCGGCCCGCGCTGGTGGCGATCGCGGTGACGGTGGCGGTGCTGGCGGTGCGGGGGCGGCATCGGCTGACCGGCGCCTTCGAGCCGGGGGAGCGGTACCGGCCGCCGGACCGCACGCTGTTGGTGGCGACCGCGGCGGTGGTCGGGGCGATGGCGGTCGGCTTCGTCAGCGGGGCGCCGGTGTGGCTGGTCGCCGGGGTGGCGGCGGTGCTGCTGCTCGGGCTGGGCGGCTGGCGGCGTGGCCGCTGGCCGGCACCGGTGGGGCAGTTGGTGCCGTGGCGGATGCTGCTGGTGGTCGGCGCGCTGTTCGTGCTGGTGGAGACGGCGCAGGTACGCGGGCTGGGCGACTGGGTGGCGGGGTTGGCCCCGGCGGGCACCTCGACCGGGCCGCTGCTGGCACTGGCCGGGCTGGCCACCGGGGCGGCGAACCTGCTGAACAACCTGCCGGGCTACCTGGTGGTGGAGCCGGCGGCCGGCGGCGACCCGACCCGGTTGGCGGCGGTGCTGATCGGGGTGGGCGCGGGGCCGCTGCTGACCCCGTGGGCCTCGCTGGCGACGGTGCTCTGGCTGGAACGATGCCGCCGGATGCTGACCCATGTGCCGGTGCGCGGTCTGCTGGTGCAAGGGCTGTGGCTGGCGCCGCTGTGCGTGCTGGCCGGGGTGCTGGCGCTCGGCTGACGGTCAGCCCTGCTTGGGCCGGGCGCGCACGTGCATCCGCTCGCCCTGCGGGCCGTAGAGGGCGAGCACCTCGGTGGGCCGGTCCTGGGCGTTGCCGATCCAGTGCGGGGTGCGGGTGTCGAACTCGGCGACCTCGCCGGGGCCGAGCACCAGGTCGTGGTCGCCGAGCCGGAGCCGGAGCGCGCCGGACAGCACGTACAACCACTCGTAGCCCTCGTGCACCCGCAGGTCGGCGGCCGGCGCGTCCGGGTCGGCGGGCGGCAGGATCTGTTTGTACGCCTGCAGTCCGCCGGGCCTGCGGGTCAGGGGCAGGTAGGTCACCCCGTGCCGGACGGTGGGCCGGGGGTGCACCCGCGGGTCGGCGGTCGAGGCGTCCGGGACCAGATCGTCCAGCGGCACCTGGTGCGCACGGGCCAGCGGTAGCAGCAGCTCCAGGGTGGGCCGCCGCCGCCCGGACTCCAGCCGGGACAGCGTGCTGACCGAGATGCCGGTGGTGGCGGACAGGTCGGCGAGGGTCGCACCGGCCGCCTGGCGCAACTCCCGCAGCCGGGGACCGACCCCGTCCAGCACCACGGCGTCGTCGCCGGGTGGCGGGGTGTCCTCGAAGACCGGCGGTCCGGGGCGGCGGGAGCTCATCGGACCAGTTTGCTGAACCGGCAACAGGAATTGTCAAGACCGCCGCGTCTGCCGACGCTGGGGACCTGCGGGCCACCGGGCCCGCCCGGAGCGAGGGGTCGACATGGGCGAGGAACGGGTGGACGTGCTGGTGATCGGGGGCGGCGCCGCGGGGCTCAGCGGTGCGCTGACCCTGGGCCGGGCGCGGCGGCGGGTGCTGGTGGTGGATGCGGGCGAGCCGCGCAACGCCCCGGCCGCCCACATGCACGCCTACCTCGGACACGACGGGCTGCCGGCGGCCGAGCTGCTGGCTCGCGGGCGCGCGGAGGTGGCTCGCTACGGGGTGCGGGTCGTCACCGGGCGGGTCGCCGCGATCCGCCGGGAGGGCGCCGACTTCCTGGCCGAGGTCGTCGGACCCGGGACGGCTGGGGATGCGGCGGTGGGGACCAGGCCTGCCGGGGATGCCGCGACCGGGGCCGGACCCGGCGTCGGGCCGGTGCTGGTCCGGGCCCGCCGGGTGCTGGTCGCCACCGGACTGGTGGACGAACTGCCCGAGGTCGACGGCCTGCGAGCCCGCTGGGGGCGCGACGTGGTGCACTGCCCGTACTGCCACGGCTGGGAGGTCGCCGATCGGCGGATCGTGCTGCTCGGCTCGGTGCACCAGGCACTGCTATGGCGGAACTGGACCGCGGAGCTGACCCTGGTCGCCGAGGCCCCGTTGCCGGACGAGGACCTGGCGAAGCTCGCCGCCCGGGGGATCGCGGTGCGGCCGGGCCGGGCCGCCGGGCTGCTGGTCGACGACGACGCGATCACCGGGGTGCGGCTGGCCGACGGGACGGTGCTGCCGGCCGAGGTGGTGGCGGTCGGCGCGGCGATGCGGCCCCGGCTGGACGGGTTGGACGGACTGGGCCTGGTCGCCGAGGAGGGACCGTTCCCCGGGTCGGCCTTCCTGCCCACCGGCGACCGCGGGCAGACCGTGGTGCCCGGGGTCCGCGCGGCCGGCAACGTCACGGATCTGAGCGCCCAGGTGCTGGTCGCCGCCGCCCAGGGCCAGGCCGCCGCCGCGATGCTCAACCAGGAGCTGGTCGAGGAGGACACCGACGCGGCGCTGCGGTCCGCCCAGCACGAGCGGTTCGCGGCGGCCACGCACGGGCAGCCGCCCACCGGACGGGAGTTCTGGGAGGAGCGCTACCGGACCGCGCCCCGGATCTGGTCCGGCCGGCCGAACCGGGTGCTGGAGACCGAGGTCGCCGGTCTGGTCCCCGGCACGGCGGTGGACATCGGTGCCGGCGAGGGTGGCGATTCGGTCTGGCTGGCCCGCCAGGGCTGGGACGTCACTGCGGTCGACATCGCGCAGGGGGCGCTGGACCGGGTGGCGGCGCTCGCGGCCGAGCACGGGGTGCGGGTGCGCACCGAGCAGGCGGATGCCGGGCAGTGGGATGCCGCGGGCCGGCGCTACGACCTGGTCACCAGCCACTTCCTGCACCCGGAGCCGGGCGGCCGGGACGCCCTGTTCCGCCGGATGGCTGCCGCGGTCGCACCGGGGGGGACCCTGCTGATCGTGGGCCACCACCCGCACGACAAGCACCTACGGGACGGGCTCGGCGCGTTGGACGACTGGTTCGTCACCGCCGAGCAGATCGCCGGGCTGCTGGATCCGGCGCAGTGGGAGATCGAGGTCGCCGAGGCCCGGGCGCGGGTCGAGCGGCACGGCGAGCGGGAGCACGACGTGCAGGACGCGGTGCTGCGGGCCCGGCGGCGCTGATCGGCCGCCGGGCCCGCACGGCCCGGTGCAACTCCGGGCTACCTGCCCTGCCCGGTCCCGGCCAGGTCGTCCGACTCCCGCCGCACCTGCTGCGGGAGGTCGGTGCCCTCGGCCGGGATCGGCTCGACGGCGTCGTCCGGCCCGCCGGAGCGGATCCGCATGCCGTAGAAGGACCGGTGCACGAAGTACGCCGACACCACGAAGAACACCACGGCCAGCACCGTGACCAGCGTGCCGCGGCCCTGGTCGCGCAGCAGGACACCGAGTTCGACCGCCAGCAGCCCGAACAGGGTGGTGAACTTGATCACCGGGTTCAGGGCCACCGAGGAGGTGTCCTTGTACGGGTCGCCGACGGTGTCGCCGACGATCGTGGCGTCGTGCAGTGCGGTGCCCTTGGCCTGCAGGTCGACCTCGACCACCTTCTTGGCGTTGTCCCACGCGCCCCCGGCATTCGCCATGAAGATCGCCTGGTACAGCCCGAAAATGGCGATCGACATCAGGTAGCCGATGAAGAAATACGGCTCGATGAAGGCGAAGGACAGCGTGGCGAAGAAGATCGCCAGGAACATCACCAGCATCCCCTGCTGGGCGTACTGGGTGCAGATGTCCACCACCCGCCGGGAGTCCCGGTCACTGGCCCGGACGGCGTCGTCGTCGAGGGTGATCGACGTCCGGATGAACTCCACCGCCCGGTAGGCGCCGGTGGTGACCGCCTGGATCGAGGCGCCGGTGAACCAGTAGATGACCGCACCACCGGCAACCAGGCCGAGCAGGAACGGCGGGTGCAGCAGCGACAGGTTCTCCAGCCCGGTGGTCAGGCCGTTGGTCAGGCCGACGATGATCGAGAAGATCATCGTGGTGGCGCCGACCACCGCGGTGCCGATCAGCACCGGCTTGGCGGTCGCCTTGAAGGTGTTGCCGGCCCCGTCGTTCTCCTCCAGCATCCGCTTGGCGGTGTCCCACTGCGGGGTGAAGCCGTGCTCGGCCTCGATCTGCTCGGTCGCGCCGGGCTCCTCCTCGATCAGGGACAGCTCGTACACGCTCTGGGCGTTGTCGGTCACCGGGCCGTAGGAGTCCACCGCGATGGTGACCGGGCCCATGCCGAGGAACCCGAAGGCGACCAGGCCGAAGGCGAACACCGCCGGGGCGATCATCACCGCGTCCATGCCCTGCTCGCTGATCAGGTACCCGGCGCCCATCAGGCCGATGATCGCCGCGCCCAGCCAGTAGGCGGAGAAGTTGCCCGCGACCAGGCCGGACAGGATGTTCAGCGACGGTCCGCCCTCGCGGGAGCTGGTCACCACCTCCCGCACGTGCTTGGACGAGGTGGAGGTGAACACCTTGACCAGCTCCGGGATCAGCGCCCCGGCCAGCGTGCCGCAGGAGACGATCGTGGCGGCCTTCCACCACAGCCCGGAGGCGTCGCCGCCCAGGTCGCCGAGCATGGCCCAGGTGACCAGGAAGGTCAGGGCGATCGACACCACCGAGGTGACCCAGACCAGGGTGCTGAGCGGCTTCTCGAAGTCGAGGGCGCGGTCGTCGGAGTAACGCCGCCGGGTCCACCAGTCGTTCAGGGCGTAGGACAGCCCGGAGGCGACCACCATCACCGCGCGGATCACGAACAGCCAGACCAGCAGGGTCGCCTGCAGCGCCGGGTCGGGCACCGCGAGCAGCACGAAGGTGACCAGCGCGACGCCGGTGACGCCGTAGGTCTCGAAGCCGTCCGCGGACGGGCCGACCGAGTCGCCGGCGTTGTCCCCGGTGCAGTCGGCGATCACGCCGGGGTTGCGGGCGTCGTCCTCCTTGATCTTGAACACGATCTTCATCAGGTCGGCGCCGATGTCCGCGATCTTGGTGAAGATGCCGCCGGCGATCCGCAGTGCCGAGGCGCCCAGCGACTCACCGACCGCGAAGCCGATGAAGCAGGCGCCGGCCACGTCCCGGGGCAGGAACAGCAGGATGACCAGCATCATCAGCAGTTCGACGCTGATCAGCACCATGCCGATGCCCATCCCGGAGCGCAGCGGGATCCGGTGCACCGCCAGCGGCCGGCCGCGCAGGGCGGCGAAGGCGGTCCGGGAGTTGGCGAAGGTGTTCACCCGGATGCCGAACCAGGCGATCGCGTAGGACCCGGCCATGCCGAGCAGCGAGAACGCGATGATGGTGAGCGTCCGGCCCCAGCCGAAGCCGACCAGCACCCGGTAGTAGACCAGGATCACCGCGGCGATGAAGATCCACAGCACCATCAGGAACCGGCCCTGGCGCACCAGGTAGGTCCGGCAGGTGGAGTAGATCAGCTCGGAGACCTCGCGCATCGAGGCGTGCACCGGCAACTGCTTGAGCCGCACCGACGTGACCAGGCCGAAGGCCAGCCCGCCGACACAGACCAGCAGGCCGATCATCAGCAGCAGCCGGCCGCTGACGCCCATCACCTGCACCGAGCCGAGGTCCGGCAGCGCGAGGCTGGCCTCGCCGCCGTGTGCGGAGCCCTCGCCGGTGCTCGCGCCCGCGCTGCCGCAGCCGGCCAGGAAGAGCAGCGGAATCGCGGCGAGAACCGCACGCGGTGATCGTCGCGCCGGTGGGGCGCCGGACGACTGCGAAGAAAATGTCGGATGGTCGGACAGGTGTCTACCCACGATGCACTTCCGGTTGAGAGCGTCATTGCTGTTCCACCACGACGCTAGGACCTGCCGAAGTCGTCCGGATGTGACGTTCGGCCCGGCCCGTCCGAGTGACCCGTTCCGCTGTCGGCCCGGCCGGGTGGTGCCATCCTGGCGGGTATGAGCGACGATCTGACCCGCCTGGTGGCGGAGGTGGCACAGCAGGAGCGTGAGCTGCGGTTCGCGACCTTCAGCAATGACGACGCGTGGGAGCTGGGCACCCTGCTGGTGGAACTCGCGATGGAGCGCGACCTGGCGGTGACCGTCGATATCCGGCGTGGCCGCCAGCAGCTGTTCCACGCCGCCCGGCCCGGCACCAGCCCGGACAACGACAGCTGGATCGAGCGCAAGGCCCGGGTGGTGGAGCGCTTCGGCACCTCGTCGTACCTGCAGGGCCTGCGGCACCGGGCGGCCGGGACGACCTTCGCGGACAAGCAGCAGTTGTCGGTGCAGCGCTACGCCGCGCACGGCGGGGCGTTCCCGGTGCACGTCGAGGGGGTCGGGATCGTCGGGGTGGTGACCGTCTCCGGGCTGGCGCAGGCCGACGACCATGCGCTGGTGGTCGAGGCGGTGCGGCGGTTCCTGGACGGGTGAGCTGACGGGTGAGCCGCCGGGTGAGCTGACGGCTGAGATGCGGACCGGCCCGGCCCGGCGCACAGTCGGAGGAACGCCGAAGGAGGTCCACCATGCCGGAACGTGATCCCGGTCCCAGCGTCAAGGACAAGGAGCTGTACGAGGAGCTCCGGGACGAGGGCAACAGCAAGGAGAAGTCCGCGCGGATCGCCAATGCCGCCGCCGCCCGGGGCCGCAGCAGCGTGGGCAGGAAGGGCGGCGAGTCGGGGTCCTACGACGACTGGACGGTCGACGACCTGCGCAAGCGTGCCGCCGAACTCGACATCGACGGCCGGTCCAGCATGACCAAGGACCAGCTGATCGACGCCCTGCGGTCGCACTGACCACGACCACGGCCCGGCCCCGCGGATGTCGTCGCGGGGCCGGGCCGTGGCGTGTCAGGACGGGTCAGTGGTCCTCGTGCTCGTCGTGGTCGTGGTCGTCGTGCTCGTCGGCGTGGTCCTCGTGCTCGTCCGCGTGCTCGTCGTGCGCCTCGTGGCTCGCGGCCTCGCCGGTGGCCACGGTCAGCTCGTTCGGGGTGACCGTGAGGTCGGCGGTGTTCCAGACCTCGCCGGTCAGGACGTCCACCGCCAGCAGCCGGTCGTGCGCCGGGTCGGCGATGTAGGCGGTGCCCTCGTGCACCTGGATCGCCGGGCGCGGCTGCTGCCAGTCCTCCGGCTCCTCCCAGGCGTCCAGCACCGGCATCGAGCGGACCAGGGTGCCGGTCTCCGGGTCGATCACGTGCAGGTTGCCGTCGGTGCCGAGCACCAGAGCCTCCCCGTCATCGCCGCGCGCCAGCGACCGGAAGGTGTAGGAGGACGGCAGGTCCACCAGGGTCAGCTCGGCGGTCCGGGTGTCGATCAGGCTGACCCGGGTCGGGCGCTCCAGGTCGGCGTCCGGGTCGGACTTGTAGTCGCCGAGCACGATCGGGGAGTCCTCGGAGCCGGCCTGGTTGCCGATCCGGCCGTAGGCGTCCGGAGACGTGACCTTGGTGATCTGGCCGCCGGCGACGATCAGGGCGCCGTCCTCGCAGCCGATCACCACCGTCTCGTCGGCCGCCACCGCCTCGCCGTGCACGCCGGGGCACTGGTCGTCGGCCGCGGTCTGTGCGCCGTCGGCGGCCAGTAGCCGGATGCCGGTGCGGGTGTCCTCGTCGCCCTCTGAGACCACCACGCTGCCGTCGGAGAGTTCCACCGCGACGCCGTGGTGCGCCTGCGGGGTGGTGAACGCGCGGCGCTCGGTGTCCGGGTCGGCGATGTCCGCGGAGTCGACGATCGTGACCTGGCCGGTGCCGTCGTCGAACAACGCGGTGCGGCCCTCGTGCACCACGACGTGGCCCGGCGTCTCAGCGTCGTAGACCAGGTCGGTCAGCCGGGGCTCGGCGACGAAGTAGTGCGCGTGGTCGCCGTGCGCCTGCTCCCAGGTCCCGGCGTCGAGCACCTGGAATCCGCCGGCGGTGGACACCATCACGTGCCGCCCGTCGCCGGCCGGGTTGACCCGGTTGAAGCCGTCCAGCTCCAGGTCGGCGACCGGCTCCAGGGTGGTGGCGTCCAGGACCTGGATCCCGCCGTCGTAGGTCAGCACCAGCCGCGGCTTGAGGCTGGCGGACTCGGCGGAGGTCGCGGCGGGCTCCGGGGTGGTCGAGGCGGCCGGGGTGGCGGCGTCCTCGGACTGACCGCAGGCGGCCAGCAGCAGGGCGGCGGTCAGGCCGGCGCCGAGCGTGGCGAGGGGTCGGGTGCGGGTGTTCATGGTGGCGAGGCGCGGACGGGCCGCGCCGACTCCTTCCGGGGAGGGGGTGACGTGTCGCCGCCGAACCTAACACATAATGAGAATCGTTCTGATTAGCCGTCCAGGGTGGTGAGGTCGGTGCTCCGGCGCCGAGTGCGGGAGCGGCGCTGCCGAGGTCGGAGCAGGGGTGACGCACTCGCGCCGGTGGGGCTACCGGTTGGCGGCGGATGTCCCGTCCACGGCGGCGAGGGCGTAGTACCGGCGGTCGCGGTACACCAGTGGCTCGGCGTCCTCCCGGGTGCCGTGGTCCAGGGCGCGCACGCTGACCAGATAGCTGGTGCCGACCGGCGTGCGCTGCACCACCCGGCCGCGGACCCAGGACTGCGCCCCGTCCAGCACCGGCTCGCCGGTGGGCAGCGTGGACCAGCCACCGGCGGCGAACCGGTCCTCGCCCCGGGCGGCGAACCGGGTGGACAGGTCGGCCTGGTCGTGCGCCAGGAAGCTGACCACCAGGGTGCGGGTCCGGGCCAGCGCGGGCCAGGACGAGGAGCCGGAGTCGATCGAGAACGCCAGCAGCGGCGGTGCGGCGGAGACCGAGATCACCGAGGTGGCGGTGAAGCCGACCGGCCCCCGGTCGCCGAGCAGGGTCACCACCGCGACCCCGGCGGCGTGCCGGCGGAACACCGACTTGTACTGGTCGGGGGTGAGCTGCGGCTCGTCCTGCTCGATCAGGTCGGCCTCCAGGCGGCTCAGGGTGCTCATCGGGTCACCTCCACGGTCACGGCGCGGCGCAGGGCGGGGCCCTCGGTGGACCACCAGGTGTCCAGGTGGTCGTCGAGGTCGGGCAGGGCGCCGGCGGTGACCACCAGCGACCGGGTCGGCAGCACGGCACCGAGCTCGACCAGCACCGGCCGCAGGTGCAGGTCGCCGACCAGGCTGTGACCGGGGTCGCCCGGCACCACCAGCGGCACGGCCACCACCCCGGCCAGGCCGCGCGGTCCGTACAGGTCGAGGAAGGACTTCAGCAGCCCGGTGAAGCTGGCCTTGTGCACCGGGGTGGCGACCACCAGCAGCGCGGCGTCGGCGGCGGTGCGCAGGGCGATGTCGGCCCGCGGGTGGTCGGCGGCGAGCAGTTCCGGGCCGATCACGGCCAGGTCCAGGGCGGTCACCGCGCCGTCCCAGCCGAGTTCACGGGCCAGGTGGGCGGCGGTGGTCTCCGCCGCGGCGGCGGTGCGCGAGCCGGTACGGGGGTTGCCGGTGAGGGCGACGACACGCGGGCCGCCGGTGAGCAGGGTGGTCATGGTTCGGGTCCTCTCAGATCGCCTTGCCGGGGTTGAGCACACCGGCCGGGTCGAGGGCGGCCTTGATCCGGTGCAGGGTGGTGCGGGCCACCGGGTCGAGCTCGTCCGGCAGCCAGTGCCGCTTGAGCGCGCCGATGCCGTGTTCGCCGGTGAGGGTGCCGCCCAGGCGCAGGGCCAGGGCGACGATCGCGTCGACCGTCTCGCGCACCCGCGGGGTGATTTCGCCGTCGTCGGTGAGCACCAGGGGATGGATCACCCCGGCCCCGGCGTGGGCGAAGGTGAACACCCGGACGCCGGTGCGGTCGGCGATGGCCTCGATCCCGGTGATCGCCTCGGCCAGTGCGGCGGGTGGCACCGACACGTCCTCGATCAGCACCCGGCCGTGCCGCTGCACTGCGGGCAGCGCGTCCCGGCGGGTGGCGAGCAGCCGCTCGGCCCGGACCGGGTCGTCGGTGACGTCCACCTCTAGCGCGGTGCCGCGCAGCAGCCCGGCCAGGGCGGTGGCCTCCGCCAGGGCCGGTGCCCCCTCGGTCTGCACCAGCAGGAAGGCACCGCCGCGGTCGGCCAGCGCGGGATCGACGGCGGCCAGGGTGGCGTGGTCGAGCAGTTCCAGAGTGGGCGGCACCGGACCGGCGGCGAGCACCGTGGCGACCGCGTGGGCGGCGGTGGCCACGTCCGGGAACAGCGCGGTCACCGTGGCGGTGGCCACCGGCAGCGGTTGCAGCCGGACGGTCGCCCGGACCACGACGCCGAGCGTGCCCTCGGAGCCGACGAACAGCGAGGTCAGGTCGTAGCCGGTCACGCTGCGGGCGCCGGAGGTGCCGGTGCGCAGCAGGCTGCCGTCGGCCAGCACCACGTCCAGCCCGGCGACCGCCTCCCGGGTGCCGCCGTGCCGGGCGCAGCGCAGCCCGCCGGCGTTGGTGGCGATGGTGCCGCCGATGCTGGCGATCGCCACGCTGCCCGGGTCGGGCACGTAGCGCAGGCCGTGGGCGGCGGCGGCCCGGTCCAGGTCGGCCAGGATCACCCCGGGCTGGACCACCGCGGTGCGGGCGCCCGGGTCCAGGGACTCGATCGCGTCCAGGCCGGACAGATCGAGCACCACCTGGCCGGGGGCCGCGGCGGCGCCACCGGTCAGCCCGGTGCCCGCACCCCGGGGGACCAGCGGCACTCGGTGCGCGGCGGCCCAGCGGACCACCTGCTGCACCTGGTCGACGCTGTCCGGCCGCACCACCGCGTCCGGCAGCCCGTCGGGCGACCAGCCGGAGCGGTCGGACCGGGCCCGCTCCCGGCCCTCGGCGGACCGATCGGTGGGTGCCAGGGCGTCCAGCCCGGCGACCGTGGTGACCGCGGTCATGCCGGCCGCACCAGGTCCGCGCCGGCGCGCAGCCGCTCCAGGAACAGGATCACCGTGGCGGCCACCGAGCGGTGCTGGACGTCGTTGAGCACGTCGTGCAGGCCGTCGGCGACCAGGTGCACCTGCGCGCCGAGCTCCCGCAGGGCGGGCACCGCCTCCTCGGCCGGGCTGATCGGGTCGGCGGCGCCGTGCACGGCCAGCACCGGGACGCCCAGCTCACCGGGGGAGACCCGGACGATCGGCGGGGCGGTGCGCAGGGCCTCGGCGATGCCGCCCCGGGCGCTGCGGGCCAGCACCGCCCGGTGGTTCGGGCAGGCGGTGCGCGCGGCGATCTCGGTCTCCCAGCTGCCACCCCACGCCCGGCCCAGCGGCCCCGGCCGGACCGGCAGGCCGGCCAGCAGCACCGCGTCCGGGCGTGCCCCGGCCAGCACCCGCGGCCCGGGCAGTCCGGGGTCCGCGAGCAGGGCGGCGGCGGTGGCCGCGGCGGCCGGGTCGTCGTCGACGGCGATCACCCGGTAGGCGTCGGCGGCGATCCGGCTGCCGAAGCGCTGGTACACCTCCGGGGTCTCACCCCGTCCGGCCAGCAGCACGACGGTGCCGCGGGGCGCCAGGTGCTCGGGCTCGGACCAGGTACGGGTGGCGGCGGTGGTGGCCGGGTCGGTGATGGTCATCGCGGTGCCTCCTCGGCGAGGACGGGATCCGGCTGCCCGAGGGCGGCCGGGCGGGTGGGGTCGGCGGACCAGGCGGACCAGGAGCCGGGGTAGAGCACCGGGTCGAAGCCGGCGACGGTGAGCGCCAGCGCCTGATGGGCCGCAGTGACGCCGGAACCGCAGTACACGCCCACCGGCCGGCCGGGCCGGGCGCCCAGGGCGGTGAACCGGGCGGTCAGCGCGGCGGTGGGGTGGAAGCGGCCACCGGCGTCGACGTTCTGGGCGGTGGGCGCGCTGAGCGCCCCCGGGATGTGGCCGGGCCGTGGGTCGATCGGTTCGACCTCGCCCCGGTAGCGTTCGCCCGCCCGGGCGTCCAGCAGCAGCTCGGCCCGTGCGGCGCCGTCGGCGTCCAGGGTGGGCAGGTGCCCGGCGGACAGCGTGACGTCGCCGGGCTCGGGCTCCGGCTCGGCGGTGGACAGCGGCAGACCCGCCCCGGCCCAGGCGGCCAGCCCGCCGTCCAGCAGCCGGACGTCGGTCAGGCCCGCCCAGCGCAGCAGCCACCAGGCCCGGGCTGCGGACTGGCCGGCGTTGTCGTCGTAGACCACCACCGCCTCGCCGGTGCGCAGCCCCCAGCGGCGGGCCGCGGCCTGCAACGCGCCGAGCTCGGGCAGCGGGTGCCGTCCGCCCGGACCGGGTGGGGCGGCCAGCTCGGTGTCCAGGTCGACGTAGACCGCCCCGGGCAGGTGTCCGGCGCGGTAGGCCGGACGGCCGTCCGGGACCGCCAGGGTCCAGCGCACGTCCAGCAGCCGGACCGGCGTGCCGGTGTGCAGCAGCCGGTCCAGTTCCGGCGGGTCGATCAGGTGCTCAGTGCGGGTCATCGGCGGTCTCCGGTGCGGTGAGGGTGGCGAAGAAGGTCTCCAGGGCGCCCAGGGCGGCCGACTCCAGGTCGACGTCCAGCCCGCGGCGCACGGCCAGGTGGATGGCGGCGACGCCGAGCGGGGGCAGATCGGTGCGTTCGACCAGGCCGTCCGGGGCGGCGCCCGCACTGGGCAGCACGGCCACCCCGATCCCGGCCCGTGCGGCGGCGATCACGCCCTCCAGGCTGGTGGACTCGGCGGCCAGCTCGACCACCCGGCCCGCCTCGCCCAGTTCGGACAGCGCACGGCGGCGCATCCCGCACGGCTCGGAGTAGGCGACCAGCGGCACGGTCCCGCCCAGATCGAGCCCGGGGCGGGCGAACCAGCGCAGCGGCAGGGTGCCCACCGGCCGGCCCGGGGTCTGCGGGCCGAGCGCGAGCAGCACAGCCACGTCGATCGACCCGCGCTCGATCGCCTCGGTCATCTGGGTCGAGCGATCGATGCTGAACTGCACCGGCCGGCCGGGATAGGCGCCGCGCAGCGCGGTGAGCAGCCCGGGCAGCACCTGCTCGGCGGCGGTCTCGGTGGAGCCGACCACCACGGTGCGCCGGCCGGCCGCGTCCAGCCGGGCCAGGGCGTCGTCGTGCACCGCCAGGATCCGGCGGGCCTCGGCCAGCAGCCGCTCCCCGGCCGGGGTGAACCGGGTGCCCCGGCCGTGCCGCTCCACCAGGGTCTGGCGCAGCCCCCGTTCCAGGCTGCGCACGTGCTGGCTGACCGTCGGCTGGCTCAGGTGCAGGGCGACCGCCGCCCGGCCGAAGCCACCGCAGTCCGCGATCGCGACGAAGGACCGCAGCTGCACCAGGTCCAGCGCCCCGGTCACCGGGTCACCCCCTGGGCGGTGCGGCGGCCGGGCACCGCGTCCAGCAGTTCCCGGGTCCGGGCGTGCTCCGGGGAACCGAACACCCGGGCGGTCGGGCCGGACTCGACCAGGATGCCGCGGTGCAGCACCGCCACCCGGTGTGCCACCTGCGCCACCACGGCCAGGTCGTGCGAGACCAGCAGGTAGGACACGCCGAGGTCGCGTTGCAGGTCGGCCAGCAGGTCCAGGATCTGCGCCTGCACCGACACGTCCAGCGCGGAGACCGGCTCGTCCAGCAGCAGCAGTTCCGGCGACAGGGCCAGCGCCCGGGCGATCGCCACCCGCTGGCGCTGCCCGCCGGACAGTTCGGCCGGCAGCCGGGACAGGGCGTCCGAGGGCAGTCCCACCCGGTCCACCAGCTCGGCCGCCCGGGCCAGCCGCGAGCGCCGGTCGCCGATCCGGTAGGACACCAGCGGTTCGGCCACCGACTCGGCCACGGTGAACCGCGGATCCAGCGCGGCGAACGGGTTCTGGTGCACCAGCTGGACCCGGCGGCGCAGCGGTCGCCACTGCCGCCAGCCGGCGCCGGTGACGTCCTGGCCGTCGAGTTCGACCCGGCCGGCGGTGAGGCGTTGCAGGCCGAGCGCGACCCGCAGCGCGGTGGTCTTGCCGGAGCCGGACTCGCCGACCACCGCCAGGGTGCCGCCCCGGGGGACCGCCAGGTCGACGCCGTCCAGCGCCCGCCCGGTGCCGGGGAAGTCCACCGTGGCGCCGGTCAGCCGGAGCACGGTGTCCGCCCCGGGCAGGTCGTCGGTCCGCGGGCGCAGGCCGCGCAGCCCGGGGGCGGCGGCGATCAGCCGACGGGTGTACGGCTCGCTCGGCCGGTCGATCACCGCCGCGGCCGTGCCCTGCTCCACCACCCGGCCGTCCTGCATCACCACCAGCCGGTCGGCCCGGTCGGCGGCCATCGCCAGGTCGTGCGTGATGATCAGCAGGGCGGTGCCGGACTCGCGGACCTGGCCGACCAGGTGGTCGAGGATCCGGCGCTGCACGGTGACGTCCAGGGCGGAGGTCGGCTCGTCGGCCACCACCAATCGCGGGCGCCCGGCCAGTGCCAGGGCGATCAGCACCCGCTGGCGCAGGCCGCCGGACAGTTCGTGCGGGTACTGGCGGGCGCGCAGCTCCGGGTCGTCGACACCGGCCTCTTGCAGCAGCCGGTGCACCTCGGCCCCGGCGGCCCGGCGGGGCACGTCGCGCAGCCGGACCGCCTCGGCGAGCTGGGATCCCACCCGCCGGGTGGGGTCGAGCCCGACCATCGGGTCCTGCGGGACCAGGCCGATCACCCGGCCGCGCAGTCCGCGCCGGACCCGCTCGCCGGCGTGGGTGACGTCCAGGCCGTCGACCTCGATCCGGCCGCCGGTGATCCGCCCGGCCGCGGGCAGCAGTCCGAGCAGCGCCGAGGCGGTGGTGGTCTTGCCGGAGCCGGACTCGCCGACCACCGCCAGCACCTCCCCGGGGGCGATGCCGAGCGAGACGCCGCGGACCGCCGGGGCGTGCCGGCCGTAGGTGACCTGCAGGTCGGTCAGGGCGGCGACGGCGGTCATCGGCCGACCTCCTCGACCGTGCGGGCCAGGTGGTTCAGCGCCAGCACCAGCAGCCCGACGAACAGGCCGGGCAGCAGGCTGAGCCACGGGCTGGTGACCAGGTAGTTGCGCCCGGAGGAGATCAGCGTGCCCCACTCCGCGGCCGGTGGCTGGGCGCCGAAGCCGAGGAAGGACAGGGCGGCCACGGCGATGATCGCGGCACCGAAGTCGAGCACCGCCAGCACCGCCACCGGCCCCCAGGAGTTCGGCAGCACGTGTCGCAGCAGCACCCGGCCCCAGGAGCCGCCACCGGTGCGGGCGGCCTCCACGTAGGGCAGGGTCTTGATCCGGAGCACCTCGGCCCGGGTGGTGCGGGCGAAGCCGGGGATGATCCCGATGCCGACTGCGACCGCCACCGGCACGGTGCCGAAGCCCACCGCGGTGACGATCGCCAGGGCGAGCAGCAGGCCGGGGATGGCGAGCAGCACGTCGACCACCCGCATCACCGCCGCGTCCACCCACCCGCCGACGAACCCGCTCAGCACGCCGAGCCCGAGCCCGCCGACCAGCGCGATGCCGATCGCCAGGGCGGTGGCCTGGATGGTCAGTGCCCCGCCGTGCAGCACCCGGGAGAACAGGTCCCGGCCGAGCTCGTCGGTGCCGAACAGGTGCGCCGCGCTGGGCGGCAGCAGCTTGTCGGCCGGGGCGGTGGCGTACGGGTCGGCGGAGGTGAACCAGCCCGGGGCCAGGGCGGACAGGATCACGAAGCCGGTGAAGGCGAGCGCGATCAGGAAGCCGGGTCGTCGCAGCAGGGCCCGGGCGGTGGCGCGGCGGCGGGCTGCCCGGCCGGAGACGGTCCGGGCGGGGGTGGCCGTGGCGGGAGCGGTGACTAGCCGGGGCTGGGTGAGTGTCGTCATCGTGACCTCGCGATCCGGGGGTCGAGCAACGGGTAGAGCAGGTCGACCAGCAGGTTCACCAGCACGAAGGCGGCGGCGGCCAGCACCACCACGGCCTGCACCACCGGCACGTCCTGGTTGAGCACCGACTCCTGGGCCAGGGTGCCGACGCCCTGCCGGGCGAAGACCGTCTCGGTGACGATCGCGCCGGTCACGGTGCCGCCGACCAGCAGGCCGAGGATGGTCAGGGTCGGCAGGGCGGCATTGCGCAGGGCGTGCCGGCCGATCACCGCGGCCCGGGACAGCCCGGTGGCGGTGGCGGTGGTGATGTACGGCTCGGCGAGCGTGTCGGTCAGGCTGCGGGTGAGCACCTGGGCGAAGGCAGCGCCGGTCGGGATCGCCATCGTGATCGCGGGCAGGATCAACGCCTGCGGCCCGGCCTGCCCGGTGGACGGCAACCAGCCGAGGCTGAAGGCGAACACCTGGATCAGCAGCAGACCGATCCAGAACGACGGGAAGGCCACCCCGGCGGACGGCAGCCGGGTCAGCAGCAGCCGCAGCGGGGACCACCGGACGTAGGCGGCGAGCCAGGCGACCAGCACCCCGCCGCCGAGCGCCAGCACGATCGCCAAGCCGGACAGCTGCAGGGTGCCGGGCAGCCGCTCGGCGATCAGCTGGGTGACCGGGACGCCCTTGGTGGTGGAGGTGCCCAGGTCGCCGTGCAGGGCGCCGGTCAGCATCTGCCAGTACTGGGCCAGGACGGGCTGGTCCAGTCCGTAGCGGGCCTGGGCGGCGGCGAGCTCGGCCGGGGACAGCGAGTCCAGCTCCACGTTGTTGGCGGACAGCACCAGGGCCAGCGGGTCGCTGGGCAGCAGCCAGAGGATGACGAAGGTGACCGTGTAGGCCGCCCACAGCACCCCGGCCGCCTGCAACACCCGGCCCGCGACGTACACCCAGGTCCCGGACGGCCGGCGCAGCTGCACCCAGGGTGCGGCCGGCACCACCGCGGTCACGGTGTGATCCAGGTGCCGGCGAAGTCACCGAAGGACTCCGAGGTGAACCGGAAGCCGTGCACCGCGGCGGACACCCCGGCGGTCTGCACCCGCTCGAAGGTGGGGAAGGCCAGCGCGTGATCCAGGTAGTAGTCCTGCAGCTCGGCGTAGACCTCGGCGCGGGCGGTGGGGTCCAGGGTGGTGGTGCCACGGTCCAGCAGCCCCTGCACCTCGGTGGTCTGCTCGGCGGTCAGCGCGTTCACCGCCTGGGCCTGCGACCCGGCGTAACGGGCGTCCACGATCCACTGGATCACGCCCGGGTCGGCGCGGGTGTAGTAGGTGCTGATCAGGTCGTAGTCACCGGCGGCCAGCACCTCGGAGCGCTGGGCCTGGGTGATCACGTTCAGCTCCAGGTCGATGCCGACCGCCTTGAGCTGGTCCTGGATGAGCTGGTCGCCGGCGGAGAACTGGGCGATCACCGGGGTGGACAGCGTGAGCTTGCGGCCGTCGGAGTAGCGGTAGCCGTCGTCGCCCAGCGTCCAGCCGGCCTCGTCCAGCAGCTCGGCCGCGCCGTCCGGGTCATAGGCCAGGTCCTCGGAGTGGTCCTGGTAGGCCGGGGTGGTGGTGTCGTAGATGCTGGTCACCGACGGGTACTCGGCGCCGAAGATGGTGGTGGCGTAGCTGTCCCGGTCGATCGACTTCTGCACCGCCAGCCGGACCCGCTCGTCGGACAGGATCTTCCCGTCGGCGAGGTTCGGGTAGTAGTTGTTCGCCGGCCCGGGCAGCGAGCGGCTGACCACGGAGTCACCGGCGGACTGGATCAGCGCGGTGTCGTTCTCGCTGATCGGGTTGCGCGGCCAGGCGATGTCGATCGCGTCCGAGGTGAGCTGCCCCACCCGCACGCTGTCCTCCGCGACATAGGTGAAGGTGATGCCGTCCAGGTACGCCTCGCCGGTGTTCTCCCGCAGCTCCGAGCCCCAGTCGTAGCCCTCGCGCTTGGTCAGCACGGTCTTCTCGCCCGGGGAGTACTCGTCCAGCACGAACGGGCCGGAGCCGACCACGTTCCCGAGGCAGCGCTCCTCCGGGGTGGCCTGGTAGCTGGACGCGGCCAGGATCGCCAGGTTCGTGGTGGAGGTGCCCTGCAGGAAGGCCGAGTTCGGCGTGCTGAAGTGCACGATCACGGTGTCGTCGTCCACCACCTCGGTGGAGTCGTAGCCGGCCAGGTACACCGCGCCGTAGGCGGTCGGCAGCTCGGCCAGGGTGGCGGCGCCGGAGTCGAAGGCCAGCTGCACCGACTCGGCGGTGAACGCGGTGCCGTCGGAGAACGTCACGTCGTCGCGCAGGTCGAAGGTGTAGGCCAGGCCGTCGTCGGAGACCTGCCAGTCGGTCGCCAGCCACGGCACCAGCTCCCCGGTCTCCGGGTCCTGGTCGGTCAGCGAGTCGGCGAAGTTCCGGATCACCGTGCGGTGCTCGATCCAGTAGGTCTGGAACGGGTCGACGCAGGCGAAGGCGGCGTTGTCCGGGAAGAACGCGACATCCAGGGTGCCCCCGGAAACCGGGTCGCCGGCGGTGTCGGTCGGGTCGGCGCCGGTCGCGCCCGCCGCCGAGCAGGCGGACAGCAGGGCGAGCAGGGCGACGGCGGGCAGGGCGGTGCGGCTGCGGGTCATCGGGAAGTCCTCAGGGGGTGTCGGTGGAGAGCAGGCGGCGGCCGGTGGCGAGCAGGGCGGCGTCCTCCTGGGGCGGGTGCACCCGCGAGGCGAGGACGTCGCGCAGGTGCCGTTCGAGCGGGTGGTGCCGGGTGAGGGCCGGGTTGCCCAGGGCGGCGACCGTGGTCTGGACGGCTTCGATCGCGTTCCGGGTGGCGAGCACCTTGGCCAGGCCGAACCGGGCGGGCGCCCCCGGATCACCGGCGTCGGCCCGGGCGGCCAGGCCGAGCAGCAGCTCCTCGGCCTGGACCAGCAGCGCCTCGACCTGGCCGGCGGTCTGCTGGATGTGCTCGGTGGTGGCGATCGGGCGGCCCAGCGAGGTCGGCACCCGGTCGCGGGCGAAGCGGTGCAGGAACGCCTGCGCCGCCCGGCCGACCCCCACATAGAGCGCGGGCAGCCCGAGGGCGATCGCCCCGGGGAAGTCCTGGCGGGACAGCCGGGACTGCGGCACCCCGCGGAAGTGGTCGGCCGGCAGGTGCACGTCGGTGTAGTGCACGTCGTGGGTGCTGGTGGCCCGCTGGCCCAGGTGGTCCCAGGTCCGTTCCACCCGGACGCCCGGGTGGTCGCCGGGCACGATGGCGTGGGCCAGCTCCGGTTCGCCGGACGGACCGTCGTGGTGCACCGCCCAGACCAGGTGGTAGGCCAGTCCTTCGGAGCCGGTGGCGAAGCCCTTGTGCCCGTTCAGCACCCAGCCGTCGCCGTCGCGGCGCACCGTGGTGGCCGGCAGTCCGCCGCGGGCCGGGGCGCCCCACTCGGGCTCGGCCCGCACCGCGTTCAGCAGCACCGGTGCGTCGGCGGAGCGGTCCACCACCTGCCGGTACAGCTCCTCCGGCCACCACGGGTTGCGGTCCTGCGCCACGTGCTGGCCCAGGGTCATCGCCACGATCAGCGCCACCGCCGGGTCGCCCGCCCCCAGCGCGGTCAGCACCCGCACCGCGTCGACGGCGGTCAGCCCGGGTCCGCCGTAGCGGGGGCCGATGCCCAGGCCGAGCAGCCCGGCGTCATGCACGGTGTGGATGCCGGCCCAGGGGAACTCGGCGGTGCGGTCGTGCTGCTCGGCGGTGACGGCCAGGGCGGCGGTCACCCGGGCCAGTGCCGCGTCGGACAGATCCGGCCGGGCCGGGGCCTGGATCGTCACGCGGTCACCGCCGACAGCTCCTGGTCCAGCGGCGGCTGGGCGACGACCTCGCCGCGCACGCCGGTGGCCTCCCGGTGCGCCAGCTCCTCGCGGACCAGCGGGATCAGGTAGCGGCCGTAGTCGATCGCGTCGTTCAGGTTGTCGTAGCCCCGGATCGAGATCAGGTCCGCGCCGAGGTCGACGTAGTCCAGGATCGCGGCGGCGACCGTCTCGGGGGTGCCGACCAGGGCGGTGGAGGCCCCGCGGGCCCCGGTGGCGCTCGCGGTCGGCGTCCACAGCGCGCGGTCGTGCCGGTCACCACGGGCGGCGATCTCCAGCAGCCGCTGGGAGCCGACGTTCGCCGGGCCGGTGGCGCCGGGGGTCTGCACCCACAGCCCGCCGCGGTGCCCGCTGGGCTGCCCGGCGCCCGGTGCCCCGGACCGGCTCTGCAGGATGGCCAGGATCCGCTCGGCCTTCTCCCAGGCGAGTTCCTCGGTGGGGGCGATGATCGGCCGGAAGGTCACCCAGGTCCGCGGAGTGTCGGTGCGGCCGGCGGCCCGGGCAGCCTCGGCGACCCGGTCGATCTGCTGCCGGGTGTCCTTCAGCGGCTCGCCCCACAGCCCGAAGATGTCGGCCAGCGCGCCGCCCTGGGCGTAGGCCTCGGCGGAGGAGCCGCCCACCGACACCGGGATGGTGCCGTGCACCGGTCGCACCCGGCTGACGAAGTCCTCGAAGGAGTAGTAGGTCCCCGCGTGGTCGAAGGGCTCGGTCTCGGACCAGACCCGGCGCAGGATCCGGATGTACTCCTCCTGGCGGGCGTAGCGCTCGGCCTTGGTCAGCCGGTCGCCCTCCCGGGCCTGCTCGTGGTCGTCGCCGCCGGCGATGAAGTGCACCACCGCCCGGCCGCCGGAGAGCTGGTCCAGGGTGGCCAGCGCCTTGGCGGCGACCGTGGGGTAGATCGTGTTCGGCCGCAGCGCGACGATCGGCCGCAGCCGCTCGGTGACCTGGGTGAAGGCGGCGGAGATGGTGAACGGGTCGTGGCCGGCCGACCCGTAGGGCACCAGCGAGTAGTCGAAGCCGCCCTCCTCCAGGATCCGGGCGTAGCGGCGCAGGTAGTCGACGTCGATGGCGCTGTCGCGGCGGCCGTTGACCTCGTTGGCAGGGTTGACGTTGATGGCGGAGATGAACTCGACGGGCATGGCGGAGCCTTCCGGGAAAAGGGGTGTGCGGAGGCGCCCGGGCACCACCTGCAGCGCAGGACGGGGCCGGGTCGGCAATACGGGGGGTGGGCACGCGGCGGTTCAGGTCCGCGGCGGCCGGACGGTCAGCAGCGACGCGTCAGCGACAACAACAGGCGCACACACATGCGCCGGGCGCCCCGGAGATCGGGGCGACGGGACGACCGGTGACGGCGGGCCGGCTGCTGTGCAGCGCCCGCTGTCCGAGGGGTCGATTCCGCGTCATGCCGGACACGCTAAGCGCGCCATCGCGCAGGCGTCCAACAGTGTTCTGCCATCTGGACCGATCGGCATTCTTGATCGGTGGGACGGAAGCGTCCGTCAGGCGGTCATTCCACCGGTCCGCCGCGGGCGTCCAGCATGTCGTGCAGCACCGTCAGTTCCTTCTCCTGGAAGGTCACGATGCCGTTCGCCAGGTCCACCACCTGGGGCATCCGGGCGTGCGCGGCGGCGTACTCGGCCATCTCCACCCCGCCCTCGTGGTGCGGGATCATCAGCTGCAGGAACAGCCGGTCGGCCTCGGCGCCCTCGGCGGCGGTCAGCCGGGCCAGGTCGGCGCTGGACACCCAGCCGGGCATGTCGGCGTAGGAGCCGGTGGCGGTGGCGTCGTGGGCGTGCTCGCCGTCGGACATCCAGGCCATCGGGGCCGCGCTGCTCGCCGCGGGCAGGCCCCAGGTGGTCAGCCAGCCGGCCATCTGGCCGATCTGGTTCTGCTGGGTGAGCAGGATGTCCAGCGCGACGGTCCGGACCTCCTCGTCGGTGGACCGGTCGCGGACCAGGACGGCCAGTTGCACGGCCTGCGCATGGTGCGCCTGCATGTCGCGGGCGAAGCCGGCGTCCACCGACCCCTCGGCGGGCACGGCCAGCGCGGGTTGCCGGGCCAGCAGGGCGCCGATCAGCGCGCCGACCGCCAGCACGGCCACGAGCAACACGGCGACGACCGGCCGGGGCAGCCCCCGCGGCCGGTCGTCGACGGGTGCCTCGGTCACGCAGGCACGCCCACGCCGTTGGAGCACGGGGCGCCGACCTCGGACAGCTCCGGGTTCAGCAGGTACTTCTGCACGAAGGTGGGCAGCCGCGGGTCGTCGGCGTCGTCCACCTTGAGCTGGTAGCCCCAGGCGCTGATCGCGATCGGGGAGTCCATGTCCTCGTACGGGGTGACCAGCACATAGGACTGGCCCTCGGCCATCGCCTGCAGGGTGGCGACCTGGTCGGCGGGCAGATCGGGGGAGTAGGTGATCCACACCGCGCCGTGCTCCAGGGCGTGCACCGCGTTCTCGTTCGGCACCGGCTCGGTGTAGACGCCACAGTTCAGCCAGGCGGCGTTGTGGTCGCCACCGGCCGGCGGGGTCTGGGCGTAGTCGACCGTGGTGGAGACGTGGTTGAACGTCAGGCCGTCGATCACCTCGACACCCTCGATGTCCCCATCGGCGGCGGCCTCCAGGGCGGCCTGCTCCCGGCCGGCGTCCCAGATCACCGCGATGCTGACCCCGATCAGGCCCAGGACCAGCACGCCGGCGATGGAGCCGAGCAGCCAGGTGCGGCGGGTCTTGGCACGCTGCTGTTCGGCGCGGATGGCGGCCAGGCGGGCCTGGCGCTCGGCCGTCGTGGTGCGGCGGTCGGGCATGACGTCTCCTTGAGTGGGGGACCAACGTCCTAGGAGACTACGCGACAAGTTGACGGTTCAACAGTCCCGTGGGTCTGGGGCTTGCTCTGCTGTCCTGCGCTCCTGTCTCCCGCGCCCCTGTCTCCTTCCCTTGCCTCTTGCCCCTGGCTCTTGCTCCCTGCGCTCCTGCCCCTGCCCCTGCCCCTGCGCCCTGCGCCTTGCCCCTGCGCCCGGCCTCTGCGCCTGGCCCCTGCGCCCGGCCCTTGCGCCTTGCCCCTGCGCCCGGCCCTTGCGTCTTGCCCCTGCGCTGCGGCCCTGTGACTGCGCCGAGAGTGCACGAATGCACGCCTCCCGGCTCAGGAAGCGTGCATTTGCGCACTCTCGGTGAGGAGGGGTGGGGTGGGGCGGGTGTGAGCCCGGATGGTGCGCGGCGGCGCAGACGAGGCG